>NZ_ML133854.1:146207-333371 GCF_003994255.1 Brachybacterium paraconglomeratum | reverse complement strand
CACCGTCATCGTTCGACTTGCATGTGTTAAGCACGCCGCCAGCGTTCGTCCTGAGCCAGGATCAAACTCTCCATGAAAATCATGAAAAACTATAAACCTGACAAAATAAACAAACAACCAGCATTAAACTGCTGTATCATCCGTTATAATCTGCCATTCAAAATAATGGCATCGATAAACAGACACGCTATTGAGATATCAAGCAACACGCGCACATCGTTGAGTCCCCGCTTCTGCGGTTCATCTCTGAGGCTCGTTGCCGGCGGGTGATCCCGTCGACGACTCCTACTTGCTTCGTCGTCCCGGCGCGAGTCACTACTCTAGCAGTTCTTCGCGGCCAGGTCCAACTCCGCTCCGTGCAGTCCCGGTCACCTCCGGATCGCGGTGCGATCCTTCCGTGCCCGAGTCACGGCCGCTGGTCCGATCTCTCGTCCCGGCGGGCCCGCAGTGAGTCCCAGTCGCTCCGTTCCTCGCTCCTCCCGGGGGAGGCTCTCGGCCCGTCGCGTCTGCGTCCTCGCTGCTGACAAGAAAGAACATTACGGGTCCCGCGAGGGGCCGTCAAGCCGCTCCGTTCAGCCTCCGTTCACCCTTCGAGACCGGCGTTTCTGCAGGTCAGTGCCCACTTTGCTCGACTGGGAAAGCGCTCGTTCATCCGAATGTGACCCACGCTTGAGAGAGGGGTCACCGGTCCTTATCGTCAGGTTGACAAGCAAGCTTGTCGACGGCTAACCGCGTGCCGCGGACGGTCGCTCCGGAGAGCCCGTCGGTCCACCGTCCCGGCATGCCCCCGGGCATGCACCGAGCCCCGCATCTCGACTGTGCGTCGAGTGGCGGGGCTCGGTGGGGCGGCGGCGGGATCAGTGCCGGCGTGTCGACTCGGGGAGCCGACATGACGGACCGGTCAGTCGAGGCGGTGCACCATCGCGGCGTTCTTGCGACCGCGACGCAGCAGGAGCCTCGCCCCCGGCAGCGCGTCGAGCTCGCCAACCTCCCGTGCGAGGTCGTCTGCGGAGATCTTCTCCCCGTTCACGGAGAGTCCTCCCCCATCGGCGTCCCGTCGGGCCGCGCCCTTGGACTGCGCGATGCCGGCGCTGACGAACGCGTCCACCAGCGGCGTGGTCGCGGAGACCTCCGCCCCGGGCAGCTCACGGGCGATGGCGAGGACGGTCTGCTCGTCCAGCGCGCGCACGTCCCCGCGGCCGAAGAGGACGGAGGCCGCGGCCTTCGCCTGCTCGGTGGCCTGGGCTCCGTGGACCATGGTGGTGAGCTCGTCGGCCAGGGCCCTCTGCGCGGCGCGCTCGTGCGAGGCCGTCTCGGTGGCGTGCTCCAGCTCCGCGATCTCCTCCTGGCTGCGGAAGGTGAAGAAGCGCAGGTAGTTCACGACGTCCGCGTCGGCCGCGTTGAGCCAGAACTGGTGGAACGCGTAGGGGCTGGTGAGCTCCGCGTCCAGCCACACCGCGCCGCCCTCGCTCTTGCCGAACTTGGTGCCGTCGGCCTTGGTGACCAGCGGAGTGGTCAGCGCATGGACCTCATGCCCCTCCACCTTGTGGATGAGGTCGACCCCGGAGAGGAGGTTGCCCCACTGGTCGTTGCCCCCGTACTGCAGGGACACCCCGTGCCGGCGATGCAGCTCGAGGTAGTCGATGCCCTGCAGCACCTGGTAGCTGAACTCCGTGTAGCTGATGCCCTCATCGCTCTGGAGACGGCGGGCGACGGTGTCCTTCGCGAGCATCGTGCCCATGCGGTAGTGCTTGCCCATGTCCCGCAGGAAGTCGAGCGCGCTCATCCGCCCGATCCAGTCGAGGTTGTTCACCATGGTCACGCCGAACTCCCCCTCGAGGTCGAGGAAGCGGGAGATCTGGCCGCGCAGGCTCTCGACCCAGGTCGCGACGATCTCGGCGTCGTTGAGCACGCGTTCGCCGGACATGCGGGGGTCGCCGATCAGACCGGTCGCCCCGCCCACGAGGGCGAAGGGGCAGTGGCCGGCCAGCTGCAGGCGACGCATCGTGAGCACCTGGGTCAGGTGGCCGACGTGCAGGGAGGCGGCGGTCGGGTCGAAGCCGCAATAGAGGCTGATCGGTCCGTCCGCCAGAGCGCTTCCGAGCGCCTCGCGCCCGGTGGTCTGCACGACGAGTCCTCGCCAGGCGAGCTCGTCCAGGACGGAATGCATCGATCGTTTCCTCTCGGTGGTGCGGTGCGGTCCCCGGTCGGGGCCACGGTCATTGTCCCCCACTCACGGGGCGGGGTGCCACGCGATATCGCGCGCGGGCCCGACGGCGTCGGCGGTCGCGGACGGCAGGCGAGAGGCCCGGGACCTGTCATGTGCAGGTCCCGGGCCTCTCCCATCCTTCCGGTGGACACCGCGCCGGGAGGCGGGTGTCGCAGCGCGGCGCCCGGCCGTCCAGGGGCGGAGCTCCCCCGGCAGACAGGGCCCGGAGCGCCGCCTCGTCGCGCGGGTGTCAGCCCTCGGCGCGGTCCCGGGTGAAGGCGCGCAGGCCGGCGACCTGGGCGGCCGCGGCGTCGGTCTGCTCGGCCACCCGCACCGGGGCGGTGCCGCCCTTCGCATCACGGGAGGCGATGGAGCCCTCGACGGAGAGCACCTCCCGGACCGAGGGGTCGAGGTGCTCGGAGATCCCGGCGAGCTCGTCGTCGGTGAGGTCCCACAGCTCCTTGTCCTGCTCCTCGGCGACCTTCACGCAGGAGCCGGAGATCTCGTGCGCTACCCGGAACGGGACGCCGCGGCGCACGAGGTGGTCGGCGATGTCGGTGGCGAGGGAGAAGCCCTGCGGGGCCAGCTCCGCCATCCGCTCCGTGTGGAAGGTCAGCGTCGCCATCATCCCGGTGAAGGCCGGGAGCACGAGGTCGAGCGAGTCGACCTGGTCGAAGACCGGCTCCTTGTCCTCCTGCAGGTCGCGGTTGTACGCCAGCGGCAGCGCCTTGAGCGTGGTCAGCAGCCCCACCAGGTCGCCCACCACGCGCCCGGCCTTGCCGCGGGCGAGCTCGGCGATGTCGGGGTTCTTCTTCTGCGGCATGATCGAGGAGCCGGTGGAGTAGGAGTCGTCCAGGGTGATGAACGAGAACTCCTTCGTGTTCCACAGGATGACCTCCTCCGCGAGCCGCGAGAGGTCGATCCCGATCATCGCCAGCACGAAGGAGAACTCCGCCGTCAGGTCCCGCGAGGCGGTCCCGTCGACCGAGTTCCACACCGAGTCGCCGAACCCGAGCTCGCGGGCGACGGCCTGCGGGTCCAGGCCCAGGCTCGAGCCCGCCAGGGCGCCCGAGCCGTACGGGGAGGAGTCCGCGCGGGCATCCAGGTCCCGCAGCCGCTCCACGTCCCGCAGCAGCGGCCAGGCATGGGCCAGCAGGTGGTGGCTGAGCAGCAGCGGCTGGGCGTGCTGGAGGTGGGTGCGTCCCGGCATGGGCGCGCCGTGCACCTCGCGGGCCCGGGCCACGAGCACGTCGACGAGGTCCAGGACCTGATCGCCGATCGCCCGGGCCTGGTCGCGGATGAACAGGCGGATCAGGGTCGCGATCTGGTCGTTGCGGGAGCGGCCGGCCCGCAGCTTGCCGCCGAGGTCCTTCCCCGCCCGCTCGATCAGGCCGCGCTCGAGGGCGGTGTGCACGTCCTCGTCCTCGGGCGCCGCGGCGAACGCGCCGGAGGCGACGTCGGCCGCGAGGCGGTCCAGCGCGTCCTGCATCCCGGCGAGCTCCTCCTCGGTCAGCAGCCCGGCGGCGTGGAGCACGTTCGCGTGCGCCTTCGAGCCGCGCAGGTCGTACTGGGCGAGCCGCCAGTCGAAGTGCGTGGACACGGACAGCGCTGCCAGCGCGGCCGCCGGACCGGAGCCGAAGCGTCCGCCCCACAGCGCGGCGCTCTCCTGCGCGGCCGACGCGTCGGCCCCGGGGCCGACGGCGCCCGTCGGCTCCCCGTGCGAGTTCGCGGAGGGGGCGTCGCTCATGCCTGGTCCTCTGCGGCGTCGAGGTCCTCGCCGTTGCCGAGCGCCACGTCGCGCGCCGCGGCCTGCTTGGCGGCGAGGCCGTAGATGTCGATGAAGCCGCGGGCACTGGCCTGGTCGAAGGTGTCGCCCTCGTCGTAGGTGGCGAGGTTGAAGTCGTACAGGCCGGTCTCGGAGCGGCGCCCGGTGACGGTGGCGCGGCCGCCGTGCAGGGTCATGCGGATGTCGCCGTTGACGTAGCGCTGGGTGTCCTCGATGAAGGCGTCGAGCGACTTCTTCAGCGGGGAGAACCACTGGCCGTCGTAGACCATCTCGGTCCAGCGGTCGCCGACCTGGCGCTTGAAGCGGGCCTGCTCGCGCTCGAGGGTCACGCGCTCGAGCTCCTGGTGGGCGGTGATCAGCGTCATCGCGCCCGGCGCCTCGTAGACCTCGCGGGACTTGATGCCCACCAGGCGGTCCTCGACGATGTCGATGCGGCCGATGCCCTGGGCGCCCGCGCGGCGGTTGAGCTCCTGGATCGCCTCGAGCGGGGTGACGGCGCGGCCGTCGATCGCGACGGGGACGCCCTGCGCGAAGGAGATGACGACCTCGTCGGCGACCGGCGGGAAGGCCGGGTCGTCGGTGTAGGAGAAGACGTCCTTGGTGGGCTCGTTCCAGATGTCCTCGAGGAAGCCGGTCTCGATGGCGCGGCCCCACACGTTCTGGTCGATGGAGAAGGGGTTGTGCTTGGTGGTCGCGATCGGCAGGCCCTTGCGCTCGGCGTACTCGATCGCCTTGTCGCGGGTCAGCGCGAGGTCGCGCACGGGGGCGATGCACTTGAGCTCGGGGGCGAGGGAGGTGATCGAGACCTCGAAGCGCACCTGGTCGTTGCCCTTGCCGGTGCAGCCGTGGGCGACGGTGGTGGCGCCGTACTTCTTCGCGGCCTTGACCAGGTGCTTGGTGATCACGGGGCGGGAGATCGCGGAGACGTTCGGGTAGGCGTCCATGTACAGCGAGTTCGCCTTGAGGGCGGGCATGCAGTACTCGTTCGCGAACTCGTCGCGGGCGTCGGCGACGTAGGCCTCGACGGCGCCGCAGTCGAGGGCGCGCTGGCGGATGACCTCGAGGTCCTCGCCGCCCTGGCCCACGTCGACCGCGCAGGCGATGACGTCGGCGCCGGTGGCGTCGTGGATCCAGCCGATGGCGACGGAGGTGTCGAGTCCGCCGGAGTAGGCGAGGACGATCTTCTCGGTCATGAGTGGTGCTCCTAGGTCGTGGGGGTTCAGTGGTGGTCGGGGTGGTGCCGCGATGGCCGGGGCGGGCCGTGCGGCGGCGGGACGGGCGCGGGGGCCCGGTCCCTGGGTCCGGAGGTGGGCGAGGTCAGGGTCTGCGAGGCCAGGGTGCCGGGGTCGTCCCGGCGGGGGCCGACGGACGGATCTGCCCGGTGCGCGCCGTCACGGCGCCTCGCCGCCCTCGTCCTCGTCGAGGGCGCCGAGCTCGCGCCGGCCCTCGGCGAGGTCGAGGAGCCGCTCGGCGAGGCGGTCACCGCCGGCGGGGTCCCGGGAGACCAGCAGGACGGTGTCGTCCCCGGCGATGGTACCGAGCACGTCGGGCATGACGGAGCGGTCCATCGCGGAGGCGAGGTACTGGGCGCCGCCGGGCGGGGTGCGCACGACGACGAGGTTCCCGCTCGCCTCGGCGGAGACGAGCAGCCCCTCGGCCAGCCGCGGCAGCCGCGCCTCGAGCAGCTCGCCCTCAGCGCCGACGGGACGGGCGGTGCCGCCCTCGGGCGGGAGGCGGTAGACGAGGCTCCCGGCGGAGCCGCGGACCTTCTCGGCCTGCAGCTCGACGAGGTCCCGCGAGAGGGTCGCCTGGGTGACCTCGATCCCCTCCGCGGTCAGCAGCTGCGCGAGCTGCGACTGGGAGGAGACCTCCTCGTGGGTCAGCAGCTGCACGATGCGCTGCTGGCGCGAGGTCTTGGTCTGCGCGAGGGCGCGCCGGGAGTCGCTCATGCGCGCTCCCGGGCGCCGCGGGTGCGGACGTGCGCGACGGCGTGGACGGCGGTGCTCTCGTCGGGGTGCTCGAGCAGCCAGGTCAGCAGGGCCTTCTGGGCGTGGAGGCGGTTCTCCGCCTCGTCCCACACCACGGAGGCGGGGCCGTCGATGACCTCGGCGGCGACCTCCTTGCCGCGATAGGCGGGCAGGCAGTGCAGGAAGATCCCGCCGGAGAGCGCCATCAGCTCGGAGGTGACCTGGAAGGGGGCGAAGGTCTCCTCGCCACGGCCGTCCTCGCCCTCCTGGCCCATGGAGACCCAGGTGTCGGTGATGACGGCGGTGGCGCCGGCGACCGCCTCGCGCGGGTCGTCGGTGACGAGCACCGCGCCGCCGGTCGACGCGGCGATCTCCTCGGCGCGGGCGACGATCGCGGGATCGGGGCGGTGGGAGGCGGGCGAGGCGATCCGCACGTCCATCCCGGCGGTGACGCCGCCGAGCAGGTAGGAGTGGGCCATGTTGTTCGCGCCGTCGCCGAGATAGGCGAGCGAGCGCCCGGCGAGCGCGGCGTCGCCGTCGGCCAGTCCCCCGGTGTGCTGGGCGATGGTCTGGAGATCGGCGAGGATCTGGCAGGGGTGGAACTCGTCGGTCAGCGCGTTGACCACGGGCACGGTCGCGTGAGCCGCCATCTCCTCGATCCGCTCCTGGCCGAAGGTGCGCCACACGATCGCGGAGACCATGCGCGTGAGCACCTCGGTGGTGTCGGCGACGGACTCGCCACGTCCCAGCTGGCTGGAGCCCGCGTCGATCACCAGCGGGCTGCCGCCGAGCTCGGCGATGCCGGTGGCGAAGGAGACGCGGGTGCGGGTGGAGGCCTTGTCGAACATGACCGCGACGGTGCGCGGTCCCTCCAGGGGGCGCTTGGCGAAGCGGTCGCCGGCGAGCTCGAGGGCGAGGGCGAGGACCTCCTTCTGCTCCGCGGGGCTCAGGTCGTCGTCGCGCAGGAAGTGGCGGGGCATGTCAGGACCTCTTCTCGTCGGTGGTGGAGGCGGCGGCCCGCTCGGCGGCGTCGAGCAGGGCGGGCAGCGCCTCGACGAAGGAGCCGAGCTCCTCGTCGGTGATGATCAGCGGCGGGGCGAGCCGCAGAGTGCTGGGGTTCGCGGCGTTGAGGATGAAGCCGTGCTCGAGGGCGGCGACGACGACCTGCGGCGCGATCGGGGCGGCGAGGGTGATCCCCTGCAGCAGTCCCGCGCCGCGCACGCCGGTGATCCGCGGATCGCGCCCGGCGAGCTCGAGGATCCGGGCCTGCAGCTGCGTGCCGAGGGTGCGGGCCTTCTCGAGCAGGCCGTCCTCGGCGAGGGTGCCGAGCACGGCGAGGGACACGGCCGCGCCCAGGGGGTTGCCGCCGAAGGTGGTGCCGTGCTGGCCGGGGCTCAGCAGGCCGGTGGCGTGCTCGCCGAAGGTGAGCACGGCACCGATCGGGAAGCCGCCGCCGAGACCCTTGGCCAGCGTCATCACGTCGGGCTGCAGCCCCCCGATCGCCTGGTGGGCGAACCACTCCCCCGTCCGTCCGACGCCGGTCTGGACCTCGTCGAGGATCAGCAGGGCGCCGTGGCGGGCGGTGAGCTCGCGGGCCGCGCGGAGGTACTCCTCCGTCAGCGGCAGCACTCCGGCCTCGCCCTGGATCGGCTCGAGCACGAGCGCGGCGACGTCACCCGGGGCGAGGGCCGCCTCGAGCGCGGCCGTGTCGCCGGCGGGCAGGAACTCGACCCCGCCGGGCAGCGGCTCGAAGGGGGCGCGGTAGGCCTCCTTGTGGGTGAGGGCGAGCGCGCCCATGGTGCGGCCGTGGAAGCTCTTCTCGAGCGCGAGGATCCGGGGCCGCCCGGTGCGGCGGGCGATCTTGAAGGCCGCCTCGTTGGACTCGGTGCCGGAGTTCGTGAAGAACACGCCCGAGCCCTCGGGGGCCTTCGCCAGCTCCAGCAGGCGCTCGGCGAGCTCGATCTGGGTGGGGGTGGCGAAGAAGTTCGAGACGTGCACGAGGGTGCCGGCCTGCTTCGTCATCGCGGCGACCACGTCGGGGTGGGCGTGGCCGAGGGCGTTGACGGCGATCCCGCCGAGGAGGTCGAGGTACTCCTTGCCGTCGGCGTCCCATACGTGCGTGCCCTCTCCGCGCACGAGCACGCGCTGCGGGGTGCCGAACACGCCGATCATGGAGTGGGAGTAGCGGCCGGCGAGATCCTGGGCGTCGGGCGTCCCCGCCCGGCCCTGCGTCGTCGTGCCCTGCGTCTGCGTCTCAGACATAGTCGTCCCTCCTGACCATCGTTCCCACGCCCTTGTCGGTGAAGACCTCCAGCAGCACGGCGTGCTCGATCCTGCCGTCGGTCATCGCGGCGGTGCGCACCCCGGAGTCCACCGCGTCCAGCAGCGACTCGGCCTTGGGGATCATCCCGGCGGTGAGGCCGGGCAGCATCTCCCGCAGCTCGCTCGCGGCGATCTCGGGGATCAGCGAGTCGCGGTCCGGCCAGTCGCGGTAGAGGCCCTCGACGTCGGTGAGCACCACGAGCTTCTCGGCGTCCAGGCCCGCGGCGAGCGCGGCGGCGGCGAGATCGGCGTTGATGTTCAGGACCGCGCCGGTGGGGCGGCCGCCCTCGTCGATCTCGGGCGCGATCGAGGAGACCACCGGGATCCGGCCGGCGTCCAGGAGGTCCTGGATCGACTCGGGCCGCACCTCGGTGACCTCGCCGACGTTGCCGAGGTCGACCTCCTGGCCGTCCACGACGGTGCCGCGGCGGCGTGCGGCGAACAGCCGCGCGTCCTCGCCGGACATGCCGATCGCGTACGGGCCGTGGCTGTTGATCAGGCCGACGAGCTCGCGGCCCACCTGGCCCACCAGCACCATCCGCACCACGTCCATGGTGTCCTCGTCGGTCACGCGCAGCCCGCCGCGGAACTCGGACTCGATGCCGACGCGGCCCAGCATCGCGTTGATCTGGGGGCCGCCGCCGTGGACGACGACGACGTGGATGCCGGCGTGGCGCATGAACACCATGTCGGCGGCGAAGGCGCGGCGCAGGTCGTCGTCGATCATGGCGTTGCCGCCGTACTTGACCACGACGATCTTGCCGCGGAAGCGCTGCATCCAGGGCAGCGCCTCGATGAGGATCTCGGACTTCGCATGCGCCGCGGCCTGGGCCGGGGTGAGGTCGGCCAGCGGGTTCTTGGAGGGCGCGGCGGAGGCTTTCGATGAGGTCATGAGGAGTAGGCGCTGTTCTCTTCGACGTAGTCGTGGGTGAGGTCGTTCGTCCAGATGTCCGCGCTCGCGGAGCCCGCGCCGAGGTCCACCTCGATGAGGGTCTCGCGCGGGGTCATGTCGACCTCGGAGCGGTCGCGGTGGGCGCCGCCGCCGCGGCACACCTCCACGCCGTTGACGGTGACGGAGAGGTCCTCGACGGCGAAGGGGGCGACGGCCTCGGGCACGCAGCCGGCCGCCGCGACGATCCGGCCCCAGTTGGGGTCGTTGCCGAAGATCGCGGCCTTGACCAGGTTGGAGCGGGCGATCTCGCGGGCCACGGCCTCGGCGGCGTCCTCGGCGGTGGCGGAGCGGACCACGACGTGCACGTCGTGGCTGGCGCCCTCGGCGTCGGCGACGAGCTGGCGGGCGAGGTCCGCGCTGACCGTGCGCACCGCCTCGGTGAGCTCCTGGACGCCCAGGGTCACGCCGCTCGCGCCGGAGGCCAGCAGGATGACGGTGTCGTTGGTGGACATGCAGGCGTCGGAGTCGACGCGGTCGAAGGTGGTGCGCGTCGCGCCGCGCAGCGCCTCCTCGGCGGTGGCGGCGTCGACGTCGGCGTCGGTGGTGAGGACGACGAGCATGGTCGCGAGCTGCGGGGCGAGCATGCCGGCGCCCTTCGCGATCCCGCCCACGACGACGCCGGAGGGGAGCGTGACCTCGGCCGTCTTGGGGACGGAGTCGGTGGTCATGATGGCGCGGGAGGCGGAGGCGTCGGCCTCCTCCCCGGCGTCGAGCCCGTCGACCGCCGAGGTGACGCCGGCCAGCAGCGGCTCCATCGGCAGCCGCTCCCCGATCAGGCCGGTGGAGCACACGAGCACGTCCTGGGCCGCGATGTCGAGGAGGTCGGCGAGGTGCTCGGCGGTGCGGTGGGTGTCCTGGAAACCCTCGGGGCCGGTGCAGGCGTTGGCGCCGCCGGAGTTCAGGACCACGGCGCGGGCGCGGCCGTCGGCGACGGCCCGACGAGACCACTGCACGGGAGCGGCCTGGACGCGGTTGGCGGTGAACACGGCGGCGGCGACGTCGCGCGGGCCGTCGTTGAGGACGAGGGCGAGGTCCTTCTTGGGGGCGGCCTTGATGCCGGCGGCGAGGCCGACGGCGCGGAAGCCGCGGGGGCGGGTGATCGACACGGGGTCTCCTGGGAGCGTGGGGCGAGGGGCGCGGTGGGTGGGGCTCGGACGGGCGCTCCGGCCGGCCGACGGGAGCCGACGGGCCGGCGGGGCCCGGCGGGCGAGGGTCAGGGGGCGAGCGCGGTGCGGCTGAGCCCGGTCGCCTCGGGCAGGCCGAGGGCGAGGTTCATCGACTGGAGCGCGGCGCCGGCCGTGCCCTTGACGAGGTTGTCGATCGCGGAGATGACGGTGGCCTGGCCGCTGCGGGCGTCGACGGCGGCGCCGAGGCGGATCGTGTTCGCGCCGGCGACCTGCCCGGTCGCGGGGGCGCTGCCCTCGGGCAGGACGGTCACGAAGTGCTCGCCGGCGTAGTCGTGCTCGAGGGCGGCGAGGAGGTCGGCGGTGGTGGTGCCCTCGGCAACCGGGGCGGTGCACACGGCGAGGATCCCGCGGCTCATCGGGACGAGCACCGGGGTGAAGCCGAGGCGGGCGTCCTCGCGGCCGGTGGCGCGGCGGAGGTTCTGCAGCACCTCGGGGATGTGGCGGTGGGTGCCGCCGACGGCGTAGGGCGCGGCGGTGCCGGAGGCCTCGGAGAACAGCAGGTGCTGCTTGGCGGCGCGGCCGGCGCCGGAGTAGCCGACGGGCAGGACCGCGCTGAGCGCGCCGGCGTCCAGCAGCTCGGCGCGCAGCAGCGGGGCCAGGGCGAGGGTCACGGCGGTCGCGTTGCAGCCGGGCACGGCGATCTCGCGGGCGGTGCGCAGCTGCTCGCGCTGGCGGGTGCCGTCGGCCAGCGGCAGCTCGGGCATGCCGTAGGTCCAGGTGCCGGAGTGCTCGCTGCGGTAGTAGGCCTCCCACTCCTCGGCGCTCTCGAGCCGGTGGTCGGCGCCGAGGTCGAGCACGAGCACGTCCGGGTCCTCGGCGCGCAGGGCTGCGGCGATCTGCCCCGACTGGCCGTGCGGGAGGGCGAGGACCACGACGTCATGGCCGCGCAGGGTCTCCACGCCCGTCTCCTGCAGCACGGGGTCGTGGCCGAGGTCGATGTGCGGGGCCACCTCGGAGAGCCTCTTGCCGGCGCTGGAGTGCGCGGTCACGGTCGCGACCTCGACGCCGGGGTGGCCGGCGAGCAGGCGCAGGGTCTCTCCGCCGGCGTAGCCGGAGGCGCCGACGACGGCGACGCGCGGGCGTCGCGCGGCCTGCTCGGTCGCCGGGGCGGTGGCGCTGCTCTCGGACATCATGCCGGAAGTATATACAGCCAACTGCATGAACAGCCAGCGGGGGTGCGCGGTGTTCACGTGGTGGACGGCGGAGTTCGCGGCGCGCACGCCATTCTCGGCGGCGAGGTCGCCGTGGCGACGCCTCCCGAGGCCGACGACGAGCGCCGTGCGCCTGAGGAGCGTCCCGGACACAGGAGGGCCCCGCTCGATCGAGCGGGGCCCCTCCCCTGTGCGGTGGCTGCTGCGCGCCCCGCCGTTGCGGCGGCCTCTCAGGCCCGCAGCACGCCGCCGACGGCGGACTGGACCGCGGCGATGATCCGCTGGCGGGTCTCGCCGATCTGCTCGGCGGTCAGCGTGGCCTCGCCGGAGCGGAGCCGGATCGCGAAGGCGAGGGACTTCTTCCCCTTCCCGATCTGCTCGCCGGTGAACACGTCGAACAGGTGGACGCGCTCGGCGAGGTCGCCGGCGCCCACCACGATCGCGGCCTCGACGGCGCTCGCGGGCACGGACTCCTCCACCACGAAGGCGAAGTCCTCCTTCGCCGGCGGGTAGGTGGGCACCGGCACGGCGCGCACCACGGCGGGGGCGGCGGCGATCACTGCCTCGAGGTCGAGCTCGAAGGCGGCCGAGCGGGCCGGCAGGTCGAACTCCTTCAGCACGGCGGGGTGCAGCTCGCCGGCGGCGCCGACGACGCGGCTGTCCCCGTCGGCCGTGTGGACGCGCAGCTCGGCGGCGCGGCCCGGGTGGAAGGGCGCATGCTCGGTCTGGCGCACCTCGAGCTCGGCGCCGACGGCGGCGGCCGCGCGGCGGGCGAGGTCGAGCGCATCGGTCCAGCCCCATGGCGCGGGCTCGCCCTGCCAGGAGTCGGGGCCGGAGGCGCCGCCGACGACCGCGGCGAGCGCCCCGGTCTGCGCGGGCAGCGCGGCGAGGATCGCCTCGAGCTCCTGCTCGCTGGGACGCTGCGCGGCGGCGGGCACCGGGGCGGCGCCCTGTCCCCCGCGGGCGCGGAACACGGAGCCGCGCTGGAAGATCGCGACCGACTCCTCGCCGCGGCCGAGGTTGCGGCGCGCGGTGGGCAGGAGGCTCTGCAGCAGCTCGGTGCGCAGCAGCGGCTCGTCCTCGGAGAGCGGGTTGAGGATCCGCACGGCCTCGCGGCGCGCGTCGTCCGTCCCGTAGCGGAGCCGGTCGTGCACGGAGCCGGCGACGAACGGGGCGGAGTTCACCTCGACCAGGCCCGCCTCGGCGAGCGCGCGGCGGGCGGCGCGTCGGCCGCGCTGGGCGACCGTCAGGCCGCGCCCGCCCGGCGCCGTCGGCAGCACCGAGGGGATCTGGGAGTAGCCGACCAGGCGCGCGATCTCCTCGACGAGGTCCTCGCGGATCGTGAGGTCGGGGCGCCACGACGGCGGGGTGACCAGCAGGCCGTCCTCGCCCTCGCGCGCGACGGTGCAGCCGATCGCCTCGAGGGAGGAGGTCACCTGCTCGTCGGTGTAGGCGATGCCGACGACGCGCTCGGCGTCGTGCAGGTCCGCGCTGATCGGGGTGGGTGCGGGGACCGAGCCTTCATCGGTCACGCGGGCGGGGACGGTGCCGCCGCCGTGCTCGACGATCAGCTGGGCGGCGCGGTGCGCGGCGATCAGCGGGAGCTGCGGGTCCACGCCGCGCTCGAAGCGCTTGGACGCCTCGGAGGGAAGGCGGTGGCGGCGGGCGGTGCGGGCCACGGTGACGGGGTCGAAGGTCGCGGCCTCGAGCACGATGCTCGTGGTCGTGCTCGACACCTCGGTGTCCTCGCCGCCCATGACGCCCGCGAGGCCGAGCACGCGGTCTCCCGCCGGGCCGCCGGCGTCGGTGATCAGCAGGTCCTCGGGGTCGAGGGTGCGCTCGACGTCGTCGAGCGTGGTGAGTTCCTCGCCCTTGCGGGCGCGGCGCACGGTGATGGGGCCGACGAGCTTCTCGGCGTCGTAGGCGTGCAGCGGCTGGCCCAGGTCGAGCATCACGTAGTTGGTGACGTCGACGATCAGGGAGATCGGGCGCATGCCGGCGAGGGTGAGGCGGCGGGCCATCCAGCGCGGGGTCTGCGCGGCGGGGTCCACGCCCTCGACCTCGAGCGCGACGAATCGGGTGCAGCCCTCGGCGCCGTTCAGCGGCGCCTCGTCCCGGAGCTGGACGGGCACTCCCCCGGCCTCGGTCGCGGTGATCTCGACAGCGGCGGCCGGATCGGTGAAGGCGGCGCCGGTGGCGTGGCCGTACTCCCGCGCCACGCCCCGCATCGAGAAGCAGTAGCCGCGGTCGGGGGTCACGTTGATCTCGACGACCTCGTCCGCGAGGCCCAGCAGCGCGATCGCGTCGTCGCCCGGCTCGGCGGTGAGGCCGCGTGCGTGGCCGCGGCCGAGCACGATGATGCCGTCCTCGCCATCGGGGTCCGGGCCCAGGCCCAGTTCCTCCCCGGAGCAGATCATGCCGTCGGAGGTGTGGCCGTAGGTCTTCCGCGCGGCGATCGCGAAGTCGCCGGGCAGCACGGTACCGGGGAGGGAGACGACCACCAGATCGCCCTCGACGAAGTTGTGCGCGCCGCAGATGATGCCGCGGCTCGGGCGCTCCTCGCCGGGCTGCGGGTCCTTCGGGTCGTCGGCGTCCTCGTTGTGCTCGGGGCCGACGTCCACGCGGACCCAGTTGATGGTCTTGCCGTTCTTCTGCGGCTCCTTGACGAGCTCGAGCACACGGCCGACCACGAGCGGGCCGGTCACCTGCGCGCCGAACAGCGCTTCTTCCTCGAGGCCGACGCGGGAGAGGTCGGTGGCGACCTCGAGCGCGGAGGCGGTCGCGGGGAGCTCGACGTGCTCGCCGAGCCAGGTCAGGGGAATGCGCGGCATCTCAGATCTCCGTCCCGTAGTGCTGGGAGAAGCGGACGTCGCCCTCCACCATGTCCCGCATGTCCGCCACGCCGTTGCGCAGCATGAGGATGCGCTCGATCCCGAGGCCGAAGGCGAAGCCCTGGTGCTCCTCGGGGTCCACCCCGGCGGCGCGCAGCACGTTCGGGTGGACCATGCCGCAGCCGCCCATCTCGATCCAGCCCGTGCCGCCGCAGACGCGGCAGTCCGGGTCCGCGTCGTGCTCGAGGCCGAGCCGCGCCTCGCAGGCGAAGCAGCGGAAGTCCATCTCGGCGCTCGGCTCGGTGAAGGGGAAGTGGTTGGGGCGCAGGCGGGTGATCGGCGCGCCGCCGAAGAGGTGCGCGGCGAGCGCGTCGAGGGTGCCGACCAGGTTCGCCATCGTCAGGCCCTTGTCGATCGCGAGACCCTCGACCTGGTTGAACATCGGCGAGTGGGTCGCGTCGATCTCGTCGGCCCGGTAGACGGTGCCGGGGCACGCGATGTACAGCGGGGCGCCGCGCTCGAGCATCGCGCGGATCTGCACCGGGGAGGTCTGGGTGCGCAGCAGCATCCCGGAGTTCTCGGGCGCGAGGTAGAGCGTGTCCTGCAGCGAGCGCGAGGGGTGCTCCGCATCGGCGTTCAGCGCGTCGAAGTTCAGCCAGGAGGACTCCGCCTCGGGGCCCTCGGCGATCTCCCAGCCGATCCCGACGAAGAAGTCCTCGATCCGCTCGGTGAGGGTCCACAGCGGATGCGCGGCGCCGCGGGGGCGACGGTCCGTCGGCAGCGTCATGTCGACGGTCTCCGCGGCGAGCGCGGCCTCCTCCTCGGCGGCGGCGAG
This sequence comes from Brachybacterium paraconglomeratum, assembly GCF_003994255.1. Taxonomy (GTDB): domain Bacteria; phylum Actinomycetota; class Actinomycetes; order Actinomycetales; family Dermabacteraceae; genus Brachybacterium; species Brachybacterium conglomeratum. Next base: position 318,131 of record NZ_ML133854.1, on the reverse strand, counting down.
CTCGGCCTGGCGGGCGGCGAGCTCCTTCTGCACGCGGCCCTTGCCCTGGCCGACGAGCTTGCCGGCGGCGGCCTTCTGTTCCTTGGGCAGGTCCTTGATGGCGCGGTTCGCGGAGGTCAGCACGCTGGCATCGCCGACGTGCTCGATGCGCACCTGCTTGAGGGCGGCGGTGTCGGGGGCCGCGGCGATCGCGGCGAGCGCGGCGTCGACGGCGGCGGTGATCGACTGCTCGTCGATCGAGGGCCCGCCGGGCGCGGGGGATGTCTCGGACACGGGGTTCGCTTTCGTCCTGGAGTGCTCGGAGGATGCGCGCGCCGGGACGCGGGCACCGCGGACCATTCTAGGAGAGGCTGCGCCGCCGGGGCGCCGGGCATGGGGAGTGCTCCCCATGTCCCTCTCCGCCGCGCCGCGCTAGCCTCGTGGCACGCCCGGAGCACGGGCCGGCACGATCAGGGGACCAGGAGCGTCCGCCGTGCCTGGGAACCGCCGCACGGTGAGGCGAAGCCGCTGACCGCGCACGGACGACGCAGGGGACGGGACGGGAACGCGATGGCCTTCCAGGGGGCGGACACGCAGCAGCTGCGGGCTCAGGCGAGCCTCACGCGGCAGGGCTCGGAGCAGCTGCGCGCGAGCGCGCTGGGCATCAGCCGCTCGGCGCGCTCCGTCACCTGGTACGGGGAGGACGCAGAGCGCTTCCGCGAGAGCTGCTCCCTGGTGGTGCGGAAGATGGAGGCGCTCGGCGAGCGCCTGACCGCGCTCGAGGACGAGCTCGGCCGTCATGCCGAGGAGCAGGACACGGCCTCCGACGGCGACGGGAGCGGGCTGTCCGCTCTGTTCGGAGGGCTGCTCGGGGGACCGTTCGGCGGGATGGCCGGCGGCCTGCTGGGGCTGCTGGGGGGACTTCGCGCCCCGGCCGGGAGCCGATGGGGCGGCCTGCCCGGCGAGAACATCGGGATGGGCAACGTCCTCACCCACGATGCTGGCGGTGCAGGTGGTACCGACCGGCCCCCGATCGAGGACGAGGACTTCAAGGAAGCGACGCGCGAGGGCGACACCACGCTCGAGGGCGAGGTCCACGCGGGCGCGGTGAAGGGGGAGGCGACCCAGAACTCGCAGAAGATCACGCTGTCCGAAGACCTGGTGGATCTGGAGAGCAAGGGGACGGTCGACCTCTCGAAGAAGATCACGCGGAGCCAATCGGTCGAGCGCATAGTCAACGACGACGGCACCCTCACCTATGTGTTCGAGGCCTCGCTCACCGACACGTCAACGGTGGGCGCGGACGGGAAGGTCGTCGACGGATCCGTCACCTCCGAGGTGGGGAACAGCCACTCCTACTCCGTGACGGTCCCCGCGGGCACCAGCGTCGCCGACGCTGCAGCCATCGACCCGTTCGACCCGTCTACGTTGCCGTCGGGATCGTCGGCCACAGTGGAGAACTCGCTCACCGGCGAGCTCTCGGCCACTGCCGGTGTCACGTACCGCGGGGTGCGGGCCGGGGCCGACGTCTCGGTCTCCGAGGAGCTGACCTATGTCACCACCGTCGCGCGGGGCGAAGACGGCACCATCTCGGTGGACCAGGGGCCGGGGACCGCGCACGGCATCGACGGGGGCTTCTCCGTCGGCGTGGAGGACGTGGCCTCGATCAAGGCCGGCATCGGGGCCGACGTCGAGGTGAGCACGGTGGAGCACGCACGGTTCACCGGCGATGAGAGCGGCATGCAAGCGGCCCAGGAAGCCCTCCTGAGCGGTGCCATGCCGGAGGACACCGGCGGTCCGGTCCTCGAGCGCTACCAGGACGTCCGCGAGACGGTGGTCGGCAGCTTCGGCGCTTCTGGGACCATCGGCTCCGAGGAGTCGGGAGCCTCCGGTGGGGCGTCGACGGAGTTCTCCGCTCGGGAGAAGATCACGCGCACCTATCCGGACGGCCATCAAGTCTGGGAGGCACGTGCTGCGTCGTGGGGCAAGGGGCACGACGCCATCGCCGTCGAGCAGGGAGAGACCGGCCGCGCCCCGACGTACATGCTCGACCTCGGGACCAGCGCCCCGTCGCTGAACGAGATGTATCCCGAGACGCTCCACACTGATCCCCACAGCAGCGCTCCCGACACCCGCATCGCCTACACCGAGCAGGAGCTCCGCAGCATGATGGAGTACAGCGAGGTCGGCGAGGACCCCTTCGACTACCTCGCCACGCGGGCGATGGACGGCCCGTCGGGTGCCGAACGGATGTACTACGACTACAAGCACCTCGACACGGCCGAGCAGGAGATGCTGGTCGAGACGGGGCAGGCTTCGGCACCCACGGGGTACAGGCCGGATGCTCCGGGGCAGGTCCTCGAGCCCGGGCAGACCAGCGAGGCCGTGGCCGATCGCGGCGGCGCCACGGCTTCCGGCGCACCCGGCGGCCGGCACGCCACCCCGTCAGCCACCTGAGGTACGGACTTCTGAAGGCAGAGTGTCGGGAGCACGGATAGGCTGGCCAGGACCCCGTTCCCTCGAAGGAGGCCAGCATGTCCTGGACCGTGAAGGGCGTCGTCGCCCTCGCAGAGAAGAAGCCCGCCGAGCTCGTGGACATCGTGATCCCCGATCCCGGCCCCAACGACGTCGTCGTCGACATCGAGGCGACCGGCGTGTGCCACACCGACCTCGCCTATCGCGACGGCGGCATCAACGACGAGTTCCCGTTCCTGCTGGGCCATGAGTCCGCCGGCCGCGTCTCCGCGATCGGCGAGGACGTCACCCACGTCGAGATCGGCGACTACGTCGTGCTGAACTGGCGCGCCGTGTGCGGCGAGTGCCGCGCCTGCAAGAAGGGCGTGCAGCAGTACTGCTTCGACACCCATAACGCCTCCAAGCCCATGACGCTGACCGACGGCACCGAGCTCACCGCCGCCCTCGGCATCGGCTCCTTCTCGGAGAAGACCCTGGTCCACGAGGGCCAGTGCACGAAGGTCTCCGAGGACGCCCCGGCCGAGGTCGCCGGTCTGCTGGGCTGCGGCGTGATGGCCGGCATCGGCGCGGCGATCAACACCGGCCAGGTCCAGCGCGGCGAGTCGCTCGCCGTGATCGGCCTGGGCGGCGTGGGCTGCGCCGCGATCGCGGGCGCGAAGCTCGCCGGCGCCACCACGATCATCGGCCTCGACGTCGACGAGAAGAAGCTCGCCGCCGCCGAGGAGCTCGGCGCGACCCACACCCTGTGCACCAAGGACCTCTCGCCGCAGCAGGTCGCGGAGAAGGTGCAGGAGCTCACCGGCGGCTTCGGCGCGGACGTCGTCGTCGACGCGGTCGGCATCCCGCAGACCTACGAGACCGCGTTCTACGCCCGCGACCTCGCCGGCCGCGTGGTGCTCGTCGGCGTGCCCCGCCCGGGCGTCGAGATCACGCTCCCCATGCTCGACGTGTTCGGTCGCGGCGGTGCGCTGAAGTCCTCCTGGTACGGCGACTGCCTCCCCGAGCGGGACTTCCCCTATCTCACCGACCTGTTCCTGCAGGGCCGTCTGCCGCTGGACCGCTTCGTCACCGGCCGCACCGATCTCGCCGGCACGGACGCGGCGCTGGACGGACTGCACGACGGCGCGAACCTGCGCACCGTGGTGGAGGTGGCCAAGTGACCGCGCGGCTGGACCATGCCGTCACCTCGGGGACGTTCTCCCTGGACGGCGAGACCCACGAGGTCGTCAACAACGTGTGGGTGCTCGGCGACGACGAGCAGTGCGTCGTCTTCGACGCCCCGCACGACGTCGAGAAGGTCGAGGAGCTCGTCGGGAACCGCGAGTGCGTGGGCATCCTGCTCACCCACGCGCACGACGACCACGTGCGCTTCGCCCCGGAGCTCTCCGAGGCGCTCGAGGCCCCGATCCTGCTGAACCCCGCCGACCGCGAGGTCTGGCAGCTCACCCACGGCGACCTGCCCTGGGACGACGACGTCGCCGAAGGGGACATGTTCTCGATCGCGGGCGTGAACCTCGAGGCGCTGCACACCCCGGGCCACTCCCCCGGCTCGACCTGCTACTACTCCGAGGAGCTGGGCGCGGTGTTCACCGGGGACACCCTGTTCCAGGGCGGCCCCGGTGCGACCGGCCGCTCCTTCTCCTCGCGGGAGACGATCGAGCAGTCGATCCGCGAGCGGCTGTTCCAGCTCCCGGACGACACCGTGGTGCACACCGGCCATGGCCCGGACACCACGATCGGTGCGGAGAAGAAGGCGGCGCAGGGCGACTGGCTCTGAGCGAGCTCTCGATCCGGACGACGCCCGAGCGCCGCGTGCCCTGAGGCGTCGCATCGCTCGCTGACACCGGCGGCGGTCCTCCACGGAGGGCCGCCGCCGGTGTCTGTCGCGTCCCTGCACACGACGCTCGCGACACGCAGTCTCCGCAGGTCAGATCCCCTTCAGGGTTATCCACACACCTTTCGACTGTCGGGGCGAATCGATAGAATCGGTCATATGTCCCGGAGGTGAGGAGCACCCCCGAGGTGACCGCGAGGAGGCGGTGAGGATGGGCGAGTTCGAGGCCGACGCCGAACCGCTGCTGCTCGCACCGCCGAGCCCCGAGGCGGCCTCCGCCCTGTCCCGTGTCCGGGCCCGTCGGCGCCGACGCCGCCGTGCGACCCGCGAGCACATCTCGCGCATCGGCGAGCATCGAGCGCCGGAGACGGCCGAGCTGCTCGAGCAGCTGTGGGACGGCGGCGCCGAGGACTCGCGCCGGCTGGCCCGGAGGTTCCGCGCGATCGTCGGGGCGACCCACGACCCGCTCTCCCCCGAGGAGCTCCCCCGCGAGGCGCGCGCGATGGAGGAGCTGCACCTCTCCCTCGCCCTGCGGTGCACCCGCGCGCAGGCGCGCTCGGCCATCCGCGAGGCGCACCGCGTGGCCACGTTGCTCCCCCTGTGCTTCGCACGGCTCTCCCGCGGCGAGCTCCCCGCGCCGTGGTTCGAGAAGCTGCTGGAACGCACGGGGAGCCTCGAGGACGATGCCCTCCGGCGGCTCGACGTCGAGCTCTCCCGCACCGACCTCTCCGTCTCCCCCGAGGTCTTCTCGCGGATCCTCGGCCATCTCCTCGCCGCCGCGGTCGCGCGCAGCGAGGAGCCGGAGCACGCCCGACCCGAGAACCGCCGCCGGGTGGTCCTGGACCCGCCCCGGCCCGACGGCACCGGCTGCCTGCGCATCATCGGTCCGATCCCGGAGATCCTCGACCTGTCTCGACGCCTGGATCTCGCGGCTCATGCTGTCCGTGACGGTCAGCGCCGAGCCTTCGAGCAGGGCACCCCGCTGCCGGTCGATCCGGGAGGCGAGATCGAGGCCAGCTGCCTGATCCCCTCCCTCGCCCGCACCCGCTACAACGTGCTGATGAGCTCGGCCCTCGCCACGGGCGACGCCGCACCTCCTCCACCCCAGGTCCGCGTCAACGTGACGGTTCCGGTCATGACCCTCCTGGGGCAGTCGGACGCTCCCGGCATGCTCGACGGCACCATCCCGCTTCCCGCCCGGATGGCCCGCGAGCTCGCCGGGCACGAGAGCACCTGGTACCGGGTCCTCACGGATCCGACGTCAGGCCTCTTCCTCCCCGCCCCGGCGCAGCGCTACCGGCCCACCGCCGAGATGCGCGCGCACCTGCTGCTGCGCCATCCCACCTGCGCGGTGCCCGGCTGCGGCCGCCCCTCCTCGATGCTGTCCGAGACGGATCACCTCGAGGAGTACGACCACGGCGACCCGTCCGCCGGCGGCACGACCGACGCGGAGAACCTGCACGAGCTCTGCCGCGAGCACCACCGGCTGAAGACGCTGGGCCTGCTGGACCCGGTGCGCGACGACCTCGAGGGCACGACCTGGTGGGAGAGCCCCGGACTGATGATGGCCCGGCAGGAGGACGGCCGGGATCTCGCCACCGCCCAGGTCGTCGATGAGATGACCGCCGCCTGGGAGCAGCACGAGCACCTCCGACACCTGCGGGCCGAGGCGGCCGCGCGCCGACGATGGGTGCGGGAACAGGGCCTCTCCCCCGGCGACCTGGTCACCGGGCCGGATGGCGAGGACGACTGGTGGGTCGGGCACGACGGGGACCTGCATCCGCCCGGCGAACCGCCGCCGTACTGACCGATGCGGGGATTCGGCTCACCGTGAGTCAGCTCCCGGCGCATGTGGCGTGCATCACATTCTGGCTCCGAGGTCTGGAGTGTGCCGTTCCGGCACAGTGTGTGCTCCTTGTCGACAGCAGTCCTCGACTCCCCGACGGAGGCGCACGATGGATATCGACAAGGCAGAGAGCTCCACCGCGTCAGAGAGCACCACCACCGAGCAGATCATCGACCAGATGGGCGGAGCCTCGGGGCTCGTCCTCTCGACCGTGCCCGTCATCGCCCTGATAGTGGCGCACCTGTTCCTCCCGCTGATGCCCACGCTCGCCGTCGCGCTCGGCGCGGGAGCCGTGCTGTTCGTGATCCGCCTGGCCCGCGGCGAGAAGGTGCCCTCGGCGATCGGCAGCCTGCTCGGCGTGGCCGTGGCCGCCGCGCTCGTGATCTGGACCGGTTCGGTCCGGGACTTCTTCGTCATCGGCATCTGGGCCGCCCTGGCGATCTTCCTCCCCACCGCGATCTCCGTCATGGCGAGGCGCCCCCTGACCGGCATGATCTGGAACGCCGTGCACGGCGGTGAGCACGCCTGGCGGGAGGACCGACCCACCTACCGTGCGCACGTCATCGCCACCTCGGCCATCGCCGTCGCCCATCTCGCGAAGTTCGTCGTGCAGCAGTGGCTGTACGTCGCGGAGAGCATCACCGCTCTGGGCATCGCGGACACCCTCATGGGAGCTCCACTGACCATCGCGCTCGCCCTCGTCGTGGTGTGGGCGTTCCGCCGCAGCACCACGCGGATGCGCGCCGCCGAGGCACGTCATGCGGAGACCGCCACGGGCGACCTGATCGACGGAAGGAACCTCTGATGCCCACCACCTCGATGCCCACCGCTGCGACCCTCACCATCGAAGACCTCCTGCGGCCGCCGGAGCGTTCGGGAATCACGATCTCCCCGGACGGGACCCGGCTCGCCCACCTGGCCATGTGGCACGAGCGGCTCAACATCTGGGTCGAGGAGATCGACGCCGACGCCCCGGCTCACTGCGTCACCGCCGACGACTCCCGCTCCATCACCCGGTACCTCTGGGCCGACGACTCCCGCCGCCTGCTCTACCAGCAGGACAGCGACGGCGACGAGAACTGGCACGTCTTCCGCATCGACCTCGACCAGCCCGGCGCCCCCGCGGTGGACCTCACCCCCTACCCTGGTGCCACGGCCCAGGGCCTCGAGCTCCGACAGGCGCGCCCCGGCCACGCCACCGTGCAGCTGAACGCCGACAGCCCCACAGAGTTCGATCTCTACGACCTCGAGATCGCCACCGGCGCCCTCACCCGGCTCGCTCCCAGCCCCGGGGAGGGGAGCACCTGGATGCTCGTCGGCGACGAGCTCCTGCGCAGGAGCATGCGAGCGGACGGAACCTGGGAGCTCTGGCGGGGCGAGTCGCTCGTCGCCGCCTTCGACGGAGACGCCTACCCGATGGACGTCCACCCCTTCGAGGCCGCGCCGGACGAGTCGGCCATCTGGTTCGGCTCCTATCAGGGCACCGACCACCTGCATCCGGCCCGCCTCGACCTGGCCACCGGGGAGGAGACGATGATCCATCACCACCCCCACGCCGATCTGGACACCCGGTCCCTGGTCTTCCCGAACCTGCCATCCCCACTGATCCGCCACCGGCGCACCGGTGAGCTGCTGGGGTTGCGCTATCGCGGGATACGGATGCACACCGTCTCCCTCGACCCGCACTTCGCGGAGGTCCTCGAGGCGGTGGCGGCGCTGTGCGACGGAGACATCGGCGGGATCACCAGCGACGTCGACGAACAGCGGTGGGTGGTGTCGTTCGTGCACGACCGCGATCCGCAGACCTGGCTCTACGACCACCGGACCGGCCGCAGCCGGCTCCTGGCGCGGAGCCTGGAGCACCTGGACGTCGACCAGCTCGCCCCCGTCGAGAGCATCGAGATCACGGCCCGCGACGGTCTGCGACTGCCCGCCTATCTCACGCTCCCCGCCCACGTGCAGCCGCAGGACCTGCCCCTGGTCCTGATGCCCCACGGCGGACCCTGGGCACGGGACTGGTGGAGGTTCGACTCCATCGTCCAGCTCTGGGCGAATCGTGGGTACGCCGTGCTGCAGCCCCAGTTCCGCGGCTCCGCCGGCTTCGGACGCAGGCACATGGAGGCAGGCGTGGGCGAGTTCGCCGGACGTATGCACGAGGATCTCCTCAACGCCGTCGACTGGGCGGTCGACCAGGGCTTCGCGGACCCTGCGCGGGTCGGCGTGTTCGGCGGCTCCTACGGCGGCTATGCCGCGCTCGTGGGCCTCGCGTTCACCCCGGAGCGGTTCGCGGCGGCGGTGGAGTACGTGGGGGTCTCCGACCTCGTCGACTACCTGCGCTCCCTGCCCGAGTACGCGCGAGCAGGCCTCGTGAACAACTGGTACCGCTACGCAGGCGACCCGTCGGACCCCGAGCAGGCCGCCGACCTGAGGGCCCGCTCGCCGATCACCCGGATCGCGGACATCCGCTCACCGCTGATGGTGGTGCAGGGCGCCAACGATGTGCGGGTGAGACGGGCGAACTCCGACCGGATCGTCGCCGGGCTGCGGGAGCAGGGGAACGAGGTGGAGTACCTGGTCTTCGACGACGAGGGGCACTTCATCCTCAACCCGGAGAACGTGCTGGCGCTGTACCGCGCGGCGGACGAGTTCTTCGCGCGACACCTGGCGAAGGTGCCCGCCGCCGCCCAGGACGCTTGAGCGTCCCTCATTCGGCGGACAGCAGCTCGTGGCACCTGACCAGCACTCGCAGCTGGGCGGGTGAGTACAGCTCGGCGAGGGCCTCGCCGATGCTCCGCGTCCCCAGGGAGCGCGAGGTGCCCTCGCCGAAACCGGGATCGTCCAGCTCGGGGGCGGCGGCGAGGCCATCACGGACCGCGTCCGCCATCCGTGCCGCGACGTCCTCGCGCATCTCGGCCGACGCCTCCTCCGGCAGGTTCTCGAAGTCGGCCAGGACCTGGGAGTCGGGGATGGACTCTCCCACGCGCTGCCACGCCTGGAGCGAATCCTCGTCGAGCACGCGGGAGAGGACGGTGAGGAAGTCTCCGTCCGTGCTGCCGGTCGTCCCGCTGGACATCTCCCACGCGCCGGGCACCTCGAGGAGCTGGGTGATCTCGCCCCTGACCTTGACCAGCCGGTCGATCTCCGCGGTGGTCTCCGAGGCCAGGGCCTCCAGGACCTCCCGGTAGCTGTCGGTGGAGGGATCCAGGGTGGGGATCTCCGCGAGCGGCACGCCCAGGTCGACCAGCCGCCTGATGTGCATCAGCTGGATCAGGTGCCGGACCCCGTAGTGCTTGTACCCGTTCGACGAGCGGGGCGGCTCGGGCAGCAGGCCCTCGTCGTGGTAGTGCCGCACCGCGCGCAGCGACGTCCCTGCGAGCTCGGCGAGCTCCCGTGTGCTCCACGCCATCGGTCGACTCTTCCCGTCGCTCAGTTCCCCACTCACGCCGCCCCGGGGATGCCACCACGCTAGAGGACGCACCGGGTTGATCGTGCCACCATGGCGTCATGCGCGCACCCATGCCTTCTGCACCCTGGAAGAGAGCCGTCATCCGCGGAGTCATGACCGCTGTGCTGGCGCTCGCCCTCAGGGCCGTGCTGGACGGCGGGGTGACGGGGCCGGCGATTACGTTCGCGGTGCTATTCGGTCTTGTCTTTGCGCTCGTCACAGCAGCATTCGAACGAGCAGACCGCTCACCAGCCGGCCGCCCGGACGGCGAGTAGGCTCGAGCGATTCAGCCGTCCCGGCGCTCACCGGCGCCGTCCGGCGCGCTGTCCGCCGGGCTGTCCGCACCTGCGGCGGGCGCGGGTGCGCCGCCTCCCCCGCGCAGGCTCTCGAGATAGGCGTTGTACGCGGCGAGCTCGGCGCCGCCGTCCCGCTCGGCCTTGCGGTCGTACTGCCGGGCCCGTCGGTCCTCGGACTTCATCCACAGCACCGCCACGATGATCGCGTACCCGACCGTCGGCACCTCGGAGATCGCCCACATGATCGAGGCGCCCCGCTCCTGGATCAGCATCAGCCGGTCGGGGCCGTACATCCCCAGCTCCGAGTACCAGCCCTCCGCGACCAGCCAGGTCGCCGAGTACAGCGCGATCCCGAAGAAGGCGTGGAACGCGAGGGTCACCAGCAGCGTGATCAGCTTCAGCACCGGATTGATCGGCTTGGTGGAGGGGTCGATGCCGATCAGCACCCAGGCGAAGAGATAGCCCGAGGCGAGGAAGTGCACCGTCATCAGCACATGGCCGAGATGGTTGTACATCGCCAGCTCGAACAGCGGGGTGAAGTAGAAGATCACCAGCGAGCCGGCGAAGATCAGCCCGGCCACCGGCGGGGAGGAGATCAGCCGCGAGTAGCCCGAGTGCAGAGCGGCCAGCACCCACTCGCGCACCCCGCGGGACCCGTCGGTGCGGGGCGAAGTGGCGCGGGACAGCATCGTCACCGGCGCGCCGAGCACCCACAGCGGCGGCACGATCATCATCATCGCCATGTGCTGGACCATGTGGGCGTCGAAGCGGAACTTCCCCCAGGCCGCCGCGCCGCCGGAGATCACCCAGGCGAAGGCGAGGCAGCCGGCGAGGAAGGCGAGGGTGCGATGCCACGGCCAGTCGTCGCCGCGCCGTGCCAGGCGCACCGCCCCGGTCAGATACAGCCCCGCCATCACCACGGCGAGGGCGATCGCGATCCAGTCCGGCTGGACGACGGTGAACATCGTCGTGGGCGAGAACTCCTGCTCGGGCGGGAGGAAGCCCGCCAGCGAGAGCACCTTCAGGTCGCCGCTGGCGGGGACCGACTGCGGCACGGGCGGGGCGGAGCGGCCCAGCGCGATCGACGCCCCGATCACGGCGGCCATCAGCACGCCCTCGGTGAGGGCGAGGTGGCGGAAGCGGAGCCGCTCGCCGAGCCGTGCGCGCTGGAGGGCGCCGAGCACGGCGAGGACGACGAGACCGAGCGCCTTGGCGAGCACGACCCGGCCGTAACCGGTCGTGACCAGATCCCCCCAGCCCGACAGACGGATCCCGGCGCTGATCAGGCCGCTGAGCGCCAGCGAGACCACCGCGGCCAGGGCCCAGGGCGAGTAGCGGCGGACCACGACGCCGAGCACCTCGTCGTCCATCCGCCCGGCGAGCAGCGCGATGGCCAGGAGCCCGCCCGCCCAGACGGTGACGGCGACGAGGTGCAGCGCCATGGCGTTGACGGCGTTGATGTGGTCCAGGCTCGCCCCGGCATGCCCCACCAGCCCCAGCGACAGCGTGCCGAGGCCTGCGAAGGCGAGCCCCCAGCAGGCCAGCACGGTGGATCGGGCGAGGGCGTAGGCGAGGGTCGCGAGGGCGGCGAGCACGGCGACGAGCATCTGCAGTCGGCCGAGCGCCCCGCCCATCGCGACGTCCCAGACGTTCAGCGCGGTGCCGGCACCGGTCGCCTCGAGCCCGCCGAGCGGGATCTGGGCGAGCGCGGCGAGGGTCCACAGCAGCGCTCCGGCGGCGGCGAGGCGCACGGCGCGGCGGCGCAGCGGGTCCAGCACCGTCACCTCGCGGCGCGAGGGGCCGGGCAGCAGGAGCACGGCGGTCGCGCCCGCGCCGACGGCGAGGAGGAGGCCGAGGTGGTGCAGCGCGCGCACGACGGGCAGCCCGAAGGTCACCAGCGGCGAGGCGGGCACGAGGGTCGCCGGGGACAGCGCCCCGGTGGCGAGCATGCCGAGCCCCGCGGCGAGCAGGGCCAGCAGGAGCAGGAGGGGGACCGCGGCGGCGCCGAGGGCGCGGCCGGGGCCGCGGCGGCGCGCGGGGGCGGTCTCCGCGACGGGCGCGCTCATGCCCCGGCCCGCCGTCGGCGGAGGGTCTCGAAGAGGCAGACGGTCGCGGCGGTGTGCACGTTCAGCGACTCCGCGTGGCCGGCCAGCGGGATCCGCACGGTCAGCGGAGCGGCGGCGAGGGTCTCCTCGTCCAGCCCGTGCGCCTCGTTGCCGAGGATCCACGCGATCCGGTCCGGCAGGTCGACGTCGAACAGCTCGGAGTCCGCGTAGCCGCTGGTCGCGGCGGCGGTGATGTCACGGGCGGCGAGTGCCTCGAGCAGGGACCCGCTCTCGGCGCCGGTGAGGACGGGGAGGTGGAAGAGACCGCCGACGCTCGCCCGCACGGCCTTCGGCGAGTACGGGTCGGCGCTGGTGCGGGTCAGCAGCACGAGATCGGCGCCGGCGGCGTCCGCGGTGCGGATCAGGGTGCCGACGTTCCCGGGATCGCGGACCTCGTGGAGCACGACCACGGTGAGCGGCCCGTCATCGGGCAGCGCCTCCAGCGCGGCGGTCGCGGCGTCAGGGTCCTCGGGGGGCAGGGCGCCGACGGCGATGACCCCCTGCGGGGAGACGAGCGCCCCCGGGGAGCCCGTGCCGACGGAGCCGGCAGGACCGGACCCGCCGTCGGCGGTCGCGTCGGCCGGGCCGCTCTCGCGCACCATGGCGCGCAGGATCTGCTCGTCGACGAGACGGGCCGGGACGCCCGCCTCGCGGGCGAGGCGCTCGAGCTCGGGGTGCGCGTCGGCGGCGCGCTCGGTGAGGTGCACCTCGAGGGCGAGCTCGGGACGGTGCGCGAGGAGGGAGCGCACGGCCTGCGGCCCCTCGACGCGGAAGCGTCCCTGCTTGCGACGCGCAGAGCGCCCGGTCAGCGCCGCCACCTTCCGCACCCGCTCGGAGCGGGGGGAGGTGATCGGGGACTGATCCGGGCGCTCGGTCATCGCTGGACGGGCAGCGATGTCAGGCCGCGGGGGCGTTGACGTCCTTGGGGAGGGCGTTCTTGGCGACCTCGACCAGGGCGGCGAAAGCCGGCGCGTCGTTGACGGCGAGTTCGGCGAGCATGCGACGGTCCACCTCGACACCCGCGAGGCCGAGGCCCTGGATGAAGCGGTTGTAGGTCAGGCCGTTGGCGCGGGACGCCGCGTTGATGCGCTGGATCCAGAGCTGACGGAAGTCGCCCTTGCGCTTCTTGCGGTCGCGGAAGTTGTAGGTCTGCGAGTGCAGCACCTGCTCCTTCGCCTTGCGGTACAGGCGCGAGCGCTGGCCGCGGTAGCCGCTGGCCTGCTCGAGGATCTCCCGACGCTTCTTCTGGGCGTTGACCGCCCGCTTCACGCGTGCCACGTGATACTCCTTCGATCGTAAGTTCAGGGTCGCGGGAGCCGTGCTCCCGCGTGGGCGATCAGCGGCCCAGCAGCTTCTTCATGCGCTTGGCATCGGCCTTCGACACATCGGTGTCGGAGCCCAGACGGCGCTTGCGGGTGGAGGACTTGTGCTCCAGGAGGTGGCGAGCGTTCGCCTTCTCCCGCATGAGCTTGCCCGAGCCGGTGACGCGGACGCGCTTCTTGGTACCCGAGTGGGTCTTGTTCTTCGGCATTGGCCTGTTTCTCCTTGTGACGTTCTCAGGACTCGGCGCCGGCCTCGGCCTCGGGCGCGGACTCGTCGTCCTTGCCGCGGGCCGCTGCCTTCTCGGCGTCGGTCTTGCGCTTGCGGGCCTCGGCCATGGCCTGGGCCTTCTTCTTGTGAGGCCCGAAGACCATCACCATGTTGCGGCCGTCCTGCCGCGGGTGGGACTCGACGAAGCCGTACTCCGAGACGTCCTCCGCCATGCGCTGCAGGAGCTTGACGCCCCGCTCGGGACGGGACTGCTCACGACCGCGGAAGCGGATGATGACCTTCACCTTGTCGCCGCCGTCGAGGAACTTCTCGACGTTGCGACGCTTGGTCTCGTAGTCGTGCGTGTCGATCTTCAGGCCCATCCGGATTTCCTTCTGGACCGTGTTCGCCTGGTTCTTCCGAGCCTCGCGGGCCTTCAGGTTGGCTTCGTACTTGTACTTGCCATAATCCATGAGCCGCGCGACGGGCGGGTTCGCACCCGGTGCGACCTCGACCAGGTCGAGGTCTGCTTCCTGGGCGAGACGCAGGGCGTCCTCGACACGGACCTCACCGACCTGCTCGCCGTTGGGACCGACCAGGAGGACCTTGGGGACCCTGATCTGACCGTTGATGCGCTGTTCGCTGATGTTGGCTCCTCACCTTGTTTCGAGTCGGAAGACGACGAAGGCCCCCGCAATCATGCGGAGGCCCCAAGGTGCGAGCGCTGCGACGGCGGTCGGGCGCGACGGCCCGCTCGCCGGACGATGACGCCCGACTGCGATACTGACCCAGCGGCTGGACGCCACGAGGTGGGAAGGGACTCCACTTGAGGAACGTATGACGAGGGTTTCGACCTGTTCCAGTCGTCTATCCTACCAGGAGTACGACGGACGTCCAGGTGATGTGCGTCGCGCCGCCAGGCCGCGATCAGCGAGGAGTACAGGTGCACACCGACCGCGAGGCGTCCGAGCAGGACGGCCGGCCAGCGCTCCCCACCGACCCCGCCCCTGCGGAGCCGGCCGGCACCCCGGAGCTCCCCGCCCCGCAGGGCCCCGTGGACGCCTCCCACGAGTACGGCTACGGGAACGACGAGGAGCTCCCGGCCCCGGGCGGCGTCGAGCCCGCCGAGCCCACCCAGCAGACCGAGGGCCCGGACGACCTCTCCGAGACCGAGCGCCGCTCGGTCACCGGCGTCCAGGGCGTCACCGCACCCCGAGCGATGCTGCGCCCGGTGCCCGAGGGGTTCCCGACCCCTCCCCCGCGCCCGGCCGTCCCGAACCGTCGGCCCGCGAAGGTGCAGGACCCCGACGAGGCGAAGGGCTCGCGCCGCGGGCTGCTCATCGGCGCGATCGTCCTCGTCGCCGCGCTGGTCCTCGCCGTCGCGGTCGGCGGGGGCATCCTCGCCTTCCGCGCCCTGGGCTCCGACGACCCGGGCGACTCCGATCCGGCGGCGCCCGCCGGGACCGCCGCCCCGCAGGACGGGGCCTCCGGCGGCAGCGCGACGATCGGCGAGATCGAGATGACCACGGTGAGCACCGAGGCGGGCGTGCGCAGCGTCGGCAGCCGGAGCAACCCGGTCGAGCCGGAGGGCGAGTTCGTCATCGCCACCGTCGAGATCGACAACCAGGGAGACCGGGCGGCGCCGCTCACCCCGGAGTCGATCTCGCTGGAGTCCGCCGACGGCGCCACCCACCCGCTCGACCTCGATGCGAGCCGCGTGCACATCGCCGACAGCAAGAGGCCCACCCAGATCCCGGGCGGCGGCAGCGGCACCGTCCACCTGGTCTTCGACGTGCCGATCGGCACCGAGCCCTCCGCGATCCTCGTCGACTTCGGCGAGGACATGGCCGGATCCCTGCCCCTGGCCGGCTGAGCCACTCCCTCCGCCCGCCGCGGACCACCACCCCCGCACCGCGTCCGACCCGGACGCGGACCGAGAACGAAGGACCCCCAGTGACCGAGCACTCCCACGACAGCACCCCGCACGCGCACGACGCCGCGCACAGCCACGACGCCCCGCACAGCCACGACGAGGGGATCGGCGCCGACGAGCTGCGCGACATCGCCGAGGTCTCCTCGGTAGAGATCATCACCTCCGCCTGCGTGCACCTGATGAGCGCCGCGGCGGTGAAGGTGGGCCTCGCCGAGGACGAGGAGACCGGGCAGTACCAGGACCTCGCCGAGGCGCGGAAGCTGATCACCGCCCTCGCGGGCCTGGTCACCGCCGCCGCCCCCGAGATCGGCAACGAGCACGCCCGCTCGCTGCGAGACGGTCTGCGCTCGCTGCAGCTCGCCTTCGCGGAGGCCCTGCCCTTCCCCGACGAGCCGGGCAAGGCGCCGGGCGAGAAGTACACCGGCCGGGTCTCCTGACGAGGTCGGGCCGCGGCGTCGCGGGCCGGGCTACGGCTACGGCTACGGCTACAGCTACGGCTCAGGAGCCGAGCACGAGCCGCATCGAGCTGATCCGCTCGGCGACGAGCTGCGATCCCCCGAGCCCCTGCGTCACCAGCTGGACCACCGCGGAGACCTGCTCCGCGGTCAGCCCCGGGCGCAGCCGCAGGTGGAGGTCCACCTCGGCGCGCTCGCCGGCGCGGGCCGCGAGGCCCAGCACAGCGGGCGAGGCGGAGGTCCCGACCCGCTCGAGCTCCGCGGCGAGCTCGCCGTCCTCATGCGGCGGGATCCACTCTCGTCCCTGCGCGAGCGCCCACAGCACCGAGCGCGGCAGCAGCACGGGGCCGCCCTCGGCCTCCGGCGTCGCGGCGTCCAGCAGCAGCGCGGTGCAGCCCTCCTGGACCGCGGCCTGCGCCGCCTGCGGCGCGACCACGGGCACGGGCCGGGCATCCCCGCGCCAGGCGGAGAGCTGGTCGACGGAGGTGAACAGCGGCAGCACCGTCGTCCCGTCGGGCGCGGTGATCGATACCATCGCCATGTCGGCGCCGTTGTCCCCGGTGAGGCCGTGGGCGGTGGTGCCCGTCTCGGTCGCGACCGCCATGATCGGCACCAGCACGCGGGAGGTCGTCAGCGCGGCGACGAGCGCGCGCCGGTGCGGGTCCCGGCCCGCCCGGTGCGCCTGCAGCGCCTCGGCGAGGTGCGCCGGGGTCGCGCCGTCGTCGCCGGGGAACGGGCTGACGGTGTAGTCGCGGCCCTCCCAGGAGACGCCCGCGGTGTCGGTCAGCGGGGACTTCTCGCGGAAGTGGGCGGGCAGGGCCCGACGGGCCCGTGCGCCGGGGTCGGCGTCCGGGCCCGTCGGGCGCTGGTCCTCGTTTCGCGAGGTGTTCTCGGAGGTCACGGGCGTCCCGCGACGTCGAGCGCCTCGCCCATCGTGAAGGCCTGCGCGTACAGGGCCTTGCCCACGATGGCGCCCTCGACCCCGACGGGGACCAGCTCGCGCAGCGCGCGCAGGTCGTCGAGGGAGGAGATGCCGCCGGAGGCGACGACCTTCGCGTCGGTGCGCTCGCAGACCTCGGCGAGCAGGTCCACGTTCGGGCCCTGGAGCGTGCCGTCCTTGGTGACGTCCGTGACGACGTAGCGCTGGCAGCCGGCGGCGTCGAGTCGCTCGAGGGTCTCCCACAGGTCGCCGCCCTCGCGGGTCCAGCCGCGCGCGGCGAGGGTGGTGCCGCGCACGTCGAGGCCGACGGCGATGCGGTCGCCGTGCTCGGCGATGATGTCGGCGGTCCACTCGGGGTTCTCGAGGGCGGCGGTGCCGAGGTTCACGCGGCGGCAGCCGGTGGCGAGCGCCGCGGCGAGGGACTCGTCGTCGCGGATCCCGCCGGAGAGCTCGACGTTCATGTCCACGGCGGCGACGACCTCGGCGAGGAGGGAGGCGTTGGAGCCGCGGCCGAAGGCGGCGTCGAGGTCGACCAGGTGCAGCCAGCTCGCGCCGCCCTCCTGGAAGGCGAGCGCGGCGTCGAGCGGCGCGCCGTAGCCGGTCTCGGTGCCGGCCTCGCCCTGGACGAGGCGGACGGCCTGGCCTCCCTGCACGTCGACGGCGGGGAGCAGCTCGAGCACGGGAGCGGTCATGGGGGTTCTCCTGGGACTGAGGGGGTGGTGCCCGGTCGGGCACGGGGACGGACGGGGTGGGGAGGCGGGCTCAGCCGCTCTGGATGCGCCAGAAGGAGATGCCCAGGCACACGAGGCCGAGCACGGCCAGTCCCGCGATCGCCCACCAGGGCTTCTTCGAGCGGTAGAAGGACCAGGCGCCGCCGAGGAGCATCCCGCCGGCGAAGAGCATCAGGAACGCGAGGATCATGCGTCCTGCTCCCGGTCGCGGCGCGGCAGGGTGCCCAGCCAGTTCGCGAGCAGGCGGGCGCCGGCCGCGCCGGACTTCTCGGGGTGGAACTGGGTGGCGCTGAGCGACCCGTTCTCGACGGCGGCGACGAAGCGGTCCTGCTCGTGCTGGGCCCAGGTCACCTGCGGCGCCTTGAGCGGGCCGGTGTCCTCCAGCTCCCAGCTGCGGGCGGCGTAGGAGTGGACGAAGTAGAAGCGCTCCTGCTCGATCCCGGCGAACAGCGCGCTGCCGGGCGCGGGCTCGACGGTGTTCCAGCCCATGTGGGGCACGACCTCGGCCTGGAGGTGGGTGACCTCGCCCGGCCACTGGCCGAGCCCGCGGGTGCGCTCGCCGTGCTCGGTGCCGGCCTGGAACATCGCCTGCAGGCCCACGCAGATGCCGAGCACCGGCAGGCCGCCGGACAGGCGGCGCTCGATGATGCGGTCGCCGCCGACGGCGAGGATCTGCGCGAGGGTCGCGGAGTAGGCGCCGACGCCGGGGACGACGAGCCCGTCGGCCGCGAGGGCGCGCTCGCGGTCCGCGGTGAGCTCGACCTCGGCGCCCGCGGCCTCGAGGGCGCGGACGACGGAGCGGACGTTGCCGGAGCCGTGGTCGAGGACGGCCACGCGCGGGGCGGGACCTGGCGCTCCGGCGGTGGCCGGTGCGTCCGCGGGGCCCGCGGCGGCCGACGACCCGGGCTCGGTCGTGCCCACGGGCGCTTCCTCCCGCCGGAGGAGATCCACTCCAGCGCCTCGGCCCGGGTGAGCGAGGCGGGGTCGAGGCCCTCGCCGAGCTCGTCGAGCGAGGTCGTGCCCAGCAGCAGCTCCTCGACGAGGTCGTCGACGGCGCCGAGCACGATCGCGGGCGAGATGTCCTCGCCGCGCTCGCCGTTCTTGTACCGGGTCGCGGTCATGCGGTCGCCGCGGCGCCAGAAGACCACGATCCCGTTGCGCTGCAGGGCGGTGGAGGTGATCGCGGCGAGGTCGTGCGCCGCCGCCTCGGACAGCGGGCCGACGGCGACCGCGCCGGTGGCGGTGTCGAAGGTGCGGGAGTCGGTGGGGATGTCGATCCCGTCGGTGCGCGCCTCGCGGCCCAGCCGGATCACGCCGGCGAGCGCCTTCGCGGTCGCGACGGAGGTGGCGACCACGGCGATCGTGGGGACCTCGTCCTCCTCGGGCGCGGCGGAGGCGTCGGACAGGACGTCCTCGACGGTCAGCGGCGCGTCGTCGAGGGAGAGCCCCTCGGTGAGGCGGGCGAACTCGGCGTCGATGTCCTCGGGCTCGGGCCCGCGGCCGGTGGTGTCGTCGGTGCTCACAGCGCTCCCTTGGTGGACGGCACCCCGAGGACCCGGTCGTCGGGGGCGCAGGCGGCGCGCAGCGCCCTGGCGAGCGCCTTGAACTGCGCCTCGACGATGTGGTGCGGGTCGCGGCCCTCGATCACCCGGATGTGCAGGCAGATCGCGGCGTGGTGGGCGAGGGACTCGAAGACGTGACGGGTCAGGGAGCCGGTGAAGTGCCCGCCGATGAGGTGGGTGGCCTGGGCCTCGCTCTCCCCGGAGTGGACGCAGTAGGGGCGGCCGGAGAGGTCCACGACGGCCTGGGCGAGCGCCTCGTCCAGCGGGACCAGCGCGTCGCCGAAGCGGGTGATGCCGTGCTTGTCGCCGAGCGCCTCGCGCAGCGCCTGGCCGAGCACGATCGCGGTGTCCTCGACGGTGTGGTGGGCGTCGATGTGGGTATCGCCCGTCGCCCGCACGGTGAGATCGAAGCGGGCGTGGGTGCCCAGGGCCGTGAGCATGTGGTCGAAGAAGGGCACGGAGGTGGAGATGTCCACCTGGCCGGTGCCGTCGATGTCGAGGCTGACCTCGACGGAGGACTCGCGGGTGGTGCGGGAGAGGGTCGCGGTGCGCGACGGGCGGGCGGTCTCGGTCATCGGGGGTCGGCCTCCTCGAGGGCGGTGCGGAATGCGGTGTTGTCCTCGGGGGTGCCCACGCTGACGCGCAGCCAGCCGGCCGGCCCGACGGCGCGGATCAGCACGTCGCGCTCCAGGAGGGCCTGGAACACGTCGTCGCGGTCTCGGAAGGCGCGGAAGAGGACGAAGTTGGCGTCGGACGGGGCGACCTCGTGGCCGCGACCGGCGAGATGGGCGGCGAGCGCGTCGCGCTCGGTGCGCAGCAGCGCGACCTTCCCCAGCAGCTCCTCGCGGTGGGCGAGGGCGGTGCGGGCCACCGCCCGGGTGACGGCGGAGAGGTGGTAGGGCAGGCGCACCACGCGCACGGTGTCGACGATCGCGGGATCGGCGACGAGATAGCCGAGGCGGGCGCCGGCGAGCGCGAAGGCCTTGGACATGGTGCGGGCCACGACGAGGTTCGGGTGCTCGGCCAGGAGTGTGAGGGCGCTGGGCACCCCGTCGCGGCGGAACTCGCCGTAGGCCTCGTCGACCACGAGCAACCCGCGGGCGGGCTCGAGCGCGCGGGCGGCGGCGCGGGCGACGTCGAGGTCGAGCGCCGTGCCGGTGGGGTTGTTCGGCGAGGTGAGCACCACGATCGAGGGTCGGTGCTCGGCGATCGCGGCGGTGACCGTCTCGGCGGTGAGCGCGAAGTCGGGAGCGGGGCCCCGCTCGGCGGTGACCCAGGCGGTGTAGGTGTCGCGCGCGTACTCGGGGTACATCGAGTAGTGCGGCGTGAAGCCGAGCGCCGTGCGGCCGGGGCCGCCGTAGGCGAGCATCAGCTGGTGCATGACCTCGTTGGAGCCGTTCGCGGCCCAGACCGCCTCGGCCGGCGGGGCGGGCACGCCGGACTCCTCGGCGAGGTACTCCCCCAGCTCGCGGCGCAGGTCCAGCGCCTCCCGGTCCGGGTAGCGGTTCAGGCCCGCCGCGGCCTGCGCGGCGGCGGCACCGATCGCGGCGGTGAGCTCCTCCGAGGGGCCGTAGGGGTTCTCGTTCACGTTCAGCGCATGCGCGACCGGGAGCTGCGGCGCGCCGTAGGGGGCGGCGCCGGCGATGCCGTCACGGGGGACGGGCAGGACCGAGGGCTCACGGGTCGGGACGGGCGAGGCGGACATGGCACTCATCGTAGTTGGCGTCGCGGGGGCAGGTCCCCCCGGTCCGCGTCGCGGCCCCGGGGCCGGCGCCGACGTGACGTGGCTCATCGTCATCTCGTCCTGCATCCCCGCGTCGGTCCTCCCGGGCCCTTCCCTGGGGGAGCTCCCCGGCGCGTCCCAGTACCCTGGCGGGATGTTCCGTTCCCTGGGTGCCCTCGTCGGCGACCTGCTGGTCGTCATCCTCTTCGTCGCCATCGGCTTCGTGCAGCACGGCACGCCCCTGACCACCGAGAACATCTTCCTGGTGGGATGGCCCTTCGCCGTCGGCGCGCTGCTGGGCCATCTCGCGATCCGCGCCTGGCGCGCCCCGTTCCGGATCTGGCCCCACGGACTCTTCGTGTGGGCGATCACCCTCGCGACCGGGATGGCGGTCCGCACCCTGTTCGGGGCGGGCACCGAGGTGTCCTTCCTCATCGTCACCGCGATCGTGCTGGCGGTCGGGATGCTGGGCTGGCGCGCGATCGCGCTGTGGCTCACCCGGGGCGAGCGTGCCGCGGAGCGCCGCGCCGCCGTCGAGGAGACCCCGATGGGCGCCGACGAGACGGCGACAGACGCCGACCGCACGGCCGACGCCGGCTGAGCTCAGCCCTCGAAGCGCACGTCGATCGCGGTGCCGTGGGCGGGCAGCCCCTCGGCACGGGCGAGCGTGGTCGCCGCCTCGCGCGCGCCGGCGAGCGCCTCGCGGTCGTAGCGGACCACGTGGATGCCGCGCAGGAAGGTCTGCACCCCGAGCCCGCCGGTGAAGCGGGAGGTGCCGCCCGTGGGCAGCACGTGGTTGGAGCCCGCGGCGTAGTCGCCGAGGCTGACCGGGCTGTGGGGGCCGACGAAGACGGCACCGGCGTTGGTGACGCGTGCGGCGACCTCGTCGGCCTCGGCCGTCTGGATCTCGAGGTGCTCGGCGCCGTAGGCGTCCACGACCGCGAGGCCCTGGACGAGGTCCGCGACGAGCACGGCGCCGCTCTGCGGTCCGCGCAGCGCTTCCTCGATCCGTTCGCGGTGGAGAGCGGCGGGGACCTGCACGGCGAGCGCCGCCTCGACAGATTCGGCCAGCGCCTCGGACGGCGTGACCAGCACGCTCGCGGCCATCGGGTCGTGCTCCGCCTGGGAGATGAGGTCCGCGGCGACAAAGGCGGGATCGGCGGTGTCGTCGGCGAGGATCGCGATCTCGGTGGGGCCGGCCTCGGCGTCGATGCCGACCTTCCCTCGCACGAGGCGCTTGGCGGCGGCGACGTAGACGTTGCCGGGTCCGGTGACGAGGTCCACGCCCTCGAGCCCGTCGCCGTCGCCGAGGTCCTCCGCGCCGTGGGCGAGCAGCGCGATCGCCTGGGCGCCGCCGGCGGCGAGCACCTCGGTGACCCCGAGCAGCGCGCAGGCGGCGAGGATCGTGGGGTGGGGCAGACCACCGAACTCCTTCTGCGGCGGGGAGGCGAGCACGATCTGCTCGACGCCGGCGGCCTGGGCGGGCACCACGTTCATCACCACGGAGCTGGGCAGCACGGCGCGGCCGCCCGGCACGTAGAGGCCGACGCGGTGCACCGGGACCCAGCGCTGGGTGACGGTGCCTCCGGGCACCACCTCGACGGTCTCGGCGGGACGGACCTGGGCGGCGTCGACCGCGCGCACCCGGGCGATCGACTCCTCGAGCGCGGAGCGGATCTGCGGGTCGAGCTCCGCGAGGGCGCGCTCGAGCTCCACGGCGGGGACCCGCAGGTGCGCGGGACGGATCCCGTCGAAGCGCTCGGAGGCCTCGAGCACCGCCTCGGCGCCGCGGGCGGCGACGTCCTCGACCACGGGGCGCACGGCCTCGGCGGCCGCGGCGACGTCGAGCTCCGCGCGCGGCAGGGCGGCGGTGAGCTGGGCGGCGCTCAGGCTGCGGGCGCGCAGGTCGGTGACGGTGAGGAAGGCGTCGGCGGGGGACATGGGGTCAGTCTAGGAGCGGTCACCCGGCGTCGGCCGTGGTGCCCACCACCGGATGGGCCGAGGGTCCCCGCCGAGGCGCGGACCGCCCAGTAGGGTGCACGGGTGCTCGTCGCCTTCCTCCTCACCCTCGTCGCCGGCGGCGCCACCTCGATCGGCGCCGCTCTCGGCGTGCTCGGCCGCGGGACCGGGCCGAGGTTCCTCGCCGGCGGGCTGGGCCTGTCGGCCGGCGTCATGCTCTACGTCTCCTTCGTCGAGCTGCTGCCCGAGGGTGCCCGGGTGCTCTCCGGCGGCGCGGCCCCGACCGGGCGCGGCACGGCGCTGGCGACCCTGTCCTTCTTCCTCGGGATCGCGCTGATCGCAGTGCTGGACCGACTCGTCCCCCGCGCCGTCAGCCCCCACGAGTTCGCCGGCCGCATGGACAGCAGCCACGGACGGGCCGAGGTGCGCGAGCCCGAACAGCAGCTCGAGGACCGGGCGCTGCGCGCCCGCCTGCTGCGCACCGGCGCGATCACCGCCGCGGCCCTGGCCCTGCACAACGTTCCCGAGGGCTTCGCGACCTTCGTCGCCGCGCTGCAGGCCCCCGAGGTCGCGATCCCCGTGGTCGCCGCGATCGCCCTGCACAACATCCCCGAGGGCCTCGCCGTCGCCGTGCCCGTGCGCCGCGCGACCGGCTCGCGCAGCAAGGCGTTCTGGCTGGCGACGATGACGGGACTCGCCGAGCCCGTCGGCGCCGTGATCGGGTACCTGCTGCTCGCCCCCGTGCTCACCGGCGACGCGATGGGCGCCATCCTGGCCGGCGTGGCCGGGGTGATGGTGTTCGTGTCCCTGGACGAGCTGCTGCCCGCCGCGGAGGAGACCGGGGAGCACCACACGGTCATCTACTCGCTCATCGCCGGCATGGCCGTCATGGCGGTGACCCTGCTGGTGCTGTGACGCTCCGGTAGGTTCTGTGCGCGGACCACGAGGAGGGGGACACGATGACGACGAGGACAGCCAGGCGGCTCGCGCGCCCGGGACGGATCGTCGCCGCCGCCGCAGGGGCGCTCGCGCTCGCCGCCTCCCTCGTCGCCTGCGATGCGCTGCCGGGACCGCTCGGCGGCGAGGACCCCTCGAGGCCGGCGGCGACCGCGGCCCCGATGGCCCCCGAGCAGGTGGCCGGCGCCGAGACCGTCCCGGTGGATCCCGCCTGGCTGTGCGAGCCCGGCACGGCGGAGGACCCCCTGCCCTCCCGCGACGCGGGGACGCTGACCCCCACGAGCGTGCAGGCGGAGGGCAACGAGGTGATGATCACCGGCGACCTCGCCCTCGAGCCGGGCGCCGCCTACGGCGGGCTCGCCCCCGAGGCCGTGATCGTGCCCGCGCACCCCGCGGACCGCGCCGCGCCGGCCGAGGGGTACGGGGACGCGCTCGGCGTCGACGGCGCCCCGGCGCCGCCGATGGTCGTGCGGGCCCGGGTCGAGACGACCGCCGAGGGCCCCGCCCCCTCCACCGTCACCGCCCGGCTCGTGCTCGGCACCTGCGACGACGCCCCTCTGCCCGATGGGCAGTACCTGCTGCGCCTGTCCGGCGCGGGCCCGGAGGGCTCCGGCCGCGCCGCGGAGCGCAGCGGCTGGGAGGCGAGCTCCGACGTGCTGCTGGACGTGGTCGACGGCCGCCTGCGGGCCGTTCCCGGCGCGGTGACGGCGGAGGACGGCGAGACCCCTGCGGACCTCTCCTCCCTCGGGTGCGGCCGCGAGCTCGCCCCCGTCGGCGACGGTGCCGGGCTGAGCGTCACCGCCGCCGACCCCTCCCCCGCGGTTCATGCCGAGGCGGCCGAGGACGAAGCAGCGGCAGGTGCGACCGCGCAGGTCACCGCCGCCTCCGAGGACCACGGCACCCTGCCCCTGATGACCGGGATCGTGGTGACCCGTCCCGGGGACGGCGTCATCGTCGCCGGGGCCAGGAACGCCGGCAGCATCCCGCTGCAGTGGATGGACGGCGAGGGAGTGAGCACCGCGGAGACCGCCTGGACCACGCACGGGACCTGCCACGGCGCCCTCTCCCCCGGCGACTACCGAGCCCACGCCTTCGCCGTCACCGTCGACGCCGGGGGCGCCACCCACGTCGTGCTCTCCGACCCCTGGGACCTCGAGGTGCTCGAGGGCGCCGAGCCAGAGGACGGCTGAGCGCCTCGGCGCTTCGCCGCCGCAGCGCCCTCGCCGCCGTGGCTCCTCGCCGCCTCGTCGGCCGTTCCGTCGTCCCGTCGGCCGCCCCCGTCGATCCACCGGCCGTCCGGGACTGCGCCCCGGACCCCTCTCACGTACCGTGGGGGGCGTCCGGATCGACGGCCGGCCCGCGCCCGCCGTCGAAGAATTCTTGACGTCAAGATAGTCTAGGCCCGAGACCCATGACGCATCGACCCGAGGGAGCCCCGCGACACATGGCGCGCATCATCTACACCCACACCGACGAGGCACCGATGCTGGCGACCGCCTCGTTCCTGCCGATCCTCGACGCCTTCTCCGACACCGCCGGGATCGAGGTCACCACCCGTGACATCTCCCTGGCCGGACGCATCGTCGCGGCGTTCTCGGACCTCCTGCCCGAGGAGCAGCGGGAGGCCGACGCGCTCGCCGAGCTGGGCGAGCTCGCGAAGACGCCCGAGGCGAACATCATCAAGCTGCCCAACATCTCCGCCTCCGTGCCGCAGCTGAAGGCCGCGATCGCCGAGCTGCAGGGCCAGGGCATCGCCCTGCCCGAGTACCCCGACAACCCCGAGACCGACGAGGAGAAGGACGCCCGCGCCCGCTACGACTCGGTCAAGGGCTCGGCCGTCAACCCCGTCCTGCGCGAGGGCAACTCCGACCGCCGCGCCCCCGCCGCGGTGAAGAACTTCGCCAAGAAGCACCCCCACCGCATGGGCGAGTGGAGCAAGGACTCCAGGACCTCGGTCGCGACGATGGACGCGGACGACTTCCGCTCCAACGAGCAGTCCGTGGTGATGGACGCCGAGGACACCCTCTCGATCGTGCACGTCGCCGCCGACGGCACCGAGACCGTGCTCAAGCCGTCCGTGCCGGTGCTGGCCGGCGAGGTCGTCGACTCCACCGTCATGCGGGTCGCGGCGCTGGAGACCTTCCTGCGCGAGCAGATCGCCGCGGCGAAGGAGCAGGGCGTGCTCTTCTCCCTGCACCTCAAGGCCACGATGATGAAGGTCTCCGACCCGATCCTCTTCGGCCACGCGGTCCGCGCCTTCTTCCCCACCCTGTTCACCCAGTACGGCGACGTGCTCGCCGAGGCGGGCCTGTCCCCGAACAACGGGCTCGGCGGCCTGCTCGCCGGGATCGACGAGCTCGACGAGTCGGTGCGCGAGGGCGCCCGCGCCGCGATCGACCAGGACCTCGCCGCCGGTCCCGACCTCGCGATGGTGAACTCCCACAAGGGCATCACCAATCTCCACGTCCCCTCCGACGTCATCATCGATGCCTCCATGCCGGCGATGATCCGCACCTCGGGCCACATGTGGAACAAGGACGACGCCGAGCAGGACACCCTCGCGGTGATCCCGGACTCCTCCTACGCCGGCGTCTACTCCGCGACCATCGAGGACTGCCAGACCAACGGCGCCTTCGACCCCACCACCATGGGCACCGTCCCCAACGTCGGGCTCATGGCGCAGAAGGCCGAGGAGTACGGCTCCCACGACAAGACCTTCGAGATCGGCTCCGACGGGCGCGTCGAGGTGCGCGACTCCTCCGGCGCGGCGCTGATGACCCACGAGGTCGCCGCCGGCGACGTGTTCCGCGCATGCCAGGCCAAGGACGCGCCGATCCGCGACTGGGTGCAGCTCGCCGTGCGCCGCTCGCGCCAGTCCGGGATGCCGGCCGTGTTCTGGCTGGACGAGACCCGCGCCCACGATCGCAACCTCATCGCCAAGGTCGAGAAGTACCTGGCCGAGGAGGACACCGAGGGCCTGGACCTCCGGATCCTCTCCCCCGTCGAGGCGACGAAGCACACCCTGGCCCGCGTCCGTGCCGGCGAGGACACCATCTCCGTCACCGGCAACGTGCTGCGCGACTACCTCACCGACCTCTTCCCGATCATGGAGCTCGGCACGAGCGCCAAGATGCTCTCGGTGGTGCCGCTGATGAACGGCGGCGGCCTGTTCGAGACCGGTGCCGGCGGCTCCGCGCCCAAGCACGTCCAGCAGCTCATCGAGGAGGACTACCTGCGCTGGGACTCCCTGGGCGAGTTCCTGGCGCTGGCCGAGTCGCTGCGCCACCTCTCCCGCACCGCGGACAACGCCCGCGCCGCCGTGCTGGCCGACGCGCTGGACCGCGCGACCGAGACCCTGCTGAACGAGGGGAAGTCCCCGCAGCGCAAGCTCGGCTCGATCGACAACCGCGGCAGCCACTTCTACCTCGCGATGTACTGGGCGCAGGAGCTGGCGAAGCAGACCGAGGACGCGGAGCTCGCCACCGCCTTCGGCCCTATCGCGAAGGAGCTCACCGACGGCGAGCAGACCATCGCCGCGGAGCTGCTCGCGGTGCAGGGCGAGCCCGCGGACATCGGCGGCTACTACCGGCCCGACCCGGAGAAGACCGCCGCGGTGATGCGCCCGTCGGCGACCTTCAACCGCATCCTCGAGGAGATCTCCGCGGCGCTGTGACCGCGGCGCGCTCCTGACAGGGGCCGGGCCGGTCATCCTTCGATGACCCGCCCGGTCCCTTCTCCGTGCGCTCGCCCCGAACGGCACGGAGCCGCGGCGCTCCGTACCCTGGTCCCGCCCGCTCCCGCGCCCGAAGGACCTCCCCATGCCCGTCATCCCCTCCCCCGTCGACGGCGTCGACCTGCGCTACGACGTCTCCGGGGACGGGCCGCCGCTGGTGCTGCTGCACGGCTCGGTGCTCTCCCGCGCGATCTGGCGGGGCCTCGGCTATCTCGAACCGCTCACTGCCGAGCACACCGTGCTCCGGGTGGACCTGCGCGGCCACGGCAGCTCCGGGAAGCCCCACGACCCCGCGGCGTACACGCAGGAGGTCTTCGTGCAGGACCTGCTCGCCGTGCTCGACGCGGAGGGGATCGGCCGCGCGGCGCTGATGGGCTACTCGCTCGGCGCACGCATCGCGCTGAGCACGACGCTGGCGCATCCTGGCCTGGTCACGCGCCTGGTGAGCCTCGGCGGCTCGGCCTCCGCGCAGCGGGGCGCGGTGGACTCGGTGTTCTTCCCGGGCGTGATCGACGCGGTCCGCGAGCAGGGCATGGAGTCGTTCTGCGCCGGTCAGGGGCTGGGGCCGGAGGTCACCTCGCGCCGTGCGCGCGCCACGCGCACCGCCTTCCTCGCCGCGGACCACGAGGCGGTCGCGGCGCTGCTCGCGGCGACCGACGCCACCGCCGCCGTGCCGGACGAGATGCTGGAGAGCTGCACGGTTCCCGCGCTGTGGATGGCAGGCAGCGAGGACCATCCCCGCCACGAGGAGTCCGCCCGGGCGGCCTCGCTGATGCCGAACGCGGAGTTCGTGTCCCTGCCCGGCCGGGACCACGGCGGCACCCTGTTCCCGCCTGACGAGGTGCTCGCCGAGGTCATGCCGTTCCTGTCCTGAGCCGGTGCCGGCCGGGCTCGTCGACTGGGCGCTCAGGACCCGTCGGCCCGAGGCGCAGCGCCCGTCGGCCGACGGCTCAGACGACCTCGCGGAAGAGCGCCACCAGCGCGACCACCACGATCACGCCGCGCAGCGCCCACTCGGGCAGGCGCTTGGCCAGGTGCGCACCGAAGAAGCCGCCCAGCAGCGAGCCCACCGCGATCGCGGCGCTCGCGGCCCACACCACCTGCGCGTCGACCGCGAAGAAGGCGATCATGTAGATCAGCGCCGCGGCGAGGTTCACGCACAGGCTCAGCAGGTTCTTGACGCTGTTGACCGAGCCCATCGGACGCCCGGTGAAGACGCCGAGGATGCCCAGGTACAGCACCCCCTGCGCGGCGGTGAAGTAGCCGCCGTAGACGGAGGCCGCACCGATCGAGCCGACCAGCGCCGGGGAGCGCAGCGGGCTGCGCTCGGAGCCGTCCGACGACGCGCCCGCATCGGTCGCCCCCTCGGCCCCCGCCCCGTCGGCCGCGGCGCGGTGCTCGGCCCGGTTCTCCGAGCGGGAGCGCAGCGCGGTGGTCAGCGGCTTCTGCAGGACGACGAGGGCGAGGGCGACGACGATCAGCACGGGCACGACCACGTCGAGCGCCTCGGCAGGGGAGGTCAGCAGCAGCAGCGCGCCCGCGCTCGCGCCGAGCAGAGCGGTGAGCACCAGAGGGGTGAGATGGCGTCGCTCCTCGGAGATCTCGCGGCGATAGCCGAGCACGGAGCCGACGGTGGAGAAGAACATCCCCACCGTGTTCGTGCGGACCGCGACGCCGGGCGGGAGGCCCAGCGCCATCAGCACCGGGAGGGTGAGGAGGGAGCCGGATCCCACCGCCGCGTTGATGGCGCCGGCGACCACGCCCATGACGAGCAGGACGAGAAGGGAGAGGGGTTCCACGAGGGACGACCCTAGTCCTCCTCCGCCGTCCGCGACGGGCGGTCCACGGGACTCAGGCGCCCGGGAGCAGCCAGTCGTTCGGGGAGAACAGCTCCACGTGCATCCGCTCCTCCTCCGCCCCGGCCGCGAGCAGCTGCGCCCGGGCGCCGCGCAGGAAGCCGCTGCCGCCGCAGAGGTAGATCTCCGCGCCCTCGGGCAGGTGCTCGTCCGTGATCGTCATCCGGCCCGCATGCGCCGAGAGGCGGGGGTCCGTCCGGCCCGCGAGGGGGTCCTCGCCGAGCTCGCCGGAGAACCACAGCCGGGCGCGGGAGCCGCTGTGCTCGGGCAGGGAGGCGACGGTGTCCAGCAGCTCGGGCAGGTGCGCGGCGTCGGCTGCGTCGCCGTCGGCGTGCAGCACGACCACCTCGCGCTCGCTGTCGACCGCGGCGAGATGGCGCAGCATCCCCAGCATCGGGGTGATCCCGATGCCCGCCGAGACCAGCACGAGGGGCGAGGTCGCCTGCGCGTCCAGGACCAGGTCGCCGGCGGGGAGGGTCACCTGCAGCTCGTCCCCCTCGTGGAGGGTGCGGTGGAGGTGCGAGGAGACCTCGCCGGCCGGGTCCCCGTCCTCGCGGCGCACCGAGATCCGCCAGCGTCCCCGGCCGGGGGCGTCGGAGAGCGAGTACTGGCGCAGCTGCCTCGCCCCGTCGGCCAGGCGCACGCCGACGCTGATGTACTGGCCGGGCAGGAAGTCGGCGAGCGGCTCGTCCCCCTCGGGGGCGGCCAGCTCGAAGCTCGCCACGCTCGAGCTCTCCTCGATCCGGCGGATGACGCGGGCGGTGCGGAACACGTCGCCCGGGGTCACCTGCGCCTCGGCGTACAGGCCGTTCTCGAAGGCGATGAGCGTGCGGGCCATGTGCCAGTAGACGGCGTCCCACGCGGCGGCCACGTCCCCGGTGACCACGTCGGCGCCGAGCACCTCGACGATCGCGGCCATCAGGTGCTCGTGGACGATCTCGTACTGCTCCTCGGTGATGCCGAGGGAGACGTGCTTGTGCCCGATCCGGGACAGCAGCGCGGCGGGGCTCGGCCCGTCCGGGGCGACCAGCAGGGTCGCATAGGTCGCGACAGAGGCGGCGAGCGCCTTCTGCTGGGCGCCCTGGGCCTGGTTGCCGCGGTTGAAGGTGTCGCGCAGCAGCTCGGGGTGCGCGGCGAACATCCGCCCGTAGAACACCGGGGCGATCTCCTCGACGTGCTCCCCGACGAGCGGGAGGGTGTCCCGCACGATCTGCTCGTGAGCAGGCTCGAGGCGCTCCTCGATGTCGAGCTGCGGGTGGAGGATCGAGGCGGTCGCCACGGACATGGCAGGTCCTTCCTGGACGGGGACGGGGCTGTCGGCCGTCCGACGTCGACGGCCTGCCCGTCCACGTTAGGGGCGCGTTGACAGGAAGCGTCCGGACCTTCGTCCCCGTCGACGGCGGCGGGATCAGCCGACGGGGAGCGGGGGCAAAGGCCTCAGCCGGCGAGCTCCTGCAGCACCTCCTGCAGCACCTGGGCGTGGTTGTGCTCGACGTCCTTCGCGGCGAACAGCAGCACGAGGGTGTCCGCTCCGTCCTCCTCCGCGCGGTCCAGCAGCGCCTGGGCGGCCTCGCCCTCCTCCAGCTCGCGGCGATAGCGGGCGGAGAACTCCTCGAAGTCGAGCTCCCCGCCGTGGAAGGCCTTGCGGAGCTCGGAGCTCGGGGCGACGTCCTTGTCCCACTCGTCGTGGACGAGGCGCTCCTTCTTCACCCCGCGCGGCCACAGCCGGTCCACCAGCACGCGGCGCTCGCCGTCGGCGGGGCCGTCGTCGTCCAGCAGGTCCTGGACGCGTTCGAGGGAGATGGTGAGGGCGGACATGGTGGGCTCCTTCCGTCGAGCGGCCCCCGGGATCGGTGGGGCGGCCGGTGCGCAGGGGACGGGGTGCGCGGGGCCGCGAAGCACGGGACCCGGCGCGCGACGAGGAGTCGCGGCCGGGTCCGGCGGGGCGGGCGGTCTCAGGCGAGCACGGCCGCGGCGGCGTCGTAGTCGGGCTCCTCGGAGACCTCGGCGACCTGCTCGGTGTACAGGACCGTGCCGTCGGCGTCGGCGACGACGACCGCGCGCGAGAGCAGACCCGCGAGCGGCCCGTCCTTCATGGTCACGCCGAAGTCCTCGCCGAAGCTGGAGCGGAAGGCGGAGCCGGTGACGACGTTCTCGATGCCCTCGGCGCCGCAGAAGCGGGCCTGCGCGAAGGGCAGGTCCTTCGAGACGCAGACGACGACGGTGTTCTCGAAGCCGGCGGCGAGCTCGTTGAACTTCCGCACGGACATGGCACAGGTGCCGGTGTCCAGGGACGGGAAGATGTTCAGCACGACGCGCTTGCCGGCGAGGTCCGCGCCGGAGACGGCGCCGAGGTCCTGGCCCACGAGCTCGAAGGCCGGCAGGGCCGAGCCCTTCGCGGGCAGCTCGCCGACGGTGGTGACGGGGTCGTTCTTGAAGGTGATGGAAGCCATGCCTCCATCATCGGCCTGCGAGCGTGCGGACACAAGCCGAGGTCACGGGCCCGGACGGGCTCAGTCCGACTCGTCCTGTCCCATCGTGCCGCGCAGGCGGTCGATCTCCGCGAGGACGTCGAAGTCCGCGGTCGGCCACTGCGGGTCGATGTCCGTCAGCGCGTCGATCAGCAGCTGCTGCACGGCGATCCGTGCGTACCACTTGCGGTCCGCGGGGACCACGTGCCAGGGGGCGCCGACGGTGGAGGTGGCGCGCAGCGCCCGCGTGTACGCCTCCATGTAGTCGTCCCAGTGCGCGCGCTCGTCGACGTCGCCGGGGTTGTACTTCCAGTGCTTGTCCGGGCGCTCGAGCCTCTCCATCAGCCGGGAGCCCTGCTCCTCGTAGGAGACGTGGAGCATGACCTTCACGACCGTGGTGCCGGCGGCGGCGAGCTCCCGCTCGAAGGCGTTGATCGCCGTGTACCGGGCACGGATCTCCTTCGAGTCCGCCCAGCCGTGGACGCGGTGGATGAGCACGTCCTCGTAGTGGGAGCGGTCGAAGACGCCGATCGTGCCCGGGGCGGGGGCGTGGGGGCGGATCCGCCAGAGGAAGTCGTGCTTCCTCTCCTCGTCGGTCGGGGCCTTGAACGCGGTGATCTCCACGCCCTGCGGGTCCACGCTGCCCACGACGTGGCGCATGATCCCGCCCTTGCCGGAGGTGTCCATCCCCTGGACGATCAGCAGCACCGAGCGGCCGTCGCCGTTGCCGTGATGGGCGGCGTAGAGCCTCTCCTGGAGCTCGTCGAGCTCGGCGTCCCGGGCGAGGAGGAACTCCTTGCCCTCGGCCTTCTTGCCGGAGAAGCCGGGGGTGGCGCGCGGGTCGAGGTCCTGCACGTCCCCCTTCCAGTCGTTCGCGATCCGGAACCCGCGGGGCGCCTTCTCCGCGGGTCCGTCGGCCTTCTTCTTCGAGGACTTCTTCGAGTTCGCCATGGGGAGGAGGGTATCGGGCAGGGCGGGCCGTGGGGAGCCGTTCGGCGGCGGGTCGTCAGTCGTCGACGCGGACCTCGCCCGTCTCGACGTCCACCTCGACCTCGACGTCGTCGTCGCCGCTGCTGCGATCGATGTCGATCGTGTAGTGGATGCGGCCGTCGTCGGAGGAGAGGTCCCAGCCGGAGGCCCGGCCCGGCTCCTTCCCGAGCGCGATCTCGATCGCCTCGGCGTAGGGCATCGGGGAGGTCACGTCGACGGCCGGGTCCTGGTCGTCGTCATCGTCCTGGTCGTGCTCGGTGACCTCGCCGCTGGTCGCGTCGATGTCGAGGTCGTGCTGGCGGCCGCCGTCGACGATCTCGAGCTCCCACTCCCACACGTCGTCGTCGTGGTCGATCTCGATCTGCACCAGCTCGCCGCCGCCGGCCGCGCCCAGGCCGATCTCGACGGCCTTCTCCGCGGTGATCGGCAGCTGCTCGGTGGCGAGGTCGGCGTCCGCGGGCAGCGCCGCGGCGCCGGCCGCCGGGGCCTCTCCCCCGTCGTCACTCGCCGCGCCGTCATCGGAGGCGGCGCCCTCGGAGGCGGTGTCGTCGTCGGCGGTGTCGTCGTCGGCGGTGGTGCCGGCGTCCTCCTGTTCGGAGGCGCCGGGACCCTCGACGGCAGGGGCCTCGTCGCTGCCGGAGTCGGCGCCGCACCCGGCGGCGAGGCCGAGCACGAGGGCCCCGAGGGCGAGGGCGCGGACGGTGCTGCGGGGACGGACGGAGGTGCGGGTCATGGGATCAGCCTTCCTGGGATCGGCCGACGGATCGAGCCCGCCGGTCTGCGTGTGACCTCAGGCTATGCCGCCCGGCAGCATTCCAGGAGCTTCCTGAGCACCTTCTCATCAGGCCTTCACGGAGCGCTCATCGGTCGCCCGGGGCCAGGGAGCGCCCACCTGCGCCGCGCAGCGGTGTCCAGGGCCCGAAGGCCCTTCCCACCCCGCTGCGCGCGACCTACGGTGGCCGTACCGCCGCCGCGCCGATCCGGGCACGGCCCGCAGGTCCCTCAGGCACGTCAGGCACGTCAGGCACGTCAGGCACGTCAGGCACGTCAGGAAGGCACCATGACCACCGCACCCGCATGGCCCAGCTCCCCCGCCGCCGCTCCCTCCGACACCGACCTCGAGCGGCTCGACGCCTGGTGGCGCGCCGCGAACTACCTCTCGGTCGGCCAGATCTACCTCAAGGACAATCCGCTGCTGCGCAAGCCCCTGCAGCGCGAGCACGTCAAGCCGCGGCTGCTCGGGCACTGGGGCACCACCCCGGGCCTGACCTTCCTCTACGCCCACGCGAACCGGGCCATCGTCCAGCGCGGGCTGAACGCCATGTACATCACCGGTCCCGGGCACGGCGGCCCCGGCCTGGTCGCCGCGTCCTATCTCGAGGGCACCTACTCCGAGGTGTACCACGCGGTCGGCGAGGACGACGAGGGGATGAAGCGCCTGTTCACGCAGTTCTCCTTCCCCGGCGGGATCCCCTCGCACGTCGCCCCGGAGACGCCCGGCTCGATCCACGAGGGCGGGGAGCTCGGCTACGCCCTCTCCCACGCCTACGGCGCCATGTTCGACAGCCCCGACCAGATCGCATTCACCGTGGTCGGCGACGGCGAGGCGGAGACCGGGCCGCTGGCCACCTCCTGGCACTCCAACAAGTTCCTCAATCCCCAGCAGGATGGGGTGGTGCTGCCGATCCTGCACCTGAACGGGTACAAGATCGCGAACCCGACTGTGCTGGCCCGCATCGGCGACGACGAGCTCGAGGCGCTCATGCGCGGCTACGGCCACGAGCCGCTCATCTTCACCGGCGGCTTCGACGACGAGGACCCGCTCGAGATCCACCGTCGCTTCGCCGAGGTGCTCGATACGGCCCTGGACAGGATCGCGGAGATCAAGGCGCAGGCCGCGGAGGACGCCGAGGCCGGCCGCGAGACCGAGCGCCCCGCCTGGCCGATGATCGTGCTGCGCACCCCGAAGGGCTGGACCGGCCCGAAGGAGATCGACGGCCAGCAGACCGAGGGGTCCTGGCGCTCGCACCAGGTGCCGCTGGCCAGCGCTCGGGACACCGACGAGCACCTCGCCGAGCTCGACGCCTGGCTGCGCTCCTACCGCCCCGAGGAGCTCTTCGACGAGACCGGGAAGCTGGTCCCCGACGTCGCCTCCGCCGCCCCGACCGGCACGCTGCGGATGTCCGCGAACCCGTCGACCAACGGCGGCGCCGTGCTCACCCCGCTGCGCCTGCCCGACTTCCGCGACTACGGCGTGGACGTGCCCGTGCCCGGCGGCTCCATCTCCGAGGCCACGAAGGTGCTCGGCACCTGGCTGCGGGACGTGGTGCGCGAGAACCCCTCGACCTTCCGCATCTTCGGGCCCGACGAGACCGCCTCGAACCGGCTCCAGGCCGTCTACGAGGTCACCGACAAGCAGTGGAACGCGGACTTCGAGGAGCACGACCGCTCCGAGCACCTCGCCCGGGCCGGCCGCGTCATGGAGATGCTCTCGGAGCACCAGTGCCAGGGCTGGCTCGAGGGCTACCTGCTCACCGGCCGGCACGGCATGTTCTCCTCCTACGAGGCGTTCGTCCACATCGTCGACTCGATGGTCAACCAGCACGCGAAGTGGCTGAAGGTGACGAACGAGCTCGAGTGGCGCCGTCCGATCGCCTCCCTGAACTACCTGCTGAGCTCGCACGTGTGGCGTCAGGACCACAACGGCTTCTCCCACCAGGACCCCGGCTTCATCGACCACATGGTCAACAAGAAGGCGGAGATCGTGCGGGTCTACCTGCCGCCGGACGCGAACACGCTGCTGTCCACCTACGACCACTGCCTGCGCTCGAAGCAGTACGTCAACGTGGTCGTGGCCGGGAAGCAGCCCAACCCGAACTGGCTGTCGATGGACGAGGCCGTCGTGCACTGCGCGCGGGGGCTCGGCATCTGGGACTGGGCGGGGACCGAGCAGCTCGGCGAGGAGCCGGAGGTGGTGCTCGCCGCAGCCGGCGACATCCCCACCATCGAGGTGCTCGCCGCGGCGAAGATCCTCCGTGAGGAGATCCCCGACCTGCGGGTCCGGGTGGTCAACGTGGTGGACCTGATGCGGCTCCAGGACGAGTCCGAGCACCCGCACGGGCTCTCGCAGAAGGACTTCGACGGGTACTTCGGGGAGGACGTCCCGGTGGTGTTCGCCTACCACGGCTATCCATGGCTGATCCACCGCCTCGCCTACCGCCACGACCGGCACTCCCGCATCCACGTGCGCGGCTACAAGGAGGAGGGCACCACCACCACGCCCTTCGACATGCTGATGCTCAACGACACCGACCGCTACCACCTGGTGATGGACGTGATCGACCGCGTCGACGGGCTGGGAACGCGATTCGCCGGACTGCGCCAGCGCATGGTCGATGCCCGGGTCCGCTCCCGGGCCCACGCCTACGAGCACGGCGAGGACGCCCCGGAGATCGTGGACTGGCAGTGGAGCGACGAGGTGGACGCCGCGGCCGGTGCGGCCGCCGCGGACACCGGCGGCGACAACGAGTGAGCCCTCAGCAGGACGAGCAGCGGATCCGACGCGTCGTGCGCGTGCACGGACGGGTCCAGGGCGTCGGCTTCCGGATGGACGCCGCCAGGGAGGCGGCGCGACTCGGCGCCGCCGGGACCGTGCGCAACCTGTGGGACGGCACCGTCGAGGCGGACGTCGAAGGCACGACGGAGGTGGTCGAGGCCATGCTCGACCACCTCCGGCAGGGGCCTTCCAGCGCCCGCGTCGACGGGATCGACGTGCGCCGCGAGACGCCGCGCGGCCAGACGGGTTTCCGGATCAGCGACTGAGGGAGGCGAAGGCCTCGCCGATCTCCTGCTCGCCGTCGTTGAAGGTCACGAACTTCCCGACGGATCCGGGCTCGGCGAGCGCAGCGACGATCGTGCGCGCGACGTTGCCGCGCGAGACCGTGCCGGACTCCGAGGCGGCGGTGTCGATGCGACCGGTCGGCTCCTCGAGGGTGAGGCCCGAGGGACCGAGGATCGTCCAGTCCAGTCCCGTGCCGCGCAGATGCTCGTCGGCCCGGGCCTTCGCCTCGGCGTAGGTGTGGAAGGAGCTGTCCTCGGGAACGCCGTGGTCGAGCGAGGCGCCGAAGTAGCTGACCATCACGTAGCGGGTCGCGCCGACGCGCTCGGCGGCGTCCATCGAGGCGACCGCCGCGTCGTAGTCGACCGCACGGGTGCGCTCGGGGTCCCCGCCGCCGGCGCCTGCGGTCCACACCACGGCGTCCTTCCCGCGCAGGAGCTCGTCCCAGCCCCTCTCGTCGAGGGACTCGATGTCAGCGAGCACAGCCCTCGCGCCCGTCGCCTCGACGTCGCCTGCGTGCTCGGGGTTGCGGATCACGGAGTGCACCGTGTGACCGGCCTCGACCAGCAGCGGGGCCGCGAGCAGCGCGACCTTCCCATGTCCTCCGATGAGTGCGATATCCATGCCCTCCACTCTGTCACCGGCGCGGCGGCGCGTCGAGGGGAGGTCGCGGATGTTCGCCGTGAGGGGAAGACAGGACGATCTCGTGCCGAGAAGCTGACCGGAGCCGAGCCGTGGGCTTGACCGGACCCGTGGCCTGATCATGGTCCCTGCGGAGCGATCCGCAGCTCCTGCACCGTTATCCTGAGCCCGGTCGCATCCGCGGCCGTCTCCTCGGAAGAAGGACTCCCATGGCCGGTGGACTCGCCGCCCTGCTCGACGACGTCGCCGCGCTCGCGCGCCTCGCGGCGGCCAGCGCGGACGATGTCGCCGCGGCCTCCGCCAAGGCAGGCTCCAAGGCGATCGGCGTCGTGATCGACGATGCCGCGGTGACGCCGCAGTACGTCCAGGGCATCAAGCCCAACCGGGAGCTGCCGATCATCTGGCGGATCACCAAGGGCTCGCTGCGCAACAAGCTCGTCTTCATCCTGCCGGTCCTGCTGCTGCTAAGCGTGTTCGCCCCCTGGCTGCTCACCCCGATCCTCATGCTCGGCGGCCTGTACCTCAGCTTCGAAGGCGCCGAGAAGGTCTGGGAGCTGGTGCGCGGGAAGCCCAAGGAGGCGCCTGCGAGCACCAAGGGCGCCGGGGCGGAGGACAAGGTCGTCTCGGGCGCCGTGCGCACCGACCTGATCCTCTCGGCCGAGATCATGGTGATCTCGATGAACTCGGTGGACACCGACAACCTGTGGATGCGCGCCGCGGTGCTCGTGGTGATCGCCCTCGGCATCACCGCCCTGGTCTACGGCGCTGTGGGCCTGCTGGTGAAGATGGACGACATCGGCCTGGCGATGGCCAAGGACGAGGACGCCTCCGAGGGGAAGAAGCGCTTCGGCCGCGGACTGGTCGGCGCGATGCCGCGAGTCATGGACGTGATCAGCTACGTCGGCATGATCGCGATGCTGTGGGTGGGCGGCCACATCCTGCTGGTCGGCACCCATGAGCTCGGGCTCGCCCAGCCCTACGGCCTGGTGCACCACCTCGAGGGTCTGGTCGCGGGGGTCGCCGGCGTCGGCGCGCTGCTCGCCTGGCTGGTCAACACCTTCTTCTCCTTCTTGTTCGGCCTGATCATCGGCGGGATCCTCGCCGTGATCGTGCACTTCCTGCCCTTCGGCCACCACGGCGGCGGCGAGGGGCACGCCGAGGGCGCAGGGCACGCCACGGCCGACGGCCGTGACACCGCCGACGCGCACGATGCAGGAACCGGCAGCGACCAGGAGCCCGCCGGCGACTCGACGGAGCCGCCGGCCGCCCGCTGAGCGTCCCACCCCTCGACCCCTCCGTCCCGCCCGCTCCGACAACCGGTGCCGCGTCGACCTCCGCGGGACGGCACGGCGCCGCGCATGCTTGCCCGGCCGCGCCGGCTGTGCGACGGTGGGCCACCTCCGTCCCCGACCGAGGAGCTCAGCGCCGTGCATCCCGTCGATCGTCGTTCCTTCCTGCGCCTGTCCGGCTCCGCCGCCGTCGGCTCCACCGCCGTCGTCGCCGGTCTCGCCGGCGGCTCCGCCCTCGTCGGCGCCGCCGCGCACGCCGACGAGCCCGGTCCGCAGGATCCCGCGCCCCCGGCCCGCGAGTTCCGGGCCATGTGGCTCTCCTCCGTGGTCAACATCGACTGGCCCTCCGCCCCCGGCCTCAGCGCCGAGGAGCAGCGGGCGGAGTACCTGGGCTGGCTCGATCTCGCCCAGGAGATCGGACTGAACGCGGTGATCGCCCAGGTGCGCCCCACTGCGGACGCCTTCTGGCCCTCCCGCTTCGAGCCCTGGTCGATGTACCTCACCGGCACCCAGGGCCAGGATCCCGGCTACGACCCGCTCGCCTTCCAGATCGAGCAGGCCCACGCCCGGGGCCTGGAGTACCACGCCTGGTTCAACCCGTATCGCGTGGCGATGTCGGAGGAGCCGGAGCTGGCCCCGGACCATCCTGCACGTCAGCATCCCGAATGGGTGTGGCCCTACGGCGGGAAGCTCTACTACGACCCGGGCCTGCCGGATGTCCGCGCCTTCGTGCAGGACGCGATGATGGACGCCGTCACCCACTACGACGTGGACGGCGTCCACTTCGACGACTACTTCTACCCGTACGCGGTCGCGGGCGAGGACTACCCCGACGAGGAGACCTACGCCGCCCACTCCGACGGCAGCACCCCGATCCAGGACTGGCGTCGCGGCAACATCGACGCGCTGGTCCGCGAGATGCACGCGCGGATCCGGGCGGAGAAGCCCTGGGTCCGCTTCGGGATCAGCCCCTTCGGGATCTGGCGCAATGCCAGCAGCGACCCGGCGGGCTCGGACACCTCCGGCTCGGAGTCCTACGAGATCATCTGCGCCGACTCGCGGCGCTGGGTCCAGGAGGGCTGGGTCGACTACATCACCCCGCAGATCTACTGGCAGTTCGGGAACCCCGCGGCCGACTACGAGTCCCTCGTGCACTGGTGGAGCGGGACGGTCGAGGGGACCGGGGTGGGCCTGTTCATCGGTGAGGGCGCCTACAAGGCGATCGACGGCACCTTCGAGGAGATGACCGAGCTCGGCGACCACCTCGACCTCACCCGCACCCTGCCGGCCGTGGCCGGCAACGTGTACTTCAGCGCGAAGAGCCTGCGCGAGGACGCCACCGGCTCGGTCGACGACCTCGTCGCCCGCCACTACGGCCATCCCGCGGTGGTGCCCGCGCTCGAGTCCGTGCCCGGCGAGGCGCCCGAGCAGCCGACGGTCGTCTCGGCCCGCTCCGCCGCCGACGGCGTGCAGGTGCGATGGCGGGCCCGCGGCGCCACCTCCGTCGCGCTGTGGCACCTGCCCGACGAGGAGATCGGCCAGGCGCAGCTCGCCGACGGACGCCGCCTCGTCGCCGTGGTGCGGGCCGAGCGCGCCGCGGGCGAGATCGTCCACGAGGGCGCCGACGGGAGCGGGTTCTACGCCGTCACCGCCTATGACCGCACCTGGCAGCAGAGCGAGCCCTCGGGGGCCGTGGCCGTCCGCCGCTGACCCCGCGCAGCCCGGCCCGGAACCACGATCGGGTCGGGTTCTGAGCCATTCTCTATGCCGAAGTGGCTCAGGACCTGACCCGATCCGTCTGGTGCGTGCGCGTGGAGGGTGCAGGTCGCGGCGCGGTCAGCCCACCGACGGGGTGACGGGCGGCTCGGCCGACCAGGGGAAGACGATCCACTCGTCGGTGCGGCGCCAGACGAAGTCCGGGTCCACGACCGAGCGGGGCTTGCCGTAGATGACGGCGCTGCGGGCGTCGGCGCCCATCTCGCGCATCAGGTCGAGCACGAGCGCGAGGGTGCGGCCGGAGTCGGCGACGTCATCGACGACCAGCAGGCGCTTGCCCTTGATCGACTCGGTGTCGAGCATGGGGGCGAGCAGCACCGGATCGGGAAGGGTCTCGTGCACGTCGGTGTAGAACTCGACGTTGATCGCGTCGGAGAGCTTCACGCCCAGCGCATAGGAGAGCGCCCCGGCCGGGAGCAGACCGCCACGGGCCACGGCGATGATGATCTCCGGCTCGAAGTCGGAGTCGGCGATCGTCTGGGCCAGCTCGCGCGAGGCGGTGCCGAACAGCTCCCAGGTCAGCACCTCCTTCTCTACGAGGTCGGAGGAATCGGCGTGATAGGCCTGGGTCATCGGGTCACAGCTCCTGTGGATGGGCGGCGCGGAGTGCTCCGATGGTAGCGGCCCGCCCGCCCCGCGCCTCCCTCGCGGCTTCACGGGGATGGCCGATGCCTCAGTCCCGCCAAGCGCACCGGGCGCGCCCCGCGCCGCGGGCCCCGCACTGCCGACGGTCCGGCGCCTCAGCTCCGCCCGGTGCTTCCGCCCGGTCGCCGTGCGGGCCCGTCGCCGTCCTCGGGAGCCTCCTCCAGCGAGCTCTCCGCGGAATCGTCCCCCCTCGGCGTCGTCCGCCCCGGGGTCCGCGCCCTCGTCCTCGTCGGGCAGCGGGTTCCCGTCGGCGTCGAGGTAGACGCCCCGCTCGTAGTCATAGTCGATCGGGTTGCCGTCCTCGTCGGTGCGGGCGTACCACTCGGTGACCTCGGGCGCGGTGGAGTCGAACTCGCCGCCGGTGGCGTACTCGCTGTCCGGGGATCTACTCCGGGGCGGGGAGCGACTCGATCGTCCCGTCGGGCGCGATCGCACGGTCGGGGTCGGCGATGCCGACGGTGTTCCCGGCGGCGTCGAGCTCGCTGGCCCGGCGCTGCAGCCAGATCGCGGTGCCGCCGAGGACGGCGAAGGCGAGCACGATGATCGAGGAGGGGATCAGCAGCACGCCGAGCACGAACTGTCGGATGGTGCGGCCGCGGGAGATCTTCGCGGTGAACACGCCCACGAAGGGCGCCCAGCTCACCCACCAGGCCCAGTAGAAGGTGGTCCAGCTGGAGAGGAAGGTCTGCATGTCCTCGCCCTCGGACATGTTCGCCCCGAGCATGTCCGGCAGGGTGCCGAAGTACTCGGTGATTGCGCCGGGGATGATGTTCATGAGGAACACGGTGGGGCCGACGACGAAGATGAACACGGCCAGCACGAGGGCGAGCGCCATGTCGATGTTCGACAGCCAGCGGATGCCGCCCGCGACGCCGGAGACCGCCGAGGCGATCGTGCCGCGGGTCAGCACGCCGATGATCGTCATCGCCAGCGCCGTACCCGTGGGCGGCAGCCCTGGCTCGCGCGCGGCGTCTGGTCCGCCGGGGTCATCGTTCCTCCTGGGAGTGGACGGCTCGCTCACTCCAGGGGCGCTCTCGCCCCTCGCCCAAGCCGCCTCACCCCATCCACAGAAACAAAGACACTGTCACTGTTGTTCTCTGTGGCTTTCGGGCGTATGATGCTCTCATCCCGCGGGGCCGTCCACGGCCCCGCGCCGCGACGGTCCCCCGTCCGACCTCCGACGAAGCAGGTGTCCCATGTACGCCCGTGAACGCCGGCGCCGCATCCTCGAGCTGCTCGAGGCGAGCGGCCGCGTGACCGTCACCGAGCTCGCGGTCGACTTCGACGTCACCACCGAGACGGTGCGCCGCGACCTCGACCAGCTCGCCGCCGAGCGGCTGCTCGTGCGGGTCCACGGCGGGGCCGTTCCTCCGAGCACCGCCGAGGTCGAGCCCGACCTCGAGGCCCGCCGCACCACCAACGTCGCAGCCAAGCGCCGCATCGCCCGCGCCGCCGCCAGCCTGCTGCCCGCCGATCCCCGCGCCGCGGTGATGCTCGATGCGGGCACCACGGTCGGCGAGCTCATCCCTCACCTCAGCGGCCGGCGCGGCCCCGTGATCACCCATGCCCCGGCGATCGCGCAGGGCGCCCTCGTGCACACCGATCTCGAGGTGCACGTGCTGCCGGGGCGGGTCCGCCCCACCACCCAGGCCGCCGTCGGTGCCGGGACCGTGGAGGCGGTGGGCCTGCTGCATCCCGAGCTCGTCGTGCTCGGCTGCAACGGCTTCGACCCCTCCGGCTTCACCACCCCGGATCCCGACGAGGCGGCGGTGAAGTCCGCGATGGCCCGCTGCGCGGCACGACGCGTCGTGCTCGCGGACTCCTCGAAGGCCGGCACGCGTCATCTGGTCACCTTCGCGACGACCGCCGGGATCAATGCCCTGGTCACCGACGACGGCCTGCCCGCCGAGCTCGCGGCCGAGCTCGAGGAGGCCGGGATCGAGGTGCTGACCGCATGATCATCACCTTCACCGCGAACCCCTCCCTCGACCGCACCGTCGACCTCGGCGGCCCCCTGGTCCCCGGCGGCGTGCACCGCATCGGCGCCGACGGCCTCCAGCCCGGCGGCAAGGGGATCAACGTCGCGCTGGGCGTGCACCGCGCCGGGCTGCCCGTGACCGCCGTCCTCCCCGCCGCGCCGCAGGATGCGCTGCTGGAGCTGCTCGAGGTCGAGGGCCTCCCCCACCGGGCGAGCCCCGTCGCGGGCCGCGTGCGCACGAACCTCACCGTGCTCTCCGCCCCGGAGACCACCACGAAGCTCAACGAGCCCGGTGCGACCCTGGACCGGGCCGAGGTCGCCGCCCTCGAGGAGCTGCTGCTGGCCGTCGCCGGCCCCGGGGACAGCGTCATGCTCTCCGGCTCCCTCGCGCCCGGCCTGCCGGTGGACGAGTACGTGCGTCTCGTCGTCGCGCTGCGGGAGCGCGGCGCACGGGTGGGCGTGGACACCTCCGACGCACCGCTCGCGGCGCTCGCCGCCGCGCTGGACAGCGCCGCCCCCGACTTCCTCAAGCCCAACGCCGAGGAGCTCGGCCAGATCCTCGGCACCGACGGCGCTGCCCTCGAGGCCGAGGCCGCCGACAGGCACCTCGAGCCGGTGGCCAAGGCCGCCCTGGACCTCCACCGGCGGGGCGTCGGCGCGGTGCTCGTGACCCTCGGCGGGGCCGGCGGCCTCCTCGCGACCGAGGGAGCGGCCTGGTACAGCCCCTCCGCTCC
The DNA here is from genome assembly GCF_003994255.1 of Brachybacterium paraconglomeratum. Lineage (GTDB taxonomy): Bacteria > Actinomycetota > Actinomycetes > Actinomycetales > Dermabacteraceae > Brachybacterium > Brachybacterium conglomeratum. Next base: position 274,409 of record NZ_ML133854.1, on the reverse strand, counting down.
CGTCGAGGTCGTCTCGACCGTCGGCGCCGGAGACTCCGCGACCGCCGGCTATCTCATCGCCCGTGCGCTCGAGGAGGAGCCTCCGCTGCGCCTCGCACGCTCCCTCGCCTACGGCACGGCCGCCGTGGGCCTGCCCGGCACCACCATCCCCCGTCCCGATCAGGTCCGGATCGACGCCTCCCGCGTCGTCCGCCTCTGACCCCTGCCCCGTCCGCCCCCGCGGGCGGGATCGTTCGAAGGAGAACCCGATGTCCGCTGCGCTGATGACCCCCGAGCTGGTGAGGCTCGACGTCGCCCCACCCGGGGACAAGCACGCCGTGATCGGCATGATGGCCGATCTCGTCGCGGCGACCGGCCGCGCCGAGCGCGACGGCCTCGAGGCCGGGCTGCTGAAGCGCGAGGAGTCCTTCGCGACCGGCATGCCGGGCGGCTTCGCGATCCCCCATTGCCGCACCGAGGCCGTGCGCGAGGCGGCGCTGGGCCTGGTGCGCCTGAGCGAGCCGGTCGACTTCGGCGCCCCCGACGGTCCGGCGGACCTGATCATCGCGATCACCGCCCCTGCCGGCACCGACGACCAGCACCTGAAACTCCTCGCCCAGCTCTCCCGTGCGCTGATCCGCCCCGAGTTCCTCGCCGCCCTGCGCGGCGCGAGCACGCCCGAGGAGGTCTCCGAGCTCGTCATGGGCGTGGTCGCCCCCGAGGAGGCCGGGACCGACGCGCCGGCCGCCGGCGCTGCGACGTCCGAGGCGCCCGCCGACGGAGCAGTCGGAACGGGCACCGCCTCGACCGCCGCGCCACCGTCCGGCTCCGCCCCGGCGAGCGCCGCCTCGTCGAGCACCGCCCCGCCGGACGAGGCGTCGGCGGACGCCCCGGTGCTGCTGGCCATCACCTCCTGCCCCACCGGGATCGCCCACACCTACATGGCCGCCGAGTCCCTCGAGAACGCCGCGAAGGAGAAGGGCGTCCGGCTGCACGTGGAGACCCAGGGCTCCGGCGGCATCACCCCGTTCACCGAGGAGCAGATCGCCGCCGCGAGCGCGCTGATCATCGCCGCGGACGTCAACATCTCCGGCCGCGAGCGCTTCGCCGGGCTGCCGCTCGTGGAGCATCCCGTCAAGCGCGCGATCTCCCACGGACCGCAGATGATCGACGAGGCCGTCGCCGCGGCCGCGAACCCGTCGGCCGCGCGGGTCACCACCGCCTCCGCCTCGAACGAGTCGGCGCAGGGCGGCGCCTCCCAGTCCTGGCCGCGCCGCATCCAGGGCGCCGTGATGACCGGCGTGTCCTACATGATCCCCTTCGTCGCCGCGGGCGGCCTGCTGATGGCGCTCGGCTTCCTTATCGCCGGCTTCGACGTCGCCTTCGTCGCCCAGGACGTCGCGACCACCAGCTCGCTCTCCTCCCTCCCCGGGCACGTCGACTACGAGGGGCCGACGGGCGCCGCGGCGACCGAGCGGGCCGGTCTGGCGCTCTACCTCGGCGCCGTGCTGTTCACGCTCGGGAACCTCGGCATGGGCTTCCTGGTCGCGGCCCTGTCGGGCTACATCGCCTTCGGCCTCGCCGGGCGCCCCGGCATCGCGCCCGGCTTCATCGGCGGCGCGGTGTCCGTGGCGGTCGGCGCCGGCTTCCTGGGCGGGCTGATCACGGGCCTGCTCGCGGGCCTGGTCGCGCTGTGGTTCACCACCATGAAGCCGCCGCGGTGGCTCGCCGGACTGATGCCTGTGGTGATCATCCCGCTGGTGACGACCTTCGTGGTCGGCGGGCTGATGCTGCTCTTCCTCGGCCGCCCGCTCGCCTCCCTGATGACCGCCCTGCAGGACGGTCTGACCGGGATGTCCGGCTCCTCCGCGGTGCTGCTGGGCGTGATCATCGGGCTCATGATGTGCCTCGACCTGGGCGGCCCGGTGAACAAGGCCGCCTATCTCTTCGCGACCGCCGGCCTCTCCCAGGGCACCGAGGCGTCCTTCCAGATCATGGCCGCGGTGATGGCCGCGGGCATGGTGCCGCCGCTGGCGATGGCGCTGTCCACCGTGGTGCGCCGCCGCCTCTACTCCCCCGTGGAGCGGGAGAACGGGACGACGGCCTGGCTGCTGGGCGCGGCGTTCATCTCCGAGGGCGCGATCCCCTTCGCGGCCGCGGACCCGCTGCGCGTGATCCCCTCGATGATGACCGGCGGCGCTGTCACCGGCGCGCTGATCATGGCCTTCGGCGTGGGCTCGCAGGCACCGCACGGCGGGATCTTCGTCGCCTTCGCGATCAGCCCGGTGTGGGGTTTCGTGCTCGCGATCCTCGCCGGCACGCTGGTCGCCGCCGCGCTCGTGACCGCGGCGAAGGAGCTCGGAGCACGACGCCGGTCCGTCACCGCGTGAGCGGGCCCGTCGACCCCGCCACCGCCTGAGCGGGCCCGTCGACCCCGTCGGCCGGGCGTGTCCCGCCGGCCCGGCCGACCCGCCCGCCGCAGCACGGAAGCGCCCCGCCCCGGCGGGGCGCTTCCGTATGCTCGGGCCGTGCGCCCCGACGACGGGGCGAGGCCGAGCGACCGCGAGGAGAGCCGACGATGCACCTGGAGCGACCCGGCCCGGACCCCGACGACGCCCTCCTCGCCGCCCCCGCGATCGGGCACATGCCCGCCTACGGCAACGCGCACCTCGCGATGCTGGTGCTCCTCGCCCTCGCCGCCGTCGTCCTCGTGCGCTGGGCGCGCCGCACCGAGCCCGCGGCGACGGACCGCGCGCTGCGCCTGGCGGGCTGGGCGCTGCTGGCGAACTCCGCGGCCTGGACGGCGTGGGGGTTCACTCCCTGGGCCTGGAACCTCGAGGAGTCCCTGCCGCTGCACTACTCCGACGCGCTGCGGTTCCTGGTCCCGATCGCCCTGATCACGCAGGCGCGATGGGTGGTGGTGGTGACCTGGTTCTGGGGGCTGACGCTGAACATGCAGTCGGTGCTCACCCCGGACCTGAACTACTTCGTGTGGGTGCCGCTGGAGTTCGCGGAGTACTGGATCGCGCACGGCGCCGGGGTGCTCGCCCCGGTGGTGCTGGTGTGGGGGCTCGGCTACCGGCCCACCTGGCGCGGGTACGGGATCGCCTACGCGGCGACGCTGCTGTGGGCGGGGATCGCCGTCACCGGCAACGCCCTCACCGGCGCGAACTACGGCTACCTGAACCGGGCGCCCGCCGGGCCGAGCATCCTGGACCTGCTGGGGCCGTGGCCGCAGTACCTGCTGGTCGAGGCGGTGCTGATCGCTGCGGTGTGGGCGGCGATGACCCTGCCGTGGGTGCTGATCGACCGCCGCGCGGGCACCCCGCTCTCGGGGCGCGGTGGGCTCGTGCGGCGGTCGGTGCCCGCTCAGGCGAGCAGCTCGAGCTCCGCCAGCCGCAGCGGGCCCTCGGAGGTCGTCACCACCAGGCGGTGATGCAGGCACGGCCGCGGGGAGGCGATCTCGAAGGGGCGGGTCTGGCGTCGCCACTCGAAGCGCTGCGCGGAGCGGGCGTCGAGCACCTCCCAGCTCTCGCCGTCGTCCGAGCCCTCCAGCCGCCACGCGATCGGGTCCCCGCCCGTCTCCGCGGAGGAGGTGAGGGTGAGGAAGCGGGCCTGCATCGGCTCGCCGAGCTCGGGCAGGTCGAGCACGGCGCTCGCCGTCTCCAGCACGAGCTCGGTGCGGGCGTCGTCGTCCAGCAGCGGCTGCGAGGGGTCCGCGGCGAAGAGGTCCCACAGCGGCTGCGGCCGCTGCCCCGGCGCGGTCGGCGAGGGCGGGACCGTGCCCCAGTCCCCGGGCTCCGCGCCGAGCTCGACCTCGATCTCCCCGCGCAGGTCCGCGTGGTCGATCCACGAGTCCGCGTGCTCCGCGCCGCGCACCCGCATCCCGGTGATGCAGACGTCCTCGGCGCCGGCCGGCGCCCCGCCCGCGCCGTGCGCGGTGAGGGTGAAGCCCTCCCGGCCCAGCGGCCGCACCCGCACCGTCTCGAACAGCGGCGCGACCAGGTGATAGCGGCCCGTGCCGAGCTGCAGCGGGTACAGCCCCAGCGCCGTCAGCAGCCACCAGGCGCTCATCTCGCCGTTGTCCTCGTCGCCGGGATACCCCTGCCCGATCTGCTCACCGACGAACAGGCGCCGCTGCACCTCGCGGACGATCCGGGAGGCCTCCTCCGGCGCGCCCACGTGGTGGAACAGGAAGGGGATGTGGTGGGCGGGCTGGTTGGAGAACCCGAACTGGCCCATCCGCACTGCCCGCGCCTCGACCATCTCGTGGATGGTGGTGTCGTAGGTGCCGCGGCGGTCGGCGCGCTCGGGCGTGTCCAGGTACTGCTCGAGCCGGCCGCGCAGCATGTCGCGGCCGCCGTGCAGGGCGGCGAGGCCCTCGGGGTCGTGCGGGGCGTGGAAGGCGAAGGTCCAGCCGTTGGTCTCGGTGAAGTCCCCTCCCCACTCCAGCGGGTCGAACTCCGCGGCCGGGACGGCGAAGGCCCCGTCGGAGCGTCGGCCGCGGAAGAACTCCGTCGTCCGGTCGAACAGCAGGGCGTAGTTCGCGCTGCGCGCGGCGAGATAGGCGGACTCGCCGCGCAGCCGCTCGGCGCGGAGCCGGTCCCCCTCGGCCTCGGCCCGCTCGGCGAGCAGCGCCGCCTGCGCTGCGATGCCGGCGTCGTTGATGTGCGCCTCGAGGCTCCAGGAGACGCTCTCCCCCACCTCGGCGTCGGCGGCGACGTAGCCGCGGAATACGGCGGTCTCCCCGCCCTTGCGGCCCACCTCGGGCTGCGGCGGGGCGACGGTCGCATTGCGCAGCGCGGCCTCGTAGGTCGCCTGCGGATCGGGCAGCGGCACGCCCTTGACCTGCAGGTCCGCGAAGGCGATGTCGCTGCTGGTGCCGGTCATGCAGTCGGCGTACCCGGGTGAGGACCAGCGGGCGATCCAGCCGCCCTCGCGGTGCTGCTGCACGAAGCCGTCGGCGAGCTCCGCGGCGAGCTCGGGGTAGAGCAGGGCGTAGGCGGGCCAGGCGGTGCGATAGGTGTCCCAGAAGCCGTGGTCGACGTACATCCGCCCCGGCACGGTCTCGGCGTTGGTGCGGGTGTCGGTCGCCGCGCCGCGCACGGGCAGCACGGGGCTCGCGTGGACGGGCTCGACCACCTCGGCGGTGCCGCGGTTCTCCCAGTGGGAGGACGGGTAGAGGTTCAGGCGGTAGAGGTTGCCGTACAGGGTGCGACGCTGCGGTGCGGTCGCGTCGGGCGCCTCGAGCACCTGCAGGCGGCGGGTCCACAGGGCGTGGGCCTCCTCGCGGACCTGCTCCAGGGTGCGTCCGGCGAGCTCGAGCGCGAAGGTGCGCTGGGCCTGGTCCTGACCGAGCAGGCTCGTGACCAGGCGGACCGTGACGGTGCGGGTGCCGGGCGCGAAGCTGAGCACACTGCCCCCGCTGTCGCCCTCCGCGCGCCCGACGCGCACGGGGGCGGGCTGCACCTCGGCGAGCACGAACATGCGCGTCGCCCCGTCGGCCCGGTCGTACCCCTCCTGGGGCGAGGAGTCGATCCAGCCCTGGACCCGACCGTCGAAGACGGCGCCGGCGGCGTCGAGACGGCTGTGCGCGTCCACGCCCTCGAGGAGGAGGTGGCCGGGCCCGGAGTCCTCCGGCAGGGAGATCTCGCAGACGGCGCCGTGGTCGGTGGGCGCGAGCCGCATCCCGATCCCGCCCTCGAGGGCGACGGCATAGAGGTCGGGGCGGGCGGTCTCGTCCTCGTGGGTGAAGGCGCGCTCGCGCGCGGCGGGGCTCGCGTCCGGGCTCTCGCCCAGCAGCGGCATCATCACCAGCTGGTGGCGGTCGCCCATCCAGGGGCTCGGCTGATGGGTGAGGGACAGGCCCTGGAGACGGGTGCGTTGGTGCTGGTAGATCCAGCGGCGGGTGCGGGCGTCGGTCGCGGGGGTGAACTTCGCGAAGCCGTTGGGCAGGGCGGTGATCGGCAGGGTGTTCCCGCGCGAGAACTCGAAGGCCGAGCGGGTGCCGCGCCGGGTGTCGACCCAGGCGACGGGGTCCTCGAGCGGCGGGTCCGCGGGCGGCACGGCGAGGGAGGGGCCGTCGATCCAGCCGTGCAGCGGGGCGGGCGGCGCGGCCTCGCCGGGCTCGGACTGGAGGTCCTCGAGGAGATCGGCCTCGTGGTCCTCGGGCACGTCGACCTCGACCAGCACCTCCTCGATCCGGCGGCCGACGAGCGCCTCGAGCCCCACCTGGACGTCGTTCCACTGGTCGGCGTAGAGGATCCTCGCCTCGCCGAGCCCGCGGGCGGTGGCGAGGGAGCCGTGCTGGTCGCGGGGCTCGTGCTGCGAGAGGCGGGAGCCGTCGTCGAGGACGAGGTCGAGTGCGACATGGGTCGCGCCCCAGCTCAGCTCCTCGTCCAGGACCGGGTGCACGAACCAGCGCAGCACCTCGCCGGGCGCGATGGTGCGGCCGACGATCCCTGCCGCTCCGGCCTCGGCGGGCAGCGCCTGCTCGGCGCGCTCCCCCGCCTCGGCCGAGTAGCGCACGGCGGTCGCCGGACGGGGCTCGCCGCCCGGGCGGGCGGGGCGCGGGGAGCCGACGGGTGCCTGGTCCGGGGTGAGGATCATCGTGCCAGCGTAGCGAGGCGGGGAGGCTGGACGGGTGAGGCGTGCGCGGACGGGACGGCGGGAGCGGACACGGGGCGGACGGGAGCGGACGGGGAGTGCTCCCCATCGCGGGGCGGCGGGCGGTGTGGGATGCTCCGATCCGGAGGCGCCCCGACTTGGAGCTCCTCCGCCTCAGCACCTCACCGTCCGCAGTCCTCCGCCTCGGCAGCCCGCCGCTGCCCCTCATCCCCCGGGAGACGTCATGGTCCACGCCCAGCCCGTCCAGGGAGGTCCGCCGCCCGCCCGCGGCGGTCGTCCGAAGCGGCCGATGTGGCACTGGCTGCTGCTGGCCGGCGTGGCCGCGGTGGGTCTGCTCGTCGTCGGCGCGATGGTGGTGCTCATCGCCGTGCAGCTGCTGACGCGGGGGAACCCGCAGTCCACGCTCGAGGACTTCTACAGCGCGCTCGAGACCACCGACTGCGAGCTGTTCATGGACTCCACCACCGAGGAGTTCCGCACCGGCTCCGGTCTGACCAGCTGCGAGGTGTTCGAGCAGGAGCTCGGCGCGGTCAGCGCCGTGGACTACGAGGTCGAGGACCGCATCAACCGTCAGGGCTATGCGGTGTTCGAGGTGACCGAGACGTACACGGTCGACGGGCAGCAGGTCGAGGTGCCGCTGCGCTACTACGTGCGGCGCATCGACGGGCAGTGGGACCTCGACGGCATCGAGCTGCTCGAGGGGGGCGCCGAGCCGCTCACCTGAGCCGGCGCGGCTCCCGCGCGGCGGGATCGCGGTGGGCGCGGCAGCGCGCCCGGTAGGACTCCCCGCCGCCCACCTGCGCGGCGGTCGCGCGCCGGGCGTCGGCCCCGTCCTCGACCAGGCGGATGTGGAAGGCGGCGTCGGCCCCGCACACGGTGCACACCGCGGTGAGCTTCACGACCTCCTCGGCTCGCGCCATCAGCTCCGGCAGCGGGGAGAAGGGCTCGCCGTCGTAGGTGAGGCACAGCCCGGCGACGGCGACATCGATCCCGTCCTCGAGCAGCTGCTCGAGCACCGGCACGAGGGCGGGGCCGAAGAACTGCGCCTCGTCGAGGGCGAGCAGCTCGATCCGGCCCTCGGCGCCCTCGGGCGTGTCCCCCAGCCCTCGCAGCATCTCCGGGTCCTCGAGCATCCGGGCGGGCGTGCTGCGGCCCAGATGGGTGCTGAGCCGGGCCGCGCCGCCTCGGTCGTCGAGGCTGTGGCCGACCACCTCGACGCGCCGACCCGCCAGGCGCGCCCGGTGCACGCGACGCAGCAGCTCTTCGGTCTTGCCCGCGAACATCGGGCCCGCGATCACCTGCAGTCGTCCTGCCTCCATGGGGCGCATGGGAGCACAGTACGACCGCCGGCCGACGTACAGTGCCGGGATGAGCACCCGTCGCCCCTCCCCGCTCGGCGGCCGGCGTCCCACCCGGGACGAGCTGGCCGACTTCGCGACCCCCGATCCCGACGCGATCGACGACGTGCTGCCGGATCCGCGCCGGGGCGAGGAGCTGCGCCTGCTGATCGTCGGCATCAACCCGGGGCTGTGGACCGCCGCCGTGAACGCCCCCTTCGCCCGGCCCGGGAACCGCTTCTGGCCCTCCCTGCACCGCGCCGGCCTCACCTCCCGCCTCGTGGACGCCTCCCGGGGCCTGGACCCCGAGGACGAGCAGGACCTCCGCGCCCGCGGCATCGGGATCACGAACCTGATCGGCCGTGCGACCGTGCGCGCCGACGAGCTGGGCCGCGAGGAGCTGCGCGCGTCCGGCCGCCGCCTCGTCGAGCGGCTCGAGACGCTGCGTCCCCGCACGGTCGCGATCGCCGGGATCACCGCCTTCCGCACCGCCTACGCCCTGCCCCGCGCCCGGCTCGGCCGGCAGGACCCCGCCGAGGTCGAGGGCTGGCCGTCCGGGATCGACCTCCACGTCGTCCCCCAGCCCTCCGGCCTGAACGCCCACGCGACGATCGCCTCCCTGGCCGAGGACTGGCGCGTCGTGGCGGCCGCCGCGGGTGTCCGTCACATGGACGAGAGCTGACGGGCGCCTGACAGGACGCGGTCGCGGAGCGAACGTGCTGGTCGCTCGCCGAGACACCCCGAGCCGATGTCCTACAGTGCCTCCAGGCCCCGGTGCGTGCGCCGGGGCATCCCGAGACTGGAGGAGGAACGGTGAGCAGCACCGAGCGCCCCGACAACCCCGATGACCACAAGCGGTTCTCCCTCGGCGAGGACTGGATCGCGACGCTCGTGGGGCTCGTCCTGTTCGGCGCCTGCATGGCCGGGCTGATCTCCTCGGAGCTGATCCCGTGAGCGCGACGGAGCGGACCGCCGACGGCGCCGCGGCCGAGGCCGCCGCCCCCTCCCCCGCCCCGGCTCCGCGCGCCGCGCTCGGCTGGACCGTCGCGGGCCTCGTGATCGTGGTGGCCCTGGCCTGGCTGGTCTCGGTGCTCACCGATGCGGTCCCCGAGCTCACCGAGGGCACCGCCGTCGGGAAGGTCGCGAAGTCGATCGAGTACCCGGTCTACGCGATCGCGCTCGGCTTCCTGGGCAACGCGGTGCTGTCCCTGACCGGGGTGCGCCGCCGCATGGCCGCGGCCTTCCGCACCGAGCTGTTCATCAAGGTGGGCCTGGTGCTGCTGGGCGCGACGGTGAACTTCGCGATCGTGGTGCGCGCGGCGGGCCCCGCCGTGCTCCAGGCGATCCTGCTGATCGCCGCCGTCTTCGCCTTCACCTGGTGGTTCGCCGGACTGCTGGGCCTGGACGACAGGCTGCGGGCGCTGCTGGCCACCGCCCTGTCGATCTGCGGGGTCTCCGCCGCCGTCGCGGCCGCCGGCGCCGTGGAGGCGAAGAAGGAGCAGCTCGCCTACACCGCTACCCTCGTGATCGTCTTCGCGGTGCCTTCGATCTTCCTGCTCCCCTGGCTCGCGGACCTGATGGGGCTGTCCCCCGCGGTCACCGGCGCCTGGATCGGCGGCAACATCGACACCACCGCCGCGGTGACGGCCGCGGGCGCGGTCGCCGGCGAGCAGCCGCTGCAGATCGCCTCGATCGTGAAGGTCACCCAGAACGCGCTGCTGGGCATCGTCGCCGTGCTGCTGACGCTGTACTTCTCCTTCAAGGTCGCCCCCGCCGCCGGCCGGGCCGTCGCCGGCTCCGGCACGCGCCGCGTGGGCGATCGCCGCTCGCTGGCGATGCTCTGGGAGCGGTTCCCGAAGTTCGTGCTCGGCTTCCTGCTCGCCTCGGTCGTGGCGACGGTGCTCGCGGAGTCCCTCCCCGAGGCGGTGCTCGAGCCGCGGCTGGACGCCGCCAAGGAGCTGCAGACCTGGGCGCTGACCCTCGCCTTCGTCTCGATCGGCCTCGAGTTCAACGCCTCGAGCATCAGGGAGTCCGGCTGGAAGCCGATCGTCGTGTTCGCGGCGGCGACCGTCGTGAACCTCGTCGTCGGCCTGGGCCTGGCGCTGTTGCTCTTCCGCGGCTTCACCTTCTGACCGCCCCGCGGGACGGGAGGCGGAGCGGGCCCCACGCAGGGCAGCGACCCCCTCGGCCCGAACCCGCTTGCGATGCCGGACCCCGCGTGCCAGGGTTGAACGGACCCAGGCGGGGCGAAGAGGCCGAGCTGGGAGCACGGTCGTCCCCGCACGTCGAGCACCTGGAGGTCCACTGTGAAACTGCCCTGGCTCACGCCCGTCCTCGAAGCGGACGGCCCCGTCGTCTCGGTCCACCTCGACACCACCCGGACCGACCCCCATGCCGCCGGCGAGCTCGAGGCCCGCTGGGGGCGGATGCGCTCCACCCTCGCGGCCGACGGCGCCCCGCAGGGGCTGCTCGCGCAGATCGAGGAGACGGTGCTCAGCCCCTCCACCCTCGGCGGACGTCAGGGCCGCTCCGTCTTCGCGACCGACGACGGGATCCTCGTGGACCGGGTGCTTCCGGCACCCCCGCTGCAGGAGTCGGCCCACCGGGGCGAGTTCCCGCAGCTGCTGCCGCTGCTGCAGCTGATCCCCTTCGCCGTGCGACAGCTGCTGGTGGTCGTGGACCGGGCCGGCGCCGACCTGCACCTGCGAGCACCGGAGAACCCGTCGATCGCCCACGGCCCGAACGGTCTGGGAGAGGACGCGACCGTCGAGGGCGGCCACGACGTCCTCCACAAGGCGAGCGTCGGAGGCGGTCCCCAGCACGGCTGGCGGGCCGACAACTTCGAGGCCCGCGTCGAGGACTCCTGGGAGCGCAACGCCGACGCGGTCGCCGCCGCCGTCGAGCGCGCGCTGCGCGAGCACCGCGTGGACATGGTGATGCTCAGCGGGGACGTGCGCGCGATGGGACTGCTGCGCGAGGCGCTGGGCCGTGAGACCCGCGAGCGGCTCCTGGAGGTCCCCGGCGGCAGCCGCGGCACAGCACTGGACCGCGGCCCCTTCCGCGAGGCGCTCACCCGCATCACCGAGGAGTTCATCGCCGGGAGGCAGCGGGACCTCGAGGGCCGCTTCCGCGAGAGCCAGGCGCGCGACGGCGCCTCGGTGGGCGGCGCGACCGAGGTCGCCCAGGCGATCAGCCGCGGCCAGGTCGAGGAGCTGGTGTTCGTCACCGGCGGGGAGCCCGCCGGGATCGAGGAGCTGCTGCGCACGGCCCTGGCCACCGACGCCTCGGTCTCCGCCCTGCAGGAGGACGCGCTCGGGATCCCCGAGGGCGTCGGCGCGCTGCTCCGCTGGAAGGACGAGGCCACCCCGTCCAACAGCATCGGCTCGATGTCCGGGGACCGCGCCCGCGAGTGAGCCGCGCGAGTGAGCGTCGCCGGCCGACGGGGAAGCCGTCCCCGTCGGCCGGCCCCGCCTCCCGCAGGGACGGTCCGGGCCGTCCGGGCCCCGGTTCCCGGTTCCCGGTCCCGACCGATCGGCCCCCGGCCTCGACATCGGCCCGGCCCGCGCGCCAGCATGGAGATGCCGGTCACGTCCGGCACGACGGCACCCCGTCCGGGGGTCGTGGACGCAGGACGGAGAAGGAGGAGCAGTCATGCCCGAGGCATGGAGCGCGAAGCGCGAGCGCCAGTACCAGCACATCAAGGACGGCCAGCTCGACAAGGGCGTCCCCGAGGACGAGGCCGAGGAGATCGCGGCCCGCACCGTGAACAAGACCCGCGCCCAGGAGGGCGAGTCCGAGGAGGCGAGCCGCGTGTCCCTCGAGGACGACGCCCCGTCCGAGCGGGGCGGCCGCCGCTCGCACAGCGGGGCGCAGGGGCGCACGAAGGAGCAGCTGTACGAGGACGCCCGCCGGCAGGGGGTCGAGGGCCGCTCGACGATGACCAAGGACGAGCTGGAGGACGCGCTCGAGGACCGCTGACCGCCCGAGGGTGACCGCCCGCGGGCGAGAGGTCGGTCGCAGATCTCCCCCGAACCCACGGGCGACGTTCGGGAGCTTCCCAGGGACGCCGTCTACTCTCGCGGTCGGCAACGGGGGAGTATCCGCCACGCTGCGCACGTCAACACGGGGACCGCCGAACGGGCCCCCGGGCGCAGCGGCCTGTCAGACGTCACGACAGGTGGAGAGACCCGGGTTCGTCTCACGACCCGGAAGGTCCTCCATGACCGTCTCCCCCCTGATCTGGGCCGTCACCATCATCGTGGTGCTCGGGCTCCTCGCCTTCGACTACATCTTCCATGTGCGCAAGGCGCACATCCCCACCCTGCGCGAAGCGGCCGTGTGGTCCGCGCTCTACGTCGGCATCGCCCTCGCCTTCGGCGTGCTCGTCCTGGTCTTCGGCGGCGTCGACATGGGCACCGAGTACTTCGCCGGGTACGTCACCGAGAAGGCCCTCTCGGTCGACAACCTCTTCGTCTTCCTGATCATCATCGCCGGCTTCTCCGTGCCCCGCGAGGACCAGCAGAAGGTGCTGCTGTTCGGCATCACCTTCGCGATCATCGCCCGCTCGGGCATGATCGCCCTCGGCGCCGCCGCGATCGACAACTTCTCCTGGGCCTTCTACCTCTTCGGCGCGATCCTGCTCTACACCGCGATCAAGATGATCGTGGACGAGCTGAAGGAGGACTCCCACGAGGACTCCGAGGGCGTCTTCGTGCGCCTGGTGAAGAAGGTCCTGCCCGCGACCGACGAGTACGACGGCGACAAGTTCTTCACCATCGAGAACGGCAAGCGCGTCCTCACCCCGATGCTGCTGGTCATGATCGCCATCGGCGCGACCGACATCCTCTTCGCGCTCGACTCGATCCCGGCGATCTTCGGCCTCACCCAGAACACCTACATCGTGTTCACCGCGACCGTGTTCTCCCTGCTGGGCCTGCGCCAGCTGTACTTCCTCATCGACGGGCTGCTCGACCGCCTGGTCTACCTCTCCTACGGCCTGTCGATCATCCTCGCCTTCATCGGCGTGAAGCTCGTCGTGCACGCGCTGCACGAGAACGAGCTGGGCTTCATCAACGGCGGCGAGGCCGTGCACGCGATCCCGGAGATCACCACCGCCTTCTCGCTCAGCGTGATCATCGGCGTCCTCACGGTCACGGTCCTCGCCTCCCTGCTGTCCCCGAAGGGACGGGCGCAGGCCGCGGTGAACAACGCCCATCACGAGGCCCGCGCCTATCTCGAGATGACCTACCGCTCCTTCGAGGAGCAGCGGGACGCGATGTACGAGAAGATGCTCGCCCACGAGAAGATCGTCGACGGCCTGCCCGCGAAGTACGAGGACATCGTCGTGGCCGAGCACAGCGTGCGCGAGCTCCTCGCCGACGCCCACCGCGTGCACGAGGCGCGGCTCGCCTTCAACGAGCGGGGCGAGCGCTCCGACGAGCAGCCGGACGGCCTGCTGGTCACCCACCCCGACGGCACCGTCGCGACCGATCCCGGCGGCACGGTGATCACCCTCGCCGAGGAGAAGGAGCTGCGGGAGACCAAGGAGGCCAAGCGCCGCGCCCGCGAGCAGGCGCGCGCCGAGCACGCCGAGGCGCGCCGGGGCTGAGCGGGGGCCCGCCCGGCCGGGCGGCTCACCGTGCCGCCCCCGGCCGGCCAGCCCACCGGGCAGCCTCCGCCAGCCGGGCAGCCCCATCGGGCAGCCTCCGCCAGCCGGGCAGCCCCATCGGGCAGCCTCCGCCAGCCGGGCAGCCCCATCGGGCCGGCATCCCCCGGCTCGCCGCCCGTCGGCCCTCAGGACCCTGGTCGGTCACGGGCGCTGGGCGTCACGATGCGGCGATAACGCCGTATCGTGACGCCCAGCGCCATCTCTCGGCCGTCGTCCGGCCCGGGCGCGGTGCCCCAGCACGCCGAGCACGAGCAGCACCTGCGCCGCGACATAGGTCGCCATCACCCACACCTCGTGCGCCGGGAGCGTGAGCACGTCGAAGGTGTTCAGGGCGATGAGGGAGTCGGAGACCACGAACACCGCTCCCCCGATCCCGCCGCGCACTCCGAGCCCCGTGGCCAGAACCGCCATCGCGCAGATCGCCGCGGCATAGACCACCAGCGCGGGCAGCAGCACCCCGGCCGACGGCGTGCACAGCCCCACGATCAGCACGGCGGCGCCGAGATAGGGGAGCACCGCCGCGCGGCCGGCGAGGGCGCGCCCCGTCCCGTCGCCGCGGCTCCGAGCTTCCCGGCCCTCTGCACCCCGGGATCCCGCGCTCCGGGCCGCGGACCTGCCCGGCGATCGCGCCGCGAGCAGCGACCCTCCCCGCAGCGGCCACAGCGCGAGCGCGTAGACGATCTGGGCGAGCAGGAAGCTGGTGAGCATGGCGAGGAACTGCGCCTGACCGTCGAGGAACCGAGGGAGGGTGTCCCCCGCCCACGAGAGCACGAGCCCCAGCGCGAAGAGCCGGACGAGCCGGCCGCGCGGGGGCTCCGTCCCGGCCAGCAGCGCACCGAGCAGCAGCGGCATGAGCAGGGGCTGGGTGACCTCGGCGACGGGCCCGCCGCCGCGCAGCTGCGCCCCGAGATGCACCGCCGTGACCAGGGCGAGCGCGAGAAGCGCTGCCCGGGCCAAGGCGCCGACGCCTCCTCGCATCCCGCGCATGGCCCGAGCCTACGCGGGCAGGCATCGCGGCCGGCGAGCACCGGACGGGCGCACCGTCGGCCGGGAAACCGGATGACGTCGTGCGCGCGACCCGGCAGACTGCCGGGATGACCGAGACATCCCCCTCGAGCCCGTCGTCGGCCACGGCCGACGCCGGGACTCCCCCGCCCGCCGACCTCGAGCAGCTCCTCGCCCTCGCCGCCGATCACGGGCTCGATCTCCTCGGCGACTCGCTGCGCACCGAGGAGATCGGCCTCGACTTCCGCGTCGCCTTCGCCCGCTCGCGGGACGGGCAGGACTGGGTGCTGCGGATCCCCCGTCGCGCCGAGGTGCTGGCCCGCGCCGCGGTCGAGGGCCGGCTGCTCGCCCACCTCGCCCCGCACCTGGACGTCGCGATCCCCGACTGGCGGATCAACACGGAGCGCCTGATCGCCTATCCCCTCCTGCCCGGCACCCCGGGACTGACCGTCGACCCCGACGGCACGGTCCGGTGGCACCTGGACATGGCCTCGTCCGAGTACGCCCGCACTCTCGGCACCTTCCTCGCCCAGCTCCACGCCGTGGACCCGGTCGCGGCCGCCGACACCGGGATCCCGTCCCGCACTCCGGAGCAGGTCCGCGCCGGCTGGCGCGAGGACCTCGCCCGCGTCGCGGAGGCCTTCCCGATCGCGCCCGCGCTGCGGGAGCGGTGGGAGGCGTGGCTGGCAGAGGACTCCTACTGGCCGGACCGCAGCGTGCTCACCCACGGCGAGGTCTACCCCGGCCACACCCTCGTGCGCGGCGAGCGGCTCAGCGCAGTGCTCGACTGGACCACCGCCGCCGTCGGCGATCCGGCACGGGACCTGATGTTCCAGCGTTCGAGCGCGCCACCGGAGGCCTTCGAGGCGACCCTCGCCGCCTATGAGGACGGCGGCGGCGCCCTCCACCCACGGCTCGGCGAGCACGCGGAGGAGATGTTCTCCGCCTCCCCGCTCGCCTACGGCGTCTACGTGCTGGAGACCGGCGAGGAGGAGCACCGCGCCGCGGCGGCCGCCGCGCTCGACCCGCCGGACGCGGGCTGAGGCCGACGGAGGAGGCCGGCAGCACCGGGCACCGGTGCGAACCGTCCGGGGCCGCTGCCGCGAGCCCGACGGGCCGCGCGCCGCCCGCCGATCGCGCCGCAGCCCGCTGCTGTGAAGGGCGCCACAGGACGCGCCATGACTCACACCGTGCCACCCCGAACAGGAAGGTCACCGCGTCAACGCAGGTCAGCGACGCGCAGAACGTCGCTCGCCGAGTCATGCCCTCGAACCGGAAGAGTAAAACCCCGGTCAGTTCCGGGCCCGGGTCCTTGCCGCGAGGGGGCGGTGAGCCCCTACGCTGGCCGACGTCCGAAGAGGTCGAGCCGCGCCCGCCCGGGGCCGCCGACCGCCCACGACCTGAGAGGACGTCCCCTTGTCCAAGCACAGCACCCACGCCCAGCGCACTTCCCGCGCTGCCACCCTCCGCCGCGGCCTCAGCCGCTCGGCCGTCGCCGTCGCCGGCGGCGCCGTCGTCGCCTCCGGCATGATCGCCGCGACCACCACCTCCGCCTCGGCCGCCACCGGCTGGGACGAGGTCGCCGCCTGCGAGTCCGGCGGAAACTGGTCCATCAACACCGGCAACGGCTACTACGGCGGCCTGCAGTTCTCCCAGCAGACCTGGGAGGGCTTCGGCGGCACCGAGTACGCCTCGACCGCCGACCAGGCCTCGAAGAGCCAGCAGATCGCGGTCGCCGAGCGCGTCCTGGCCGTGCAGGGCAAGGGAGCCTGGCCCACCTGCGGCGTCTCGATCAACGGCGGCTCCGACACCTCGGGCGCCCCCGCGGCCGAGGAGCAGGAGGAGGCCCCCGAGCAGGAGCAGCAGGCCCCGGCCGAGGAGCAGGAGCAGCAGCAGGCTCCGGAGCCCCGCGAGTCCGACCAGCAGGCGAACCGCTCCACCGAGCGCGAGAGCACCGAGCCCCAGGGCGACTGGAGCTGCGACGGTGACGGCATCGCCGACAACTGCGACGAGAACGGCTTCACCAAGGAGACCGAGAAGAAGCAGGAGGAGCCGAAGCAGCAGGAGGCCCCGGCCGAGGAGGCTGCCCCGGCCCCGCAGGAGTCCAAGGGCGAGCCCGGCTCCAAGGCCACCGGTGACCTCTCCGTCGCCGGCACCCTCGAGGTCGACGGCAAGATGGGCCCGAAGACCATCACCGCCCTCCAGGACTGGCTGGGCGTCGAGCAGACCGGCGAGCTGGACGAGGAGACCACCCTCGCCCTGCAGGCCTGGGCCAAGACCTCGCAGGACGGCGTGATCGGCGAGGACACCGTCGCGGGCCTCCAGCACGAGGTCGGCGCCGTCCAGAACGGCTCCGACGAGATCGACGGGGACACCGTCGAGGTCCTGCAGGCCTTCCTGAACCTCTACTGATCCCCACCGCGGCCGCGCCCCGACGGGGTGATGACCGCCTGCGGCACCGCCGCACCCCTCCCGGACGGCCGGGTCGCCCCTCGTGGGCGGCCCGGCCGTCCGTCGTTCCCGTGTCAGCGCCTCCGGGACCCTGATGACGCCCGGGCGAGCGTCGCCGAGCACAATGCCTCTCGGCACACCTGAACCGACCGCCGACCCCCACCGGCAACCGTTGGCAACCGAACGAACAACCGCGGCGTGCACCCCTCGATGTGACCGATACCTCTTCGTCGCGACAAGAACATCGTCGCTGGTGAAGCTTCCGTTACTCACCAGGCAACAAGTTCGAGACCATCTGGCAACACTGCAACCTCCGGCAACATCGCCACCTCCTCCGCGCTCCTGACCAGACTCTCCACACCCCGCCTCGCCGGTCCGCCGGAGAGCACCGCGATCAGAGCAGCCCGCACCCCCGCGCATGCCGCTCTCGCGACTCAAGGATGAGCCCGAAGGAGCTTCGACGATGAGCACCACCGCAGCGACACCCCAACAGAAGAAGGACATCAGGCCGTTCAGCTGGCGCGACAAACTCGGCTACATGTTCGGCGACTGGGGGAACGACTTCACGTTCCTCCTCCAGTCCACGTTCTTCATGATCTTCTACACGAACGTCATGGGCATCAGCGCCGCCCACGTGGGCACTCTGCTCTTCGTCGCGCGCATCCTCGACGCGTTCACCGACATCGGCGCCGGGCGTCTGATCGACACCCTGAAGCCCGGTCGCTCCGGCCGCTTCAAGCCCTGGCTGCTGCGGATCATGGTCCCGGTGACCATCACGGCGTTCCTGATGTTCTCGCCCTTCGTGGCCGACGGCGCCTACGGCACCCGCCTGGCCTGGATGATCGCCACCTACATCCTGTGGGGCTCGGTCTTCTACACCCTGATCAACATCCCCTACGGCTCCATGGCCTCGGTGATCTCCAACGATCCCGGCCACCGCGCCTCGTTGTCCGTGTTCCGCTCCCTCGGCGGCACCCTCGCGAACCTCGCGATCTCCGTGCTCCTGCCGCTGGTCGTCTTCGTCCAGGTCTCCGGCCAGTCGGAGATGTCCGGGACCCGGATGATGTGGGCCGCCCTCGGC
The DNA here is from genome assembly GCF_003994255.1 of Brachybacterium paraconglomeratum. Classification (GTDB taxonomy): domain Bacteria; phylum Actinomycetota; class Actinomycetes; order Actinomycetales; family Dermabacteraceae; genus Brachybacterium; species Brachybacterium conglomeratum. Next base: position 256,261 of record NZ_ML133854.1, on the reverse strand, counting down.
TGCGGCGTCCTCGCCGTGATCTGCTACCTGCTGTGCTTCGTGAACGTCGAGGAGCGCATCACCACCCCGCCGAAGCAGAAGGAGCAGCGCCAGGGCCTCGGCCAGGCGCTCGGCTCGATGCTCACCAACCGCAGCCTCACCGGCCTGATCGCCACCGCCCTGTTCATGCTGGTCGCCTTCATGATGCTCGGCGGCATGATGCCGTACATGCTCAACGAGTACTTCAACGACGGTCAGCTCCTGAGCCTGGTGAACTTCGTGGGCCTCGCCCCCACCCTGCTGCTGGTCCCCGTCGCCTCGAAGCTCGCCAAGACGTTCGGCAAGAAGGAGGTCGGCGCCGTCGGCCTGATCCTCGGAGTGATCTCCGGCGTGCTGCTGTTCGTGATCCGCACCGACAGCCCCTACGTGTTCATGGTCGGCTACGCGCTGCTGATGCTCGGCGTCTCCGCGCTGAACATCCTCATCTGGGCGTTCATCACCGATGTGATCGACCTGCAGGAGATCCGCACCGGCGAGCGCAACGACGCGACCGTGTACGGCATGTACTCCTGGTCCCGCAAGCTCGGCCAGGCGATCGCCGGCGGTCTCGTCGGCTGGGCGCTCGGCTGGATCGGCTACCAGTCCGGCGGCGTGGAGCAGAGCCAGTCCGTGCTCGACGGCATCTACACCCTCGGCACCCTCGTCCCCGCCCTGCTGCTGCTGGTCTCGCTGCTGGCCCTCGTCTTCTGGTACCCGCTGACCAAGAAGCGGGTCGACGAGAACGTCGCGATCCTCGAGGAGCGTCACGCGGCGACCGCCGCCTCGGCGACCGAGCAGGCCTGATCCCCGTGCATCGGCGGCCCCGGTCACGGGTCTGCCGACGCATATAGGCTCGATGAAGAGGGAGAGCGCGTTCCTCCTCCCCTCCCTCCCCTCGCTCCTCGGTCCCACCAGATCCATCCGCGTCCCCTCCCGGGAGCGTGGCACCACCACAGAACGGAGACACCATGTCGGAGAAGAACGTCCGCCTCGGCATCATCGGATTCGGCGCCCAGGGCGGCATGTACGCCGGCCTCCTGGCCGACGGGAAGATCGCGGGCATGACGCTCGGCGCCATCGCCGACACCGATCCCGCGAAGAAGGACGCCGCCGCCGAGAAGCACGCCGGCACCCCCTTCTACGACGACTACGTCGCGATGGTGGACTCCGGGGATGTCGACGCCGTGGTCACCACCGTGCCGCACTACCTCCACCCCGAGATGACGATCACCGCGATCGGCAAGGGCATCCACACCCTCACCGAGAAGCCCGCGGGCGTCTACACCAAGCAGGTCGAGGAGATGAACGCCTTCGCGGCCGAGCATCCCGAGACCACCTTCGCCATCATGTTCAACCAGCGCACCAACCCGGTCTACACCGACCTCAAGGCGCTGATCGAGTCCGGCGAGCTCGGCAGGCTGCGCCACACCTCCTGGATCATCACCTCGTGGTGGCGCCCGCAGGGCTACTACGACCAGTCCGAGTGGCGCGCGACCTGGGGCGGCGAGGGCGGCGGCGTGCTCGTCAACCAGGCTCCCCACCAGCTGGACCTGTGGCAGTGGCTCGCCGGCGCCCCGAAGAAGGTCTTCGCGAAGCTCGCCTTCGGCTTCCAGCGCGACATCGCCACCGAGGACGAGGTCAACGCGCTCGTCGACTTCGGCGAGGGCGTCACCGGCCACTTCATGACCTCGACCAACGACATCATCGGCACCGACCGCCTCGAGCTGCTGTTCGACAAGGGCAAGGTCGTCGTCGACAAGTCGAACAAGGTCACCGTCTACCGCCTGTCGGAGGACGAGCGCAGCCTCAGCGACAAGATGACCATGCAGGACGTGGCCAAGCTGTTCCGCGGCGAGATGGATCCCTCCTCGCTGTACACCGTCGAGGAGAAGACCTACGAGTCGGCCTGGGGCCAGCAGCACATCGACGTCCTCACCAACTTCGCGGCGCACGTCAACGACGGCACCCCGCTGATCGCCGACGGCGCCGAGGGCATCAACGGCGTGCGCCTGGCCTCCGGCATGCAGCTGTCGGCCTGGACCGGCCGCGAGATCGACCTCGTGGACTACCCGGCCGAGGAGTACCTCTCCGAGCTCAACAAGCGCATCGAGGAGGAGGGGAAGTTCCCCACCCGCTCCTGAGCGCTCGTCCTGCGGCCCGGCGTCGACGTCCCGTCGGCCCGGGCCGCGCCCGCACCACCACCGCCACCGCACTCTTCGAAGGAGAACACCCATGCCCGTCCTCGGACTCCAGCTCATGATGCTCAAGGATCAGATCGACGAGAAGGGGATGTACGAGGTCCTGCGCCAGGTGCGCGAGCTCGACATCGATGCCGTCGAGGTCTCCCAGGTGGAGATGACCGACGAGCTCATCGACGACCTCGTGCGCGGCAAGGCTGACCTCGGCGTCGAGACCGCCGCGATGAGCGTCTCGATCGCCCCGGGCGGCAACGGCTTCGCGCTCGAGACCGAGTTCGACCGCGCCGTCGAGGCGTGCGAGAAGACCGGTGCGCGCTTCCTGCGCATCGGCATGATGCCGTTCTCGGCGATGACCTCGAAGCAGGCGGTCGAGGACTGGGCGGCCTCCGTCGAGCCCTATGCGGCCCGTCTCGCGGAGAAGGGGATCACGCTCTGCTACCACAACCACCACGTGGACCTCATCCAGTTCGACGGCGAGCGGATCTTCGACATCGTGCGCCGCGTCGCCCCCTCGCTGCTGTTCGAGGTGGACCTGCACTGGGTCCAGCGCGGCGGCATGGCTCCGCTGGACATGCTCGAGGCCTACACCGGCGCCTGCAAGCTCATCCACGTCAAGGACTTCCGCGTCGCGCCGATGCCCGAGGACGCCGTGAAGCGCTTCGACGCCGGCGAGATGGACATGAAGGAGTTCTACGGGACCTTCCTCTCCCTCGGACAGTTCGCCGAGGTGGGCCAGGGAAACATGAACTGGCCCGCACTGCTGCCCGCCGCGGAGAAGGCCGGCGCCGAGTACTTCCTCATCGAGCAGGACGACACCTACGGCCGCGACCCGATCGACTGCATCCGCGAGTCCCGCGAGTACCTGAGGTCCATCGGCTACTGAGCCGCGGTCGCCCGCCGGGCGACTCGTCACTCCGGCCTGACGCGCACGCCCCGGACCCAGCTGCATGACGTGGGCCCGCCTTCACAATCGGGACTCAGGCGGCACGCCGCAGCGATGAGCTCCTTGACGTGCCACTTGAGTCCCCTTTCTGCAGACGCCTCCCCCACGACGCCCGCCGTCCGTGCCCCGCACGGTCCGGCGGGCGTCGTCGTCCCCGCGGGGCTCGCCCCGGCCCTCTCGCACGGCCCGGGTTCCGCCGTCGACCCGGGTCCCTCCCCCAACCCAGGTCCCTCCCCCGGCCCAGGTCCACCTCTTCGCCCGGCCCGCGTCGCGGCCCCGGCGAAGATTCTTCTTCCGCCCCCTTGCGCTTGACGCGACGTCAAGGGGAATGATCGTCATCGCACCGAAGGAGACCGTCGAGAGGAGGAGCCATGGAGTCGCCACGGCACCCGGCCCGGGAGTGGTCGATCCAGGAGATCGTCCGCAGCACCGGCGTCACCAGCCGCACCCTGCGCCACTACCAGCAGGTGGGGCTGCTCACCCCGAGCCGCACCGGTCACGGCGGGCAGAGGTTCTACGACGGCGCGGCCCTGCTGCGTCTGCAGCGGATCCTCGTCCTGCGCGAGCTGGGGCTCGGGCTTCCCGAGATCGGCCGCGTGCTCGACGAGCAGGTCGAGACGGTCTCCGCGCTGCGGGCGCATGCCGCGCAGCTCGAGCGGGAGCAGGAGCGCCTGTCCCGCATCGTCGCCTCGGTGCAGTCCACGATCCGGATTCTCGAGACAGGAGGAGAGCTCATGACGGACACGATGTTCGACGGATTCGACCACACGCAGCACCGCGAGGAGGTCGAGGAGAGGTGGGGCGAGCAGGCCTACGCCGATTCCGACCGGTGGTGGCGCTCGCTGAGCGACACGGAGAAGGAGGGCTTCCGCGAGGAGGTCGACGCCCTGGTGGCAGGCTTCGCCGACACCTCGGCGCGCGAGCTGCCCGCGGAGCACGAGGAAGTCCAAGCGCTGACGGCCCGGTTGTACACCTGGATCAGCGCGGGATGGGGCGGGAAGCGGCCCGGTGCCGAGGCCTTCGTCGGCATCGGCGACATGTACGTCGCCGATCCCCGCTTCGGGGCGACCTTCACGGTCGACGGCCGGCCCTTCGCCGAGCACGTCCGCGACGCGATGACGGTCTACGCACTCGAGCACCTCGAGTGATGACCCGCCCGCAGGGGCCCGGACGCCGAGAGGCGTCCGGGCCACTGTCGCGTCGCGCGGCGCCCGGCGACGGGCGGGCTTGTCCCGTGTCGGCGCACCGCGCAGCGGGAGCGCGTCCTCGTGCCCCGACCGTCGGACAGCGCGCTCCCCCGGGGCACAGCACCTCGCACACGACTCACACCGTTACCATTTCGTGATTCGTCCCACGCCGTCGGCGCTGTGACCGGCTTCCTGGGCGGTTCCGGAACGCGGCACCAGGGTTCGGGGCGTACCGTCGCCCGGGCCAACGATCCCAGGAGGCACAGTGAAGGTCCGAAGCACCTCAGCCCTGCGGCGCACCCTCGCCGCGCTCACGCTCACCGCCGCGCTCGGTCTGACCGCCGCGTGCAGCGGCGGGCAGGACGATCCCTCGCAGGCGTCCGACGGCGGCGGCCAGGCGGCACCGGCCGCCTCCGACGGCGGCGGCCAGGCGGCTCCGGGCGCGTCCGACGGCGGCGGCGCGGCCGGCGACCCGCAGGCCCAGGAGGCCGATGTCTCCGACGTGCCCGAGGTCGTCGCGACCGTCAACGGCACGGAGATCACCAAGGACGACTTCGTCCAGACCTACCAGTCCCAGTACCAGCAGATGGCGATGCAGCAGCAGGCCGGCGGGCAGGCGCCCGACGAGGAGCAGCTGAAGACCCAGGTCGCCGAGCAGCTCGTGAACAACGAGCTGCTGCGCCAGGGGGCCGAGGACGCGGGCATCAAGGCCAGCGACAAGGACATCGACACCACCCTCGACGAGATCGCGAAGCAGAGCGGTCTGGGCTCGGGGGACGAGGTGGTCAGCGCCCTCGAGCAGCAGGGCATCTCCGCGGAGCAGGTCCGCCAGGACGCCGCCTCGCAGTTCGCGATCACGACCTACATCGAGCAGGAGGCCGACATCGCCGAGCCGAGCGACGAGGAGCTGAAGGCCCAGTACGACGCGTTGGTCGAGCAGCAGTCCGCCGCCGGCGGCTCCGCCGAGGAGGTCCCCTCCTTCGAGGAGATGAAGGACCAGCTCGCCCAGCAGGCCACCATGCAGCAGCAGAACGAGGCCGCCACCGAGATCGCCGGGAAGCTGCGCGAGTCAGGGGACGTCACCATCAACGTGTGACCCTCGCGCAGGGTCGGGCGATCGCCGGTCCGGCATCGACACGCACAACGAGAGGCAGATCTCGACCGGTATCTCTTCTCGATACCGGTCGAGATCTGCCTCTCGATTCCTGAAGGGGCCCGGCGGGGCTGCCCCGCCCGGACCCGGCCCGCTCCGGATCAGACGGTGCCGGCGCGGAGCGACTCGGCGATGTGCTCGGCCTGACGGATCGCGAGCGCCACGATCGTCAGCGTCGGGTTCGCCGCGGCGCCGGTGGTGAACTGCGAGCCGTCCGAGACGAACAGGTTCGGCACGTCGTGCGCCCGACCGAAGCGGTCCACGACCCCGTCCTCCGGCCGCTCGCTCATGCGGCACGTGCCCAGGTTGTGGGTCGAGGGGTACGGCGGGGTGCGGTGCGTGTCCACCGCGCCGACGGCCTCGTACAGCGCCTCGGCCCTGCCGTAGGCGTGCTCGCGCATGGCGAGGTCGTTGGGGTGGTCGTCGAAGTGGACGCTCGCAACCGGCAGTCCGTGCTGGTCCGTGACGGTGGCGTCGAGCGTGACGGCGTTGGACTCCTGGGGCATGTCCTCCCCCACCAGCCAGCAGCCGGCGGTGTTCTCGTAGGCGTCCACCAGCCGGGTGAAGCTCGGCCCCCAGGCGCCAGGCTCGACGAAGCTCGCCATGAAGGCAGGGCCCAGCGAGATCGTCTGGATGTAGTAGCCGCCGGCGAAGCCGCGCGAGGGATCGTGCACGGACTCGTCGCTGATGTTCCCGGCCATGGTCTCGCCGCGGTACATGTGCACCGGCTTGTCGAACTGCGCGTACACGCTGCCGGTCATGTGGCGCATGTAGTTGCGGCCCACGAGGCCGGAGGAGTTCGCGAGCCCGTCGGGGAACAGCGACGAGGAGCTCAGGTGCAGCAGGCGCGGCGTCTCGATCGCGTTGCCGGCGACGCACACGAGCTTCGCGGCCTGGCGGTGCAGGTTCCCCTCGGCGTCGAGGTAGAGCACCGCGTCGACCCGTCCCGTCCGGTCGTGCAGGATCTGCGCGACGTGCGAGTCCGGGCGCAGGTCGAGCTTCCCCGTGGCGAGGGCGCGAGGGATCTCGCGCACCATCGTCGACCACTTCGCGCCGCTCTTGTCGCCCTGGAAATTGAAGCCGTCCTGGACCGAGGCGGGACGGCCGTCATAGGGCTCGGCGTTGGTGCCGTAGGGGCCGGTGGCGTAGTGGCGGTAGCCGAGCTTCTCGGCGCCGGCGGCGAGGACCTTGTAGTTGTTGTTCGCCGGCAGAGGCGGTCGGCCTCCGCGGTGGGTGGAGCCGATCGCGTCCTCGGCGCGGGTGTAGTACGGCTCGAGCTCCTCGTAGGTCAGCGGCCAGTCCATCAGGCTCGCGCCGTCGATTCGGCCGTAGGTGCTGCGAGTGCGGAACTCGTGCGGCTTGAAGCGCGGGGTCGCCCCGGACCAGTGGGTGGTGGTGCCGCCGACGGCCTTGACGATCCAGGCCGGCAGGTTCGGGAAGTCCTTCGCGATGCGCCAGCTGCCGGAGGTGGTGCGGGTGTCGGCCCACGCCATCTGGTCGAAGGCGGCCCATTCGAGGTTCATGTAGTCCTCGCCGCGCAGGTACGGGCCGGCCTCGAGCAGCACGCACTCGATGCCCGCCTTGGTCAGCTCGTAGGCGAGGGTGCCGCCGCCGGCGCCCGACCCGATGATGACGACGGCCTCGATGGAGTGGTCGATGCTGCTCATGCCTGCTGCCCCTTCGTCCCGCGGCCGGTGCGTCCGGCGCGTGCCCTGCTCTGTCCTGCCGGGACGGCGGCGCCCCGGACGCTCTTCGTGGTCGCCCCGCGGGGGAGATCGGAGACGACCTCCACCAGCGGCTCCCCGTCGTACTCCTCGATCCGCGGATCCGGCAGCCAGTCCAGATCGTCGAATCCGCGGTGGAGGTAGCCGCCCTTCTCGAAGGACGGTCCCTCGTAGCCGATCACCTCCCAGACCTCCTCGTCCTCGTAGAGGCTGACCACGACGGTCTGCCGCACGAAGCCGAAGAAGGTCGTGTGCTGGATGCGCAGCAGCAGCGGCAGCGCCTCCTCGGGGCTCAGCTCGGCGAAGCGGCCGTCCGCGAGGGCCTCGAGGGAGTCGAGGCCGTGGGCGAGCTTGACCCGCATCCACGCGCTCTCCTCCGCGGCGCAGCGGACGGTGTCCGCGGCCCGCCGGTAGGCCGTCTCCGGCACGCGCTCGTGCGGGAACGCGGCCTTGATCAGGGCGGTGAGCGTCGCCTCCGCCTCGTCGGTTCCTTCGATCTCGTTCACGGCCTCGTCGCCGTCCGGTGCGCTCATGGCGTCTCCTTCCCACTGCATCCTCGTCAGTGACCTGAGCCACACGATAGGCAGGGGCTGCGGCGAGCGCACAGCGCCGTTATCACCGGGCGAGAACGCCGACGGGTGCCGCGGTCAGTGGGCCTGCGCGCCCAGACGATAGGCGCGCCCGGCGCGGGAGGCGCAGGCCCGCACCCGGTCCTCGACATGGCGGAGACGCCCCTCGTAGGCGGCGACCGGCGCGGAGACCGCGACGGTGCCCAGCAGCATCCCGTCGTCGGCCTTGATCGTCGCGGCGAGGCAGCTGGAGCCGGGCACGAACTCCTGGTGCTCCCAGGCGATGCCGCGCTCGGCGATCTCGGCGAGCTGGCGGCGCAGCTCCCCCGGGTCTACGAGGGTGCGGTCGGTGTGGGCACGCAGGGGCCCTGCCAGGTACTCCTCCTGCTCCTCGGGAGCGAGGGAGGCGAGCCCCGCCTTCCCGAAGGCGGTCGCGTGCGGGCTCTCGTGGAAGCCGAAGCCGAGCGGGGACAGCCGCGGAGCTTGCGGCGAGTCGGAGACGTGCACGACGACGAAGTCGGTGCCGCGGTGGATCGCGAGATAGGCGGACATGCCCAGGTCACGATGCATGGCGTGGACCTCCTCGCGCACGGAGCGCGGGATGCCGAGATCGTCATGGAGGCCGACGGCCAGGCGGTGCAGCTTGTAGCCCAGTGCGAAGCGCTTCTCCGTGCGCAGGTGCACGAGGTACTCGGAGCGGATCAGCTCCTGCGCGATCCGATACACCGTGGGCAGCGGGATCGAGGTCGCCTCGGAGATCCTGCGCGCGGTGCTGCTGCCGTGCTCCGCCACCGCTTCCAGCACCGCGATCGCCCGGGCGACCTGGCCGCCCTGGTCCTGGGCCGCTCGGCCTGTGTCGTTCGAGGTCATCGTCGTCCTCCTTCCGGCGACCATTGTGCCCGAGCCCTGCTTCTTGCCCTGCGAGAATCGAGGTTCCCCGCGCGTGCCGGATACGGCAGGCTGGTCCCGTCACCTCTCAGAAAGGACCCGACGATGATCCTCATCAACGTGAAGTTCCCTGTGAAGCCCGAGTTCGCCGACCGCTGGCCCGAGATCGCGAGCGAGTTCACCGAGAGCACGCTCGCCGAGCCGGGCAACCTGTGGTTCGAGTGGTCGCGCAGCGTCAAGGAGCCCAGCACCTACGTGCTCATCGAGGCGTTCACCGACGAGGGCGCCGGCCCGCACGTGGACTCCCCGCACTTCAAGAAGATGCAGGAGGAGTTCCCGCAGTACCTCACGGCGACGCCGCAGATCATCTCCCACCAGATCGACAGCGACGGCTGGGGGCCGATGGGCGAGATCACCGTCGACTGACGGCGGCGGGAGCTGCCGGCGGAGCGGCTCCTCCTGCCTCCCGGGCAGGGACGCCCGTCACCACGACGGGCCGATGCGGGGGCGTCCACCGAGCGGTGGGCGCCCCCGCCGCGTCGTCCTGCCGACGGCTCCGTGCCGTCGCCCCTCGGGCGCCCGCGCATCGATCTGCCGGGGCGCGTCCCGCGCTTCTCACGGGACGAGAGGAGATGTTGCCTGGGTCACACGCGCGTTGGTCTCCTGGCCGCGGCGGCCCGACGGACGCGCCGCCGGAACTCGAGGAGGAGTCACCATAAGCACCACCGCGAACGACCGCTCGACCGTCGAGGCCGCCCGGGAGAAGGCGCCGGAGGGGCAGAGGGTCGCCGTCGTCACCGGCGCGGCCCGCGGCATCGGCGAGGCCATCGCCCAGCGCCTGGGCCGCGACGGCCTGCACGTGATCGTCGCCGACCTGCCCTCGATGCAGGAGGGCGTCGCCTCCACCGTCGAGGCGATCACCTCCGCAGGTGGCGCCGCCACCGCCGCCGAGACCGACGTCACCGAGGAGGCCTCGGTGCAGGCGCTGGTCGAGACCGCCGTCGAGGCGGGCGGGCACCTGGACGTGTTCGTCGCCAACGCCGGGATCGCGCAGGTTCAGGAGCTCATCGACTACGACGCCGCCGACTTCCAGAAGATCCTCGACGTCAACGTCACCGGGGTCTTCAACTCCTACCGCCAGGCCGCGCGGCAGATGATCGCTCAGGGCCACGGCGGCAAGATCATCGGCGCCGCCTCGATCGTCGCCTTCCGCCCCTTCGCACTGCTGGGCCCCTACTCGGCCACCAAGTGGGCGGTGCGGGGCCTCACGCAGGCCGCGGCGATGGAGTGGGCCGAGCACGGCATCACGGTGAACGCCTACGGCCCGGGCATCGTCGGCACCGCGATGTGGGACCTGATCGACGAGAAGCTCGCGGCAAAGCACGGCCAGCAGAGGGGCGAGGCGCTCGAGGAGAATGCTCGCTCGATCCACCTGGGCAGGGTCTCCGTGCCGGAGGACGTCGCGGCGATGGTCTCCTACCTGGCGGGTCCCGACTCGGACTACGTCACCGGGCAGACGATGCTCGTCGACGGCGGCATCCAGTTCAGCTGAGCGCCGCTCCGGCGGCGGACGGGGTCCGCAGGAGGGCGGGCCGACGGGTCCGGGTGCTCAGCCCCGGCCGGCGGGAGCGCCGCTGCGGCGGCCGGCGGGATCAGGACCCGTCGGCCGCCCCGCGGTCCCAGGCGGTGCCGGGCGGCCGCTCGAGGTGGGTCGGCGCGTACTCGAGCAGCTGCAGGCCGCCCTCGAAGGTGCGTGCGGCGAGCAGCTCGAGGGAGAAGTCCTCGAACTGCTCCCCGATCCGCTCGAGGCCGGTGCGGCCGGTGATGACGGGGAAGAGCACCACCCGGAAGCGGTCCACGAGCTCGGCCCTCATGAGCGCGTGGCCGAGGCTCAGGCTGCCGCTGAGCACCAGCGGCCTCGTCGCCTCCGCCTTCATCGCCCGCACCGCCTCGGCGGCGTCGGTGCTGACGAGGGTCGTGTTCTGCCAGTCCAGGGGCTCGCTGAGCGTGGAGGAGAAGACGGCCTCGGGCGCCCGTCCCCTCTGGGCGAACGTCTCCTTCTCGTCCTCGGAGACGTCGAGCTCCTCCGCCTGCGCCGCCAGGCCCGACATCAGGGCGGCGGCGGACGTGAAGGGGCGGGACGGCGAGCCGTCAGCGACGGGACGCGGCCAGAGCCCGCGCGAGGACGAGCACCAGACCCCCGGCGACCGCGGCCCAGGCGAGCACGGCCACGACGAGGCCCACCTCACCGACGGCCTCGGCGAGGGGCAGGTGCTCGCTCCGCCCCAGCCGCATCGAGGCGACGGCGAACATGCCCAGCGGGAACACCATCGACCACAGCGCCGGCTCGTACCGCAGCGGCACGCGGTGGACGAGATGGCGCCACACCCCGGCGCCGACCAGCAGCGGGATCTGCCACAGCGCGAAGCACCAGAAGATCACCACGGTCCCACCGATCAGCCCCCGCGCCGCCTCCACCATCGGCACCGGCGGCATCTCGTAGATCGCGGTGCCGGCGACGACGGCGATCGCGAGCGCCCCCATCGAGACCCAGTAGGTGGGCTGGAACTGCTCCGGGGTGATCCCGAAGTGCACGACCCTCAGGATCACCAGCACGGCGATCCCCGCGTACAGGATCGTCCCCACCGACCAGGCCATCACGGTCAGCGCGCCGAGCAGATGCGCGGCGTCCCCGTCGGGCGGCCGCACGCCGGAGAGGCCGACGGCGAGCGACTGGGAGGCCACCGACCACACGAACCAGCTGCCGTCGGTGCGCTCGAGGATCCGGCCGCCGTCGCGGGTCATCAGCACCTGCCAGGGCATCACGTAGCCGAGCACCGCCCAGATCGCCGCGCCGAGCATCAGCAGGGCGAGGGCCGCGCCGCCGGCCCCCTCGGCCTGGAGGCCGACGGCGAGCACGCTCGCGGCGGCCACGATCGTGAAGAACCCGAAGGCGCGCTCGGGGCTGCGGGCGTCGGCACGCATCCGCGCGCGGTGCCGCAGGGCGCGCAGCGCGAAGAGCACGACGAGCACCGCCGCGGCGACGAGGGCGAGGACCAGCAGCGCACGGGCCGCCGCCCCGAAGCCCGTCATCCCCAGGCCGACGGAGACGATCCCGCTCGCCATCACGAGGGCGAAGTACCCGGGGGCGAGGGAGGCGATCGACTCGTCGGCGCGCACGAGGAGGGAGGAGGGGGCGGACACCGCTCCATTGTGCGATGAGCGCGGCCGGATGAGGCATGCACCTCCCTCCGCAGACCTTGCACTCAGTGCAACTTTCGACCTACTGTGCTGGAGGCGGTCGAGACCGCCGACCGCGTCGAGCGGGGACGAGCGGAGAGGGGCCAGGTGGCGATCGAGACGAGAGAGGTGCCCGCCGTGAGCGGCGAGACGAACGGCAGGACGGCAGGCTCCGGGGGCCCGGCCCCGGTGCAGGTGAACCCGAACATCGTGATGGCGGTGCTGCTCACCGGCGCCTTCGTCATCATCCTGAACCAGACGCTGCTGAACACGGCGCTGCCGGCGTTCATGGCGGACTTCGGCATCACCGCGAATGCAGCCCAGTGGGTGACCACGCTGTTCATGCTGGTCAACGGGATCATGATCCCCGCGACGGCGTTCCTGATCCAGAAGTTCTCCACCCGCACGATGTTCTTCGCGGCGATGGGGATCTTTGCGCTGGGCACGCTCATCTGCGCGGTCGCGCCGGTGTACGCGGTGCTCCTGGTGGGCCGCGTGGTGCAGGCCGCCAGCGGCGGCATGATCATGCCGCTGATGCAGACGATCCTCTTCGCGATCTTCCCGATCCACCGTCGCGGCACGGCGATGGGCACCTTCGGCCTCGTGATCTCCTTCGCCCCGGCGATCGGCCCGACCCTGTCGGGCTTCATCGTGGACCACTGGTCCTGGCGGGTGCTGTTCGTGATGATGCTGCCGATCACGCTCGGCGCGCTGATCTTCGCCCATCTCACGCTGCGCAACGTCACCGAGCAGACGGATCCCCGTCTCGACGTGCCCTCCCTGATCCTGTCGACCTTCGGCTTCGGAGGCCTGCTGTTCGGCTTCTCCACGGCGGGCACCTCCGGCTGGGCGAGCGCGCAGGTGATCGCGCCGCTGGCCGTCGGCGTGGTCGCGCTGGTGTGGTTCGTGCGGCGCCAGCTGCGGATCGAGGAGCCGCTGCTGCAGCTGCGGATCCTGCGCAACCCGATGTTCACCCTCGGCACCGTGCTGGGCATGCTGGTGTTCATGGCGATGATCGGCGGCATGCTGATGATCCCGCTGTTCATGCAGAACATGAGCGACTTCTCCGCAATGGAGTCGGGGATGGTGCTGCTGCCGGGCGCGGTCATCATGGGCGTCATGTCCCCGGTGACGGGCCGGATCTTCGACCGCTTCGGCGCCCGGGTGCTCGCGATCGTCGGCTTCGCGCTGCTGGCGTCGATGAGCCTGCTGCTGGCGCGGCTCACCCCGGAGACCTCCTTCGCCTACATCGCGATCGTCAACTCGGTGCGGATGCTGGGCACCGCGATGGTGATCATGCCGGTCACCACAGCGGCGCTGAACCAGCTGCCACAGCCCCTCATCCCGCACGGCGCCGCTGTGAACAACACCCTGCGCCAGATCGCCGCCTCGGTCGGCACCGCCGTGCTGGTCACCGTGATGACGGTCGCCGCGCTGGACCCGGCCGAGCACGGGGTCGAGGGCCAGATCCACGGCGTCAACGTCGCGTTCGACGTCTCCGCAGGGATCGCCGCGCTGGGCCTCGTCGCGGCGTTCTTCCTGCGCAACTCGAAGCCGGCCGAGGTCGCCGACCCCGAGAGCTGATCCCGGCACCTCCGGTCCGCCGCTCGGCGAGTCCCCTCCCTGCGACCCCGTCGACCCGTCCCGGTCGGCGGGGTCGCCGCATGCCTGGCCGCCGAGGTCGCCGCTTCCCCGACCCGCCGCGTCGCGGCCGGCCCGATGGACGAGCTCCCGTCGGCCAGGCCGTCCGACGGGCCGCCGCCCTAGACTGTCGCGTGTGACGCCGCTCACGACGCCCCTGCCGGAGACCGCGCTGGCCTCCGTGGTGGACCTCGCCCGGGATCGGGCGCCCTCGCTGCAGGTCGCCGATCTCGCCGATGCGGCCGGCTACAGCCCCTTCCACTTCTCGCGCCTGTTCAGCGCGCAGCTCGGGATCGGCCCCGGCCAGTACCTGATCGCCCTGCGCGTCGGACGGGCGAAGGAGCTGCTGCTGGCGGACGACGCCGCGGTCATCGACGTGGCCTGCGAGGTGGGCTTCGACTCCCTGTCGAGCTTCGGCCGCCGCTTCCGCAGCACCGTCGGCGTCACCCCGGGGCAGCTGCGTCGCCTCGCGCAGACCGTCGCCGATGCTCCGCCGCGCCCCTTCACGATGCTGCGCCCGCACCCGCTGGGCGAGCGGGCCGTGCGGGCGGTGCTGGACCTCCCCGAGGGCACGGACCGTCGCGGCGATCCCTCGATCTGGGTGGGCTGGTACCCGCAGCCCGCACCGATCGGCCTGCCGTCCTCGGGCGTGCTCGTCACGGGCGTCGACCACGTCGACCTCCCCCTGTGCGCGGGCGCCCCGTTCCTGCTCGCCTTCGCGGTGCCGCCGCACGCCGATCCGCTGGACCTGCTCGCACCACGGGCGCCGATGGTCGCGGCGCACCCTGCGCCGCTGACCGGTCCCGGGGAGGTGACGCTCAGCTTCGGGACCTCCGCGGCGGGCGGGAGCGTGCCGATGCTCTCCGCGCTGCCGGCGCTGCGCCCCGCCTGATCCCGCGGCGCCGCGGCGGCGCGGACTGCGCATGATCGGACGCACCTCCGCCCCGCCCCCGCCCTAGCGTGGGAGCCCCGGCCGGACCGGCCGCGGCCGCCGCAAGGACCACGAACACAGGAGGAACCATGACCCGCAGCACCGGCACCACCACCTGGCTCGATCTCTCCGCGCAGGACGTCTCCGCCGTGATGCCCTTCTACGCCGGTCTGTTCGGCTGGGAGGTCGAGGGCCTCGGCGAGGAGTTCGGCGGCTACCGGATCCTCCGCAACGACGGGAAGCTCGTCGGCGGCGCGATGTCCGTGGCGGGGATGACCTGCCCCGAGGGCAGCCCCCTGCCGTCCGAGTGGGGCGTCTACCTCACCGTCGACGACGTCGACGCCCGCGTCGCCAGGGCCCGCGAGGCGGGCGGCGGCGTCGTCGTCCCCGCCGATGACATCGGCGACTCCGGCCGCATGGCCGTGGTCCTCGACTCCGTCGGCGCCCCCATCGGGATGTGGCAGCCGAAGCAGCTCGAGGGCTACGAGTTCACCGGGCGGCCCGGCTCCCCCGTCTGGTTCGAGCTGATGACCCACCGCTACGACGACGCCGCCGCCTTCTACACCGCTGTGTTCGACGCCGAGCTGGTGCCGATGGGCGAGGGGATGGACGAGGGCGGGGACGACTTCCGCTACGCGACCAACGGCTCCGGCGAGAGCGCGAGCTGGGGCCTCTGCGATGCGGCGGGGATGATGCCCGAGGAGGCCATGGGCTGGCGCGTCTACTTCGGCGTCGAGAGCACCGAGCAGGCGCTCGCGAAGGTGCAGGAGCTCGGCGGGAGCGTGCTCGACGGCCCGTTCGACTCGCCCTTCGGACGGATCACGACGATCGCGGATCCCGAGGGGGCGAGCTTCCAGATCAGCGCGATGGGCGAGGCGACGACGGAGGGCTGACCCATCTCGCTGACCTGCCACTATGACGCCGCATGACGGTCGGGTCCCAGGACGTGGGCCCGGCCGTGCGCGGGCGCGGCACGCGTCCTAGAGTCAGGAGCATGCTGACCGATTCCGCGCTCCGTGAGGCCTTCTCCCACTTCCCGCAGGGAGTGGTGCTGGTCGCCGCCGAGATCGACGGCGTGCGCCACGGACTCGTCGCCTCGACCTTCACGGTCGGGGTCTCCCTCGAGCCGCCCCTGGTCTCCGTCGCGGTGCAGCACAGCTCGCGCACCTGGCCGCTGCTGCGCGAGCACGGACATCTCGGGGTCACGGTGCTCGGCGATCGCCAGCGCGGCGTGACCCGCCAGCTCGCAGGTCCGGACCGGGAGCGCCGCTTCGAGGGCCTGGACGTGGAGGCCGACGAGCACGGCGCGCTGGTGCTGCAGGGCGCTCCCGCCTGGATGACGGTGCGGGTCCACGACGAGGTGCGCGCGGGCGACCACGACCTCGCACTGCTCGAGGTCCTCGCGATCGACAGCTCACCGGCCGCCGAGGCGATGGTGTTCCACCGCAGCCGCTTCAAGGGGCTCGTCGAGGGCGACATCGCCTGCTGAGCCCCGAGGCTGACCCCGGGGCACGTGAGACGTGTCTCAGACCGTCGGATTCCTGTGAGAAGTACGCCTCGGTCACTCCCATTTGTCGGACCGCTGTCCAACAATTGCCGTGAGACCGCATTCCGGGGCGGTCGAGCTGTTCCCCGTCGGGCCCTGAGCGCCCGAGCGGATCCTGGCTTCCGAGGAAGGACCCTCCATGCAGTTCACCCGTGCCCTCGCGGTCGCCTTCGGCGACTGGCTCGAGCGCGAGCAGATCCGCCGCGCCCTCCTCGCGGAGCGTCCCGAGCTCGACGGCGTCCTGCACCTGGACCCGGAGCGTCCGCTGCTGCGGATCCCGCGCGTGGAGCGCGGTGCGGTGATCGTGGCCCGGCTCGACGAGGAGGACGGGGCGTCCTGGCTGGTGGGTGTCGCAGGCGATTCCGATCCGGTGATGCACGAGGCCTCCTCCCCCGATGAGGCGGCGCGGATCGCGCTGGACGTGCTCGAGCCCTGCCCGCTCGCGGGCTGACGGTCACGCCGAGGCCTCAGAGCTCGGCGACCTCGCCGTCCTCCACCTGCCATCGCCGGTCGATGCGCACGGTCTCGAGCATGCGCCGGTCGTGCGTGACCAGCAGCAGCGTTCCCGTGTAGCTCTCGAGCGCCTGCTCGAGCTGCTCGATGGCGGGCAGATCGAGGTGGTTGGTCGGCTCGTCGAGCACCAGCAGGTTCACGCCGCGCGCCTGGAGCAGGGCGAGCGCCGCACGGGTCCGCTCGCCCGGGGACAGCTCGGCGCAGGGCCGGCCCACGTGGTCCGCGCGCAGGCCGAACTTCGCCAGCAGGGTGCGCACGTCCGCCGGGGTCATCTCCGGCAGCAGCGCCCCGGCCGCGTCGGCCAGCGGCGCCTCGTCGGCCAGCAGGGAGCGCGCCTGGTCGATCTCGCCGATCCGCACGTTCGCGCCGAGCGAGGCCGAGCCCTCGTCGGCCTCGATCCTGCCCAGCAGCAGCTGCAGCAGGGTCGACTTCCCGGCGCCGTTGGGGCCGGTGATGCCGATGCGGTCACCGGCGTCGACCTGGAGGGAGAGCGGCCCCAGCGTGAAGGCGCCCCGGTGCACCGCGGCGCCCGCGAGGGTGGCGACGACGCTGCCGGAGCGAGGGGCGGCCCCGATCGTGAACTGGAGCTGCCACTCCTTGCGCGGCTCCTCCACCTCCTCGAGCCGCGCGATCCGGCTCTCCATCTGCCGCACCTTCCGCGCCTGCTTCTCGCTGGACTCGGACTGCGCCCGGCGACGGACCCGGTCGTTGTCCGGCGCCTTCCGCATCGCGTTGCGCACGCCCTGGCTGGACCATTCGCGCTGCGTGCGGGCCCGGGAGACGAGGTCCGCCTTCTTCTGCGCGAACTCCTCGTAGCGCTCGCGGGCGTGGCGTCGCACGGTGGAGCGCTCCTCGAGATAGGCCTCGTAGCCGCCGCCGAAGAGACGGTGGGAGTGCTGGGCGAGGTCGAGCTCGAGCACCTCGGTGACGCAGCGGGCGAGGAACTCGCGGTCATGGCTGACCAGCACCACCCCGCCGCGGAGGCCTTGGACGAAGGCCTCGAGCCGGGCGAGGCCGTCGAGGTCGAGGTCGTTGGTGGGCTCGTCCAGCAGCACCAGGTCGAAGCGGGAGAGCAGCAGCGCGGCGAGCCCCACCCGGGCGGCCTGGCCGCCGGAGAGGGAGGTCATCGCCGTCTGCTCCGCCTCCCCCGGGCCGATCGGAAGGCCGAGATCGGCGAGCACGACGGGCAGGCGCTCCTCGAGGTCGGCCGCGCCGCTGGCGAGCCACCGCTCCAGCGCCGCGGCGTAGACGTCGGCCGGCTCGGGGCCGCCGGGCGGGGCGTCGTGCTCGAGGGCGGTGGCGGCGGCATCCAGGTCGGCGGTGGCCCGAGCGCAGCCGGTGCGTCGGGCGACGTACCCGGCGACGCTCTCCCCGGGGGTCCGCTCGTGTTCCTGCGGGAGCCAGCCCACGAAGGCGTCCGACGGGCAGAGCGTCAGGCCGCCCTGCTGAGGGGCGGCGGCTCCTGCGAGGAGGCGCAGCAGCGTCGATTTCCCGGCGCCGTTCGCACCGACCACGCCGATCACGTCCCCGGGGGCGACGGTGAGGTCGAGGCCGTCGAAGAGGATGCGGTGGCCGTACCCTCCGGCGAGGTCATGGGCGACGAGGGTGGCGGTCATCCCGGCATTCTCGCACCTGCCCGAGCGGCTGCTCCGCAACGCCGTGTGACGGCATGGGTCAGCACCCTGGCCCCGGCGGTGCACGGGACCCTAGGGTCAACCATCACCAACCGTGAGTACCGAGGAAAGGACACCTATGACCACGCTCACCGAGCTCCGCGCCCGCTTCGCCCCCGTCATCGAGACCATCGCCCAGGGGACCCTGGACCGGGAGCGCGAGCGCACCCTGCCCCACGGCGCCGTGCGCGCCCTGGCCGAGGCCGGCTTCGGGACCGTGCGCCTGCCGGTCGAGGCGGGTGGCTTGGGTGCCACCTTCGGGCAGCTGACCTCGCTGCTGGTGGACCTGGCCGCCGCCGATGCGAACCTCCCCCAGATCTGGCGCGGGCACATCGCCTTCGTCGAGGACCTCCTGATCACACCGCACGCCGAGTTCCGGCAGCGATGGCTGCGACGGATCGCCGACGGGGCGGTGATCGGGAACGCCTGGTCGGAGATCGGCTCCGTGGAGCGAGGCTCCCAGGGCACGAAGGTCGCGGTCGAGGGCGAGCACGCCGAGGTGACGGGCCGGAAGTTCTACACCACCGGCTCCTACTTCGCCGACTACTCGGACACCCTGGTCGAGGCGGCCGACGGGTCCCAGCACATCGCCGTGGTGCCGTTGGTCCAGGCCGCGGTCACGCGCAGCGACGACTGGGACGGGTTCGGGCAGAAGCTCACCGGGACCGGCACGATCGTCTACGACCGCGCACGGCTCGACGCCCAGGACGTCATCCCCTTCGAGGACCGGTTCGGCTACCAGACCGCCGTGTACCAGCTGGTGCTGATCGCCGTGCACGCCGGGATCGCCGCGGCAGTGCGCGAGGACGCCACGGCGGCGGTCGCGGCCCGCACCCGCACCTACAGCCATGGCAACGCCGACCGGGTGCGGGAGGATCCGCAGATCCTGCAGGTGCTCGGCGAGATCTCCGCGGTCGCCGCGACCGCGGAGGCGCTGGCGGGCCAGGTGGCGGAGGCGATCGAGGAGGCCGCCCGCGCTGTGGGTGCCGGCGGCGAGGAGGAGCGCTCCGCCCTGGTGGCGGCGGAGCTCGCCTCTGCCCGGGCCCAGGTGGTCACCTCCCGCTTGGTGCCGGAGGCGGCGACGCGGCTGTTCGACGCGCTCGGGGCCTCGGCCGTGCGCGAGACCTCGGCGCTGGATCGCCATTGGCGCAACGCCCGCACGGTCGCCTCCCACAACCCCTGGGTGTACAAGGCCCGCGAGATCGGCGCCTTCGAGGTCAACGGCACCGAGCCGGGATACCAGTGGTCCATCGGCACCGTGGGGTCGCGGGAGGATGCCTCGGCGCCCGTCCCCGTCTGAGTCAGCTGCCCTGCGCGTCGACGGCCTCGAGGTCGTCCTCGGTCTCGAGCACCACACCGCGGCGGATCGAGATGGTGACGGCCACCGCGATCGCGAGGATCGCGACGGCGGCGATCGCGTAGCGCAGCGGATCGGCCTGGCCGCTGAGCGCGCTCATCCCCACCACCGCGGGCGCGATCAGCACGGCGACCAGGTTCATCACCTTGATCAGGGGGTTGATCGACGGGCCGGCGGTGTCCTTGAAGGGATCTCCGACGGTGTCGCCGATGATCGTGGCCTCGTGCGCGGCGGAGCCCTTCCCGCCGTGGTGGCCGTCCTCGACGATCTTCTTCGCGTTGTCCCAGGCGCCGCCGGAGTTCGCGAGCAGGATCGCCATCAGCACACCGGAGGCGATGGCGCCGGCGAGATACCCGGCGAGCGCCGGGGCGCCGAGCCCGAAGCCGACGGCGATCGGCGCGGCGACGGCGAGCAGGCCGGGCGTGGCCAGCTCCCGCAGCGAGTCGCGGGTGACGATGTCGACGACCTTGCCGTACTCGGGCTTCGCGGTGCCCTCCATGATCCCGGCGATGTCCCGGAACTGGCGGCGCACCTCGTAGACCACGGCCCCGGCGGCCCGGCCCACCGCGCTGATGGCGAGGCCGGAGAACAGGAACACGACGGCCGCGCCGATGATCACGCCGACCAGGGTCTGCGGCGAGAAGACCACGGACTGGGCGAGGAAGTCCTGGTAGCGGTCCCCGAGCACGTCGCGGATCGCGTCGGTGTAGGAGCCGAACAGCGCGGTCGCGGCGAGCACGGCGGTCGCGATCGCGATGCCCTTGGTGATGGCCTTGGTGGTGTTGCCGACGGCGTCGAGCTCGGTGAGCACCTGCGCGCCCTCGCCGTCCACGTCCCCGGACATCTCCGCGATGCCCTGGGCGTTGTCGGTGACCGGGCCGAAGGTGTCCATCGCGACGATCACGCCGACGGTGGTGAGCAGCCCGCAGCCGGCGAGCGCGATCGCGAACAGGCCGGTCACACCGGCGCCGCCGAGCAGGAACGCCCCGAACACCGCCGCGGCGATCACCAGCGCGGTGAACACCGCGGACTCCAGTCCCAGCGAGAAGCCGGAGAGCACGACGGTCGCGGCGCCGGTGCGGGAGGTCGCGGCGACCTGCCGCACGGGACGGTCCTCGGTCGAGGTGTAGTAGCCCGTGAGATAGAGGATCGCGATGCCGAGGACGATGCCGATCACGACGGCGCCGGCGGCGACGATCCGCGGGTCGTCGATCGCGGCGGAGGCGTCCTCGATGCCGAGGGCGGAGAAGCTCGCGGGCAGGTGCACGAAGGCGGCGATAGAGCACAGCACGGCGGAGACGATCGCGGAGAGCAGGAAGGAGCGGCGGATGGTGGTCAGCGCGCTCTGGCCCTTCTTCGGCGTGGTGAGGTAGATGCCGATCAGCGCCGTGATCACGCCGATCGCGGGGACGATGAGCGGGAATACCATCCCGGCCTCGCCGAGCGCGGCCCGGCCCAGGATGAGCGCGGCCACGAGCGTGACCGCGTAGGACTCGAAGAGGTCCGCGGCCATGCCGGCGCAGTCGCCGACGTTGTCGCCCACGTTGTCGGCGATGGTCGCGGCGTTGCGGGGGTCGTCCTCGGGGATGTTCTGCTCGACCTTGCCCACGAGGTCGGCGCCGACGTCGGCGGCCTTGGTGAAGATCCCGCCGCCGACGCGCATGAACATCGCGACCATCGCGGCGCCGAAGCCGAATCCCTCGAGCACGAGCGCGGCGTTCCCGCGGAAGAGCAGCACGACGGCCCCGGCGCCGAGGAGGCCGAAGCCGATCGTCGCCATGCCGACGCAGGCGCCGGTGCGCACCGCGATCAGCATCGCGGGGTCGCGGCCGGTCTCGTGCGCGGCGGCGGCCACGCGCACGTTCGCGCGGACCGCGAGCCACATGCCCAGGTAGCCGATCAGACCGGAGAACGCGGCGCCGACGAGGAAGGCGACCGAGCGGGCGCCGCGCAGCAGCATCCCCTCCGTGCCCTCGGCACCGTGGGTGGGCAGCAGGAGCAGCAGCAGGAAGGCGATCACGGCGAAGACGCCGAGCGTGCGCAGCTGGCGGCGCAGATAGGCGGCCGCCCCCTCCTGCACGGCGCCGGCGACCTCGTCCATCGCCTCGGTGCCGGTGCGGGCCCGCAGCACCTCGGCGCGGAAGCGCAGCGCCATCGCGATCGCGATCAGGGCGATCACCACGATCACCCCCACCGTGGTGAGACTGCCCAGGGAGAGCGAGATGGGATCGGGGTTCATGAGGTCCTCCGCACGTCGTCGTGATCCGGGGTCCTTCCAGGTGCCGGAACACTAGCCCGTCGTCGGGCCGACGTACAGAACCGCGGGTAGGGAGCGGGCTCTCCACCACCGGCCCCTTGTTCCGCGGAGACCGATGGGTACGCTGGTCCCGCCGGTGACAAGAGGGTCAGGGATCCTCTTCCGCAGAGCGGATAGCCGGCGCTCTCGCGCCCGGCCTCTGCGATCAGTCGAGGCCCGGGATCGTCGGCGCTCGCGTCTCGGCACGGGGCTCTGTCTCAGCTGAGTCGACGAGATGGAGAGCTGCCCCGGTCTCCCTCAGCACGGTGAAGATGTCAGCGGTCGCCTCTCCCATGCCGGCGCAGGCGTCGGGGATCTTCACTCGCTTCTGCGCCTGCGGGCTGGGCTGCTCGTTGGTGATCACCGTGTCGCCGTGCCCGATCGCGTGTGCGATCAGGAGGAAGTCCGCCCGATCGCTGGAGAACTCATTCAGCGCTGATTGCCGATAGTTCTGGTGCCGAGCCCAGTCGCTGAGCGGTCGGAAACGCTGGACCGTGAGCTGATCGATCGGCAGGAAGAAGTCTCGACGACCTCGAGCCCATTCCGCGAGCTCATCATCGCCCTGCACGAGCTCATCACGGACGGCGTCGATGCTGATCAGCTTCCCCGTCCGGTGGCCCTGCTCGAGCCACGCCCAGAACCCGGGCGCAATGTCGAACGCGTAGTACCTGTTCTTCGCCTCGATCAGGACGTTCGCGTCGACGAGATGCATCAGCGCGTCCCGACCCGCTCGGCGAGCGCCTCGAACGTGCTGTGCTTCTTCGTGCCGAGCAGCTTGTAGGCATCGCGATAGCTGGTCCCGCCCTCGCGTGCGCTCGCGACGACCGCGCGCGCGAACTGCCTGCTGAGGCGTTGCGATTGGACGTTGTAGAAGTTCCCGCCTCCGGACCGGTTCTCCGTCGTCTCGGCGAAGAGCGCGAGGACGCGCTCCTCCTCCTGCGCATAGAGCTCCCGAAAACGCTCCCGCGGGACCAGCTCGGCGTCGACGAGACGCTGAAGGACGACGAGCGTGCTGACGGTGAAACGGCGTGCCAGGACATCGAGACCTTCGGCGGAGAGGTCGCCTCGGAACGTGGAACGCACGGATTCGATCGGCATCAGCACCTCGGCTGCGACGGCGTTGCACCACCGTTCCTCGGGAGGACCGCCTTCTTCGCCGGGTACGACGTCGGAGAGGGCGCTGCCCCCGAGCCAGACGTGCGCGAACTCGTGGAGGAGCGTGAAGATCTGTGCGGACTTGCTGTCCGCCCCATTGATGAACACCACCGGGGCCAGGTCGTCGGCCAGGGTGAAGCCGCGGAACTCCTCGGGCCGCAATGCGCGGTGCGTATCGGAACCCACCACACCATTGACCATCACGAGCGTCCCGCTCGCCTCGACTTGGTCGGACAGCAGGCGGAAGGCCGCGCTCCAGCTCGGTGCCAGAGGCTCGGTCCTCGGGTCGACGCCGAGAACCTCCTGCATTCTCTGCGCCATGACAGTGGGGTCGTCGTCGGTCGTCGCCGTCGCGACATAGGCGACAGGTTCCATCCCGTTCTCCACAGCGTGGTCGCGGAACCAGCTCTGTCGCGTCTGGCACTGGTAGATCGTGTCGAGGAGGTCCGCGGATGGGCGGGTGATCCCTGTGCCGCGCAGGGTGCGCATGTCGGGCACCGGGAGCGACTCCTCCGGCGGCGCGGAGAGGAAGAGCTGGCCGAACGGCGCATGAGTGGCCTTCGCGAAACGCTCCAGCTGCTTCACCGTCGGCCGGCGAGTCCCGGCCCTCCACTCGGTGAGCTGAGGAAACTTCCGCTCGGCGGTCTCCTCATCCCACCCGGCGCGTTCGACTGCCCAGTCGAGGATCGTCGGAGCGACATCCACATGGACTGTCACGGCGCGACCTCCCGTCCTGGTCTCTCTCGGCGCTCTACCCGGGTCTTCATGGTAGGGGTGGACACCGTCCGTGGACCGGTTCCTGTGGACGACGCCATCACGGGCCGCGACAGGTGCTTGCCGCGCATCGTCAGGCCGATGCGCCCTGCAGCTCCTCCGCATACCGGGGCGCGAGCGATTCCATCTGGTGCATGACGTTCACGATCGCCTCGCTCTGCTGGTCCGGCGGGTACTTGTACTTGCGCAGCAGGCGCTTGATGGAGGAGCGGAGCTTGGCCTTGACGTCGTCGCGCACGGTCCAGTCGGTGCGGATGTCACGCTGCATGATCGTCACCAGCTCCCGGGCGATCTGGGCGAGGGTGTCGTCGCCCTTCACGTCCACGGCCGAGGGGTTCTGTGCGATGACGTCGTAGACCGACAGCTCGTCGGTGCCGAGCGGAGGACTGAACTGCGTGCCACGGTCGGCTTCGGCACGGACCTCCTGGGCCATCTCGATGAGGCGGGCGATGATCTCCGCGGCGGTGAGCTGCTTGTTGGTGTACTTCAGCATCAGCTCGTTGATCCGCTCGGAGAACTGCTTCGAGCGGACCTCATTGCCGCGGGTGACTCGTGCCGCCTCCTCGAGGATGGTGGCCTTCAGCGCCTCGATCGCGAGCTGGGTTTTCGAGGGCTTCTTCGCCTCCTCGGTCCAGGCAGGGGTGATCGCGTCGAGCCGTTGGAGTTCGAGCCCTGCCTCCTGGTAGATGTCGACCACCCCGGTGCTCTCCGCGGAGTCGACCAGCAGTTCGCCGAGCAGGCGCCGCACTTCG
This sequence comes from Brachybacterium paraconglomeratum, assembly GCF_003994255.1. GTDB lineage: Bacteria > Actinomycetota > Actinomycetes > Actinomycetales > Dermabacteraceae > Brachybacterium > Brachybacterium conglomeratum. Next base: position 231,703 of record NZ_ML133854.1, on the reverse strand, counting down.
TCGGTGATGGGCTCTCCGCGGGAGAGGCGCTCGCGGGCGTCGTACTTCGCCATCCACACCCGCACCTCCTTGTAGAACTGCACCTCGGGCAGCAGCGGCTGGATGTCCTGGTGCCCGGCAGCGAGCGCCCAGGCGCGGTCGAGCTTGGAGGAGAGACTGCGGAAGGCGTCGGCGAGGGGGCGGGCGTTCGGGTCCTCGGGGTCGGTGTTCCCGTCGGTCAGTGGTGAGCGCAGGAAGTTCGTGGTCGCGGAGACGGCGTCGATGAAGCCGCGGCGCACGTCGGCGTTCTGGATTGCCTTCCAGTCGAGGGTGACGATCTCGCGGAGGGAGCCGACGAGGCTGTGGACGAGCTGGGCGGCCTCGTCGACGTCGCGCCGGCCGACGCTGGGGTCGGTCGGGTCGGCATCGTGGGTGAACTCCCGCAGGGCGGCGATCTGGGCCTGGGGCGAGAGCTACCCCGACCTGATCGTCAACGACATCGGAACCTACGACGGCACCACGCTGCTGCCCGACGGCTCCCTGGTCCTCCAGGTCGATGCCGACGGCACCTGGACCATCTCCCCCAGCTGAGACCGATCAGCGGACGCCGGGCGGCCCCGCCGCCCACGCTCCTCCACCGCTCACTCGCCGTCAGCCCCACGATCTCGGGCCCCGTCGGAAGGACCTTCCATGCGCTTCACCCAGGACATGACATCTGCTTTCGGCGAGTGGCTCGAATGCGACCGCATCCGGCACGCGCTCATCGCGGAGCGCCCTGACATCGCCTCCAGGACGACGCTCCATCCCCAGCGCCCGATGCTGCGCATCCACCTCCCAGGCGGGGATGTCGTGGTCGCGAGGGCAGGAGACGACGGACCCGCCGCCTGGATCGTGGGGGTCGCCGCCTCTCCCGACCCCGTGCTCCACGACGCGAGCTCCGCCGAGTCGGCGACCGCTCTCGCGCTGACCCTGCTGGACCGCAGCTGACCGGCGAGGCGCCTCCGCCACGCAGGCCCGCACCGACCTCCTTCAGGACGGCGGCGCTCCCGTGGCCGAGGATCACCACCGCGCGCTCAGCGAAGAGTCGCGAGCACGAGGCTCCACACGCAGATCACCAGCAGCATGCCCAGGCTGGGCCCGAGCGCCTTCCTGGTGATCTCCCCCTCCCGGCCGGAGAGCCCGACGGCGCCGGCCGCGATCGCGATCGACTGCGGGGAGATGACCTTGGCGGTCGTGCCGCCGGCGGTGTTCGCGCCGACGAGCAGCGCCGAGGACACCCCGATGCCGGCAGCTGTGGTCTCCTGCAGCGGGGCGAAGAGGGTGTTGTTGTTGACGACCGATCCGGTGAGGAACACGCCGATCCAGCCGATCACCGGCGCGATCAGCGGGAACAGCGGGCCCACGGCCGCGAGGGCGGTGCCCATCGTGGCCGAGCCCCCTGAGTGGCCGGCGATGTTCGCCAGCATCAGGATCACGGCGATCAGGGCGATCGCCGGGCCGAGGCTGCGCGCCGTCGCGACCAGCTCGCCGAGCAGCCGGCGCGCCGTGACCTGTGGGGTGGTGAGGAAGGAAACGATCACCGCCAGGAGGATCGCGGTGCCGGTCGCGCCGAGGAGGGAGAGGTTCCAGGTGGCCTCGACGACGGTGCCGTCCGCGGCGGCGATCTGCCCGGTCAGGCCGGGAAGCGGGACCGCGAGCGTGGTGAATCCCAGGGCACCCGTGGTGAACAGCTCCTTCACCGGCGGCAGGGACCACAGCAGGATGAGTCCCGAGAGGATGTAGAAAGGGCTCCAGGCGACGACCACGTTGTTGAAGCTGTGGGTGCCGGGCACCGGGTCGGGGGCGCCGGGCTCGCGATGCACGCGCCTCGGCGACCACACCTGGCACACCGCGAAAACGGCCACCATCGTCGCGAGGCCGGCACCGATGTCGGCGAGCTCGGGGCCGAGGAACCACAGCACCCCGCCCTGCACCGCGCTGAAGACGAGGGAGACGGCCAGTACGACGGGGAAGGTCTCCCGCAGGCCGCGCAGCCCGTCCATGAGGATCACCAGCAGGAACGGGACCAGCACCGTGAGCGGCTGGAGCAGGAGCACCATCGCGCGGGACAGCTCCATCACCCCGAGCCCCGTCACCTGAGCTCCGACGAGGACCGGGATGCCGATCGCGCCGTATGCGCCGGCGCCGACGTTCGCGACCAGCGAGAGCACGGCCGCGCGCAGCGGGGCGAAGCCGAGCTGGACCAGGAGCGCCGCGCAGATCGCGATGGGCACCCCGAAGCCTGCGACCCCCTCGAGGAAGGCGCCGAAGGCGAAGCTGATCAGCAGCACCTGCACCCGCTGGTCCGGGGAGATCGCGCCGATCGAGGCGCGGATGATGTCGAAGCGGCCGGAGAGCACCGCCAGCCGGTACAGCCACACCGCCATCACTACGATGTACGCGATCGGCCACAGCGCGGTGAGCAGTCCGGAGAGTCCGGCACCGGCGACGGCGGCGGCGGGCATGCCGTAGGCCAGGAGCGCCACCGCCGCCTCGACGGCGAGCGCGATCAGCCCCGAGACGAGGCCCGAGAGCTTGAACACCACCATCAGCAGGAGGAACACGAGGATCGGGAGGGCGGCGACAGCGGCGGAGAGCAGGATGTCGTCGAAGGGGTCGAGGGTCTGGGTCCACATGGGAGTCGTCTCCGAGGTCGTGCCGGGGCACGGTCGCTCCGGCAGGCACGAGGGAGAGGCCCCTGTCGTCCGGTGGGACGGCAGGGGCCTCGACGCTGAGGCCTTCGGGAGGCCCTCGCCGCCTCCCGGGGTGGGCAGGGTCAGTCGCGGAGGCCCGCGGCGACCTTCTCGAGGGCGGCGGCGCTCGCGCGCAGCCGCTCCAGCTCCCCGTCGTCGAACGGGGTCTCGCGGATGGGGCGGGCGCCGGCGGAGTCGACCAGGCACGGGACCGACAGCGCGACCCCGTCGATGCCGTGGAAGTCCGAGAGCACGGGGGCGACGTTCAGCACGGCGCTCTCGTCGCCGAGGATCGCTTCGACGATCCGCACGCTGGACAGCCCGATCGCGTAGTTCGTCGCACCCTTGCCCTGGATGACCGTGTAGGCGGCGTCGCGGACGTCCACGGCGATCCGGTCGAGCTCCTCGCGGGTGAACAGCGGTGCGCCGTCGGGTCCGGCCCAGTCCAGGATCGGGACGGCGTTGATGCGCGCGGCGGACCAGAGCGGGAACTCGGTGTCTCCGTGCTCGCCGACGATCTGGGCGTGCACGGCCGAGGCGGCGACGCCCGCACGGCGGGAGAGCTCCCAGCGCAGGCGCGAGGAGTCCAGCAGCGTGCCGGAGGCGAAGACCCGCTCGGCGGGCAGTCCCGAGCCCTCGTGCGCCAGCATCGTGAGCACGTCGCAGGGGTTGGAGACGATCACGAAGATCGCGTCGGGCGCGACCTCGAGGGTGCGCTGCATGATGTCGCGGACGATCCGTGCGTTGGTGGCGGCGAGCTCGATGCGGGTCTGGCCGGGCTTCTGCTTCGCGCCCGCGGTGATGACCACGACGTGGGACCCCTCGGCGACGGAGATGTCGGCGCCGCCGACGATGTCGCTGCCGGGGGTGAACAGGGTGCCGTGGGCGAGGTCGAGCACCTCGGCCTCGGTCTTCGCCGCGTCGATGTCGTAGAGCGCGACGTGGCGGGCGGCGCCGCGGATGAGAGCGGCGTAGGCGACGCTCGAGCCGACGGCGCCGGCCCCGATGACGGTGAGCTTCGAGTTCTCGATCATGGCTCCACGATAGGAAGCGGGGATCGGGGTCACCAGGGCCGGAGGTCCCTCGTGGGCTAGGCCGATCGCCGGACGGTCCCCGGGCGATCGGCGCGCTCCTTTGCGCGACCGTCCGGGATCAGTCCGCGGCGATCGTCACCCCGAGCTCCTCGGCATGGGCGCTGACGGTCCCGGCCAGGGCGAGGTCCCGGCTGGTCACTCCGCCGACGTCGTGGCTCGAGAGGGTCACGGTGACCTCGGGATAGGTGAGAAGGATTTCGGGATGGTGGTTCGCCGCCTCGGCGGAGAGGCCGACGCGGTTCACGAACGCGAGCCCGGTCGCGAAGTCGCCGGTGTCGAAGCGTGCGGTGAGGGTCTCGTCCTCCTGGTGCCAGCCGGTGAGCCCGGCGTCGGCGATCTGCTCGGGGGTCAGGGTCTGCTTCGGATCAGCCATGCCGCCATCGTGCCCCGTCCGCGGCCGGACGGCCAGACCCTCGGCGGGGCACACTGGGGACATGGACGACCTGCGAGTGGATCCCGGCCCGGGGGCGCCCCGCGGCCTGCGCGTTCCCGCCGCGGAGCTGGTCGAGCAGTTCTCCCATGCCTCCGGACCAGGAGGCCAGGGGGTCAACACCGCCGACTCGCGGGTGCAGCTGAGCCTGGACCTCGCCGCCACCTCGGCCCTGGACGAGGTCCAGCGTGCCCGCGTGCTCGAACGTCTCGCGACCCGCACCGCCGGCACGGTCCTCACCGTCACCGCCTCCGAGCAGCGCTCGCAGCACCGGAACCGTCGGGCGGCGCGCGAGCGGCTCGCCGCGCTGCTTCGCGAGGCTGTCGCCCCGGAGGTGCCGCGTCGGGCGACCCGGCCGACGGCCGGCTCCCGCCGCCGACGCCTCGCCGCCAAGCGTCGCCGCGCCGACCTCAAGCAGACCCGCAGGCCGCCGCGGGGCGAATGAGCGGCAGGCGGGCCCTGTGGGCCGGGCCCCGACCGCACGGCGGGACCTTCGCTCGCAGACCGATCAGCCCGGACATGGGCATTCGCCCGTCCGCGCCCCGGTCAGCGCATACCCTCGCACCATGATCCGTCAGCTCATCGCACGCCTGTTCTGGGCGGTGTCGCCCTGGAGGCTCGTCGTCGAGCGCGTCCCGGACCGGCCCACGCTCTTCATCGGCGCCCCGCACACCTCCAACTGGGACTTCGTGCTCATGCTGGGGATCGCCTGGCGGCTGCGGATCAAGCTGCGCTGGCTGGGCAAGCACGACCTGTTCACCGGCTGGAAGGGACCGGTGATGCGAACGCTCGGCGGCATCCCGGTGGACCGCCGCGACCCCGCCAAGGTGGTCGACGAGGTCATCGCCCTGGTCCGCACCGGCACGGTGTTCGGGCTGGTCATCACCCCGGACGGCACGCGCGGGGCGCACACGCACTGGAAGTCCGGCTTCTACCGGATCGCGCGCGCGACGGGGCTCCCGCTCACCCTCGGCTACGTGGACCGCACCACCATGACCAGCGGGCTCGGCCCGATCATGGAGGTGACCGGGGACGTGCGCGCCGACATGGACCGCATCCGGGCCTTCTTCGCGGACAAGGCCGGCTTCGCCCCCGAACGACGGGTCGAGCCGAGGCTGCGCGAGGAGGACCTGCCCGAGACGGACTGAGCGGCGGCGCCTGCTACGCGGGCAGCCAGATCCAGCCCTCGACCAGGGCGGTCTCCCGCAGCGGGTCCGGCGGCGGAACGGCACGGCCGCGGGCGACCTCCCGGGCCATGAGCGCGGCGATCACCGCGTCCAGGACGTCGTCCTCCTCCACGCAGGCGGCGTCGTGGCCGGCCCAGTCCAGGCCGGGGAACCGCCCGCCGAGCGCCTCGACCAGTCCGCGGCGCGCCGCGCGCCCGCCTGTGCCCTTGTAGCCGCGGTGCGGAAGGCCCCACCGCCGCAGCGCCGCCGCGGGATACACCTCGCAGATCCGCCCGGACCCGTCGCGGGCGACGTCGATCCCCTCCTCCCGCAGCCGCGCCTCGATCCCGGCCCAGCGCAGCGCGGGATGGGCGATGCGGTCCGTGGAGACGCTCAGCGGGGTCAGGCCCGTGCGGGCGTGGACGGCACGGTCGGTCTCCCGCATCGCCAGTCCTCGACGCCACTCGTCCCCGGTCGACCCGGGCGGCGCGAGGGTCCCGGTCGCCTGGGCGGCGAGCAGCTCGACGAAGCGGCACGGCCAGCCGACCGGCACATCGACCCCGACCTTCCCCGCGCCGCGCACCCTCTGCGCGATGAGGGCGTCATCGACTCCTGTGCGCGCCTCCTCGAGCACGAGCACGCCGGAGGCGGGATCCTGCTCGCGCAGCACCGCGAGCCCGGTGCGACGGTCCTGGGCGGCCAGATCGAGGCCGACATAGCGCGTGGGCATCCGCCCAGGATAAGGAGCTCGCCCGTACTCTCGAGGAGTGACCGAGCCCACGCCGCACCGCCCCGTCCTCCGCCTGACGAGGCGGGGTCGCCTCGTGTGCTCGGGGCTCGTGCTGCTGGTCGTGATCGCGCTGGTGCTGCTGCTCGTCTCGCTCGTGCGCGGGGCGGGCACGCCGCCGGAGCAGCAGCAGGCCAGCACCGCCGCGGAGTCCGCGGCCCCGGAGCACGACGGGACGCCCGCCGACTCCGACGAGGGCGGCACGACCTCGGCCGAGGACGACGCCCCCGCGGCGGAGCCGACCGGCGAAGGGACCCCCGGCGAGGAGGCGACGCCGACCGACGACGCGGCGGAGAGGACCCCCGAGGCGGAGTCCCCGGAGGCGGGCGGTGACGTGGAGATGGTGCGCAGCGGGACCGTCGGCGCCGGGACCTGGACCGTCGCCGCGGCGGGGGACGCGCCGACCGAGGGCGTGCTGCGCCCCTACGCGGTGCGGGTCGAGGACGGGATCGACGTCGACGCCGAGGAGGCCGCGGAGGAGATCGCCGCCGTGCTCGCCGACGAGCGCGGCTGGCAGGGCCCTGCCGACGTCGTCTTCCACCGGGTCGCGGACCCGGCGGAGGCGGAGTTCACGATCTCGATCGGCTCCCCGCCCACGGTCGACGAGCTGTGCCTGCCAGCGAAGACCGGCGGGGTGTGGAGCTGCCGGATCGGGCCCGAGGTGGCGCTGAACTCCGACCGCTGGCTGCACGCGACCCCCACCTACGACGACCTCGCCGAGTACCGCGCGTACATGATCAACCACGAGGTGGGTCACTTCCTCGGCCACGGCCACGCGAGCTGCCCGGCCGAGGGCGCACCCGCCCCGGTCATGCTCCAGCAGTCCATCGACCTGCAGGGATGCACGCCGAACGCCTGGCCCGCCGGCGAGGAGGGCTGACAGGACCGGGCCACAGCCGCCGGGCCCGGGAGCTGCGGAACCGTCCCCGCCGCCCGGGTCCCGCCCGGCGCAGGAGCGGGAATCCCGCGCCGAGGACGGGGGCCAGCCCCAGTGCCGAGGGCCGCGGCCGCGCCTAGCCTCGATCCCATGAACTCCTTCTTCGCCACCCTCCGCGGCTTCCGCTTCCGCCGCGGCCCCCAGCGCCTCCTCGGCGGCATCGCCGGCGGCCTCGCCGAGCTCACCGGTCTGAACGTGTGGATCATGCGCCTGCTCGTGCTCGCCTCCTTCCTGCTGCCCGTGCTCGGCGTCGGCGCGTATCTCGCGGTGTGGCTGCTGACCCCCTGGCAGGACGGCACGATCCCGCTCGAGCGTCTGCTCGACCGCGGCTGATCACCGGGGAGCGTCGCTGGCTACGATGAGCGCACCGCGCCCCAGTGCGTCCTGCTCCGGAAGGCCCCCCGATGCCCGATCGCTCCCGTTCCCTGCGCCGCCTCGGCTTCCTCACCATCGGCCTGTTCGATCCGGCCGATCCCGCGGTCGGGCACGAGTCGACCCTGTCGCTCATCGAGCTCGGCGAGGAGCTCGGCCTCGACAGCGCCTGGCTGCGCCACCGCCACCTGCAGTTCGGGATCTCCTCCCCGATCGCGGTGATGGCCGCGGCGAGCCAGCGCACCTCCCGGATCGAGCTGGGCACCGCGGTGACGCCTCTGGGCTGGGAGAACCCGCTGCGCCTCGCGGAGGACCTCGCGACCGTCGACGTGCTCTCCAGCGGCCGGATCAATCCCGGCGTCAGCGTCGGCACCCCGATGCAGTACGACACCGTCAAGGACGCCCTCTACCCGGACACCGCAGAGGTCGAGGACTTCTCCAAGACCAGGGTGGAGCGTCTCGCGGGCCTGCTCGCCGGCGAGCGGGTGCGGGAGCTGGAGGGGAAGCAGGGCGTGGTCGAGGAGTACTCCTCCCGCGTCGAGCCCCACTCCCCCGGTCTGCGAGAGCGGCTCTGGTACGGCGCCGGGTCCCTCGACTCCGCCGTCTGGGCCGGGGAGCACGGCCTGCACCTGCTCTCCTCGAGCGTCCTCTTCCCCGGCCCCGACGCGGAGCCGGACTTCGCCGCGGTCCAGGCCGCACAGATCCGCGCCTTCCGCGCCGCGGGCGGCACCCGCGCCTCGCAGGGCCTGGTCGTGATCCCCACCGACTCGGCGTCGACCGACCAGGCGGAGCGCTACCGCGCCTATTCCGCCGAGCGCCTGCCGCGCACCCGCACCCCGCAGGGTCCGCGCCGGATGATGTTCGCCCCGGACCTGGTGGGCACGAGCGAGGAGATCGCCGAGCAGCTGTGGGCGCACGAGGGCTTCCGCGAGGTCGACGAAGTCGCCTTCGCGCTCCCCTTCAGCTTCACCCATGAGGACTACGTGCAGATCCTCACCGACATCGCCACTCGGCTCGGACCGGCGCTCGGCTGGACCCCGGCGAGCGCCTGAGGGGCGACGAGCCCGACGGCACGCCGTGCCGCGTCCCGTCGGCCGCTCCACCGATCGCGTCGGCCCGGCGCCGACCCTCCGGCTCAGTCCCCCGTCCCGCCCAGCTGCTCGGCGAGCATGACCAGGATCCCGCTCGGGCCGCGCAGGTAGGTCAGGCGGTACACGTCCTCGTAGGTCGCCACGCCCCGCACGGGACGGCAGCCGTGACGCGCCGCGATCTCGAGCGCCGCGTCGAGGTCCTCGACCCGGAAGGCGACGCGGTGCATGCCGATCTCGTGCGGCTGCGTCGGGGCGGCCTCGATCGCCTCGGGGTGGAGGTACTCGAACAGCTCCAGCTGCCCGCTCCCGTCGGGCACTCCGAGCAGCGCGATCCGCACGTGGTTGCCGTCCAGCCCCACGGCGGTCGATGCCCACTCGCCGCGGACGGTGTCCCTGCCGAGCACGGTCAGGCCCAAGTCGGTGAAGAAGGCGATCGCCTCCTCGAGATCGCGCACCGCGATCCCGACGTTCTCCATGTGGATGCTCATGCCGTGGACAGTAGACCCGCCCCGCCGCGGAGGACAGACCCCGCAGTGCGCAGGATCGGACCTACCTGCGGCGGCGGCGCGGGCCTACTGTGAGCGCACGACGGGCCGCCGGCCCGCACCGACCCGCAGCACCGACACTGCAGGAGGACAGCCCCATGACCACCATCGGCACCTGTCTCTGGTTCGACGGCCGCATCGACGAGGCCGCCGAGTTCTACGTCTCCCTCGTCGAGGACTCCCGGATCCTCCAGCGCACCGTCTACGAGGCCGGCGGCGGCCCGCCGGACGGTCCCGATATGACCGGTCAGGCGCTCACCGTCGACCTGGTGCTCGGCGGCGTGCCGTACACGCTGCTGAACGGCGGGCCCGCCTTCCCGCTGTCGGAGGCGGTCTCGATCATGCTCACCGTCGAGTCGCAGGAGGAGGTCGACCGGCTGCGGGAGGCGCTGATCGCCAACGGCGGCGCGGAGTCGCAGTGCGGCTGGTGCCGTGACCGCTTCGGCCTGTCCTGGCAGGTGATCCCGCAGCGACTGAACGAGCTGCTGCAGGGCCCGCACGCCGAGGCGGTGACGCGCGAGATGATGACGCAGACGAAGCTCGACGTCGCCCGGCTCGAGGCCGCCGCCGGCTGAGCGGACCGCACCGCCCGACAGCAGGCGGGACGCCCGCGCCGCCCGCCGACGGGGCGTTCCGACCTGCGGGCGGGCCGACCGAGCCGTGAGACCCGCGCCGGCGTTTCGCCCTCGCGTCCGACGGAGGAGCACGATGGCGGCATGCCCTCCCCCGTCGCCCCGGCCGCACCGTCCCGCCCGGCGCTGCCCTGGCTCGCCGCCGCCGCGGTGATGCTGCTGTGGGCGTCCTCCTTCATCGTCATCCGCTTCTCCGGTGCGCACCTCTCCCCCGGGGCGATGACGCTGCTGCGGATGGTGACCGCGGCGGCGGTGATGCTCCCGCTCGTGCTGACCGGGCGGGTGCGGACGCCGCGGAGCGGCAGGATGTGGGCCGGGGTGCTCGCCTGGGGCGTGACCTGGTTCTGCGTGTACTCGGTGGTGCTCAACGCCTCGGAGCTGTTCCTGGATCCCGCGACCGCCGCGATGCTCGTGAACCTCGCGCCGCTGATCGTGGCCGTCGCCTCCGGCGTGCTGCTCGGCGAGGGGCTGTCCCCACGGCTGCTCGTCGGCGTCGTGATCGCGCTGTGCGGGATCGGGCTGATCACCCTGGCCACCTCGACCGGGCACGTGGAGGGGCCGGGGCTCGTGCTCGGGCTGCTCGCGGCCGTGCTCTACGCCGGCAGCGTGCTGGGGCAGAAGCCGCTGCTGGCTCACATCGACTCGACCTCGATGACCGTCGTCGGGATGACGGCGGGGATGCTGGCCTGCCTGCCCTTCGCCCCGCAGCTCGTCGCGGAGCTGGGCCGCGCCCCGGCCTCGGCGATCGCAGCGGTCGTGTACATGGGCGTGCTGCCCACCGCGGCCGCCTTCCTGCTGTGGGGCTACGCCCTCACCCACACGCCGGCCGGGGTGCTCACCTCCTCGTCCCTGATCGTCCCCGCGATCACGGTGGTGCTCGCCTGGACGATCCTCGGCGAGGTGCCGCCGCCGCTCGCCGCGCTCGGCGGCGTGCTGTGCCTGACCGGCGCCGCGATCGCGATCCTGCCCGCGATGCTCGCCTCCCTGCGCTCCCGGACGTGAGCGCGGCCACCCTCCTCACCGGCCCGACGGCGCGCGCGGCGCGGGGAGCGCACGGACATCGCAGGACGAGGGAGTCCACCTACCGCCTCACTGCGCAGGTCAGGGCGATCCCGGGACGATCCCGGCAATCCCGCGCAGCTGCCTGACTGGTTCCTCACGAATCGTCCATGGAACTGGAGCATCCGACAATCCGTTCCTAGAGTCGTGCTCGGTCGGCGGCCAGGGACAGCGTCCGCGCAGGAGCAGCGGTCCTCGCTCGCCGAGCCGGATCTCCCCGCCCGATCGCTCGTACCGCGAGCGGTCCTGTCCCGAGCGTCGACCGAGAGGATCGTGATGGCCGAGGCCCCGCCCGCCCCCAGCGCACAGAAGGAGGGAGGCGCCCGGCCCGCGCACTCCCGCGTCAACCTGCCCGTCTTCGCCGGCACCTCCGTGATCATCGTGGCGTTCGTGCTCTTCGCCGCGATCTGGCCCGGAGCCGCCGAGACCGCGATCTTCGGCTCGATGGCCTGGATCGCGACGAACTTCGGCTGGTACTACGTCCTGACCGCCGCGATCGTGGTCGTCTTCGTGCTGCTCGTGGCGCTCTCCCGCGTGGGCCGCACCCGGATGGGCCCGGATCATTCCGTGCCGAAGTACAACCTCTTCACCTGGGCGGCGATGCTCTTCGCGGCCGGCATCGGCGTGGACCTGATGTTCTTCGGCATCTCGGGCCCGGCCACGAACCTCCTCACCCCGCCCGATGCGCCGGCGGGCTCCGACGAGGCCGCCCGGATGGCGACGATCTGGACGATCTTCCACTACGGCATCCCCGGGTGGGCGATGTACGCGCTGATGGGCATGGCCTTCGGCCTGTTCGCCTATCGCTACCACCTGCCGCTGTCGATCCGCTCGGCGCTCGCACCGATCTTCGGCCGGCGCATCCACGGCGCCGTCGGCCATGTCGCCGAGATCGGCTCGACGATCGGCACGATCTTCGGGATCTCCGTCTCCCTCGGCATCGGCGTGGTGTTCCTGAACTACGGGCTCTCCGCCCTGTTCGGGATCCCGAACTCGATCGCGGTGCAGATCGCGCTGATGGCGCTCGCGGTCGGCATCACGATCGTCTCGACCGTCTCCGGCGTCGACAAGGGCATCCGTCGCCTCTCCGAGCTCAACGTGCTGCTGGCGATCGCACTGATGCTGTGGGTGCTCTTCTCCGGGCAGACCCACCAGCTGCTCAACGCCCTCGTCCAGAACATCGGCGACTTCTTCTCCCGCTTCCCCGGGATGATGATGAACACCTTCGCCTACACCGACGGCGCCGCCGACTACCCCTCCGACCAGTGGATGGCGGACTGGACCCTGTTCTTCTGGGCGTGGTGGATCGCCTGGGCGCCCTTCGTGAGCCTGTTCCTGGCGCGCATCTCCCGTGGCCGCACCCTTCGCGAGTTCGTCGTCGGCGTGCTGCTGATCCCCTTCTCGTTCATCCTGCTGTGGGTGTCGATCTTCGGGAACGCCGCGCTGAGCTTCGCAGGCGACGGAGATTTCCTCGACCTCGCCGTGAACCAGCCCGAGTCCGGCTTCTTCAACCTGCTCGAGCAGTACCCGGGCGCGCTCTTCACCGTCTCGCTCGCCGTGGTGACGGGATTGTTCTTCTACGTCACCTCCGCGGACTCCGGCTCGCTGGTGATGGCGAACATGACCTCGAAGGCCTCCACCACGGACTCCGACGGCCCGCCCTGGCTGCGGATCGTATGGGCCGTGATCACCGGCGCGCTCACCGTCGTGATGCTCTTCATCGACGGGGTGTACACCCTTCAGGCCGCGACCGTGGTGGTGGGCCTGCCGCTGTCGATACTGGTGTATCTGGTGATGTTCAGCCTGTGGAAGGTGCTGCGCACCGAGCAGATGGACCTCGACGCCCGCACCGCGGCCCTGCCCGGCGTGCTCACCTCCCGGGTGCGCGGCGGCGAGTCCCACGACCGCGTCCCGTGGCAGCAGCGCCTGCGGGGCCGCATGTCCTACGCCGACGAGGGCAGGGCCCGCGCCTTCGTTGCGGAGGTCGCGACCCCCGCCGTCGAGGAGGTCGCCTCGGAGCTGCGCGCACTCGGCGCGGACGTCTCCTGCCATCGCGGCGAACATCCCGACCACGGCGTGCCGTACATCGACCTGGTCGTCTCGTTCCCGCATGCCGAGGACTTCAAGTACCAGGCCTACCCGGTCGCGTACTCGGTGCCGAGCTTCGCCGCGAACCTCTCCACCGTGCGGGACGTCTACTACCGCATCGAGATCTTCTCGCGCACCGGCTCCCGCGGACGCGACATCATGGGGTACACGAAGGAGCAGGTCATCAGCGACGTCCTGGACGCCTACGACGCTCACATCATGTACTTGACGATGAGCGACGAGATCGGCACCGCCACCGGCACGATCCCTGTCACCGCCCCGGACACCTGGGACGACGCCGACCACGTCGACGCCGAGCCCGAGAGCGCCCAGGGTGAGGACCACCGGTCCGATGCGACCCAGCCCGACCAGCCCACCGACCCCGCCACCGCGCGGACGACGAAGGAGAACCATGACTGAGAGCCCCGCGACCCTGTTCATCGACGGCGCCTGGGTGCCGTCCTCCACCGGTGAGACCCGCACGATCACCTGTCCGGCCGACGGCTCCGAGGTGGGCGTGGTCTCCGAGGCCGGCGCCGAGGACGTCGAGCGCGCGATCCTCGCCGCCCGCGCCGCCTTCGAGCGCGGCGAGTGGTCCGGCACCCCGGCCGCCCAGCGCGGCGACTTCCTGCTGCGCGTCGCGGACCGCCTGGCCGAGCGGAAGGACGAGTTCGCCCGCGCCGAGGCGCAGGACACCGGCAAGCGCCTGGTCGAGGCCGAGGGCGACATGGACGACATCGCCTCCTGCTTCCGCTACTTCGGGAAGATCGCCGACCAGGACCCGGGCCGTCTGGTCGACGCGGGCGATGCCGCGGTGATCTCCCGCGTGGTCCGCGAGCCCGTCGGCGTGTGCGGCATGATCACGCCGTGGAACTTCCCGCTGCTGCAGGCCGCGTGGAAGATCGCCCCCGCGCTCGCAGCCGGCAACGCCTTCGTGCTCAAGCCCGCCGAGCTCACCCCGCACACCACGATGCTGATGATGGAGGTGCTCGACGAGCTCGGGCTCCCGAAGGGCGTGGCGAACCTGGTGCTCGGCGACGGCGGCACCGTCGGCGCCCCGCTGTCCTCCCACCCGGAGATCGACCTGGTCTCCTTCACGGGCGGACTGGTCACCGGGCGGAAGATCGCCGAGTCCGCCGCGAAGGGGATCAAGAAGGTCGCCCTCGAGCTCGGCGGGAAGAACCCCAACGTCGTCTTCGCCGACGCGGACTACGAGGCGGCGCTCGACAACGCGCTGAACGCCGGCTTCCTCGACTCGGGCCTGGTGTGCTCGGCGGGCACGCGTCTGATCATCCACGAGTCCATCGCCGAGCGGTTCGTCGACGACCTCGTCGCCCGCGCCGAGGGCATCGTCATGGGTGGCCCGTTCGACGAGAGCGCGGAGACCGGTCCGCTGATCTCGAAGGCCCACCGCGAGAAGGTCACCGACTACGTGAAGCGCGGCGTCGAGGCCGGGGCGCGGCTGCGCACCGGCGGCCACTGGGGCGGCCCCGAGCACGAGAAGGGCTTCTTCTACGCCCCGACGGTGCTGGACCGCTGCACCCGGGACAACCCTGCCGTGATCGAGGAGGGCTTCGGCCCGGTGATCACGGTGGAGACCTTCTCCACCGAGCAGGAGGCGATCGAGATCGCCAACCACACCGAGTACGGCCTGGCCGGCGCGGTGTGGACCTCCGACGCGGGCACCGCGAACCGGGTCTCGCGCGCGCTGCGCCACGGCACGATCTGGATCAACGACTACCACCCCTACCTGCCGCAGGCGGAGTGGGGCGGCTTCAAGATGTCCGGGTTCGGGCGCGAGCTCGGCCCCACGGGTCTCGAGGAGTACACCGAGGCCAAGCACATCTACCAGAACACCGAGCCGGCCGTCTCCGGCTGGTTCCCCCGCAAGGGCTGACCGCCCCCGTGCACGCTCCCGCGCACCCCGCTCCGGTGGGCGCGGGAGCGTGCGCGCCCTCGCACGTCCCCACCGTCCCCTTCATCAGGAAGCAGGAGAGATGACCCGCAAGGACCTCACGTCCGAGAACCCCATCGCCGAGTACGACTACATCGTGGTCGGCGGCGGCTCCGCCGGAGCCGTCGTCGCCGCCCGCCTGAGCGAGGACCCGAGCCTCGAGGTGGCCCTGCTCGAGGCCGGCCCGCACGACCTCGACCACGAGGAGGTGCTGCAGCTGAAGCGCTGGCCCGAGCTGCTGGAGTCCGGGCTGGACTGGGACTACCCGATCGAGCCGCAGGAGAACGGCAACTCCTTCATGCGCCACGCCCGGGCCAAGGTGCTGGGCGGCTGCTCCTCACACAACTCCTGCATCGCCTTCCACCCGCCGGCGGAGGACATGGACCTGTGGGAGCGCCTCGGCGCCGAGGGCTGGGGCTCGAAGGACATGCTCCCGCTCATCGAGCGCCTGGAGAACAACCGCGACCGCGAGGGCGCCGGCCACGGCAGCGAGGGCCCCGTCGAGCTGATGGACGCCCCGGCCGACGACAAGCTCGGCATCGCCCTGCTCGACGCGTGCGAGCAGGCCGGGATCCCCCGCGCCCGCTTCAACGACTTCTCCACCGTCGTCAACGGCGCGAACTGGTTCCAGGTCAACCGCCAGGCCGACGGCACCCGCGCCTCCTCCTCCGTCTCCTACCTCCACCCGATCCGGGACCGGGAGAACCTGCACGTCCTCACAGGGCACCAGGTCATGCAGGTCCTCTTCGACGAGGACCAGCGGGCCACGGGCGTGGAGTACATCGACAACTCCTTCGACCGCTCCTCGATCATGAACGCCCGCAGGGAGGTCATCCTCTCCGCCGGCGCGATCGACTCGCCGAAGCTGCTGATGCTCTCCGGGATCGGCCCCGCCGATCACCTGCGCGAGGTGGGCATCGAGGTGCGCGTGGACTCCCCCGGCGTCGGCTCGAACCTGCAGGACCACCCCGAGGCGGTCATCTCCTGGGAGTCGACGCAGAAGATGACGCGCGAGTCCACCCAGTGGTGGGAGATCGGGATCTTCACCCCCACCGAGGAGGGCCTGGACCTGCCGGACCTGATGATGCACTACGGCTCGGTGCCCTTCGACATGCACACCCGCCGCCAGGGCTATCCCACCTCCCCGGAGTCCTTCGCCCTGACCCCGAACGTCACCCACGCGCGCTCCCGCGGCACGGTGCGACTGCGCTCGATCGACTACCGCGACAAGCCGAAGGTCGATCCGCGCTACTTCACCGACGAGGAAGGCCACGACATGCGTGTGGCCGTCGCGGGCATCCGCAAGGCCCGCGAGATCGTCGCCCAGTCCGGGATGGACGCCTACCGCGGCCGGGAGCTGTTCCCGGGCGAGGACGTGCAGAGCGACGAGGAGATCGCCGACTACGTCTCGACGACCCACAACACCGTCTACCACCCGGCCGGGACGGTGCGGATGGGCGCCGCCGACGACGAGATGTCGCCGCTGGACCCGCAGCTGCGGGTCAAGGGCGTCAAGGGCCTGCGGGTCGTGGACGGCTCGGTCATGCCGCAGCTGGTCGCGGTGAACCCCAACATCACCACGATGCTGATCGGCGAGCGCGCCTCCGACCTCATCCGGGGTGCGCAGGGCTGACCCGCCCCCGCGGGGCCTGATCCGCGCACCCCGAGACCGTGGCCCGCGACAGAGCCGGGCAGGGCCGTCCATCGGCACTGCCCGGCTTCGCGGCATCCGCAGCCCGATTCGCCTCCCCTCGAGAACGGAGCCTATGTGAACACCGAGGACGACCCCCGCCAGAGCACGGAGCACCCTGACCACCCCGTGCCGCGACGACGAGTCGGCCGCCGCTCGGACAAGCTGGCGACCTTCGACTACGCACGACCCGAGTACCCCCACAACATCCACCCGGCCCTGGTGCCCGGCATCGCCGTCGACGAGCAGCGCCGCCGCTACAGCATCGACAAGTTCGTCCTCGCCGTGGCCGGAGTCCTCGCCGTCGCATTCGTGATCTGGGGCATCGTCGCCACCGACAGCGTCAGCGTGGTCGCGAACGCGGCCTACGGCTGGGTGATGGAGCACCTGGGGTGGCTGTTCAACGCCGTCGCCACCATCGTGCTGGTGACCATGCTCGTCCTGGCCTTCACCCGCTACGGCAGGATCCCGCTGGGCAAGGACGAGGAGCGTCCCGAGTTCTCGACCTTCAGCTGGGTGGCAATGCTGTTCGCCGCCGGGCTCGGCATCGGCGTGATGTTCTGGGGCCCCTCGGAGCCGCTGACGTACTTCCTGTCCCCGCCGCCGCTGACGAATGAGCCGGAGTCCACCGAGGCCATGCACCGGGCCCTGGCGCAGACCTACTTCCACTGGGGCTTCCACGCCTGGGCGATCTACGCGCTGGTGGGCGGCGCGGTCGCCTATTCCGCGTACCGACGCGGCCGCACCCTGCTGATGTCCTCCGTGTTCGAGCGCCTCTTCGGCAAGAGCCGCTCCGAGGGCTGGGCCGGTCAGCTGGTGGACATCTTCGCGATCATCGCCACCCTGTTCGGCACCGCCGCGGCCCTGGGCATCGCCGCCCTGCAGATCGGCGAGGGCGTCGTCGTCGTCTCGGGCGTCTCCGAGCTGACCAACACGGTGCTGGTGCTGATCATCGGCGTGCTCTCGATCGGCTTCGTGATCTCGGCGGTCTCGGGGGTCTCCCGCGGCATCCGCTACCTCTCCAACATCAACATCGTGCTCACCATCGGCTTCGCCGGGCTGATCTTCCTGCTCGGCCCCACGCTGCTGCTGCTGAACCTGGTGCCCTCCGGGGTCATGGAGTACTTCAACTCGATGCTGGAGATGATGGGCCGCTCGGCCTCCTGGGGCCAGGACACGCTCGACTTCCAGTCCGCCTGGACCGTCTACTACTGGGCCTGGTGGATCTCCTGGTCGCCCTTCGTCGGCATCTTCATCGCCCGCATCTCCCGCGGGCGCACGATCCGCCAGTTCATCCTGGGCGTCATCTTCATCCCCTCCGCCCTGCTGTTCGTGGCCTACGGCGTGATGGGCGGCACCGCCATCTCCATGTACCGCAATGGGAAGCTCGGGGAGATCGAGACCGTGAACCCGGCCCAGGTGCTGTTCGACATGGTGGAGAACCTGCCGTTCTCGCAGTTCATGCCGGTGCTGATCATGGCGATCCTGGCGATCTTCTTCATCACCGCCGCGGACTCCGCCTCGGTGGTGATGGGGATCCTCACCACGCGCGGCAGCCAGAACCCGCCCAAGCTGGTGGTGGTGTTCTGGGGCATGGTGATGGGCGGCATCTCCCTGGTGATGCTGCTGCTGGGCGACGAGACCGCGCTGGAGGGCCTGCAGTCGCTGGTGATCATCACCGCGGTGCCCTTCGCGATCATCGTGCTGCTGCTGATCATCGCCTGGTTCCGGGAGCTGAACACCGATCCCCGCACGCTGCGCGAGAAGTACGCGGACACCGCCCTGCGCAACGCCATCGTGACGGGCGTGGACAAGTACGACGACGACTTCGAGCTCCACGTGGTCCCCTCCGAGCCCGGGACCGGCGCCGGGGCGGACGTCGAGTCCACGCATGCGGACTACACCGACTGGTACCGCCGTACTGATGAGGACGGCAGGCCCGTGGGGTACGACTTCGAGACCGACACCTGGGCCGACGGCTGGGAGCCGGAGATGGCGGACGACGGCACCGGCGGCGCGGACGCCGCCCGCACCGACTCCGACGACACCACCGCCGGCGACGGCGGCAACGGCACGAGGAGGGGCCAGTCATGACATCGGTCAGGCCGAGAAGCAGCCCCTGGCCCACGCGGAGGACGTCCGGCACTTCGCAGAGCACGGCACGGACGTGCGTGAGGAGGAGGGCCGACGGGCTGAACGAGCTCAGCGGGCGGCGGGGGTGTCCTGGCTGAAGGTGTTCCACCACCGATCCCCGCGCCGCTGCCAGAGCGAGGTGATGAAGAAGGTCTCCGCGGCCTGCTCGCGCGGGGCGCGGGCGTCGGCCCGGTAGCTCAGCAGCACAGCGTCCTGCCCCACCCGCAGCAGCCGCGCCTCGGACAGCGCGAAGTCCGCGGTGATCGGCCCGTCGGCCAGCTGGGCGAGATGGCGCTCCAGGTCGTTGACCCCATCGGTGTCCACGCCGAGGAAGTCCGGAGGCAGCAGCTCCCGCTCGGCCGCGACGTCCCCCGTGACCTGCGCCTGCCACACCTGCTCCTCGAGGGCGAGGAAGAACTGCACGTCGTCGGGTTCCATACGCTCATCGTGCCATTGCCCCCGGGCGTCGGCGCGCACCGGCGGCACGCAGGGGCGGCGCACCGCTGCAGGACCGACGGCTTCGCGATGTCGAAGCGGGATCTCGCCGAGCTGCTGGAGGCGATCCGGGCCTACCTTGCGGCACAGCGATAGCTCGGCGCACTCGCCACCGGTCGGCCCAGCCCCTCAGCCCTCCGTCGCGCGATCGGCGAATGCGAGGATCTCCTGCACCACGTCCTCGCGGGTGGTGGGCTCGTTGTGGACCTCGTGGCGCACGCCCGGGTAGATGCGCGTGCGCACGTCGGTGCGGCCGGCCTCGTGCAGACGGTTCGCGACGTGGAGCGCGCCCTCGCCGTAGTTCGCCACCGGGTCCTGGTCGCCGGCGAGGATCAGCACGGGCAGCCCGGCGGGCAGGTCGGAGTAGAACGCCTCGGAGTTCGCCCGGTCGTAGACGTCCACGAAGCCCTGGAGGAAGCGGGCGCTCATGGGGGCACCGAAGTTGTTCAGGGGGTCGCGGCCGTGGTCGGTGACGACGTCCTCGTCGAACGCGACCCAGGCGGTGGGCCCGGCGTCCTCCCCGAAGCGGTCGAGGAACCCGTCGAAGAGCTGGCCGACGAGTTCCTCGGGGGCGGGGTCGGCCCTCTGCGCGCCGGTGGCGAGGGCGGCGAGCGCCTCGCGGTCGATGCTCGCCTCGATCCCTCGCATCTGCGCCGCGATCCCGCCGAGCACCAGACCGGCGAGCTGCGCCTGCGGTGCGGTCGCGACGACGCGCGCGATCATCGAGCCCCAGCTGTGGCCGTAGAGGACGTGCGGCAGGCCGGGCAGGATCTCACGGGCACGAGCCTGGAGCGCGAGCTCGTCCTCGACGACGATGCGCGCCGCCTCGTCCCCGGCGTCGGCCCAGATGCCCGAGCGCATCGCGGTCGCGCCGTGGCCGGCGTGGTCGCCCGCGAGGACGGCGAAGCCGTCGTCGACGAGGGCGCTGATCACATGCAGGTAGCGGCGGGAGTGCTCGCCGAGCCCGTGGACGATCTGCACGATCCCGCGCGGTGCGACCGCGGGCACGTGCAGCCACGCCTGGATCTCGTCGCGACCGTTCGCGGAGGGGAAGGTGATCTCGTGCAGGGCCATGGGGTCTCCTCGTGTGGGGGTGCCGCGCCTCTGCGCACGGCCGTAGCCAGCCTAGCCGTGCGGGGTGTCGGCGTCCTCGTCAGTTGATGATCTCGGCGGCCGGTCCCCGCCGTCGCGGCGAGCGGTGAAGCAGGCGTGGTTCATGACCACGTCGTCCCGGCAGCGCAAGCGGTGGCCTGCGGTGATCAGGTCCCCCGGCCGCAGCGCCGCTCGCGTGCCGTGGAAGTACCGGGGGTGCTGGGGCTCGTCTTCGCTCTCCACAGGCGGAGTGCCCGTCGCCGTCACCCGCCCAGGTGGCGGCGCAGGTGGGTGCCCGTGAGGCTGTCGACGTCGGCGGCGATCTGCTCGGGGGTGCCGCGGGCGACGAGGCGGCCGCCCGCGGCGCCTCCGCCCGGTCCCATGTCGATCACCCAGTCGGCGTTGGCGATCAGGTCGAGGTCGTGCTCGATGACCAGGACGGTCGCGCCGCTGCCGACGAGCCGGTCCAGGACGTGCACGAGCGTGCGCACGTCCAGCGGGTGCAGGCCGACGCTCGGCTCGTCGAAGACGAACACGGCGTCGCGCTGGGTGCGGCCCATCTGCCCGGCGAGCTTGAGGCGCTGCGCCTCGCCGCCCGAGAGGGCCGGGGTGTCCTCGCCCAGGGTGAGATACCCGAGCCCGAGGTCGACCAGGGTCTCGAGGGTGCGGCGGACGGCGCGGACGTCGCCGACCAGCTCGATCGCCTCGGCGACGGTGGCGGAGAGCAGGCCGGGCAGGGTCACGTCCCCGCGCCGGATATCCGAGGCCTCAGGGGCGTAGCGGCTCCCCTCGCAGTCAGGGCAGTCGATGTCGACGTCGGGCAGGAACTGCACGTCGAGCTCGACGCGGCCCGTGCCCTCGCAGCGGGGACAGCGCAGGGAGCCGGTGTTGTAGGAGAAGGCGCCCATGGTCAGTCCGCGCTCCTGCGCGGCCGGGGTGCGGGCGAACTCGCGGCGCAGGGGGTCCAGCACGCCCGAGTAGGTGGCGACGGTCGAGCGGACGTTCACGCCGATCGGGGTCGCGTCGATGCGGTGGACGTGCTCGACCCCGTCGGCCGCGAGCGAGTGCACGTGGCCGGGCAGTTCGCGGCCGTCGCCCCTCGCGCGCAGCGCGGGCACGAGCGTCTCGAGCACCAGGGTGGTCTTGCCCGAGCCGGAGACACCGGTGACGGCGGTGAGCCGGCCTCGGGGGATGCGGACGTCGAGCTCCCTGACGGTGTGCAGCGGGGCGCTCTCCAGGCGGATCGCGCCGTGTACGAAGACGTCCTGCTCGGCGGCGCGCTCGCGGACGACGATCTCCTCGCGGCCGTCGAGGAACGGGCCGAGCCGGGAGGCGGCGTCGGCGATGATCTCCTCGACGCTCCCCTGGGCGATGACGGTGCCGCCGTCGCCGCCCGCGCCGGGGCCGATCTCGAGGATCTCCTCGGCCTCGCGCAGCAGCTGCACGTCGTGGTCGACGACGAGCACGGAGTTCCCGTCAGCGAGCAGGTCGCCGATCAGCTCGACGAGCCCCTCGATGTTCGAGGGGTGCATGCCGATGCTGGGCTCGTCGAGCACGTAGAGCACGCCGGTGGTGCGGTTGCGGACGGCGCGGGCGAGCTGGGCGCGCTGGCGCTCCCCTGTCGAGAGGGTGGAGCCGGCCCGGTCCAGGGAGAGATAGCCGAGGCCGAGGTGGACGAGACGCTCCGCCATCTGCAGGAACTGGTCCACGAGCCCGCGCGCCATCGGATGCATCTCGGACGGTAGGGGCTCGATGATCCTCGGCGCCCAGTCCAGGAGCGCGTCGAGCGTCATCGCGGAGGCGGCGGCGAGGTCCTTCCCGTCGATCTCGGGTTCCCGCGCCGCGGGCGAGAGCCGCGTGCCCTCGCAGGCGGGGCAGGTGCGCTCGACCAGGAAGCGGGAGACGCGGGCGAGCCGCCTCTCGTCGTGGGCGCGCCGCAGCTCCTCGGTGACCGTGAGGCGGGCGTTGCGGAAGGTGAAGTCGAGGTCGTGGGCGCCCTTCTTCGAGCGGACCGTGATCGCCTTCTTCTCCTCGGGGCCGTCCAGGACGATGTCCTTCTCCCAGTCCTCGAGGTCCCGCCAGGGCACGTCGGTGCGCACCCCGAACTCGCGGGCGATGTCCGGCTGCACCTTCCAGCCGAACATGTTCCAGGGCTTGACCGCGCCCTCGTCGAGAGTCTTCGAGGTGTCCGGGACCAGGGCGTCGTCGTCGACCTCGCGCACGATCCCGGTGCCCTCGCAGGCGGGGCAGGCGCCCTCGGAGTTGAAGGCGAGCGCCTCGGCGCCGGGCGGGTCCACGTCCGCTCCGCACTCCGGGCAGGGATAGGGCTCCTCGGCGGCGACGAGCAGCGAGGGCGGGACGCGGTGCCCGTTCGGGCAGAGGTGGGAGGCCAGGCGCGAGTACATCAGGCGCAGCACGTTCAGCAGCTCGGTGGAGGTGCCGAAGGTGGAGCGGACGCTCGGCACCCCGGGCCGTTGGCGCAGCGCGAGCGCGGCGGGGACGTGCACGACCTCGTCGACGTCCGCGCGCGGGGCCTGCGCCATGCGACGGCGGGTGTAGGTCGACAGCGCCTCGACGTAGCGGCGGGAGCCCTCGGCGTAGACCACGCCCATGGCGAGGGAGGACTTGCCGGAGCCGGAGACGCCGGCGATCGCGACCAGACGGTCCAGCGGGATGTCGACGTCGAGGCCGCGGAGGTTGTGCACGCGCGCCCCGCGCACTGCGATGTGGTCGGGTCGCTGCGGCCTCGCTCTGCTCATGGCCCCACGGTAGTCACGGGCTGCGGGGACGACGCCAGGGCGGGGCGGTGACCGCCGGGCTCGCCCGGAGTTCATCGTCGGGCCATGCCCTCGTCACCCGGGCGGAGTTCACTGCCGGCATGGACAGCTTCCGCTCCCCTGCCCGTCGCACCCTCCTCAAGGGCGCCGCCGCGGCCTCCCTCGCCGCCGCGGTCCCCGCCATCACCCCGCCCGCCGCCTCCGCCGCGCCCGCTCGTCCCGCTCCTTCCCGCCCCGGCGCCGCTCGCCTGACCCTGCCCTCCGGCCTGCAGACCGGGGACGTCACCATGGACTCCGCCGTGCTCTGGTCCCGCGCCTCGGGCGAGGGCCGGCTCCACGCCGTCCTGCACGCCCTGGACCATGAGGGCCGTCGCCTCACCTCCTCCTCGAGGGGCCGGGGGAAGGGCCGCGGCCGGGACAGCGAGCCGATCGTGCTGCGCGGCCCCTGGGCCACCGAGCGAACCGACTTCACCGCCCGGATCAGCGCGACGGACCTCCCCTCCGACACACAGTACGAGGTCGAGCTGTTCTTCGAGGACGAGAACGGGAAGCGGGGCGAGGTCGGCGTCGGCCGCTTCGGGACCGCGCCCGGGCACCGCTCCGACGGGGCGCAGTCCTTCGTCTGGACGGCCGACACCGCCGGCCAGGGGTACGGCATCAACCCCGACGTCGGCGGCATGTTCGGCTACGAGGCGATGCGCGCCGTGGAGCCGGACTTCTTCCTCCACGCCGGGGACACGATCTACGCCGACGGCCCGATCGAGGAGAGCATCGAGGAGCCCGGCGGCACGATCTGGCGCAACCTGGTCACCGACGAGGTCGCGAAGGTCGCCGAGACACTGCGGGAGTTCCGCGGCCGCCACAGCTACAACCTGAGGGACGAGAACATCCGCGCGCTGTACGCCGAGGTCCCGGTCATCGCCACCTGGGACGACCACGAGACCACCAACAACTGGTGGCCCGGCGAGGTGCTGGAGGACGACCGCTACTCCGTCGTCGACGTGGACACCCTCGCCGCGCGCGGCCGACGCGCCTGGCAGGAGTACCAGCCGATCGCCGACGTGCGCTCCCTGACCCCCGGCACCGGCTTCGAGCCGGAGCGCATCTACCGGAAGATCTCCCGCGGCCCGGCGCTGGACGTGTTCGTGCTCGATATGCGCACGCACAAGGGCGAGAACACCGACGGGAGGGAGCAGCGCGCCACGTCGATGCTCGGTGAGGAGCAGCTGCAGTGGCTGCTGAAGGGTCTGCGCAGGTCGCAGGCGACCTGGAAGGTGATCCTCGCGGACCTGCCGCTGGGGATCGTGGTGCCCGACGGCGAGGGCCAGGAGTCGATCGCCAACGCCGAGGACGGTGCGCCGCTGGGCCGTGAGCTGGAGCTCGCGCGCCTGCTGTCGGGGATCAAGTCTCAGCGCACCCGCAACGTCGTCTTCCTCACCGGCGACGTCCACTACTGCGCCGCGCACCACTACTCCCCCGAGCGGGCCGCGTTCACCGACTTCGACCCGTTCTGGGAGTTCGTGGCCGGACCGATCAACGCCGGCTCCTTCGGCCCCAACGAGATGGACGGCACCTTCGGCCCCGAGGTCGACTTCCAGAAGGCCGGCCCCGCGATGGGCTCCCCGCGCGACGGGAAGGGCCAGTTCTTCGGCCGAGTCGAGATCGCGCCCGACGGAGAGGAGTTCACCGTGGAGCTGATCGATGCGACCGGCGAGGTGCAGTACGCGCGCACGCTCACGCCGCAGGAGGGGTGAGGGGCGGGCTCGCCCAGTCCTGTCAGCTCGAGCGCAGTCGAGGCTCGTCGCCCACGGCGACGGCCCCGTCCCACCCCTCGGCTGCGGTCCGACGCAGGTGCTCGACGTCCAGCAGCGCGACCCAGCGCCGGCCGGAGTCGATGATCGCCTCCTCCTTCCACCGGCTGAGCACCCGGGAGACGGACTCGGGCGTCGAGCCGGTGAGACCGGCGAGATCGGCACGGCACAAGGGGACGTCCAGCAGGATCCCGCGATGTCCGCGATCACGGCCGAGCCTCACGGACAGTCGTAGCAGCACAGCGGCGAGCCGCGCGGCGACGGGCCGGGTCATCCACCCGCCGGTCTCGTTCTGCAGCTGGGAGAGACGGTCCGTGACGGCCTCGACCACCCGCACGGCGACCGTGGGGTGCTCGAGCAGGATCTGATGGAAGACCGCCTGCTCGATGCGCAGCGCGCACGTGTCCACCAGCGCCTCGGCGGTCTCGCGCTGCACGGTGCGCCGGCCGACCCCGACAGCGCCGAGCGGCATGCTCGGCCCCAGGATGTCGGTGGCCCGTTCGGTGCCGTCCGCGGCCCGCTGGGAGAGCCGGACCCGTCCCTCGGCGATGATGTGCAGGGCATCGGCGCCCTCGCCGGCGCGGAAGAGAGTCTCGCCGGCTCCCCAGCTGCAGCGCGTCATGCGCGCATCGAGCGCCCGGAGCTGCCGCTCGTCGAGTGAGTGGAACCAGCGGGACCGGCTCAGTGCCTGCAGACGCACAGGCAGCGGGCACTCGTGCGGGATGGGCAGGACGCGCAGAGGGATGGTGCGGCGCCGGCCGGGGCTGCGCACCGGCATGTGGGGAGAGACCTGCAGGGCCACCGTCAGTCCTCCTCGGCGAGCGCGGGCCGCGGGAGGTCGTAGCGGATGCCACGACCTGCGAGCACGAGTGCTGCAGCGCTCCATCGCCACAGCTCTCAGCCGCGCTACCACCATAGCCGCCGCGCACCGCCCCGGGACGGACCTTAGGGCCCGGCCGCCAGGCCCCGTCGGCCCTGTGCCTGTGGACGCTGCGCCCCGTCGGCCCCATCGACCCACCGGCCCCGTCCACCGCAGAGGACGCCTCTGTCGCCGTGCACTTGACTGACGCAGATCAGGCTCAGCGCCCCGAAATGGACTCGATTGACGCACGTCATTCTCGATCCGGGACTCCCAGGTGATGCTGTGCCCAGCTTCGAGGGAGGTCACGGCGCCCTTCCCCCGCCGCACGACCAGGCCGTGCCGCGAGGGTGCCGTGCCTCCCGTCGCCCAGGTGGAGCGGCCCCGCGTCGCGACGCCTCCGCACAGGATGGATTCAGCCTCGTGAGTGTCACCGACAAGGACTCCCCCGCCCGGTCTAGATCCGAGATCTCCCTCTCGAAGGGATGGGTCCAGGGCGTCGCCCTCGTCCTGATCTTCGGCTTCATGGTGATGGGGGTGCTCGCCTACCGGACCTACACCGACTCGATGCCCCTGCCGGAGCGGGTGGTCAGCGAGAGCGGCGAGGAGATCCTCACGCAGGAGGACATCACCCGCGGCCAGAACATCTTCCTCGCGCGGGGCCTGCAGCAGTACGGCTCGGTGATGGGCCACGGCGCCTACCTGGGCCCGGACTACACCGCGGAGTACCTCCGTCTGAGCAGCGAGCACATCGCCGAACAGCTCACCAGCCAGGGCGTCCAGGACCCTTCGGTCGCGACCTCGCAGATGCAGCGCACCAACCGGTACGACGAGGCGACCGGCACGCTCGTGTTCACCGACGAGCAGATCAGCGCCTTCGAGGCGATCCAGGAGCACTACGCGGAGTTCTTCGGCGATCCGACCACCGCGAACGGGCTCATCCCCGAGGCGATCACCGCCCCCGAGGACATCCACGATCTCACCGCCTTCTACGCCTGGACCGCGTGGGCGAGCGCTGCCGAGCGCCCGGGCCTCGGCTACTCCTACACGAACAACTGGCCGGCCGAGCCGCGGGTCGACAACCATCCGACGGCCGACATCCTGGTGTGGTCCGCGATCTCCCTGGTCGCCCTGCTGGTGGGCCTCGGCCTGCTGTTCGCGGTCTACGGGCGCTGGAGCAGCAAGCTCGGCTGGAAGGGCAACGACACCACGTCGCTGCGCTTCCTGCAGCCCGGCACGGTCGGGATCACGAAGGCGCAGAAGTCCACCGCCTGGTTCTTCCTCGTCGTCGCGCTGCTGTTCCTCATCCAGTCCGTGGTCGGCGCGTCCGTCGAGCACTACCGGGTCGAGATCCAGGGCTTCTTCGGCGTCGACCTTGCCCAGATCTTCCCCTTCAACCTCGCCCGCACCTGGCATGTGCAGCTGTCCCTGCTGTGGACCGCGGCCTCGTTCCTGGCGGCCGCGATCTTCCTCGCCCCGATCATCTCGGGCCGGGAGCCGAAGGGGCAGCACTACCTCTCCTACGGCCTGCTCGGCGCGCTCGCGCTCGTGGTGGTCGGCATGTTCGGCGGCACCGCCATCAGCATCTACGGACCCCAGTGGGCGGAGGGCTCGCTCTTCTTCACCCAGCAGTGGGAGTACCTGGACCTGCCCCGCATGTTCCAGATCCTGCTGACCATCGGGCTCGCGCTGTGGTTCCTGATCATCGTGCGCGCGATCCGCTCGCGCCTGCGCACCGAGTCGAAGTTCAACATGCCGTGGCTGTTCATGTACGCGGCGCTCGCGATCCCCGCGTTCTACGCCGTGGGCCTGCTGGCGACCAACGAGTCGCACCTGACCGTCGCCGAGTTCTGGCGGTTCTGGGTGGTCCACCTGTGGGTCGAGGACTTCCTCGAGCTGTTCACCACCGTGATGGTCGCGTACATCTTCGTGATGCTCGGCGTGGTGCGCAGGCGCATCGCCATCCAGATCATCCTGCTGGACGTCATCCTCTACTCCGCCGGCGGCGTCATCGGCACGATGCACCACCTGTACTTCTCCGGCACGCCCGTCGAGCACATGGCGCTGGGCGCCGTGTTCTCGGCGCTGGAGGTCATCCCGCTGACCTTCCTCACCGTCGAGGCATGGACCTTCCTGCAGCTCGGCGCCCGACAGGAATCGCGCACCACCGCACCCTTCCCCCACCGCTGGGCGGTCATGTTCCTCGTGGCCGTCGGCTTCTGGAACTTCCTGGGCGCCGGCGTGTTCGGATTCCTGGTGAACCTGCCGATCGTGTCCTACTACCAGATCGGCACAGCGCTGACCGCGAACCATGCGCACGGCTCGATGATGGGCGTGTACGGCATGCTCGCCGTGGGCCTGGCCCTGTTCGCGCTGCGCTACATCATCACGCCCGAGAAGTGGCCCGATCGCCTGGCCAAGCTGTCCTTCTGGTCGCTGAACATCGGCCTGGCCTGGATGGTCTTCGCGACGCTGCTGCCGCTCGGCGTGCTCCAGCTGTGGGCGTCGGTCAGCGAGGGCTATGTCGAGGCACGGTCGCTGGCCTACCTGACCCAGACGGAGAACCTGGTCCTGGAGTGGATGCGCCTGCCCGGTGACGTCCTGTTCATCGTCGGCGGGATCCTGCCCTTCGTGTACATCACGTGGCTCGGTGTGCGGCACGCGATCCGCGCGACCGTCACCCAGATGGAGCCGGAGACCCTCTTCGTGTACGAGACCCCCGAGGCGCGCGAGGACCGCACCGGCCTGCGGACGCCCGTCAGCGGGAGCACCGCTGCGGGACGCTCCGAGAACGCGGCCTCTACCCGCTACGCCTCCGATCGTCGGCGTGACGAGGCGGCCGGTGAGGACCCGCTGCCATGACGGGCTGGCTCCAGAGCATCGAGATCGCCGCGTGGCTCTCCGCCGCCTACGGCATCGCGCTGGTCCTCGCCGCCCACGGCATCGACCGGCTCGCGAAGCGGGTGCACACCCTGCACGACGCGAACCAGACCACCGGCTTCGTCTACCACGAGGACCACGACGCGTGGCTGTGCCCGGAGGACCAGTGGCTGTGGCCGCAGTCCTTCGACCCGGACAACCGCGTCATGCGCTACCGGGGCAAGCCCTCGGTGTGCAATGCGTGCCCCATCAAGGACACCTGCACCACCTCGGACGACGGCCGGGAGATGCGCCACGAGGTCGACCCGTGGCCGTCCTCGGAATCCGCACGGTTCCACCGCGGCATCGCCTGCGCGGTGAGCGTCCTGGCCATCCTCTGGCCGCTCGGTGCGGCGTTCACCGTCGAGAGCGGGCTGAGCCAGCTGCTGCTGCTCGTCACCGCCGCTCCCGTTGCCCTCCTGTCCCTGCCGCTGTGGTCCCACCTACGGCGCACCCCCGTGGATCCCGAGGGCGTGCTGTTCCGCTCGCTGGACGAGAACCTCGAGGACCGGGCCGAAGCGCTGGAGGCGCTCCAGCGCCGCCGCACCTCCTACTCCTCCGACCGTCGGGCGCCGACGGACGGCATCACCCCGCTGGTCCTCGGCCGGACCCGCTACGCCTCCGACGGAAGGGACTCCGACACCCATGCCTAGCAGCATGCTCCTCGGCATCATCGTGGCCGCCCTCGTGCTCATCG
Source organism: Brachybacterium paraconglomeratum (assembly GCF_003994255.1). Taxonomy (GTDB): domain Bacteria; phylum Actinomycetota; class Actinomycetes; order Actinomycetales; family Dermabacteraceae; genus Brachybacterium; species Brachybacterium conglomeratum. The sequence goes on along the minus strand of NZ_ML133854.1, from coordinate 202,364 downwards.
TGCTCATCGCCTCGCTGCGCGTGGTGCGCGAGTACGAGCGCCTGGTCATCTTCCGGCTGGGCCGGCTGCGCGGCGCGATCGGCCCCGGGCTGGTGCTCCTGCTGCCGTATCTGGACCGCTCCGTGCGGGTCGACATGCGCGTGGTCACCCTGACGATCCCGCCCCAGGAGGTCATCACCCGTGACAACGTCACCGCCCGCGTCAACGCCGTGGTGATGTTCAAGGTCGCAGACCCCGTGCGCTCCGTCATGGAGGTGGAGAACCACGCGGTCGCCACCTCCCAGTACGCCCAGACCACGCTGCGCTCCGTGGTGGGCCGCGCGGACCTCGACACGCTCCTGGCCCACCGCGCGGACCTCAACGAGGACCTCTACCGCTCGATCGCCCAGCAGGCGGTGCCGTGGGGTGTGGAGGTGTCCGTCGTCGAGATCAAGGACGTGGAGATCCCCGAGCTGATGCAGCGGGCAATGGCCCGTCAGGCCGAGGCCGAGCGCGAACGGCGCGCGAAGGTGATCAGCGCGCACGGTGAGCTCGAGGCCTCCACCGAGCTGCGCGATGCGGCGCTCGTGCTGAGCGAGGCCCCCGGTTCGCTCCAGCTGCGCTATCTCCAGACCCTGCTGGAGCTGGGCGCGGACCAGAACTCGACCGTCGTGTTCCCGCTGCCGATGGACATCATCGGCCCGGTGATGGGGGCGCTGAAGAACTTCGCCCCCGAGGACGAGGCGGTCGCCCCCATCAGTGTCCCGAGCCCGAGCACCACCCCGTCGAGCACCGCCCACCCCCGCCCGCCGCAGACGGCGGCGACCCCTCAGGAGGACGATGATCATGAGTGAGCGAGCCCCCTCCCCGCAGAGCATCCCCACGCCGGGCCGCCGGGTAGTCCTCGCCCCCACCCCGCCGGGCTTCCGACGGATCATGGTCGGGCTCGTGGTCGCCCTGCTCGCGCCGTTCTTCGGCATCCTGATCGGCAGCGGCATCGGCGAGGGCGACGGCTTTACCAGCGTCCAGCCCATGTACTGGGGCTTCTTCACCGGTGGTCTCATCGGCGCAGCGGCCCTGCTGGTCGCGGCCTCGGGCGTGCGGGCACTCTGGCGGAGCAACCGCACGCGGACCCAGCAGGATCCGCGGGAGCAGCAGGGGCAGGAGGAGTGATGCACTCCTCCCTCGCCCCCGAGAACGTCGCTCCCGAGGACGTCGCTCCCGAGGACGTCGCCGCTGAGACCCCCGTCCCAGCGGGGTCCCGTGCCGCGTGCCCCGTCGGCCCCGGCGCAGCGAGCGGGCGCACCGCGTTCCGCTCCGACCGGGCCGCCGACAGGGCGATGCGCTGGCTGCTGGGGATCCGCGAGCCCGCGCCGAGTTCAGGCGCCGGGGCGCACCGGGCCTTCCGCGTCGCCGTCGTGATCTCCGCGCTGCGGTGCACGATCACCTATGTGGCGATACCCGTCCTCATCCCGCTCCTGAGCCTCGCTGGGTGGATCGCCGGCCCCGTGGGCCTGGCGCTCTGCGCGCTCGCCGCCGTCAACGGCGTGGTCAGCGTGCGGCGGTTCTGGCGGGCTGATCACGCCCAGCGATGGACGTACACGGCGTTCATCGTGGTCGTCTTCGTCATCCTGACAATCTCGACCTGGACCGAAGCGAGCAGATTGGTGGCAGCACTATGAACACGACACATCACCCCGTCGAGAACGAGATCACGACGACGCCGCCGACGATCGAGGGCTGGACGCCGGAGGATCGGGAGCCGAGCTCCGCCGAGAACAACTTCGTGAGCATCGCGCTGTTCGCGTTCCTCATCCTGTTCGGGCTCGGCTGCCTCATCGTCTTCTGAGCCCGGGCGCGGGCCGCTCCAGGGCCGACGGGTCAGTCGGCCGCAGGCTCCGGCACCTCCGTGGCGGGATCGGCGCGCAGCAGATCCGCGATCTCCTCCTCGGGGCGCGGCGCGACGGTCTCATCCGCCTCGAGCTCCGGGAGCGGGGTCTCCTCCCCCGGTCCCGGCGCGTGGTCATGAACGGGCTTGTGCTGCGACGCGCTCATCACGATCCCTCCAATGCCGTGTGAGCCAGGATACGTCCCGGGGTGCGCCGACTGCAGCTGCGTGACGCGGCGGTGGCATAGCGGCTCGCGCGGTCATTCGCCGGCGCGCAGGGGCAGGGAGTCGAAGGCCGGGGCCGGGTCCGTGCGCAGCCGGCCGTAGGTGTCGACATCGAAACGCTGGCCGTCGATGAGGAACTTGCCGCGCTCGGTGCCTTCCTTGGCGAAGCCCGCCGCTCGCGCGACGGCGCCTGAGGCCGGGTTGTTCACGCGGTGCCCGAGCTCGAGTCGCTCGAGGCCGCGCTCGGTGAGCGCCCACTGCGCGACAGTCGCGGCGGCGCGGGCGGTGAGGCCGCGTCCGCGGGCACGGTGCGTCACCCAGTACCAGAACCAGCCGCTGAGGTTCTCCTCGTCGACGGTGACGGCGATGAGCCCGATCAGCTCCTCGCCCTCGGCGATCGCCCAGGGCTCATGCGGTGAGTCCTCCGCGAGCAGGCGCGCGACATACCGCTCGGCCTCCGCCAGCGTGGTCACGTCGCCCTGACGAGCCATGTCGTCGGCCGATCCGAACGCGGCATGCACCGCTGGGGCGTCGGAGGCGCGAAGCCGGCGCAGCATTGGCGAGGGGGCAACGGCGCTCACCTCGTCGAGCGAATCCCGGGTCGAGATGACGTAGTCCCGTGCGATCCCTGCGGTGGCCTCGAGCCAGCGGCTCGTGCGAACCCTCGCCTGGTGCGCATCGAAAGCCGCACGGTCCACGAACTGCTCGACGACGGTCCAGACCAGCGGGTCCTCGGTCGGCTCGACCTCGAAGCGGAAGCATCCGGGCTCGGCGCGGGTGAGGGCGATGTGCTCGGGCAGGTGCTGCCGGACCGTGGAGGCCTCGGTGAGGTCAGCGCAGAGGAGCCGCCCGGTGAGCTCGACGACGTCCGCGCTGTTCTGGTCCCTCGTACCGTCCGTCGGCCTGTCATCCATCGGTTGCCCCTCCCCGGCGTGCTCCGCGCCCAGTCGTCGAGACCCTACTCGCCCGGGGCTCAGCACGATGCCGTGGATCGCGGGCGCTGACGGGCAGGTGGTGGAGCAGGTCTCCCCAGCCTCGCTACGCTGGAGGAATGGCGACAGTTCTCCTCGTGCGGCACGGTCGCACCACGGCCAATGCGACAGGACTGCTGGCAGGGCGGACCCCCGGTGTCGCCCTCGACGCTCACGGACGGGACCAGGCGGCGCGGACCGGCGACAGGATCGCGGCAGTGCCCGTGGCCGGCGTGGTCTCCAGCCCTCTCGAACGCTGCCGGGAGACCGCCCGGGCCATCGTCGAGCGACAGGCGGTCGCGCCGCCCTCGTCGGTCGAGGAGGAGATCACGGAGTGCGACTACGGCCGGTGGCAGGGCCGCCGGCTCGACGATCTCGCGAAGGAGGATCTGTGGCGGACCGTGCAGTCGCATCCCTCCGCGGTCGTCTTCCCCGGCGGCGAGTCCATGACGGGGATGCAGGCCAGGGCGGTGGCGGCGATCCGACGCCATGATGCGGAGATCGAGGCCGAGCACGGTCCGGGAGCGGTGTGGGTGGCGGTGAGCCACGGCGACATCATCAAGTCGGTCCTGGCCGATGCGCTCGGCATGCACCTGGACATGTTCCAGAGGCTGGAGGCGGGCCCCGCCTCGGTGTCGATCGTGAGCTACGGCGCGGTCAGTCCGCGGGTCCTGGCGATCAACACCGACTCCGGCGATCTGTCCTGGCTCGCGAAGGGTGTGCACGCCGGTGATGCCGCGGTGGGCGGCGGTGCGGGCGCTCCCGCTGCCGAGGCCGCGGCGCCTAGGATCGTCACATGACCGACGTGCCCGCCCATGTTCATGAGTTCGACTGGCCGGACCGGGTCGTCATCGGGACGGTCGGCCGTCCCGGGGCCCGGACGTTCTACCTGCAGGCGCGCACGGGCGCGCAGATCGTGAGCATCGCCCTCGAGAAGGAGCAGTCGGCCCTGCTCGCGCAGAAGATCGACGAGATCCTCGACCGGCTCCGCGAGGTCGAGGACAACCGCTGGAGCGTGCCCACCAGCACTCCCGTCGAGCTGGTCGACAACGATCCGCTGGAGCCCGTCCAGGAGCAGTTCCGCGCCGGCACCATCGGCATCGGCTGGGACCCCACCACGGCGCAGGTGATCATCGAGGCGCATCCTCTCCCCGCCGACGACGAGCTCGACGAGGGGTTCGCGGAGGACTCGTCCGCGGAGGACTCCTTCGCCGAGGACTCCGAGATGCTGAGGGTGAAGATGCCCGTCGGCACCGCCCGGGCGTTCACCCAGCGCACCCGCGAGGTCGTGGACGCCGGGCGTCCCCTGTGCACTCTCTGCGGCTACCCCATCGACCCCGATGGCCACACCTGCATCATCCCCGAGTCCTGATGTCCCAGGCTGACCTGGTGACCGCCGAGCTGACGCTCACCGGTCGCCTCGCGACGGCGTCGAACGCGACGTTCCTGGGCAGGATCGGCGACGATGCGGTCGTGTACAAGCCCGTGGCGGGCGAGGCCCCGCTCTGGGACTTCCCCGGCCGGACTCTGGCCCGTCGGGAAGTGGCCTCCTTCCTGGTCTCCGAGGCCCTCGGCTGGGACGTCGTGCCGCGCACCTGGCTGCGCGACGGCCCGTTCGGGGAGGGGATGGTGCAGCTCTGGCAGGAGCGGGACCCCGATCAGAGCCCCGTGGACCTCGTCGCGGCGGACGAGGTGCCCGACACGGGCTGGCGGGCCGTCCTCGAGGGCGAGGACCAGGATGGTCAGCAGATCGTCCTGGTCCATGAGGACACGCCCGCGCTGCGGCGCATGGCGGTGTTCGACGTGATCGTCAACAACGCCGACCGCAAGGGCGACCACGTCCTGGCCATGGAGGGCGGGCACCGCTACGGCGTCGATCACGGCCTCACCTTCCACCACGACGACAAGCTGCGCACCGTCCTGTGGGGCTGGCTGGGCGAGCCCTTGACCGCCGAGGAGCTGGGAGGCGTCGGCCGCGTCGCCGACGAGCTGGACGGCGAGCTCGGCGAGCGTCTTGCGGAGCTGCTCAGCGCCGACGAGCTCGCAGCCCTCGCAGCGCGATGCGCCCGGCTGCAGGAGGACGGGCTCTTCCCGGCCCCGGGCGGCGAGATGCCGGCGGTGCCGTGGCCGCTGTTCTGAGCGCGGCCACACTCTCCGACGACACCCCCTGGCGGCGGGCGACTGCACCGACCGCATGTCACGCAGCCGGCGTCATCACCTCGACACGATTGCCGAAGCCGTCGCGCGCATGGAAGCGGACGTACCCCTCGAAGGTATCGCGCTCCGCCCAGGAGAGCTCATAGCCGGCGTGTTCGATGCGTGCAGCCGTCGCCTCGAGCTCGTCGAGCGTGTCGAGGACGAGACCCGGATGGGCCTTCTCGGCCGGACGGAACGGCTCCTCCACGCCGAGATGGAGCTCGGCGGTGATCACGTCACCGTCGAAGGCACGGAACCAGCATCCGCCCCGGCCTGTGAGCGACGGCGGCTTCGACACCTCCTGCAGCCCGAGCGCCTCACCGTAGAAGCGGCGAGCGTCATCCTCCCCGTCGCGCGCGATGGAGATCTGAACGTGGTGGAGCCTCATCGCCGCCCCCCTTTTTATCTTGACGTCAAGACAACTCTAGCATCGAGGCCGTCACCGCACGCCGAGCCCGGTGACGAGAAGATCCGCAACCTCGTCGGCAGTCCGTTCGCCTGTGTCGATCTCCGGCACGGCATCGGACCACGCCGCACAGTCGGAACGCCTGCGCTGCACGTCCGCCCAGGTCGGTTCGCCGACTTGCGCGAGCCCTCGATCCCTGCCATGGAGCCTCCGTCGATGCTCCTGCGCATCCGAGATCAGGAGGTGCACGAACTCGATGTCTGCACCTGTTCGTGCCGCGGCAGCACGCCAGGTCTGCCGGGCCTCGTCACTGTCGTCCACCGCGTCGACGACGACATCGTGGCCGAGCCCAAGGTTCAGCTCGGCCATCGCACGCGTCGCCTCGTAGGCAGCGACCCCGACCACCCAGCCTCGCGGCAGACCGCAGGCGAGCATCGAGTCCTCGACCGCGTCGACGGACAGGTGGACCGACCCTGTGCGCGCAGCGACGATCTTGGCGATGCTCGTCTTCCCGACTCCCGGGAGACCGGAGAGCACGACCAGGCGAGCGCACGGTGGAACCAGGAGATCTGCCTCGGTGGACTACTACACCCGGATCGAGAAGGGCGAGCTGACCGGGGTCTCCGACGCCTCCGCGCCGAACCTGACATCCTTCGTCTTCCTCGAACCCGCCGCCGCCAGGTTCTACGACGACCTCGACGGAGCCGCCGCCACCTGCGTGAAGATCCTGCGCGCCCAGGCCGGAGCGACGCCGCACGACAAGCAGCTCAGTCAGCTCGTCGGCGAGCTGACCACCCGCAGCGAGGACTTCAGCGCCCGGTGGGCCGCTCACGACGTCGGCGTCCACCGCGCCGGGACGAAGATCCTCCACCACCACGAGGTCGGGGAGCCCACCCTCGGCTTCAAGGAGCTCGCACTGGACTCCGAGCCGTCGATCGCCCTGTCCGCCTACATCGCAGAGCCCACCGCCCCGACGGCGGAGAGACTGCAGCTGCTGGCGGCGTGGAACGCCGCCGATGCGACAGAGCTGCGCAGGATCTGACGTCAGCACGGGCACTGGCGGCACCAGTGCCGGGACATCGTCTCGAAGCCCACTGAGATCCTGCACCGCCAGTCGATTCATGGGCCGGTGACGCGACCGCAATGGGTCAGTTCAGTACGAGCGTCTCCACAGGCTGACCGGTGACCTCCGCGATGAGATCGAAGTCCTTGTCGACGGCCAGGACTGTCAACCCCGCTTTCTCCGCCGTCGCGGCGATGAGCAGATCCGGGATGGACGGAGCGCGGTGCCGGCCACGATCGGCGAGGAGCATCTGCACCTCGAAGGCGCGATCCTCCATCGCGGGCGTGAGGTGCTCGATCGGCATGAGCGACAGCGGAGGCAGCCCGAACGCCTCGCGCCCCACTTCACCCGAGCGGACGGAGAAGCCGAGTTCGAGCCGCGTCACCGTCGAAAGACGCATCAGCCTGCGCTCAATGCGCGAGTTCCACTCGGAGAGGCTCGCCGCCTGCCCGGCCTGCATCCGCACGTATGCCGATTTGTCGACCAGCCAGTTCGTCACCGCCACGCGGCATCCATCACGTCAGGGTCAGCAAGATCCCTGAAAGCCTCCGCTGAGCGCCTCCAGTCATCAGCATCGACCGTGGCCGCTGCTGGAGGCGGGGCATCTTGCTCCAAGCGCCGACGCAGGTACTCGTTGCGCGAGAGCCCCAGGGCCGCCGCCTCAGCATCGATGCGCTCGACGGCAGACTCACTCAGACCACGGATCAGCACGTTCGTCATCACGACCACCTCCCCCAGAACGATATCGTGATATCACACTTGCGTCGAGGGCCACTCGGCTCTGACTGCGGCACACGCGCGAAGGTGCCTGCCTGCACGTTGAAGCGGAACTCGACTGAGTTCCGGCACGGACAACCATCTGCGTCAACTGCCCGCCACGGACCTCAAGAGTGGTCGGCGACCAACCTCCCAAGCACGTCGAGATCGTGGCGGTCCTCCGGCCGGAGGTCGTAACCGAGCCTCAGCGCCATGAGTCGCGCGGCGCACGCGACAACTACCGAGCGATCTCCGATCACTCCGACCGCGCGCTCGCGCGCTCGGTGGACGAACGAGTCTTCACCGAAGCCCTGCTGGACCCCGTCGCCGACACAGTCCACGTCCATCGGATGGATGTCGACCGCCCTGTCGCCGGCGCGCAGCTCAACTCGGATCGGACGCCAGTCCTCCACGATGCTGTATCCGCGACCGAGCAACCATTCCATGAGGGCGTCGACCGTCGTCGAGTCGACGAACACATCCAGATCACCATGCGATCTGGTCTGGGAACCGTGCAGAGCGTCAACGGCCCATCCGCCGTTGACCTGGTAGACGACTGATCGCTCCTCGAGCCAGCCAACGACCCGGACTACCTCAGCGGCGTCCATCCCGCTGAAGGTCATGCGGATTGCAGCGGCACGATGGCGTCGATCTGCTCAGCCGCGCGATCCTCTGCGAGGTCGAGGTCGTAGAGCGTCTGCAGGTTCAGCCAGAACTGTGCGGTGGTGCCGAAGAGCTTGCCGAGCCGGAGCGCGGTGTCCGCCGTGATCCCCCGCTTGCCATGCACGATCTCGTTGATCCGCCGAGGCGGGACGCCGATCGACACGGCGAGCTTGTTCTGCGTGATCCCGAAGCCCTCGATGAAGTCCTCCATGAGGAGCTCCCCAGGGTGGATCGGGGCAATCTTCTCAGTGGTAGTCAACGATCTCCACCTCCTCCGGTCCTGCGTCGGTCCGCACGAACCAGATCCGCCACTCGTCGTTGATCCTGATGCTGTGCTGCCCGGCGCTGTCGCCCTTCAGCGCTTCGAGCCGGTTGCCCGGCGGGACCCGAAGATCCTCGATGGACTCCGCCGATCCCACCTGACGAAGCTTGCGCAGTGCGACCCGATGGATCCGATGATCGATCGAGCGCACTCGCTCACGACGCCACAATCGTTCGGTGTCCTTGCTCCCGAACGATCTGATCACGAGACCAGGATATAACGACCGGCGTCAATAACGCTAGACGTTAAACCGGAACTCCACCACGTTCCGTAGCCGAATAACGTCTCAACCAGTGCCTAGCTGCACCGCTGATCACGGGTTGCACGTAGGCTCTAAGTGTGAACTCACCTGGGAACGAGCACCATCCGACCGCCGACCAACCTAAGCCCTCGCTTGGCTGGCGAGACGATCCGATCACAACAGCCGACCAGGACACTCTCCAGCGTGCACAGGTAGCCCAACGCATAGCGCGACTGATCGACGAGAACCACTCCCCGGAATCCAGCGTTGTCTATGGACTTGAGGGCCCTTGGGGCTGTGGCAAGTCCTCAGTCATCGCCTTGATCACCACCTTCCTCACGAAATTCGACGAAAACCGATGGCATGTCGTCTCGTTTACGCCTTGGGCGACATCCGGAACTGAGGGATTGCTTTCCGAGTTCTTTTCCGCTCTTGCAACCGTTGCGCCAAAATCGAGTAACAGTAAGGACCTGCGTGGCCTGATCAGTACCTACGCCGACATCGCGCGGCCTTTTGCGGCCTTGATCCCGGTCGCGGGATCGGCAGTTGCCGAGGCGACGCGAAGTCTTGAGACCCGCTTATCGAAACCGTGGAATGTAGCCTTCGAAGAGATCGCGACAGAACTGCGGACCCTCGGAACACCAGTGCTGGTCGTCGTCGACGATATTGACCGTCTCCAACCCGGCGAATTATTCGACCTCCTTAAGGTGGTGCGTCTGCTTGGCCGCTTCCCCGGTGTCGACTTCATCTTGGCCTACGATGAACAAACCCTCATCGAGACCTTGCAGAATCCAGACCAGTCCAACGCATCGAAGGCTAGGGCTCGGGCGTTCATGGAGAAGATAGTTCAGTATCCACTGAGTATCCCGCCCCTTCTCACGAGCCAGATCGTAAAAATACTGGACGCCGGGCTGACGGAGATTTTGACCCCGGAACGTGTCGAGACAAGCTTCGACAGGAACCGGTTCGGTGACATCATCCTGTCCACCATGCCCTCCCAACTCACTACACCGCGCGCAATTGAGCGATTCCTGGCGCAAGTTCGCGAGCAGTTCAGGAGCCACGATCTCAGTGAGATGAATGATGTGGACCTCATCTTGACCGTTTTCCTCAAGGTTCAGTTTCCCGACGTCTTCGCCCGACTGCAGTCGTGGAAGAGTGAACTAACTCGCTCGTCTCCTTCGATAGCGAGCTTCGGCAGACGTGAGGTAGAGCAGCCGGATTGGGATCAACTCTTTGAAGTCCTCGATCGCAACGAGGATCGTCGAGATGCACGCGCGGTTCTAGCTGTTCTCTTTCCTGCTACTCGCGCCCCAAGCCCTTCCCGCGCTGCGCCCAGACGGTTCGCGCATCCCGACTACTTCGATCGGTACCTCGCGCAAGCTATCCCTGAACACGACGTACCCGACGCCATCGTCAGCCGAGCGATTGGGAAGGCGGCCGTCGGCAACGGCGCCGATCTACATTCGCTACTCTCCGCCGACGACGAATCACGGGTGACCTTGACGCTGAGCAAGATCCGCTCGCTATATCCAGATATCAGAGAGCTGCCGCACCACGAAGGTCCCTCCGGTCCAGTCACACTGGAGTTGTTAACCGTCGGCATGACCCTTGTCAATGACGCCGAAGACAGACTGAGCTCTTTGACTTCCAACTTGGTCCACTTAACACACTGGGCTGCGACGCTGCTCCGTCGCCTTGTCGACGCAAATCCTAAGAGCGAAATTGATTGCGCGTTGATGGCATGCTCCGATATTCACCGTCGCACCCATGTAATTACGACAGCGAACCGCGACGTGGATGCGCTCAATGATGAAACTGCGCAGACTCTGCGTGAAGCGCTGCATCGAGAGGCCGATAGATTGTCGTCGATTTTGCTGAATGGTCTCCGCCAGGGTGACGAGTCGAAGGCACAAGCAGGTAACAGTTTCCTCTATGACGTCATCGCCGAGTCGCCGACCCTGGAGAGCTTTCGGGCCGACATTGCGAATGGCTTAGAATCTGACGATTTCTCTCTTGAAGACATTGCAGCGAGGCTCGTCAGTTTCTCTTACATAATCGGAGGCTCCGGACGACCCTCATATGCGTCATTCTCGGGGGCCCTCTTCACGAAGATCACCGGGATAGAAGCACGGTCGGTCGAGAGTAAGGATGTGAGCGATTGTCCTGATACTGGCTGGCTATACCGTCGACAGTTCACCAAGCCGCTAATCTCGCCGCGAGGGGCGGACGCCAAAGAAGCCAGCGGAAGCGACTCGTGACAAGCGGCGTCGTCTGATCCCATGGCTTTCCCCTCCGAGTGCGAGGGGAAAGTTTAGACGGCAAAACGAAAACTGACCGCATTCCGTAGCCGAATCACCTTTGGAGAGCTATGTCCATAGGTCGGTGCTCGCTCACCGTCCCTCCGGCGCTCCCATGTGGGAGATCGGGACGATCACAAGCTCTCGAACGACTGCGAGCACCAGAGCTGTCACTACGGTCGCGGGAGTGCTGGAGCTCGTCCGAGTTCCGAGGTCGGTAACCTTGCCACGTCGCGCTGGGGCCACGAGACGGGCGTTGCCGCAACGACTGGTATGACGGCCTACGATCAGGTGGCGACGAGAACCGCGGAGGAGGCCCACGTGCGCACCGTACTCGCGGCCGGGAACCGGCACTCAGTGCTGCGACGCGAGGACGGGACCGTGATTGCCACTGGCAACAATCAAGCCGGCGAGTGTGACGTACTACCCTGGTCCGACGTCATCGCCGTAGCCGCTGGCAGCGTCCACACGGCCCGCAATACCGGCAAGTCTCACACAGTGGGGCTCCGAGCCGATGGGACTGCACTTGCTACCGGCTGGAGCGACGCCGGGCAGACCGCCGTCACGCAGTGGCGCGAGATCACGGCAATAGCCGCCGGCTGGAGGACCACCGTGGGGCTACGTGCCGACGGATCGGTCGTCGCCACCGGTCGCACCGCGGAAGGACAGTGTGACGTGCAGTTGTGGAGCGGGATCGTCGCGATCGCGTGCGGCGACTGGCACACAGTCGCAGTTCGACGCGACGGCACAGCCCTCGCAACTGGCAACAATCAGCGAGGGCAGACCGACGTCGCCCGGTGGACACACGTGTCCGGGGTCTCTGCCGGCTACCTGCACACCGTCGGCTTACACGAAGACGGCACCGTCGTCGCCGTCGGCGACGACAGCAGAGGCCAGTGCGAGGTGTCATCGTGGAGAAGCATCACCTCAGTGGCGGCCGGCTCCGTCCATACGCTCGCGCTGAGCCAGACCGGAAGGGTCTTCGGAACGGGCGACAACCAGTTCGGCCAGTGCGATGTCCAGTCATGGACCGGCATCACAGCGATCGCAGCCGGAGCGAGACACTCGCTTGGGCTGCGCGCCGACGGAACAGTCGTGGCTGCGGGCGACCACACCGAGCAGCAATGCAATGTCAACGCCTGGGCCACTCGACCACAGATGAACTGAAGTCCGGCATGCCCGGTAATCGACCGTCGATCACACGTTGAACCTCAACTCCACCACGTTCCGGTACGTACAGCCATCTGGTTCCGATCAGGGATCAAGGTCACTGAGACCGTTCACTTGCAGCCGAGGGATTGTGGGCGCATGCTCTTCACCAGTCGATGCTGAGCATGGCCGCGCTTCGCCGCCAGTGCTCAACCGCGATACCGGCGTCGTAGGCCTGCCTGTTCGTGCGGCCGATCCGGCCCGGTGCACCGTAGTACTCCCCCGATGTCCACGCCCGGCCCGGTTGACCCTCGATGAAGTGCCGCAGGCGTGCTCCTCCCTGCTCTGGGGAGATCAGGAACGCCCTGAGCGCGCCGTGGTAGACGCGTTGGAAGTAGCTGTCTGTGTCCGAGGCGAAGTTCGTCGCGACATTGCCAGGATGGAATGCGACTGAGGAGAGGCCCCGGCCGTGGAAGCGCTCGTGCAGCTCCTTGGTGAACAGGATGTTGGCGAGCTTGGCGTCGCCATAGGCCTTGTTCGGTGAGAACCCCGCCCAGTTGTTCAGGTCCTCGAGGTCGATGTGGCCGAACAAGCGCGCGCCGATGCTGGAGGTATTGACCACGGCCGCGCGGCTGCCGATCAACTTGTCGATCAGCAGATGCGTGAGGAGGTAAGGGGCGAGGTGATTGACCTGGAAGGTCTTCTCGAAGCCGTCCTGGGTGACTGTCGGTCCGGAGAACATGCCGCCCGCGTTGTTTGCCAGCACGTCGATCCGCTCGCAGACCTCATTCAGCTCGCCGGCGAGGCGGCGTACGTCGTCGAGCCTGGCGAAGTCGGCGACATAGTGCTCGGCACCGGTGGCGGCGGCGACCGCGCTGGTCTTCTCCGGCGAACGCCCTACGAGGATCAGCCGTGCGCCGGTCTCCGCGAGCTGTCGGCTGGCTGCCGCGCCGATGCCGTCACTGGCTCCGGTGATGACGATCGTTCTCATCGGTTCTCCCTTCCTGGATTCGGGTCAGCAACGGAGGGGAGGAACCGGGCTGTGAGCGCTTCGACCGCCTCCCAGGCTTCACGCTCGCGCTGCCGGTCATAGGACGCCGGCGATGATGCAGCCACTCGGTCACGGTCGACGTACGCGCCGGTCGGGGCCGAGACGGTGCCGAGTACCGCGTCGGCCAGGAACCGCCCTGCCCGGTCGGGCGATGTCGCCAGCGGGGTGAGCGTCAGCAGGGGCATGACCCGTCGCATGGCGAACCGGGAGATGGCATCGGCGTCGCGTGCGAGGTCGGTGCCGGGCACGAAGCCCGGGTTGAACGAGGTGATCGTAAAGCCAGTCGGGAGTCGGCGCGCGTATTCGTGGACGAGGTAGATGGCGGCGAGCTTGCTGGTCGAGTAGGCGGCCCGCCCCGCTGTGCTGCCGCTCGGGTCGGGGAACGCTGCGGCCCGGGCCAGGGTCTCGACCGGGTGCCACTGCGGGCCCGGCACCATGCCGAGGTTGTGCCTCAGGTCGCCGAAGTGCGTGTCGCTGACCGTCACGACGACCCGCGCGCTGGGAGGCAGGTGCCCCTGGAGCCTCCGCAGCAGGACGTGGTTGGCCAGGACGTTGACCGCGAAGGTCGCCTCGAAGCCGTCCACGGTCTCGGTCAGTGCGTTCGTCAGCTGCACCCCGGCGTTGCAGACCAGCGCTCCGATCGGTGGCAGGCGGCCGGGATGCACCAGCTCCACCACCTCGTCAGCCGCCTCGCTCACGCTGCGCAGAGAGGACAGGTCGGCTCGGATGACAGTCACCGACCCGCCGGCTGCTCGCAACTCGTCGACCAGTGCCTGCGGGACGGTACGGCTCAGCAGCACCAGATGCGCCTGCGGGCGACCGGCGAGCAGGCGGCGCGCCGCCGTGCGGCCGATCCCGCGGCTCGCTCCGGTCATCACCACGGTCTGCTCCATCGTCATCGCCTCCGGGCCCTTCCGCCGGGACCCGGTTGGGCGGTGTCACCGGCGATGGCCTGGATCAGGAGTGTCACGTCGCTGCCCGGCAGAAGGTCGTCGTGTCCTGCGCCTTCCGCGAAAGCGACGCGGGCCAAGACCGTCCCCACGACCAGGTGCGCCGCGGATGCGGCATCGGCTCCCACGGCCTCGCCCCGTGCGGCAGCACGGTCGAAGATCGCCTCCAGGTGCTCCCGCGTCGGTTCGAGGATGCTGGTGCGCACGATCGCGGCGAGTTCTCGGTCATGCGCCGACTCGCCGACGAGCGCGACGAGTGTCGCGCCGATCCTGCCGGAGAGCACAGCACGCTTATGGGCCAGCAGCGCGCGCAGGTCTCCCCCCACTGTGCCGGTGTCGACGTCGTCCGCCTCGGCCTCGCCGATCTGACCAGCCGCGGCCAGCAGGAGCTCCCGCTTGGAGGGCCATCGGCGGTACAGCGTCGCTGTGGACACCCCGGCCCGCTTCGCGACCGCAGCGGTGGTCAGCCGGGCGTAGCCCTCGTCCGCGAGCAGAGACAGCACCGCCTCCATGATCGCCGGCGTCAGTTCAGCATTGACAGGGCGACCTGACGATCCTCCGAGTCCACCTGAGCCCTCTGTCATGACGATGCCCCGTCCTTTCGATACGAAACGGTTTCCTTTCATAAGGTACCCGCACTCGCCCTCCTACACAACCGAGCCCCGTGGATATTCGGTCCGCGATCCGCACGAAGGACGACCACAGACGTTAGACCGAAAATCTAAAATCCACCACGTTCCGGCACGTACGACCATCTGCAGTCAGCGACTACCAAGCCCGTCCGCGCAGGTTGATGTCGCCCTCCGGCCACGGCTCGAGCGGGGCGATTGGCCGAATGAGGATCGGCGGGCCAGGCTCGTCCACGACAGATTCGCCATCACGCCCGATCGACTTCTCGCGGGCGTAGATCCGATGCCAACCACATGAAGCGTAGAACGGGACGACTTGCTCTCGACAGCCCAGGTAGCCGAACGCGAGGTGGCCGCGATCGCGCATCGACTGCTCTGCCCACCCCATGAGTTCACCCCCGAGACGCATCCCTCTTGCGTCAGCGGAGATCAAGACACCGCCGACTCCCGCGATCGCGACGATCTCCGTACCGACAGCGATCTCGCGGCGCGCCCATCCCACGTGGCCGACGACGCGACCTTCGATCCGCGCCATGACGTGGACATCATGTGACGCGTAGCCGTAGGGCTGTTGCGGATCCCACTCTCCGAACTCCTTGAGATACTCGCTGTCGAAGAGTTGTCGAAGCTCACCCAGGTCGGCCTCAGTGAGTTCCTGGTGGGCGAGGATCTCGATCGAATGGTGCTTCACGCGTCGACCTTCCACGGGTCCACCAGCTCGACGCCGGTGTGCTGGAAATCCTTCACATTGCGCGTAGCGCAGGTTGCTCCGTGCGTCAGGCAGATCGCGGCGATCTGCGCGTCGGCGGTACTGATCGGCGCTCCCGTGCTCTCTCGAGCCACGAGCACGTCGGCGTAGCGGTCGGCCGCCACGTCATCGAACGGCAGCACAGCGCGGCCGCCCCGGTACGGTGCGAGCGCCGCGTCGATGCGCCTGGACAGCTCATCCCTGCGCCGACCATCCGGCAGCCGTCGCACACCCGCCAACAGTTCCGCGAGCGTGACGGACGTAATCGCGACGTCACCCTCCAGGGACGCGAGCCAGTCCACCACGCGTGGCTCAGGCAACGGTCGAAAGATCTCCGAGATCACGTTCGTGTCGAGAATGATCACTCGAAGTCCACCGCCCGCGCGACGTCATCGCGCACAGGGATCGGCAGATCTTCGACTCCACCGACATCCTGCGCGGCAGCCAGCAGAGCGATTCCGATGTGCGGCCTGCGTGCAGCCTTGGTAAGGATGGCGCGAACCTCGGCTTCCATGGACCGACCGTGCTCCTTCGCCTGCGCGGCGAGTTGCTGTTTCACGGCGTCGTCGAGACCGCGAACGATGATGGATGACATCGGCGACCACCTCCTCTGATATCAGTCATGATAGCAGCGTGCGGCAGCGACCTTGCCAGAGGCGAGGACCCTCCAATACGACACTGCCCCGGTCCCCTCATGACGAGGCAACCGGGGCGATGCTCGGATCAACGATCAAGAGCGCTGATCACACGTTGAAGCGGAACTCCACCACGTCGCCGTCGCGCATGACGTACTCCTTGCCCTCCATGCGCACCCAGCCCTTGGCCTTGGCCTCGGCCATGGACCCGGCCTCCATCAGCTGGTCGAAGGAGACGATCTCGGCCTTGATGAAGCCGCGCTCGAAGTCGGTGTGGATGACGCCGGCGGCCTGCGGGGCGGTCGCGCCCTTGGGGATGGTCCAGGCGCGGGACTCCTTGGGACCGGCGGTGAGGTAGGTCTGCAGGCCGAGGGTGTCGAAGCCGACGCGCGCGAGCTGGTCCAGGCCGGACTCCTCCTGGCCGGTGCTCTCGAGCATCTCGG
Source organism: Brachybacterium paraconglomeratum (assembly GCF_003994255.1). Taxonomy (GTDB): domain Bacteria; phylum Actinomycetota; class Actinomycetes; order Actinomycetales; family Dermabacteraceae; genus Brachybacterium; species Brachybacterium conglomeratum. The sequence continues at coordinate 185,749 of NZ_ML133854.1, read as the reverse complement.
CGGCCTCGTCCGCGTCGAGCTCGATGAGCTCGGACTCGAACTTGGCGTCGAGGAAGATCGCCTCGGCGGGGGCGACGAGCTCGCGCAGCTGCTGCTGCATGGCGGTGTCGGCGAGGCCGTCCTCGTCGGTGTTGAAGACGTAGATGAAGGGCTTGGCGGTCATGAGCTGCAGCTCGCGCAGCTGGGCGACGTCGATGCCGGCGTCCTTCGCGCCCTGGTAGAGGGTCTTGCCGGTCTCCAGCAGGGCCTTGGCCTTGGTGACGTTCTCGAGCACGGCGGCGTCGATGAGGCCGCGCTTGGTGTCCTTCTCCAGGCGCTGCATCGAGTTCTCGATGGTCTGGAGGTCGGCGAGGATCAGCTCGGTGGTGATGGTCTCCATGTCGCCGGCGGCGTCGACGGAGCCGTCCACGCGGGTCACGTCGGGGTCGGAGAACGCACGGGTGACCTGGCAGATCGCCTCGGCCTCGCGGATGTTGGCGAGGAACTTGTTGCCCAGGCCCTCGCCCTCGCTCGCGCCCTTGACGATCCCGGCGATGTCCACGAAGGACACCGTCGCCGGCAGCAGCTTCTGGCTGCCGAAGATCTCGGCGAGCTGCGCCAGGCGCGGGTCGGGCAGCGGGACCACGCCGACGTTGGGGTCGATCGTCGCGAACGGATAGTTCGCCGCGAGGACCTCCGCGCGGGTCAGAGCGTTGAACAGGGTGGACTTGCCGACATTGGGCAGCCCGACGATTCCGATAGTAAGAGCCACGGGAGATGAGTCTACGAGGCACGGGCGCTCCGGCAACGCCCTCGGACAGTGAGATCGCGGACCCTGCCCCGCACAGGGCCGCTCCCGGCCGTCGCGACGCCCGAGCTGCCGTCATGGTCCACCGGCGAGCAATCGGCCGACAGGCGCCGCCGGACGGCCTCGGGGGCCCGCCGGCGCGCGGCCGACGGGACCCCGGAGAGTCGCCCTCAGTACGCGACCGTGAAGCGGGTGCGGCGGTGGGCCGGGGTCTCGATCTCGTCGACCAGTGCGACGGCGAGGTCCTGGCCGGAGAGATTCGAGTCGCCGTTCTCGTCGATCAGCAGCACGTCGCCGCCGACGCGATAGGCGCCGGTGCGCTCCCCCGGGGCGAAGGAGCCGAAGCCGCCAGCGGGGCTGACGAAGAACCAGTCCAGCCCCTCCTCGGCGCCGCGGAGGTCCTGCAGGACGGCGTCGAGCACGCGCGGCTCCTCGGCGAACTCCTTGGGGAACTCGGGGGTGTCCACGAGCTTCGGGCCGCCCTCGGCGACCAGCAGCGAGCCGGCCCCGCCGATCACGCCGAGCCGCACGCCCTTCTCGCGGGCGAGACGGGCGACGGACGCGATCAGGGCGCGGAAGGCCTCGAGGTCGGCCATGTCGCCGCGGGGCGAGAGAGCGGAGACGACGGCGTCGGCGCCGTCGAGTGCCTCGGCGAGGAAGGACTCCTCTCGCACGTCGCCGGCGCGGTGGGTGACCCCGGCGGGGACCTGCTCAGGGGCGGTGCGGCTGAGCGCGAGGACCTCGTGGCCGCGGCCTGCGGCCTCCTGCGCGAGGTGGCCTCCTGCGTAGCCGGTGCCGCCGAGGATGACGATGCGAGCCATGTGCTCTCCTTCCGCGCCCGCTGCGGAGCGCTGCTGCGAGGCACCGTCGAGGGTGCCGTCTCGATGAGGGATCCACTGTGAAGCGTGGACCTGCATGCTCACTGTAGGTAACCTTGTCTCTGCGGGGAAGTAGGCACTTTGCGGTAACCCCCCTTGCCGCCGTCGACCCTCCCCCGCGACGAGCCCCGGCCCGCCGGGCCGTCGACCTCTCTCACCCGCAGTCCGTCCGCCGCCGTTCCCGCCCTCGAGGAGACCGCCCGATGTCCACCCCACGCCCGTACGACCCCTTCGCCCGCGACTGTCCCTCGCGCCGCCTGCTGGATCGCATCGGCGACCGCTGGACGGTGCTGCTGATCACCACGCTCGAGGACGGTCCGCGCCGCTTCTCCGAGCTGCTGCGCACGGTCGACGGCATCTCCCAGAAGATGCTCACCCAGACCCTGCGCTCCCTCGAGGCCGACGGGCTCGTGCTGCGCACCGTCCACCCCGAGATCCCGCCGCGCGTCGAGTACGAGCTGACAGAGCTGGGGCGTTCGCTGCTCGAGCCTCTCGGCGCACTGATCGGCTGGGCGACCGACCACATGGGCGAGGTGCAGACCTCCCGGGGCGCCGTTTCCGCAACCGCCTGACCGCGCGCCGGGCGCGCGGGTCCGCTCGACTGTCGCACCGCCGTGATGTGCTGATCCCATGAGCGGAACCACCATGCTCCTGCTGGGTCTCGTCCTCGGCGCGCTGCTCGGCGCCGCCTTGACGTTCCTCCTGCTGCGCGAGCGCATGCGCGCCGCGCACACACAGCGCAGCGCGGGCGAGGACTCGGCCGATCGCCTGCTGCGCCTGGCCGACGAGCGCCACGAGCGGGACGTCGCCCGGCGCGACGCCGCCGAGGAGGAGCGCGAGGCCGAGCTGCAGCGCACCCTCGCGCCGCTGACCGCGACCCTCGCCCAGCTCGAGCGGAACCTGGCTCGCTCCGAGGCGGCACGCGCCGAGGCCGAAGGGGCGCTGCGCAATCACCTCGGCGAGCTGGGGCGGCGGGCCCAGTCCCTCGAACAGGGCACCACCGCGCTCACCGCCGCGCTGCGCGCCCCGACCTCGCGCGGCCGCTGGGGCGAGGTGCAGCTGCGCAGCATCGTCGAGGCCGCGGGGATGCTCGAGCACGTGGACTTCTCCGAGCAGCTCGGAGGCAACCGGGCCGACGGGGAGAAAGGCCAGCGCCCCGACCTCGTCGTCCACCTCTCCGGCGAGCGCACCCTGGTCGTGGACGCGAAGGCGCCGATGGACGCCTATCTCGACGCGGTCGAGGAGCAGGACCCGAAGCGCGCCCGCGCCCGGCGCACCGCGCACGCCCGGGCGCTGCGCCATCACGTGGACCAGATCGCCGGCAAGGCCTACTGGAAGGCGCTCGGGGACACCCCGGAGTTCACGGTGCTGTTCGTGCCGAGCGACGGGGTGCTCGCCGCCGCGCTCGAGTCCGCGCCGGATCTGCTCGAGCACGGCTTCGCGAAGGACGTCGTGATCGCCTCCCCCGCCACGCTCATGGCGCTGCTGCGCACGGTCGCGCACACCTGGCGCACCGACTCGCTGAACCGCGACGCCCGCGAGGTGCTCGAGGCGGGCCGCGAGCTGCACCACCGGCTCGGGACGTTCACCTCCCATCTGGGGAAGGTGGGGCGGTCGCTGGACTCCTCCGTCGCCGCGTTCAACGAGGCCGTCGGCTCGCTGCAGTCCCGGGTGATGGTCACCGCGCGCCGCTTCGAGGACCTGGGCCTCGCAGGCACCGCGGTCGACGAGGTCGAGCAGCTCACGCGTCGCGCCCGCACCCTCGAGGAGGACGAGATCGCGCAGCTCGCGAGCCCGCGCCGCGAGGACGCGGAGGCGACGGAGGCATCCCGCCGCTCGGCGGGCTGACCGGCCGGTCCGCTCTCGCCGAGCAGGGCACGACCCCGCTGATCGATGCGGCCCGCGCGCCGCACCCTGCCGCGCACGGGTCGCGGCCTGAGCCTCAGCGCCCCCGGCGCACCAGCACCACGGCGCCGATCACGATCGCGGCCAGCAGCACACCGCCGCCGAGTCCTCCGAGCACGGCCCACACCACCGGCGGCACGGCGAAACCGCTGCGCTCGTCCTCGGTCGGCGGGTCCTCGAGCTCCGGCGCACCGCCCGCGTCCGAGGCACCGCCCGCATCGGAAGCTCCCCCGCCGTCCGAGGCCCGGGGAGCCGATCCGGGGTCCGCGGCGAAGCGGTCCTCCACCGCGCCCTGCCCGCTCAGCTTCGGCCCCTCGGCAGGCTCGCCCACCGCATCGAGATCGAGCACGTAGGGCACCTCGAACAGTCGCTGCGCTGAGTAGTCGGAGGGGACCACGGCGAGCTGGAGGTAGTAGTCCCCGGCGAGGAAGGAGGTGCGGGCCTCGGTGCCGCCGTCCTCGCGGTTGCGGAACTGGATCGGGGCCGCCTGGTTCACCTGCAGGGTGGTCTTCGGCACGGCCTTCGTCGAGACCCCGGTCGCGTCGCCCGAGGCCGACGGCGGCACCACGAGGTATACGTCGTCCCTCAGCGGCGAGTACATCCGGGCCTGCAGCGTCAGCCCCATCCCGCCCGGCACCTCGAACTCGCCGAGTGCGATCGCCGCGCGGACCTGCTGGCCGTACTGGGCCGGGATGCGGAAGAACTGCACCTCGCCGGGGATGATCGTGCCGCGCATCGGCCCGTCGAGGTCCTGCACGGCGGAGGCGAAGGAGAACGCGGGCTGGATCTGCTGCCCGTCGGAGGGGACGGCGAGCGGCTCCTGCGGGCGCACGTACTTCGCGGCGGGCGGCAGGCCGTCCAGCGACACCTTCTCCTCCGCGAAGAACTGCAGCTCGACCGGGACCGCCTCCTCTTGGGCCGGGTCGCCGGTGCGCTCGACCTCGAGGATCACCGTGCCGTCGGCGTCCTCCCCGAAGCAGGTGAGGTTCGCGGTCTCCCCCAGGCGCGGAGTCGCGACGGCCGCGGTGATCGGGCCCTGGCCGAGGTCGGCCTCGGCGCGAGCCTGGACCTCGCCGATGCGGCAGTCGACCCCGTCGGCCGAGCTGGTGGCCAGGCGCAGCTGCGCGAGGCTGCTGGCCTCCCCGCCCCCGCCGGGCAGCACCATCGTCGCGGTGAGATGCGCGATCTCGCCCTCGGCGAGCTGCAGGCGGTAGAAGCGGGAGAAGCCTTCGCCGTCGTCGATCGCGGCGCTGCCGTGCTCGAGCACGTCGAGGAACGAGCCGGGTGCGAGGTCCACGGCGGTCTCGGGACTGGTCCCGCCGGTGATCTGCTGCCCCTGGGTGGCGTAGCCCTGGATCGCGCGGGTCATCTTCACCAGCAGCTCGTCGCGCAGGGTCTCGGCGTCGGTGGCATCGGCGAAGGTGCCGCCGGTGGCCTCGGCGATGCAGGCCAGCTCGTCGCGGGCGGCCTGCTCGGCCTTGAAGCCGATCGTGTGGATGCGCATCTCGGGGTGCTTCTGCGCGAGGTCGGCGGCGACCTCGCAGGGCGGCGGGCCGCCGCACTCGTCGATCCCGTCGGAGACCAGCACGATCGAGCGCATCTCCGCCTCCGGCAGCTCGGCCGCGGCCTTCGTCAGGGACAGGCCGATCGGGGTGTACCCGGAGGGCTGCACGCCCTCGATCGCGCCGAGCAGCGCCTGGCGGTCCAGACCCTCTGGCTTCACCAGGGTCTTCACGTCCTGGCAGCCGGCCTCCTGGCTCGCCGCGGTCGCAGGATCGGAGTTGCCGTAGGTCATCAGGCCCACGCTCGCGTCCTCGGGCAGCATCGGCACGAGGGTGCTCAGCGCCTCCTTGGCCACGTCCATGCGGCTGCGTCCGCCGACGTCGTCGGCCCGCATCGAGCCCGAGCCGTCCACCACCAGCATCGACGGGGCGGTGCGGCCGGTGTTGTACCCCTCGGCGCGGGCCTGCGGCAGACCGGCCGGGGCCAGCACGGCGAGGGAGGCGAGCAGGGTCGCCAGGAGCGCGAGGGACAGCGGGCGGGCGGCCGTGCGAGGGATCACCGGACCATCATGCCGAATCCCGACGGCTCCCGCCGGTCGTCTCCGCAGCGAGGTGACCGTCGGGTCAGGACTCTGCGGTGGCGCGATCCCCGGTGGGCTTGGTGCGGCGGTCGGACTCGCCGCGGCTCTTCATCTCCTGGCGCAGCTCGCGCGGCAGGGAGAACATGAGGTCCTCAGTGGCGGTGCGCACGGGCTTCACATCGCCGAAGCCGCGCTCGGCGAGCTCGGCGAGCAGCTCCTGGACCAGCACGTCCGGCACGGAGGCGCCGGAGGTCACGCCCACGCTCTCCACGCCCTCGAACCACTCCTCGCGCAGCTCGGAGACGCTGTCGATGCGGTGGGAGGACTTCGCCCCGGCCTCGAGCGCGACCTCCATCAGGCGCACGGAGTTCGAGGAGTTCGGGGAGCCGACGACGAGGACGAGGTCCGCGTCGGGGGCGATCTTCTTGATCGCGACCTGGCGGTTCTGGGTCGCGTAGCAGATGTCGTCGCTGGGCGGCGCCTGCAGGGTGGGGAAGCGCTCCTTCAGGCGGTCCACGGTCTCCATCGTCTCGTCGACGCTGAGGGTGGTCTGCGAGAGCCACACGACCTTCTCGGGATCGCGCACGGTGACCTTGTCGACGTCCTCGGGGCCGTTGACGATCTGCACGTGCTCCGGCGCCTCGCCGGCCGTGCCCTCGACCTCCTCGTGGCCCACGTGACCCACCAGCAGGATGTCGTAGTCCTGGCGGGCGAAGCGCACCGCCTCCTTGTGGACCTTCGTGACCAGGGGGCAGGTCGCGTCAATGGTGCGGAGACTGCGCTCCTCCGCCATCTCGCGGACCTTCGGGGAGATGCCGTGGGCGGAGAAGATCACGAGCGCCCCCTCGGGCACCTCGTCGACCTCCTCGACGAAGACGGCGCCCTTCTCCTTCAGGCGGTCCACGACGAACTTGTTGTGCACGATCTCGTGACGGACGTAGACGGTCTCGTCATAGTGCTCGAGGGCGCGCTCGACGGCGACGACGGCACGATCGACGCCCGCGCAGTACCCGCGGGGCTCGGCAAGGAGGACGGTTCCGGTGCTCACGCCTCCCATCGTAGGAGGCGCGGGCCTGAAGCGGCAGGTCGTGGGGCAAGAGTCACCAACCCTCCACAGGACGGGGACATCCACAGCCGGCGCCTTCCGGTCCGCGCGATGTCGGCCGGTCGTGGAAGAGTGGACCCCATGACGCAGACGACCCCCGATCCGGGCGGGGCGGGCGAGGGCGCCGAGGTGACCGGCGCCCCGGCCGCCGGGGCCCGCCCGCCGCTCGCCGCGACCGCCGCGCAGACCACGGCGGAGAACCCGTGGCCGCTGCGGCAGCTGTCCGTGAAGGTCGGCGAGTACGTGGCGCGCATGTCTCCCCTGTGGGTCGAGGGCGAGATCGTGCAGCTGAACCGTCGGCCGGGCGCGGGGCTGAGCTTCATGACCCTGCGCGACATCGACGTGGACATGTCCTTCTCGGTGCCGGTGCGCGAGCACGTTCTGCGCGCCCTGCCGGTCGAGCCGGTGCCCGGCGCGCGCGTGGTCGTGCACGCCAAGCCCAGCTTCTGGACCAAGCGCGGCAGCCTCCAGCTCGAGGCCGACGACATCCGCCCCGTCGGGCTCGGCGAGCTGCTGGCCCGGCTCGAGCAGCTCAAGCGGGTCCTCGCCGCAGAGGGCCTGTTCGCCACCTCGCGGAAGAAGCCGCTGCCCTTCCTGCCGCGCGTGGTGGGGCTGATCTGCGGGCGGGAGTCCGCCGCGGAGCGCGACGTGGTCGTCAACGCCCGTCGGCGCTGGCCCGCGGTGCAGTTCGAGATCCGCGAGGTCGCGGTGCAGGGGACGAAGGCGGTGCGGGAGGTCTCCGCCGCGCTGAAGGAGCTCGACGCGCGCGAGGATGTCGACGTCATCATCATCTCGCGCGGCGGCGGCTCCCTCGAGGACCTGCTCCCCTTCTCCGACGAGCAGCTCACCCGCCTGGTCGCCGGCGCCGACACCCCGATCGTCTCCGCGATCGGACACGAGGTGGACACCCCGCTGATCGATCTCGCCGCCGACGTCCGCGCCTCCACCCCCACCGATGCCGCCAAGCGCGTGGTGCCCGACATCCAGGCCGAGCTCGAGCAGCTGGACCTGGGCCGCACGCGCCTGCGCGCCGCGATCCGCGCCCGCATCGAGCGGGAGCAGTCGGGGCTGGACGCCATGCGCTCGCGGCCCGTGCTCGAGAACCCCTCGAGCATCCTCGCCGGCCGCGCCGACGAGATCCGCTCCCGCATCTCGCTGGCCCGCACCCTGATCGGCTCGCGCCTGGACCGGGCGGCCGACGAGGTCTCCCACCTCGGCAGGCAGGTGCGGGCCCTGAGCCCGCTGGCGACCCTCGAGCGCGGCTACGCCGTGGTGCAGACGGCCGACGGCACGATCATCCGCGCCCCCGAGCAGAGTGAGGTCGGCGAGGCGCTGTCGGTGCGGGTCGCCGGCGGCCGCTTCGGCGCCCTGCACGTGGACACCGACCCCTATACCCCGCCTGCCCCGCAGGCACCGACCGACGGCCAGGCCCGCCCCGCCCAGGATCGGACCGAGAACGACGAGGAGACCGCATGAGCACGCCCGATGCCCCGGAGAACGAACTGACCGCCGACGAAGGCGCTCCCGGCACCCCGGGCACCGCGCCCGTCACCCCTGCCGGGGACGAGAAGGCCCTCCCCGCCGATATCGCCGAGCTGTCCTACGAGGCGGCCCGCGACCAGCTCGTCGAGGTGGTGCGTCGCCTCGAGTCCGGTCAGGGCGGGCTCGAGGACTCGATCGCGCTGTGGGAGCGCGGCGAGATGCTCGCGCGTCGCTGCCAGCAGTGGCTGGACGGGGCCCGCGAGCGGCTCGAGGACGCTGTGGCCGCGCGGCGCGGGGAGGACGGCGCCGAGCGCTGAGCGGCCGTCAGCCGACCGCGGCGAGCGCCTCGTCCATGAGCTGCTCGAGCTCGGCCTGATCGGCCGCGCCGTGGACGAGGATCCCGAAGCCCTCGCCCTGGCAGGCGATGCCGGTCTGCTCCGCGTCGTCCCCGCCGCCGAGCACCTGGCACTCGGCGCCCCGAAGGCTCGTCTCCTCGGTGACGGTCGCGCCGGGCATCTCGGCCGACAGCAGCGACGCGCTGACCTCGGTGTCCTCGGCCAGGGTCACGAGATCCCCGCCGGGCGCCGTGTACTGCACGGTCCAGCGCGGGCTCTGGCCGTCGGTGAAGCGCGCCGAGCGCACCTGCCAGTCCTCGCCGGTCGCGGGCACGGCGACGGGGAAGTCGGCCACGTCCTGGGCGCGCTCCGCGGTCGCGGCGACGTCCACCTCGGAGTTCTCCAGCGGCTCGCGCTCGAGGTCGCTGCCCACCCCGAAGAAGCCCACCGCCAGTACGATCACCACGAGCATGGTCAGCACGATCGCCCAGACGATGTTGCGCAGCACCGTGTTCTGCTTGGTCGGCAGCTGGTACGCGGACCTCGGCCGCTCGACGGGCAGCTCGTCAGCGCCGGTCACCTCGGCCTGTGTGCCGTCGGCCCCGGCGCTCTCGGCCCGCGCGCCGGCGGATGCATCGCTCTCTGCCGCTGCGCCGTCGGACCCAGCGCTCGCTGCTGATGCGCCGTCGGCCCCCGTGCGACCCGCGCGCTCGCTGTCGGCCCCAGTGCGGACAGGGCCGCCCTCACCGCCGGCGGGGCTCGCGGTGCGGTCGGGGCTCTCGGGCTGGGCATCGTGCATGCGGGCCATTGTCCCCGCCCGCGCCGCCCTCCGCCTCCCGGGGTGATCCGGGCCACGGCGCCCCTCCCCCGCTCATGTCGCCCGCGCCCTGGAAACCTGCGATGATCGAAGCGTGACCGCGAGAATCCTGATCGCCGGAGAAGCCCTCACCGATATCGTCGTCGACGCCGATGGCGCTCGTCGCGAGCACCCCGGCGGCTCCCCCCTGAACGTGGCCGTCGCCCTGTCGCGACTCGGCCACGACGCCCACCTGCTCACCGCGATCGGCGACGACGCTCGAGGCGACGCGATCCGCGCCCACCTCGACGAGTCCGGCGTGCAGCTCACGCCCGCCTCGGTCCGACCCGGCCGCACCTCGACCGCCGAGGCCGTGCTGGATGCGCACGGCGCCGCGACCTACACCTTCGACCTCACCTGGGACCCGGACACCGCCGACCTGCCCGAGACGCCGGACGCCGTGCACACCTCCTCCATCGCCGCCGTGCTCGAGCCGGGGGCCACGACGCTCTCCGCCCTGCTGCGCAGCGCCCGCGGGTCCTCGACGATCAGCTACGACCCCAATGCGCGCCCCACCCTGATGGGCGCGCCGGAGGACGTCCGCGCCCGGATCGAGGAGAACATCGCGCTGTCCGACGTGGTCAAGGCGTCCGACGAGGACGTGGCCTGGCTGTACGGCACCGAGGACGTCGAGGACGTCGCCGCCTCGTGGCGCGATCTCGGCCCCTCCCTGACCGTGCTGACCCGCGGCGGCGACGGCGCGGTCGCGTTCTCCGCCAGCGGGCGCGTGCAGGTCGCGCCGGTGCAGGTCGAGGTGGTCGACACCGTCGGCGCCGGCGACACCTTCTCCGCCGGGATCCTCGACGCGCTGGCCGCCAAGGGCCTGCTCGGCGCTGATCGCCGCGAGATGCTCGCCGCGATCCCGTCGGACGATCTCGCGACCGTGCTCCGACGTGCCGCCGCGCTCTCGGCGATCACCGTCTCGCGCGCCGGCGCGAACCCGCCCTGGAGTCACGAGCTCACCTGACCCGCCCGCCCGGGGCACCGCTGCGCGGGCACGCCGAACCAGCCCGCCTCCCCCTCCACCGGCCCGGGACCACCCGAGGACCGGAGCCGACCACCCGACAGAGAAGACGAACAGGAAGGCCCGTCGATGAACCAGTCCACCCCCGCAGCGCAGCAGAGCGACTACCGCATCGAGCACGACACCATGGGAGAGGTGCGCGTGCCCGTCTCGGCGCTGTACCGCGCCCAGACCCAGCGTGCGGTCGAGAACTTCCCGATCTCCGGGCAGGGCCTCGAGCCCGCGCACATCCACGCTCTCGCCCAGGTCAAGAAGGCCGCCGCCCGTGCGAACAAGGAGCTCGGGGTGCTGGACGGCACCATCGCCGACGCGATCGTCGCCGCGGCCGACGCGGTCATCGCCGGCGAGCACGACGACCAGTTCCCGGTGGACACCTACCAGACCGGCTCGGGCACCAGCTCGAACATGAACATGAACGAGGTCCTGGCGACCCTCGCCACGAACGCGGGCACCGAGACCCACCCCAACGACCACGTCAACTGCTCCCAGTCCAGCAACGATGTGTTCCCCACCTCCGTGCACGTCGCGGTGACCGCGGGCGTCGTCGAGCACCTGCTGCCCTCCCTCGCCCACCTCGCCGAGGCGCTCGAGAAGAAGGCCGAGGCGTGGAAGGACGTCGTCAAGTCCGGCCGCACCCATCTGATGGACGCCACCCCCGTCACCCTCGGCCAGGAGTTCGGCGGCTACGCGGCCTCGATCCGCTACGGCATTGAGCGCGTCGAGGCGGCGCTGCCCCGCACCGCGGAGGTCCCCCAGGGCGGCACCGCCGTCGGCACCGGTATCAACACCCCGATCGGCTTCCCGCAGAAGGTCATCGCGAACCTCGTCGACCAGTCCGGCCTGCCCCTGACCGAGGCGCGCAACCACTTCGAGGCGCAGTCGAACCGCGACGGCCTCGTGGAGATGTCGGGCGCGCTGCGCACCATCGCCGTCTCCCTCACGAAGATCTGCAACGACCTGCGCTGGATGGGCTCCGGCCCCAACACCGGCCTGGGCGAGATCGCGATCCCCGACCTGCAGCCCGGCTCCTCGATCATGCCCGGCAAGGTCAACCCCGTCATCCCCGAGGCGGTGCTGATGGTGTGCGCGAAGATCGTCGGCAACGACGCGGCCATCGCCTGGGGCGGTTCGCAGGGCGCCTTCGAGCTGAACGTGCAGATCCCGCTGATGGGCACGAGCCTGCTGGAGTCGATCCGCCTGCTCGCCAACGCCTCCACGGTGCTGGCCGACAAGACCGTCGACGGGCTCACCGCGAACGAGGAGAAGGCCCGCTTCTACGCCGAGGCCTCCCCCTCGATCGTCACCCCGCTGAACAAGCTGATCGGCTACGAGTCCGCCGCGAAGATCGCCAAGCACGCCGTCGCCGAGCGCATCTCCGTGCGCGAGGCCGTGATCGCGCTGGGCTTCGTCGAGCGCGGCGAGCTCACCGAGGAGCAGCTCGACAGCGCACTGGACGTCCTCTCGATGACCGCGCCGAAGGCCTGATCGGCCGCCGGGTCGGCCCACCGGCTGACGCGCCGTTCGACACCGGAACCCGGTCCCGCCTCTCCGGCGGGGCTGGGTTCCGCGCCTCGGCACGGGCCGCCACCGTAGGCCCAGGACAGCCGCCGGTAACGGGACTGTGGTGACGCGTCGTGGCTATATCGCCACGATGCGTCGTATTCGTCCCGTCCCGTCATCCCGACAGAGCCATATCACCAGTGCGCTCACCCCGCTGCCCGCACCGGCAGCGGACGGCGATGATCTCGCCGACGGAGCATCTCCACCAGCATCGCGGATGTCCTCGGCCATTCCAGAAAGACCTGTTCCCAGGTCAGACGGGTGACCCGATAGCCGCGCGAGGAGAGCGCCAGGTCGCGCCGCCGGTCCTCCCGGTACTGCGTGGGGTCATCGTGGAATCGACGGCTGTCGCATTCGATCACCCAGTTCGTGCCGATCAGCAGATCCACCCTCACGTCTGGCAGCAGCTGAGCCTGGCTGCGCACCCGCACCCGGCGCTCTTCGAGCCACCAGCGAACAGCGGTCTCGGTCCCGGACTGCGCGTCGGCGCGGACTCGTACCAGAGGGTGTCGCTTCCGCTGAGGCAGCCCTGCGAGAAGGCGATCCAGGTCCTTCGTGCTGAGGCATCGCTTGTTCAGCGCGGACTCGATGAGGATCGCCGCGTTCACCGTGGACTGGCAGCGCGCCGCGTGATCGAGGGTGCGGACGATGTCGGGGACAGGGTCCTGACTCCCCCAGCCACGGAGGCTCGGCGCGTGCAGGATCAGAGGATGCGTCGCAGGGGCCGGATGCCCTGCTCCTGAGACGGGGATCGGCACGAGCTCGCCCGATCCCGCGTCACGCCGGCGCCTGATCTGCGCCAGGCGAGGAGCATCTGGTGGAGCTTCGACCCTCCGTGGCTGGTATGCGTGCACACCCACTGCCATCGGGACCCACAGGCCATGCAGCGCGGCCGCGTCGAGACAGGTCGGTCGGACCCCGAGCTCCAGCAGGGCGAGGAGGTCCTCCGGTGCTTCCTCGGTCACGTACCACTGGCCCACGGAGCGGATCTTCCCGCTGCGCAGGAGAGCACTGCGCCGATCGGGATCAGGCTCGACCTCCGCCAGCCCCTTCCTGTGCACGACTCCTCGAACCCTCATGCGGAGATCCCAGCATCTCTGCGGAACGGTCCGTTGGAGTCGCCGGCTCTGTGGAGAAGTCACCGCTGGGGAGGAGACGTCAACAGCGCTCCCGAGCGCCGACGGGACGGTGGTGACACGACGTGGCCATATGGCCAGAGCGTGTCACCACCGTCCCGTCCGCTGCAGTGCAGGCCTCACCCGTCCGCCCAGTCAGCGGTTCTTCGCCCCGCACCGTGCCGCCCGACAGAGCCTCGGCCTCGGCATTCAGCGCCGGCACCCCGCCCCGCCCCTCAGGGGATCGGCTCGTCCAGCACGTGGGTGACCAGCTCCGCGACCTTCGACCGCTCGGAGCGCTGCAGGGTGATGTGCGCGAAGAGCTCCTTCTCCTTGAGCGCCTCCACCACGGAGGCGATCCCGTCGTAGCGGCCGATGCGGAGGTTGTCGCGCTGGGCGATGTCGTGGGTGAGCACCACGCGGGAGTTCTGGCCGATGCGGGAGAGCATGGTCAGCAGCACGTTGCGCTCGAGGGACTGGGCCTCGTCGACGATCACGAAGGCGTCGTGGAGGGAGCGGCCGCGGATGTGGGTCAGCGGGAGCACCTCGAGCATGCCGCGGGAGAGCACCTCGTCGATGACGTTCTGGGACACCATCGAGCCGAGGGTGTCGAACACGGCCTGCCCCCAGGGGCCCATCTTCTCGCTCTGGTCGCCGGGGAGATAGCCGAGCTCCTGCCCGCCCACGGCGAACAGCGGCCGGAACACCATGATCTTCCGCTGGGTGCGGCGCTCGAGCACGGCCTCGAGACCCGCGCAGAGGGCGAGGGCGCTCTTGCCGGTGCCGGCGCGGCCGCCGAGGGAGACGATGCCGATGGACTCGTCCTGGAGCAGGTCGATCGCGACGCGCTGCTCGGCGGAGCGGCCGGCGACCCCGAACACGGTCTGGTCCCCTTGCACGAGCCGCACCTGCTTGTCGCGGGTGACGCGGCCCAGCGCCGAGCCGCGCGGGCTCGTGATCGTCAGGCCCGTGTGCACCGGGTGGTGGGCGATCTCGGGCACCTCGACGACCTGGCCGTCGTAGAGGTCGGTCATGGTCTGCTCGTCCACGGAGGTGGTGACCATACCGGTGTAGCCGCGGTCGCGGGCGAGCTCGGCCCGGTACTCCTCGGCGTGGATGCCGGAGGCGCTGGCCTTGATGCGCATCGGCAGATCCTTGGACACCAGCACCACGTTCTTGCCCTCGAGCTGGAGGTTCTTCGCGACGGCGAGGATGCGGGTGTCGTTGTCGCCGAGGCGGAAGCCGTCGGGCAGCGAGGCGGTGCTCATGTGGTTCAGCTCGACGTGCACGTGGCCGCCGTCCTTGCCGATCGGGAGCGGCACGGAGAGGTTCCCGTGAAGCTCGCGCAGGTCGTCGAGGATGCGCAGCGCCTGACGGGCGAAGTAGCCGAGGTCCGGGTGGTGGCGCTTGGCCTCGAGCTCGGTGACCACGACGATCGGCAGCACGATGTCGTGCTCGGCGAAGCGGTGCAGCGAGAGCGGGTCCGAGAGCAGCACCGAGGTGTCCAGCACGTAGGTGATCACGCCCGTCTCGATCTCGGCGAGCATCTGCTGGGCGGCGCCGGGCCGGAGCGAGGGGACCACGGGGGCGCCGTCGGGGTTCGCGGCGCCGATCACCGCCGTCCCGCCGTCCGGTCTGGGCGAGAAGCTGCCGCCGAAGGCGGTCGTCGTCTCGCGGGCAGTGGTCGTCTCGTCCATGGGAGCCTCCCGGAATCTCGCGGATGCCTGGACCTTAGCCCTCGGTGCACCCGCCGTCGGGCGAGTCCCGCGGGCGGCGGACACGACGTTCACCCGATCGTCATCGGGAGTTCTGCGGGCTCCCGATGAGGGCCAGTGTGCCACCGCTCACAGCGCGATGCGGGGAGGGCGCGGGCGGGTGCGTCGCGCTCAAGGCGGCCGACGAGGACCACCTAGCCGGGTCGACGCCCTCGGCCGACACCGCCGACGGGCCGACGCGCGGACGGGCCGACGAGGCGCCAGGGCCGACGGCCTCAGGCGCCGTACCGGCGCTCGCGTCGGCAGAAGTCGCGCAGGGCGCGCAGCAGGTCGATACGGCGGAACCCGGGCCAGTAGGTCTCGCAGAACCAGTACTCGGAATGCACCGACTGCCAGAGCAGGAAGCCGGAGAGGCGCTGCTCGCCGGAGGTGCGGATGATGAGGTCGGGGTCGGGCTGACCGCGCGTGTAGAGGTGCTCGGCGATCGCGCCGACGCTGATCCCCTCGGCGATCTCCTCGATACCCTTCCCCTGCGCGCCGAGGTCCCGCACCAGCTCACGCACCGCGTGGACGATCTCCTCGCGGCCGCCGTAGCCGATCGCGACGTTGACGGTCAGGCGGGCCTCGGGCGAGGTCTCCTGCTGCAGGCGGGCGATCCCCTCCCGCATCTCCTCGGGGAGGGAGTCGGCGCTGCCGGTCAGGCGCACGCAGTAGCCGGCGTCGGTGATCTGCTCGATGGTGGAGGTGATGATCTCGTACAGGGCCACGAGCTCCTCCGGCGGGCGCCGGAGGTTGTCGGTGGAGAGCATCCACACGGTGACCAGCGGGATGCCGAGGTCCTCGCACCAGGAGAGGAACTCGACGATCTTCGCGGCGCCGGCGCGATGACCCTGGGCGGTGGACTCCCCCGCGGCCTTCGCCCAGCGGCGGTTCCCGTCGACGATCACGCCGAGGTGCTGCGGGAGGTCGAAGGACTCGAGCTCCTTGGACAGCCTGCGCTCGTACACGCGGTACAGCAGCCCGTCGCCGGCCATGCGCGCCTCCGTCCCCTCGTCGTGCCCGCCCGGCACCTCCGCCCCGGGTGCGCGCCGGGTGCGGCGCGCTCCGTCCATTATCGACGACGGCGGGAGCGCCGCCCGACGATCGGTGGGAATCCGCACGAGACGGTCACAGCACCCCCATATCGAACCTACGGTTGCGTAGGTTACGGTGTGCCCATGACCCCCGGACCCCATGACGAGGCCGCCGCGAGAGCCTCCGGCCCCACACCGCGCGCCGCCGACGAGTCCCCCGCCACCCCCGGCGGCGCCTCGACGCTCCAGGACCCCGCGCCGCGCGAGATCGCCGAGGCCGTGGCCGGCAGCGGCGGCACCACCGAGCTGCGCGACGAGGACCTGCCCACGGCGGAGAACTTCCCCTTCGCGCCCCGCACCCTGACCCGGGCGATGGCACGCCGCGCCACCCAGCTCGGCCTCCAGCTGCCCAAGCCGCGTCTGCGCGGGATGCTGCACCTGATCGCCTTCCCGACCACGCTCGTGCTCGGGCTGCTGCTGGTCGCCGTCGGCCAGACCCTCACGATCCGCCTGGCCTGCGCGGTCTTCGTGCTGACGGCCGGGATGCTGTTCGGGATCAGCGCGGTCTACCACCGCGGCACCTGGTCCCCGCAGCGCGCGATCATCCTGCGCCGCTTCGACCACGCGAACATCTTCCTGATCATCGCTGGCACGTACACCCCGATCGCCGCGGCGCTGCTGGCCCCGCGACAGGCGCTGACGCTGCTCGCGATCGCCTGGGGAGGTGCGCTGGTCGGGGTGTGCTTCCGGATCTTCTGGACCGGTGCGCCGCGCTGGCTGTACGTCCCCGCCTATGTCGCCCTCGGCTGGGTGGCCGTGTTCTACATGCCGCAGCTGCACGCGGGCGGCGGCTGGCCGGTGGTGATCCTGCTGCTCGCGGGCGGACTCGCCTACACGGCGGGCGCGGTGGTGTACGCGCTGAAGCGGCCGAACCCCTCCCCCGCCTGGTTCGGCTTCCACGAGATCTTCCACGCGGGCACCCTGATCGGCTTCGGCTGCCACTTCGCCGCCGTCGCCGCGGCGGTGCTCTGAGCAGAGCCGCTCCCCGGGCGGCGTGCGCTCAGCGGCGCTCGTCGCCCTCCTGCGCATCCTCCGAGGGGTCCGAGACTTCCGTCGGTCCCGCAGGATCCGTCGGCTCCGCGGAGCCCGCGGGCTCCCCGTCCGGCCCGGCGTCCGCGCCGTCGGCCTGCGCCTCCTCTGCACCCTCGCCGTCGGCGGTCCCTCGGTAGGCGGCGTCACCCGCGGCCTTCTCGCGCCCGGCCGCCTCGGCATCGACCTTCTCGGCCTCGGCCTCCTCGCGCTCGAGCTGCGCCTGGCGCTCCTCGACCCGGGCCCTGGCCTGCACCCGTCGGACGCGCCGCGTCATGTCGATCAGGAGCAGCACGACGACCACCGCGAGCACGAAGGTCGCGAAGAAGCCGGGCAGGCCCGGGGAGACGGTGACGGAGTTGAACTCCTCGCCGTCCGACGGGCTCGGCGCGGCCTGGAGCACGGCGCCGACGGCCGGGAGCACGCCCGCTCCGCCGAGCCCTGCCCCGATCACGGGCGCGCCTCCACGGTCTCGTGGCGGAGCCCGGCGAACAGGTCCCGCTCGGGCAGCTTCACACCGATCCGGGAGATGTGCAGCTCGTAGTCCTCAGTGCCCCAGGCCGCGATCTCCGCGTCGTGCGCGATGCGGAAGAAGGGCCCCTCGGGGTCGACCTGGGTGGCGTGGGCGCGCAGCGCGTCGTCGCGGATCCCGAGATAGTCGCGCACGTCGATGCGGGTGGTGAGCAGCCGGTCGTGGCTCTCGTCGTAGTGCTGGAGCATCTTGTCGAGCTCCTCGTTGGGGGTGCCCTCGGCGCGCAGGTGACGGCTCACAGCGGCGAAGCGCTGACGGTGGAAGCCGTTGATGTAGTACAGCTTCGCGACCTCCCAGGGCTCGCCGAGCTCGGGCGCGAAGTCAGGGTCCGCGGCGAGGTCGAAGGCCGCCACGGAGATGCGGTTGACCTGGATGTGGTCGGGGTGCGGGTAGCCGCCGTTCTCGTCATAGGTGGTCATCACGTGCGGGCGCAGGCGGCGCACCGCCTCGACCAGCGGACGGACCGCCTCCTCGACGGGGAGGGTCGCGAAGCTCCCGGCCGGCAGCGGCGGCAGCGGGTCCCCCTCGGGCAGTCCCGAGTCGACGAAGCCGAGCCACTCGTGGTCCACGCCCAGGATCTCCTTCGCCCGCTCCATCTCGCGGCGGCGGATCCCGGGCAGGCTCTCGGGGGTGATCCCCGGATCGTCGCGGAGGCGGGGGTTCAGCACGTCGCCGCGCTCTCCGCCGGTCGCGGTGAGCACCGTGACCTGCACTCCCTCGCGTGCGTAGCGTGCGGTCGACCCGGCACCCTTGGACGACTCGTCGTCGGGGTGCGCATGGACGGCCACCATCCGCAGGGGCTCATCGGGGGCGGGCAGCTGGACGGTCACGGGACTCCTCGGAGACGACGGGCGGGGCACTGCCCCGGTGCGGTTCACGCGCGCGACCGACACGGTCCGCGACACCTGCACCAGCGCCCGATCGTACGCCACCCCTCCGGGAGCGAGCAGGGCGCGGGCCGCCTCCTCGCCTCGGACGTGACCGGTCCCTCGCTCCCTCCGCCCGGGCTCCCGGACCGCTCCCGGGGAGGGTCTGGGAGACTGGGCGCATGGACGATGCCGAGAAGCTCCACCGCCAGCGCTACGGCGGACCGCTCGTCTCCCCCCGCACCGCGAAGATCCTGGTCGCCGTCGCCGGTGGGGTGTTCGTCGCGATCGTGATCGTGGTGGGGCTCTTCGTCGCGCGCGAGGAGGTCCGCTACGACGTCCTGGCCTATGACCACCTCGCCGCGGACCGCATCGGCGTGGACTTCGTGGTGACGATGGCGCCCGGCACCGAGGCGACCTGCAGGATCCAGGCGATGAACGAGGGGCGCGCACAGGTCGGCTTCGTCGAGACCACGATCCCGGCGCAGACCGAGCGCCGCACCGCGCACCGCGTCGAGATCTCCACCCAGGGCGAGGCGGTCTCCGCCGAGGTCGTCGGCTGCACCGTCGGCTGACCCCGCTGCCGACCGGAGGACCGTTCCCGCGGATTTCACGATGCGCGTAAAACGTCCACCGGTCCCGGAAAATGCACAGAGCGCCGTGTAATGTTGCCCGGAACCGGCGAACGACCGGTCATCATCACCCGCACACGGGGCGCATGAGGACATGTGCCCCGTGATTCGCGTATTGGGGTCTTCGTCCCCGTGCGCTTCACCGAGGACGACAGGAGTGAACCCATGAGCAGCCAGCCGAATGGCGCCTGGCTCACCCAGGACGCGTACGACCGCCTGGCCAAGGAGCTCGCCGAGCTCGAGGGCCCGGGCCGCACCGAGATCGCCGAGCGCATCGCCGCGGCTCGCGACGAGGGCGACCTCAAGGAGAACGGCGGCTATCACGCCGCCCGCGAGGAGCAGGGCAAGATGGAGGCGCGCATCGCGGACCTCCAGCGACTGCTGAAGAACGCCGTGGTCGGGGAGGCCCCGAAGGACGACGGCGTCGTCGAGCCCGGAATGGTCGTTGCCATCTCGATGGCCGGCAAGGAGCGCACCTTCCTGCTGGGCAACCGCGAGATCGCCGACGGCGACGACGACCTGGAGGTCTACTCCATCGAGTCGCCGCTGGGCAGCGCGATCCACGGCTCGAAGGTCGGCGACACCGTCGACTACACCGCGCCGACCGGGAAGTCCTTCCCGATCGAGATCCTCCGCGCCAAGCCGTACTCGGCCTGAGCCGCGCGCCCCACGGGGCGACCGGGCACTGCCCGGACTGACGAGAGAGCCCCTTCCGGCAGCTGCCGGAAGGGGCTCTCTCGTCAGTCCGAGCGGGGTCAGTCCCGCTCGTCCTCCGCGCGGTGGCGTGGAGCGGGCTGCTCGGCCGACGTCCCGTCCACCTGGTCGGTCGACGGGGCCCGGGCGGACCTCGCCTCGGTCGCCTCGGCGCCATAGGTGTACGTCGCGTCGGCGTCGCTCGAGTCGGTGGCGTGCGCAGCATCCGCGTCGGCGGCGTGCCCGCCGGTCCCCGTCGGCGACGCGCCGTCCTCCGTCGCGGTCCGGCGCTCGGCGGCGGGGACGGTGCCGAGCATCGCCAGGTCCGCCGAGGAGCCCTCGTCGGCCGACGTCCGCTGCGCCTCGGAGTCCGCGCCGACCTCGGCCAGCTGGTGCGCGGGCACGCCGGCGCCGAGCGCGGCGAAGTGCTCGGCGCCGGCCTTGTCGTGACCGAGCTCGGGGCTCGGGTCGCGGCCCACCACGTACAGCAGCGTCGCGTTGACGAAGGCGATCAGCGGGATCGCGAACAGCGCGCCCGGGATCCCGGCGATCATCGCGCCGAGGGCCACGCCGAGGAACACGCCGAGCGGGTGGATCTCCACGGCCTTGCCCATCAGGAAGGGCTGGAGCACGTTGCCCTCGAGCTGCTGCACGGCGAGCACGACCGCGAGCATGATCAGCGCGCCGACCCAGCCGTTCAGCACCAGCACCAGCAGCACGGCGATCGCGCCGGAGGCGATCGCACCGACCAGCGGGATGAAGCTGAACAGGAACACCAGCAGCCAGATCGGCACCGCGTAGGAGCCCAGGCTCAGCGCGACCATGCCGATCGCGATGCCGGTCGCGTCGACCGCGGCCACCAGCACCTGCGTGCGCACGTAGGCCGACAGCGCCTTCCATCCGCGACGGAACGCCTCGTGGGTGGGCACGCGGGCGGCGGGCGGCAGCAGGCCGACGGACCAGCGCCAGATCCCGCCCCCGCCGTGGAGCACGAAGAACAGCGTGAACAGGGCGACGACGAGCCCGGTGCCGATGTTGCCGAGCGCCGTGGCGGTGGTGACCGCGCCGCTGACCAGCTGGCCCGAGTACTGCTGGAGCTGCTCGAGGCCCTCGTCGAGCGCCGAGTTGATCATCGGGGTGTCGATCTGGAAGGTGCTCTGCACCCACTCCAGCAGCGCCTGGAAGCCCTGCACCGCGCGGCTCTGGATGTCGTCCCACTGGGCGATCAGCTGCCGCCCGGCGAGGGTGAACATCCCCGCGATCACGAGCAGCAGGCCCAGCAGAGCGATCCCGCTGGCCGCGGCACGGCCCAGGAAGGTGTAGCGGGTGAGGATCTTGACCACGGGCTGGAGCAGCGCGGCGAGCAGGATCGCGATGAGCACGGGGATCACGATGGTCGTGACCCGGGTGAGCCCCCACAGCAGCAGCGCGCCGGCGGCGACGATCACGAGCAGTCGCCACGACCATGACGCGGCCCGGCGCACACCGATCGGGATCTCCTGGACCTCGGGGGCGAGACCCGGGTCCCCGGGGGCGGGGCGCAGATTCGACATGGGGCTCCTTCCGTTCGAGCCACGGTGGCTCATCGGCATCCTAGTCACCGCCTCCCTCTCCTCTGGCACTGCCAGCGCCTTCGACGGCGGCTCGATCCCGGTTCGACCGATGCTCTGCCGCGGTCGAGCACCGACGAAGGTCGTGGTCCCGCCCGCCGTGGGAAGGGATCGTCGCGGACGGACCGGCCGATAGCGTGACCCCATGCACAGCGACCCCTCCCTCCCCTCCTCTCCTCCCGTCCCGGGGACCGCCCCGGAGGCGGGAGGGACGTCGACGACGCCCCCGGCCCACCCCTCCGGGACCGTCGAGGCGCCCAGCCCTCTCGCCGGTGTCGCCGCCCCGGTCTCCGCCGAGGCCTCGGTCCCGAGCTCGACCGCGCTGTCGATCCGCGGGCTGCGCAAGTCCTTCTCCGGCACCGAAGTGGTCCATGGACTGTCCCTGGACGTGCCGCAGGGCTCGTTCTACGGGATCGTCGGTCCCAACGGCGCCGGCAAGACCACCACCCTGTCGATGGCGACGGGCCTGCTGCGGCCCGACGGCGGCACCGCGCACGTGCTCGGCCACGACATGTGGGTCGAGCCGCAGGCGGCCAAGGCGCGCCTCGGCGTCCTCGCCGACGGGCTGCGCACCTTCGACCGGCTCACCGGACGGGAGCTGCTGACCTACGTCGGCCTGCTCCGCGGGATGGAGCCGGCCGTGGTCGAGGAGCGGATGGAGTCACTGCTGACCGCGCTCGACCTCGCGGGCGAGGACGGGAAGCTGGTCGTGGACTACTCCGCCGGCATGACCAAGAAGATCCTCCTGGCGAGCGCCCTGCTGCACGCGCCGCGCCTGCTGGTGCTCGACGAGCCGCTCGAGGCCGTCGACCCGGTCTCCGCGCAGGTGATCCGCACGATCCTCACCGCCTATGTGGAGGGCGGCGGCACGGTCGTGCTCTCCAGCCACGTCATGGAGCTGGTCGAGGGGCTGTGCAGCCACGTCGCGATCATCGCCGACGGGCGGCTGATGGCCGACGGCACCCTCGACCAGGTGCGCCAGGGCGGCAGCCTCGTGCAGACCTTCATCGACCTCGTCGGCGGCGGGGACGTCGCGGAGGGGAGCCTGTCGTGGCTGGAGTCCTGAGCACCGAGCACACACGGACCGCGGCCGCGCAGGACGTGCGCCACGGCGAGATCCGCGGACGCGACCTGGTGCGCCTGCAGCTGAAGCTCAAGTGGACGCTGTGGAAGCGGTCCTACCGCAAGAACGTCGGCAAGATCATCGGCACCTCGATCGGGGCGCTCTACGGCCTGGGCGGCCTGGCCATGCTGGTCTTCCTGTTCCTGGGCACCACGCTGTGGGCCGGGGAGGGAGAGCTGTTCCCGCAGATCGTGCGCGGCCTCGGCGCCGTCACCGTGCTGCTGTGGTTCCTGATCCCCGTCCTCGCCTTCGGGATCGACGACACCCTGGACCCGCGTTCGTTCGCCCTCTTCCCCCGCAGCGCGAGGGAGCTGCAGCCGGGGATGTTCGCGGCGGCCGCGCTGAGCCTGCCGAGCCTCTTCACCCTGCTCGCGCTCGCGATCGCCACCGCCTTCGAGCTGCTGTGGCTGGTCCTGTTCGGGCAGAGCGCCGGGTGGGTCGTGCTCGGCGCCCTCGCGCTGATCCCCGCGAACCTCGCCGGCCTCGCGCTGTGCCTGCTGCTGCCGCGGGCCTGGTTCGCGCACTCCGCCGCGCGGGCCTCGAGCCGCAAGGGCCGCGAGCTCGGCGGGATCTTCGGCTTCCTGGCGATGTTCGTGGCGATCTACGCCTTCTCGCTGTCGATGCAGCGCATCGAGGACCTCGACGTCACCTGGGTGCGCGAGCAGCTGCCCGGCGTGGTGGAGGTGCTGGCCTGGACGCCGCTCGGTGCGCTGTTCTCCGTGCCGATGGATCTCGCCGAGGGACGGGTGCTCACGGCGCTGCTGCGCGCCCTGATCGGCGCGGCGACGATCGTGCTGGTCTGGCTGTGGTGGCGGCGCTCGATCGATCTGTCGATGACCTCGGCGCTGACCGGGGACGCCTCCTCGGGCCAGACGAAGGTCTCCCCGCTCGTGCCGCGCTTCGTGCCCGCCGGCCCCTTCGGCGCCGTGCTGGGCAAGTCCCTTCGCTACTGGCGACGGGACACCCGCTATCTCGCCGCCCTCGGCATCTACCCCGTGGTGATCGTGTTCTTCGTGGCGATGGGGTTCATGGTCCCCGAGGCCCGGCCGATGATGCTGGGCATGGCCGTGTTCATGTGCGCGATGACGGGGCTGAGCATCTCCAACGAGATCGGCTTCGACGGACCGTCCGGCTGGGTCAACATCGTCGCCGGCGCCCCTGCCCGCGCGAACCTGCTGGGCCGCATCGCGGCGATGGCGGTGCTGATGGTGCCCGCGGTCGTGGTGATCACCGTCGCGCTGCCGCTGCTGTACGGACTGCCGGAGCTGATCCCCATGACCGTGCTCGGTTCGCTCGGCGCGATGATCTCCGGCTGGGGCACCTCGATGGTGGTGGGCGTGCTGCTGCCCTACCCGAGCTCTGCCCCGGGCACCAACCCGATGAAGGACAAGTCCGCCTCGAGCTCCAACGCCATGCTCTCGATGGCGATCTCGATGGTGACGGTGTTCGTGCCGATGCTGCCGCCGCTGGGTCTCGGCATCTGGGGCGCGATCGCGGGGAACCTGGCGCTGATCACCGGGGCCGGCGTGCTGGCGATCGTGATCGGCGTGGCGGTGCTGCTGATCGGTCTGCGCATCGCGACCGTGCGCCTGGACGCCCGCTACCCGGACATCTTCCAGAAGGTCCGCGACCACGTGTGAGCCGGGCCTGCGGTGCGGGTCGGTGTGCCGAGCGCGTCAGGCCGACGGGCCGCCGGGCGCGCCGAGCGTGCGCTCCATGACGAGGGCATCGATGCGCCGGCCGCGGATCCGGTAGTAGCCGCGTCGTCGGCCGATCTCCCGGTAGCCGGCGGCGGCGTAGACGGCGCGGGCGCGGTCGTTGTCCTCGCGCACCTCGAGCAGCATCCGCTCGGCGCCGCCGCGCCGGGCCTGCTCCTCGCACCAGGCGAGCAGGGCGCGGCCGATGCCCTCCCCCTCGCGACGGGTACCGATGGTGTGGAGGTCGGCGAGGTCTCCGGCGAGCATGATCCCGGCATAGCCGAGCAGCGCGCCGCCGCGCGAGGGGAGCGTCCGGCCGTCGGGGCTGCAGACCGGTTCGGCGTCGCCCTCGACCGCGACGACATAGCGGCGGTCGGGATGCTCGACCTCCTCGGCGAGCTGGAAGACGCTCCAGGCCTCGTCGGGGAACAGCTCGAGCTCGGCGAAGGCGATCTCCTCGACGTCCTCGAGGGTCGCCGGGCGCAGGGTCCAGACCCCGTCGGCGGCCGTCACCTCAGCGGCCGAGCGCGCTCTTGCGCGCGGTGGGCTTCGCGGCGTCGGGTTCACGCAGGTACATCGGCTCGGTGCTCGTGAGGTCCTCGCCGCGGGCGGCGAGGACGGAGGCGGCCAGCAGCAGGTGCCCGGCGTCGACGTGCTCGAGCTCGACGGTCGCGGGCAGCAGCTCGGGGTAGAGCGCGGTGCCGGAGCCGACGAGCAGGTCGCAGGCGGTCAGCGCGGCGGCGACCTCGGCGGGGGCGTCCACGGCCGGCTCCGCGATGCGGAGGATCTCGCCGTCCACCTCGCGGCGGTAGCGGGCGTGGTAGACCTCGCGGCGCCGGGCGTCCAGCGCCACGCCGACGGTGATGGGGCCGCGCTCGGCGGGCACGGCGGCGAGGGCCTCGTGGGCGAGGGCGTCGAGGGAGCTCAGGCCATGCAGGGGCACGCCGAGCACAGAGGCGATCGAGCGGGCGGAGACGAGCCCCACGCGCAGGCCGGTGAAGGGGCCCGGGCCGCGGCCGACGACCACGCCGGTCAGCTCGCCGCGGGTGACGCCTGCGGCCTGCAGGGTCTCCTCCACCAGGGCGAGCAGCACCTCGTCGTGGTGGCGGGAGCGCGTGTCGGAGCGGACGGCGAGGATCTCCGGCGAGGGATCCGTGCTGTCGCCGGCGAGCTCTCCGCGGGCGACGGCGACGCTCACGGCGCCCGAGGTGTCGATTCCCAGCAGCATCAGCGCTCTCCCTCGGCGGTGTCGGTGGTCGGACGGGCGGAGGCCGGCCCCTCGGCCGTGGTGGCCGGGGCGGCAGGGTCGCCGGCGGCCGCGGCGTCGGCCGTGCCGTCGAGCCCCGCCACCGCGGCGAGCGCCGCCTCGAGCGCGGCGATCGCGGCGCCGTCCCAGCGGGGCCCGCGCGGGGTGAGCCGCAGCGTGCGGGGCTCGTCCGGGTCCAGCGGGTCGTCGACCCGGTCGGGCCGCTCGAGCTCGACCAGCAGCACCGAGTCCGCGAGATGCTCGACCCGGTCCCTGCCCCATTCCACGACGGTCACGGCGCGGTCGAGGTCGGCCTCGAGGTCGAGGTCGTCGATCTCGCCCTCGCCGCCGAGGCGGTAGGCGTCCACGTGCACGAGGTCGGGGCCGCCCGTGAGGCTCGGGTGGACCCGCTCGATCACGAAGGTGGGCGAGGCGACGGGGCCGCGCACGCCGAGGCCGGCGCCGAGTCCCTGGGTGAAGGTGGTCTTGCCGGCGCCGAGCGGTCCGTCCAGGACCAGCAGGTCGCCGGGACGCAGCGCCCCGGAGAGCGCCTGGGCGAGGGCGCGGGTGCCGTCCGCGTCGCGGGTGCGCAGCACGACGGCGCCGTCGGACTCCCCCGCCGCACCGTCCGCGCTCCCGGCCGCGCCGCTCCCCTGGGCCTCGCTCATGCGCGCACCTCCCGGGTGACGCGCCCGGAGACGGAGGTCAGCACCTCGTAGGGGATGGTCTCCGCGGCGCGGGCCCAGTGGTCCGCGGTCGGGGCGGAGGGGGCGTCGGGCTCTCCGCCCGCGTCGCCGAACAGGACCACCTCGTCGCCGGCGCGAGCGGCGGTCTCGGGGCCGAGGTCCACGACGATCTGGTCCATGCTGATCCGGCCCACCTGGGGGACGCGGCGGTCCCCGCTCTGGGTGCGCACGAGCACGTCGATGCTGTCCGAGGCGGTGCGGTGGAGGCCGTCGGCGTAGCCGATCGGCACCAGGCCCAGGGTCGTGGCGCGGCTGGTGCGGTGGATGCGGCCGTAGCCGACGCTGTGCCCCTCGGGCACCTCCTTGACCAGCGCGAGCCGGCTGGAGAGGGTCATCGCGGGGCGCAGCGGGACGTCGGCCGGGACCGGCGGGTAGCCGTACAGCGCGATGCCGGGACGCACGATGTCGCGGTGCAGATCGGGGCGGGTGAGGGTCGCGGCGGAGTTTGCGATGTGCTGCAGCGGGATCGGTCCGACCTCGTCCTCGAGCGCCTCGCAGGCCGAGTCGAACAGCTCCGCCTGCTGGTCGGTGGCGGGGCCCTCGGGATCCTCCGCGCTGGTCAGGTGGGTCCAGGCGGCTGTGAGCTGGAGGAAGTCGTCGTCGCGGATCGCGGCGCCCATCTCCCGGACCTGCCAGGGCAGGACGCCGTTCCGGCCCATGCCGGTGTCGATCTTGAGGTGCACGCGGGCGCGACGGTCCGCCTCGCGCGCCGCCGCGGCGACCAGCTGCAGCATCTCCGGGGAGCCGACGGCGACGTCGACGCCGGAGCGGAGCACCTCGGGAAGCACGATCTGCGCGGTGTGCGGCTCGTACAGCCAGGTGAGGATCTGCGCGTCGAGGTCCGCGCGGGCCAGCGCCAGGGCGCTCGCGGGGTGGGCGACGCCGAGCCAGGTCGCGCCGCCCTCGATCGCGGCCCGGGCGGCGGTGAGCATCCCGTGCCCGTAGCCGTCGGCCTTCACGACCGCCATCAGCGCCGTCTGCTCCTCGAGGAGGGTCCCCAGCGCCCGCGTGTTCTGCGTGATCGCGGAGGGGTCGATCACCGCCCGGTTGGGCACGTGCCGGGGGTCCTCGGCAGGGATCGGGATGGTCATCTGGCTCCTCGGTTCAGGTCCTGGGCGTCCGCCAGGATAGTCCCGATGGCCTCCGGCAGAGAGTCCGCGACGTCGAGGGCGACCAGGGGGTGCAGTCCGTCACGCGAGGCGAGGCGCCCGGCGCGGCCGTGGAGCAGCGCCGCGAGCGCGGCGGCGTCGGGGCCGGGCAGGCCCGCGGCGAGGAGGGCCCCGAGCACCCCGGCGAGGACGTCCCCGGTGCCGGCGGTCGCGAGCTGGGGCGTGGCGTCGTCCTGGGAGCGCAGCGGCCCGCCGTCGCCGGGGGCGACAAGCGTGATCGCGCCCTTGAGCAGCACGGTCGCGCCGGTCGCCGCGGCGAGCGCCCGGGCGAGCTCGGGCGCGGGCAGGTCCGGGTCGATGTCGAGGCGGCGGGCGAGGCGCTCGGCCTCGCCGCGGTGCGGGGTGAGCACCACGTCGGGGCAGAGACGGGTGCCGGGGTCGATCGCCCCGAGCGCGCCCGCGTCGAGGACGCCGCGGCGCGGCGCCTCCGCCGGGACGTCCATCTGCCCGGCCAGCAGCGCGACGCCCCTGCGCACGCGGGGGTCGTCGCCCGGCAGGCCGGGGCCGATCACGACGGCATGGGTGCGGGCGAGGGTCTCGTCGTCCAGCACCCGGCCGCCGGCGCGACCGGGGCCGACGGGATGGCCGACGGTCTCGGGCCGGGCCCGCAGCACCAGGTCGAGCACGGCCTGCGGGGCGAGGCAGCGGACCATCCCCGCGCCGGTCCGGGCGGCGCCGGAGACGGCGAGGACGGCCGCGCCCGGGTACTGCTCGCTGCCGACGGCGAGCGCGACCACGCCACGGCGGTACTTGGTGGAGTCGCGGCCCGGGCGCGGGAGCAGGGCGCGCACGTCGGCGTCCTCGAGCCGTTCGACGGCTGCCCGGGCCGGGAGGTGCTCCTCGAGGCCGAGGTCCACCAGGTGCACGGTCCCGGCGAGCTCGGCCCCGCCCGGCAGCAGCAGTCCCGCCTTCACGGCGCCGAAGGTGACGGTCTCCCGGGCCGGGAGCGCCTCGGGGGCGGCCTGCCCGGTGGTGGCGTCGACGAAGCTCGGCAGGTCGGCGGCGAGGACGGGCACGCCGCTGTCTCGCACCGCCTCGAGCAGGGGCAGGAGCTCGGCGGGGACCTCGGGGCGGCCGCCGATCCCGAGGATCGAGTCGATCACCAGGTCGGCGCCGCAGAGGAGGTGGGCGAGGCGCTCCTCGTCGAGGCTCGCGAGGGGGTGGAGGGTCCCGCCCGCCGCCTCCAGCGCGGCGGCCCCCTCCTCGTGGCGGCGCGGGGCGGCGGTGATCGCATCGGCGGCCAGGGAGTGCTCGCGACGCAGGATCGCGGCGGCGTGCAGGCCGTCGCCGCCGTTGGACCCCGCCCCGGCCAGGACCAGCACCTGCGGGGCGAAGGGCGCCGAGCGCAGGTGGTGGACGGCGCGCTCGGCCAGCGCCGCGGCGGCGCGGAGCATGAGCGGCTCCCCCGCCTCGAGCAGGGGCCGCTCGGCCTCGCGGACCGCCTCGGCGCCGTGGGCCCGCAGCATCACAGGCTCCTCGGGACGGAGGAACGCTCGGCGACGACGATCGCGGTCGCGATCGCGCCGTCGTGCGAGAGGGAGAGATGCAGGTGCTCGACGTCCTGTCGCTCGGCGGCGGCGAGGGTCGCGCCCCGCAGACGCAGGTGCGGGCGCCGGCCGGCGGCGCGCTCGACGGTCACGTCCTGCCAGGAGAAGTCGCCGGGCGCGCCGAGGGCCTTGCCCACCGCCTCCTTCGCGGCGACCCGGGCCGCGCGCGAGGCCGGCGAGAGCTCCCGCTCCCCCGGGGTCAGGAGGCGGTCCAGCAGGGCGGGGGTGCGGGAGATCATCGCGTCCAGGCGCGGGATGTCCACGACGTCCACGCCGACGCCGACGATCGTCCCGTCCTCCTGCGGCGCGAACGCCCGGCCACCGAAGGTCTCGTCGGGGCCGGGCGTCGGGGTCGCGGTGGGAAAGGTGCTCACGGGGGCAGTATCACACCACCGGCCGCCTCGCGGGGCGAGGAGGTCGATCGGGCGCGGGGTCCCGGCGGGCTCCTCACCCGACGGGGCGGGTCACTCGACGGTGACGGACTTCGCGAGGTTGCGGGGCTGGTCCACGTCCAGGCCCTTCGCGGTCGCGAGCTCGCAGGAGAAGATCTGCAGCGGGATCACGGTCAGCAGCGCCGCGAAGAGGGTGCGGGTGGCGGGCACGCGGATCACCTCGTCGGCGTAGGGCAGCACCGCGTCGTCGCCCTCCTCGGCGATCACCAGGGTGCGGGCGCCGCGGGCGCGCACCTCCTGGATGTTGGAGACGACCTTGGAGTGCAGGGAGTGGCGGCCGCGCGGGGAGGGCACGATGACGAACACCGGCTGCCCCTCCTCGACCAGGGCGATCGGGCCGTGCTTGAGCTCGCCGGCGGCGAAGCCCTCGGCGTGGATGTAGGCGATCTCCTTGAGCTTGAGCGCGCCCTCCATCGCCGTCGGGTAGCCGACGTGACGGCCCAGGAACAGCACGCTGGTGACGTCCTTCATGTCCTTCGCGAGCTGCTCGACCTTCGCGGAGCTGTCCAGGACCTGCTGGATCTGGGCGGGGATCTGCTCGAGGTCCTCCATCAGCGCCGCGATCTCGTCGGGGAAGAGGTTGCCGCGCACCTGGGCGAGGAACAGGCCCAGCAGGTAGCTGGCGACGATCTGGCCGAGGTACGCCTTGGTGGAGGCGACCGCGATCTCGGGGCCGACGTGCAGGTACAGCGCCGCGTCGGACTCGCGCGGGATGGTGGAGCCGCGGGTGTTGCACAGCGCGATCACCTTCGCGCCCTGCTCGCGGGCGTGGCGCACCGCCATCAGGGTGTCCATCGTCTCGCCGGACTGGGAGATCGCGACGACCAGGGTCTTCTCGGTGACGACCGGGTCGCGGTAGCGGAACTCGTGAGCGAGCTCGACCTCGGTGGGGATGCGGCACCAGTGCTCGATCGCGTACTTCGCGACGGCGCCGGCGTTCGCGGCGGTGCCGCAGGCGATCACGACGATCTTGTCGATGCTGCGCAGCACCGAGGGGTCGATCTCCATGTCGTCGAGCTGGAGGGTGCCGTTCTCGAGGCGGCCGCGGAGGGTGTCGGCGACGGCATCGGCCTGCTCGTGGATCTCCTTGGCCATGAAGGAGTCGTAGCCGCCCTTCTGCGCGGCCGCGGCGTCCCACTCGATGGTGTAGCGCTTGGCATCGGTGACCTCGTTGCCGTCGAAGTCGACGATCGCGACCGAGTCGGCGGAGACAGTGACGACCTGGTCCTGGCCGATCTCGAGCGCCTCCTTGGTGGAGTCGACGAAGGCGGCGACGTCGGAGCCGAGGAAGTTCTCGCCCTCACCGAGGCCGACGACCAGCGGGGAGTTGCGGCGGGCGGCGACGACGACGTCCGGCGCGTCGCGGTGGACGGCCAGGAGCGTGAAGGCGCCCTCGAGGTTCGCGGCGGTGCGGCGCATCGCCTCGGTGAGGTCTCCGGCGACCTCCATCTCGCGGGCGACCAGGTGCGCGGCGGCCTCGGAGTCGGTCTCGGAGGAGAAGGTGAAGCCGTCGGCCTCGAGCTCGGCGCGCAGCGCGGCGAAGTTCTCGATGATGCCGTTGTGGACCAGGGCGAGCTCGCCGTCGCGGCCGCCGAGGTGGGGGTGGGCGTTGCCGTCCGTGGGGCCGCCGTGGGTGGCCCAGCGAGTGTGCGCGATGGCGACGTGCCCGGTGGACTCCGAGGAGCCCTCGAGCGCCTCGCGGAGGTTCACGAGCTTGCCGGCGCGCTTGGTCACGCGCACGGCGCCGTCGTCCAGGACGGCGACGCCCGCGGAGTCGTAGCCGCGGTACTCGAGGCGGGCGAGGCCCTGGAGGGCCACGTCCACGGGACGGGAGGAGGGTGCTGCGGCGCGGGGGCCTGCGTATCCGACGATTCCACACATGCCGCTCACCGTAGCTTTCCGCGTCCCGCACGACGCCGCGCACGCAGGATCCGAGCGAGTCGTTCCTCACCTCGCGGCCCCTCGCCGCGCAGGCGTGGCCGAGCGTGCACGGGACCGATCAGAAATGCGCAGACGGGCCCGGGCGCGCTGGTCGCACCACCGCGTCCCCTGCCTCCGGTCGTGCCGTCGGACGCGGCCGGGCAGGGTGCCGGGACGCGCCGGGCCGAGGGCCGCGAGCGGCTCCGACCGGTGCGTCGACGCACCGCTGCACGGCACGGCGCCGGAATGCTGGAAGAATCTCCCGCATGAAGGCAGCATCGGCGCACGCCACGGTCACCCCGTTCGAGGAGATCCTCCGGGAGGACTGGGCCCGGCTCTCCCAGCAGACCCCGCTGCCGCTGAGCGAGGAGGACGTGGACCGCCTGCGGGGCCTCGGCGACCGGGTGGACCTCTCCGAGGTCGACGCCGTCTACCGCCCCATCTCGCGCCTGCTGAACATCCAGGTCGCGGCCGCGCAGTCGCTGCGCCGGGCGCGGGAGGAGTTCCTGGACCAGCGCCAGCAGCGCACCCCGTACATCATCGGCGTGGCCGGCTCGGTGGCCGTCGGCAAGTCGACCACCGCCCGCCTGCTGCGCGAGCTCATGGCCCGCTGGCCCGAGACCCCGCGCGTGCAGCTCGTGACCACCGACGGCTTCCTGTACCCCAACCGCGTGCTCGAGTCGCGCGGGATCATGCAGCGCAAGGGCTTCCCGGAGAGCTACGACCGGCGCCGTCTGCTGCGCTTCGTGGCGGACGTGAAGGCCGGACAGGAGCGGGTCGAGGCGCCGGTCTACTCCCACCTGACCTACGACATCCTCGAGGACGAGAAGGTCGTGGTGGAGCAGCCGGACGTGCTCATCGTCGAGGGCCTCAACGTGCTCCAGCCCGCCCGGCCCCGCCGCGACGGACGGCTCGGCATGGCCGTCTCGGACTTCTTCGACTTCTCCGTCTACGTCGACGCGCGGGCCGAGGACGTCCAGCGCTGGTACGTGGATCGCTTCCTCGCGCTGCGCCGCACCGCGTTCTCCGACCCGCGCTCCTACTTCCGCCGCTACGCCGACCTCACCGACGAGGAGGCCGCGGCGACCGGCCAGCGGATCTGGGGCTCGATCAACGGCCCGAACCTCGCCGAGAACGTGATCCCCACCCGCGGCCGCGCCGACCTCGTGCTGCGCAAGGACGGCCAGCACCGGGTCCACTCGGTGCTGCTGCGGAAGGTCTGAGCCCCGGGCTCCCCCTCCCCATGCACGCTCCCGGCCCTCGGTCACGGACACGCCCACCGAGAACACCGAAACCCGGCACCGGGGCCGGAGAACGGTGATCTCGATGGGCGTGCCGCGGGAGACCGGGCCCGGCTCAGAGCCCGACGCGCTCGCGGACCACGACGGCGAGGCGCTCGGCCACGGCGGTGGCCTGCTCGTCGGTGGGGGCCTCGACCATCACGCGCACGACGGGCTCGGTGCCGGAGGGGCGCAGCAGCACCCGGCCGGTCTCCCCGAGCTCCTCCTCCGCCGCCGCGATCGCGTCACCGACACCGCGGTCGATGGTGGCCTTGGCCTTGTCGACGTCCTTGACGTTGATCAGCGCCTGCGGCATGCGGGTCATCACGGACTTGAGCTCAGCGGCGGTGCGGCCGGTCTCGGCGATGCGCTGCAGCAGGTGGAGGGCGGTGAGCTCGCCGTCGCCGGTGGTGGCGTGCTCGGCGATGATCACGTGGCCGGACTGCTCGCCGCCGATGGAGAAGCCGCCGAGGTTCATCTCCTCGAGCACGTAGCGGTCGCCGACGGCGGTCTGCCCCAGCACGATCCCGTGCTCCTTCATGGCGAGCTTGAGGCCGAGGTTGCTCATCACCGTGACGACCAGGGTGTCCTCGTGGAGCTTGCCGCGCTCCTTGAGGTCCAGGGCCAGGATCGCCATGATCTGGTCGCCGTCGATGATCTCGCCCGCCGCATCGACGGCGAGGCAGCGGTCGGCGTCGCCGTCGAAGGCCACGCCGATGTCGGCGCCGTGCTCGCGCACCGCGGCCTGCAGCGGCTCGAGGTGGGTGGAGCCGACGCCGTCGTTGATCAGCCCGCCGTCGGAGCAGTCGCCGATCACGTGCACGGTCGCGCCGGCGCGGCGCAGCGCCTCGGGGCCGGAGATCGCGGCGGCGCCGTTGGCGCAGTCGGCGACGACGGTGAGGCCTTCGAGGGAGCGGTCCAGGGTCGAGGCGAGGTGGGTCACGTACTCCTCGATCGCGCCCTCGTAGCGGGTGATGGTGCCGACGCCGGTGCCCTGCGGGCGCTCCCACTGCTCCCCGAGGCGGGCCTCGATCGCGTCCTCGACCTCGTCGGGCAGCTTGGTGCCGCCGCGGGCGAAGAACTTGATGCCGTTGTCGGGCGCGGGGTTGTGGGAGGCGGAGATCATCACGCCGAGGTCCGCGCCCGTGGACTGCACGAGATAGGCGAGGCCCGGCGTAGGCAGCACCTCGGCGTCGAGCACATCCACGCCCGCGGAGGCGAGGCCGGCGCTGACCGCGGCGGCGAGGAAGTGCCCTGAGGGACGCGTGTCGCGGGCGACGATCGCGCGGGGGCGGGTGCCGCCGAAGGCGCCGAGGGTGCCGAGCACGTGCGCCGCGCCCACGGACAGCTCGACCGCGAGCTCCGCGGTGATGTCGTCATTGGCGCGTCCGCGCACTCCGTCGGTGCCGAAGAGTCGTGCCACGGGGGTCTCCTAGGAAGTATCGGGGGTGGTGCTGCTCCCGGGTCGGGATCGACGGGGCCGACGGGCTCGTCGATGCCGCGGCGACCGGGAGGACGCTGTGAGACTACCCGCTGAGGGTCGTGATTCCGGTGAGATCCCTCGTGCGCGGGGTGCGGCGCGGGTTACGTTGGCGGGATGTCCCGAACGGTCCTGCTCCCTCGACTGCTGCCCTCCGCGATCAGCCACCACGTGGGCGATCGCACGGCGGGCAGGAGCCTCGCCGCCGCGCGCGGCGGGAGCGTGGGCACGGTGGACTGGGACGAGGCGAGCTCGACCCTGTCGGCCCAGGTCACGGACCCCGACGGCGCCCGGCATCACACCGAGGCGGTCCTGACCGAGTACGAGGAGGACGCCGTCTCCCGCCGCTTCCAGACCCCGGGGCCTGGCGGGCTGTGGCGACCGCTCTCCTCGCGCTGCGACTGCCCGGTGGGCGAGGCGTGCCTGCACGTCGGCGCGCTGCTGTACCGGACCAACGACCTCGCCGTCCGCGCCGCGCGGGAGGAGCCTCCCGCGGAGTGGCGCACAGTGCTGCGCCCCCTGCTGAGCTCCCGCGCCTCCTCCGCGCGGTCCGGGACCGTCGCGAAGCCGCTCGCGCTGCGGGTGGATCTCGAGGCGGCGGCCTCGGGCACCGGCACCTCCCGCCACCACCGCGAGGTCGCCACGCCTGCGCATCTCGCCGCCGGCGCCGATCTCTGGCTGGGCCTACGCCCCGTGACCCGCGGACGCAAGGGCCTGTGGATCAAGGGCGACCTCTCCTGGCGCAGCTTCGAGTTCCGCCTCGCGGGCCGCGAGTACGACCCCGCCCAGGGCGAGGCTCTGACCAGGATCTTCGCGGCCGCCTCGGTGGAGCGCTCCTACACCTCCGGCGCAGTCGACCACCTGTGGCTGAACACCATCACCTCGCCCCTGCTGTGGCAGGCTCTCGCCCATGCGCTGGACGCGGGGGTCGAACTGCTGCCCGGCAGCGGCCTGGCCGCGATCTCCCTCGCGCGCGACGGGGAGGCGGGCCTGGACCTGCGCTCCGAGCAGGACTCCGGCGCCCTCGAGGTCGCCCCGCGCTTCGCGATCGACGGCCTCGAGACGGAGCACGGCCGGCTGCTCGGCGGCGCCGGGGTGCTCGAGGCGCTCCCCGCGGACGAGCAGCTGCTCGCCGCCCGCATCGCCCCGCTGCCCACCGCGGTGCCGCGCGACCTGCGCACCCTCCTGCACCGTCGGGAGCCGCTGCGCGTCCCCGCCGCGGACCGCGAGGCGTTCCTCGAGGTCGCCTACCCGAAGCTGCGCGCACTGAGCCCCATGACCAGCCTCGACGGCAGCGTCGCGCTGCCGGCGGCCCGTCGGCCCGCCCTCCACCTCGAGGCCGCCTACGCCGACGGGGACCGGCTCGCCCTGCGCTGGTCCTGGCGCTACCACGACCCGGACCGGCGCCTGCCGATCGACCAGCGCCAGGGAGCGCACCGTGACACCGACCACGAGGACGCGGTGATCGCCGAGGCCATGACCCTGTGGCCCCACCAGCCCACCGACGCCGCCCAGCTCCTCTCCGGCGTGGACACCGCCGAGTTCACCGCCCACGTGCTCGATGCGCTGGACGCCCTGGACCACGTGGAGGTCGAGGTCACCGGCACCCGCCACGCCTACCGCGAGCTCGACGGAGCCCCGCAGGTGCGGATCACCCAGCACGCCTCCCCCGGCAAGAACGACTGGTTCGACCTCGGCTTCGACATCACCGTCGAGGGCCGGCAGATCCCCTTCCCGAGCCTGTTCGTGGCGCTCGTCCGCGGCCGGGACAAGCTGCTGATGCCGGACAGGACCTACTTCTCCCTGGACCACCCCGCCTTCGACGCGCTGCGCGAGCTGATCCGCGAGGGCGAGGCCCTGGCCGAGTGGGAGCCCGAGGTCCAGCGGATCTCGAAGTACCAGGTCGACATGTGGGACGAGCTCGCCGAGATCGGCGACCAGACCGAGGCGAGCGCGGAGTGGACCGCGGTCGTCGACCCGCTGCGCGCCCTCGAGCACCGCCCCGCGCCGCCGCTGCCCCGCGGCCTGCAGGCGGAGCTGCGGCCCTACCAGCGCGAGGGCTTCGCGTGGCTGGCCATGCTCTTCGACCAGGGCCTCGGCGGGGTGCTCGCAGACGACATGGGCCTGGGCAAGACGGTGCAGACACTCGCCCTGATCGCCCATGCCCGCGAGCAGTCCCCGTCGGCCCCGCCCTTCCTCGTCGTCGCCCCCGCCTCGGTGCTGCCGGTGTGGCGTCGGGAGGCCGAGCGCTTCGCGCCGGGGCTGCGCGTGCGGGTGCTCGAGGGCACCTCCGCCTCCCGCGGCGGCGCCGCCGAGGAGGATTTCGAGGGCGTGGACCTGGTGGTGACCAGCTATGCGGTCCTGCGCCTGGACGAGGAGCTCTTCGCCTCGCGCCGCTTCCAGGGCTTCGTGCTGGACGAGGCGCAGTTCGTGAAGAACCGCCGCTCCCGCACGCATCAGGCCGCGAAGCGGGTGCGCGCCGGCATGCGCCTCGCGATCACGGGCACCCCGATGGAGAACTCCCTGGACGACCTGTGGGCGATCCTCGACCTGGTCGCGCCGGGCCTGCTCGGCACCGCGATCGGGTTCCGCAAGCGCTTCACGCTCCCGATCGCGACCGGCGAGGCGCCGCAGCGGATGGAGCAGCTGCGCCGTCGGATCCGCCCCTTCCTGCTGCGCCGCACCAAGGAGCTCGTCGCGAAGGAGCTGCCGGAGAAGCACGAGGAGGTGCTCACGGTGACGCTGTCGCCGGAGCACCGCGCGGTCTACGACTCGGTGCTGCAGCGCGAGCGGAAGAAGGTGCTGGGCCTGATCGACACGGACCTGGACCGCTCCCGCTTCATCGTCTTCCGCTCCCTGACCCTGCTGCGGATGCTGGCGCTGGACCCCTCGCTGGTGGACGCGGAGGAGTACGCGGACGTGCCGAGCTCCAAGCTCGAGGCGCTCTTCGACCGGCTCGAGGAGGTCATCGGCGACGGGCACCGGGTGCTGCTGTTCAGCCAGTTCACGACCTACCTGGACCGGGTCGCCGGGGAGCTCTCGGCGCGCGGGATCGACTTCGCGCACCTGGACGGCTCGACCCGGGACCGCGATGCGGCCGTCAGCGGCTTCCGCGACGGGGACGCGCCGGTGTTCCTGATCTCGCTGAAGGCGGGGGGCTTCGGCCTGACCCTCACCGAGGCGGACTACGTCTTCCTGCTGGACCCGTGGTGGAACCCGGCGGCGGAGAACCAGGCCGTGGACCGCGCTCACCGGATCGGGCAGGACCGCCAGGTGATGGTGTACCGCATGATCGCGGAGGACACGATCGAGGAGAAGGTCCTCGCCCTGCAGCGCCGCAAGGCCGAGCTGTTCGACTCCCTCACCGACGGCGGGGAGGCCTTCCGCTCCGCCGTCACCGCCGAGGACCTGCGCGAGCTGCTGAGCTGACGGGCCGGCGCTGAGCGCCCCGCCGAGCCCGGGCGGGTCTCGCGGTCCGGTCAGTCCCGCCAGACGGGGGCCGCCGCCGCGTATTCGGGCACGTCTCGCTCGATCGTGCGCCCGTCGATCAGCAGCGGCGGCGGCACGGCGATCAGCTCCCGTGCGCCCGAGCGCACGCGGACGGTCGGCACCGGGTGCTCTGCGACGTCCCCGCCGGGGGACCGGGGCAGGGAGTGCAGCGCCTCCGCGGCGCCGAGCAGGCTCACCCGGATCGTGCGGGCACGCCCTTCGGCGAGGGCCTCGAGCACGGCGGCCGCGAGCAGGTGCCCGGTGGCATGGTCGAGGGCCTGGACGGGCAGCGCACCGGGCCGTTCGGAGGTCCCGCAGGCGACGGCGATGCCCGTCGCGGCCTGCACGATGGAGTCGAAGCCCGCCCGCCTGCCCCAGGGACCGGCCTCGCCCCAGGCCGAGAGCGCACCGATCACGGCCTGGGGCGCGAGGGCGGCGAGGTCCTCGGTGCCGAACCC
Organism: Brachybacterium paraconglomeratum; assembly: GCF_003994255.1. Classification (GTDB taxonomy): domain Bacteria; phylum Actinomycetota; class Actinomycetes; order Actinomycetales; family Dermabacteraceae; genus Brachybacterium; species Brachybacterium conglomeratum. The sequence continues at coordinate 147,802 of NZ_ML133854.1, read as the reverse complement.
GTGCCGGTCGAGCGCGCCGGGCCGGTACCCGGTGAGGATCACGTCGGCCCCGGCGGCGAGGGAGAGCGCCCGCTCCCGCTGCACCGCGTCACGCAGATCGAGGAGCGTCGACCGCTTGCCCATGCCCGTCGAGAGATGCTGCTCGCGGATCTCCGGTCGATGGGGCGGATCGACGCGGAGCACGTCGGCGCCGAGGCAGCTGAGGAGCTGCGAGCAGGTGGGGCCGGCGATCACCCTGGTCAGATCCAGCACCCGCACCCCCGCGAGGAGCTCGGGCCGGGGGCGGATAGGCGTCGGCGGCTCCCGGGCGCCGCGATCCTCGACCTCGACCCAGCCGTGCCTGGCGCGGTCGCGCGCCTGGGGGTGCTCCTGCCACTGCGCACGGTCGAGCACGCGCACGGCGATCCCACCGGCGGCGGTGACCTCCTGCTCGACCTGCGAGCCAGTCCGTGCGGCGAGAGCACGCTCGAGCCCGGCCCGGTCCCTGATCCCGTAGAGCTTCTGCAACGCAGCGGCGTGATGGGGATGGTTACCGTGCAGGCGCACCCATCCGTCGGCGGTGCGGGCGAAGCCGGAGAGCTCCGCCCAGCTCTCCACGGCGTCCCCGTCGACGCGCAGGTGCTCGAGTGCCGCGAAGGAGGCGACGACGAGCGCGGGGCTCGTCGCAGGGCGGAGGTCGAGGTTGCGGACGCGCGAGAGAGCAGCGGCGGCGGCACGGACCCGCTCCACGACGTCGGCCGCCAGCGTCCCGACGTCGAGGGGACAGGCCCACCAGCGGGCGGAGGAGGTGTCCACGCCCGGGAGGCTACCCTCCGCCCGCCGCCCCGTCAGCCCTCGCCCTCGCTGGCCGCCCAGTCGTAGGGCAGGAACTTCCCGTCGATGGTCAGCACCACCCGATCCCCGCCGGGATGGGCACCGCGGCGCAGATCGATCGAGCAGTTGATCGCGCTCATGATGCCGTCGCCGAACTCCTCGTGGATCAGCGCCTTGAGGGCGGGCCCGTAGACCTGGATCAGCTCCTGGAAGCGGTAGATGGTGGGATCGGCGAGGAGCTCCGGGTCGATCGTGCGATAGGGCTGCCGGATGAGCGCCTCGACCAGGGGCTCGTCGAGGTCCAGCAGCTCGCGCAGCGTCGCGGCGACCGCCGCGGGTGCCGGATGCGCCCCGAGCACCGCCGAGGTCAGCCAGACCACCGGCAGACCTGCGGCTTCGGCGAGCTCCGTCCAGCTCATTCCCTTTGCGCGGCGCCTGGCGTCGATGAGCTCCCCGGCGTCGCGCTTCCCGATCAGGTCCATGTCCCGTCCTCTCGTCGTGGTGGGACGAGACTGCTCGAGCCCCGCGGCCCGGGTCCATATCGGTCCGTCGCTCGAGGTGGACCGTCACGGGCCGATCACGGGACACGGGTGCACGGCACCGCGAACCGGGACGGGGGAGCCGGAGCCCGGACCGGCAGCCGGTGCCTGGGTTCTCGCGCCGGGATCCGGGAGCGGATGGTCGACCACTGGCGTGGGGGGGGGGGGGGGGGGGGGGGGGGGGGGGGGGGGGGGGGGGGGGCCGCCCCCCCCCCCCCCCCCCCCCCCCCCCCCACCCCCCCC
>NZ_ML133854.1:0-146197 GCF_003994255.1 Brachybacterium paraconglomeratum | reverse complement strand
GCGGGTTTTCCCGGCGGTGGGGGGGGTGGGCGGCTGCCTTTCAATCCCCCCCCCCCCCCCCCCCCCCACGCCAGCACCTGACCATCGCCCCAGCCCGAGCGCAGGCGCCGCTGGCCGTCCCCGGACAGCGACGATGCCCCCGACCCGGAGGTCGAGGGCATCGTGCGTACTGCGCAGGTGGGGCGGAGCGCTGCTCCGCGCCGATCAGCGCTTGGAGTACTGCGGCGCCTTACGGGCCTTCTTGAGGCCTGCCTTCTTGCGCTCGATGATGCGCGCGTCGCGACGGAGGAAGCCGGCCTTCTTGAGGGTCGGGCGGTTGTGCTCCTCGTCGATCTGGTTCAGCGCGCGGGCGACGCCGAGGCGCACGGCCCCGGCCTGGCCGGACGGGCCGCCGCCGTTGAGGCGCACGATCACGTCGAAGCGGCCCTGGAGCTCGAGGACCGTGAACGGGTCGTTGACCTCCTGCTGGTGCAGCTTGTTCGGGAAGTAGTTCTCGAGCGAGCGGCCGTTGATGGTCCACTGGCCGGAGCCGGGGACCAGGCGGACACGGGCGATCGCACGCTTGCGACGGCCGGTGCCGTAGCCGGGCGCGGTGGCCGACTGGCCGGTGCCGACGGCGGCCTCGCCGGTCGACTCGGTGGTGAAGCTCGAGGGGGCCGACTCGTCGGTCACGGCCTCGAGGGACTCGGGGGTGGTCTCAGTCACGGTTCTCCTTGGTTCTTCCGTGCGGCAGGGCGGAGTGGCGGGAGCCCCCGCTTACTGCGCCACCTGGTCGATGGTGAAGGGGACGGGCTGCTGAGCGCTGTGGGGGTGCTCGGAACCCGAGTAGATCTTGAGCTTCTTGATCTGCTGATCAGCGAGCTTGTTCTTGGGGAGCATGCCGCGGATGGCCTTCTCCACTGCCTTCTCGGGATTCTTCTCGAGGAGCTCGGAGTAGGGGACGCCGCGGAGGCCGCCCGGGTAGCCGGAATGGCGGTAGGCGAGCTTCGCCTCACGCTTGTTGCCGGTCAGCGCGACCTTGTCGGCGTTGATGATGATGACGAAGTCGCCCGCATCCACATGGGGTGCGAAGACCGGCTTGTGCTTCCCCCGCAGGAGCTGGGCAGCCTGGGAAGCGAGCCGGCCGAGGACGACATCCGTTGCGTCGATGACGTACCAGGAACGCTCGACATCGCCGGGCTTCGGGGTGAACGTACGCACTCGTGCCTTCTTCTCTCGTGGTGGTGCCAGGTCGGCAGGACGCCGTCCGGGCACGGTTCGAATGGACCGTGGGCACGCTTCCTTCGGGTAAAAGCATGGCCCCTGTGGCTGTACCCGGCCCGCTCCGCTGACCATGCGACGGCGGGCCTGGATGTGGGTGAGATCCCGATCGCGCCGCACCGTGAGAGAACGGCAGCGGAGTCGGGCACACATCGAGGCACAACGACCGCTCATCCTACGGGCCGCGCGGAGGGAGCGTCAACGCAGGACGGGGCCGGGGAGTGTGATCTCCGACCGGTCTCGCGGCGGCCCGCTCGCGCCCGCCGGAGGGTGCTCGCTCGCGGCCGCTCACGCCCGAGCGCTCACTCCGCGACGGCGACGTCCTCGACCGGCAGCGGCGCGCGGAGGGTGCGCGTGCGGGCGGCCCAGGCGGCGAGCTCCTCGTCGGGCGGATAGGCGACGTGGTCGAGGGTCAGGCCCTGCGGCGGGCAGAGCGGGGCGGCGCCGGCCCCGTCCCGTGTCGAGGACTCGCGGGTGCGGGCGGCGAGGACCTCGGCGGGCCAGCTCTCGGGGCGCCGACCCTCTCCCACCCCGAGCAGCGCGCCGACGAGGGAGCGGACCATGTGGTGGCAGAACGCGTCGGCGACGACGGTCGCGACGATCAGGCCCTCGTCGGCCCGCCCCTCTCCGGGCCGCTCCCAGCGCAGCTCCCGCAGCTCGCGCACCGTGGTCGCGCCCTCGCGCGGGCGGCAGTAGGAGAGGAAGTCGTGCTCGCCCAGCAGCGGCTCGCTCGCCCGCGCCATCGCCTGCACGTCCAGCGGCCGACGGTGGCGCAGCACGTCCCGTCGCAGCGGGTCGTGGGCGGCGGGGCCGTCGGAGATCCGGTAGCGGTAGCGGCGCCACAGCGCCCCGAAGCGGGCGTCGAACTCGGAGGTGACCTCGCGGGCGACGTGGACGACGACGTCGTCCGGCAGCACCCCGGCCAGGCGTGTGACGAGCGCCTCGGCGGGGCTGCGGTCGGAGCGGCCGGGGATCGTGGCGAGCACGTCGCGGGGCAGGTCGAGATGGCAGACCTGGCCGCGGGCGTGGACGCCGGCGTCGGTGCGGCCGGCGACGGTGACCCTCGCAGGCACGCGCGCGATGCGGGAGAGGGCGGCCTCGAGCTCGCCCTGGACGGTGCGCTGCCCGGGCTGGGCGGCCCAGCCGTGGAAGTCGGTGCCGTCGTAGGAGAGGTCCAGGCGCAGCCGTGCGGTGGCGGGGGCGGGATCCGGGATCTCTGCGGGCATGCGCTCGATCGTAACGGCGGCCCCGATCCTCCGCAGTGCGGGCACCTCATCGGGATCGGCACGGTGCTGGTTACGCTGGCCCGCGTGAAGATCCTCGTCATCGGCTCCGGAGGCCGCGAGCATGCGATCATCCGTCGCCTCGCCGCCGACCGCCCCGCCCCCGAGCTGCACGCCGCCCCCGGCAATCCCGGGATCGCGCAGCTCGCGACCTGCCACGACGTCGCCGTCGCGGACCTCGCCGGCCAGGTGCTCCTGGCCGACGAGCTGCGGCCCGACCTGGTGGTGATCGGCCCGGAGGCACCGCTCGTCGCGGGCGCCGCGGACCGCCTGCGCGAGGCCGGGCACACCGTGTTCGGCCCCTCCGCCGAGGCCGCGCACCTCGAGGGATCGAAGTCCTGGGCGAAGGAGATCATGGCCGCCGCGGGCGTGCCGACCGCCGCTTCCGTCACGGTCACCGCGCCCGAGCAGCTCGGTGCGGGCCTGGATCGCGTGAACCCGCTGGGCGATGTGCCCTTCGTGGTCAAGGCCGACGGTCTCGCCGCCGGCAAGGGCGTCGTGGTCACCCCCGCCCGGGACGTCGCCGTGGCGCATGCCGAGGCCGTGCTCGCCTCGGGCGGCCAGGTCGTGCTCGAGGAGTACCTCGACGGCCCCGAGGTGTCGCTGTTCTGCGTGAGCGACGGCACGCGGGTCCTGCCGCTGGCCCCCGCGCAGGACTTCAAGCGCGCGCTCGACGGCGACGAGGGTCCCAACACCGGCGGCATGGGCGCCTACTCCCCGCTCCCCTGGGCCCCCGAGAGCCTGGCCCGGGAGGTCGTGACCGCCGTCGCCCAGCCCACGATCGACGAGCTCGCCGCCCGCGGCATCCCCTTCTCCGGGATCCTGTACTGCGGCCTCGCCCTCACCTCCCGCGGCCTGCGCGTGGTGGAGTTCAACGCCCGCTTCGGCGATCCCGAGACCCAGGTGGTCCTCGAGCGCCTCGCCTCCCCCTTCGCGCCGCTGCTGCTGGCCGCCGCGCAGGGCGACCTCTCGGCCGTCGACGTCCCCGAGTGGGTCGAGGGCGCCGCGGTGACGGTGGTGGTGGCCTCGGCCGGCTATCCCGTCTCCGCGCAGATCGGCGACCCGATCACCGGGATCGAGGAGGCCGAGCGCCTCGGCGCGCACGTGATCCACGCGGGCACGGCGCTGGACGCCGACGGGGTGCTGGTCAGCGCCGGCGGTCGGGTCCTGACGGTGGTCGGCGCCGGCGCGGACCTCACGGCCGCCCGTGAGCTCGCCCTCGCCGGCGCTCGCGCGATCGAGCTCGAGGGCTCCCACCACCGCGGCGACATCGCCCTCGCCGCCGCCGAGGGGAGCGTGAGCGCATGAGCGCCGTCTCCTCCTCCGACGCGCCGCTGATCGACGCCCCGGACCTGCCGGGCTGGGACCACGTCGTCTCCGGCAAGGTGCGCGAGCTGTACGTCCCCGCCGGCGCGGACCCCGCGACCGCCGAGGAGGTGCTGGTGCTGGCGACCGACCGCATCAGCGCCTACGACCACTCCCTCCAGCCGGGGATCCCGGACAAGGGCCGCCTGCTCACCGGGATCAGCCTGTTCTGGTTCGAGCAGCTCGCGGACCTCGTCCCCCACCACGTGCTCTCCGCCTCCGACGTGCCGGAGCAGGTGGCCGGGCGGGCGCTGCGCTGCCGCGGCCTGGACATGGTGCCGCTGGAGTGCATCGCCCGCGGCTACCTGACGGGCTCGGGCCTGGCCGACTACCGGGCCGGCGGCTCGGTGGGCGGGCACGTGCTGCCGTCCGGGCTCGTGGAGGCCTCGCGCCTGGACCCGGCGCTGTTCACCCCGTCGACGAAGGCGGAGGCCGGCGCGCACGACGAGAACATCACCGTCGCCCAGGCCCGGGACCTGCTCGGGGCGGAGCTGACCGAGCAGCTCGAGCGGATGACCCTCGCGGTCTACGAGCGCGCGCGCACCCTCGCCGGGGAGCGCGGGATCGTGCTGGCGGACACGAAGCTCGAGTTCGGCCGCTCCCGCACCGACGGCACGCTGGTGCTCGGTGACGAGGTGCTCACCCCCGACTCCTCCCGCTTCTGGTCCGCGGACACCTACCAGGAGGGCCGCGTCCAGCCGAGCCTGGACAAGCAGTTCGTGCGCGACTGGCTCACCTCCCCCGCCTCCGGCTGGTCGAAGGGCTCGAACACACCGCCGCCCGAGCTGCCCGCCGAGGTGGTCGCCCAGACCCGTGCCCGCTACGTCGAGGCCTACGAGCGTCTGACCGGCACGAGCTTCTGAGGCGCCCGGCGACCGGCGGGGCGGGCGTCGCCTCCACGTGGACGCTGCTGCGCGGGGCCCCGCCGCGCTGCGCCGCTGAGGCGCGGGCCTCGACGAGACTGTCAGGGGCGTCCACCCGGCTCCTCGCTCAGCCGGCGAGGACCAGCACCGCGGCGACCGCGAGCACGACCCCGACCACGAGCGCGCCGTCGGCCCGGCGGAGCGAGGCGGTGCGCCACTGCGTGCGCTCCCCCGTGCCCAGGCCCCGGCTCTCGAGCGCGAAGGCGATCCTCGTCGAGGAGCGGATCGCGTCGACCAGCAGCGCGAAGGCGCATCGCGCCATCGCCCGCGGCCCGAGCCGGGCGGGGGTGCCGTCGGCCGACGGGGGCCGGCGCAGCCGGTGGGCGCGGGTGATCGTCGCCCAGCGCCGCGGCAGGTCCTCGAGGAGACGCTGGCCGGCCAGGAGCGCGAGCGCGATGCGGGCCGGGAGGCGGGCATGGGTGCGCAGGCTGGTCATGGTGCGGCCGGGATCGCTCGCGCGCACGACGGCGACCGCGCCGAGCCCGATCACCAGCGCCCTCAGCGCGAGCGCGGCGCCGAGCACGATCCCCTCGCTGGTCACGCGCACGGGCAGGTCGGGCCAGGGCTCGTGGCCGGGTCGGCTGAGCACGTTGACCATGAACACCCCGGCCGCGAACAGCACGAACGGCGCCTGCGCGCGGGCCAGCGCGAGCGGCCCGAGGCGGAGCCCGAGCATCGTCCCCGCGGCGAGCAGCGCGTAGAGCACCAGCAGCGGCGCGGGGTCGGTGAGCGTGATGCAGACGATGCTGAGCGCCGTGAGCAGGCCGAGCAGCACGGTCGGATCGCGCCGTGCGAGCGGGGCCCGCGGCAGGGCGGGCGGGTCGAGCGCCGTCCGCGGCGCCGGATCGTCAGCGTGTGCGGATCCCGGCCGGTCCGCGACCCGCAGCCCGGCCCGGCGCAGCAGCGCGTCGTCCGCCAGCAGCGCGGCCGGGGCGAGGGGGCCGACGAGCCGTCCGTCCGCGATCACCACGACCTCGTCCGCGACCTCAAGGCTGCGCAGGTCGTGGGTGGTCATGACCACGCCGCGTCCCGCATCGGCCGCTTCCCGCAGGAGGGAGAGGACGGCCTCGTGCGCGGCGCGGTCCAGGCCGTAGCCGGGCTCGTCGGCCAGGAGCACGGGCCGGTCGGCGAGCAGCATCGCGCCGAGGGAGAGGCGGCGCTGCTGCCCGCCGGAGAGGCGGTAGGGGCTCTGCGACGCGTGGTCGGCGAGGTCGAGGCGCTCGAGCATCGCGCGCCGCACGTCCTGCGAGGCGCCGCTCGCGGCGAGCTCGTCCTCGACGGTGTCGGCGACGAACTGGGACTCGGGCCGCTGGAGGACGAGGCCCGCCGCCGCGCCCTCGAGCGTCCCGGCACGCAGGGGGTCCAGCCGTGAGAGGGCGCCGAGGAGCGTGGACTTCCCGGCGCCGTTGCGGCCGACGACCGCGAGCAGACGCCCGGCGCGGATCTCGAGGTCCGCGCCGGTGAGCACGGCGTCCTCGCCGCGACCGGACGCATCGGGCGGGCCGAGCGTCGCGTCACGGAGATGCAGCAGCACCTCCGAGCGAGGTGTCGCGGACGCCAGGGGCACGGAGACGGCCCCGATGGGCTCGGGGGCGCCGATCCGCTCCTCGATCTCGCGCGGCAGCCAGCACCCCTGCTCCCGCAGGACGGGTCCGTGGGCGGTGAGCACCTCCCGCGTCGGCCCGTCGGCGAGCACCCGGCCGGAGCGGTCCAGCGCCACGGTCCGCGCGGGGAGCCCGTCCAGGCCCTGCTCCCCCGCCCATTCGTCCAGGCGGTGCTCGACCAGCAGCAGCGCGCAGCCGGTCTGATCTGTCGCGGCGTCGACGGCGCTCCGCACCGCGGCCACGCCCTCGGCGTCCAGCATGGCGGTGGGCTCGTCGAGCAGGAGCAGACGGGGCCGCGCGGCGATCGCGGCGGCGAGCGAGGCCCGCTGCAGCTGCCCGCCGGAGAGCGTCGCGGCGGAGCGGTGCGCGAGCTCGCCCACGCCCATCGCGCTGAGCACCTCGTGGACGCGCGGCCCGATCCGCTCCGGGGACGTGCAGGCGCTCTCGAGCGGGAGCGCGACGTCGTCCGCGATCAGGGGGAGGCAGACCCCGTCGACCGGGTCCTGGCCGAGATGGCCGAGCACGGGCGCGGTCGCGAGGACCCCGCCCGCCACCGGGTCGATCGCGCTCGCACCCTCGGCGAAGCCATCGGCCGCACCGCCGGCCGTGCCGTCGTCCGGACCTCCGGCCATGCCGTCGGCCGGGTCCCCGGCCGTGCCCTCGAACAGACGCACCGATCCGGTGACCCGACCGCGCTGATGGGACGGGATCGCCCCGGCGAGCACCCGCAGCAGGGTCGACTTGCCCGAGCCGGACGGTCCCAGCAGCAGCACCTGCTCGCCTGCCAGGATCTCCCCGCTCCAGGGGCCGACGCCGGCCCCCGAGGGCAGCACGGCCTCGAGCCCCTCGGCCACCAGCACCCGGGGGGCGCCGGCGGGAGCCGGTGCCAGGATCGGGCCCTGCTCCTGCTCCGGGGCCTGCAGATGCTCAGCGCCCTTCGCCTGCACCGGGGCCGCTCCCGCGGCGTGCGCCTCAGCGGACACGGCGTTCGGGGATCCGTGCCGCGTCCGCGGCGCCGATCGCGAAGTCGGCGAGCACGCCGGTGCGCTCGAGCGCGCGGACGATCACCCGGGCGAGCAGACCGCCGAGCACGATCCCGGACAGCACCTGCACGCCGAGCCGGAGCGCGAGCAGGTCCTGGCCGTACCAGCCCATCCGGTACGCGGTCCAGAAGAACACCAGCCCCGCGCCGAGCGCGCCGGAGGCGGCGAACACGCCCCAGCCGAAGCGGCGGTACCGGGTCAGGGCGAAGGGCAGCTCGGAGCCGATCCCCTGCAGCGCCGCGGAGAGCAGCAGCAGGGGGCCGACGGGACTGCCGAGGAAGACCACCTCGATGACCGCGGCGAGCATCTCGGCCAGGATCCCCACACCCGGGCGGCGCAGGATCGCGATCGCGACCGGCGCCACCAGCAGCCAGGAGCCGAACACGAGGTGCTGGGCGAGGTCCCCGGCCGGGCCCATCGCGATCGCCAGGCCGTTCCAGGCCTGCACGAACACCCAGTACAGGAAGCCGAACACGACGCCGAGCACCACCACGAGCACGAGCTCGCGCAGGCTCAGCGGGGTGCGGCGACGGGACGTGCCGGCAGGGGCGGTCGCGCCGGCGTCTGCGGGCGCGGCGTCGGGAGCGGCGGACTCGTGCGCGGGCGCGGCGGTGCCGTGCTCCTCGGTCATCGCGAGGCCTCCTGGCCCTCGTCGCCGGCGGCCGGAGCGTCGGCGCTCGCCGCGAGCTCCCGCCCCTCGTGCGAGGGGCTGTTCAGCGAGAGGGTGAGGTGGCTGGTGACGTGCTGGACGCCGCGGCCGACGAGCAGCCAGCCGGCGAGCGCGGTCGCGATCACGTCGCCGGCGTCGCCCTCGAGCCGGGTGACGAAGTGCTCGGAGCCGCGGAAGGTGCCGAGGTCCTTCGCATGGTCGATCGCGGCGTAGATGTCGCGCATGTGATCGGGGGCGGTGCCGTCGACGGCGACCTCGTCGGCCAGCGGATAGAGCGCCCACTCGGCGCTCGCGAAGCGTCCGGTGCTCCGCGGCTGCGGCACCTCGGTCGCGCGGGGGCCCGCGCCGCCGGGCAGCTCGCAGGCCACCTCGCCGGGGCAGCCGCGCGAGAGCAGCACGGTGAGCGTCGCGTGGTGGCCGGTGCGGGCGAGCGCCTCGGCCAGGTCGATCAGGGCGCGCTGGAGGTGGGCCTCGTGGCCGCCGAGATAGGTCGAGACGTCCCCGGTCTCGTGCACGAGGCCGGTGAGGTCCAGCCGGGAGAGGACGCCTTCGAGGATCCGGGCGTAGTCCTCGCTCATCACGGCGGCGGTGACGCGGGCGCCGACCCCGAAGCCGAGCGGGGTCGCGGCCGGGTCGCCGGAGGGGGCGGGCGCGGTGGGGGCGGTGGGCGATGAGGTCACGGTCCATGCCTTTCGTACGGGCACGGGCGCGCGGCGACGATCGCTCGGCGGAGCTCCCTGCGCCGGCATGATCCGGATCAGGTTCTACGGTCGGAGTTCGAGTACTCCCTCTCAGCCCGGCCTACCGGACTCCCGTGCACGCCCCGCACCCTACCGGTCCGGTCCGGCGCACGCTCCTCGTGTCCGGCGCTGCGTTCAGCGGGTCGTCGGCGGGTCCTCGACGAGGGGGACGAAGACGTAGGCGCCGTGCTCGCTCGCGGCGACCTCCTCGCCGCGGCGCTCCAGGCGCAGCATCCGCTCGCGCACGGGGATCACCATCACGCCACCGTCCGCGAGCTGCGCGATCAGGCTCCGCGGCACGGCGTCGGCCTGCGCGGAGACGAGGATCCGGTCGTACGGCGCGCCCTCCGGCGCGCCGAGCACGCCGGGGTGCGCGAGTCGGATCTCGGCACTCGCCGTCCCCGCGTCCGCTGTCCCGGCGAGCGCGGCCCGGGCCGGGCTGATCAGCTCGGCGCGCCGCTCGACGCCGATCACCCTCCCCCCCGGTCCGCACAGCCGGGCGAGCAGCGCCGTCGTCCATCCCGATCCCGCGCCGAGGTCGAGCACTCGCTGCCCCGGTCGCACGTCGAGCAGGGCGAGCATGTTCCGCACCGTCGTGGGCTGGGAGTTCGTCTGGCCGTGACCGATCGGCAGGGGCCGGTCCTCGCCGGCGCGCCCCCGCAGCTCCTCGGGGAGGAACCGTCGCCGGTCGGTCGCCGCGAGCGCCTCGTCGAGGCGGCGCTCGCTGCCGGCCCGGTGCGACATGGTGCCGTCAGCTCCGCGCGACCTCGACGACGCCGTCCTCCGGCCAGTCCCGCACCTCGGTGCCCTCGGGGGCGAGGTTCGTGGCCTGGCGCAGGTAGATCGGTCGTCCGAGGTCGCTCGCGACCGCGTCGTGGACGGGCAGGGCGAGCCGCGGGCCGACGGCGCGGAGGAACTCGATGGTCTCGGACATCTTCGACCAGGGCGCCGTGACGGCGAAGGCGAGGACGTCGATGCCGTGGAACTCGGGGACCGGCTCGAGGGAGTCCCCGGTGATGCCGAGCCGCGGCCCGTCCCCGGCGGACAGGACGATCCCGCAGTTCCCGATCCGCGGGATGTCGGGGTGGATGATGGCGTGGCGTCCGCCGACGGCCTCGAGCCGCAGCGACGGGTGGTCGCCGACGGGCGCGAAGCGGTGCGCCTCCCCCGCCGCGAGCGGGATCACCCGCTCCTGCGCGACGAGGGGCCCGCCGCTCCCCTCGCCGGCGCCGCCCGTGGCGGAGAGCATCCGGGCGGTCTCCGGCTCGGCGATCACCTCGGCGTCGGACGCGGCGGCGAGCACCTCGCCCAGCAGCGCGGGGTCGACGTGGTCGGGGTGCTGATGGGTGATCACCACGGCGTCGAGGCTCGAGAACTCCTCGGCGCCCAGGCCCCGCACCGCATCGGCGCTGAAGCCGCCCGGATCCACGAGCAGGCGTCGCCCGGCGGTCTGCACGAGCAGGCAGGAATGGACGAGGTGGCGGATCTTCATCGGGTCCTCCCGGGGGTCGAGGTCGCGTGCCTCGAACCTAGTCCCCGTCGGCCGGGACGTGCCAGGGCCGCGGGGGCGTCCGGCCGGGAGGGCACCGCCGTGGGCGCCCCGTCGGCACGGCCGCGTTCCTCGGTACGATGGGGCCCTCGGGCCGCGCCCGAGCACCAGCCCCCGGCACGCCGCCGCGCGCGCCACACGTCCCCTCAGGAGTGCCCCCATGCCACGTGTCGTGGTCCACGTCATGCCGAAGCCGGAGATCCTCGACCCGCAGGGCAAGGCGGTCGCCGCCGCGCTGCCCCGCCTGGGCTTCGAGGGCATCGCCTCGGTGCGCCAGGGCAAGCGGTTCGAGCTCGAGGTCGAGGGCGAGGTCACCGACGAGGTGCTCGCCTCCCTGCGCGAGGCCGCCGAGACCCTGCTGTCGAACCCGGTGATCGAGGACGTCGTCGCCCTCGAGGTCGAGGACGCCTGATGCGCATCGGTGTGGTGACCTTCCCCGGCACGCTCGACGACCGCGACGCGCTGCGCGCCGTGCGTCTCGGCGGCGCCGAGCCGGTCGCGCTGTGGCACGGCGACGACTCGCTGCACGAGGTCGACGCGGTCGTGCTGCCCGGCGGCTTCTCCTACGGCGACTACCTGCGCGCAGGGGCGATCAGCCGCTTCGCCCCCGTGATGGAGAAGGTGGTCGACGCCGCGAACGGCGGCATGCCCGTCCTCGGCATCTGCAACGGCTTCCAGATCCTCTGCGAGACGCATCTGCTGCCCGGCGCGATGATCAAGAACGCGCACCGTGCGTTCATCTGCCGCGACCAGCCGCTGGCCGTGGAGAACAACCGCACCGCCTGGACCTCCGGCTACGAGGCCGGCCAGGTCATCCGGGTCCCGCTGAAGAACCAGGACGGCCAGTACGTGGCCGACGAGCGCACCCTGGCCCAGCTCGAGGACGAGGGCCGTGTGGTCTTCCGCTACGCCGCCGGCGCCACCCACGGCCCGGCCGGCTTCGAGCAGAACCCCAACGGCTCGCGCCACGACATCGCGGGCGTCACCAACGCCGCGGGCAACGTCGTGGGCCTCATGCCGCACCCCGAGCACGCGGTCGAGCCCGGCTTCGGGCCCGACGAGCCCGGCGCGGGCACCCGCACCGGCACCGACGGACTGACCATGTTCAGCTCGGTGCTGCGCAGCATGGTGGCCTGAGCGGCGACATCACGGCATCGGCCTCGGGCCGACGCACGACACCGGAAGGGCGGGACCTCATGGTCCCGCCCTTCTCGTCGTCCCTGGCCGACCTCCCCGGGGAGGGCCGTCCTCCCCGGGGAGCCGTCGGCGCCGTCAGGCCCTGACCGCGCTCAGCACCGTGAAGCGGCGGTCGCGGGCGCGCTGGCGGACGGCACCGACGCGGGCCTCGACCTCCGGCCGGTAGCGCAGATGGGAGTTGTGCACGAACCACAGCTGCCCGCCGGGACGCAGCACGCGGGCCGCGGCGTCGAGGAGGCCCTGGACGAGCGTCGCGTCGACCACGGTGCCGTCGTGGAAGGGCGGGTTCAGCAGCACCAGGTCGGCGCCGGCCTCCTCGCACCGGGAGAGCGAGACGTCCCAGGTCACCTCCACCCCTTCGCGGTCCAGCCCGGAGGCGGCGAGGGTCGCGCGGGTCGAGGCGACCGCATCGGCGTCGTCGTCGCTGCCGAGCACCCGCATCCCCGGCAGCGCGGCGGCGAGATACGCGGTGAGCAGGCCGTTGCCGCAGCCGAGGTCCACCGCGAGGGGCAGGGCGCCGGCGTCCCCGTCCGCGCGGGCCATCTCGTTCTCCCCGGCTCCGTCCTCCGCGGCGGCGGCGGACCGCTCGCCTCCCGTCCCGAGCTCCCCGGCGACGACCGCTCGATCGAGCGCCTCGAGCAGCAGGAGGGAGCCGGCGTCGGCCCGGGCCCCGCCGAACACGCCGCCGAGGCCGCGCAGCGCGAGCGCCTGCTCCTGCCCGCGCACCGCGACGCGCGCCTCACCGGTCGCGGGCTGCGCGGCGTCGACGTCGGCGCGCGGCCCGGAGGCGACGAGGGCGCGGGACTTGCCCAGTCCGCGCGAGCCGCGCACCTCGGAGAACACGGTGGCGAGGGTGTCGTTCTGGGAATGGGTCATGTGCTTGACGCGGCCGCCGGCGACGAGGGTGAGGTCATCCCGCCCGCTGCGCTCCGCGACCACCGCGAGTCGTCGGGCGAGATCCTCGAGCGCGGCGAGGGACTTCGGCAGACGGGCCAGCGCGAGATGCGCCTCGGCCCCGGCCGCGAATTCCTCGAGCGGGGCGGGCTCCGCGCCCGTCGGCAGCACGAGGCGCCCGGCCTCGAGCGGACCGGGCAGCAGCGCGGCGAGCGCGTCCGTCTCCGCGCGGGAGCTGGTCCAGGACAGGACCCGCGCGCCGGGGTGGTCGGCGACGAGCTCGAGCGTCTCGGCGGTCAGCGCACCGGTCGTATCCCCGATCACGAGCATGTCGCAGGGGCAGCCGATCTCGCCGTGCTCCTGGGCGGCGCGTAGGATCACCCGCTCGGTCTGGTCGGGGGCGGGGAGCTCGTCGGTCGGCTCGGGCTGGGCAGCGGTGCTGGTCATGAGGTCTCTCGTGCAGTGGGATGGAGGGCAGGGACGTCGGGTGCACGGCGGGCCGTGCGGCGTTCCTCGAAGGCGTGGGCGCGGCCCGCGCGTCGAACTCAGGCGGGCATGCCCCGCCGTCCGCGCGAGCGCAGGCGCCCGCCCGGCAGCCTCGGGGCGGGCAGCGCGGCGGGGGTATGCGGGGCGAAGGGGCCGAACTGCTCGTCGTCCTCGGCGAGTCCCCCGCGCTCGCGGACGATCGGCGCGATCGGCGCGTCCTCGAGCGCGAGCTCGACGCCGATCTCGGCCTGGTAGCGGGCGCGGAACGCCTCGATCTCCTCGTGGGAGCGGCCCACGAAGTTCCACCACATGATGATGTCCTCGCCCAGGGGCTCCCCGGACAGCAGTATCAGGCGCAGGTCCTCGTCGCCGGTCACCACGATCTCGAGGTGGTCGACACCGTCGGGCAGGACCATCAGCTCGCGCGGCGCGACATCGGCGCGCAGCGACCGGGCCGACGACTCGTCGCCCGTCCCGCCCGTCGCAGGTCCCGTCCCGCGGGCCGTCGTGAGCCGCGCGGTGCCGCGGTCCACGAGCACGCCGTGCTCGTGTCCCGGGTCGAGGTCGAGCCGCAGCGTGCTCCCGGCGCGCAGCTCGAGCTGGGCCATGCCGAGGTCGGTGTCGGTGACGACGGGGCTCGTGTCCTCGAGCAGGTCCCCGTCGCCGTCCACGCCGTGCAGCGTCCCGAGGCCCACGCGGGCGCGGGCGGTGCCGGTCGCGACCTCCGTCGGGGTGTGGACGAGGAACTCCTGCTCGCGGAAGCGGGTGCGGTCCGGCAGGGCGTACCAGAGCTGGACGCCGTGGAGCACGGTGGTGTCGTTCGCGGAGAACTCCGAGTGGGTGATGCCGGAGCCGGCGACCATGAGGTCCACGTCGCCGGGCCGCACCAGGGCGTGGCTGCCGATCGAGTCGCGGTGCGTGATCGCCCCGTCGAACAGCCAGGACACGGTCGCGAGCCCGGTGTGCGGGTGGCGGGCCACGCGCATCCCGTCGGTCGCGGAGACGTCGTCGGGACCGAAGTGGTCCACGAAGCACCAGGAGCCGATGAGGGAGGTGCGCCGGGCGGGCAGCGTGCGGTGCACGGTCATGCCGCGCGGTCCGCCGAGCGGGACCTCACGCGGTGCCAGCAGCACGAAGTCCTCGAAGGTGGTCATGGTCCGAGTCTAGGCGGCGGGCCGGTCCGTGCAGCCGGTCCCGTCCCCGCCGTCGACCGCACCCCTACTCTGTGTCCATGTCTCTGCCGACCTCGCCCGCCGTCCGCCTGCTCGAGTCCGCGACCGATGCGGGCACCGTGCCCGGCGGGATCATCTCCCACGGGCGGGATCCCGAGCCCATCGCCCGCGGGCGGCTCTCCCCGCGCGGACCGGGCGACTCCGACGCGCCGGCGTTCCCGGCCGACGCGATCGTGCGCATCCAGTCGATGACCAAGGCGATCCAGGCCGTCGCGGCGCTGCGCCTCGTCGAACGCGGTGTGCTCGCGCTGGATTCGCCCGTCGACCCGTGGCTGCCCGAGCTCGCCGCTCCGCGCGTGCTCCCCCGCCCCGATGCGGCGCTCGACCAGGCCGTCCCCTCCCTCACCGAGATCACGCTCCGCCATCTGCTGACCTGCACGTCCGGTCTAGGCATCGCGACCGTGGAGGGTCCGCTGCAGCAAGCGATGGTCGAGGCCGGACTCGAGGCGGGCTCGGCGCCGTGGTCCCTCGGGGCCGACGAGTGGCTCGCGGCGCTCGGTGCGCTGCCGCTGGTGGGCGAGCCGGGTCGGGTGTGGCGGTATCACCACTCCTTCTCGGTGCTGGGGGTCCTGCTCTCCCGGGCGACCGGCAGGTCCCTCGAGGAGCATCTGCGCGCGGACCTGTTCGAGCCGCTCGGGATGGTCGATACCGGGTCCTTCGTGCCCCTCTCGCAGCGGCACCGTCTGCCGCCGGCCTTCTCGGTCGAGGACGGGCAGCTGGCGGAGGCGGAGCCGGCCGGGGGCGGGCCGCTGGTCGGCGAGCCGTCGCTCGACGTCTCCCACGGCGAGCTCGTCTCGACCGCGGCGGACTACCTGCGATTCGTGCGCGCGCTGCGGGACGGGGAGCTGCTCTCCCCGGAGCACCTCGCGATGATGACGACCGACCAGGTGCCCGCCGAGGTCAAGCGGCCCGACTCGTTCTATCCCGGCTTCTGGGACAGGACGGGCTGGGGCTTCGGGGTCAGCGTCGTCACCGGAGGGGAGCATCGCGGCCGCTGGGGCTGGTCCGGCGGGTACGGCACGGACTTCTTCGTCGACGCCGACGGGACGATCGGGCTGCTGCTCGTGCAGGTCGAGATCGGCGAGCACCTCATGCCGCTGCTCGAGGCGTTCCAGGAGCTGCCGACGCCGCCGAGCTGAGTCGGCCGCGGGCCCTGCCTCCAGCTCAGCCCTCCCGCGCCTCCAGCTCGGCGATCAGCCGCGCCGGGGCGACGGTGCGGTAGGACTCCTCGATCAGCTCGGCGAGCTCGACGAGGTCGGTCGCCTCGTCCAGGTCGATGCCGAGCCAGCCCGACGGGCCGAGATAGGCGGGCACGTAGCTGCGGGGCTCCTCGGCGAGCGCGGCCCGTTCCCGGGGCGGGAGGTGCAGCATCACGGACTGCTCATGAGGAACCCACTCCCCGTCGACCTTGAGGGATCCGCCGTAGTAGCAGTGCACCTTCACGGTGTGGAAGGCGGGCCGGCCATGGCTGATCTTCTCCTTCGCCCCGGGCAGGGCGAGCGCGATCTCCCGGACGCGCTCGAGCCACGGATCGTCGTCGTCGAACATCTGCGGATGCGCCATGAAGAGATCCTCCGCCCTCCTGCGGCCCGAGGGAAGGGATTCCGGAAGCGGCCTCTGTCGCGCCGGGGAGCATGGTGGGATGGGTGCATGGACACCGCCCCTTTCGTCGTCCTCCTGCTCGTGGCGCTGATCGACCTCGTCCTTGCGGCCTGGTTCATCGGCCAGGGCTTGCGTGCCGGGGCGAACTCCGCCGAGGGCCGGCCCCGACTGCTGGTGGGGAGCATGCTGATCCCGGGCGCGCTCCTCATCGCCGTCCTCGCGTTCGTCCTGTTCGGGCCGATGGGCTGACGTATTCCAGCGCCTCGAGAGCCCGCCGCTCTCCGCTTGTCGCACGATACGAGCGTCACCGGTCCGAGCCCGCGCTGGCGGGAGGCGCCGGCCGTCTCGCCACGGTCGGCGGCCGGACCACGAGCATCCGCGCCTCCGTAGGCTGACCCCATGGCACTCCCCCTCCTGGTCGACTGCGACACCGGCATCGACGACGCGATCGCCCTGACCTATCTCGCCTGCCGGGACGACGCGGAGGTCGCCGGGATCGTCTCGACCGGCGGGAACGTCCCGGCCGCGACCGTGCACCGCAACAACCTCGCGCTCTCGGAGCTGCTGGGCGTGGACGCGCCGGTCGCCCTCGGCGCGGACCGTCCGCTGGTCGAGCCGCCGATGTTCGCCGACGACACCCACGGAGCGGGCGGGCTCGGCCACGCCGTGCTGCCCGAGGCCACCCGCGCGGAGGATCCCCGCTCGGGGGCGCAGCTGTGGGTGGACCTGGCGCGGGAGCGGCCCGGGGAGCTCGTCGGCCTGGTGCTCGGACCGCACACGAATCTCGCTCTGGCGCTGGAGATCGAGCCGGAGCTGCCGCGGCTGCTGCGCCGGCTGCACGTGATGGGCGGTGCGATCAACCATCGCGGCAACACCGGTGCGACCAGCGAGTGGAACATCGCGGTGGACCCGGAGGCGGCGCAGCGTGTGCTCGCAGCCTTCGCCTCGGCGCCGCAGCTGCCGGTGCTGGGCGCGCTGCAGGCGACCGAGCAGATCGCCTTCACCGGTGCGGAGCTCGAGCGGCTCGAGGCCCTCGCCGCGCGCTCAGCGCATCCGGTCGCGCGGATCCTCGCCGATGCGGTGCGCTTCTACTTCGAGTTCCACCAGGCCGACGGCTTCGGCTGGACCGCGCACGTGCACGATCCGCTGGTCACCGCGCACGCCCTGACCGGGGAGTTCGCGAGCACCCGGCCGCTCCCCGTGGACGTCGAGCTGGCGGGGACGCTGACCCGTGGCCAGACCGTCGGTGACGAGCTGGGGCGGTGGGGTCGAGGGCCGACGGTGGAGCTGCTCGACGAGGTCCGGCCCGCCGAGTTCGTCGAGCACCTGCTGGGAACGCTCGAGGCCGGTCTGGGCTGAGGGTGCCGACGGCTCGGCCTCAGGCCGCGTCCTGCTCCGGTGGCCGTGCGCGTGAGCCAGTGGGCGGCAGGACCACGAGGTAGTCCACCCGGGCCGCTCTTCTTCCTGCGGGAGGATGCGGCCGCTCTGTACCCCGTGGTCGCGACGTCGTGGGCCCTGCGTCGGGAGCGGGCCCTTCGCCGAGAGGCCGCGCGTCCTCGGGGTGCACCTCGGCAGCCTGCACCTCGCCGTCCTCCTCCACTGCACGGAGCTCCGGCAGCGCGAAGAGCCGGTGCACCGGGGTGAGCACGTCATGGTCGGGCTCCGCGGGGCCTCCCTCGCCGACGTCCGGGACAGCCGGTGCCTTTCCCGCCTTCCGCAGCGCCGTGCCGACGGGGTCGAAGTTCACGCCGCGCCGTCGGGCGGTCTGTCCATAGCGGGTCGTCCATTCGACCGTGCGTCGTGTGCCGTCCTCGTCGGTGATCGCCCGAGCTGTCGCGCCCGCCGCCTCCTTCTGGTTGTCGGCGGCGCAGAGCCCGTTGCCGTTGTCGAGGCTCGTCGGCCCGCCCTGCGACCAGGGGACGATGTGGTCGATCTGCCGAATGCTCGCATCGCAGTGCGGAGCGCGGCAGGTCTGGTGCGCGTAGCGGAGGAGGCGGCCGAGGCCGGCCGGGAACGCCCGTGATCGGGACTCCACTGCGACGAGCTGCCCGTCCTCCGCGTCCTGGAGGAGCTTCCGCAGCGCGAGGACGACCTCGGGATCCGGGTGCTCGAGCGCGCGCAGCATCTCCTCGCGGATGTGCTCGTACGGGACCGCGCCGAGTCCTTCCACGGTCGCGGCGTCGGCATGGCCGGGCGCGAGCAGGGAGCGGTCGGTGATGATCACGCCGATGTCGACCACAGGGAGCTCGCCTCCCTCGCCGCGGCCGAGGACGGTGTCGGCGAGGAGATCGGCCATGATCTGCTGGTGACCGCGCCGGTCGCCGTCGGCCCGCGACCGCTCGGCGGCCACCGACAGCGTCTTGCGGATCCGCGCGGCGTCGAGGCCGGGCAGATGCGCGGTCAGGGTCGCCATGCCGTGCCGTCCGCGGCGCACGGTGACGCTGCGCTCCCGTCGCGCCACGCGGTGACGCGCGGCCGCACCCTCGGGGTCCAGCGCGTGGAGGATCCGCGCGGCCTCGTCGCCCCATTCCCCCGGTCCGCAGTCCTCGAGGTCCGCGAGATGCGCGCCGAGGATCCGGTCCACCTGCTCCCGCTGTTCAGGCGTCGCCGGCCCCATCGCCCGCCCCACCTGGTGACCTGCGGCGGGCATCGCCCGCCCCTGGGCGAGAGCCCGGAGCACGCGCGGCATCGAACGGACCAGCCGCCTGCACGAGGACATGCTCTGCCCCGCGGCCGACGTGGACTTCTTCAGCGCGGCTGCAGCCTCCGCACGCGCGACCCTCTGCGCCTGCCGGGGCGTCTCCCCGCGCTCGAGGCTGTCGTCCGCGACCGCCGACTCGAGACGGACGAGGGCACGCGCCTCGATCGCCGCCACCGCGCCGGAGAGCTTCCGCAGCTCCGTCAGCAGGGCGATCGTCCGCTGCGCGTCGAGCGCCTCGAGATCGGCCGATCCTCGCTCCCCGAGCCGTGCGAGCGCCGCCTTGGCCTGGATGACGTCGATGCCGTCGACGACGAGCTCCTCGACCCCCGCGGCGAGGCTCGGCGCGCCACCGGGCCGACGGGATTCCCCGTCGGACTCCGGAGGCTCCACGGCCCCACCGTACGAATCGAATGACATGCCTGTATTTTCGCAGGTCTGTTCGATGAACGGAAGAGCTGCGCCATCACTACTGATCAGTAGTCCGGAATTGTGGAAAACCATCCTGTGTGGAGGAGACGTGACGCTCACGCACCTCACGACCATGGGTCCGGTCGCCGCGATCGGCCGGAGGGAACGGGCGTCGCCGACCCCACATCGTTTCGAACGTCGCCTGACTCCTGTTCGCGCTCTCGACCGATCACCGCTCGAAGAATCAGCAGGAACACCGACAGCGCGAGCGGCGGTGATCGACGGGGGCATCCCGTCGACCACCGCCGCTGCAGACCCCGAGGCCGAGGTCACCGGTCCCCCAGGGGCTCGCCCCCGCCCTGCCCACCGCTCGCGCGATGAGCGGCGAGGACACCGTCGAGACCGCCCCGACCCCGCCCCGTCTACCGCCCGAGCGTCGTCACCTCGACCTCGAAGCAGCGCCGCGGCCCCTTCTCCCCGCGGGCGGGCTTCCAGCCCACGCACCGTGCGGTTCCGACCGACGGATCGTCCTCGAAGGCTACGAGCACGGAGCCGGGCAGCGTGACCGGGGCGTCGAAGGTGACGTCCCAGCGCAGCGGCTTCGACAGGTCCACCCTCGCCTCGGTGAAGGCGCGCGAAGCGGTGTACATCCCGTGCGCGATCGCCGAGGGGAAGCCGAAGGCCTTCGCGGTGACGGCGGAGAGGTGGATCGGGTTCACGTCGCCGGAGACCGCGCCGTAGCGCCGTCCGGTGTCCGCGCCGAGCACCCAGCGGCCCGTCGGCTGCGGCGGTTCGAAGTCGCGCCGCGACCGCCCGCCGTCCGACGTCGAGGCGTTCGCACCCGTCGCCCCGGCGCTCTCGGCCGACGACGCGACGCTCGAGGGCACGGCACCGGCAGACGCGGCGCTGGACGGCGCCGTGCCCGAGGGCTCCGCCGCGGACGGCTTCCCGCCCTTGACGAGATAGGTGGAGACGTCGGTGGCGATGATCTCGCCGTCCTCGCCGAGGATCGTCGAGACCGCCTCGAAGGTGCGGCCCTTGCGGTGCGGGCGCAGGTCCCGCACCCGGCACTCGACGTCCACGAGATCGCCCACCTTCACGGGCCGGTGCTGGAGCACCTGGTTGCGCAGGTGCACGAGGCCCAGCAGCGGGAAGGGGAAGTCGCGCCGGGCCATGAGCGCGAGCGAGACGGGGAAGGCGAGCACGTGCAGCACGCCGGGGTGGACCAGGTCCGTCGCGGGACCGCCCATCAGGTGGTCGAAGTCGCGGGCGCGCTCGGCGTCGATCCGCACCTTCCTCACCCGGTAGGCGATGCTCGGCAGCGTCTCCGCGCCACCGCCCGCGCCGCCCTTTCCACCCTTCCCGCGCTTCCCGCCGAGGCGGGAGCGGGGGTCGAGCGCGGCGGCGTAGATCGCGGGGAACGAGGGGACGTCGGAGAGGTCCTTGACCTGCTCCGGCGCGCCCCCGGCGTGCGCCGCGGCGCCATGCCCCGCCCTCACTTGCCCACCATGTTCTGGCCGCACACCCGCAGGGTCTCGCCCTGCACGCCCCCGGCCTCGTCGCTCGCGAGGAAGGCGATCGCCTCGGCCACGTCGACGGGCAGCCCGCCCTGCTGCAGCGAGTTCACGCGCCGCGCGACCTCGCGAGTCAGCGGCGGGATCTTCGCGGTCATCTCGGTCTCGATGAAGCCGGGCGCGACCGCGTTCGCGGTGCCGCCGAGCGGGGCGAGACGTCCCGAGAGCGCGTCGACGAAGGCCATGACGCCGGCCTTGGACGCGGCGTAGTTGGTCTGGCCGCGGTTGCCGGCGATGCCGCTGGTGGAGGCGAGCGAGACGATGCGCGGCTGCGCGCCGAGCACGCCGCCTCCCTCGCCCTGGGCCTCGAGCAGCGCCTCGGTGAGCGCGATCTGGCTGGTGATGTTCACGGCGAGCACCGGGTCCCAGCGGTCCGGGGTCATGTTGGCGAACAGCTTGTCCCGGGTGATGCCGGCGTTGAGCACCAGCACGTCGAGGGTCAGCCCCTTCTCGCGCAGGAACTCGACCACGCGGCGCCCGGCGTCGGCGGAGGTGACGTCGAGCTGGAGCGGGATCGCGCGCAGCTCATTGGCCAGGCGTGCGAGCTCGGTGCCCGCGCCGGGGACGTCGAGCACCACGAGCCGTGCGCCGTCGGCCGCGAGGGTGCGGGCGATCGCCGCGCCGATGCCGCGCGCGGCCCCGGTGACCAGCGCCGTGCGCCCGGCGAGCGGGAGCGAGGCGTTCTCGGTCGTGCTGCCCGCCTCGGTGGAGACGGTCAGCAGCTGGCCGGTGATGAAGGCGCTGCGGGCGGAGAGGAAGAAGCGCAGCGCGCCGACGGCGCCGGGGGCGTCGACCCCGACCCCGTCGGCGAGCAGGATGCCGTTGGCGGTCGCACCGCCGCGCATCTCGTGCGCGACCGAGCGCAGGAACCCCTCGACACCGCCGCGGGCGGCGTCGCGCGCGGGCTCCTCGCCCGTCGCCGGGCGGGAGATCGTCACCAGGCGCGCGCCCGGTGCGAGGGAGCGCATCGCCCCGGCGAGCGGGAGCAGCAGCGGCCCGAGCTCCGCGGGGGCGGAGAGCTCGTCGGCCACGACGATCACCGAGCCGATCGAGCGCAGGTCCTCGACACGGCGGCGCACGTCGGCGCCGTCCTCGAGGAGCCGGTGGGCGACCGCGTCCGCGCCGGCGGAGGCGCCGAGCACGACGACGGGGCCCAGCACGGGCTCGGGGCGGTCGTCCCGGCGCAGGAGCCGGGAGGGGCGGGGCAGGCCCAGCTGCTTGGCGAGCATGCCGCCGGGGGCGGAGCGGATGAAGCGGGTGTAGGCGTCGGCCATGGGGACCTCCGTGAAGGGTCGGGGTGTCAGTCGGTGACGGACTCGAGCAGCATGACCGTGCCCTGGCCGGCGGCGGCGCAGACCGAGATCAGGCCGCGCTGGACCCGGCCGGTCTCCTTCGCGCGCTCGTGCAGGAGCTTGGCGAGCGTCGCGACGAGGCGGCCGCCGGTCGCGGCGAAGGGGTGCCCGGCGGCGAGGGAGGAGCCGGTGATGTTCAGCCGCGAGCGGTCGATCGCGCCGAGCGGCGCGGAGCGGCCCAGGCGTTCGCGGCAGAACTCCTCGGACTCCCAGGCCTTGAGCGTGGTCAGCACGGTGGAGGCGAAGGCCTCGTGGATCTCGTAGAGGTCGAGGTCCTGCAGGGCCAGGCCGTTCGCGTCCAGCAGCTCGGGGACCGCGTAGGCGGGGGCCATGAGCAGGCCCTCGTCGCCGTGGGCGAAGTCGACGGCGGCGCTGCGCGCGTCGATCACGCGGGCGAGCGGAGTGAGGCCGCGCTCGGCGGCCCACTCGGCGCTGCCCAGCAGCACGGAGGAGGCGCCGTCGGAGAGCGGGGTGGAGTTGCCGGCGGTCATCGTCGGCTCCGCGACCTGCGGCGACTTCACGCCGAAGACGGGCTTGAGGGTGCCGAGCTTCTCCAGGGTCGAGTCGGCACGCAGGTTCTGGTCGCGTGCGAGGCCGCGGTAGCCGGTGACGAGGTCGTCGAGGAAGCCGGCGTCGTAGGCGGCGGCGAGGTTCTTGTGGGAGGCGAGCGCGAGCTCGTCCTGGGCCTCGCGGGTGATGCCCCACTGCGCGGTGGTCAGCGCCTGGTGCTCGCCCATGGACAGGCCCGTGCGGGGCTCGCCGTTGCGGGGCGGGACCGGGGCGAGGTCCGCGGGGCGGATCGCGGAGAGCGCCTTGACGCGCTGCATCGCGGTCCTCGCCGCGAAGGCGCGGTGGAGGATGCGGCGCAGGCGCGGGGTGACCTCGATCGGCGAGTCGGAGGCGGAGTCGACGCCGCAGGCGATCGCGGAGTCGATCTGACCCAGACGGATCCGGTTGGAGACGTGCAGGACGGTCTCGAGGCTGGTCGCGCAGGCCTTGGACATGTCGACGGCGGGGGTGCGGGGGTCCAGCGGCGTGCCCAGCGCGCTCTCGCGGGTGAGGTTGAGGTCGCCGGCGAGCTTCAGCACGGCGCCGCCGGCGATCTCGCCGAGCTTCTCGCCCTGGAGCGAGTAGCGGGCGACGAGGCCCTCGAGCGCGGCGGTGAGCAGGTCCTGGTTGGAGATCCCGGCGTAGGGCCCGCCGGAGCGGGCGAACGGGATCCGGTTGCCGCCGAGGATCAGCGCATCGCGCGGGGAGTCGGTGGGGGTCACTGTGGGGCACCTCTTCGTGGTCACGGGGACGGATCGTCGGGAAGGACTTTACATAGAACCGTCGGTACTTGATACCCTAGGTTCTGTGAATGCGACGACGCAAGCCCCCGTGGACGGGCGCTCGGCCCGCTGGGCCCAGCACCGAGAGCAGCGACGTGCCGAGCTGCTGGACGTGGCCCGACACCTGATCCACGAGCGCGGCCCCGACGTGACGATGGAGGACATCGCCGCAGCCTCGGGCACGTCGAAGTCCATCGTCTACCGGTACTTCGAGGACAAGTCCCATCTCCAGCGCGACCTGGGCCGCAGCATCCTCCAGGCGATGCACGACAAGCTGCTCGCGGAGATGCGCGTGCTCGAGGAGCGGATGGGCCGCGAGCCCGCGCCCGAGGAGCGCATCCACGCGATGATCCGCGCCTACGTCGGGACCGCGCAGCGCTCCCCCGGCGTGTACCGCTTCGTCACCCGCCCCAGCGACGGGCTGAACCACTTCCTCGACTCCGTGACCCGCATCATCACGACCTTCCTCCCCGCCGGGACCCCCTCGCCGCAGATATGGGCGACCGGCGCGGTGGGCTTCGTCGAACGGGCCGTGGACACCTGGATGAACGACCTCGAGGCCGCCGACGGCGCCTCGACCACCCTCACCTCCGATCAGCTCGTGACCCGCCTGGTCACCTGGCTCATGAAGGGACTGCACGCATGACCGCCGATACCTCCACCACCGCATCCGCCCCCGCGCCCACCGCCGCGAGAGGCACCGACGCCGCCGCGAGCCCCACGCCGACCGGACCGATCCCGGTCCCCGCCGACGGCAGCCCCCGCCTCGACGTCGAGATGGTCTCCGAGGCGCTGCTGGGCAGCTGGGCCGACGCGCGGCGCGACGCCCGCGAGCGGGCGGCCCGCCCCGAGATGCACCGCCCGATGGACGCGAGCGTCGCCGAGCACCGGGAGCGGGTCTTCGGCCAGCTCCGGATCCTCGCCGAGGAGGAGGTCTCCCTGCCGATGCTCCCCGAGCACCTCGGCGGCCCGAACGACAACGGCGCCAACGTCGCCGCCTTCGAGGAGCTGGTCGTCGCCGACCCGTCCCTCCAGATCAAGGCCGGCGTGCAGTGGGGACTGTTCACCTCCGCGATCGTGCAACTGGGCGACGAGGAGCAGCAGAAGGCCTGGGTACCGGGCGCGATGAGCCTCGAGACCCCCGGCGCCTTCGCGATGACCGAGATCGGGCACGGCTCCGATGTGCAGTCCCTCGCCACCACGGCGACCTTCGACCCCGAGGGCGGCGAGGACGGCGAGTGGGTCATCAACACCCCCTTCCGCGCCGCATGGAAGGACTTCCTCGGCAACGCCGCGATCCACGCGAGGGCCGCCACGGTCTTCGCGCGCCTGATCACGAACGGCGTCGACCACGGCGTGCACTGCTTCTACGTGCCGGTGCGCGATGCGGAGGGGAACCTCCTGCCGGGCGTGCAGAGCGAGGACGACGGCGAGAAGGGCGGCCTGAACGGCATCGACAACGGTCGCCTCGCCTTCGACCACGTGCGCGTCCCGCGCCGCAACCTGCTGAACCGCTACGGGGACGTCGCCGCCGACGGCACCTACTCCTCCCCCATCGACTCCCCCGGTCGGCGCTTCTTCACGATGATCGGCACGCTCGTGCAGGGCCGCGTCTCGCTCGACGGCTCCGCGATCCGCGCCTCGCAGCTCGCGCTGCACATCGCGATCACCTACGCCACCCAGCGCCGCCAGTTCACCGCCGCCGACCCGACGCGCGAGACCGTGCTGATGGACTACCAGGCGCATCTGCACCGCCTGCTGCCGAAGCTCGCCGCGACCTACGCGGGCGCCTTCGCGCACGAGCAGCTGCTCCACGCCTTCGACGACGTGTTCTCCGGCCGCGGCGACACCCCCGAGGGCCGCGAGGACCTCGAGACCCTCGCCGCGACGCTCAAGCCGACCTCCACCCGGCTCGCCCTGGACACCATCCAGGAGTGCCGTGAGGCCTGCGGCGGCTCCGGCTTCATGGCCGAGAACCAGCTCGTCGGGCTCCACCAGGACCTCGACGTGTACGCGACCTTCGAGGGCGACAACACGATCCTGCTGCAGCTGGTCGCCAAGCGGCTGCTGTCGGACTACACCTCCGAGCTGAAGAACGTGGACCGCGCCGGCATCGGCCGGTTCATCGCCCAGCGCGCCGAGGTGCTCGCCAAGCGGCACACCCCCTGGGCCCGCCTCGGCCAGAGCGTGAGCGACCGCGGCAACGCGCGCCGCGCCTTCGACTCGATGCGCAGCGCCGAGTTCCAGGAGGAGATGCTCGCCGACCGCGCCAGGGTCAAGGTCGAGGAGGTCGCCCTCGCCCTGCGCAGCACCGCGAGGATGAGCCCGGCCGACGCCGCCGCCGAGGTGAACAAGCACCAGGTCGAGATGCTCGACGCGGCCCGCGCCCATGCGGACCTCGTGCGCTGGCGCGCCTTCACCGCCGGGATCGAGGCGATGGAGGACGAGGGCACCCGCGCCGTGCTCACCGACGTGCGGGACCTGTTCGGCCTCACCGCGATCAACGACGACCTCGCCTGGTTCCTGCTCTCGGGCATGATCTCCACCCAGCGCGGCCGTCAGATCGAGGGGGACCTGCGCCGGCTGCTGTGGCGCCTGCGCCCACACGTGCTCGACCTCGTCGCGGCCTTCGACATCCGCCTCGGCCACGTGCGCGCGCCGATCGCGCTCGGCGGGGAGCAGGAGCGCCAGGACGAGGCCGCCGCGTACTTCCGCGCGCAGCGGGCGAGCCAGGACGCGCCCGTGAGCGAGAAGGCGCTGCGCGATGCGGAGAAGCGGGCGCGCCGCGCGCAGGGGAAGAAGGGCTCCTCGCGCTGACCGCCTGACAGGCACGGACCGGGAGAGCGGCCGACGGGACGAGGTCCCCGTCGGCCGCTCTTCCCGTGCGCGCCGCCCCGCCGGATGCCGTTCCGGTCTCACTCCCGGTCTCAGCGCTCGCCCCGAGCGCCCCCGTCGGCCGGGTCGCTCGTAGACTGGGGGCACCCTGCGCCGGACCGCGAGGCCCGCCGCTCCCCCAGCCCTCGTGACGAACGGACCCGACCCCGCGATGACCGCTGAGACCACTCCCACCTCCCCCCACGGCCACGCCGCGGAGTCCGACACCGTCGAGAACGCCTCCGCGACGCCGGACCAGGTGCAGCCCTATGCGGAGCTCGGGCTGAAGGACGACGAGTACGCGAGCATCCGCGAGATCCTGGGTCGCCGCCCCACCAACGCCGAGCTCGCCATGTACTCGGTCATGTGGTCCGAGCACTGCTCCTACAAGTCCTCGAAGAAGCACCTGCGCACCTTCGGGAAGCACACCACCGACGCGATGCGCGAGAAGCTGCTGGTGGGCATGGGCGAGGACGCCGGCGTCGTCGACATCGGCGACGGCTGGGCGGTGACCTTCAAGGTCGAGTCCCACAACCACCCCTCCTACGTCGAGCCGTACCAGGGCGCCGCGACCGGCGTGGGCGGCATCGTGCGCGACATCATCTCGATGGGCGCCCGGCCCGTCGCGGTCATGGACCAGCTGCGCTTCGGCGCGATCGACCACCCCGACACCGCCCGGGTGGTCCACGGCGTGGTCGCCGGAGTGGGCGGCTACGGCAACTCCCTCGGCCTGCCGAACATCGGCGGCGAGACCGTCTTCGACGCCTCCTACCAGACCAACCCGCTGGTCAACGCGCTCGCGGTGGGCATGATGCGCCACGAGGACATCCGCTCCGGCGCCGCGACCGGCGCGGGCAACAAGGTGGTCCTCTTCGGCGCCCGCACCGGCGGGGACGGCATCGGCGGCGCCTCGATCCTCGCCTCGGAGACCTTCGAGGAGGACGGGCCGCTGAAGCGCCCGAGCGTCCAGGTGGGCGACCCCTTCATGGAGAAGGTCCTCATCGAGTGCTGCCTCGAGCTGTACGCGGCCGGCACCGTCGCGGCCATCCAGGACCTCGGCGCCGCGGGCATCTCCTGCGCGACCTCCGAGCTCGCCGCCAACGGCGGCTCCGGCATGCACATCCACCTCGAGGAGGTGCTGCTGCGCGACCCGACCCTCACCGCCGGGGAGATCCTCATGAGCGAGTCGCAGGAGCGCATGATGGCGGTGGTTCCGCCGGAGAAGCTCGAGGAGTTCCAGGCGATCGCCGCGAGGTGGGACGTCGAGGCCGCCGTGATCGGCGAGGTCACCGGCGACGGCCGCCTCACCATCGACCACCACGGCGAGCGGATCGTGGACGTGGACCCGGCGACCGTCGCGATCGACAGCCCCGTCTACGACCGGCCCTACGCCCGCCCCGACTGGCAGGACGCCCTCCAGGCCGACCGCGGCGAGGCCCTCCCCCGCCCCGAGGGCGCCGAGGAGATCTCCGCGCAGATCCGCACGCTGATCGCATCCCCGAACCTCGCCTCCAAGAGCTGGGTCACCGACCAGTACGACCGCTACGTCGGCGGGAACACGGCGCTGGCCATGCCCGACGACGCCGGCGTGCTGCGCATCGACGAGGAGACCGGGCGCGGCATCGCGCTGGCGACCGACGCGAACGGCCGCTACACCAAGCTCGATCCCCGCACCGGTGCGCAGCTGGCGCTGGCCGAGGCGTACCGCAACGTCGCGACCGCCGGGGCGACGCCGCTGGCGATCACGGACTGCCTGAACTTCGGCTCGCCCGAGGACCCGGGCCCCATGTGGCAGCTGGTCGAGGCGATCGGCGGGCTCGCCGAGGCGTGCGAGGCGCTCGAGGTGCCCGTCACCGGCGGCAACGTCTCGCTGTACAACTCCACCGGCGAGCCGGGCCTGATCGACTCTGCGATCCACCCGACGCCCGTCGTCGGCGTGCTCGGAGTGTTCGAGGACGTCGCGCGCCGCGTCCCCTCCGGCTGGCAGGGCGAGGGCGAGCGCGTGCTGCTGCTGGGCACGACCCGCGAGGAGCTCTCGGGCTCGGCCTGGTCCGACGTGGTCCATCAGCACCTCGGCGGCCTGCCCCCGCAGGTCGATCTCGAGGCCGAGCGCGCGCTCGCCCGCGTGCTCGTCGCCTCCTCCGAGCAGGGGCTCGCCGCCTCCGCGCACGACCTCTCCGAGGGCGGTCTCGTCCAGGCGCTCGTCGAGTCGACGACCCGCTTCGGCACGGGCGTCCGCGTGGACCTCGCCGGGCTCCTCGAGCGGGACGGCGTGGACCTCCCCACCGCCCTGTTCTCCGAGTCGCAGGCCCGCGCCCTGGTCGCGGTCCCGGCCGAGGCCGAGGAGCGCTTCCTCGCCCTCGCCGCCGAGCACGGCGTGCCGGTGCTCGCGCTCGGCGCGACCGGCGGCACCGACCTCGTGATCGAGGGCGTGGGCACCTTCGCGCTCGGCGAGCTGCGGGAGCTGCGCGAGGGCACGCTGCCGCGCCACTTCGGCTGAGGTCCGGACACGACAGGAGCGCCCCGGGACCCTCGACGGGTCCCGGGGCGCTCCTGTGTCCGCCAGTCCGCTCCGGCGATGCCGCCGGCCCCGGCTGCACCGGCTCAGGAGGTGCCGTACAGCATCTCGGCCTCGCGGCGCTTGCGCGTGATCGCGTCCTCGAAGGAGCCGGGGCGCTCGAGATCGGCGAGGGTCGGGACCTCTCCCGTGCCGTCCGAGACCCGCCAGCCGCTGCCGAGCTCCACGAGGGAGCCGTGCTTCACGTCGTAGTAGCCGCTGCGGGCGCTGAGCGCCATCCCCCGCGCCCCGTGCAGCGAGGCCACGAGGTGGTGATGGAAGCGCGTGGTGATCCACACCTGGTGCGCCGCCGGTGCGAGCTCGCCGCGCCAGAAGCTCGTGAAGGGGACGAAGCCGTCCTCCGCCACGAGATCCTTCAGACGCTCGAAGCCGGCGTGGTCCCCGCCGGGCAGCGCCTCGACGTAGCGGGTGCGCTCGCGCGGGATGCCGAGGGAGGCGACGGTCTCGCGCACATGGGCGACGAGCCGCTCGAAGGAGCCCTCGTCCAGCGCGTCGGACTGCACGCAGAGCACGAGCTCCGGCTCCTGGTCGTCGACCCGCTCGGGTGCCTGCTCGACGAGATACGCGTCGTCGACGCCGCTGGAGATGCCGAGCTTCTCGGCGCTGGCGGCGTCCCGCACGCCGACGTGGTCGAAGCCCGTCAGCTGCTCCTCGCCGAAGGGGGCGAGCCCCTGACCGGTCGCGAGCAGCGGGGCGCCGCTGATCTCCGCCGCCGCCCGCATCGCCCGCACCAGGTGCGCGTTCTCGGGCCAGACGGCGTTGACGAAGCCGCCGCCGAGCAGGTGCAGGGAGCGGGCCTCGCGCAGCGCGAGCAGCGGCGCGTCGTAGAGCGGGGTGCCGAGGTGGGCGACGATGTCCTCGACCGGGCGGCGCGAGCCCCGCAGCGAGTCCTCGACCGCCCGGAAGACGGCATCGGTCACGCGCAGGCGCGGGTGGAGGCCCCCGAACAGCGCGCTGGCCGTGCCGGGGAAGCGGCAGTCCAGCCACACCTCCTCGTCCGGCCGGTGGATCGCGAGGTGCTCGATCCAGCGCCGTGCGATCAGCTCGTCGCCGAAGTTCGGATAGCCCGCCATCGAGACGAGGTAGAACGGCGCCTCGACAGGGCCGGAGAAGCTCGTGCGGAGCGTCGCGGACTCCGCCGGCGAGAAGGACGACCCCGAGGAGCGTCGACGGAAGAGCCGCACCTCAGGCCCTTCCGGTGTGCTTCAGCCACCGCATCATGAACGTGGCCATCTGGTCGCGCTTGATGAAGGCGTTCGGGCGGAAGGTGCCGTCGTCCCAGCCGCGGGCGATGCCCGCCTTCGACAGCCAGGTGATCTCCTTGGCGAAGACGTGCGAGGCGGGGACGTCGGAGAAGCCGCTGTTGGTGCTCGTGTGGTTCACCCCGGCGGCGCGGTAGAGGAAGGCCGCGACGGCGTCGCGCTTGACCTCCTCGTACGGGCGGAACGTGCGGTTCGACCCGGTGCCCCAGCCGCGGGAGATCCCCTCGTCGTACGCCCAGCAGATCTCCTTGTAGAAGGGCTTGGAGGGGCTCACGTCCGTGAACGGGGAGGTCTTCGGCGCGGTGTAGGCGGGGCTGCCCTTCGCACGGTAGATGAAGGCGATCATCGCATCGCGCAGGTTGTCCTCGTTCGGCCGGAACTCCGCGTTCGGCGGGGTTCCCCAGCCCTTGGTGATCCCGCGCGCCGCGAGGTCGGTGATCTCGAGGAAGAACACCCGCGACGGGGAGACGTCGCGGAAGTACGGGGTCACGAAGCGGACCCTCCCGCCCTCGTTCGCGGCCACGCCGTTCTGGAAGGCCTGGATGCGGCGGTCGCCGTCCTGGGAGTCGGCCTTCGCCGGGCGTCCCCACGAGGCGGCCCACTGCTTCGCGAAGGGGGTCGCGTGGCCGGAGGCATTGCCGCCGCTCTCCTGCAGGATCAGCCCCTTGGTGAGCACGGTCGCGGTGTACTTGCCCGTCTGGTGCGCGGACTTCACCACGTAGCCGAGCTTCGAGGAGCCGCCGGCGCCCTGGAAGGCCCAGAGGTGCTCCTTCCAGCCGCCGTCGATCGCGCGCTGCGCCTCGGTGCGCAGGCTCCCGAACTGGTTGTACAGCGCATTGCCGGGGCAGTCGGTGTAGTTCACGTCCCGGTGGCCGAACATCTTCGGCAGCGCGATCGTCTTCCCCGCGGGGAAGCGGGTGCCGGAGCCCGGGGTCCAGGAGGAGGTGGAGGCGACCTTGATCTGGAAGGTGCTCAGCAGCTTCCAGCCCACCAGGCGTGCGACGGCCGCGCGGGCGGCGGACGGCGCGGCGGTGCTCTGGTAGTTGCCCATCACGGAGATGCCGAAGGAGCCGGTGTTGAAGCCGTAGGCGTGGGCGCCGGTGATGTTGCGGTGCAGGCCGCCGCTGCGGCCCTCGAAGATCTGCCCGTACTTGGACACCAGCACGTTGTAGCCGATGTCGGCCCAGCCCAGGGTCTGCGTGTGGTAGGTCAGGATTCCTCGCACCAGCTCCGCGGACTGCGAGGAGGAGTAGCTGTTGGTGCCGGCGGTGTGGTGGATGACCACGGCCTTGAGCTGGTCGGAGCCGCTCGTGCCGCGCACGAGGCCCTCGTTCGCGCCCCAGCCGGCGCGGGAGGTGTAGGAGGGCGCGCCCGGCCCGAGGACCGGGGTGGCGGGGTTCGCCATCGTCGTCGCGGCGGCGGTCGCGGCCATGTCCTGCTGGGCGGCGGTCGACATCGGCTGCGGGGCGCCCGCCCTCTGGGCGACGACCGCGTCCTCGGCGGTGGGCGAGGTGGTGATGACGTGGGCGGTGAGCTGCTCGGTGACGTCGGCCCCGTCGAGCTCGGCCCGCACCTGGAGCGCTCCGACGACGCCCACCCAGGCGCATTCGGTGCCGGGGGCGTCCTCGCCCGTCTCCGGGTCCTCGGCGGTCTCGAGCGGCTCCCAGGGGGTCCACTGCCCGTCCTGGTCCATGCCGCGGACCTGCACCTCGGGCGCATCGGACTCGCTCGGCCAGGTCACGCCCACCATGGTGCCGGGCTGCTCGGGGAGGTCACGCACCTGGACGCCGTCGGCCTCGACCAGCGGGGCATCCGCCAGCGGCACGTCGACCACGCGGGTCTCGCCGTCGGTGACGGTCGGGTCGGCCAGGGCGGGAGCCGCGCCGAGCACGACGGCTCCGGCGGGCACCGCGGCGGCGGTCGCCGCCATCAGCGTGCGGCGGCTGAGGGAGAGGGGGCGGGCGTCGGACTCGGGGGGAAGGGTCCGGTGGGACATCACGAAGGCTCCGGAGGAGAGGGGGCGGGGGGGGGATCCCGAGGCGCGTCGCCGAGGCATGGAGCGGTCGACGGGTACGCAGCCGGGCACCGACCACCGTAGTCCACGGCCACGAACGCATCGCGACGAGCCGGTCACGATCGCACAAAGAACGAGTGTTCCTCGTCCCGTCCTCGGTGGCCTCGTGAGGGGTCGCCGGCAGTCGGATCCGACGGCCCCCGGTCGGAGCATCCGGGGCCCTGCCGGCCCCGGACGCACGACGAGGGCGGGCCGTCGGGATCTCTCCCGTCGGCCCGCCCTCGGCGGTGTGCGCCCTGCGGCGCGGCGGCCCTGCGAGCCGCGAGGATCAGGCGGCCCGGATCAGGCCTCCTTGGTCTCCTCGGACTCGTCGGTGGACTCCGCGGCGGCGGGGGCCTCGGTCTCGGCGACCGGGGTCTCCTCGGCCTTGGACGCGTTCTTCGCGGCGCCCTCGGCCTCCTTCACCACGGACTGCTTCGCGGAGTACTCCTCCGTGACCAGCTCGATGACGGCCATCGGGGCGTTGTCGCCCTTGCGGGGGCCGATCTTGGTGATGCGGGTGTAGCCGCCGGGACGCTCGGAGAAGGTCGGTGCGATCTCCTCGAAGAGCTGGTAGACGACGCCCTTGTCACGGACGGTCTGCATCACGCGGCGACGGGAGGCGAGATCGCCCTTCTTCGCCTGGGTGATCAGACGCTCCGCGTGGGGACGCAGGCGCTTGGCCTTGGTCTCGGTGGTGGTGATCCGGCCGTGGCGGAACAGCTCGGTGGCGAGGCCCGCGATGATCATCCGCTCGTGCGCGGGGGATCCGCCGAGGCGCGCGCCCTTGGTGGGTGCAGGCATGGTCGTTCTCCTTGGTGGAAGTGAAGGTCAGTACTGGTCGCCGAAGTCGTCGGAGTAGGAGTCCAGGGCCGCGGGGTCGAACCCGGCCGGGGAGTCCTTCAGCGACAGCCCGAGCTCGGCGAGCTTCGCCTTGACCTCGTCGATGGACTTCTGTCCGAAGTTGCGGATGTCGAGCAGGTCCGCCTCGGAGCGGGCGGTCAGCTCGCCGACGGTGTGGACGCCCTCGCGCATCAGGCAGTTGTACGAGCGGACCGTGAGGTTCAGGTCGTTGATCGGCAGGGCCAGATCAGCGGCCAGCGCCTGGTCGGTGGGAGAGGGGCCGATCTCGATGCCCTCCGCCTCCTGGTTCAGCTCGTGGGCCAGGCCGAACAGCTCGACCAGGGTCTTGCCCGCCGAGGCCACCGCGTCGCGGGGGCTGATGGCCGGCTTGGTCTCGACGTCGACGATCAGCTTGTCGAAGTCGGTGCGCTGCTCGACACGGGTCGCCTCGACCTTGTAGGTCACCTTCAGCACGGGCGAGTAGATCGAGTCGACCGGGACCCGGCCGATCTCGCCGTCGACGCCCTTGTTCTGCGCGGCGGAGACGTAGCCGCGGCCGCGCTCGACGATCAGCTCGACCTCCAGGCGGCCCTTCTCGTTGAGGGTCGCGATGTGCAGGTCGGGGTTGTGGATCTCCACGCCGGCCGGTGGGGTGATGTCGGCGGCGGTGACGCGGCCGGCCTCCTCGCGGCGCAGGTACATCACGACCGGCTCGTCGTTCTCCGAGGAGACGACGAGGTTCTTGATGTTGAGGATGACCTCGGTGATGTCCTCCTTGACGCCGGGGACGGTGCTGAACTCGTGCAGCACGCCGTCGATGCGGATCGAGGTGACCGCGGCGCCGGGGATGGAGGACAGCAGGGTGCGGCGCAGGGAGTTGCCGAGGGTGTAGCCGAAGCCCGGCTCGAGCGGCTCGATGACGAACCGGGAGCGGTTGTCCGACACGACCTCTTCGGTCAGCGTGGGGCGCTGTGCAATGAGCACTGTGGATCCTTTCGGCGAGCGTCCGCCATATGACGCTCAGAAGGGGGCGGTGGGCCTGGAAGACGGGGGTGACCCGCGAGGGGTCCGGGGACGCCGGGCGCGGGAGACCCCGCCCGACACGGTCGACCGTGACGAGCGGGGCGTCCCGTCGTCACGGCCGACGGGATCAGACGCGGCGGCGCTTGGCCGGACGGGTGCCGTTGTGCGGCTGCGGGGTGACGTCCTGGATCGAGCCCACCTCGAGGCCGGTCGCGGTGAGCGAGCGGATCGCGGTCTCGCGGCCCGAGCCCGGGCCCTTCACGAAGACGTCGACCTTCTTCAGTCCGTGCTCCTGCGCCTGGCGCGCGGCGGCCTCGGCGGCCATCTGCGCGGCGTACGGGGTCGACTTGCGCGAGCCCTTGAAGCCCACCTGGCCGGCGGAGGCCCAGGAGATGACGGCGCCGGTCGGGTCCGTGATGGACACGATGGTGTTGTTGAACGTGCTCTTGATGTGGGCCTGGCCGTTGACGATGTTCTTCTTGTCCTTGCGGCGCGGCTTGCGCGCAGCGGCCTGACGGGTCTTGGTTGCCATGCGGCAGAACTCCTCTGGTGGTGTGGGGGTGCGCCGGTTCCCTCAGCGGCGCGAAGTGACTGCGGGCTCCGGGGACGGAGCCGGGCGGCCGATCAGCGGATGCCGCGGATCAGCGAGCCTTCTTCTTGCCGGCGACCGTGCGCTTCGGACCCTTGCGGGTGCGGGCGTTGGTCTTCGTGCGCTGACCGTGGACGGGCAGGCCGCGGCGGTGGCGCAGCCCCTGGTAGCTGCCGATCTCGACCTTGCGGCGGATGTCGGCGGCCACCTCGCGGCGGAGGTCGCCCTCGACCATGTAGTTCGCCTCGATGTGATCGCGGAGCTGGACGAGCTCCTCGTCGCTCACCTCACGGACCCGCTTGTCGCCGGAGACGCCGGTCGCGGCGAGGGTCTCCTGGGCGCGCGTGCGTCCCATGCCGAAGATGTACGTCAGGGCGACCTCGAGGCGCTTCTCGCGCGGAAGGTCCACTCCCACCAGACGTGCCATGTGCAGATTCTCCTACTGTCTCGGAGGCCTGAGCCGACACCTCGCCGGGACTGTCTCCCCGACGCCGCAGCCTCCGTCCTGCGGGTGACCGGCCGATGCCGGTGGTGTCGTCTCTTCATTTGTGTGGTGCCCGCGATGCGGGCGGGGTGCCCCGCGCTGCGGGGCGTGCCGCCTGGCGGCGGCTGTCACGGCAGGGGCCGGGACGGGCGGATCGCTCCGCTCAGCCCTGGCGCTGCTTGTGACGGGGGTTCGAGCAGATGACCATGACGCGCGAGTGGCGACGGATCACCTTGCAGTTGTCACAGATCGGCTTGACGCTCGGCTTGACCTTCATAGCTTTCCTTCTCCCGGGACGATCACTTGTAGCGGTAGACGATGCGGCCCCGGTCGAGGTCATAGGGGCTCAGCTCGACGACCACACGGTCCTCGGGAAGGATGCGGATGTAGTGCTGGCGCATCTTTCCGGAGATGTGCGCGAGCACCATGTGCCCGTTGTCGAGCTCGACGCGGAAGCGCGCGTTCGCGAGCGCCTCCGTGACCGTGCCCTCGACCTCGATCACTCCGTCCTTCTTCGCCATGCCTCCCCAATCTCCCGCCTCCGGCGAAGCCGGGGCCGAGTTCCGCGTACTTGGTTCCTGGTTTCCCAGGCCCTGCACACCGACCGTCGGGTGACGGTACGGTGATCGACGAGGGTGGCGCCGAGGCAGTGCGTCGGCCTCGCCCTGCGGCCTCGAGGACCTGCCGGACGGGCGGCACGACGGGACTGCACGAGCACACGTTCGCACGCGCGATCGGAGCACACCCGATGGACCAGCCTACACGCGAGGTCCGGATTCGGCGAGGGCCGACGCGATGATGCCCATCACGTTCGCCCCACTCCCCCGCCCCGCCCGTCGACGGGGCGGCCCCGCGCCGGGCGGACGGAGCCTGCCGGCTCAGGCCGCGAGGGGATCGGGCGCGGCGACGACCCCGCGCCGGGCGAGCTCGGCCGCTCCCCCGTCGCCGGCGGTCAGCACCAGCAGCCCCTGCTCGGTCACGGCGACCGAATGCTCGGCATGGGCGGCGCGGCCGCCGCCGGTGGCGCGGACGGTCCACTCGTCGTCCTCGAGCTCCCAGTTCCCCTGGCCCTGGATCAGCATCGGCTCGATCGCGACACACAGGCCCGGGCGCACCTTCGGCCCGCGCGGGCGGACCCGGTAGTTCATGACGTCGGGCGCCTGGTGCATCGCGGTGCCGATGCCGTGGCCGCCGAAGCCCTCGAGGTGGGAGAGGGACTCCCCTGCCGCCTGCTCGACGAAGTCCTCGATCGCGGCGCCGACGTCGCCGACGCGATCGGCGGTGGCGAGCGCCGCGATCCCGGCCCAGAGCGCCTCCTCGGTGATCCGCACCAGGTCCTCGTCGCCGACCGAGCGGGGCCGGCCCACGATGTGGGTGCGGGCCGCGTCCGAGTGCCAGCCGTCGATGATCAGGCCCCCGTCGATGGAGACGACGTCCCCCTCCTCGAGGGGGCGGGCGTCGGGGATGCCGTGGACCACGACGTCGTTGACGCTGATGCAGAGCGTGGCCGGATAGCCCTGGTAGCCCAGGAAGTTCGGCGTCGCCCCCGCGTCGCGGATCATCGTGTGGGCGAGGGAGTCGAGCTCGTCCGTGGTGATGCCGGGGCGGATCTCGGACTCGAGCATGTCGTGGACGCGGTGCAGCAGCTGGCCGCTGCGCCGCATCACCGCGATCTGCTCGGGCGTCTTCCACTCCACCCGCTCGGGCAGGAGGCTCATCGGGCGCCGAGGGCCTCGCGCAGCGCGGCGGTGACCTCGTCGATCGGGGCCATGCCGTCCACGCGGCGCACCAGGCCGCGCTGCTCGTAGACGTCGATCAGCGGGGCGGTCTGCTCGGCGTAGACCTCGAGGCGGCGACGGATCGTCTCCTCGGTGTCGTCGCTGCGGCCCTGCTCGGCGCCGCGCGCCACCAGGCGCTGGACGACCTCCTCCTGCTCGACCACAAGCAGCAGCACGAGGTCCAGCGGGGTGCCGAGCTCGGCGAGCATGCCGTCGAGCGCCTCGACCTGGTCGAGGGTGCGGGGGTAGCCGTCCAGCAGGAAGCCGTCCTGGGCGTCGGCCTCGGCCAGGCGCGAGCGCACCATGTCGTTGGTGACGGAGTCCGGGACGTACTCGCCCTTGTCCATGTAGGACTTCGCGAGGACGCCGAGCTCGGTCTGCCCCGAGACGTTGGCGCGGAAGATGTCGCCGGTGGAGATCGCGGGGATCGAGAGCTCCTCCGCGACCCGCACGGCCTGGGTGCCCTTGCCCGCTCCGGGCGGGCCGACGATCAGCAGGCGGCGGGCGGGGGCGGTCGAGCCGTTCGAGGCGGTGGGGGTGGTCACCGGAGAATCCCTTCGTAGTGGTGCTGCTGGAGCTTCGCGTCGATCTGCTTGACGGTGTCCAGTCCCACGCCGATCACGATCAGGAGGGAGACGCCGCCCAGCGGGAAGTCCTGCGAGGTGCCGAGGTAGAACAGCGCGACCAGCGGGATCAGGCAGATCACCGCGAGATAGACGGCGCCGCCGCTCTGGATGCGGTTGATGACGTAGCGCAGGTAGCGCTCGGTGGGCTTGCCCGCGCGCACGTTGGGGACGAAGCCGCCGTACTTCTTCATGTTGTCGGCGATCTCCTCCGCGTTGAAGGTGATCGAGACGTAGAAGAACGCGAAGAAGACGATCAGGGCCACGTACACCACGGCGTAGATCCACGAGAAGGAGGCGCCGAGGACGAGGTGCGTGTTGATCCACTGCACCCATCCGGCCGACGGGTCGCCGAAGGAGGCGGCCATCTGCGGCAGCGCGAGAATCGAGGAGGCGAAGATGACGGGGATGACGCCGGCCTGGTTGACCTTGATCGGGATGTAGGTGGAGGTGCCGCCGTACATGCGCCGTCCCACCATGCGCTTGGCGTACTGCACGGGGATGCGGCGCTGGGACTGCTCGACGAACACCATGCCGACCATGATCAGCAGGCCCACGAGCATCACCAGGGAGAAGGTGATCCAGCCCTTGAGCTGCCAGACCTGGCCGAAGGAGGCGGGGAAGCTCGCCGCGATCGAGGAGAAGATCATCAGCGACATGCCGTTGCCGACGCCGCGCTCGGTGATCATCTCGCCCATGAACATGATCAGGACCGTGCCGACGGTCATGGTCATCACCATGAGCAGCAGGGTCGGGATCGACTGGTCGGGAACGAGCTCGAGGGTGCAGCCGACGAAGAAGTTGCCCGAGCGCACCAGCGTGATGATCGTGGTGGCCTGGAGGACGCCCAGACCGATCGTGAGATAGCGGGTGTACTGGGTGAGCTTGGCGGTGCCGGAGGCGCCCTCCTTGTGGAGGGCCTCGAACCGCGGGATCACCACGCGCAGGAGCTGCACGATGATCGAGGCGGTGATGTACGGCATCACGCCGAGGGAGAAGATGGACAGCTGCAGCAGCGCGCCGCCGGAGAACATGTTGACCATGCCCAGCACGTTGGCGCCCTGACCCGAGGCGGCCTGGTCCGCGCACATCATGACGTTGGTGGCGTCGAATCCCGGGGTGGGGATGAAGACGCCGAGTCGGTAGACGGCGATCAGACCGAGCGTGAAGAGGATCTTCGCCCTCAGCTCGGGAGTGCGCAGCGCGCGCACGAACGAGTTCACCTGATTCCCTCCTGGAGGTCCTGGGACGGGGCCGAGGCGGTGGTCGGCCGTCCTGCGGCCGCGCGCGGTGGGCGCGGGCGTTCGGACCGGCCCTGGAATGACGACAGGGCACCGCGGCTCAGACTAAGTCTGTGCCGCGGTGCCCGTCAAAAAGATGTCACGCGGTGGTGACGGACCCGCCGGCCGCCGCGATCTTCTGCTCCGCCGAGGCGGAGAACTTCTGAGCGGTGATGTCGAGCTTGACGCTCACCTCGCCCTGGCCCAGCACCTTCACGGGCTGGTTCTTGCGGACAGCGCCCTTGGCGACGAGGTCCTCGACCGTGACGGTGCCGCCCTCGGGGAACAGCTCCTGCAGGGTCGACAGGTTCACGACCTGGTACTCGACGCGGAAGGGGTTGGTGAAGCCGCGAAGCTTCGGCAGCCGCATGTGCAGCGGCATCTGCCCGCCCTCGAAGCCGACGGGCACCTGGTAGCGGGCCTTGGTGCCCTTGGTGCCTCGACCGGCCGTCTTGCCCTTCGAAGCCTCACCACGGCCGACGCGGGTGCGCGCGGTCTTGGAACCGGGCGCGGGGCGCAGGTCGTGGAGCTTCAGAGGGGTTGCTGCGTTCTGGTCCTCGATGCTCATGAGATTCACTCCACCTCTTCGAACGTCACCAGGTGGGTGACGGTGCGGATCATGCCGCGGATCTCGGGGCGGTCTTCCTTCACCACCGTGTCACCGATGCGCTTGAGGCCGAGGCCGCGCAGGGTGGCTCGCTGGCTCTGGGTGCCGCCGATCTCGGAACGGGTCTGGGTGACCTTGATCTGCATCACGCACCCACCTTCTCAGCGCGGGCCGCGGCGCGGCCCTCGGCCTGGGCCCGCAGGAGCGCCGCCGGGGCGACGTCCTCGACCGCGAGACCACGACGCGCGGCCACGGCCTCCGGCTCCTCGAGCTGCTTGAGGGCGTCGACGGTGGCCCGCACGATGTTGATCGCGTTGGTCGAGCCGAGCGACTTGGAGAGCACGTCGTGCACTCCGGCGCACTCGAGCACGGCGCGGACCGGGCCGCCGGCGATCACGCCGGTGCCGGGGGCGGCCGGACGCAGCAGGACGACGCCCGCCGCATCCTCGCCCTGGACCGGGTGCACGACGGTGCCCTGGACGCGCGGGACGCGGAAGAAGTTCTTCTTCGCCTCCTCGACGCCCTTGGAGATCGCCGCCGGCACCTCCTTGGCCTTGCCGTAGCCGACGCCGACGGTGCCGTCGCCGTCACCGACCACCACGAGGGCGGTGAAGGCGAAGCGACGGCCGCCCTTGACGACCTTGGAGACGCGGTTGATGCTCACGACGCGCTCGAGGAACGCCGACTTCTCGGCGTCCTGACCGCGACCGCGACCACCCTGACGACCGCCGCGGTCGCCGCCCTGGCGGCCGCCCCGATCGTTGTTGCTGTTGCTGGTGTTGTCGTCCCGTCGGCCGGAGGCCGCGGGACCGTTGCTACGCTGCTGTGCAGCCATATTCAGATCCTCTTCTCGTCCTGTGTCCGGGCGGCGGTCACAGCGCCAGGCCGGCCTCGCGGGCGCCGTCGGCGACGGCGGCCACGCGGCCGTGGTACTTGTTGCCACCGCGGTCGAAGACGACCGCGTCGATGCCGGCGGCCTTGGCGCGCTCGGCGACCAGGGCGCCGACGGTGCGGGCC
Organism: Brachybacterium paraconglomeratum; assembly: GCF_003994255.1. Lineage (GTDB taxonomy): Bacteria > Actinomycetota > Actinomycetes > Actinomycetales > Dermabacteraceae > Brachybacterium > Brachybacterium conglomeratum. The sequence goes on along the minus strand of NZ_ML133854.1, from coordinate 105,972 downwards.
TTGTCCGACTTCGTCGCCTCGGCGCCGCGGAGGTCCGCCTCCATGGTGGAGGCCGACGCGATGGTCTTGCCGAGGGAATCGTCGACGACCTGCACGAAGACGTGACGCGACGAACGGGTGACCACCAGGCGCGGACGCTGGGCGGTGCCGATGACGCGACGACGGACGCGGAGGTGGCGACGACCGCGCGAGCGCAGCTTGCTGCCGCGGTTGCCCTTGGTGTGCTTGAGTGCGTAACCCATGGTCACTTACCAGCCTTTCCGGCCTTGCGGAGCACGACCTCGTCGGCGTACCGCACACCCTTGCCCTTGTAGGGCTCCGGCGGACGGATCCCGCGGATCTTCGCGGCCACGTGCCCGACCTGCTGCTTCGAGATGCCGCTGACCGAGAACTTGGTCGGCGACTCGACGGCGAAGGTGATGCCCTCGGGCGCCTTCACCACGACGGGGTGGGAGAAGCCGAGCGCGAACTCGAGGTCCGTGCCCTTCGCGACGACGCGGTAGCCCGTGCCGACGATCTCCAGCTTCTTCGTGAAGCCCTCGGTGACGCCGAGGACGATGTTGTTGATGAGCGTGCGGGTCAGACCGTGCAGCGCACGGTTCTCCTGCTCGTCATCGGGACGCGAGACGACGATGTTGCCCTCGTCGTCGCGCGCGACGGTCAGGGGCGCGGGCACCTCGTGGGTGAACTCGCCCTTGGGGCCGGTCACCGTGACGGTGCGGTCCTCGATGGTGACGTTCTGGACTGAGGCCGGCACTGCGACCGGCAGGCGTCCGATGCGGGACATAGCTAGTGGTCTCCTCTCCCGCTCACCAGATGTAGGCGAGGACTTCCCCACCCACACCCTTCTTGGCAGCCTGCTTGTCGGTCAGGAGGCCGGAGGACGTGGACAGGATCGCCACGCCCAGTCCGCCGAGGACCTTGGGCAGGTTGGTGGACTTCGCGTACACGCGCAGGCCCGGCTTCGAGATGCGGCGGATCCCGGAGATGGCGCGCTCGCGGCTGTCGGAGTACTTGAGCTCGAGGACGAGCGACTTGCCCACCTCGGCCTCCTCCTCACGCCAGCCGAGGATGTAGCCCTCTGCCTTCAGGATGTCCGCGATGCGGGCCTTGAGCTTCGAATACGGCATGGACGCGGTCTCGTGGTACGCCCCGGAGGCGTTCCTGATCCGCGTGAGCATGTCCGCGATCGGGTCGGTCATGGTCATGTCTGTTGCTTCTTCCTCACCTGGTTTCCCCTACGCCCCGTGACGGGGCCGTGGGACCTGTGGCGGTAGTCCTTACCAGCTGCTCTTGGTGACGCCGGGGAGCTCGCCGCGGTGAGCCATCTCGCGCAGGCACACGCGGCAGAGGCCGAACTTGCGGTAGACCGAGTGGGGCCGACCGCAGCGCTGGCACCGGGTGTAGGCGCGCACCGCGAACTTCGGCTTGCGCTCCGACTTCTTGATCAGGGCTGTCTTCGCCATATCAGTTCTCCTCCTTGAAGGGGAAGCCGAGCAGCTTGAGCAGCGCGCGCCCCTCGTCGTCGGTCTTCGCGGTGGTGACGACCGTGATGTCCATGCCGCGGACGCGGTCGATCTTGTCCTGGTCGATCTCGTGGAACATGACCTGCTCCGTGAGACCGAAGGTGTAGTTGCCGTTGCCGTCGAAGTGCTTCGGCGAGAGGCCGCGGAAGTCGCGGATTCGCGGGAGCGCGGTCGAGAGCAGACGGTCCAGGAACTCCCACATGCGGGCGTTGCGCAGCGTGACGTGCGCACCGATCGGCATGCCCTCACGCAGCTTGAACTGCGCGATGGACTTGCGAGCCTTGGTGACCTGGGGCTTCTGGCCGGTGATGGCGGCGAGGTCCTTGATGGCGCCGTCGATGACCTTCGAGTCGCGCGCGGCGTCGCCGACGCCCATGTTCACGACGATCTTGGTCAGGCCGGGCACCAGCATGACGTTCTCGTAGCCGAACTGCTCGGTCAGCTGCGCCTTGATGGTGTCGTTGTACTTCGTCTTCAGACGCGGGGTGGGCGCCTGGGTGGCGGTCTCGCTCATCAGATGTCCTTCCCGGAGCGCTTGGCGAAGCGGACGCGCACCTGCTTGGTGCGGCCGTTCTCGAGCTCGACGGTCTCGACGCGGTAGCCGACCTTGGTCGGCTTGTTGTCCTCCGGGTCGACCAGGGCCACGTTGGAGACGTGGATGGGGGCCTCGCGCTGCTCGATGCCGCCCGCGCCGCCGGCCTGGTTCGGCTTGACGTGGTGGGTGCGGCGGTTGATGCCCTCGACCAGCACGCGCTGGGTATCGGGGAACACCTGCAGGACGCGACCCTGCTTGCCCTTGTCGCCGGCCTCGAGGCCACGTGCGGCGGCCTTGTCGGCGTCGCTCGTGCGACCCGTGATGACCTGGACGAGATCGCCCTTCTTGATCTTCATCTTTGCCATGTCACAGCACCTCCGGTGCCAGCGAGACGATCTTCATGAAGCGCTTGTCGCGCAGCTCGCGGCCGACGGGGCCGAAGATGCGGGTACCGCGCGGCTCGCCGTCGGTCTTGAGGATGACCGCCGCGTTCTCGTCGAAGCGGATGTAGGAGCCGTCGATGCGACGGACCTCCTTGGACGTGCGGACGACGACCGCCTTGACGACGTCGCCCTTCTTGACGTTGCCACCGGGGATGGCGTCCTTGACGGTCGCCACGATGGTGTCGCCGATGCTGGCGTAACGGCGACCGGAGCCACCGAGAACACGGATGCAGAGAATCTCCTTGGCACCCGTGTTGTCGGCGACCTTCAGTCGCGACTCCTGCTGAATCACTCGTTCTCCTATCGTCTCACCGGTTCTCTTCCGACCCGCGGGAGCGGGCCGGCCGAGCCTGGCGGAACGGAATATGGACCTTGCTCGGCACCGCCATGGACGCTGCCGCGCCGGGACGTCGCCGCCGACGGGTCCCGGGCACCAAAAAACCCTCTGCCGGACTCAGGCACTGGCGTGGTGAACGCGGGGCGTTCGCCTCTCGTGCGAGGTCTCCGGCGAGGACGGATCGGGTGTCCCGGATCCTGTCGCGGAATCGGGCGCCACCACCACGGGGGCGGGGCGCAGTCCTCCGGCAACCGTTCAAGACTACGCCCCGCCCCCGGAACTGTCACCCCTGCGGGGCGGGCTCCCTCGTGTGTGCTTGCTCTCCTGCGTCCGGGGAGTCGCCCTCCCCCGGGCCCTCGAGCGGCTCGGCGAGGTCCTCCTGCCTCAGCATGGCCGGGTCGGAGATCTCCCACCGTCGGGCTTCCCGCTGGCGGGAGCTGCTCGAACGGGATCGGCTCGACGTCGGACACGAGCGCACCGTCCTCGTCCGCGGGCACGACGATCTTTCACGCGCGCGCAGCGGCGCGGCTCGCGCCACGTCGAACCTTCACCCGGCTCGTCCTCAGCAGTCCCACCGTCATCGTCGCTGCCGCGCCCTCGCGGTCGTCCTCACACCGTTCGGCGATCCGGTCCCCGGACGTGGAGCATGGCCCCGGCACCCGGCAGGGGCGTAGTTTTCTTCCCATGATCGACATCGATGTGGCCAGACGGCTCCGGGACGCGGGACTGCCCTGGGAGCCGACCGACGGGGACCTCTTCGCGATCGACAACGCGCTGCTGCGCGAGGAGGCGTTCATGCTCTCCTCGATGGTGGTGGAGGTGGGCCGAGGGCGCACCGGCACCCGCGTGCTGCGCTTCAACGGCACGACCGAGTGGGCGCTGGACTCCGTGGAGCAGGACGAGGCGGTGTGGCTGCCGCGGGAGGACCAGCTGCGAGAGGCGCTCGGCGCCGCCTTCTCCGCGCTGCGGCGGAGGGAGGACGGCGGGTTCGTCGTGGAGCTGCGCGACGGGGACGGGGAGCTGCGCGAGGTCGCCGCACCGAGGGCCGAGGACGCTCTCGCCGGCGCGCTGCTGGTGCACCTCGTCGGCGCTCCGGGCTGACCTCCGGGGAGCGCAGAAGGGCCGGCCCTCCCCGTGGGGAGGACCGGCCCTTCTCAGTGCTGCCGGGCGGTCACGCGGACCGCCGGCGGATCACTTGGCGCGCTCGAGGATCTCGACCAGCCGCCACCGCTTGGACGCGGAGAGCGGACGGGTCTCCATGACGAGGACGCGGTCGCCGATGCCGGCGGTGTTCTCCTCGTCGTGGGCCTTGAACTTGCTCGTCTTGGTCGTGACCTTGCCGTAGCGGGCGTGCTTCACACGCTCCTCGACCTCGACCACGATCGTCTTGTCCATCTTGTCGGAGACCACGTAGCCGCGCAGGGTCTTGCGGTAGGGACGCTCGGCGGACGACGCCTGCGCACCCTCCTTCGCGAGATCCTCGACGGCCGGGGTCTCGGCCTGGTTGTTCTCAGTCATCTCAGTTCCTCGCTCCGGGGTCACTCGGCGGCGCCGGGCGCCTGACGGATGCCCAGCTCGCGCTCGCGCAGGATCGTGTAGATCCGTGCGATGTCCTTCTTGACGGACCGCAGACGGCCGGAGCTCTCGAGCTGACCGGTGGCGTTCTGGAAACGGAGCTTGAACAGCTCGTCCTTCGCCTTCGCCAGTTCCTCGGCCAGCTTGGAGTCGTCCAGCTTGTCGAGTTCATCGGCGGTGAGCTTGGTCGCTGCCATCAGATGTCACCACTCTCTCGGCTCAGGATGCGGCACTTCATGGGGAGCTTGTGCATCGCCAGGCGCAGAGCCTCGCGAGCCACCTCCTCCTCGACGCCGGCGACCTCGAACATGACGCGTCCCGGCTTGATGTTGGCGATCCACCACTCGACCGAACCCTTGCCGGAGCCCATGCGGACCTCGGCAGGCTTCTTGGTGAGCGGACGATCGGGGTAGATGTTGATGAACACCTTGCCGCCACGCTTCATGTAGCGGGTCATGGCGATACGAGCCGCCTCGATCTGACGGTTGGTGACGTACGCCGGCGCGAGCGCCTGGATGCCGTAGTCGCCGAACGCCAGGTCGGTGCCGCCCTTGGCCATGCCGCTGCGGGTCGGGTGGTGCTGCTTGCGGTGCTTGGTCCTGCGAGGGATCAGCATGTCGCTCAGGCCTCCGTTCCGGGCTGCTGCGCGGGAGCCGCGGCCTGCTCGGCGGGAGCAGCGGTCTGCGGGGCAGACTCGTTGCTCTCACGACGGGCAGCGGCGTTGCGCTCGTTGCGACGGCCGCGCGGGCGCTCGGCACGCGGGCCGCGTCCGCCGGAGCGGGGACCCTGCGAGGCGGCCTGCTGGGCCGCGAGCTCCTTGGCGGTGACGTCGCCCTTGTAGATCCAGACCTTCACGCCGATGCGGCCGAAGGCGGTGCGGGCCTCGTAGAAGCCGTAGTCGATGTTCGCGCGAAGGGTGTGCAGCGGCACGCGCCCCTCGCGGTAGAACTCGTTGCGGCTCATCTCGGCGCCGCCGAGGCGGCCGGAGACGGCCACTCGGATGCCCTTCGCGCCGGCGCGCTGCGCGGACTGCATGCCCTTGCGCATCGCACGACGGAAGGAGACGCGGGCGGCGAGCTGCTCGGCGATGCCCTGGGCGACCAGCTGAGCATCGGCCTCGGGGTTCTTGACCTCGAGGATGTTCAGCTGGATCTGCTTGCCGGTGAGCTTCTCCAGCTCACCGCGCAGACGCTCGGCCTCCGCGCCGCGACGCCCGATGACGATGCCCGGGCGGGCGGTGTGGAGATCGACGCGGACACGATCGCGGGTGCGCTCGATCTCGACCTTGGAGATGCCGGCGCGCTCGAGCCCCTCGGACATGAGCTTGCGGATCGCGACGTCTTCCTTCACGTAGTCGCGGTACCGCTGCCCCTCCTTCGAGGAGTCGGCGAACCACCGGCTGCTGTGCTCCGTGGTGATCCCGAGGCGGAACCCGTTCGGATTGACCTTCTGGCCCATTCGGGACTCCTTACTTGTTCACGGGAGCGACCACCACGGTGACGTGGCTGGTGCGCTTCTTGATCTGGAAGGCACGACCCTGAGCACGCGGCTGGAACCGCTTCATGGTCGGACCCTCGTCGACGAATGCGGCGGACACGACGAGCTCGCGCTCGTCGAAGCGCTCCCCCGCCTGGTCTGCCTTCACCCGCGCGTTGGCGATCGCGGACTCCACGAGCTTGAGGACGGGCTCGCTGGCCGCCTGCGGTGCGAACCGCAGGGTGTCCAGGGCCTCGGCCGTGCTCTTGCCACGAATCAGGTCCACAACGCGGCGAGCCTTCATGGGCGACATGCGGAGGTACCGCACCTGCGCCTTGGCTTCCATTGCTTCCTGCTTTCTCTCGAGTTCGAGAAGTGCAGTCGCTGCTGACATCACGTCAGCGACGACGGCCCTTCTTGTCGTCCTTCTCGTGGCCCTTGAAAGTCCGCGTGGGGGCGAACTCGCCGAGCTTGTGGCCGACCATCGACTCGGTGACGAACACCGAGACGTGCTTGCGACCGTCGTGCACTGCGAAGGTGTGGCCGAGGAAGTCCGGGGTGATCACCGAACGACGCGACCAGGTCTTGATGAGGTTCTTGGTGCCCTTCTCGTTCTGGGCGTCCACCTTCTTCTGAAGGTGGTCGTCCACGAACGGGCCCTTGGAAATACTGCGAGGCATGTGCGGTTCTCCCTATCAGCGCTTCTTGCCGGTCCGACGACGGCGCACGATGAGCTTGTCGCTCTCCTTGCCCGGCTTTCGGGTACGGCCCTCGGGCTGACCCCAGGGCGACACCGGATGACGACCACCCGAGGTGCGGCCCTCGCCACCACCATGGGGGTGATCGACGGGGTTCATGACCACGCCGCGGACGTGGGGGCGCTTGCCCTTCCACCGCATGCGGCCGGCCTTGCCCCAGTTGATGTTGGACTGCTCGGCGTTGCCGACCTCGCCGATGGTGGCGCGGCAGCGGGCGTCGACGTTCCGGATCTCGCCGGAGGGCATACGCAGCTGGGCGTACGGGCCCTCCTTCGCGACGAGCTGCACGGAGGCGCCGGCGGAGCGGGCGATCTTCGCGCCGCCGCCGGGGCGGAGCTCGATCGCGTGCACCACGGTGCCGAGCGGGATGTTCTTGAGCGGCAGGTTGTTGCCGGGCTTGATGTCGGCGCCGACGCCGTTCTCGATCCAGTCGCCCTGACGCAGCTTGGCCGGCGCGAGGATGTAGCGCTTCTCGCCGTCCAGGTAGTGCAGCAGCGCGATGCGCGCGGTGCGGTTGGGGTCGTACTCGATGTGAGCGACCTTGGCCTTGACGCCGTCCTTGTCGTGACGGCGGAAGTCGATCACGCGGTAGGCCCGCTTGTGGCCGCCGCCCCGGTGACGGGAGGTGATACGACCGTTGCTGTTGCGGCCGCCGGACTTGGACAGCGGGCGCACCAGGGACTTCTCCGGCGTCGACCGGGTGACCTCGACGAAGTCGGCGCCACTCGAGCCGCGACGACCGGGAGTGGTCGGCTTGCTCTTACGAATTGCCATGTGGGTTTCCCTCAGACTCTCTGCTCCTCGGAGATCGGCCGCCTCAGGCGACCGACCCTCCGAAGATGTCGATGGCTCCGTCGGTCAGGGTCACGATGGCGCGCTTGGTGTCCTTGCGCTTGCCCATCCCGAAGCGCGTGCGACGCGCCTTGCCCTGACGGTTGATCGTGTTCACCGAGGAGACCTTGACGTCGAAGATCTTCTCGACGGCGATCTTGATCTCGGTCTTGTTGGCGTCGGCGGCCACGACGAAGGTGTACTTGCCCTCGTCCATCAGCCCGTAGCTCTTCTCGGAGACGACCGGGGACAGCACGACGTCGCGGGGATCCTTGTTCAGCGCGCTCACTTGGCGGCCTCCTCATCGGACGAGGCGGACTCCTTGACCGCGTTCACGAACCCGGCGGCCTTGGCGGCCTCCGGGGTCGCGAACCAGACCTCGGCCTTGGTGCGGCCGTACCACGGGGAGTCCGGGGTGTGGAACTTCATCGAGCCCTGGTTGCCCTTGATGTCGAAGCCCTCGGGGGCGGAGCCGTCGGCCAGCGGGGCCGCGGAGCCCTCGCCGAACGGGGCGTCCTGGGCAACGACAGACGCGGCAGCGGCGGCAGGAGCCGACGAGCCGGCCTTCGCCGCGGCGAAGATCGAGGTGGGCAGGGTCAGGGAGGCCTGGGCCACGAAGTCCTCGAGCGCATCGGCGGTGAAGACCACGTCGTCGGACAGCATGACGTCGTAGGTGTTCACCTGGTCCGCGTACAGGACGTGGGTGGTCGGCAGGTTGCGGGTGCTCAGGGCGCCCAGGTCGTCGTCACGACGCACGACCACCAGCAGGTGGCGACGGTCGGAGACGTGCGACAGGGTGACCTTCGCAGCCTTGGTGGAGGCGGACTCGCCCGCGAGGAGCGAGGACACGACGTGCACGCGGCCGTTGCGGGCCCGGTCCGAGAGGGCACCGCGCAGGGCGGCGGCCTTCATCTTCTTGGGGGTGCGCTGGCTGTAGTCGCGCGGGACGGGCCCGTGGACGGTGCCGCCGCCGGTGAACTGCGGGGCGCGGAGCGAGCCCTGACGGGCTCGGCCGGTGCCCTTCTGCTTCCAGGGCTTCTTGCCGCCGCCGCGCACCTCGGCGCGGGTCTTGGCCTTGTGGGTGCCCTGGCGGGCGGCCGCCTGCTGGGCGACGACGACCTGGTGGATCAGGGCCACGTTGGTCTGGACGTCGAAGATCGACGCAGGCAGCTCGACGGTGCCGGACTTCTTGCCGGCCGGGTCGAGCACGTCGACGGTCAGATTCGCTGCCATCGGGCTCAGGCCTCCTTCGCGGGAGTCTTGACAGCCGAGCGGACCAGCACGAGGCCGCCCTTGGGGCCGGGGACGGCACCCTTGACGAGCACGAGGCCCTTCTCGACGTCGACCGCGTGAACGGTCAGGTTCTGGACACTGGTGCGGTCGCCGCCCATGCGGCCAGCCATGCGCTGGCCCTTGAACACGCGACCGGGGGTGGAGGCGCCGCCGATGGAGCCGGGCTTGCGGTGGTTGCGGTGCTGGCCGTGCGTGGCGCTGACGCCCGCGAAGCCGTGACGCTTCATGACACCCGCGGTGCCCTTGCCCTTGGAGGTGCCCACGACGTCGACCTTCTGGCCCGCGGCGAAGACCGACGCGTCGATCTCCTGGCCGAGGGAGTAGTCGGCGGCGTCGGAGGTGCGCAGCTCGACGAGGTGGCGGCGCGGGGTCACGCCGGCCTTCTCGAAGTGGCCCTTGAGCGGCTTCGACACCTTGCGGGGGTCGATCTGCCCGAAGGCGATCTGGACCGCGTCGTAGCCGTCGGTCTCGACGGAGCGGACCTGGGTGACGACGTTCGCGCCGGTCTGCACGACGGTCACGGGCACGAGCTTTCCGTTCTCGTCCCAGACCTGGGTCATGCCGAGCTTGGTGCCGAGCACGCCCGCGACGGGGGTGGCCTTCTGGCCGGTCAGTTCGTTGCTCATCTCCACCACCCTCAGAGCTTGATCTCGATGTTGACGTCCGCCGGCAGGTCGAGGCGCATGAGCGAGTCCACGGCCTTGGGCGTGGGGTCGACGATGTCGATCAGTCGCTTGTGCGTGCGCATCTCGAAGTGCTCACGGGAGTCCTTGTACTTGTGGGGCGACCGGATCACGACGAACACGTTCTTCTCGGTCGGCAGCGGCACCGGGCCCACCACAGTCGCGCCCGCGGAGGTCACCGTGTCGACGATCTTGCGCGCCGAGCTGTCGATCACCTCGTGGTCGTACGACTTGAGCCGGATGCGGATCTTCTGTCCCGCCATGGCGTCCTGTCTCTCTTCTTCGTCTGGCATGGATGCGGCCTCTCCCCGGTACCCGAGCACGGGCGTGTCGGCCTGCGCGGGGCGTAAAAGCCCAGCACAGGACTGCCGAGGATCGGCTGCTTCTGCGTCGGATCCCTACCTCTGATGCGCACTCCGCACGATGGTGCGGTTCGCATCCTCGGGACGGACCTCATCCGGTGATCATTCGCCGAGGTGGACCTCGGAGAACGGAACCGGGCATGTCGGCCCGCGCAGACAACTCGAACAGTCTGCCAGACGGGCGCACGGGCCCACAAGGGAGAGTGTCGTGCACCCCGTCACAACGGGGGCCCGGGCGACCGCGCTCAGCGGCTGCGGCTGCGGCTGCGGCTGCGGGGATCGTGCTCCGGCCACGATGCCGGTCCCGGCGCGACGGAGGGCCGGGACCACCGTACGGCATCCGCGCCGCCGGGGTCCCGGCCCTCCCCTCGCTCTCCCGGACGCAGCGGGCCGGGGCGAGCGGGGTGCTGCTACTTGTCCGTGCTGGGGCCGAGCCCGCCCTGGAGCTGGCGCTGGAAGATCACGTAGACGATCAGCACCGGCAGGATCGTGATCGTCACCGAGGCGAACATCGCGCCCCAGTCCGATTCGTAGCCCTGCTGCGCCTGGAGGCTCTTCAGCCCCTGGGCGAGGACGTACTTGTCCTCGTCGGTGTTCAGCACCACCGGCAGGAGGTACTGGTTCCACAGGCCCAGGAAGTTGAAGATCGTGACGCTCATCAGGCCGGGTGTAGCCAGCGGCACCATGATCTGGAAGAACGTGCGGAAGTCCCCGGCGCCGTCGATCGCGGCGGCCTCGGCGATCTCCTCCGGCAGCTGCCGGAAGAAGGCGTAGAGGAAGAACACCGTGAACGGCAGCGCGAAGCCGACGTAGGCGAGGATCAGCCCGATGTACGTGCCGCGCAGGCCCATGTTCATCAGCACGAAGAACAGCGGGACGACGGCGAGGAAGATCGGGAACGTGAGCCCCGCGATCATCCCGTAGTAGATGATCCGACGGCCGGGGAACTCGAAGCGCGCCAGGACGTACGCGCACATCGCGCCCAGCAGCATCACCAGGAACAGCGCACCGCCGACGACGATGAGCGTGTTCACGAAGTAGCGTCCGATCCCGGCCTCGGTCCAGGCGGTGATGAAGTTGTCGAGGTTCCACTCGCTCGGCATCGAGAACGGCGAGGTGAGGATCTCCCGGGACGTCTTGAACGAGCTGTAGACGGTCCACAGCAGCGGCAGCACCACCGCGAGGGTCCACACGACAAGGACGATGTGGGCGACGCCAGCGAAGGCGCGGTCGCCGTGGCTGCGGCGGGGCCGACGAGGCTCGATCCGACGCGTGCCGCTCTCTCCTGCGGAGACGGCGGGGTCGAGGGGCGGGGCCTGGGTCATGCGTCCTCCTTCGACCGGCTGCCGAACAGCACGATGACGGCCATCAGCATCGTCACCAGCGCCAGCACCACGCCCATCGCCGAGGCGAGGCCGAACTGCGAGCGCGCGAAGGCGGTCTCGTAGAGATAGCGGGAGACCACCTCGGTGCTGCGGGCGGTGCCTCCCGACGGGGTCATCACCGAGACGTAGACGAACATGTCCAGCGCCATGATCCCCATGTAGACCACCGCCGTGGAGACGTTCTCCCGGATCTGCGGGAGCACGACCTGTGCGGCGAGCCGTACCCGGCCGCAGCCGTCGAGCCGGGCGGCCTCGATGATCTCCGAGGGGATCGCCTTGATCGCGGCGACGAACAGGACCATGTAGAAGCCGACGAGCGACCACACCACGGCCAGGATGATCGCGCCGAGGGCGAAGCGGGGATCGCCGAGCCAGGCGGTGCCGACCAGCCGGACGTCCGCGCCGAGGGCGTTCAGCAGCCGCAGCGGGAGGTTCAGCAGGCCGTTGAGCAGGCCGCCGTTCGGGGAGTAGATGAAGGCGAAGAGGATGCCGATCACGACAGCCGGCAGCACGTAGGGGAAGAAGCTCACCACGCGATAGATGTTCGAGCCGCGGATGCCATGGATCTCGCCCTTGGTGTCCCCGCCGATCGTGACCATCACGGCCAGGACGAAGGCGAGGGTGATGGTCACCGTGGGCAGGATGATCATCAGCAGCAGGTTGTTGCGCAGCGCCTTGAGGTAGACCGGGTCGGTGAAGATCCTGACGTAGTTGTCCAGGCCGATGAAGTCGGCGTTCCCGCTGACCCCCTTCCAGTCGGTGAGGGAGTAGTAGAACGCCTGCAGGAAGGGCGAGACGACGAAGACGATGTAGACCAGCAGCGGGAGGCCGAGGAAGACGGCGAAGAACAGCAGACGCGACGGCGCGGGGCGCCGGCCGCGCCGCACGCGGGGTGCGTGCGGCGCGTCCGACGGCCCGGCGAGGGTCGTTGTCGGAAGGCTCATCCCTCGACGTCGAACTTCTCGATGCTGTCGTCCTCCCGCACGCGGTCGAGGACGGCCTGGGAGCGCTCGCGCACCTCGTCGGCCTTGATCCCACCGCTGAGGAACTCGTTCCAGATCGGCTTGAAGTCCGGCCCGAGGCCGTACCAGTCCGTGAAGTTCCAGGTGAAGACGTTCTCGCCCGCGGCCTGGATCATCTCGTTCGCGGAGGCCAGCGCCGTGGAGCCGAAGGCGTCCTCGGGCACGGAGTCCTTCACGATCGTGGTGGAGGAGGTGACCTTCGCGAAGTTCTGCGCCTGCTCCTTGGAGAGCATCACGCGCAGGAACTCGAGGCCGCCGGCGCCGTTCTTCGCCTGGGCCGGGACCTGGAAGGGCTCGCCCGCGGTGCCGTGGATGGCCTCGGCCGGCATCGCGCCGTCCGTGCTCAGCAGCGGCTCGGGGCAGCCGGTCATCGCGAAGTCGTCGGGGGTGACGCCCTTCTGCTCGTTCTCGATCCACGAGCCCGACGGGTACATGACGGCCTTCCCGGTGACCCACTGCGCCTGGGCCTCGGTGTGCTTGATGCCGGCGCCGCCGGGCAGGAAGAAGTCCGCCGCGACCGCCTCGCCGATGGCGTCGATCGCCTGCACCACGGCGTCCTGCTCGTAGGCTCCCGCATCGAGGGAGTCGAGCGCCGTGGCGACCTCCTTGCCGCCCTGCTTGACCGCCATCGCGATCGCCATGGTGTGGTAGTAGTCCGCGGCGTTCTGGCCGCCGAAGGCGAAGAGCGAGAGCCCCTCCCCGGCGGCATTCTCGCCGATGGTCATGACGTCGTCCCAGGTGACCGGGGCGCTCCAGCCCTTCTCCTCGAACTGCTTGGCGGAATACCACAGCGCGAACACCGTGTACACGTAGTTCAGGGAGTAGAGCTTGCCGGAGTAGGTGCCGGGCTCGAGAGCGCCGGGCAGGAGGGACTCCTCGATCGTGCCGCCGTCGATGGAGGGCGCCTTGATGAGCTCGTCGAGCGTGGCGAGCTGGCCCTCGGAGATGAGGGCCGCGGAGTTCATCGCCTGCGCGCCGGCGTTGTCGAAGACGTCCGGCGGCTCGCCGGCGACGAAGCGGGGCTGCAGCTCGGGCTGGATGTCGACGGTCGAGCTGACGTCGACCTCGATGCCGTCGTGCAGCTCGGACATCGCCTTGCCGGCGTCGATCGCGTACTGGTCGCCGTAGCCGCCGTTGAAGATGACGACCTCGACGGGCTGGGAGGGGTCGACGCCGAAGGGGTTCTCGTCGCTGACCTCGCCGCCGCCCTCGGCAACGCCGCCGCCGTCGGAGCCGCCGTCCTCGTCGCCGCCGCCACCACCGGTCGCGCAGGCCGCGAGGGCCCCGGCGCCGACGCCCGCACCGGCCATCGCGAGGAAGCGCCGGCGGGATGCCGCGAGACGGTCGAGGGGGGTCAGCGGCAGGTTCGTGCTGTCACTGGGAGTGTCCATGGGATCTCTTTCGTCGTTGAAAGGGGCGGGTTCGCCATGCCGAGCGCGCACCCGAGGGTGTCGTGGCCCACATGCTACGCCGCAGTATGTCCAGAACCCGACCGAATCCGTCCCGGGCGCGTCACGTTTTCATATACCCGGTCAGAACCTCCCCGTCGGCGCGCGGCGGCGTCCGGTGCGAGGGGGCGGGGAGCGCCGTCCGCCGGACACGGCCACGAGCACCGCGCCGTGTTCAGGGATCGCCCCGGGAGCGCTCAGGCGGATCCGGAACCGGGGGGCTACCGTGACCCTCATGAGTCAGAGTCCCTACGCCCGTCAGAGCCCCTCGGCGTCGTCCCCGCTGACCGCGCGCCTCTACGACCTCGAGTACCCGCGGTCCCTCGGCGTGTACAGCACCTACCAGGAGGTGCAGTCAGTGGTCGACACCCTCGCCGACCACGAGTTCCCGGTGCAGTCCACGCTGATCGTCGGCACGGATCTGAAGCTCATGGAGCGGGTCACCGGCCGACGCACCTGGCCGAAGGTGATCGGGCAGGGCATCCTGTCGGGGCTGTGGATGGGCCTGTTCCTCGGGTTGCTGTTCATGCTGATCACGCCCGGCGATCTGATGATCGTCCTGTCGAGCGTGCTGATGGGCATCGTGTTCTTCACCGTGTGGTCCGTCATCGGCTATGCGATGACCGGCGGGAAGCGGGACTTCACCTCGATGACCTCGACGATCCCCATGCAGTACGAGCTGCTGGTCGAGCACAAGCACGCGGACCAGGCACGGCGGATCCTCGCGGAGTCCGGTGCCGGGCCGGCCGTGGCCCCCTCCCCCGCGGCCGCGCCTCAGACCTCGCCCCAGGCGAACGGTCCTTTCGGCAGCCCTGCCCCGACGCAGGGCAGCGGGCAGTACGGCGCTCCCGCACCCACGCAGGGCAGTGGGCAGTACGGCGCTCCCGCACCCACGCAGGGCAGCGGGCAGTACGGCTCCCCGGCCGGGCAGAGCGGTCCCGGGTACGGCGCACCCGGCCCGCAGCAGAACGGCTTCTCTGCGCAGGGTCAGCCCGGGCAGCAGGGTGTCGGCCCGCAGCACGGCACGGGACAGCAGCAGGGGTTCGGCGCTGCTCCCGCGCCCGGGAGCAACGCGGAGCAGGCCGGTGCGCAATCGCGCCCGCACCGCCCGAGCTTCGGGCAGCCCGCCGGCACCCCGCAGCGCGAGGACGAGCCGACGGGCAGCGCGCACCAGGACGGGAGCGGACAGCAGGACGGCACGTCGCCGGAGCGCTGAGCCTCCCGACGCACCGCGCTTCCTGAGACCCCGGTCGACGATCCGTCGGCCGGGGTCTCTCCTGTGCTCCGTCGTTCCGCCGCAGGCCCCCGAATCGGCGCAGACCCTGGCCCGCAGCGACCGCCGTCCGTCCTCGACGGCGCGACTTGTCCAGGGGCTTCGCCGTCGGCGGGCCGAGGGACGACCAGGTGGTCGTCCGCGCCCCGGCTGCCGTCCGGGATGCGAGAAGGCCCCGCACCGGCGAACCGGTGCGGGGCCTTCTCTGCGCGGCGCCCCCGAGGGGGCGAGCCACGTCGGCGGGGTCTCCCCCGCTCAGATCACTTGATGATCTTGGTGACGCGGCCGGAGCCCACGGTGCGGCCACCCTCACGGATGGCGAAGCCGAGGCCCTCCTCCATGGCGATCGGCTGGATGAGCTCGACCGTCATCTCGGTGTTGTCGCCGGGCATGACCATCTCGGTGCCCTCGGGCAGCGTGATGACGCCGGTGACGTCGGTGGTCCGGAAGTAGAACTGCGGACGGTAGTTCGAGTAGAACGGGTTGTGACGGCCGCCCTCGTCCTTGGACAGGATGTAGACCTGCGCCTCGAAGTTGGTGTGCGGGGTGATCGAACCCGGCTTCACGACGACCTGGCCGCGCTCGACGTCCTCGCGCTTGGTGCCGCGGAGCAGCAGGCCGCAGTTCTCGCCGGCCCACGCCTCGTCCATCTGCTTGTGGAACATCTCGATGCCGGTGACCGTGGTCTTCTGGGGCTCACGGATGCCGACGATCTCGATCTCGGAGTTGATCGCGAGCTTGCCGCGGTCGACCTTGCCGGTGACGACGGTGCCACGACCCTGGATCGTGAAGACGTCCTCGATCGGCATGAGGAACGGCTGGTCGAGGTCACGGACCGGGTCCGGGATCTTCTCGTCCACGGCCTCCATGAGGTCCTCGACGGACTTGACCCACTTGGGATCGCCCTCGAGCGCCTTCAG
Source organism: Brachybacterium paraconglomeratum (assembly GCF_003994255.1). Lineage (GTDB taxonomy): Bacteria > Actinomycetota > Actinomycetes > Actinomycetales > Dermabacteraceae > Brachybacterium > Brachybacterium conglomeratum. Next base: position 90,105 of record NZ_ML133854.1, on the reverse strand, counting down.
CGCGGAGACCTGGATGACCGGCGCGTCCTCGTCGAAGCCCTGGGAGCCCAGCATCTCGCGGACCTCCATCTCGACGAGCTCGAGGATCTCCTCGTCCTCGACCATGTCGGACTTGTTGAGGGCGGCGAGCAGGTAGGGGACGCCGACCTGCTTCGCGAGCAGCACGTGCTCACGGGTCTGTGCCATCGGGCCGTCGGTGGCGGCGACCACGAGGATGGCGCCGTCCATCTGCGCCGCACCGGTGATCATGTTCTTCACGTAGTCGGCGTGGCCGGGCGCGTCGACGTGCGCGTAGTGGCGCTTGTCGGTCTCGTACTCGATGTGCGAGACGTTGATCGTGATGCCGCGCTGCTTCTCCTCGGGCGCGTTGTCGATCGTGTCGAAATCACGCTTCTCGTTGACCTCGGGGAACTTGTCGTACAGGACCTTCGAGATCGCGGCGCTCAGCGTGGTCTTGCCGTGGTCGACGTGACCGATGGTGCCGATGTTGACGTGCGGCTTGGTCCGCTCGAACTTGGCCTTGGCCATTGTGGTGTCCTCCTAGGACTTTCTCGTGGTACTTCTGGATCGGGATCGGATCCCCTCCCCGAGAGGAGGGAGTCCGAGGGAAGTGGGGGAACAGGAGAAGGAGCCTACCTGCTCCCCCGACCTCTCACTCGCCCCGGGTCTTCGCGACGATCTCGTCCGCGATGCTGGACGGGACCTCCGCGTAGCTGTCGAACTGCATCGTGTACATCGCACGACCCTGGGTCTTGGACCGCAGGTCGCCGACGTACCCGAACATCTCCGACAGCGGGACGAGAGCACGGACGATCTTGACCCCGCTCGCGTCCTCCATCGACTGCACCTGCCCGCGACGCGAGTTCAGGTCGCCGATGACATCTCCCATGTACTCCTCAGGAGTACGGACCTCGACGTCCATGAGCGGCTCGAGGAGGACCGGCTGCGCCTTGCGCAGGGCCTCCTTGGCCGCCATGGAGCCGGCGATCTTGAAGGCCATCTCCGAGGAGTCGACGTCGTGGAAGGCGCCGTCGAGCAGCGTGGCCTTCACGTTCACGACCGGGTAGCCGGCCATGATGCCGCCCTGGAGGGCGTCCTGGATGCCCGCGTCCACGCTCGGGATGTACTCGCGCGGGATGCGACCGCCGGTGACCTTGTTCTCGAACTCGTAGAACACGCCGTCCTCGGCATCGGTCAGCGGGCCGAAGGTGATCTGGACCTTCGCGAACTGGCCGGAGCCGCCGGTCTGCTTCTTGTGGGTGAAGTCGAACTTCTCCACCGTCCGCTTGATCGTCTCGCGGTAGGCCACCTGCGGCTTGCCGATGTTCGCCTCGACGTTGAACTCGCGGCGCATGCGGTCCACGAGGACGTCGAGGTGCAGCTCGCCCATGCCGCGGATCACGGTCTGGCCGGTCTCTTCGTCGAGCTCCACCTGGAAGGTCGGATCCTCCTTGGCGAGCTTCTGGATGGCCACACCCAGCTTCTCCTGGTCGCCCTTGGTCTTGGGCTCGATGGCCACGGAGATCACGGGCTCCGGGAAGCTCATCGACTCCAGCTGGATCGGGTTCGCCGAGTCGGTCAGGGTGTCACCGGTGGTGGTGTCCTTCAGGCCGATGAACGCGTAGATGTGGCCGGCGAAGGCCTCCTCCACGGGGTTCTCCTTGTTGGAGTGCATCTGGAAGAGCTTCCCGACGCGCTCCTTCTTGCCGGTGGTGGCGTTGAGGATCTGCTCGCCCTGCTTGACCTGGCCCGAGTAGACGCGGACGTAGGTCAGCGACCCGAAGAACGGGTGCGCGGCGACCTTGAACGCGAGGCCCGAGAAGGGCGCGTCCCAGTCCGCGGCGCGGGTCAGCTCGACCGACTCGTCGCCCGGCTTGTGGCCGACCATGTCGGGCACGTCCAGCGGCGAGGGCAGGTAGTCGACGACGCCGTTCAGGACGGGCTGGACGCCCTTGTTCTTGAAGGCGGTGCCGCAGAAGACCGGGTAGGCCTCCGAGGAGATGGTGAGCTTGCGGATGCCCGCCTTCAGCTCCTCGAGCGTGAGGTCGCCCTCCTCGAGGTACTTGTCCATGAGCTCCTCGGAGCTCTCGGCGACGTCCTCGACGAGCTTGGCGCGGTACTCGTCGACGGTGTCCTGGAGGTCCTCCGGGATCGGGATCTCGCGCTGCCACTGGCCGAGCGCGGGATCACCCTTCTTGGAGTTGATCGCCTTCATGTCCTCCTCGAGAGTCTCGGGCCACTCGTAGGCCTTCATCTCGACGAGGTCGACGACGCCGCGGAAGTCGTTCTCTGCACCGATCGGAACCTGCATGACCAGCGGCTTCGCACCCAGGCGGTCGACGATCGTCTTCACGGTGAAGAAGAAGTCGGCGCCCAGCTTGTCCATCTTGTTGACGAAGCAGATGCGGGGGACGTCGTACTTGTCGGCCTGGCGCCAGACGGTCTCCGACTGGGGCTCCACGCCCTCCTTGCCGTCGAACACCGCGACGGCGCCGTCGAGCACGCGCAGCGAGCGCTCCACCTCGACGGTGAAGTCGACGTGGCCGGGCGTGTCGATGATGTTGATCTGGTTGTCGTGCCAGTAGCAGGTCGTCGCGGCCGACGTGATCGTGATGCCGCGCTCCTTCTCCTGCTCCATCCAGTCCATCGTGCCGGCGCCGTCATGGGTCTCGCCCATCTTGTAGTTCACGCCGGTGTAGAAGAGGATGCGCTCGGTCGTGGTGGTCTTGCCGGCATCGATGTGAGCCATGATGCCGATGTTGCGGACCTTGTTCAGGTCGCTGAGCACTTCGAGTGCCACGGGCTTGTGCCTTTCTGGAGAACGGGTGCTGCAGGAGCCGCCGGACGGCGATCGGTGGGGCCCACCCCGAGGGTGGGCCCCACCGTGCTCTCACCAGCGGTAGTGAGCGAAGGCCCGGTTGGACTCGGCCATCTTGTGAGTGTCCTCGCGGCGCTTGACAGCGGCACCGAGGCCGTTGGAGGCGTCGAGGATCTCGTTCATCAGACGCTCGGTCATGGTGTTCTCGCGACGGGCGCGGGAGTAGCTGACCAGCCAGCGCAGCGCCAGCGTGGTCGAGCGACCGGGCTTGACCTCGATCGGGACCTGGTAGGTCGCACCGCCGACGCGGCGGGAGCGGACCTCGAGCGACGGACGGATGTTGTCCAGCGCCTTCTTCAGGGTCACGACCGGATCCTGGCCGTTCTTCTCACGGGCGCCCTCGAGCGCACCGTAGACGATCCCCTCGGCGACGGTCTTCTTGCCGTCCAGGAGGATCTTGTTGATGAGCTGGGTGACGATCGGCGAGCCGTAGACCGGGTCGACGACGAGCTGGCGCTTGGGAGCGGGGCCCTTACGAGGCATTACTTCTTCTCCTTCTTCGCGCCGTAGCGGGAGCGCGCCTGCTGGCGGCCCTTGACGGCCTGGGTGTCCAGGGCGCCTCGCACGATCTTGTAGCGGACACCGGGCAGGTCCTTCACACGGCCGCCGCGGACGAGCACGATCGAGTGCTCCTGCAGGTTGTGACCCTCACCGGGGATGTAGGCGGTGACCTCGACGCCGGTCGACAGCTTCACACGCGCGATCTTGCGCAGCGCGGAGTTCGGCTTCTTGGGGGTCTGGGTGTAGACGCGCGTGCAGACACCGCGGCGCTGGGGCGAACCCTTGAGCGCGGGCGTCTTCGAGGCGGACGACCGGGCGTCCCGCCCCTTGCGCACCAACTGCTGAATAGTGGGCACAGCTTCTCTTCCTGTTCGGCCATCGGGACTGTTCGTCCCGCTGGATCGACTTCTTCGACCGTTCGCACGGCCGGCGACCCGATCCACCGCTCCCTTGGCCCGGGAGCTCGGCGGTTCGACCCGCCCGTCAGGTGATGGCACCTTCCGGGCGTCCTGGAGGACCGTGATCGGTGCCCACGGGCAGCGGCCGGGCCAGGCCGGCTTCCCGCTTTCGGGCACGCCGCGAGGATCCGCTCCTCGCGGGGGACGCCTCCCGCCTGCTCCGAGGAGCGGCGGTTCTGTCCCGGTCACGACCAGAGGGCACTCCGGACGCGGACTCGATTCTACTGAGACGCGCACGATGCGGTCAAAGCTTCGCGTCCCATCCGACGCAGATCACATGACGGCATGTGGCCGAGAACTTGCATCGACGTGAAGCGGCAGGGTACGGGACCGGAACGCGACGAGCGCGCCGCAGATGCGGCGCGCTCGTGGCGTGAGAGGGGTGGGGATCAGCGGCGCTCTCGCGCTGCTCTCCTACCGCTCGTTCCTCGCAGTACGTCGATCAGCGGCGCTCTCGCGCTGCTCTCCTACCGCTCGTTCCTCGCAGTACGTCGATCAGCGGCGCTCTCGCGCTGCTCTCCTACCGCTCGTTCCTCGCAGTACGTCGATCAGCGGATGCCGAGCTTCGAGGTGCATGCGGGCCAGGCGCCCCAGCCCTGGCCGGCCTGGACCTTCTTCGCGATGTCGATCTGCTGCTCGCGGGTGGCCTGGTGGGCGACCGGGGCGTACTTGCCGCCGCCGAAGGCGAGCCAGGTCGACTTGGTGAACTGCAGGCCGCCGGAGAAGCCGTTGCCGGTGTTGATCGACCAGTTGCCGCCGGACTCGCACTGGGCGAGGCGGTCCCACACGCCGCCGGACGCGGCGGCGGGGGCGGAGGCGCCGGTGTTGCCGGACTCCGAGGACTTCTCCTCGGTGGACTCGGTGGACTCGCGCTCGGAGCTGCGGTTCGACTTGGTGTCGGACTCGCGCTTCTCGGTCTTCGGAGCCTCCTGGGCGGCGGGAGCGGCCTGCTCCTCCTCGACCTCGGGCTCGGGCTCGGGCTCGGGCTCGGGCTCGGGCTCGGGGGCGGGCTTGGTGCCCTTGGCGACGACCTCGGTGACGGGCTCGGCGACGACCTTCTCCGAGACGAGCTCGGACTCGGTGACCTCGCCGTCCACGACCGTGTCGGTGTAGACCTTCTCGGTCGAGCCGGCCTTGCCCTCGGTGGTGGTCTTCGTGGTGCCCTCGACGAGGGAGTCGTCCTCGACGATCTTCGTCTCGAAGGGGATCTCCTCGGTCTCCTTGCGCTCCTTCTCGCGGACGCGGTGGATCTCGTGGGTCGCGCCGTCCTCGAGGACGGTGTCGAGCGGGACGTCGGAGGTGTCGGTGTCCTCGACGTCGCCGAGGACCTTCTTCATCGCCTCGCCCACGGTGAGGGCGGTGACCTCGAAGGTGTCCTGGCCGTACTGGCCGACGAAGGTGACGGTCTTGCGGGTGACCACGGAGACCTCGCCGTCGACGTCCTCGAGGGAGGTCTCGGGGGCGGGGCTGATCGCGGCGCCCTCGGCCTTGTACTCGGTCTCCGCGAGCGCGTCGGCGACGGTGTCACCGGTGGTCAGCAGCTCCTGCTCCTCGCCGTCGATGGAGACGGTGACGGGGGTGCGCTGGACGACCTGGATGTCCATGCCGTCGGTGACGAGCTCCTCGAGGCCCGGGGTCACGAGGTCGGTGTCCTTGACCTCGATGCCCTGGGCGGCGAGCAGGTCGCCGACGGTGGGCTGGGAGAAGATGCGGACCGCGGTCTCCTCGCCGTAGGCGGTGATCTGGGCCTCGTTCGACATCGCGAAGGCGGTGCCGCCGCCGCCGACGGCCACCACGCACACGGTCGCCGCGCCGACGATCCACGGAGTCTTCTTCACTGTTCCACCTTTTCCCTGCCGCGTCCGCGGCCTTCACGTGTCGTTCCCTGAGCGTCGGATCCCGCGGGGCGGGATCTGCAGCTCCGGCACGCGCGCACCCCCGCGGGCGCGGGGAGGTGCTGCAGGAAAGGTCGCGTGGGAACTGCCGGGTGCCACTCTTCCGTTCTTCTCCACCTGACGTAAGGGGTGAAACCGGACTTTGGGCTGGGGCCCACGAGGCCTTTACCATCTCGTGAACCTCCGCGTCCGACAGATCACGCAGGGCCCGGTCAGAGGCGTCTTCGGCGCGACGCAGGCCACTCCCCCGCCCTCCCGACGGGCCCTCGGATGGCGTTTCCTCCACAGGACGCCTGCAGGACGCAGGAACGCCGCGGGGCGGCCCCACCGTGTGGTGGGACCGCCCCGCGGCGTTCTCGGTCAGAGGGCGCTCAGCACCCGCTCACCGCTGCTCCGCTCACCGGAAGTCGGTGCGGAAGGGATCGGCGTAGTCGATGTCGTCGAGGTTGACCGCGCCGGTCTGGCCGAAGCCGGAGAAGTCCAGCTCGTCGTAGCCCGGCACCTGGTACATCTGCGCCTTCGCCTCGTCGGTGGGCTCGACCGCGATGCGGCGGAACCGCGACAGGCCAGTGCCCGCCGGGATGAGCTTGCCGATGATGACGTTCTCCTTGAGCCCCATGAGCTGATCGCTCTTGCGGTTCAGGGCGGCCTCGGTGAGCACCCGGGTGGTCTCCTGGAAGGAGGCCGCCGAGAGCCACGACTCGGTCGCGAGCGACGCCTTGGTGATGCCCATCAGCTCCGGACGGCCCGAGGCCGGCTGACCGCCCTCGGAGAGGACCCGACGGTTCTCCCGCTCGAAGGTGACGCGCTCGGCGAAGTCGCCCGGCAGCAGATCGGTGTCGCCGGACTCGATGACCGTCACGCGACGGAGCATCTGGCGCACGATGACCTCGATGTGCTTGGCGTGGATGTCCACGCCCTGGGAGATGTACACCTTCTGGACCTCGTCCACGAGGTGCTGCTGCACCTTGCGGGGGCCGAGGATGCGCAGCACCTGCTTGGGATCGACGGAGCCCTGGGTGAGCTGCTGGCCGACCTCGATGTGGTCGCCGTCGGCGATCAGCAGGGTGACGCGCTTGGAGACGGTGTAGGTGACCTCGTCCGAGCCGTCGTCCGGCGTGACCGTGATCCGGCGCTGCTTGTCGTTCTCCTCGATCGCGGCGCGACCGGAGAACTCGGAGATCGGCGCGAAGCCGGCCGGGGTGCGGGCCTCGAACAGCTCCTGCACACGCGGCAGACCGTGCGTGATGTCGCCGTCGGCGCTGGCCACACCACCGGAGTGGAAGGTACGCATGGTCAGCTGCGTGCCGGGCTCGCCGATGGACTGGGCCGCGACGATGCCGACGGCCTCGCCGATGTCGACCAGCTGGCCGGTCGCGAGCGACTTGCCGTAGCACTGGGCGCAGGTGCCCACCGCCGAGTCGCAGGTCAGCACGGAGCGGATCTTCACCTCGCGCACGCCCGCCTCGACGAGCTGCTCGATGACCACGTCGCCGAGCTCGGTGCCCGCCGGCGCCGCCTCGGTGCCGTCGGCGCCGATCGCAGCGGTGGCGAGGACACGGCCGTAGACCGTGGACTCCGCGTGCTCGTGCGTGCGCAGCGCGCCGGCCTCCTCGACCGCGATCGGGAGCACGAGGCCCTTGGTGGTGCCGCAGTCGTCCTCGCGGACGATGACGTCCTGGGAGACGTCGACCAGGCGACGGGTCAGGTAGCCCGACTGGGCGGTCTTCAGCGCCGTGTCCGCCAGGCCCTTGCGGGAGCCGTGCGAGGCGACGAAGTACTCCAGGACCGAGAGCCCCTCCTTGTAGTTCGAGAGGATCGGGCGCGGGATGATCTCGCCCTTCGGGTTGGTGACCAGGCCGCGCATGCCGGCGATCTGGCGGATCTGCATCCAGTTGCCTCGGGCGCCGGAGTCCACCATGCGGTAGATGGTGTTGGTCGACTCGAAGTTCGCCCGCATCGCCTGGTCGACCTCGTTGGTCGCCTCGGTCCAGATGTCGATCAGCTCCGCGTTGCGCTCGGACTCGGAGATGAGGCCGAGGTCGCGGTTCTCCTGGACCTGGGCGGCCTTCGCCTCATGCTTCGCGATGATCTCCGCCTTGGCCGGCGGGGTCACCACGTCGGACAGTGCGAAGGACGCGCCCGAGCGGGTGGACCACGAGAAGCCGTAGGCCTTCAGCGCGTCGAGGGACGCGGCGACCTGGCCCTTGTCGTAGCGCTCGGCGAGGGCGTTGACGATCCCGCCCAGGCGCTTCTTGCCGACCTGGCCCTGCACGAAGGGGAAGTCCTCCGGCAGCGTCTCGTTGAAGTACACCGCGCCGAGGGTGGTGGTGAGCGTGACCGGGTCACCCTCGGTCCAGCCCTCGGGGGCCTCCCAGTCGCTCGGCGGGACGATGTCCTCGAAGCGGAGGGAGACGGGCGCGTTCAGGTGCAGCTCACCGCGGTCGAAGGCCATGATCGCCTCGGCCACGGAGGAGAAGGAGCGGCCCGCGCCCTCGACGTCCTCGCGCACGGTGGTGATGTGGTACAGGCCGATGATCATGTCCTGCGCGGGCATGGTGACCGGACGGCCGTCGGACGGCTTGAGGATGTTGTTCGAGGACAGCATCAGGATGCGGGCCTCGGCCTGCGCCTCCGCCGACAGCGGGAGGTGCACTGCCATCTGGTCGCCGTCGAAGTCCGCGTTGAAGGCGGCGCACACCAGCGGGTGCAGGTGGATCGCCTTGCCCTCGACGAGCTGCGGCTCGAAGGCCTGGATGCCCAGGCGGTGCAGGGTCGGCGCACGGTTGAGCAGCACCGGGTGCTCGGTGATGACCTCCTCGAGCACGTCCCAGACCTCGGGGCGGGCGCGCTCGACCATGCGCTTGGCGGCCTTGACGTTCTGGGCGTGGCTGAGCTCGACCAGCCGCTTCATCACGAAGGGCTTGAACAGCTCCAGCGCCATGCCCTTGGGCAGACCGCACTGGTGCAGCTTCAGCTGCGGGCCGTTGACGATCACGGAGCGAGCGGAGTAGTCCACGCGCTTGCCCAGCAGGTTCTGACGGAAGCGGCCCTGCTTGCCCTTGAGCATGTCGGAGAGCGACTTCAGCGGACGGTTGCCGGGGCCCGTGACCGGGCGACCGCGACGGCCGTTGTCGAACAGCGAGTCGACCGACTCCTGCAGCATGCGCTTCTCGTTGTTCACGATGATCTCGGGGGCGCCGAGATCCAGCAGCCGCTTGAGGCGGTTGTTGCGGTTGATCACGCGACGGTACAGGTCGTTGAGGTCGGAGGTCGCGAAGCGGCCGCCGTCCAGCTGCACCATCGGGCGCAGGTCCGGCGGGATGACCGGGACCGCGTCCAGCACCATGCCGACGGGCGAGTTGGTGGTGGTGAGGAAGGCGGAGACGACCTTGAGGCGCTTGAGCGCACGGGCCTTCTTCTGCCCCTTGCCGGTGGCGATGACCTCGCGCAGCGTCTCCGCCTCGGCCTCGAGGTCGAAGTCGGCGAGACGACGCTGGATCGCCTCGGCGCCCATGCCGCCCTCGAAGTAGGTGCCGTAGCGCAGCTCCATCGCGCGATAGAGCTGCTCGTCGCCCTCGAGGTCGGCGACCTTGAGGGTCTTGAAGCGCTCCCAGACGCGGGAGATGCGGTCGACCTCCGCGTCGTACTTCTTGCGGATCTGGGCCTGCTCGCGCTCGGAGGAGTCGCGGACCTTGCGCTTCGCGTCGGCCTTGGCACCCTCCTCCTCGAGCTGGGCGAGGTCCTTCTCCGCGGTGACGGCGCGCTGGTTGATCGCGGCGTCGCGCTCGTTCTCGAGCTCCTTGACCTCGAGGTCGAAGCGGGCCTGCAGATCGGGCATGTCGTCGTGGCGGGCCTGCTCGTCCACGTCGGTGATCATGTACGCCGCGAAGTAGATGATCTTCTCGAGATCCTTCGGGGCCAGGTCCAGCAGGTAGCCGAGACGGCTCGGCACGCCCTTGAAGTACCAGATGTGGGTGACGGGGGCCGCGAGCTCCACGTGGCCCATGCGCTCACGGCGCACGGAGGACTTGGTGACCTCCACGCCGCAGCGCTCGCAGACGATGCCCTTGAAGCGGACGCGCTTGTACTTGCCGCAGTAGCACTCCCAGTCCCGGGTGGGACCGAAGATGCGCTCACAGAACAGGCCGTCCATCTCGGGCTTCAGGGTGCGGTAGTTGATGGTCTCGGGCTTCTTGACCTCGCCGTGGGACCAGCCGCGGATGTCATCGGCGGTCGCGAGGCCGATGCGCAGCTCATCGAAGGTGTTGACGTCGAGCACAGGTGTCCTTCTCTCGATCGGAAGTCGTGGTGTCTGAGGGAACGGGGGTCGAGGGCGGGGCCGGGAGGCCCGTCGGCGGCGCGGGGCGGCCGACGGGACCTCCCGGTCCCCCGTCCGTCAGACCTCTTCGATGGAGCCGACGCCCTCGTGGGGTCGGCGGGACAGGTCGATGCCGAGCTCCTCCGCAGCGCGGAAGACCTCCTCGTCGCTCTCCTGGACCTCCTGGGCGGTGCCGTCGCTGGACAGCACCTCCACGTTCAGGCACAGCGACTGCATCTCCTTGAGCAGCACGCGGAAGGACTCCGGGATCCCGGGCTCGGGGATGTTCTCGCCCTTGACGATCGCCTCGTACACCTTCACGCGACCCGAGATGTCGTCGGACTTGATGGTCAGCAGCTCCTGCAGGGCGTAGGCGGCGCCGTAGGCCTCCAGGGCCCACACCTCCATCTCGCCGAAGCGCTGGCCGCCGAACTGGGCCTTACCGCCCAGCGGCTGCTGCGTGATCATCGAGTACGGACCGGTCGAGCGGGCGTGCAGCTTGTCGTCCACCAGGTGGTGGAGCTTCAGCATGTACATGTAGCCCACGGAGATCGGGTCCGGGAACGGCTCGCCGGAGCGGCCGTCGAACAGGCGCGCCTTACCGTTCTCCTTGACCATCCGCTCGCCGTCGCGGTTGGGCAGGTGGTTGGCGATCAGGCCGGTGACCTCGTCGGCGGTGAGGCCGTCGAAGACCGGGACCGCGACCGGGGTGCCGGGCTCGCCGTGCAGCGCGGCCTCGGGCAGATCCGCGGCGGTCGGATCCTCGGGATCGAGATCCCAGCCGGACTTCGCGACCCAGCCGAGGTGGGTCTCCATGACCTGGCCGATGTTCATTCGGCCGGGCACGCCCATCGGGTTGAGGATGATGTCGATCGGGGTGCCATCCTCCAGGAACGGCATGTCCTCGACCGGCAGGATCTTCGCGATGACGCCCTTGTTGCCGTGACGGCCGGCGAGCTTGTCGCCGTCGGTGATCTTGCGCTTCTGGGCCACGTAGACGCGGACCATCTCGTTGACGCCGGTGGGGAGGATGTCCCCGTCCTCGTCGTCGGTGAAGACGCGCACGCCGATGACGGTGCCGGACTCGCCGTGCGGGACGCGCAGCGAGGTGTCGCGCACCTCACGGGCCTTCTCGCCGAAGATCGCGCGCAGCAGGCGCTCCTCCGGGGTCAGCTCGGTCTCGCCCTTCGGGGTCACCTTGCCGACCAGGATGTCGCCCGGCGCGACCTCGGCGCCGATGCGGATGATGCCGCGCTCGTCGAGATCGGCCAGCACGTCGTCGCCGACGTTCGGGATGTCCCGGGTGATCTCCTCCTTGCCGAGCTTGGTGTCGCGGGCGTCGACCTCGTGCTCCTCGATGTGGATCGAGGTGAGGACGTCGTCCTGGACCATGCGCGAGGACAGGATGATGCCGTCCTCGTAGTTGTGACCCTCCCAGGACATGAACGCGACCAGCAGGTTCTTGCCGATGGCGAGCTCGCCCTGGTCGGTCGAGGGGCCGTCGGCCAGGATGGAGCCGGCCTCGACGCGGTCACCCTCGTCGAAGAGGACGCGCTGGTTGTAGGAGTTGCCCGCGTTGGAGCGCTGGAACTTCCCGATCGGGTAGGTCTGACGGGTGCCGTCGTCGGCCATGACCATGATGAGGTCCGCCGAGAGCTCCTCGATGACGCCGCCCTTCTGCGCGACGACCACGTCGCCCGCGTCCACCGCGGCGCGACGCTCCATGCCGGTGCCGACCAGCGGCATCTCGGAGCGGAGCAGCGGCACGGCCTGGCGCTGCATGTTCGAGCCCATGAGCGCACGGTTGGCGTCGTCGTGCTCGAGGAAGGGGATCATCGCGGTCGCGACGGAGACCATCTGACGTGCGGAGACGTCCATGTAGTCCACGTCCGAGATCGGCACGAGGTCGGGCTCGCCGCCGGGGAGGCGCACGAGCACCTCGTCGGCGAGGAAGTGGCCGTCCTCGTCGATCTTCGCGTTCGCCTGGGCGATGATGTGGCGATCCTCGTCGTCCGCGGTGAGGTAGACGATCTCGTCGGTCACGACGGAGTCGACGACCTTGCGGTACGGGGTCTCCACGAAGCCGAAGGGGTTGATGCGGGCGAAGGTCGCCAGCGAGCCGATCAGGCCGATGTTCGGACCCTCGGGGGTCTCGATCGGGCACATGCGGCCGTAGTGGCTCGGGTGGACGTCACGGACCTCCATGCCCGCGCGGTCGCGGGAGAGGCCGCCGGGGCCCAGCGCCGAGAGGCGACGCTTGTGGGTCAGGCCCGAGAGCGGGTTGTTCTGGTCCATGAACTGCGAGAGCTGGGAGGTTCCGAAGAACTCCTTGATCGCCGCGGTGACCGGACGGATGTTGATCAGCGTCAGCGGGGTGATCGCCTCGACGTCCTGCGTGGTCATGCGCTCGCGGACGACGCGCTCCATGCGGGACAGGCCCGTGCGGACCTGGTTCTGGATCAGCTCGCCGACGGCGCGGATGCGACGGTTGCCGAAGTGGTCGATGTCGTCGGTCTCGACGCGCACCGGACGGTCGTCGACGCTCGTGTACTCGGAGACGCCGTCGTGCAGGGCCACGATGTACTTGATGGTCGCGACGATGTCCTGCAGGCGCAGGGTCGACTCGGAGAGGCTGCCCTCGAGGCCGAGCTTCTTGCCGATCTTGTAGCGGCCGACCTTCGCGAGGTCGTAGCGCTTGGCGTTGAAGTAGAGGTTGTTCAGCATCGCCTCGCCCGCATCGCGCGTGGGCGGCTCGCCCGGGCGCTGCTTGCGGTAGATGTCGATGAGGGCCTCGTCCTGGGAGGCGATGCGGTCCTTCTCGAGGGTGGAGCGCATCGACTCGAACTCGCCGAACTCCTCGAGGATGTCGCTGTGGGACATGCCGAGGGCCTGCAGCAGGGTCGTGACGGACTGCTTGCGCTTGCGGTCGATGCGCACGCCGACCTGGTCGCGCTTGTCGACCTCGAACTCGAGCCAGGCACCGCGCGAGGGGATGACCTTGGCGGAGAAGATGTGCTTGTCCGAGGTCTTGTCGATCGACTCCTCGAAGTACACGCCCGGGGAGCGGACGAGCTGCGAGACGACGACGCGCTCGGTGCCGTTGATGATGAAGGTGCCCTTGTCGGTCATGAGCGGGAACTCGCCCATGAAGACCGTCTGGGTCTTGATCTCACCGGTCTCGTTGTTCATGAACTCCGCGATGACGTACAGCGGAGCCGCGTAGGTGAGGTCCTTCTCCTTGCACTCCTCGACCGTGTACTTCGGGTCGTCGAAGGTGTGGTCGCGGAACGACAGCGACATGTTGCCGGCGAAGTCCTCGATCGGGGAGATCTCCTCGAGGATGTCCGCGAGACCGGAGGTCTGCGGCACGTCCTCACGGCCGGCGGCGGCGGCCTCGGCCGCACGCTCCTGCCAGCGCTCGTTGCCCAGCAACCAGTCGAACGAGGTGGTCTGCAGACTCAGCAGATCCGGGACCTCGAGAGGGTCGCCGAGCTTCGCGAAGGTGACGCGAGGGGAGGCGGTGCGAAGTGCGATGTCGGTGGTGCGATCGGTGCTCGAGGCAGCCAAAGGGGGGTCCTTCCACAGGCCGATGACGGAATCCCAGGCGCGGCGAACACCCGTCAGGAAGTGGAGAGAACGGAGTCGAGGTCAGTCGACGGAACCCACGGGAGACGCACAGCGCAAGGACCGAGCATACACAAAATCGCGGATGGAGACAAGGCCCCCGAAAGGGCTCCTCCATCCGCGTCGGCCGCTATATGCCTGGCGCGGGGTTCTCGTCGGCGCGTCCTGCCCGTCTGTCTCGACCGGCCCGGCGGTGTCATCACACCGGGCGCATGCGGCAGGATCAGCCCCGTACGGGAAAAAGTGTGGACGGAAATCGTCCCGCAGTCAAGCAGGCGGGGCCTGCGACGGAGTGTCGGGCCATGTCAGAGGCGATTCCTCGGAGCCTCGCGCAGAGATCGTGCCGGCGCTGCGCCCAGATGCCGGAGGCCCGGGAGCCGGCCGAGCACGGGCCGGGACCGTGTCCGTGCGCGCCGCTCCCCCGCTGCGGACATGCGGAAGGGCCGCCCCGCGCGATGCGGGACGGCCCTTCCAGGGGCAGTGCGACTGCCGTCAGATGAGGCGCACGCCGGGGCGTGCGCCGGAGATCACTTGACGGAGACGGTCGCGCCGGCCTCCTCGAGCTTCGCCTTGGCGGCCTCGGCGTCCTCCTGCTTGACACCCTCGAGGACGGGCTTGGGGGCCTCGTCGACGAGCGCCTTGGCCTCCTTCAGACCGAGGGAGGTCAGGCCGCGCACCTCCTTGATGACGGCGATCTTCGCGGAGCCGGCCGACTCGAGGATGACGTCGAACTCGGTCTTCTCCTCCTCGGCGGCGGCCTCGCCACCACCGGCGGCGGGAGCGGCACCGGCGACGGCCACGGGGGCGGCGGCGGTGACGTCGAAGACGTCCTCGAACTGCTTCACGAACTCGGAGAGCTCGATGAGGGACATCTCCTTGAAAGCTTCGATGAGCTCGTCGTTGCTGAGCTTCGCCATGAGGGCGTTCCTTCCTGTAGGCGGGACCTGCGTCCCTGCGGTGTTGAGCGGCGCTCACGCGCCGGGTCTTGCGATCCGGATGCTCCGACGGGGCAGCCGGGGGACAGCGCTGTGGCTGTGGTGCGGAAGCCGGTGAGCCGGGAGGCTCAGGCGGCTTCCTGCTTGGCCCGCAGCGCGTCCACGGTGCGCGCCGTCTTGGACAGCGGTGCAGCGAACACTGCGGCGGCCTTGGACATCGACGCCTTCATGGCGCCGGCGGCCTTGGCCAGCAGGACCTCGCGGGACTCGAGGTCCGCGAGCTTCTGGACGTCCTCCTGCGAGAGCAGCTTGCCCTCGAAGTAGCCGGACTTGACCACGAGCTTGTCGTGGGTCTTGGCGAAGTCACGCAGAGCCTTCGCAGGCTCCACCGGCTCGCCCTTGATGAAGGCGATCGCGGTCGGCCCGCTGAGCGTGCCGTCGAACACGTCGATGCCGGCCTCGCGGGCGGCGATCTCCGTGAGCGTGTTCTTCACCACGGCGTAGGTCGTCTCGGAACCCAGCGCACGACGGAGCTCCTTGAGCTCCCCCACGCTGAGCCCGCGATACTCGGTGATGACGGCGGCGTCGGACTCGCGGAACATGTCCGCGATCTCCGCGACGGCGTCCACCTTCTCGGGATTCGCCATGGCCCTCCTTCCAGAGGTCTCTCGCCACCGGGTGAAGGGCCCTGGAACAGGAAAAGGCCTCGACACGCAGGTGTCGAGGCCAGCACGCACGATCCGGCTCCCCGGGAGCAGCTGCTCCTCGGAGGGCGCGACCGTGCGGGTCGCGTTCGTTCACCTGCGCAGGCCGTCCCGTGGGGACTTCTTCGGTCGCTCTCCGGGTGGAGGGCGACGACCGGCGGTCTTCGGTAGGTCCAGAGTAGTGCAGGAACGGGTGCGCGCGCCACGGTGCGGGCGGCGGTCTCCGTCACAGTCCGGCGACGGGCGGCGGGCGGCGGGCGGTGGGCGGCGTGCGCCGGGTGGTGGGCGGCGTGCGCCGGGTGGTGGGCGGCGCGAGGCCCCCGGCGGCGGGAGGCCGGCGTCCTGCCCACCGCGGGACGGCGATCAGCCGACGCTCGACCCTCTGCGCCCCCTCCCCCACAGGTACCGGATCTCCGTACCGCGCAGCCCTCGGCGCACCTGTTCGACGAGAAGTGCCAGCAAACCGGTACCGGACGTCGAACAACTCCCCTGCCGGCTCCGCTGCGGTGCGGGGGTGCCCCGCGAAGCAGCCAGTGACCGACTTGATCGACGGGAAGTACCAGTGAGGCGGTACCGGACGTCGAACAACCCGGCAACCGGGGCGGCCCCGCGCAGTAGTTCGACGGGGCGTACCAGCAAAGCGGTACCGGGCGTCGAACAACTCCCTGCCGGTGGCGATGCGCCCCGCACAGCACGGCGCCCCGCCCACCTCAGCGGTGGGCGGGGCGCCGTGAAGCGAGGAGGTGAGGAGGCTCAGGCCTCGTCGGTGTCCTCGAGGAGGTTGCGGGTGCGGTTCACGTCGACCGGGATGCCGGGGCCCATGGTGGTGGACACGGTGATCTTCGTGATGTAGCGCCCCTTGGACGCGGACGGCTTGAGACGGAGGATCTCGTCCAGCGCCGCGACGTAGTTCTCGACGAGCTGCTTGTCGGTGAAGGAGACCTTGCCGACGATGTAGTGCAGGTTCGCCGCACGGTCGGTGCGGAACTCGATCTTGCCGCCCTTGATGTCGTTCACGGCCTTGGTGACGTCCATGGTCACGGTGCCGGTCTTGGGGTTCGGCATGAGGCCGCGGGGGCCGAGCACGCGGCCCAGCTTGCCGACCTTGCCCATCAGGTTCGGGGTGGCGACGGCCGCGTCGAAGTCGGTCCAGCCGCCGGCGACCTTCTCGATCAGGTCGTCGTCGCCGACCTCGTCGGCGCCCGCCGCGAGAGCGGCCTCGGCCTGCGCGCCGGACGCGAAGACGATGACGCGGGCGGTCTTGCCGGTGCCGTTGGGCAGGTTGACGGTGCCGCGCACCATCTGGTCCGCCTTGCGGGGGTCCACGCCGAGACGCATCGAGACCTCGACGGAGGCGTCGAACTTCGCCGGGCTGGACTTCTGCGCGAGGCGCAGGGCATCCAGCGGGGAGTACGCGCGGCCCTCTTCGATCAGAGCGGCGCCGTTCTTGTAAGCCTTGCTACGGAATGCCATCGTTCTCAGCCCTCCACCGTGATGCCCATGGAACGAGCGGTGCCCTCGACGATCTTCGCCGCGGCCTCGATGTCGTTCGCGTTCAGATCAGGCATCTTGGTCTCCGCGATCTCGCGGACCTGAGCCTGGGTGATCTTGCCGACCTTGTCGGTGTGCGGGACGGCCGAGCCCTTCTGGAGGCCGGCGGCCTTCTTGATGAGCTCCGCCGCCGGCGGGGTCTTCGTGATGAAGGTGAACGAGCGGTCCTCGTAGACCGTGATCTCGACGGGGATGATGTTGCCACGCTGATCGGCGGTGCGATCGTTGTAGGCCTTCACGAACTCCATCATGTTCACGCCGGCAGCGCCGAGCGCGGGACCCACGGGCGGCGCAGGGGTGGCCTGGCCGGCCTGGATCTGGAGCTTGATGATGCTCGCGATCTTCTTCTTGGGAGCCATTGCTCTTCCTTACTGTGGTGTGGTCCGGGCGGAGCTCATCACGCGCTCCTCCCACTGCAGGAGCCGCGCCCCGAGGGGCACGGATCCGGGATGCGACGTTACCTGCACGTCGCGGCGGCGTCGACCTCGATCAGGCGTGATCTCGGTCGTACTCCCCCACCGGGGAGCCCGTCCGGCCGGAGCCGGGCGCGCCGCGGGGATTCGGGGCGGACGCGGGCGAGGGGCCGCGCGTCCGAGGGTCCGCACGAGGCGGACCAGGCTGCTCAGATCTTGGCGACCTGGTCGAAGCCGAGCTCGACCGGGGTCTCGCGGCCGAAGATCGACACGAGCACCTGGAGCTTCTGGGCCTCGGCGTGGATCTCGGAGATCGTGGCCGGCATGGTCTCGAAGGGGCCGTCCATGACGGTGACGGACTCGCCGACCTGGAAGTCGGGGACCTTCTGCGCGGCCGCGGGCTTCGAGGAGGAGCCGGACGAGCCGGAGGAGCGCTTCTTCTCGGGCAGGCCGACGGACGGCGCGAGCATCGAGAAGATCTCGTCGAAGGTGAGCGGGGTGGGCTCGGTCGCGTTGCCGACGAAGCCGGTCACGCCGGGGGTGTCGCGCACGACGCGCCAGGACTCGGTGGTCAGGTCCATGCGCACCAGCACGTAGCCGGGGATGCGCACGCGGCGGACGATCTTCTTCTGGCCGTTCTTGACCTCGGTCGCGTCCTCCATCGGGACCTGGACCTCGAAGATGAACTCCTCCATGTCCATGGTCTCGGTGCGCGTGGCGAGCTGGGTCTTCACGCGGTTCTCGTGTCCGGAGTAGGAGTGGATGACGTACCACTCGCCGAGCGCGGAGCGCAGGTGCATGCGCAGCTGCTGGACCGGGTCCTCCTCGGGCTCCTCGGCCGCGGGGCCGTCCTCGGCCTCCTCGGCGGCCGGGGCCTCGTCGGCGTCGGCCGGCTCGTCGGAGTCGTCGGCCTCGGCGTCGTCGGCCGGCTCGTCGGCCTCGGCGTCGTCGACAGGCGCCTCGGCACTCTCGTCGTCGGCCGGCGCGTCGTCGTCGGGGAGCTCCGCGTCGAGCTCGGCGTCCTCGGCCGCGGCCTCCCCGGCGGCGACGTCCTCGCCCGCGGCCCGGCCGGTCGGGGCCGAGGCGGAGAAGGAGAGGGTGTCGTCGACGTCGTCGAAGGACTCGTCGGGGGTAGAGGTCGTCTCGCTCATCGGCGGGAACCTGCCTTCCTGGCTGCGGTGGACTGGTCGGTCACAGGGCTGTGCGAGGTGCGGATCAGGCGCCCGCTCACACGTCGGGGACCGTGAAGGCGATCCGCGAGATCCAGCTGAAGGCGGCGTCGAGCCCGAAGATCAGCAGGATCATGAAGGCGACGAACAGCAGCACCGTGATCGAGTACAGGACCAGCTCGCGCCTGCTGGGGACGACCACCTTGCGCAGCTCGGCGATCACCTGACGGATGAACAGACCGATGGCCAGGAACGGGTTCTTCGACCCGGAGCCCTGGACGTCACCGGTGCGCGGTGCCGACGGGGCGTTCTGGCTGGAGTTCACAGGGAGCTATCCGATCTCGTCGAGGTCATCCGCATCCGGCCGGGTGACCCCGGCCGGACCGGCAGGGCAGACAGGGCTCGAACCTGCAACCTGCGGTTTTGGAGACCGCTGCGCTACCAATTGCGCCACTGCCCTTCACGGGGACGAGCCCCGTGCGGTCGTCTCGCCCGGTCCCGGGACGTGCCCGGAGAAGCCTGAGCGATTCTGACCAGCGACCAGCATACAAGCCGATGGGGACTCGTGCGAATCGACCCGGATCACGTCACATTCCGGCGCCTCGGGGGTACCGGCGCGCCCCCGTTCCCAAGGGACGTCCATCCTGGCGGCGCGGGGCGAGCTCTGCCACGATAGTCGGGTGACCACCGACGACGCACGCACTCCCGCCTCCCGTTCCCGCATCTCGCAGCGCATCGGCGCGATCGAGCCCTCCGCGACCCTCGCGGTCGACGCGACCGCCAAGGCGCTCAAGGCCGCCGGTCGGCCCGTCATCGGCTTCGGCGCCGGAGAGCCCGACTTCCCGACCCCCGCGCACATCGTGGACGCCGCCGTGGAGGCCGCGCGCGATCCGCGCAACCACCGCTACTCCGCGACCGCCGGCCTGCCGGAGCTGCGCGAGGCCCTCGCCGCATCGGTCTCGGCGACGACTGCGCTCGAGATCGATCCGGCCCAGGTGCTGGTGACCAACGGCGGCAAGCAGGCCGTGTTCCAGGCCTTCGCGACCGTGCTGGACCCGGGCGACGAGGTGCTGCTGCCCGCCCCGTACTGGACCACCTATCCCGAGGCGATCCGCCAGTCCGGCGCGGCCGAGGTCCCCGTCCTCGCCGGCGCCGACCAGGGCTACGTCCCCACCGTCGCGCAGCTCGAGGCCGCCCGCACCGACCGCACCCGCGCCCTGGTGCTGTGCTCCCCCTCGAACCCGACCGGCGCGGTGCTCTCCCCCGAGCAGGTCGAGGAGATCGGCCGCTGGGCGCTCGAGCACGGGCTGTGGGTGATCACCGACGAGATCTACCAGTCCCTCACCTACGGCGACATGCCCTTCACCTCGGTGCTGAAGGCCGTCCCCGAGCTCGCCGACACCACGATCCTGCTCGGCGGCGTGGCGAAGTCCTTCGCGATGACCGGCTGGCGGGTGGGCTGGATGGTGGGGCCCCTCGACGTCATCAAGGCGGCCTCGAACCTGCAGTCCCATCTCACCTCCCACGTCAACAACATCGCCCAGCGGGCGGCGCTCGCGGCGCTGACGGGGCCGACGGAGCCCGTCGAGCAGATGCGCCTCGCCTTCGACCGGCGTCGGCAGCTGATCGTCGAGAAGCTCTCCGCGATCGACGGCTTCACCGTGCCGACGCCCACCGGCGCGTTCTACGTCTTCCCCGATGTCTCGCAGCTGCTGGGCCGGGAGATCCGCGGCCGGAAGGTGACCAGCTCGACCGAGCTCGCGACCGTGATCCTCGAGGAGGCGGAGGTCGCCGCCGTGCCGGGCGAGGCCTTCGGCGCCCCCGGCCACCTGCGCTTCTCCTACGCCCTCGGGGACGAGGACATCGTCGAGGGCATCGACCGGGTGGCCGCGCTCCTGGCGGGATGAGCGCCTCCCCCGCCGGATCGGGCCGCGACCTGCGGACCCTGCCCAAGGCGCATCTGCACCTGCACTTCACGGGCTCGATGCGTCCGACGACGCTGTGGGAGCTGGCCGCGGAGCGGGGCATGCGACTGCCCCGCTCCCTCACCGACGACGTGGCCCTGCAGGTCGAGCCCGACCGGCGCGGATGGTTCCGCTTCCAGCGCCAGTACGACACCGCCCGCGCGGTCGTCGACTCGGAGTCGGCGATGCGGCGCCTGCTCCACGAGGCGGTGGAGGACGACGCCGCCGAGGGCTCGGGCCGGCTCGAGCTGCAGGTGGACCCGACCAGCTATGCGCCCTTCGTCGGCGGGATCACCCCCGCGGTCGAGATCGTGCTGGACCAGGCCGAGCGCTCCGAGGCGGAGACCGGGGTCAGCGTCGGGATCGTGGTGGCCGCCTCCCGCACCCGGCATCCGCTGGACGCCCGCGCCCTGGCCCGGCTCGCGGCGCGCAGCGCCGGCCGGGTGATCGGCTTCGGGCTCTCCAACGACGAGCGGCGCGGAGACACCGAGGACTTCGCCCCCGCCTTCCGCATCGCGCGGGAGGCCGGGCTGCTGTCGGTGCCGCACGGCGGGGAGCTGCTGGGGCCCTCGCACGTGCGGGAGGTCGTCGAGCACCTGCGACCGGACCGTCTGGGTCACGGGGTGCGCGCCGCGGAGGACCCGCATCTGCTGGAGCAGGTGGTGGGGGCCGGGATCGGGTTCGAGCTCTGCCCGGCCTCGAACGCCTCCCTCGGGGTGCTCGAGCACGCCGAGGACGTGCCGCTGCGCCGTCTGATAGGGGCCGGGGCGCAGATCGCGCTCGGCGCGGACGACCCGCTGCTGTTCGGCTCCCGGCTGCTGGACCAGTACGAGACCGCGCGGCGGATCGGGCTGGACGACGCCGAGCTCGCCGACCTCGCCGCCTCCTCGGTCCGTCTCTCGGCCGCTCCCGAGCCGGTCCGCTCCCGGCTCCTCGCGGGGGTGCGGGACTGGCTCGCGGCGCCCGCGCCCGGCGACGCGACGCGCTGACGACGGTGCCGCACGGGCGGCGGGGAAGCACCGACGACGGCAAGACGTCGTCAGCCGGTCCTTCCGGCGTCGCGGCTCAGCGGTCCTGTCCGGCGCCCTCCGAGGGCAGGGCCAGGAAGAACTCCGGCGCGGTGAAGCCGGCGGCCTCGAAGGCGGCGGCGATCGCCTCGGCGATCGACTGCGCCTGCTCCGCCTCGACCAGCGCGATGGTCGAGCCGCCGAAGCCGCCGCCGGTCATGCGGGCGCCGTGCGCACCGGCCTCGCGGGCGGTGTCCACGGCGAGGTCGAGCTGCGGGACCGTCACCTCGTAGTCCTCGCGCAGCGAGTCGTGGGAGGCGTTCAGCAGCGCGCCGAGCTCCGTGACGTGCGCGCGCACCGTCCCGGCGGCGAGCAGCGCGTCGAACTCCTGCACGCGCTGGATCTCGGTGATCACGTGGCGGGCGCGGCGGCGCACGACCTCGTCGTCGATGCTCGCCAGGAGCTCCTCGAGCCGGGCCGGGTCGGCGTCGCGCAGCGTCGGCACGCCGAGCGAGTCGGCGGCGCGCTCGCTGTCGGCGCGGCGCGCCGTGTACTCCCCGTCGACATGGGAGTGCTCGGCACGGGTGTCGGTGATGAGCAGGGCGAGGCCCTGGGAGGCGAGGTCCCACGGCACCGCGCGGGTGGAGAAGTCCCGGCAGTCCAGGAACAGAGCGTGTCCCTCACGGGAGAGGACCGACGCGGACTGGTCGAGCCCGCCCGTGGAGGCGCCGGCGAAGTCGGTCTCGGCGGTGATCGCGGCGCGCACCCGCTCCAGCGGCGTGGTGCCCAGGGTCAGCAGCGCCTCGATCGCCTCGGCGGCGGCGCACTCGAGCGCGGCCGAGCTGGACAGGCCTGCGCCGAGCGGGACCTGCCCGTCGATGAGGATGTCCATGCCCTGGGTGACGGCGCCGGAGATGAAGGGGCGCAGCGCCCAGAGCACGCCGGCGACGTAGGCGGGCCAGCCCTCGACCGCGCCGGGCTCGAGCTCGGCCGCGTCGAGGTCGAGCTCGAGGTCGTCCTGGGCGGAGCGCAGACGCACCCGCGAGGTGGGGGTGCGGGCGGCGGCGGCGAAGCAGCGGTGCGAGATCGCCATCGGCAGGCAGAGGCCGTCCTGGTAGTCGACGTGCTCGCCGATGATGTTGACGCGGCCCGGCGCGGACCAGACGCCGTCGGGCGCGTAGCCGAAGGACTGCTCGAACCTCTCGGCGGCGCGATCGGCGGCCGCGGAGCGCTCCGGTGCGGCCGAGAGCACCGCTCCCTGCGAGGCGGGAGCGGTCCGGGAGTCAGCGGCAGCGGTCATCGGGAAGGGTCCTTCCGGGACGGGGCGAGGGCACGACGGAGCCCACCGGCCGACCGGTTGGGCGCCGGTGAGTCTATCCGTCTCGTGGCCACCGGCGGCAACAGGTCCGGTGCGGGGCCGCTCACTGGAGCCCCGGGAGACTGCTCCCGGGACGCGGTCCTCAGGCCACGGGGCGCACCGCGAGGCACGCGACCGACGGGGCGGGGATCGGCTCCCCGGCCCGCGCGAGCTCCTCCCCGCGACGGCGCAGCACGTCGATCCGGTCGCCCTCCTGCGCGGCGACCAGCACCAGGTCGCCCCACTGGGTGAAGTGGCGCGGGTGCGCGCCCACCTCGACCTCGGCCACGCGCTGCGGCCGCATCGCGTCGAGGGAGAGCAGGGAGAGGGTGTCGGGACCGCGGTTGGCGACCAGCAGCGCGGACTCGTCGGCGACGAGCTCGATGTGGGAGAGCGCGGCGGCGGACTCGCTGCCGCTGGCCGGCATCATCGAGCGCACGGCCCAGCGGCGCGGCGCCTGCGGCATGACGGCGGGGACGGAGCGGGGCGAGGTCTCGTGGGCGCGCACGGCGGTGGCGACCATGCCGGAGAGCTCGCAGGCGATGTGGATCTGCTCGGACTCGTGGTCGGCCACGAGGTGGCGCGGCCCGTTCCCCCGGCTCAGCGAGATCTCCCCGGCGATGTCGATCATGCCGCCGGCGCCCTGGCGGTACAGCATCACGCGGTCCAGGCCGAGGTCGGGGACGGCGAGGGCCTCCGTGCCGGGCAGCGCCACGACCTGGTGCGGGTGCGGCGCCGTCTCCGCGATGCCGTCGATCAGCTCGTGGTGGTCGTCGAGGTCGATCTGCGCGGTGGGCAGGCCCTCCTCGTCCAGGCCCACCGTCGCCACGGAGCCGGAGCCGTACTGGGCGATCACGAGGGAGCGGCCGTCGCTGCCGTGGGCGAGGTGGCAGCCGCCCGCCCCGTCCAGCGCGAGGTCCGCGACGACCTCCGCCCGCGCCCCGTCCTCGTCCACGCGCAGGGTGACCACCCGCGTCGGCTCGGTCTCGAGCACCGCGTGCAGCAGGGCGCCGTCCTCGCTCCACAGCACGAAGGAGGGGTCGGGCAGGTCGACGGCGGCACGACGCTCGACGGCGAGGTCCTGCCCGTCGGACCGCAGGGCCAGCAGCTCGATGCCGCGGCCGCGGCCGGTGCCGCTGGTGGAGTAGCCGGCGACGGCCAGCAGTGCGTTCTCGGTCATGGGACCTCCTCGTCCTCGTCGCGGCGCTCCCCGCGGTCGCGGTCCACGAGGTCCGCGGGGGGCTCGAGGTCGTCGAGCAGGTCCGCGTCCTCGAACAGAGCCGGTGACAGCGCCGTCATCTCTCCGGTCATCGTAGACGGCTCGATCACCGCAGTGCCGCGACGGCGCCGCCTCGACCGCGTGCCGAGCGAGAGGCGGCGACGGCGCATGGTGGTGAAGGGCGAGGAGATCGCCGGGGTGTAGGCGATGCCGCTGCGGCGGAAGTAGGGCATGATCCGCGAGGAGATGAGCTGGCCGAGCACCACGCCCGCGGCGATCGCGATCGCGATCTGCGCCGCCTCGAGCAGCTCGGAGATGCCCACCGACAGATCGTCCTGCAACCCGAGCAGGCCGCGGTAGATCCGGCTGCCGGGCACCAGCGGGATCACCCCTGCCATGACGAAGGCGAGCGAGGGGGCGCGCACCCGGTCGGCGAGCGCGGTCGCGACCAGGCCGGTGAGGAAGGCGGCGACGCCGACGGCGACGGTGCGGTCGTGCAGCGTCCCGGCGATCAGGTGCGAGACGAGGCCCGAGCCGGCGGCGACCAGCGCGGCCATCAGCAGCAGCCGGGGCGGGGTCTGGGTGCCGACGCCGTAGCCGAGCCCCATGCCGAGCCCCGAGATCAGCACCACCAGCGCCGTCGTGATCGACAGCGGCATCGACGCGGTCACGGAGATGTCCGCGCCGATCGCGTCGGCCGCGAGCAGCCCGGCGCGCACGCCCACCACGATGCCGACGGTGAGCATGAGCGTCTCGAGCATGCGTCCCGCGGCGGTGATGTACCAGCCCGTCACCGCGTCCTGCACGGCGCTGATCGAGGAGAGCCCCGCGAGCTGCACGATCAGGCACGAGACCACGACGATGGAGGAGTTCTCGGTGGGGTCGATGGCGCTGACCCCGATCGCCGCGGCGACGGCGACGAGCCCGCCGAGCGCCTGGCTGTAGAACGGCGGGATGCTCCACCGGGCCAGCAGCTCCGCCGCCGCGATCAGCAGCCCGGCGGCGAGGGTCGCGGCGACCACGACGAGGCTGCCGGCGCCGAAGCTGAGCGCGGCCGCGCCGCCCATCACCGCGAAGCCCGCGACCACGAGCACGAGCCGGTACAGCGGCTGGCGCTGCGGGATCGCGGCGGCCCGGTGCCGGGCCTCGTCCAGCGGGAGCTCCCCGGAGAGGTACTGGTGGGAGATGTCCTCGAAGGCGGCCAGGCGCGCGAAGTCCTGGGTCCGCTCCCCTGCCGAGCGGACCCTCGTGAACGGGGTCGCGGACTCGTCGGCGAGATAGGAGATCGTGACCTCGTTGAAGGTGACCTGCACGGAGACGTTGCGCAGGCCGGACGAGCTGGTCACCCGCAGCACCGTGGCGGTGACCTCCGAGGCGGCGGCACCGTTGGTGAGCAGGCCCTCCCCGATCCTCATCGCGAGGTCGAACACGGCATGGAGCCGGGCGGAGTCGGTGGGCACGGACCGATCGTCCCACACCGCGGGCGGGCCCGCTCCCGCCGGCGGGCCGACGAAGCTCACACCCCGACGGGCCGCCCGGGGCGCTTCGGGTCAGAGGTTCGGGGAGGTGCTCAGCACCGCGATGCCGAGCGCGAGGGCGAGCAGCACCGCGACGTCGAGGCCGCGGGAGCGGACGGCGAGCGCGCCGACCGCCCGCACCGGCAGCAGGGCCCGCATCAGCGCGAGGACCAGCAGCAGTGCCGCCAGGAGCACGCCGGCCAGCGGCGCCGACAGCGTCGCCCCGATCAGGACGATCAGCGCGAGCGCGGGCAGGGCGAGGGTGAGCACCGTCTGCCGCCGCAAGGCGGCGCGGAGCGTGTGGGGGGATCGGGGCGCGCGCACCCGGCCATCGTACGGGCCACGCCCCGCTACCCTGGCAGGGGCCGGCAGAGCCGTCGGCCACAGCGACATCTGGAGGATCCCACGATGACCAGCCCCGGTGCGACGTCGACCGGCACCCGCCGTGAGCACGACCTGCTCGGAGACCGCGACGTCCCAGCCGATGCCTACTACGGCGTCCAGACCCTGCGGGCGAACGAGAACTTCCACATCACCGGGGTGCAGCTGCAGCACTTCCCCCGGATGATCGAGGCCCTCACCCAGGTCAAGCGCGCCGCCGCCCGCGCCAACCATCGTCTGGGGGCGCTCGACGACGAGCGCTTCGCGGCGATCGACCGCGCCTGCGAGGAGATCATCGGCGGAGCCCTCCACGAGCACTTCATCGTGGACATGATCCAGGGCGGGGCCGGCACGAGCACGAACATGAACGCCAACGAGGTGATCGCCAACCGCGCGCTGGAGATCCTCGGGCACGAGAAGGGGCAGTACGACCGGCTGCACCCCAACAACCACGTCAACCTCGGCCAGTCCACCAACGACGTCTACCCCACCGCGATCCGGCTGACGATCATGCTGTCCTTCCCGGCGCTGGCCGAGGCGATGGACCACCTGATCTCCACCCTGCGCGCGAAGGGCGAGGAGTTCTCCTCGGTCCTGAAGATGGGGCGCACCCAGCTGCAGGACGCGGTCCCGATGACCGTGGGCCAGGAGTTCCACGCCTGGGCCACCACGATCGAGGAGGACGTCCAGCGCCTCACCCGCACCGCGACGCTGTTCCAGGAGATCAACCTCGGCGCGACGGCGATCGGCACCGGCATCACCTCCGATCCGCGCTATGCGGCGATGGCCACGGCCGAGCTCGCCGAGCTGACCGGAGTGCCCTTCGTGGTCTCCGCGGATCTGGTCGAGGCCACCAGCGACACCGGCGCCTTCGTGACCTTCTCCGGGATCCTCAAGCGCATCGCGGTGAAGATCTCGAAGATCTGCAACGACCTGCGCCTGCTGAGCTCCGGGCCGCGGGCCGGCCTGCACGAGATCAACCTGCCGGCCGTGCAGCCGGGCAGCTCGATCATGCCCGGCAAGGTGAACCCCGTGATCCCGGAGGTCGTCAACCAGGTCGCCTACGAGGTGATCGGCAACGATCTCTCGGTGACCTTCGCGGCCGAGGGCGGTCAGCTGCAGCTGAACGTGTTCGAGCCGGTGATCGCCTTCAACATCCTCGAGTCCACGCAGATCATGACCCGCGCGATGAACACCCTCGCCGACCGCTGCGTCGCCGGGATCACCCTGAACGAGGAGGTGCTGGAGGACTATCTGCACCGCTCGATCGGGGTGGTCACGGCGCTGGTGCCGGTGATCGGGTACGCGGCCGCGACGGAGGTCGCGGAGGAGGCGCTGGCGACGGGCCGGCCGGTCCGGGACCTGGTGCTCGAGCGCGGCCTGCTGGACGAGGACCGTCTGGCCGGGCTGCTCTCCCCCGCCTCGATGACCTCGCCGCACCGGGCGACGGCCACCGGCACCATCCCGGCGCTCGACGAGGAGCCGGAGCCGGCCGCCGCCACGGAGCAGCCCGACTCGGGCGAGGTGGCGCTTCCGCCCACGGAGCGCCTGGACTTCTGAGCCGCACCGAACGGCCGACGGGCCGGTCCCCCCTAGGGGTGACCGGCCCGTCGCACGAGCGGCGCCGTCAGCGGCTCACTCGTCGGCCTCCTCCATCTTCCCGCGCATGACCAGCTTCGGGTCCGGGCTGCCCACGATCTCGTGGTCCTTGTCCTCGTACTCGAACTGGGAGAGGAAGTAGCGCATCGCGTTCAGGCGGGCGCGCTTCTTGTCGTTGGAGCGGATGATCGTCCACGGCGCGTACTTCTTGTCCGTGCGGCGGAACATCTCCTCCTTGGCCTCGGTGTACGCCTCCCAGCGATCCAGCGACTCGAGGTCCATCGGGGAGAGCTTCCAGCGCCGCACCGGGTCCAGCTGACGGATCGCGAAGCGGGTGCGCTGCTCCTTCTGCGAGACGGAGAACCAGAACTTGGTGAGGTGGATGCCGGAGTCCACCAGCATCCGCTCGAAGTAGGGGACCTGGTTCATGAAGGTCTCGTACTGCTCCGGGGTCGCGAAGCCCATCACCCGCTCGACGCCGGCGCGGTTGTACCAGGAGCGGTCGAAGAGCACCATCTCGCCCTCGGTGGGCAGGTGCTGGACGTAGCGCTGGAAGTACCACTGGCCGCGCTCGCGGTCGCTGGGCTTGTTCAGCGCTACGACGCGGGCGGTGCGGGGGTTGAGGTGCTCGGTGAAGCGCTTGATCGTGCCGCCCTTGCCGGCCGCGTCGCGCCCCTCGAAGATGATGACGGCCTTCTGGTCGTTGTCCTCGAGCCAGTACTGGAACTTCAGCAGTTCGACCTGGAGCTGGTACTTCTCCAGCTCGTACTCCTCCCGGTCCATCCGGGTCTCGTACGGATACCCCTCCTGCCAGGTGTAGACCGGGTTCCCCTGCGGGTCGATCAGGTCCGGGTCCGGGGTGTGGCCGTCCTGGACCGAGTACCCCTCCTCGCGCAGGTGCTCGATGTACTCGCGCAGGCTCTGGTTGTCGGGGATCTTCACGGTCACTCCTTCGGCGCTCGCTGGTGGATGCGCCCAAGCTTAGAGGTCACGGATGGACCGGAGGTGAACAGAGGTCCTCCGCCGTCGGGGAGCCCCGCCCGGGATCGGCGCAGGCCGACGCGGGCAGGGCGGGGCGGCGCCGCCCGTCCGGGCCGGGCGGCGCGGACGGGCGGTGCCGGGCGGTCAGTGGGCGAAGTGGCGGGTGCCGGTGAGGTAGAGCGTCACGCCCGCGGCACGGCACGCCTCGATCACCTCGTCGTCGCGGATCGAGCCGCCGGGCTGGATGATCGCCCGCACCCCGGCGTCCAGCAGGATCTGCACCCCGTCGGCGAAGGGGAAGAAGGCGTCCGACGCGGCGACCGCGCCGCGGGCCCGCTCCGGCGCGGCCTCGCCCTCGGCGTGCTCGCCGAGGCTGTTGGCGCGGGAGACGGCCAGGCGGCAGGAGTCCAGGCGGTTGACCTGGCCCATCCCGATGCCGACGGCGGCGCCGTCCGCGGCCAGGAGGATCGCGTTGGACTTCACGGCGCGCACCGAGCGCCAGGCGAACTCGAGGTCGGCGAGGGTCGCCTCGTCGGCCGCCTCGCCAGCGGCGAGGGTCCAGCCGGCGGGGGCATCGCCGCCTGCGTCGACGCGGTCCGCGTCCTGGATCAGCATGCCGCCCCAGATCTCGCGCATCTCGACGCCGCGGGAGTACTGCCCCTCGAGCTTCAGGATGCGGAGGTTCTTCTTGGTGCGCAGCAGCTCGAGGGCCTCGTCCTCGTAGCCGGGGGCGAGGATCACCTCGGTGAAGATCGGCTTGACCTGCTGGGCCATGGCGAGGGTGACCGTGCGGTTCGCCGCGATCACGCCTCCGTACGCGGAGACGGGGTCGGTGCCGTGGGCGCGGGCGTGGGCGAGGGCGATGTCCTGGCCCTCGTCGACCACGGCGACGCCGCAGGGGTTGTTGTGCTTGACCACGGCGACGGCGGGGCGGGCGTGGTCGTGGGCGGCGCGCACCGCGGCGTCGGCGTCGACGTAGTTGTTGTAGCTCATGGCCTTGCCGCCGAGCTGCTCGGCGCCCGCGATGCCGGGGACGGTCTCGTCGGTGACGGCGAGGCGGGCCCGCTGGTGGGGGTTCTCGCCGTAGCGGAGGGTCGCGGTGATGCCGAGCTCGGCCGCGTCCGCGTCGGAGAGGTCGAGGATCGAGGGGATCTCCTCCTCGCCGGTCTCGACCTCGGGCTCGGCGTCCGCGTCGTCCTCGGCGAGCTGGCCGAGCATCCAGTCGCTGATCGCCTCGTCGTACTCGGCGGTGCGGGTGAAGGCGATGGTGGCGAGCTCCTGGCGCTCGGCGAGGGTGAAGCCGCCCTCCTCCGCGGCCTCGGCCGCGATCGGGTAGCCCTCGGGGTCCACGACCACGGCGACGGAGGCGAAGTTCTTCGCGGCGCCGCGCACCATGGTCGGGCCGCCCACGTCGATCTTCTCGATGATCTCGGCGAAGCTGCCGCCGGCGGCGACGGTCTCGGCGAAGGGGTAGAGGTTCACGACGACGAGGTCGAAGGGGGCGATCTCGTGCTCGGCGAGCTGGTCGCGGTGGGACTCCAGGCGCTGGTCAGCGAGGATCCCGCCGTGCACGCGCGGGTGGAGGGTCTTGACGCGGCCGTCGAGCATCTCGGGGAAGCCGGTGACGGTCTCGACCTCGGTCACGGCGATGCCGGCGTCGCGGATGGTGGAGGCGGTGGAGCCGGTCGAGACGATCTCCGCGCCCTGCTCGGCGAGGGTGCGGGCGAGGTCGACGATGCCGGTCTTGTCGAAGACGGAGAGGAGGGCTCGGCGGATCGGGCGGCGTTCTGCGGTGCTCACGTGGCGTGCTCCTGTTCGGATCTGCTTGCGGAGGGCACCCAGGCGGTCGATGCCCCCGACGTCACAACACTCCCCGGTGGTCCCCCACCTGCGCCAGTCGTGTGGGGCCCAGCCTAGCGGTCCGCGCGCCCGTCCCCGACCCCGGCGGGCATCGGCGAGACGGGGCGCGGGTCCCGGCGGGCGGGAGCGGAACGGTGCCGCGTGCTTCCGGCGGGACGGGGCGGGCCGGAGGCGTCAGCGGGCGGCGGTGAGACGGCGCACGACCTCGACCAGCAGCGGCTGCTCGACGGCCTTGATCCGCTCGTGGAGGGCCTCCTCGGTGTCCTCCTCGAGCACGTCCACGGCGCGCTGGGCGAGGATCCGCCCGGTATCCACGCCCGCGTCGACCTCGATCACGCTGCAGCCGGTGACCTTCACGCCGTGGGCGAGGGCGTCGCGCACGCCGTGGGCACCGGGGAAGGCGGGCAGCAGGGCGGGGTGGGTGTTGATGATCCGGCCGCCGAAGGCCTCGAGCAGCGGCGGGCCGACGAGCTTCATGAACCCGGCGAGCACCACGAGCTGCGGGGCGTGGGCGGCGACGGCGGCGGTGAGGGCGCGGTCCCAGGCGGCACGGTCGGGATGGTCGCGCAGGGCCACGACCTTGGCGGGGATGCCGGCGGCGCGGGCGTGCTCGAGGCCGGGGGCCTCGCGGTCGGCGATGACGGCGACCACCTCGTAGGTGCACTGCTCCTCCGCCGCGGCGGCGAGGAGGGCGGCGAGGTTCGAGCCGGTGCCGGAGATCAGGACGACGACAGGGGTGCGGGTCACCGTCCCAGGGTAGTGCGCTGCGCGCCCGGGGGCCCGCCGCGGCGGCGGGGCCGGACGCCGTCCCGCCGACCGTCCGGCGGCGCCTGCCGCGGGCACGGCACAATGGGTGGGGTGAACAGCGATCCCGACTCCTCCCCGCGCTCCGACGTCACCCCGGAGAGGCGCCATCGCCGCCGGGTGGGCGCGCTCGCGATCGCGCTGCTCGCCTCGTGGCTGCTGATGATGATGCCGCTGCCGCTCTCGCTGCTGGCGGGGGTCACCGGGCTGGTCGCGCTCGTGCTGCTGGTGCCGGTCATCGTCCAGTCGGTGAAGGACCGGCGCTGGTCGATGGTGGTGATCGGGGGTCTGCTCGGCGTCCCGGCGACGCTGATGATCATCTCCGGGGCGCTGCTGAGCACCCTGTTCTACGGCCCGCTCGCCGAGCTCGAGGAGTGCCGCGCCTCGGCGATCACGGAGCAGTCGCGCACCGCCTGCGACTCCGAGGCACAGGGGTCGATGGTCGACTGGCTCAGCGGCCTGCTCGGGGGCTGAGCGGGTCCTCGTCCGCGCCGTCCGCGCTCCAGGTGTCCTCGTCCCGGGCGTCCTCGTCCCGGGCGCCGTCGACATCCTCGTCCTGGTCGTCGCCGTCCTCGGCGTCCTCGTCCCAGGCGTCCACGTCATCCGCGTCCGTCGGGTGCTCGTCGTCGGCCGTGTCCGCGTCCTCGGCCGTCGCGCCGTCGCCGTCCGTCCCGTCGGCCGCCGCTCCGCCGGTCCTCCCGCGCGAGCCGAAGCTCCCCCGCCGGCCGGCGTCCTCGCCGCGCTCCTCGGACTCGGCGGCGTCCACGCGCTCGCGCAGGGAGGCGATGCTGCGCCGCGTCCACGGCACGAAGTCCGTGGCGAGGACGGCGAGCACGAGCCCGGTCGCG
This sequence comes from Brachybacterium paraconglomeratum, assembly GCF_003994255.1. Lineage (GTDB taxonomy): Bacteria > Actinomycetota > Actinomycetes > Actinomycetales > Dermabacteraceae > Brachybacterium > Brachybacterium conglomeratum. The sequence continues at coordinate 58,119 of NZ_ML133854.1, read as the reverse complement.
AGCACGACCACGCCCAGCAGCGGCAGCACGAGGGTGCCCATGGCGGGGCCGAGGTGCACCAGGCGGCCGTCGCCGATCCCGCCGGTGGTGAGCCCGGCGAGCAGCAGCACCGCGACGACCACCACGACCGGGTAGGCGATCCAGGCCGTGATCTGCTCGCGCCGCTCGAGCTCGGCCACGTCCCGCACCAGGGAGACGGCGCCGAGGCCGACGGCGAGCGCGGGCACCAGCATCAGCGCCCAGGTCGCTCCCGGCAGGTCGCCCGGCTCGGGCAGCGCGCCGAGGATCGGGAGGACCGGCAGCACGCCGGTCTGGACCTCGGCGAGGGAGATCCCGGTGGAGGTGCCCACCACGACCGTGCCGCCCAGCAGCACCACCAGCGCCCACACCGCCAGCAGCGGCAGCAGCGCCAGCTGCAGCAGCGTGAGCACCAGGCCGCCGACGATCCCGGGGTCGAGCTGGTCGAAGAGCGCGGACTGGGCCGGCACGTGCGTGAGCATCAGGACCAGCACCAGCAGCATCCCGGCGCCGAACAGACCCAGCACCGCCAGCAGGGCGGAGCGGGCGACCGCGCCGTAGGGGGCGGGCAGCAGCTCGAGCACGCGCACGCCCGGCACCGCCGTGGTGGGCTCGCGCCGCAGCGACCACAGCAGGCCGATCAGTCCGCCGCCCACGGCGACCAGCGCCCCGGAGACGACGGCGGAGGTCACCATCGGCGCGGCATCCGCGCTGCGGCCGATCGCGGCGAGCACGGCGAGGCCGATCGCGTAGGTCCCGCCGAAGGCGGCGAGGGACACGCCCGCATCCCGCAGCGCCCCGACGCGCAGCACGCCGTCGCCGCGCACGAGCTCGAGGCGGTGGCCGACCCGACGCAGCGACAGCGCGGCCAGGAGCACGAGCAGGATCTGCAGGCCGACGGGGGTGAGGGTGACCGCCCCGTCGATCACGCCGGTGCTCAGCATGATCCCGCCGCCGTGCCCGAGCACCAGGACGTTCAGCGAGATCAGCACGGCGTCCAGCGCGGTGGCGCTCGAGGCGGTGCCGGCGACCTGCGCCGCCAGCGCCGGCACGACCACCACGGCCAGGCCGATCCCGAGCACGGACAGCGCCGCGAGGAGCCCGCGCACCAGGGGCGTCGTGATGCTGTCGCCGTCTGTGCTCACGCGATGCTCCTCGGGAGGTGGGGGGGGAAGGCGCCCGGTCGGTGCCGGGCCCGCGGTCTCTCGCCGGACCATGGTCGCACCTCGCCCCCTCCGCAGGACGCATCCGGGGACGGGACGCGGGTCACGGCGCGGCGGCGCGGGGGTGTCGCATAATGACACGGATGTCCGCTCCTCTCACGCTCCCCGACCCCTCCGCACCCGCCACCGCGACGCCGCTCGTGCGCACCGTGCGGATCGAGGAGCCGGTGGACCTGCTGGGCCATGTCCCCGCGGGGGTCTCCGGCGCCTGGCTGCGGCACGGCCAGGGACTGGTGGCCGTGGGCCGGGCCTGGTCCGTGCGCACCACCGGCCCGGACCGCTTCGCGGCCGCGAGCGCCGCCTTCCGCGACCTCGCCTCCCGCGCCCGGGTCGACGACGAGGTGCGGGTGCGCACCAGCGGCCTGATCGCGCTGGGCTCCTTCTCCTATGCGGGCGCCTCCGAGCGCCCCTCGACGCTGCTGGTGCCGCGCGCGCTGCTCGGCGTCCACGACGGGGAGGCCTTCCTCACGGTCGTCGGGATCGACGAGGAGCCGGAGCTGCCGGCCTCGTGGCGCGACCTGTTCCCCTCCTCCCCCGTCGACCTGCCCGCGGCCTCGCCGCTCGAGCTCGAGGCGGACCACACGCCCGACGAGTACCAGGCGCTGGTCCAGCAGGCCGTGGACGAGATCCGCTCCGGCGCCGCCGAGAAGGTCGTGCTCTCCGAGCGCACCTCGGTGCGCACCCCGGAGCCGCTCTCCCCCGCCCTGCTGCTCACGCGGCTCGCCCGCGCCTACCCGAGCACCTGGGTGTACCACCTCGAGGACGTGATCGGCGCGAGCCCGGAGATGCTCGCCCAGACGGAGGACGGGCGGGTCTTCTCGCGCGTGCTGGCAGGGTCCCGGCCGGCGGCCGACGACGGCGAGCTCGACGAGGCGGACCGTCGGGCGTTCCGCGCCGATCGCAAGGAGCGCTCCGAGCACGCCTACGCGGTGGACTCCGTGGTCGAGCGGCTCGAGGACCTCGCCGCGGAGATCGAGGTCTCCGCGGAGCCGTTCGTGCTGCGCCTGCCGGGGCTCGAGCACCTCGCCTCGGACGTCTCGGCGCGCCTGCACGAGGGGGTGACGAGCCTGGACGTCGCCGCTCGCCTGCACCCCTCGGCGGCGGTCTCCGGCACGCCGCGCGAGCAGGCCGACGAGATCATCGCCCGCCTCGAGCCGCACGACCGCGGCGGCTACGCCGCCCCGGTCGGCTGGATGGACGCGAGCGGTGACGGCCAGTGGGCGATCGCGCTGCGGATGGCGCATCTGACCGGTGATCGCTCTGCGGTGCTGCAGGCCGGGGGCGGGCTGGTCGCGGCCTCCGACCCGGTCTCCGAGCATGCCGAGGCGCTCGCGAAGTGCCGTCCGATGCTGCGGTCCCTGCGCGGCGACGCCGAGGCCTGAGGTCCGGGGCGCGGCGCCCGAGGGCACGGGACGAGGCCCTGCGTCGTACTGCGCCGCCCGGCACGTCGCCGCCCGAGCGACGGCCGGGCGGGCACGAGGTCTCCGCTGCTCAGCCCTCCCGGGCCGCGAGGGTGATCTCGAGCGTCTGCACCTTCCCGTCGCGCACCAGCTCGAGCGTGTGGGTGGAGCCGACCTCGAGTCCGCGCACGATGCCGGTCAGGGCGCCCGCCCCGCCGACGGGGGTGTCGTCGATCCCGGTGATGAGGTCCCCCTCGGCCAGTCCCGCCTCCGCCGCGGGGCTGCCCGGCTCCACGGCGACGACCTCCGCGCCGCGATAGCCGGCGCTGCCGTCGTCGGCCGTGCCGTCGGTGGTGGTCACGCCGACGAAGGCGTGCTGGACGGTGCCGCCGTCCTGGAGCTGCTCGGCGATCAGCATCGCCGTGTTCGCGGGGATCGCGAAGCCGAGCCCGATGCTGCCGGCCTGCCCGGACTCGTTGGGGATCGAGGCGATCGCGGTGTTGATGCCGATGACCTGCCCGGCGGCGTCCACGAGCGGGCCGCCGGAGTTGCCGGGGTTGATCGCGGCGTCGGTCTGGATCGCGGAGGTGAACGTGGTGTCGGAGCCGTCGGTCTCCTCGCCGGTGGCGCTGACCGGCCGGTCCAGCGCCGAGACGATGCCGGTGGTGACCGTGTTCTCGAGGCCGAGCGGGGTGCCCAGAGCCATCACGGGCTGGCCCACGGCCACGGTGGAGGAGTCCGCGAAGGTCGCGGGCTGCAGGTCCTCGGGCGGGTCCTCCAGGCGGATCACGGCGAGGTCGGTCGAGGGGTCGGTGCCCACGACGCTCGCGGCGAAGCTGCGTCCGTCGCTGGTGGTGACCTGCAGGGACTCGGCATCGCCGACGACGTGGTCGTTGGTGAGGATCGTGCCGTCCTCGTCGAGGACCACGCCGGTCCCCTGGCTGGTGCCGGAGCCGGTGGAGGAAAGGATCGAGACGGCGCTCGGGGAGACCTGCTCGGAGATCGCGGCCCAGTCCGGGTCCTCCGCGGTGGTCGTCGCGGCAGGTCGCGCCTCGGAGGTCTGCGAGTCCTGCGCGGCGGCGACCGGCTCGTCGCCCTGCAGCTGGTCGTAGGCGACGACGCCGCCGAGCGTGAGGCCGCTGGAGAGCAGCATCCCGGCGAGCACGAGGGCGCTGGTCCCGACCCAGCCCGGGCCGCGGCGGGGCGCGGCCGTCCCGGCGGCCCCGGTGGCGACCGGCGCGGGGGCGCCGGAGTCGGCAGCGGCGGAGCCGTGGACGGCGTGATCGAACGGGGAGGCGGCGGCCGGGAGCTGTTCGGTCGTCTCGGCCGACGGCGCGCCGTGGACCGGAGCCGCGCCGTAGGCCGGGCCTGCGCCGTAGGCCGGACCTGCGCCGTAGGACGCGGCGTAGGGGGACGCCCCGTCGTCGGGGGCAGGGCTGCCGTAGGCCGGGGTCGTGCCGTACGGGGCATCCGGGGTCCCGGCGCTCGGGTCGCGGGGCGGCTGCGGGGCGTGCTCGTCGTTCATGGGGTCATGTCACCACTCGCGCTCAAGAGTTCCTCGGGACCTCGCTGAGCGACTCCTGGACGACGAGCACGCGCAGGCCCTGCGCGGGTTCGGCGAGCGTCGCCGGCAGCTCGTCGGCCTCGAGGGAGCGCGCGTCGGCGCCGAGACCCGCGGCGACCGCGGCGATGTCGGCGCCGTGCGGGGTGGTGAAGAAGCGGCGCAGCAGCGCAGGGGGCGCCGCGGCGTGCTCGAGGCCGGAGAAGATGCGGCCCCCGCCGTCGTCGACGACGATCACGTCGAGCTCGGGGCGCGGCTCCTCCGGGCCGACGAGCAGGCCGGTGAGGTCGTGGAGGGCGGTGAGGTCACCGACCAGGAGACGCGTGCGGCCCCGCTCCCCAGGCCCGTCCTGTGCAGCACGTGCCAGGGCGAGGCCGCCGGCCATGGCGGTGGTGCCGTCGATCCCGGCGAGGCCGCGGTTGGCGATCACCTGCGCAGAGGTGGGCCCGGCGTGCTGCTCGAGGTCGCGCACGAGGCTCGAGGAGCCGAGCACGAGCAGGTCGCCCGGCCCGGAGGCCTCCCAGACGGCGAGCGCGGCGCGCTGCTGCCACGGCTGCGGCAGCCGGGCTGCGGCGGCGTCGGCCGCGGTGCGCCACGCCTCGACCCACGCGCGGCGCTGTACCAGGTCGATCTCCGGGGCGGCCGGCGCGGCCGGCGCGGCCCCGGCCGAGGCCGCGTCCTGCCCGGCCCCGGCCGCCTCCTGCCCCGTCCCGGGGATCTCCTGCCCGATCGCGGCGGGGACCACGAGGCTCGCGCGGCGGGCCACGTCGGGCCAGTCCGGATGCGGGTCCACGACGACCACCTCGACGTCGGGCGCGCCCAGGAGCGCGCCGACGACCGGCCGGGACAGCGTGGGGTGACCGAGCACGATCGCACGGCGGGGGCGCAGCGGGTGCGCGGGATCGGCCATCACCTCGCGCAGCAGCGCGGGATGACGGGGGACGAGGCCGTCCGCCATGAGCGCGCCGGAGCTCGGCTCGGCCAGCAGCGGCAGGCCGTGCGCATCGGCGAGCGCGGCGGCGGCCGGCCCCGCCCCGTCCCCGGCGACGACGACGGTGCGGGAGTCGACCGGGACCGGCTGCGGGGCGGGCGCCGGGGCGGGGACGCGCCGCGTGACGACGATCCGTTCAGGCGCCGCGGTCCTGTCGGGCTGCTCCGACTCCTCTGCGCGGGGCACGAGCGGGTCGCGGAAGGAGAGGTTCAGGTGCACGGGACCGGGGTGCTCCCCGGTCGCGGCGGCGAGGGCGCGGGCGGCGGTGGAGACCGCGGTGCGCAGCTCGACCGGGCTCGCCGCCTCGGCGGTCGGGGCGGGCAGGTCCACGGCCAGGCGCACCAGCGAGCGGAACATGCCGGCCTGGCGAGTGGTCTGGTTCGCGCCGACCTCGCGCAGCTCGGCAGGCCGGTCCGCGGTGAGCACGAGCAGCGGGATCCGCGAGTGGTGCGCCTCCATCACGGCGGCGTGGAGGTGCGCGGTGGCGGTGCCGGAGGTGGTCACGACCGCGGCGGGCCGGGCGGGATCCAGGCGGCCGAGACCCAGGGCGGTGAAGGCGGCGGCGCGCTCGTCGATCCGGACGTGGGCACGGATCCGACCGGCGACCTCGTCGGCCGCGAGCGCGTAGACCAGCGGCGCGGAGCGGGAGCCGGGGCTGAGCACCGCCTCGGCCAGTCCGAGCTCCGCGAGTGCGGACCAGACCGCGACCGCCTGGTCCACCGCGCCGGAGCCGGTGGGCCGGGGCGCGGGGATCGTCAGCGGAGCGGGGATCGGGGCGGAGGGCTCGTGCACCCCGTCAGCGTAGTCCCGGCCTGCTCACGTGCTGTCAGAGCTCACGTGCTGTCAGAGCAGGGACGCGCAGGCCGCGAGCCGCTCCTCCCAGCGCGCGGCGAGGGCGTCGTCGGCCGCGTGGCGGGCGAGCAGCTCCTCGCTCGGCGCCGTCCGGCCGACGGGCAGCGTGCCGCCGGTCGCGTGCAGCGGCTGCGGGGCGAGGTCGCCGGTGAGCAGGGTCGCGGTCGCGAGACCGCAGGCGTGCGGCAGCTCCGGCAGCGCCGCGGCGAGGGCGAGCCCCGCGCCGAGGCCGATGCTCGACTCGAGCGCGGAGGAGACCACGACCGGCAGCCCCGCCTCCTCGGCCAGCTCGAGGCAGCGGGTCACGCCGCCGAGCGGCTGGACCTTCATCACCAGCAGGTCGGCGGCCTCGGCCCGGGCGACCCGGAGCGGGTCCTCCGCCCGGCGCACCGACTCGTCGGCCGCGATCGGGATGTCGAGGGCGCGGCGCAGCGCGGCGAGGTCCTCGAGCGCGGCGCAGGGCTGCTCGGCGTACTCGAGCCCGCCCGCGGCCCGGTCCAGGACGGGCAGCGCCTCGAGCGCCTCCTCGAACGTCCAGACGGCGTTCGCGTCGATGCGGATCCGGGCGTCCGAGCCCATCGCGTCGCGGACCGCCTCGAGGCGCTGCGCGTCGGAGGCGAGGTCGGAGCCGGGGTCGGCGACCTTCACCTTCGCCGTCCGCGCCCCGCCGACCGTCGCGATCCGCGCCGCGAGCACCGGCGGGAGCACCGGGATCGTGGCGTTGACCTCGACCTCCTCGCGCCGCGGTGCGGGGCGGGGCGTCGTCGCGTCCTCGAGTGCGGCGCGCAACCAGGCCGTCGACTCGGCCGCGTCGTAGTCCCAGAACGGGGAGAACTCCGCCCAGCCCTCCGGACCGTGCAGCAGCAGTCCGTCGCGCTCGGTGATCCGGCGGAAACGGGTGGTCATCGGGATGGACCAGGCGTGGACGCGGTCGATGCCGCGCTCGCGGAGGGGGGTGGGGATGTGCATCGGGCCAGGGTAGTCAGCCCGTCTCCGTCGCGCCTCCGGCGTCGCGACGGGTCAGCGCTCGCGCCCGACCCGCCGCGCGGCGGCGAAGAGGACCTGCGCGTAGGTCGTCCCGGCGCGGCCGAGCGGGCCGACCACGTGGCGCAGCGTCCGCTTGTCCACCGGCTCGGCGCTCTCCACGGCGGCGAGCGCCTCCTCGAGGGTCGCGGCGGAGGCGCCGAGGTCCAGGAGGTACTGGGGCACCTGGATCCCGTCGGCGGTGATCCCGACGAGCGGCGTGCCGACGGCGGCGATCTTCGGGAACACGGATCCCGGGATGCCGACGACCGCCTCGGCGCGGGCGGAGGCCGCGAGCGTGCCCTCCTCGGCGATCTCGAAGTCGCTCCACAGCGAGCGGTCCTCGCGCGGGTGCAGGCCGACGAGGATCCTGCGTCCCCGGTCGGCGAGCGCGTGCGCGGTCTCGAGCAGCAGCTCGGCGCCCGGCGCGGCGCCGCCGGTCTCGTCGGCGTGCGTCACCGAGGTCGCGACCAGGACGGTGCCGGACTCCGGGGCACGCTGCGGCAGGTCGTCGAGCTCGGGGATCCCGACCACGCGCAGCGAGGGGACGGGCACGCCCATGTGCACGGCGAAGGTCTCGGCCTCGGCGTCCGAGCTGGCGGTGCCGGGCAGCAGCCGGGGGCGGAGCGCGGCGGCGTGCGGCCCTTCGACCGCGTTCATGTAGGCCAGGCTCGAGGCGAGCACCGGGATGTCGGGCAGGGCCTCGGCCACCTGTCCGGGCCAGTCGGTCGCGCCGCTGACGACGAGGAGGTCGACGTCCTCGGCCCGCATCTGCTCGAGCGTGCGGACCGGGACCGTCTCCTCGGCGCCGATCCCCTCGAGGTCGGGGACGACCTGGAGGATCTCGCCGCCGCGGGCGGCGATGTCGTCCAGCACCGGCCTGACGTGGTAGGTGCCCCAGGGCTCGTTGGTCGCGACCGCGATGCGGAAGCGCGGCCCGTCCGAGGCGGGGACGGCGGTCGCGGAGTCGGTCAGGAGCGCCGGCAGGACGGTCGCGGAGGAGAGCGCCGTGGCGGCGAGGAGGGCGCGGCGGGAGGGTCGAGGATGCATGCGCCCAGGGTGCCGCGGCCCGATGGAGCACGGGCGACCCTCAGATGACCACCGCATGACGACTCCTGCTCGGCCCGCGCACCGGGGCTCTCGAGATGCGCACCCGCGGCCGGCCCCGGAGCGCTCCGCGGCCCACCCCGCCCGGACTACCCTGGAGGCCATGACGACCCCGCCCGCTCCGCTGCCCCGTCGGGTCTCCGACACCTTCGATCCCCGCCGCTGGCGGGAGGTGCCGGCGCACGAGCACGGCGGTCCCGAGCTCACCGACATCACCTACCACCGCGCCGTGGAGCGGATCGAGTCGCCGGACGGGGAGCTGACCTCCCGGGACCTCCCGACGGTGCGGATCGCCTTCGACCGTCCCGAGGTGCGCAACGCCTTCCGCCCCCACACGGTCGACGAGCTGTACCGGGCGCTGGACCATGCCCGGCTCGACACCGGGGTGGGCGTGATCCTGCTGACCGGCAACGGCCCCTCCCCCAAGGACGGCGGGCACTCCTTCTGCTCCGGCGGCGACCAGCGGATCCGCGGCCGTGCCGGCTACGAGTACGCCGCAGAGGAGGCTGTGGAGGAGACCGGTTCCGTGCGCACCCGTTCCGCGGGTCGCCTCCACATCCTCGAGGTGCAGCGCCTCATGCGCACCATGGGCAAGGTCGTGATCGCGGTCGTGAACGGCTGGGCCGCCGGCGGCGGGCACTCCCTGCACGTGGTCGCGGACATGTCGATCGCCTCCCGCGAGCACGCCCGCTTCAAGCAGACCGACGCGAACGTCGGCTCCTTCGACGGCGGCTACGGCTCCGCCTATCTCGCCAAGCAGGTCGGGCAGAAGCGGGCGCGGGAGATCTTCTTCCTGGCCGAGGAGTACTCCGCCCAGGACGCCTACGACTGGGGGGCCGTGAACCGGGTCGTCGACCACGCACGGATCGAGGAGCAGGCCCTCGCGATGGCCGCGACCATCGCGACGAAGTCCCCGCAGGCGATCCGGATGCTGAAGTTCGCCTTCAACCTCGCCGACGACGGCCTCATGGGCCAGCAGGTCTTCGCCGGGGAGGCGACGCGTCTGGCGTACATGACCGACGAGGCCGCCGAGGGCCGCGACGCCTTCCTCGCGAAGCGCGACCCCGACTGGACCTCCTTCCCCCACCCGCAGGGCTGAGATGGCCGCGCCCCTGCCCGACGGCCCCGCCGCCGCGTCCCCGCCCTGGCTGGTCCCGCCCGCCTACGACGCCTCCGCCGCCTCTCTCGCCGCGCACTCCGAGGCGATCGGCGAGGTGATGGCGGGCCGGGCGCGCCTGTGGCTCGGGCCCTTCCCGGCCCCGGACAGGCTGCCCGCCGGGCTCGAGGACACGGCGCTGGTGGTCCCGACCTCCGGCTCGACCGGCACCGCGAAGGCCGTCGCGCTCAGCCTCGCGGCGCTGAGGGCCTCGCAGGACGCGACCGCGCAGCTCTTCGCCGCCGACGGCACCGCCCCGGACTCCCGCGGGCACGGGTTCTGGCTGCCACTGCTGCCGCCCACGCACATCGCCGGGGTGCAGGTCCTCGCCCGCGCGCACCGCACCGGCCAGGTGCAGGGCATTCCGGGGCCCGCCCTTCCGGATCCGCTGCCGGACCTGCGCGGCCATTTCGACGCCGCCGCCTTCGTGGAGCTCGCCGGACCCGTCCTCGAGCAGGCGGAGCGGGCCGGGCTGCCGGCGATGACCTCCCTCGTCCCCACCCAGCTCACCCGCATCGTCACCGGCGCGACCGGGGACGACGCCCGCGCCCGCGGCCTGCTGAAGCGCTTCGCCGCCGTGCTCGTCGGCGGAGCGGCGACCAGCACCGACGTCCTCGCCCGCGCCCGCGGGCAGCGGATCCCGGTGCGCACCACCTACGGCTCCTCCGAGACCGCGGGCGGCTGCGTCTACGACCGTCGGCCGCTGCCCGGGGTGTCCCTGTCGGTGCTCGACCCCGACGAGTCCGGCGCGGGCCGGCTGCGGATCTCCTCCCCCACCCTCGCCCTCGGCTATCTCACCGAGGGCGGCGGCACCGACGGCGGAGTGTTCGCCGGCGCCTCCCCGTCGGCCGACGGGCCGGCCGCCGACGCCGCAGTCTCCGGCGCTGTGGTCTCCCGCGAGAGCGCGGACCGCGCCTTCCTCACCTCCGACCTCGCCGAGATCGGGGACGACGGAGCGCTGACCGTGCTGGGCCGGGCCGACGACGTGATCAACACCGGCGGACGCAAGGTCCTCCCCCAGGACGTCGAGCGCGCGATCGACCGCTCCCTCATGCTGCGCGGCCTGGTCCGCACCTCCGTCGTGGTCGGGGTGCCCGATCCGGAATGGGGCCAGCGGGTCGAGGCGCTGGTCACCCTCGAGGAGGGCACGGACCCCGCGGAGGCCTCGGCGCTCGTCCGCTCCGCGCTGCGCACCACCGAGGTGCCCGCGCACATGATCCCCAAGCGCGTCCACGTCGTCGAGGAGCTGCCGCTGCTGGGCATCGGCAAGGTGGACCGCGCCGCCGCCCGCCGCCTCGCCGGCGGCTGAGGGTCCGCCGCCCCGCCCTGCCCGTCGGCCGCGCCGTCGGGGAGGCCGCGGAGTCCGTACGCCACGGACGTCGAGCAGAGCGGCGGCGGGGCATCGGAGCTGCCCGGCATCAGGCCGATCCTGCATCGCGGGGGCCCGGCATCCGGGTGGCCCGGTGCTCGTCACTCGGGTCACGACTCACAGTCGACGGGACGGTCCGGCGCCGCGCCGCGGCGTAAGCTCGTCGGGGCCGTCGACCGCCGGCCCCAGCACGCGTGAGGAGCACGATGGCCAGCCTGCCGCAGTGGGTGGAGGGCGCCCGCCCGAAGACCCTCCCCGCCGCCCTCGCCCCCGTCGCCGCCGGAACCGGCGTCGCCGTGTGGCAGCTCGGCGAGCTCACCGGAGCGGTCGACTGGGCGCTGGTGATCCCCCGAGCGCTCCTGGCCCTCGCCGTCTCCTTCTCGCTGCAGATCGGCGTGAACTTCGCCAACGACTACTCCGACGGGATCCGCGGCACGGACGACGACCGGGTCGGTCCCTTCCGCCTCACCGGCTCCGGCGCCGCCCGCCCCGCGACCGTGAAGCGCGCCGCGATCATCTCCCTCGCCCTCGGCGGCCTGTTCGGCGTCGTGCTGGTGGCCGTGGCGCAGATGTGGTGGGCGCTGGTCGTCGGCGCCGCCGCGATCGCCGCAGCCTGGTTCTACACCGGCGGCAGGAAGCCTTACGGCTACCTGGGCCTCGGCGAGCTCTTCGTGTTCGTGTTCTTCGGTCTCGTCGCCGTCAACGGCACAGCGCTCGCGATCACGGGCCGCCCCTCCTGGGCGGCGCTGCTCGCCTCGGTCGCGATCGGGCTGCTCGCCGTCGCGCTGATGCTCACCAACAACCTGCGCGACATCCCCACCGATGCCGTCTCCGGCAAGAGGACCCTCGCGGTCCGACTCGGTGAGCGCGGCACGCGCCTGCTCTACACGACGACGCTGCTGGCGCCCTTCGTGCTCATGGTGCCGGTGATCATCGCGCACTGGCCCGCGGCGCTCGTGCTGCTCGCCCTGCCGCTCGCCATCGGTCCGGTGCGGAAGGTGCTCGGCGGGGCGATGGGCCGGGACCTGATCCCCGTGCTCGGCGCGACCGGACGGCTCGAGCTGGTCTTCTCGCTGCTGCTGCTGCTCGTCGGCCTGGTGCTCTGACCTCGTCGGACCGCTGGTCCGCAGGACGCACCATCCGGGGAGCAGCGGGCCCTTGGCTGGGGGCTCAGGGCTCAGGGCTCAGGGCTCAGGGCTCAGGGCAGCGTGTCAGCGCGCTGAGCTCCCTGGGGGCGACTCAGGCCCTGGTATCCCTGTCGCTCGTGCCGTCCTCGGGGAGGTCGGGCAGGTCCGCGGGGCCTGCGGCGGAGTCCCCCGCCCGCGTCTCTCCGTCGATCCGGACCTCGTCGGCGAAGAGCCCGTCCTCGTACTCGGCGTCCTCGTCCACGGTCTCGCCGCGCTTCTCGACCCTGCGCTCGTGCGCGACCTTCCAGCGCATCGCCGCGGCGTCCCGCAGGCGGTCCAGGAACAGGATCGAGATCAGCATCGCGATCAACGCCGCGAGCACGCCGGCGAGCATCACGCCCACCCCGACCACGGTGAGCACCCACCACAGGGCGATCCACAGGCCCAGGCGGATGACGGCGTAGAGCAGGAACTGTCGCATCGCTCCAGACTAGGTCCCCCGTCCGGGAACCCGCTGTCCCCGGAGGCGGCTCGGGGCCAGGATCACGCCGCGGGCTGCGGGCCGCGATCACGGCGCGCGCGGCGAGCCCTGCCGCGGACGCGATGGGCAGCCCTGCCGTACTCCGGTCTCGTCCCGAGTCCCTGCCCGGTCCCCGATCCCGTCCTGAGTCCCCGATCTGGTCCAGAGCCCCCAATCTGGTCCAGAGCCCCCCTGCCCCGTCCCGAGTCCCCGATCCGGTCCAGAGTCCCCGGCCCCGTCCCAGGTCCGCGGCCTAGACTGTCCCCATGGCCCGCGGCATCCTGGCAGTCCTCTCGATCGCCCTGACCGTCTTCGCACTCGCCGACTGTGTGCAGACCCAGGACGACAAGGTCAGAGGTGTGCCGAAATGGGCATGGATCGTGCTGATCGTGCTGATCCCCTGGGTGGGACCGCTCACCTGGCTGTTCGTGGGCAAGGAGCGCTCCTGGGGCCGAGGCTCCTCCGGCAGCCCGGGTCCGCGGCGCGACGGCCCTCTCGCCCCCGACGAGGATCCCGAGTTCCTGCGCAAGCTCGACGAGGACATCCGCCGCGAGCGTCGTGAGCGTCGCGAGCGCGGCGAAGGCCCCGGCGACTCCGGCGACTCCGGCGAGCTCGACGACGGCCCCGGCGACAGCGGGACCGACACCGGCCGCAGCGCCTGAGCAGGCTGGGCCGGGAGGTTCCGCCTCGGCGATCCGCGCTTCGGCGCGCCGCATGGCGTCACCTGCTGGCTGGACCGGTCACCGGAGGTCGGCCAGGCCCACTCAGCGAAGCTCGGCCGAGCCCTCCCACCGGAGTCGATCGACGTCAGGTACCAGAAAGGTGGTACCTCACGTCGACCAACTGCACGTGCACAGGCACCGACACCGTCCGCACCACCGCTGCACAGACTTGATCGACGTCAGGTACCGGGAAAGTGGTACCTCACGTCGATCTGCTCCGCACGTCGCGGCACTGACCTCCTACGCACCACCACTGCACTGAGTTGATCGACGTCAGCTACCAGGAAGCTGGTACCTGACGTCGATCGACTCTTCGCGCTGCGGCCCTGGTCTCGTCCGCACTGCGGCGGCCGGAAACACTTCGACGATCCGTTCCATGTCCTGGAACGGATCGCCGAAGAACTGCTCGGCGCGGGCAGAGCCGGGACCGGAGCACCGGCCGAGGCCGGACTGCCAGCGCTGGCCGGAGAATCACCCGAGGCCGGACTGCCTGCCCCGGCCGGAGTCTCAGCCGAGGCCGGAGTAGGAGTGCAGGCCGTTGATGACCGTGTTCACGATCGTGTAGTTGAAGACCACGGCGACGAAGCCGGCCAGGGCCAGGCCCGCTGCCCGGGAGCCGCGGAAGCCGCCGGTGGCGCGGGCGTGGAGGTAGGCCGCGTAGATCACCCAGATGATGAAGGTCCACACCTCCTTGGGGTCCCAGCCCCAGAAGCGGCCCCAGGCCTCGCGGGCCCAGATCGCCCCGAAGATCAGGGTGAAGGTCCAGCACACGAACGCGACCGAGTGGATGCGGAAGCTCAGCGCCTCGAGGGAGGACGAGGAGGGCAGCCGGTCCAGCACGTGCCCGAAGCGGCCCCAGTGCTCGGGGAAATCCTCGGTCGCGGCGCGCTCGGCGAGGACGCGCTCGTGCTTCGCCTGGAACAGCTGCATCGAGGCGACGACCGCGCCGAGGATCGACAGCGCCGTCGCCACGACCGCGACGCCGATGTGGATGTAGATCCAGTGGGAGTTCTGGAGGCTCGGGGTGAGCTCGGCGGCGGGCACGATCCAGAACGTCTGCGCGAGCAGCAGCACGAGCAGCACGGGGCCGACGACGAAGGTGCCCAGCGCCCGCAGCTCCGTGCGGCGCACGCTGAAGGCGAGGAAGGCGACCATCACGATCGCGGTGGAGGTGGTCGCGAACTCGTACATGTTCGCCCACGGGACGCGCTGGGTGGCGAGCGCGCGAGTGATCACGCCGATCAGGTGCAGCACGGTCGCGGCGGAGGCGAGCAGGAAGGCGAAGCGCTGCGCGGACATGCCACCGGACGCGGCAGGAGCCTCCCCCGCGGTGCGCGTACCGGCGGTGCCCGGGGCGAGGGAATCCGAGCCGCCGGCGCCGGAGCCTGCGGAGCCCGCGCTCGCTGCGCCGGGGCGAGCAGCCACCGCGGTGCCACCCACCGCGGTCGCCCCCTCCGCCTCGGCGCCCGAGGCGCCGACGCTCGCGGGGCTCATCTCCCTCTCCTGCGCCTCCTTCCGCTCCTGGGCGGCGAGGCGGGCGTCGCTGCGGCGCTGGGAGGACGAGGACAGATCGGCGCCGAAGCCGATCAGGGCGAGCACGTAGAGCACGATCGTCACCACGATGGCGAGGTTCGAGAGCTCTGCCAGCTGCTGGTTGATCACTGGGCACTTCCTTCTCGGGGTCCGCCCGAGGCGTCCGCCTCGGGGTGCCCGGACGGTGCGGCGTCCGGGAGCCGTTGTCCATCGTGCACCTCCGAGAGCCGGGACGCCAGGGCCTTCACGTCGTCCGCGAGCGCGGGATCGTCGCTGCGGGCGAGCCCGGCGACCTCGAGCACGGTCGTGCCGCCCTGCTCCCGCACCCGCACCCACAGGCGCCGGCGCGGCACGAACAGGGAGAGGATCAGGCCGCCGACGGCGACCAGCGCGCTGATCAGGATCCAGCGCTCGAAGGGGTTGTGGACGATGTCGAAGGCGGCGAAGCGCTTCAGCCCGTCGAAGCTGACGGTGGTGCCGTCGGCGAGGCTGTACTCCTGGCCGGGGTACAGCCGGATCAGCACCGGGTCGCCGTCCTCCCCCGGGACCTGGGTGAGGGTGGTGAGGTCCACCTCGTACGCGTTCTGCGGCACGCCGGAGTCCAGGCCCAGGTCGCCCTGGTAGACGGTGAGGGCGAGCTGCGGGTCCAGCGCGTCGGGGTAGAGGGAGCGCGGTCCCTGCTCGTCGATGGTGCCGGTGGGCAGGAAGAAGCCGACGACGGCGGTCTGCTCGGGCTGGGCGTCGGGCGCCTTGAGCACCACCTGAGAGGTGTAGTTGATGTCGCCCATCGGGACGGTGATCAGCGGCCCCTCGGCGACGACGGTGCCCTCGGGATCGGTGACCGTGATCTCGGGGGCGTAGCCGTTGCCGAGCAGGTACATCGACGCGCCCGGGACGTGCAGGGGCTTGTTGACCTGGAGCGTGCGGGACTCCTGCTCCTGACCGGGGGTGGTCACCTGCACGTCGGCCTCGAAGGAGCGCGGCTCGCCGACCCTCCCCGCCTCGCCGGGCTGGACGTAGGTGGCGCGGAAATCCTCGAGGGTGAAACGGAAGTCGGGCATGTCGTTCTCGTCGAACCAGGCCCCGGACTCGAAGGAGTCGTACTGGGTCAGGGAGTTCGCGAAGCCGCCCCCCTCGACCACCGTGACCTGGCCGCGATAGCTGGTCAGGGTGCCGCCGGCGTTGCACACCAGCACGCCGACCAGCGCGATGTGGAACAGGAGGTTGCCGGTCTCGCGCAGCAGCCCCCGCTCGGCGCTGACGGAGCGGCCGGCCTTCTCCTCGCGCACCTCGGCGCGGTAGCGGGAGCGGCGCAGGCTGCGATGGGCCGTCTCGATCAGGGAGTCGGCCTGCGCGCCGGGCAGCTCGAGGCGGGTGTACCCGGTGAAGCGGGTCAGGCGGGAGGGGGTGCGGGGCGGCTTCGCGCGCAGCTGCCTCAGGTGCACGCCGACGCGCGGGACGATGCAGCCGATCAGGGAGATGAACAGCAGCAGGTAGATCGCGGAGAACCACGGCGAGGAGAAGACTTCGAAGAAGCCCAGCGCGTCCAGGACCTCGCCCCAGCGGCCGTTCTCCTCGAGGAACTGCTCGGTCAGGGCCGGGTTCACGCTGCGCTGCGGGTAGAGCGAGCCGGGGATCGCGGCGACGGCCAGCAGCATGAGCAGCACGAGCGCCGTCTGCATGGAGGTCAGCTGCCGCCACAGGAACAGCAGCGTGCCGCGCAGGCCCAGGGAGGGCACGGCGGCGCGCTTCCCGTCGACCTCGGGCTTGCTGGACCAGCTGCCGGACTCCGACGGGCCCGTGCCGGATCCGCTCGCCTCGTCGGGGCCCGTGCCGGGCCGCTCTGCGTCGTCGGTCCGGACGCCGTGGTCCGGACGGGGGTTCTTCTCGCTCATCACACCACCGGTTCGAAGGTCGCGATCAGTCCCTGCAGCTCGCTCATCCAGCTCGCCCACACCCCGGTCATCAGGAGCACGCCGATCGCGATCAGCAGCGCGCCGGAGAGCAGGCCGATGCTGCGGCGGTGGGCCGACAGCTTCCTGCTCAGCCCGAGCGCGCGCTCGAACAGCAGCGCGAAGAGCACGAAGGGGATGCCGAGGCCGAGGGAGTAGGCCAGCGCCAGGACGCCGCCGCGGACCGCCGCGCCGTCGCCGCCGCCGTCCAGGGACAGCGCCACGATGGCGGCGTAGGTGGGGCCGATGCAGGGGGTCCAGCTCAGGCCGAACACCAGCCCCATCAGCGGTGCGCCGAGCAGGCCCGCGTCGGGCTTCTTCGCGGAGATCGGCATCGTGGCCGACAGCCCCGGGATCAGGCCCATGAACACCAGGCCCATGAGGATCACGATCGCGCCGGCGACGCGGTTGATCCACACGGCGTGCTCCTGGAGGAGGTAGCCGACGGCGCCGGCGAAGCCGCCGAGCGCCATGAACACCACTGCGAAGCCGGCCACGAACAGCAGGGAGCCGGCGAGCATCCGCCCGGTGCCGGGCCGCTGCGGGCGGGCGGCGCGGCGGCCGGTGCCCTTCGCGGCGGGGGCGGGGCCGGGGCCCTGTCCGGCGAGTCCCGAGACGTACCCGAGATAGCCGGGGACCACCGGCAGCACGCACGGGGAGAGGAAGGCGACCAGGCCCGCTGCGGCGGCGACGGCGATCGCGAGCAGCAGCGATCCGGACAGGGCGGTCGCCTGGAAGGCGGCCCCGATCTCGGCGAGCATCATTCGGCGACCACCGCGTCGATCATCGCGCGGAGCACGGAAGGGTCGGCAGCGCCGGAGATGCGGGCGGCGACACGCCCCTCGCGGTCGAGCACGAGCGTGGAGGGGACGGCGTTCGGGGCGACCTGGCCGCGCAGGGCGTACATGATCTCCGCGCCGGTGTCGGGCACGGAGGGGTAGGTGATCCCGTACTTCTCCTCGAAGGCCTTCGCGGGGCCGGCGGCGTCGCGCACGTTGATGCCGAGGAAGGAGACGCCCTGCTCGGCGTACTCCTCGTGGATGGCCTGGAGGTCCGGGGCCTCCTTGCGGCAGGGCGGGCAGGAGGCGTACCAGACGTTCAGCACGAGCACCTCGCCGCGGGTGTCCGCGAGGTCGACCGGCTCCTGGTCGAAGGTGGTGCCGGTGAAGGCGATCGCCTCGCCGCGCTCGGCGGCGGGGATCTCGACGGAGACGCCGTCGCCCGAGACGTAGCCCGAGTCCCCGGAGGCGTAGCGGTCGGAGGTGTCGGTCCCGCAGGCTGCCAGCAGCACGGCCAGTGGCGCCGCGGCGGCCACGCGGAGGAGGCCGCGCCGGCTCGGGACGGGGCGCGGGGTCCTCATGTGAGCTTCCCTCCGGTCGCGTCGACGGCGCCGTCGTAGAGGGCGGCAGCGGGCTCGGCGTAGCCGACGTCCGACAGGTGCGGGCCGACGAAGTGCAGGCTCGTCACCGAGCAGAGGCCGCACTCGCGCCGGCGCGGGTCGTGGAACAGGGGCTTGCCCTCCGCGCTGCGCCGGGTGACCCAGATCGGCAGCTGGTGGAGGACCAGCACGGCCTCGCGTCCCTCGGCCTCGGCGCGGGCCTCGTGCACGGCGGAGACGACGCGCGCGACCTGCTCCCGGTAGGGCTCGCCCCAGGAGGGGCGGAAGGGGTTGATGAACCAGCGCCAGTTGCGCGGGTCGGTGAGCTTCGCGTCGCCGTGGCCCATGCGCTGGCCCTCGAAGCGGTTGCCCGATTCGATGAGGCGCTGGTCCGTCGAGATCTCGAGGTCGTGCGCCGCGGCGATCGGGGCGGCGGTCTGCTGGGCGCGCAGCAGCGGCGAGGAGCGCACGAGGGCGACGTCGGCGCCGGCGAGGTGCTCGCCGACGCGCTGCGCCATCTGCTCACCACGGGCGCTGAGCCGGTATCCGGGCAGGCGCCCGTACAGGATGCGCTCCGGGTTGTGCACCTCGCCGTGGCGCACGAGGTGCACCGTGGTGGTGGTCATCGCTGGGGGCTTCCTCTCACTGTCGCAGGCTCTCGCGAGCCGCCTCACGGTACCAACCCCACCTCCGGATCAGCTCCGAGCCGGGGCGTCCTCGTGAGGTGCCGGACATCCGACGGCGATCGGGGCGTCCTCCGCGATGGTCCGGCCGAGGATCCTGCCGAGCTCGAGCAGGTCGTCGTGGCCGATCACGTCCAGCAGGAGATCGCGCACGGAGCGCACGTGCGTGGGTGCGGCGCGCTCGAGGAGGGCCTGGCCCTCGGCGGTCAGCTGGGCCTGGCGGCCGCGACCGTCGGAGGAGCAGCGCACACGCTCGACGAGGCCCCGCTTCTCCATGCGGGTGATGGTGTGGGTGAGGCGGGAGCGGGAGTGGACGACCTTGTCGGCCAGCTCGGACATGCGCAGGAACCCGCCCTCGGCCTCGTTCAGGCGCACCAGGATCTCGTACTCCCCCAGCGCCAGGCCGATCTCGGGGTCGGACTGCAGCGCGTCGCCGAACCGGTCGGTGAGCAGGGTGGTGGCGTAGAGGAAGGTGCGCCACGCCTCCTGCTCCTTCGCCGTCAGCCACAGCTCCTCGGGCGTCGAGGCGCGTTCCGCCTCGTCCTGCGCGCCATCGACCGCGGGGGTCACCGAAGCCGCCGCGACCGCCTGCTCCTCGCTTGACGTCGTGTCATACATCACGTTTCCTCTTTCCGGGGACTCTTCCTCTTGCCATCATCCCCCATTTTAGTTTAGCTTTCAAGCATGACGGTGCGGAACGGCTCGACCATCGCCCGTCACCACCGGACCACCACGAGAAGGAGACATCTCATGAGCGACCTCACCCCCGGCACCTGGACCCTCGACCCCGCCCACACCTCCGCGGCGTTCACCGTGCGCCACGCCGGCATCTCGAAGGCCCGCGGCCAGTTCACCGATGTCGAGGGCGAGCTCGTCGTCGCCGAGGGCGGCGAGGACCTGGCCTTCACCGCGACCCTGAAGACCGAGTCGGTCTCCACCTCCAACCCGGACCGCGACGCGCACCTCAAGAGCGCCGACTTCTTCGACGTCGAGAACAACCCGACGATCACCTTCCGCTCCACCGAGCTCAAGGGCGACACCCTCCACGGCGAGCTGACCATCAACGGCACCACCAAGCCCGTCGAGCTCGACTTCACCTACGAGGGCGCCGCGACCGATCCCTTCGGCATCTACCGCGCGGGCTTCACCGGCGAGACCACCATCTCCCGCAAGGAGTTCGGCCTGACCTGGAACGCCGCCCTCGAGGCCGGTGGCGTGCTGGTCGCCGACGCCGTGAAGATCTCCATCGAGGCCGAGTTCACCGCGCCGACCGCGGCCTGATCCCCTGATCTCCGCGGCGCCCCGCGCCGCCCGGTCCGACGGGCCGTCCGCTGTTCGCGGGCGGCCCGTCGTCGCGTCCGCGGTCCTGGCGTCCGGGATCGTCGCGGCCGCGCCCCGCGCATGCGCGGGAGCGTCGCCGGTGCCTCGCCCCCGGCCCCCGACCTCCATCAACCGTCCGCTCCTCCGCCCGATATGGTGCCGCCCATGACCTCGCAGCACGTCCCCTCCCCCAGCGAACCCGACGCCCGCGTCCTCTACCTCACGCGGGAGGGCTGCCATCTGTGCGACGACGCCCTGCCGGTGGTGCGTGCCGAGGCCGACCGCGCCGGCACCGCCGTCGAGGTGCGGGACATCGACACCGATGAGCGCCTGCGCGAGGACTGGGATCACGACGTGCCGGTGATCATCGTGGACGGGAAGGTCCACGCCCGCTACCGGGTCGATGCCGAGCAGCTGCGCACCGCGCTGCGCCGTCGCCCCTGGTGGCGCCGCCTCACCGGCCGCGCCTGAGGATCGCGACGAGGCACCGGCGCCCGAGCGGTCGCGGCCGACGAGCCCGGTGCCCGAGACGCGCACCGGGCCGGCCGCACGCCCGCCCCGACCGGCGACGCCTGACATGCGAGAGCCCCCGCCATGCGGCGGGGGCTCTCGCATGTCAGGCGTCGCTCACTTCTTGTTGCGGCGCTGGTGACGGGTCTTGCGAAGCAGCTTGCGGTGCTTCTTCTTGGACATGCGCTTGCGTCGCTTCTTGACGACAGAACCCATAGGTAGCCTCTGTTCTGCAGGACGAGCCTGCGGTGTGATGCTGCGGATCTCAGATGCGCGGCCGGTCAGCGTGCGGGGCAGGCTGAGCAGTCTCCCGGGCCGACGCCCGGCCGACGCCACGGTCGACGATCCACTCTACACCGTCCCGCCGCCTCACTCGCCGTGCGCGAGTGCGAGATCGCTCGCAGCCTGCCGTGCCTGGTGCAGCGTCTCGTCGACCGGCTCGACGACGAGATCCTGCGCGGTCCCCCGCACCCGGGCAGTGAGCAGGCGCCGCGCCCGACGACGGTGCCACGCGCCGCTCATCGCGGCGATCGCGGAGCCTGCGACGCCCAGCAGGATCCCCGCCGCGATCGCGAGGACCAGCATCACCGTGGGCAGCGGGATCGGGATCCACAGCTCCTCGACCATCGGCATCGGCGGCGGGGGCACGCCGAGGAAGGCGAGCGCGGCGTTCAGGCCCAGCCAGCCGAGGCCCACCACGCCGATCAGCAGCGCGAGCCACTGGAGCACGTCCAGCACCCGCCACCACCAGGAGGTCTCCCCCGCGCGGAGGTCCGCCTCCGCGACCGCCTGGTCCAGGGCGTCCGGGAGCGCCTCCTCCTCGGAGCGGGCCGCGGCGCGGACGGCGGCGCGCCAGGGATCGCTGCCGCCGGCCGAGGCGTCGTCGGCGAATCGGCGCACGCCCCCGGAGGCGCGCGCGGAGGCCGCGGCGTCCGGGGCGGGCAGGGAGGTGCGCTCGAGGCCCTCCCCGTCGCGACCTCGGCCGATGCCGAGCCGGGCCAGGGGATCCGCGCGCATCGAGCGGATCCAGCGCAGCGGCGGCCAGCCGACGCGGCGCGCCGCCCGGTGGCGGTAGGAGCCGCCGACGGCGCGGGCGACGGGCTCGACCCGGGCGGCGAGGGAGAGGTCCCGGGCGAGGGTGTCGATCGCGGCGGGGCTCGAGCGCTCGGCCATGCCGGTGGGATCCGCGGCCTCGCGCAGCCGTGCGGCGGCTCCGCGCACGTCGGCCCGGTGCCGCTCGACCACGGCCTCGCGGCTGCGGGCGATGCCGAGCAGGTGCTCGCGCAGCTCCTCGATCCCCTCCCCGGTCTCGGCGGAGGCGGCGAGGACGGGCGCGCTCTCGAGCCCGTCGGCGCGGGCGATCGCGGCGAGGGAGGCGAGCACGCCCTCGCGCTCGGCCTCGCGGAGCCGGTCCACCTGGTTCAGGACCAGCACGGTGACGGCGTCGTGGCCGGCGAAGGGGCGCACGAACTCGTGGTGCAGCAGCGCGTCGGCGTACTTCTGCGGGTCGGTGACCCACACGATCACGTCGACCATCCCGGTCATGCGCTCGGCGATGTCGCGGTGGGCGGACTCGACCGAGTCGAGGTCCGGCAGGTCCAGCAGCACGACGCCGGGAGTCCCGGCCTCGGTGCGGCGGGCACGACGGCCGCGGGCAGGTTTGTTGGCCGCCCGGGCCAGCGCCGTGCCCTCGTCGAGGGCGTGGCGCTCCTCGACCTCGAGCCAGTCCAGCAGCGCCTCGCTGCCCGCGTCGCCGAGCACGGCGGCGAGCGGCGCGGAGGTGGTGGGGCGGCGCACCGCCGCGCGGGCCACGTCCTTGCCGATCAAGGCGTTGAGCAGGGAGGACTTCCCGGAGCCGGTCGCGCCGAACAGTCCGATCACGGTGTGCTCGGCGGAGAGGGCGCGGCGGCGGTCGATCCTCTCCAGCAGCTCGGTCGTCCCGGTCAGGGCCTCACCGGGGGCGATCCCGTCGAGGGCGGAGAGCGCCCGGTCCAGGGCGTCGAGCCGCTCGTGCAGCGGGGTGGTGCGGGGGCGGCGGAGGCTCATCGGGTCTCCTCCCGGATGTCGCGGGCGAGGGCGGCGAGCGCCTCGGCGTCGGCCTCGAGCTCCTCCGCGGCGTCGTCGTCGCCGAGCGCGTCGAGCCGGTCGAGGAAGGGGGCGGAGCGCTCGGCGACCAGGGCGTCGAGCCGACCGGTGAGGGACTCCCGGGCGGCCTTCGCCATGCGCCTGACCGCCTCGTCGCCGAAGATCGCCTCGAGCAGCCGCTGGCCGACGACGGCGGTCGCCGCCCCGGCGCCGACCTCGAGGCCGGTGGGGATGAAGGCGGTGGACGCGAAGACGACCACCATCAGCGCGACGCCGACGACGTTCACCCCGAGGGAGAGCACCCGCGCCTTCGTGCGGCGGTCGGCGCCCTCGGCACGGACCAGCTCGAGCACGTCGCCCTGCCAGGCGCGCACCGCGGCGCGGACCTGCTCGGGATAGTCCTCGTCGATCCGGGTGAGGTCCTGGCCCTCGGCGAGGGAGCGCCCGGCGGTGCTCGCGCGCCAGGCGGCGTCGGCCCGCTCGGCGCCGCGCGCCGTCTCGTCGACCACGACGTGGACGAGTCCGCTGCCGAGCGCCTGCTCGGCCTCGACCGCGGGGGCGGGGCGGCCCGAGAGCATCTGGCCGAGCCGGTCCCGGGCGCGGGTCACGAAGGACTCCACGCCGCGGAAGAACTCCCCGGTTCCCACCACGTCCTGCCAGCGGGCGAGCACCTCGCCGCGCAGCAGGGAGCCGTCGCCGAGGGCGGCGTCGATCCGCTCCCGGGAGCCGGAGAACGCGGCCACGGCCTCCTCGCGCAGCCGCCGGCGCTCGTCGTCCTGGAGCGCGGCGTGCCCGGCGATGTCGCCGGCGGAGGTGGCGAGGCCGTCGACGGCGCCGGCGAGGGTGCGCCGGGCGATGCAGCGCCTGCCCTCGCCGTCGGCCGCGAGCGTGGTGAAGTGCGCGGCGAGCTCGGCGATCACCTCGGGAGGGAGCATGCCGTCGTCGTCGATCGTGGTCTCGGGGACCAGGAAGAGACGGTCCACCTCGACGCCCTGCCGCTCGAGCATGGAGGTGAGGTCGGCGGCGAGCTCCTCGGCCACGCCGTCGCGGTCCGGGATGCGGTTCATGACCACGTCGACGGTCACGTCGCGCTCGGCGGCGGTGCGCAGCACCTCCCAGGGCACGGCGTCGGCGTAGCGGTTGGCGGTGGTGACGAAGAGCCACAGGTCCGCGGCGCGCAGCAGCTGCCGGGCGAGCTCGCGGTTGCCCTTCGCGACCGAGTCGATGTCCGGGGCGTCCAGCAGCGCGAGGCCCTGCGGGATCCGCTCCTCGGCGTGGAGGGCCAGCGAGGTCGCGGGGTCCACGTCGCCGGTCGTGTCCGGCGCCCCCGGCGCCTCGGCGTCGCGCGCTTCGGGGCTCGTGCCTCCGTGGACGCGGGCGAGGCCGGGGAGGATGCGGGTGCCGGTGAACCAGGGCTCGTCGGCCGGGTGGTGGAGGAGCACGGGCCGACGGGTGGTGGGGCGGATCGCGCCGGAGCGGCTCACGGGCGCGCCGACCAGCGCGTTGACCAGCGTGGACTTGCCGGCACCGGTGGAGCCGCCGATCACGACCAGCAGCGGTGCGTCGAGGGAGGCGAGGCGCGGGGTGACGTGGTCGGCGAGCTGGGAGAGGGCGGCGCGGGCCTCGGTGCGGGCGGCCTCGGCGCCCTCGACGGGCAGCGGCAGCGTGAGCGTGCGCAGATGCTCCGCGAAGGTGTCGAGCACCTGGGTGGTCCGATCGGTCATGGCTCCCCCGGGATGGTCGAGTGCGGGCCCCGGGCACGGGGCACCTGGGCGTCATTGTGGCAGGTCGCCGGGAGCGTCGTCCCTGGATCGCGGGTCGTCCCGGCGAGGACGGGCCGACGGATCGGCCGGCCCGTCCCGGGACCGCTCAGTCCAGGAAGGGGTCCAGTCCCCACTCGGGGAAGGCGCCGCGGCGCGCGGCCTGGACCGCCCGGTCGAGCGGGTCCTCGGGGTCGAAGCCGTGCTCCCAGTCGCGCACGGCCAGGGGGCGGTCGTCGCCGAAGCGCCGCACCGACGGCTCCGGTGAGAGGCCGTGCTCGGTGCGGGCGCGGTCGGCCGCCTCGAGGAACTCCTGCGGCAGCGGGGCGGCCGGGTCGATCGGCTCGCCCGTCGCGACCGCGAGCAGGTGGGTCCAGGAGCGCGGGACCACGTCGATCACCGCGTACCCGCCGCCGCCGAGGGCGAGCCAGCGCCCGCCGCACACCTCGTCGGCCAGCTCCTTCATCAGCATCATCACCTCGCGCTGCGCCTCGAGGGTGACGGAGAAGTCGGCCAGCGGGTCGCTGCGGTGGGTGTCGGCGCCGTGCTGGGTGACCAGCAGCGTGGGCTTCACCGCCCGGACCAGGGCGGGGACCGTCGCACGGATCGCCCGCACCCAGCCGTCGGCGGTGGTGCGGGGCGGGAGCGGGACGTTGATCGCGGTGCCCTGCGCGGAGGGTCCGCCGGTGTCCTGGACGAAGCCGGTGCCGGGGAAGAGCCTCTCCCCCGTCTCGTGGATCGAGAGGGTCACGGCGCGCGGCTCGTCCCACAGGGCGCGCTCGACGCCGTCGCCGTGGTGGACGTCGACGTCGACGTACATCACCCGCTCCTCACCCGCATCCAGTGCCCGGCGCACCGCGAGGGCGGCGTCGTTGTAGACGCAGAAGCCGGAGACGCTGCCGGGCTTGGCGTGGTGCATGCCGCCGGCGACGTTGACCGCGCTGCGCACGTGGCCGGCGATGATCCCGTCGACCGCGGCGAGGGAGCCGCCGGCGATGCGGGCGGAGGCGGTGTGCATGCCGGGGAAGGGCGGGACGTCGTCGCCGCCGATGCCGAAGGAGATCAGCTCGTCGAGGTCCTCGGCGGTCAGCCCCTCGAAGCCGGGCGAGGACCGCCTGACCGCCTGGACCAGCGCGGGGTCGTGGACGGCCTGGAGCTCCTCGTCGCTCGCGACGGGTGCGGGCAGGGTCCGCACGCACTCGCGGTCCAGCACCCCGGCCGCGCCCGCGAGGATCCGGGTGAGCGTGAGGCGGATCGGGGCCATCGGGTGGTAGGGCCCGAAGTCGTACTCGCACAGCGCGTCGTCCCAGACGATCCCGACGCCGTCGGGGGCGGGGACCTGGGCAGGGGCGGGCACGTCGGCGGGCATGGGGTGAGCGTACCGAGGATCGCGAGGGACGGGTGTTCGCGCGGGACGGGTCTAGACTGCCGCGGACGCGACCGCCGGTCGCCACGAGCACGAGGGATGCGATGACCGAACGGGGGACCCGGCCCACCCGCCGGCGGCTGTCCGGCCCTGCCCCGCGCGCCCGCCGGCAGGGCCTGCGCGATCACGCCAGGTCGCTGTCCAAGGCGACCCCGGCCCGGATCGCGCTGGGTGTGTTCACCCTGCTGATCGGCGTGTTCACGGCGCTCCTCTCGCTGCCGATCGCGACGCGCGACGGTCAGGGCACCGACCTCATCGACGCACTGTTCACCGCCGTCTCCGCGATCTGCGTGACCGGGCTCGTCACCGTCGACACCGGCACCCACTGGTCGACCTTCGGGCTGACCGTGATCATGGTCGCGGTGAAGCTCGGCGGCCTGGGGCTGATGACCGTCGCCTCCCTGCTGAGCATCTCGGTGATGCAC
This sequence comes from Brachybacterium paraconglomeratum, assembly GCF_003994255.1. Taxonomy (GTDB): domain Bacteria; phylum Actinomycetota; class Actinomycetes; order Actinomycetales; family Dermabacteraceae; genus Brachybacterium; species Brachybacterium conglomeratum. Next base: position 31,978 of record NZ_ML133854.1, on the reverse strand, counting down.
CGGCTCGGTCTCGCCCAGCGGGTGATCACCGCGCAGGAGACCCGCGCCGAGCGGCTCGCCGAGGTGGGCGGGGTGCTGCGGGTCATCCTCATCACCTCCACCGCCTTCGAGATCGCGACCTTCGTGGCCCTGACCCCGTACATGTTCGTCACCGAGCACGGGGTCGGGGAGTCGCTGTTCCTGGGTCTGTTCTATGCGATCAGCGCCTTCAACAACGCGGGCTTCGTGCCCGAGGCCGCGGGCACCGCGCAGTACCTCGGCGATCCGTTCTTCTCGATCCCGATCGGTCTCGCCGTGCTGGTCGGCTCCCTCGGCTTCCCCGTGATCCTGGTGGTGGTGCGGAAGCTGCGCACCCCGCGGAGGTGGAGCGTCCACGCGAAGCTGACCCTCACCACGACGGCGCTGCTGCTGGTGGTCGGGTTCGGCGGCTATCTCACGATGGAGTGGTCCAACCCCGCCACCCTGGGGAACGAGGGCGTGGGCACGAAGGTGCTCGCCGCCGGGTTCGCCGCGATCATGCCGCGATCGGGCGGCTTCGCGACGCTGGACGTCGGCCAGATGACCACCGAGTCGCGCCTGCTGACGGACCTGCTGATGTTCATCGGCGGCGGCTCCGGCTCCACCGCGGGCGGCATCCGCGTGACCACCTTCGCGCTGCTGATGCTGTCGATCTGGGCGGAGATCCGAGGCAACCCCGACGTCGAGGTGTTCGGCCGGCGCATCCCTCACGACACGATCCGCCAGGCCATCGGGGTGCTCGTCATGAGCGCCACGATCGTGTTCGCGGCGACCTTCGTGCTGCTGCGGATGACCCCGTACTCGCTGGACCAGGTGCTCTTCGAGTCGCTGTCCGCCTTCGGCACCGTGGGGCTGTCCACCGGGATCACCCCGTCCCTGCCCACCGAGGCGAAGGCCGTCCTCGCGCTGTGCATGTACGTGGGACGCCTGGGCCCGATGACCCTCGGCGCAGCCCTCGCCGTCCGCTCCCGAGTGCGGATGATCCAGTACCCCGAGGAGCGGCCGATCGTGGGCTGAGCCCCGACGGGGACCGGCCTAGACTGAGCCGGCCCCGACCCGACCCCCGACCGCGCCCGACCTGAAGGAGCCGTCATGCCCCGCACCGCCCGCGACGAGGGCGTCCTCGTGATCGGCCTGGGCCGCTTCGGCGCCGCGATCGCCCTGACCCTCGAGAAGCTCGGCACGCAGGTGCTCGCGATCGACACCGATCCGGACCTCGTCCAGAAGTACTCCGGCCAGCTCACCCACGTGGTGCGGGCCGATGCGACCCAGCCCGAGGTGCTCGAGCAGGTCGGTGCCGGCGACTTCCGCATCGCGGTAGTGGGCGTGGGCACCTCGATCGAGTCCAGCGTGCTGATCGCGACGAACCTCGTGGACCTCGGCAAGCCCGTGATCTGGGCGAAGGCGATCTCGCCCGCCCACGGCCGGATCCTGCAGCGCATCGGCGCCCACCACGTCGTCTACCCCGAGGCCGATGCCGGCAAGCGGGTCGCGCACCTGGTCAACGGCCGCCTCATGGACTTCATCGAGTTCGACGACGACTTCGCGATCGTGAAGATGCGCCCGCCGCGCGAGGTGCAGGGCATGACCCTCGCCGACTCCGACATCCGCCAGCGCTTCGGCGTGACCGTGGTAGGCGTGAAGTCACCGGGCAAGGACTTCACCTACGCGGTGCCGGAGACGATGGTCGCCGCGCACGACCTGCTGATCGTCTCCGGCCGCACGGGCCAGATCGAGAAGTTCTCCCAGCGCGCCTGAGCCCGGGGCGGGGACGGGGACGGGACGTCGGTGGCACGCTGCGGCATATATGCCACCGCGTGTCACCAGGAGCCCGTCCACGCCCCGCCCTCCCCCACGGCACCCGGGCCCGCCCCTCCCCTGAGGCGGCCGTGCGCGCCGGTCGGGGCGATCAGCCCCGGCTCATCGCGCGGGAGGAGTCGGCCGCGGCGGCCATGGCGGCGGCGACGCCGGCGCGCACGCCCTCCCGCTCGAGGGCGGCGAGGCCCTGCACGGTGGTGCCGCCGGGGCTGGAGACTGCGTTCTTCGCGACGGCCGGGTGGGTGCCGCTCTCGGTGAGCATGGTCGCGGCGCCGCGCACCGTCTGCTGCACGAGGGAGGCGGCGAGGTCGCGCTTCAGCCCGAGCCGCACGGCCTCGTCGGTCATCGCCTCGATGATCGTGAAGACGAAGGCGGGCATCGAGCCGGCGGTGCCGATGAAGGCGTGGACCTGCTCCTCGGTGATGTCCACGGCCACGCCGGCGCTCGAGAACAGGGCGTGCAGCAGCGCATGCTGCTCGTCGGAGACGGCGTCGCCGCGCATGAGGCCCACGGCCCCCTCCCCCACCGAGATGGGGGTGTTCGGCATGGCACGGGCGACGGCGGCGTCCGACGGGAGCGCGTCCTGGATCTGCGCGAGGGTGGTGCCGGCGGCGAGGGAGAGCACCACGGCGCCGTCGGGGAGGTCGTCCCGCAGCTCGGCGACGAGGTCGAGGATCTGGTAGGGCTTCACGCCGAGGACGACGACGTCGGCGCCCTCGATCGCCTCGGCGCGGGAGGCGGCGGCGGTCGCGCCGAGCTCCTCCGCGGCGCGCTCGCTGCTGGTCGGGATCGAGTTCGCGATCCGCAGGTTCTCGGGGCGCACGCCGGCGTCGAGCATGGTGCGGCCGACGGGCCCGCCCATGTTCCCGGCCCCGATCAGGGCGACGCGGATGGCGGAGAGGTCGATGCTGTCGGTGCTCGTGTCAGTCATGCCGTCAGGGTACGGCGCAGGCGCTGGACCATGGGGGCCGTCCCGGTGGGCGCCCTCGGGCCTACGGCGTGCGGGCGGCGAGGCGGGACTCGACGAGGACGAGCAGCTGCACGGCCGCCACGCCGACGAGGGCGAGCAGCAGCATCAGCGGCCAGTCCGCGCCCGGGCCCTGCAGGGCGCCCGAGGCGTCCTGCCACGGCCAGAGGCTGCGCAGGGCGCCGATCATGAGGCCTGCGAGCACCACCATGGTGCCGCGGTGGTGACGGGTCAGCAGGATCCGCATGAGCTTCACGATGACGACGAGCCCCACGAGCGCCCACAGCCCGAACCAGGCGATGTAGCCGAGGTCCCGCTGGTCCACGGCCTGCAGGGTGGGCTGGTAGAGGCCGACGCTCAGCAGCAGGAAGGACCCCGAGACACCGGGCAGCACGAGCGCGCACACGGCGATCGCGGCGGCAGGGGCGACCACCCACGGGCTCGGCTCGAGGGAGGTCGAGGGCAGGGAGGTCAGCAGCAGCCCGCCGACCGCGCCGAGGGCGAACAGGCCGAGCTCCGCTCCGCGCCACGCCCCGCCGGAGAGCCGCACGGGCACCAGCACGGAGCCGGCGACGAGGCCGAGGAACAGGGCGCGCATCGTCTCGGGGTGGCTCTCGACGAGACCTGCGACGGGCCCGGCGACGGTGAGGACGGCCGCTGCCATGCCGACCAGCAGCGGGAGGACGAGCAGCCAGTTCACGCCGCGCAGCTGCTCACGCGCTCCGGCGAGGCGATCCGGCCCGGTCACGAGGCGACGAGCGGCGGCGGTGATCCGGTGCCCCGCCTCGATCAGCTCGTCGTAGATCCCGGTGACCAGCGCGACGGTGCCGCCGCTGACGCCGGGCACGGTCTCGACCACCCCGATCAGCGCGCCGCGCAGGAGGTTCCCGAGCGGGTTGCGGTGGCGCGGGAGGGCGGTGTCGGCGGGCGCGGCGGCGGGGGCGGTGTCCGTCATGGCCCGAGCCTACGGAGGTGCAGCGCCAGCACCGATATCGTCGACTGCGTGAGTGACGCATCCGGCCCCAATACCGCCCGACCGCGTCTTCATCTCCTGTGCGGTCTGGTTGGTTCGGGGAAGTCCACCCTCGCCCGCCGCCTGGAGGCGGAGTCGCCCGCAGTGCGCCTGACGCTGGACGAGTGGATGCTGCGTCTGAATCCGGAGCTCACCGTGGAGGACACGGCGTACGGCGAGCGAGCGGCCGTCGTGAGGGCACTGCTGGGCGACATCGCCGAGCAGGTGCTGCGCACGGGGAGCGACGCGATCCTGGACTGGAACGCCTGGTCGCGGGATCGCCGGGCCGACGGGATCGCGCGGGCTCGACGGGCCGGCGCCGAGGTGCTGCTGCACCGTCTGACGACCCCGCTCGAGGAGTCCACCCGACGGGCCCGAGCCCGGACCGAGGCAGGCACGGCGTATGCACATACGGTGGATCTGGCGGGGAATTACCACTTGGCCGGTCTGATCGAGGAACCTTCGGAGGACGAGGGACTTCGCCTGATCGTCCATCCCTGACCGAGCCGGGCACCCAGCGCCCGTCCGTGCACCGCCTCAGCGACCCCAGTGCGGGGGCACGTCGCCGCTGAGGCGGGCGTCGTTGGACTCGTCGGCCCCGGGCTCGGGGGCGTCCTCGGCGAGGCGGTCCGGGAGCACCTTCGGCTCCTCGCCGCGGGAGGCGGCGGGGGCGGCCGCGTCCTGCGCCTCCCAGTCGATCGGCTTGCCGGTCACGGAGGAGACGACGACCCGGCGGACGGGCCTCGCCGCTCTCCCACGGGCCGACGCTTCCCCGTCGGCCGCGGAGCCGGTGCTCACTGCCGCTCCTGGTAGCGGCGGATCGCGCTGGAGACGGAGACGTCCAGCAGCACGGAACGCTGCTCGAAGCCGAGGAAGCTGCGCACCTCGGTGGCCAGGTGCTCCTCGAGCCGGGCGCGGCCGTCGGAGCAGATGTACTCCACCACCGCGTCGAAGTCGTCGCTGGAGTAGAAGCTCAGCGGGTGACCGGCGGGGATCTGCGGGCGGGGCAGACGATGGCGGATCGTGCCGACGCCGGAGGGCGAGTCGGAGCTCTCCTCCGCCTGGACCAGGCGCAGCGCCCGGTCCAGGGCGCGACGGATCCGCTCGGCCTCCCCGTCGGGGTCGATGAACAGGGCCCAGGACCACACGCGCTCGGTCGCCCATCCGGCGGCCTCGAGGCGCTCGGCCCGCAGCCGGTCGCGCTCGCGCTGGCTGGGGGTGTCGACGTAGTGGTCGCCGTCGGTGTCCACGGCCAGCAGCAGTCGGCCGGGCATGTCCGGATGGCCGAACGCGAGCTCGATCCGGTCCGCGGACAGGCCGAAGTCCCGCTCGACCAGCAGGCCGAGCCGGCGCAGGCGGTCCGCGAGGTCCTGGACGAGGGCGTCGGTCTCGAGCTCGCGCGGGGCTCGCTCGGCCTCCGGCTCGGGCCGCGCGGGGGCGGGCTCGTCGACGTCGGACGGCGCATCGACGCCCGCGGGGGCGTCGGAACCGGCAGCGCCACCGGCCGCGGCCCGGGCAGCGTCGTCGGACTCCGCCGCCGGCTGCTCCGTCTCCTGTCCGGTCACGGCGCCGTCGGTCTCGGGGTCCGCGCTCCGCGGGGAGGCGGCGGACTTGCGGGCCAGCGCCGCCTCGATCGCGGCGTCGAGGTCCTCGTCGGAGAGCTCCTGCGCGTGCGCCGGCTCCGCGGACGCGGCCGGCTCCGGTGCGGCGCCGCCGCGGCCCTCCTGCACGGGGCCCTCGCTCCCGTTCGGAGCGGGTGCGGCGCGCGGCAGCTCGGGGGCGGGCGGAGCGATCTCCTCGTCGCTGCCGGTGAGCGCGGCGACATGGGGGACGACGGGGACGTCGTGCCCGCCCTGCAGCACCCAGAGCAGGGCGCGCAGGTCCCGGGCGCCGTCGGAGCGCAGCCGGGCGTGGTCGAGGTCCTGCACGGCCAGCGAGGAGACCACGGTGGTGCGGCCGCGGGCGCGGGTGATGACGGTGGCGAGGGCCTTGCGGCCGCTCTCCTCGGACAGCGGTCCGAAGCGGTGCAGCAGCCGGCCGTGCGGGGTCTTCCCGAAGCCGATCGAGACGATGATGTCGTCGCGCAGCACGGAGGTGGCCTGCGCGGCGGGCAGCACGGTGAAGACCTCGCGGGCGCCGGGGTCGAAGTAGTCGCGCAGCGCCGGGATGACGGAGACGGTGTTCATGATCCGCTCCATCAGGCGCCGGGCGTGCTCCTCGGTGAAAGTGAGCACGGCCAGGGACCGCTCGGGGCGGGTGCGGGCGTGCTCGATCACGAGGTCGGTGACACGGCGCAGCTCCGCCTCGGTGGACTCGACGTACTCCGTCCCCTCGGTGACCGGGCCGCGGCCGTTCTCGACGGTGACCAGGCGGTCCTGCTCGGGGGCGACGGGGCTCGGCACCGCCACGACCTCGCCGACCAGGGCGCGGCGCTGGGCGAAGCCGCGCAGCCCCTCGGTCGCGGGATGGGGATCGCGCAGGATCTCCTGGTGCGGGGCGATGCGCAGCATGTCGTCGAGGAGGCTCGGGACCGAGTCCCCGCCGTACTCGAGCACATCGCCGACGACGACGGTCTGCGACGCCCGGACGATCGAGGGCAGCGCCGCGGCGGTGGGCAGGCGCCCGCCGTCGGCGACGATCAGCACGTCGAAGTGGCGCCCCCGCGGGATGACCTGCGGGACCAGGTACGGGGAGGCGAGCCAGGCGGGTCGGGCCGCGAAGAGGATGTCCTCGTACTTCGCGGCGAGGTCGCGGATGGACACGGTCGAGGAGCGGGCGAGCTCGGCGATCGCGGCGCGGGAGGTGTCCGGGTAGAGCTTCATCGTCGCCACTCGCGTTTCGTCGGCCGCGGCGTGCACGCGAGCGGAGGCGTCGGAGAGGTAGGCGGAGTCCAGGCGGCGGAAGCGCTCGGCGACCTGGGAGAGGGAGGTGCCGTCGTACTGGGAGATGGTCGGCTCGGCGCCGGCGATCATCTCGAGGACGCTGCGCCACCAGGCCAGCTCCAGCTCGGCGCCGACCTGGTCGATCGGGACGCGGCGGGCACGGAGGTCCTCGACGAGCTCGCCGAGGCCGTCGAAGCCGAGTCGGCGCAGCAGCTCGGTGCGCCGCGGAAGGGTCTCGAGATCGGAGCGGTCCGCGGCGAGGGCCTCGACGCGGCGCTCGAGCTCGTCGAGGTCGGTGCGGGCGAGGTCGGCGCCGGCGGGGGTGCCGTCCAGCAGCACGGCGAGCTCGTCGAGCACCTTCTGGGAGCGGGCGGCGATGCGGTGGATCTGCTCGAGGTCCTCGGGCAGGGACGGCCGCGAGGGGCTCCCCTCCGCCTCGGCGGCGTGGCGGCGCCACTCCTCGACCACGTCACGGGCCTCGCCGAGGTCGCGGTGCAGGTCCGGGGACAGGGCGGCGGGGCGCTGCAGCGCGGCGGCCTCCTTCTTCAGCCGCCGACGGGCGCCGAAGCCCATCTCCACGCCGCGCTCCTCGCGCCAGCGCTTGTCGGCGGTGGCGGCGACGAGATCGGGCAGCGGGGCGGCGAACACGGCGGACTGGAAGGTGCCCAGCAGCGCCTGCACCCGGTCCAGCAGGGCGAGGCGCTCGCCGAGCTGGACGAGGGTCGCGGGCTCGCGCAGTCCCAGCTCTCCGCCGGCGCGGGCGCCGGCGCGGCGCAGCTGCGGCAGGATCTCGCCGCGCAGCTGGTCCACGAGCTCCTCGGCCCGCGATGCCTGGGTGTCGGAGCTGATCGGCGCGCCGTACCAGGCGGTCTGCTCGGGACCGGTGGAGAGCACGCCCACCTCGGCCGCCTCGCGCAGCGCTTCGGTGTAGCGGTCGCGGTCCTCCCCCACCATCTGCGCGGCCACGGAGCCGGGCAGGCGCACGGAGGTGCGGGGGGCGGGGTGGAGGCGGGTCAGCGCGGCGAGCGCGGAGATCGCGTCGTGGGCGGAGGCGTCCCACGGCTCCTGGATCCGGTGCATCGCCTCGACGTGGCCGACGAGGATGTCGCGGCTGGCGCCGAGCTCCTCGGGGGCGGCGTCGTCCGGACCGAGTCCGTGGGAGCCGGCGCGGCGCAGGCTGCGCAGCAGCGAGGCGGAGGCGTTGCGCTGCAGGGACGGGTCCGGGGAGAGGTCGAAGACGAGCTCGTCGAGGCCGCGGCGGCGGGCGATCTCGACGAGCTGTGAGAGGTTGCGGCGGCGCTGGGAGACGATCAGGACGCTCTTGCCGCGGGCGTTGAGCTCCTCGGCGAGGTCGACCACGAGGTCGAGGCTGGTGGTGCCGGGCGGGGTGGGCACGGCGAGGTCCCCACCGGCCAGGACCCGTTCGAGCACGGCGCGGTGGCCGGGGTCGACGGCGGCGACCAGCTCGTCCTCGGGCACCGAGGGGAGCTCGGTCCCCTCCGCGTCCTGCACCTCGGTGCGGGCGGTCTCGTCGCCGGCGAGCGCGGCGACCAGCGGCGAGGCGGCCCAGTCCTCGCGCGCCTCGGCGAGGTCCTCGGCGACGGAGCCGGCGGCGTCCATCATGTTCCCGACGACGAGGGCGTGCAGGACGCGGAAGCCGGTCAGCGGCTGGCCGAGGGAGCGGAAGGCGTCCAGGACGGGGTTGGGGTCGAAGCCGTGGGCGCCGTCGGTCGTGGCCAGCAGCGCGCGGGCGTCGACGGCGACGCCGGCCTCGCGCAGGGCGCGCAGCAGGACCGGGTTGAGGTCCGCGGTCGCGTCGACCTCGAGGTCGACGTCCTCGCGGGCGTTGCCGCGCAGACGCAGGGTCACGGGGCGCACGAGCACGGGGGCGTGGATCGGCTCGGAGCCGTCCTCGGGGTACCAGATCGCCTCGCCGATCCCGAGGTGGCAGGTGGTCAGGCCCACCTCCTCCGCGTGCCGCTCGGCGACCTCGCGGATGGTGCGGGCGTGGGCGCGGGCGTCGGCGAGCGCCCCGACCTCGCGGACCAGGGAGGACAGGCGCGTCGGGCCGCGGCCGGCGAGGAGCTGCGCGAGGCCGGAGGGATGGGAGTGGGTGAGGTCCAGGACCGTGCCGCCGGCACGGATCTGGGTGAGGAAGGAGGGGGCGGTGACGCCGCCGGTGATCTGCTGGGCCCAGCGGTCCAGGGCGTCGGCGACGCGGTCCTCGCGGCTGAGTGGTCGGTGCTCGCGGCGGACCACGGGCACGCCGTCCTCGTCCTGCTCGGGCGCGATCCCGGCTCCGACCTCGTCGAAGCGGTGGTCGAGCACGACCTCGTAGCCGCCGGTCCGCGCAGGCTCGGCCGGGGGCTCCTCGCGCTGCGGGGCGGCAGGTGCCGGGTCGGGGCTCGCGGGGGCCTCCTGCTGGTCCCCGGACCGCTCGCCGCGACGCTCCCGGGCGAGGGCCGACAGGGCGTCGTCGCGCGACGGCGCCTCCTGGTCCGTGCTCTCCGGTCGCTTCTTCCCGCGCAGGAAACTCCACATGGGAGCCCACGCTACCGGGAGCCCGGCGGGCGTCCGCGCAGGCGTGCCGCCGTGGGACGCCCGACCTGCTCACACCTCGTGCAGGCGCACCGAGCTCTCCTGCAGATGGGCGCGGAGGTCCTCGGGGACGGGACCGGCGATGACCAGGTCGGTGAGCACGGAGACGGGGCAGATCCCGGCGAGTGCGCGGTGGCCGATCTTGTCGGCGGTGGCGAGGCCGACGACGCGGCGGGAGTGGCCGATCATGATCCGGGTGACTCCCGCCTCGGCGTCGGAGTTGCAGGTCAGGCCCGCACCGAGGTCGAGTCCGACGGTGCCGACGAACATCGTGTCCAGCCACAGGTCGCGCATGGTGGCGGTGGCGAGGGGGCCGGTGAGCTCGAAGGAGTAGGGCTCGGCGACGCCGCCGAGCACGACGGTGCGCACGGAGGGGCGCAGCACGGCCTCGGTGGCGATGTTCAGCGCCGCGCAGACCACGGTCAGGCCCGGCGTCCCGTCGCGGGAGTCGAGGTCTGAGCGGGAGACGGCCCGGCGGGCGGCGGAGGTGGTGGTGCGCCCTCCGTTGAAGCCGATGATCTGCCCGGGCTCGACGAGGGAGGCGGCGCGGTCCGCGACCCGCTCGCGCTGGGCGGAGCCCTCGTCGGCCGCGCGCGGGACGCTGGCGAGGGAGTAGGCGACGTCGACCGCGACGATCCCGCCGTGGGTGCGCCGGGCGAGCTGGGCCCGCTCCATCTCCATGAAGTCGCGTCGCACCGTGGACTCGCTGACCTCGAGGTCGGCGGCGACCTCGGCGACGCTGAGGCGCTTGGTGGTGGTCAGCAGCGAGAGCACGTGGTCCCAGCGGGCGCTGCGTCCCCTCGCGGCGCGACGCGGCGCCTGGGACGGGCTCGAGGGGGTCGAAGCGGAGGGGCGGGGCCCGGTTTCGCGCATGGTCACGCAGACAGTATTGCGCGCTTTGCGACCGATAGCGCCTGTCGCGCGCAGAATCGACCAGATCCCGTCGGATCGTCGGGTCACGTTTGAGTCACGGCGGCGGGGCGTCGTAGGTTGGCGATGTCGCCCCGGTCACGGGGTGGTTCCGCGAACGAAAGGACATGACCATGGGCTTCGATGACGCGCTGAACAAGGCCAAGGACTTCGCCAACGACAACCCGGACAAGGTCGAGCAGGGCCTCGACGGTGCGACCGAGCAGGTCAAGGATCGCGCTCCGGACAACGTCGACGGTCACGTCGACAAGGGCGCGGACGCCGCCCGCGACCGACTCGGACTCGGCGGGGACGACAACAAGGACAACTGAGTCCCCGCCCCCCTGAGCAGCGAAGAACCCCCGAGGCATGCCTCGGGGGTTCTTCGCTGCTCAGGGGGCGGGCCACGGCCGACGGGCCGGGTCGCGGGGCCGGTGGGCCGGCGGGCCGGCGGCGCGGGGTCGAGCGGCCGACGCGGTTGCGGCCCAGCGACCGACGGACCGGGTGTCAGTCGCGGCGGCGCATGATCAGCAGCACCGCGACGACCGCGCCGACCACGACGACGCCGAACACGATGAGCAGCGGGGTCATGGAGGAGCCGCTCTCCTCCTCGGCGGCCTCGGCCGTGGCCTGCTCACCCTCCTCGGCGGGGGCGGCGGTCTCGGCGGGGGCGCTCTCCTCGGCGGGGCTGCTCTCCTCGGCGGGCGCCTCGGTGGTCTCCTCCGCGGCGGCGTCCTGCTCGACGGCCACCTCGAAGGTGCCCTCGATGGGGTGGCCGTCGCTGGAGACGACGCGCCACTGGACGGTGCTGGTCCCCGCGGGCAGCGGCTCCTCGAGGGTCGCGGTGGCGACGGGTCCGTCGATGCTCGGAGTGATCTCGGCCAGCTGCTCGCCGTTCTCGTCGGTGATCCGCACCAGCGGGCTCACCTCGAGGACGTCGGCGGAGAAGGTGAGGGTGATCGCCTCGGGCGAACTCTCCAGCGTCGCGCCGTCGGCCGGATCCGACTCGAGCAGCGTGTCATGCGCCTGCGCGGGCGCGCCGAGCGCGAGGAGCGCGGCGAGCAGGGCGGCGAAGAGCGCTGCGAGGGCGGCGGGGCGAACGGAGGCACGGCGGCTGAGCAGGGTGTTCACCCCGGCAGGGTACGCGAGAGGGTCGGGGCGGGTCTGTTCCCCAGGTCACGCCGACAGGCGGGCCTGCCGAGCGGCACTCCCGGCAGCCCCGCGATCAGATCGTGCTCGCCGCGGGCTCAGCGCTCGGGCAGCGGCACCGCGTGGCGCAGCACGGGCAGGGTCGCGCGCGCCGTCTCGACCTCGGCGAGGTCCAGGTCGACCATCAGCAGTCCGGGCTCGAGCCCGAGCTCCTGGCGGATCCGGCCCAGCGGGCCGACGGCGGCGGAGCGGCCGATGCCGCGCGGGGCCCTGCCCGCGTAGCCGGCGGGCGGGGACTGGTCGGCGGCGAGGATCACCGAGGTCGAGTCCAGCGCCCGCGCGCGCAGCAGCAGCTGGAGCTGCTCGCGCTTGCCGGGGCCCTCGGCCCAGGCCGTCGGCAGCAGGATCGCGTGCGCGCCGCGGCGGGCGAGCGCCGTGAACTGCTCCGGGAAGCGCATGTCGTAGCAGGTGGCGAGGCCGAAGCGGGTGCCGGCGAGGTCGAAGGTGACCAGCTCCTGCCCGGGGGCGACGGTGGCGGACTCGTCGGCGTCGAAGGCGTCGAAGAGGTGGATCTTGCGGTACTCGAGCGAGGGGGTGCCGCCGGGGCCGCGAACGAGGACGGTGTTGTGGACGCGGCCGTCGTCCGCGGGGCTGAAGGAGCCGGCGACCACAACGAGGGAGTGCTCGTCGGCGAGCTCCTGGAGCAGACGGGCGAAGTCCTCGTGGTGGGTCTCGGCGGCGGCGCGCAGGTCGGTGCCGAAGGGGGTGAGGGTCGCCTCGGGCAGGAGCACGAGGTGGGCGCCCTCCTGGGCGGCCTCGGCGACGGCGCCGCGGACCACGGCGACCATCGACTCATGATCGGTGGGCACCTCGATCTGGGCGAGGGCGATGCGGGGGCCGGCGGCGCGGCGCACCTGGTCCAGGGCGTCGGGGGTGTCGATGTCGGCGGCCTCGGAGCCGGTGACGGGCAGGCTCACGAGCTCGCCCTCGCCGAGGGTGCCGTAGAGGCGGCGCAGGCTGAGGTCCGCCCAGCCGCCGCCGTCGTGCTCGATCTCGGAGAGCTCGGCGCGGATCCGGCCGAGCGGCCAGGCGGCACCGAGGAACTGCACATGCCCGTCCTTCGACTCGAGGGCGACGACGCGGCCGGTCTCGGCGCTGCGAGCGGCGAGGGCGCGGAGCGTCTCGGGGCGCAGCAGTGGCATGTCCCCGCCGAGGACCAGCACGGTCGCCTCGTCGGGCGCCTCGGAGATCTCGGCGACGCCGCGGGCGAGCGCGGCCAGCGGCCCGGAGCGCGGCGGGTCCTCGAGCACGAAGCGGGCGCCGTGGCGGGCGGCGAGGTCGCCGCCGTCGGCCCCGCTCGGGCCCACGACGATGCGGCGGCCGACGGGGGCGGCCCGCAGCACACGCTCGAGCACGCTCGCGCCCGCGATGGGCAGGCGGGTCTTGTCGGTGCCGCCCAGGCGCGAGGCCGCTCCCCCGGCCAGGATCACGGCGGCGACGGTGGCGGCGGTCTCGTGCGATGCGGTCGACATGGAGCGATCCTGCCATGGGACGCTACGATGACCCAGGCCTTCGTTCATGGGGATCCATCCCCCGACCGGACCGGAGCGCCTCCGTAGCTCAGGGGATAGAGCACCGCTCTCCTAAAGCGGGTGTCGCAGGTTCGAATCCTGCCGGGGGCACCATCAGCATCGTTCAGCGCGTGGACGACACGGATTCGTCGGCCCCATCGCCTCCGCTCCTCGTCTCCTCCGGTCCGCTCAGCGACGCGCGCCGGTCACTGCGCGATCGTGCTCCCTCGCGATCTCGGCCCACTCCGGCAGCGACGCCTCGTCGGCGAGCGCGTCGGCGGCGCCCTCGAGCCATCCCGGCCCCATGTCGCGACCCGGACCCGGCTCCGCCTCGGCAGCGCCGTCGCACGCCGATTGACGGCGTGAGCACCACCACATACATTGAGCGCCGACCATTGATATATCAGGGGTGAGCGGGCCGACGGCGGCACGCCCCCTCCCGGCGCAGCGGAGCGGACCGTCCGACGAGGGGCGGCCGAGGACCCGTGCCAGGATGTCCCCGGGCAGGAGCTTCCGTGGAGCAGTCGACGACGACCCAGAAAGACCTCGCGACCAGAGAGAACAGCACCCCGCTGCGGGTGCTCACCTTTGCAGGGGCGATCATCGCCTTCCTGATCGGCTCGGGCTTCGCGACCGGGCAGGAGATCCTGCAGTACTTCACCTCCTACGGCTACTGGGGGATCTTCGGCACCGGCCTGCTGGTGCTGGTGCTGATCTCCTACGTGTGCGTGGAATTCTTCCTCGTCGGGCGGAAGCACAGGTTCGACAAGCCCTCACGGATCTTCTCCTACTACTGCGGCAGGTATCTGGGCACCTTCTTCGACTGGTTCTCGATCCTGTTCGTGTTCCTGAGCTTCACCGTGATGGTCTCCGGCGCGGGCGCCGTGTGCGAGGAGCACGACGGCCTCTCGAAGCACATCGACGGCGTGGCGCTCGCGGTCGTGGTGGGGCTGACGGCCTGGTTCGGGCTCTCGAGCCTGGTGGACGTGATCAGCAAGATCGGCCCGGTCATCGTGGTGATCGCGATCGCGCTGGGCATCGTGGGCATCGTCCGCTCCTCGCACGGCGTCGGCGAGGGCGTGTCCATGCTCCCCTCGCTCGACCTGGTGCAGGCCTCGAACAACTAGGTCATGTCGGGGCTGTCCTACGTCGGCTTCTGCATGCTCTGGCTCGCGGCGTTCCTGACGGCGCTGGGCCGCACCACCCGCAGCAACCGCGAGGCCGCCTCGGGCGGCGTCCTCGGCGGCACCCTGTTCTCGGTCGCGTGCATCGTCGTCGGGCTCGGATTGCTGGCGAACATCGAGTTCGTCGCCGGCACCGAGATCCCGATGCTGGTGCTGGCGAACGAGATCAGCCCCGCCCTCGCCTCGGTCTTCTCGCTGATCATCCTCGCGGGCATCTTCACCACGGCCGTGCCGCTGCTGTGGACCGTCTCCCAGCGCTTCTTCGCCGACGGCACCCCCGGGTTCAAGCGCCTCACCGTGGTCCTCGCCGCGGTCGGCACCCTGATCGGGCTGGTGCTGCCGTTCTCGCAGATGGTCAACATCGTCTACGTCATCAACGGCTACGTGGGGATCCTGCTGCTGGTGATGATGATCCTGCGCACCGTGCTGCGCCTGGTGCGCCGCCGACCGATCTGATCAGCTCGCCGCGGCGCGCTCCTCGCGCGCGCCGCGGTCCAGGATCGAGGTCCAGCGCCGGCCGGAGTCGATGATCCCCTCGCGCCGCAGCCGACTCATCACGCGGGAGACCGACTCGGGGGTGGAGCGGGCGAGGCCGGCGAGGTCCGCCCGGCTCAGCGGCACCTCGAGCAGCAAGCCCTGCGCGCCGCGGTCCTCCCCGAGCGTCTCGGCGAGGCGCAGCAGTGCCCGCGCGACCCGCTGCTCGACGGTGTCCGGACCCTGCCCGCCCAGGTCGGTCTGGGCGCGGGAGAGCCGCTCGGCGAGGTCGTCCACGACCCGCAGCCCCACGACGGGCTGCTCGACCATCACCTCTCGGAAGGCGGCCTGCCCGATCTGCAGCACGCAGGAGCCGACGAGCGCGGTCGCGGTGCGCTGGTGCACGGGCTCGCCGAGGCTGCTCATCGCCCCGAACATCGCCCCCGGCCCGAGGATGTCGGTGACCACGAGCGCGCCCGACGGCGTCGGCTGCGACATCCGCACCCGCCCCTCGGCGACGACGTACAGGGCCCTCGCCTCCTCCCCCGCCCGGAACACCGCCTCGTCGGCGCCGATCGTGGCGGTGCGCATGCGTCGGTCGATGCCCTCGAGCGCCGCGGCGTCCAGACCGTGGAAGTATGCGGAGCGGGAGAGCACACCCAGGCGCACGGGCGCGGGGCACTGGTGCGGCAGCGTCACCTCCGCCAGCGGGATGGTGCGCCGCCCCTCGGGAGCGGTCATGGCGTGAGGATAGCCCGTGCGCGGCCCCTAGAACGGGCCATCGGTCCTGGTCAGGATTGCCGTGCGGGCGAATGACCGCCGTCATGTTCTCCCTCTCCGCGCGCACCTAGGGTCGAGGTACGAGCGAGGGAGACGCCCTCGCCGCACTCGCCGAGAGGACCCGCTCATGACCGCCACCGCCGGTTCCACCACCCGCTCCGTGTTCCGCGCCGAAGGCTTCAGCTGCCCCTCCTGCGTGGCCAAGATCGAGAAGCGCGTGGGCCGCCTGCCGGGCGTCCGGGACGTCACCGTCAAGTTCGCCTCCGCCCGCGTCGAGGTCGACCACGACCCGTCGGTGACCTCCACCGACGAGATCATCGCCGCGATCGGCGCGGCCGGCTACCGGGCCACGCTCTCCGCCTTCTGACCCTCTCCCCGGATCCGCCCCGCGGATCCCCGCCCGCCGAGGCACCCGGTACGGCATCCCCCGTCCCGGGGCCGCGGGCGCCTGTCTCGAAAGGACTCCTCATGACCACCCTGCTGCGCTGGTGGCGCGGCCCCTGGGGCACGCCGACCGTCGCCGGCGCCCTCATCGTCCTCGCCGCCGTCCTCTCCGCCTCCGCCGGCGTGAACCCCTTCGGCGCCGGGCACCACGAGTTCGGCCTCGCCCTGGACCGCCGGGGCGTCCTGATCGCCTCGGACCTGGCCATGGTCGCCGCCGCCCTGGTGGCGGGGGCCCCGATCCTGCTCACGGCCGTCCGTGCCCTGCGGGCGCGGACCATCGCGATCGACCTGCTGGTCTCCATCGCCGCGATCGGCGCGCTCGTGATCGGCGAGTACTGGGAGGCCGCCGCCGTCACCTTCCTGTTCGCGATCGGCCACGCCCTCGAGGCGGGCACCATGAACCGCACCCGCTCCGCGCTCGCCGAGCTGGTCGCGGTCGCCCCCGACGTCGCGGTCGTGATGCGGGACGGTCGCCAGGTCGAGATCCCCGCCGCCGACGTGCTGCTCGAGGAGACCGTGCTGGTCAAGAACGGCGCGAAGGTCCCCGTCGACGGGACCGTGATCGGCGGGACCGGCGCACTGGACGAGGCCTCGATCACCGGCGAAGCGCTCCCTGTGGAGAAGGCCGCGGGCGACCAGGTGTTCGCGGGCACCGTCGCCGCCGCCGGGCTCCTGCAGGTGCGCGCCACCGGCATCGGCGCCGACACGACTCTCGCCCGGATCATCCACCGCGTCGAGGAGGCGCAGGATGCGAAGGCCCGCACCCAGAGCTTCATGGAGCGCTTCTCCACCTGGTACACCCCGGCGATCATCCTGCTCGCACTGGTCACCGGGCTCGTGACCGGCGACGTCGTGCTCGCGCTGACGCTGCTCGTGATCGGCTGCCCCGGGGCGCTGGTCATCTCGATCCCGGTCGCGATCGTGGCCGGCATCGGCCGCGGCGCGAAGGACGGCATCCTCATCAAGGGCGGGGAGTTCCTTGAGACCAGCGCGAGGATCTCCGCCGTCGCGCTGGACAAGACCGGCACCCTCACCGAAGGCAGGCCGCACCTCACCGACGTGAGCGTCCTGGACCCCGCCCACAGCCGCGCCGAGGTGCTGGGATGGGCCGCCCGGGCCGAGGCCGGGTCCGAGCACCCGCTGGCCCGTCCGCTCATCGAGGCCGCCGACGCCGAGGGGCTCGCGATCGCGGGCCTGCCCGAGCACACCGAACCGGTTCCGGGCAAGGGCGTCGTCGCCACCGTGGAGGGCCGCCGCGTGGCCGTGGGCAACCTGCCGCTGCTGGCAGACGAGGGCATTGCCGAGGACCGCGGGGCCGCTGAGGAGGTCGCCCGGCTCGCGGGCCTGGGCCGCACCCCGATGGCGATCGCGCTCGACGGGGAGGTGATCGGCGTGGTCGCCGTGGCCGACCGGCTGCGCACCGATGCGTCGGAGATGATCGCCCGACTCCACGCCCGGGGCGTGAAGAAGGTCGTGATACTCACCGGCGACGACGAGCGCGTCGCCCGGGCAGTGGCCGCCGAGGTCGGCGTCGACGAGGTCCGCGCCCAGCTGCTGCCCGAGGACAAGCTCGACGCGGTCCGCGCGCTGCAGGCCGAGGGCCACACTGTCGCGATGGTCGGCGACGGCGTGAACGACGCCCCGGCGCTCGCGACGGCGGACATCGGCGTGGCGATGGGCGCGGCCGGCACCGGCGTCGCGATCGAGACCGCGGACATCGCACTGATGAAGGACGACCTGCTGAAGCTCCCGGAGGCCGTGGGACTCGCCCGCCGCACCGTGCGGGTGATGCACCAGAACATCGCGATCGCGGTGCTCACGGTGGCGGCCCTGCTGGCCGGGGTCTTCGCCGGCGGGGTCACGATGGCCATCGGCATGCTCGTCCACGAGGCCTCCGTGCTACTCGTGATCTTGAACGCCATGCGCCTGCTTCGCCGCCGGGACGAGTCCCGACCCACCTCGGCGAGCGCCCCGCCGATCGCCGAGGAGCGCGGCACCCGCCCGCGCGTGACAGCCTGACCCCGTCGCGGAACCGCCCGCAGAAAGAGGAGACCTGACATGACCGTCACCACCACCTCGCCCGTGTTCGTCACCGCCCGCTACGGCGGCCCCGAGCACCAGGAGCTGACCGAGCGCCCGGTCCCGGAGCCCCGCCCCGGCGAGGTCCTGATCGAGGTCCGTGCCGCCGGGGTGAACCCCGCCGACGTCAAGCGTCGCGAGGGCGCCTTCGGCACCTCGACCCCGATGCCGATGCCGATGGGGCTCGAGGCCTCCGGAGTCGTCGTCGCCCTCGGCGAGGGCGTCACTGCTCTCGCCGTCGGCGAGGAGGTGCTCGGCGCCCCCGCGCGGGGCCAGGGCGCCTTCGCCTCCCACACGGTGCTGCGAGCCGCGGAGGCCGTGCGCAAGCCGCAGGAGATCTCCTTCGTCGACGCCGCGACCCTGCCTGTCGCCGGCACCACCGCCTACGACCTCACCCATCAGGTCGAGATCGAGGCGGGCCAGTCACTGCTGGTGCTCGGCGCCGGCGGCGGGGTGGGCCGGATGGTGCTGCAGATCGCCGCGGTCCACGGCTTCGCCGCCGTGGGCGTCGCCTCCGCGGCCAAGCGGGAGCTGATCGAGGAGACCGGCGCGGCTTTCGTCGCCGCCGGCCCCGGCGCCGCCGAGGCGGTGCGCGACCTGCTGCCCGACGGTGCGGACCTGCTCGTGGACCTGGTGGGCGGGGAGCCGCTGCGGGCGCTGGCCCCGCTCGTGAAGGATCCTGCGCACCTCGTCTCCGCGGCGGACGCGGCCACCGCGACGGAGCTCGGCGGGGCAGGGCGCGAGCGCTCCGAGGGCGTGCTCGAGAAGATCGTCGGCGTGGTCGAGGCGGGACTCGTCGACCCCCACGTGCTCGAGACCTACCCGCTCGCCCGGGCGGCGGAGGCCATCGCCCGGGTCGAGCAGGGTCACCTCGGCGGGAAGATCGTCATCGTGCCGTGAGCGGCGGCGTGCCGGCGGGGGCCGACCCCGCCGGTGCGACCCGGCCCGCCCACGGCGGTCCGGCGGGTCAGTTCAGCGTGCCGGTCAGGCGCCCGTGGAAGACGGTCGAGCGCTCGTCGAGCCCGGTGAAGGAGACCTCGAGGCCGTGCTCGACGTACTTGGCCTGGACCGAGTCGAGCACGGCCACGGTCGAGGCGTCCCAGATCTGGGCGGCGGTGAAGTCGACGGCGACCGGGAGGCCGCGCTCGGCGTCGGCGGCGTAGTCGAACTGCTCGACCAGGTCGTTGCTCGAGCCGAAGAAGAGCGGGCCGTGCACGGAGTAGCGCGTCCCGTCGGCCCCCGTCGTGCGCTCCACGCGGGTCACGTGCGCGACGCGGCGGGCGAACAGGGCGACCGCGAGCAGCGCCCCGGCGGCGACGCCGAGGGCGAGGTTGTGAGTGATCACCACGACCACGACGGTCGTGGCCATGACGAGCGTCTCGGAGACCGGCATGCGGCGCAGGGTCGCGGGGCGCACGCTGTGGAAGTCCACGGTCGAGACCGCGACGACCATCATCACCGCGGCGAGCGCGGCCATCGGGATCTGCTCCATGAGCTCCGACAGCGCGGTGACCAGGATGAGCAGCAGCACGCCGGCGACGAGGGTGGAGATGCGGGTGCGGGCCCGGCCCAGCTTCACGTTCATGACGGTCTGGCCGATCATCGCGCAGCCGGCGATCCCGCCCCAGAAGCCGGCGAGGATGTTGGAGACGCCGAGCGCCCAGGACTCACGGCTCTTCGAGGAGCGGGTGTCGGTGATGTCGTCGACAAGCTTCGCGGTCAGCAGC
Organism: Brachybacterium paraconglomeratum; assembly: GCF_003994255.1. Lineage (GTDB taxonomy): Bacteria > Actinomycetota > Actinomycetes > Actinomycetales > Dermabacteraceae > Brachybacterium > Brachybacterium conglomeratum. The sequence goes on along the minus strand of NZ_ML133854.1, from coordinate 12,366 downwards.
GTCTCCATCAGGCCGACGAAGGCGACGGACAGCGCGGTCGGGGCGATGATCTGCTGGGTCTCCAGCGTCAGCGGCACCTCGAGCGGGGTGAGGCCGGGCAGGCCGCCGGAGACCTCGCCCTGGTCGCCGACGGTCGGGACGCGGAGGTGGAAGATCATCGCGATCGCGGTGACCAGCACGATCGCGACCAGCGGCGCGGGCACGGCCTTCGTCAGGCGCGGCAGGGCGAGCACCACGACGAGGGTGAGCGCGAACAGCGGATAGACCGCGGCGGGAACGTCCAGGACGTGCTGGAGCTGCGCGGTGAAGATCAGGATGCCCAGCGCGTTGACGAAGCCGATCATCACCGAGCGGGGGATGAAGCGCATGATCCGCGCGAGCCCGACCAGGCCGAAGGCGATCTGGACGAGGCCCGCGAGGATCACGGTGGGCAGCAGGTACTCGACGCCGTGGGTGTGCACGAGCGGGGCGACGACGAGCGCGACCGCGCCCGCGGCGGCGGTGATCATCGCGGGGCGCCCGCCGAGGAAGGTCATCGAGATCGCGAGCACGACGGAGGCGATGAGGCTGACCTTCGGGTCCACGCCCGCGATCACCGAGAAGGAGATGACCTCGGGGATCAGCGCGAGGGTGGTGACGGCGCCGGCCAGCACCTCGGTGGTGAGGCGGCGCGGGCTGCGCAGGGCCTGCAGCACGGAGGGAGAGGAGGAGGGCGTGGTCACGGGCCGATGCTATCCGCGCCCGCGGCGGACTACCCTGGCGGTCTGCCTGCCGTGCGTCGCGCCTCACCGCGACCGCGCTGCACGTCCCGACCGTCCCGCTCGCTCCGCCCGACAGAGGTTCCATGGCCCCGCCTGCTCGCCGCCGCTTCGACTCCACCTGGCTGCCCTTCGGAATGATCATCGGGTTCGTGGTCGGGATCGGGATGGGCCTCAGGGTCATCGACAGCCTGTGGATCAGCGCGGTCGTCGGCGTGCTCGCCGGAGCCGTGCTGGGGGTGCTGCTGGGCCTGCGCGGGGGCGGCGACGCGCTCACTCGGGACGAGGACGCGGAGGACGACGAGTACCGGCGGTTGCACGGCGACCCGCGCCCCGGCGAGAGGCGCTGACCTGCACTTCTGATGATCCGCACAGGATCTCCACACCGTCGGCACAAGCTTTTCATGGCATGGGCTTGACCCTCTCTTGACCAATGGGCAGGGTGTGATGCGGGCCACCGCTCCCCGGCCCATGACGGCGCATCCGCCGCACCGGGGAGGGCCGGGACGGAGACCCTGATGGGACACCTCGACGCACGCACCACGACCACCCGCCGTCTGCGCCGCGGCATGGCGCTCGTGGCCTCCACGGCGCTGCTGGGCCTGTCCGCCTGCGGCGCGGGGGACGAGGCCGGGACCGGGGACGGCGGCGCCCAGGAGCCCGCCACCGCGACGGAGGAGCAGTCCGGCGAGGAGCAGCCGTCGGACGACGCCGGGTCCGGCGACGACGCCGAGACCGGGGACGACCAGGCGACCGACGACCAGGACGAGGCAGGGGACGACGAGGGTGCGGGGGGCCAGGAGGAGGGGGACCCGGGCGGCGCGGACGAGCGCACCCGGATCCTCCTGGTCACGGACCTCGGCATCGACGAGACCTCCGGCGACGGCGCACCCACCCTCGCCGGCGACGACCTCGCCGCGCTGCTCGCGGGACCCTTCGGCGGCACCGCCGAGTGCACCGACGAGCTCCTGGTCGAGAGGGGACAGAGCGCCGGCTGCGTCGGGCCGACGAGCCCGGACGACACCGCCCCGAAGCAGGAGTGGGTCGCGAACACGGTCGCCGTCCCGCACGCGGACGGCCTCGAGAACGGCTACCGGGTCGCGGTGCTGTTCTCCACCGGTACCGAGCTGCCCGAGGAGGTGAGCGAGCTGACCGAGGGGAACGTGATGCTGACCGGGCTGGGCCAGGGCTCGATGTTCGGGGCCGAGCCGCTCGACGCGGAGGAGGCCGCGGACGCGACCCTGCAGACCCTCACCTCCGAGAACGCCTACGTGCCGGTGGCGGGCATGGCCGACTGGTCGGAGGTGACCTGCGAGGACGGCCTGGACTTCGACGAGTTCGGGACGACGGACTGCACGGCCACCACCGCCGAGGGCAACTCCTGGCAGCTGCACGTCGCCCCCGGCCCCTTCGCCGACGGCGACCAGGGACTGCTGGTCGGCATCGGCAGCCCGACCGACGTCTGAGCCCCGACGCATCTCGCCCCGCCCCGTCTCGCGCCCTCCCTGGTCAGACCGCTCACCACGAGCTGACCCGGGCGGGCGCGACGGGCTACGGTGAGAGCGCGCCGAGGGCAGATCGGCGCCCCGGCCGGGACGACCCGACCCGCGGACGCACCACGAGGACGGCCTCGCAGGAGATCCGATGACCCCCTCGTCCCGCACCCGCCTGCCGCGCGCCGCGTCCCCGTCGGCCGCACCCGACCGCTCCCCCGAGTCCGGCGGCTCCCCGCACGTCCCCGGCTCCCCCGGCCCTGATTCCCCGGGCCCCGCCCTCGTCGGGAGGAACCTCGTCCGCAGGGTGCTCGACCGCAGCGCGAGCTCGCGCCTGATGCTCGGCTGGGCGGGAGTCGCCGCGCTGATGCTGCTCTCCCCCGCCCCGGGCGCGCTGCCCTCGGCGCTGCTCGCGCTCGCCCTCGCCGCGATCGTCGCGGTGATCGTGATCGCCGCCGGCGGCGTTTTCGCGCAGGCGGAGGCCCTCGCCCACCGTCTCGGCGACCCCTACGGCACCCTGGTGCTCACCCTGTCGATCGTGGTGATCGAGGTGGTGCTGATCGCCGCGGTGATGCTCGGTCCGGGCGATCACGCGACCATCGCCCGCGACTCCGTCATGGCGGTCTCGATGATCATCATGAACCTCGTCCTCGGCCTCTGCCTGCTGGTCGGCGGCATCCGCCGCGAGGCGATACGCGTGAACCGGACGGGCACCTCCGTCTACCTGGTGCTGCTGATCGGCCTCGGCGCGATGGCCTTCGCGGTCCCGACGGTGCTCGGCGAGGACGGTGCCTACGCCCCCGTCCAGGGCGTCGCGATCGCCGCGATGGCCGTCGCCGTGTACGCCGTCTTCCTGTGGCGCCAGACCGGCGCGCAGGCGGTCGAGTTCCAGGAGGTGGAGCTCCCCGCCGCCGACGAGTCCGCCGAGGAGCCCGCCGACGCCGCGGACGCCTCCGACACCGAGGACTCCTCCCCAGGCATCGGCGCGACGCTCTCTCGCCACCGCGCGGAGCTGGGCCTGCGCGTGCTCCTGCTCGTCGCGACCGTGCTGCCGATCGTGCTGCTCTCCCACGACATGGCCGGACTGCTGGACGAGGGACTGGACCGGCTCGGCGCCCCGATCGCCCTGTCCGGCGTACTGATCGCCGCGATCGTGTTCACCCCCGAGACGCTCACCGCGCTCCGTGCGGCGGCCGGCGGGGAGATGCAGCGGGTGGTGAACCTGTGCCACGGCGCGCTCGTCTCGACGCTGGCGCTGACCATCCCGACCGTGCTGATCATCGGGCTCGCCACCGGCAGCCCCGTGGTCCTGGCGGAGTCGCCCGTGAACCTGCTGCTGCTCGGCGTGACGTTCGCGGTCTCGGCCGTCTCCGCGGCGGCTCCGCGCGTGACCGCGGTGCACGGCACCGTGCACCTGCTGCTCTTCGCGGTGTACGCCCTGGCCCTGCTCTCCTGAGCCGGCCGGGCGCCGGAGCGCGCCCTCCGCACGACGGCCCCGGGCATGCCGGGCGAGCGCGGGGTAGGGTCGCGGCGTGAGTGCGACGACGCTTCAGATCCCCACCGACGCCGACGACCTGCCCGGGCTGCTCTGGCTTCCCGAGGACCTCGATCAGCCCGTACCGGGCCTCGTGGTGCTGCAGGAGATCTTCGGACTCTCCACCTACATGCAGCAGCGCTGCGCGGATCTCGCCGCCCGCGGCTACGCGGTGCTCGCCCCGCAGCTCTTCGCCCGCCTCGACCCGCCGGTCGTCGGCATCGAGGACGGCGAGGACCTCCAGGCCTGGCTCGAGGAGGGCATGGCGCTGACCTCGCGCGTGCCCTGGGAGCGGGCCGAGGCCGATGCGATCGCGGCGATCGGCGCGCTGCGCGCCCACGGCGCGGTCGACTCCGAACGGGTGGGGCTGGTGGGCTTCTGCTACGGCGGCGGGCTCGCGTTCTCCGCCGCCGCATCGGCCGCCGAGGAGGACCGCCCGGTCTCGGCCCTGGTCAGCTACTACGGCTCCGCGCTGCCGACGCTGCTGGACCGCGCCGCGCAGGTGGACGTGCCGAGCCTGCACCACTTCGGCACGGCCGACGCCTTCATCCCGCTCGAGCAGGTCGAGCGGATCCGCGAGGCCGTCACCGCCGACGGCGCCCGCGAGCAGGTGCGCTTCGTACTCCACGAGGGTGCGGGGCACGCCTTCGACAACCCCCACCCCGGTCTGCACCACGCCGGCGCCGCCGAGGCGGCCTGGCAGCAGACCCTCGGCTTCCTCGCCGAGGCCCTCCCGCCGCGGAGCTGACGGCCCCGCGCCGTCACCGCCCTTCCGCAGGTCGTCGACGGGCGGCCGCCCCCGTCCGGCCAGGGTGTGACCGAATAGTTATGTCCCGATTGTCGGACAGTCGGATCGGCTGGCGGTCGTCCCGTCCGGCGGACGCATCCCTGCAGGTCAGGCCACCTCCTCATCGCTCCCTCATCCTCGCCGCCGCCGCCGCACAGACGCTCCCAGCCCCCTTCGCAGGACTTGAAACGCCTGTTCCGAGGCGGTTTTTCCCGCTGGCGAGGCCTAGAGTGAGGGATCGTCGGATGCCTCCCGGGCCCCTCTGCGCCCTCTGTCGCTGACGTCCCGCTCGGCATCACGCACGTCATGCCGCCACCGAAGGAGCCCCTGTGCCACCTGTGATCTCCGCCGAGGGCCTGTACAAGGTCTTCGGCCGCCGCCCAGAGCGAGGAGTGCGCGAGCTCCGCAGCGGACGCTCGCGAGAGGACCTGCGCGCGCAGGGCCTGACCGCCGCCGTGATCGATGCGAGCTTCAGCGTCGACCCCGGGGAGATCTTCGTGGTGATGGGCCTGTCCGGTTCCGGGAAGTCCACCCTCATCCGCATGGTCAACGGGCTTCTCCCCGCCACCGACGGCGAGATCCGCATCGGCGAGGAGGTCCTCTCGAGGATGTCCCCGGCGCAGGTGCGGGACGTGCGCCGCCGCCGGATCTCCATGGTCTTCCAGAACTTCGCGCTCCTCCCCCATCGCACCGTCGGCGAGAACGCCGCCTACGGACTCGAGATCAGCGGCATGAACCGCTCCGATCGCGAGAAGAAGGCGAAGGAGGCGCTGGGGATGGTGGGCCTGAAGGGCTGGGACGGCTACCGCCCCTCCGCCCTCTCCGGCGGCATGAAGCAGCGCGTGGGCCTGGCCCGTGCCCTCGCCGCCGGCACCGACGTGATGCTGATGGACGAGGCGTTCTCCGCCCTGGACCCGCTGATCCGGCGCGACATGCAGGACCAGCTCGTCGACCTGCAGCAGCGCCTGGACAAGACGATCCTGTTCATCACCCATGACCTCAACGAGGCGATGCGCCTCGGCGACCGGATCGCGATGATGCGCGACGGCCGGATCGAGCAGATCGGCTCCTCGGAGGAGATCCTCAACGAGCCCGCCAACGACTACGTCGCGAAGTTCATCCAGGACGTCGACCGCACCCGCGTGCTGGTGGCCGGCGCCGTGATGGAGCAGCCGCGCGAGACCCTCGGCATCGGCCAGGGCCCGCGCACCGCCCACAAGCTGCTGCGCGAGACGCAGAACTCCTGGCTCGTGGTGCTCGAGCGCGACCGCACCCCCGCCGGCGTGATCTGGCAGGACGACGTCGCGGAGGCCGTGCGCCTCGGCCAGGACGAGATGCCCTGGTCCGACGTGCACGACATGGCGGTGGTCAGCCACGACACGCCTGTCGCCGAGCTGTTCGGGAAGTCCGCGCAGCACGACGCGCCGCTCGTCGTCGTCGACGACGAGGGCCGGTTCGCCGGCGTGATCCCCCGGGTCACCCTGCTGACCGCGCTCGGCGTGATCGGCGAGGCAGAGAGCTCCTCCCCCGCCGTCGATCCGCCGCCCGGACCGGTGGGCCCCAGCACCCCGGGAGACGCCGCGCAGGACGCCCCGACCGCCGACGATCGCCGCGGAGGTGACGCACGATGAACCCCGACGACGCCCTCATGCCCCGCCTCCCGATCGGCGAGTGGATCGACGCCGGCATCGACTGGCTCAAGGCGAACGTCTCCTGGCTGTTCGACCTCTTCTCCACGGTGATGGACTTCCTGATCGGCGGCCTCACCGACCTGCTCCTGCTGGCGCCCGCGCTGGTGATGGTCGTGGTCTTCGCGCTGATCGCCTTCGTGTTCCGCTCCTGGAAGCTCTCGCTCGCGACGCTCATCGGCTTCGCCATCGTGATCTCGATGGAGCAGTGGGAGACGATGATGCAGACCATGGCGCTGGTGCTGGTGGCGACCGGGTTCGCGGTCGTGATCGCGGTGCCGCTGGGCATCCTCGCGGCTGTCTCGAGCACGGTCAGCGCGATCGTGAAGCCGGTCATGGACTTCATGCAGACGATGCCCGCCTTCGTCTACCTGATCCCGGCGGTCACGTTCTTCTCGATCGGCGTGGTCCCGGGCGTCTTCTCCACGATCATCTTCGCGCTGCCGCCCGGCGTGCGCATGACCGAGCTCGGCATCCGCCAGGTCGACGCGGAGACCGTCGAGGCCGGAGAGGCCTTCGGCGCGACCCGTGGCCAGATCCTCCGCGGCATCCAGCTGCCGCTGGCCGTCCCGACCATCATGGCGGGCGTCAACCAGGTCATCATGCTCTCCCTGTCGATGGCCGTGGTCGCCGGCATGGTCGGCGCGGACGGCTTGGGCAAGGAGGTCGTCCAGGCGATCTCCACCCAGAACCTGCCCCTCGGCGTCGAGGCCGGCCTGGCCGTGGTGGTCCTGGCCGTCTTCCTCGACCGCCTCACCGCGGCGATCGGCAACCCCAGCGGCTATCCGACCTCCCTGATCGCACTGATCAGGAAGTCCCTGTCCCGTCGCGGCACCGACCACGCGGCCGCCGCCTGAGACCGGCGACCGACGGATCCATCAGAAACCCCACGGAAGGAACTCCCTCATGAGCACCCGACGACTCCCCCTCAGCCCCCGCGGCGCACGACGCCCCGCCGCCAGCCCCCTCACCCGACGCTCCGCCCTGATCGGCGGCGCCGGCCTGATGGGCCTCGGCCTCGCCGCCTGCGGCGGCGGGGGCGAGAGCGGAGGCGGCTCCGACGGCGGCGGCTCGGGCGGCGACACCATCACGCTCGGCTACATCCCCTCGTGGACCGACGGGCTGTCCCTCGCCTACCTGCTCGACAACCGCCTGACCGCCATGGGCTACACCGTCGAGCACGAGCAGATCACCGAGGCCGGCGTGCTCTACGCGGGCCTCGCCCAGGGCGATGTGGACATGTTCCCCTCGGCCTGGCCCGAGGTCACCCACGCCTCCTACATGGAGGAGTACGGCGACGACATCGAGGACCTGGTCGCCTACTACGAGGGCGCGGTGCTGAACCTGTCCGTGCCGCAGTACGTGGACATCACCTCGATCGACGAGCTCGCGGGCCAGGCCGACCGCTTCGGCGGCCGGATCGTCGGCATCGAGCCGGGCGCCGGGCTCACCAAGGCGACCCAGGAGAGCGTGATCCCGGGCTACGGCCTCGACGACTACGAGCTCGTCACGTCCTCCACCACCGCGATGATCACGGAGCTCGAGAACGCGATCGACGCCGAGGAGGACATCGTCGTCACGCTCTGGACCCCCTTCTGGGCGATGCCGGCCTACGACATGAAGGCGCTCGAGGATCCCGAGGGTGCCTTCGGCGAGCCGGAGGCGCTGCACCACCTGGGCCGCACCGGCTTCAAGGAGGACTTCCCCGACGCCGCCGAGTGGATCGCCGGCGCCAAGCTGTCCGACGAGCAGTTCGGCTCCCTCGAGGACAAGGTCGTCAACGAGTTCGGCGAGGGCAAGGAGGCCGAGGCCGTGGAGGCCTGGCTCGAGGAGAACCCCGACGTCCTCCCGCCCGTCGAGGGCGAGTGAGCCTGCGGCTCCGGATCTGCCGGCGCTGCTGAGTGCCGGCACCGACGAGAGGCGGGCCCCCCCCCCGGCGGGGGGGGGGGGGGGCGGGGGGGGGGGGGGGGGGCCCGGGGGGGGGGGGGGGGGGGGGCGCGCCCGGCCCCGGATCGGCCGGCGCTGCTGCGTGCCGCCACCGCCGCGAGGCGCCCCCGACACCGTGCGGTGTCGGGGGCGCCTCTCGTCATGGGGCGTCGCCGAGGGGGTTCGGCGCGCGGGACGCTCAGCCCTCGACGGCGACCTCGGCGCCCGCCGCGGCGGAGGCGTAGCAGGCGTCGATCACCCGGGCGCGGCGCAGCGCCAGGGAGCCGTCGTGGGCCGCGACGTCGCCGGAGCGGACCGCCTGCAGGAACTCGGCGATGGCACCGGCGTGACCGCGGTCCTCGCCCACCTGCGGGCTGAGCTCGGCGGGGATGCCCTCGACCTCGGTCCACACGGTGATGCGGTGGTTACCGGGCCCGCCGGCCCATTCGATCGTCGCCCCGCCGTCCGCGCCGTAGAGGGTGACGTAGCAGAGGTCCTCGGGGATCCACTGCGCCCAGCTGGACTCCAGCAGCATCGTCGCCCCGCCGTCCAGGCGCAGGAAGGCGGTGGCGAGGTCCTCGACCTCGAAGGGGGCGCCGTCCTCGAGCTGGGAGACGCCGAAGCCGGAGCCGCCGCGGCCGCGGGGGCCGAACTCGGCGTGCGTCATGGCGGAGGCGGCGGTGACGCCCGGCTCGCCGAGGAGGTGGAGGGTCATGTCGAGCATGTGGATGCCGATGTCCATCATCGCGCCGCCGCCGGCGCTCTCGGCCTTGGTGAACCAGGTGCCGAGCCCGGGGATGCCCTGGCGGCGGATCCAGCCGGTCTTGGCGTAGTAGATGTCCCCCAGGACGCCGGAGTCGATCACGGTCTTCAGCGCGGTGACGTCACCGCGTCGGCGGTGGTTGAAGGACACCTCGAGCACGCGTCCGGCGCGTCGGGCCGCCTCGACCATCGAGGCGGCGGCCTCGCCGGTCTGGGCCATCGGCTTCTCGGTGAGCACGTGCACGCCGGCCTCGAGCGCGGCGATCGCCATCTCGGCATGGAGGAAGGTCGGCGTCGCGATCGAGACGACGTCGAGCTCGGCCTCGGCGAGCATCTGCCGCCAGTCCCGGTAGCGGCCGGGCACCCGGTGCTCCTCGCCGAACCTCTCCAGCAGGTGCTCCTCCATCGCGGAGAGGGCGACGAGGTCGACGGCGGGGTCGGCGGCGTAGGCGGCGAGATGCTGCTGGCCGGCCCAGCCCAGGCCGATCACGCCGGCGCGGAGTCGGCGCGCACCCTCCTGCTGTGCTGCGGCCTGCGGTGCTGCTGCGGTCATGACGTGCGGTTCCCTTCGGTCGGTGGATGGGGGTCCTGGACGGGGTCCGTGGCCAGGAGGGCCAGCGGGTCCTCGCGCAGGTGGGTCAGGGCGAGCTCCAGCGCCCCGCGCACGACGACGTCGCGGCCGAGGGAGCTGGCGCGCAGCTGCGGGAGGGGCGGGGTCCCGATCCGGGGCAGCGCCTCGCGCGCATGCTCGAGGACGGGGTCGATGGCCTCGGCGATCGCGCCGGCGACGACGACGGTGTCCACGGCGATCAGGCTCGAGAGGATCATGGCGATGCGGGCGAGGCGGTCGCCGATGCGCTCGAGCACGGCACGGGCGAGCTTGTCGCCGTCGCGCGCGGCAGCGAAGACGTCCTTCGCACCGAGCTCGGCGGCGGGCAGGGCCGAGAGCGCGGCGGAGGTCTCCCCTGCCTCGAGCGCCTCGAGCGCCCACCGCCGGGCGAGGGCGGCGACGCCGTCGGCCCCGCGAGGGTCGCCGAGCACGGTCTCGAGGAAGCGCATCTCGCCCGCGCCGCCGTCGGCCCCGCGCAGGAGCCGTCCGTCGACGACGAGCCCGGCGCCGAACCGCTCGCCCATGAGCAGGGCGGCGAGGTGGTCCGCGTCGGCGCCGGAGAGGGCCAGGTGGGCGCGCTCCGCGAGCGCGGCGAGGTTCGCGTCGTTCTCGACCAGGACGGGGCCGTCGAGCGCGTCCACGAGGCCGGGATTCATGGCGGGCCAGTAGCCGGCGTCGCCGCTCGGCGAGCGCCCCTCGGCATCGACCGGGGCGGGCACGCCCACGACGGTGAGCAGTCGGGGCGCTCCACCCGCGCCTCGTCCGTCGGCAGTGCCAGCCGCGGCGGGAGCGTCGACCGCGTCGGCCGTGTCGTGGGAGCCCCCTGTGCCGGCCGCGTCGACCGGACTTCCCGCGCCGGCCCGCGCGCTCACCCGGTCCAGCAGCGCGCGCAGCGCCTCGAGGCGCCGTTCCGCCGCGGCGGCGCCGGCCTCGAGGTCGTCGCCGACGAGCGGAGCGTCCTCGAGCACGAGGCGCTCGGCGGCCAGCTCGCGGCCGCGCAGGTCCGCCGCCCGGGCGGCGAGGGTGTGCTCGCCGGCGTCGACGGCGAGCAGGATCCCCGCCTGCGCGCGCAGGGAGAAGCGGCGGGCGGGGCGGCCTCGCGGGGCTGCGCCGTCGCGCTCGGCGGGGGCCTCCTCGAGCCATCCGGCCTGCTCGAGCTCGGCGCACACGCCGAGCACGGTGGCGCGCGTGAGCCCGGTGGCGGCCATCGCGTCGGCCGCGGTGAAGGCCTCGGCGCCGAGGGCGTGCTGGAGGAGCGCCTGACGGTTCGCCCGACGCATCAGCTGCGGCGAGCTGACCCCGCGGTCGGCGGAACGCACCTCTCCGACCTGGGACCGCTCCCCGGATCGCGGCGGTGTTGACATGCCCGGACCACCCCCTCCATACTTTCGATAGGTCGTAAATATAACCTCTAGCGTAACTACCGTCGCATCACTGCGGCGACTCCGCTCCCCTCCAAGGAGACGATGGTGTCATCCTCGATCAGCCGGCACGCGCGGCACGCGCCGACGCGGCCCTCGCGACGCGGCGTGCTCGCCGGCGCGGGCGCCGCCCTCGCCACCTCCGCCCTCTCCGCCTGCGGCACCGGCGGCGGCAGCTCGCAGCTGACGCTCTACCAGTCCAAGCCCGAGGCCATCCCCTACTTCTCGCAGCTCGCCGGGGAGTTCTCGCAGGCGCAGGCCCGCTTCACCGTCCAGCACGACATCGCGACGAACCTCTCGGCGAGCTTCGTGCGCAACAGCCCGCCGGACCTCGGCTGCCTGAACTACAACCTCGAGATGGGGCGCTTCATGGAGCGCGGGGCGCTCTCGGACCTCTCCGACCTCCCCGTGGCCGGGCAGATCCGCGAGGACGTCGCCGAGCTCGCCGACTGGTATCCCACCTACGAGGGCCGCACCAGCGTGCTCCCCTATTCGGTCACCGCCGCCTCGGTGATCTACAACCGGCGGATCTTCGACGAGCACGGCCTGGAGGTCCCCACCACCTGGGACGAGCTGCTCGCGGTGTGCGAGACGCTGCAGGCCGCGGACGTCATCCCGATCTACGCGACCTTCCTCGATGCGTGGACGGTGGCGCAGGGGCTGTTCGACTACACCGTCGGCGGGCTCGTGGACGTGCGGGAGTTCTACCGGCGGATGGACGAGCTCGGCGAGGACGTCGGCCCCGACTCCGAGGTCTCCTTCCAGCGCACCCTGCTCGAGCCGATGCAGCGCCTCGGCGAGCTGCTCGCGTTCGTGAACCCCGATGCCGCCAACCGCGGCTACGGCGACGGGAACACTGCGATCGCCCAGGGCAAGGGCGCGATGTACTTCCAGGGCCCCTGGGCGCTCGGCGAGATCGCGAAGGCCGGCACGGACGTCGAGCTGGGCACCTTCCCGCTGCCGATGACCGACGACCCCGCCGATCTCAAGGTGCGCGTGAACATCGACCTGTCGCTGTGGGTGCCCGAGGCGGCGAGCAGCCCCGAGGGTGCGCGCGAGCTCGCGCAGTTCCTGATGCGGCCCGAGGTGCAGGACCCCTACAACGCGGAGTTCCTCGCCTTCGGCACGAGGACCGACGCCCCGCCCGTCACCGACGACCGCATCGCCGAGATGCAGCGGTACTACGACGAGGGCCGCTTCTACATGGGCGCCTCGCAGTTCATCCCCCGCTCGATCCCGGCGGAGAACTACATCCAATCGGGCTCTTCGCATTTAAGGGTGTAGGAGGGGTCTGAAGCCGCCGGCTTCGAGGAGGCTGCGAGCGATGTAGTGGACGAGGTTGCGGAAGCCCAGTGCGGAGCCGCGGAGGTGCTCGAGCCGGCCGTTG
>NZ_ML133853.1:229950-343473 GCF_003994255.1 Brachybacterium paraconglomeratum | reverse complement strand
ACGTCTCCACGGGGAGATCGGCATGATCCCACCCGTCGAGCTGGAGGACATCTACCATCACCACCAGACCGTGCCGGCGACCGCCGACACGGCACTTGCGAGCCTCTAACAAACCCGGGGCGATTCAAGCAGCAGCCTTCTTCGCGTCGAAGCCACCCGGACGGAACGGTTCGAGCTGATGGACGCGCAGAAGGCGAACTATGAGGTCACCCGCATGGCCAGGTTGCTCAGAGTGACGCGTCAGGGCTACTACGCCTGGCGCAAGCAGCGACAGACGGGCCCGGGCCCACGAGCGCGGCGCCGGGCAGAGATCGACCAGGCCGTGCGCGAGGCCTTCCGTGCTTCCGACGAGGTCTACGGGGCCCGCGGATCGCTCGCAAGCTCGCTGATCAGGGCGTGGTCCTCGACCGCAAGACGGTCGCCGCCTCGATGCGTCGGCAGGGCCTTGAAGGCATCAGCCCGCGCCGGTTCACCCCAGTGACCACGATCCAGGATCCCGCCGCCCGAGGCTTCGCCGATCACGCCCAGCGACGCTGGGACCAGGGACGCCTCGATGCGATCTGGACCAGCGACATCACCTACCTGCGCACCGGTGAGGGATGGCTCTACCTGGCCGCCGTCCGTGACGGCCACTCCCGGCGCGTGCTGGGGTGGGCGATGGACGAGTGCCAGGACGCCAGCCTCGTGGATCGGGCGCTACGCATGGCCCACACCCTGCGCGGCACCGTGCCCGAGGGCCTCGTGTTCCACGCCGACCGCGGAGTCCAGTACACCTCGCAGATGCTGTTTGAGACCTGCGAAGAGCTGGAGGTCCTGCAGTCCATGGGCCGGACCGGGGTGTGCTGGGACAACGCGATGGCCGAATCGTTCTGGGCCACGCTGAAGACCGAGTTCTACGACCGTCGCTCCTGGCCGACCCGGGCCGAAGCCCGCCGCGAGGTCGCTCGCTGGATCGAGATCGTCTACAACCGTCGCCGGCTGCACTCCAGCCTCGACTACACCAGCCCGGTCGCGTTCGAGAACGCCATCGACCACGACCAGGCCGAGACCGAAGAACACACCGATCAGGCCGAAGCAGCTTGATCAACCGTCAACGACTTGCGGGCAAGCCCACTCCGCGCTCACGCCATCACCTCGGTGGTGCGTTGGAGGATCGTCTCGGCGTTCACGGGATGGTGGAGGTCGATCGTGACCTCACCAGACCAGGCGAGCGCGAAGACTGCCGCGTGCCACAGACTTTCATCTCCAGTCACGGGCCTGCGGGCAAGGATATTGCCCAACGTGGTTTCGGGCTCGTCCAATCTTGCCCGTACTTCTGGTAGGTACTCGTCGGGCAGTCGTCCGGGCCGGCGGCCGAGGGCAAGGAGCTTGATGTTGCGCAGCAGGATGGGGTCGCTGCCGGTGAAGACCTCGTAACGCCAGCCCTTGTCGCGACAGAGCCGACGCGTCCATTCGAACTGGGCACGAACCCGTGGCTTCTCGACGAGCGCAGCGGGCTTCACGTCGACGACGGTCGCCGTGCCGTCGTCATCGATCAGCAGCACATCGGGCACGTGCAAACGTGCGTCCGTACCGTCGAGGCCGGTGACTTGGAACGGCTGGGTACAGATTCTGGTCACTGCCGGATCGAAGTCCGCCAACCACAGTCGATCCAGCTCGAGCAAGCTCTCGTAGACCAGAGTTCGATCATTGGTCGCGGCCCAGAACAATCCTGGGTAGCTGCGTTGGCCCCGGTAGGTCGGCGGCACTCGCACGGGTAGTCCCTCGACGATCAGATCGGCACGTGCTTGCTCCCACGTCGTCGCGACCTCGTCGCCGGCGACGGTGCAGTACCGGAGGAACACCTCGCGTCCGCCCACACCTCCATCGTGCCCGTCTGACAGGTCGGCGAGAAATCTGACACGCACTGGCCAAGTAAGTGAGAACTGGCCAAGTTGGGCGAGAACCTACAACGCCGCCGAGACCGCGCCCGTGCACGCTCACGACGGATCTCGTACGGTGCTGAGCATGCGCCTCCTCCTTCTCCGCCACGGCCAGACGCCCTCCAACGTCGAGGGAATCCTCGACGCCGCCTATCCCGGGCCGGGGCTGACCACGCTCGGCCACACCCAGGCCCGTGCGGTCCCCGCCGCGCTCGCGCACGAGGACATCGCCGCCATCCACGTCTCCCGCCTGCTGCGCACCCACGAGACCGCGGCCCCGCTCGCCGCCTCGCGCGGGCTCAGCCCGCGCCTGACCGAGGGGATCGAGGAGATCCGCGCCGGAATCCACCAGGGCCGGCAGGACGCGGAGGCCGTCGACGCCTATCAGGACAACCACCACCGCTGGAGCGCGGGCGAGCTCGAGGGCGGGCTGCCCGGCGGCGAGACCGGACGAGAGTTCTGGGACCGCTGGACCCGGGCGCTGCGGCACATCGCGGATCAGCACGCCGAGGACGCGACCGTCGTCGTGGTCAGCCACGGCGCCGCGATCCGCGTGTTCGCCTCGGTCGCCGGCGGGCTCGGCGCCGCCTCGCTGTCCGAGCGGCCGCTGTACAACACGGGCCTGGTCACCCTGGTGGGGGACCCGGCGGCGGGCTGGCGCGTCGAGGACTGGATCTCCAGCCCTGTCGGCGGCGAGCACCTGCTTCGCGATGCCGAGCACGACGTGACCGCCGACGACGCGGCCGACGCGAAGGCCTGAGGGCCGCCGCAGGTCACCGCGCCGTCGGCCAGGTGCGAGGAACCGGGGCTGTCCAGCTCGTCGTCGCAGCGGCGAAGGTGCTCTAGCTCCGGGGTCCGCCCGCCGTCGTCGGCGGGGGCGTGGTGCTCGGGGTCGGCGGGGTCACCATCGCGGATGGATGCTGTCCCGCAGCAAGGCGTCGTACGTCTCGTGCACCGCCGCGTCGAACCGGGCCAGGACGTCCTGCTCCGCGGTCGAGGGCGCGGAGCCCGCGGCGGCGTTCGCCCGGGCCTGCTCGCCGCTGCTCGCGCCGGGGATGACGGTGGTGACCCCGGCCTGCGCGAGGATCCAGCGCAGGCTCGCCTCGGGCAGCGCCATCTCCCCGTCGAGCGCTTGCTCGAGCCGGGCGACGGCCTCCAGGCCCGTCGCGTAGTCGACGCCGGAGAAGGTCTCGCCCTGGTCGAACGCTTCCCCGTGTCGGTTGAAGCGGCGATGATCGTTCTCGGGGAACTCGCTCGTCGCGGAGAACTTGCCCGTGAGCAGCCCGGAGGCCAGCGGGACCCGGGCGATGACCGCCACGCCCTTGGCCCGCGCGAGGGGCAGCACCTCGTCCAGGGGCTTGAGGCGGAAGGGGTTGAGGATGATCTGGAGCGAGGCGAGGTGCTCGCGCTCGAGGCTGATCAGCGCCTCTTCGCAGGTCTCGACGCTGACGCCCCACGCGGCGATCCGCCCCTCCTCGACCAGCGCGTCGAGCACCTCGAACACCCGGTCGTCGCGGTAGATCGCCGGCGGCGGGCAGTGCAGCTGCACCAGGTCCAGGGTGTCCATGGCGAGGTTCTGCCGCGACCGCTCCACCCAGCCCCGCAGCGCCTCCTCGGTGAAGGACTCCGGCGCGAAGGGTTCCGCGCGTCGGGACGCCTTGGTGGCGAGGAACGGGAGGCCCTCGGCGGCGGTGGCGTCGGCGGCGACGCGGGCGCGCATCGCGCCGACGAGCCGTTCGCTGCGGCCGTCGCCGTAGACGTCGGCCGTGTCGAAGAAGGTCACCCCGGCCTCGAGGGCGGCGCCGAGCACCTCCTGGGCGGCGTCGTCGCCGACCTCGCCCCAGTCCGCGCCGATCTGCCAGCAGCCCTGGCCGATCACGGACAGCGGGCGGCCGAGGCGGGCAGGGGTGCGGTGCTGCATGGACATCGTCGACCTCGCGTTCTCCGGGCCGCCCCTCGATGGGCGGCGCTCGGGAGAGGAGTCTTCCAGACCGGCAGGCGCCCTCGCGCGCCGCGTTCGTGGGCGCTCACGGACCGCGGCCTCAGCCCACCGCCAGCGCGAGGGCGGCGCGAGCCTCCCGATAGCGCTGGGCGGCCACGGCGATCACCTCCGGGTGGTCGCCGAGCGGGGCGGAGACGAGGTCCGCGCCGGCCCGGTGGACGAGACCCGCGAAGTGCCCGGGAGCGAGGACGTAGCTCGCGGCGATCACGCGGCGCGCCCCGGCCGCGCGGGCCGCGGCCACGGCCTCCGGGAGACCGGGCGCGCAGCCGGCGCCGTAACCGGTCGTGACGGGAGCGGGCAGGCGCGCGGAGAGCAGGTCCCGCATCCGCTCCACGGCGCGAGCGGCCGCCGGGTCGGTGGAGCCGGCGGCGGCGAGCACCACGTGATCGCCTGGTCGGTGCCCGGCATCGCCGCCGCTCACGGCCGCCAGTCGGTCGCGCAAGGCCCGCACCAGGTGCCCGTCGGGGCCGAGGGGCTCGGCGGCCACGGCGCCGGGATGCGGGGCGACCGCGGCGGCGATGTCGACGGAGGTGTGGAAGCCGGTCGAGAGCAGCAGCGGCAGCACCACCACGGGTCCGCGCGACGCGGCCTCGGCGACGACCTCCGCGACCTCGGGCTGCTCGACGTCGACGTAGGCCTCCCGCACCGCGGCGTCCGGCACGGCGACGGCGAGCGCGGCACGGATCCGGGCGATGACGGTGCGGCCGGCCGAGGAGCGGGTGCCGTGGGAGCAGGCGACCAGGGTGGTCATGGGGCGTCCTCCTGGTGAGGGGCGGGCCGGCGGCTCCGAGGGGCGGCGGGCTGGTGGGCGTCGGCGGGGGTGGGATCGAAGTGCTGGACCACGGCGCGCACGAGCGCGCCCATCCGGCTGCGCGCGGGCAGCAGCGCGGGGATGCCGCGCGCCTCGAGCGGACCCGCGGTGAGGGGGCCGACGGCCGCCATCAGCAGCCGTCCGGCGCGGGCATGACCGGCGATGCCGGGCAGGGCGCCGGCCCGTTCGGCGGCGACCAGCCAGTTCTCGGTGCCGGGCGCGGCGGTGAACAGCACCGCGTCCACCTCGCCGGCGGCGGCGTCGAGCACGGAGCGGTGCACGGCCGCGGGGTCGCGCGGCGGCCCCCACCGGTAGACGGTCAGGGCCGTCACCTCCGCGCCGGCTCGCTCGAGCGCCTCGTCGAGGCCGTCGGCCCCGGAGCCGTGGTGCTGGACGGCGGCGCGGATCCCGTGCAGGTCACGGCCGGCGAGGTGCTCGATGATCTCGGCGGAGGTGCCGTCGGCCGCGACCCAGTCGACGGCGAGGCCGACGTTCTGGGCGGCGCCGCGGGCCTTCGGGCCGCGGGCGAGGACGCGGGTGCCGGCGAGCGCGGCGCGCAGAGCGGGGGCGATGCCGGCGGCGTCGGCCGCCTCGAACCAGCCGCGCATCCCCACCCCGGTGGTCGCGACCAGCAGCTGCGGCGGGCGGGCGACGAGCTCGGCGGTGCGCTCCAGCAGCAGCGGGTCGTCGACGTGCGGGATCATGCTCATCGCGGGGGCGTGCTGGATCGCGGCGCCGTGTCGCCGGAGCGCGGCGGCGAGCTCGTCGGCCCTGCGGTCCAGGGCCAGGACGAGGCGCCGCCCCTCGAGCGCGGACGAGAGGCGCGCGGGGGCGCTCACGCCCCTGGCCCCGTGGCCGACAGCCCCGTGACCAGGGCCGAGGCATCGGCGGAACCGACCGTCGGGGCGAGAGACGCGACCGACGGAGCACGAGGCGCGACCGGCGGGGCAAGGGGCACGGCCGAGAGTCCGACCGGGGCGCCCGCGAGGACGCCCGCGCCGAGCACCGCCGGCTCCTCCTCGAGCGCCGGGGGCTCCGCGCCGAGCAGCCCGGGCCGGGCGACCTCGCCGATCACGATCACGGCAGGGCTGCGCACCTGCGCCTCCTCGGCCGCGCGCACGGCGCGCTCGAGGGTGGTGCGGGTGGTGCGCTGGCGCGGGGTGTGCCCGTTCTCGACGATCGCGACAGGCCTCTCCCCCGGAACGCCGTGGGCGAGGGCGGCGCCGACGAGGGCGGGCAGGGCCCCCACGCCCATGAGCACGACGGTGGTGAGGGTGTCGTCGGCGAGCGCGGCGAGGGTCGCGACGGAGGGGCCGTGCGGACCGGCGGCGTCGTGCCCGCTGACCACGTGCACACCGGCGGCGACGCCGCGATGGGTGACGGGGACGTCCGCCGCCTGGGGAACTGCGAGCGCGCTGCTGATCCCGGGGACCACCTCGACCTCGATCCCGGCGGCCCGACAGGCGAACACCTCCTCCCCGCCGCGGCCGAGCACGAAGGGGTCCCCGCCCTTGAGCCGCACGACGGCGCGGCCGGCGCGGGCGTGCTCGACGAGCAGCGTGCCGATGCGGTCCTGGGGGACGGGGTGGTGGCCGGGCGTCTTGCCCACGTCGATCACGAGCGCGCCGGGCCGCAGCTCGGCCCGGATCTCGGCGGCGGGGCCGAGCCGGTCGGCGATCACCACGTCGGCCGCGCGCAGGAGCCGCAGGGCGCGCACGGTGAGCAGGTCCAGCGGTCCGGGCCCGCCGCCGACGAGGGCGACGCGCCCGGCCGTCCCCTGGCCTCGCGCGCCGGGCGTCCCGCCCCCCTGCACGCCGGTCATCTCGCGCCCCCGCGCAGCACGTACAGGTCCCCCTCGAGCGTGCGCACGGGCCAGACGCGCAGGCGCCGGACCTCCTTGCCGCGGGTGTCGACGCAGGTGCCCGAGCGCAGGTCGAACACCTGCTTGTACATCGGGGAAGCGACGGTGGGGCGGCCGCCGCGGGATCCGACGATGCCGCGGGAGATGACGTTCGCGCCCGAGTAGGGGTCGTGGTTGTCGACGGCGCGGACGTCCCCGCCGGGCAGCAGGAACAGGGCGACCTGCTCGTCGCCGAGGAGCGCGGCGCGGCCCCGCTCGACCTCGAGGTCCGCCAGCGGGCACAGGCGCTCCCAGTTCGCGGCGAGCTGGGGGGCGAGGGTGGGGGTGGTGAGGGTCGTGGTCATCGTCGTACCTCCAGGGTCGTGCCGGCGATAAGGACGGAGTCGCTGCCGCGCTCCTCGGGCCGGGCGGGTCGGATCTGGCCGCGCTCGGGGACGTGCGCGAGGCCGGGGTCGGGGGTGGCGGGGGCGTTGACGAAGGAGCGGAAGCGCGCGAGCTTCGCCGGGTCGGCGAGGGTCTCTGCCCATTCGTCGCGGTAGCCGGCGACGTGGCGGGCCATCGCGGCGTCGAGGTCGGCCGCGAGGCCCAGGGAGTCCTCGAGGATCACCGCGCGCAGCCCGTCGATCCCGCCGTCGAGGGCCTCGAGCCAGGGGGCGGTGCGCTGCAGCTTGTCCGCGGTGCGGATGTAGTACATGAAGTAGCGGTCCAGGGTGCGGATCAGGGTGTCGTCGTCCAGGCCCTCGGCGAGCAGCTCGGCGTGGCGCGGGGTCGCGCCGCCGTTCCCGCCGACGTACAGGTTCCAGCCCTGGGCGGTGGCGATGATGCCCGCGTCCTTCCCGCGCGCCTCGGCGCACTCGCGGGCGCAGCCGGAGACGCCGAGCTTGAACTTGTGCGGGGCACGCAGTCCGCGGTAGCGCAGCTCGAGGGTGACGGCCATGCCGGTGGAGTCCATCACGCCGTAGCGGCACCAGGCGGAGCCGACGCAGGACTTCACGGTGCGCAACGACTTGCCGTAGGCGTGGCCGGACTCGAAGCCTGCGTCGACCAGGCGCTGCCAGATCAGGGGCAGCTGCTCGAGGCGGGCGCCGAACATGTCCACGCGCTGCCCGCCGGTGATCTTGGTGTACAGCCCGAAGTCGCGGGCCACCTCCCCCACCGTGATCAGGCCCTCGGGGGTGACCTCCCCGCCGGGCATGCGGGGGACGACGGAGTAGGTGCCGTCCTTCTGCAGGTTCGCCATGACGTGGTCGTTGGTGTCCTGCAGCGTCGCGTTCTCGCCCTCGAGCACGTGGCCCTCGGGGACGAGGACGGCGAGGATGCTGGCGAGGACGGGCTTGCACACGTCGCAGCCGCGGCCGCGGCCGAACCGCTCGATGACGGCGCTGAAGGTGTCGAGGCCCGAGACGTGCACGGCGTCGAAGAGCTGGCGTCGAGAGAGGTCGAAGTGCTCGCACAGTCCCGTGGAGACGGCCTTGCCGAGCTTCGCGAGCTCGCCTGTGACCAGGGATTTCACCATGACGGTGCAGGAGCCGCAGGTGGCGCCGGCCTTGGTGCAGGCGGTGACCTCGGCGGCATCGGTGCAGCCCTGCTCGCGCACGGCGTGGCGGATCGTCCCGGCGCTCACGGAGGAGCAGGAGCAGACGATCGCCTCATCCGGCAGCTCGGGGGTGGGGGCGGAGCCGGCGCCGGCGGGCAGGAGGTGCACGGCCGGGTCGGCGCCGAGCGCTCCGCCCACGAGGGGGCGCAGGGAGCCGTAGGCGGAGGCGTCGCCCACCAGCATCCCGCCGAGCAGGGTCTTCGCGTCGTCGGAGAGGACGAGCTTCTTGTGGACGCCGCTGACGGGGTCGGTGTAGACGACGTCGAGGGCACCTGGGGTGGTGGCGAAGGCGTCACCGAAGCTGGCGACGTCGACGCCGGAGAGCTTGAGCTTGGTGGAGAGGTCGTAGCCGTCGAAGGTCGCGTCGCCGCCGAGGATCCGGTCGCAGACCACCTCGGCCATGGCGTATCCGGGGGCGACCAGGCCCACGCACTGCCCGTCGAAGGCGGCGACCTCGCCGATCGCGTGGATGCGGGGGTCGGAGGTGGTGCAGGCCGCGTCGATCCGCACCCCGCCGCGCTCCTCGCAGGAAAGGCCCGCCGCGCGGGCGAGCTCGTCGCGGGGGCGCACGCCGACGGTGAGGACGACGAGGTCGGCGGGCACCTCGTCGCCGTCCCGGAGGAGGACGGACTCGACCGCTCCGTCGGGACCGGGGCGGAGCGCGGTGGTACGGGCCTCGGTGCGCACGGCGATGCCGCGGGCCTCGATGAGGCGGCGCAGCACCGCCCCGGCGGGCAGGTCCAGCTGCGCGGACATGAGCCGGTCGCTGGACTGGAGCACGGTCGCCTCGGCGTCCATGCCCCGCAGGGCGCCGGCGGCCTCGAGGCCGAGCAGTCCACCGCCGACGACGACTCCGCGCACGGGGCGGTCCAGGGCCGCGGCCCGCTCCTGGACGTGGCGGCGCAGGTCCTCGACGTCCGCCAGGGCGCGGTAGACGAAGCTGCCGGGCAGCTCCGCGCCCTCGACGGGGGGCCGGGCGGCGACCGAGCCGGTCGCGAGGACCAGGTGGTCGTAGGCGTGGACGGTGCCGGAGGCGGTGGTGACGGTGCGGGCGCCGGTGTCGATCGCGGTGGCCGGGTCGTCCTCGTGGAGGGTGACGCGGGGGTCGGCGAAGATCGTGGCGGGGAGGGTGAGATCCTCGGCGGTCTCGCCGTCGAAGAAGCGGGTCAGGCCCACCCGGTCGTAAGGGCGGCGGGCCTCGTCGCCGAGGACGGTGATCTCCAGACGGTCCTCCGCGCGGGTCACCAGGGAGTCGACCAGGCGGTGCGCCGCCATGCCGGCGCCGATCACGACGATGCGGGCGCTCATCGGGTCGCCCCCACCAGGTCGGCGGTCTCGGTGGGTCCGTCGGCCGACGGGTCGGCGGTGGAGCCGGCGGCCGGTGCGGCGGGCGACGACGCCCGGAGCTCGGTCTGGTCTGCGGACGCACCCGAGGTCGCGTCGGAGGTCACGGTCGCGCCGGGCGCGGCGGAGGTGGCGGCGGGCTCCGTGTCCGCAGGCACGTCGGCCGGAGCGGCGGCGTGGCGGCGGTGGGCGAGGAAGAGCGGAAGGGCGACGAAGGTCAGCCCGCCCACGAGGTTCCCGACCACGGTGGGGATCTCGTTCCAGACCAGGTAGTCCAACAGGGTGAAGTCCGCGCCGAGCAGGAGGCCCGAGGGGAACAGGAACATGTTCACGATGGAGTGCTCGAAGCCCATGTAGAAGAAGAGCATCACCGGCATCCACATGCAGGCGATCTTCCCGAGCATGCTGTCGGACATGAACGCGCCGACCACGCCGGTGGAGACCATCCAGTTGCACAGCACGCCGCGCACGAACAGGGTGAGCATCCCGGCGGCGCCGTACTCGGCGTAGCCGACGGTGCGGCCGTGGCCGATCTCGGAGATCGCATCGCCCACGGCGCTGGGCTCGGTGGCGAAGCCGTAGGTGAAGTAGATGGCCATGAGCACCGCGACGGCGACGGCGCCGATCAGGTTGCCCAAGAACACCAGGCCCCAGTTGCGCAGCATCGCGGGGAGGGTGACGCCGTCTCGGCGGGCGAGCCAAGCGAGGGGCACCAGGGTGAACACTCCGGTGAGCAGGTCGAAGCCCATCAGGTACAGCATGATGAAGCCGACGGGGAACAGCATCGCGCCGAGCAGCGGCTGGCCGGTCTGGGTGGAGACGGTGACGGCGAACGCGGCGGCCAGCGCCAGGATCGCGCCGCCCATGATCGCCCGGAGGATCGTGGCGCCGGTGGAGTAGGAGGCCTTCGCGGCGCCGGCGGCGGTGAGCCGGTCCACCAGGTCGGCGGGCTGGACGTAGGACATGGCAGCTCCTGGGACTCGGGGAGAGTGGTCATGTCCCGTGCGCCTGCAGCGGGATGCGGCCATCCTGTGGCTCCCGGGCCCGGGGGCGAAGACCAGGAGGGGCCCGTGACCTTCTCGTGACATGGGGTCTCAGGGGAGGTCCGCGGCGGGAGCCCCCCGCTGCTCCCGGGAGCACGGGAAGAGGAACGGCACGTGAGGCGTTGATCCCGTGGGTGCCGGGCCAGCCGGCACGGCACCCTCACTCGACGAAAGGTGCCCCCATGCCCGTCCCGCTCTCGATCCTCGACCTCGCGACCGCCGCGCGCGACCAGACCCCGGCGGACGCGCTCGAGGGCACGGTCGCCCTGGCCCGAAAGGCGGAGGAGACCGGGTACGGGCGCGTCTGGTACGCCGAGCACCACAACATGGCGTCGATCGCCTCCTCCGCGACCTCGGTGCTGATCGCCCACGTCGCCGCGCACACCAGCACGATCCGGCTCGGAGCGGGCGGCGTCATGCTTCCCAACCACTCCCCGCTCGTGATCGCCGAGCAGTACGGCACCCTCGAGACGCTCCACCCGGGCCGGATCGATCTGGGCCTCGGCCGTGCGCCGGGCACCGATCAGAACACGATGCGTGCGCTGCGCCGCAGCGGCGCCTCCGCCGACTCCTTCCCCGAAGACGTCATGGAGCTGCAGGGCTACCTGCAAGGCCGGTCGCGGATCCCGGGCGTGGACGCCTACCCGGGCAAGGGCACCGACGTCCCGCTGTTCATCCTCGGCTCCTCGCTGTTCGGCGCGGGCCTCGCCGCCGCGCTCGGCCTGCCCTATGCCTTCGCCTCGCACTTCTCCCCCGGCGCCCTCCATGAGGCGATCGCGCTCTACCGCCGCGAGTTCCAGCCCTCCGAGCAGCTCGAGAAGCCCCACGTCATCGCCGGCTTCAACGTGATCGCCGCCGATGATCGGGCCGATGCCGAGCGCCAGCAGCACGAGATGATGCGCAGCCGGGTGGCGCTGCTGCTGCGCCCGGGCACCGAGTACACCGACGAGCAGGCCGACGAGCTGCTCGCCGCTCCCCAGGCCCAGCACCTGCACCAGATGGCGACCTACAGCGCCGTCGGCACGCCGGACGTGGTGCGGGACAAGGTCGCGGAGTTCGCCGAGCAGACCGGCGCCAACGAACTGATCATCGCCCACCAGGGACCACGGGTGGAGCAGCGACTGCGGTCCGCCGAGCTGCTCGCCGAGGTGTATCTGAGCTGAGAGCCACTGCCTGCTGCGGCTCGTCAGCTCGTCACTCGCCGGGGCTCCACTCCTGGGTGGGGAGGGTATCCCAGAGGGAGGTGTCCGCCGCATCGATCGATCCGTCGGCCAGCGCCCGGGTCGCCGTTTCGAGGGTGATCACGGTCTGCCTGATCAGGTATCCGCTGCTGCGGGCCCCGAGGACCGAGCCCTCGTTGGAGTGGTCGGACATGCCGCGCATCTCGAACAGCAGGGTGTCGATGTCGTACTCCACGGCCAGCCCGTTGCGGCTGATCGTCTCGGCGGAGCCGCCGGCGTACTTCCCGAGCAGGCCCCAGCCCGTGGAGTCGACCGCGTCGTAGACGATGACGCCCAGCCGCTTCGAGCGCTCGACCAGATCCGGATCGGCGTTGGGGCTGGTCAGGTGGAGGATCGAGCCGGAGACCCACTCATCGCCGATCGCGCTGTAGGCACCCTGGTGGTGCAGATCTATCATGTAGTCGATGTCGTAGGCGGCGAGCGGGACCTTCCCCGACTCGCGACTCGCCTCGAGCAGGGCGGCGAAGCGGGAGGCATAGGCGGGGTCGTCTGCCGCAGCACCGACGGGCGTCAGCGCGGCGAGGAGCTGGTCGGCGATCACCTCGGCGCTCCACCAGGCGGGGATCGACCTGCGCCATGGCGTGGTTTCCACTCGAGGTCGCTAGTTTCCGGTAGTGCCGGGAGTCAGCTGGGCGAACACGCCCCGGACGAACCCGCCGCCGCCGAATGCCGCTCCGGTGCGGACGACTGAGGGGCATCACCCGCTCGCGGGGGAAAGCCGGTGACCCACACCAGGTTCGGCGTCCCGTTCATCCTCTCGGGCTCACGCAGCAGCGGCATCAGCCTGGGCCGGCTCGTGGCGAGGTGCACGGTCTCGCTCCGCCCCCTTGTGTGCTCGGAGCGCTCGCAGAGCCGACACGATGGCGACGAGATCGACCACCTCCTGCAGGAGCGCACCCGCCACTGCGGGCAGGTAGCCGAAGGCGGCGACGAGCATCAGGCCCACCGAGATGATGATGCCCATCCAGATCGACTGCAGCGCGATGTGCACGGTGCGCCGCGACACATAGGCGACGTCTGCCACGCGTGCGATGTCGTTCGAGGTGATGACCGCTGCGGCCGATTCGCTCGCGACGGTGGCCCCCCGGCCTGCCATGGCGATGCCTATGTCCGCAGCTGCCAGCACCGGGGCGTCATTGATGCCGTCACCGACCATGAGCACCGGCCGCGGCCGGATGGCCTGCACGATCTCGACCTTGGTCTGGGGTGTGGTCTCGGCGTGGACGGTCTGGATGCCCACCGTCTGCGCGACGGACTCGGCGGTCGGCACGACGTCCCCGGTCACCATCACGATCTCCGCCACGCCGGCTCCCCGAAGGCGGGAGATGGTGCCTGCCGCGTGCGGACGGATCGGGTCCGACAAGATGATGGTGCCGGCCAGTTCGTCACCGACCGACACATACACAGCCGTCTCCCCGGCGCGGAGCTCGGGCCGGTCGATCGACACGGTCGCCTCCTCGATGAAGGCGGGCTTCCCGACCCGCACCACGGCGCCCCCGGCCAGGTGGGCGAGCACCCCGTTCGTCGCGACCTCGTCAGCATTCGTCACGTCCGGCAGCTCGAGCTGCTGCGCTCTCGCGGCTGCCACGATCGGATCGGCGAAGACATGGACGGAGTACTGCTCCGCGGCAGCTGCCAGCTGAAGCGTCTCGCTGCTGCTGCGGGAGGCCGGGTGGATATCCACCACGTCGGCCTTGCCCTGCGTCAGGGTGCCTGTTTTATCGAACGCGGCGGAACGCACCCGGGCGAGCATCTCCAGGACGCCACCGTCTTTGATGATGACGTTCAGCCGTGCGGCGGAGCTCATGCCCCCCATGAAGGCGACCGGGGCGGCGATGAGCAGCGGGCAGGGCGTGGCCACCACGAGCACCTCGGCGAATCGCACCGGGTCCCCGCTGAGGAACCAGGCGAAACCAGCGATGAGCAGCGCCACCACCGTGAAGGGCACGGCGTACCGGTCGGCGAGCCGCACCATCGGTGCGTGGGATTCCACGGCTCGTTCCACCAGTCGCACGATCGACGCATAGTTCGAATCGGCCGCCATCTTCTGCGCACGCATCGTGAAGCTCGCGGTGCCGTTCACCGTGCCCGAGAGGACGTGGTCGCCGGCGCCATAGCTCACCGGGATCGGCTCACCGGTCACCGAGGATTCATCGATCGTCGCGTGCTCCGACAACAACTCGCCGTCAGCGGGGAGGATCTCCGAGGATCGCACCAGCAGCTCGTCACCGACCTGCACTTCGTCGATCGTGATGCTTTCCACCTCGCCTGTGCTGGGGTGGATTCGCTGCGCGAACGCTGGAGCTCGGCTCATCAGCTGGTCGAGCTCACGGCTGGCGCGGCGCGCGGCCAGGTCCTCCAATGCTTCGCCACCGGTGAGCATCAACGCGATGATGAGCCCCGCGACATACTCCTGCACCGCGAGGGTCGCGATCATGGCGATGACCGCGAGGATGTCGAGCCCCCAGTGCCCGCGCATCAGATCCCGCACCATGTCGATCGCCGTCACGACGATCACGATGCCGAGCACCAGGTACGCGGTGACGGCGAGAGCGGTGGTCTGGCCGGTCGCCCAGAGCACCAGCCCGGCCGTGAGTCCGATGATCACGAAGATCATGAACTTGCGGCGGCGGAGGAACTCCACTGCCCGCGACGTCGAGGACGGCGCTTCTCGGGTGGGTGAGGCGATGGTCTGTGTCGGCATTTCTACGCCCTCGATCTTTCTTCTTGAATGTGGAGAGCGGGCTGAGGGGACTGGTGCGCGATCAGATGTCCGTTGAGGTCAGGCCGCCAGAACGACCGCTGGCTTCATGATGGCGTCGTCTTCGAAGGGGGTCAATCGGCCGACCGTGCTTGTCTGCGGTGATGACGCTCAGCCGCGTTCATCCTCGGTGAGCGGCACCGTGCGAGCAGCGGCGTGATGCTCGAAGAGATCCTGGATACGCGCGACATAGTCAGGGTCATCCGCACGAGGTTCGATCGGTGGGATCGCGGCGAGGATCTGATCGGCGATCATCTCCGCACTCCACCAGGCCGGAATCGTTGTCCCGGCAAAGTTGCGCGCGGGCTCGTCGGCGTCATCCAGCGAGGTGTAGGCGATCTGGTCGAAAAACTCCTCGCGCGGGTGCCCGCCCGGCACCTCGCTGTCACGGCCGACGAACATGCGGACGTGGAGACCGGTGGGCGCCCACATCGCGACGAAACGGATCCGGTGATAGCCGCGCTGATGGAGGACGGTGACCGCCTCGAGGACCTGAAGGCTGAACTCGGTGCCGGTGACCGTGGGCGCACCCATCGACGAGCCGTGCAAGTCGTCGTAGACGGCGACGGGCATCGGAACCTCGAAGTAGTGCTTCTCCCGCTTCGCCTCAAGGCGCACGCGCAGCTGCTCCCCCGCGAGGTCGAGCACCCGCATCTCGGACGGATCGGCGGAGCGGGCGTTGGTGACGAGGTACAGGTGGGAACCGGGGACCTGCTCTAGTGTCTCGACCTGATTCGGCTCGAGCCAGAGGTCATCCCCGCGGCCTGCGCCGCCGAAGGCCTTGATCTCGATGAGGCACTTCTCGCCGGTGGATCCTGCGCCGGGATGACGTGGTCGCGCGGATCGAACAGTCGATTCACGCCGCACAAGCCGGCCCCGTCGACGAACGAGTGAACTCGACCGTCACGGCTCCAGAAGTGTCGAAGCGTGTCCGGCCGAGCGAACTCGACCCTGCGTCGGAGGCCGATCCCGGACCGCACGAGACCTGGAACGCACCCGGTGGCCGTCCCGAGCTACCACCGGTCGACGAGGCCACTGCCGTGCCCGAAGACCAGCTCCTGCGGAGTGCGACTCTCTCCCGGCTCGCGGGCAATATCGCGACGAGATCGGAGACGTTGCCGGATGTCGATACCGGATCCACGGAGACGCAGTCCGCTTCCGAGCCGGCACCGGTCGACGAGAGCACGGCCGTGCGGGAACAGCTGATCCTGCGGAGAGCGACTCTGTCCCGACTCGCGGGCAGCATCGCCTCAGTAGCGAAGGCGTCGCCGGATGTCGATACCGGATCCACGGAGACGCAGCCCGCCCCGGAGGCCTTAGGAATCGCAGGGCCGATCTTTCGACCGTGGGAGCCCACGGAGAGCTACCCGACGTGGTATCTCGACGAGCTCTCGACCATGCCCGACGCGCGATTCATCGTCAACGATCTGGCGAGAGAGATCCTTGAGGTGGAACAGCCGATCCACAGGACTCGGCTCGCGAAGCTCATCGCCAATGCCTGCGGGATGCAGCGGGTCAGGCAGAGCCGCGTCGATTCGATCCTCGCTGCACTGGGGCGGTCCACCGTGCGCTTCGACCGGGCGGGATTCGCCTGGGACGCGTCACGCCCGGCAGATGCGCCGGTCCCCTACCGTCCGCGCGTCCTCAAGGTCCTCTCGATAGATGAAGTCCACCCGGCCGAGATTTACGCAGCTGTCGCCGAGGCCCATCGTCGTAACGGCTTTGCCGAGCGGGAGACCGTCGTTCGGGCGGCGCTCAGCGCGCTCGGTGGGAAATCATTGACCAGCACCGTGCGGCCGGCGCTCGAGAAGGCGTATCGGCAGGTGACGCCCGGGTAGTTGTCGGTGTTGCGCTTCTGACGGGCGCCACCGGCAGTGCAGGCTCCGTATATGCTCAGCGGTCGCCTGCGAGACCGAGGTGCCGCCCGATGTAGCCGACGTAGACCTTGCCGCTCCCGGAGACGTCGTCGTGGAAATGGAGGCGCGGGCTGATCCGACCGATCTTGCCGAGTTTGAGATGCGGCCACATCACCATGGCCCCGGAAGGATCGACACTGGTCGGGACAGGGAACCTGCGCTGCTCGGCCAGGTCGCGGCGGCTCATCGTCGATTCGGACTCGACGGCAGCGAACTTGCTCACCGCGAAGCCCTGGTGCATCGCGGGCGTGGTCTGGAGGTAGGTGAAGAGTGATCCGTCGTGATCACCGGTGCTGCAGGCTCGTGCGTAGTCGTGGAGCGCGAGCAGGCCGTCCCAGCAGTGCTTCGCCGCGAGGTTGACGGTGTCGAACTCGTCGAGCTCCTCGGTCACCGCACCGTTCCCGGTGAATTCGACGTACTTCTCGAGCCCGAGGACCGCGATCGGGATGTCCGAGAACTGGTCGGGCACCTCCAGGTCCGCGACATGGACGTCCGTACGCGCAGCGTCGCCCTCCGGGGCCCTGTAGAGGGACAGGGCACGTACGTTCTGCTCGGCGGACTGCCTGCGGGTGAGCTCCGTGGAGAGTTCCCGCTCCAGATCGCCGACCGTGCGCGTCAGCTCCGTGGCGGCATCGACGTGGCGATCGCGCTCCTCGAGCGCGTTCTGCGCCTCCACGGCGGCCTCGTCCACGAGCTGGTCCATGGTGCGGACATGGTCGATGACGTCGGCGAGGTTCGAGACGCCGGTGAGGCGGAACAGCTGATCCAGCAGGAGCTGCGGCGCTGCCGGCGATGACGGCTCGTCGACGGGTGCCGGCGGGGTCGGGGCCTCGGGCGCACTGTCGGGGCTGTGCCCGACGGGTTCCTCGAACGGCACGGGAAGGTCATGGGTAGCAGGGGCCGGCGAACGCGGTTCTTGGGCGGCGGGCTCCGGGCCGGTCGGCTCGGGAGCCGGTGCGGGTAGTTCCTCCGTGGCGGGTTGTCTGCTCTCCTCGGGGGGCGGTTCCGGGGTGAGCGGCGACGGAAGCGGCGCTGGTGCAGGTGTGCGGGTGCGCGCATCCTCGACCGGTGTCGTTGCGGGGGCGGGCCCTGGGCGTGATGGAGCGGGCGCCGTCGGCTCCTCCGGCCGTTCCGGGGCCAGGACGCCCGTCGATTCCGCACGCTCGGGAGCATGTTGCGGACGCGCCCGCCGACGGAAACGGTCGTCCAGTGCCTTACGGTCGAAGGCTCGGCGGGCATCCCGGAGCACCGCGGGCTCGGGTCGCGTGGCGGATTCGAAGCGCGCGATACGGCCGACGAGAGCGGCAGCTTCCCGCGGGTGCAGCGACTCGAGTCGTCCCCTCCCGATGACCCGGTGACGTAATGCGTCGGTCCGGTCGTGCGGCACCGGCCCAGGGGCGAACGACCGGATCGTGCCGGGCGTGATTCCCATTGCACGGCCCAGACCCCGCATCAATGAGGCGTTCGACTCGGCGTCGAGGACGTACGAGTGGGCGAGCCCGGCCAGCTCACGGGAACGCCTCGCCATCCACTCCTGGACCCTGGCGAGATCCGCCCCGGGCTTCGCCGCCGTGACGAAGACCGGAGCGTCGCGAGAAGGATCCCCCAGGACGTCGAGGAACTCCTTCAGGTGGGGCCTGCCGATGATCCACGTGTCGTCCACGAGCTCGCTCGCGCCGTCGCGCACCTCCGTGTGCTCCAGCAGCCGCGGTACCAGCCGTGGACGGTTGGCGAATCGGTTCTGCGAGTTGTGGACGGTGACGCTGATCCACCCGCCTCCCCGGTGCGTGCTGTAGGCGAGCGCCTCGGTGCGCCACTCCCCCTGGTCACCCTGTTCGACGAGGGTGAGGCGGTAGGCGGTACCACTGGCGAACTCGAGACGATCGAGCTTCGCCTCAGCTGCCTCCGTGAGACGTACGGCAGGAAGTCCCGGAGACAGCTCGTTGTTCTTCTCCGCGAGCCATGCCCTGGTGGTGGCCTCGAAGCGCGCGAGCCAGTCACCGTCGTCGAGCACGCGCAGTCGACTCGAGAAGTCGTAGTAGCGGTGGTCGACGGTCGAGTCCTCAACGGCGGAGAGGTCGGCGCGGCGGCCGGTGGCCTGCAGGGGCGGGACGGTCACAGTGTGGGCTCCTCAGGTCATTCGGTCGATGGGGGCGGGATCGCGGCACCCCCGGTTCGTCGCGGGTCAGGCGTCGGGATCGGGCTCGTCGTCCTCGACCGCGAGCTCGCCCTTGGCGCGCCAGATCGCGTGCTCGTAGTGCGTGAGCGACGCCGCGCCCCGGTCATTAATCTCGAAGGCCTGGGCCACGAGTCCGTGTGCTTCACTCGGACCCACCTCGTCGAAGCCTGCCCTGGCCAGTGCAGCATTGACGAAGCGCACGATCATCCGATCGGCCTTGACCCCGGGCTTACCGAGCAGCATCTGGAAGTACTCGCAGGTGACCCAGCCCAGCCCGTCCACGCCGGTGTATGCCTTCTTCACGGCGTAGGGATCTGCCGCCAGGAGGTCGGCAGCGGTCACGATCGCCGGTTCGAGGGCTCGAAGTGCCTCGGCGGCTTCGACCACGCAAGCCGCCTTGGTCTGCTTCCCGGTGACCCCGCGCCCCATGATGTCGATGAGCTCCTGCTCACCGAGGGATGCCAATGCCGAGAGGTCGTTCATCGCTTCCGGGTGCTTCTCGTTGAAGGCCCTCAAACGTCCGATGACGCCCTTGGCCGGGTCCTCGGCCTGATACCTCGCACGAATGGAGAAGACAGCGTCGACCAGCGCAGTCCCGATGTTCCCCTTCCACCCTCCGCTGTAGGCGGTGAACTCCGCGTCGTCGAGCTTCGCCACCTCGGCGACCAGTGCTTGAACCTTCTCGTCGGACATCGTCTCTCCTTCGGTTTCGGTACTTCCGTCGTGACCAGTTCTATCGGTCGGTTCGGACATTCGTCGCGGAAACTCCTGTTTCCGCCTCACCTCAGGCCCCGTCCTCCAGCGCCGGCGCGATGAACTCGCTGGGCTCAGCATTCCAGGAGACGGCGAGATGGTCCCGCGCACGGGTGGCGCCGACGTAGAGCAGCGATCTCTCCCGCTGTTGGGCCTGATGCAGCGCGTCCTCGTCGTAGTCCAATCCGCGACGGTTCGAGGGGATGGACTCTGCGCTCATCCCGAAGAGGATCACGCGGGAGAACTCCATGCCTTTGGCGGTGTGAAGCGTCAGGACCAGCGGCAGACCGTCTGTCGGCGCCTCACGGTCGAGGTGACGGATCCGGATCCCGCGCTCCCCGAGCGCTGCGACGAGGTTTGCCGCGCGGTACTTCTCATGGGTGAGGATCCCCAGGCTCGACGGGTCGAGCCCGTCCTCCGCCATCTCCTCGACCCACTGCCGGACCAGGCGGGCGATCGTGTCGTACTCGTCGGTGAGTGTCTCCGAGCGGAGCAAGTGCGGCGCCGGTCCGCTGCGCGCCGAACGGTAGCTTCCACCGTGCTCTTCGTACGCTCCCTCCTCGGCGTCGGAGATCTGGTACTCACCGCCGGCGAGCACGGCCATAGCGAAACGGAGGTTCTCGGCCGTGGTGCGATAGTTCAGGCGCAGGCGCCGTGATCGGCCGACGATTCCGATGCCGTACCGCTTCAAGACCACGCGGTTCCCATAGATCCGCTGGTGTGAGTCCTCGGCGATGAACAGGTCGTCGGGCCCTTCGGTGGTGATCGCGCGGAACATCTGCCAGTGCGGCGGGCGGGCGTCCTGGGCCTCGTCGATCAGCAGGTGGTCGACGGGGCGTGCCTCCCCCTTCTCGGCAACGACGTCGAGTGCGCGTGCCGCGACCGCGGAGAGCTCGTCCCAGTCGAGGACGGCATTGCGCATCCCTTCGTCACGGTATCGCGCGATGACGGTCCAGACCGCTCGTCGCTGGAGGCGCCCGAGCTTGGTCCCGCGACCGGCGCGACCGGCACGCATGTAGTCCCTCTCGGAGAGGATGCGCTGTGGAAGTACGATCTCCGCATACTCCGTCGCGAAGAAGTGATGGGACCGGAGCTGATCGGGAAGATCTCCGCCGGCATCACTGATGGCACGCTCCCAGTCCTGGGCAGGCCGCCCCAGACGCGGCAGGGCGTCCTGTCCCCATCCCAGCACGTCTGCCATCACGCGTCGCTTGTCCGGCGCTCCGTTGACGACGTATCGGGAGATCTGGTCGATGCCACCGACGTAGATACCGGGATCCCCCGGGTGCCTCGCCGCCTGGTACTCAGGATCGAGCGAACGGAGCTGCCGCTTGAGGGATTCTGCGAGCCCTCGGGTGAACGTGGTGAGCACGATACGGGGAGGGGGAGTCCGTCCACTCGCCAGACGGACCGCACGGTGGATGAGGACCACGGTCTTGCCGGTCCCGGCCCCTCCGGTGAGCCGGAAGGGGCCGGAGCTCTCGAGATCGACGTAACGCCGCTGATCCGGATGCAGGAAGACGTGCCAGGCGGCGAAGTCCCCGTGTTCCAGGACCTCTGCGTACTCCTCGTCCTCGTCCAGAATCAGGAACCGGCTCCTCGAGGAGCCGGAGCGAATCGCCTTCAGGACATCGTCGCTGTCGGTCGGGACATCCGCGGACGTCCCACCGGTGACCTCGGTCCGGAACGCGTCTTTGACCTCCTCTATCGACTTCCCGGTGGCGAGTTCGATCAGCGCGTCGCCCTGCCAGCGCGGCGCGTCGTTCGCGATGTCGAGAAGTTCGTCATCACCGGCCACGGCGGCACGCTCGGCGATCTCCTGGTCCATCCCGAGGACGGCGACGAGATCCTCGACGGAGAGGTGCAGAGCGGGACCGCTCGACGTGGTGGTCCGTACCGGTGTGCCGTCTCCGTCTCCCCCACCGGCGCCCGCCGTGTCGTGCGCAGGCTCGGCGTCTCGTCGGGCAGCGTCTTCCATCTCGCGTTTTGCCTGCTGGGCCGCGGCGAGCGCTGCTGCGCGTCGTTTGACCTCGGAATCGGTCGCGGCCTTGATGCGATCGCGTGCTCCAGGGTCTTCTCGGCGGTCCCGCACCTCGACCTGTCCGGACACGTCGTTGACCCTGAGGAACTTGCTTCCGGCGACGTCATAGGCATCGTCATGGTTGTAGACGCCCTCGACGAAGAAGACGTCCCGCGGGCTCTCCTCCAGGTGGAACAGGACGAGACGATATTGCTGATTGACCCGCGCGGTCCGCACCCGTGGGTCTCTCGCCTGTTCGATGGGCTCGACGTGGAGTCCCGGGGAGCGCCAGTCGTTCCTCAGCTTCTTGATGGTCGACTGCACCTTGCCGAACAAGCGGTTCTCGAGATCGGTGAACATCTCGGAATCGAGGATCACGTTCGACTTCATCGTCCGTCCTTCCTTGTCATGTCAGTCCCAGACGGCCGACGAGATCTTTCGCGTCCGGCCCGACGATCGTCCAGCCCTCGGCTTCGTACGCAGCCTGGTCATCGGCCTCGATCTCGTCGAGAACCACCGCTTTCTTCAGGTCCGGCCAGGCGATGTCGAGGATCACCCCGGCAGTTCCGTGCTCCTCCCCGACCGCAGGTAGTTGCTCGATCCCGGCCGTCGCCAGGAGCTGCAGGACCTGCCGCTCCTGGTCGGAGACAGCATCATCGATCAGAGGCTGCCACGCCGCCACGGCGCCGGAGGCTTCCTGCCGGAGCTCGATTACTGCCTGGTCGACGTCGTTCTCGTGGACCGTCCACCCTTCGGTCTCGTACGCCGCGCGATCCGCGGCTCCCAAGGGTTCCAGCGCCACCGCGATCTTCCTGGACGGCCAGGCGAGGTCGAGAATGAGGCCTGCGCTGCCGTGCTCCTCGCCCACGATCGGCAGTTCTGCGACGCCGGCTCGCGCAAGGACCGCCAGCGCGTCACGTTCCTCGTCGGAGACGGCGGCGTCGATGAGGTCCTGCCACTCGGGAGCGATGCCGGACGGCTGTGCTTCCGGTGACCCTGCCCGCTGTTTCGGTACGTGTTTCTTCGGGCTGGGCCGTTCGTCCGTGAGGGGCACGTGGTCGGTGCGCAGTGCGCCGCGCACCCGGCTCCAGGTCGTGGCGTCAAGCTCGGCCCCGAACGCGGCACCTTGGCGCAGGTTCGCCAGCTGCAGCCAACCGTGCCATGCCTCGGCGAAGTCGCTCGAATCCACGGCCTCGTCGCGATCGTCGAGGACCAGTGTCAGCATGCCTCCCGAACTGAGGTCCGCGAGCGCGACCAACGCGTCCTGGCGCCGCACCACACCCATAGCGCCGTCCTGACGTCGCCTGAGCATTCCGTCGGTCCCGCCGTCCAGGAGCTCGGTGGCGTCGGCCGCGGCGGTGCCCGGATCGATGCGGACGACGTCCTCCCTCCGCATCAGGAACTTCGGTAGGATCCGCGCGATCGACCGGTGGGGGGTCGTGCCACCGTGTCGGATCACGCCGAGCACCTGATCGAGGGCGGTCCCCAGGACGAGGTCGCGCATCTCGGGGGTGATCTGGTGCTGCATCTCCGCGAAGTCCACGACGTTGACGTCCACGAGTGGCGGTGGTGAGGCCCTCCGCCGATCGTCGAGGGCGAGCTCGAAGCGGTCGAGATCGGCGTGGGTCACGCCGAACACGAGGTACCCCTGCTCTCTCAGTACTGCGCGTTTCGTGGCGTCGTCGGCGAGGCGATTATGTGTCGCGCTCGCGTGGAATTCCTTGCCGTCGGTGTAGATCGCGACGCCGGTGACGTCGGAACCTTGCCAGGTGAGCATGAAGTCGGGCCGGGTTCCGGCGATCGTGACCTGCGGTTTGAGCACGAAGGAGCGGCCGTCGAACCGGATGGAGAGCATGTCGCCACCATCGCTGCTGCGAGTCTCGACCGACGCTCCGGGCAGTGCGGTGACGGCTCTGTGGAACACTCGGCGGAACCGTTTCTCGAGGCTCGACTCGAAAGTGTCCCCCGCGTCGATCTCTCCTTCGGCGATCTGCCACCTCGGCTCGTCGGGGTCGAGGTCGTCGGCACCGAGGAACTCCCGGAGAATCTCCGCCGCACGTTGCCTGCTCGTCGTCTCGCGCGCGCTCGACGGGACGTGCGGGAGCAGGCAGCGGTGGCAGGCAGCTGCCGAACCATCCGCACAGACGCAGCTCTCCAGAGCTTTCAGCGACTCCGCCAGGATCGCCCAGGCCGATGAAGGGGTGGAGAGCTCGGCGAGGTACCCGGTGCCCCCGGGAACGGTGTCACTGAGTAGGAGGGCGCGATTCCCCATCTGCCCCGGGGAGGAGATCAGATCGCCCTGGATGTGCCCGACGGTACCCCCGAAGCGGGTGGTCAGTCCGAGCATCACGGCGGCGCGGAAGCTGGTGAGGTCGATGTCGGAACCACCGCCGGCCAGGGAGGACGGAAGTGAGACCAGCACGACCTCGGTGGTGAGGCGCCGCGAGAGGACGACCCTCTTGTTCTCACCGTCGGCGGCGTACCGTTTCGTGCACCAGGCCTGGTGATCCCTCGCGGCGTTTCCTGCAGTGTCGGAGTCGAGGTGCCCGCATTCGGCACAGAGCAGGAAACCACCGACCTTCCGTTCTTCCCCCGCCAGCATGATCTCCTCGGCGGCGTCGAGCGGACGGCCGAGGTTCAGGCGGGTGATCTCCGCATCCCGGTGGAACGAGAACCCGAGCCCCTTACCCTCGATCGACCAGCGGGAACGGGTCTCGGAGCTCCCGAGATCGACGGTGAGCGCCTGCTCGAAGAACATGCGGTGGCGTTCTTCGTCCTGGTCCGAGATGAGCGCGCGGCTGCGCGTCATGGTGGAGTAGACGCGCTGGAGATCGACGACCTCGAGGTGCTGCCCGGCGTCGGCGATCTCGGACGCATGACAGACCGGGCAGCCGCTGGGTGGTGTCTTCCCGATGGGGACGGAGGTGCCGCAGGACGGGCAGAACGCGGTGCGCTGTACGCCGCTCCCATCGGTCCCGAGGTCGACGGTGTCGATCACCAGTTCGGTGCCCTGGGCGTAGAAATGGGCACCGGGTGCGAACTCGGTGAGAGCGTTGGCACCACCGCGGTCATAGGCGGCGCCCGTGTGGCGCCATTGTCCGTCGGCGGATTCCCAGATGAGCGTCGCCTCGAGGGTCACCCCGTCGTCGAGCAACGTGAAGTTGGGCAGCAGCCCGAACCTCTCGAGGACGGAGACCCAGTGGGCGGTGTCCACGGCGGAGACCTCAGCGCGGAGACGGCCGGCGCTGCTCCGGAGCCGGCGCCGGTCCTTCTCGACCTCGTCGTTCCGGGCCCCGGCCGCGGCCTGGTCGACGCCGTCGAGGTCGTCGACCTGGATGTCGAGCAGGGTCTGTTCCGCCTCGAGCTGGGCGCGGACCGCTGCGGAGTCGGCATGGGCAGCAGCGTTGCGGTCGAGGTCCTGCAGGTTGCGTTCGATCGCCGCACGCCGACGGATCAACTTCTCGCGTTCGGCGTTCCATCGCTGGACGGCGCCGTGGACGGTGCCCTCGAGTCCGGTCGACCCTTTCGAGCGATCGGTGGCCCACTCGCGAAGGGACTCGGCGGCGTCGGTGACGAGTCCGAGCCAGGGGCTGTCGGCGTTCTCGAAAGTGGCGAGGAACTCGTCGGTGCGGTCCGTGCCGAAGCGTTCGACGTCCTCAAGGACCGCGCCGAGATAGGTGCCGGGCTCGCTGGACCGCAGCACGGGGACGTGGCGCGAGGGCGGCTCGACCCGGTCGTCGCCCGCGATCCGGTCCATGAGGAAGGCGAGGAACTGTCGGTGCAGCAGTTCTTCGGCGGAGAGGTACGCGCCGGGAGCGCGCACGGAACCGTTGAGCACGTCGAGCGGTTCGGTGAAGAGGCTCGCTCCGCGTCCCGGGGCGCCGACAAAGGCGACGTCGAAGGCGTTGCCGGTGAGACGGCCGGCTCGGCCGACGCGTTGGAGATAGGAGGCGACGGTGCGCGGGATCGAGGCGAGCATGACAGTGGAGAGGTCACCGATGTCGATGCCCATCTCGAGGGTGGGAGTCGCGACGAGGACGTTCGGCCGCCCGGGTTCGGGGTCCTTCGCCTTGAACCCTTGTTCGTACTCGAGTCGGGTCGGGGTCTCCACAAGCGCGGTGTGCTCGCGCGCGATGACCCGGCGCATGTCGGAGCGGTAGAGGCCCGTGTAGTAGCTCCGCGCGATGGTGCTGCGCTGCAGCG
This sequence comes from Brachybacterium paraconglomeratum, assembly GCF_003994255.1. Lineage (GTDB taxonomy): Bacteria > Actinomycetota > Actinomycetes > Actinomycetales > Dermabacteraceae > Brachybacterium > Brachybacterium conglomeratum. Next base: position 317,820 of record NZ_ML133853.1, on the reverse strand, counting down.
TCCCAGGGCAGGCGAAGGTGGTGCAACGCCCGCCGTCCAGGTCGGCGAGATGGTCATCGGTGCCCGTCACCACGGTGGTGCATTCAGGGCAGCGGAGAACCGGGGTGTCCGTCCCGTCATCCCCTCGCGAGCCGATCACGACGCGCTCGGGCGGCAGTGCGTAGCTCGTCGCATCCGGAGCCGTCTTCGTCGCGAGCGGCTCGAGGATCCCCTCGAGGGCGAGCGTCTCGAACAGGGGCCGGATCAGCGATGCGGCTCGTCGGCGTTCGATGCCGAAGACCCTGGCGGTCCAGTCGGCGTACCAGCTGCCGGGTGCGGTGGCGTCCTCGAAGAGACTCTTCGAGGCCCGTCTGCCCAGCGCCGGGAACCCGGGAAGGCTGCGCCCGTTGGGGAAGGCCGGCATCACGTCTCGATCGGGCCGCCCGCCCCAGAGGTGGAAGTGCATCCCGCCGTGCCGTCGGAACGGCTGGAACCAGTGGTGGGCGATCGCACCGCGTTGGCGTATGCGTTCGAGGATCCCCCGCACCCAGAGCCGGGCCTCGTCCGCGTGTTGCTCAGTAAAGAGGTCACCGTCGGCGGTGAGTATCTCGAGCGCAGGGGCGGAGACCGCAGCGCTTTCCTGGTCGGTCAGCAGCACCGAGGCGGCAGCATTACCGGTCATCGCCAGGGTGCGCCCCACTTGTCCGGTGAGACCGAATTCGAGAGCGAGATCGAACTGCAGCCGCCGTCGCACGGGTTTCTCGGCGTTCCGGCGCGCCGCGCGATTCGCGGTAGAGGTCCAGAACGGGCGCACTGCGTCGTGGTCGGCGATGCTCGGATGGAGGAGCCGGTACCGATGTTCCGGCGTCTGGGCGTCTGCGAGGAGCCGCTCGACGATGGTGCCGAGCGGCTCGACCTCTTCCGTGAGCGCACCGTGTACGGCGGAGCGCAGGGTGAGGGTGTGGGAACGGGCTTCGACGAAGCCTGCGCGGTGGGCGGCGTCCTGCACGGAGTCGGTGAAGACCAGGGCCTTCTTCTCGGTGGGATCGAGGTCCGCGGTCCCGAACAGGGAGCTGAGCGAGACCGACAGCAGGGTCGCGATGCGGGAGCCGACGAAGCGGATGCCGTCGCGTTCCCGGCAGGCGGGGCAGGTATCGGCCAGTGAATCCTTCTCGGCGTCCGGCCCGGTGTGGACGAGGACGGGCACGACGTCGGCTTCGAGGTCGTCGGCAGCGGGCGGTGCGCTCTGCAAGGTCTCCCCGGGCAGATCGAGCCAGCGGCGGCTATTGCGCCTGGCCCCGTCCGGGGGGACAGGATCGGTGCGGGGGTCCAGAATCAAGGCGCGGAATCGGCCGTTTCGCCGCACCTGGTCCTGACGGACACGGTGGGGGCGCGTGTCGAGAGTGTCGCCGACGTTCGCGACGGAGACACCCCATCCGGAGCGGCCGCAGTGGCGGCAGTAGATCGCGGGCAGCGCGCGGTCGTCGTCGGGGTCCGGGGTGTCGCTCCATTGGAATGCGGGGGTGCTGGTGACGGCGCGGTCGATGCGGGAGACCTCGCGGATCCACAGGTGGGCCTCGAGGGACGGGAACTCGTTGCGCCCGGCCTTCGCGCGCAGGTGCGACAGGGCGGCGAGGCTCAGGGTGACGAACGCTCTGGCGGCCCGGTCGTCCAGCACGGCGGGGAAACAACGGCGGGCGAGGTCGGGGAGGGAGGTCGCCGCGGTGGAGGTCGCCTCGAGGATCTCCTGCACGGTGGGGTGAGCGACGAGCAGGTCCGCGGCGCTGAAACCCGAGCTGTCGACGATGGTGGACACCGGGACGTCCCGCTCGTTGCCGTCGACGGATCGTGTTGCCTCCCAGAGTGCATCGAGGACGTCCTGCGTGATGTGCTCAGGACCGGTGAGTGCTCCCCCGGGGCCGAGGTGACGGTCTCGCAGTTCGCGCATCTCGGCCGGGGTGAGTGTGCGCGGGGTCAAGGACATCATGCCGTCACCGGCTCGTTCGAGCGCGCGCCGGAGGGCATCCCCGGAACGGGCCGCGAAGGCATCCAACCCGACTCGGCTCTCGGTGACGACGGCTTCGCGCGTGAATCGGGTGCCGAACACGGTCTGGGCGAAGTTCAGCATCTCGGAGGGGTCCGCGTCGTCACCGAGGGTTGCCGAGGTGGCGACGGGGGTGACATGGACCCGCTCGGGGGCGCGCCGTTCGAGGACGAGGCGGAGACGCCGCAGCAGCATCGCGACGTCGGTGCCCTGGGCCCCGTCATAGGTATGGAACTCGTCGAGCACCAGGTAGCGCAGGCTCCGGGCGGACTGCTCCCACAGGGGTCGATCCGCGGAGCGCAGGAGCAGCTGGTCGAGCATCTTGTAGTTGGTGAGCAGGATGTCGGGCGGGTCGGAGCGGATCACCTCGCGCGCCGTGATGAGTCCTTCGGGCGTCACGGTGGTGCGGGAGCTGAGGCTCGCCTCGCCGGTGTACAGAGCCGCCGTCACGCTCTTGAACCGGGGATCGTCGGTCAGGGTGCGGGCGAGCCTTCCGGCCTGGTCATTGGCGAGGGCGTTCATCGGATACAGGATCAGCGCCTTGATCCCGCCGACGCCCTCGGCCCGGGCTCGCGCCACGTGATCGAGCACCGGCCACAGGAACGCCTCGGTCTTCCCGGAGCCGGTGCCGGTGGTGACGATGGTGGGCTCGGGGAGGCGGAGGCCGAACTCATCCCGCGTCCCGGGGAGGGCAGGGTTCGTGGACAGGCGCCGGAAGGCTGCGGCCTGGTGGGCGTACGGCGTGAACCAGTCCGGGAGCCCGTCCAGGGGCGGGACCGAGTCCGTCCCGGCCGTGTCCCCGGTGAACGGGAGCCGGGTCCGGATGTAGGGGCCGAGGAAGATCCCCCGGTCGTCGCGGGTCAGGAACTCCTGGAGTGCTGCATCGACGGCCGGATCACTGAGGCTGACTGCCGTGGTCACGTACTCGGTGATCGCACGACGAAGATCCCAGGCCTGCCGAGTGGGGAGGAGCTCGCTCATGGTCGGCCCCCCGGTCACAGTCGTTCCTTGAAGGCGTGGTAGGCGATGCGCAGGTCCTCGGCGCGGTCGAGGATTCGGAACGGCTCGGGGGCGATGATGGTGCGCCCCGAGTCGTTGGTGTAGGTGCGGTCCTCTTCCGGGAGCCCGTACTCGGGCCGATCCGCCTTGTTCCACGCCGTGCGGACGGCCGACGGGATGATGCGCCCGTCGTCGTCGAAGATGTAGGCGCGCTTCCCTCCGCCGCGGTCGTACTCGGCGAGCACGCCGAACTGGGTGCGGTACAGCGTCACCAGATCCTCGATGTCGATCCCGGTCACGAGCGCCATGATCGCGTCGATCTCCACGAGCGCCTGCCGGCGGTCCTCGTCCATCCGCAGCGGTGTTGCCGCCGTCCACTCGGGGCCGACGTCATTCAGCGCAGGCCGGTTCGGACGCTCGCGGCCACCGGTCCATGAGTCCTCAGTGAAGGAGTGGTCGTAGCACTCGCGCCAGAGGTCGGCGTAGGCGTTGGTTATTGAATTCAAACGCAAGCTTCGTAGCAATGAGGGAATCGCCAGTGGATGACCCTCAGGAATCTGCGGAAGCCGATCGACCGCCGCTTGATAGATTCCGCTTCCGACAGACGCACGCACTTCAAAATCCGCAATGAGCGACGACATGCTTGCGGAAGCGAGCCCAACTACCCGAGACCACTTCAGTGGGAACCCAATACTGAACACCGAATTTACTGATGCCGTACCAGGAGGGTAGATGGCAGGGATTAGCGTCCGCTCACCAGTGCTCGCCGCCATCGCACGCCACATCACCCGGTAGCAGTCGCGCACCGCAACACTCGCGACCGGCGCACCCTGGTCATCCCGCTCGCTCACCCAGCGGCCATACGCGCTGTCGTACCCCGAGGTATCGACAGTGCCGCTCGGGGACGTTTCGTAGATCGGCTTGTACTCCGTGACCGGGAGCGCGTCGGCCGGCAGCTCCTCGAGGTCGACCGAGGAGTAGTCCTGGTTATGTTTCATGGTGCGGTTGCGACTGGAGTAGAACGGGTTACCGACATGGAAGTACGGCCCCTGCAGGATGGCGTCCCGCCACGAGTCGGCTCGTCCCCACCTGCTCTCGAAGAAGCCGTCGCGCCGCCCGAAAGTCTCATCCCAGCCTCGTGAGAACCCTGGCCGCAAGTCGCCGATCGTCGCTGATTCGACCAGAACATCGAGCGCGTTGGCCGCAGCGGTGTTCACGGTCGACACCATGCGTGCGGCCTCGATGGGCACCTCGCCGGACCCACCCTCCATGAGCCGGTGCCAGACCTTCAGTTCCTTCCGGGTCACGTGCTGGATCCGGCCACGGTGAGGACGAAGATCCCAATCGTCGTTTTCATCTTTGTACCCAGGCTCGGGCCCGTCACCGTTGTGTCGGATGGACGCCTCCACGGTCTCAGGATGGTATAGCGCTACGGCGCTGAGGAAATCAGGCCGCCGCTCGGAGCCATACACGTTGATCCCGTATTCCACAAGATCATGAATCTCCGCAAAAAGCTTCAATTCATTGATAAACCGCCACAAGCGCCGAAGCCGGCTGTATGTCGCTCGCCTCAAGGGGTAAGCCCGAGCATCGGTGAGGTGCGTCGGCGGATGGATCAACGTCGAAACCCCACCCGCCGACGAGTGATTCCATACCTGGACCATGAAGCACCGATAGAGATCCGGCTGTGTCCCTTCGCATTCCGGATAGTTGGCCGATGCGCCGACGTATGCAGCCAATGACTCGATGTCCCGAGCGCCAAGAAGGACCGAACCGACAGCGCCCTCCCGCTCGAGTGTCTGCTCCCGGCGGGCCCTTTTCAGAGCCTCCGACGGCTTGGTGGCAAGCATCCACCACGGATCGAATTCGCCGAGAAGAGCATGCATATCCGGACGTGGCCGAACCCACGGCGGATTCCCTACCTGCAAATCGAAGCCACCGGCCCGCGCGAACACCGGGGCGAAGTCCAGCTCCCAATGGAAGAACTTCTGCTCCTTTGCGATCGACCGGACACGGCCCAACCACGGGGTTGCAGCCACAAGCCCGTCGATATCATCTGTGGCGCCGTCGAAGGCGAAGTTCCGTTCGATCTCGTCGAGTGCAGACCACTCGTCGGCCCCCTTGTCGACCCTCCCCTGACCGGCAGCCGCGTGAGCTCGGCTCTCCTTGGTCGTCGTGCCGAGGAGCTGCTGCAGGACGGAGATCCATTCATTCATGGACGGTGGCTCCAAAGCATCGTCCTCGAGGACCGGCCAGAACCACATGGCGCACCACGCGTCCATGACGAGCCGGAGTCGCCTGTAAGCCGAGCGTGGGTTGGCAAGGGCCTTTTCGATCTGCTTCCGTGTGACTTCACCGCCTTCGGCGGTGTCCGCGCCCCAGACATCGATCGCCCGCCGTGATTGAGACTCCGCCGCCGTCAGTCGACGTAAGGCGATCGACCAGAGGAACTCGATGCGATGTGACAGGTCGTTGAGTGCGGTGATCTGCGGGCCGGTCAGCTTCCGTCTCATGCTCTTCGCCCAGTCCCGGAGTCGCTTCGCGGCATCTGGAGCGAGACGCTTGATCTCCTTGTCCTCGCCGGCGGCACCCCACCCCGCCCCCGGGAGAAGGAAGTGGAAGATACGGTTCTCAACCGACGCGGTTCCACCGATGCCAGAGGCCAACAGGTTCGACAGTGACAAATGTGCCGGGGGCCTCGATACGACAGTGCTCAGGCTCTTCTTCTCGAGAGAACTCGTCGTGTGCACCGCATGCCGGGCACCGATCAGGGAGTTACCCGCCCGCAGGCGCAGCCCGAACCAGGGCGCCTTGAGTCCCTTGGACATCGTGTCGAGCCAAAGGGACACCTCGGCGAGCTCCACGGCGGTGGCGTTAAGGTCCACACCGTAGACGTTGTGCAGAGCGATGTGCGCCTTGACCTTCTGGAGTTCGAGCGCATGATCTTCGGGATCGATCCGCTCACCCAGTTCGTCCTGTCTGCGGGTGAGGTACTCGGCTGCGAGCTGCCGGACGGCCTCGATGGCGAACGCTCCGGAGCCGAGCGCGGGCTCACAGACGGTCATCGCGAGCACTTCCGCGGCCGTGGTACGCCGACGGGTGATCGGATTCCCGTCGAAGTCGGTGTCTGGGAAGGTCATCGCACCGTCCGGCAGCTCGTCCCCTGCCCGTATGACAGGGTCGAGCAGCTCTGCCAGGCCCTGGGAGACGGTGAAACGGGTCAAGACCTCCGGGGAGTAGTACGAGGCCGAACGCTGGCGTTCCCGACCGGAAAGGCGGAAGACGAACTCGCCGTGCTGGTAACGCTTGTCGACGAGCTCGCCGGTCTCCTCGTCTCTCACCTGGACGACGTGCTCCCGGAGCTCGGAGTCGATCCGATCCACGGGTACCACCCAGGAGCCGTCGGAGGGGTCACCGTTCTTCGCGACCTCCACCAGTTCCTCGTGGGCGAAGGAGCCCGTGTAGCTCATGAGGGACTCGTAGACCGCGCCGAGTTGGTTGATGCCGAGGGCCACGTAGCTGATGAAGCCGCGGTCCCTACCGCGCTTCTCCTTGCTGAGCAGCAGGCGTTCCAGGACTGCCTGGAGTGCCGCGTTACCGAGCTTCACCTCATTGATGAGGCTGGTGCGGTCGGGCCGGAAAAGATCGGCCTGGAGACTCTCGAAGACGAGGCCCTCCCCGCCATGACGCGCTGGGCCGTCGCCGCTGGGCTCGGTCCGGGCCCCGTGTCCCGTGTCGACCAGCTCGAACAACAGGGAGAGCGAGTCGTAGAGGTGGGTCCCCCGGGAGGAGGCCGCCGTGAGGGGCTTGAGGGTGAGCTCGCGCAGGCGATCCATCGAATACCCGGCATCGTACTCCCGGGCTCCGGAGGGAAGCATGCCGAGCTCGGGTGACGCCTCCGCGTGGAGAAGAAAGAGGATCCGGTAGAGGAAGCGCAGCGACTGGAGGGCGAGGGGCTGAGCCTGCTCGTCGGGCAGGGGCTCGAGGCCTTGCTTGCGCCGCCGGGTGACGACCTCGTTGGCGATGATCTCGATGGACTCGCGGACGCCGTCGCGCAGATCGGCGCTGACACCGACGGCGTTGGCGACCGCTTCGCGACGGGTCTCGCTCCACCAGATCTGCCCGTCGGTCTCGGGCGCGAGGGACGAGGCGCTCACGCAGGCGAGCATGCGCTGGATCTCGCCGCCGGCCTTGGTGTCGCCGCGGTCGGCGACGGTCTGCAGGTCGATCACGAGATAACGCCCCTGCGCCCAGTAATCGGAGCTGGTGAGCACGAGGGTGCGGCCCGCGATGACGAGCATGAACTCCGGTGCGTCCGGGCGCAGCGCGAGGTGGGAGAGCACGGCGGCGACCGAGGTGAGTCGTTCCTCCTCGGGAGTGTCCGGGTCGAGGACGACGTCCTCGGGGAGGTGACCGCCGTCCTTGCGGAGCAGTTCCTCGGCGGTGGGGGCAGCGAGAGCGTCGATCATGGCGAAGGGGTACTCCGCCACCCCGCGGGTCGCGAATCGGCGAAGAGGTCCGGTCGTCTCGACATCCCACGCGATCGGTCGATGGGCGTCATCAGTGAATCCGAGGAGCGTGCGGAGCCTGTCCGCGTGATCGCGCGACGCCTGGCCGATCGTCTCACGGCGTTCCTCGATGCCGGCGCTCACGGGGATTCCCGAGGCGGAGTCGTGGAGAGCGATCAGGGACGAGACCAGCCGGGATCGGCCTGCGGTGAAGCGGGCCAAAGGGCTCTGCCAGTCCGGGAGCTCATCGGCTTGTTGCTTCCATTCCGCGATGAGTTTCTTGGTCCGGGCGAGGAAGGTCCCGGAGGTGTCGTCCGAGGTGAAGTAGTACTCGCTGATCCAGTCGTCGACGACGACGAGGGCATCACTCGTGGGCATCGGTGCTCACTTCCGGTTCGGCGCGGGGACGACCACCAGCAGCGGTCGTACGAAAGAACTGTCGGGCAGCATCTCCTCGGCGAGCTCGCGCTCGATCTCGAGGACGTGCTTGGTGGTGCGGAAGAGCGTCGACTGGCCGGTGCGCTCGTCGGCGGCCTTCTCCCAGCGGTCCATGTCCGCGATCCAAGTTCTCGCACGGCGCTCGGCGTCGGCGCGGGCTGTTTCCGAGAGCTCGTCCTCGAGGTGACCCCGCGCTTTCTCCACCGCCTTCGTGACGAGGGCGTCGTACTCCTCGGCCTCGGGCACGGCAATGCCGACGGAATCGGGACCGAGGCCGATCTCCTGGAACATCGCCGCCGGACTCGAGTGCGGGATCGCGTGCACCGTGCCGTCGACCTCCGCGACCCCGAGGAGCTGAGCGGCGATGGTCTGTCCGCGGCGGTTCACGAGGCTGCCCTGGAGGATCACCCACGGCTCCTTCACCGTGCCGGCGACGGCGAAGATCTCCCCTCGGCCCAGGCTTGCCAGTGAGCGGTCGGCGATCCAGTCGAGCACAGGGTGCTGTGGCCCCAGATAGTGGGTGTCGGGCCAGCTGGTGCCGGTGCGGTCGTTCAGTGCCGCGCGCAGGCGGGACTCCGCGGTGCGGCGGTCGGGGGTGAGCCGCACCTTCTCCAGGACACGTCGGTCCTTGAGGTAGCTCTGCGGGAGAAAGCGCAGGCGCTGCTGGAGGTCGGGGCTCGGCACGAAACTGATCAGACCATCGGCGCGGGCGTCCTGCAGCGCGATACCCCCAGTCTCCGGTGGCCGTCCGGGTTCTCCGTAGATCTCGGTGAGGCCCGCGATGAGGAAGTCGGCATCGGTCCCGAACAGGCCGGTGCGGGACGGGTCGTCCGTCGCGGCGCGATGCCCGGTTCGGCCGTTCGTCGGCTGGAGGTGGTCACCCGCGAGCAGCGCGGCGAGGAAGGGGTCGTCGTCCGGTTCGAGGTCCTGGATCTCCGGCAGGACGTCGTCGAGCGCCTTGGCGCCCTGGAGGACGGCGACGAGCTCCTTCTCCTCGAGGTCACCGTCGTACTTCCCCATCAGTGAGGCGGCATCCCCGAGGACGGTGTGGGCCTCCCGCTCCCGCTCGAGCAGCCGGGCGAGCACCCGCAAGTCACCCTTGAAGCCGTGGATCTCCTCCAGGTTGAGCAGGAGCGCGGTGATCTGCGGGGGCACGGTCTGACCGTAGCGGTCGATGCGGCCGTTGCGCTGTTCGATGCGGATCAGGGACCACGGGATGTCGAAGTGCACGAGTTCGTGGCACTGCTGGTGCAGGTTCACCCCTTCCGAGGCGACATCACCGGTGACGAGCACCCTGATCGGCGAGGTGCCCTGCTTGAACGACTCGACCACGGCCTGCTGCTCGGTGTCCGTGAGCCCGCCATGGAGCACGTCCACCTGATCGGGCTTGAGCCCGAGGTCCTCGATCAGATGCTCCCGCAGCCACCCGAGAGTCCCGACACGTTCGGCGAACACCACCACCCGCTCCGGCGAGTTCCTCGCGACGCCCTTTTCCCGCAGGAGGTCCACGAGGCGTCGGTACTTTCCCGAGCGCGGTGAGCCGGCCGGGAGGCACGCATCGTTCAGCTCCTCCAGTCGCACCAGTGCGTCCCGCTCGGCCGCGAAGCCGGAAGTGTGCGGGATGGCGGAGACGTCGTCGACACCCGCCTTCCTCGCGAGAGACGCCAGACGCGAGCGGACGGTCTCCCGGAGGGCGACCGGTGAGGAGAGGAAGGCCTTCGCGAGCGTCCACGGGAACAGCTTCGCGCCGGAGCCGGACGTCGGCGAGCTCATGCCCTTCGGTGGGTGGGTCCAGGTGCCCGCGATCTCCTCAGCGACCGCCAACTCCTCCGGCGACGGGGAGACGAGCACCAGATCCGGCTCCTTCCGCGGCGCCCACTTCTCGCCCACCACGTCCTTCACGGAGTCGGAGTAGCGGTGCCGGCGCACCATCAGCCGCGACACGGCCTCTTCGACGATCTCACCATCCGGGGTGACAGCTGTGGGCTCGAGCAAGCTGATGAGCTGCGCGAAGGACGAACTGCTGCCGTTGTGCGGGGTGGCCGAGGCCAGGATCAGCGCATCCGTATTCGGTGCCAGGACCCGGGCCAACTGGTTGTTCTGGGTGGCCTGGTTGGTGACGTTGTGAGACTCATCGATCACGACGGCGTCCCAGCGATGGTTGCGCAGATCGTGCACGAACCGATCCTGCTTCAGGGTGTCCATCGAGACGATGACCTTCTCGAAGTAGGAGAAGGGGTTCCTGGTGGCGGGCAGCTTCTGCTTGACCTCCTGCACCCCTTCGGAGTCGAGGCGCACGAAGGGGATGGCGAAACGGCTCCACATCTCGTGCTGCATCTGTTCCAGGACGTGGCGGGGGCAGACGATGAGGATCCGCCGGCCCCTCCCCCGGCGTATCAACTCCGAAAGGATCATCCCGATCTCGAGCGTCTTGCCGAGGCCGACGGCGTCCGCGATCAGAAGGCGAGGACGGAGTCGCTCGGCATCCAGGGCGGTCTCGACCGCTTCGCGCTGATAGGGAAGGTCGTCGGCGAGCATCAGCGGGGCGACGGTCAGGCCCTCGTGCGCGATGGGCAGTGGGCTCTTCCTCAGCGTAGACTCGAGCCAGAGACGCGCGTTGCGGTACCGCGGGGACGTATCCGCGACGACGCGGGTGTCCTCCGGTCGCAGCGCACGGATCGTGTCGATGCTGTCGTAGAAGCTCGCCGTGGTCCCCTCGACGAACTCGCTGACCCCACGGACCGTGTACAGGGGACCGTCGTCGGTCACGTCGATCGACGTCACCAGCCAGGTCTCGTCCCGCACCTCGACCAGGGATCCCGGCGTGATAACGTCCGCGTCATCCCGCTGTTCGACAATGCTCACTCGATACCCTCCCGGCGACGACGCTCGTCACTCGACTTTATGCCATTGTGGAGCATTCTGTTGTCGAGCCCTGACATTCGGACCAGCGGAACCGTCACCTCGGCGCAAGACCCGTGGGTACGATCCGGACATGACGCCGAGACCAGCCCGACAGCACGAGTTCTGGTGGAGCGGCGATCGCTCCGAGCGGTTCTGGATCGAACAGCTGAAGACCGACTCGTACGGCGACAAGCTCATCGCGCCGGACAATTCCACGTACGCGACGATGCACGGCGTCGAGGTGGGCGACGTCGTCTTCCGCTGGTACTCCGAGCGTCATCCGGAGGCCGGGCCGAAACGCGGCGGCATCTATGCAGTGTCGCGGGTGATCGGTGGTGCCCGCCGATCCGACCAACTGTGGGACGGAAAGCTGTGCGTGGAGATCCCGGTGACGCCGAGGAACTTCTTGCGGCGTCCGATCCTGCTCCGGGACCTCAAGGAGCTCGAAGGCGAGTTCCGCACCCACCAGCAGGAGCTCGAGACGGACGTACTGCCCTCGCCTCTGTACTCACCTTGGCAGTTCCCCAAGACAGGTTTGAAGCCGATGACGCGATACCTGACGAAACTGACGGTGCGAGATGTGGAACTGATCGGGCAGCATCATCCGCAGTTGGCTCCTGCCCTGGCTGCCTCGTGAGACCACACCCGGACCGATGATCAGCCGAGGATCTCTGCGTATTTCGCCTCGATGTCGTCCGCCACGTCCTTGAATGGTTCGTGTTCCCAGAACCGGAGGACGTCCCACCCTGTTTCGGTGAGTCGAGCGTCGGTGTCCCGGTCCCGCTCGGTATTCTTCGCCAGTTTTGCCTCCCACCATTCCCGCCTGGTGGCCGGGAGAGTGCCGTGAAGTGGGCACGCGTGCCAGAAGCATCCATCGATCATGACGACAAGGTGTGCACGCGTGAACACGATGTCGCCACGGCGTCGCACCATACCGGGAAGCGGATGATCCACTCGAAATCGGTAACCACGTCGGTGCAGCTCCCGACGGACGAGCATCTCGGGCTCGGTATCCCGTCGGCGCTGCCGGCTCATCCGCGAGGCCACCACCGCGGCGCTCTCCTCGTCCACTGCGACCTCTCCTTCAACCGTCCCGCGATCCTTACTGTTCAATGATGCGCGCCCCTCGGCGGGCCCGGACCCGCCGAGGGGCGCGCACCGACGACACAGCTGGCCCTCGCCCGCGCCCGGCGGAGCCAACCCCGAAGTCATGCACTCGAGATACTGCTGGCCGGGCCAGCATGGAACGGCTTGCGGGGAGTTTCCGATCTCGTTCATCGGATCAGGCACCGAGCGTCTGACCCCTTCCCTACACTTGGAAGCATCCAAGTCCTCGGGGCGGAAGGGCCGAATGTCGACCACGAATGTCATCTCGAGCCACGCAGCATTCATCGAGGCGGAGCACGCTTCGACGCTGGCCTCCTACAGGGTACGTCCCGACAACATCCGGGAGAATGCCGGCCAGGAACAAGCGATCGTCCAAGGCGGGTACCGTCAGAAGCAAGTCCAGGAGCTCATCCAGAACGCCGTGGACGCCCTCGGGCCCACAGGCGGCCTGATTCAGGTCTCCCTCACCGAAGATGCCCTGTACGTCGCGAACGAGGGCAGACCCTTCGGGACGGCCGACATACGCACGCTCCTGCACTCAAATATGTCCGACAAACGGGACGATCAGATTGGACGCTTCGGGCTCGGCTTCAAGTCCGTCCTGCAGGTCTCCGATGCGCCTCAAATCTTCTCCGGCACCTCCGCGTTCGGCTTCGACGCCGTTCGAAGCCGTCGCGAACTCGAACAAGTCCTCCCCGGCCTCGCTTCATATCCCGTGCTACGTCTCCCGTACGTCCTGGATGCCGCGGCCGAACGCGCTGACGACCCCGTCCTCGACAGGCTTCGCCGCAGTTCTGCAACGACAGTACGGCTCCCCCTCCGAGACGCGGACGTGAGGAGACAACTCTCCGACCAACTCTCGTCGTTCCCCCACCACTTCCTCCTGTTCACTCCGAAGGTACGCGAGCTCCGCATTGACAACGAGGTAACTGGGGAGTCCTCATCCTGGTCCGCGATCAGGTCGACCACCGCGTCGGGGAACACCACGATCACCCTTGACGACGGACGCTCCACTGAGGAGTGGCTCGTCGTCACAACGGAACACAGACCCAGCGCCAAGGCACTGAAGGATGCCGGGTCCGTCCACGCGCGGGAGGCGATCTCCGTCTCCTGGGCCGTCCCGACCCAGGTAGGGTCCGGCTACCGGACGAGTTACGGCCTGTGGAACTACTTCCCCACGAAGACCGAGATCACGATCCCCGGCATCATCAATGCCGCGTTCAAGATGAACGACGACCGCGTCTCCGTCCTTGAGGACGTCTACAACGAAGAAATTCTGACCAAGGCGATCGCCCGGTTGATGCTCGCCGCGATCCCAGAGCTTCGCACCGAGGAAGATCCAGCTGGCCACTTCCTGTTCCTTCCCGCACGAGGAAGGGAAGACGCCCCTTGGATCAGGAACAAGGTGGTCGATCCACTCACGGAGTTCATCACGCAGATCCCGTTCGTCCCGAACCTGGACGGGGAGCTCCGACGGATCGATGAGGTGCGTTCGTATCCCCACTTCAGGGGTGACTCCGATGGGACGCTCACTGCTTGGCGCGAGAGTGCACGCGCGTTGGGGATCACGGAGTGGGTCCATGAGAAGGCAGTCGAGGGTAATTTCCGCCCGTCGGTGATCAAACGTATGCAGAACGCCAAAGAAATCCTGCCTGCGAACTTCGGCACGTTGGTTGCCGGACTCGTCGAACCCGCCACCCTCGACGGATACACGGCCGCAACGAGGTTCGCACACCTCCTAATCAGTGGAGAACACAAGTACGAGCCGGATCTCATGGAGCAGGTACGATCCGCGCCCATCATCCCGTTCGCCAACGGTGAGGTCGGCTCACTCTCTTCGAAGATGTACTTCCCCGCTGACGCCGACAGCACCGACGCCGGTGTGCTCGCCCTGGAGTTCGTCTCGGTTCCCGGCATCAGTCAGATCCTCCGGGGGTACGGAGCTCGCCCACTCGACGGGACGGCTCATCTCGAGCGCATCCTGCGGGACGCGCTCTCGGATCCTGACGATGGTGCACTCGCCGAGAGGTTCTGGAGCTCGGCGACGCAGTACCCGGCACAAGAGGTGATCCAGACCCTTCGCGCACATGACCCGGAGGGGGCCCTCACGGTCCGCACTAACTCGGGCTCCCGGCTCCCCCTCAGGTCCGCCTGGCGGAGCGGGGTCCTCCTCGACCCCCGACGCCCGGACGACTCCGACGTCACGATCGCCAACGACCACCCGTTCTTCGACGCGAACTCGGCACGGGCCCTCGACATCCCCTCGAGGCTCCCGGCTCAGCAGCGGATCCCGATGCGCGCGACGGACGAGGACTGGATCAGGATGTGTCGGGAACGAGTGAACCGCTACGCGGTAGAGCACCTCGGCGCCGGTGCGACGACGTCCGCGATTGACAGCGGCGAAGTGTTCCAAACCCCCAGGCTCAGAGAGCTCGACTCCGCCAGCCTCGAGGCACGGGCCGTCGCGACCGTGGAACTCCTGTCGCGCCCGCAGAATTCCGTCACCATCTCCTTCGAGGTGAGCTTCCCCGGGGACACCGGTTCGATCCTCACCCGTAAGGAGTCCCTTGAAGTCGACTCGCCCGACGTCCACTGGATCAGGCAACGGGGCGCACTGAGGACGCACTACGGAACCCTCCCCACCAGCGCATGTTGTGACCATGTCGCAGGGATCCCACCGGAGATCCTTCCGATCCCGTTGGAGAATCGCGACGATTTCTCCACGGAGCCACTCGACCTTCCGACCGAGTTCACGAATGCCGGATGGGCATCGCTGCTCAGGGCGGCGGAATCTGCACTCCCGGTGAGCGACCTGCACCTGCTCTACGGTCACGCTGCATCCGCCCGCGCAAGACGCCCCTCGGATCTCGTCGCCATCATCGGCGGGGACAGGGTCGGGCGGCTGCCCGTTGGTGAATGCATCGTCCCCGGTGATGCGCCGACGGCCGAGCATCTCGGGAAACACACGGAGTTCGGGATCGTCCGGGCCGGCCAGCTTGCCCTCGACGTCGCTCTCGAGGACACCTGGGAGATCCCGTTCCGTACGATCAGGTTCACCACGTCGATCCGCCAGGTCCAGGCCGATTCCGCGCCCACGGAGAAGGTCAGGTCCCGATTCCCGTATCTCTCCGACCATGAGGGAAAGCTTCGCAAACTGAACTCGTATACGCTCGTGCCAGTGAAGAAGCTCGGCCACGTGACAGTCAACGACTTCGACGAGATCGAGACCGTCGAGGAGGGATACTCGCTGCTCGTCGATCCCGCGAGCAAGTCCATCTACCACCGTGACTCCCTGGCCACCTCGGGGCTCGTCACGCAGCTCCTGGAACATGTCGGCTCCTCACGGCCACCGGTAGAGGTGCTCGATGCAATGCGAACGGCGGAAGAAGATGCGCGCCGAGAGGACTACTGGGAACATCTTCGATCGCTCCGCAGCGACCAGGAAAGGATCCTCTCGCTGATCGGGACTGACGGTCTCCGTGAGATCGTCCCGACCACAGCCCTGGAACTCCTCGCCACGGAGGGGATCGAGGTCACCGACGACCTGCTGTTCCGGATGGCTCAGAATGTCCACGGCTCGGATCTCTGGGCTGCGGTCCGGGCAGCGATCCCCGAGGCCGATGATGCAAGCACCTGGATCAAGGACGCCAAGAGGAAGGACCTCGCCGAGCTCGGCTTCAGTGAGGACGTGTTCCGGGCCGCAGAGCCGAGAAAGCCCGCCCGGGAAGAGATACTCGGTCCGGTCGGTTTCAAGGAACTTCATGACTATCAGCGGGAGGCGTCGGGCCAAGTACTCGAGATGCTCTCGGATGCTCCCGGCAAGAACAAGGGTGTCCTACAACTCCCGACGGGTGCCGGGAAGACCCGGGTCGCCGTCCAAAGCCTGATCGAGTACGTGCGTTCCTTGGACACGAACCGCAGCGTGTTGGTCTGGATCGCGCAGTCCGACGAGCTGTGCGAGCAGGCAGTCGAAGCATGGTCGAGCGCATGGCCCGCCCTCGGGATCCCCGGGGAGCGTCT
Source organism: Brachybacterium paraconglomeratum (assembly GCF_003994255.1). Lineage (GTDB taxonomy): Bacteria > Actinomycetota > Actinomycetes > Actinomycetales > Dermabacteraceae > Brachybacterium > Brachybacterium conglomeratum. The sequence goes on along the minus strand of NZ_ML133853.1, from coordinate 301,821 downwards.
CGTGCTGAGCCGACTCTGGGATGGTCGATCCATCGTCGAGGAGGACGCCAGACTGCACGTCGTTGTGGCCACGATCCAAACGCTCACGAGGATCGCCTCGGCGGACAAGAAATCTCCGACCGCAGCGAAATACGGCTGGCTCCGGAACCCTGAGGTCGTTGTCATCGACGAAGCTCACGGTGCGACGACGAGGTCATATACAACAGTCCTCAGATGGTTCGGCCGGTCCACGGTCCAGCAGGGAAAGCCCCTGCTGGGCCTGACGGCGACACCCTTCAGAGGAACCAACGAGCAGGAGACCCAGGCTCTGGTCAACCGATTCGGTGGCAATCTCCTGGAGCCATCCAGCTACTTCACCGCGAACAACGCGCACGAATACCTGCAATCCGTCGGCGTCCTCGCGCAAGTGCGACAGGCGGAGCTCCAAGGGTCGATCCTCAAACAACGTCATGATTCGACCATCGCCCCCGCTGCGTCGGGAGACAAGCGAACGATGCTCGACGACCGCATCGATCTCGACTCGCTCAGTCTTGACGAAGCGAGGAACCAGCGAATCCTCCGACACATCGAGAGCAATCAGGACAACTTCGAACATGCAATCGTGTTCGCCGCCTCCGTGAAACACGCACAAGCACTCGCTGCGGTCCTGGACGCACGGGGCATACCGTCGGCAGCCATTTGGGGCGGTACCTCCATGTCACACCGACGGCGGTTGATCAAACAGTTCCGCGACGGGGACCTCCAGGTACTCACCAACTTCGACGTTCTCAGTCAGGGATTCGATGCTCCGCAGGTGGACTCGGTCTATCTCTGTAGGCCCACCTTCTCCCCGAACCGGTACATCCAGATGATCGGGCGAGGGCTCCGCGGCCCGAGGAACGGCGGTTCCGAAGAGGTACTCATCGTCAACATCAAGGACAACTTGGAGAACTTCGGTAACAACCTGGCGTACACGGAATTCTCGTACCTCTGGGACAAGACGAGGGTGGGCGAGTGAGTCCCGAGGAGCCCTCCCCGGTCCTTGACGCAAGCCAGCGTCGGGTCGCCGAGGCCGGGCCTGAGGACCGCCTCATCGTCACAGCGGCCGCTGGCCAGGGCAAGACGGAAACCGTCCTGGCACGCCTCCAGGCCCTTTCGGAAGACGGAATCTCCGTCCAGGACGACGTGGTTGTCCTCAGCTTCTCGCGCGCAGCGGTCGACACTGTCCGACGACGGGCTCGAGAGGCGGGACTCGCGTCCATCCGGATCCGCACCTTCGATTCCTTCGCCGCGCAGATCCTTTCCCAACACGGGGAACTCGAAGCCGTCAGAGGGTTCGAGGCGCGAATCCGCCGTGCGACCGAGATCATCGAATCCGGAGAGGCAGAAGTCGAGGATCTCGCCCACGTGATCGTCGACGAGAGCCAAGATCTGGTCGGGGACCGTGCAGAGCTGGTCCTCGCTCTCATCAGTGCTGCCGAGGAGTGCGGCTTCACGGTTCTCGGTGATCCGCTACAAGGAATCTACGACTTCCAGCTCGATGAAGACGCATCGGTCTCCAAGCGCACCTCAGCAGAGTTGCTCGACGCACTCGCGTACGATCACGGTGCCGAGCGATTTGAGCTGACTGGCCACTATCGGGCAACCAGCGACCGCCTACGATCGTTGATCGTGGTCGGTGATCGACTCCGCACACTCTCGACCGACGGTTCGAAAGCCGGGGAGGCGCATCAGCTCCTTGATTCCTACCGACACCGTGACGCGACCGGACGTTACACACGCTCTGGGCTCAGCCACTTGATGGGGTACCTCGAGCTCGAGGACGGCGAGACGACTGCAGTTCTCGCCGCTACTAACTATGCGGTTCTTCTGGCGTCTGAACAGCTGCACGAGCTCGATGTTGAGCACGTCATCCGACGACGCGCGAAGGATCTCGGCATCGCACCGTGGGTCGCGACCGCCCTCGCCGAACTCGACGCCCGGACTCTCAGCCGCGACGAGGTCATCGAATCCCTCGAGCGTGCGACCGACCATCCGATAGACGCGTGGCGACTGCTCAAGGACGCGGAAGCAGACCGCCGTGACCATCGAACGCTCGACATGCGACGTCTCTCCCGAAGACTTCAGAACGGGATCATCCCCCTAGGCCTCTCACCGAAGGACGGCGCCGCCGTCACCGCCAGTACAGTGCATCGCGCGAAAGGCCTCGAGTTCGACCACGTCATCGACCTGGTCCCCGGACCTGGCTCCGCGGCGAGCGAGGTGACCTGGAGGACGCTCCGGCAGAAGTACGTCGCATCCAGTCGCGCGCGGGAGTCCCTGTTCATCGTCCCGGAGATCCCTTCGGAGAACGGCTATGCGAAGAAGATCGACGAGCGTTGGTGGGAGTTCCGCTTCCGGGGTCGGGGCAAGCCATACCCCCGCCGCATCGAAGTGACGAACGAGGACGTCCACACGATCTACCCGTCGTTCGACAGCCCGGACGAAGCCCTCCGAGCCCAGAAATTGCTCATGGCAGGGGAGCCGATCGGTCGTGCCGTCGAACTCGTGCTCGACGCACAACCCGGTAGGGCTCAGCTCGGCACGTACTGGATCCGCTATCAGGAGACCGTTCTCGGGCAGATGACGGAGTCGTTCTCGTGGGCCGTGAAAAACCGCCTTCTCTTCAAGTCCGGGTCCCCGTGGCCGGAGACCTTCGAAGGAGCCCGAGTGACATCGATAGAGACCGTCGCCGGCGACCCCGATGACACCCGCGACTTGGAGATCGGCCCAGGTGGGTACTGGCTCGTCCCCAGGCTCGCGGGACTCGTGCAGGGTCGATGGCCAACCGACAAGGGAGATAAGCATGACTGATATGCGACCTACGCTCACCGAGAGGTACGAGTTCCGTCAGCGACTGGTCGAGGACCTCGTCGAAGATCTTCACGGGCCCTCGACGCCCGACGAGGTCCTCGACGAATTGCCCCTTGATCGCTACATCACCGGAATTCTCTGGCCAGCCCCCTCCGACGGGATCGTGACGTCGTCGAGCGATGCCGAGTTCATGGAGGATGCAGTATCCGGTGAAGCCCGACCCACCGAGGCCGCCCCGGACTCCCCGGTAGCGAGCTCCCGCATGTCCAAGCCGAGCAGCATCGGCATGACCTTCACTGTGGATCCGGCGCTCACCTCAACCGTTACGCTGCGTTCACGAGCTGCGCGGTACAAGGATGAGTCCGACGGCGAATCCGATGTCTGGCGACGGGTGGAGGTCCCACTGCCGACGATCGATATCGAGCTCACCGGCACGGACGGCACATCTCGAACCCACGCTTTCGAAGACGGATCCCTCGAACTGTTCGTCCTGGTCCGCCGGCCCGATCCCAAGTTCGGGACGATCACGATCACGGCCGTGCTCCGGAACACCCAACGTCGCCAGTCCTCCAGCGAACTCGCGGACGGGTATTCCTGGTTCCAAGTGGGTATCGATGCCCACACTGGGGCACCCGCGATCCTCGACCGTCGGATCCTGGATCCCTATGTCCCCGATGACGAGGACCTGCGGAGTTCTGCCCTCCTGTATCGGGATCAGCATTCGTTCGCGGCTGGCCACGGATGTTCTGTCGAGTGGCCGGAAGACGTGGTCGATTCCCGGACCCGCACCGTCCAGACGGTCTTCGTTCCCCGTAGCGAAGTCCTCCGAGCAAAACCGGGCGACAGCTCAGCCGATCTTTCTCTGGGCTTCCTCGCCTCGGGGGGCCGTGAAGAGGTCGTACGAGAGCTCGAGGTGCTCTGCGACGAGTACGAGACCTGGCTCGAGAACCGCAGTCACTCCCTCAGCGATCCCGGAACCAAGGACTTCGTCCGGGACGAGCTTCGACCCACCGCCAGCGGGAACCTGAAGAAGGGCGCCGAGGCCCTGCAGAGGATCCGAGCCGGGCTCACTCTCCTCCGGGACGACGATCGCGCGTTCGAAGCATTTCAGCTGGCGAACAGCGCCATGCACGAGCAGCGATCACGTCAGGATTGGATCAGGTCTGGTGCCACCGGCCCGTTCGAGCTCAAGGATCAGCGGTGGCGGTCCTTCCAGATCGCCTTCATCCTCATCAATCTCCCCTCACTCAGCGATCGGCAGTCGACGGAACGTGACATCGCGGAGCTGCTCTGGTTCCCCGCCGGTGGTGGGAAGACCGAGGCATATCTGGGGCTCATCGCCTACTTGATCGTCCTGCGACGGTTGCGCGACAGGAACGTCGAGGGCACCGCGGTCATCATGCGTTACACGCTCCGGCTTCTGACCATCCAGCAATTCGAACGGGCTGCGATGCTGATCTGCTCCCTCGAACGCCTTCGGCGGGACAACGACGAACGGCTGGGCACCTCCCGGTTCGGGATCGGCCTGTGGGTAGGCGCCGCCTCCACCCCGAACACTGTGGCCCAGGCACGCACAGCTCTCAACAAGATTCGACGCGGTGAACCGGTGGAGACCGAGAACCCGATGCAGTTGAAGGCCTGCCCCTGGTGTGGCGCGAGGCTGGACGTCGGCAGCTACTCCACGTCGAGGCAGCCGGCGCGGTGCTGGATCCGCTGCCCGCGGTCGACATGCGACTTCCACCTCGGCGACGGTCTACCCGTACACGTCGTCGACGAGGACGTGTACCGCGAGCGCCCTGAGCTCATCATCGGCACCGTCGATAAGTTCGCACGGATGGCGTGGGACGGGAGTACCGCGACCTTGTTCGGCCGTGTCGAGAATTCGGACATCGGTCCCGACCTGATCATCCAGGACGAGCTGCATCTGATCTCCGGTCCGCTGGGATCGACTGTCGGACTGTTCGAGACGGCAGTCGACCTCGCTGCCGGTCGGGACGTTGCCGGCTCCTTCCAGCGGCCAAAACTGATCGCCTCAACGGCGACGATCCGCCGGGCAGAAGGACAGATCAACTCCGTGTTCGCACGCGACTCCGCGCTCTTCCCACCACCCGGGATCAATCCGGACGACTCCTTCTTCGCGGAGCCGTCCTCGCGACTCGAACTGGGATCCAGGGAGTACCTCGGAGTGATGGCCCCAGGGACCTCGCAGACCACGCTGATGGTCCGCGTCTACGCGTCGCTGTTGCACACCACCTACAGAAGCCGTGGCACTATCTCCGACGAGGTCCTCGACCCCTATTGGACGTTGATCGGCTACTTCAACTCTCTACGGGTCCTCGGGTCCGCCTACCTGCAGGTGAGCGATGACGTTGGGAAGCGCCTGGACCTGCTTGCAACTCGAAGTGGCCTCGATGCGCCTCGAGAGATCTACGCGGGCACGGAAGAGCTCACGAGCAGGCGCGCGAGCAGCGACATCCCCGAGACGCTCAAGCTCCTCGAAAGCGGCTTGACCTCCGAACGCAAACCCCTCGATGTCGTCCTGGCCACGAATATGATCTCCGTCGGCCTCGATGTGGACCGGCTCGGCCTCATGACCGTGATGGGGCAACCACCGTCGAGCGCCGAATACATCCAGGCCACGAGCCGGGTAGGTCGAAAGCACCCGGGACTCGTGGTCACCATATTCAACACGGCCAAGTCTCGGGACCGCTCTCACTACGAGTCCTTCAACGATTTCCACGGGTCTCTGTACCGCGCCGTCGAAGCCACCAGTGCCACACCCTTCGCAACACGATCTCGAGACCGAGCTCTACACGCAGCATTCGTCGCGGCGGTGAGGATGCTCATCCCTGAGATGCGAGGCGAGGAACACGTGAAGAACTTTCGCGGGTCGTCCCCCGCAGTCGACCTGATCCGACGTAGGTTCCTCGACCGCGTCCTGAAGGTTGCTGGCGAGGACGCCCGGACTGCAACGGACAGGGATCTGGCCGAGCTGGTCATGAACTGGGAGCAGGCAGATCACCTCACGCACTACGGAAAACGCAACGAGCCGTTGACCTCATTGCTGGCCGACGCTTCCACCTTGATCGCGAATCCTGATCTCGCACCCGAGAACAGGCTCCAGCCGCCGTGGTCGACCCCGCGGAGTATGCGGGACGTCGACGCCGAGACTGGTCTGTACTCCGCGCGGATGCCGAGTTCGACCATCGACCTACAGGAGGAGAACTGAGATGAGCAGCAGACTTCGTGCCCGACGTTCCGCACTTCTCACCACGTATGGCGTCGGCAGCCTCTTCCCTGCCGATGACTCCAGCTACCTCATCGCCGGTCTGCACATGTGGGACAAGAACAGCTTGCCGACCATCAGTGAACCCCGCCTCGCGAGACAACTCCGCTCCGGTGAGCTGAAATCCCCTCCCGCGACGCCTGATGACCGACACAAACCGGGGGTTCCGGTAACGCGCTTCCCCCGAGTGTTGGTATGCACGGCATGCTCTTCCCTCGGCACGACCAAACAGCTGGGTGCCTCAACGGACGACATGCGCTGTGGCCTGTGTCCGGACGCAGCCTCCTTGATTCCCAGTAGGTTCATCTCTGCGTGCGACAGGGGCCATCTTGACGACTTCCCCTACTTCGAGTGGGTTCATGCTCGATACCCGGACTCAGGATGGTTATCCACGACGTACCCTCGCGCATCCAAGGGCAAAGCCACTCCTGACGCGCACCAACTTCATCTCGTTACCCGCGGGCTGACATCCGCCCTCGCCGACATCGTCGTCCGGTGCAGCTGCGGGAAGTCCCGTGACATGGCCGAGAGCTTCTCCCCACAGGCCACCAAGTTGATTCCTTGTAGCGGGAGCAGGCCGTGGCTGGGCTTTGCGTACCGCGAGAAGAAATGCGCGTCCGATCGTCGCACGCTCCAACGCGGCGCTTCGAACGCCTGGTTCGGAGTAGGACACTCCGCGATCTCCATCCCGCCGCACTCAGGCAGGGTCAGCGGCATGGTCGCTCGGGAACGCGCAAATCTAACCAGCCTCGGGAAGCCCGGCCTGGAGTCAGCCGCTCGCAACGGAGAGTCGGAGTTCCTCACTGTCCTCCTTAAGAAATACTCGAACGCTCCGACGGTTGAAGAGTTCGCTGCCCAGGCGATCCAAGAGATCTACCCCGAAGACGCACCCGCCCTCTCGGAAGAGGAGTTCCGGTTCGAGGAGTACAAGGCCATCCTGGAGGGAATGCCGGAGGAGCCCGATACCCAGTTCGTCAGCGAAGCGGTCAGCGTCCCGATCGAAACCCGCAAGCTGTTCACCGCCGTGCGCCGCATATCCCGGCTTCGGGAGGTGCGGGCCCTCAGCGGGTTCACGAGGATCAGCTCGCCGGAGCAGATGCGTGAGAACCAGAGCGAAGGAGACATTGCACCCCTCCGCCCGGAGGACGACTTGGAACGGTGGCTACCGGCGACCGAATTGCTCGGGGAGGGCCTCTTCGTCGCTCTTGACCCGGCGCGCCTCAAGGAGTGGGCATCGACGGACTTCGCGCTCTCTCGCAAGAGGATGCTGGATGCAAATGCGCGCGAAGCGGCCCGTCGCCGCGGGACGGCGTCGGCTCCCCCTGTCGACGTCCCCAAGCTCGCGCTGCACACCTTTGCTCATTTGCTCATCGACCAACTCGCACTCGAAGCTGGATACCCCGCGTCATCGCTGCGCGAGCGGCTTTATGCAGGGTCCGAGATGGCCGGGATCCTCATCTACACAGCATCCGCCGATTCCGCGGGGAGCCTCGGGGGCGTTGCGGCCATGGCCGATCCAGATCGGTTGGGCCCTGCCTTTTTCGAAGCCCAGAGAAGGCTATCCTGGTGCTCGGCCGACCCAGTCTGCATCGAGTCGACAGGCGCGGGGACCGACGGAGCGAATCTTGCCGCATGCCACAACTGCGTGCTGCTCCCCGAGACGAGCTGCGAAGAGTTCAACGTGCTTCTCGATCGCGGGGCGCTTTTCGGTACACCCGAGAAGGAGGGCGCAGGGCTCTTCGACTTCCTTGACCGAGGGATCGCGACCTCCCCCAAGAGCCAGACGGCTGCGGAACCACACTCTTCTACGGAAGCTCCGGCAGAGGTTTTCGCAGCTGGATGGGGAGAGTTCTGGGACGAGTTCCCTGAGCATCGAGGACTGATCAGGATCCTCGTCGAGAATGAGATCCCGTTGCCGACGTTCGGCGCGGAGATCGGGACTGATCGCTACGGCGTCGACATGACGTGGGAGTCGGTTCTGGTGACAGTCGTCGGAAGTGCCAACGACGAGAGGGACGTCTCCCTCGAAGACGACGGTTGGACGGTCGTCTCTTGCGAAATGGACCCGCAAGATGCAGCGGACACAATCATTCGAGAGCTGGCATGAAGCGCTCGGTATCCGTGGCGTACGGGCACGAGGAATCGGAGCGCTCGAACGGCCGACCGCTCGAGCTTCCGCGCCAACTCCGACGCGGGACGGTTCCTACAGATTGTGACGTCGCTCGTTACAGCCCTCTCGTCCCACGGAACGCGTACTCCGCCGGCTATGCTCCGATGTCGTGACCATCGCATCTGCGTCTCTCCCGCCAGCAGCCGGAGATTCTTCCTCCAGTGCCATCCGGATGCTCGATCTCTTCGCTGGGGTCGGCGGCCTCTCGGAAGGCTTCAGCCAGGCTGATTCTCGGTACCGTGCGGTTCGCGCGGTCGAGATGGAGCCACGGGCCGCTGCGGGGTACGCCCTGAACCACGACACCGACGTGTTCGTAGGAAGCATCCAGGACTGGCTGGCGACCGAGCAGACTCCTGAGGTCGACATGGTCATCGGTGGGCCGCCGTGCCAGGGCTTCTCGGCACTAGGGGCACGACGGGTCGACGACGAGCGGAACCTCTTGTGGCGCCACTACGCCGAGGCTGTGGTGCGAGCCGTCCCGAAGTACTTCGTCTTGGAGAACGTCCCCCAATTCTTCTCCTCGGCTCAGTTCGACATGTTCCGAGAGATGACCGCACCAGGCGGGGTCCTCGAGGACTACGCGATCACCCCGCATCTGGTGAACGCCGCCGCGTACGGCACCGCGCAGATCCGGAAACGCGTGATCGTCGTCGGACACCGGCGAGACGTCCCAGATCCGGGCTTCCCCACAGGGCAGGCGGAAAAGTCGGCGTGGCCGAAGTTACGCGAGGTCATCGGCGGGCTCCCCCTCCCCGGCGAACTGCCCGCTGGGCGGGTGCACGCGCTCCACGACGGCACGTCGAACCCTGGCCCCTTCCGTTCGGACGAACTGCACGTCGCTCGGAAATACTCCGACCTCTCGAAGCGTCGGTTCCGGAAGATCCCGTACGGCGGGAGTCGATTCGACCTGGATGAAGACCTCAAATGCGCGGCGTGGAAGAAGCACACGTCCGGGAGTGGAGACGTCATGGGACGACTCCGCTGGGAAGAGCCCTCGGTGACGATTCGGACCGAGTTCACCAAGCCCGAGAAGGGCCGCTATCTCCACCCGGTACACCACCGCGCGATCTCGCCCCACGAAGGTGCACGCATCCAGGGCTTTCGCGACGACTACCTCTTCGTTGGCCCGATCACCCAGATCGTGAAGCAGATCGGCAATGCGGTACCGATTCCGTTGGGGAAAGCGATCGGGGAGCACCTGCTGGACGCGCTGAGCGGCAGCACCATCGGTGATGACCGATGACCTTCCTCCCGTCGCCAAATTACTTCGAAGCTTCCACTCTCATCGGCCACCTCCGATAGAGTCCGAAGAGACGCGAGTCCTGAACGACGACCTGAGGAGCTGATACGTGGTGAGTTTTGTCGGCGAGACGCCGCGGTCTATGCAGTTCTCGACTATGAGCAGCCTGGAAGCGAGGATCTTTGCTCCCAGCTCCGATCCCGAGGGGGAGCTACGTGAGCTTCGAGCGTCGCTCGATTCGAATCATTTCTTAGGTCACATGCGGATCGCAGGCATCCTTTCGCAAGGCCCTGGACCTAAACTCGGAGCGGTGCGCCGCCACTTCGCCTACGCGTTGACCGAATCGGAGCTCCAACTTCTCGATGAGGAGAATGCGCAAGCGGTCGGGATCGCTCCCGTGGAAGACTCCAGGACCAGTCGACTCGAAGACATTTGTGGAATATTCTGCTATTGCCTAGGCGAAGTCAGTGAGCATCTCGGTCGCAACAAGGAAGCCGAGATCCATTTCGCAAACGGCGTCAAATATTTCAATATGCAAAGCTCCATGAAGCTTGCGCTTTACGAGAAGCAGGCTGGCCGATTTGATCGTGCCCAGTTCCTTCTCACGTCGGCAGTCGAGGACGATGACCTCGACATCCAGTACCTCCTTGGAGACCTATTTCAGACAAAGGGGGAATTGCGCACGGCTAGAGAATATTACGTGGAAGCTGCGGCTGCTGGGCAGACTCGCGCTGCCCAACGCCTCGCTGAGCTTGATCAACTTCCTGCAATGAACTCGAAATCCGGCTCCGAGGAAGAAGTCGATCTTGGGAACGGCTGGACCGCCCTCGTCAACAATCTGGACGGAGGAATATTTGTCTACTTCGAAGGAAGGGAGATCGAGGACCTCGAGGGGCACTCGATGTTGAGGTTTATTCTTGACAGTGCCCATATGGGCCCGGAGGACCTTTTTTCGGAGCTCGAGACCCACCGCTCTATGGTTAATGATCTCAAGGTTCGAAGCATTACGTTCCGAGACGACAGTCGGGCGGGCCTTGTCCAATCAAGAACCTCAGACTGGGTAAGTGAAGACGATTTTTTTGAGGTGGTTATTGACCTCGAGTCCGGGAAGATCGCCACATATCGTTACAATAACCTGACCGAGGCCCTTCGCGCGTTGCACCCGAAACTGGCCTTGCATCAGAGAATGTAAACCACCACAGAGAATTTGATCGCGACCTCCCTACTCGGCCGCGGAGAAGCAGAGTCTTGAGTGGGTCGACCTCTAAAGGGAGTCCTGAGCCCCAGCAGGTGCCTGCTCGGTCGATCCTGATAACACAGCTCAGTCCGTCCGTTCCCAGCGTGCACACAGGACTTCGGAGCCCACCATTCCCACCACCGGCAGCAGCGGCCACCACCATGTCACGCCGCTTTCCCCCACCACGCCCACGTTCGCCATCACCGCGAGGCCGGCGATCACGGTAACGGCGGCGAGGATCGGCTTCCACACCGGCGGGGCCGGTCGCTCGTCGGCCCGCGGGGACTCGAACCTTCCCATCACCAGCACCACCAGCCCCGTGAGCGCGAGCAGCGCGAGCACCCACAGCGGCCGCGTCGCCCACCACAGGCCCGTCAGCGGCTCGGGCAGCAGCGCCCGTGCGTCGAGGGCCAGCAGCAGATGGGCGAGGCCCACCATCACGGTGAGGTGCCACAGGAACCAGGTCATGATCCGCTGGTTCACCAGCACTGTGACGAGCCACAGCCGGGGCCGGCGCAGCAGTGCGGTCAGTGGCTTCTCGAGCAGCAGCACCAGCCCGGCCTGCATCATGCCCAGGAACGCCATCGTCACTCGGGTGGGGCTCGAGTTGGAGATCTCGTCGGCAGCCGAGGTGATCATCGAGACCGGATACGGACCCACAAGCACCAGCAGCAGCAGGCCCACCAGCCCGATCGCGGCGAGCAAAAGACGCCTGCCGCTCCCAGCCAGTCGACCGTCCAGCCACGCGTACCCGACCTGATGGAACGCCGCCCACACCAGCAGGTAGTTCGGGTAGCCGAGCAGCGGCTGGTCGGCGACGAGGCTCACCGCGTCCACCGCTCCGGCGAGCGCGATGCCGCCCACGATCGACCACCACCCGAACCACTCCCACAGCACCAGGCACGGCGGGGCCACCAGGATCACCATCAGGTACGCGGCGAGGAACCAGGTGGGGATCAGCGCCATCTGGGAGACGAGCTGCACCGTCGCATGCGGGGCGCCGAGCGCGACAGCGACCACCCCGATCACGAGCCAGGTGAGCAGCAGCGGGATCAGCGGGATGCCGAGGCGTCGGAGTCTGGTGCGCAGCCATTCGGCGTAGCCGATCTCCTTGCGCCTCGCGGAGCGCCAGGAGAGTCCGTTGGAGTACCCGCCGACGAGGAAGAAGATCGGCATCACCTGGAACACCCAGGTCAGCGGATGGGTCCACCGCGCGCCGTCGAGCGCGCCGTGCGGGAGGATCCCACCGTCGGGGTCGACGGCGATGATCGTCCAGTGCCCGAGCACCACCACCGTGATCGCGGCGGCGCGCAGGAAGTCGACGACCCGGTTCCGGGAAGCAGGAGTCGCGGCGTCGACCTTCTCGGCGCGGCTCTGTCGCGTGGTCGTCACCGGCTCCCCTCCCCTTGTCCCTGCGGCGGCGGAGCCGCTGGAAGTGGCGACAATCTACCCCGAACTTCGCACTCCGCACGCGGGACCGGCTCGCTCTGGCGTCCCCGGCAAGAGCGCTTCCGCGCCTCGGCAGGGTCTGCGAGGCTCAGTCCATGACCGCACACCATCACGCCTCGCACGCTCACTCGCCCGCGCACGCCGAGCCGGACCCCGATCTCTCCCCCACCGAGTACTGGGAGCAGCGCTACTCCGGCAGCGAGCGGGTCTGGTCAGGGAAGGTCAACGCGACCATGGCGTCGGTCGTCGCCGAGCTGTCACCGGGCACGGCGATCGACCTCGGCTGCGGGGAGGGCGGGGACGTGCTCTGGCTCGCCGAGCAGGGCTGGACCGCACTCGGCCTGGACATCTCCGCCACCGCCGTCGGCCGGGCCCGTGACGAGGCCGCCGCGCGGGGGCTCGATGGGGCGAGCTTCGAGGCCGTCGACCTCGACGCCTGGGAGCCGGAGGCTGCATCGGTCGACCTGGTCACTGCGAGCTTCTTCCAGTCGAACGTGGCGCTGCACCGCGTCGCGATCCTGCGCCGTGCGATGACTGCGCTGCGCACCGGCGGGCGCCTGGCCACCGTCTCCCACGCCGCGCCGCCGTCCTGGGCGAAGGACCATCCGGCGAAGATGGTCTCCGTGCATGACGAGGCGGCACAGTTAGGCGGCCATGCCGACGAGTGGGAGGTCGAGCAGGCAGACGAGCGGCCCCGGGCAGCTGTCGCCCCCGATGGCACGCCCGGCGAGCACCTGGACGCGGTGCTGGTGCTGCGGAGGCTCTGAGAGGCACCCGCCCCTCGAGCGGAGCCGACTGCGCCGCAGCCGACCGCCCCGGACCGGCGCCGCCAGGGCCTGTCAGATCCTGGTCACGCCGTCGCTCTCACTCACAGCCGACGCCGTCGTTGTCTCCGTCGAGGTGTGGACCGTAGCCGGGATCCGTGGCGTATACGGGGGCCGCGCCGGCCTCGCGGGCTGCGGTGCAGTTCTCGAACGGGCCGCTGACGCCTGCGCCGCTGCTGCCGGGCTCCTCCGTCGGCGCCGGCTCGTAGGCGGGCTCGGGCTTCGGGGCAGGCTCAGGGGCCAGCTCCTGCTCGGTCGTCGCCGGTGCGCGCTCCTCCTCGGTGGCGACGACGTCGCCCTCACCGGTCGCGGGCCACTGGTCGTCATCCTCGATCGCGAGGAAGCCCTCGCAGTCGCCGAGCACCCGCTCCATGGCGTCGGCCTCGGCGGGCTTGACCCACAGCTCGTACTTGTCCTTCACGGCGATCTGCCGAGCAACGTACTCGCAGCGGTAGTCCTTGAGCGGCGGGAGCCAGGTGGCGGCGTCGCCGTCGCCCTTCTGCCGGTTCAGGCTCGATTCGACGGCCAGCAGGTTCAGCGGGTCGTTGGCGAACTCGCGGCGGGTCTGCTCGTCCCAGCTCGCGGCGCCGGTCTGCCAGGCGTCGGAGAGCGCGATGACGTGGTCGATGTCGACCGTGCTGTTCTCCCGGTCGAAGTCGACGGTGTCTCCGCTGTACGGGGAGTCGAGGGTGCCGCGCAGCACCACGCAGCCGCCCATGCCGCCCATGCCGCCCTTGAGGGTGATCGCGGTGAGATCGCGGCGCAGGATGTCGTTGCGTGTGTCGCAGCCGTTGCGGTCCATGTCGTCGCGCCAGCCGAACAGGTCGCGGTCGTAGTCGGTCTTCGGGGCGCGGCCCTTCTCGTCGAGTCCGGCGAGCTGGGCGAGAGCGGTGCCCTCGGCGGCAACGGGCTCCGGGGTGGGGGCGGCCGTGGTGGTGGGCGCCGGAGTGGTCGGCGCCTCCGTCGTGGGAGCGGCCGACGTCGGCGCCGAGGGATCGGCTTCGTCCGTCGGAGCCGCCGGCGATTCGAGGACAGTGGGCTCACCGCCGTCGAGCTCGTCCCGCGGGACCGTCGGGGCGCATGCGGCGAGGGCGACCGAGGCCACGAACGCGAGGGCGAGCATGAGCGCCCGTGCGATCACGGGGGTCCTGGCAGACTCCTGGAGAGGTCGTTGCAGGGTCTGGTGGCGAGCGTTCATGCCCATCCTTCATGGTCGTCACCGATGTCCGTGCGCGGCACGGACCGGGGCGTCGGCGGCCTGCGCCCGTCCCCTGTGCCTCCACAGCCGAGACCCTCGAAGATTACCGTTCAACAACCACGAATGAGCAGGACTTTCGTCCGACGCCGCCGACATCACGCGGATGTGCGGAAACCGGCCGGGCACCAACGTCCCGCCGCTCTCCACCGTCGGCCCCGGCGTGCGGCCCGCAGCCGACAGCGTCCCGTGCAGCGGGTCGACGTGAGCCGCGGCGCGGGCAGCCCGACCCGCGCCCGTCGTTCACGGCAGGATCGCGTCGGTGTACCCGCCGTCCACTCGCAGCGCCCCGCCGGTCGTGGCCGACGCGAGCGGCGAGGCGAGGTAGACGACCATGTTGGCGATCTCCTCGGGCCGGATCAGGCGCTGCAGCAGCGACTGCGGGCGGTGCAGGCGCATGAACTCGACCTCCGCCTCCTCCCAGGGCAGGGACGGATCCACCAGCTCGTAGACGAAGTCCTGCACGCCCTCGGTGTACGTGGGCCCGGCGATCACGGAGTTCACGGTGACGCCGGTGCCGGCGGCGTCCTTCGCGAAGCCGCGGGAGACGGCCAGCAGCGCCGTCTTGGAGACGCCGTAGTGGATCATCTCGGCCGGGGTGACGATCGCGGAGTCGCTGGCGATGTTCAGCACCCTTCCCCAGCCGCGCTCCTTCATGCCGGGCAGGGTCGTGCGGATCAGCCGCACCGCGGCCATCACGTTCACGTCCCAGTAGCGCTGCCACTGCTCGTCGGTGATCTCGAGCGCCGGTGCGGCGCCGAAGATGCCGAGGTTGTTCACCAGCACGTCCACCTCGCCGGCGGCCTCGAGCGCGGCGGCGAGACCGTCCTCGGCGGTGACGTCGCCGGGCGCCGCGATCAGCCGCGACGGGTCGACCCCGGCGCCGACCAGGGCATCGAGCGCCTCCTGCACCCGCTGGGAGCTGCGGCCGTTAACGGCCACCCGCGCACCGGCGAGCGCGAGCCGCTGCGCGATCGCGAGGCCGATGCCCTGCGTGGAGCCGCTGACGAAGGCCGTCCTGCCGGTCAGGTCCAGGTCGATCATGGGATGGTCCTCTCCTCGTGCCCCCAAGGGCCTCGCGCTCCGGGGTGCCAGGGGGCAACGCCTTCGGCCGACGGATCCTTCCCCGGTGATGCCCGACGCCGCGCGATGGTGCCCGCCGCCCTCGCGCTGCAGGAGCCCGTGACAGCGAGTCAGTCCCGGAGCGCCGCGGTCCGTCGCTTCTCGACGCGCCACACGATCAGCACTCCCACGGCCTGCGCGAGCAGGAACAGCAGCATGTACGAGCCGCCCGCGCCGGCGGAGCGGTCCTGGGCGATGCCGCCCCCGTAGGCGAAGACCGCGCCGATCCCCATCGCGAACACGTTGTTCATGGCGTGGAAGGCGATGGAGGCCTCGAGGCCGCGGCTGAGCAGCGCCATGAGCGCCGTGCTCGCGCCGAGGCCGATGTAGTTCAGCAGCATCCACGAGTCCGCGGAGGTGTGCACCAGGGCGAACAGGACGGTGGAGAGGCTGATCCCGAGGGCGAGCGCGGGCCGGGCCGCGCGCAGCCAGGAGCCGTAGGCGGCGGTGAGCACGCCGCGGAACACGATCTCCTCCGCCGCGGCCTGCAGCGGCGTGGTGAGCAGCACAATCGCCAGCAGCGCGACTGTGGTGCCGGTGACCGCGACGGCGGTGAGCGGGGAGGGCTGCACGAGCGGGAGGATCAGGTTCGCCACCGCCATCAGTCCGGCGAACACGGCGGTCCAGCGGCCCAGGCGCCGCCAGGAGAAGCGTCGGCCCACCGCGAGCACGTCCCGCCAGGACGTACCGGTCATCAGGCGCAGCACGGGAAGCGCGATCGGGACCAGCAGGATGATCGACAGGTTCAGCGCGAGATAGGTGAGCGGGGTGAGGGATTCGTCGGCGGGATCCTTGCCCAGCACGCGCACCTCGACGATCGCGGCGACCGCCAGGAACAGGATCTGCAGCAGATAGAGCGCGCCGACCACGACGACCGTCATCAGCACGGGCTTCCACCAGCCCATGACGAGATGGGCCCCGAAGGGGCGGGCGGGGTCGACGGGACCACTGCGGTCCACGGAGCGGTCGGAGGTGGCTGGGGTGGTCACGACGGTCCTTCCGGTCGGGTCGTGCGCGGTGTGCGATCAGCGGTTCAGCTCAGGTGACGGTCGAAGTGGGCGGCGATCGCGCGCTGCAGGCGGATCTCGTTCTCGGGGTTGCCGAAGCCGTGGCCCTCGTCGTCCGCCACCAGGTACTCGACCGGCACCCCGCGCTCGCGCAGCGAGGCGACGATCCGGTCGGACTCGGTCTGCATGACCCGTGCGTCGTTCGCGCCGTGGGCGATCAGCAGCGGGGTCGTGATCTCCTCGACCCGGCTGATCGGGGAGCGGGCGAGCATGTCCGCCTCCCGCTCGGGATCGTCGGGGTCTCCGGCATAGGCGAGCCAGTTGCTGGCGAGGTACGGGCGGCTGAAGGGCGGGAGGGCGCGGACGAAGCTCGTCAGGTCCGCGATGCCGACGAGGTCCACGGCCGCGGCGAAGCGCTCCGGGGTGAAGGCCGCTCCGACCAGCGCGGCGTACCCGCCGTAGGAGCCGCCCATGATCCCGACCCGGTCCGGGTCGGCGAGGCCGCATCCGACGGCCCAGTCCACCGCGTCCAGGAGATCGGTGTGCATGGCGCCGGCGAACTCTCCCTGCGCGGCGAGGGTGTGACGTCGGCCGTGTCCGGTGGAGCCGCGGAAGTTCACCTGCAGCACGGCGTGCCCGCGGTCGGCCAGGAACTGCGCCTGCGCGCTGAAGCCCCAGGCGTCATGCGCCCACGGCCCGCCGTGGGTCACGAGCACGAGCGGCAGGTCCCGGGCAGGAACGCCGACGGGCAGGGTGAGGTAGCCATGCAGCTCGGGTCCGTCCCCGGCGGGGAACGAGACGGGCTCCATCGGGGCGAGATGCGCGGGGTCCAGGTGCGGGTGCGGTCGGAACAGCCGACGGCTGTCCCCGGTGGCGTGGTCGTACAGCCACGCCTCCGGCTCCCGATCGTGGACGAAGGTCGCGACCCAGCGGGTCCCGGTGAGGTCCGAGCTCAGCGTGCCGAGCACCCCGTCGGAGAGCGCGGCGAGCGCCGAGTGGACCTCGGTGAAGTCCGGATCGACCACCTCGATGTGGGCGCGGGGTCCCGCGAAGCGGGCGGCGAGGACCTCCCCCGTCCCGCGATCGATGTAGAGGGGAGGCGGGAGCACGCCGGGGGCCAGCATGCCCATGATGTCCAGACTCCGGCCGGGAACGGCGGCCAGCACGCTCACCTCGGCGCTCTCGCGGTCCACGCGCACCAGCTGCAGGTCATCGCCGTCGAGGTAGAGGCTCAGGAGCAGGCCTGTGCCGTCGGGGGTGGAGCGCTGCACCTCGACCCCCAGGGGCTGCTCCGGGCCGCCGGCGCGCAGCAGCGGGCGCCGCTCGCCGGTGTCCGGGTCGATCGCGGAGAACTCGGTGCTCCCGTCGGCCGTGACGCGCGAGGCGAAGACGGGCTCCCCCTCCCGGTCCAGCAGCAGATCCACCCCGGGCTCCGTCTGCTCGTGCAGCAGCGTGGTCTCGCCCGTGCACACGTCGATGAGGAACATGTCGAAGCTCGCAGGCCGCGGGTTCATCGTGACCAGCACCGTCCCGGGACGAGCGGGCAGCGGTTCGGCGGAGAAGACCCGCGATCCCGGCTCCAGCGGAGTCAGGTCCTCGGCCACGGCCGACGGGTCCTCGAGGTCCACCCGGAACAGGTGCCAGTCCTCGTTCCCGTCGGTGTCCTGCAGGTAGAGCAGCCAGCGCGGGTCGTCGGACCAGAAGAAGGTCAGGATCCCGCGTCGGGTGTCGTGGGTGACGCGGCGGGCGTCCTCGTGCTCCTGGTCGATGTCGCGCACCCAGACGTTCCTCCGCCCGCCGGACGGTGCCAGATAGGCGAGCGATTCGCCGTCGGGCGAGATCACGGGGTGGGAGAAGGCGGGGTCTCGGAACAGGTCCGCCGCCTCGAGCCGGCGGGGGGCCGGAGCGGCGGGGCGGGGGTCGGGGCGGGCGGTCATGAGCGTCTCCTCGGTCTCGATGGCGATGCCCGCACCGCACACCGTGCCCCGGGGGCACGGTCAAGGACGCCCTTCCCCGCCCGCCGTCGAGAAGGGAGGATGGCCCCCATGCCCGCACCCCGCAGCGAGACATGATGGCCTGGAGCACGCGTCGCCTCGCCCAGCTCGCGGGCACCACGATCAAGACGATCCGGCACTATCACGCGATCGGGCTGCTCGAGGAGCCCAGTCGTGCCGGGAACGGCTACAAGCAGTACGAGACCGCGCACCTGGTGCGTCTGCTGCAGATCGCGCGGCTGCGGGAGCTGGGGATGCCGCTGGCGGACATCGCCGAGCTCGAGACCTCCGGGGAGACCTTCACGCAGACCCTGCGCACCCTCGATGCGCAGCTCGCCGAGTCGATCGCTCGCAGCCAGCACCTGCGCGCCGAGATCGCCGAGCTGCTCGAGCACCATGCCGAGGCCGACGTCCCGGCGGGCTTCGCCTCCGTCGCAGACGCCCTCACCCCGGCCGACCGGGCGATCGTCATGATCAGCGAGCGCCTGTTCGACGAGCAGGGCATGGAGGACCTCCGAGAGATCGCCGCGGAGCACCAGGAGGCCGACCACGCGTTCAACGCCCTGCCGGCCGACGCGGACGAGGAGGAGATCGACGCCGTCGCCGCAGATCTCGCTCCGGTGCTGCGCACGATCCACGAGGAGCACCCCGGCACGAGGAACCCGCCGCTCGGGCCGGAGCGGCGCTCGACCCTGCCGGATCTCATCCAGGTCGTGGCCGAGCTCTACAACCCGGCCCAGGTCGAGGTGCTGCGCCGCGCGTACGTGCTCGCGCGGCAGGCAGGGGCCGACGACGGCGGAGCACGGTCCGACGTCGGCGCGACGCCCGACCCCGGGGATCAGGCCGGCGGCTGAGCGCCCGCCCGTCGGAGGGCGTCCGGGCTCAGAGCCCCATCAGCACGATGCCCGCGAAGGCGAGCACGAGCGCGATGGCCACCGCGATGGTGGTGCGCGCGGAGGAGTCCCGCTGTCCCGCGTCGGCGCTCGCGGACACGACCGGGATGGGCCCGGTATGGGTCGTCGGGGTCAGATCGTGACCGAGGTGGATATCGGTGCGAGAGTCCATGCCGGAGGCCTCCTTCAGCGGTGTGTGGGACGCGCCTGGTGCAAGACGTGTCCTGCCAGGTCAGTCGGGGGAATCGTGCGCCTCGGCGCACCGGTCAAGAGTAGGGTCCTCGCGGGCGCGCGCGAAAGAGCTGTCCAGCACCCGTCAGCGGGATCACACCGCCCCGGGCGCACTGCCCGTCGACCCGTCCTGTGCCCTCCCCGCACGGCGCCGGAGCCCGGGGTCTACAGTCGGTCCCAGCTGCCCGCACACCCCACGCCTGGCCCCGCACCGTCGGCCGCCGACGGTCACCGTGGACGTCGGAAGAGGGTCCCATGACCGATGAGACCGACGCGGCCGATCCTCCCGCGGCTCCTCCCTGCCCGAGCATCGGCGCGGCGCCCTCGACGATGCCGCCGAGTGGCAGCGCTGCTGTGCGAGGACCTGCACGGCGCGGACGGCATGAAGGCGGGAGCGGATCCCCCGATCCGTCTCCCGCCTCCGCTGGGCCACGGGCCCGGCGCCGGCCTCCGCCCCCGCGGAGTGCCACCATCCCTCTCCCCCGAGAGTCCCGCACCCAGTGCCTGGAATCTATGACGGGTGCTGGGAATGCGCGATGGGGCGAACTGCCTGGGGAGAACTCCCCATGCCCTCCCCCGGCCATCCCCCGAATCCAGCCCGCGCCCACCTGCGGTCCAGCTGCTCGCGGTAGCCTTCCAGCACGCCCAGGACGAGGCGTGCGCACGGCCCTCGAGGCGGTCCCCCGCCTGCACGGGCCGACGCTCGGACCTCGTCACCGTCCCGGGGAGGACAGCGAATCGCAGTGAGCGCAGGAGAGACACCCTCGGCCGAGCAGCCGAGCAGCGGGAGCAGCCGGTTCCCGGACCCCTTCGCGCCCGACTCGCCGCCCCCGCAGGCCCTCCAGCCCGAGCCTCCGGCCCAGCAGCCCACCCCGTCGGCCGACGGGCCATCCGCCGCCCCCGGCGCTCAGGACCTGCCATGGAAGGCGACCGCGGAGCGTCGTGACCTGTGGGGACCGAAGCAGACTGCGCTCGAGGGCACGGTCCGCGGCCCCGCCTCCCGCGAGGTGTCCGCGCCGCGACCCTCCTGGCTGGTGCGGCTCGGTGCGCCCGCCGTCCTCGGCGGGCTGGCCGGCCTCGCGACCCTGCTCGTCGTGCTCGGCACCGGCCTCGGCGGGCCCGTGCTGGCCCTCGGCGCCGCGGTCGGCATCGGCGCCGTCGCCCTCGGCGGGGTCGGCGTGGCCGTGAACCGTCCGCGGACAGGATCCGCCGAGCGCCCCGTGATCGACGCGAGCGTCGCCGGCGGCACCCGCGAGGTGCTCGAGCGGATCCTCGAGGCCGATGCCGCCACCCGCGACCGCGTCGCGCAGCTGCGTCCGCAGGCCTCCGCGGCCCCCGCAACTCAGGTGCTCGACGACGTCGACGCGCTGCTGACCAGGATCGACGCGCTCGTCGGCGCGGAGCAGCTGCAGGCGATGCGACCGTCCGCGGGCGAGGTGACGATGCTGGAGGGCATCGCCACCCGCTACGTCCCCGACCTCGTCGACGCCGCCGCCGACATCATCTCCTTCCTGCGCACCTTCGCCGGCTCCGCTCGCGAGGAGGCGCTGGCGAACCTCGCCTCGATCGACAGGCAGCTCGACGTGCTCGGCGAGGGCGTCGAGCGGATCGAGAGCGATCTCGTCGGCGGCGTCTCCCATTCGCTCGAGGTGCACTCCGAGTTCCTGCGCCAGCGCTTCGCCGACCAGCACCTGGACCCGATCATCGACGTCTGACCCGCCCCGTCGGCCGCACCGCCGCCCCTCCGCACCACCGCCGACCGACCGCACCCACCGACCATCCGCCCGAGAGTTGCCCGGCCCCGCCGGCATCGACCACCAGCCATCACCCGCGACCCGCACAGGAGGCACCGATGGACAAGCTCCAGCCGCCCACCCCCGCCCAGGAGATCACCCCGGCCGAGCCGGTCCAGGAGATCAGCGACGACGACGCGGTCTCCGTCCTGCCCGACCTCCCGGCCGAGAAGCAGCAGGAGCTCGAGCAGCGGGCCGACGCCTGGGTCGACCAGGTCTCCGCCCTGAACCCGCACTCCCAGGAGTTCACCGCGCAGGTCAACGCTCTCGGCGCGGTCGCGCGGCGCACCTTCGAGCGCACCTCGCAGACCTCCTCCCGCTTCATGGAGCAGTCGCTGCGGGACGCGAAGGACAAGAAGGGCAGCGCCCAGGAGAACGTCGCGAAGTCGCTCACCGAGCTGCGCACCACCATGGAGGAGCTCGCGCCGAAGGAGGAGACCTTCGCCGACAAGGCGCTCGGCTTCCTGCCCGGCCGCAACCGCGCCAAGCGCTACTTCCGCAGCTTCGAGTCGAACCAGGACCAGCTCGACCACGTCCTCGGCGCGCTCTCCCGCGGCCAGGAGGGGCTCCAGCGCGACAACGCGGAGCTCGCCGTCGAGCGCCGCGCCCTCTGGGAGGACCTCGGCGCCCTCCAGAAGGCCTCCCACCTGCTGGGGCTGCTGGATGATCGGGCCGTGCGCAAGGCCGAGGAGATGCGCGCCTCCGGCAAGCAGGCCGACGCCGACGCGCTCGAGCGGGACGTGCTCTTCGCCGTGCGTCAGCGCCGCCAGGACGTCGCCACCCAGATCGCGGTGACCGTGCAGGCCTACCTCTCGATGGGCGTCATCGAGGACAACAACACCAAGCTCCAGCAGGGCGTGGAGCGGGCTCGCACCACCACCGTCACCGCGCTGCGCACCGCCGTGATCACCGCGCAGGCGCTCGAGAACCAGAAGCTCGTGCTCGACCAGATCGACGCGGTCAACGCCACCACCGACAACCTCATCTCCTCCACCTCGAAGATGCTCGCCGACAACTCGGTGAAGGTGCAGCAGCAGGCCGCGAGCTCCGGCGTCTCCGCCGAGACGCTGCAGAAGGCCTTCGACAACCTGTTCACCACGATGGACGGCATCGACTCCTTCCGCACCCAGGCCAACCAGAACTTCCTCACCACGGTGACGAACCTGGAGCAGCAGGTCGAGCGGGCGCGGCCGTACATGGAGCGGATGCAGAAGGAGCGCCCCGAGCACGAGGAGATCGAGAGCGCGGCGAGCCTGCTGGAGATTGAGGACCGCTGACCTGGCGGGACGGCCGGAGTCGACCTGCGGCGGCACCGGCCGGCGTCTCCCGGATCAGCCTGCGGCGGCAGGTGATCTGCACAATGGGGCTCTGAGCGGCACGCCGTGGAGCTGAGCTCCGCGGCGTGCCGCTCAGAGCCCCTTTCTGCCGGCCGCGGCGACTGGCCCGGACTGCGCAGGATCGGACGCACCTGCGCCTCCCCGCCCCGCTAGCGTGGGCGCTCCGAGGCACCGACCGGAGGAGGTCCCGTGCGCCCCCTGATCCTCACCCAGAACATCACCGCCGACGGCAGCGTCGAGCTGCTCGACGACTGGTTCGACCCGATGGCCCAGGACGCCGACCAGGCCCAGATCGTCGCCCGCGACAGCGCCGCCTGCGACGCGATCCTGCTGGGCCGGCATACCTTCGAGGACTTCCGCGGCTTCTGGCCGGAGCAGACCGAGGACACCACCGGCGTCTCCGACGAGCTGAACGCCCTGCAGAAGTACGTGGTCAGCTCCACGATGACGGACCCCGCGTGGCAGAACTCCACGATCCTCACCGGCGACCCGGTCGCGCAGGTGCGCGCACTGAAGCAGACCGAGGGCGCGGAGATCTCCCTGACCGGGTCGATCACCCTCTGCCACGCGCTCATCGCCGCCGGGCTCGTGGACGGGTACTGCCTGTGGACCTACGCGTACGTGCAGGGGCGTGGACGCCGGCTCTTCCCCGACGGGCACAGCGAGCGGCTCGAGCTCGTCGAGCACCTCTCCTTCGCCTCCGGCGTCACCTACACCCGTTGGACCTCCCGGAAGGACCGCTCATGACCACCGCCGACCCCTCCACCCCGGACACCGGCACCCGCTACGCCGTCACCCGCACGATCGCCGCTCCGCCCGAGGCGGTGTTCGCGCTGCTCGCGGACCCGGCCCGGCACCACGAGACCGAGCCGACGGACTGGGTTCGCGGCTCCCTCGAGGAGGACCCCGCGCCGCTGATCGGGGTGGGGCAGGTGTTCGGCATCGAGATGTTCCACGAGAACGCCCACGGCCGCTACGACATGCACAACCGCGTGATCGCCTTCGCGCAGGACCGGACGATCGCCTGGGAGCCGGGGCAGTACGGCCCGGACGGCGAGCTCGGCACCGGCGGATGGACCTGGCGCTACGACCTCGCCCCCGCAGGCGGCGCGGGCGACGGGGACTCAGCCACCGAGGTCACGCTGACCTACGACTGGAGCGCTGTGCCCGACCCGCTCCGGGAGGAGTTCGGCCTGCCGCCGTTCCCGCCGCGCTTCCTCGAGGAGTCCCTCGCCGCGCTCGAGCGGGCGGTGACGGCGCAGTAGCCGCCGCTCGCCCGCTCAGCGCACCGCCGCGGCGCCCGCGCCGGCGCCGTCCTCGTTCTCCAGCGACACGGCCACCGTCAGCGTCGCGTCGGCCGGCACGTCCCCGACCAGCGGGATCGTCACGACCTCGCGGGCGGAGCGGACGTCGGCCGCCTCGAGCTCTCCGACGGTCCGCTCCCCGTCCCAGACGAACACGCGCCGGGTGCCGGGCGCCGCGGTGCGCACCACGGCGCTGATCTCGCGGCGTCGGCGGGTCGCCTTGTCCACCCGCACCGCGTCCGCGCCGAGCGTGGGGAAGCCGCCGAGCCCCACCCCGTCGGCCGCGGACTGCAGGATCGACTGGGGCGAGGCGACGGAGCGGGCCGAGGTGTTCGGGATCCTGGGCTCGACCGGCGCCGACGGCTGGGCCTCGAGGCCCGGTAGCTCGAGCACGCCCCAGCGGAAGGGGTCGGCCTGCACGCCGGGGAAGGTGGACCAGCCGATGCGGGACTGGCCGGTGCGGTCCTGGGTGTCGGAGTCGTAGACGACCACGTTGAAGCCCATGCGGGTGGGGTCGATGCCGTCGGGCAGCTCCGCGAAGGGGATCGTCGTCTCGAGCACGTAGCCCTGGTAGGGCTCGGAGATCTCGGCGGCGATCCGCACCGAGGGCGCGACCTCCTCGATCGGGCCCTGGCGGTTGTCGTGGTCGCGTCCGGCGACCGGTCCGCCCGCGCCGCCCGTGCCGTCGTCCGTGCCGGGCAGCGCCCCGAGGATGAAGGTGGTGGCGGTGTGGTCGGAGGTGCCGCGCGGGTCGATCATGATCTCGACGGAGTCGGTGCGGAAGCGCTGCTTGTTGTCCTCCGCCGGCAGAAGTGTGCCGAGCACGTCGTCGGTGACCTGCACGAACACGTGCAGCGCTGCGTCGTCGTAGGTGACCCAGGTGGAGCCGGAGGCGTCCTCGGGGGTGACCTCCGAGCCCTCCCACAGGGTGCCGATGTCGATCGGCTCGCTGGGGTACTCCCCTGTGCCGCGCACCGCGTCGACCTCGACGCCCTCGGTGCGGGAGGCGACCAGCCGCGGCACGAGGTGGAGGCCCTGCGGGGTCGCGGCGGCGACGCCTCCGGCCGACGCGGTGACCGTGACGGCGTAGACGCCGCCGTCCGGGGCGCGGTTCGCCGTCGGCAGCGAGGGGTCGGTGTTCTCGATCCGCACCGTGGCCGTCGACTCGCCGAGCGCGGGCACGCCTTCCACCAGCAGCTGGGCGGGCTCGGCGGTGAAGCCGTCGGGCAGGGTGAGGGTGACCTCCGCGTCCTGGACCTGCTCGGAGCGGTTGCGCACCACGATCTCGAACTCCTCGGCGCGGCCCTGGCCGAGCGAGCGACGGGTGGGCACGAGCGCGTCGAGGCGCTGCATGCCGAGCTCCTCGGTCCACTCGAGGAAGGCGGCGATCTCGGCGCGGTCGGCGATCCCGGCCTCGACCACGCCGGCGGTGCGCAGCGGGAGCACGTTCTCACCGCTGCCCTTGCGGGAGGTGACGCGGGCGCGCAGCAGCACGTGCTCGCCGGGGGTCGCGCTCTCCGGCACCTCGACGGTGAAGGTCGCGGTGCGGGACTGCTTGGCGGGGATCGTGCCGAGGACCTGCCGGCGCCCGGCGTCCCAGCCGTCGGGGACCTCGAGCTCGACCTGCACGCCGGGCAGGGCGCTGCCCGGGGAGCCGATCTCCACCTCGACCTCGACGCTGCCGCCGGTCTGCACGGCGAACTGCTCGCTGCGCAGCTCGAGCGTGGTGCCGAGCGGCAGCCCGCCCTCGACCGGGAGGCTCGCCCCGCCGAGCGCTGCGGTGTCACCGCTGGTCGGGTCCGGGAACGGGGTGCGGGAGTCGATGAGGGTGAACCAGGCGGCGGGGATCTTCGCGGGGTCCGTGGTGGTGGGCGGGAAGACGTGCCAGCCCTGGGTGCGATAGGCGTGGATCGAGTCGTCGCGCACGGCGGACCAGCGCTTGCCGTGCGTCTCGGACTCGGTGCCGTTCCACGCCCCGAACACGACGTCGCTCGCCACCAGCGGCGTGAACCCGGTCGCGACGGCGTCGGGCCCGGTCGGCGCCTGCCCGTCGGAGCCCGAGCGCAGCAGCCGCTTCGGGGCGAAGGGCGCGAGCCCCTCGTCGAAGTGCTCGGGGAAGACGTCCTCGCGACCGGCGAGGAGGTACGCCTCCACCGCGAACATCGCGGCCTGCTGGTGGTTGCCGTGGTTGCCCTGCACGGCCGAGGGGTTCATCGTCACGATCACGTCCGGCCGGGTCGCGCGCACGACGCGGATCACGCGGCTGAGCACGTCCCGCCCGCCCCACACCTCGTGGCTGAGCGGGGCGGAGAGGGTGTAGAAGAAGTCGACCGCGTCGAGGTTGAAGACGTGCTCGATCCCGGCGAGGCCGACGGCGGTGCGCTCCTCGCCCTCGCGGAGCAGCCCCAGCGCCGGGCCCTCCTCGAGGCCGACGGCGTTCCCGCCGCCCTCGCCGCGGGTGATCGTGATGACCCCGGCCGTCTGATCCTCGTACTCGTTCCACTGCCCGAAGGCGGCCAGGGTCCAGGCCTCGTCGTCGGGGTGGGCGCCGATGTAGAGGATGTCCAGGTCGACGCCGCCGTCGGCGAGGGCGCGCTCCATGGGCGGCAGCCCGCTGAGGTCCAGGGCGGTGGCGCCGGCGGCGAGTCCGAGCACTGCCGAGCCCTTCAGGAGGCGCCGGCGGGAGAGCCCGCGGGCGGCGGGGGCGTCGGGGACGGGTGCGGCAGAGGCGGGGCGGGCGGGGAGGGGAGGGTGCGACATGGTTCCTGACTTCTCTCGTGCGGCGGTGCGTCGATGCACCGGTGGATGGGTCGGGGTCGTACGGGCCGGGCCTGCGTCAGTGCCGGCCGGGGTCAGTGCCGGCCGGCGTCGGAGCGGAGCGCGAAGGTGCCCTGGGCGCGGCGTCGGCCGAGCACGGGGCGGTCGGGGACGATGCCGTCGAGGAACTCGTAGCCGCCGCGGGTGAAGGCGGCGCGGAGGTCCCCGTCGGCCGCGCCGTCGCTGAGGTGGCGCCACCAGTCGGTGATGTCGCCCCAGCCGGGCGCTGCGAGGGAGCCGCCGAACTGCTGCACGGCCAGCGCCGAGCACAGCGAGGCGAAGCGCAGCCGCTGATCGAGCGGCCACTCGGCCAGGGTGCCCAGCACCATTCCGGCGGCGAACACGTCCCCGGCGCCGGTGGTGTCGATGGCGTGGACGGGCACGGCGGGGCAGAACGCCTCCTCGCCGGTGGAGGCGTCGATCGCGTAGGCGCCGTCGACCCCGTCGGTCACCACTGCCAGCGGCACCTTCTCGGCGAGCGCCCGCACGGCGCGGCCGGGGCTGTCGGTGCGGGTGTAGGCCGTGGCCTCGAGCGCGTTGGGGGTGAAGGCGTGACAGTGGGCGAGCGGGGCGAGGTCCGCGGGGTCCCAGCGGCCGGTCGCATCGAAGCCGATGTCGGCGAAGATCAGCGCGCCGCCGCGGGCGAGCTCCGCCCACCAGGAGGTCTCCCCCGCGAGGTCCACGACGGCGGCGCGGGCGGCGGGGGCGCGGGCGATCATGGCCGACAGCGGCTCGGGCAGGTCGTGGCCGTGGGTGGCCATGGCCCGGTCGCCGTGGGCGGCGATGGAGACGGTCAGCGCCGAGTGGAAGTCGTCGAAGCGTCGCGAGGCGGACAGGTCGATGCCCTCCTCCTCGGCGAGGGTCTGCCACATCCAGTCGCCGTAGGCGTCGTCGCCGAAGCCGGCGACCAGGCCCGTGCGCAGGCCGAGCCGGGCGGCGGCGGTGGCGAGGTTCGCGATGCCGCCGGGGCTCGAGCCCATCCCCTTGGACCACAGCTCCTCGCCGGGCTGGGGCAGGCGGTCCATGCCGGTGAAGACGATGTCGAAGAACACGGTGCCGGAGAGCAGCACGTCCAGCGGCGGGTCCGACGGGGTGCGCAGCGAGGCCAGCGGGTCCCAGTCCTGCCGCTCGGCGGCCTCGGGCGGGGCCGGGGTCGCGGCGCCCGGGGCGTGCGAGGCGGCGGCGGGCCCGTCGGTCAGGGCGTCGGGGCGGTCGGTCATCACTTGGCGACTCCTTCGAGCATCCCGCGGATGAAGTGGCGTTGGAGGAACAGGAACAGGATCACGGTGGGCAGGGCGATGATCACGGCGGCCGCGGCGAGCAGCGCGGTCTCGGAGGTGTACTGGCCCTGGAAGGTCGCCAGGCCCAGCGGGGCGGTGCGTCGGCTGCCGCTCGGGGTCATGATCAGGGCGATGAGGAACTCGTTCCATGTCCACATGAACACCAGCACCACGAGCGTCACGATCGCCGGCCGGGAGGCAGGCACGAGGATGCTGCGCAGCGCGCGCAGGGGGCCTGCGCCGTCGAGCGCGGCGGCCTCGAGCAGGCTCGTCGGCATCGAACGGAACTGCGCCCGCAGCCAGAAGGTGCCGAAGGCGATGGACTGGGCGACCTGCGGCAGGGCGATCGCGAGATAGGTGTCGGTCAGGCCCAGGGTGCGCAGGTCGAAGAACAGCGGGATGATCGTCGCCTCGGCGGGGATCATCATGCCCAGCAGGAACAGGTAGAAGAGCACCGTCGCGCCGGGGAAGCGCATGGTGCCCAGCGCATAGCCGGAGCCGATCGAGAGCACGGTCGCCAGGCCCACCACGATCGCGGCGACCACGACGGAGTTCCCGAGCGAGCTGCCGAAGCCGCCCACCGTCCATGCCTCGAGGTAGTTGCCGGGGTAGAAGCCGGCCGGCTCCCCCAGCGGCGCCGAGACGGAGCCGATCAGGATCGTCAGCACGGGCGCGAGCGCGAACAGCGCGAAGGCGATCAGGAGGACGTAGTTCATCACGACCTCGCCGCGGGAGACCCTCATGACTCACGCTCCCCGATGCGGGTGACGCCCACGTTGATCGCGAAGATCAGCAGCGTCAGCACGATCGCGACGGCGCTCGCGGAGCCGACCTCGCGCAGGTCGAAGGCGCGGAAGTACACCTCGTAGCTGGGCACGGTGGTGGAGTTGCCGGGGCCGCCGGAGGTGGTCATGTAGACGAGGTCGAAGGTCTTCAGCGCCGCGATGATGGTCAGCACGAGCGCGACGGTGATCTCGCCGCGCACTGCGGGCAGGGTGATCGCGAAGAACTCCTTCACGGGTCCGGCGCCGTCCAGCCGCGCCGCCTCGAACAGCTCGGCGGGGATGCGGCTCATCCCGGACAGCATCAGCAGCATCACCAGCCCCATCTCTACCCAGGTGCCGATGAAGCCGACGGACGCGAGCGCCGTGCCCGGGTCGCCGAGCCAGCCGCGGGTGAGGCCTCCGAGGCCGACGGCCTCCAGCACCTGGTTCAGCGGGCCGACGGGCGAGTAGATCTGCCGCCACGCGACCGCGACGACGACCAGCGCGATCACCTGCGGCAGGAAGATCACGGTGCGGAAGAAGCCCATCCCGCGCACCTGGCCGCGGCGCAGGATCGCGGCGAGCACGAGGCCGACGACCAGCGGGATCACCGCGTAGAACACGATCAGGACCAGGGCGTTCCCGATCGCGGCGCGGAAGGCGGCGTCCCCGGCGAGGTCGACGTAGTTCTGGAGGCCCACGAAGGTGGAGGCCCCGAAGCCGCGCCACTCGAAGAGGGAGAACTGCGCGGCGCGGCCCAGCGGGTAGAGCGCGAACGCGGCGTAGACCGCGAAGGCGGGCAGCAGGAACAGCAGAGGCGTGACCCACGAGCGGGCCACGGCCGAGGGACGCGGACGGCGCGACGTGGCAAATGTGCCACGTCGTGTCACCCGCGTCCCGTCGGCCGACGCGCGGGCGGGCGCCCCGTCGGCGGACGCGCGGGCGGCCGCCCCGTCGGCCCCTCCTCCTGCCCGGGCCGTGCTCCGGTGAGCTGACGCCATGTGGTCAGGACCCCTCGGTGAACGCGGCGTAGTCCTCCTGCAGCGCGTCGGCGGCGGCCGCGGGCTCGGTCTGCCCGCCGATCACCTCCTGCAGGGTTGCCCCGGCGGTGTCGGCGAAGGACGGGGTGGCGTAGTCGAGATAGGGCAGCAGGGTGCCGTCGGTGGAGACCGCGTCGAAGGCCTCGTAGACGTCCTTGTTCACCCCGGACTCGGGGGCGAGCTCGGCGGTGCGGTTCACGGGCATGCCGCCGTTGTCGGCGATGAGCTGCATCGCCTCGTCGCTGGTGAGGAAGTCGATGTAGGCGGCGGCGACGTCCTTGTTCTCGGCGGCGGCGGGGATCGAGAAGGGGATGCCGGTGCCGCCGGTGGTGGCGACCGCGCCGTCGGCCCCGGGCGGCGGGGCCATGAAGCGCAGGTCCTCGCCCATCACGGCCTCCATGTCGGGGGCGAGCCAGGAGCCGCCGATGAGGAGCACGCCGGTGCCCTTGGTGTACAGCGGCCAGGCGTCGTCGTAGGCGAGGCCGTTGGGGGAGTCGCCCATCGCGCCGGAGGTGCCCCATTCGGCGAGCTGGGTGAGGGCGGCGACGTTCTGCTCGCTGGTCCAGTCGGCGCCGGCGTTGCCCATGCCGAGGGTGACGATCTCCTCGGCGGGCACGAAGTTGGCCTGCAGCGGGCCGAAGACGTGCAGGGCCGGCCACTGGTCGAGGTTGCCGAGCATGATCGGCTGCTCCCCGGCCTCCTTCGCGGCGTCGACCAGGGCGAAGAGCTCGTCCCAGGTGGCGGGGGCCTCGAGGCCGAGCTCGTCGAGCTTCTTCTGGGAGTAGTAGATGCCGCAGATCTCGCCGGTCTGGGCGAGGCCGTAGAGGGCGCCCTCGCCGAAGGTGACCCCGTCGGCCGAGTAGCGCATCTTCGCCAGCACGCTGTCGCTGAAGCGGTCCTCCCAGCCGTAGGCCTCGGCGTAGCCGGTGAGGTCGGTGAGCAGCTGGTCGGCGACGTAGGCGCCCATGTCGCCGCGGGCGTTGTTGACCTGGAGCACGTCGGGCACGTCGTTGCCGGACAGGGCCAGGCCCGTCTGCTGCTGGAGGTCGTCGAAGGACTGGCTCTGCCGGTCCACGGTGACGTTGGGGTACTTCTCCTGGAACGCGGTGATCAGGGCTTCGATCGCGTCGTTCTGCGCGCCGCGGACCTCCTGGTCCCAGACCGTGAGGGTCACGTCCCCGAGGGAGGCGATGTCGGTCTCGACGTCGCCGGCCGCCGGGCCGCCGCCGTCGGAGGCGTCCCCGCCGCCGCCGTCCGAGCCGGGGGCGCAGGCCGCGAGGAGCCCCAGGCCGCCGAGCGCTGCGCTGGTCCCGAGGAAATGACGTCGTCGCATGGTGTCCTCCTGAAGGGTCGGCGGTGCCGCTCCGTCGCGTCCGCCCGTCCGAGCACCCGGGTGTGGTGCACGGCACCATGATGGCATGATCTGCACGGGACTGCACGCTCCTGTTCGAAGCTGCGTGAAGTTGCGTGCTCGATGCTACGGTATCGCCATGCTGAGCGAGGAGCGCCACCGGGCGATCGTGTCGGCGATCCGCCGCAGCGGTGCGGCGACCGTCGCCGCTCTCAGCGCTGACCTGCAGGTCTCCGAGGCGACGATCCGTCGGGACCTCGACGCGCTCGCCGAGCAGGGCCTGGTCCGACGGGTCCGCGGCGGCGCCACCGATCCGCGCGGCTCCGTGCGTCCCGAGGCCGATCCGCGCTCCTTCGCGGACGTCGCCGCCTCCGCCCCCGCCGCGAAGCAGGCGATCGCGGCGCTCGCCTGCACCCAGATCCGCGACGGCGAGGTGATCGCGCTGGACATCGGCACCACCGTCGCCGCGATGTGCCCGCTGCTGGCCGAGCGCTCCCTCACCGTGGTCACCGCCTCCCTCGCCGTGGTGCGGGCGCTCGCGAGCGCACCGGCGATCGACATCGTCGTGCTCGGCGGGCTGCTGCGCCCCAACTACGACTCCCTCGTCGGCACCCTCACCGAATCGGCACTGCGCCAGCTGCGCGTGGACCGCGCCTTCCTCGGCACCGCCGGGGTGCGGGCCGACGGCGCGGTGCTCGACTCCACCCCCAGCGAGGTCCCCGTCAAGCGGGGCCTGCTCGAGGTCGCGACCTGCTCCTACCTGCTGGCCGACCACGAGAAGTTCCCCGGCTCCGGCTTCCTCGAGGTCGCCCGCCTGCCGCGCTTCACCGCCCTGCTCACCGACCGCCCCCTGCCCATCGAGATCGACCTCCCCGAGGGGGAGGCCGTGGAGGTCCTGCTGCCATGAAGCTCACCATCCTGGGAGGCGGAGGGTTCCGCGTCCCCCTCGTCCACGAGGCGGTCGCCACCGCCGCCACCGGCCTCACCGTCGACGAGATCGCGCTGCACGACGTCGACCCCGAGCGCCTCGCGACCATCAGCGCGGTCATCGAGGAGCAGGGCGCGCGCCTGGCCGCCGAGGGACGGGCCGCCGCCCTCCCCCGCCTGATCGCCACCACCGACCTGTGCGAGGCCGTGGCCGGCGCGGACTTCGTGTTCAGCGCCGTGCGCGTGGGCGGGGCCGAGGCCCGCACGATCGACGAGCGGGTCGCGCTCGGCCTCGGCCTGCTGGGCCAGGAGACGATCGGGCCGGGCGGCCTCGCCTACGCGCTGCGCACCCTCCCCGTCGCCCTCGAGATCGCGCGGACCATCTCAGAGCTCGCCCCGTCGGCGTGGACCATCAACTTCACCAACCCCGCCGGGATCGTCACCGAGGCGATGCGCTCCGTGCTCGGCGACCGCGTCGTCGGGATCTGCGACACCCCGATCGGGCTGGTGCGCCGCGTCGGCCGGCTGCTGGGCGCGGACCTCGTCGCCGGCGAGCGCGGCGCGGAGGTCGACTACGTGGGCCTGAACCACCTCGGATGGCTGCGCTCGGTGCGGCTGGAGGGGACCGAGCGCCTCCCCGACCTGCTCGCCGACGACGCGGCCCTCGAGGAGATCGAGGAGGCGCGGCTGATCGGCAAGGACTGGGTGCGGGCCGACGGGGCGCTGCCCAACGAGTACCTCTTCTACTACCTCCACACCTCCGACGCGATCGAGCGGATCACCGGCGCTGCGACCACGCGCGGGGAGTTCCTCGCCAAGCAGCAGGGCGACTTCTATCTCGCCGCCGCGGAGGCCGACGGGCGGGGACCGGAGGCGCGCGCGAGCGGGCACGCCGGGGCTGCCGGCTCGGCGGGTCGCCCCGACGGAGCGGGCGGAGCCGGAGGGGAGGGTGAATCCGACTCCTGCTGCGCCTCGCCGCTGGCTCTCTGGCGCGAGACCCTTCACGAGCGGGAGGCGACCTACATGGCCGAGTCCCGCGACGAGGAGCGGCGAGAGGAGGACGTCGCCGGCGGCGGCTACCAGGAGGTCGCGATGCGACTCATGACCGCCCTCGCCACCGGCCGTCCCGAGCGGATGATCCTGGACGTCGGCAACATCGCCGCCGGCCGCGAGGACGCGCCGGCGAGCGAGCGGATCGTGCCCGAGCTGCCTGCGGACTGCGTGCTCGAGGTGCTGTGCGAGGTCGACGGCGACGGGGTGCACCCCCTGCCGATCGCGCCGGTGGAGCTCGGCAGGCTCGGGATGATGTCGACCCTCCGCGCCGCCGAGCGGAAGATCCTCGAGGCCGCGACGACCGGCTCCCGCGAGGCGGCCTGGCAGGGCTTCGCCACGCACCCGCTGGTCAGCTCGCCCGAGCTCGGCCGGAAGCTGCTCGAGGGATACGAGGCCGGACACCCGCAGATCGCGGCGCTGTTCTCCGGCCGCTGAGCGGGGACTGGGCCAGGGCTGAGCAGCGCCTGCCCCTCCTCCTGAACCCACCGCCCGTGCAGCGCACGTGCCAGGATTGACCGCTCGTCGCAGCGGTCACCGGGTCCCGTCCGCAGAAGAGGGACTCCAGCGGCACGGCGAGGAGCTGAGCTCCGCGGCGTGCCGCTGGAGTCCCCTTTCTGCTGATCCCCCTCGCGCCGTGGACGGCTGACCGCTCGGCCGGACCGCTCGATACGGTGGCCGCGTGTCCCTCACCCTGTTCCTGAGCCTGATCGCCCTGGTGCTGGTCTGCGCGATCATCCAGCGTGTGGCCGGGATGGGGCTCGGCATCGTCTTCGCGCCCTATGCGGTGGTGCTGATCGGTGCGCACGAGGGGATCATGCTCGCGAACCTGCTCGGCGGGCTCGTGCCGGTGGTGATGCTGCCGCGGATCTGGTCGCAGATCGAGTGGGGCAAGGTGCTGCGGCTGGGACTGCCGGCGATCGCGGTGATGCCCTTCGCCGCCTGGCTGTCCTCCATCTCCCCGCCCGCGCCGCTGTACCTGGTGGTCTCCACGCTGGTGCTGCTGAGCCTGGTGATCTCGGTGCTCCTCGCCCGCGTCCACACCACCGTCGACGGCGTCCCGGTGCAGATCGGCACCGGGGTCGGGATCGGTCTGGGCACGGTGCTCGGCGGGGTCGGCGGACCGGCCGCGACCGTGTACGCGGTCCTCTCGCGGTGGCCGGCCCTGGCGATGGTCGCCACGCTCCAGCCGCTGTGGATCCTGGTCTCGTTCGTGTCCTTCGGCAGCAAGCTGGCCTGGGACGACGGTCAGCTGCCGGACATGCCCGTCTGGGTGTGGGCGGCGATGCTCGGCTCCCTCGTCCTCGCGGTCGGTCTCGGCGAGGCGCTGCAGCGGAAGCTCGGGGAGCTCGGCATCCACCGTCTCGTGATCGTGCTGGGCTTCATCGGCGCGGCGCTGTCGCTGTGGACCGGGCTGCGGCTGCTGCTGGGCTGAGCACTCCGACGCGGCCCCGCCCAGGGACCCCGGCGAGCGCACCGCCAACAGGACCCGGTCCGGCGGCCCGGGCGCCGACCCGTCGGCCTCCCTCGTCGAGGCATCCCGGACCGGGCTGACCTGGTCGTCACCGAGCGGCGTGGACCAGGACCTGCTGCGGCTGGGTCACACCCGCATCGACCGGCCGATGATCCCCTTCGATCCGGAGATCCCTGCCCCCGCCGCGGCGGACGTGCGGCGAGGCGGCGGCGCCTGACGCCCCGGCACGACGAGGTCAGGGCGAGGGCGCCTCGATGAACGGGTCATCGCCGCCGGCGGAGCACCGTCGGCGGATCACTCCCGCTCCCAGGCGCGGTCCAGGGACATCCCGGACGGCGCGGAGGCGGCGCCGTCACTCTCGTCCCCTGCCCGGAGCCCCGGGCGCGTCCCACCGGAAGGACCCTCATGAGCACGTTCCGCCGCCTGATCGGCACCGCCCAGAAGGCCCTGGACCAGCAGGGCTCGGGCCGCTCCCGCACGGGAGGGGGCTCGGACTGGCGCTCCCTCGTGCGCGGCGCCGCCGATGCCCTCACCGGGGACGACTCCTCGCAGCGCTCCGCACACGGCTCCTCGTCGCGCCACGACGACAGCCCCCGCCGCGATCAGCGGGACGGGAGCTCCTCGCGGCGGGCGGGCGTGGGCATCCCGACGACGTCCATGCCGTCGCTGGCCGGGGACCATGCGTCCCGTGACGCCGCCGGCGCGAGCGGGCCCGCCGGCAGGAGCGGAGGGGGCGGCGCCGCGGCGGCGGAGCTCTCCGCGGAGGACCGTCGGGCGATCGCCCGCTACGACTACCTGGTGCGCACCGCCGAGCCGGACCAGCTCGAGCGCGTGCACCGCGAGGCGTTCGAGCGCCTCACCCCGGCCCAGCGTGAGCAGCTGAGCTCGTCGATGCGCAGCGAGCTGCCCGAGGGCGAGCGGCCGCGCTCCGATGCCCCTCAGGACCTGGCCCGCTCCGCGACCCGTCTCGGGGTGCTGGATCCGCGGCGGCTCACGCGGCTGCTGGGTCGTTCCGGCGGCAGCGCCGGGAGCGGCCGTTCCGGCGCGATCGGGAAGGCCGCGCTCGGCGCCGGAGCCGTCGGCCTCGGAGCGGCGGGCGCAGCGGCGGGCGGTCTGCTCGCCGTGGTCGCGGGCGGCGCGGTGCTCAGCTCCGTCGGCGGCTCCCTGCTCGAGTCCGCGATCGGCGACGGGATCGACGTCGACGCCCTCGCCCCCGACCTCTCCGACCAGCTCGCAGGATTCACCGAGGGGTTCGAGGGGAAGGAGGGCCTCGAGGGGCTCGAGGGCCTCGACGGCGCGGCCGACGGTCTCGGCGGCGGCATCACCGATCTCGGCGAGCAGCTCACCGGCTTCGGCGACCAACTCTCCGACCTGGGGATCGGCGACCTGTTCGGGCGCTGAGCCCTCCCAGCTCCCGCGCTGCGCAGCTCAGCTCTCCCCGCGGGCCACGGACCCGCCCGCAGGCAGCGGGCAACATCCGGTGCCCGGCTCCGGGGCCCGGCTTCCCTCAGCGCTGCCGGGCCGCATCGCTCACTTCGCCTCGGGGTCGGGCTGGTGGATGCCGAAGACGTTGTTCTCGGTGTCGTGGAAGTAGCCCTGCCAGGCCATGCCGGGCAGCGCGTACTTCGGCAGCGCGACCGTGCCGCCCGCGGCGGTGATCCGCGCGGCGACCTCGTCGAAGTCGGCGACGCCCATGGTCAGGGTGGCGCCCATGACCGGGCCGCCCACCTCGGCGTTCTCCCCGCCCGGGCGGCCGAGGATCGCGCCGTCGATGCCGGGGCCGGTGCCGGTGGTGACGCCGAAGTACGGCATGCCCGCGAAGCCGGACCAGTCCTCGGTCGTCCATCCGAACACGCTCGTGTAGAACTCGACGGCGCGCTGCGGATCGGCGGCCTGGATCTCGAAGTGGACGGGGCGGCCCTTCGACCAGTCCTGGCCCTGCGCGGTGTCGCCGTCGGTGCTGCCTGCGGTGCCGCCCTGTGCGGAGTTCTCGGTCATGACGGATCCTCTCCGGTGCGGTCCCGCGCCGGTGCGGGGGCTCGGGGGAAGCGTACGGCCGCGGGCCGACGGACGGGAGGGGTCCGGGGCCGATGCGGTGGCGCGCGCCGCCTGCTCCCGACGACGCCGCAGCCGCTGCGCCTCCGCGCCTCCACCACCCCCTCGCCATCGACATCTCCTCGGAGCCCGCGGTCGAGGCCGGATTCGCCGAGCTCGCGGAGGCTGGCTGGAGTCCGGACATGGTGGTCGCGAACGCCGGCGTGCAGCTGTTCGGGCAGGACGCGAAGATCGCCGACCTTGACCTCGCCGTCTGGCAGCGGACCGTGGACGTGAACCTCACCAGCACCATGCTCACCGTGAAGCACGCGGTCCGCTCGATGCTCACCACCGGCGGCGGCTCGATCATCCTCACCGGCTCCCCGACGGGACTGACCGGGGAGGGCAACGACTTCACCTCCTACGCGACCACGAAGGCCGGGATCCACGGACTCGCCCGCACCGTCGCCGCCGCCTACGCGGCCGACGGGATCCGTGTGAACGCCGTGGTCCCCGGCTACACCGAGACCCCGCTGGTCACGACGATCTCCGACGATCCGGCCGAGCGCGCCGCGATCGTCGGCCGGATCCCGATGGGCCGCCCCGGCACGCCGGCCGACGTCGAGGGGATCATGGTGTTCCTCGCGAGCGACGACGCCGCCTTCGCCACCGGCGCGCTGTTCCGCGTCGACGGCGGCATGACCTCGCTGTGAGCGCCGCCGACGGCGCTCCCTCCCCCACCGCATCAGCCGCTGGACGCTCTGCGGAGGGCCACTCCCCCGCGGTCGCGTCCCCTACGAGCAGGCCTTGGGCGTCCGGCCGCTGGTCGCTCGAGGTCGAGATGGCCGGCGCCGTGCCGAGGATCGGCACCGGCCATCTCGACCTCGAGCTCGCGGACCCGGACTGGCCGGAGCGGCTCGACGCGGCGCTCGCGGACGCGGGCACCGGGCTCGCCCTCTGGATCGTCTCCCCCTCCTCTGCCGATACGTCGGCCCTCGCCGAGCTGCGGCGACGCCTCGCCGCAGCAGCCCGGCAGGGAGCGCCGCTGCGCTTCGTCGGGATCGCCGACGACGCCCGGCACGTGACCACCCCGGAGCTCGCCGCCGCCCTGCGCTCGGCGCTGCCGGAGGGTCTCCCCGTCGCCGCCGGGGCGCGCTCCCACTTCACGGAGCTGATCCGCGAGTGGGACACGGTCCTCGCCGCGGAGCCGGAGGCTCTCGCCTTCGCGACCACGCCGCTGTTCCACACGCTGGAGACCGAGCAGCTCGTCGAGGCGATCGCGATGCAGCGACTGCTCGCCGAGCAGCTCACCGCCCGTGCACCCGACCTGCCCGTGCACGTCGGACCGATCACCCTTCGCCCGCGCTTCGCTAACGTCGCCACCCGCCCCCAGCCGGTGCCCGCGCCAGCACCGCCGGTCGACCCCCGGGCGGGCACCGCGCTGCACGAGGCACGGACGATAGCGAGCGCCGCGGCGCTGGCCGTCCCCGGGGTCGCGTCGCTGACCTACGAGCAGGTACCCGACGCACTCGCCGCGCTGGGACGTGCAGACCGGCCGCTGCCGACCGAACCGGCAGAGGATTCCCTGGTCACCGCCCGCTCCGCCGACGGACTCATCTGGGCGATCAACGACGGGACGACGCTGCTGCTCGTGAGCCTCTCGGACCGTTGCCGCCACGTGCTCGTCCCCGGCCGGCCTGCCCCGGTCGCGCTGGAGCCTGCCGCGTGGACGGCACTGTGACCGGCGACCTCAGGAATCGACCAGCGTGACCTCGAACGAGTACCGCGAGGCGCGATACACGTGGTACCCGAACTCGACGACGCCGCCGTCGTTCGCGAAGGACTTGCGCTCCATGGTCAGCAGCGGCGCGCCGATCTCCTCCTCGAGCAGCTCGGCGTGCTCCTCATCGGCGATGGTCGCGCCGATCCGCTCATGGGCGAGCACGGTGGTGATGCCGCGCTCACGCAGGCAGGCGTACAGGCCGGAGGCGGCCAGCGCCTCGCGGGAGGGCGCGATCCGCTCGGGGATCGTGTTGCGCATGACGGCGAGCGGCTCCCCGTCGGCGTAGCGGACGCGGATGAGGTCCAGGACCTGCTCGCCCGGGGAGAGCTGCAGGCGGTCCAGCGCCTCCGGGGAGGGCCGGCCGATGCGGTACTCGATGATCTCGGTGCGCGGCGCCTTCCCGGCGGTGCGCAGGTCGTCGTACAGCGAGGTCAGCGCGACCTGCCGGTTCACGGGGGCCTGCACCACCTGGGTGCCGACGCCGCGCTTGCGCACCAGCATGCCCTTGTCCACGAGCTCCTGGATGCCCTGGCGCACGGTGGGCCGGGAGAGCTTCAGCCGCTTGGAGAGGGCCAGCTCGTTCTCGAGGCGGCTGCCCGGGGGCAGCACGCCGGAGCGGATCGCGTCCTCGATCCCGCCGGCGAGCTGCAGGTACAGAGGGGTGCTGGTATCGCGCTCGATCGTGAGGTCCAGGGTGATCGCGCCGTTCTCCGACGCGGCGCTGCCCGCCGCGCCGTTCACCGGCGCCGCGTGCTCCGTCGTGCTCCCGATGGCGTCGCTCGTGCTCTCGCTGTCCACGTCTGTCTCCTCGTCCTCCGGGTCTCCCCAGCGAGTTCCGGGTCCTCCCCCGCCGCGGCGCGGGCCCGCCCCGCAGGATACGGGGCGGGCTGAGCCGTAGGACCGCGGTCGGGGCTCTTCAGGCGCGCCGCTTCAGGCGGGGCGCTCCTGCAGGGTCACGTCCACGGCGCCCTCGGCCGTGAGCGACCGCTCCGCGGCCTCGCACACGGCGGCGGCCGCGTAGCCGTCCCAGGCGGTCGCCGAGCGGGGTGCGATGTTGCTGCCGTCGGCCACCGCGGCGACCCACGCCTGCACCTCCGCGTCGTAGGCGGCGATGAAGCGGGGGCGGAAGTCCAGCGGCACCTGCCCGCCCCAGCGGGAGCCGGCCTGCTGGGTGGTGACCATCCCGGACTCCTGGCCCACGGTCGCCGCGCCCTTCGAGCCGACGAGCTCGGTGCGCACCTCGTAGCCGGCGTCGGTGCTGACCCACAGCTCGTCGGTGACCACGGTGCCGGAGGCGGTGCGGAACAGGAACAGCAGCGGGTCGTGCAGCCCCTCGGGCGCCTTCTCGGTGCTGCGCGGCATGACGGTCTGCACCGAGACCACCGGCTCCTCGAGGAAGAAGGAGATCGCGTCGATCTCGTGCACGGCCGAGTCGTAGACCATGTGGGTGTCGGTGAAGCCGGGCAGCACCGAGGCGTTGCGGTGCTTGCAGTTCAGCAGCATCGGCGTGCCGAGCTCGCCCGCCTCGAGGGCGTCCTTCAGTTCGCCGTAGCCGACGTCGAAGCGGCGCATGAAGCCGAGGGAGACCAGCGGGGCGCCGGCCTCGGCCTCGGCGCGGACCACGTCGTAGGCGTCGGACGGGTTCATCGCCAGCGGCTTCTCGCAGAGCACCGGCTTGCCCGCCTCGATGCAGGCCAGGACCTGCTCGCGGTGGAACTCGCCGGGGCTGGCGATGAGCACGGCGTCGACGTCCTCGGCCGCGACGACCTCCTGCCAGGTGTCGACCACGCGGGAGCCGGCGGCGGTGGCGGAGACCTTCTCGGCGGTCTCGCGCAGGTAGTCGCTGAGCACGCTGACGCGCACGCCCTTGATGCGGCGCGTGATGCGCTCGACGTGGTCGGCGCCCATCCGCCCCACGCCGATCACGCCGACGCGGACGTCCTGCGGGGGTGCGGTCTGCGGCGCCGCGTTCTGCTGCAACGGGGCTGCATGCTCTGCGGTCATCGGGCCTCTCCTTCGAGTCGCGGGTCGATCCCGGCGTCGGCCCAGGTGTCGCGCACCCAGCCCTGCTCGGGATGGTCGGTGATGTTCCAGGCCCGCTCCGCCTCGGGGCCGGCCATGACGTTGAGGTAGTACATGTCGTGGCCGGGCGCGGCGGCGCAGGGGCCGTGCCAGCCGTGCGGGACCAGGACCGTGTCGCCGCTGCGCACCTCGGTGAGCACGTCGATCGGCGTGTCCTCGCCGCTGGAGGTGGTCTGGTGGAAGCCGAAGCCGGGACCGGCCGGGCCGTCCTGGATCTCGTAGTAGTAGATCTCCTCCAGCTCCGATTCCGTCTCGGTCGTCTCGTCGTGCTTGTGCGCGGGATAGCTGGACCAGTTCCCGCCGGGGGTGATGACCTCGCAGGCGATGAGGGAGTCCATCTGGTCGAAGGCGCCGACGGTGCCGAAGTTGCGCACCTTGCGGGTCATGTTCCCGCCGCCGCGGATCTCGACGGGCACATCCTCGGCGCGGATCAGCGCGACGGGGTGGGCGCCGGTGGCGACGGCGGTGGCGAGCGCGAAGCGGCCGCCCTCGGCCGAGGAGATCGTCAGCTGGGAGCCGACGGGGACGTAGAGCACGTCGGTCGCGGAGGTGAAGACGTCCTCGCGGCCGCGCAGGCGGTGGGTCTCGCCGTCCACGGTGACGTCGCACGCCCCGTTCAGCGGCACGACCATCGCCTCGACGCCGCCCGCGGTGACCAGCTCGCTGCCGCCCGGGGCGAGGGCGAGGACGCGCAGGCCGGTGTGGACCCAGCCCTCGCGGGCGCCGGGATCGATGATCGTCTCGTAGTTCCCACGGCCGGTGGCCCCGGCCGGCAGATGGAGCTGCTCGGTGGTGCTCATGGATGCTCTCCTGTTCTCGATGCTGGGAGCGGGATCGTCAGGACGCGCTCGCGGAGCGGATCATGTCGACCGAGGCGGAGACCGCCGCGGTGACGTCGTCCCCCGCGGGGTACAGCAGGGTCCGGCCGACGACGAGGCCGCGCACGTTCGGACGGGCCAGCGCCCTCCCCCACGAGGCGCGGATCGTCTCGGGATCTTCGTCCACCGGGTCGCCGCCGAGGATCAGGGTGGGCATGGTGGTGGCGTCCATGACCCGCTCCATGTCCTCGACCGCCGGGAGCTTCAGCCAGGTGTAGGCGCTGGTGGCGCCGAGGCCCTGGGCGATATGGATGGACTTGATGACCGCCTCCGGGGAGAGGTCGTTGACGACCTTCGTGCCCGGCCCGCCGGGGCGGGAGGACATGAACGGCTCGACCATGGCGATCAGCTCGTGGCGGGCGAGGTCGGTGACGGCGTTCGCGCTCGCCTCGAGGATGAAGGAGGTGCGGTCGTCGTCGAGGTCGATGCGGGTGAGCATCTTCCCGCCGTCGAAGCCGGCCTGCTTGATCGAGGCGGCGTCGTAGGCGGTGAAGCGGTCCTCGATCTCCCAGGACCCGCCCTGCAGTCCGCCGCGGTTCATCGAGGCGAACACGACCTTGTCCTCGAGCGCACCCATGACCAGCAGGTCCTCGAGGATGTCGGCGGTGCCGAGCACCCCGTCCACGCCGGGCACGGCCAGCGCCTCGCGCATGCGGTCCAGCAGCTCGGTGCGGGAGGCCATGGCCTGGTCGCGGGAGCCGACGCCGAGGGCGCCGCGTGCCGGGTGGTCGGCGGCGATGATCATCATCGTGCCGTCGGTGTCGGCGACGGTGCGGCGCTTCCGCGCGGCGGCGAGGCGGGCGAAGCGGCCCGGGTCCTCGATCCGCACGCGCGTGACCTCGTCGTAGGTCGAGACGAAGCCGTCGGCTCCGACGGTGGTGGGGCTGGTGGTCATCGCTGCTCCGCCCCGACGGCGCCGCGCCCCCGCAGGGCGCCGAGCATCTCGTCGACCGTCTGCCCCTTGTTGGGATCGCCGCCCGCGATGAGCAGGTCGATCTCCTCGGTGGTGGGCATGGCGGTGGAGCACTCGAGGCGGGAGGTCACGATGGCGCCGGCCGCGTTGCAGCGGGTCAGCGTCTCCTCGAGGGACTGGCCGGTGAGCAGGCCGTGGCAGAGCGAGCCGCCGAAGCTGTCGCCGGCGCCGAGGCCGTTGATGACCTGGATCATGTTCGGGGCGACGACCACGCGCTCGTCGGCGGTCTTGCCGAGCACGCCCTTGGGGCCCTGCTTGACGATCGCGACCTTCACGCCGGCCTCGAGCAGCGCGTCGGCCGCACGCTCGGGCTCGGTCTCGCCGACGGCGACCTCGCACTCCTCCTTGTTGCCGACCGCGACCGTCGTGTACGCCAGCGCCTCGCGGTACTGCTCCCGAGCCTCCTCGATCGAGGACCAGAACATGGGCCGGTAGTCGAGGTCGAAGACGGTGTGCCCGCCCTCGGGGCCGCCGTCCTTCCCGCGCGCCTCGAGCGCCGCGTGGTGGGCGGAGCGGCTGGGCTCCTCGGACAGGCCGGTGCCGGAGAACCAGAACAGCGGCACCCTGCGGATCGCGGCGAAGTCGAGGTGCTCGGGCGCGACCTGCAGGTCGGGGGCGCTGGGCTTGCGGTAGAAGTACAGCGGGAAGTCGTCCGGCGGGAAGATCTCGCACAGCGTGATCGGGGTGTTCAGCTCGTCGTTCTTCACGACGTAGCGGCCGGAGACGCCCAGGCGCTCCATCTCCTTGACCACGTAGCGGCCGAAGGGGTCGTCGCCCACGCCCGTGATCACCGCGGGCGTGTGCCCGAGACGGGCCGCGGCGACGGCGACGTTGGTGGGGCTGCCGCCGAGGAACTTGCCGAAGCTGTGGATGTCCTCGAGGCCCTTCTCGATCTCCAAGGGATAGATGTCCACGCCGCTGCGGCCGAACGTGATGATGTCGAGATCAGATGCCATGGCTCTCCATGCCTCCCTGCGTCAGAACCTGGTGCGGTGTCGCGGGCTGCTCTGCCCCACGACCCTCCGGTCACCACCCATGATCACATGGGGAACGGTCTTTGTCCATACAAATATAGGTGATTGTCGGGCGGCCGACGGTCCGCCACTCGATCTCCCGGGACCGGGCGAGTGCCCGGCTGCCGGGCGCCCGGGCTCAGAGCTCGCCGGTGAGGAACTGCGCGCGACCTCGGCCGAAGGACCAGTCCTCGTGGCCGTTCTCCACGACGGAGACGATCAGGTCGTCCTCGCGCACGAGACCTGCGGCGGCGAGGCGTTCCGACAGCGCCGCGTAGATCGCCTTCTTCTGCTCCTCGCCACGGCCCTGCTGGGTGATGTGGATGATCACCACGCCGTCGCTGCGCTCGAAGCCGAGACCGGTGTCCTCAGCGATGATCGAGCCGACGGGCAGGGTCTCGAGGATCTGGTAGCGGTCCCCGGGCGGGGCGGCGAACAGCTCGAGCATGACGTCCTGGACGATGTCGGCCATCTGCCGGGACTCTTCGGGGGTGCGGACATCCTGCTGGGTGATGCGGACGAGAGGCATGAGGAGCTCCTTCTGTGGGGATGGGACTGCGGAGGGATCAGAGCGGAAGGGGCGGACCGAAGCGGTCTCGGCGGCCCATCCCATGAGAAGTGCGGGAATCAGGCCCGATAACGACACTTCTCATGGAATCGACGGGGCCGCCGTCGGGGTCAGACCCCGGCGGCCTCGGCGGCGGCGAGCAGGGTGCGGGCACCGCGCTCGAGGCCCTCGACCTTGCCGAAGGCCGCGTCCTCGTGCTCGATGTTGACGCTGAGGTCCGGGCTCACCGCCGCGAGCGCCGTGAGGAACCGGGTCCAGTAGTCCACGTCGTGCCCCTCGCCGAGGGCCACGAAGCGCCAGGCCGGGTCCTCGGGCCAGGTGCTGCAGTAGTGGCCGATGCCGGTGGGGGTGCGCTGGGCGGGATCCTCGGGCACCGGGTCGAAGGCGGTGTCGAGCACGCCGCGCACGGCCGCGCCCGGCAGCACCGCGGTGTCCTTGGCGTGCACGTGGGTGATGTGCGCGCCGAGCCGCTCGATGCAGTCGATCGGCTCCATCTGCTGCCAGAACAGGTGCGAGGGATCGAGGTTCACACCGATGTTCGTCGGCTCCACGCGGTCGAGGAACTGCTCGAAGGTGAGCGGGGAGAAGACGAGGTTGCGCGGGTGCATCTCGAAGGCGAGCTGCACGTCGCGCTCCCGGGCGA
Source organism: Brachybacterium paraconglomeratum (assembly GCF_003994255.1). Classification (GTDB taxonomy): domain Bacteria; phylum Actinomycetota; class Actinomycetes; order Actinomycetales; family Dermabacteraceae; genus Brachybacterium; species Brachybacterium conglomeratum. The sequence goes on along the minus strand of NZ_ML133853.1, from coordinate 257,170 downwards.
GGGCGTCGATCTCCTTCCAGAAGGGCACCGCGACGGACCACTGGTGCTCCAGGATCTCCAGATCGATGCCGTTCCAGGGGTTCACGATCCAGGCCGGGTAGCGGGCGCCGGGGTCGGTGCCGGGCGTGCCGGACATCGCGACCACGTCGCGCACGCCGAGGCTGCCGGCCAGCTCGATGGTGCGGCGCAGGTCGTGGGCGTGCGGGAGGCCCTCGGTGGGCAGCGGGGAGAGCGGGTTGCCGGAGACGGTCAGGCCCGTCAGCTCCATGCCCTTGTCGGCGAAGAGGGCGCGCAGCTCGCCGCGCTCCTTCTCGCTGGCCAGCAGCGCGTCGACGTGGGCGTGCGGGGAGGGGATGAAGCCGCCGGTGTTGAGCTCGGCGCCCTTCAGGCTCGCCCCGGCGAGCACGTCGAGGGCCTCGGAGAGGGAGCGGTCCTGCAGGCAGGCGGTGTAGGCGCCGTAGGTGAAGGCCATGTCGGGTCCTTTCGGGGGTCGTGGACGGGATCAGTCGATCTGGATGGCCGCGCCGCCGCGATCGGCGGACTCGGCGACCGCGCCGAGGATCCGCATCTGGCGGTAGCCGTCGGAGAAGCTCGCGCAGCGCGGCAGGGCGCCGTCCTCGATGCCCGCGACCTGCTGGAGGAAGGCGTGGGCCTGGTAGGTGAACTGTTCGATCTGGTTCAGGCCCACGCCGCCGAAGGCCATGGAGGAGCCGTTCTTGAAATAGGGGAAGTCGGGGTTGACCAGCACCTGGCGGAGTCCGCCGAGGCCCGCGGGCGAGGAGGCGTCGGCCAGCTGGATCTCGCCGGTGCGGTCCAGGGACCAGGTGGCGGAGCCGCCGGTGCCGAGCACGGCGAGGTTCTTGTAGTTGGGCAGTCCGTGGGCGACGCGGGAGACGGAGAAGGTGCCGGCCGCGCCGGAGGCGAAACGGGCGGTGAAGGTCGCGACGTCGTCGTTCTCCACCTCCTCCTTGGGGGCGTCGGCCGCGGCGGTGACCCCGCGGCCGCCCGCGACGGCACCGGTCGCCACGGGGCGCTCGGCGATGGTGCGGACCAGCTGCGCGCCGGAGACCTCGACGACCGGGCCCATGATGAGCTCGGCGGAGTCGACCAGGTGAGAGCCGACGTCGCCGAGGGCGCCGGAGCCCATCGGGCCCTTGTAGCGCCAGGCCATCGGCACGTTCGGGTCGGCGCCGTAGTCGCACCAGTAGCGGGCGTCGAGGTGGGCGACCTCGCCGAGCGCGCCCTCCTGCGCGAGCTTGGCGAGCATGGCGATGCCGGCGTTGCGGCGGAAGGTGTAGCCGGTGGCGAGGACCAGGTCGGGGTGCTTCGCCTCGAGCTCGGCCATGGCCTTGGCGTCCTCGAGGGTGCCGGCCAGGGGCTTCTCGCAGAGCACGTGCTTGCCGCTCGCGGCCATCGCCTCGGCGATCTCGCGGTGCAGGGCGTTGCCCACCACGATCGAGACGATGTCGATGGAGTCGTCCTCGGCGACCTCGCGCCAGTCGCCGACGGCGTTCTCGTAGCCGTAGCGCTTCGCGGCGTCCTCGGCGAAGGGCAGGTGGGCGTCGGCGATGGTCGCCAGGCGCACGGGCGGAAGGCCGAGGTCGTAGACGGTGCCGGCCTGGCGCCAGGCGTTGGCGTGGGTCTTGCCGGCCATGCCGGCTCCGATCACGGCGACGGAGAGCGGTGCGGTGGTCATGGGGGCCTCTCGGGTCGGGCTGCCGACGGGGTCGGCGGGACGGGTGACGTGCGGGTGGTCGGTGGGACGGGAGCTGGGCGGTCCGACGGGCGGGCCGACGGCGCCGGGGTCAGCGCAGGCGGATCACTCCGCCGGCCTCGCGGAACTCCCACTCGATGCGCTCGAGGGTGAACTTCCTCGTCTCGGGCACGCGGATGTAGTAGTAGATGACCGCGAAGATGTTGATCGCCGCGAACAGGGCGTAGGTGAACACCGGGCCCACCCCGTCCATCAGCACCGGGAACATGACGGTCACGATCATGTTGGTGATCCACAGGATCATCACCGCGAAGCCGTTGGCGGCGCCGCGGATGGCGTTGGGGAAGATCTCCGAGAGCATCACCCACATGACCGGGCCGGGGCCGGACTGCATGCCGAGCATGAACAGCACGATCACCACGACGACGAGGTAGGGCACGAACTGCGGGATGTCCGCGGAGACCTGCCCGTCCAGGCCGATGTAGGGGTTGATGCCGAAGAGGAAGATCGCAGTCATCGCGATCAGGGACAGGGTCAGGATCACCTGGCCCACCAGCAGCACCTGGCGGCGGCCGAAGCGGCGCAGCGCCAGCAGGCCGGCGGCGGAGCCGATCACCGAGGCGACGCCGGTGAAGACGTTGAGGATGATCGAGGCCTGCGAGTCGAAGCCGGCGGCCATCAGCACGCGGGGGGCGTAGTACATCATCGTGTTCACGCCGGTGAGCTGCTGGAGGATGGCGAAGGTGCCGCCGAAGATGATGATCGAGCGCAGCCACGGGACCCTGAGGCCCGCCTTGAGGCTGAGCTTCTCGCGCTTCTCCTCCTGGCGGCGGTTCTCCTCCATCTCGGCGACCTCGGTGACGACGTCGTGCTTCCCCTCGATACGGATCCGCTTCAGGGCGCCGATGGCTTCCTTGAGCTCGCCGCGGCCCACGTGCCAGCGGGCCGACTCCGGCATCATGCGGATGCCGATCCACAGCGCGATCGCGGGCAGGGAGCAGACCACGAGCATCCAGCGCCAGGCGAAGCCGTTGCCGTCCGAGACGGTGACGCCGGCGATGCCCGCGAGGAGATCCCAGGAGACGGAGGCGCCGGACTCGTAGGTGCCCGAGGGGTCGTTCTCCACGACCGCGGTGGGGCCGCCCTGGACCGCGGCGATCACCGCGTTCATCGCGAAGGCCGCGAGCTGACCGGTGACGATCATGAGCTGGTCGACCGCGACCAGCATGCCGCGCTGCTCCTTGGGAGCGGACTCGGAGAGGTACACCGGGACCGTCGTGGACGCGCCGCCGACGGCGAGGCCGAGCACGAAGCGGGCGACGTACATGAACGGCAGGTTGGGGGCGAAGGCCACGGCCAGCGCGCCGAAGAAGAACAGCGCGGCCAGGATCATGATGTTGTGGCGGCGGCCGAAGCGGTCCGACAGGCGCCCGCCCAGCACCGCGCCGACGGCGCAGCCGGCCAGCAGGAAGCCGCCGATGAGCCCCTCCTCGAGGGAGGTCAGCTCCAGGCCGCCGGCCTGGAGGGGCATGTGCATGTAGGGCAGGGCGCCGGAGATCACGCCGGTGTCGTAGCCGAAGAGGAAGCCGCCGAGGCAGGCGACGATGGCGAGGAGGCCGATCCGACGCTTCTTGCCCGAAGCCGGGGTCCTCTCGACCAGCTGACGGATCTGTCTGGTCGTCTCCGACGGTGTGGAGCTCATGTTCCCTCCTTGGAACCTGAGGCCGACGCCGGGGCGTCGGTGCGCGGCTGCTGTGCTGTGGGGGCCGCACGCTGTCTGGGAGTCGCTTCCCGGGAGTCCCCCGGAGGATGGGCCGGCGACCGGCCGACGCCGCCGTCTCGACGCTCGGGTGTGGTCGACGGTGACACCATGTCAGGTCCTCGGGACCTATGGAAAGCTTTATTGTCCGGTCTTATCCACCGGACGGGGCTGACGAGAACGCAAGCTAACACACCATCCTGGGGTGCGGAAGGACCTTTCGAACCTCGGATCCCCCACTTCTGGGGCCGGACCTGCAGGACCTCGGGATCAATCTTGTCATGACAAAGTCTTGACATGGTCCGGCCGACGGGCCATGCTTGACCCATCACGAACTCACCGTCGAGTGGACCGCGGCGCGCGGACCGCCGACGCAGGCACCGACTCCCGCCTCGGCGGGACTGCACAACGGAGGCAGCATGAGCGAGAGCCCCACCGGCACGATCCGACTCACCGTCGCCCAGGCGCTGGTGCGATTCCTCGCCGCCCAGCACAGCGAGCGCGACGGCGTGCGACAGCGCCTGGTCCCCGGCGCCTTCGGCATCTTCGGCCACGGCAACGTCGCGGGCGTCGGCCAGGCGCTCCTGCAGAACGCGCTGGACCCCGCCCCCGCCGAGGCCGGCGCCCCGGCCGAGGAGCAGATGCCCTACTACCAGGCGCGCAACGAGCAGAACATGGTCCACACGGCCGTGGCCTACGCGCGCACGAAGAACCGCCTGCAGGCCATGGCGTGCACCGCCTCGATCGGCCCCGGCTCGACCAACATGGTCACCGGCGCGGCCCTCGCCACGATCGACCGGATCCCCGTGCTGATCCTGCCCAGCGACGTCTTCGCCAACCGCGCCGTGGACCCCGTGCTGCAGCAGCTCGAGGACGAGCGGGCCATGGACGTCACCGTCAACGACGCCTTCCGCCCCGTCTCGCGCTACTTCGACCGCATCTGGCGGCCCGAGCAGCTGATCCCCTCGCTGCTGGCCGCGATGCGCGTGCTCACCGACCCCGCCGAGACCGGCGCCGTGACGATCTGTCTTCCCCAGGACGTGCAGGCCGAGGCGCACGACTGGCCCGCGGAGCTGTTCGCCGAGCGCACCTGGCACGTCGGCCGCCCCGTGCCGGAGCCCGCGGCGCTGGACCGCGCCCTCGAGGTGATCCGCGGGGCGGAGCGCCCCGTCGTCATCGCCGGCGGCGGCGCGATCTACTCCGAGGCGAGCGAGGCGCTCGCGGCCTTCACCGACGCGACCGGCATCCCGGTGCTGGACACCCAGGCCGGCAAGGGCGCGCTGAGTGCCGACCACCCGCTGTGCATCGGCGGCGTCGGCGCGACCGGCAACGACGCGGCGAACACGCTCGCGGCCGAGGCCGACGTGGTGATCGGCGTGGGCACCCGCTACACCGACTTCACCACCGCCTCCCACACCGCCTTCCGCAACCCCGACGTGCGCTTCGTGAACCTCAACGTCAAGGCCTTCGACGCCGCGAAGCACGCCGCGACGATGCTGGTGGCCGACGCCCGCGAGGGCCTCGCCGCGCTACAGGTCGGGCTCTCCGGCTGGCAGGCCCCCGCCGCGCACGGCGAGCGGGCCAGGCAGCTCCGCGCCGACTGGGAGCAGCTCGTCGAGCCCTGCTTCCAGCCCCACGACCAGGAGCTGCCCGCCCAGACCGAGATCTTCGGCGCGCTGAACGAGCTGATGGGCGACACCGACATCGTCATCAACGCCGCCGGGTCCATGCCCGGCGACCTGCAGGCGCTGTGGAAGGCCCGCTCCCCGCAGCAGTACCACCTCGAGTACGGCTACTCCTGCATGGGCTACGAGCTGCCCGCCTCGCTCGGCGCGAAGATGGCCGCGCCGGAGTCGGAGGTCGTCGCGATCATCGGCGACGGCACCTTCCAGATGGCACCGCAGGAGATCGCGACCATCGTCGCCGAGCGGATCAAGGTCATCCTCGTGATCCTGCAGAACCACGGCTGGTCCTCGATCGGCTCCCTCTCGGAGTCCCACGGCAGCCAGCGCTTCGGCACCAAGTACCGCATGCGCGACGAGAAGAGCGGGATGCTCGACGGCGACAAGCTGCCCTTCGACATCCCCGCGAACATCCGCTCCTACGGCCTCGAGGTGCAGGAGGTCTCCGACACCGAGTCCTTCCGCGAGGCGTACCGCCGCGCGGAGGAGTCGGCCGAGGCGACCGCGATCGTGGTCAACACGAACCTGTACGGCCCGAACCCGCCCGGGATCGGCTGGTGGGACGTGCCGGTCAGCGCCGTCTCCCGCCTGGAGTCCACCAAGGACGCCCGCGCGCAGTACGAGGCCGACCTCGCCCCGCAGCGCCACTACCTGTGACCTGCCGGGCCTGACCGGCCCTGTCCCGCGGCCACCGTCGGCCGCACCCGCCCCGCGGCCACCGTCGGCCGCACCCGCCCCGCGGCCCCCGTCGGCCGCACCCCCGGACCCGCGGCCCCCACAGGCCGCACCCCGACCCGCAACGCACCTGAGGAGAACCACCATGGGATACGAGATCACGCATTGGATCGGTGGCCAGGAGGTCGCCACCGCCGGCTCCACCCAGCCGATCATGAACCCCGCCACCGGCAGGGAGGTCGGCACCCTCCACCTCGGCGACGAGGCCACCGTCGACCAGGCCGTCCAGGTCGCGCTCGAGTCGCAGAAGGGCTGGGCGAAGGTGTCGCTCGCCAAGCGCACCCAGATCCTCTACCGGATGCGCCAGCTGATGATCGAGCACACCGACGAGATCGCCGTCGTGATCTCCCGCGAGCACGGCAAGACCGTCGGCGATGCGAAGGGCGAGATCGCCCGCGGCCTGGAGACCCTCGAGTTCGCCACCTCGATCACGCAGGACCTCAAGGGCGGCTTCTCGGCGAACGTCTCCACCGGCGTCGACGCGCACACGCTGCGCCAGCCGCTCGGCGTCGTCGCCGGGATCACCCCGTTCAACTTCCCGGCGATGGTGCCCTTCTGGATGCACCCGATCGCGATCGCGACCGGCAACGCGTTCATCCTCAAGCCCTCCGAGCGCGACCCCTCCGCCTCGAACATCGTCGCCCGCCTCTACCAGGAGGCCGGCCTGCCCGACGGCGTGTTCCAGGTCGTCCACGGCGGCAAGACCGTCGTCGACGCGCTGTGCACCCACGACGGCATCAAGGGCGTCTCCTTCGTCGGCTCCACGCCGATCGCCAAGCACGTCCACGCCACCGCCTCCGCGGCCGGCAAGCGGGTCCAGGCCCTGGGCGGCGCGAACAACCACGCCGTGGTGATGCCGGATGCGAACGTCGAGTTCGCCGCCGCGCAGGTCGCCTCGGGCGCCTTCGGCTCCGCCGGCGAGCGCTGCATGGCCGTGCCGGTCGCCGTCACCGTCGGCGACATCCACGACGAGTTCATCGCGGCCATCAAGGCCGAGGCGGAGAAGCTCGTGGTCGGTCCGGGCGACGACGAGAGGACCGACATGCCGCCGGTCATCACGCCCGACGCGAAGGCGCGCGTGATCCGCATGACAGACGAGGCCGAGCAGGCCGGCGCCACCATCGTCGTCGACGGCCGCGGCCTCGTGGTCGAGGGCCACGAGAACGGCAACTTCGTGGGGCCGACGATCATCACCGACCTGGCCGCCGACCACCCGACCTACACCGAGGAGGTCTTCGGCCCGGTGCTCGTGGTGATGCACGTGAACAACTTCGACGAGGCGATCGACCTGGTCAACGCCTCGCCCTTCGGCAACGGCACCGCGATCTTCACCGACTCCGGCCACTACGCGCGCCGCTTCGGGGACGAGATCCAGGTGGGCATGATCGGCATCAACGTCCCGATCCCGACCCCGGTGGGCTACTACTCCTTCGGCGGCTGGAACGACTCGCTGTTCGGCGAGCACCACGCCCACGGCCCCGAGGGCGTCTCCTTCTACACCCGCCAGAAGGCCGTCACCACCCGCTGGCCCTCCCAGAACGAGACGGTCGAGTCCTCGATGAGCTTCCCGACCCACGACTGAGCAGCCGCACGGGCGGCCGACGGGGCCGGGCGGCCCCCGTCGGCCGCCCGGCCCGTCCCGTCGGCCGCCCGGCCGCAACCCCGTCTCGTCAGCCGCCTGGCCGTCCCGTCGGCCCCCAGGCCCGTCCCGCCGGCCCCCGGATTCCCGGCCCCGCAGGTTTTGCGTCCGCTACGACTCATGACAGCACCCGCATGAGTCGTAGTGACAGCAAAACCTCATCAGCAGCCGCCCCACCGCCGGCTCCACGTCCGGCACTCCGGCCCCACGCCCCGCATGACCTCCGAAGGAGCAGAGTCTTGACCACCACCTCGCCCTCCCCCGCCGCCGGCGACAAGTCCCGCAATCCCGTCGCGCCCTACGACAAGCTCACGATCGGCGTCTGCCCCGACCAGTGGGGCGTGTGGTTCCCCGAGGACGAGAAGCAGATCCCGTGGCGCACCGCGCTCGGCGAGATGGCCGAGGCCGGCTTCTCCGTGATGGAGACCGGGCCCTGGGGCTACTTCCCGAAGGACGCGAAGGAGCTGACGTCCGTGATGGACGAGCACGGCTTCCGCGTCGTGGCCGGCACCGGCTGGGGCATCCTGCACAAGGAGGAGGCCTGGCCGGAGACGGAGAGGACCTTCCGCGCGATCGCCGAGACCCACGCCGCCGTCGGCGCGGAGTACATGGTGCACCTGCCGCCGATGTACCGCGACGAGAAGACCTGGGAGTTCACCGACGACCGGGAGCTGACCGGCGAGGCGTGGCGGCGCTACGTCGAGAACGCGAACGAGCTGGGCCGCATCATGAAGCAGGACTACGGCCTCACGATGGTGCTGCACCCCCACGGCGACTCCCACATCGAGACCCCCGAGGAGATCGCCCGCGTCTTCGAGGCGACCGATCCGGAGCTGGTCAGCTTCTGCCTGGACACCGGCCACATCGTCTACGGCGGCGGCGACCCGATCTCGATGATCGACGAGTACCCCGAGCGGATCGGCTACGTGCACATCAAGGCCTTCGACCCGGACATCACCCGCGAGGCGCACGAGAAGGACTGGCCCTTCGGCGAGGCCGTCGCCAAGGGCGCCTCGGTGAAGCCGCCAGCCGGTCTGCCGGACATGGAGGACCTGGTCCAGAAGCTGGTCACCCTCGACAAGGAGCTGTACGTGATCTGCGAGCAGGACCTCTACCCCTGCGATCCGTCGCTCCCGCTGCCCAACGCCATCGCGACCCGCGAGTTCCTGGCCGAGTGCGGCCTGGGCGTGAAGTGACCCGTCCCCGCTGACCCCGCCGCGCCGCGCACCGCGTCGGCCCCGCCCCTTCGAAGGAGGACCTCCATGGTGAAGATCCTGCTTGACCCGTCCATGTACCACCCCCACCTCAGCGTCGCCGAGGAGCTCGCGAAGGCCGCCGAGCTCGGCTTCGAGTACCTCGAGCTCTCGCCTCGCGCGGACTTCCACGAGTGGCACCACTACCCCAAGGTGGACCGTCACCAGATCGCCGAGGTGAAGCAGGCGATCAAGGATACGGGGGTGAAGATCTGGACCTTCAACCCCGTCTTCGACTGGGCGAGCCCCGACGAGCAGGAGCGCCAGGCGCAGGTGCGCAACTGGAGGCGGCTGCTGGAGATCGCCGACGCCCTCGAGGTGCCGCTGATCGCGACCGAGTTCTCCGGCGACCCGAACCGTCCCCGGCAGAGCGAGGGGCAGTTCTACAGGTCGATGGAGGAGCTTGTCCCCGTCTTCGAGAAGTACGGCCTGGAGTGCACGATCGAGGCGCACCCCTACGACTTCGTCGAGGAGAACGACCGGGCCGTGCAGATCATCCGCGGCGTGGACCGCGACTGGCTCAACTACGAGTTCTGCTTCCCGCACGCCTACCACCTGGGCCAGGGCGCCCGGGACCCGCGCGAGATGATGGACTACGCCGGGGACCGCCTGAAGCACCTGCACATCGCGGACGTCTTCGACCACACCGCGAACGTCGGCAACCGCTACATCGTGAACCCGCCCGGAGTCGATGCCCGCATCCACCAGCACAACGAGATCGGCAACGGCCAGATCGACTGGGACGCCGCCTTCGCCTACCTGCGCGAGCGCGAGTACGACGGGCCCGTGTCCGTGTGCGTGTTCGGCTGGGAGGAGGAGGCCGACGCGATCAACGTGCGGATGCGCGAACGGATCCAGAAGGAGCTCGGCGCCGACTGAGCCCCGGGGCCGACGTGCGGCAGCGCCCCGGCCCCACCACCGGGCCGATGGGCGACGGCATCGCCGGCCCAGGGCGACGGGACCCGCGTCCCCTCGGCCATCTCCATCTTCCGGACTTCCTGAAGGAGACGACATGCGTGAGATCGGCATCGGCGTGGTGAGCCTCGGCTGGATGGGGCGGCTGCACTCCGCGTCCTACCAGCGCCTCCCCTCCCGCTTCCCGGAGCTGGGCATCCGCCCGCGGCTCGTGGTCGCGGCGGACCCGATCGAGGAGAACCAGCAGGCCGCCGTGGAGCAGTTCGGCTTCGAGAAGGCCGTCGCCTCGATCGACGAGGTGCTCGCCGATCCGGAAGTGGACGTCGTCTCGATCTGCTCCCCGAACTTCCTCCACCGCGACTTCGCGGTGAAGGCGGCCACGGCGGGAAAACCCTTCTGGATCGAGAAGCCGATGGGCGTCTCCGCCGAGCAGTCCCGCGAGATCCGCGACGCCGCGGCGGCGGCCCGGGGCGGCGCCGGCATCGCGACCGCGGTGGGCTTCAACTACCGCCATGCCCCCGCGATCGCGCACCTGCGCGAGCTCGTCCGCGGTGGGCGGCTGGGGCGGATCACGAACGTGCGCTGCTGGCTGATCGCCGACTACGCCTCCTCCCCCGAGGGCCCGCTGACCTGGCGCTATGATCGCGCCAAGGGCGGCAGCGGCGTGATCGGCGACCTGCTCTCCCACGGCGCGGACCTGGTCCAGCACGTCACCGGGCAGCGGATCGCCGAGGTCTCCGCGGCCACCGACATCTTCGTCCGCGACCGGCCGATCCCGACGAAGCTCGGCGTGGGCCACGGCGGCTTCGAGGTGGGCGAGGAGCGCGGGGAGGTCGAGAACGAGGACTGGGTCGCGGCGCTCGCCCGGCTCGACGGCGGGGCGCACGCGACGCTGGAGTCCTCCCGCGTCGCCCGCGGCCATCGCAGCGACTACGCGCTGGAGGTGTTCGGCACCGAGGGCTCGGCCCGCTGGTCCTTCACCCGCATGAACGAGTTCGAGGTGATGATCGGCGAGGGCGGCACCGAGCACGGCTACACCACCGTGCTCGCCGGCCCCGGCCACGGGGACTACGCCCGCTTCCAGCCCGGCCCCGGCATCCCCATGAGCTTCGACGACCTCAAGACCATCGAGGGCGCCGCCTTCCTCTCCGACGCGGTCCACGGCACGCGCCTCGCGCCGAGCGCGGCCGACGGGGTCAGCGCCGCCGAGATCTGCGAGACGATCGTGCGCTCGGCCGCCTCCCGCAGCTGGGAGGACGTTGTCCAGGACTGACGGCGCCAGGGCGATGGCTCCCGCCCACGCCGGAACCGTTCTCGCTGCAGCGCACAATTCTGCGTCCCCTGCGTGATCTCACCGCCCTGTGCGAGCTGAGGTCACGCGGGGGACGCCGAATCGTGCACGCCCGACGAGGTGAGCGGCGTCAGCCCGTTCGGCGCAGGCGCGCCGCCGACGTTCCGGTCGCCTCAGCCCGCCCGTGCCGCCGAGATCGCGACCGGTGCCGCGTCCTCACCGGCGAGGGTCGCCTCCATCCCGCCCGTCGGCCAGTCGAAGCCCCCCGGCAGCGCGGAGGCGTCGAGCCGCACCGCACCGGTCGGGCCGCTGAGGAAGACGTGGCACATCCCGTCCTTCTCGACCGCCCGCGCCCAGTCGACCCCGTCCAGCTCCAGCTCGCCGAGGCCGCGGGAGCCGGCCAGGTGCGCCTTGTGCTCGGCCATGAACTCGCCGAGGGACTCCAGCGCCGCGACCTGCAGCTCGTGGAAGGAGCCGTCGGCGCGCGGGCCGACGTTCAGCAGCACCCGGCCGCCCTTGGAGACCGCGTCGACGACGTGGCGCACGGCCTGCGCGCCGGACATGTACTGGGAGGCGTCCTCGACCTGGTTGTAGCCGAAGGAGAGGCCCACGCCGCGGCAGTTCTCCCAGGGCAGCCCCTCGGGGATCTCGCCGGCCTGGTACTCGGTGGTCACGAAGTCCTGGTGCGCGCCGGCGAAGCGGTCGTTGATCAGGCCCTCGGGCCGCGCGGCATAGAAGTGCTCGAGCAGCTCGCCGAGCCCGCCCTCCTCGAAGTGGAAGTTCTCGTCGGGCCAGCCGATGTCGTTCCATAACACGTCGGGTGAGTAGCGGTCGATGAGGTCGCGGACGTGGGAGGCGCAGTACTTCCCGTACTCGTCATCCCGCGGACGCTTCAGGTCGTGCACGTCCTCCCCGCTGACCAGCGGCTCCGTCGGCCGCACATGCCAGTCCAGGCCCCCGGAGTAGTAGACGCCGAAGCGCATCCCCGCCTCGGTCACCGCGGTCGCGATCTCGCCGACGAGGTCCCGCTGCGGGCCGCGGCGGACGGTGTTGCGGTCCCCGGTGCCGGGGGCGTCCCACAGGGTCACGCCGTCATGGTGCTTGGTGGTGGGCACGACGTAGTCCGCGCCGGCGCGGCGGAACAGGTCGGCCCAGGCGGCGGGGTCGAAGTCGGAGGCGTCCCACTGGTCCAGGAAATCGTCGTAGGGCGCGTCGCCGTGGACCTCCCGGTGGTGCTCGGCCGCTGGGGAGCCCTCGATGCGGATCGTGTTGAAGTACCACTCGGCGTAGGGGTTGTGGGCGAACCAGCCGGCGTCGTCGGGGACCGCGCCGAGCTCTGCGGTGGGCTCGGCCCAGGCGGGCACCGAGTAGGGGCCCCAGTGGATGAAGATGCCGAGCGGCGCGTCGCGGAACCAGTCGGGCAGTCGCTGCGGGAGGGAATCCCAGGTCGAGGGGTCGCTCATGGCGGTGGGGCTCTCCTTCGAGTCGGGCGTGCGGGCCTGCACCGAGTCTCCTCCCCGATCAGCCCTCCCGCAGCACCTCGTGCACGATCGAGTCGTCGCGGCGGTCCCAGCCGAGCTCGCTGCCCCGCTGGTAGAGCTGCTGTGCGGCGATCGCGAGCGGCACCTGCTGGTCCACCTCCTCTGCGGCCTCGGCGACCAGCCCCATGTCCTTGACGAAGATGGTCAGCGCGGAGCGGACGTCGTCGTAGGCGCCCTCGACCATGCGTGCGCCGCGATCGCCGAACATGAACGAGGCGGCCGCGCCGGTGCCGAGCACCTCGTGGACCTGGCGGAGGTCCAGGCCCATCGCGTCGGCGAGCGCGAGCGCCTCACCGGCGGCGGCGATGTGCACGCCGCACAGCAGCTGGTTGACGATCTTGAAGCGCTGCCCGTCCCCGGGCTTCGGGCCGACGACGGGGGCGTTCGAGGCCAGGGCGTCCAGGACCGGCCGCGCGTCCGCGACGTCGGACTCCGCACCGCCGACCATGACCAACAGGTCGCCGTCGGCCGCGCGGGCGGCCCCGCCGGAGACGGGCGCGTCCACGATCCGCACGCCCGTGCCCGCCAGACGGGTCGCGGTCGCGTCGAGGGCGGCGGGGCCGACGGTCGACATGATCAGCAGGATGGTCCCGTCGGCGAGCTCGCCGGCGATCCCGTCCTCCTCGCCGAAGAGGACGGCGTCCAGCTGGTCGGGGGTCGCGACCATGACGGCGACGACGTCGGCGCCTCGCGCGGCCTCGCGCGCTGTCTCCGTCGTGGCGGCGACCTCGGCGATCGCCTCACGGGCCGCGGGGAACAGGTCGTAGGTGGTCACGGGCAGCCCGGCGCCGGCGAGGGCGCGGGCCATGGGGGCGCCGATCGCGCCCAGTCCGATCCAGGCGACAGCGGGGGTGGTGGTCATCGGGAGCTCCTCAGGTCGGGGGCTGGAGACGGCAGGGTGGCGGTCGGCGTCAGCGGGCGGCGACGGAGGCGTTGAGCACGTCGACCACGTCGGCGAGCGCCTCCTCGCCGCCGACGTTGCCGGGGAAGACGACGTAGGGGGCGCCCATGACCTCGTCGGGCGCCTCCTGGGCGGAGAACAGGGAGACCTGGCCGGGCCAGAACTGCCCCTCTACGCGGGCGCGGCGGATCCCGAGGCCCTTCTCGGCGACCTCGTGGGAGGTGATCCCGCCCTTGGCGACGACCCAGGCGGGCCGGGCGGCTCGCACCCGGCGAACCACCTCGACCACGGCGTCGGAGACGCTGCGGGCGATGGCGAGGGACTCGGCGGGGTCGTCGGTGCGCACGAGGTCGCGGCTGGTGTAGACGACGCAGTCGGAGCTCGCGAGGGTCTCTTCGGCCCGGGCGGCGACCTCGGCGAGGTGCTGCTCGCGGCGCTCGTCGAGCACGGAGGGGACGTGGATCTCGAGCTCGGCGAGGGTACCGCGGCGCTGGACGGCGCGCAGCTGCGTGGTGGTCAGCCCCACGTGGGAGCCGACGACCACGAGGCCGTGGTCGAGCCGGCCTGCGGGGATCGTGATCGAGGCGGGGTCGACGACCCGGGCGCCCTGCTGCCCGACGAGGGGGCGGACGAAGGAGGGCGCACAGCGGGTGACGAAGGTGCGTCCCTCCGCCTCGAGCGCCGCCATCGCCCCGGCGACGACCTCGAGGTCCTCGTACTCGGTGGCGTTGACGACGACCCAGGTCCGCTCGCGGGCGCCGGCGAGGAGCGTCCGCACCCGCGCGGTGCCGCCCTCACGGATGTCCTCAAGCGAGAGCGAGAGGACCTCGCTCGCGCGCACGGCGCCGCCGGAGCGCTCCTCGAGGAATTCCCGCAGGTCGGAGCTGGTGTAGCCGAAGGTGGCGTCGCGGGCGAAGTCGGTCTCGGCGACCTCGACGGCCATCCCGTCCACGCGGGCGTAGTGGATGTCGCCCTCGGTGAACCGTCCGGCCTCGAGCATCGCCGGGCACAGCACAAAGGCGTCGACGTCGATGCCGCGCGCGGCGAGCTCGTCGGCGATCGCGACCGGTTCGGCGATGACGTGCCCGCGCAGGGTCGAGTCGGAGCGGGAGACGACGTGGAGCCCGGACGCCGGCACTCCCCCGTCGAGCACCCCGGCGAGGACGCGCCGGTTCAGCGCGACCGCCTCCTGCTCGTCGAGCGCGCGCGTGTTCGTCAGGACGAAGCAGGCGCTGCCGGGCTGCTCGAGGACGCCGACGGGGATCGCCGGGTCGAGGTCGAAGGCGACATCGATCCCGGCGACGCACTGCGAGCCGGTGGGGTCGTCGTCGAGGATCAGCAGGCGACGGTCGGTGGGCGCGGTGGCGGTCACGGGTCCTTCTTCCAGGAGGCGGGACGAGGCGGGCAGCACGCGGCAGATGCCGCTTCATGAGCAGGTCCGGGACGAGGCGGAGCAGGGACGACGAGCGCCCCTGCTCCCACCTTGTCAGATCTGCACCGGTCGTCTACGCGGCGATCACGAACACGACCGAGGACAGCGCGAAGGCGAGCAGCGAGATCGTCGTACCGATCAACGACCAGGTCTTGAAGGTGGTGATCGTGTCGAAGCCGCAGAACTTGCCGATCAGCCAGAAGCCGGAGTCGTTCACGTGCGACCAGCCGATCGACGCCGCGCCGATCGCGATGACGACGGCGGCGACCGCGATGGTCCCGAAGTCGCCGGCCATGATCGCCGGCGCCATGATCGAGGCGCCGGTGGTCGCGGCGACGGTCGCCGAGCCCTGGGCGATGCGCATCGCCATGGTCACCAGGTACGCGGCGATGATCAGCGGGAGCCCCATCGCATCCAGGCCCTCGGCGACAAGTCCGCCGATGCCGGTCTCGGTGAGGACGCGGCCGAAGGCCCCGCCGGCGCCGGTGATCAGGATGATCGAGCAGACGGGGGCGAGCGCGTCGTCCACGAGCTCCTCGAGAAGTCCGCCCACCTGCTGACCGGAGCGACGGCGCGGGATCACATAGAGCACCAGCATCGCGGTCAGCGCGGACAGGGCCATCGCGACCGGGGTCGCGCCCACTAGTCGGGAGAGCTGGTAGAGGGCGTTCTGGTCGGAGACGGAGCCGGAGGCCTCCATGGTCGAGAGCCCGGTGTTGAAGAAGATCAGCGCCAGCGGCATGAGGAGGACCAGCAGGATCGCCCCGAAGGCGGGCCGTTCCTCGACCGGGACCTCGCGCGGCTCGCCGAGCAGGGCCGGCACCGGGGTGTCCGGGAAGCGCTTCGAGATCGCCCGGGCGACCAGGTAGCCGCCGAAGTACCAGGTGGGAAGCCCGATCAGAAGCCCGACGATGATCACGAGACCGATGTCCGCGCCCATCACCGTCGCGGCGGCCGTGGGCCCGGGGTGGGGCGGCAGCAGCGCGTGCATCATCATGAACGACGCGATCGAGGGGAGCACGTAGAGCATGAACGAGCCGCCGAGGCGTCGGGCGACCGTATAGATGACCGGCAGCATCACGATGAAGCCGGCGTCCAGGAAGATCGGGAACGCGTAGAACAGCGAGGCGACCGAGAGGGCGAGCGGCGCCCGCTTCTCCCCGAAGGTGTCGAGCATCTTGTCGGCGAGCACCTGCGCGCCGCCGGTGACCTCGATGATGCGTCCGAGGACCGCACCGAAGCCCACGAGCAGGGCGACTGTGCCCACGGTGCTGCTGAAGCCGGCGATGACCACGTCGATCACGTCGGCGACGCCGATGCCGGCGGCGAGGCCGGTCAGAACGGCGACGATCAGCAGCGAGAAGAAGGCGTGCAGACGGGTCTTGATGATCAGGAACAGCAGGAAGGCGATCGCGACGACCGCGATCGTCAGGAGC
Organism: Brachybacterium paraconglomeratum; assembly: GCF_003994255.1. Classification (GTDB taxonomy): domain Bacteria; phylum Actinomycetota; class Actinomycetes; order Actinomycetales; family Dermabacteraceae; genus Brachybacterium; species Brachybacterium conglomeratum. The sequence continues at coordinate 240,872 of NZ_ML133853.1, read as the reverse complement.
AGCCACACAGGCCGCTCCGCGAGGACGAGTTCTTCCACGGGAGTGTCTCCAGGGGTGTGGTGGCGGTGCTCGTCGGGTGCCGTCACGCCGGAGCGCTCGGGACCCGGGTCGACGCGCGGGTCCCGAGCGCTCGCTCGAGTCCCGGGCGTCGATGCCCGGCCGACGGGCGGAGCCCGCAGGATGGATGGGTGGGTTACGGCGTGATCCTGTCCGACGGGCAGAGCCCGCAGGACTGATCGAAGAGGTGCGGCGCAGGGCCGGCCGATGGGGCGTCGGCCGGCCTCCGTCGTCAGGAGTCCTTCGGCGTCGCCTTCGGCGCGGGACCGAGCTCGGCCAGGAGCTGCGACATCTTCGCGTAGGCCTTGTTGCGGTAGGCGATCAGCTCCGCGGCGGTCGCCTCGTCGTAGTCGCCCAGCAGGCCCTTGCCGTTCTTGACGCCCTTGCGGTCTGCGGCGACGGCGTCGGTGAGGATCTTCGGGGTGGCGAGGCGGTCGCCGAAGGCGTCCTCGAAGGTCACGAAGCAGTTCGCGTAGACGTCCAGGCCCGCCTGGTCGGCGATCGCGAAGGGGCCGAAGAAGCCCAGGCGGAAGCCGAAGGTGGTGCGGACGATGGTGTCGACGTCCTCTGCGGTGGCGACGCCCTCCTCGACGATGGAGGTCGCCTCCTTCAGCAGCGCGTACTGGAGGCGGTTCAGCACCATGCCGGGGGTGTCGGCGACCTGGGCGCCCTCGTTCCCCGACTTCTCCAGCAGCTCCTTGACCGCGGAGACGGTCTCGGGCGTCGTGGCCTCACCCGCGACGAGCTCGACGCCGGGAATGAAGGGGGCGGGGTTGGAGAAGTGGACGGTGAGGAAGCGCTCGGGGTTCTTCACCGCGCTGACCAGCTCCTTGACCGGGATGGTCGAGGTGTTGGTGCCGATGATCGCGTCGGGTCGCGCGTGCTGCGAGATCGTGCCGAGCACGTCGCGCTTGACGTCGAGGCGCTCGAAGACGGCCTCCTCGATGAAGTCGACGTCCGCGACGGCCTCCTCGAGGCTCTTGCCGGCGGAGATGTTCTTCGCGACGAGGTCCGCGGAGCCGGGCGAGAACAGGCCCTGCTCCTCGAACTCGCGCGCCTCGCGCTGCAGGCGCTCGAGGGAGGCGTTCGCGTTCTCGACGCTGACGTCGGCGATGGTGACGTCGAAGCCGGCGATGGCGAGGACCTGGGCGATGCCGCCGCCCATGTATCCGGCGCCGACGATGGTGACGGTCGAGATGGTCGAGATGGTCATTCGGGGGAACTCCTTCGTCCGGGGGCGCCTCTCGGACGAGGGCGCCAGCGCTGCCACGCCCGACGCCGCCTTCGTGAAGGCGTTCCGTGGGCTCGTGACAGCCATTCTAGCTATCCTATTGGATATTGACCAGGGGTGGTCCTGCGACGTGATACTGCCGCAGAACCGAGGACCGAGGCACCTTATGGGCGCCTTGCCCCTGCCTGTCGCGCAGGTCAGTGCATGTGCTTGCCGCCGTCGACGTTGATCGACGTGCCGCTGACGAAGCTCGAGTCCTCGCCGACGAGGAACGCGATGAGGCCCGCGACCTCCTCGGGCTGGCCCACGCGCTGCAGCGGGATGTTCGCGCTCATCCCCTCCTTGCGCTCGTCGGTGAGTGTGCCGCCCATGATGTCGGTGTCGATCGGGCCGGGCAGGATGACGTTCGCGGTGATGCCGTACTGGCCGAGCTCGCGGGCGAAGCCGCGGGTCAGGCCCTGCACGGCGGCCTTCGCGGCGGCGTAGCCGGTCTTGGAGAAGGTGCCGCCGCCGTCGAGGGCGGTGATCGAGGCGGTGTTGACGATGCGACCGCCCACGCCGCCGTCGACCATGCGCTTCGCCGCGGCCTGGGTCATCAGCAGAGTGCCCTTGGCGTTGACGTCCATGACGCGGTCCCAGATCTCCGAGGTGAGCTCGAAGAAGGAGTGGGGGCTGGGGATCCCGGCGAGGTTCACCAGGCTCACCACCTGGGGCAGCTCCACGTCGATGCGCGCGAAGGCGGCGTCGACCGAGGCCTGGTCGGAGATGTCGACGCCGACGCCGATCACCTTCTGCTCCGACTCGGCGGGCAGCTCGGCGCTCAGCTCGGCGGCGAACTCCTCGACGGCCGTGCCGTCGATGTCGGCCGCGGCGACGCTCCAGCCCTCGGCCAGCAGCTTGCGGACGACGCGTCGGCCGATGCCGCGGGGCGCGCCGGCGCCGGTGACGACCGCGGTGCGGCGGGCGGGGAAGGGCTGGATGGTGCGGGTCTCGATGGTCATCTGGGGGTTCTCCTTCGAACTAGGTGCGTCGGGGCGGGGACTCAGGCGTCCTGGGCCAGCGCCGAGCTGAGCACCTGGCGGATGTACTGGACGTTCTCGGCGATCACGCCGAGGGAGTCGGAGCCGTAGTGCTCGCAGCAGAACGGGCCGGTGTAGCCGAGGTCGAGGGCTCGGCGGATGACCTGGCGGTAGTTGATGTAGCCGTACTTCAGCGGCATGGGCGCGCTCGAGTAGGCGCCGGTGGCCGGGTCGAGGTCGCGGGTGTAGTTCTTGATATGCCAGAAGTTCGAGTGCGGCAGCACCTTCTCGAACATGTCCGGCCAGGGCTCGACCTCGCGGTGCAGGCGCACGAGGTTGCCGAGGTCCGGGTTCAGGCCGACGCTCTCGTGGTCGACGTCGCGGAGGAATGCCACGGCATCGTCGGCCGTACCGATGTAGGTGTCCTCGTACATCTCGAGGCTGACCTCGATGCCCTGCGCCTTCGCGGCGTCGCCGAGGGTGCGGACCCGCTCGATCGCGAGGTCGCGCAGCGCCGGGTCGTCGACGTGCCCGTCGGCGAGCCAGAACCAGATCGCCGCGGCCTGCTCCTTGGTGAGGGCCTGCATGAAGCCGGTGTTCACGACGGTCACGCCGAAGCTCGGGGCCAGTTCGATGAAGCGCAGCGCGTCGGCGAGGTTCTGCTCGCCGTTCTCGACATCGACCACGGAGTTGCGGGTCATGGAGATGGAGGAGAGGGTCAGCCCCTCGCCGTCGAGGACACGGCGGAACTCCTCGACGCGCTCGTCGCTGAGCTTCGCGAGCGGCAGCCAGGCGTCGGTGGGGTCGATCTGGTCGACGCCGAGCTCCTTGACCTGTCGCAGCTGGGAGGCCCAGATGCTCGAGGAGGCCTCGAGGGTGGGAGTGCCGTCCGGCGTGGTGCTGCCGAACGAGAGCATGTTGGCTCCGATGGGCCAGTTCTCTGCGGTGAACATCGTCGTCCTTTCACGGGGGTCACTCGTGTCATCGATCCTATAGGAACTTCGGGAGTCGCGGAAGTGCCGGAAGGAGAAGCTCTCCTCTTGGTACCTTTCCAGGCATGCCCGCCTTCTCCGACAGCACCTCCGACGCCCTCGCCGAGGCGCTGTCGGCCGTCCCCGCGGGAACGCCGGTCTCCGGCGTCGCGGGCCGGATGCTCGAGCTGTTCACGGGCGGCGGACTGGAGCCGGGCACCCGCCTCCCCCCGGAGCGCCAGCTCGCCTCCGTCCTCGGCGTCGGCCGCTCGGCCATCCGCGAGGCGCTCGCGGCGCTCGAGATCCTCGGGATCGTCGACGTGCGCCCCGGCTCGGGCACCTACCTGCGCGGCACCGCGAGCGAGCTGCTCCCCCAGACCCTCAGCTGGGGCCTGATGATCGGCGAGCGCAGCACCGACCAGCTGATGGAGCTGCGAGCGGGCCTCGAGAGCTTCTGTGCCCGCCTGGCCGCCGAGCGGATCTCCTCCGTGCAGATCGACGCTCTGCACGAGTCGATCGAGGGCATGCGCGATGGCTTCGAGGACCTCGACGCCTTCGTCACCGCGGACGCCGCTTTCCATGCAGTGCTCGGCGCCGCCGCGCAGAACCCGATCGTCACGGACCTGCTCGCCGTGAGCCGGCAGCTTCTGCGCGTCTACAACGATCGCTCCGTGCACGAGGCCGAGGACATGCGCATCGCGCTGGAGGAGCACGCCGCGATCCTCGAGGCGCTCGAGGCGCACGACGGCGACCGCGCGGCCTCCGCGATGATCGCCCACATGGCCACCGCCCGGACTCGTCTGCTGCGGGTCGCCGAGGACGCCGGGGCGAGGCCCGGCGAGGGCGTCGACGCGGGCTGACCCAGCCGCCCGCCCCCGCTCACCCTGCTGGGCCGTTCTCGAGGCCCATCCCTCCTGAGGTGCCGCTATGGGGGTAAGTCCCGTCTGAGCTGTCCGATTGACCGGGTGATTCCGACACCTCGGACGGGGATGGGTCGACGCGAGCAGACTCAGCACACCCCCACCCGAGAAGCGCGCTCTCGCTCGACCGCATCTCGGCGCACCCATGCTCGCAGCGGCGCAACACCTCGCCGCCTTCGGCACCCCGACGCTCTGAACCGCCCTCCCGCGGGTCCATCTACGGCCAACCGGTTGACCAATTGCGGTTCTTCCGTCTACGGTGAACACCACGCACCTGCCCGACACCAACGACGGAGTTCCCGGACAATGAAGATCGGCATCGGCACCTACTCCCTGTTCTGGGAGTTCGAGAGCCGCAACCCCTCCCCGCTCGACATCCCGGGGATGATCGACCGCGCCGCTCAGCTCGGCTGCGAGGTCTTCCAGATCTGCGACGACCCCCGCGTCGAGCAGCGCGACACAGCCAGCCTGCACGACCTGCGCGAGCGGGCCGAGCTGCTCGGCGTAGAGCTCGAGCTGGGCACCCGCACCATCGGGCGCGAGCACCTGGGCCGGTACCTCGACATCGCCGAGGCGCTCGGCGCCCGCACCCTGCGCTCGATGATCCAGTCCCAGGAGATCGCCTCCGGCTCCGAGGAGGCGGTCTCCGAGCTGCGCGCCTCGCTCCCCCGCCTCGAGGCGGCAGGCGTCTCCCTCGCGCTCGAGACCTACGAGCAGGTCCCCACCTCCACCCTGCTCGGCATCGTCGAGGAGCTCGACTCCCCGCACGTGGGGATCTGCCTGGACCCGGCCAACTGCGTCTCGGCGCTCGAGCATCCGAAGGACGTGGTCGAGGCCTGCGCCCCGCGCACCGTGAACCTGCACGTGAAGGACTTCGCCTTCGCACGCCAGGAGGGCTGGGTGGGCTTCACCTACTCCGGCGCCCCGCTCGGCGAGGGCCTGCTCGACCTCGACCACGAGCTGCGCCACGTCTACTCCGGCGACCGCTCCGCATCGGCCATCGGCCGCGCACCGTCCGCGATCGTCGAGCACTGGCTGCCCTGGCAGGGCGACCTCGCCACCACCCTCGAGACCGAGCGCACCTGGACCGACCGCACCCTCGCCGCGCTGCGCGCCTGGCGCGAGGCGCACCACCCCTCCCCTGCCTGACCAGTCGGCCGACGTCGACCCCGTCGGCCCGGCCCCACCCGCACCGGCCCCGCCGGCCCCGTGTCGCACCGCCCCGCGGCCCCACCGCACACCCCCGCGACACCCGTCGCCCCACACGCCGACGAAACCCGTCGCCCCACCAGAAGGAGTCACCGATGACCAGCAGCAAGGAACTGAACCCCCTGTACGGCAAGACCGTGGAGCTCGACCCGTCGATCGCCGTCGCCGTCGTCGGCGCGGCCGGGAAGATGGGCACCCGCGTCTCGAACAACCTGAACCTCACCGACGCCCCGATCCTCTACGTCGAGGCGTCCGAGGCGGGCCAGGAGCGCCTGAAGGAGCTCGGCCGCGAGGTCTCCACCCTCGAGGACGCCGCGACCGCGGCCGACGTCGTGATCCTCGCGGTCCCCGACGTGGTCCTCGGAAAGATCTCCGAGCAGGTCGTGCCGCTGATGAAGGACGGTTCGGTACTGCTGACCCTGGACCCGGCGGCCGCCTACGCGGGCCTGCTCGCCGAGCGCGAGGGCGTCCACCAGGCCTGCGCGCACCCCGCCCACCCGTCGGTCTTCCTCGAGCGCACCACGCCCGAGGAGTGGGCCGACACCTTCGGCGGCATCGCCGCGCCGCAGGAGGTCGTGGCCGCCTACGAGGGCGGCGACGAGCAGGTCCGCACACGCACCGCCGAGGTGATCCGCGCGATCTACGCCCCCGTCATCGACGTGCACTGGGTGACGATCAAGCAGCTCGCCCAGCTCGAGCCCACCCTGGTGGAGACCACCGGGTGCATGATCGGCCAGTTCCTCAAGGACTCGATGGACCACGCGATCAACGAGGTCGGCATCCCAGAGAAGGCCGTGAAGGCGCTGTTCTACGGCCACATCTTCATCTCGCTCACCAACGCGCTGCGCGGCTCGAACCCCTTCTCCGAGGCGTGCCTGCGCGCGATGGACTACGGCCGCGAGTCCATCATCAAGCCCGACTGGACGAAGGTCTGGGACGACGAGGAGCTCGACAAGGTCCTCGCCCAGATGCTCAATCTCGACAAGATCGAGCGCTGACCAGCACACCCTCACGCCGGGGCGGTCGCTGACGACCACCCCGGCCCGTTCCGGAAGGACCTGATGGACCCCCTCCTCCTCGTCGGCATCGCCGCCGGCGCGATCGCGATCCTGCTGTTCACGGTCATCAAGCTCAAGTGGCCGGCCTTCGTCGCCCTGCTCCTCGTCGCGGTGCTGACGGCGCTGGCCGGCGGCATCCCCGTCCAGGACGTCGTCCCCCTGATGATCGAGGGCATGGGCGGCACGCTCGGCAGCGTCGCCCTGCTCGTCGGGCTCGGCGCGATGCTCGGCGGGATCATCGAGCGCACCGGCGGCGCCGAGGTCATCGCCCACGCGGCCGCCGAGGCGCTCGGCGAGAAGCGCCTCGCCCAGGCGCTGCTGATCGCGTCCGGCCTGGTGGCGATCCCGATCTTCTTCGACGTCGCCTTCATCATCCTGGTCCCGATCATCTTCGCCTTCGCGAAGGCGGCCGGGCACCGCGGACCGGTCGCGATCGGCATGCCGGTCGCCGTGTTCATGGTGTTCATCCACAACACCGTGCCGCCGCATCCCGGCATCGTCGGCTCCACCACCCTGCTGGGCGAGGACCTGATGGGCCTGGTGACCCTCTCCGGCATCGTGCTCGCGATCCCGATGAGCCTGCTCGTCCACCTCGTCGGCAAGCGCGTGACCTCGAAGGTCTTCGCGCTCTCCCCGGAGATCGAGGAGAAGTACGCCGGCACCGGCGCGGCCGAGCTCGGCAGCGCGGGGCACGGTCGCCGCGCCCACGTCGGTGGGAACGACGGCGCAGCGGTCGACGGCGCCTCCGGCTCCTCGCACGTCGCCGCTGCCTCGTCCCTCGCCCTCGCCCCCGCGGACGCCCGCACGGGCGACGACTTCACCGGCGACGGTTCGAGCGCCGTGTCCTCGGCCGACGGGGAACTCGCCGGGCATCGCCCGTCGGCCGGCCTGGTGATCGCGCTGATCCTGCTGCCGATCCTGCTGATCGCGCTCGGAACCGTCGGCGGGCTCCTGCTGACCGAGGGCTCGACCGCCGCGCACGTGGTCTCCTTCCTCGGTGCCCCCGCCTTCGCTCTGCTGGTCGCGACGCTCGCCGCGATGTACCTGCTGGGCATCATGCACGGATGGGGCAGGGCCCAGATCAGCGAGGTGATGGACGGCGCGCTCGGCCCGGCCGCGATCGTCATCCTGGTCACCGGCGCCGGCGGCGTCTTCGCGAAGGTGCTGACCGAGACCGGCGTGGGCGATGCGGTCTCCGGACTGCTCCTGGACGCGGGCGTGCCGATCCTGCTGCTCGCCTTCCTCGTCGCGCTCGCCTTCAAGGTCGCCCAGGGCTCCGGCACGGTCGCGACCCTCTCGGCCGCGGGCATCGTCCAGGGCACGGTGATGGCCGGGGACTACTCGCCGATGCAGGTCGTGCTGATCATCCTCGCGATCGGGCTGGGATCGGTCTCGCTCTCCCACATCAACGACTCGGGCTTCTGGATCGCCACGAAGTTCCTGGGCCTCTCGGTGGCCGACGGTCTGCGCACCTGGACGGTGCTCACCTCGGCCCTGGGGTTCACGAGCATGCTCCTGCTGTCGCTGGTGTGGATGGTGGTCTGACCATTTCCCGGTGGCTCTCCGCCCGGAGGGCCGGCACCGCATGATCAGGGGTCGGGCAGGGCACTCCGCTCCAGGGGAGGCTCCGCCCGACGGGACTCTCCTACCGCTCGGCCCCCTGCCCTACCCTGTACATTTCCTATAGGATCAGCATGCTGCGGCGCGGTGCGCCCGGCTCCCCACGACCCCGCGCCGTCGACCTCGCACGGCAGCTTCCGGAGGAATCCACGATGACGTACCTCTTCAACGACCCGGCCGCCTTCGCCGCCGACGCGGTCCAGGGCCTGGCCCTGTCGCATCCCGACCACGTGGCCGTGGTCCACGGCGGCGTGGTCCGCGCAACCGAGACCCCCGCCGGCCAGCCCGCCCTCGTGATCGGCGGCGGCTCCGGCCACTATCCCGCCTTCGCCGGCTGGGTCGGCCCGGGCATGGGTCACGGCGCCCCCTGCGGCAACGTGTTCGCCTCCCCGTCGGCCTCGCAGGTGTACTCCGTCGCGCGCAACGCCGAGAACGGCGGCGGCGTGATCCTCGGCTTCGGCAACTACGCCGGCGACGTGCTCCACTTCGGCGCCGCGGCCGAGAAGCTGCGCGCGGAGGGCATCGACGTGCGGATCATCAAGGTCAGCGACGACATCGTCTCCAACACTCCCGAGAACCACCGCGACCGCCGCGGCATCGCCGGCGACCTGCCCGTCTTCAAGATCGCCGGCGCCGCGATCGAGGCCGGCGCGGACCTCGACGAGGCCGAGCGCCTCGCGTGGAAGGCCAATGACGCGACCCGCTCCTTCGGCGTCGCCTTCGACGGCCCGACCCTCCCCGGCGCCGCCGGCGCCCTCTTCCACGTGCCCGAGGGGCAGATGGGAGTGGGTCTGGGCATCCACGGCGAGCCCGGCGTGCGCGACGAGCCGATCGGCACCGCCGACGAGATCGCGACGATGCTGGTCGAGGGCGTGCTCGCCGAGCAGCCCGAGCGCACGGAGGGCGGCTACCAGGGCCGCGCCGCGGTGCTCGTCAACGGCCTCGGCACCGTGAAGCACGAGGAGCTCTTCGTCGTCTACGCGAAGGTCGCCGAGCTGCTCGAGACCGCGGGCATCACGCCGGTCCGTCCCGAGGTCGGCGAGCTCGTGACCAGCCTCGACATGGCCGGGCTGTCGCTGACCCTGGTGTTCCTCGACGAGGAGCTCGAGCAGCACTGGCTCGCGCCCGTCGACACCCCCGCCCTCCACCGCGGCGCGATGACCGGCGCGGCGGAGCGCCCGCGCCGCACCGTCTTCTGGGAGGCCGGGGCCGACGAGATCCCCGTGGCGAGCAGCGAGTCCCGCGAGGTCGCCGGGAAGGTCGCCGGCGTGCTGGACCTGTTCGCGGGCGTGTGCGCGCGCGAGGAGGCCGAGCTCGGCCGGATCGACGCGATCGCGGGCGACGGCGACCACGGCCAGGGCATGGCCTACGGCTCCAAGGGCGCCGCGGCCGCGGCCCGCCAGGCGCTCGAGGACGGCGCAGGGGCTCGCACCCTGCTGGTCCGTGCCGGTGAGGCCTGGTCCGAGTCCGCCGGCGGCACCTCCGGCGCGCTCTGGGGCGCGGCCCTCATCGCGGCCGGCGCCGTCTACGACGACCAGGCCGGAGCGGAGGCGCGCACCGTCGTGGACGCGGTCGACGCCGGGATCGACGCGATCCAGCGCCTCGGCGGGGCGCAGGTGGGCGACAAGACCATGGTCGACGCCGCCGCACCCTTCCGCGAGGAGCTCGCGAAGGCCTTCACCGGCGCGAACGCGGCCGAGGCGATCCTGCAGGCCGCGGAGGTGGCCCGCGAGGCGGCCGACGCGACCGCCGAGATCACCGCGACCCTGGGCCGTGCCCGCGTGCTCGGTGAGAAGTCGGTCGGCACCCCGGACCCGGGGGCGATCTCCTTCTCCATCCTCATGCGCGAGCTCGGCCGGCACCTGTCCTGACCCGCCCGCCCCTGAATCCTCCTGGCCGGGAGGGTGATCAGCTCCCCTCCCGGCCGGGACCCCCACGGACGGGAGAGTCCCTCCCCCGCCGCGGCTTCGCCCCGGGACTCGCACCGACCGCGGGTTCACGCCGCGATCCCGTCCCGGGCATGCTGGGACGAAGGACCCCACCACCCAGGACCGAGGGACCCACCGCCTCGACCCCCGATCCGTACCCGCCACCTGCACATCCGTCACGCATCACCCGAAGGAGAACATCATGGCTCTCACCATCGTCACCGGTTCCGACAACGCCGGCCACGGCCACAAGTCCGCGCTCAAGGAGCTGCTCGAGAACGATCCCCGCGTCGGGAAGGTCATCGACGTCGGCGTCGCCGGGCGTGAGGACAACGAGCTCTACCCCAACATCGCCGTCGCCGCCGCCGAGAAGGTCGCCGCCGGCGAGGCCGACCGGGCCCTGCTGGTCTGCGGCACCGGTCTGGGCGTCGCGATCGCGGCGAACAAGGTCTCCGGCATCCGCGCCGTGACCGCGCACGACCTCTACTCCGTGCAGCGCTCGGTGCTCTCGAACAACGCGCAGGTCCTCTGCATGGGCGAGCGCGTGATCGGGCTGGAGCTCGCGAAGGAGCTGGTGAAGGTGTGGCTCGACCTCGAGTTCGACCCGGAGTCGAGCTCCGCGGCGAAGGTCCATGCGATCTGCGCCTACGACGGCTCCCTCGACAAGTGAGCTGAGCCCGGGCACGGCACGGCACCCCTGACCGGGACTTCACCCGACCCCGGCACCCCCGACCGGGAACTCACCCGACCCCGGCACCGGCACCCCGCCGCTTGAACGACGTCCGATACCAGGCCCTGCCAGTTGTGCGACGTCGGGTACCAGGCCCTGCCAGTTGTTCGACGTCCGGTACCAGGAAACTGGGTACGGGCCGGGAAGAAACCCCGCCACGGGGGGCGAGGAAGAGGCGA
>NZ_ML133853.1:0-229940 GCF_003994255.1 Brachybacterium paraconglomeratum | reverse complement strand
GCCCCCCCCCCTCCTTGTTGTCCGCCGCCCGCCCCCCGCACCCTGGTACCGGACGTCGAACAACCCCCGCGACGTGGTACTAGACGTCGAACAACCCCCGCGACGTGGCACCGGACGTCGAACAACTCTCGCGCTGCGGTACCGGACGTCGAACAACCCCCGCCCACATGGCACGTCTCGTCGAAGGAGCAGCATGTCCCCCCTCTGGATCGGCACCAGCTGGAAGATGACCAAGACCCTCGCCGAGGGCCGCGCCTGGGCCGAGGGCCTGCGCGACCACCTCACGAGCGAGCACGGCGGGCAGGCTCCCTCAGGCGTGCAGCCCTTCGTGATCCCCTCCTTCACCGCCACCACGACGGTGCGCAGCATCCTCGGCGAGGACTCCCCCGTGCTGCTCGGCGTGCAGAACGCGCACTGGGAGGACGAGGGCGCGTGGACCGGTGAGGTCTCCGTGCCACAGGCCAAGGATGCCGGCGCCCAGGTCGTCGAGATCGGGCACTCCGAGCGACGCGAGCACTTCGGCGAGACGGTGGAGACCACGCGCCTGAAGGTCGCCGCCGCGCTCCGTCACGGTCTCACCCCGCTGCTGTGCATCGGGGAGAGCGCCGAGGTGAAGGAGGCCGGCGGCTCGAGCGCGTTCATCCTCGAGCAGGCCGCGGGGGCGCTCGAGGGGCTCTCCGCCGAGGAGCTCTCCCGCGTCGTGATCGCCTACGAGCCGATCTGGGCGATCGGCGAGAAGGGCCGCCCCGCCACCGTCGAGGAGCTCGTCGAACCCTTCGCCGCGCTCGGCGGGCAGTACTCGGGGAAGGTCACGGGGCTGCTCTACGGCGGCTCGGTGAACCTCGACAACGCCGCCGGCCTGCTCGGGATCGAGCACGTGACCGGCCTGTTCGTCGGCCGCACCGCGTGGAAGCTGGAGGGCTACCTCGAGCTGCTGCGGATCGCCGAGGCGCACGCGGCCGCCTGATCTGTCGCCCCGCCGGGATGTGCTGCGGTGGGGGCATGGACACCCCCTCCGCCCTTCGCGAGGACGCCGTCCACCCTGGGCCTCCCTCCCAGGATCAGGGGGACATCCCCCAGGGGATCCTCACGGTGCCGCGATAGCCTGGGAGCCGTCGACGACGAGGGCCCGCACCGGGTCCGCGGCCGCGCAGGTCCCCTCCCGCGATCGCCCCGAGGCCGGACCGCAGGGCCCTCCCCGTCGAGACCTCAGCTCCGTCCACAGAGAGGTCCGCGGTTCCCATGAGCCCCCAGAGCCCCTCGTCCCGCCGGCACCCGGCACGGCCCAGCGGGACGCCCTCGCGCCCCGGTCCCGGCGCGCACCCCGGCCTGCGCGCCCCGGCGCCGCCCGCGCCCGGGTCGTGGGCCGCCGGCACCGCACCCCTCGAGGGCACGGTCCATGCCCCGCGCTCCCGCTCGGTCTCGCTGCCCCGCAGGCGCGGGCGCTGGCTGACCGTCGGCGTGCCGGTGGTGCTCGCGGGCGTGCTCGGGATCAGCAGCTTCATGCTCCTCGGCGTGAGCGCCCTGGTGGGCGGGGCCGGTCTGCTCACCCCGTTCCTGGCGAGCCTCGGCATCGCCGCGGTGGCGGGCGGCGGCAGCGCCTTCCTGCTGCGCAATCGTCGACCGAGGCCGACGCGCCTGGGCCGCTCCGCGGAGGAGATCTCCTCCGGCACCCGGGCGATGCTGGAGAAGATCGTCAAGGACTCCACCCAGCAGCGCCGGCGCATCCATCGGATGCGGCGCCGGGTCCAGGGGCCGACGGAGAAGCGCCTGCTGGACCGCGCCGAGACCCTCCTGCTGCGGGTCGACGCGCTGCTGGGCTCGGCGGCGCTGCAGTCCCGTCGCGCCTCGGACCCCGATGTGATGCTGCTGGAGGGCATGACCGAGCGCTACGTCCCCGAGCTGGTGGGCGCGCTCGAGGACACGGTCGGCTTCCTGACCCCCACCTCGACGGAGGACACCCGCGCCCGCGCGGCGGGGAACCTGCAGCGCATCGACGAGCAGCTCGCGGTGCTGGACGGGCGCCTGGACCGGCTCGAGCACGAGGTCGTCTCCGGCGTCTCGCGCACCCTCGACGTGCACTCGGAGTTCCTGCGCGCCCGCTTCTCGGAGCCGTCGGCGGATCCGGCCGCCGACCGCTGAGATCGCGGCCCGTCAGCCCTTCGCGGTGCCGCCGGCCTCCTCGGCCTCGGCGACGGCGTGGGAGCGCTCGAGCACGGCGGCGAGGTGCTCGTCCAGGGCCTGCAGCGCCCCGTCGTGGTGGTGGCGGCGCACCTTCTCGAGGATCCTTCCGTGCTCGGTGTAGGCCTCGTGGACGTCGAGCGCGGCGGGCCCGCCCACCCAGGTCTGGCGCATGCGATGGGTGTGGGGGCGCACCGTCTCCACCATCGTGGAGAGGTAGCGGTTCCCGGAGTGGTCGAAGAGCGTCTGGTGGAAGGCCCAGTCGGCATGGAAGTGCTCCTGGAGCAGCTCGATGCTCACCTCGCCGGCGGCCTCGATCCGGGCGATGACGGCGCCGTGGGCGGCGTGCGCTTCCTCGAGGGCGGCGAGCAGCGCATCCACGTCCTCGAAGGCTCGGCCGAGCGCGGCGGTCTCGACGACGCGTCGGGCATCGAGCAGCTCTGTCATCTGCTCGGCGTCGAGCATCGGCGCGACGACGTAGCCTCGCAGCGCCACGTACTCCACCAGCCCGGACCGCTCGAGGGACACCATCGCCTCTCGCACCGGCGTCGGCGAGACCTCCAGATCACGGGCCAGCCCGTCGATGCTGAGCCGCGCGCCCGGCGGCCAGCGGGCCTCCAGCAGCCGCTGCAGGATCAGCTCCTCGACCTCGGCGCGCAGCACCTGCCGTCGCACAGCCATCACGGCACTCCTCTCTTCCCGGGCCCTGCGTCATCGCCTGTCCCGGCGGCGTCGATCGTCGCACGGGCGGGCCGCTCTCGGCGACGCACCCGCTCGACCGGCACCCTATAGGAAGTGTGGCTGCGGGGCCGACGGATCGCTGCGGCCCGGCACCTCACGCCCCGGCACCTCACACCCCGGCACCTCACACCCCGGCCCCGTGCGGCCCTCAGCACCGCTGGTCTCGCAGCACCGCACGATGCCCAGCACCGCTCCCCTCACCCCGCGAGCGCCACCGGCTGCCCGGTCCGCACGGACTCCTGCGCGGCGGCGACGACGCGGACGGTCCGCAGCCCCACCTCGCCGGTCGGCGCGGCCGCCTCGCCTGCGCGGACCGCGTCGAGGAACGCGTCCAGCAGCAGGGCGTCGAGGTCGGTGCCGTAGGGCAGCCACTGGCCGGGCCCGCCCACGTGCTGGGCGAAGGCGTCGATCTGGAGCTGGCCGCCGGTGCCGAGGGCCTGGAGGGTGAGCCCGCCCCAGGTCGGCGCGTCGGCCGGCATCGACCAGGAGCAGTCGATGGCGGCGACGACGCCGGAGGAATAGGTGAGTGTGACGAGCCCGCCGGTCTCGGCGCCCTCCCCCGCACGGCCCGCGTACAGGATCCGGTTGGAGACGGCGTGGACGCTCTCGGGCTCCCCGAGCACGGAGTCGAGGATCTCGGCGAGGTGCACGGTGTGGTCCACGAGCGAGCCGCCGCCGGCGAGCTCGACGTCGGTGAACCAGTCGCGCCCCGCGGGGAGCTTGCCGTTGTTCGTGCCGGTGAGGCCGACGATCTCGCCGAGGGTGCCGTCGGCGACCGCGGCGCGCAGCGCCTGGACGGCGGGCGAGAAGTGGACGGGGAAGGCGGTCATCAGCACCACGCCCGCCTCACGGCAGTCGGCGACCATCTCCTCGGCGTCCGCCACGGTCGTCGCGAGCGGCTTCTCGCACAGCACGTGCACGCCGCGGCGAGCGGCCTCGAGAACGAGCTCGCGGTGGTGGGCGTTGGCACTGGTGACGACGATGGCGTCGGGGCCTTCCGGCCAGGCCTCCCAGGCGTCCTGGTAGCTGCCGACGACCCGCACCCCGCGCACGTCCCCGTAGCCGTCGGGGTCGGCGACGACGAGGTCCACGTCGGCTCGGGCCTCGAGCAGCGCCGCGTAGGAGAAGGCGTGGGTGTGGGCGCAGCTCATCAGCGCCACGCGCAGCGGGGCGTCGGCCGATGCGTTCGCGGGGTCCTGACCTGGGGCGTTCAGCATGGGATGCTCCGTCCGGTGCGCAGGGAGTCGAGGGCGGCGCGGGAGACCTCCACGGCGCGGGCGCCGTCGGCCGCCTCGACGCGGGTGGTGCCGCCGACGGTGACCGCGCGGGCGAACTCGGCGATCTCGGCGGCGTAGGGGTCCTCCATGGTGGAGACGTCGGGCAGGAAGCCGTCGCCGCTCGCCTGCCGGGCGGAGGCGACGTCGTCGAAGGTGATACCGGCGTCGCCGGCGCTGTCGTACCGGAGGCGGCCGCGGTCGCCGGCGAGGTCGAAGGTGTAGCGGAACCGGGTGCCCTCGGGGCCCCAGAAGCCGCGGCAGTGGCTGAGCGCGCCGGAGCGGTGGGTGAGGACCACGTGGGCGGTGCGCACAGTCGGGTCGGAGGCGGCGACCTGCTGGCGGGCGTGGACCGACTCCGCGTCGCCGGCGAGCCAGAGCGCCTGGTCGATGTCGTGGATCATCTGGTCCATCACGATGCCGCCGGAGCGCTCCTCGTCGGCGTACCAGTCCCGGTCCGGCAGGGCACCGGTGCGCTCGAAGCGCAGCACGGCGGGGGTGCCGATCGCGCCCGTGTCGACGGCGCGCTTCGCGGCGGCGTACTGCGGGAAGTAGCGCACGACGTGCGCGGGGAAGAGCAGGCGGCCGACGTTCTCGGCGTGCCGGGCCAGCCCTCGCGCCTCCTCGCCGGTCAGCGCGAGCGGCTTCTCGCAGAGCACGTCCTTCCCCGCGTCGAGGGCGGCGCGGACGATGCCGGGGTGCGAGGGGGTGGGGGTGCAGACGTCCACGACGTCCACCGCCGCGAGCAGTGCGTCGAGGTCCGGGTGCACGCGCGCCCCGGCCTCGGCGGCGAACGCCTCGGCGCCCTCGGGGCTGGTGCAGTGCAGCTCGGCGCCGAGCGCCTGCCAGCCGGGCAGATGGGCCCGGGAGATCCCCCCGGTGCCGACGATGCCGACGCGCAGCGCGGTCGGCGGGTCCTGCAGGGACATGGGTGCTCTCCGTCGTCGGAGCGGTCACGGTCGCCGTCGATCCTAGTCACGCGGCCGCGGCGGCGGCCAATGCTCGCCCCGGGGCCCGTAGGATCTGCCGGATGACCACCGACCAGGACCCGCGCTGGCTGACGCCCGAGGAGCAGGCCACCTGGCGGGCTCTCACGAGCCTCCTCGTGCGGCTGCCCACGGCGCTCGACGCACAGCTGCGTCGCGACGCCGGGATCACCCACTTCGACTACCAGGTGCTCTCGCAGCTCTCCGAGCAGCCGGAGCGTCGCTTGCGCCTGCGTGAGCTCGCAGCGCGCGCGGACTCGAGCCTCCAGCGCCTCTCGCAGGTGGTCACCCGCCTGGAGGCGAAGGGCTGGGTGGAGCGCCTGCCCGACCCGGCCGACGGACGCACCACCCTCGCCGTGCTCACCGACGCGGGCTTCGAGAAGGTCGTGGCGACCGCGCCGGGCCATGCCGCCGAGGTGCTCGACCTCGCGATCGACCCGTTGGACGCCGCGCAGCTCCGCGCGCTGCGCGAGATCAGCGAGACGATCGTCGGCACGATCGAGCGGACGCGCTGAGCGCGGCCTCCGCATCCTTCGGCCGCTCGGCTTACGCTCTGCCGGCCCCCTCGCGCAGCACGTCGGTTGCAGCAGGCCCCGGCCCGGCCACGTGGGCCAGATCCGTCGCGAACCGCTCCGCTTCTGCGCCGGTGAGGTCGTGCACGGTCAGGCGCAGGTGCCGGGAAGCCTCGGCTCCGGGCCCGCCCGGGGCGAGGCGGAACTCGTCCCCGGTCCGCACCCGCCATCCTCGCCGGGCGAGCTCCGCCATGACCTCCCGGGCGGGGCGCGGGACGGGGACCCACAGGCTCATCCCGTCGGCCGCACGGACGGGCAGGCCCTGCGCCGTGAGCAGCGCAGCAACCTGCGCGTTCCGGGCGGCGTAGTGCTTTCCCGCGCGCTCGACGAGGGCGCGCGACGCGTCGTCGGCGAGGACCCCGTGGGCGAGGCGCTGCAGGAGGTGGCTGACCCAGGTGGTGCCAGGGCTGAGCCGCAGCGCGAGCCGCCCTGCGGTCTCCGGATCGGTCGCGGCGACCGCGAGGCACAGGTCGGGGCCGAGGAACTTCGAGACCGAGCGCACCAGCGCCCAGCGGCGGTGCCCGCGCGGCAGCGGCGAGCGGAAGGGCCGACGGGAGAGGAACGAATAGTAGTCGTCGACGACGACGAGAACGTAGGGGTGCTCGGCGAGCACGGCCCGCAGCTCCTCCGCGCGGCGGGCGCTGAGCGAGGCGCCGGTGGGGTTCTGGGCGCGGGGCGTGAGCACGACGGCGCGGGCCCCGGCCTCGAGCGCGGCGCGGAGCCCGTCCGGGGTCATGCCGTCCGCGTCGACGGGGACGGGCAGGGTCCGGTAGCCGGCGTGGCGGACCGTCTGGATGCTGGCCAGGAAGCACGGGTCCTCCAGCGCCACGGCGTCGTCGCGGACGAGGGACTGCGCCAGCAGCCGCTCGATCGCGTCGACGGCGCCGCTGGTCGGCGTCAGATCCGCATCGGCGCCGGTGGGCACGTCGGGCGCGACCCATTCCCGTGCCCAGGCCTCGAAGCCGGGGTCGATCACCGGTTCGCCGTAGAGCACGGGGCGGCCGACGGCGCCGGCGAGCGCCGGGGCGAGGTCCGGGATGAGGGCGGGGTCCGGATTGCCGGTGCCGAGGTCACGCAGCGTTACCGCGGGAACGTCCCCGGCACCCCGGCCTGCTCTCCCGGGGCTACCGGGAGCTTCGGGGGTGCCCAGTCCATCGGGATCCGCGGAGCCTGCGCGAGCGGCGCGGTCGGTGGGGACCGTGAGCGCGCCCGGGGCGGCGAAGCCCTCCTGCGCCACCGCCTGCGGTCCGGCGATGCGGGTGCCGGCACGGCCCTGCGCGACGACGGCGCCGTCGCGGGCGAGCTTCCGGTACGCGGCGACGGCGGTGTTGCGGTTGACGCCCAGTTGCTCGGCGAGGGCGCGCACCGGCGGCAGAAGGTCGCCGGGGACCAGCTCGCCGCGGTCGACCAGACCGCGCACGCTGCCGGCGATCTCCGCGGCGGTGCTGCCGCTGATCTGCGCGGCCGAGGTGTTCTCCACGCGCCCGAGTCTAGGGCGCGCGCAGGGCGGCGGCCGGAGTGGAGACGGGCCTTGCCGGAAGGGCGGCTGCGAATGGTGGCGCTCAGCCCGCATCCATCCCCGCATACGTGCCTCGCTGCGCGCTGAGCGCCACTTCTCGCGATGGCCGCCCAGATCCGCGCCGCCCTGTGGACCCCCGAGGACGCTCACGCGACCCCGTGCTACGTTTTGGCCTAGACCAAAGTGGTGCAGGGAGGGTCGCGGCGTCAGGAGCCGTCGGCCCGCGCCACGCGAGCTGAGAAGGAGCTCCCATGAGCGCCCCTGCCCCCACCCCGTCGAACGGCACCACCCCCTCCACCGGCACCGGCACCGTCAAGCGCGGCCTCGCCGAGATGCTCAAGGGCGGCGTGATCATGGACGTCGTCACCCCCGAGCAGGCGCGGATCGCCGAGGACGCCGGCGCCGTCGCCGTCATGGCGCTCGAGCGGGTCCCCGCCGACATCCGCGCCGAGGGCGGCGTCTCCCGCATGTCCGACCCCGACATGATCGACGGGATCGTCGAGGCGGTCTCGATCCCGGTGATGGCCAAGGCGCGGATCGGCCACTTCGTCGAGGCGCAGGTGCTGCAGGAGCTGGGCGTCGACTTCATCGACGAGTCCGAGGTGCTCTCCCCCGCCGACTACGTCCACCACATCGACAAGCACCGCTTCACCGTGCCCTTCGTGTGCGGGGCGACGAACCTCGGGGAGGCGCTGCGCCGCATCACCGAGGGCGCGGCGATGATCCGCTCCAAGGGCGAGGCCGGCACCGGCGACGTCTCCGAGGCGACGAAGCACATCCGCACCATCAGCGCCGAGATCCGGGCGCTGGCCGCCCGCTCGGAGGACGAGCTCTACCTCGCGGCGAAGGACCTCCAGGCCCCGTACGCCCTGGTCAAGGAGGTCGCGGAGGCGGGCGCGCTGCCCGTGCCGATGTTCACTGCGGGCGGGGTCGCGACCCCGGCGGACGCCGCGATGATGATGCAGCTCGGGGCCGACGGGGTGTTCGTCGGCTCCGGGATCTTCAAGTCCGGCGAGCCCGCGAAGCGCGCCGCCGCCGTCGTGCGGGCCACCGCCTCCTACGACGACCCCTCCGTGGTCGCGGAGGTCTCGCGCGGCCTCGGCGAGGCGATGGTCGGCATCAACGTCGCCGACCTCCCCGCCCCGCACCGCCTCGCCGAGCGCGGCTGGTGAGCAGGGGCCCGACGGTCACGGAGGCGCCCGGGGGCCCGTCGGCCGTCGCTCCGACCGCCGCTGCGCGAGACGCGACGACGGTCGTCGGCGCGGCCGGCCCGCGCATCGGGGTGCTGGCGCTGCAGGGCGATGTGCGCGAGCACGCCCGGATGCTCGAGCACCTCGGCGCGCAGGTCACGCCGGTGCGACGGCCGGCCCAGCTGGGCGAGGTGGACGGCCTGGTGATCCCGGGTGGGGAGTCCACGGTCATCGATCGTCTCGCCCGGCTCACCGGCCTGCGGGAGCCGCTGCGGGAGGCGATCGCGGGCGGGCTGCCGGTGCTGGGCACCTGCGCGGGGCTGATCCTGCTGGCCGCGCGGCTGCGGGACGGCGGCCCCGGTCAGGAGACCTTCGGCGGGCTGGACGTGACCGTGCGCCGCAACGCCTTCGGCCGGCAGACGGAGTCCTTCGAGACGGATCTCGTGGTCCCCGCGCTCGAGGGGCCCGGGGCCGACGGGCCGCCGGTGCGGGCCGCCTTCATCCGCGCCCCGCTGATCGAGGAGATCGGCCCGGCCGCGGAGCTGCTCGCCGCGCTGCCGGACGGGCGGGCGGTCGCGGCGCGGCAGGGACGGGTGCTCGGGCTCGCCTTCCACCCGGAGTCGACCGGCGAGACGCGCTTCCACGAGCTGTTCCTGCAGGTCGTGCGCGAAAGCTGACGCCCGCGGCCGCGACTCACCCCTGCAGCAGCGGCGCGATCTCCCTCCCCCATGCCGCGACGGCGGGCAGGTCGCGGAAGTCCCCGGTGGGGGTGCGCATGGACTTCAGCAGCACGCGCTCGTGCAGCGGGATGCGGTCCATGAGCACCCAGCCGGGGAAGTTCTTCGTCGCGACGGGGGTGTGGTCGAGGGTCGCGAGGAACGCGTCGGTCGCCTTCTGCTTCCCTCCCTTGGCGGGGTCGGAGGCGGAGCCGGAGCAGGAGAAGAAGGCGAAGGGCCTGGTCCTGAGGGCGTCGGCGTGCTGCGTCGCCCAGGCCGCGGCGCTCTTCTCGATGGACTCGACGCGCACGCCCGAGCCGAGCACGACGGCGTCGTAGCCGGACGGATCCGGCGCCTCCTCGAGGTCGACGAGGTCGCAGTCGAGGCCTGCCTCGCGCAGGGCGTCGGCGAGGGTCTCGGCGAGGGTGCGGGTGGCTCCGGAGTGGGTCGCATAGGCGACGAGCGCTGTCATACGAGGCATCGTGCCAGCCCCTCGGCCGCGACATGCGGGACCGAGGTCCGCCGCCTGCAGCCGCTCGTGCCGCTCATCGGGCATCAGGTGCCGATCTCCCTCGGCACCGGCCGACGCGATGGCTGCGGACAGTTCCGCTCCCGCAGGTCATCCCTAGATCACGATTCGGTCGTCATGACCTGCCGGTCACTGGATCGCGCTCGCGCGGGAGCGGACAATCCCGTCATACGGCCCTGGCCGCCGTGGCCTTCGCCGTCTCCTGAAGGAGGCAGCCGTGAAGAAGAGAATCCTGTCCGTCCTCGCCTCGGGCGCGCTGCTGGTGGGACTGGGCGCCGTCGCCCCGGCCACCGCGTCGGCCGCGCCGTACTGCGGGATCCGCTGGGGATCGCTCCCCGAGTCGGTCACCGCCACCACCTCGGCCCAGGTCGAGAACCTCCGCTCCGGCCGCCACGACTGCTTCGACCGGCTCGTCGTGGACCTGGACGGCACCGTCACCGGGTACTCCGTCTCCTACGTGAGCCGGGTGGAGCAGCTCGGCTCCGGGCAGGTCGTCCCGCTCTCCGGTGCGGCGGACCTGCAGGTCCTCGTCGAGGCGGCGGCCTACGACGACCGCGGCGAGGCGACCTATTCGCCGCGCACCCCGTCGCGCGCGGTGGACGTGACCGGCTATCGCACCTTCCGCCAGGTCGCCTTCACCGGCAGCTTCGAGGGGCAGACCCTGATCGGGCTCGGCGTCCGCGCCCGGCTCCCGATGCGGGCCTTCGTGCTCGACGGCCCCGGCGACGGGTCCCGCCTGGTCATCGACGTCGCCCATCAGTGGTGAGCCCCGGGTCCTCGCCCGCGCCGCCCACCGTCGCCTCGTCGACCGGTCCCCCGTCGTCCGACTCCCCTGCACCGGCGTTCCCGTCCTCGGGGGCGCCGGCGCTGCGCGTCGGCCCGGCGAGGGCGCCCAGCAGGAAGGCGCCGACGAGGAGTGCGGCGCACACGATCGCCGCGGCCGTCCCGCCCACCATCAGCGGGAAGTTCGCCAGCGAGATGCCGAGCACGACGAACAGTCCCAGCCCGCCGAGCCCGGTCGCGGCGAGGGTGCCCGCGCCCGCGCGTCGGCCGTTCGAGTCCCGGGCCGCGCCGGGAGCCGAGCGCACGCCGGGACCCCGTCGGCCGCCGAAGCGGAGCACCGCGAGCGCCGTCAGCGCCATCATCGCGATCACCCCGATCGCGCCGAGGCCCGAGTACCAGGTGTAGATCTCGACCACGGGGTCCAGCTGCGCGAGCGCCGAGACCAGCACGATCACGGCCGTGATGCCGGTGACGGCGAGCGAGGCGCGGGAGGGGGCGCGATGAACCCGGTGCACCTGCCCGAGCGCGGAGGGCAGCACTCCGCGCCGACCGAGGGTGAACAGGTAGCGGGAGACGATGTTGTGGAACCCCAGCATGCACGCGAACATGCTGGTCACGACCAGGACCTGGGTCACGTCGCGCATGATCGGCGCGACCACGTCCCCGGCGAGCGCGACCACCACCGAGTCGGGGCTCGCCGCCGCGGCGTCGAGGGCGTCCTCGGCGCCGAGCCCGGAGATCACCAGCCACGAGGAGACGGTGTAGAGCACGCCGATCAGCAGCACCGCGACGTAGGTGGCGCGCGGGATGGTGCGCAGCGGGTCGCGGGCCTCGTGGCGGAACACGGCGGTCGCCTCGAAGCCGAAGAAGCCGAGGAAGGCGAAGAGGAGCCCGAGGCCCGGTGCGCCCGAGAGCGCCTCGGCGGGGCTGAACGGCCCCGGGGTGAGCTCGCGGCCGGAGGCCAGCACGCCGAGGTCGATCGCGAGCACCGCGAGGATCTCCAGCACCAGCACCACCCCGAGCACTGCGGCGGAGAGATCGATGCGGCGATGCGCGAGCACGCCCACCACGGCGATCATCACCGCGGAGATCAGCCACCACGGCAGCTCGATCCCGGTCCACAGGGCGAGCAGGTTCCCGGCCTGCACGCCGAGATAGCAGGTCATCGACACGGTCAGCAGCACGTAGCTGAGCAGGGCGACCGCCGCGGTACCGAGGCCCGCCCGCCGGCCGAGCCCCTGGTGGACGTAGGCGTAGAAGGCGCCGGCGTCGGGGACGTGCGGGGTCATCCAGGTGAAGCCGACGGCGAAGAGCAGCAGGATGAGCGTGGCCGCGAGGATCATCAGCGGCGCGCCGATGCTCCCGGACTCGAGCAGGATCAGCGGGAAGTTCGCGACCACCACGGTGATCGGGGCCGCGGCGGCGACCACCATCAGCACGATGCCGGCCACTCCCAGCGATCGCGTCATCTCGGTGCGCACAGGGCCACCTCTTTCCGTCCACGGGCGCCCCGGGACGGGCGCAGCTGCTCAGAATAGGGCGCAGCGCCCGGGGCCGAGCCAGGCGTCCACGGCTGCGACCTGCACGGACTTCACCTCCGACGGTCAGGAGCCGCCGGCATGCCCTGCTTCCTGCGCCCTGCTCTCGGCGTGACCTGACGCCGTCCGCCCTCTCAGCGGATCAGCCGACGCTCCCGCGCGACCCGCAGCGCCGCAGTGCGGCTCTCGACCCCGAGCTTCTCGTAGAGGTGGACGAGGTGGGTCTTCACGGTCGACTCGGAGATGAACAGCCGCTTGGCCGCCTCGCGATTCGTCGCACCGGTCGCGAGCACCTCGAGGATCTCGGTCTCGCGCGGTGACAGGGCGGTGCGGGGCTCGGCCATGCGCCGCACCAGCAGCTGCTGCACCTCGGGGGCGAGCACGGAGCGGCCGGCGGCGGCCTCGCGCACGGCGTCCAGCAGCGCCTCGGTGGGCGCGTCCTTGAGCACGTAGCCGGTCGCGCCGGCCTCGAGCGCGCCGACCACGTCGGCCTCCGCGTCGAAGGTGGTCACGGCGAGGACCTGCACGCCCGGGTGCTGCGCACGGAGCTTCCGCGTGGTCTCGATCCCGCCGATCCCGTCGCCGAGGTTCAGGTCCATCAGCACCAGGTCGGGAGCGCCGTCACCGGTGGTCACCAGCCGGTCCAGCGCCTGCAGCGCCTCGTCGCCCGAGCCGACGTCGGCGACGACCTCGACCTCCGCATCGGCCTCGAGCAGGGCGCGCAGCCCGGCGCGGACGACGGGGTGGTCGTCGACCATCATCAGTCGGATGCTCACGGTCGGGCCTCCTGGTCGCGCAGCGGAAGGGACAGACCGACGGCGGTGCCCTCCCCCGGGGTCGAATCGATCGTCACGGTACCCCCGGCCCGGTCCATCCGGGCGCGCAGCAGGCGCAGCCCGTCGCCGCCCTCGGCGCGAGCGGGCGCAGGGGCGCCGACGGCCGGCCCGGCGGCGAGGGCGTCCGCCGAGCGGGCGGCGGGGGCGGTGCGCGCGGCGTCGCCGGTGGCAGCGCCGCCGGCCGCCCAGCCCACGGCCGACGGGTCGAAGCCGCGCCCGTCGTCGACCACGTCGAGGCTCACCCGGTCCGGCCACCAGGCCAGCGTGAGCACGCAGCGCTGCGCCTCCGCATGCCGCTGCACGTTCGCGACCAGCGACTGCGCCGCCCGGTGCAGGGTCTCCACCTGCTCGGGCGCGAGCTCGATCGGGGTCCCGTCGACCCGCAGCTCCCAGCGGGTCGGCCCGCCGAGGGCCTCGACACGGGCGATCACCTCGCGCAGCGCCTGCTCGAGGGTGGTGCGAGGGGCGCGGTCCGCGAGATCGCGGACCAGGCCGCGTGCGTCGGCGAGGTTCTCGCGGGCGGTGCGCTCGATCCGGGAGAATTCCTCGGCGGCCGACGGGTGGGCGGCGCCCGCGGAGCGGGAGAGCATGACGATCGAGTTCAGGCCCTGGGCGAGGGAGTCGTGGATATCGCTGGCCAGGCGCTGCCGCTCCTCGGCCACGCCCTTCCTCCGCTCGGAGTCGGCGAGCTCGGCCTGGGCGGCGCGGAGCTGCGTGACGAGCACCCGGCTGCGATCCGTCTCGCGCAGCAGGCGCCGGTAGACGGCATGCGCGACCAGGGAGAACACGGCGCCGATCAGCGGTCCGAGGATCTCGCCCACCCCCAGCAGGGCCTCGTCCCGCCCGAGCACCGGGGAGACGATCGCCCACAGGGTCACCAGCGCGAGCGCGAGGGGCCCGCCGACGGGGCCCAGCGCGAACAGGACCAGGAAGAACAGCGTGAAGGCGATCCACACGAACGACGGGGAGACGAAGGTGGTCGCCATCCAGGCGGCGGTCAGCGCGAGCACCCACGGCGCCGACGGGAGCAGCAGGTCGGTGGTGTCGGCGCGTCCGGCGTCGCCGCGGCGCAGGGCCCGCTGCGAGCCGAGCAGGTAGATCACGGCGAGCACGACGGCGCACAGGATCGCGAGCGGCGCGGGGACTCCGTCGGCCGTGATCGCGCGGACCGCGCCCACCACCGGCAGCACCAGGAACGCGATGTGCATCGCGCCGCGCAGGGTGGCGGCGAGGGCGGTGGAGGTGTCGCCCGTCGGCGCGGGGTCCTCCCCGATCCGGGGACGGCCCGACTTCTGCTCCGGGACTGGCTCTGCGTTCACCCTCGACACTCTAGGGCCAGTCCCGCCCCCCGCCCCCGCTCACGGCATCGTCCGAAAGGACGACTCGGCGCTCATCCTTCGGGTCATCGGGGACCATCCCGCACAGGCGATGTCGCAGGCCGGGATCCGCGATGGCATGGAGCCATGTTCGTCGCACTCAAGGACATCGTCCACGCCAAGGGTCGATTCACCCTAATGATCGGGGTGATCGCCCTGCTCACGCTGCTGCTGGTGCTGCTGACCGGCCTCACCCGCGGCCTCGCCCACCAGAACATCTCCGCCATCCAGGACCTGCCGGCCGACGCGGTCGTGCTCACCCCCACCCTCGGGGACGAGATCTCCTGGTCCGACTCGCAGATCTCGACCGACCAGGCCGCGACCTGGGAGGCGGCCGACGGGATCACCGCCGAGCCGCTGTCCGTCGGGCAGATGCGCATCGAGGCCGGCGACGCCGTGACCTCGCTGGCCCTGTTCGGCATCGCCCCCGACGGCGAGGCCGCGCAGGCGCTGCCCTCGGCGCCCGCTCCGGGCGAGGCGCTGCTGCCCGAGGACGTCGCCGCCGACCTCGACGTCACGGCCGGGGACACCGTGCAGGTCAACGGGCAGGACCTCACCGTCGCCGGCACCGCCCCGACCTCCTGGTACTCCCACTCCCCGGTCGGCTACGTCGACGTGGGCACCTTCAAGGACCTCGCCCACCAGGCCGAGGACACCGCGGGCTCCGCCCTGCTAATCCACGGCGCCGGACCGGACGACGCCGTCGTCGAGCAGGCCGCCTGGGACTCCGGCACCCGCGCCGTGAGCGTCTCCGACTCACTCGCCGCGCTGCCGTCCTACTCCTCGGAGAACGGCTCGCTGACCCTCATCCAGGGCTTCCTCTACGGCATCTCCGCCCTGGTCACGATCGCCTTCCTGTCCGTCTGGACGATCCAGCGCACCCGCGACATCGCCGTGCTGCGCGCCCTCGGCGCGACCGCCCGCTACGTCCTGCGCGACACCGTCGGCCAGGCCGCGATCCTGCTCGCCGTCGGCGCGGCGGTCGGCGGCATCGTCGGCGGGACCGGCGGTGCGGCGCTCGCGACCGTCGCCCCGTTCGAGTCCTCGGCGGTGACCGTGCTGCTGCCCGTCGCGGGAGTGCTCGTGATCGGCCTGCTCGGCTCCGTCCTCGCCACCCGGCGCGTCACCCGCGTCGATCCGCTGCTCGCCCTCGGAGGGAACTGACCCCCATGACCACCACCGCCACCATCACCACCCCCGACACCACGACGACCGCGCCCGCGCTCTCCGCGCGGGACGTCACCGTCACCTACCCCGACGGCCGGAACCCCGACGGCAGCGAGCGCCTGAACACCGTCCTGCACCAGGCGAGCCTCGACGTGGCCCGCGGCGAGTTCGCGGTGATCCTCGGCCCCTCCGGCTCGGGCAAGTCCACCCTGCTCAGCGTCGCCGCGGGGCTGGTCGTCCCGGGCTCCGGCTCCGTCGAGATCGAGGGCACCGACCTCACCGCCCTGGACGAGAAGCGCCGCACCGCTATGCGCCGTGACCGGATCAGCGTCGTCTTCCAGCAACCGAACCTGCTGCCCGCCCTCACCGTGCGCGACCAGCTGCTGGTCACGAAGCACCTCGCCGGAGTGCGCGGCCGGCGACTGCGCGCCGAACGAGACCGCGCCGAGGCGATGCTCGAGCGCGTCGGGATGGGCCAGTACGCCGGCCGACGCCCCCACGAGCTCTCCGGCGGTCAGCGCCAGCGGGTCAACATCGCCCGCGCCCTGTTCACCGATCCGGCGGTGCTGCTGGTGGACGAGCCGACCAGCGCCCTGGACCACGAGCGATCCCGCGAGGTCGTGGACCTGCTGGTGGGGATCACCCGCGAGCTGAAGGTCGCGACCGTGATGGTCACCCACGACCGCGAGTTCGCCGAGGACGCGGACCGCGTGATCACCCTGCGCGACGGGCGGGTGGAGGACCCGGCCGTCTGAGCCGCGGCGCTGCGCGGGTCCCGCTGTCCCTCGACATGCCGACGCCGACGCACGACGGGTCCGGGCCGCCGTGCGTCGGCGAGGTGCCGGTGCCCCTACTCCAGCGCGCTCCCGGCGTCAGGAGGGTCCGCGAACGAGTTGCAGGAGGCCTGGTCCGGACGGGGTGTCGGCGGACTGCCGGAGCGGTGCGAGCGAGTTCGCGCGACGCATGACGCGGCTGTGCGGGGATCCCCGGCATGACGCCGGCCCGCGGCATGACACCGGCCCGCGCCCCCTGCGTCAGGGGACACGGGCCGGAGCCGGCTGTGCTCAGGGCACGACGCCCGAGGGATCAGGCCTGCGGCACGACGAGACCGGACGCCGACGAGCGCGCGGCCTCGAAGCGGGCCTGCACGTCAGCCCAGTTCACGATGTTCCAGATCGCCTTGACGTAGTCCGCCTTCACGTTCTGGTAGTCGAGGTAGAAGGCGTGCTCCCACATGTCCAGCTGGAACAGCGGGATCGTCGCCACCGGCACACCGTTCTGCTGATCGTAGAACTGCTCGATGACCAGGTTCCCGCCGATCGGCTCGTAGGCCAGCACCGCCCAGCCCGAGCCCTGGATGCCCAGCGCCGCCGCGGTGAAGTGCGCACGGAAGGAGTCGAAGGAGCCGAAGAACTCATCGATCGCCTGCGCGAGCTCACCGGTCGGCTTGTCGCCGCCCTCCGGGGAGAGGTTCTTCCAGAAGATCGAGTGGTTCGTGTGACCGCCCAGGTTGAAGGCGAGATCCTTCGACAGCTGGTTGATCGACCCGAAGTCCCCGGCCTCGCGGGCCGCGGCGAGCTTCTCCAGCGCCGTGTTCGCACCCTTGACGTAGGTCGCGTGGTGCTTGGAGTGGTGCAGCTCCATGATCTTCCCCGAGATCGAGGGATCCAGAGCGCCGTAGTCGTAATCGAGATCGGGAAGCGTGTACTCAGCCATGATCAGTCCTTCCTTTCGTCGAACCCCGCCGGTCCGCCCGACGAGCAACAGCTCGACCATAGAACCTCAGGTCCGCTTGAAGGCAAACCCATGCGCCTTACTCCGCCACCAGCGGACGCAGAGCGCCGCGCTCACGCCTCGTCGTCGTCCTCGATGACGTCCTCGAGCCGGCGGGGCCCGGCGCCGGTCGCGGCGAGCGCGTCGTCGGGGTTCAGCAGCGCGCAGGCCTTCAGCGAGAGGCAGCCGCAGCCGATGCAGCCGGTGAGCTCGTGCTCGAGCCGCTCGATCGCGCGTCGACGCTCCTCGAGAGTGCGGCGCCAGCGGCGGGAGGCCCGCTGCCATTCGGCGTGGGAGGGCGTGCGGTCCATGGGGACGTCGCCGAAAGCGGCGCCGACGTCGGCCAGCGGGATCCCGAGTCGCTTGGCGACCGAGACCAGGGAGACGCGGCGCAGCATGTGCCGGGCGTAGCGGCGCTGGTTCCCGGCGGTGCGCACGGAGGCGATGAGCCCCAGGTCCTCGTAGTAGCGCAGGGCGCTCGCGGCGACGCCGGTGCGTCGGCCCATCTCGCCGATGGTCATGAGCTCCTCGGGTTCGTGGGGCGCGTTCATGCGCATCCGCTCCCTCCACCTTGACCTCAAGTGCACTTGAGATCCTACGGTGCTCGCAGCACCGCGGGAAGAGCCCGCACCGCACCACCGCTCCTGGGAGGACCGCATCCGATGACCTACGTGATCGCCCTGCCCTGCGTCGACGTGAAGGACCGCGCCTGCGTCGACGAGTGCCCCGTCGACTGCATCTACGAGGGCAGCCGGATGCTCTACATCCAACCTGACGAGTGCGTGGACTGCGGCGCCTGCGAACCGGTGTGCCCGGTCGAGGCGATCTTCTACGAGGACGACACCCCCGACGAGTGGGCGGAGTACTACAACGCCAACGTCGAGTTCTTCGACGAGCTCGGAGCGCCCGGCGGCGCGGCGAAGATGGGCGTCATCGAGAAGGACCACCCGCTGGTCGCGGCGCTGCCGCCGCAGGAGAACCCGCTGGAGTGAGGTCAGGGTGCCCGGCGTGGTGCCGTGGAGCGGGCCCGGCGGGGCGCTCGTCGCGCGCTCAGTGTTCGTCCTGTCGGGCCCTCGTCCTCTTGAGGTGTCGTGTGAGCTCGGCGTCGGTCGCGGCTCTCCCCGGCAGGTCCCGGAACCCGGCCTGGGCGAAGGCCCCGCCGCCATCCGCCTCGGGACGCCACCAGACCCCTGACTCCTCGAGGCGCAGCAGGGCGACCGTCCGCCTCCCGATCACGCGGGTGGTGAGGCCGCGATCCAGGTACGCCGTGGCCATGGTGACCGCGGCATCGCCCTCGCCGTAGTCATAGCCCTCCGGGCACCCCACCGTCCAGGGGCCGATGTCGACCTCGATCTCGTCCTCCTCGTCGACGGGCTCCTCGGCGTGTCGGACGACGACCGGAAGCTCCGCCGCGGCGTCCGAGGTGAGCGTGACGTCACCGCCCTCTCCGGCATGGCGGGCCACCTCGGCGGAGCACCGCGCGAGGATCGCTGCCGCGACGAACTCGCGGCTCGTCTCCGCATCGGGCCGTCCGACGAGGACGACCCCGGTGTCGGGCAGGCGCACACGGGGCTCTCTCCTCACCGCGGCCAGGATCTCCTGCACGACCCAGGCGACGGCAGCTCCTGCAACAACGAGGATCAGCATGACGAGCAGAAGAGGTGCGAGCACGATGAAGAGCACGGCGTTGCCGAGCCCGGCGAGCAGCCGCCTCACGCCAGCTCACCTGCCGCCCGCCCAGGCCGCGCACGGAACATCCACGCAGGGCGCTCCCGCACGCCGAAGGGCCAGCCCGGGCGCTCCCGGATGAGCTCGAACCCCAGCCCGCGGATCTCCTGGCGGAACCCGCGGTACTCGGCCTCCAGCTGCTTCGCGAGCTCCGGCGCGACGGGTGGAGGCTTCTCGGAGAAGTACTCGCCGTACGCACCCTCCATCTCCTCGCCCCACGCGTGGATTCGCGCGACGAGATCGGCGGGGAGCAGCTCCTCGACATCCGGCAGGTCGTCGCCCTCCGTGTCGGCCGACCAGTCCAGCAGCACTGAGTAGTCCCACACGAAGCGGAGGCGACGCGACGCGTCCCCTTCTGGCCGTCGGAGTGCGTTCATCCCGGCTCCTGGTCGTCATCGACTCGTCCCGAGCTCGGCGCACCATGGCGCCCCGGCTCGTCCCAGCGGAGCGTACTGCCTTCGCCGCGGGCCGTGAGCACATTGCGCGCCTGCGCGGGCACCGCCTGACGCACCTCCTCGGGTCCGAGCACCTTCGCCGTGCCCGGCAGCACTGCGCGCAGGTGCGCCACCCGGAGCAGATCGCACACTCCCCTCTACGATGCGTGCAT
The DNA here is from genome assembly GCF_003994255.1 of Brachybacterium paraconglomeratum. GTDB lineage: Bacteria > Actinomycetota > Actinomycetes > Actinomycetales > Dermabacteraceae > Brachybacterium > Brachybacterium conglomeratum. Next base: position 210,424 of record NZ_ML133853.1, on the reverse strand, counting down.
GGACGATGCCCGTCCGCCCCGACGCGGGCGGCGCTCCCCCGGGGACCTCTCCCTCGCCCTCGGCCTGATCGCGCTGCTCTGCGCCCTGATCCCGATCATCGGCGACGTGCTCGCCATGCCGCCCGGTCTCGCCGCCGTCGTCCTGGGATACGCCGGGGTCAGCCGTCACGACCGCGGTCTCGAGCACCGCGCACTGCCCGCCTATGCCGGCGCGGCACTCGGCGCGATCGCGCTGCTCCTCGTGGCGGTCTCGCTCATCGCCACGCACGACACCGCCTGAGGCCGACGGGACGGCTCCGACCTGCACCCACCCCGCGAGGCGCCGGGGTGTGCACTGGCGCGGACGGGTTCGAGGCGCTCGCGCAGCACGCACCGTCATCTCGTACGCCTGTGCGATTGAGTCGCCGCGGGGACTAGACCATTTCTCGGGTGACCTCATCGTCGATACATGAAAATCAACCTCCGGAAGCGCATCTCAGATTCTGTCCAACCCGACGACGACGACCGTTCCTGCTCCGCGAGCAGTGCGGCCTCTCCGAACACCATTCCTCTCTGCCTCTCGCGGGAAGACTCCCCCGCAGCTCTGACATTCGACATCGGCCCAGGCGAACAGAACGATATGTCCGAAGCTTCGCACGTCGGGGCAGCTCGCCGACCGTGCCCTCTTGACGCACGCCCCGCCGCCGCAGCAGCGTCAGGACGGGACCGCCCTCCCCACCGTTCCTCCACACACCACGCTTTTCCACATTCTGTGCACAGCTGTGGAGGGGTTTCCACAGATCTCTTCCCTCTATCCGACAGAGATGCGATACTGGTCACATGACAGAGGATCCGCAGCGACGCGACGCCACCGGGGAGGCCGACGACGGCCACCGCCCGGCGCACGACGTCCCGCCCGCGGACGACGCCGCCGAGTGCGCGCCCGAGCCGGCGGACGTCCCCGTGCGTGTGGAAGAGAGCGCGGTCCTCGTCGGAGAGGTCGACGTCGCGGCAGTTCGAAAAGCCCTCATGACGCTCGGCGTGCAGGGCTCCCCGTCGCTCGACCGTCTGTCCGTGGCCGAGACCAAGGCGCTGCTGTCGAGCATCGTCGGGATCGAAGCTGCTCTGGATGCGGTGCGAGCTCGTGCGCTGGTGCGCCTCGAGGCCGCGGTGAAGGAGGACTGCCTGCAGCGCGAGGAGAGCCCGCGCCAGGCGATGCAGGTCGCCCGCTCCGAGGCGTCGCGGATGCTCAAGGAGTCGCGGTCCGTGGCCGGTCGGAGCCTGGCGACCTGCCGGCGACTGGTCCAGAGCATGCCGGGCATGCTCACCGCCCTGGCTGAGGGCACACTGAACCCCCGCTCGGTGCACACCGTCGGCTCGGCGATGGGGCCGGTGCCGCCGCATGTGCGGGAACTGGTCGACACGATGCTCACCGCGCAGCTCCCCGACCTGCAGGACTGCGGCACCCGGGAGATCTCCGACCACGTCGCACGGATGCTCCATGCGCTGGATCCGGAGGGGGCGGCGGAGCGCCATCGTCGGGCGATGAGGGACCGACACGTCACGATCACCCGCGAGGACCACGGTATGGCCTCCGTGCGGGCGCTGATCCCGGCGATCGACGCCGCCCGGATCCGGAAGGGGCTGTCCGTCGCGGCGGAGGGCGCGCGCGCCGCCGGCGACCGGCGCGGCCATCAACAGATCATGGCGGACATGTTCGCCGACGCCCTGGTCGGCCGGGGCGACGGCATCGATCCGACCACCCTGGACATCGGGATCATCATCACCGACCGGTCACTGCTCGCCCCGGCGCACGCCGACGCGGCGACCATCGAGGGATTCGGGCCGGTCCCCTACGACCACGTCCGCGAGGCGATGCTGCGAGCCGTGGACTCCGGGAGCGAGGACACCGACCTCGCGCTGACGATCCGGAACCTCTACGCCGACCTCGACGTCGGCCAGCTCGTCGGTGTCGAGGCGAGGTCCAGAGCCTTCCCCGCCTCCCTGAGGCGCTTCCTCACGCTCGCCCATCAGACCTGCCGGGCACCGTTCTGCAATGCCCCGATCCGCCAGATGGACCACATCGTGCCCTGGTCGCAGGGCGGTGCGACCAGCCTCGACAACGGGAACGGCACCTGCGGCGGGGACAACCAGAAGGAGGAGTCCGGGGAGAGCGTCCGCGTCATCCACGACGAGGACGGGACGCGGCGCACGGTCGAGTGGACCACCCGCTACGGCCAGAAGTCGCGGCGGGGCGGCATCAACTTCGACCCGGTCGGCACCTACCGACGGCAGCGCCGGCGTCAGCTGGCGGAGTCCGGGATCGCGGGCCTGCCCGCGCCTCCCGCCGCAGGCTCTTCCGCCCCTGCCCACCCTGCTCTCCCCGCAGCCACCGCACTCGACGGCGTCCCGCTGTCCGCTGCCGAGACTCCACCCGTCGTCGACAGCCCCCTTGAAACGGCGCCCCCGCCCGTCCCATCGGCCCACGGCACCGGAGCGACCGGAGAGGAACCAGCGTTGGACGAGGGCTCGCCGGCGAAGGGATGGTCGACGATCTACCGCGCCTTCGACCGCCTGCAGCTGCGGATCACGGACCTGCCGATCATCCGGCCCCGCCCTGTCAGCGACGGCGTCCTCGTCCTGCTGGACGACATGGCCAGGGGCAGTGCTCCGAGACCGTCGCAGCCACCTGGACCGACGGACGCTCCCGAGCCCCCAGCGCACTGATCCGGAGACCGCACAGATCAGGCGAGGACGAGCTCGATCCGGGGATGGTCCGCGAACACCTCGAGCACCGTGTCGAAGTACGTCGGCCCGCCCTCCGCCTCCAGCCGATCCAGCTTCCGACGCGCGATCGCCTGATCGAATCGGGGATCCTCGAGCTTCGCCAGCAGCTGTGCACGCGTGACCTCCACACCGAGCGCCTCCGCGGACGCGGCGTGCTCCGCCCAGATCACCCGCGCCTCCTCCGCGTCATGCAGTGCGCCGTAGCCGCCGCGCAGCATGTCGTCCAGCGCATCGAGGCTCGGCCCGAGCCGCCAGTCCTCCCCGGCCATGAACACCCTGTTGATCTCGTCGTAGAACGAGGGGATGTCGCAGATGCGGAGGCCATCGAGGCGCAGGGTCAGCATGGGGACAGTCTCTCCCGACGACTCTCCCGAAAGCGTCGATCCGCTCGGCCCGCCCACCGCAGGCCCGAGCTCCGCGTCCTTCAGACCGCGACCGGGCCGCGCCCCCTGCGCCGAGAGGGCGCCTCACCGGTGTCGACGGCAGGAGCGGGATCACATCGATGTCATTTATCGCGACACGACCCTGACCTGCACGATCTGATGGCGACTCGGACATACTGTGGCGCCATGACCGCTGTTGACACCCGTGTGAACCCTGCTGCGAGCACCGGTGCTCCCGCACGCTTCGGCATCGGCGAGCTGTCCGCGCGCACCGGCGTGAGCGCCCGCTCGCTGCGCTACTACGAGGAGCAGGGCCTGCTGACCCCGGCCCGCACCGCCGCCGGCCACCGACGCTTCGACGCCGAGGCGGTGGACCGGGTGCTGCTCGTGCAGCGGCTCTTCGCCGCCGGCCTCACGAGCACCGAGATCGCGCCGCTGCTGCCGCCGCTGCTCGGAAGGCACGACGGCGGGGCCGACGGGATCGACTCGCTGCGCACCCACCGCCGGGAGCTCGAAGGACGGATCGCCCGCCTCCGCGACACGGCGGAGATCCTCGACGAGGTGCTCGAGGAGTTCCCCGGCGCTCGCTGAGCACGCCCGCCCCCGCCGTCACCCCCGCCGGGCGAGGCCGTACTCCCGGCTGAACCCGCTGTCCAGGTCCGTGATCCGCAGCGTCACCGCGCCGGAGGGGTGCAGCTCGTAGCGCTCCTCGATGCGGGGCCCGCCCTCGCGGCGCGTCACCTCCACCTCGGCGAGCGCCGCCTCGTCGAGCGAGCGCAGCGCCGGATCGAAGGGGAAGAGCACGTCCGCGAACGGGACCAGGTCCCCGCGCGGCTCGCCGCTCGCATCCAGCGCCGCATGCTCCACGAAGCGGAACCATCCCAGGTCGTGCGCGGCGGTGTAGCTCCGGGTCACGGCGGTGGTGCCGGCGGTCGGCAGCGGCGCGTCGGGGGTGAGGACCTGGTCGAAGGAGACCCCCTCCCCCGCCCTGACCTCGCGGAACACGCCGATGCCGCGGGAGAGCCGGTCGGCGAGGGAGACCCCGGAGTCCGGGTCCGCGGCGATCGCGAGGCCGATCGCGGTGGAGGCCGCCGGGTACGGGGAGCGGTGCACGCGCCGTCCGAAGCGCTCGCGCAGCATCCGTCCCACCAGCGGCAGACCGGACCCGCCGCCGACGAGATAGATCCCGGCGATGCCGGACTCCGCATCAAGCTCGCCCACCAGCGGGGCCATGACCTCGAGGGTCCGCTCGATCAGCGGCGCGGCCGAGGCGTAGAAGTCCTCGACCGGGAGGATCACGGGGTCGTGCTCCTCGCCGAGGTCGATCATCATCCGACGCGTCTGCGGCAGCAGACGCTCCTTCGCCGCGCGGCACTCCTCGCGCAGCGCGTCCACGGCAGGCGCCCCGAGCTCCTCCACGGTCAGCCCTGCCCGCTCCAGCACCAGCTCGAGCAGCACCTGGTCCATGTCGTCGCCGCCGAGACGGCTGACGCCGTGGCTGCCGAGCACGGCGTGCCCGCCGCCGTCGGCCTCCACCAGCGAGCTGTCGAAGGTGCCGCCGCCGAGGTCGTAGACCGCGATGCGGGTGCGTCGGGCGGTGAGGCTGCGGGACTGGTGGTGGGTGTACTCGAAGCCGGCCGCGGAGGGCTCGTTGAGCAGGGCGACCACGTCGGTGCCGGCGCGCCGGAAGGCCTCGAGCGTCATGATCCGCTGGGCGGAGTGGGCGTGGGCGGGGACCGAGGCGGCGACCTGGCCGACCGGGACCGGCAGCGCCTCCCGCACCGCGGTGAGATAGGCGGTCATGAGGTCCAGCAGCAGGTGCTCGCGCCCGCCGAGCCGGACCGTCGTGCCGGGGTGCGTGTCCGGGTCGCCGAGCGGGCGCTTGAAGGAGCGCAGGTGCGGGGCGCCGGCGCGGGCGGCGCGCTCCGCCTCGAAGCCGTGGACGAGCTGCCCGTCGACCTCGGCGATCACGGAGGGGAAGTGGCTGTGCTCGTCCCCGTCGGGGTCGGTGAAGGGGAGGACGGGATAGTTGCCGCGGTCCACGCCCGCCGCGATGGTGCGGGTGGTGCCCATGTCGATGCCGATGCGCATGGCCTGAACATAGCCGGGCCGACGCACGGGTGTCCGATCTGTCCGGAACGCTCGACCGAGCACCTTCCGGACCTCACCCGTGCGCCGACCCGGTGCACCGTCACCTGCCCAACATCACGCCAGGTGGCGCTCGTACGCGCCGTTGGTGAGGAAGGCGGGGAACTCCTCGCCGAGGACCGCCTCCTTGAGCAGCTCGGCCGCCTCGGGGATGCGACTGCCCTGCTCGGTGTCGAGCTCGAGCACGGCCCGGTCGATGAAGTACTCGACCCGCTCCCGCGTCACCGGCATGCCCTCGTCGGTGAGCATCCCCTGGGTGATCCACTGCCACAGCTGCGAGCGGGAGATCTCCACGGTCGCGGCGTCCTCCATCAGGTGGTCGATCGCGACCGCGCCCGAGCCGCGCAGCCAGGCGTCCAGATACCGCAGGGAGACGCGGATGTTCTGCCGGATCCCCTGGGCCGTGATGGCCCCGCCCTCGACCTCGAGGTCGAGCAGGTCCTCGGCGGTCACATGCACGTCCTCGCGCAGCCGGTCCACCTGGTGCGGACGCTCGCCCAGGACCGCGTCGAACTCGGCCTGCGCGGCGGGCACCAGGTCCGGATGCGCCACCCAGGTGCCGTCGAAGCCGTCGCTCGCCTCGCGCTGCTTGTCCTCGGCGACCATGACCAGCGCCTGCCGCGTCACCTCCGGGTCCCGGCGGTCGGGGATGAAGGCGCTCATCCCGCCGATCGCATGAGCGCCGCGGCGGTGGCAGGTCGCCACCAGCAGCTCGGTGTACGCCCGCATGAACGGCACGGTCATCGTCAGCTGCGAGCGGTCCGGGAGCACGCGGCGTCGGCCCCGGTCGCGGAACATCTTGATGATCGAGAAGAGATAGTCCCAGCGCCCCGCGTTCAGCCCCGCGCAGTGATCGCGCAGCTCGTAGAGGATCTCCTCCATCTCGAAGGCCGCGGGCAGGGTCTCGATCAGCACGGTCGCGCGGATCGTGCCGTGCTCGATCCCGAGCCGGCGCTCGGCGGTCGTGAACACCTCGTCCCACAGCCGCGCCTCGAGATGCGACTCGAGCTTGGGCAGGTAGAGGTAGGGGCCGGAGCCGCGCTCGATCAGCTCGCGCGCGTTGTGGAAGAGGTACAGCCCCGCGTCGACCAGCGAGGCGGAGGCCCGCATCGAGCGGCCGTCGGCCCGCACCCAGCGCAGATGCTGCTCGGGCAGGTGCCAGCCGCGGGGCCGGAACACGATCGTCGCCGTCTCCTCGGCCAGGCGGTACTCCTTGCCGTTCTCGCCGGTGAAGTCGATCTGCCGACGGATCGCGTCGTGCAGGTTCAGCTGCCCGTCGATGACGGCGTCCCAGGTGGGGCTCAGCGCGTCCTCGTGGTCGGCGAGCCACACCCTCGCCCCCGAGTTCAGGGCGTTGATCGTCATCTTCCGATCGGTGGGGCCGGTGATCTCGACGCGTCGGTCCTCGAGGCCGGGCCCGGGGCCGGCGACGCGCCAGCTGCGGTCCTCGCGGATCGCACGGGTGGCGGGGAGGAAGTCGAACATGGCCCCGCCCGCGATGGACTCCCGGCGCAGGGTGCGGGCGGTGAGCAGCTCGGTGCGTCGGCTCGCGAAGCGGTCGTGCAGCAGGGCGAGGAAGTCGAGCGCCTCGGGGGTGAGGATCTCCTCGAAGCGGGGCCCCAGAGGGCCGACGACCTCGAGGCGTCCGCGCGGGGTGCTGCGGTCGGGGGCCGACGGGTCGGTCGAGGTGCCGGCGGCGGGGCGCTGCTCGGAGAGGGGGCGGCGGTAGTCGATGAGGGTCATGGCGAGGTCCTTCCGGGACACGTGGCTGGTCAGGATGGTCGTTGGGGTCCGGCGCGGGGTGGCGGGCCGAGGGGACGGGTCAGGTGGACGCTGGTTCTTCGCCCGGGGGCGGCGGGGTCTCCGCTCGCGGCCCCGGGGACGGGGCCGACGGCGCTCAGTGGAACTGGGCCGTCTCGGTGGAGCCCGCGAGGGCGAGCGTGGAGGAGGTGGGGTTCAGGGCGGTGGCGACCCGGTCGAAGTAGCCGGTGCCCACCTCGGCCTGGTGGCGATGGGCGGTGAAGCCGTGCTCGGCGGAGGCGAACTCGGCCTCCTGCAGCTCGACGAAGGCGCTCATCTGCCGGTCGCGGTAACCGCTGGCCAGCTCGAACATGGCGTGGTTCAGGGAGTGGAAGCCGGCCAGGGTGATGAACTGGAAGGCGTAGCCCATCGCGGAGAGCTCGCGCTGGAAGCGGGCGATCTGCGCATCGTCCAGGTGCCGCTTCCAGTTGAAGCTCGGCGAGCAGTTGTAGGCGAGCTTCTGGTCCGGGAACCGCGCATGGATCGCCTCGGCGAAACGGCGGGCGAGCTCGAGGTCCGGTGTCGAGGACTCGACCCACAGCAGGTCCGCGTACTCGGCGTAGGCGAGGCCCCGCGCGATGACGGGCTCGATCCCGGGGGTGACCTCGTAGAAGCCCTCCGCGGTGCGCTCCCCGGTGAGGAAGGGCCGGTCGCGCTCGTCGACGTCGCTGGTCAGCAGGGTCGCGGCGAGCGCGTCGGTGCGCGCGATGATCACCGTCGGGGTGCCGGCGACGTCCGCGGCGAGACGAGCGGCGTTCAGGGTGCGCACGTGCTGGGAGGTCGGGATGAGCACCTTCCCGCCCAGGTGGCCGCACTTCTTCTCGCTCGCCAGCTGGTCCTCCCAGTGCACGCCCGCGGCGCCCGCCTCGATCATCGAGCGCATCAGCTCGTAGGCGTTCAGGGCGCCGCCGAAGCCGGCCTCGGCGTCGGCGACGATCGGCGCCTGCCAGTCGCGGCTGGTGGTGCCGGTCTCGGCGAACTCGATCTGTCCGGCGCGCAGCAGCGCGTTGTTGATCCGGCGCACGACGGAGGGGACGGAGTTGGCGGGGTAGAGCGACTGGTCGGGGTAGGTCTGGCCGGAGAGGTTGGCGTCGGCGGCGACCTGCCATCCGGAGAGGTAGATGGCCTTCAGCCCGGCGCGGACCTGCTGGACGGCCTGGTTGCCGGTGAGCGCGCCGAGGGCGGAGATCCAGGAGCCGGGGTCCTCGTCGTTCTCGCGGATCATCTCCCAGAGGCGCTCGGCTCCACGCCGGGCGAGGGTGTGCTCCTCGCGGACGGGGCCGGTGAGGGAGAGGACGTCCTCGGCGCTGTGGTCGCGGCGGACCCCCGCCCAGCGCGGGTCGATCTCCCAGTCGCGGGCGAGCTCCTCGGCGGTCATGGTGGGGTCCCCGGGGCGGGTGGTGCTGCGCGGGGCGGAGGGGGTCGGGGTGGTCATCGTCGGCTCCTCGGGCTGCTCCGGCGGCCGGTGGGGCTGCCGTCCTCGGCGAACTTCGTCGAGTGGTCACACTCTTGCCGCTCCAGAGCCCCCTCAGAAGGCCCGATCCGGAAGAACTTCCGCCATATTTCTGCTCTTCAGAAGTTATCTGTGTCACTCTGGTCCGCATGACCGCTCAGCCCCGCACCTCCGGCCGACGCCCCGACGACGCCGCACGACGGCTCGCTGCCGGCGCCCCCGGCTCCGGCACGGGCGGGCGCCGGCCCGCCGGCCGCCCCTCCCCCGCGGCCGACGGGCCCGCGCCCGGCGCACCAGCCCCCGGCGCACTCGCGCCCGATCCCGACGACGACGTCGACCCGCTGCTCATCGGCCGACGGATCCGTGCCGCGCGCACCGCGAGAGGCCTCTCCCTCGCCGAGCTCGCCGCGGCCCTGGACCGCGCTCCCTCGCAGCTGTCCGTGATCGAGAACGGCAAGCGCGAGTTGCGCCTCGGGGAGCTGCGCCGCATCGCGCGCGTGCTCGAGGTGGGGGTCGAGGACCTGCTGGACCCGGAGCCCCCGTCGCGTCGGGCGGCGCTCGAGATCGCACTCGAGAAGGCGCAGGCCGGAGCCCTGTACCAGGGGCTCGGCCTGCCGGACCTGCCCGTGCGCAAGTCCCTCTCCGACGCGGCGATCGAGACGATCCTGACCCTGCACGAGGAGCTGCGGCGCCTGCACGAGCAGCGGGCCGCGACCCCGGAGGAGGCGCGGCGCGTCAACGGGCAGCTGCGCCAGGAGCAGTCCGAGGCGGGCAACTACTACCCCGCCCTCGAAGAGACGGCGCGGGAGCTGCTGGCCCGGATCGGGCACAGCGGCGGCCCGCTCTCGCACCGCAAGGTCTCGCTGCTGGCCGAGGAGCTCGGCTTCTCCCTCCACTCGGTGCCGGACCTCCCCCACTCGGCCCGCTCGATCACCGATGCGTCCTCGATGCGGATCTACCTGCCGCTCGGGCGCGACGCGGCCGATCCCCGCACCACGGTGCTGCAGGCCCTGGCCGCGCACGTGCTGGGGATGGACGAGCCCGCGGACTACGGCGAGCTGCTGCGCCAGCGGGTGGAGGTGAACTACCTGGCCGCGGCGATGCTGGTGCCGGAAGCGGGGGCGAGCGAGCTCCTGCAGCGGGCGAAGGCGCAGCGGGAGCTGTCGGTCGAGGACCTGCGCGACGAGTTCGCCGTCACCTACGAGCTGGCCGCGCACAGGTTCACGAACCTCGCCACCCATCACCTCGACATCCCGGTGCACTTCCTGAAGGTGCACTCCTCGGGCGCGATCGTGAAGGCGTACCAGAACGACCACGTCCGCTTCCCGACCGATGCGCTCGGCGCGGTGGAGGGGCAGCTGGTGTGCCGCTGGTGGAGCGCGCGGCGGGTGTTCCGCTCCGAGGACCGGATGCGGCAGTACAGCCAGTACACCGACAAGCCCGGCGGCACCTACTGGTGCACCTCCCGCATCGAGTCCGGCTCCGGCGGGGAGTTCTCCATCTCGGTGGGCACCGACTTCGCGCACACGAAGTGGTTCCGGGGCCGGGAGACGAGCGTGCGCCATTCCTCGAGCTGCCCCGACCCGGACTGCTGCCGGCGCCCCGCGCCCGAGCTGGTCGAGCGCTGGCACGGCTCGGTCTGGCCGGTCGCGCGCCTGCACGCCTCGCTGCTCGCCGCGATGCCGACGGGCACCTTCACCGGGGTGGACCGGGTGGCGATGCTCGAGTTCCTCGAGCGGCACGCGCCCTCGACCGAGGGGAAGACCAGTGGGGAGCCGAAGGGCGGGGCCGGCCCCGCGTCATCGGTGCCGCCGCGACGATGAGGATCTCCGGGCTCGTCGGGCCGTCGCCCTGCGCCCCAGCTCCAGGCGCCCCCCACGGCGTCGATGAGCACGACGCCGGCGACGCTCGCCCCGGTCAGCGGGAGCATCGATGCCCGCCGCGACGAGCAGCACCGGCCCCCCGCATAGGCGTCCGGCTCAGCGCACCGCGCTGCGGGGACGTGCTCGGGCCGCCATCGGCCGCCTGCTCACCAGGACAGCTCGCGGCGGGGCCGGACGTGGATGTCCGTGAGCTGCACGTCCTCGCTCGCGGTGATGGCCATGACCACCGCCCTCGCGACGGAGGAGGGGCGGATCAGCTCGCCCCGGTCGACGTCCCCGCCGAACATCGGGGTGTCCGTGGGGCCGGGGTACACGGTCGAGACCCGCACCCCGTTCCCCTCCTCCTCGGGGCGTTGCGGGGACGGGCGGCGGTGCCGGCGCCCGAGTTCACGAGCACCACGGTGCCGCGCGCGTCGCGCAGGGCGGGCAACGCGTGCCGGACGAGCGCCGCGCCGGCGGTGACGTTGAGGGCGAAGACCCGCTCCCAGTCCGCATCGGCCGTGTCCTCGACCCGGGTGGAGGGAGAGATCCCGGCGGCGTGGACCAGGGCGTCCACGCGGTCGGGCACGAGCGCGGCGAGGTCGCCGGTGAGCAGGTCCGCGGCGTGCGGGGTGATCAGCGCGGAGGCCTCCTCGAGCTGCGCGAGGGCCTCCCGGTCGCGGCCGACGGCGATCACCCTCCAGCCGAGCTCGGCGAGCTGCAGGGCGATCTCGCGGCCGATCCCGCTGGTCGCGCCGGTGACGAGAGCCGTGCGAGGGGTGGTGCTGTGCTGGTCGGCGGTGGTCATGCGTCCAGTCTGCTGCCGACCGGCGGCGCGGGTCTAGCCGTGCACGACCCCCATCACCAGCAGCACCGCGAGCGCGCCGTAGACGGTGCCGGCCGCGCCGTCGAGCAGGCAGCGCACGCGCGGCCGGCTGAGCACCGCGTCGCGGAAGAGCCCCGCGGCGCTGCCGATCGCGAGATCGGTGAGCAGGCCGGTCAGCTGCAGCAGCAGGCCCAGCATGAGGATCTGCGCGAAGGGGTTCTCCCCGGAGCCGCCCGTCGTGCCCAGGAACTGGGGCAGGAAGGCGACGAAGAACAGCGCGATCTTGGGGTTGGTGATGTTGACGACGAAGCCGCGGCGGAAGACGTTCGGGACGACCGAGGCCTCCGCGAGCGGGGCGCCGGCGCGACGCCAGGTGGTGATCGCGAGGAAGGCCAGATAGCCGGCGCCGGCCAGCCGGATCGCGTCCAGCGCAGCCGGCAGCTGGGTCAGCGCGACGCCGAGACCCGTCGCCGCGACGAGCACCCAGATCGTCATCGCCGAGGTGACCCCGAAGGCGCCCTGGACGGCAGCGCGCCTGCCCTGGTTGATGCCGGTGGCGACCATGAACGCCATGTCCGGTCCGGGAGTCACGAGGATGACCGTGACGGCCAGCAGGAAAGCGGGCAGGACGGACACGTCGAGCACTTCTCACCACCTTGATCTCACTGCGGGAGGAGCTCCCGGAATCACGCCCTCACCTGGGCCGACAGTGACTCTAGGAGGCGGCGATGCGGCGTCGCAATGATCGAGATGCCGGGCAGAACGGCGGGAGGTCGAGCAGTCTGCTGGGCGGTATTAGGCTGTCTGCGTGCTGGACGATCTCGACTACCGCCTCATCGCCCTTCTCCGCGCGAACAGCCGCACCCCGGTGGCCGTCCTCGCGCGCGAGCTCGGGGTCAACCGCTCCACCGTCACCTCGCGGATCGACCGCCTCGTGGACAACGGCGTGATCGAGGGGTTCACCATCCGGGTCAGCGGCGACATCGAGCACGACTCGGTCCAGGGCGTGATGCTGGTCGCGACCGAGAACAGCCGCAGCCCCGAGATCGTGCGCGAGCTGCGCGGCTATCCCGAGCTCGAGCAGTTCCACTCCACCACCGGCACCTGGGACCTCGTGCTGCAGATCCGGGCGCGGAACCTCGCCGAGTTCGACCTCGTGCTGGAGCGGGTCCGGGCGATCCCGGGCGTCCGCACCACGCAGACGAACCTGCTGTTCAGCTCGCTGCGGACGGTGTGACGCAGGGCTTTCTCCGGGCTCCGGCCCGCCTCAGGCCCCCTGCGGCACCTCCGCCGCCTCGACCGTCTCCCGCTCCCGGAAGAGCGCGGCGAAGAACAGCGCGACGCCGACGGCGAGCGCGGCCGGGATGAGCCAGATGGTGCGCCAGTCGTGGGTGCCGTCGGCCGCGAGGAAGGCGTCGACGATGGGGCCGGAGATCAGGGAGCCGATCAGCAGGCCCACGCCGTAGGTGGCCAGGGAGATCAGGCCCTGGGCGGCGCTGCGCACGTGCTTCGGGGCGAAGCGGTCGGTGTAGATCTGCCCGGCGACGAAGAAGAAGTCGTAGCAGACCCCGTGCAGCACGAGGCCGATGATCACCAGCCACAGCAGGGAGCCGGCGTCCCCGAACGCGAACAGGGCATAGCGCAGCGCCCAGGCGAGCATGCCGATCAGCAGCGTCCGCTTCACGCCGAGCTTCCTCAGCATCAGCGGCATGACCAGCAGGAACAGCGCCTCGGAGACCTGGCCGAGGGACTGCACGGCCGCGGCGGACTGCACCCCGATCTCGTTGAGGTAGAGGTTGGTGAAGTTGTAGTAGAACGCCAGCGGGATGCAGATCAGGATCGAGGCGAGGAAGAAGACGAGGTAGGAGCGGGACTTCAGCAGCGCGAGGGCGTCCAGTCCCAGCACGTCGCGGACGGTGACGCGGCCCTGGCCGGGTTCGGGCGGGGTGTGCGGGAGGGTGAACGCGTAGACGCCCAGCAGCGCCGAGCCGATCGCGGCCATGACGAAGGTGTTCTCGAGCGCTCCCCCGGCCTCCCAGCCGAGCCAGCCGATGAGCAGCCCCGCCACGATCCAGCCGATGGTGCCGAACACGCGGATCGCCGGGAACTGCCTCTCCGGGCTGGTCAGGCGGCGGAAGGAGATCGAGTTCGCCAGAGCCAGCGTCGGCATGAAGGAGATCATCGCCAGCAGCGCGAACACGAAGAACGCCCCGAAGTCGCCCTGTCTGCCGGCGAGGAAGAGCATCACGGCGCTGAACAGGTGCAGCACGCCGAGGATGCGCTGCGCGGCGAACCAGCGGTCCGCGATCAGGCCCACGATGAAGGGGGCGAGGATCGCGCCGAGGGACTGGGTGAGGAAGGCCAGGGCGATCTGGCTGCCGCTCGCGCCGAGGTCCGCGGCGAGGTACGTGCCGAGCGTGACGAACCAGGCGCCCCACACGAAGAACTCCAGGAACATCATCGTCGAGAGTCGGAGGCGGATCACGGGGTCGAGTGTCATGCATGGAGAATCTAGCCGACCGTCCACAGGAACGGGAGGGGGCGCTGACAGGGACTCCGCGCGACCGGGTCGCGGTCCGGCGGCGTCTCGACGGGGCGGCCGACGGGCTGGACCCGCCGGTCGGTCCGCTCCCCCCTCGCGCGTCGCGCCCGTACTCTGGCCCGTATGCGCATCCCCGCACTCTCGCGATCGTGCTCGCCGGCGGCCAGGGCTCCCGGATGGGAGCGCTCACCGACGAGCAGGCCAAGCCCGCCCTCCGCGTGGGCGGCTCCTACCGGCTGATCGACATCGCCCTGTCGAATCTCGCCAACAGCCACCTCTCGGCGGTGTGGGTGGTCGAGCAGTATCTCCCGCACTCGCTGAACGAGCACCTGTCGGCCGGCCGGCCCTGGGACCTCGACCGCACCCACGACGGGCTGCGCACCCTCACCCCCTTCGAGGGCGCCGAGGGCGAGGGCTTCGCCACCGGCAACAGCGACACCTTGTGGCGGCAGAAGGAGCTCATCGCCGAGTTCGCCCCGGAGATCGTGCTGGTGCTCAGCGCCGATCACCTCTACACGATCGATCTGCTGGACGTGCTGGACACGCACGCGGCCGCCGACGCCGAGCTCACCATGGTCACCACCCGCCTCCCGCAGGACGCCTCCCGCCACGGCGTGGTGCGCACCGGGGAGGGCGGCATCGTCGAGGAGTTCTGGTACAAGCCGGAGGACCCGCCCACCGATCTCGTCGCCACCGAGATCTTCTGCTTCGACGCCCCCGCGCTGCTCGAGGCCCTGAAGACTCTGCCGGAGCGGGTCGGCGAGCTGCAGGACTGGGGCGACGACCTCATCCCTCACTTCGTCGGGCGGCACCGGACCGTCGAGCACCGCCTCGAGGGGTACTGGAGGGACATCGGCACCCTCGCCTCGTACTGGGCGGCGCACATGCACCTGCTCGACGGCGACGGCGTGACCCTCGACGATCCCGACTGGCCGATCTTCTCCGCCCAGCCTCAGCTGCTGCCCGCCCGCGTCCGGGACGGCGCCGCGGTGAGCACCTCCCTGCTCGCCCAGGGCAGCGACGTGGCCGGCAGCGTGACCCGCAGCGTGATCAGTCCCGGCGCGGTCGTCGAGGCCGGTGCCGAGCTGGTGGAGTGCGTCGTCCTCGACGGTGCGCACGTGGGCGCCGGAGCCCGTCTGCGCGGCTGTCTTGTGCAGGACGACGCGCAGGTCCCGCCCGGGGCCCGTCTCGGCGACGACGACGTCGTCACGCTCGTGGGCGTCGACGGGACGGTCGCGGAGACGACGGCGCGGGAGTAGGCCGGCCCGAGTCGACGGCGGTGCGGACACGGCCGGACACGCAGAAGGCCCCTCCCGGGGGAGGGGCCTTCGTCTGTCCTGCCTGGTGGAGACTAGGGGGGTCGAACCCCTGACCTGAAGCTTGCAAAGCTACCGCTCTACCAACTGAGCTAAGTCCCCGTGGGTGGTGCCGATCGTACTCGCTGCGGCACCGGTGCGGATCAGGAGTGCTGCGCCTGCTTCCGCGCCGCCATGTCCTGCTCGACGGAGACGCGCTCCGCCTCGTTCCACAGATCGTTGCGGATCCGGTCGGACTCGACCTTCCGCCAGGTGAGGATCCCGGCGACGGCCGTGGTGAGCACGACAGCGGTGGTCGCGATGAACTTCTTCATGAGTTCCTCCGATCCTCGAAGTGGGCCTAGCTGGACTTGAACCAGCGACCTCTGTCTTATCAGGACAGCGCTCTAACCGACTGAGCTATAGGCCCGTGCAGGGTGATCTCCGAAAAGTCCCCGGGGATCTCCGCCGACGCACAACGTTACCCCGAGCCGGGTCGCCTCGTCCAACCGACCGGGGCGGTTGTTCGCGAGGTCACAGTATCGTGGCCGGCTCCACGCTTCCTGATCGTCGGGGCGCCGAGGGGCGGTCCGCCGAAGCTCAGGGCCGCGGCAGCCCGTCGTCGGCGACGAGGCCGTGCTCGCGGGCGAGGCCCCGCACCACCTCGGGGTCCGCAGCGAGACGGGCGCAGATCTCCGCCGCCGCGCCGATGAGCCGCTCGTCGCCGGTGAGGGCGTGGAGCTCGTCGAACAGCTCCTGCTGCCGGTGCCGCAGCGGGATCGGCACGCCGTCGCGGGCCAGCACGCCCCAGCGCGAGGCGTAGACGTCCACGTGCGCCGGCCGCTCGCCCGTCGCGAGCGCGAGCGGGACGTCCGCGGCCTCCAGCCGCAGACGGTCGTAGTTCGGCTCAGTCCGGTCGACGACGGCCAGCTGCTCCTCGTCGAACCAGGTCGCGACCAGCTCCATCCGTTCCCCGTCGGCGCGGTACGGAGCGGCGGGCAGGTATCCGGGCGCGGCGCTGCTCGGGACATGGCCGACGGCGAGGCCGTGCACGGTGCAGCGCACGAAGGGCGTGGTCACGTCGAGGTCGCGCCCCGAACGGCGGTACTTTCGGGCGATGGTCCAGGGGGTCTGGTTGGAGCCGACGGCGAGGACGAGGGTCCGCTCGGCCAGCGGCGCGGCGCCTGCGGCGGCGAGGACCTGCTCGATCGCGGCGCGGTCCACGAGCGGGGTGACCTGGTCCTCCGCCGGCTGCGCGGGGACAGCGGAGTCCTGGTGCGAGCCGGCGTCGTCGGCGCCCCCGTCCGCGCCGGGCTCGAGGTCCACCACCCCGTCGGCCAGCAGCAGCGCCGAGGTCGCCGACGGCCCGAGCCACGGGTACTCCTCGGGGGCGACGGTGCTCGGCAGGGAATCGGGAGGCGCGAGGGACATCCCTCGACCGTAGCCCCGTCTCTCGGCCCGTTCCCCTCCGGCGCGACGACTCTCACCCGCCGCCGGCCGCCCGGCTCACTATCGTGGTGCCATGAGCGAGCAGCGTGCGACCGACGCCCTGGAGGCCCTGGGCCTGCCCCACGAGATCACCCGGCACGGGAGGGTCGGCTCCCTCGCCGAGGCGGCCGCGGCCCGCGGCGTCGAGCCCCGCGACATCGTCAAGACCCTCGTGGTGCGCCGCGGCGAGGGCGACTTCCTCTTCGTGCTGGTGCCCGGGGACCGGGAGATCTCCTGGCCGAAGCTGCGCGCGCTGCTGGGCGTGAACCGCCTGTCGATGCCGGACAAGGAGGTCGCGAAGGAGGTCACCGGCTACGAGCGCGGCACGATCACGCCCTTCGGCGCAACGACGGCCTGGCCGGTGGTGGCCGACGCGTCCCTGGCCGGGGATCCCGAGCGACGCATCTCGATGGGCGCCGGCGCGCACGGGGTCGCCGCGACCGTCCCCGCCGAGGAGACCCTCGCCCGCCTCGACGCCCAGGTCGCCGACGTCACCGAGCTCCAGCAGCCCTGACCCCGGGCTGACGGAGAGGTTCTGCGCCCCTGACGACTCATGTCGGCCCCGCTTCGGTCCTGGGGCCGCAGAAGTTGCTCGCAAGGGGCCGCGCCGACCCGCGCGGTGGCTTTGGGTCGTACGGCGGGCCCATCCCCCCACAACCCCCCGTCTCGCCGGCCGGCGAGACGGGACACGGGGAGGGAGGACGACGTGGGCCCGCCGAGGGTGTGCGGCGGAGCCGGGGCGGGTCCAGGCGCACGCCGACGCCCCGTCGCCGCCGGAATCGTCCCGGACATGACGACGCCGCCGGCCTCGGGGAGGCGCGGCGGCGTCGGTGAGGTCATCGGTCCCCGGCGGGCGGACAGGTTCGTGCCCGGCGCGCGGGCAGCACGTGAGCCGTCCCCGCCCGCCCCGGGTTTCACTCGTCGGTGAAAGTCATCTTCAGCCCGCCCAGCAGGGCGGCGACGAGGTTGTAGAGGAAGGCGCCCAGGGTGCCGAGCGCGGTGATGATCACGACGTTCACCACCGCGACGATGGTGCCGTAGCTGGTCATCTTCGAGAAGCTGAAGAACTCCATGAAGGGCAGCGGGTTGCCGCCGTTCAGGTCGCGGCCCAGCTGGTCGACCTTGCCCCACAGGCCGATCGCCTCGACGAGGTTCCACAGCAGCACGACCGCGATCACGGTCGCGATGCCGACGGCGATCGCGACGAGGAAGGACAGCTTCATCACCGAGAACGGGTCCAGGCGGGCCAGGGTCAGGCGCACTCGGCGCGGGCCGCGGCGCTCCTTCTCCGCCCCGCCGGCCGGTGCCGATTTCTTCGGGCTGCGGCTCGCGCCGCGGGCCGCGGAGCCCTTGCCGGAGCCGAGTCCCTGCTCCGACGGCGAGGAGGCGCTGTCGAAGGCCGGGAGCTTCGAGGTGGACTCGGCGGCGTCGGTCTTCCCGGTGCCGGTCCTGGAGTCACTGGTGCTCACGGGTCACTCCTCGTTCTGGTCTGCATCGTCGGGCGAGGTCTCGGACTCGTCAGAGCCTAGAGCATCGCCCTGCCCGTCCTCGGTCGCGGAGGCGGCGGTGTCGGAGATCTCCACATCCTCCTCGCCTCCGGCCTCCTCGGCCGAGGCGGGGCTCACCGCGCTGTCCGCGGACTCCGCACCGCCGTCGCCGGCGTCCTCGAGGACCGGCTTCTCGGCCTCGTCCTCGTCGAGCTCGCTCTCCGGCCCGGTGGTGACCAGCAGGATCCGGTCGCCCTTATCGGGCTTGGCGAAGGTGACGCCCATGGTGGTGCGGCCCTTCGGCGGCACCTCGGAGACCTTCGAGCGGACCACGCGGCCGCGCTCCATCACCACCAGCAGCTCGTCCGTCTCCTCGACGACGGCGGCGCCGGCGAGGTGGCCGCGGTCGTCGGGCAGCTTCGCGACCCGGATGCCCAGGCCGCCGCGGCCCTGGAGGCGGTACTCGTCGACGCTGGTGCGCTTGGCGAAGCCGCCGTCGGTCACGGTGACCACGAAGGTGCCGGGGCGCACCACGTCCATCGCCAGCAGCTGGTCGTCATGGCGGAACTTCATGCCGGTGACGCCGCTGGTGGCGCGGCCGGTGGGGCGCAGGGTGCCGTCGTCGGCCGGCATCCGCACGGACTGCCCGTTGCGGGAGACCAGCAGGATCTGGTCGTCGCTGTTCACGGCACGCGCGGCGATCACGCGGTCGGGGCGGGTGCCGTCGATGCCGTCGACGTCGCGCAGGTTGATCGCGATGATGCCGCCGGTGCGGTTGGAGTCGAAGGCGGTCATCGCCGTCTTCTTGACCAGGCCCGACTCGGTGGCGAGCACGAGGTACTCGGCGTCCTCGTAGG
The DNA here is from genome assembly GCF_003994255.1 of Brachybacterium paraconglomeratum. Lineage (GTDB taxonomy): Bacteria > Actinomycetota > Actinomycetes > Actinomycetales > Dermabacteraceae > Brachybacterium > Brachybacterium conglomeratum. The sequence continues at coordinate 191,517 of NZ_ML133853.1, read as the reverse complement.
AGTCGATCGCGAGGACGGAGGCGATGTGCTCGTCGGGCTGGAAGGCCATCAGGTTCGCGACGTGCTGGCCCTTCGCGTCCCGCGGCGCCTCGGGCAGCTCGTAGCCCTTGGCGCGGTAGACCCGGCCCTGGTTGGTGAAGAACAGCAGCCAGCGGTGGGTGGTCGTGGTGAAGAAGTGCTCGACCACGTCGTCCTCGCGCAGGGATGCGCCGCGCACGCCCTTGCCGCCGCGCTTCTGGGCCCGGTACTGGTCCTCGCGGGTGCGCTTGACGTAGCCGCCGCGCGTGATCGTGACGACCACGTCCTCCTCGGGGATGAGGTCCTCCATCGACATGTCGCCGTGGAAGGGGAGGATCTGGGTCCGACGGTCGTCGCCGTACTTGTCGACCAGCTCGCCGAGCTCCTCGGAGACGATCTGCCGCTGCCGCGCCGGGTCGGCGAGGATCGCGGTGTACTCCTCGATGAGGGCCTGGAGCCGGTCGTGCTCCTCGATGATCTTCTGGCGCTCCAGGGCGGCCAGGCGCCGCAGCTGCATCGCGAGGATGGCGTTGGCCTGGATCTCGTCGATCTCGAGGAGGTCGATCAGGCCCGTGCGGGCCTCGTCGACGTCCGGGGAGCGGCGGATCAGCGCGATGACCTCGTCCAGCGCGTCCAGCGCCTTGAGGTAGCCGCGGTAGATGTGGATCTGCTCCTCGGCCTTCCTCAGGCGGAACTTCGTGCGGCGCACGATGACGTCGATCTGGTGCTTCGTCCACTCGCGCACGAAGGAGTCGATCGAGAGGGTGCGGGGCACGCCGCCGGAGAGGGCGAGCATGTTCGCGGAGAAGTTCTCCTGCAGCTGGGTGTGCTTGTAGAGGTTGTTCAGCACCACCTTCGCCACGGCGTCGCGCTTGAGAGTGATGACCAGGCGCTGGCCGGTGCGGCCGGAGGTCTCGTCGGTGATGTCGGCGATGCCCTGGATCTTGCCGAGCTTGACCATCTCCGCGATCTTGCGGGCGAGGTTGTCGGGGTTGACCTGGTAGGGCAGCTCGGTCACGACGAGCGCCATGCGCCCGTTGATCTCCTCGGTGGAGACCACGGCGCGCTGGGTGATGGAGCCGCGGCCGGTGCGATAGGCGTCCTCGATCCCGTCGGTGCCGACGATCGTGGCGCCGGAGGGGAAGTCGGGGCCCTTGATGAACTTCATGCACGCTTCGAGCAGCTCGGGCTTGGTCGCCTCGTGGTTCGTGAGCAGCCACTGGACGGCGTCGGCCACCTCGCGCAGGTTGTGCGGCGGGATGTTCGTGGCCATGCCGACGGCGATGCCGGCGGAGCCGTTGACCAGCAGGTTCGGGAAGCGGGCGGGGAGGACGGAGGGCTCGTCGACGGTGTTGTCGTAGTTGCCCTGCATGTCCACGGTGTCCTGCTCGATGTCGCGGACCAGCTCGAGGGCCAGCGGCGCCATCTTGCACTCGGTGTACCGGGGGGCGGCCGCGCCGTCGTCGCCGGCGGAGCCGAAGTTGCCCTGGCCCAGGATCAGCGGGTAGCGCATGTTCCAGGGCTGGACCAGGCGCACCATCGCGTCGTAGATCGCGGAGTCGCCGTGGGGGTGGTAGTTGCCCATGACCTCGCCGACGACCTTCGCGCACTTGGAGAAGGAGCGGTCGGGGCGGTAGCCGCCGTCGTACATGGCGTAGACGATGCGGCGGTGGACGGGCTTGAGGCCGTCGCGCACGTCCGGGAGGGCGCGCGAGACGATGACGCTCATCGCGTAGTCGAGATAGGAGCGCTGCATCTCCTGGTTGAGGTCGACCTGGGTGATGCGGTCGACCTCGTCCTCGTCGAGGGGGTCGACGAGCGTGACGGTGCGGGAGGCGGCCTCGTCGGCCGAGAGCTCGCTGGAGCCCTCGGGCATCTCCTGACCGCCGATCCCGGCGCTCTCGGCGGGGGTCGGGGTCTCGGCCGACGGCTGGTCGTCCTCGGGGCCGGTGGGGTCGTTCGGGGTGTCGCTCATGGCGGGGAGGGCCTTTCGGGTGGGGCCGGTGGGTCGTGGGGGTCCCGGGGGCGCGCGAGAGGGGTCGGCGCCGCCCCGGGGCCCGCTCAGATGTCGAGGAAGCGGACGTCCTTGGCGTTCTCCTGGATGAAGCGGCGCCGGGACTCGACGTCGTCGCCCATCAGGACGGAGAAGATGGTGTCGGCGTCGGCGGCCTCGTCGACCGTGACCTGCTTGAGGGTCCGGGTGGCGGTGTCCATGGTGGTGGACTGCAGCTCCTTCCAGTCCATCTCGCCCAGGCCCTTGTAGCGCTGGATGCCGTTGTCCTTGGGGATGCGGCGCCCGGCGGACTGACCGGCGGCGAGGCGCTCGTCGCGCTCCTCGTCGCTGAAGACGTACTCGTGCGGCGCGTTGGACCACTTCAGGCGGTACAGCGGCGGCATCGCGATGAACACGTGACCCAGCTCGATCAGGGGCCGCATGTAGCGGAACAGCAGCGTCAGCAGCAGGGTGCAGATGTGCTGGCCGTCGACGTCCGCGTCGGCCATCAGGATGATCTTGTGGTACCGCAGCTTGGTCGCGTCGAAGTCCTCGCCGATGCCGGTGCCGAAGGCGGTGATCAGCGAGCGGACCTCCTGGTTGTCCAGCGCCCGGTCCAGCCGCGCCTTCTCCACGTTCAGGATCTTTCCGCGGATGGGGAGGATCGCCTGGGTGCGCGGGTCGCGGCCCTGCACGGCGGAGCCGCCGGCGGAGTCGCCCTCGACGATGAAGATCTCGGACTCGGCGGGGTTGCGGGAGGAGCAGTCGCGCAGCTTGCCGGGCATGCCGCCGGTCTCCAGCGGGGACTTCCGACGGGTCGCGTCGCGGGCCTTGCGGGCCGCCTCGCGGGCCATCGCCGCGGCCTGACCCTTCATGACGATCGCCTTGGCCTCGTTCGGGTGGGACTCGAACCAGTCGGTGAGCTGGTCGGTCATCACCTTGACCATGAAGGTGCGGGCAATGGTGTTGCCGAGCTTGGTCTTGGTCTGGCCCTCGAACTGCGGCTCGCCGAGCTTCACGGAGATCACCGCGGTGAGGCCCTCGCGGATGTCCTCGCCGGTGAGGTTGGCGTCCTTCTCCTTCAGCAGGCCCTGGGCGCGGCCGTAGCGGTTCACGATCGAGGTGAGCGAGGAGCGGAAGCCCTCCTCGTGGGTGCCGCCCTCGTGGGTGTTGATCGTGTTGGCGTAGGTGTGGACGGAGTCGGTGTAGGCGCCGGTCCACTGCATCGCGACCTCGACGGAGATCTTCGCGTCCGTGTCCTCGGACTCGAAGGAGATGATGTCGGGGTGGATCACCTCGGCGCGCTTGGCCGAGTTGATGAACTCGACGAAGTCCTGCAGGCCGCGCTCGTAGAGGTAGGAGACCGTGCGGGGGCCGCCCGAGGTCTCGCCCTGCTCGGCCTTCTCGGCCTCGAGCTCGACGTCGACCTCCTGGTCCTCCGGGGCCTCCTCAGCGCGCTCGTCGGTCAGCGTGATGCGCAGGCCCTTGTTGAGGAAGGCCATCTGCTGGAACCGCTTGCGCAGCGTCTCGAAGTCGTACACGGTCGAGTCGAAGATCTCGCCGTCGGCCCAGAAGGTGATGGTGGTGCCGGTCTCGTCGGTCTCCTCGCCCTTCTCGAGCGGGGCGACGGGGACGCCGCGGGCGTAGGCCTGGCGCCAGACGTGGCCCTGGCGGCGGATCTCGACCTCCATGCGGACGGAGAGGGCGTTGACCACGGAGGAGCCGACGCCGTGCAGACCGCCGGAGACGGCGTAGCCGCCGCCGCCGAACTTGCCGCCGGCGTGCAGCACGGTGAGCACCAGCTCGACGGCGGGCTTGTTCTCGGTGGGGTGCATGTCCACGGGGATGCCGCGGGCGTGGTCGACGACGCGCACGCCGCCGTCGGCGAGGAGGGTGACCTCGATGGTGTCACCGTGGCCGGCCATCGCCTCATCCACGGAGTTGTCGACGATCTCCTGGACCATGTGGTGCAGGCCGCGCTCACCGGTGGAGCCGATGTACATGCCGGGCCGCTTGCGCACCGCCTCGAGGCCCTCGAGGACGGTGATGTCCGAGGCCTCGTAGTGCTCGGGCGCGCGGGCCGCCTTCTCCCCCGCGGTGGTCGGCGCCGGGGCCGCGGGGGCCGTCGCCGCCTCGGGGGCCGGTGCTGCGCCGTCCGCTCCCGGTGACGGGTCCGAGGTGCCCTCGGGCAGGTCCTGGTCGGGCATGGGGCGGTCGCTGTCGCTCACCTGATGTGGCTCCTCGCAGTCCGGTCGTCCCTCGGTCGGACGGACCGAGGGTGGTCCGGCGGCACCGTGCGGCGGTGTCCCTGCGGCCCGACGCGTGCGGGATCCGCAGGAGCTCCTCGCGCACGCGCGCGAGCGGCACCCGCAGGCCTCGTCGATCGGGCCCGACGGCATCGAGGTGACCGGGCTGCTTCGACCCCGGTCGACGTCGGCCGAACCGCCCTCATCCTATCGGAGAACGGGTGCTGGGCCTATTCGACGCCCCGTTCCTGTGGACGACGCGACGCTGGATGCGTCCCAGACGCTTCGTGACGGCCTCTTCAACGCGCTCCGGGAGCCTCGGATGGGGGCGGGTACGCCCGAGGGGGTTCGGAGGCGGCACAGGCGCGCCTGGGATGTCCGCTCTCGGGCGTACCGCACGGGGCTCAGCGGGCGGCGTCCGGGAGCCCCGCGAGCACCTCGGCGGTGGCGAGCGCCGCCGCGGCCGCCTCGTGCCCCTTGTCCTCCACGGAGCCGGGAAGGCCGGCCCGATCCCGTGCCTGCTCGTCGGTGTCGCAGGTCAGGAGCCCGAATCCGACGGGGACGCCGTGGTCGAGGGAAACCCGGCTGAGCCCGTCGGTCGCCGCGGAGCAGACGTAGTCGAAGTGCGGGGTGCCGCCGCGGATCACGACGCCGAGGGCGATCACGGCCTCGTGGCTGCGGGCGAGGCGGTCCGCGACCACGGGCAGCTCGAAGGAGCCGGGCACGCGCACCAGGGTGGGATGGTCGATGCCGGCCTCGGCGCAGGCGCGCAGGGCGCCGGCGACCAGGCCGTCCATCACCTCCTCGTGCCAGGACGCGGCGACGATCGCGACGCGGGCGTCGGGGCGGGCGGTGATCTGGGGGGTGGGGGCGCCGTGGCCGCTCATGAGGTTCCTCCGGGGGTCGTGACAGGGGTGGTGGTGGGATCGAGCGCGGGAAGCCCGGTCAGGTGGTGGCCCAGTCGGTCCCGCTTGGTGGTGAGATACGCGAGGTTCTCGGGGGTGGGGTGGGCCTCGAGGTCGAGGACCCGGTGCACGCGCGTGCCGCCGGCGCGCAGGGCGTCGGCCTTCTCGGGGTTGTGGGTGAGCAGGTCGATCGCGGTGACGCCGAGGTGCTCGAGGATCCGCGGGACCGCGGCGAAGCTGCGCTCGTCCACGGGCAGTCCGAGGTCGAGGTTCGCCTCGACGGTGTCGCGGCCCGCGTCCTGCAGGGCGTAGGCCCGCAGCTTCTGGACCAGGCCGATGCCGCGGCCCTCGTGCCCGCGCAGCAGCACCAGCACGCCGCGGCCGGCGGCGGAGATCCGGGCGAGGGACTCGTGCAGCTGGGGTCCGCAGTCGCAGCGCAGCGAGCCGATCACGTCGCCGGTCACGCACTCGGAGTGGACCCGCGTGAGCACGGGCTCCTCCCCGGTGACGTCCCCGGCCACGAGCACCAGGTGCTCCGCCGTCCCCTCCCTCACCGCGAGGGCGCGGAAGGCGCCGTGGGCCGAGGGCAGCGGCACCGCCTCGGTGAACTCGAGCAGAGCGGGGACCGGCCCGGCCGACGCGGCCGACGCCGGGGCGGCCGGTGCGGCCGGTGCGGACGACGGCACTGCCGACGCGAGCGGCGCCGCCTCCCCGATCTCCCGCCGGTGCGCGGCGAGGTCCTCGATGGAGATCATCGCCAGGCCGTGCTCGTCGGCGAAGACGCGCAGCGCAGGCCCGCGCTGCATGGTGCCGTCGTCGTGGATGAGCTCGACGATCATCCCGACCGCGGGCAGACCTGCCATCCGTGTGAGGTCCACGGCGGCCTCGGTGTGGCCGCGCCGCTCGAGCACCCCGCCGGCCTTCGCCCGCAGCGGCAGCACGTGCCCGGGCCGGATCAGGTCGGTCGGGACGGAGCCGGGATCGGCGAGGACGGTGAGGGTGCGAGCCCGGTCCGCTGCGGAGATGCCGGTGGTGACCCCCTCTGCCGCATCGACCGTGATCGTGTACGCGGTGCGGAAGGGGTCCGCGTTGGCGGCGACCATCAGCGGCAGCTCGAGGGCGTCGGCCCGCTCGGCGCTCATCGGCGCGCACAGCAGCCCGCTCGAGTGCCGGACCGCGAAGGCGACCTGCTCGGGGGTGGCGGTCGCGGCGGCGAGGATCAGGTCGCCCTCGTTCTCGCGGTCCTCGTCGTCCACCACCACGACGGGCCGGCCGGCGGCGATCTCCGCGATCGCGGCGGGCACGGGATCCAGGCGCAGGCCGGTCATCGTCCCTGCTCCGACCCGGTCACGGCCTCCGGGGCGCCCGCGGGCAGCAGACCGGCGGTGAGCTTCTCGACGTACTTCGCGAGCACGTCGACCTCGAGGTCCACGCCCTCGCCGACGGCGCGGGTGCCCAGCGTGGTGCGCTCGAGGGTCTCGGGGATCAGGCCGATGGTGACCTCGTCGCCGTCGATCGCGGCGACGGTGAGGCTGACCCCGTCCACGGCGAGGGAGCCCTTGGGCACCACGTAGCGGGAGAGGCCGCCCGGCAGGCGCAGGCGCAGGAGGGTGGTGCCGGCCTGCTCGTCGCGGGAGAGGATCTCGCCGACGCCGTCGACGTGGCCCTGCACGATGTGCCCGTCCAGGCGGCCGTCGGCCCGCACGCAGCGCTCGAGGTTCACGCGGTCGCCGGGGCGGAGCTCGCCGAGCGTGGTCGCGGCGAGGGTGGTGGCGATGACGTCGGCGCTCCACGTCTCGCCGACGACGGCGGTGACGGTGAGGCAGCAGCCGTTCACGGCGATCGAGTCGCCGAGCGCGATGCCCTCGAGCACGCGCGGGGAGCGGATCCGCAGGGCGGCGGGGTCGGCGCCGAGGTCGAGCGCCTCGACGGTGCCGAGCTCCTCGATGATTCCGGTGAACATGGTGGTGTCCTTCCTGGTCAGGCCGGGGCGGGGGTGGTGCGGGGACGGAGGGTGAGGCGGAGGTCCCTCGCGCCGCCCGGGGTGGGCAGCGAGGCGACGTCCGTGAGCTCGAGGTCGAGCCGCTGGGCGAGGGTGGTGATCCCGAGGTCGGCGACGCCGGGACGGCCGGCGCCGAGCAGGGTGGGGGCCAGGTGCACGATCAGCTCGTCGACGAGCCCGGCGCGGAGGAAGGCGGCGGCGAGGGTGGGCCCGCCCTCGAGCAGCACGTGCCGGATCCCGCGGTCGAAGAGCGTCGCGAGCACGGCCGACGGGTCGCGGGTGGGCAGGTGCAGCGCCTCGCCGGCCCCGTCGACGGCGGGAAGGTCCGGCGCCTCGGAGGTGCCCATCACGACGCGCAGCGGCTGGCGGGGGTGCAGGGTCCCGTCCGGCCGACGGGCCGTGAGCGTGGGGCGGTCGCTGCGGGCGGTCCCGGTGCCGACGAGGACGGCGTCGCAGGTGGTGCGCAGCCGGTGCACCTCCTCGCGGGCGGCGGGGCCGGTGATCCACCGGCTGGTGCCGTCGGCCGCGGCAGCGCGCCCGTCGAGGGTGAGCGCGGTCTTCGCCGTGACCAGGGGCCGGGCATGGACGAGGCCGTGCTCCCAGCCTCGGTTCAGGGCCGCCGCGGTGGCGGCGAGCTCGGCGGGGACGTCGCCGACGACCTCGACCCCGGCCGCGTGCAGGCGGTCGATGCCGCCTGCGGCCTGCGGGTTCGGGTCGCGCCTCGCGATGACGACACGGGCGATCCCGGCCTCGAGCAGCGCCTGGGTGCAGGGGGCGGTGCGACCGGTGTGGTCGCAGGGCTCGAGGGTGACCACGGCCGTCGCGCCGCGCAGGGCCGCGGGGGCACCCGGCAGCTCCCGGGCACGGGCGAGGGCGTCGGCCTCGGCGTGGGCGGTGCCGGCCCCGCGGTGATGGCCCTCGGCGAGGATCGTCCCGTCGGCGGCGAGGAGCACGCAGCCGACGCGGGGGTTCGGGCCGAGCGGCACAGCGGGGTCCGCGGCGATCTCGAGTGCGCGGCGCAACGCGGCGATCTCCGCAGGGGTGATCCTCGCAGCGTCCTGCGTGGTGCCGGGGTCCATGGCCTCTCCTCCGTCCGCTGCTCGCGGTCCCGGAGGGAGAGGAAGTAAGGGGACGACGTCACCGGGGGCGCCGGCCGGGCCCGGAGGGTCGGCAGGGACGCCAGGCGACGTCGACCGCGTGCGCTTCCCATCCGGACTCTCACCGTCGGTCCAGGAGTTCCACCTGGTCAGCCTCGGGCCATGGGCCCTCGGGTCGCGGACTGTCACCGCCGGCTCGGAATTTCACCGACCCCAGTGCACGCGAGCATCATCAGCTCGTCGAGAGCACACCGTAGCAGGGTCGGCCGGGAGGATGACGGCGGATGAACGCCGCCGCCCATCCATCAGACGCACTACCCGGCGCCCACCCGCTGATCTCCTACCACTCGCCCCTCGCAGCACGTCGATCAGGCTCCACCCACCCGCTGATCTCCTACCGCTCGTCCCTCGCAGCACGTCGATCAGGCTCCACCCACCCGCTGATCTCCTACCGCTCGTCCCTCGCAGCACGTCGATCAGCCATACGTATCCCGGGGTCCGCGCCAGGTCACCGTCCGTCGGCCCTTCTTCCAGCTGCGCTCGGCGGCGGCCGGGCCGGTGACCTTCAGCTCCGAGACGACGTGGGAGCCGACGTGCTCCTCGATGGTGGTGATCAGCTGCGGGGTGAGCATCCGCAGCTGCGCCGCCCACGCCGAGGAGGAGGCGCTGACCACCAGCACCCCGTCCTCGAAGGAGACCGGGCGGCAGTGCGTCGCGAGCCGCTCGCCGACGATCTCGTCCCACTCGTCCAGCACCCGTCCGGTGCTCATCCCGGCGTTCCAGCCGAGGTTCCCCAGCACCTTCTTCAGCACCAGCTCGATGCCCTGCGGGTCCCGCGGGTCCGGGCGCGAGCCGGAGTAGCCGGGCGCCCGGCCGGACCGGTCGCGCACGTCCCTGGCCTGCGTCTTCGCGGAGATCGGGAAGAGGCCGCGGTCGCGGGCGGCGGCACGGGAGCGGTTGACGGTGCGGCGGGCGAGCTCGAAGGGATCCGCCGGCGCCGGCAGGTCCGGCGGATCGTAGAGCACCTGCTCCTCGCGGTCGGGATCCCCGGGGCCGACGGGCGTCGGTGCGCCGGAGCGGGACGCGACGGACCCACGAGCCTCCTCGCCGCCCGGCCGCGCTCCGCCGCGGGCACGCTCGGCACCGTCCCCGTTCCGGGCACCGCCCCGCACGGGCACGGCAGCCGGAGCCGTCGGCGAGGTCGACTGCTCCTCGGACCCCGCCGCTGCCCCGCTCCAGGTGCCGAGCCCGTACGGGTTCGCGATCCTCGGGCGCGGAGCACCGCCGTTCATCGCAGCCCGCCCCCGCTGCGCGGGACCGCCTCGCCGAGCGTCACGTCGACCACGTGGATCTCGCCGTCGAGGGAGGCGGGGATGTCGGTGTCGTTCGCGGTCGTGATCAGCACCTGCGAGGCGTCGGTGACGATCCTGCCGAGCCGCTCGCGGCGATGGACGTCCAGCTCGCTGAAGACGTCGTCGAGGATCAGGATCGGCTCGCCGTCGCCGAGGTCGCCCTCCTCGAGGCGCAGCAGGTCGTAGCTGGCCAGGCGCAGGGCGAGCGCGAGGGACCAGGACTCGCCGTGGCTCGCGTAGCCCTTCGCGGGGAAGTCGTGCAGGCGGATCTCCAGGTCGTCGCGGTGCGGGCCGGTGAGGTTCGTGCCGCGGTCGATCTCCTCGTCGTGCCGTGCGGAGACCAGGGCGAGCAGGGCGTCGTGGATCTCGCGGGTGCCGGGAAGCTCCCCGGGCGCGGCGCCGAGCTCGTCGAGCACGTCGGAGCGGTAGCGGACGTCCGCCGGGGAGGCGACCTCGCCGCGCTGGTCAGGGGGCAGGTCGAGCGCCTGCTCGGCCCCCTCGTCGGTCGAGACCCGCAGGTAGGAGTACCCCAGGTGGGGGCGCAGACGGTTCACGAGGTGGAGCCGGGCGCGCAGCAGCTCGGCGCCGTGACGGGCGAGCTGCTGGTCCCAGACCTCGAGCGTGGAGGCCGCCGACTCGGCCGGGTCCAGCCCGCCGACGCTGCGTCCCGAGCCGCCGCGCCGCATCGAGCGCATCTGCTTGAGCAGGTTGCCGCGCTGCTTGAGGACCCGGTCGTAGTCGGCCTTGATCGAGGCGAAGCGGGGCGCGATCTCGAACAGGAGCTCGTCGAGGAAGCGGCGCCTGCCCTCGGGATCGGCCTTGACCAGTCCCAGGTCCTCCGGGGCGAAGAGCACCGCCCGCACCTCGCCGAGCAGGTCACTCAGCCGGGAGACGTTCTGTCCCTGGAGCCGGGCGCGGTTCGCCTTGCCGGGGGTGATCTCGAGGTCGATCTGCAGCGGCCGGCCGGCGCGTTCGAAGCTCGCGCGGACGATCGCGGTGGACTCGCCGCGGTGCACGAGCGCGGCGTCGTGGGGGACGCGATGGCTCGAGAGCGTCGCGAGGTACCACAGCGCCTCGACGATGTTGGTCTTGCCCTGCCCGTTCGGGCCCACCATGACGGTGATGCCGGGACGGACGGGCAGGCTCAGCTGCCGGTAGGAGCGGAAGTCGGTGAGTTCGAGCGCGGTCAGGTGCACGGAGGGAGCTCGCCCTCCCTCAGATCCGCATCGGCATGATGAGGTACCGGTAGGAGTTGTCGGGCTCGCCCTCGAGCGAGTCCTGCCCGGTCATCACCGAGGGCTTGATCGAGTCGGTGAAGGTCAGGCGGGCGAACTCGCTGCCGAGCGCGCCGAGGCCGTCGAGCAGGAAGCCCGAGTTGAAGCCGACGACGAGGTCCTCGCCCTCGAGCTGTGCCTCGAGCACCTCGCTGGCCTGGGCGTCGTCGCCGGCGCCGGCCTCGAGCGCGACCTGGCCCTCGGAGAAGGACAGGCGCACGGGAGTGTTCCGCTCGGCGACCAGGGAGACGCGCTTGACCGCGTCGATCAGCGCGCCGGTGGAGACGACGGCAGTGATCGCGGTGGTCTCGGGGAACAGGCGTCGCACCGGCGGGTAGTCGCCGTCGACGAGGGTGGAGGTGGTGCGGCGGCCGCCGGCCTCGAAGCCGATCAGGTTCGCGGAGTCCTCGTCGGACAGCGCGATCTCGACGCCGCCGCCGGTCGCGAGCGAGCGGGCGACCTCGTGGAGGGTGCGGCCGCGGACCAGGGCGGTGAGCTCGGCGCCGGGCGACGAGGGGTTCCAGGTCAGCTCGCGCAGCGCCAGGCGGTAGCGGTCGGTGGCCATCAGGGTCATGGTCTCGCCGCTGATCTCGACCTTCACGCCGGTCAGCAGCGGGAGGGTGTCGTCCTTCGAGGCCGCGACGGTGACCTGCGAGATCGCCTCGGCGAACACGTCGGCCGCGACGGTGCCGGCGACCGGGGGCATGGTGGGCAGCTGCGGGTACTCCTCGACCGGGAGGGTCGCGAGCGCGAAGCGGGCGCTGCCGCAGCGGACCTGGAGCTTCGTGCCCTCGAGCGCGACGGTGACGTCCTTGTTCGGCAGGGCGCGGACGATGTCCGAGAGCATGCGCCCCTGGACCAGCACCTCGCCCGGCTGCTCGATCTCCGCCTCGAGACGGATCTGGGCGCTGACCTCGTAGTCGAAGGTCGAGAGCTGCAGCTCGCCGCCCGCATCGGCGACGATGCGCACGCCCTGCAGGATCGGCATCGCCGGACGGACAGGGAGGGTGCGGGTGGCCCAGGAGACGGCGTCGCCGAGGACGCCGCGGTCGAGGTGGAACTTCACCGTTGCCACTCCTTCACAGTGGTCGAAAGCCTGATCGTGATCGAACGGTGGACAGCGTATCGGTTCTCGGAGCCGTCCGACGACACACCGCCGCAGATCCTTGACTTCCGCCCCTGCTCCTCCGTGCTCCTCGGCCGCTGCTGCCGACCCCCCGCCCTCCACATCCACGACGAGCAAGAACCTACAGACCTCATCATCACGGCTGTGGATCTCGTGGATAACCGACATCTCAGCAGGTCATAGCCGACACTGTCGACGTGGACGACTCGTCGACAATCACAGGAAGCTCGTGCACGACCTGTGCACGGATCGCCGCCGCCGTCAGATTCTTGTCATTCCTCCATGCACATCGGCTCCTGCGCAGATGCTCGTCATTCCACACTGTCCACAGAGTTATCCACAATTGGGGAGAACGTCGGCCTGACCTGGGATGACATTCTCCGGCATGCTCACGCGGTCGGCTGCGTCACTGCCGCGTCATTCCCGCGTCACTGCCGGGCCGAGGAGCTCGAGCTCTTGATCCTCGCCGTGAGCTCCGTGACCTGGTTGAAGATCGCCCGACGCTCCTTCATCAGCTCGCTGATCTTCTTGTTCGCGTGCATGACGGTGGTGTGGTCGCGGCCGCCGAACTCCTCGCCGATGCGGATCAGCGGCATGTCCGTCAGCTCCCGGCACAGGTACATGCCGATCTGCCGCGCGGAGACCAGGCGCCGACTGCGGCCGGTGCCCACGATCTCCTCCACCGAGAGCCCGAAGTAGGTCGCGGTCTGGGCGATGATCGTCGAGGCGGTGATCTGCGCGCCGTCGTCGTGGGAGAGCAGATCCTTCAGCACGGACTCGGCGAGGGTGACGTCCATCGGCTGGCGGGAGAGGGAGTGCAGCGCCTGCACGCGGATCAGGGCGCCCTCGAGCTCGCGGATGTTCGTGGCGATGTGGCTGGCGATGTACTCCAGCACCTCGTGCGGCACCTCGCCGGTGTTCTCCTGGGCGACCTTCTTGCGCAGGATCGCGATGCGGGTCTCGAGGTCCGGCGGCTGCACGTCCGTCATCAGGCCCATCTCGAAGCGGGAGCGCATCCGGTCCTCGAAGCCGCCGAGCTCCTTCGGCGGCAGGTCCGAGGTGATCACGATCTGCTTGTCCGAGTTGTAGAGCGTGTTGAAGGTGTGGAAGAACGCCTCCATCGTCTCCGGCGCTCGCTGCAGGAACTGGATGTCGTCGATCAGCAGGATGTCGATGTCGCGATAGCGGCGCTGGAACTCCTGCGCCTTGCCGAACTGGCCGGACTGCACTGAGTTGATGAACTCGTTGGTGAACTCCTCCGAGTTCACGTAGCGCACCACCACGTCGGGGTAGAGGCTCTGGGCGTAGTGGCCCACCGCGTGCAGCAGGTGGGTCTTGCCCAGACCGGATCCGCCGTAGATGAACAGCGGGTTGTACGCCTTCGCGGGCGTCTCCGCGACGGCCGACGCGGCCGCCTGCGCGAAGCGGTTCGAGGAGCCGATCACGAAGGTGTCGAAGGTGTATTTGCTGTTCAGGCGCGAGTCCTCGCCGAGGGTCAAGGCGCCGCCGGCGGGGGCGGGGCGGGGCGGCGCCGGTCCCGGGGAGGGGGCGGAGGCGCCGCTGAGGGCGGACATCCCCGCATAGGCGCTGGGATCGTCGGCCGCGGAGCCGTGGAACTCGTCCTCCCCGCGGCCGAAGCGCGAGGCGGCGGAGGCGGCCGAGTCCGGGGTGCTGCTCGAGGGCAGCGCGGGCCGGCCGGAGGCGGGCTCGGAGGGGAGCACGGAGCCCCGTCCACGACGGAAGGGCGGGGTGTGGACACCCCCCGTGGAACTGTCCACATCGTTGTCCACAGGATGTGCACTGCGGGCGGTCGAGGAGGAGGTCAGCGGCGGTGCAGGGGCCTCGTCCTCGTCGTCCCCCTCCAGCAGCAGCGACTCGTCGACCGTCACGGCGAAGCGGAGGTCCTTGCCGGTGGCCTCGCTGAGGGCGGCCTTCAGGGAGCCCGCGATCCGGTTCTCGATCAGCTCCTTCGCCGAGGTGGAGGGCACGGCGAGCAGGGCGGTGTCCGCGACCACGGCCATCAGGCGGGAGAGGGTGAGCAGGGCCATCACACGCTGGGAGACGGTGTCGTCGCGGCGCAGGATGCTCAGCGTGCTGTCCCAGATCGCGTCGGCGTTCGCCTCCGGCATCAGGTGTCCCCCTCAGGTCTCGGGCGCGGGTCGCCACAGTTTTCCACATTATCCTCACCGCTGTGGATCGCTGATGTGGACAACAGGTCGGGGAACCGCCTCCGACGTGACCGGGACGACCGTGACGATGTGAGCGGCGCCGCCCCGTCGGGCGTCGCTGGGTCGGAGGGACAGGACCCGAAGGGCACGACGGGCCCTCGGGGCCGTCACGACACGCCCCCGGAAGTGAGAATCGGGCCACAACCGGCCCTCAACGGGGCTCCTCCGTTGACCCCGTGCACCCCCGCGCCTAAAATCGTGCAGTCAGCGCTGCGCGCCGCCCGACGGCACCGTCCCGATGTGGGACACGGCAGCCGCCCCGCCCCGGCGGGTGCGCCCGGACATCCGTTCGCGCAGCAGACCACACGCCACCGCGAGGGGCACGCCCGTGCCCACGATCGAGGAGAACCATGAGCAAGCGCACGTTCCAGCCGAACAACCGCCGCCGCGCCAAGAAGCACGGCTTCCGCGCCCGCATGCGCACCCGCGCCGGCCGCAGCATCCTGAACGCCCGTCGCGCCAAGGGCCGCGCCGAGCTCTCCGCCTGAGACGACGGTGACCAGGGCCGAGGCGTCACGTCGTCGTGTACTGGTCTAGTCGCCGGCTCCACAGCGGCGACGAGTTCCGTGCGGTCACCCGCGGTGGCGCGCGCAGCGCTCGATCCCACGTGGTCGTGCACCTGACCCTGCTCACGCAGGAGGAGGAGGCACCCCGCGTGGGATTCGTCGTGTCCAAGAAGATCGGCAACGCCGTGGTGCGCAACCGCGTCACCCGGCGCCTGCGCGAGATCGTGCGCCCGCATCTCGAGACCCTCCCCGCCGGCAGCGCGATCGTGCTGCGGGCGCTGCCGGGCATCGAGGCTCAGCCCTTCGCCGAGCTCCGCGAGGACGTGGACTCGGCGCTCGCCTCCGCCTCCCGCAAGCTCGCCCGCCGCGAGGAGCGGTCGCGGTGAGCGGCGTCCCGCCGGAGCGCGCGCGAGGTCGCGAGGGCGCGCTGCGGCGCCTGGGCCGCCTGCCGCGCCGGCTGCTGATGCTGCCGGTGCGCGGCTACCAGGTGGGCATCTCGCCGTACACCCCGCCCGCCTGCCGGTACGACCCCGTCTGCTCGCAGTACGGCATGGACGCCCTGCGCACGCACGGGGCCCTCAAGGGGATCCTGCTCACCACCTGGCGGATCCTCCGCTGCAACCCCCTGACCCGCGGGGGCCTCGATCCGGTCCCGGCGCCGGGCATGTGGAGCAATCCACGCCGACTGCGGCACCCGGCCCCCTAGGGCCTACCCTTGTCCGAGACTCCCGACCACAGCCGGCACCTCGCATGAACGACATGCGCATCCGTGCGGCAGGAAGACCAGGCCGATGAATCCCCTGTATCCGATCGAGTGGGCCGTCGCATGGCTCATGGTGAAGTTC
This sequence comes from Brachybacterium paraconglomeratum, assembly GCF_003994255.1. Lineage (GTDB taxonomy): Bacteria > Actinomycetota > Actinomycetes > Actinomycetales > Dermabacteraceae > Brachybacterium > Brachybacterium conglomeratum. The sequence goes on along the minus strand of NZ_ML133853.1, from coordinate 175,925 downwards.
CATGCGGTGCTGTCGCTGTTCATGGATCCGAACTCGGGCATCACCTGGGTGCTGTCCATCGTCGGGCTCACCGCCGTGGTCCGCACCCTGATCATCCCGCTGTTCGTGCGCCAGATCCGCGCCTCGCGCGCGATGCAGATGGTCTCGCCCGAGCTGCAGGCGGTGCAGAAGAAGTACAAGGGCAAGACCGACCAGGAGTCCCGGCAGAAGATGGCCGAGGAGACCATGGCGGTCTACAAGGAGGCCGGCGCCAGCCCGTTCTCCTCCTGCCTGCCGGTGCTGCTCCAGATGCCGATCTTCTTCGGCCTGTTCCGGGTGCTGTTCAACAAGCTGCCCGACGCGGCCGAGGGGAAGCCCTTCGGGCCCCTGACCACCGAGCTGGCCCAGAGCGCCAGCAACTCGACCATCCTCGGCAACGTCACCATCGCCGACAGCTTCCTGAACTCCGGCGACGGCGGGATCACCACCAAGATCGTCGCCGGCATCATCATCGCGGCGATGTGCGCGGTCACCTTCTTCACCCAGAAGTCGCTGACCATGAAGAACATGCCCAAGGCCGCCCTCGAGGGCCCCATGGCCAGCACCCAGAAGATGATGCTGTACATGCTCCCGTTCATCTACGTGATCACGGGGCCGGGCATGCCGATCGGTGTGCTCATCTACTGGCTGACCACCAACGTGTGGACCTTCGTCCAGCAGTACATCGTCATCCGCGCGACCCCCACCCCCGGCTCCGACGCGGAGAAGGAGCGCCAGGAGCGCATCAACGCCAAGCGCGAGCGGAAGGGTCTGGAGCCGCTGGACTTCACCCCGCCGAAGAAGGTCGCCGAGCCCGATCCGGAGCCCGAGCGGAACATCCGCGTACAGCCCACCTCCAAGAACAAGGGCGGCAAGAAGCTCTCCGACGAGGAGAAGCTGCAGCGCGCCCGCGAGGCCCGCGCCAAGGCCGCCGAGGAGCGGCGCAGGGCGCAGGAGGAGTCCGGTGACTTCCCGGTGCCCCCGCCGAAGAGCTCCCCCCTGGACAAGGGCAAGAAGAAGCGGAAGAAGTGACCTCACGGCCCGGGAGCACGGTCGCTCCCGGGTCGTCCATCCCTGCATTCCCGGAGGACCCTGAATGAACGAGACCATCACCGATCCGTCGTCGGCCGACGAGACCGCCGCCCGGCAGGCGCACGAGGGCACGGACGCCCCGGCCGCCGAGGCCGCGGAGACCGCCGCCCCCGCGGACTCCGCCGGCTCCGCCGAGGCCGCCGAGACGCAGGACGCGGTCGAGAGCGAGTCCGAGGACGAGTCCGACGGCGAGTCCGACGAGGAGCGCCTGCGCCGCCTCGAGGAGGAGGGCGACATCGCCGCCGACTACCTCGAGGAGCTGCTGGACATCGCGGACCTCGACGGCGACATCGACATCGACGTGGACGGCGACCGCGCCTCCGTGGAGATCCGCGGCGCGGACCGTCTCGCGGAGCTGAACCGCCCCAAGGGCGAGCTGCTGGACGCCCTGCAGGAGCTCGCGCGCCTCGCGGTCCAGACCCGCACCGGCGCCCGGTCGCGCCTGATGCTGGACATCGGCGGCTTCCGTGCCGAGCACAAGGGCGGACTCGAGGAGCTCGCCGCCTCCGCGATCGCCGAGGCGAAGGAGTCCGGGCAGCCGGTCCCGATGCGGCCGATGAACCCCTTCGAGCGCAAGGTCGCCCATGACGTCGCCAAGCGCGAGGGGCTGCGCTCCGAGTCCGACGGCGACGGCAAGGGCCGTCACGTCGTGATCTACCCGACGTCCTGAGGCCTGCCGTGACGACGCTCCCCGCATCGCTCCGACCCCTGGCCGAGCGCCTCTTCGGCGACCGGCTCGAGCTCGCCGAGCGCTTCGCCGCCCTGCTCGCCGAGCAGGGTCCCGAGCGCGGTCTGATCGGACCGCGCGAGGTGGAGCGGCTCTGGGAGCGCCACCTGCTCAACTGCGCGCTGATGGCCGACGCCATCGACTCGTCGGTCAGGACCCTGGCCGACGTCGGCTCCGGGGCCGGGCTGCCCGGCGTCGTGATCGCGATCGCCCGCCCTGAGCTGCAGGTGATGCTGATCGAGACGATGCAGCGTCGCACCACCTGGCTGGAGGAGGTCGACGCCGAGCTCGGCCTCGGCCTCGAGGTCGTCCGCGCCCGTGCCGAGGAGCTGCACGGCGAGCGGGAGTTCGAGGTGGTCACCGCCCGGGCCGTCGCGGCGCTGGACAAGCTGGCCCGCTGGACCCTCCCGCTGGTGGAGGAGGAGGGGCTGCTGCTGGCGATGAAGGGCTCCTCGGCCGCCGACGAGATCGAGAGGGCCCAGAAGGTGCTCACGAAGCTCGGCGGGATCGACCCCACCATCACCCGGTACGGGATGGGCGAGGTCGAGGTTCCCACTACAGTGGTCCAAGTGCGTCGCCGGCCGAAGGCGAGCAGGAAGGGAGATGCGCGTGGCTGAGAAGCGCGAGGGCTCCTCCCAGGGGGCGGGGTCGATGGACGACACCCCGCTGATGCGCGAGCTCACCCGGGACCACGCCCGCCGCCGGCAGCTGGAGGAGGTCGAGTTCACCTCCCCCGAGCACACCAGGATCGTGACCATCGCGAACCAGAAGGGCGGGGTGGGGAAGACCTCCACCACCGTGAACCTCGCGGCCGCGCTGACCATGGGCGGCCTGCACGTGCTCGTGATCGACGCCGACCCGCAGGGCAACACCTCCACGGCGCTGAACATCGAGCACCATGCCGAGGTGCCCAGCATGTACGAGGTGCTGGTCGAGTCCGCGCCGCTGTCCGAGGTGGTCCAGGACGTCCCGGACATGGAGCGCCTGCAGTGCGCCCCCGCGACGATCAATCTCTCCGGCGCCGAGATCGAGCTGGTCTCCCTCGTCGCCCGCGAGAACCGGCTGCGCAACGCCATCCGCGAGCACCTCGAGGAGCGGGAGGCCCAGGGCCTGCCCCGCCTGGACTACGTGCTCGTCGACTGCCCGCCCTCCCTCGGCCTGCTCACGGTCAACGCGCTGGTCGCGGCCCGTGAGGTGATGATCCCGATCCAGGCCGAGTACTACGCGCTCGAGGGCCTGACGCTGCTGCTGAACAACATCGACCTGATCCGGCAGCACCTGAACCCGGATCTCGTGGTCTCCACGATCCTGCTGACCATGTACGACGCGCGCACGCGCCTCGCCGCACAGGTCGCCCAGGACGTGCGGGACCACTTCCCCGACCAGACCCTCGAGACCACGATCCCGCGATCGGTGAGGATCTCCGAGGCGCCGAGCTACGGCCAGACCGTGCTCACCTACGATCCCGGCTCCAGCGGGGCGCTCGCCTACCGGGCGGCGGCCTTCGAGCTGAACTCCCGGCCCGCTCCCTGACCTCGACCTCCCCTCACCGCGCGATGTCGCGCCCGGCACGGAGGTCACCCCCACGGTGACGACATTTCTCGGAAGGACAACGGCCATGACGCAGAAGCGAGGACTCGGCAGAGGTCTCGGCGCCCTGATCCCGGGGGCAGGCTCCTCGCCCGCTCCTGAGCAGGAGCTGCGCACGCGCACCCGTCCGCAGGAGGAGGGCAGCTCCGCCGCGTCGAGCACGCGCCCGGTGGACATGTTCTTCTCCGGCGAGAAGGTCTCCTCCGAGGACGCCCCCCAGCGGGGCGGCGCCCGTGACCTGGCGACCGGCATGGCGCGCGCCGCCGCCGAGCGACGCGGCCGCACCGCGGGCCGCTCCGGCAGCTCGTCGACCGCGAAGCGCTCCGGAGCCGGGAACTCCTCCGGTGGCGCGGACGCGAGCGGTTCCGGCGCCGGGACGGCCGCCGAGGCCTCGACGACCTCCAAGGGCACGGCGGCACAGCGCGGCACGTCGAGCTCGGCGGGCACCGGCTCCCGCTCGACCTCGTCCAAGGGCACCGCGTCCAAGGACTCCGGCACCGCCTCGAAGGGCACCACGTCGAAGAGCACCACCTCGAAGAGCACGACGGCGAAGAGCACTGCGTCGAAGAGCACTGCCTCGAAGAGCACCTCGGCGACGTCCGCGCCGTCGACGACCGCGAAGCGCTCAGGAGCCGCGAAGAGCACCGGGACTGCCAAGAGCACCTCCTCGTCCAGGACCTCCTCGCCCGCGAGGAGCACCTCCAGCTCGAAGGGCGCCTCCTCCCCGGCGAAGCGATCCACCGGCGCGAAGAGCGCGGCCGTGCCCACGGCTGCCGCCGACTCGACCGGCACCGCGGAGGGCACCGCCGCCTCGAAGGACGCGAGCGCGACCGCTCGGCCCACCTCGGCGCCGACCACTCCCACCCCCGCCCCCGCGACGGGCGGAGCAGTCGACGAGACCGCTCCGGTCAGGACCGACGAGGTCCCGACCGTCGCCTCCTCGTCGGCCGAGCAGGAGCAGGCTTCTTCGCAGGCCGCTCCTGCCGCCGCAGAGAACGAGGCGACGGCCCCGGCGTCGAGTGCGCAGGATGCGCAGTCCGAGACCGATGACGCGCCGGAGGAGGCTCCGCAGGCCGGCTCCGCGGAGTCGGAGGCCCCCCTGCGCGGCGAGGACAGCCCGATCGTCGACGTCGAGGCGGTCGAGTACACCCGAGTGCGCGACACCGCCCCGTCGGAGGACGCCGAGCCGGCAGCGCCTGCCGAGCCCTCCACGACCGAGCTGCCTGCTGCCGCCCCTCAGGAAGCCCCTGCCGCTCAGAACAGCTCCGCGCCGGCCGGCGAGCACCCTGCGACCGACGAGCCCGCTGAGACGGACTCCGAGCACGCAGCTGCGGTCGGTCCCGATGGGGATGCGCGCGATGACGCCGGGGAAGCGCCTTCCGACGCTGCCGACCAGTCCGCCGCCGGCTCGGAGCGAGCTCCTCTCGCGAGCCAGGGCCTCGTCAGCGTCCCTGGCGCGGAGTTCGCGGAGATCCCGATCCACGAGGTCCGGGAGAACCCCCGCAACCCGCGCACGATGTTCGACGAGGAGGAGCTCGACGAGCTCGCGTACTCGCTGCGCGAGGTCGGCGTGCTGCAGCCCGTCGTGGTGCGCCCGATCCCGGTCACCGAGGACGGGGAGTCCTTCGAGCTCGTCATGGGCGAGCGCCGGTGGCGCGCCGCCCGCCGTGCCGGTCTCACCGCCATCCCCGCGATCATCCGCGAGACCAGCGACGACGACCTCCTGCGCGACGCGCTCCTCGAGAACCTGCACCGCACCCAGCTGAACCCGCTGGAGGAGGCGAACGCCTACCAGCAGCTGCTCGACGACTTCGGGTGCACGCAGGACGAGCTGGGAGAGCGCATCGGGCGCTCGCGCCCGCAGATCACGAACACGCTCCGCCTGCTGCGGCTCCCCGCCCTCGTGCAGCGCCGTCTCGCCAGCGGAGCGATCAGCGCCGGCCACGCCCGTGCGCTGCTCTCTCTGGACGATCCGACCCTCATGGAGGAGCTGGCCCAGCGGATCGTGAGCGAGGGCCTCTCCGTGCGCGCCGTGGAGCGTCTGGTGGCACGCGGCGGACAGCAGCAGGCTCCCCGCACCGTTCGCCGCAGCACCTACGATCCGCACGTCGTGGACCTGACGAGCCGGCTGTCGAACCGCCTCGAGGCGCCTGTGCGGATCGATGTGGGCAAGCGCAAGGGCAAGATCACCCTCGAGTTCACGAACCTCGAGGACCTCGAGCGCCTCATCGAGAACATGGGCCTGGAGCTCCCGGCCCCGGAGTGACTCGGGGAGTGCGGAGTCCGTTCCGCACCCGCTCGCTGCAGCGCTGACGTGCTGCGGTGTGGAACGTGCGCCATGCCGTCGTCCCGATGACGAGCGCGCTCCTCTTCTGACCGACGAGAGCGTGCTCGTCCCGTCCCCCTCCCGCCGGTCAAACTCCGCGTTCGCCCGCGAGGAATACCAGCATCCCGAGGGGACCCTTCAGCGAAAGGGTCCCTCCTCTAGTGTGAGCGGTGTCACAGTAAACACGGATCTGCCATAGACGCTATGTGTGTCAGCTCCGTACGGTGCTCGCGGTGTGGACGCACCTGTCTTCCTCTTCCCTCCGCAGCCCCTTCCCCAGCCCCGCGTCGCCCTCGTACCGGGGGATGAATCCGCGCCATCGGTGCAGGCCAGGGTCCAGAACGGAGCTTGTCCACCGTTGTGTACAACTCTGTGGACTGCACTTCTCCACCGGAGAGTGGTTGTCCACAGATGTGTGCACCCTTGTGGAAGCGGAGTCCTTACGTGCCTCGGTCCCTCGTGGTTTCCCGGGAAACATGTGGCTCCCCGCTGCAGATTGCGAGGGCCGCAGGTGTCGGCACTGAGATGCTCCGGTCTCCTGAGGATGCCTGTGCGAGCATCTGATGCCATTCATGCAACGCTGGCCTCGGCTGACTCGCTCCCCTGGGGAGTTCCACGGGAAACCGAGTCGCCTGGTCCTGGGACGTGCGTTCCAGGGCTCGCGGTGCACGATCCTCGAAGGAGGAGAGTCCGCGGTATGCGGGGGACGAGCTGCCCCGCCTCTGCCGGGCCGGTGGTACCCACGTGGAAGATGTCCGTCGCGGGGAACAGTGCCGTATCCGTCGCAGTGATCCCGTCATGTCAACTTGCCCAGTGCACTGTTCCACGCGAAACGCTGGCCAAAGTCCGCCGACCAGGGCTTTCGGACCGCTCTTATTCTGCTTCGCGCGACGCCTCATGGGTCATAGGCAGAGTTCCGGTGTCGGAAGTGTCGTCAAAACCGTGGTGCGGCGTGGTTTCACGTGAACCCTCACAGGGTCGCCCCCTCCCCGGGGTGTCAACGGTGTTCACTCCATGAACTTCGACCGACGTATGCGCAGCGAGGGAAAGCCCGTCCCTGAGGAGCACAGAACTTTCGGGCCGCCGATGTTTCCCGTGAATCGCACGTGTCCGGGCATGAGCGGTGTCGTCGCGGATTACCGAGTCGGCGGTGTGGTGATCGTGAGTGCGGGGATCCACGTGAAACGAGCCGACGCGCCCGCTCCTCCTGCGCGCGCAGCAGCATCTAGACCGGGCAGAGTAGGACGCGATCACTCTCCCGCTCACCCTGAGTGTCTGGCGGGCCACGCATCAGAAATGCACGGGTAGTGTCCCTGATCCTTGTTTCGCGTGAAACATCGGGTTGGCAGGCGCAGCCGATCGCGACGACTGTGTGGCGAGTCCGTCCGCCTGCATCCGAGCGACTGCCAGGTGCGCCGGTGGACCCCGGCCCTTGAGGTTTCGCATGGAACTGCTGTTCGTGATGGTGATGCTGTATAGCTCCGCTTCCGGCTGCATCAAGCACAAATGTAGCGCCGTGTCTTGGGCTGGAGGCTTCGCGTGCTCATCCCATGTTGCCGGTTGCATTCTTGGGAAGACGAGCTCTCAACCGCCAGTCCTACGACAGCGTTTGCCGTGAAACATGGTGCTGGAACCTCCCAGTGGCGACTCTGAGGGCCCGTCTCGGTGGATGCACGTCGGATCGCGCGAATCCAAGGAGAAGCTGACGATCTCGTGCCGCGACTCGCCTCCAGTGGGGAGTGGAAGCGTTCCCCGTGAAACGCCGATGAGTGCAGAACTCCACATCGTGAGCCCCAGTCCAGAGCTGTGCGTTGCGCTGCCCCCCGGGACTGAGCCTGGTTCACGTCAAACCGTTCTACGGCAGAGCATCGAGGCGGCCCCCCTGCACTCGCAGCAGGCCCATCGGTTTCCCGTGAAACGGCAGGTGGGCTCTGCTGGTCGTCAGTTGCGCTGCGCTGCTTCACCTTCCCCATCCCGTGCTGTCGACCATGGGGCTCCGTCTCACCAGAAGGGCTCTCCCCCTGACGTGGCGGGAGTGGCGTCACGCCGTACATGCTCTGCACGCTGCGCGCTCTCGGCCCTGTTCGTTGCACGTGGAACCGCTGTATGGATCATCCAGCCGAGCGGAGGGACCGCCGGGGCGGTGGCATCTCCAGTACCTCATGACCAACGACTAACGCGTTGCCCACGTGGCGTGGAGGCTTCCTCCGTCGGCCCTGAGCGCATGCGTATTCCGTCCAAGGGAGCGTGTCTCCGGCGAGACGCCGTTTGTCGTGAAACCCCTCTACCAGTGCACGGGCGCGCCCGGGGAATCGCTGAGGGGACAACCCCGCGGGCGGCGGAGGCCTACCTCAACAGATCAGGAGAGTTTCACAGCGAACATGGCGCTGTGATGATCGACGGGCCAGTGGAGCCTGTCCGAGCGAGCCGCACGTGACCTGCTCACTCTCCTCCCACCGCCGACCCCTGTGCTGTTCGAGCCGGCGCGGCTCCTGTGGATCGGGCACAGAGCGTCGCTTCTGGTGCACGGGGAGAGACATCGGCCTCCCGCGCGGAGCGAGTGCGGCACGGAGCCCGGAGCTGTTGTTCGGAGTCTCGATGTCTGCACGAAGGAGGCGGACGCCCACGTGGGCGGCGCGGTACGGCGCGCCTGCTCCCGCCGCTCGCCTTGTGATTCACGTGCACCTTCTATGGTCATGCACAGTGTGCAGAACCCTGTGGACAACCTCTTCGGGCCAACTGTCCAGAATGTGACCTGCGATACAGCAGCTTCCCGTAGCACATCCCCGGGCCGACGTCAGCAGGACTCGGAGATCATCTGAAGCCGCAGGTCAGGGGCACTTCTGTGACGAAGGTCGTGGTCAGAGAGGTTCCACCGTCATCCACACTCAATTGTGGACAACCTTGTGGAAAGACCAGGACAGCTCTGTGGATAACCATGTGAATACCGATGTGGACACACCGTCCATGCACGTCAGCGCGGGCGGTTGCACCTAGGTTGACACGACGTGGAGGACGCCTCGCATGACACGCTCCGTCGGGCGCAGCGCGAGTCCGTCGCGTTGGCCGCGGCGTCGACCTCGCCTGGGCGCAGCCAGATGCGGACACGGCAGCATGTGTCGGGACGTCGCCCCCCGACAGCTCGTCCCGCGCGCGGTCGCGACGACCACGACTGGATCGTGAACACGGCGTGGCTGCTGAGCTCGTCCTGCCCGCGGGCGCGACAGCCCGGTCTCGAGAGACCGGTGCGGCCGCCGGCGATCCCACGGCCGCAGAGGCTCCCCTCAACCGGCTTCGGGTCCGAGCTCCGCGTCCACGACGTGCTTGGGCAGCGCTCCGCTGCGCCGGTGCGTGAGCCGCCACGGGCCGCCCAGGACGAGCTCCTCTCCCCCGGGGGTGAGGCCGTGCAGCTCGCTCTGCTCCCCGTCTACGTCGTCGGTGACGAAGCGGAGCCAGGTGGGCAGGTGCTCGATGTCCCAGCGATCCAGGAAAGCGTCCTCAGGATCCTCGACGAGGAGGCACCGCATGGACGTCCCCCAGCGTCGTGAGAGCTCCCTGAGCAGCGTGGGGGCGGGCCGGGACGGCGCCGCCCAGTCCGCGCTCACCAGCACGAGGACCGGCACCCGCTCCGCGTCCCGCGATGCGTCAGGCGGGCCGTTGCCGTGGGCGCGCTGCTGCGCGGGCAGGACGACGTCCGCCCTCCCCGCGCTCCCCCGGGAGGGGCCGCGAGGAGGGCGGACGGGGGACTCGGGCTCGGGCACTGCCGGCTCGGGCACCGCCGGGACGGTCACTGCGAGACGGCCTCCACCACGGGCTGCTCGGCGTCGGCCGCGGCGTCGATGCCGGCGGCGCGGTCGGCGAGCCAGCGCTCGGCGTCCAGCGCGGCCTGGCAGCCCGTGCCTGCGGCGGTGATGGCCTGGCGGTAGGTGTGGTCCACGACGTCGCCGGCGGCGAAGACGCCGGGCACGGAGGTAAACGTGCTGCGGCCCTGGCAGACGATGTAGCCCTCGTCGTCCAGCTCGAGCTTGCCGCGCACGAGGTCGGTGCGGGGCAGGTGGCCGATCGCCTCGAACACGGCGGAGGTCACGAGGTCGCGCTCCTCGCCGGTGACGGTGTCGCGCAGGGTCACGGACTCGACCTTGTCGCGGCCGTTGATGCGCACGATCTCGCTGTTCCACGCGAAGGTGAGCTTCGGATCGGCCTCGGCGCGGCGCGCCATGATCTTCGAGGCGCGCAGCGCGTCGCGGCGGTGGACGAGGGTGACGGACTTGCCGAAGCGGGTGAGGAAGGTGGCCTCCTCGACGGCGCTGTCGCCGCCGCCGACCACGACGATGTCCTGGTCCTTGAAGAAGAAGCCGTCGCAGGTCGCGCACCAGCTGACGCCCTTGCCGGAGAGGTCCGCCTCTCCGTCGATGCCGAGCTTGCGATAGGCGGAGCCGGTCGTGATGATCAGCGACTTCGCGCGGTACACGGTGCCGTCCTCGAGGGTCACCTTCTTCACGTCGCCGTCGAGCTGCAGATCCACGGCGTCCTCGTAGACGACCTCGGCGCCGAAGCGCTCGGCCTGCTCCTGGAAGGAGGCCATCAGCTCGGGGCCCTGCACGCCCTCGGGGAAGCCGGGGAAGTTCTCGACGTCGGTGGTGGTCATGAGCGCGCCGCCGGCGTCGAGGGCGCCCGCGATGACGATCGGCTTCATCTCGGCGCGCGCCGTGTAGATCGCGGCGGTGTAGCCGGCCGGGCCGGAGCCGACGATGACGACCTCGTGCACGGTGCCGTCGTCGTTCGCGACGGGCTGCACGAGCGGCTGCGCGGCCGGTGCGGGGCCGCCGAGGATGTTGAGGGCCTGGATCGGCTGGGTCATGAGGGTGTCCTTCCGTGGAATGGGGCGGAGGCGGTCGGCGGGAGGACCGCTGTCCAGTATGAGGCCTGCGGAGGGGCCGACGGGGTCAGAGCGGGCCGATCATCACGTGGCCGGCCCAGAGCCGGTCCTGTCCGGGGTCCTCGTCGTTCGCGCCGGTCCCGCAGGTGGGAAGCACGACCGTCGCGGAGATGATGCCGCCGTTCGCGCGCAGGGTGTCGCGGTCCACGGGGCCGTGGACGAGCAGCCAGCCGTTGGTGTCCTCCCCGCCCCATGAGACCTCCTCCATGATCAGGATCGATTCGGTGATGCCCTGCTCCTGCTGACACTGCGCGGCGTCGAAGCTCGTCATCGGCTGGATCGTGCCGGTGTCGACGAGCCGTTGGACCTCGGTGCCGACGCTCGCCTCCGTGACAACGGTCAGACCGGCAGAATTCTTCCCGGTGCCGGAGCCGGAGTCGACGGAGGCCCCGGTCATGTGGGAGGCGCTGGTGGTGGACTGCTCCAGCGCGGTGGCGAGCTGCACGCCGAGCAGGGCCGCGATGATCAGGGCGAGGATCATCATCGGCAGCGGGATGCCGAGCACCGAGCGGATGCGCGGCCTGCCGGTGCCCGCACGTCGTGCGGGCCCCCGGCGCACATCGCGGGGGGTCATCCGACCTGGATCTCCGCGATGCGGGCGCGGTAGCGGCCCTGCTCGTTGCTGTCCGGGGGCAGCTCCGGGATCCACAGCGCGACCTCGTCGGCCTCGACGGGCTCCGGGGTCTCGAGAAGTACCTCGCCGTCGCCGGCGAGCTCGCCGCTGGCGAGCACGTCGCCGAGGGAGCCGTCGTCGTGCACGGCCCGCAGCTCGATCAGCCCGCCGCTGTTGCGCGCGGTGGTGACCTTGACGGTCCTGAGCGTGGACTGCTCGGCGAAGGTCAGGCGCACGCCCGTCCCCTCCTTGAGGCCGCCGTAGTCGGCGCTCTGGTAGTGCTTGGTCGACCAGAAGGTCCCCGGGTCACCGTCGGTCATGCGGTCCTGCTGATCGGCGTTGTCGGGCTCGAGGTCGGTGCCCTGGGTGAACACCTCGACGCCGGTGAGCTCGGGGGCGGGCAGCTCCGGCTCCTCCGTGTCCGTCGGGGTCGGCTCGGCGGGCGCCTCGCCGGTGTCCTCCTCGACGGGGGCGGTGGTCTGGGGCGTGGCGGTCGCCAGCGGGTCGGCGATGATCTCGCGGAGGTCGCGGGTGATGGCGGTGACCGCGAGGACCAGTGCGAACATCACCACGATGACGCCGCCGACGACGATCCACTGCGACTGCAGGGAGCGCTTCTCACGGTCCCGGGGGCCGAGGGCGAAGGTGTCCGGATCGTCGGCGTCGACGGCGACGCCGACCACGTCGCGCAGCAGGGAGCCGCGCGAGTGCGGGATCGTCGTCTCCTCGGGGGTCTTGTCCAGGTAGGAGTTGCGACGGCCCTGGACCACGATCGGCCCGGTCTCGTGCGCGGCGGGTCCTGCGGCGGCGCCGACGGCGGGCATCGCCGCGGTGGGCTCGTCCTCGCCCGCGGTCCCGCTCGGCCCCGCTGCGCTGGACGGCTGGGGAGCGACCGACGGGGTGGGGGCGGCATGGTCCGCCGTCGGCGCGATCGCGCCGGTCCCGGGCTGCTCGGCGCGCCCATCGCTGCCCGCGGGCGAACCGGCGGGGCTCAGCGGCCAGTGCGTCCCCGAGGTGCGCGAGGGGACCTGCTGCGTGGCCTCGGGCTCGGCCGACGGGGACTGTCCTGCCGACGGGGCCTGCTGGGTCGACGGGGACTGCTGGGTCGACGCGGACTGCGCCGCGGCGGCGCCTGCGGCTCCCGCCGCGCCGGCGGCTCCGGCGAGGCCCGCCGCGGCCACCGCACCGGTTCCCGACACGGCGGAGTCCTGCGCCGCGTCGGTCGTCCGAGCGGCCTCCGCCTGGGGCCGACGGAGCTGGGTGATGTCGAGGTGGCCCGGGAAGGGGCTGGTGCCCCGCTTCTCGTCGAGATGCAGGTCCTTCACGAGGGTCGCGGCCGCCGCGGAGTGGTCCTCCCGCGGCGCCGCAGGGGTCTCCCCGGAGGTCTCCGCAGGCGTCTCCTCGCCGGCAGGGGCGTCCTGGCTCGAGGAGGAGCCGTCCTCCGCGGACAGGTCCTCGCCGATCGTGGCTGCGCTCGCAGCGGGAACCGAAGCGGTCTCGCTCGCCGCGGCCTGCGTCTCGTCCACTCGAGCGTCTTCCGACCGCTCGTCGACGACCTGATCCTCGCCTGTGCCCACCGCGGCGTCGTCGACGGGCGGCAGCGCCGCGGTCCTCTCGGCGGCGTCGCCGGGCTCGACGTCGGCGGGCTCGGCGTCGTCAGGGCCGTTCTCGGCCCGGGCAGCATCAGCCGAGGTGGCATCGGCCGACGCGGCGCCGAAGGCGTGATCAGCAGCGTCGGAGCCGGCATCGCCGGTGCCGTCCGCATCCGGGCGGGAGCCGGCGTCGTCACCGGTCACCCCCGCGCCCGCGACCACGGCGGCACCTGTCACCGCGCCGGCCCCGACGGCCGGACCGGCGGCGCCCCGCTCCGCGTCCTCCCGCGTGTCCCGGGCACCGGACTCGCCGCCGACCGCCCCTGGGGTCTCCGCAGCGGCCTCCGAGCCATGACCATCGCTCGGCGTCGCACCGTCGCCCGGCGCAGCTCCGGCCGCCGACACTCCGCCGGCGGCGCCGCGCGGATACGCCTCGAAGGTCACCGGGATGGACTGCCACGGCTCGAGCGCCTCGATCAGCCCGCGGGTGGTCTCGGGGATGTCGTCGGCGGACTCGTTGAGCACCAGGTCGCACAGCAGGTCGAGGTCCGCGGGGATGTCGGTGTCCACCAGCGTCGAGGGCCGCGGCACGGTGCCGGTGCCGTCGTGCTGGGGGGTGCGGCCCGTGAGCGCCCGGTAGAGCAGCGCGACCAGCGCCGCGGTGTCCTGGAAGGAGGCGACCTCCCGGGAGCGGTCCAGACCGGGGTGCGAGGCGGCCTCGACGCCGATGCCGAGGATGTGCACGCCGCCGGAGCGGGCGTCGACGAAGACGCGGTTGGAGTCGAGGAACTGATGGCGCACGCCGCGGCGCCTCGCGGCCTCGAGACCGGTCGCGGCCTCGCCGATGATCGCGCGCGCCGTCTCGGGGTGCATCGGGCCATCGGTCAGCAGCGCCGCGAGCGGCGGGGCGGGAGGCATCGGGTACTCCACGACCGTCGTCGGCCCGTCCTCGGGCGCACCGGTCGAGGTGGTGTCGGACTCCTCCCGGGGGTCGTCGAGCACGACGATCTCCCGGACGGGCAGCAGACGGGGCTCCTCGACGAGATAGGCGCGGCGCACCGCATCGGCCGCCTCGAGCGCGGCCTCGCCGCGGACGATGAACAGCACCACGGACTCGCCGGTCGCGACGGAGCGGGCGCGGCGCCAGACGGCGCCGTCGGCCACACCGGACAGCGGGATCCTGCCCTCGAGGGTCCACCTCGCGTGCAGTGCATCCTGCTCGGGGTTCGTGCTCACGGACCCTCCCTCTCCTCGTCCGGCGGGTCGATGCCCGTCATCTGCGTCGACCATGCTACGAGGTCGCCCCCGCTCCGCGACGGCGCAGCCTCAGGACCAGGCGTCGCGTCGTGCCGACCAGCTGGCGCACCTCCGGCACGCGCAGCACGTGCCCCGCCGCCGTGAACACCACGATCATCACCGCGCCGATCACCATGCCGAGCACCACCGCGAGCGCGCGGTGCTGCCAGATCAGGCCGTCGAGCAGGGCCACGAGGCCCGTGCCGGCCGCCCAGCTCACCGCGCCGGCGGCGATCAGCCTCCCGAGCAGCAGCGCCTCGGCGCGCAGGCTCGGCGGCGCCACCTCGTGCCGTGCCGCGTGCCGGCGCAGCTGCCACAGACCGAACAGCCAGGCCAGCAGGTTGCCGAGGCTGGTGGCGCCGGCCGCGCTCATCGCCGCGTACTGCGGATCCACGAGCGTGAGGATCACCGGCACGGAGATCAGCGTGACCGCGGCGATCGGGATCTGCGCGAGGAACGGGGTGCGCGCGTCCTCGTAGGCGTAGAACAGCCGCTTGATCAGGTACAGGGACGCGAAGGGCATGAGCCCCAGCATGTAGGCCACCAGCACGCTGCCGTTGGCGCGGGCGCCGATCTCGCCGGTGCCGCCGCCGATCACCCACATGATCGGTCCGGACAGCGCGACGAACACCGCGGTGCACAGCACCATCGGCACCGACAGCATCCGGTTGGTGTCCGTGTAGCGGGCCAGCGCCCCGGCATGGTCCTCCGCGGCGGCGCTGCGGGAGATGGACGGGAACGCGGCGGTGACCAGGGTGACCGCGATGATGCCCTGGGGGATCATGAACGCGAGATATGCCCACTCCAGGGTCAGCAGCGCCGGATAGCGGGCCGCGAGCTCGGGCTGCCCCTGCAGCTGCTCGGTCATCCGCACCGCGCCGCCGGTCGCCCAGCGGGACGCCCAGATGCCCAGCTGCCCGAGCCCGAGCATCGCCAGCGACCACAGCCCGATCCGGGAGAGCTTGCCGAGCCCGAGGCCGCGCAGCCCCCACTTCGGGCGCAGGCGCAGGTCGAGCTTCTTGACGTACCAGAACAGGAACACGACCTGCGCCGCGGAGCCGCCGACGTTGATCAGCGCCATCGCGACGATCATCGGGATCGTCCACTGCGCGGGATCGCCGACGGTGCCCCACAGGCCCAGGAACAGCGCCGCCCCGACGATGCCGACGAGGTTGTTGAGCACCGGCGCCCACTGGTACGGGCCGAAGGAGTCGTGGGCGTTGAGCAGCTGCCCGCACATCACGTACAGGGCCGAGAAGAAGATCTGCGGCATCATCCAGTAGCCCAGCTGGACCGCGAGCGCATAGGTCGCCGGCGGCAGCACGCCGCTGGTGAGGGTGAGCAGCAGCGGCACCGCCACCATGCACACGACGGTCACGCCGAGGGACAGCACCGCGACCAGGGTCATCAGGCGCGAGATGTAGTCGCTGCCGCGATCGGGCCGTTTCACGGCGCGCACGATCGCGGGCACCAGGATCGCGTTCAGGGTGCCGCCGCCCACGAGCAGCCAGATGGTGTTGGGCAGGGTGTTCGCGGCGGAGAAGGCGTTGGCCGCCGAGGACATGGAGCCGCCGAGGATCGCGCCGAACAGGAAGTTCCGCACGAAGCCGAGCAGGCGGGAGACCATCGAGCCCGAGGCCATGAGCACGCTCGCCTGCAGCAGCCGCGAGCGGCTGGAGGGGCTGCCGTGGCGGCGGTGGCGGGGAATGTGATGAACCCTGTGGACCCGGCGGGTGGTGCTCATCGGGGGTCCTCCTCGGGGGTGTCGTCGGGGTCGTGGTCAGGGATGTCGTTCGGGTCGGGCGCGGTCCCGGGCCTCTCGTCGGGCCCGTCGGCCGCGTCCCCGTCGCGGTGCCTCCCCCGTTCGGTCCAGGTCCGCTCCGGCACCGAGGTGTCCAGCGTGGTGCGGCCCGTGCGGGCGAGCTCCTCCGGGTCCTCGGGGCCCCGGATCGCGGGGGCGCGGGTGCTGGAGCCGGTGCGGCGGGCGCGGGCGACGCCGACGACGACCAGCAGGCCCATCGCGATGACGAGCAGGAGCGTGGTCCAGTTCTCCCACGACGGGTTCACCGTCAGCGGCACGTCGACGGGGTCGGTCAGCTGCCGGTCGTCCTCGGTGGTGAGGGTGGTGGTGAGGGTGACGGAGCCGTTGGCGACCGCCTCCACGTCCACGCTCGCGTTGGTCTGGCCGTGCGCCGGGACGGTGACCACCGCGGGCTCCCCGACCTGGACCAGGGGCCGGTCGGAGGTGACCGTGACCTTCACCGTGATCGGGGTGTCCAGGCCGTTGGTGATCGTGATGGGCACGGCGGCGGTGTCGGAGACGACGTTGTAGCCGGAGGCGGGGACCACCTGGATCCGGTCCTGCAGGGCGTCGGCCCGCTCGGCGGCGTCCTGCGCCCGGGAGGCCGGGGTCCCGGGGTCCCCGCGCCAGGCGAGGGAGGTCGCGGAGAGGATCTCGCGGCGCGCGGCGTCCAGCGGGGCGTCGTCCTCCATCGCCTCGCCGAGCGCGTCGAGCCGGCGCCAGGTGCCCTCGAGGTCCTCGAGGACCGCCGGGTCCAGCAGCTGCGCCTCGGTCGTCGCCTCGAGCACCCGCCAGCTCCCGTCGGACGGGCCGGAGGGGTGCACGTCCTCGGCCTGCAGCCGGCCGAGGGCGTACGGCTCCCCGCCGTCGGCACCCGGGTCGGTGGTCCAGGCCTGCTGGTCCGCGGTGTCCAGCAGCGTCGAGGTGCGGCCCGACTCGATCCAGGGCGCCTCGGCGAAGGCGTCGAGCACCGCACCGGCGGCCGCGGGGTCCAGGTCCGCCCCGGCCGACGGGGAGATCAGCAGGTGGCGGGGCGCGCGGGAGTACTCGGAGGCGATCGTGGCGGTCTCGGCGAGCAGCCGCTGACGGGTCTGCTCCGCGTCCGAGTCCCCGGTCAGCTGCGAGAACTCCTCGGAGAGCACGGGATCGGGGGCGAGCACGGACAGCTGCGCGCCCTCGGTGCGGGAGGACTCGTACACGCCCACCGAGCTCGGTGTCACCGCGGAGCTGGGGTCGGGGCGCAGCGAGCTGGAGGGCACCACGGCGGCGGTCGCGCCGACCTCGATCGCGTCCTCGAGGGCCTCGGCGTCCGCCTCCGCGCCGGGGACGCCGAGGACCTGGGCGCGGGGCGAGATGCCGCGGGCCTCCCACACCTCGTCGGCCGCGTCCCGGGCGGCGCCCTCGAGCAGCATCGCCCCGGACTCGCGCAGGCTCACCAGGTCGGCGCCCGCGTAGGGGGTGGCGAGCACGGTGCGCTCGCCGACGGCGGTGTCGAGCTCGTCGGCGATCGCGGTGGACGCCGGGTCGGGGCGCAGGGACGGCGCGGCCGAGGAGCCCTCCGCCTCCTCGCCGCCCGCGGCCTCGGGCTCGGGCAGGGTCGGCGGATCCATCAGCGCGGGATCCAGCCACCAGTCGACGTCCTCGCGGGCGGCGAGGGCCCGCAGGGAGGCGAGCCGCCCCTGCTCGGCGGAGGCCGCGTGCTCCTCCGGGGCGAGCACCGCGGAGGCGGCGTCGGCCTCGGACACCGGCAGCAGCGTGGACTGGGTGATGGTCTCCTCGGCGCCGTCGGGCCGCCACACCGCGAAGGTGCGCAGACCCGCGAGCGGCTCGTCGTCCGCGACGGCGGTGAGGGAGACGCGGCGAGTCCCCCAGTAATAGGTCTCCTCCGAGTAACCGAGCTCCTCGGCGGTGGCCTCGACGACGAGGGTGGTGCTCTCCCCGGGCGCGAGGCTCGCGGGCGGGGTCCCGGAGGCGGTGGCCAGCGCCGGTCCCTCGACGTCGGGCCCGGCCTCCGCCTGCCAGCTCGCGAGGGCCTCCCGGTCGGTGACCCGGGAGGTGCGGGTGCGCAGCTCGAGGTCGAGGTCGGTCAGCGGCGCGGAGGAGGCGTTGGTCACCTCGACCTCGGCCCGGAGCGTGCCGCCGGGGGCGAGGGAGGTGGGGGTCAGTGAGACGAGGTCCATGGTCACCGGCGCGTCGTCGTCCGGGACGGACGGGGCCGACGGGCTCTCCACGCGCGCGGCCTGCGCGCCCGGGAGCGCGGTCGCCGGGCCGCTGACCAGCACTGATGAGGCGATGACCAGTGCCGCCAGCAGTGCCGCGAGCACCGGGCGCACGGCAGGTTGGGACGACGGCATGGGGACACTGTAAGCGGCCGCTACCGTAGAGGCGCCGAGGAGGCGCGCCCGCCTCCACGACATCTCCATCCCCTCCTCCCCTGGACAGGACCGCCCGTGACCGAACCTGCCGACGAGACCGCCGAGCGCCTCGCGACCGCCCGCACCCGTGCCGCCTCGATGTTCCGGGCCCTGCCCGAGGAGGTCCACGAGCTGGGGAGGCTGTTCGAGGCCGGCGGCCACGAGCTCGCCCTGGTGGGCGGGCCGGTGCGGGACGCGGTGCTGGGCCGCTCGAGCGCCGACCTCGACTTCACCACCTCCGCCCGGCCCGAGCAGACCGAGGCGATCCTCCGCTCCTGGACGCGGGACGGGGCGATCTGGGACATGGGGCGCGACTTCGGCACCCTCGGCGGGATGCGGGACGGGGTGAAGGTCGAGATCACGACCTATCGCACCGAGTCCTACGACCCGGCCTCGCGCAAGCCGCAGGTCGAGTACGGCGACACCCTCGAGGGCGATCTCTCCCGCCGCGACTTCACCGTCAACGCGATGGCGGTGCGCCTGCCCTCCCTCGAGCTGGTCGACCCCTTCGACGGGCTCGCCGACCTCGCCCGCACCCTGCTGCGCACCCCCGTCGCGCCCGTCCAGTCCTTCGACGACGACCCGCTGCGGATGATGCGGGCGGTCCGCTTCGTCGCCCAGCTCGGCTTCCGGATCGAGGACGCCACGGCCGACGCGATCGAGCAGCTCGCCGAGCGGATCACGATCGTCTCCGCCGAGCGGGTGCGGGAGGAGCTCGTCAAGCTCATGCTCGGCGCCCACCCCCGCGGCGGCCTCGAGCTGATGACCGAGCTGGGCCTTGCCGCGCACGTGCTGCCCGAGCTGCCGGCTCTCCAGCTCGAGATCGACGAGCACCACCACCACAAGGACGTCTACGAGCACACCCTCACCGTGCTCGACCAGGCGATCGACCTCGAGAGCCCCGCCGGCTCGGGCGGGCCGTGCGAGGGCCCCGACCTGGTGCTGCGCCTCGCCGCGCTGATGCACGACGTGGGCAAGCCCGCCACGCGCCGCTTCGAGGACGGCGGCGCGGTGACCTTCCGCTTCCACGAGACCGTCGGCGCGAAGATGACCGCGAAGCGGATGAAGGCCCTGACCTTCGACAAGGACACCACCAAGAAGGTGGCGCGCCTGGTGGAGCTGCATCTGCGCTTCCACGGCTATGTCGACTCGCCGTGGACCGACTCGGCGGTGCGCCGCTACGTCACCGACGCCGGCGACCTGCTCCAGCACCTCCATCGCCTCACCCGCGCCGACGTCACCACCCGCAACCGGCGCAAGGCCCGCACCCTCGCCCGTGCCTACGACGAGCTCGAGGCCCGCATCGACCACCTCGCCGAGCAGGAGGAGATCGGGCGTATCCGTCCCGACCTCGACGGCAACCGGATCATGGAGATCCTCGACCTGACGCCCGGACGCGAGGTGGGCGAGGCGTACAAGCATCTGCTCGAGCTGCGGATGGAGCACGGCCCGCTCGGCCAGGAGCGCGCCGAGCAGGAGCTGCGTGCCTGGTGGGAGGCCCGGACCGAGGGGTAGGGGTCCTCGGCGCGTCGCTCGGGGGCGGTGTGAGCGAGGCCGCACGGCTCGTGCACACCCTGTGTGTTTCGCCGCCGGATCGTTCCGTCGGGACCGGGGGCGTGCTCATACTGGGGAGCTGGACGCTGCGGCGCCCTCATCCGTCCATGCCCCCGAAGGACCAGGAGCAGCCATGAGCGAGTCCCGACGCCCGTCGAGCGGCGGCGGCAACCGCCGCGCCGCGGGTGTGCGCCGCACGCCCTCCGGGAAGTCCGCGAAGGGCGGCGCCGCCCAGGGCAGCAGCCGCAGAGGGTCCTCGAAGAGCACCGGCAGCGCCAAGGGCACCAGCCGCACCTCGTCGAAGGGGACCTCCGGCGCAGGGACAGGCGCCGCCGCCAGCACGTCGGCCGCCCCCGCGAGCTCCGCGAAGCGCCCCACCTCCCGCACCTCCGTGAGCGCCCGCCACGCCGGCGCCGCCCCGAAGGGCGCGGGGAATGGCCGCGGGAAGAAGGTCGCGGCCACGAACTTCCTGAACTACCCCCGCGCCGGGCGGAAGAACCCCTGGCGCTGGATTCCCTCGCTGCGCATGATCGTCGGCGCCATGGCGCTGTTCGTGCTGGCAGGGCTCGGCTTCGCGGTGTGGCTGTACAACGACACCGAGGTGCCCGAGCCCTCCGACTTCGCGCTCGCCCAGACCTCCCGCGTCTACTTCGCCGATGGCGAGACCGAGATGGGCAAGTTCAGCGAGATCAACCGCACCGAGCTCCCGGCCGACGAGATCCCCGACAACGTCAAGCAGGCCGTCGTCGCGAGCGAGGACTCGAGCTTCTACGAGAACCGCGGCGTCTCCCCGCGCGGCATCGTCCGCGCCTTCGTCAACAACCTCCAGGGCGGGGCCCGCCAGGGCGGCTCCACCATCACCATGCAGTACGTGGAGCGGTACTACACCGGCACCGAGACCTCCTACGTCGGCAAGGCGAAGGAGGCGATCATGGCGCTGAAGGCGGACCAGGAGCTCTCCAAGGACGAGATCCTCTCCCGCTACCTCAACACCATCTACTTCGGCCGCGGCGCCTACGGCGTGCAGGAGGCCTCCCAGGCCTACTTCGGCAAGAACGCCTCCGAGCTCACCGACGCGGAGGCCGCGCTGCTGGTCGCCGTGATCCCGAGCCCCTCGACCTACGACCCGGCGAACGATCCGGAGAAGTCCACGCAGCTGTGGGACCGGGTGATCACCCGTCAGGTCGCCGAGGAGCAGATGACCCCCGCCGAGGCGGACGCCCTCGAGTTCCCGACGACGGTCGAGCCGAACTCCGAGAACTCCCTCGGCGGCACCAACGGCTACCTCCTGTCGCAGGTGCGCAACGAGCTGATCTCCGAGGGCTTCACCGAGGACGAGATCAACACCGGCGGCTTCACCATCGTCTCCACGATCGACCCGGCGATCCAGGAGAACACCGTCCAGGCAGTCGAGAACCTGCCCGAGGACCGGCCCGAGAACAACCGCGTGGGCACCGTGACGATGGACCCCTCCACCGGCGCGATCCGCGGCATGTACGGCGGCGCGGACTACGTCACCCAGGCGCAGAACGACGCGACCCAGTCCCGGATGCAGGCCGGCTCGATCTTCAAGACCTTCACCCTGATCGCCGCGCTCGAGGACGGCTACCCGCTGGACTCCCGCTGGGACGGCGACTCGCCGAAGACCTTCCGCGGCGGCTGGACGGTGAAGAACTTCAACGACATCGACTACGGCCGGGTGACCCTCGAGAAGGCGACCACCAGCTCGATCAACACCGCCTACGCGGAGGCGAACCTCGAGGTCGGTCCCGAGCGCACCATGGAGACGGCGATCTCCCTGGGCCTGCCGGAGAAGACCCCGGGCCTGTTCCCCGACGCCTCGAACGTGCTCGGCTCCGCCTCCCCGACGGTCGCGGAGATGGCCGAGGTGTACGGCTCGATCGCCTCCGGCGGCGTGCACCGCGACAGCTACGTCGTGCAGTCCGTGACCCGGCCCGACGGCTCCTCGCGCTACGAGCACGAGACCACGGACACCCAGGGCATGGACGAGGAGGTCGCGATCAACGCGACCGTGGCCCTCCAGGGCCCGCCCACCCAGGGCTCCGCCCGCGACCTGCAGAACGTCATGGGCGGCCGCCCGGTCGCCGGCAAGACCGGCACCTCTGAGAGCTTCCGCTCGGCCTGGTTCGTGGGCTTCACCCCGCAGCTGGTCACCGCCGTGGGCATGTTCCAGCCCTCGGCCGACGGCACCTCCGAGGAGACCCTGACCCCCTTCGGCGGGGAGCAGAACATCACCGGCGGCACCTTCCCCACCCAGATCTGGGGCGACATCATGTCGACCTCCCTGGAGGGCGAGGAGTACCTCGAGTTCCCCGAGGAGGTGCAGCTGGACAACGAGACGCAGGAGCGCAGCTACGTCCCGCCGCCCACGCAGGAGCCCGAGCCGACCCAGGCCCCGGAGCCGACGCAGGAGGAGCCCAGCGAGGAGCCCACCACGGAGGAGCCGACCACCGAGGAGCCGACGACGGAGGAGCCGACGACGGAGGAGCCCGAGCCCACGGAGGAGCCGACGACGGAGGAGCCCGAGCCCACCGAGCAGCCCCCGTCGGAGGAGCCGCCCGCGGACGAGGAGCCTCCCGCGGACCAGCCCACCGAGGAGCCGCCGGCCGACGAGGAGGGCGGCGAGGAGGAGGCCGACGCGGGTCTCCCCGAGGTCGAGGACCTGCTGCCCGGCGAGGGCCAGGGGCTCGGCGGCGGCCGCGAGGGCCGTGACGGCGGCCGAGGAGGGGACTGACCATGGCCACCCGCTGCGAGCAGTGCCGCAACCGGATCCGCGGGACGGTGCACCGCTCGATCACGGGACGCCGGCTGTGCGAGAGCTGCCACACCCGCCTGATGGGGCAGACCGCCGGCTTCATGGCCGGCGGCGGCGTCCCGAACGCGATCTCCACCGGCGGCTGGTTCGCCCGCGCCAAGCGCGCCATGCGCGGGAACCGGTCGAAGGGCTGATCGCGAGGTCGGCCAGGCAGGCGCCTGCTGATCTCCTCGGACCGATCAGCCTGGCCGCACGGACCGATCGTTCTGCGCACTGCCCTGCACGGACGCTCGGGAGACTGTCGTTCCGCCGCGTGCACGCCTACCGTGACGTGCGTCAGCGACGACCCGCGCGAGCCCCCCGAGGAGACACGTCATGACCCCTCCGAAGAAGACCCCCACCCCCGCTCCCGGCCGGCCCGGCAGCCGCCCGCCCCAGCTCGAGGAGCCGACCACGCCGGACGGGCCCCTCCCGCCGAAGCCCGATCAGCAGGGTGCGCAGCCGCGCACGCCCACCGGCGCCGAGCCGGGCCCGGAGCACAGCACGAACGCCCAGCAGGGGGCCTTCCTGACCACCTCGCAGGGAGCGCGCCTGCGCGACACCGACCACTCGCTGAAGGCGGGCAGACGCGGCCCCGTGCTGCTGCAGGACCACCACCTGCGCGAGAAGATCACCCACTTCGACCACGAGCGGATCCCGGAACGAGTGGTCCACGCCCGCGGTGCCGCCGCCCACGGCGTCTTCGAGGGGTACGGCACCGCGGAGCCCGTGTGCCGGGCCGGATTCCTCGCCAAGGGGAAGCGCACCGAGGTTTTCACCCGCTTCTCCACCGTCGTCGGCTCGCGCGGCTCGATGGACACCGCCCGGGACACGCGCGGCTTCGCCACGAAGTTCTACACCGACGAGGGAACCTTCGACCTGGTCGCCAACAACATCCCGGTGTTCTTCATCCAGGACGGCATCAAGTTCCCCGACGTCGTCCACGCCGCCAAGCCCCATCCCGATCGGGAGATCCCCCAGGCCCAGAGCGCGCACGACACCTTCTGGGACTTCGTCTCCCTGCACACCGAGGCCCAGCACCACACCCTGTGGTTCATGGGCGACCGCGGCATCCCGCGGTCCTACCGGATGATGGAGGGCTTCGGGATCCACACCTTCCGGCTCGCGAACGCCGCCGGGGAGACCTCGCTGGTGAAGTTCCATTGGAAGCCGCAGCTCGGCGTGCACTCGCTGACCTGGGAGGAGGCGCAGCTCCTGGGCGGCAACGACCCGGATTTCCATCGCCGCGACCTCGCCGATGCGATCGAGTCCGGCGCCCACCCCAGCTGGGAGCTCGGGATCCAGGTGTTCCCCGACGACGAGGAGCAGAGCTTCGAGGGGATCGACCTGCTGGACCCCACGAAGTTCGTGCCCGAGGAGCTGGCGCCGGTGCAGCCCATCGGCCGGCTCACCCTGGACCGCAACCCCAGCAACTACTTCGCCGAGACCGAGCAGGTGGCCTTCAACCCCGGCCATCTGGTGCCGGGCATCGACGTCACCGACGACCCGCTGCTGCAGGTGCGGCTGTTCTCCTACGTCGACACCCAGCTCACCCGGCTCGGCGGGCCGAACTTCGCGCAGCTGCCGATCAACCGCGCGCACGCCCCGGTCAACGACATGCTCCGGGACGGCTACGGCCAGCAGGGCGACCACGCCGGTGTCGCGCCCTATCAGCCGAACTCCCTGGACGGGGGCTGCCCGTTCATGGCCGGCGAGATGGACGACGCCTTCGAGGACCTGCCGGTCCGCGTGCCCGAGGGCGTGAAGGAGCGGGAGCTCTCGGCCACCTTCGAGGACCACTTCAGCCAGACCCGCCTGTTCTGGCGAAGCATGACGCCGGTCGAGAAGGACCACATCGTCGACGCGTACTCCTTCGAGCTCGGCAAGTGCTACGAGAACACGATCAAGGAGCGCCAGCTGCAGAGCCTGGCGAACATCGACGGCGAGCTCTGCGCGCGGGTCGCCTCGGCCCTCGGCCTGCCCGCCCCGGAGCCGACGGTCCCGGCCGACGGGCCCGAGGAGGGGCCGGCCATCAGCGCACCGCTGTCCCAGCTCGGCGGCAGCTGGCCCGTCGACGGCAGGAAGATCGGCATCGTCGTCGACCCCGAGGCCGACAACGCGGACCTGCCGGCGCTGCACGAGGCGATCGTCGCCGCCTCGATGACCCCGTTGGTCATCGCACCGCGCGGCGGCGAGGTCGCCGGAGTGGCGGTGGCTCGCACGCTCGGCACCGCCGCCTCCGTCGAGGTGGACGCCCTGCTGCTCGCCGGCAACCCGCTCCTCGCCCCGGACTCCCGCCCCTCGGTGGACCCGAAGGCCGGCGCGCCCGGGAACGGCGAGGTCGAGCCGCGGGTGGGCAAGCTGATCGACGAATGCTGGCGCCACGCGAAGGCGATCGGCGCCTGGGGGCCGGGCCGCGAGGCGCTCGAGGCGCGCACCGCCCCCGGCGGCGCAGGGCTCGTCGTCGGCGAGGACGGCGAGAGCGTGCTCGGCGAGATCATCGCCCTGCTCGGGAGCCACCGCGTCTGGGAGCGGTTCCCCGCGGGGGCCTGAGCCTCAGGCGGCGTCGGCGCCGGTGTGCTCACCGGCTCGGCGCCGCCGCCATGCGGCGAGGCCCGCGAGCAGCGCCGCCACGACGAGGAACGGGAGCCCCAGTCGCCACACCGCCCACTCGACCTGCGTCATCAGCAGCAGGCACGAGATCAGGCCCCCGACCGGGAGCACGGCCGGGACGCGGAAGTGGCGGTGCTCCGGCCGGTCGCGGCGCAGCACCAGCACGGCCGCGTTCACGGAGAGGAAGACCACCAGCAGGAGCAGCACCATGGTGCCCGCGAGCACGTCGATGGTCCCGGTGAGGGCGAGGAGGATCGACAGCGCCGTGGTCACGAGGATCGCGACCCACGGGGTGCGGCGTCCGGGCAGGACCCGCGTGAGCACCCGCGGCAGGAGCCCGTCGGACGCCATGCCGTAGGCGAGCCGGGAGCTCATGATGCCCGTCAGCAGCGCCCCGTTCGCCACCGCGATCAGCGCGATCGCGCTGAACACGACCGGCGGCACGATGCCCGCCGCTTCGACCACGAGGGCGAGCGGTGCGGAGGAGCCCGCGAGCTCCTCGGTGGGCACGACGGCGGAGGCGACCACCCCGATCAGCGCATAGACCACACCGGTGACGATCAGCGCCCCGAACAGGGCGCGAGGGTAGGAGCGCGAGGGGTCCTTCGTCTCCTCGGCGATGTTCACGCTGGTCTCGAAGCCGACGTAGGAGTAGAACGCGAGGACGGTGCCGGCCAGCACCGCCGCGACCGGTCCGTTCTCGGGGGTCCCGAGCTCCGTGAGCCGGCCCAGGTCGCCCTCGCCCCGGCCGATCACGATCGCGCCCAGCACGATCACCAGCAGCAGGCCGCCCACCTCGATCAGGGTGGCCACGCGGTTCGCACCCAGCGACTCGGAGATGCCGCGGGTGTTCAGCGCCGCGAGCAGGGCGAGGAACACGACCACCACGAGCACGGCGGGCAGGCTGACGAAGGCGCCGAGATAGTCCCCGGCGAAGCCCAGCGCGAGCGCGCCGACGGACACGATGCCGGCCGAGAGCATGCAGAACCCGACGAGGAACCCCGCGAAGGGGCCGAACGCGCGCGTGGCGTAGTGGGAGGAGCCTCCCGCACGGGGGTACTTGGTCGCGAGCTCGGCGTAGGAGCCGGCGGTCAGCAGGGCCAGCAGCAGCGCCACCACGAGCGGCACCCACAGGGCGCCACCGGCGATGCCTGCGATCTCCCCGGCCAGCACGTACACCCCCGCTCCGAGCACGTCCCCGAGGATGAACAGGAAGAGCCCGGTGGTGGTGACGGTGCGGCGCAGCGTGGGGCGCTCATCGGTGCTGGTCATCCACCCACGGTAGGGCGGGCGCGGTGGTGCGGACGGACCGATCGGTCGTGCCGCGCCGCCCGGCTCCGCTGTCGCACGCCCTGTGATGCGCCGCGCACCGGCCGACACGCCCTGGCCGATGCTCCTGGGCACGGGTAGGCTGTTGCGGTCCGTGACGTGCATCGCCGATGCCCGCGCGGGCGGCATGAACCCTCCTGCCACGGAGAGACCGTGGCCGCAGAGACCACAGGAGGTGGGTACCAGAACATGCGCAAGTACGAAATGGTCGTGATCCTCGACCCGTCCGTCGATGAGCGGACCGTCACCGGAACCTTCGAGAAGCTCGTCCAGGTCGTCCCGACCGAGGGCGGCACCATCGACAACGTCGACGTCTGGGGCAAGCGGAAGTTCGCCTACGAGATCGACAAGAAGTCCGAGGGCATCTACATCGTCCTGCAGTTCACCGCGAAGTCGTCGACCGCGCAGGAGCTGGACCGTCAGCTCGGGCTCAACGAGTCGGTCATGCGCACCAAGCTCATGCGTCTCGACGCCGAGTGACCTGCCGTCTCTGACCCCCGCACGATCCACCACACCCCCGGAGCAGAGGAGCACCCATGGCGAATGACACCGTCATCACGGTGATCGGCAACCTCACCGCGGACCCCGAGCTGCGCTTCACGCAGTCCGGCGTCGCGGTCGCGTCGTTCACCATCGCGTCCACCCCCCGCACCTTCGACCGCCAGTCGAACGAGTGGAAGGACGGCGAGGCGCTGTTCCTCCGCTGCTCCATCTGGCGCGACGCCGCGGAGAACGTGGCCGAGTCGCTCGAGAAGGGCTCCCGCGTGGTCGCACAGGGCCGCCTCAAGCAGCGCTCCTTCACCGACCGCGAGGGCAACAACCGCACCAGCATCGAGCTGGACGTCGACGAGATCGGCCCCTCCCTCCGCTACGCGACCGCGAAGGCCACCAAGGTCCAGCGCGGCGGCGGTGGCGGCGGCCGAGGCGGTTTCGGCGGCGGCCCGCAGGGCGGCGGCCAGGGCGGCTTCGGCGGCCAGGGCGGATACGGCAACCAGGGCGGTCAGGGCGGCTACAGCGCGCCCCAGGGCGCTCCCAACGCCGACCCGTGGGCCGGCGGAGGCAACCAGGGCGGGTACGACGACCCGCCCTTCTGATCGGCGCGCCGGATCCCGGCACCCCGCGCAGAGAACCCCACAGAACAACCCCATCCCGGGTGCATGCCCGGGCTCCCCTCAGAAAGAAGGAGCACCACGATGGCCAAGCCTGTTCTTCGCAAGCCGAAGAAGAAGCAGAACCCGCTGAAGGCCGCCGGTCTCGAGACCGTCGACTACAAGGACGCCGCGCTGCTGCGCAAGTTCATCTCCGACCGCGGAAAGATCCGCGCCCGTCGGGTCACCGGCGTCTCCGTCCAGGAGCAGCGCAAGATCGCGAAGGCCGTGAAGAACGCCCGCGAGATCGCCCTGCTGCCGTACTCGACCTCCGGTCGCTGAGCGAGGAAGGGAAGCACATGACCAGCAAGCTCATCCTCACCAACGAGGTCACCGGCCTCGGTGCCGCCGGCGATGTCGTCGAGGTCAAGGACGGCTACGCCCGCAACTTCCTCCTGCCCCGCGGTCTCGCGACCCCGTGGACCAAGGGCGGTCAGCGTCAGCTCGACCAGATCCGTGCGGCCCGCGGCAAGCGCGCCATCGCGAACATCGAGGAGGCGCAGGCCCTGAAGGCGTCGCTCGAGTCGAAGCCCGTCGTCATCGCCGAGCGCGCCGGCCAGAACGGCCGTCTGTTCGGTGCGGTCTCCTCCAAGGAGGTCGCCGAGGGCGTCAAGGCGATGTTCGACAAGGACATCGACCGTCGCACCGTCGAGTTCGCCACCCCGATCCGCTCGCTCGGCGAGCACAAGGCGACCGTGCGCCTGCACGACGAGATCTTCGCGAACCTCGTCGTCCAGGTCGTCGCCGCCAAGGGTGCCGCCAAGGCCTGATCCGGCCTGATCGACCCCGCAGCGCCCCGCACCCTCACGGTGCGGGGCGCTGCTGCGTTCCCGAGACCTTCGTCGAGGGCCCCTCGGGCCGCCTGCCGGATAGGTTGTCGCCATGTTCGGACGCACCAGGCAGCAGCAGACCATGATCGAGAACCTCCAGGCGCAGAACGCACGGCTCGAGGGCCTCGTCGGCCTGTTCGCCGAGCGGGCCGGCGTCGGCGAGGCGGAGCTCGAGCGGCTCCGCGAGGAGTCGGGCGCTCCGCGCGTGCCGGAGGAGTGCCGCCGGCTCATCGCGGAGGGGAAGGTCATCGAGGCGATCAAGGTGTACCGCGAGCACACCGGCGCGGGCCTCAAGGAGGCCAAGGACGCGATCGACCGCAGCCGCGGCGTCGCCTGAGCGGACTGCGACCATCGTCGGACCGTCACCCGACCATCCCCGCCGCCGGCTCCTCCCATCGCAGGATGTGCCCGTCGCCGGGATCCGGAAGAGTCAGGACATGACGACCTTCCAGAAGCCCGCCCGCCCTCCGACCCGCCGCCCCCGCGGACCCTCCGCGATGTGGCTCGTCGCCCTCGCCGTGCTCCTGCTCTCGGCCGGCTACGGCCTCACCCTCGTCCCCGAGATCGCCGACATCGGCCTTCTCGTCCTCGTCCCGGCCGGCGTGCTGCTGCTCGTCGGACTGAACGCCACCGTGCGCGACGACCTCGACACCGAGGGCTGACAGGTCCCGACCCCGGCCGCAGGTCGGGGCTACCCTCGACGGGTGACCACCCAGACCCCCTCCTCCGACGAGCGCGCCGACGGGCAGCTCGCCCGCTCGCTCGGCCACGGCCAGATGGCGATGATCGCCATGGGCTCCGCGCTCGGCACCGGCCTGTTCCTCGGCTCCGGCGAGGCGATCGGCATCGCCGGCCCCGCCGTGATCATCTCCTTCGCGCTCGGCGCCATGATCGCCGCGACGATCGCGCTCGCGATGGGCGAGATGGCCTCCCGCCACCCCGTGCGTGGCGGCTTCGGCACCCTCGCCGCCCGCTATCTCTCCCCGTTCTGGGGCTATCTCAGCCGCTGGCTGTACTGGATCGTCACCGTCTGCGTGACCGGCGCGGAGCTGGTGGCCTGTGCCGCCTATCTCGCCTACTGGGTGCCCGCGGTGCCGATCTGGGCCGGGATCCTGCTGTTCGCGGCGCTGATCATCGCGATCAACCTCTCCAGCGTCGGCTCCTTCGGCGTGATCGAGTTCTTCCTGTCCTCGATCAAGGTGATCGCGGTGTTCGTGTTCATCCTGATCGGCGCCGTGCTGGTGCTCTTCGGGATGCCCGGCCAGGAGGCGCCCGGCTTCGTCGAGCTCACGGCCGACGGCGGCTTCGCCCCGATGGGCTGGGCCGCGGTGTGGGTCGCCCTGTCGGTGGTGATGTTCTCCTTCGGCGGCATCGAGCTGCTCTCCATCACCGCCGCGGAGGCGAAGGATCCCGCCCGCTCGATCCGCACCGCCGCCCGCACCACGATCGCGCGCCTGGCCTTCTTCTACGTGCTGTGCATCGGGATCGTCGTGTGCCTGGTCCCCTGGCAGCAGGCCGCCGGCACCGGCGAGGACGTCGCCACCTCGCCCTTCGTGATGGTCTTCGACCGGATCGGCATCCCCGGCGCCGCCCACATCACGAACCTGCTGGTGCTGGTCGCGGCGCTGTCGGCCGCGAACGCGAACCTCTACGCCGGCAGCCGGATCCTGCACTCCCTCGCCTCCGACGGGCTCGCGCCGCGCTTCGCCGCGCACGTCACGGCCCGCCGCGTCCCCGCCGTCGGCATCGCCCTGAGCTCGATCGGCCTGATCGGTGCGGCGCTGCTGGCCTTCAGCGGCGTGGGCGGGGTGTTCGGCTACATGATGAGCCTCGTGGTGTTCTCGGTGATCATGGTGTGGGCGCTGATCCTCGCGACCTACATCGCCTTCCGCCGACGCGGCGAGCGGGGCGGCACCTTCCGCATGCCGGGCGGCGTGGTCACCGCGGGGTTCGGCCTGGTGGGCCTCGCCGCCGTCTTCGCGACCGTGTTCGTGCGGCCCAGCATGCAGGTCGCCGCGATGGTCGGCATCCCCGCGGTGATCGTCGCGACCGTCCTGTACGTCGTGGTGGGCCGTCGCCGCATCGATCCGGCCGACATCGACTCCGCCTTCGAGGAGGCCGAGTCGATGCGCTGAGCGCCGAGGCGCTGAACGGTCCCGGAGTGGCGTTCGTTACTGTGCAGGATGTCGGCTTGGGCTCAGGGTTCAGCGGGGGTAATCTAAGGGAACCTTCGGCCTCGGTGCCACGAGACCCGGTGCCGGAGATACGCGCAAGTGGCGGAATTGGTAGACGCGCACGGTTCAGGTCCGTGTGCTGGCAACAGCGTGGGGGTTCAAGTCCCCCCTTGCGCACCGCGAGACATCCCCTCTGACCAGCAGGTCAGAGGGGATTCTTCATGTCCGGGTGCTGCGGCGGGCGGCGCGGCCCGCAGCGGCGGGCCGCGCCCCGTCTCAGTGCCCCGGCGCCGCCAGCAGCAGCTCGACGTTGCGGTCCCGGCCCTCGCCCTCCTGGGCCCGCTCGGCGTGGAGGTCGTTGAAGGACAGCTCCCGGTACAGGCTCGCCAGTCCCTCGCCCTGGTACGGGGCCTTCGCCTCGATCAGGGTGCTGAGCAGCGAGAGCGTCCCGTCGCGGTTGTCGACCACCTCGAGCACCCGCGCCTGCTGCGGGAAGTAGACGTGCGAGGCGGTGGTGATCTTCCAGTAGCGGCGCTCGGCGACGTCGTCGCCGTGCAGCGCGATCGTGTTGGTGTGCGTGTGGCCGTTGACCCAGGCGAGCACGTTCGGGAAGCGGCCCAGCAGGTTCTCCACGTCCCAGCCGGCATGGCGCAGTTCCCCGTTGCCCGGCTCGAGCAGCAGGTTGTTCATCGTGTCCGGGGTGTGGTGGCTGAAGACCACGAAGTACGTGTCCTCGGACTGCGTGCGCTGGAGGCGCCCGATCCCGTCGTAGTACCGGCTGGAGCCCTCCTCGAGGGTCTCCTCGAGCCAGCGGTACTGGGCGTGGCCCAGGGAGCCCTGCGTGAAGCCGGCGCGGTTGGTGGAGTCCAGCGCGATGCCGACCACCCCCGGCGCGATCTCGAAGGTGTAGTAGCCGGTCGACTCCACCGCGTTCTCCTCGGTGAAGCCGTGCCCGGGGGCGCCGACGCGCGGGGTCTGGCCCAGGTGGGCGCGGATGTACTCCTCGGGGGTGAAGGGCTCGCGGCGCTCGTCGGGGGTGATCTCGTACTTGCGCTCGGGGTCGAGGGAGCTGGAGAGCGCCTGGCGCTGCGCCTCGCCGGTGCCGCCGGCCTCCGCGGTGCGCACCTGCGCCTCGAGCTGCCGGTTCGCGGTCTCCGAGGCGAAGCCGGTGAACTTCCACGAGCCGGTGTACATCTCCCGCAGGAAGTCCCAGTCCGTGGGGAGGGTGCCGCTGATCGAGTCGTCGTGATTGCCGAAGACGCTGAACCAGGGGATGTCCAGGCCTGGGCTCGTGTGGGTGGTCATGGCACCGGCGAGCAGCTCGGGCAGCTGCGGGAACCCGGCCTCGGCGTAGCGGTCCTCGACCTCGCCGCCGGGATGCCAGTAGTGGGTCGAGCCGCCCGTCTGCACGCCCTCCCAGGTCCCGTCGGCCCCGGTGTTCGCGGTGATCTCCCCGCCGTTCATGAGGGCGAGGAACCAGTCGAGCTCCACGTGCTCGTGGTTGTCGGTGTTGTCGCCGGTGGTGACCACGCAGTCGAGGTCGCGCCCGGTGTGGGGGCCGCGGCGCAGCTCGTTGACCCGTTCGATGAGGGCGACGGCGCCCTGGGTGGTCAGCGACTCCTGCGGGCGGAACGCCGAGCCGGTGATGTCGTGGAGGAACTCGAAGCGCATCGGGGACTGCGCATCGAGCACGTGCAGGTCCGTGAACTGGACGAACGAGGCGAGCGGCACGCGGGTGTCCGCCCGGGAGGCCTGCGCGGCGTGGTCCAGCGCGTCCTCGCGCACCTCGAAGGCGTAGCCGGGGCCGGCGGTGAGACGACGGTAGGAGTCGTTCTCCCCGGCCTCGGGCACCGCGACGGCCTCGAGGGTGGTGCCGGCGGGGTCCAGGCCCGCGTCCTCTGCGAAGGCGCGCTGGGCGGGGAGGGTCGAGGCGGCGGTGCCGCCGAGCGCGAGGCCCGCCCCGATCAGGAGGGTGCGTCGGCCGAGGGGAGGGAGGGCGAGCGAGGAGTCGTGTCGGCGGGCGGGGGTCCGGGGTGCGTGGAGCATGCGCTCCACCCCAGCACCGGGAAGTGGCCAGCGGGTGACGACAGGCTGAGCACTTGCCGTCGATCGCCGCCGCGGAGTGCGTCCCCCGGCCCCGCTCAGCGCACGGCGGTGCGGCGCAGGCGGACGTTGACGAACTCGCCCATGCCCCAGCGGCCGAGCTCGCGGCCGTAGCCGGAGCGCTTCACCCCGCCGAAGGGCAGCCCGGGCAGCGTCGTCCCGTGCTCGTTGACGTACGCCATCCCCACGTCCAGGCGGTCGGCGACCTCCTGCGCCCGGGCCAGGTCCTCGCTCCAGACGGAGCCGCTCAGCCCGAACGACACGTCGTTCGCCAGCTCCACGGCGTGATCGACGGACTCCGCACCGTAGATGACCGCCACCGGGCCGAAGATCTCCTCGGAGTAGGCGTCCATGTCGGGGGTGACCCCTGTGAGCACGGCGGGCCGCATGAATGCGCCCTCCCGGTCCAGCGCGTCGCCTCCCGTGTGCAGAGTCGCTCCCTGCTCGACGGCGCGGGCGACCTGCTCGACGACGCCGTCGCGCGCGCCGAGCGAGGAGAGCGGACCGACGTCGACGCTCTCGTCCAGCGGGTCCCCGAGCGTCGCGCCCTCGAACTCCTCGACGATCGCCGCGACGAACTCGTCGAGCCGTGCGCTCGGGACGATCATGCGCTTGGGGGAGTTGCAGGCCTGCCCCGCGTTCGACAGCCGTGCGGCGGCCGCCGTGCGGGCGACCCGGTCGATGTCGGCGTCCTCGAGCACGATCAGCGGGTCCGAGCCGCCCAGCTCCAGCACGGACTTCTTGAGGTGCTCCGCCGCGGTCCGGGCGACGGCGGCTCCTGCTCGCTCGCTGCCGGTGAGGGACACGCCGCGCACGCGCGGATCGGCGATCATCTCGGCGATCTGGTCGTGATCGGCGAAGACGTTCACGTAGGCGTCGTCGGGGACCCCGGCGTCGTGCAGGATCCCGGCCATCACCTCGGCGGAGCCGGCGCAGATCTCCGCGTGCTTGAGGATGATCGTGTTGCCGGTCATCAGGTTGGGGGCGACGAAGCGGGCCACCTGGTAGTACGGGAAGTTCCAGGGCATCACGCCGACCAGCGGGCCGATCGGCTCGGTCTGCACGAGCGACTCCTGTGCTCCCTGCGGGTCCAGCAGCTCGTCCTGGAGCAGCTCGGGGCCGTGCGTCGCGTACCACCGGTAGATCGATCCGGCCAGCTCGGCCTCGCCGATCCCCTGCGCCAGGGGCTTGCCCATCTCGGTGGCGATCAGTCGTCCCAGCTCCTCCGAGCGGGAGTCGTAGGCGTCGGCGACGCGCTCGAGGATCTCGGCGCGTCGCTCCGGGGGCGTCCCCCGCCAGTCCGGGAAGGCGGTGTGCGTCCGTCGGAGCACGTCCTCCACGCCCGCGGAGTCCAGCGCAGGGAACTGCTCGTCGGTGCGTCCCGTGGTCGGGTTGGTCGTGGTGTATCCAGCCATGTTCCCCACCCTCAGGGCCCACCCCGAGGTGTGTACAGTCCGACGACCGATCGGTCGTCGGCCAGTCAGAGGATGAACTCCAGCGGGTCGAACTCGTCGATGTCGATGATCCGCACGCGCGGCAGACGGCTCGTGAAGGCGTGCACGTCGTACTCGAGGTCGTGGAACTCGATCCCGGGGATGTCCTGCAGGTCGGTGGCCATGAACTCGCGGAACCCGACCAGCGCCGTGCGCCGGTCCGGGGTCGCCGCGAGGTCCGTCATCTGCGGGACGAAGTCCTTGTCGTGGCTGACCAGCATGACGTCCGCCGGGCGGTCCTGCAGCGCCTCGGCGGTCCGCTGGATCGCGATGTCCACGACCTTGCCCTCGCCGCGCAGCGGGATCGCCTTGTACCCCAGTGCGATCAGGGCCTGCACGAACCCGGAGGGGAGGCTGTCGCCGACGGCGAGGAAGAACAGGCCCCGCACCGGCTGGTGCCAGGCGTGCTCGGCGTGCTGGAGCAGCTTGTTCCAGCGGGGGCGCTCGTCGGACTGGGGTCGTCGGCCGAGCACCGAGACGCCGAGGGTGGCGTCGATGTTCTCACCGTCCACCAGGAGGTACGTGGTGCGTTCGGTCATGGGGATGACACTACTCGGTGCGGGGCGCGCGGTCGCCGGTGCGGGTGGTGCGTGCGGGGTCCCTCCGCACGCGCCGACGTGCGCCGCACGACGTCGTCTTCATCGGGAGAATCAATTCCGACGACTCCTCCCCAGACGCGCTTTTCCACATTCTTGGGGATGCTGTTGACAATTCACGACGGGCGGGGATGGCAAAGATTCCGGTGTTCACGAGGACTGCCTTGTCCTGCACCTGTCCACTCTGGTTTCGTCACCGTTCGGGATTCGTTCGGCGCCCGTTCCCGTCGGGCACGTGCTCCCGCCCCCGCAGCACCCCTGCTCGCGCCCGCCCTCCCGCCCTCGGAACACCCTGCTCCCATCCCTGCCCCTGCTCCCACCCCCACAGCGCGATGCTTTGGTCCCTGCCTCCGCTCCCACCTCCGCAGCGCCCTGCCCCCGCCCCCGAGCGACCGTCGCATCCCACGCCGGCCGAGACCTCTCCTCCCCACAGGTGGGTTATCCACAAATTCATCCCCATTGCGCCTGAGCCCTTATGGAATGTCCGTTTCGACGATATTATGTGAGTTGTCGGGAGTCTTGAAAGAGATTCTCTGTCTCGACAGCGGACGGCACCGAGGCCGTCCCGTCCACGGACCGGGGAAGGGAGGCGTGATGGGTGAACTCGACGAGGGGCCGGAGGCCCCGCTCGAGTCTGCGTGCGGGTCCGAGTCCGACGCCGGCACGGGAACCGGCGCCGGCAGCGTTGCTGACCCGGCGACCGCCGACGAAGCCACCCAGGGCAGCATCGCCACAGCCGGGACACCCGCCGTGACCGACGGCGCGACGCAGTCTCCCGCCCCGCGCTGGAGAGTGCGAGCCCGTCGGCCGCTGGACCAGGAGCAGCTGCTCGCCGAGGTGGAGCCCGGCACGATCGAGGCGTCGCGGGTGCTCGCACTGCATCGCACCATGCAGACGAGGGCGCGGCTCTACGCTCACCAGCTGCGTCAGCTCGCGGTGTTCTTCCGCGAGGACCCCGAGACCGGCGGCATCCCCGAGAACGCTGATATGACCGGCGTGAAGGTCGCCGTGGGCCTGCGCACCTCCGCCGCCCGCGCCTGGTCGATGGTGCTGGACGCGCGCACCTCCGTGGATCTCATGCCGGCGACCTTCGTCCACCTCGCGCGCGGCGACATGCCCGAGGACTTCCACCGCTACCTGCTGCGACAGGTGCGGAGGCTGGACGACGAGCAGAAGGAGGCCGTGGACCGCCACCTCGCCGGGGTGGAGATCCCCGCGGTCTCCAAGGCCACCTTCGAGGCGCAGGTCCGCCTCGCCGTGCGGCTCGCGACCGCGGGCACCGTCCCCGAGCCGCCGCGAGCCTCCCGCTCCGTCGAGCTGCTCGACGTCGACACGAAGGCCGGCACCGCCTCGCTCTACGTCACCGGCCCGATCCCCGAGATCCAGGGTCTCGCGCACCGGCTCGACGTCGCCGCGCGCACCGTCCAGAAGGCGCAGCGCGCCGCCCTGCGCGACGGCGAGGACGGACCGCTGCCCTTCGACATCGACGGCGACCTCGCCGAGCGGGGCCGCGCCCACTCCCTCGCGACCCTGCGCTACGCGATCCTCACCCACTCCGTGCTGGACATCGACCCGGTCCAGGAGACCCGCAGCCCTTACAAGATCCTCGTCACCGTGCCGGTCACGACGCTGCTGGGACTGGAGAACACCCCCGCGATGCTCGACGGGCTCACGCCGATCCCGGCCGAGCTCGCCCGGGACCTCGCCGCCGGGGAGCCGACCTGGCTGCGGATCCTCACTGACCCGATCATCGGGGCGCCGTGCGACGCGGTCGCCGAGACCTACCACCCCACCGCCCAGGCGAGGCTCCAGCTGCGGCTGCGCCATCCGCTCTGCGCGGTGCCGGGATGCGAACGGCCCACCCGCCTCGCCGCGGAGGACGACCACATCGTCGAGTACGACCACGACCACCCCGACGAGGGCGGCCCGACCTCGCTCCAGAACCTGCACCGGCTGTGCTGGAGGCACCACCAGCTCAAGACCGCCGGTCTCCTCGACCCCACCCGCGAGCCCGACGACGCACCCGGCCCGATCACCACCGACTGGGAGATCGACGGCGGCGTCCGCGCCCGCACCGTCGAGCACACCGACCTCGTCACCCCCGTCACCGCAGAGGCCCTCGAGGCCGCGTGGCGGATCCACCAGCGCCTCCACGCCGAGGCGGAGCGGCACGCCGCCGCGGAGAAGTCCAGGCCACGACGAGAACGGGTCGACGAGCAGCGTCGCGAGGCGATGGCCATCGCCCACCCCCACCTGCGCAGCCGACTCCGGGCCCCGGATCCCGACGCGATCGCCGCGCTCGGCGACCCGCCGTTCTAGCTCACCGGCCCTCGCCGGCGACCTTCACCGTCATCCGCGCCGTCTCGCCGTTCACCGTGACCGTCACGGTCGCGGCGCCGCGGCGCAGCCCGGTCATCTCGCCGGTGCGCGGATCGACGCGGACGACGTCACGCCGGTCCGGATGCTCGTCGCCCGCTCCGCCGGTCGCGACATGCACCCCGGTGCCGCCCCACTGGGCGGTGACCGGCCACGCGACCGGCACCTCCCGGCCGTCCTGCGTGAGCGTCGCCGAGACCTCCCCGACCTCGCCCACCGCCAGCTGGTCCCGGCCCTCGACCGCGAGGGAGTCGACCCACGGGCGGGTCTCCGCCGCGAGCCAGTCGACCCGATCCTGCGTGGCGGGATTCCGGCCGACCACCCCCGAGGCCGGATCGATGCCCAGCATCGTCCAGCCCGTGAATCCGCCCGTCGCCGGCGTGCCCGCCGGGGACTTGCCCGAGTTGCCGTTCACCAGCGTGGTCACGCCCTCGACCGCGCCGCCGTGGAACACGCCCGCATGGGCGCTCACCAGCGCGACGGACTTGCCCGTCGTGCGCCGGAACTCGGCGAGCTGCTCCTCGATCGCCCGCGCCTCCCGCTGGTCGGACAGCTGGCTCGACTCGCTCGGCAGCGGATCGTCGGTCGGGTGGTGGAAGAACACGACCGCACCGGTCAGCGCATCGGACTCCGCCACCTCGCCCAGCTGCTCCTCGAGC
Organism: Brachybacterium paraconglomeratum; assembly: GCF_003994255.1. Taxonomy (GTDB): domain Bacteria; phylum Actinomycetota; class Actinomycetes; order Actinomycetales; family Dermabacteraceae; genus Brachybacterium; species Brachybacterium conglomeratum. Next base: position 137,827 of record NZ_ML133853.1, on the reverse strand, counting down.
ATCTCGAGCTGGCCCAGGCCGTCCCCGGCGAGCGTGCCGGGGGCGCTGTTCATCGTGATGACCTTCGTCGCTCCGAGATCCTGCGCGGTCGACGTCGGCCCGAACGCCTCCTCGAAGTTCGCGATGTCCCCGCCCATCACCTCGTGGTTGCCGGGCACGTAGACGTACGGGATGTCGCTCGTCCACTCCTCCTCGAGGATCCGCTGGGCCAGGGCGAAGTCCTCCGGCGAGGCCTCGTCGACCAGGTCGCCGTTGATGACCAGCAGGTCCGGGGACGCCTCCCGGATCTCCCGCAGGGTGCGGCGCGCGCCCTCGACGGCGTCCGAGTCCGGCGAGGCGGCGACGAACTGGGCATCGCTCATCACCGCGATCCGCTGCGGACGGTCCGAGACGTCGCCGTTCGCCAGCAGCGCCGCGTCATGGATCCGCGGCTCCTCGGGCAGCTCGGCCTGCGGGGTGGTGGTCGCGCGGAGGTTCGCGACGGTGATGTCGCCCGTGTACTGCGCCTCCGGGCGGGTCTCCATGATCCGCAGGCGCTCGACGGTCAGCGGCTGCGGCAGCCCCTCCGGCACCGTGAAGCGCACGCTCTGCCAGCCCTCGCCGTCCAGGTTCTCGCCGTCGAGGTTCGTCACCGTGCCCTCGCCGTCGCGCACCTGCAGCCGGGGCCAGGCACCGCTGCCGTCGGAGAGCACGTCCATCGTCAGCGCCTGCGTGGAGCCCTCCACCGTCACCGGCTCGTCCGCGACCAGGTAGTAGCCGCGGGTCGCCGAGGAGGTGGTGAAGTCGTAGGTCATGCGCACGCCGGGCGTCGGCTCGCCGTCCTCGCCGGCCGGCCCCTCGGCCGCCTCGAAGGAGCCGGTCGCCCGAGCCGCGTCGTCGCTGAAGGCGGAGAGGTCCGAGAAGTCGAGGACCTGCTGCTCCTCGGTGCCGTGGGTGAGGGGGACCGTGGTCGACAGGCCCGCGGCGCGGAGGGTGAGCGTGCCGGTGGCGGCCTCGCCGGTCGCGCGCACGCCCCAGCTCCCCAGGCCGTCGTCGGTGACCTCGAAGCCGTCGGAGACCGTGGCCTCGACATCCGCCGTCTCGATCCGGGCGCGACGTCCGTCGGCGTCGTAGCCGGTCAGGGCCACGGTGCGGGAGGTCTCTGCGTCCGGGAGGTTCAGCGAGCGCTCCGAGGCCTGCAGGCCGACGGGCTCGCCGAGCACGCGCAGCTCCTGCCGTGCCTCATGGCCTGCGGCGGTGTAGGTGACGGCGCCGCCGCCGGGACCTGTGCCGCGCACGGCGGCGCCGGCCTGGTCGGACTGCTCGAGCTCCACCGCGCCCTCCGCGGTGAAGGCGCCGTCGGCCATCAGCGGGGAGAGGTCGGCGGCGAGACCGGTCGCCTCGGGAGATCGCTGCAGGCCGGGGAAGACGGCGTCCTCGCCCTCGAGGGCGAGGGAGGTCTGCACGTCGGCGAGCTCCTCGGCGGGGGCGTCGGAGTAGAACACCAGCGCATTGGGCACCTCGCGCACGACCCCGTCCGACGGGCTGTTCCAGATCGCCTCGCTCTCGCTGCCGGCGGTGCGGGCGGCCAGCGCCGAGGAGCCGCCGCCGTCGAGGTTGACGGCGTTGTGCGCGCCCATGTCCGAGAGGATCTGCCCCAGCTCCGGCAGGGTCATCCCCGTGGAGGCGGTGCTGCGGCCGTCCAGGACCAGCACGAACAGCTCGCTGCCGTCCCGGCTGACGCCCACGGCGGTGCGGGGATGGGAGGTCGTGACCAGGGAGTCCTCGCCCATGTCCGGCACCTCGCCGTCCTCGAGGATCTGGTGGCTGCCGGCGATGCCGAGGTCGACGTCCTGGTCGGGGCCGATCTCGATGTCGACCTCGTCGCCCACCTCGAGGTCCGCGACCATGCCGGCACCGTCCTCGCGGCCCAGCAGCACCTGTCCGTCCTCGGGGATCTCCGGGTCGCCGGCGGAGTCCTGCACCTCCGTGACCTCGGTGACCGTGCCGTCGACGATGGTCGCCAGGGCGATCTCCTCGGACATCGCCTCGGGCGCGCCGACGGGCCGGTCCAGCGTGTAGTCGCCCCACGCCGCGGTGTACACCCCGATCCCGTCCTCGGGCAGGGAGGGGTTGTTGATCCCCTCGAGCTCGCGGACGGCGCCGTCGGCCGTGGTGAGCTCGCCGGAGGCGGAGAGGGCCTGGATCGCGGCCTTCCCGTCCGCGAGCGTGAGGGCGGGCATCGCCTGGGAGGTGCCCATGCGCACGCCGTCGGAGCTCATCGAGGTGCGCAGCGGCGCATCGGAATGGTTGATGTCGAAGAAGGTGCCGTTGACCGCGGCGACGGCGCGGTCACCGCGCTCGCCGGCGTGCATCACGTCGCTCAGCGGGGAGCGGCCCGTGACGGTGCCGTCGTCGGTGACGTCGACCGAGAGGGTCGACTCCGTGAGGTCGGCGGTGAGGACGCTGCCCTCCTTCCAGCCGCCCTCCTCGAGGCGGGAGAAGGTGGTGAGGTCCAGGCCCGGCGCGACGCGGTAGTCCTGCGAGTCGCGCAGCACCCCGCCCTCGGCGAGCTGCTCGTCGGTGACCTCCGCCGCGGCGGGAGCGGTCGGGAGGACGGGGAGGAGGAGGGCGAAGGCCGCGAGGAGCGCGAGCCAGCGGGTCTGTGTGAGGGCGGGGGTGCGGGGCACGGAGGGCATCGAGGATCCTGCTCGCTGGAGGGGAGGGCCTCGAGCACCGTATGTGACCTGGGGGACACCTGGGTGGTGTCGGGGTGAACGTCGGGTGACCTGACATCGGTGTGAGGTCTGGTCGCCCTCACACCGATGTCAGGCGTCGTGCCAGGTCAGACGGCCTGGACCTTGCCGGTCACGCCGTGCGGGTCGATGACGTACTTCTTGGCGACGCCGGAGTCGAACTCGGCGTAGCCCTTCGGGGCGTCGTCCAGCGAGATCGCGGTGGCGTTGACGGCGTCGGCGATCTGGACACGGTCGTGGAGGATCGCCTCCATGAGCTGGCGGTGGTAGCGCATCACCGGGCACTGGCCGGTGGTGAAGCTGAGCGCCTTCGCCCAGCCGAGCCCGAGTCGCATCGAGAGCGAGCCGACCTTCGCGTTCTCGTCGACGCCGCCCGGATCACCCGTGACGTACAGGCCCGGGATGCCGAGCGCGCCGCCGGCACGGGTGATGTCCATGAGGGTGTTCAGCACCGTCGCCGGAGCCTCGGCCGCGTCCTTGCCGTGCCCGCGGGCCTCGAAGCCCACGGCGTCCACGCCCGCGTCGACCTCCTCGCGGCCGAGGATCCGGGCGATGCCCTCGCGCGGGTCCTCCTTCGAGACGTCGATCGTCTCGCAGCCGAACGTCGCGGCGTTCGCGAGGCGGTCCGCGTTCATGTCGGCCATGATCACGACCGACGCGCCGAGCAGCTGCGCGCCCACGGCGGCGGCGGTGCCGACGGGGCCTGCGCCCGCGATGTACACCGACTTGCCCGGGCGGACGCCCGCGGAGACCGCGCCGTGGAAGCCGGTGGGGAAGATGTCCGAGAGCATGGTCAGATCCAGGATCTTCTCCATGGCCTGGTCCTTGTCCGGGAACCTCAGCAGGTTCCAGTCGGCATAGGGGACCACCACGTACTCGGCCTGGCCGCCCACCCAGCCGCCCATGTCGACATAGCCGTAGGCGCTGCCGGGACGGTCCGGGTTCACGTTCAGACAGATCTCGGTGCGGCCCGTCTTGCACATCTCGCAGCGGCCGCAGGAGATGTTGAAGGGGACCGAGACCAGGTCGCCTTCCTTGATGAACTCCACGCCCGGTCCGGTCTCGACGACCTCGCCGGTGATCTCGTGGCCGAGCACGAGGCCCTCGGGGGCGGTGGTGCGGCCGCGGACCATGTGCTGGTCCGAGCCGCAGATGTTGGTGGTGACGACCTTCAGGATCGCAGCGTGGGGGAGCTTGCGGCCGACGTTCGCGGGGTTCACCCCGGGACCGTCCTTCAGCTCGAAGGTCGGGTAGTCGATGTCGACGACGTCGACCTTCCCCGGGCCCTGGTAGGCGATCGCGCGGTTGCTGGACATGGAGGCCTCCTTGCCTTCACGCGGCCCGCCCTCGCGGGCCGACTCCTCGAAGCCTCCGGGACGACTCGGAGGAGTGTCAATGGTCGCGGCGTAGCCTGGTGGGGAAGAGGTGAGCCGTGCCCGAGATCCATCAGACCTATGCCGCCGAGCTGCCCGAGCTCTCGACGCCGTGGCGGGCCGACGTCCCGCCGCGTCCGGAGCTCGTCTGGCTCGACGAGGAGCTCGCCCGCGAGCTGGGGCTGGATCCCGAGTGGCTGCGGGGCGAGGACGGGATGGCGCTGCTGACCGGGCAGATCGAGGGCACCGTCGCGCAGGCCTACGCCGGCCACCAGTTCGGCACCGCGAACCCGCAGCTCGGCGACGGGCGGGCGGTGCTGCTGGGGGAGATCGTCGACGCCCGGGGCAAAAGACGGGACCTGCATCTGAAGGGGGCGGGCAGGACGCCCTTCGCGCGGGGCGGGGACGGGAAGGCGCCGCTCGGCCCGATGCTGCGCGAGGCCGTGATCGGGCGCTGGCTGCACGCCTGCGGCGTCCCCACCACGCGCGCCCTCGCCGTGCTCACCACCGGGGAGAGGATCGCGCCGCGCCAGGGCGTCACGGACGAGCCCGGGGCGCTGCTGGTGCGGGTCGCCGCGAGCCACCTGCGGGTGGGGACCGTCGAGTACGCCTCCTGGCACCTGGGGCCCGAGGTGACGGGGCGGCTCGTCGACCACGCGATCGCCCGGCACCACCCGTCGGCCGACGGGCCGCTGGGGCTGCTGCAGGCCGTGTCCGAGGCGCAGGCGGAGCTGGTGGCGCAGTGGATGCTGCTCGGCTTCGTGCACGGGGTGATGAACACCGACAACATGGCGCTGTCCGGCGAGGGCATCGACTACGGGCCCTGCGCCGTGCTGGACGTGCACCGCCGCGGCGCCGTGTTCAGCTCGATCGACCGCGGCGGCCGCTACGCCTACGGCAACCAGCCCGGCATCGCGCTGTGGAACCTCTCCCGCTTCGCCGAGGCGCTGCTGCCGGTGATCGATGAGGAGCCGAATACTGCGGTGACCAGGGCGACTGCGGTCCTCGAGAGGTTCGAGAGCAGGTATCTCGACGCGTACGCCGACGGGCTCGCGGCGAAGCTCGGCGTCCGCGGGGAGCGGGGCGAGGTGCGGGAGCTCGGGGAGGAGCTGTTCACCCTCCTCGAGGAGCAGCGGGTGGACCACACGGGGTTCTTCCAGGAGCTCGGCGGGGGCACGGCGGCGGGGCTGTTCGCGGAGCCGGCACCGTTCGAGGACTGGTGGCGGCGCTGGGAAGCGCTGCGGGGCGACGGGGTGTCGGCCGACGAGGCCCGTGCGGCGGTGTGCCGCGCGAACCCCCTGTACGTCCCCCGCAACGTCCACCTCGAGGCGGCGCTGCGGGCCGCGCACCTGGGGGACACGGCACCGGTGCTGAGGACGCTCGACGCCGTGGGCTCGCCCTTCGAGCGGCGAGAGGGGCTCGAGGATCTGGAGGGGCCGGGCGACGGGGGCGATGCCTTCATGACCTTCTGCGGCACCTGAGGGGCACCCCCGAACGGTCGGTCGAGCGGGGGGCTCCGACTGCCGGGCGGTGCTAGCGTCGACGGTGTTCCCGACGGAAGGAGAGCCCCATGGCTGCCCTGGACGATCGACGCATCCTCGTGATGACCACCAACTTCGGCACCGAATCCGACGAGCTGATGAAGCCGATCGCCGCGCTGCGGGAGGCGGGAGCGACCGTGACGGTCGCGGCGACGGAGCCCGGCGTCGTGAAGACGCTCGCCGGTGATCGGGACCCCGGCCCCGAGGTCCCGGTGGATACCACCTACGACCAGGTGAAGGCCTCCGACTTCGACGCCCTCGTGCTCCCAGGCGGCACCCTCAACGGCGACCAGCTGCGCGCCGACGAGACCGTCCAGCACGTCACGCGCGCCTTCGCCGCGGACGCCAAGCCCGTCGCCGCGATCTGCCACGCCCCCTGGCTGCTCGTGGACGCCGGCCTCGCCGCGGGTCGCGACCTCACCTCGGTGCCCACGATCCGCAACGACCTCGTCAACGCCGGCGCGAACTGGACCGATCAGGAGGTCGTCGTCGACGAGGCGGGTGGCTATCGCCTGATCACCTCGCGCACCCCTGATGATCTCGACGCCTTCAACGCCGCGATCATCGACGCGCTCACCGCCTAGGAGGAAGTCCATGACCGAGAGCTTCGATCCGATCGCCGCCGAGCCCGACGAGACGAGCATCGACGACGCCCTGGAGACGGACCGGGTCGTCGCCGAGGGGCGCGACTCCCGCAACGCTGATGGGTACGGCTTCGACGAGGACGTCGCGCGCGGAGCCGACGAGTCCGCTGCCGCCGAGCAGGGCAACCGCGACGAGGACCGCATGGAGGCCGACGTCGACGACGAGCCGCTCGACCAGCTCGCCCGCGAGGACGGGGGACTGGACGAGATCCTCCCCGAGCAGGAACCGCCCCTGCCCTGACCTGCAGCGACGCCGTCCCCGTTTAATCCGTTGCTCGCGGGTGACGACGGGCCTACGGTGTGAGCACACAGGGAAGGAGGTGATCCGAGAAGTGATTTCTTATCGGACATGTGAGGTGGCTCGCCGCTGAGGCGACCGTTCCTACGGACGCGCAGCGAATACCACCGAGCTGCCGGGACCCCCAGGGGTCGGACCTCGTCCTTCCGACCAGCGCACCGCGCGACCTGGGGGTTCTTCCCTGCCCTGACGCCTGCGGGTCGATAGCCTCGTGCCATGACGACCTCGCCCCAGTACGGCCCCGTGGAGCTGATCTCCCCGCACCTCGACCCCAGCGCCGTGGTGCGCGGCGGCGCGCAGGACGCCCCGATCGTGCTGCTGATGCACGGGCTCGGCAGCGACGAGCGCGACCTCGCGAGCCTCGTGCCCTTCCTCCCGCCCGTCTTCGAGTACGTCTCCGTGCGCGGGATCTTCCGGTACGTGCAGGGCTTCGCCTGGTTCGACATGCCCGTGGCCCCGGACCGGCCCGAGGCGATCGAGGCCTCCTCCGCGGCCGTCGAGGAGTGGATCGCCGCGCAGGACCGCCCCGTCGTCGGCGCGATCGGGTTCTCCCAGGGCGGCGCCGTCGCCCTGCAGCTGCTGCGCCGCGATCCGCATGCGCTCCGGTTCGTCGTGAACCTCTCCGGCTTCCCGTTCCCCGCTGCGATGCAGGGCGATACCGCGCTCGCCGAGGTGCGTCCGCCCGCGCTGTGGGGCCACGGCGGGATGGACCCCCTCTACGATCCCGAGCGGGAGCAGGCGGTCCGCGAGTTCATGAGCGCGCACACTGCGCTCGAGGAGGAGCGCCGCCCGCAGCTCGGGCACGCGGTCGACGAGATCGAGCTCCGGGCCGTCGCCGCCTTCCTGCAGCGTCGGGCCGCCGACGCGGACGGGCGCTGAGCGCTCCCCCGCATTCCCTCCCGCCGTCCAGGGGGCGGGCTGTAGCATTCCTGCAATCCACGCCGAGAGACGGCGGGATCCCTAGGAGCACCAGGAGATCATGAGCGCCGCCAGCGACGCCCCCAGTGACAGTCCCAGGCCTTCGGGCCTGCACTCATTCACTTCCCACGGGGGGATCCTTCCATGGATCTGATCGGTCCCCTCGTCTCGCTGGCGATCGGGCTCCTGCTCGTGCTGGCCTGCGGCGCCTTCGTCGCCGCGGAGTTCTCCCTGATCACGGTCAACCGCAATGACGTGGAGGCCGCCGCCGAGAGCGGCGACAAGCGCGCCGGCGGTGTCCTGCGGGGCATGAAGACCCTCTCCACGCAGCTCTCCGGAGCGCAGCTGGGGATCACGGTCACCAACCTCGGCATCGGCTTCCTCGCCGAGCCCGCGATCGCGGCCCTCGTCGGCCCGCCGCTCGTGGACGCCGGGCTCAGCGAGGTCGCGGCCCGCTCCGCGTCCGTCGCCCTCGCCCTGGTCCTCGCCACCGGCATGACCATGATCTTCGGCGAGCTGGTCCCCAAGAACATGGCGATCGCGCAGCCCCTGCGCACCGCGAAGCTGGTCGTCGGCTTCCAGCGCCTGTTCAGCACGATCTTCGGCCTCCCGATCCGCCTGTTCAACGGCAACGCGAACGCGGTCGTGCGTGCGCTCGGCGTCGAGCCGCAGGAGGAGCTGAGCTCCGCCCGCAGCGCCGACGAGCTGTCCGTCCTGGTCAAGCGCTCGGCCGACGAGGGCGCCCTCGCCGAGGAGACCGCCTCGCTGGTGCAGCGCACCCTCGCCTTCGGCGACCGGCGCGCGCACGACGCGATGGTGCCCCGCGGCCGGGTCGACTCCCTGGAGGTCGAACAGACCGTCGCCGACCTGCTGGAGCTCGCCCGCGAGACCGGGCACTCCCGCTTCCCCGTGCAGGACGACGAGAACGAGATCGCGGGCGTCGCGCACATCCGCCACGGCCTCGCCGTCCCCTTCGACGAGCGGCCCACCACGAGGGTCGACGCCGTGATGGGGCCGGCGACGTTCGTGCCCGACACGGTGCCGCTGGACGACCTGATGGACACCCTCCGCGCCGGTGGCCTGCAGATGGCCGTCGTCGTCGACGAGTTCGGCGACCACGCCGGCCTCATCACCCTCGAGGATCTCGTCGAGGAGATCGTCGGCGAGGTCCGCGACGAGCACGACGAGGAGACGGACGACACCCCCGAGCCCGACGGCTCCTGGGATCTCGATGCGCGCATGCGCCCCGACGAGGCGACCGAGCGGCTCGGCGTCACCGTGCCCGAGCACGAGGACTACGACACTCTCGGCGGCCTGGTCACGATGGAGCTCGGCCGGCTGGCAGAGGTCGGGGACGAGATCGTCGTGGACACCGACCCGGTGCCCGGCGAGGAGCCGGCGCGCCTGCGGATCGTCGTCGTCGAGATCGACGGGATGCGGATCGAGACCGTGCACGTGATCGTCGAGGCGGCGCCCGACGAGACGGATGTGCGGGCCGAGGACGAGGAGGTGGCCCGATGAGCGACTACGTCGGCCTGCTGGCCACCCTGGTCCTGCTGCTCCTGAACGCCTTCTTCGTCGGCGCGGAGTTCGCGCTGATCTCCGCGAGGCGCTCCGTCATCGAGCCGAAGGCGCTCGAGGGGAACTGGGCCGCGAAGGTCACGATCTCCGCGATGGAGCAGGTCTCGCTCATGATGGCGGGCGCCCAGATGGGCATCACCGTCTGCTCCCTCGCGCTCGGCGCGATCAGCGAGCCCGCGATCGCGCACCTGCTCGAGGGCCCCTTCGAGGCGATCGGCGTGCCGGGTGCGCTCACCCACCCGATCAGCTTCGTGATCGCGCTGTCCCTGGTCACCTACCTCCACGTCGTCTTCGGCGAGATGGTGCCCAAGAACATCGCGCTCGCCGGCCCCGAGCGGATGGCGCTGATCCTGGCGCCGGTGCTGATGGGCATCGTCACCGTGCTGCGGCCGCTGCTGTGGCTGCTGAACTCCATCGGCAACCTCGTGCTGCGCATGATGGGCATCGAGCCGAAGGACGAGGTCACCAGTGCCTTCACCCGCAACGAGGTCGCGGCGATGGTGAGCGAGTCCCGCGAGGGCGGACTGCTCGAGGACAACGACGAGGCGCTGCTGCTGGGCGCCCTGCGCTTCGAGGCCCGCTCGGTCGCGAACCTGGTCATCCCGCTCGAGCAGGTCTCGACCCTGCCCGAGGGCGCCACCGCCGCCCAGGCGGAGGCCGCGGCCGTCGAGGGCTACTCCCGCTTCCCCGTGAAGGCGGCCGACGGGCGCCTGACCGGCTACGTCCACATCAAGGACCTGCTCGACGCCGTCCAGGCCACGCGCGACGACCCGATCCCCGCGGAGCGGATTCGGGTGCTTCCCCGGATCGGCGGCGACCAGCCGCTGCGCGACGCGCTCGCCGAGATGCAGGGCTCCGGCGCGCACCTCGGCGCCGCGACCGGTCCCGGCGGCGAGGTGATCGGCGTGGTCACCCTCGAGGACATGCTCGAGGAGCTCGTGGGCCAGATCCGGGACGACTCACGCGCGTACGCCTGAGGACGGGCCCGACAATGGGGTCATGACGACCTCTGGCATCGGCCCTGACGAGAACCTGTGGACGGCCGCGGTGCGGCGCAACCCTGAGCATGCGGCCGGCTACGCCGCACGCTGGAAGCGCCTCGCCGCGGCCGGACAGGACCTGGACGGCGAGGCGCGGCTGGTCGACGCCATGGCACCGCGCGGCTCGCGGATCCTCGATGCCGGGTGCGGCACGGGGCGGGTCGGCGGGCGTCTGGCGCGGGCCGGGCATGAGGTCGTCGGTGTGGATCTGGATGCGGATCTGATCGAGGTGGCACGGGCTGAGCAGCCCCGGGGCCGGTGGGAGGTGGGGAACCTCGCGGAGCTGGACCTGATCGATGGCGAGGGGGAGCGCGAGCAGTTCGATCTCGAGGTGTGTGCGGGCAACGTGCTGACCTTCCTCGCGGGGGCGGAGCGCCGGCCGGCGCTCACGGCGCTGGCCGCGCATCTCGCGCCGGAGGGTCGCCTGGTGGTCGGCTTCGGCCTCGACCGCGGCTACGCGGTCGAGGACTTCACGGCCGACGCCGCCGCGGCCGGGCTCGTGCTCGCCCAGCGCTTCTCCACCTGGGATCTCCGCCCGGCCGCGGACGACTTCCTGGTGGGGGTGCTCCAGCATGGGTGAGCCCGCTCCGATCGCGCAGTCGCGCTGGCGGGTGCTGCCCGTCGGCCTCGGACCGGCGCTGCAGCGCCAGGCCCTCCGGGCCTCCCTTCACGTGATGGTGGGCCTCGGGGTGCTCTTCGGGACCGTGGTCGTCGCCGGGATCCTGCTCGCGGCGGTGCTGGGCCTCCGAGAGCAGCGCATGCAGGGCGAGCTGGTGCGGCGCTGGCCGATGCGCGCTCCTGCGACTCCGGCGTCGCAGGAGTGAGCGCCCTCGGTCCTGCACGATCACGCTCGGGTGCGCGCTCACCTCGGCGATCTCGCGCAGTCGGGAGGTGAGCCGCGCCACCTTCGTGGTCGGGCGCACGCGGCGACGGCGCTCGCGGTTACGGTGGCCCCAGCACACCGACGTGTCCCCGGCCCCGGCCGGGCCCACCGCAAGGGGCGCCGAATGAACGCATCGCTTCCGATCCCCCCGCCGCTGCCCGCCGCGGGGCGGACCGCCTCCGCGAGCCCCCGCCCGCGCCCTGCCGCGGAGCGTCCCGCGGCCGATGCGGTCCCCGTCTTCTTCATCTCCGACTCCACCGGCATCAGCGCCGAGACGATGGGCAACGCGCTGCTGCTGCAGTTCCCGTCGGTCCCCTTCGAACGTCGGCTGATCCCCTTCCTCCGCACCGTCGAGGAGGCGCGGGAGGTGCGCGAGGACCTCGACGCGGCGATGGACGGCGAGATCGCGCCGCTGGTGTTCCTCACCGTCGTCGACGAGTCGGTGCGCGAGGAGCTGCTGCGCACCCGCGCACCCGTGATCGACTTCGTCAGCGGCCATCTCGCCCAGCTCGAGGCGCAGCTCGGCGTCACCGGCGACCACGCCCCCGCCCGGCTCCACGGCGTCGGCGACTCCCGCCGCTACAACCGCCGCATGCAGGCGGTCGAGTTCGCGATCGAGCACGACGACGGGCAGTCCGTTCGCGCGATCGAGAAAGCGGATGTCGTCCTCATCGCGCCGTCCCGCTGCGGGAAGACCCCCACCTCGATGTACCTCGCGCTGATGCACGGGATCTTCGTGGCGAACTACCCGCTGGTGGACGAGGACCTGGCCGGCGAGGTGCTGCCCGGCTCGATCTCCGCCGTCGCGGACCGCTGCTTCGGCCTGCTGACCTCTCCCGAGCGGCTGACCGCCGTGCGCTCCGAGCGCCGCGCCTCCTCCCGCTACGCCTCCCTCGAGCAGACCCGCTGGGAGCTGTCGAGGGCCCGCCGCGTGTACGACACGCACGGCATCGACTTCGTCGACTCCTCCAGCAAGTCGGTCGAGGAGATGTCCACCCTGATCCTCCAGTCCCTGGCTCGCCGCGGCACCACCGCCCGGTGAGCGTCCCCACCCCGAAGGAGCAGCAATGACGCAGAGCATCCGTTGGTTCTCCGAGCTCGGCATGGCCGATCTCGAGCAGGTCGGAGGCAAGAACGCCTCCCTGGGCGAGATGGTCTCGAACCTCTCCGCCCTCGGGGTCGCGGTGCCCGACGGCTTCGCGACCACCGCCGACGCCTATCGCGAGTTCCTCGGCGCGACGGGCCTTGCCGAGCGGATCGATCAGCGGCTGCAGGGCCTGGACACCGACGACACGATCGCGCTCGTCGAGGCGGGCCGCGAGATCCGGGCGCTGGTCATCGAGCAGCCCTTCCCCTCCGCCCTCGAGGAGGGGATCCGCGAGGCCTACGAGAAGCTCGCCGCCGGCAGCGGCGAGGAGGCGTCCTTCGCGGTGCGCTCCTCGGCGACCGCCGAGGACCTGCCGGACGCGTCCTTCGCCGGGCAGCAGGAGACCTTCCTGAACGTGCGCGGCATCGACGACGTGCTGCTCGCGATCCGGGAGGTGTTCGCCTCGCTCTACAACGACCGGGCGATCGCCTACCGCGTCCACCACGACTTCGAGCACGCCGCGGTCGCGCTCAGCGCCGGCGTGCAGAAGATGGTCCGCTCCGACATCGGCTCCTCCGGCGTCATGTTCACCGTCGACACCGAGTCCGGCTTCGACCAGGCCGTGTTCATCACCTCCGCCTTCGGGCTCGGCGAGGGCGTGGTCCAGGGCGCGGTGAACCCCGACGAGTTCTACGTCCACAAGCCCGGGCTGCGCGAGGGCCGGCCCGCGATCCTCAAGCGGCAGGTGGGCGAGAAGGCCACCAAGATGATCTACACGACCGACACGGCCGTCGGCCGCACCACCGCCTTCGTCGACGTCGACCCCGCCGAGCGGGTCCGGCTGTCGCTGACCGACGAGCAGGTCACCGAGCTCGCGACCCAGGCGCTGGTCATCGAGGAGCACTACGGGCGGCCGATGGACATCGAGTGGGGACTCGACGGGGCCGACGGGAGGCTCTACATCCTCCAGGCCCGCCCCGAGACCGTGCAGTCCCGCGCCGGGAACACCGTGGAGAAGTACCTGCTGGCCTCCCGAGGCCCCGTCCGGGTGGAGGGCCGTGCGATCGGCGCCCGGATCGGCGCCGGCCCCGTCCGGGTGCTCGACACGATCGACCGCATGCACGAGTTCCAGCCCGGCGAGGTGCTCGTCGCCGACATGACCGACCCCGACTGGGAGCCGATCATGAAGCGCGCCAGCGCCATCGTCACCGACCGCGGCGGCCGCACCTGCCACGCCGCGATCATCGCCCGCGAGCTGGGGATCCCGGCCGTGGTCGGCACCGGCACCGCCTCCCGCGAGCTGGCCGACGGCGACGAGGTCACCGTCTCCGCCGCCGAGGGCGACACCGGCTACGTGTACGAGGGGATCCTCGACTACTCGGTCTCCTCCTCCGAGGTGGACTCGATGCCTGCGCTGCCCACGAAGATCATGATGAACGTCGGCAACCCCGAGCAGGCGTTCTCCTTCTCCCGGCTGCCGAACGCGGGCGTGGGCCTGGCGCGGCTGGAGTTCATCGTGAACCGCCAGATCGGCATCCACCCGCGCGCCCTGCTCGAGCTGGACCGGCTGGAGCAGGACGAGCCGGAGATCGCCGCGCAGGTGACGGAGCGGATCAGCGCCTACGAGGGGCCGCGGGAGTTCTTCGTCCAGCGCGTCGCCGAGGGCGTGGCGACCATCGCCGCGGCCTTCCACCCCGAGCCGGTGATCGTGCGGATGAGCGACTTCAAGTCCAACGAGTACGCGAACCTCCTGGCCGGCACGCTGTTCGAGCCGGAGGAGGAGAACCCGATGATCGGCTACCGCGGCGCCTCGCGGTACCTCTCGGAGGACTTCGCCGACTGCTTCGCGATGGAGTGCGAGGCGCTGCGGTACGTGCGCGAGGACATGGGGCTGACCAACGTCAAGCTCATGATCCCCTTCGTGCGCACCCCCGCCGAGGGCAAGGGCGTGATCGACCTGCTCGCGAGCCACGGGCTGGTGCGCGGAGAGAACGGGCTCGAGGTGATCATGATGTGCGAGATCCCCTCGAACGCCGCGGTGCCGGAGCTGTTCCTCGAGCACTTCGACGGCTTCTCGATCGGCTCGAACGACATGACCCAGCTGACGCTGGGCCTCGACCGCGACTCGGCGCTGGTCGCCGACGCCTTCGACGAGCGGGACCCGGCGGTGAAGTTCATGCTGGGGCGTGCGATCGAGGCGTGCCGGGCGGCGGGGAAGTACGTCGGCATCTGCGGGCAGGGTCCGTCGGACCACCCGGATCTCGCCGAATGGCTGCTCGAGCAGGGCATCGCCTCGATGTCCCTGAACCCGGACACGGTGGTGGACACGTGGCTGCGGCTGGCGAAGCTGAGCGGCGGGCAGGGCGGCGGCGAGGTGGGCTGACTCTCTGACGCGTCGCGAGCTCCCCGGCGATCCGTCGCGCGGGGAGCTCGCGGCATGGTGGGCTAGGAGCGTTGCCGGGCGCGGTCGGGCCCTGCTCCGTCAGGCCGCTCCGTCAGGCTCGGTCCTCGTCCTTCATCACCGGCATCTCGCCGGTGCGGGTGGCGTGGCTGCCGCCGCTGGGCTGCGACGTGACGGTGGTGAGCAGGAAGGCGCAGTCCTCGAGCGCCTCGACGGCGTGGCGGAAGTGGGTGAGCGCGTCGAGGTCGCCGGCGCGCAGCTCCGCCTCCTCCTGACCGGTCACGCGCACGCTGCCGCGCACCACCTGGATCGACGCGGCGGGCGGGGAGTTGTGCTCGGGCAGGCGCACGCCGCGGCGCAGCGCGATGACGCTCTGGCGCAGCGGACCGTCGCTCACCAGGACCTCCGCGTGGCGTCCGTTCTCGGCGGTGCGGGCCATGGTCATGGCCTTGGTGATCGCGTCGGGCAGGGCGGGCATGGGGTCCTCCTCCTCGGGAGTGGCGTCGGTCCCTTCCCAGTATCTCGCGGGGGTCGGGGTGCCGCTGTGGAACGGGGGAAGTCGAGCCGGGCGATCGGCCGGGCGCGGCCCGAGGGCCGCTGGTCGTGACCGTCGGCGGAACGGTGTGCTGGGAGCGAGCAGCGGTGCTGTCGAAGAAATCGGCGTACGTGATGTACGTGATGTACGTGCTTTTCTGCAGCAGCCCTGCTGGTCGCTGTGGTCGCTGCTGTCGTTGGTGCCGTTGTCGTCGCATGGGCGCGGGAGAGCGTCGGCACGGGCCGTGTCAGCTGGTCGAGAGGCCGGAGGCGGCCTCCTTGGCGAGGTCGAGCATGGTGCGCTCGCTGATGCCGAGGACGCGGGCCGCGGCGGCGACGTCGCGGAACTCGGGCTCTCGGCGCACGACGGCGCCGTCCTGGTCGCGGGCGATCTTCACGGCGATGCGCTGGCCGCGCACCTCGACCTCGGTGAACTCGCGGGTGCGGATGATCCGCTCGACCCGGTGCATCCGCACGCCGAGGGTCCCGGTGCGGTCCATGAGCAGGGCCGCGGCGGGGCCCTCGGAGCCCTCGCGGACCAGTGCGTGGATCGTGACGGCGGGGCGGCCGTGCTTCATCGAGATCGGGACGAGCCAGGCGTCCAGAGCGCCCGCGTCCAGCAGCTCCTCGAGGACGCGAGGCCAGAGACGAGGGTCGAGGTCGTCGACGTTCGCCTCGAGCTGGAGGGCGGAGGCGGGGGTGGCGTGGGCGTCGGGCGGGAGATCGTCGGCAGGCAGCTCGTTCGCGGCGAGGGTGCTGGGGGCGGGGGCGAGGTCTGATGCCGCGGGATCGGCCGAGGCGGGATCGGCCGAGTCGGGGTCGGTCGCCCGCGGTGCCGTGGACCGGGGTGCGGTCGTCGGAAGCGCTGCGGAGAGCTGCCCGGCGGCGTGCGGCTCGGCGGTGAACGGGCGGCCGACGAGGACACGGACGACAT
Organism: Brachybacterium paraconglomeratum; assembly: GCF_003994255.1. Classification (GTDB taxonomy): domain Bacteria; phylum Actinomycetota; class Actinomycetes; order Actinomycetales; family Dermabacteraceae; genus Brachybacterium; species Brachybacterium conglomeratum. Next base: position 121,858 of record NZ_ML133853.1, on the reverse strand, counting down.
TCGGGCGGCCCGGGGTGTCCTTGGTGCCGGCGCCGACGCCGAGCGCCTCGGTGGCGATCATCGGCTGGGGGCCGGCAGTCGCGGCGAGGCCGCGAAGGAGGGCGACGCCGGTGGGGGTCGCGAGCTCGCCGATGCCGGGGGCGACACCGGAGGGGACGCGCCGGCCGCCGTGCTCGTGAGGGCCGCCCTGGGCGTGGGCGGGCAGGGCTGCGTCGGAGTCGGGGACGGGGACCGGGTCGTCCGAGTGTGGGTGGGCATGGCCGTGGTCCTGCCCGCGGTCTGCGCCGTGATGCTCGCCGTGGCTGTGCATGTGCGCGTCGGCGTGCGAGTGGCTGAGATCGTGACCGTGTGAGGGCGCGTGCCCGCGCGGGGGGAGGATCTCGCCGGCGACCGTCGGCCAGCCGAGGGCGAGGCGCGCGACCGCGGGGACCGGGACGGGGATGTCGCCGTGCGCGGCGCGGATCCGGCCCGAGCCGACGGCGAGAACGCTGCCCGTCGCCTCCTCGATGCCGAGCTGCCGCCACGCCTCGCACGCCCCGATCACGTCGGCCAGGGAGTCCAGCGCTCCCACCTCGTGGAAGTGGACCTGGTCGGCCGGGACCCCGTGGGTCGCGCCCTCCGCGTCGGCGAGGCGGCCGAAGACGGCGAGGGCGAGGTCGATCGTGCGGCCCGGGACCTCGGCGCGGCCGCGTGCCTGCTCGAGCAGGTCCCGGATCGAGGCCCATGTGCGGTGCGGCGGGTCGTCGACCAGCACCTCCACGTCGACCTTGAGCGCGCGCTGCCCGCCGCGGTCCACGTCGGAGCGGAGGAAGCGCACCGAGTCCGGGACCAGCGCGTCGAGCACCCGCTGGACGCCCGCGAGGTCCGCGCCGGCGTCGACGAGCGCGGCCAGCAGCATGTCGCCGGCGATCCCGGCGGTCGCGTCGACGAAGGCGGTGCGGGGCGTGGCGGGATCCATGACCGGATCGTATCGGCACCGCCTCCTCGGACCACCACGACCACGGCCCGTGGATCGGGCAGAATGCGGGGGTGACCTCTGCTTCCGCACCCGCGCCGCGTGCCCGGCTCGACGACCTCGTCGCGGGCACGACGCTGCAGTTCGGCCACTTCGCGCGGGAGATCCGGGCGGAGCGGCCCGAGGAGGTGCGGCCCGCGCTCGCCGAGATCGAACAGGCCGTCGCCGACGGCACCTGGGCAGTGGTGATGATCGCCTACGAGGCCGCCGCCGGGCTCGACCCCGACGCGCAGGTCCACGCCGGGCAGGACGGTCTGCCGCTGGTGTGGGCGGGGATCGCGGAGGCCCCGGACCCCGACCCCGCCCCGCTCACCCCCGCGGACGGGTACGCGCTCGAGCCCTGGCAGCCCGACTGGACCCGGGCCGAGCACGCCGAGGCGATCGCGGCCGTGCGGGCGGCGATCGCCGAGGGCGACACCTACCAGACGAACCTCACCACCCGGCTCCGCTCGCGCCTCGTCGGAGACCCATACGGCCTCTACGGCGACCTCGCCCACCGTCAGCGCGGCGCCCACCACGCCTATCTCGAGCTCGGGCGCCACACCGTCGTCTCGGCGAGTCCCGAGACCTTCCTGACCTGGGACGGGAACGAGATCACCACCGCGCCGATGAAGGGCACCGCCCCGCGCACAGGCGATCCCGCGACGGACGAGGCGGCGCGGGAGATGCTCGCGACAGGGGAGAAGGACCGCGCCGAGAACGTCATGATCGTGGACCTGCTGCGCAACGACATGGCCCGGATCAGCGAGCCCGGCAGCGTCGAGGTCACCGAGCTGCTCGGCGTCGAGGAGTACCCGACCCTGTTCCAGCTGGTCTCCCGCCTGCGCTCCCGGCCCCTGCCCGGCACCGGCCTCGCGGGCGTGCTCGGCGCGATGTTCCCCTGCGGCTCGATCACCGGCGCCCCGAAGCTCTCCACGATGGAGCTGATCAGGCGCCTCGAGGACACCCCGCGCGGCGTGTACTGCGGCGCGATCGGCGTCGTCTCCCCGGGCTGCGAGGGGGAGCCCCTGCGGGCGAGCCTGTCCGTCGCGATCCGCACCGTCGTCATCGACCACGAGGCCGGCGGTGCTGCCGTCTACGGCGCGGGCGGCGGCGTGACCTGGGGATCCACGGCTGACGGGGAGTACGACGAGCTGCTGGTCAAGGCCGCCGTGCTGCCGACGGGACAGCGGGAGCCCTTCGCGCTGCTGGAGACCTTCGCTGTGAGGGACGGACGTGCGCAGCACCTCGAGCCCCATCTCGAGCGACTGCGCGGCTCGGCCGAGCGCTTCGGGATCGGGATCGACGAGAGGGCGCTGCAGGCCGCGCTCGGGCAGGTCGCCGCGCTCGGGGGCGAGCAGCTGGTGCGGCTGCGGCTGCGGCGCGACGGGAGCGTCTCCGTCGAGCCCCGCCCGCTCACTCCCGCGCCGGAGCCGGTGCGGCTCGTGCTGGACGCGCAGCCCACCGATTTCCCCGTCGGGCTCAGCGCCCACAAGACCACGGTGCGCGATCACTTCGACGCGGCGCGTCAACGGCACCCGGAGGACGATGACGTCATCCTCCGCGGGGCTCACGGACGCCTCGTCGAGACCACCGTCGCGAGCCTCGCCCTGCGCCTGGACGGCACTTGGTGCACCCCGCCGCTCGAGGACGGCTGCCTCGACGGGGTGGGGCGGCGCCTCGCGCTCGAGGCAGGGGAGCTCGTGGAGCGGCAGCTGACGGCCTCCGACCTGGAGAGGGCGCAGGAGATCGCGGTGGTCAGCTCCGCACGCGGGTGGCGTCGGGCGGTGCTGGCGGAGGGCTGACGACGCCTGCCCGCCGCTTGTCCATGGGGAGTCCTCCCCATTCCCACCCCCGTCGGCCGCGCCTAACGTGCGCGGAGGAGTGGTGCGACGACGGGCGAGGGGGACGGTCATGAGGACTCGGGACGAGTCGGGGCAGACGAGGACGCCAGGGGCGGGGCCGCGGGTGGCCGCGCTGCCCGGGCCCTCGCGACTGGTGCGGATCAGCGAGGGGGCCTTCGCCCGGGTGCGTGAGCTCGCGCTCGGTGAGGAGCCCTCCCCTGAGCTCACCGAGGAGCAGGTCGTCGAGCTCGAGCTCGCCGGACTCCTCGTCGACTCCCCGGACGACGAGGACGCGCTCGTCCTCGACCAGCACTGGGAGCAGCTGCTGCGCAGCGGGCTGCGCTCGCCGGTCGGCGCCGAGCTCGTCTGCGTCGACGGGGACCGCGGCTGGACCACCACGCTGCGGATCGCCGGACGATTCGTGCTGGTCATCGACCAGGAGCACGAGGTCAGCGCCGACGAGACGACGATGCGGCTCGGCCGACGCTCGAACGCCGTGCTGCTGGGCCTGGCGACCATCGAGCACCTGGGCGCGCTCGTGCGGTCCCTCGTGCCGCAGCGCCCCGCCTTCACCGACGCGGAGCCCGCCCCCGCCCCGGATCACCTCGCCGACGCCCCGTCGATAGCGCAGGTGCAGATGGTCGTCGTCTCCTCCCCGACCCCGGAGGAGACCACCGTCGGCGGCGGCTCCTGGTACGCGCTCGGGCAGCACGGCGAGCAGCTCGCCGTGCTGGTCCCCGGCGAGGACGGCGCCGAGGTGCGCGAAGCCGCACCCGGCTCCCTCGCCGATGCGCTGTGCGCGAAGGTGATCGGCGCGATCGACCACGTCACCGCCCACGCCGCGGGGAGGGCCGCCTGATGAGCTTCCAGGGCATGGACACCGAGCAGGTCACCGGACAGTCCGAGGCGCTCGCCCGGGCGGCGCAGCGCCTCGAGGGACTGCTCGGCGACCTCGACGGCAGCGTCCGGTCGGTCGCCTGGGTCGGCCCCGACGCCGACGCCTTCCGCGAGCAGTGGGGGAGCACCCATCGCGAGGGCGAGTCGCTCGTCCTGCCCGGGCTCGAGGACCGCTCCCGCGAGCTGCAGCAGCACGTCGAGGAGCAGGACCGGGCCTCCGAGGACGGCGACGGCGGCTGGTTCGGCGACATGATGGACTGGCTGGGGGACACCGCCGGCGACGTCGTCGACGCGATCGGCGACGGCATGGACTGGCTGGGCGACCGCATCTCCGACGGCGCGGACTGGGCCGGCGACCGGATCGGCGAGGGCCTGGACTGGCTCGGGGACCGCGTCCAGGACGGGAAGGACCTGGTCAGCGCTGCGATCGACGCCGTGCGGGACTTCGAATGGCCGCGCTTCACCGAGGTGCTGGTCGACGGGGCCACGGGGCTGGTCCGCGGCGCGAACGGACTGGTCGAACTCGTGACCGGGGTGGACCACCACTGGGGCGACGACGGCACCGGCTACGCGGACGCGCCCGTCCCGGTCACCGGCGAGGAGTCCGGCCTGGTGCCCCCGAGCGACCTCTCCCAGATCATCGCGAACACCCAGCAGACCTACGGCGACAAGGAGACCGGCGAGGTCTCGATGAGCGTGGTCGGCAACCCGCCCACCGGCGTGATCGTCAACATCCCCGGCACGGAGCAGTGGGGGCTGAGCGCCGGGGACAACCCGATGGACCTCACCGGCAATGCGCTGCAGGCGGGCTCCGGCGGCTGGTCCGCCGGCTCCCAGGCGACGGCCGACGCGATCGCGCAGCTCTATGCGGACAACGACATCCCGCCCGGCACCCCGCTGATGCTCAACGGCCATTCGCAGGGCGGCATGATCGCCTCGAGTCTCGCCGCGAACGAGGACTTCGCCTCGCAGTACAACGTCACCAACGTCATGACCTACGGCTCGCCGGTGGACAACTACTCGGTCCCCTCGTCCGTGAACCAGCTGAACATCCAGCACGGGTCGGACCTCGTGCCCCGCATCGACGCCGAGGGCTCGTACATGGGGCCGGTCGTGCCGGGGCCCAAGGGCATCCCGATCCCGCTGCCGGTCCCGAACCCCTCCGAGCTGCTCGCGAACCAGAACATCGGCTCCGGCAGCACCACCACGGTGACGCTCGACAGCCCCGGCTCGAACATCTTCGACGTCGGCACCAACCACAGCGGCGCCGAGTACCAGAACTCCGTCCAGACCCAGCTGCAGGACCCGAACTCGGCGCTCTCCCAGTACAACCGGGACCCGAGCCTCGCACCCTTCCTCACCGGAGATCCCGGCAACGTCCAGCACTACAGCTCTGGCGTGCACCGTGAGAACTGAGGCGTCGCGCGGTGACGGTGGGGGATGATGGGCCGATGAGAGGCGTCGGCCGCAGAGGAGTGCTGGTGGGGATCGTGGGAAGCCTGCTCGCCGCGTGCGGACTCGGCGGGCGCAGCGACGTCGGCGCCGTGCAGGACGCGCTGCGCACCGCCGTCGAGGCGCTGCCCGAGCACCTGGATGGCCTCGTGCAGTTCCAGGACTCCACCAACGCCGGCACCACCATCGGCGGGGTGCTCGTGCTGGCGGGGGAGGACCGGGCCGGCGTCGAGCAGTCGCTGCTCACGGTGCTGGAGACCGTCTCCCGGACCTACCGCGAGCAGCCCGGGGTGCGACGGGCCTTCGTACGGATCGAGGCGCATCCCGAGGGCGACGCCGCGACGAGGGTGCTCGCCGCGGATGTGGTCGAGCCGGCCTCGGGCGCGAACGTCACCACCGACGACCTCGAGGCGCAGCTCGGCGGCTGAACGCTCTGCTCAGCGCGCGACGTCGAGCTGACCGACCCAGGAGATCGGGGAGACCCGGCCCTCCTCGAGCTGGTACTGGCAGCCGACGATCCCGAGCCTGCCCTCGGCGACCGCGTCGGAGATGACGGTGGACTGGCGCATGAGGGCGTTGACCGTCTCGTCGAGGTGGCGACGGCCCACGGCGTCCACGTCGATGAGCGAGGGGTCGACGTAGGGGCTGACCTGCTGGGTCGCGAACCACTCCTGCTGCACGGCCGGGCGGATCTCTTCGAGCTCCTTGCGGATCGCGGGGGTGACCTCGCTGGGGTTCGCGGTGGTCTGGTCAATCGCGGCCTTCACCGCGCCGCAGGAGCCGTGGGCGAGCACCACGATGACGGCGACGCCGAGCTCCGCGACCGCGAACTCCATGGTCGCGACCGTGTTCTCGTTCGCGATCTGGCCGATGTTGCGCACCACGAAGAGATCGCCCAGGCCGCAGTCGAAGAGGATCTCCGCTGCGACGCGCGAGTCGGAGCAGCCCAGGAACGCAGCGTTCGGCGCCTGCGCCCCGGTCAGCTCGGAGCGACGGGCCGCGTTCTGCTGCGGGTGACGCAGCTCCCCGGCCATGAACCTCTCGTTCCCCTCGGCGAGGGCATCCCAGGCCTGCTGGACGGTGACGCGGGGAGTAGTCATGGGGGCGATCCTTCGTGGTGGGGTCCGCCGGGCGGGTCCGCTCGGCGCAGGGGCGCGACCTCGCGGGCTCACGCCCCGCCGCAGGATACTCCCGCGTCCGCTCCGGCTCCGTGGCGTCCGCCGTGAAGGGGGTCGCCTCAGGCCTCTTGCAGCGGCGGGAGCGCGTCGGCCGCGGTGGGATAGCTGGGCTGGGCGCCCTCGCCGGTCGCGGCGAAGGCGCCGACGCGGGAGGCGAGGCGGGCGGCGGTGGCGAGATCGTCGCCGCGGGCGAGACCGAGCGCGAGCGCGCCGATGAAGGCGTCGCCGGAGCCGGTGGTGTCCACGGCCTCGACCGGGGCGGGCGGGATGCGGCGCACGCCGGCCTGGTCGGCGACCAGCGAGCCGTCGGCACCGAGGGTGAGGACGGCCGAGGGGATCCCCGCCGCGCGCAGGGCGGCGACGACGGCGTCGGGATCCTCGGGCGCCTCCTGGCCGGGGACGAGCTGGGCGAGGACGAGCCCGGCCTCGTGCTGGTTCACGACCAGCGGGTCCGAGGCGCGCAGCACTGCCGGATCCAGCTCCATCACCGGTGCGGGGTTGTGGAGGAACCTCCCCGTGACCAGGGCGGGCAGCGCCTCGATGCCGTCCCGCGGGATCTCCCCCTGGCACACGACGATGCGCGCTGCGGAGATGACCTCGGCCGCGGCCCGCACTCGGCCGGCGTCCATGGCATCGTTCGCGCCCGCGATGACGACGATCGAGTTCTCGCCGTCCTCCGCGACCGTCACGATCGCCAGTCCCGTCGGCCCCTCGATCTCCGCGACATGGCCGAGGTCGACTCCGGCCTCACGCAGCGCGGACAGCGCCGCCTCGGCCTGGACGTCGGAGCCGACGGCACCCACCATCGCGACCCGTGCGCCGAGGCGCGCGGCGGCGACGGCCTGGTTCGCGCCCTTGCCGCCGGGGAGCATCTGCCCGCCCGTGCCGTGCAGCGTCTCCCCGGGCCGGGGATGGCGCTGCACCTGCGCGAGGAGGTCGACGTTCACGGAGCCGACGACGACGATCGTGCCGTCGGGCGAGGAGGCGGTCGCAGCGGTCATGACGGGAAGCCTACGGTCAGGCGGCGTGGTCCACGCAGGTCCTCGCGGTCGGCCGGACCTCGAGGCGGGCGCGCGGGATCGGCCGGGCGCACACCTCGCAGATGTCGTAGCTGCCGTCCTCGAGCCGCTGCTCGGCGGCGTCGAGATCGACGAGGTGCTGCTCGGCACCGGCCAGCAGAGCCTCGGTGCGGGAGCGGTCCACGGCGGTGGTCTGCCCCTCGGGGTCGTGCTCGTCGTCGGTCGAGGTCAGCGCCATCCCGTCGAGGATCGCGGCGTGGTCGCGCCGCAGCGCCGCGATCCTCTCCCGGGTGCGAGCCCGCTCGGCCTCGAGCAGGTCACGGAGGTCGTCGGAGAAGGTTCAGCCCTCCGCGCCGGAGATGTTGACCTGCCACACGATGCCGAAGCGGTCGGTGAAGGCGCCGTAGACGTCGCCCCACATCTGCTTCTCGAGCGGCATCGTGATCTCGCCGCCCACGGACAGCTTCTCGTATGCGCCGCGCAGCACCGCCTCGTCATCGCCCATCAGGGAGAGGGTGACGTTGGTGCCGCGGGTGTACTCGCCCATCCCCTCGATCACGTCGGAGGCGTACAGGCGGATCAGGTCGGTGACCTCGAGCGAGCCGTGCATGATCTTCTCGGCGGCGGGATCGCCCTCGGGGACCGCCTGGAACTCCCCGAAGGTGGCGAACTGGGGCGTGGCCCCGAGGGCCTCGCCGTAGAACTCGAACGCCTCGCGGGCGTTGCCGTCGAAGTTGAGGTAGGGATGCAGTGCAGCGGGCATGGCGGACGTCCTCCTCGGCGTCGGCGCCGGCTCGGTGCCGGGCGCTCGGGGAGAGCGTAGGCACAGGGGCCGACAGTCCACCAGGGGCGATGCGACGGACGGCCCGTGACCTGCGGTCGCCCCCTGCGTACGCTCGTCCGCGTGACCTCCTCGCCCACGATCTCCCTGCGCCGACGCCGCTTCGCGCTCTACGCCCTGTTCCTGCTGCCGGGCCTGAGCATGTCCGCGTGGGTCACCCGCACGCCCGCGGTGCGGGACCTGCTGGACGCCTCCACTGCGCAGATGGGGCTGGTGCTCTTCGGCCTCTCGATCGGGTCGATGCTGGGGATCCTCTCCTCCGGACCGCTCGTGATGCGGCTCGGCACCCGTCCCGTGGTCCTCGCGGGGTCGACGCTGGTGGTCGTCGCACTGCCCACGATCGCGCTCGGCGCCTCGATGGGGCAGCCGCTCCTCACCGCCTTCGGCCTCGCGCTGTTCGGCGGCGGGATGGGCGGCGGCGAGGTCGCCATGAATGTCGAGGGCGCCGACGTCGAGAGGCTCGGCGGGCGCTCCTTCCTTCCGTCCCTGCACGGCTGCTTCAGCCTCGGCACGGTGATCGGGGCGGTGCTCGGCATCCTCGCCAACGGCGCGGGCTTCCCGGTGGTGCCCCATCTGGTGGCGACGGCCGCCGTCGGCGCGGGGCTGCTGCTCTGGGCGATGCGCGCGATCCCCACCGGGACCGGGAGGGTCACCGCCGCCGAGCGCGCCGCGCAGGCGGCGACGCCGCGACCGGCGATCTGGAAGGACCTGCGGCTGGTGTGCATCGGCGGAGTCGTGCTCGCGATGGCGCTCGCCGAGGGCACCGCCAATGACTGGCTGCCGCTGATCATGGTCGACGGGCACGGATTCGGCGCGACCATGGGCTCGCTCGTGTTCGCCCTGTTCGCGGCCTCGATGACGATCGGCCGCTTCTCCGGCGGGCCGATCGTGGAGCGCGTCGGCCGCTCCCGCGTGCTCCTGGTCAGCGCCCTGTTCGCTGCGACCGGGCTCGCGCTCATCGCCTACGTGGACAGCCAGGTCGTGGCCGTCGTCGCCGTCGTGCTGTGGGGGCTCGGCGCCTCCCTCGGCTTCCCGCTCGCGCTCTCCGCCGCCGGCGACTCCGGCCCGGACTCCGCCGCGCGCGTCGCCCTCGCCTCGGTGATCGGCTATCTCGCCTTCCTCGTCGGCCCGCCGACGCTCGGGTTCCTCGGCGAGGAGATCGGGCTGCGCGGCGCGCTCGTCGTCCCCCTCGTGGTCGCGCTCCTCGCGGCGGTGCTCAGCCCCGCCACCGCGTCCCGTCGGCCGACGGAGGAGGAGCAGCTGGGGACGGCGGAAGCAGGGGGAGGGTCCGCGGCGTCTGTTCTGTGAGGTGATCGGGCCGTGTTCCTCGGCGGCGCCGCGCTCAGACGTGCAGCGTTCGGGCCGTTTCACGCGCGTGCACGTCGGGGCTCTCCATCTGGATGGTCGCGTGCTCGAAGGCGACGGGGAAGTGGGTGCGCACGCACTCGTGGACCTCCTCGAGGATCTCCATCGCATGCGACGAGCCGAAGCACTCCTCGGCCACCACCACGTGCGCGGAGAGGATCGGCAGGCTGCTGCCGACGTTGGAGGCGTGCAGGTCGTGGACGTCCTGGACGTGCTCGAGGGCCAGCAGGTGCTCGCGCACCTCGTCGAGGTCCACGCCCTCGGGGGTGTACTCCATGAGGATCCGCAGGGTGTCGCGCAGGATCCGCACCGCGCGCGGCACGATCAGCGCCGCGATGAACAGGCCCGCGAGCGCGTCGGCCTGCTGGAAGCCGGTGCAGCGGATGACGAGCGCCGCGACGATCACGCCGAGGGAGCCGAGCGCATCGTTGGCGACCTCGAGGAAGGCGGCCTTCATGTTCAGGCTGGTGTTCTTGCCGCCGGCGAGCACGAGGATCGCCACCAGGTTCACCGCGAGCCCGACCGCGCCGAAGACGAGCAGCTCCGTCGAGGCGATCTCGGGCGGGGAGGCGAGGCGGCGCAGCCCCTCGATCGCGGTGTAGGTGCCGACGACGATCAGCAGCGTCGCCTGGGCCAGCGCCGCGAGCACCTCGATCCGGGCGAAGCCCCAGGTGCGGGCGGGGCTCGCGGGACGCAGCAGCATCGTCGCGGCGATCAGCGCGACCAGCAGCCCGGAGGCGTCCACGAGCGCGTGCGCCGTATCGGTCAGCAGGGCGAGGGAGCCCGTGACCACGCTGCCGACCGCCTGGGCGAGGACGATCAGGGCCGTCAGCCCGAAGGCGATCGCGAGGCGGACACGGCCGGTGGTCGGGGAGGCGTGGCTGTGACCATGGCCGTGAGTGTGCGAGGCGGTCATCGGGGGCCGGCCTCGCCGAGCGGGATGCCGTCGTCGGGCGGGCCGCTCGCGTCGAGCGGGTCGCCTTCGTCGGCCGGGCCGCCGCCGACGCGCGGGTCGTGCAGGTGCTCGTGGACCGTCGGTGCCGCGCCTGCGCCGGACAGCATCGCGGCGGCGAGGGCGAGCAGGGAGCGCAGCCGCTCCGGATCGGTGAGCGAGAACCAGGAGGCGCGGCCCTCGCTGCGGCTGCTGATCAGCCCGCAGTCCCGCAGGCAGGCCAGGTGCTTGCTGACCGTCGACTGGGCCAGGTGCAGGTGGTCGACCAGGTCCCGCACCCGGTGCTCCCCGGTGGAGAGGTGCTGGAGCAGCGCGAGTCGGGTCGGCTCGGCCAGGGCGTGGAAGAGCGCGGCCTGGGACTCGTCCACGTCGAAGAGCGGGGGAGAGGATTCCATCGGCATCGTCATGCGGCGATCATATCGATGAATGGCGATGAATGAGAGGGGTGCGGCACGGGGGCACGTGGCGACTGTCGCGTACGTCATGTGCTTCATGTACGTGATGTACGTGGATTTCTTCGACGACTCCCCGGCTCGGGGACGGACGGTCGGCGTTCGGTGGAGAGTGGTGGGTGATGTCGGGCCCCCACACTTGGCCAATACCCCCTAGGGGTATAGGGTCGCGGTATGAGCACACAGCACGAGGGGCACGGACGGCAGGACTCCCACGTCGCTCTCGGCGTCGAGGGCGGCGATCGGGGCACGCACCAGCACGGCGGGCATCACGGCCATGGCGGGCACGGCGATCACGTCGCGCAGTTCCGTCGGCTGTTCTGGATCATGCTGGTGGTCGCGGTGCCTGTCGTCGGCCTCTCGCCGATGTTCGCGGACCTGATCGGCTACACGATCCCGGACGTGCCGGGCCTTCGCTGGGTCGCGCCGCTGCTCGGCACCGTCATGTACGTGTGGGGCGGAAAGCCGTTCCTCAGCGGCGGGCTCTCCGAGCTCCGCTCCCGCGCCCCGGGGATGATGCTGCTGATCAGTCTCGGCATCACCGTCGCGTTCCTGTCCTCCTGGGGTGCGACCCTGGGCCTGCTCCATCACGAGCTCGAGTTCTGGTGGGAGCTCGCACTGCTGATCGTGATCATGCTGCTCGGGCACTGGATCGAGATGCGCTCCCTCGCGCAGACCTCCTCCGCGCTCGACTCCCTCGCCGCGCTCCTGCCCGATGAGGCCGAGCGGATCGAGGGCGACCAGATCGTCACCGTCGCCCCTGCCGACCTGCGCACCGGCGACCTCGTGCTGGTCCGCCCCGGCGCCTCCATCCCGGCCGACGGCACCGTCGTCGAGGGCCGCGCCGACGTCGACGAGTCGATGATCACCGGCGAGTCCCGGACCGTGGAGCGCACGACGGGGGACCGCGTGGTCGCCGGCACCGTCGCGACCGACTCGAACCTGCGCATCGAGGTCACCGAGACCGGCGAGGGCACCGCGCTCGCCGGCATCCAGCGCCTGGTCTCCGAGGCCCAGAGCTCCTCCTCCCGCGCCCAGCGCATCGCCGACCGGGCCGCCGCCTGGCTGTTCTGGTTCGCGCTCGGCGCCGCGGTCATCACCGCGCTCGTCTGGGCGCTGCTGGGCATGCCCGACGACGCGGTCATCCGCACCGTCACCGTGCTGGTCATCGCCTGCCCGCACGCGCTGGGCCTGGCGATCCCGCTGGTGGTCTCGCTCGCGACCGAGCGAGCGGCTCGCGCCGGCGTGCTCGTCACCGACCGCCTCGCCCTCGAGGGCATGCGCACCGTCGACACCGTCCTGTTCGACAAGACCGGCACCCTCACCCGCGGCGAGCCCGAGCTCTCCGAGATCGCCGTCGCCCCCGGCAGCGGGCTCGACGCGCCGACGCTCCTGGGGCTGGCCGCCGCGGCCGAGTCCGAGAGCGAGCACCCGCTCGCCGGCGCGATCCGCGAGCGCGCCGAGGCCGACGGGGTGAGCGTCCCCGCCGCCTCGGACGTCACCTCCGCCCCGGCGCTCGGCGTGACCGCGCAGGTCGACGGGCACGAGATCCGCGTCGGCGGGCCGCGCCTCCTCGAGGAGACCGGCGCCGCCGAGCTCGAGGAGACTCCCGCCTGGCGCGAGGAGGGCGCGATCGTGCTGCACGTGCTGCGCGACGGCGAGCCCGTCGGCGCCCTCAAGCTCGCCGACGCGGTGCGCCAGGAGTCCCGCGAGGCGATCGACGCGCTCCACGCCCGCGACATCCAGGTCGTCATGATCACCGGCGATGCGCAGAACGTCGCCGAGCACGTCGGCGCCGAGCTCGGCATCGACCGGGTCTTCGCCGGCGTGCGCCCCGAGGACAAGGCGAGCCGCGTCGCCGCGCTGCAGGACGAGGGCAGGAAGGTCGCGATGGTCGGCGACGGCGTCAACGACGCCCCCGCCCTCGCCCGCGCCGACGTCGGCCTCGCGATCGGCGCCGGCACCGACGTCGCGATCGGCTCCGCCGGGGTGGTGCTCGCCTCCTCGGACCCGCGCGCCGTGCTGTCGGTGATCGAGCTGTCGACCGCCGCCTACCGGAAGATGCGGCAGAACCTGTGGTGGGCGGCCGGGTACAACCTGATCTCCGTCCCGCTCGCCGCCGGGGTGCTCGCCCCGATCGGGTTCGTCATGCCGATGAGCGTCGGCGCGCTGCTGATGAGCGCCTCGACCGTCGTGGTCGCACTGAACGCACAGCTGCTGCGCCGCCTGGACCTGCGGCCCGAGGCGGTCGCCGTCCGGCGCTGAGGCGCTGCCTTGCTCAGGCCCCCAGCTGCATCGTGGTGATGCAGGTGGGGGCCTCGGCGTCGGTGCGCAGCGTCGTCGTGGCCTCACCGGCCTCTCCGGCGAGGGTGAGCGTGAGCTCCGCGTCCCGGGGCAGCCACAGGCCCAGGAAGCCGTTCGGCGCGGTGGTGCGCTCCTCGTCGATCAGCACCGCCCCGGAGGCGTCCTCGCCCCGCACCGCGAGCCCCTCCTCCGCCAGCTCGCCGAGGCACGTGGTGAGGCTGTGGAGGAAGCACTCATGGGTGCCGGACACGAACGGCGCGACCGAGACGTACAGCTCCTCCGCGGGCAGCTCGAGGGTCGCCTCCCGCCCGGCGGCGTCGGAGAGGGTGAGCACGTCGGTGCCGACGGAGGCGAGCAGGTCCGAGGGCCGCTTCTCGAGCGGCAGCGCCTCGAGCGCGTCGATCACCTCGCGGGCCGTGCCGGCGGGCAGGTCGTGGGCGGACAGCAGCTCCTCCGCGGCCGTCGGGCCGGCGGAGCAGCCGGCGAGCACCAGCGGGGTCGCGGCGAGGGCGGCGAGCAGGGTGCGACGCGGCAGGGCGACAGTCATCGGAGGATCCTTCGGGACGACGGCGAGGTCCCCCCGACCATACCCGGGCAGGGTATGTGCGAGCTGGGACCGCGGTCCCGCGGCCTCACTCCTCGACGCGCGCCCGCACCTCGGTCAGCCACGCCTCGCCGATCGCGCGGCCGTCCGGGAAGGTGTCCTGCCGGTCGAAGCGCCAGGTCGTCGCGATCGCGAGCGAGAGGGTGCGGCAGTCCTCGAGCAGCGCCGGGTCGTGGCCCGGATAGTGCGCGGCGACCTCGGCGGGGGCGTGGGCGAGGTCGAACTCGACCGGCCCGCGGCAGAAGGTCTCCAGGTCGATGAACCGCGGCCCGGAGGGGGTGTCCAGCACGTTCCCGGGATGCGGCTCGCCGTGCAGGATCTGCTGCGGGCCGCCGGTCGCGGCACGCTCTGCGAGGCGGGCGAGGGTCTCCTGCAGCAGGGACCGGGCCGCGGCGGCGAGCGCCGGGGTGCGCTCCGGGTCCCGCAGCAGGTCCAGGGCGTGCCCCACCCTGTCCGCGAGCGGCGGGACGGGCAGGTCCAGCGCCCGCATCCCGGTGTGCAGCGCCGCGAGCGAGTCCGCGAACTCGGCTGGCGGCATCTCCTCGCGGTCTCGGGCGGGCAGGTGCTCCCACAGCGTGATCGCATGCTCGCCGCGCAGGTGCACCGTCGGCGCGAGGCGCGGGTCGGGAGGGCCGACGGGCGCGCCGACGGCCTGCAGCGCCTCGGCCCGCTCTAGCTCGACCGCGAGATCTCCGGCGCGGTCGCGCGGGGCGATGCGCGCCACCACGTCGGCCGGCCGGAGGCGCAGCGTGAGCGTGTTCGAGGCGTGCAGCACCACCGCCTCCTCGGCGGGCAGGCCGAGGTCCGTGAGCAGCGCAAGGGCGTTCGGCACGCGGGGCTCGTCCAAGGGGGTGATGTCCATGGAGGCACGGTACGGCCAGGGAGTCGGCGTGCAGAGGACTATGCTCTGCGGGTCCACGACGCCTTTGGAGGCCCCGATGCAGATCCTCGACGCGACCGCGCAGCATGCCGGCGGCATCGCCGAGATCTACAACCATGCTGTCGAGCACACCACCGCGATCTGGAACGAGCGCCTCGTCGACGCGGCCGACCGCGCCGAATGGATCGCCGAGCGGCAGGCGGGCGGCTTCCCGGTGCTTGTCGCGCTCGAGGGCGACGGGACCGTGCTCGGCTACGCGACCTACGGGCCGTGGCGTCCGCACGACGGCTATCGCCACACCGTCGAGCACTCTGTCTACGTGCGCGAGGGGCTGCGGGGGCGCGGCACCGGCTCGGCGCTGCTCACCGCCCTGCTCGAGCGCGCCCGCGCGCAGAGGATCCACGTGATGATCGCCGGGATCGACGCGGAGAACGAGGGCTCCGTGCGCCTGCACGAGCGCTTCGGCTTCACCCGCGTGGGAGTGCTCCCGCAGGTGGGGGTGAAGTTCGGGCGCTGGCTCGATCTCGCCTTCCTCCAGCTCGTGCTCGATCAGGCTCCGGCCGCGGCCGACGGGTCCTCCAGCAGCCGCTGACAGGTCGAGCGGCCCAGCTCGGCCACGACCGGGTTTGAGTCCACGTAGTACCAGACGAGCCCGATGGCCTGCACGAACGCCCAGGCCGCCCCGCGCTCCCACTCGAGGTCCGAGCTGCCCAGGCGGTGCCGCAGCCGCAGGGTCGCGGGAGTGCTCGAGGCACGCACGCACCCAGTCCTCGTGCGCGGTGAGGTCTCCGCCGCGTCCCGGGCCTCGGAAGCGTCGGCCGCTGGTCGGGACGGCGCGCAGCGCGGGGAGCAGGTCGGCGAGGTCGTCTGTCGCCGAGTCGGAAGAGGCGAGGGCCTCGGGGTCCGCGACCTCGCCCGGGACCCCAGGTCTGCACCGACAAGGGCATCGGGAGCGCGGCCGACGGCTCCCCGAGCACGACCGGCTCCGGAGCGGGCAGCGGGCAGACGGCCGCGAACTCGCCCATCGCCTCGTGCTCGGCGACGAGGGCTGCTCGAGCAGTCACCGGATCCGACGGCCCGAGCGGGAAGCGGGCGGCGATCCCCTCCCCGATCCGCGCCACGGTGCTGGTCGTCGCGGAGGGCTCGAGCAGCCGGACCGTCCGCGGGTGCGTGCCGGGCGGCAGGCGTGCGACCAGCTGCGCGGCGAGCTCCTGCGAGATCTCGAGCTGGCCCGGGTGCATCGACCCGGTCACCGCAGCAGCACGAGCGCCTCACCCTGCCCGCCCCCGCCACACAGCCCCACCGCGGCGGTGCCGCTGCCCCGCCTCGTCAGCTCGTGCGCCATGTGCACCACGAGCCGGGCCCCGGAGGCGCCGATCGGGTGGCCGAGCGCGATCCCGCCGCCGTGCACGTTGACGATCTCCTCGGAGGCGCCCAGCCCCCGCTGCGAGTGGGCGACCACGGCGCCGAAGGCCTCGTTGATCTCGACGAGGTCGAGATCCGCGACGGTGATCCCCTGCTTCTCGAGCGCCCGGGCGATCGCGTCGGCGGGCTGGGCCTGGAGGGAGCTGTCCGGTCCGGCGGTCTGCCCGTTCGCGCCGATCCGGGCCATGATCTGCCAGCCCTCCGCATCGGCGCGGGCGGACGTGGTGAGCACCAGCGCGGCCGCGCCGTCGGAGATCTGGGAGGAGTTCCCGGCCGTGATCGTGCCGCCCTCGGCGAAGGCGGGGCGCAGGCGGGCCAGCGAGTCCTCGGAGGTGTCCAGGCGGATGCCCTCGTCGGCCGTGACGTCGACGGGCTCCCCGCGGCGCTGCGGCACCGGGACGGGGACGATCTCCTCGGCGAGCAGCTCCGCCGCGGCGGCCGCGCGCTGATGGGACAGCGCCGCGACCCGGTCCTGGTCCTCGCGCGTCATCTCGAAGCGAGGGTTGTGGCGCTCCGTGGACTCGCCCATGCTCACCCCGTCGTAGGCATCAGTGAGGCCGTCGTGGGCCATGTGGTCCAGCGCCTCGACCGCCCCGTACTTCCAGCCGGCGCGGGAGCCCATCAGCAGGTGCGGGGCCTGGGACATGGACTCCATGCCGCCGGCGACCACGACCTCGGCATCGCCGGAGGCGATCATCCGCGCCGCGTCGATCACGGCGGTCAGGCCCGAGAGACACACCTTGTTCACGCTGTGCGCAGGAGTGCCCCAGCCGATCCCGGCGCCGAGCGCGGCCTGCCGGGCGGGGTTCTGGCCGGAGCCGGCCGGGAGCACCTGCCCCATGATCACGGCGTCGACGGTCGCGGGGTCCACTCCGCCGCGCTCGAGCGCGCCCTCGATCGCGAGCGCGCCCAGCTGCGGTGCGGAGAACGAGGACAGTGCCCCCTGGAGTCGGCCCTGCGGCGTGCGGGCCGCGGCGACGACGACGATCTCGGTCATGGGATCCTCCCTGCGGTGACGGCGGTGTCGGTCGCCATTGTGCCGCACGGCATCGACGCGGTCCCGGGCTCACCGGCAGCGGCGGCTTCGCCGGGGGACGCGGCATGCTCAACTCCGCCCTGAACTCCGGCCCGGCCTGCTCGGCCGCCGCGGTGGAGGAGCTGACCGGCGTGCACGGGAAGGGTGCCCTGGCCCTGGCCCGCAACCGCCATGCGGTCGGCGACGGCAGCGACATCGCGCGCCTGGGCCACCAGCAGATGGCGATGTCCGCGGTGGTGGAGGAGGTGAGCAGCTCGCGGGTCCTCGCCCGCCGACCGCGACCAGCCCGCCCTCCCGCTCGGTGGACGGCGCGACCACCCGCACGGCCGACGCCTCGCTCTGCGACGGCTGAACCGGCAGGTCAGCCCTGCGAGCGGCGCCGCCGACGGCCTGCGACGACGTAGAGCACGCTCATGAGCGCCACGAAGCCCACGCCCGTCAGCAGCGCGAGGTGGTACTCGCTGATCCACACCATGATCCCGAAGGTGAACAGGATGAACGCGATCGCGAACGCCTGCCCGTAGGGCCACAGCGGCACGGGGAACGCGAGCGCCGCGCGCTCCTCGCGGCTCATGCCGCGGCGGGAGGCGACCTGCGCGAGCAGGATCATCAGCCACACGAACACGGTCGCGAAGGTCGCCAGCGACGCGACGATCGTGAACACCTCGTCCGGCAGCGCCCAGTTCAGCAGCACGCCCACGACGAGCACGCCGAGCATCGCGAGGGTGGTCAGGACCGGCACGCCGCGCATCGTGCGGGACAGGGCTGCGGGGGCCAGGCGCTGGCGGGCCATGCCGGCGACGACGCGGCCCGCGCCGAACAGGTCCGCGTTGATCGCCGAGAGCGCCGCGGTGATCACCACGACGTTCAACAGAGCCGCCGCCCAGTTCACGCCGAGGGTGTCGAAGATCTGCACGAAGGGGGACTCCTCGCCGGTGATCTGCTGCCACGGGGTGAGCAGCAGGATCACGCCGATCGCGAGGACGTAGAACAGCAGGATCCGCACCGGGACCGTGTTCACGGCCTTCGGGATCGCCCTGGCGGGGTCCTCCGCCTCGGTGCCGGCCACACCGATGATCTCGGTGCCGCCGAAGGCGAAGAGCACCAGGACGAACGCGCTGATCATGCCGCCGGGCCCGTGCGGGAAGAAGCCCCCGTCGGCGGTGAGGTTCGCGAGACCCGTGGGCGTCGAGGGATCGCCGAGCCCGAAGGCGAGGATCGCCGCGCCTCCCGCGATCATCGCGACCACCGCGGCGACCTTCACGATCGTGAAGACGAACTCCAGCTCGCCGAACCAGCGGACGCTCGCGAGATTCGCGGCGCCGACGATGAGCAGAGTCAGCGCCACCCAGATCCACTGGTCGGTGTCCGGGAACCAGAAGCGCATGTAGATCGCGATCGCGGTGAGGTCCGCGAGGCACACGATCAGCATCTCGAAGGCGAACATCCAGCCGGTGATGTACCCGGCCCAGCGGCCCAGGAAGCGACGCGTGTACTCAGCGAAGGAGCCGGAGATCGGCATCCGCACCGCCATCTCACCGAGCGCGCGGAGCATGAAGTACACGACCGCGCCCCCGAGGAGGTACACCAGCAGCACGGAGGGGCCCGCGGCCTGGATCGCGCCGGCCGAGCCGTAGAACAGGCCCGTCCCGATCGCGGAGCCGAGGGCGATGAAGTGCAGGTGTCGCGCCGAGAGGCCGGGACGGCGACGCGTGGTCGCGGGGGTGTCGGTCGGCTGCGTGGACGTGCTCATCGAGGGGTGGCTCCGAGGAGGGGAGGGAGGCGGCGCGGACGCCGCCGACACTTCTTGTGCCTCTGACACGGTACGGGGCGGGGTGGCGCGCGGCCACGTGTGTCCGGCCACGTCCGGCGGAGCGCGGGTCCGGCCGACGGGGGCGCCACCGCGGCGAGTCGGGTGGGGCACGGAGGATGCGCGGTGCGGCAGGACGCGTTCTGGAACCTCGGGTACCGCTTCGCGCCCGAGGCGCAGGGGCGCGGGTTCGCGACCGAGCTGGCCCGTGCTGCGGTTGAGGCCGCCCGCGAGCGCCGCCCGGAGCTGCCGGTGGTCGCCTACCTGCTCGAGAACAACCCGGCCTCCGCCGCAGTCGCACGGAAGGTCGTGCTCGCGCTGCGCCATCGCGGTCCCGACGCCGGCAACCCCGATCCGTCGGCCGTGCGCCTGGTGTTCGCGGACCGCGCGCTGAGCGAGGCGGAGCTCGCCGCGACCATGCGGTGAGGACTGCTCAGGAGGCGGCGACCGAGGCGACCTCGGGGTCGACGAGCTCGTCCTCCACCGCGTCGGCCGTCGGCGTCGGGAGCGGGCGGCGCAGACCCCAGGCGACGGTCGCGAGGCACAGCACGCACACCGCCGCGACGATCACGAGGCCTCCCGTGTAGGGCAGGACCGGGGTGAGCGCCGCGAGGATCGTCGGCAGCAGGAAACCGAGATAGGCGAGGGAGTAGTAGACGCCGGTGATCCCGGCGAGCTCGCGCGGAGAGGCGAGGGACTGGGCGATGACCAGCCCCGCCACCACGCACACCCCGTAGGACGCGCCGAGCAGCGCCGCGACGCCCACCACCAGCACCGGGCGGCGCAGATCCGCGGCGACGGCGGCGAGGATCATCCCCGCGCTCATGCCGCTCAGGCCCACGACCAGCGCGCGGCCGCGGGTGAGGCGGTCGATCAGGCCCACGGTGCCCTGGGCGATCGCGCCGACGCCCAGGGTGAGCACCGTCAGGCCCGTCGCGTAGATCGTCGCGGAGTCCCCGATCTGCGCCTCGACCGTCGCAGGCAGGATGGCGTAGGCGACCCCGGCGGCGGCGAACACCCACGGCGCGGCCGGCAGCACGATCCGCGCGAAGAGGGGATGCCTCACCGAGGGGACCCTCAGGTCATCGCGCAGCGCGCCGCGGGCCCGCAGCTCGCGCGGCAGGCTCTCCGGCGCCGCGAGCAGCGCGATCCCGGCGAGCAGGCACAGCCCGAGATGGACGAGGAAGGGCAGCTGCCCCGGCAGCGGCGCCCACTGGGCGAGCGAGCCCGTCACGCCCGCGCCGAGCGCGAAGCCGAGGGTGAGGATCATCGAGGAGCGTCGTGCCCCGGCGGTCGGCGTCGCACGCGGATCGTGCGGGGCGGAGGAGAGCTCCTTGATCCAGGTCGAGCAGACCGACATGCCCACACCCACGCCGATCCCGGCGAGGACGCGGCCGGCGCACAGCAGCACGAAGCTCGACATGCTCGCCGCGAGCACCACGCTGCCGAGCGCCCCGGCGAGCAGGCCCGCGATCGCGATCGGCCGACGGCCGTGATGGTCCGAGAGCCCCGCGGCCAGCAGCATCCCCGGGACGAGGCCGGCGACGTACATCCCCAGCAGCAGGTTCGCCTGCCAGGGCGCATAGCCGCCGACGGTCTCGTACACGTGCAGCAGCGGCGTGAAGTGGTTGCCGCCCCAGGCGAGGAGGAAGCCCGTCGGGGCGACGGCCAGCCAGGCCGGGATCCGCGCGCGCATCACTCGGACACCACCGAGTAGGCATCGTGGCCGGTATGCAGGTGGCCCTCGATCATCTCGCGGAAGCCGGCGACGTCCCCGCGCGCCACCGCATCGGTGAGCTCGACGTGCTCGCGGTGCAGGGCGGGCAGGTCCGCGGCGGGGGAGAGGACTGCCAGATGCGTGAGGCGGAACAGCCGCGGTCCCAGCGCGCGCAGCACCTCCTCGACCACGCGGTTGCCGTCGTGGGAGGCGAGGGTGAGGTGGAAGGCGTAGTCGTGGACGGCGAAGTCCGCGGGTCGGCCGGTCGCGCCCTCCTGCGCCGCGAGCACCGGCGCGAGCGCCTCGACGAGGGAGGTCCGACGGGTCTCGTCGGGCGCGATGCGGGAGACGGCGTGCCCCTCGAGCATCGCGCGGACAGAGAGCAGCTCCTCCCGCTCCCGGGCGGTCGGGGTCGTGACCTGGGCGCCCTTCTTCGGCAGGAGGCGCACCAGCCCCCAGGTCTCCAGCTGCAGCATCGCCTCGCGCGCCGGGGTGCGGCTCGCGCCGTGCTCCTCGGCGACGTCGACCTCACGCAGCAGGGCGCCCGGCTCGATATCGCCGGTGGCGATCTGTCGGGCCGTCCTCGCGGCGATCTGCGTCGCGATCGGCCGGTTCTCGCGGTCATCTAGCCAGGGGAGGGTGGGGGAACGCATGGAGGCGATCCTAATGCATGCATCAATGGATGCAAATCGGGTTGCCGCGCGGTTCTCCGCTGAGGAGCCGTGATGGGCAGTGCGGCGCCGTTCGCGAGTGTCCCTCGTCCCCGCGGTCGCGGTGCGGTTCACTGGAGGCATGAGGGACTGGACCGCCACCGCCGAGGCCTATGACCGGTCCTTCGCGACCCTCTGCGACGGCGTCTCCGCACGACTGCTCGCCGATCTGCCCGACGGGGAGCTGCTCGACGTCGGCTGCGGCACCGGACGCCTGGCCGCGCGAGCCGAGCATGCGGGACGGACGGTGATGGCGCTGGATGCCGACGAGTCCATGGTCGAGGCCGCCCGTCGTCGCCTGCGCGGGCAGGTGCTCCGCGCCGCGCTGCCCGACCTGCCCCTGCCTGATGCGGGCGAAGGCGCGATCGCGGCGAACTTCGTGATCAACCACGTCGGCCGCCCTCGCGCCGCGCTCGCCGAGCTGCGCCGCGTGCTGCGCCCCGGCGGGCGCCTCGCGATGACGATCTGGCCCGCCGGAGGTGCGAGCTGGAGCGCGCTGCTCGGCGAAGTGTTCGAGGAGGCCGGCGCCGTGCTCCCGCCGCCGGAGCGACTCCCGGCCGACGAGGACTTCGACCGCAGCGCCGACGGGCTCACCGGCCTCGCACGGGAGGCACGGCTGGAGGTCGTGGAGGCCCGCGACCTGCACTGGGACTGGCGGATCCGCCCCGAGGACCTGTGGGCGGGACTCGAGGCGGGCATCGCCACCCCGGGAGCGGTCGTGTGCGCGCAGACGCCGCAGGTCCGCGCGCGCATCCGGGAGGTCCTCGCCGCGCGCACCGGGGATCTCGCGGACTCGGGCGGCATCCTGTCCTTCCCCGTGCGCGCCGCCTGCGCGCTCGCCGCGCGACCCCTGGACGAGGAGGCCTGAGCGATGCCCCCGACCCTGTTCCTCACCGTCGGCCTGCCCGGCACCGGCAAGACCACCGCCGCCCGCCGCATCGAGGCCGAGCACGGCGCGCTGCGGCTCACCAAGGACGAGTGGATGAAGGCGCTCTACGGCAGCGAGAACCCCGAGCAGGCCTCCGACGTCATCGAGGGCCGGCTCGTGGGGATCGCGCTGCGCGCCCTCGAGCTCGGGACGAGCGTCGTCCTCGACTTCGGGCTCTGGGGCAAGGACGAGCGCTCCAGCCTCCGCCGGGCCGCCGCCGACCGCGGCGCCGAGGTCGTGATGCTCTTCTGCGACGTCGATCCCGCCGAGCAGCGACGCCGCCTGGGCCGCCGTCTCGCCGAGGAGCCGCACACCACCTGGCCGATCTCCGAGGCCGAACTCGCCTCCTGGGCCGACATCTTCCAGCGCCCTAGCGAGGAGGAGGTCGACGGCAGCGAGCCGATCCCGGCACCGCCGACGGGGTTCGCGGACTGGGGTGCGTGGCGCGCGGACCGGTGGCCTCCTGCGATCCGCTGAGCCGACAGCGACCGGCCGCTCGCCCCGTCTCGTCACGCCGCGCGGACCAAGGGTGGAAAGCGTAACTTTCCAGGTGGTCGGCGTGGACCGAGCGTCGCTGACCAGCGACGTCACCTGACCTGGCTGCCCGGAGCACCGGAAAGTCATGAGAGGTGCACCGGTGGATGCCCGTGCCGCGCTTTCATGGGACCCGACAACCACCAGGGGAGAGGTCGACATGACGGATCACCAGCAGGCGCGCGCGACCGCCACGAGCACGAGCGCCACGACGCGAGCGCTCGCGGACGGCAGCCCGTTCGGCACCGTCCTGCAGCGCCTGGACGCGCTCGACCAGAGCCGCTGAGGCAGGGCACCACGTCGTCGACGAGCTTCATCACGCCGTCGGCGTAGGCGGCGGAGTCGCGCGAGCGCGGCGCGCCGGGAAGAGCGGTGCACGAGTGGGCAGGGCACCGTGCCGAGTGGCGAGAGAGAGTCAGTCCGGTCGATCCTCGCGCGTCGGCTCCGTCTCTCGCTGCGCCCGTCGTGCGCCGGAGGCGGCGGCCGCCCGGACGACCGCGAAGAGCGCTGCGACGACCACCACCGCGGCGATGACCACCGCGAGCAGCATGATGATCTCCCAGCCCCCGAGTCCCATGAATCCCGTGATCCCCATGGTCAGACAGTACGTGTCAGCGAGTCACCGGGGCAGGAGATGGAAGTTCTCGGCGGTGGCACTGAGGAGGAGCCGGCGTGGCGGATCGGGATACCCGCCGATCGGCAAGCAGGTGATCTCTGGTGCTGCAGGTCAGGAGGTCTGCTCCGCGAAGATCTCCGCGAACCTGCCACCGGTCGCGAGCAGCGCGTCGAACCTGCCCCGGTGAGCAGGCCGAGGCGGCCCGCCCACTCGTCCAGGCCGCCGTCCGCCTCCGACTCCTCGACATGCAGTCGCGGATCCCCGCTCACCTCGACCTCCACCCCGATCTCCTCGCGCTGCTCCCGCCGCAGCGCTGCGGATGCGCTGTCTCCCGGCTCGGCGTGGCCGCCGGGGAAGCCTCACCACTCCGCGCAGTATCGCCGATGCGGTGAGCTGAGGGCGTGGAGCACCCCGCCCGGCCCGAGCGGCGCACCCGCGCAGTCGCGAGGGATCACGGCCGTCCCGTCCCGACGGGGGCTCGCAGCATCGAATGGACGACCGGGCCGTCGGGGATCCGCGTGGTCGCGGTGACGGAGAAGCCGTGGCGAGAGTACAGCTCCACGTTGCGGGGGTCCGAGGTCTCCAGCGTGCAGCTCCCACCGGCCGCATCGACGCGGCGCAGGCCCTCGGCGAGCAGTGCGGAGCCGAGGCCCCGCCCCCGTGCCGAGGGGCGGACTCCGAGGGTCGCAAGCTCCCACGCCTCGGTCGGCCGTGGCGGCAGCTCGGCGGCGAGGAAGACGTCGAGACGGTCGCCCAGCAGGTCGGCGATCCGTGCCTGCGCCGCGTCCGCCGGGGCGGGGGAATGCGGGCGGAGCAGGGCGGCCACCCCGTCCAGGTGCTCACTCACGAGAACGATGCCACTGATCAGGGCGTGCTCGAGGTAGATCGACTGCAGTTCCTCGAGTCGCTCGGCATGGTGGTCCTCGGGGATCGACCACCGTGTCCACGAGTAGTCGTCGAAGGCCGTGGCGAGAGTGTGCGCAGCGGCGGGCAGGTCGGCGGGGCGGGCATCGCGGAGAGAGTTCGGCACTCCGGCACGGTAGCCCAGCTCGTCCGGGGCACGGACGGCCGCTGCGTTCACGACGACTCCCGCATCCGTGCGCGCAGCACGTCGAACTCGCAGCCCGGGGCGTCGGGGTCGAACTCGAAGCGTCGGCCACTCCGTGGCAACAGCCGGGCCGTCCTTGTCCCCGGCCAGGTCACGGCGCATAGTGGGAGCCATGAGCTTGACGACGGCGACCCAGCAGCCCACGATCCACCCGATCCCCGAGGGCCTGGCCGAACGGGCCGCCCTGCTCGGCGGCCCGGGAGGCATCCTCACCGACGAACAGATCGCCGGCTTCGTCGCCGAGCAGCTCGCCGGGCAGGACCTCGACGGCAAGAGCGTCTGCGTGATCATCCCGGACGGCACCCGCTCCGTCCCCCTCCCCAAGGTGCTGCCCGCGATCCACGACGCGCTCGCCGGCCGCGTCTCCTCCGTCACCGTGCTGATCGCGCTCGGCACCCACGCCGCGATGAGCGAGCAGGCCATCGACCAGCTGCTCGGCTCCACCGAGCGCGGCGCGAAGGCCACGTACCCGGAGTGGACGGTCCTGAACCACGCCTGGGACGACCCCTCCCAGATCGCGGACCTCGGCGTCATCCCCGCCGAGCAGATCGCCGAGCTCACCGGCGGGCTGCTCACCGACATCCCCATGAACGTGCAGATCAACAAGCTCTGCGTCGAGTCCGACGTCAACCTCGTCGTCGGCCCCGTCTTCCCCCACGAGGTGGTCGGCTTCTCCGGCGGCAACAAGTACTTCTTCCCCGGCTGCTCGGTGCACGACGTCATCGACATCTCCCACTGGGTGGGCGCGCTGATCACCGCCAGCCGCATCATCGGCACCCTCGGCATCACCCCCGTGCGCCAGCTCATCGACGCCGCGAGCGAGCTCATCCCCTCCGAGAAGCTCGTCTTCACCATGGACGTCGCCGAAGGCGGAGCGGACCTCGGCGCGATCGCCTTCGGCGACCCGCAGGCCGCCTGGGCCGCGATGGCGAAGATCTCCGCGCAGACCCACATCACCTACGTCGAGAAGCCCTACAAGCGGATCGTCGCCCTCGTCCCGGAGATGTACGAGGATATGTGGACCGGCGCGAAGGGCTTCTACAAGTCCGAGCCCGTCTGCGCCGACGGCGGCGACGTGATCATCTACGCCCCGCACATCACCGCGGTCGCCGAGATGCATCCCGGCATCCGAGAGATCGGGTACCACAACATCGAGTACTTCACGAAGCAGTGGGACCGCTTCAAGGACCACCCCTGGGGCGAGCTCGCCCACTCCACCCACGTCACGGGCCTCGGTACCTACGACCCCGAGACCGGGGAGGAGAAGCAGCGTGTGAACCGCTACTTCGCCACCTCCATCTCCAAGGAGGAGACCGAGGCGTACAACGTGCTGTACATGGACCCCGCCTCCCTCGACATCGAGGCGCTGCGCGACGACCCCGACACCCTCGTGATCGACCACGCGGGCGAGGTCCTCTTCCGCCTCGCCTCCGAGTGCGACGGCGCCGCGGAGCAGAGCAAGTGACCTCCGTCCGCCAGCCCGTCCCGCTCACCCTCGGCACCGCCCCGCAGGCCCCCACCTCGCTGTTCGCACCCGGTCATCCCGGCTTCGAGGCCGAGGAGATGACCCCCGATGCGCTCACCGGCGAGGCGCTCGAGCTCGCCGACGCCGTCTCCACCGAGCTCGCGGGCGTGAGGAAGCTCGGCGTCGCCTACTCCGGCGGCGTCGACTCCGCGACCCTGCTCGCGCTCGCCGTGCGCGCGCTCGGCGCCGAGAGCGTCGTCGCGCTGCTGGGCGTCTCCCCGTCCCTCGCCCGCCGCGAGCGGCGCCTCGCCCACCAGGTCGCTCGCGTGATCGGCGCGCAGGTCGTCGAGGTCCCCACCCACGAGGGCGAGAACCCCGACTACCAGAAAAATGACGCTGCTCGGTGTTTTCATTGCAAGGACGAGCTGTTCACCCGCATCGGCGAGGACGTCGTCGGCGAGCAGCGGCTCGACGCCGTCGCCTACGGCGAGAACGCTGACGACGCCACCCGCCACGACCGCCCCGGCGCGGGCGCCGCGACCCGGCACCGGGTGCTGCGGCCGCTGTCCGTCGTCGGGATGACGAAGTCGCAGGTGCGCGAGGTCGCGCGGCAGCTGTCCCTGCCCGTCGCGGACAAGCCCGCCGCTCCCTGCCTCGCCTCCCGCGTCCCCTTCGGGCAGGAGGTCACCCCCGAGAAGCTGCGCCAGATCGACGACCTCGAGGACGCCGTCTACGAGCAGGGCTTCAGCGACTGCCGGGTCCGCCACCACGGCGCCGTCGGACGCATCGAGCTGCCCACCGAGGAGCTGGCCCGCGCGATGGAGCCCGAGATCCGCGAGGCGCTCGTCGCGGCGGGCAAGGAGACCGGCTTCCAGCACGTCACCATCGACCTCGACGGCATCCGCTCGGGCCTGTTCTCCCTGCAGATCGTCGGGAAGGGCGGCCGTGGCTGAGGCCACGGGGCCGGCCGACGGCGCGGGGTCCGCCGGCGACGCGGGGTCCGCCGGCGACGCGGCCCGCACGGCCGACGGATCCGGCGCGGCCGGCGGATCCGGCAGGATCGAGGGCTTCCTCGACCTGGACCTCGACCGAGCCTCCCGCCGCGGTGCGCCCGAGGCCGTGCTCTGCGACGCGAAGAGCGTCGAGCAGGTGCACGAGATCGCCGCGACCTACGCGCGCCTCGCCGCCGAGGGCCGCGAGGACCTCGGACCGGTGCTGTTCACGCGCGCCGACGAGGCCCGCGCCGAGGCCGTGCTCGCCGCCCTGCCGGACGCCTCGCACGATCCGTCGGCCCGCTTCCTCGCCTGGCCCGCCGCGCCGCCCGCGCCGAGCGGCGGCCTCGTGATCGTGGCCTGCGCCGGCACGAGCGATCTGCCCGTCGCGCGCGAGGCCGAGCTCACCGCCCGCCACCTCGGCCGCCCCACCACGCTCATCGCCGACATCGGCATCGCGGGCCTCCACCGCCTGCAGTCCCGCCTGCCCGAGCTGCGGGAGGCGGCCTGTGTGGTCGTCGCCGCCGGGATGGACGGGGCGCTGCCCACCGTGATCGCCGGGCAGATCCCCGCACCCGTGGTCGCGCTGCCCACCTCCGTCGGCTACGGCGTCGCCGCCGGCGGCGTCACTGCGGCGCTCACCATGCTCTCGGCGTGCGCGCCGGGCATCGGCGTGGTCAACATCGACAACGGCTACGGCGCCGGGCACCTCGCCGCGCAGATCGCCCGCTGGGCGCCTGCGCCGGAATGATCCGGCTCTGAGGGAGTGCACGATGGTTCAGCGCCAGGCCGCGAGCGCCTCCGCTGCCTCCTCGAGGGGCATCTGTCCTGTGGATACGGCGATGACCAGCTCATAGGCCGCATCATCGGGCGCGTCGAGGTCGACACCGTTCAGGCCGAAGAAGACCACGATGGCCAGCCATCCGAGGCGCTTGTTGGCGTCGGGGAGCGTGTGGTTGCGGACGATGGACTCGAGGAGCGCCGCGGCCTTCAGATCGAGCCCGTCATAGGCCTCCGCGCCCCAGAGGGTGGTCGTGGGGCGATGCGCTGCGGACTCGAGGAGGCCCAGATCACGCACCGGACCGACCCGGAGGTCGTCGACCAGAGTCAGCAGGTCCTCGAGGGTCAGATAGCGGACCGGGGTCACTGCGCGAGGCGGTCGAGGAGATCGGCGTAGCGGGTGCGTGCACGCAGGGACAGGTCCTGCACCGCCTTTTCGTGGCCTCGTCGTGCCGCCGCCTCGCGGATCGCGCGGACCGTCGCCTCCTGCCGACTGACGCCCTCCTCGCGGGCGAGCTCGGCGAGGATCTTCTCGTCGTCATCGGTGAGTCGCAGAGTCATGGCCATGACTGGATGATACCGCTCTGGTATCACGCAGAGAAGCCTTCGTGCGCCGCCCGGATCGCCCGCAGGCCCTGCGCCGGGGGAGTGAGCGGCCGTGCGTCGAGCAAGCTCCGTGGCCAAGAGTCGTGCTCGGGACGCACGCCGAGGCTGATGACACGGCCCATGTGGTGCCGCGCGGGCAGGCTGCACGCCGCGCGATGCGAGCACTTCGACGCCCGGCGGCGCTTGCGTCACTTGGCCATCCGGTCAGTAAAGTAACGGGCGTTCCCCTCGACCTCGGAGGTCCCATGGCACCCGCGCGCTCCACGCCGCCCTCACGCCCCGCGCACCGCCCCTCAGCCCGCGAGGCGATGCTCGACGCCGCCGAGGCCCACCTCGGCGCCGATGGCACGCTGACCCTGGACTCCGCCGCTCGCGCCGCCGGGGTCACCAAGCCCGGGCTGATGTACCACTTCTCCACCAAGGAGCAGCTGCTCGGCGCGATCCTCGATCGGATGGCGGCGCGCTACGAGCGGGAGCTGCTCGCGCAGGTCGCCGCCCGCCACCCGGGGGCCGCGGACGACCTGGCCGACGCGCCGGCCGACCTGGCAGAGGCGCCCGCGGACCAGCGCCACCTCGCCTATCTCGACTGGGCCTGCACGGCCGCCCTCTCCGCCGCGGACCTGGTGATCTTCGCTGACCCGCACCTGCGCGTGACGCTCACCGAGCGCTGGCAGGAGCAGGTCGAGACCTGGCTGAACGTGCCCGCCGGTGTCGCCGCGGACCGCCGCGCACGGCTGCTCGCCGTGCGGCTCATGGCCGACGGGCTCTGGTTCGACCGCGCCGCCGGCCTGCTCGACGAGGTGGGGGAGGAGGCGGAGCGTCTGCGCTCCCTCGCCACCGCGCTGCTGGAGGAGGCGACGGCCGGAGGGGAGGCGCGATGACGACCTGGCTGCTGCTCGCCGCCGCGATCCTCGCCGAGGTCACGGCGACGCTCTCCCTGCGCGGCGCCCTCGACCTGCCTGCGCTGTACGTCGTCGTGGTCGTCGGCTATGTGCTCACCTTCGCCCTGCTCGCCCAGGTGCTCCGCCGCGGCATGGGCCTCGGCGTCGCCTACGGGCTCTGGGGAGCGATCGGGGTGGTGCTCACCGCCGGCGCGTCGGCCGTGCTGTTCGGGGAGTCGCTGGGCGCCCTGAAGATCAGCGGGATCCTGCTCATCGCGGCCGGGGTCGCCGTCGTCGAGCTCGGCTCGCAGCGGGCCCGCCGCGCCGAGGCCGCCGACGCCGCCGACGCAGGGGCGGGAGAGCGGCCGCGCGGCGGACCCGGCCCGGTGCCGGTCGCCGCCGCCGACACGGCAGAGCCCCCCGCCGAGGAGTGGCTCGCCGGCGCCACCTCCTACGGCTCCCGCGGTGAGGTCGAGCTGCTGCGGGAGCTCGAGGTCCACGCGATCCCCGGCGGATCCGAGGGCGAGCGCGAGGACGGGCGCGAGGGGGCGGAGGCGCGATGAGCTGGCTGCTGCTCCTGGGCGCGATCGGCACCGAGGTCGGGGCGACCCTCTCCCTGCGGATGTCCGCGACGGGCGACCGCCGCTGGTACCTGCCGGTGGTCGGCGGATACCTGGCCGCCTTCGCCCTGCTCTCGGGCGCGCTCGCCGCCGGCATGCCGCTCGGCGTGGCCTACGGGATCTGGAGCGCCGTCGGGATCGTCGCCACCGCCGTGCTCTCCCGAATGCTCTTCCGCGAGCCGCTGACGACGCTGATGCTCGGCGGGATGGGGCTGATCGTCGTGGGCGTCCTGCTCGTCGAGCTCGGCGGGGTGCACTGACCCAGGGGGCACTGGCGGGGCGCGGCTCCCGGCCCGGGGTCTGGGAGACTGGCGCCCATGAGCCGTGACCAGGTCGCGTGACCATCCTCGACATCGCCCCCGTGCGCATCGGCGACCACTGCATGATCGGCCCCGGCACCGTGATCTCCACCGTCGGCCACCCGCTGACCGCCGCGACGCGCCCGCCTCGGGCTCGGCGCGCCGGTCACTCTCAGAGTGACGGGCGGACGGTTGCCGCCGGTTGCCTTCGGCTCGGGATAAGCTCAGCCGAGCACAGCGGGCGGCAGCGCCCGCCAGGACAGCGCCCGGAGGGTGCGGGACGGAGCCGGCCGAGTGGCGGAAGCGCGCGTGACGATCTACGACGTCGCCAAGGAGGCAGGTGTCGCCCCCTCCACCGTCTCGCGCGCCTTCTCCCGCCCCGGCCGGGTCAGCGCCGCGACCCATGCCAAGGTCATGGCGGCCGCGAAGGTCCTGGACTACCGCACCTCCGCCCCGCCCTCGCAGGAGCGCGCCCACCGCCACCAGCGCCTCGGCATCGAGGTCCCGGACCTCACCAACCCCTACTTCGCCGAACTCGTCTCCGGCATGCAGGAGGCCGCCCAGGAGCAGGACTTCCTGCTGCTCCTGCTGGACGCCGTCGAAGACGAGGCGCGCGAGCGCGCGAGCCTCGAGAGCGCCGTCAACGTCGTCGACGGGATCGTGCTCTCGGGCACCCGGCAGTCCGACGCGATGCTCAACCACCTGTCGAAGCGCATCCCCGTCGTCGTGATGAACCGGCGCGTTGCAGGCCTGGATTCCGTCACCCCCGAGTTCGAGCACGGCATGGGCCAGGCGATCGCCCACCTGGCCGAGAACGGCCTGCGCACCGTCACCTACGTCGCCGGGCCCGTGAACTCGTGGTCCGACGGGGAGCGCTGGCGCGCCGTCCGCGTCGCCGCCCGCCGGGACGGGATGCAGATCCAGCGCCACGGCCCCTTCGCCCCCACCATCGCGGGCGGCGAGCAGGCCTTCGAGGAGATGCGCGACTCCCTGCCCCATGCGGTGATCTGCTACAACGACCTGGTCGCCTTCGGCTTCCTGGTCTCCGCCCTGCGCGCCGGCATCCGCGTGCCCGAGGAGCTGTCGGTGATGGGGCACGATGACATCCAGCTCTCCCGGCTCGTCGGCGGCGGGCTCACCACCATCGTCAGCCCCAAGCGCGCCCAGGGCCGTGCCGCCGTCGAGCGCCTCATCCGCCGCATCGAGAACCCTTCCGCCCACCGCACCCCGGTCGAGGGTTCGCTGCCCGTGCGGCTCGTGCCCCGCGGCAGCACCGGACCGCGCGAGACCCCCTGAGGCGGCGCGCCCGACGCGGTCCCCGGCCGCTTGCTGGGGCGCCGATCAGTCTGATGGAGGGCGCTTTCCCCGGCAACCCGTGACAACCGTCCGACGCTCTCGCGAAACGTTGCGAGGATGGCCGCATGAGCAACGACGCCTTCGTCCCGCACCCCGACCGCCTCCTGCCCGCGGACCCCGCCGTCCGCGAGATCGCGCGCAGCCTCTACGAGCTGGAGAAGGACCAGCCGATCGTCTCGCCCCACGGGCACGTCGATCCGCGCCTCCTGCTCGACGACGAGCCGTTCCGCGACCCGACCTCGCTGTTCATCACCCCTGACCACTACGTCAACCGGCTCATGCACGCCCGCGGCGTGGACCTCGCCGACCTCGGCGTGGCCCAGGGCCCGCTGGACGAGAAGGCCTCCCGCAGGGCCTGGCACCTGCTGGCCGAGCACTGGCACGCCTACGCCGGCACCCCCTCCCGCTACTGGATGGAGCACGAGTTCTCCGAGGTCTTCGGCCTGGAGACCGTGCTGAACCCGCGCACGGCCGACGCGATGTACGACGAGATCGCGGACAAGCTCACCCGCCCCGAGTTCCGCCCGCGCGCCCTGTTCGACCAGTTCAAGATCGAGGTCCTGGCGACCACCGACGACCCGGTCGACGACCTCGCCCCGCACGACGCCCTCGCCGCCGACGCCTCCTTCACCGGCCGCGTGATCCCCACCTTCCGGCCCGACAAGTACCTCGAGCCCGCCCGCGCCGACTTCCCCGAGCTGGTCGCCGCCCTCGGCGAGTCCGCCGGCGTCGACACCGGCACCTACGACGGCCACCTCGAGGCGATGCGCACCCGCCGCCTCTACTTCCGCGACCACGGTGCGGTCTCCTCCGACCACGCCCACATCGACCCCGGCACCGAGCGACTCGCGATCGAGGACGCCCGCCGCCTCTACACCGCCGCCCGCGAGGGCACGATCGGGGCCGACGAGGCCGTCGCGCTGCGCCGCCACCTGCTCGCCGACCAGGCCCGGCTGGCCGCCGAGGACGGGCTCGTCATGACCCTCCACCCGGCCGTCTCCCGCAACCACTCCGACGCGATGTTCGAGAAGTTCGGGGCGGACGTCGGCTTCGACATCCCCGTCGCGGTCGACTACGTCCACCACCTCCGCCCCATGCTCAACGACGTGGGCCACGCGGAGAACTTCCGCACCGTGCTGTTCACGATCGACGAGACCGTGTTCTCCCGCGAGATCGCGCCGCTGGCCGGCGTGTACCCCTCGGTCTTCGCCGGGGCGCCGTGGTGGTTCATCGACTCGCCCGACGCGATCCTCCGCTTCCGCCGCGCCGTCTCCGAGACCCTCGGCTACACGCGCACCAGCGGATTCATCGACGACACCCGCGCCTTCTGCTCGATCCCGGCGCGCCACGACATGTCGCGCCGCATCGACGCGACCCACCTGGCAGGCCTCGTCGCCGAGCACCGCATGCGCCTCGAGGACGCCGTCGAGCTCGTCGCCACCCTGCCCACCCAGCAGCCTCGCGAGGTCTTCCGCCTCGGCGAGCCCGCGTGAGAGGAAACGCCCTGATGAACGCACCCGCCCCCTCCGACGTCGGCCGTCTGGTCCACCTCGGCATCGGCAACTTCGCCCGCGCCCACACCCTGCAGGCCACCGCCGTGGCCGGCGGCTGGTCCGTCGTCGCCTTCACCGGACGCTCCGCCGCGATGGCCGATGCGCTGAACGCCCAGGGCGGCAGGTACGGCCTGATCGTGCGCGGCCCCGAGGCCGACGAGGTCAGCGTGCTCGACGTGATCGACGAGGTCCACCCCGCCGCCGACGTCGACGCCCTGGTCGCCCTGCTCGCCGATCCCTTCACCACCGTGGTCACCCTGACCATCACCGAGAAGGGCTACTCCGCCGGCTCCGACCCCGCGACCTCCGCCCCGGCCCGCATCGCGCTCGGCCTCAAGGCCCGCCGCGAGGCCGGCGTCACCGAGCCGATCGCGCTGGTCTCCTGCGACAACCTCACCGGCAACGGCGAGGTGCTCGGTCAGGCCGTCCGCGCCGAGCTCGACGAGGAGACCGCCGCCTGGTTCGAGGACCACGTCGACGTCATCTCCTCCATGGTCGAC
Organism: Brachybacterium paraconglomeratum; assembly: GCF_003994255.1. Lineage (GTDB taxonomy): Bacteria > Actinomycetota > Actinomycetes > Actinomycetales > Dermabacteraceae > Brachybacterium > Brachybacterium conglomeratum. The sequence goes on along the minus strand of NZ_ML133853.1, from coordinate 88,140 downwards.
CGCATCACCCCCTCGGCCGACGACGGCGCCGCGGACACCGTGCGCGAGCAGACCGGCTTCGCCGACGCCGTCCCGGTGGTCACCGAGCCCTTCACCGAGTGGGTCATCGAGGACCGCTTCCGCGGCCGCCGCCCCGAGTGGGAGAAGGCCGGGGTGCAGTTCACCGACGATATCGAGGTGCACGAGCGCCGCAAGCTGCGCCTGCTCAACGGCGCCCACACCCTCATGGCCTACGCCGGCCAGGTCGCAGGCGTCACGCGCGTGGACGAGGCGATCGGCCACCGCGAGGTGCGCGCCCTGGTCGAGCAGCTGTGGAGCGAGGCTCGGGGGACGCTGCCGCTGCCGGCCGACGAGCTCGACGCCTACACCTCCGCCCTCGAGGAGCGCTTCCGCAACCCGCGCCTGGCCGACAACCTGATCCGCATCGCCGCCGACGGCACTGCGAAGCTGCCCGTGCGCGCCCTGCCCGTGATCGCCGAGCTCGGCGGCCCGGACAAGGCCCCCGGCGAGGTCGCGGCCGTCGCCGCCTGGACCGCCTGGGTCACCGACCGGGTGCGCGCCGGGCACGAGGTGCAGGACCCGAAGAGCGCCGAGATCGCCGAGGCTGCAGGGAACCAGGACGCGACCGAGCGGGTCACCGCCCTGCTCGCCCTGCTCGACGTGGCCGCCGGCGACCCGCTGGTCGCGGCCGTCGTCGCCGAGGAGCAGCGCCTGCCCCGGCCCTGAGGCCCGGGTGTTTCGGCTCCGGCCGGACCTGACGCCCCGCGGACCTGTTCCGCGGGGCGTCGTGCTGTCCGTGCGGTGCACCTGAGACCCAGTGCGCCAGGTCCTGGCCGCTGCCGGGCTCTCACTGGCACAAGGGCTTCCCACGCCCCTGCTCTGGTCTGTGACTTCGTCTGCTGAATGGCGGGGTTCTTCGGTCGCTTCGTGGCGGGGTCAGGTGACACCGATGACCAGGGTGCTCTGTGCGGCTTCGATGACGTCGTTGGTGATGGTGTCGAGTTCGTTGATCTTCAGGACCCGCTGGATCTGGGGGAAGAGGCGTTCGAGGAGCCGGAAGTTGCCGCGGGTGATCCGTGCGATGGCTGCGATGGCTTGGGCGTCGGTGAAGTCGTCGGGGTCGAGGGTCTTGCCGAGGGATCGCCAGTGTCGCTCGAGGACGAACAGCAGTTCGTCTTGTCCCAGGGGCCGGTACTGGTGGGCGAAGCCGACTCGGCTGTAGAACTGGGGGTAGTGGCTGAACTGCTTCTCCAGGCCGGGCATGCCGATCAGGATCAGGGCGATGCCGTCGCGGTCGTAGCGATCGCGCAGCAGTTCCAGCGCGGCGGGACGCAGTCGTTCGGCCTCGTCGACGATGATCAGCTCCACGTAGTTCCTGCCGTGTCGCCATCCCCAGGCCTCGGGAGTGGCCGTGCCGGGAGGTACGAGGTGCTGCTCGATGCACATGTTGGTGCGGGTGATGGCTTGGGTCAGCTCGTCCTTCAGGGTCCGCGGGGTGGTCAGCACGCTGGGGGTGTAGAGCACGGTGCGGCTCCGGTTCAAGGCGGCGTAGATCGTGGCGTCGTTGTCGGAGCGCGGCCCCCAGTAGGTCAGCAGGTCATGAGCCTTCTCGTAGTGTGCGTAGCGGCGTGCGGAGAGTGTCTTTCCTACGCCGGCTGATCCGAAGCACAAACCGATGGTGTGCCCGCGGCGCACGGCGTCGGCGAACTCGGTGAAGCGGCGGTGCTCCTTGGTGACGATGAAGCGCTGGCTCACCTGAGGTCCTCCTTGTAGATCTTCAACGCCGACCTCGGCGCCGGAGCCGGTGCTTCGGTGATCCGTGGCGTCTCGGTAGGTGCGGTCACGAGGGCGATGCGTTCGTTGATGCCGGCTCGCAGCGCCCGGCGGCGGGCGTTGCGCGCGGCCTGGATCTCCTTGAGGCTGACTTTCTGGTCGTGGTGCTCTTGGTTGACGGCCTTGCAGACGAATTCGTCGTGATCGAAGACGCGGATCTCGGTGATGTCGCGGGGGTCGTAGCGGATCACGACCGAGCGTCCGACGTAGCCGGCCAGAGTTGGCGAGACGTAGCGCAGGCCCTGGAAGCGGATGCCATCGCGGCGCACGACGCGGGTCTTGGCGACGGTCAACAGCAGTCTGTCGAGGTTTTCCAGGCTCTCGGGCATTCGGGGTAGCCAGCCATCGGCGATCCACGCGCTGCGCGGGGAGGTTCCGAGCTCGCTGTGCGTGCGGTCGTTGTAGGTGGCCACGAACGCCTCCAGGGCGCTATCGAGGGCGGCCAGGGGCAGTTTCGGTGTCGGCAAGGGGTGCCCTTCGGTGATGTGTCCGGGCAGGGTGGCGAGTAGCTCGGTGTTGATGGTGCCGAAGAACCGCTCGATCTTGCCCCGTCCCTGGGGTCGGGCGACGGTGGAGTGGATCAGTCGGATGTGGAGGTCGACGGCGGTGTGGGCGAGCTGGTCACTGGTGAAGTCGCTGCCGTGGTCGACCGGGCAGGCCGCACATCGGCCAGGCCGGGTCGGTCTTGTGCCAGATCGCTTGGCGCAGCGCCAGGGCGGTGTTCATCGCCGACGGTGCGCCCAGGAAGACTGTGTAGCCGTAGACCGCCCGGGAGCAGTCGTCGAGGATCGTTGTCAGCCATGGCCGTGCGGGCTTGCCGTCGGTGCCCACCACCAGGATGTCGAGCATGGTGTGATCGGATTGCCACATCGCGTTGGGCAGCTCTGCTTGCCGGCGTAGCACCAGCTCGTGCTTGTCGCGGTAGGACGCTGCGCCCTCCAGGGCGAGGGTGACCATGCCGGGATCCAGGGTCCGCACGATGTCCCACACCACCGAGTAGGAGGGGACCGGCCACCTCCGGGCGGCGCAGATGCCCGTGACTTTGCGATGGATCGTGGCGATGGCCGGCCGCGGCTTGCTCAGTGCCAGGCCCTCGATCAGGTCGACGAGGTCGGGCGGAAGGCGGCGGGAGCCGGCGTCCTCCCGTGAGGCTGTCTCCAGTCCGGCGTAGCCGTCGGCGCGGTAGCGGGCGTGCCAGCGCTCCAGGGTCCGCAGCCCTACATCGGTCTCGCGAGCTAAGCGCGCGAGGGGCACCTGGTCCTCGACGTGGAGCCTGAGGATTCGCCACCGCGCTCGAGCGTCCACGACGCACCTACTGCAAGGCGTTCTCGCGCCCGCGCTCGGCGCGCTGAAGGGCGCGGTAGACCGTGGAGCGGCCCACGCTGAACAGCTCGGCCAGCTCGCCCACGGTGTGCTCGTCGGCAGCATGTAGCTGGACGAGGTGAGCTTCTTGCCGGGGGGGGTGAGTTTCGGTGACTTCCCGCGCAGCCGGCCCTTGGCCTTGGCGACCTTCATCCCCTCGCGGGTGCGGGCACGGATGAGGTCGGCTTCGAACTCGGCGACCATCGCCAGCACGTTGAACAACAGTTTCCCCATCGGGTCGGTCGGGTCGTACACCGATCCGGCGATGCTCAGCTTCACTTCCCGCGCCGCGAGGTCGTCGGCGATCTGGTGGGCATCACGGACTGAACGCGCCAGCCGATCGAGCTTGGTGACCACGAACGTATCGCCGTTCCGACAGGCAGCCAGCGCCTGCCGCAGGCCCTCACGGTCGGCGTTGCGGCCCGTGAGCCCGTGATCGACGTAGATGCGCTTGGGATCGACGCCGAACGCCGCGAGTCCGTCACGCTGCGCGGTCAGGTCCTGCTCGTCGGTGGAGACTCGGGCATAGCCGACCTTCAAGGGGGATATGCTCCCCAGTGCGTCATATAGCCTCCCTTCACCGGACAGTTCACCGGACGGGTCTTACGGGACAGCCCGCCAGGCGTGCCGTCGTTCCTCTCGATAAGCAGCGGTGGTGTCCGGTGAGGGTTCCCCTTACGGGCATGCGATCTGGGCTGACGCCTGTGACCGAGTGTTCAGTGCGCGCTGTATAGTTCAGTCCATGCTGACTATTGCTTCGCGTCTCGACGTGATGAACCGCCTGGGTCGTGCGCTGGCCGACCCCACTCGATCCCGGATCATCTTGACCCTGCTCGACCATCCCGCTTACCCGGCGGAACTGGCCCGAGATCTGGACCTGACACGCCCGAACGTGTCCAACCACCTGGCATGCCTGCGCGATTGCGGGATCGTCGTCTCCGAGCCCGAGGGTCGTCGGACACGATATGAGATCGCCGATTCGCACCTGGCGCAGGCGCTGACGGCACTGGTCGATGCCACCCTGGCAGTGGACGAAGACGCCCCGTGCATCGATCCCGCCTGCTCGCTTCCCGGATGCGACGCAGCTGGGGAGGGCGCATGATCCTCACCTCGGTCTTGCAGGCGATGGGCCTGTTCGCAGCGACCAACATCGACGACATCATCGTGCTCTCCCTCTTCTTCGCGCGAGGGGCAGGCCAGCGCGGCACTACCGCCCGCATTCTGGCCGGCCAGTACCTCGGATTCGCCGGCATCCTCGGCGCCGCGGTCCTGGTGACCATCGGCGCCGGAGCATTCCTGCCCTCGGCAACCATCCCGTACTTCGGTCTCATCCCTCTGGGCCTCGGCCTCTGGGCCGCATGGCAGGCCTGGCGCGGAGACGATGACGACGATGACGACGAGGCCAAGGTTGCCGGCAAAAAGGTCCGCGTGTGGACAGTCGCAGGCGTCACCCTTGCCAACGGCGGCGACAACATCGGCGTCTACACCCCTGTCTTCCTCAGCGTGGAACCTCTCGCAGTAGTCGCCTACTGCATCGTCTTCCTCGCGCTCGTCGCGGTCCTGGTGGCCCTGGCAAAGTTCGTCGCCACCCGCCCCCCGATCGCCGAAGTGCTCGAACGCTGGGAGCACATCCTCTTCCCCATCGTTCTCATCGGCCTCGGCATCGTGATCCTCGTCAGCGGCGGAGCCTTCGGACTCTGACGTAGCGGCAGCGATCCAAACGGCCCCGACCGGGCGCACCCCTCTCGGTTCAGACCGCGACACCTACCTGCAGCCAGTCCTGCGTGATCGCGGCAACAAGACCGCCACGGAGCGCTGCAAAACCCCGCCACCAAGCGAACGAAGCCACAGCTCTGGTCCACGCCGTGCCCGGGGTGGGTGGTGATGGCGCATGGCGTTCCACTACGCCTATATAGGCATAGTGGAACGCCATGCGCCATCTGCAGACCATGCACCGCGGTCAGCGGATGCAGTGCCGGTGCGAGCGAGCCGCCTCGCCTCAGGCCAGGTCGGCGAGCTTCTCGAAGCGCTCGAGGCGCTCGCGGTAGTAGTCCTGGTGGGCGAGCACCGGCTCGACCCGGGCGAGCACCGGCGCCTCGGCGACGGGGATCTCGGGTGCGGCCTGCTCGAGGGCCATCACGGCCGCGCCGCGCATGGTCGAGCGAGAGACGGCGACGTGGTCGATCGGCATGGCGAGCGCGTCGGAGAGCAGGTGCAGCCAGCCGGGGATCGCCCCGGTCATGCCGCCCGAGAGCACGATCCGCTCGGGCTCACCGCCGGCCTCGCGCATCTGGTCGGCGATGCGCAGGAACGACAGAGCCACGCCCTCCATCGCGCCGAGCAGCATGTCCTTCCAGGTCGTGGAGGCGCCCACGTTCGTGAACATCGCCCGGGAGCTGCCGCGCCACTTGGTGCCGCGCTCGCCGGAGAAGAAGGGGACCACCAGCGGAGTGCCCTGGGAGGGCGGGCCGGAGAACAGGGTCGCGGTGTCGGTCGCGTCGATGTCGAAGGGCATCGCGAGCTCGTTGCGGCACCAGTCCAGCACGCGCCCGCAGTCGCTCATCGCGGAGCCGACGAGGGTGCGACGCTGGTCCACGCGGTATGCCCACAGCCCGGAGGGGAGGGCGGGGATGTCGGTGTCCAGGAGCTGGCGGATCGCACCGGAGGTCGCGGTGGAGATGCCCCAGGTACCGGTCCCGAGCGCGCCGATGCCGAGGTTCGCAGCGAGGCCGTCGCCGATCACGGGCAGCCACACGGCCTCTGCCAGCTGCGGGAACTCGGCGGCCAGCGGGGTGCCGGCGACGGGCAGCGCGTCGTCGGGGTCGATCGCGAGGCCCATCGCGGCCTCGTCCACGCCCACGGCGTCGAGCAGCTCGGGGACGTACTGCCCGGTGCGCCTGTCGATCATGCCGGACCAGGCTGCGGAGGCGGTGCCGAGCGCGGGCGTGCCCAGCAGCTTGAAGGCCACGTACTCGCCGAGCGCCATGAACCGCTCCGTGCGGGCGAAGACCTCGGGGTGCTCCTTGCGCAGCCACAGCAGCCGCGGCGCGGTGTAGGAGGAGTGGAGGCGGGCGCCGGTGCGCTCGTGCAGGTCCTCGACGTCGATCCGGGAGGCGAGCTCGCCCACCTGGGCGTGGCAGCGGGTGTCTGCGTAGGTGATGCACGGGGTCAGCGCGTTGCCGGCCGTGTCGACCGCGATCAGCGAGGAGGCGAAGGTGTCGAAGCCGATCGCGCGCACGTCGCCGGGCAGCTCGCCGTGGCCGAGCACGGCGGAGAGCGCGGTGCGGATCTCCGCCACGATCTGGTCGGCGTCGATCGTGCTGGTGCCGTCGTCGTCGACCGTGAAGGCGTGGATCTCCTTGTGCTGGAGCTTGCCGACCTCGCGGCCCGAGACGTCGTACACGGCGGCGCGGGTGCCGCCCGAACCGATGTCGATCCCGACGACCAGGGGTCCCTGGGCGTCCTCGGCCGGGATGTTGAAGCGGGGCATGGATGATCTCCTGCGGTCGTCGGGGCCTGCGCGTGCGAGCACGACGGTCCGGGTGGTCGTGCCGGGGCGCAGGGGGTTCCGGCCAGCATACGAGGACCTCGCACGAGGCCGACGGGCTCGCCACGGGTTGCCACCTGCCGGCTGTCGATCTCCCGCACTCGCCGCCCTCCTCGTCGGTTCGTCGTGGAGGGCCCGGCAGAAAGGGGACTCCAGCGGCACGGTGAGGAGCTCAGCTCCGCACCGTGCCGCTGGAGTCCCTTCTGTGCAGACGGCGCTCGGTCGCGGCCGGACGGGACGGCGGCGGCTCGGCTACTCCAGCACGGACTGCCCCAGGAACTCGCCCTCGGCGCAGCCGGGCGGGATCGCGAACACGGCCGAGCCGATCGGGGTGGTCCACTGGTTCAGCAGGTCCAGCTCGTCCAGGCGGCGCTGGATCGGCAGGAACTGCGTGAGCGGATCGGCCTGGAAGGACACGAACACCTGCCCCGCCTCGGACAGCAGCCCCGAGCCTGGCGCCGGCGCGTGCTCGTAGTTGTACGGCCGACGGTAGATCTCCTGGTGCTCGCCGTCGTCGACCCCGCGGGCCCGACGCATGTGCGAGAACTCCCCGATCACCGGGAAGCCGTTCGCGGAGACCTTCTCGAAGTCCGGCGGGGTGCTCTCGTCCCCGCCCGACAGCGGCGCGCCGTCGTCCTGTCGGGTGCCGGTCGCGGCGTCCCGCGCCCCGCGGTCGGCCTCGTCCCAGCCGTCGAGGTCCATGCGGATCCGACGCACCACCATCGAGGTGCCGCCCGCGAAGGGGCCGTCCTCGATCCAGACCACCTTCGCGAAGTGCTCGCTGCCGGGGGCGGGGTTCGCGGTGCCGTCGAGCTGGCCGAAGAGGTTCCGCAGGGTGCTGCCGGGCCTCACGACGCCGGGGGAGCGGCGGAAGCCCGTCTGCCCCCACCGGGGAGTCGTGAAGGCGCGGGCGTCCTTCAGCAGCATCCGTGCGGCGTGGGAGACCGTCAGCGGATCGTCGGCCGCGACCTGCAGCAGCAGGTCCCCGCCCGACCACTGCTCCTCGAGCTCGTCGATGCCGAAGGCGGGCAGGGGTGCGAGCCAGTCCGGCGCCGGGCGCTCGGCCCGGGACATCAGCCCCGGGCCGAAGCCGGCGGTGATCGTGAGGGAGGCGGGCTCGGACGAGAGCTCCGGCTCGGTGTCCGCGAGCGCCGGCTCGCCCCGGGTGAGGCGGGCGGCGTCGTCGGTGAGCAGGCGCAGCATCCGCAGCACGCCGTCCCGGTCCACGTCCTCACGCAGGTCCAGGGCCAGCAGCGTGGCCGATGCCGGGGCGGGCGTCTCGATCCCGGCCTGGTGCACGCCGTGGAAGGGGACGGTCGGGCCGCCGTAGGGCGCCCAGTGGGTCGAAGCCTCCTCCGCGGAGTCGGCAGGGGCGGAGGGGGCGCCGAGGGAGCGGCCGAGGCCGACCCCCGCGGCGCCGACGCCGAGCGCCCCGGCGCCGAGGGTGCCGGCCCGCAGCAGGTGGCGCCGGCCGGGGCGGGCGGGGGTGCGGTCGGCGGGGGAGGTCACTCTGCACCGTCCTCTCCGTGCTCGTCGGCACCGTGATCGCCGTGTCCATCGGCGTCGTGGGCGTCCGCGTCGTGCCCGTCGTGCTCGCCGCCGCCGTCGGAGGCGCCGGAGCCGGCCGAGCCCTCGGGCTCGTAGTGCTCCTGCGCGCCGGCGAAGTCCTTCACCGTGGCGGTGACGACCAGCTCGGTGCCGTCCTCGCACTGCAGCGTCAGCTCCACCTCGTCGCCGGGCCGCAGCGGGGCGGCGAGGTCCATGAGCATGAGGTGGTCCCCGCCGGGCTCGAGCACGAGCTCGCCGCCGTCGGGGACGGGGAAGCCGCCCTCCTTCTCCTGCATGCTCATGCCGCCGGAGCCGTCGCCCGTGGTCTCGTGCAGCTCGACCATCCCGGCCGACGGGGTGCTCGCCGCGAGCAGCTGCAGATCGCGGCCGGTGTCGTTGGTGAGGGTGCCGAAGGCGGAGGTCATGCCCTCCTCGGCGGCCTTCACCCACGGGTCGACGAGGGTGAGGCCCTCGGCGCTCGTGCCGCTGCCGTCCGAGGCGGTGCCACCCGTCCCGGAGCCGTCGGAGGGGTCGGAGCTGCAGGCGGCGAGCGGCAGGAGCAGTGCCGCGGCCAGGGCGGCCCGGCGGGTGGGACGGGCGAGGGAGGGCAGGAAGGAATGCTGGGACAGGGAATGCTGAGACATGGAAGGTCCTCTCGAAGGGCCGACGGTCCGCGGCGCAGGGGCGTGCGGGCAGCGGTCGGCGCGGACCCGTGCGGCAGGGCTGCCGGACGGGTGATGGTCGATCGGGGAGGGCCTGAACGGGCGCGTCGTCCCTGCTCAGGCCGCGAGGACCACCGGAGGACCCCGGCGCAGCTGCGGGGCGAGGACGGCACGCTGGGCGTGCAGGAGATGGGGCGCCGCGGGCAGGGGCCGGGCCGGCCGCTCGGGCACCAGCAGCGTGATCAGCAGCAGCAGCGGTGGATGCGCGAGCACCGCGAGGACCGTCAGCGCCAGGCGCGCGCAGCGCATCAGCACCGACTCGCCGTGCTGCAGCAGCACGGCGGTCAGCATCGCGGCGAGCACGTGCAGCAGGAGCATCCGCAGATCGGAATGGCTGCCGTGCAGGGCATGGTCGGCGACCGACGCGACCCCCTCGCCGCCGTCGCTGTGAGCGCCGTGCCCGACGACGCCTCCGGCGCCGTGCCCTGCGTGGGCCGCGCCGTGGCCCAGATGGGAGCCCGGCGGGTCCACGAGGGCCCGCCCCGGGTCACCGGGCGTGCCCGCGCTGAACAGTCCGTGGAACAGCGCCTGGCTGGCCGGCACCGCGACGCCCATCCGGGCCAGGGAGAAGTGCGTGCCCGCCAGCAGCGTGCACACGGCGACCGCGAGCCACCAGGGCACGAGGATCCCGAGCCAGGCCGGCATCGCCCCGCCGCCCGCGAGGTGGCCGCCGAGCGCGACGGCGGTCGCGATCGAGGCGGCGGTCCCTCCGCGCAGCAGGCGCAGCGGGGAGCGCGGACATGCCCCTATCCTGCCCGGTCGGGCCGGGCGGCGCGGCGCGAGATGTCCTCGTCGGCGCGACCGGCCGGCGTCCCGGGCGTACTACGTCGCGTGGGACGGCACCACCATCACCGGCCCCTCGGCGTGCTGGAGCAGGCCGCGGGAGACCGAGCCGAGCAGGGTGCTGGTCACGCGCCCGTGCCCGCGCGTGCCGACGACGGTGAGCTGCGCATCGGCCGACTCCGCGATCAGCAGCCGTACGGGGTCGCCGACCAGGACCTCGCTGGTGATCGTGAGCTCGGGGTGCTCCCTGCGACGCTGCTCCAGGCCCCGTTCGAGCCCGGTCGCGGCCCGTGAGCGATGGGTCTCGACCACGTCGGGGTCGGGGAGCCAGGCCGCATAGGAGCCGCCCCAGTCCTCCAGGGACGGGATCACCATGAGCACGCGCAGCGAGGTGCTGCGGGACAGCGCCGCCTGCGCGGCCACGTCCAGCGCCGCCTCGGCCCGGGCAGAGCCGTCGGTGCCCACGGTCACGGGGGCGTCCTCCTCGATGGGCTCGAAGCGGTGCGCGCCCTCGCCGAGCTCGTAGCCGCGATGCACCACGACGGTGGGACAGTGCGCATGGGCGGGGAGCGCGGCGGATACCGAGCCGAGCAGCCGGCCGAGGAAGCCGCCGCGTCCGCGCGCGCCGACGACGGCCACAGCGGCCTGGGACGAAAGCTTCACGAGCACGCCCGCGGCATCGCCCCACTCGGTGCGCAGGTCGAAGGCGCCGCTGTAGTCGCGCAGGTGCTCCCGCGCCTCGTCGAGCACCTCGCGAGCGGCGTTCAACCGTGCGACCTCGGCCGGGACGACCGGCGTGAGGGCCGCCTCGGCGTAGGCCATGGTCGGCACGGTGTAGGCGGTGACCACGGTGAGCGGCAGATCCTGGCGCAGCGCGGCGCGGGCGGCGTAGTGCAGCGCCTGGACGGCCTGCTCGGAGCCGTCGTAGCCGATCAGCACGCCGAGCGGCCGGTCCCCGTCCGGCGAGGTGCCGGGCGCGTCGGAGGCGACGGACGCCGGGGCGTCGTCGGTCGGTGCGGTGGTCTCGGCGGGGCTGGTCCGGGCGGGCTGGGCGGTGACGTCGTCGTCGGGCATCTCGACCTCCTGGGCCGGGGGCTCCCTGGGCCGACGGGGCCGCCCCCGTGGGTCTCCTCCGCCGGTCCGTCGATCCTAGTCGCGGCCGGGCCCGCCCGCGCGGGGCAGAGGTCCCGCGGCGGGGGCGAGCGTCGCGGTCGGGCATCTTCGGGTCCGCCTCCGGGGAGGGGCGGCCGGACTTCTCGGCCGACGAGAACCCTCGTTGCCGCGCACCCGGGACGGGACGAGGGTGGGGCGCGGGCTCGTGGTCGCGGGCCCGACCGTCGGCCCGAAGGAGCGCCACGCCATGTCCGAGCTCACCGTCCTCGCCAGCCCGAGCCGCTACGTCCAGGGGAAGGGGGCGCTCGACGCGCTCGGCACCCACCTCTCCGCCCTCGGGAGCAGCCCGCTGCTCGTCGCCGACGACACCGTCTGGGGCCTCTTCTCCGAGCAGGTCACCGCCTCCTTCGCCGCGGCGGGCCTGACCGTCGTGCGCGTCGGCTTCGAGCGCTTCGCGACGCCGGATGCCGTCGACGCGCTGGTCGTCGCGATCGCCGCCGGCGGCCATGACGTGGTCGTGGGCCTCGGCGGCGGATCGAGCATCGACGCCGCGAAGGCGGCCGGGCACCTCGCCGGGATCCGCTGGGCGAGCGTGCCCACGGCGGCCTCCTCCGATGCGCCGACCTCCGCGCTCGCGGTGATCTACACGGCCGAGGGCGAGTTCCACGAGTACCGCTTCTTCCCCCGCAACCCGGACCTCGTCCTCATCGACACCCAGGTCGTGGCCGAGGCGCCGGTGCGCTTCCTCGCCGCCGGGATCGGCGACGCGCTGGCCACCTGGCTCGAGGCGCGTGCCACCCGCCGCGGCACCGGCACGGCGATGGCCGGCGGTCGCCCCACCCTCGCCGGCACCGCGCTGGCGGAGCTGAGCTGGGACATCCTGTGGGAGAACGCGCTGCCGGCGCTCGATGCGGTCGCCGCGCGCGTGGTCACCCCCGCCCTGGAGGCCGTGGTCGAGGCGAACACGCTGCTGTCCGGGCTGGGGTTCGAGTCCGGAGGCCTCGCCGCCGCGCACGCGATCCACAACGGGCTGACCGCCGCCCCGCAGACGCACGGGCTCACCCATGGCCAGAAGGTCAACATCGGCTCCCTCGCCCAGCTCGTCCTCGAGGGCGCCCCCGCCCAGGAGATCGAGGACTTCATCGTGTTCACGACGAAGGTGGGCCTGCCGAACACCCTCACCGAGATCGGGCTGACCCCCGAAAACCGGAAGGAGCTCCGCGCGGTCGCCGAGGCCGCGACGGTGGAGGGCGAGACGATCCACTCGATGCCCTTCCCGGTGGCGGCCGACGACGTCCTGGCCGCGCTCACCGCCCTCGAGGGGCTGTCGCGACGCGTGCGCCGGGAGCACGGCCTGCCCGAGCCCGAGCTCTACATCGGCGGAGGCCACTGAACCCGGCTCGTCGAGGTCCCGGGGTGACTGGCACGTCGCCCCCTGGGGCATGACCGCCGGGTCATGTGCAGCTGTGTTCCATGTTTGGAACACAGCTGCACATGACTTCTCGGTAACACCTGGGGACGGGCCGGGGGCGGGTCTACGCTCCCGGCATGGACCTCCGCTTCCGGGCCCCGACGATCGAGTGGCGCGGCCCCGCCCCGTTCGTCTTCGCGCGCGTGCCGGAGGAGGAGGCCGACGCGATCGTCGCGATCTCGAGCAGCGCCAGCTACGGGTGGGGCTGCATCGCGGTCGAGGCGCGGATCGGCGACACCGACTTCACCACCTCGCTGTTCCCTCGGGAGGGCGGCTATCTGGTGCCGGTGAAGGTCGCGGTGCAGCGCGCCGAGGGGGTCGAGGTGGGCGATGAGGTCGAGGTCGCCCTCCACATCGCGGAGCGCTGAGCACGCCGCGCCGTCGGTGCTGTCCCGCCCGACGGCGGGAACCGGCCGTGCGCGGCGTCGGCGAGGTCGAGGCGAGGTCCGGCGGGACGCCGGGTCAGGCGTCCTGGCCGGGGGTGGGGCCGTGCGGGTGGCCGAACTCGTCGGCGTAGCGGGCCCGCAGCTCCTCCCAGCCGTGCTCGAGGGCGTCCATCCCCACGATCCGCTCCTGGTCCAGGCCCTCGAGCCGGGCGTCGAGCACCGCCAGGCACACATGCCACCCTGCCGCGAAGTACTGCGCCTGCTGCGGGTCCGGCAGGGTGACCTGCAGGTCGAGCTGCCCCTCGTCGACCATCCAGCCGAGGGTCGCCTCGCCCCAGCGATGGGTGAGCGCGTGCTCGCCGGCGATCGCGAGCACGTCGGCGGTGACCGGGTCCTCCTCGGGGTTCTCGCGCGAGAGGGCCGGGCCCGGCGAGGTCAGGGCGCGGTCCGGCACGACCGGTGACCAGCGTGCGAGCTGGGCGGGGTCGGTGAGCGCCTCCCATAGCTGCGCGGCGGTGCCGGCGAGGTCGACCTCCATCACCAGGGTGCCGTCGGCGAGCTCGGCGCGCACGGGCAGATCGCGGATGCGGGCGTCGATGTCGAGGTTCCCGGCAGCGGGATTCTCAGCGGTGGCGGGGTTCGCGGTGGTGGCGGGGTCCTCGGCGGTCATGGATCCTCCTCGGTGTCGGTGTCGGTGTCGGTGTCGGTGTCGGTGTCGGTGTCGGTGTCGGTGTCGGTGCCGTGCGGGCCGGGGCGGGCGGAACGTCAGAGCACGGCGGCGGGCATCCCCGCATCGGCGTCGACGGGGCCGTCCGTCGCGCCGGAGGGGGCGGCCGACGTGCCGGTAGGACTGCCCGGCGCGCCCGAGTGGTCGCCCGTCGCGCCGGAGGGGTCGCCCGTCGGGGCCGCGCGGCGAGCGCCCGAGGCCAGGTGCACCGCGCCCGGGATGGTGCGCGCCCTGTGCTCGGCCCGGTCGTGGAGGCGGTCGAGGATGAACTGCGTCGCCGGGCTGCGGGAGACCGCGCAGCGCACCTGTACGCGCAGCCGGCGACGCGGGCCCGGTCCGGCGAGGGGCACCGCGACCACGTCCGGACGGAGGTCCTCCGCGATCAGCGAGGGCTGGACGGTCACGTAGTCCCCGGTCGCGACGAAGCCGAGCACGGTGGGGAAGTCCCGCGGGTTCACCGCGACGGCGGGGCTGAACCCGGCCGCGCGGCAGGCCGCCGCGATGCGCTCGAACCAGGAGGAGTCCAGCGGGTCGTCGGTCGCCCAGGGCTCGTCGGCCAGTTCCTTGAGCGTCACCTCGGAGCGCGACGCGAGCGGGTGGTCGAGGCCGACGATGACGACGTACCCCTCCTCGAGCAGGTCCTGGTACTCCCACTCCTCGGCCCTCTCCAGGGGGAGCCCCTCGCCGACGACGATGTCGAAGCCGTCCGCGCCCGCATCCGCATCGGTGCACTCGCGCACGCGGAAGTCGAGGCCCAGCTCGGGGAAGCGTCGGCGCACGTCGAGGGTGAGCTGCGGGATCCAGGTGGCGGCGAAGGAGCCCGCATATCCCAGCCGGAGCGTGCCGGTGCGCCCAGAGCGCAGGTCCTGCACGGTGCGGTCGAGCGCGGCGAGCGCCTCGAGGGCGGGGCCGGCCTGCTCGGCCAGCGCCCTCCCGTGCGCCGTGACCACGATCCCGCGGCCCGAGCGCTCCACGAGCTCCAGACCCGTCTCCCGGCGCAGGCTGGACAGGTGCTGGCTCACGGCCGACGGGGTGTAGCCCAGCGCCTCCGCGCTCGCGCGGATGCTGCCGGTCTCGACGACGGAGCGGAGGACGCGGAGCTTCAGCGGATCGAGCATGCCGCGAGCCTACCTCTGTTCAGCGCGACTGAACAGAGGGGTGCATATCATCGCTTGTGCTGAAGGGTGTGCGGGCGAAGGATCGAGCCATGACCGCTGCACTCCTCGGACTCCTGTTCATCGTCCTCATCGCCGTCCTCGCCGTCGCCCTCGGATCCCTCACCCGCCTGATCGCCGCCCGGATCGTCACTCCGCGCGAGGAGCACGAGCGCCTCTCCGTCGCCGAGCGGATCGCGCGCGGGAACGCTCTCATCGCCCGCGAGCTCCGGCCCGACCAGACCCAACCCGTCGCCCGCACCGCCGATGCCGCGCCCCGGCGCGTGCCGGAGCCCGGGCCGGAGCCGCGGCAGGACCTCGCCGTGCGCTTCCCGGAGATCGCCGCCCACTCGCTGCGCTGAGCGGGCGGCGTCGGTGCAGAGCCCGTCCGCCGGCGCCCCGCTCAGCGGGGGCGTCGCCGGTCGTGGCCGATCCGCGAGATGTCCAGGTCCGGCACCACCATCACCGGGCCCTGCGCCCGCTCCAGCAGGCCGCGGGAAACCGAGCCGAGCAGGGCGCTCATCATGCGGCCCCGCCCACGGGTCCCCACCACCGTCAGCCGCGCGTCGCGCGAGCGCTCCACCAGCAGAGCGACGGGATCACCGACCTCGACCGAGGCGGTGACCGCCACCTCGGGGTTCCGGTCGCGCAGCGCCCGGGCCTCGCCCTCGAGCAGGGCGAGGAGCTCCTCCCGCTGTCGGTCCAGGAACTGCTGGTCGGGCACCGCGGCGAGCGCGGAGCTGGACCAGGTGTCCAGCGGCGGGATCGCCTGCAGCAGGTGCAGCGGCGCCCCGGCAGCCGCCGCCGCCCGCTGCGCGAGGGTGGTCAGCGTGCTGTCCTCGCTGCCGTCCAGCCCCACCACCACGGGCTCCGTGCCCGGCACCTGGGTGAAGCGTTCGCGACCGGTGGTCTCGGGCACCACGTAGCCGGCGGGGACCACCACCGTCGGGCAGTGCGCATGGGCGGGCAGCGCCTCGGAGACCGAGCCCAGCAGGCGACCCAGGAAGCCGCCCCGGCCGCGAGAGCCGACCACGGCGAGGCGGGCGAGCGCGGAGAGCTCGACGAGCACGCCCGCCGCATCGCCCTGGACGGACTCGAGCGCGACCTCGCCCGGATAGCCCTCCAGGTGCGGGAGGGCGCCCGCGGCGACCTGCCGGGACGCGGCCGCGCGGGCCTCGTCCTCGGGCACCGGCGGCAGCGAGGCCATGTTCGGGTAGACCATCACGGGCACCGTGAACGCGGAGACCACCGTGAGGCGGCAGCCGATCCCCAGCGCCATCGTCGCCGCGTAGTGGAGGGCCTGGATCGCCTGGTCGGAGCCGTCGTAGCCGACGAGCACCCCGACCGGACGGGACTCGGGATCGAAGAGCAGGGGAGTGGAGCTGTCGTCGGCGGGCATCGGGGCCTCCGTTCCGGGGGCGCGGCGCGACCGTCGACGGGATGCCCCCATCGGTCGAGCCCGCCGTCGGTACCTCCGAGGGTACGACCGTCCGGCCTGCGCGGCCAGGGCCGAAGTCCCTGGCCTTGCCCCGGACGCGCCCTGACCTCGTCCCGGACGCACCTCGCCCGACCGCTGATGCGCGCGGCCGGGCGAGACGCGGCGGAGCGACCGCCGGGAGGCTCAGCCCCTCGGCGTGCCGAAGCGCGGGGCGGGCAGCGGCGGCGCGACCGCGGCCGGGGTCTTCTCCAGCAGCGCGAGCGCCTCCGTCACGCCGCGGGCGAGCTGCGGATCCTCGCCCGCCACCCAGGCGCTGGGCGGAAGCGGCACCTCGATGTCGGGCTCCACGCCGTAGTTCTCGATCGCCCAGTCCTCGCCCTCGAACCAGCTGGCGTACTTCGGCTGGGTCACGCCGGTGCCGTCGACCAGGTCGTAGCGGCCGTCGATCCCGATCACGCCGCCCCAGGTGCGGGTGCCGATGATCGGACCGACCTCCAGGGCGCGGGAGACGGCGTTGACGATGTCGCCGTCGGAGCCGGCCTCCTGGTTCGTCACCAGCACCACGGCGCCGCGCGGCGCGAAGGCGGGGTAGGTGCCCGGCCGCTCGTGGCGCGGGTAGTCCCAGGACAGCACCCGACGCGCGATCCGGTCGGTGACCAGCTGCGAGGTGTGGCCGCCGCTGTTGTAGCGCACGTCCACGACCAGGCCCTCCTTCGTGGTCGCCTCGCGCAGGTCGCGGTGCATCTGCGCCCAGCCGGAGGAGACCATGTCGGGGATGTGCAGGTAGCCGAGCCGGCCGCCGGAGAGCTCGGCGACCAGGGCGCGGCGCGACTCGACCCACGCCTGGTAGCGCAGCTCCGAGTCGTCGCCCAGCGGCGTGACCGCCACCCGGTGCTCGGCGCCGTCGCGCCCGAGGACCAGCTCGGTCGCCTTCCCGGCGGAGCCGACGAGCGCCGCCTCGATCCCCTCGGGGCCGACGTCCCGGCCGTCCACGCGCAGCACCGCATCGCCCACGCGCGCATCGACGCCCGGCGCGAGCAGCGGCGAGCGGGCGTCCGGGTCGGAGGAGTCGCCCGGCAGGATCCGAGTGATCACCCAGCGCCCGTCCCGACGTTCGAGGTCCGCGCCGAGATGGGCCGGCAGCATCGGCGGATCGGCCTTGTACACCCCGCCCTGCACGTAGGCGTGCGAGGTGCCGAGCTCGCCCTGGACCTCCCACATCATGTCCTGGAAGTCGTCCTCGGTGACCAGGCGCTCGATGACCGGGTCGTACCAGGAGGTCATCGCGTGCCAGTCCATGCCGTCCATGTCCGCGCGCCAGTACTGCTGGGCCATGATCCGGTAGTTGTCCCAGAGCATGCCGCGCCGCTCCCTGACCGGGTCGACGGTCAGGCGCAGGCGCCCCGTGTCGATGACTATCCGGGCGGGGTCCTCGTCCTCGGCCTTGCGGGTCGCGGGGACCTGCACCCAGTGCTCGCCCTGCCGGATCACCAGGGTCTCGCCGTCGCCGGAGACGGCCAGGTCGGTGACGTCCTCGGCGAGGACGGTGAGCTTGCGGTCCGCGAGCGACCAGTGCTCGAGGGTCGGCGAGGGGGCCTCGCCCTCGACACCGGCTCGGGCCGAGCCCAGCACCCCCTGCTGGGGGTGGCGCAGCCAGACGAAGCCGCCGGTCACGGCGGTGAGATGCGAGTAGTAGCCGGAGACGACGGGGAAGGGCACCAG
This sequence comes from Brachybacterium paraconglomeratum, assembly GCF_003994255.1. Classification (GTDB taxonomy): domain Bacteria; phylum Actinomycetota; class Actinomycetes; order Actinomycetales; family Dermabacteraceae; genus Brachybacterium; species Brachybacterium conglomeratum. The sequence continues at coordinate 70,334 of NZ_ML133853.1, read as the reverse complement.
GCGCGACTCGACCTGCTCGAGGTCGATGCGGGTGGCCGGCGGACGGTGCGCGTCCTCCGCCCCGGCGGCGGAGTGCGAGGTCGCGGGACGGGAGGAGGCCTCGGCCGTGGCGGCGCTCGCCGACGGGCCGGAGGCCGCCCCCGACGGGGTCCCCGATCCCGCCCCGCCCGCCGGACCGCGGCCGGTGCCGTCGTCCGCGGAGCCGGAGGCGCCGTCGGCCGCGGGCTTCTCCGCAGAGGGGCCCCAGCCGTCGGGGTGCGGGCCGAAGGGGTCGGGGGTGGTGCGCTCGAGCGGCAGCAGGAAGGGCCGCTCGGCGTTGACGAACCCGAGGTCGAAGACCATGTCGTCGTAGACCGTCTCGAAGGTGCGCAGGCTCAGCAGCGCCAGGTGCTTGCCGTCGGCGCTGAACGCGGGGGCGGAGTCCTGGAACTTCCCGGAGGTCAGCGCGCGACCCGTCGGCTCCTGGGCCTCGGTGTCCGAGATCATCAGGCGCGAGAGCTGCCAGGAGTTCGGCTCGGCCCACACCAGCCAGCGGCCGTCCGGCGACCAGGCCAGGTCGCTGACCTCGCCGCCGCTGCTGCGGCCGATCTCGCGCACATGGTCCAGACGCGGCGACGCGACCGAGCGGTCGGCGTAGGCCTCCCAGCCGGCGTCCGCGGCCGTCGTAGCGTGGGCGCCCTTCCCGTGCGCCTCCTTGGCGGGGTCCTCGAGGCCGCGCAGGGTCACCAGGCGCACCACGTTGTCGTGGCTGACGATCGCGATGCGGGAGCCGTCGGGCGAGGGGATGGCGTGCAGGATCCGGCCCACCTCGCCCACGGCCAGGCGGATCTCCTCGCCGCCGCCGTCCAGCCGCGCCAGCGCCAGCACGTCGGAGCCGACGCCGCCCTGCTCACGATCCGAGAGGGCCTCCGCATCGGAGACGAACAGGGCGAAGGGGGAGCGGCCGAGCGGCCGCACCTCCCGCAGCCGCAGACCGCAGGCCCCGGCGAGCAGCCGCGCCGGTCCGCCGCGATGGGTGAGGGCGTGCGCGGAGCCGCGCCACTCGACGACGCTCGCGCGCGCGTCGTGCAGCGGCCGCATGGCCAGCAGGTTCTCGCTCGCCGAGGCGGGGCGCGGCAGCTGGGCGGCGCCGACGCCGGAGGCGAGCACCTCGATCTCCCGCGGCGCGGCCTCGAGGGAGTCCATCGCGAACAGGCGCCCGCGCGAGCTGAACACGATCGCGCTTCCGTCGGTCGCGGGCTCGCGCAGGTAGCCCTCCTCCGAGGTGAGGGAGGTGTGGGAGCGCAGGTCCGTGCCGTCGGCGGCGACGGACCACAGGTTCGCCGAGGCGCGATCGGTGAGGGCCGCGCCGGGGCCGGGGGTGTCGGAGGCGAACAGCAGCCGGTCCCCGTACCAGGCGATCCGCAGCTTGGAGGCGAGGATCTCGTCGAGCAGCGGCTCCCAGGTGCGGGCCGCATGCGTCTCGGCGGGCGCGTCCAGCGGCACGTCCTCGCGCGAGAGCCACAGCTTCACGGCCGTGCCGCCCTGGTAGTGCTTCCAGGAGGCCTGGTCGCGGCGCCACGGCGTCGCGACCACCGTGGTGCCGGAGGGATGGATCGCGACCTCGCCGCTGCGGCCCAGCGGCAGCAGCGTGGTGGTGCCCTCGAGGTCGACGGCCCACAGCTGGGCATCACGTGCGACCGGCGCGGCATAGCTGGTGGTCGCGACGATGCGGCCGTCGGGCAGCCAGCCGACGACCTTCGTGGCGGGGCGGCCCCAGAAGGTCAGGCGGCGCGGCGCGGACTCGCCGGCGACGTCCGCGACCCACACCTCCGGCCCGCCCGAGGTGCGGGAGGTGAAGGCGATGTGGGCGCCGTCGGGGGAGAAGCGCGGGTGGGAGACGGGGGCGCCCTCGTCGGTGAGGCGCCAGGCACGGCCTCCCTCGAGCGGGGCGAGCCACACGTCGTTCGCGGCGGTGAAGGTGATCAGCTCGCCCCGGACGTCGGGGTGGCGGAGATAAGCGGCATGAGCAGGCGTCGTCGGCATGGCTTCCACCCTATGCCTCGGGGCCGACGTCGCCGGGTGGGAACTCGCGGCGCGGGCGGGCCGCTCAGCCGAGCGCGCTCGCGATGACGCCGTCGGCGCGGTGCAGCACGGCCGCGAGCTCGGCGCGGGTCACCGCCTGCTCGCCCTGCCAGTGCGTCGATCCGTCGGGAGCCATCCCGGCGCTGGTCAGCCAGGCCGCATCCTGTGACAGCCCTGCGGAGAGGTCCTTCCCCTCGGTCCCGCCGGACCCGTCGGCGCCGCCGGAGGGCCAGACCGCGCCGATCCCCGCGAGGGCGGGACGCAGCAGCGCGGCGAGCATCCCCGAGGCGCCCTCCCGGGTCGCGGGATCCTCGGGATGGACCTTCAGCTCGGCATCGCCCCAGAGCGCGCCGCGGCCGTGCAGCCACAGCAGCGCGGAAGCCTGCTCCGGGTCCTCGCCGAGGTCGACGATGAGCACCGGCACGTCCTCGAGCGGCACCGCCGGGGTGCCTGCGAAGCGGTGCAGGGCCGCGGCGACCTCGCCCCGGGTCACGACCGCCTCCGGCGAGAAGGCGCCACCGGCCGCGGGCAGCACGCCGGTGTCGTCCGCCCAGAGCATCGCCTCGAGCCCGGCATCGCCGTCGGCCACATCGGAGAACGGGTTGCTGGCGGGGCCGAGCACTCGGGGGAGGACGATGCCGGCAGAGACCGCGCCGACCACCGCGGCGGCCGCGGCGCCCGCGAGCAGCAGGGTGCGGCGCGGCGGCACGGACCGGGCGGGGGCGGGGTTGACGGGGTGCTGCTCCGGTGCCGGCGCGATGGTCCGCGGTGCGGCCGGGAAGGGGCCGGGCCGCACCTCCGGCAGGGCCGGTGCGGCGGCGAGGGCAGGCGGCTCCACGGTCGTCGGGGCCTCGACCGGCGCCGGTGCGGGTGCCGTGGGGGTCACGAGCACGGCGCGGGTGGCGGCCGTGGCCGGGGCGCCGGGCCGATCGGGGCGCACGCGAGGCGCCGCAGGTCGTCTCAGAGCCACCGCAGCTCCTGCATCCGTCGCACGATCGCCCAGCTCAGCACCAGGTTCCCCCAGCCGTTGAGGTGGATGCCGTCGGAGGCGATCAGCAGCGGCGGCACCACGGCCCGGGCCAGGGCGTCGTGGGTGGTGCCCTGCTCGAGCAGCTGCAGCGGCGCGAGCGGGGAGCTGGCCAGGCCCTCCTCCCCGGTCAGCAGATGCTGCACGTCCAGGAAGTGATCGCCGTGAGCCTCCGCGAGCCCGGCGTTGACCTCCGCGACCGCCTCTCCCGTCGCAGAGCCGGCCTCGTCGGCCTCGGTGCACCAGTGGCCGAGCACGAGGGTGTCCCCGGGCGCGGCGGCATCGGCCATCCGGGCGGTGTGCTCGAGCACCCCCTCGACGTCGCGGATGTTGTTCTTCCCCATCCACAGCACCTGCCGCGACCCCTCCGCGATCTCGGCGAGCGAGGAGACGAACACGCCGCCGGTGACCGCGTCCGCGGGGTCCGACGGGGTGAAGTACCAGGTCCCCGAGCTGCCGTCGAGGATCCCGTCGACGTCGTCGACCCGGCCCGGCACCCTGATCGGACCGGACGGGGCGAGGTCGGAGTCGAGCGTGACCTCGAGGCGGGAGGTGCCCGGCTCGGGATCGCCCCGGCCGATCAGCGTCGGGGTGTCCAGGCCTCGCTGGAGCAGGGTGTGCCGGGACCAGGACGCGCCCACGCCGAAGGGGTGCACGGGAGCGGGGGCCGCCGCGAGCGCGAGGTGCTCGTGGATGCGCACCGGCACGGCGGTCGCCTCGTCGCCGCCCTCGGAGCTCATCGAGGAGGAGCCCCACAGCGTCAGCGCGGGGGCCTCGGACTCCGGATGCAGCAGGCGGCGCGAGGCCTCGGTGCCGGTCAGGGCGGAGGACGGGGAGAGAGGTGCAGCAGGCGCGGCCGGGGCGGCGGCATGCTGCGGCATCACGGTCCTCCGTGCTGGTCTGTGGGGCGAGCGCCCCACCGGCGCTCACGGCGCCCAGCTTACTCGACGGGAACCTCCGCGGAAGGGGGGCCGGTGCAGATCACCGCGGTCATTCGGCGAGCGGCCGACGGGGTTCGGGCCGCCTCTCACGCCTGGTGCAGCGCCGGCACCCCGGCAGGCACCACGTAGGTGCGGTCCACCTGGATCTCGGCGCCGGGAACGGTCACCGCGTCGAGGGTCTTGTACTCGACCTTCAGCTCCTCGGTCGAGTACTCGGACAGGACGTAGCCGCGCCGGCTCTTGATGTACTTGATGTGCGGGTTCTCGGCGAGCACGTCGTCCTCGCCCCTGGCCTTGTCGCTGCCGTCGCCGCCCGAGGTGACCGCCGTGGTCACCAGCTCGACGCCGAGGGTCGAGGAGTCCGGCTCCCAGAAGTCGGCCTTGAGCTCGTTGGCGAAGTGGACGTGCACGTCGCCGGTGAGCACGACGGGGGTCGCGACCTCGTGCTCGTCCCAGGTGCGCACGATCTGGTCGCGGTCGGCGCGATAGCCGTCCCAGCCGTCCGAGCCGAGCGTCGTCGTGGGCCCGGGGGCGTTGTCACGCTTGGCGAAGAAGACGCTCTGGGCCAGCAGCTGCCAGGTCGTCCCCGCCTCGATCATCCCGTCCTGCAGCCACTGCATCTGGTCCGCGCCGAGGATCGTGCGCTCGGGGTCCTCCTGCTCGGCGCAGTCCGTGAACCACCAGGTCTTCCCGCCGTCGTGGCAGGCCTGGAGGTCGCGGTACTGGCGGGTGTCCAGCACGTGGAAGGTCGCCAGGTCGCCCCAGTGCAGGCGGCGGAACAGCTGGATGGAGGAGCCGACGGGGGCGCTGCTGCGCCGCAGCGGCATGTTCTCGTAGTAGGCCTGCTGGGCGGCGATCCGCCGCGCCATCCAGGCGTCGGTGGGCACGCCGTCCTTCGGGTGCACGCCGGCCCAGTTGTCCTGGATCTCGTGATCGTCCCAGGTCACGATCCATGGCGCGGTCGCGTGCAGCTCCTGCAGGTCAGGATCGGTCTTGTAGGTCGCGTAGCGCAGGCGGTAGTCCTCCAGCGTGGTGCACAGACGGTGGGGGTGCTTGCGGATCGTGGAGGAGCCCGGCCCGCCCTCGTAGATGTAGTCGCCGAGCGCGAAGACGAGATCGGGGCGGTCCTCGGCCGCACGACGGTAGGCGGTGAACCAGCCGCCCTCCCAGTGGGAGCAGGACAGGTGCACCATGCGCAGGTTCCGGCTGCTGCCCGCAGCGGGGGTGGTCAGCGTGCGGCCGGTGCGGGAGACGTGACGGCCGGTGCGGAAGCGGTAGAAGAACTCGGAGTCCGCGGGGAGGTCCTCGAGCTCGACGTGCAGGCTGTGGCCCTCCTCGGGCAGGGCGGTCTCGGTGCCGCGGCGCACGATGTCGCGGAAGCGCTCGTCGCGCGCGAGCTCCCAGCGCACCTCGACGGGCACCGAGGGCATGCCGCCGCGGCCGTCCAGCACGTGCGGGTCCACGGCCAGACGGGTCCACAGCACCACGGAGCTCGAGGTCGGATCGCCCGAGGCGACGCCGAGGGTGAAGGGGTCCTGGCGGCGCCACGCGACGTCGTCGGCGAGGGCCGGCGCCGTGCCGAGCACCCCGGCCGCGGTCAGCGTGGTCAGCGACGCGGCGGTGAAGTGGCGCCGGGTCATCCGGCGCCGACGGGCGAGGTTCGCGCCGCGGTCGGGGGCGACGAAGCGGGTGGGCGTGGCGGGCTCGGCGGGGCGGAGATCGGAGGAGAGATCCATGGTCGTCCTTGTCCGGGAGGGGGAGGGCGACGCCCATGCTGGCCCGGATGGAAAGAATTCGCGAGAGCGGCGGAGGTGGAGATAAGAATGTCCATCCAGTGCTCACCGAAGCGTGCGCGGGGGTTCACCGGCCCGTCATGGTCGCCCCGGCCGGGACCTCGGGCGGTCCTGCGCGGTGCCTCGGCGCCGCACCCGGGACCCGATCCCCTCGGGGAGGCCCTCAGGCCCAGTCGTAGTCGACGACGACGGGGGAGTGGTCCGACAGGCGCATGCCCTCGTGCTCCCGGTCCACGGCCGCGCGCACCGCGGCGCGGGCCAGGCGCGGCGTGGCCAGGTGGTAGTCGATCCGCCAGCCGGCGTCGTTCGCGAAGGACTGCCCGAGCCAGGACCACCACGAGTAGGGGCCGTCCTCGCCGGGGTGCAGGCGGCGCACCACGTCCACGAGCGTGCGCGGGGAGAGCTGCTGTCCGAGCCACTCCCGCTCCTCGGGCAGGAAGCCGTCGGTCTGCTGGTTGCGGCGCCAGGCGGCGAGGTCCTGCCGGGTGTGGGCGATGTTCAGGTCGCCCATCAGCAGGAACTCTCGCCCCTCGGCCGCGGCGGCGCGGCGCGTGCGGGTCAGATAGCGGGCGAAGCCGTCCATGAACTGCATCTTCCGCGCGTACTTCGCGCCCCCGTCGGGCGCCTCCCGCATCCGCTCGGGCCGCTGCAGGTGCGCGGGCAGCCCGCCCTTGGGCAGGTAGAGGCAGGCGATGGTGACCGGGGCGTCCCCGAGGTCCACCTCGAGGTAGCGACCCTCGGCGACGAAGCGCGAGAGTCCGCGGGCGAGCGGCACCCGGTCCTCGGCGGGGATCGGGGTGAGGGCAGGGCCGTCGGCGGCAGCGCCGGAAACGGCCCGCCGCGCGGCGTCGAGCGCCACCACCTCGCCCGACGGCGTCGTGAGTTGGGCGGGCTCCCCGGGCGGGCCGCCGAGCAGCGCCATCCCGGACCAGGTGCGCACCGCCACGGGCGGCCGACGGGTCAGCACCGCGACCCCGTTCCGACCCGGCAGCGTCCCGGTCTCCAGCGCCACGTGGAAGTCGCCGAAAGCCCCCTCGGGGAGCTTCGACGCCTGCGCCCGCACCTCCTGCAGCGCGATCACGTCGCAGCCGCGCGTGGCGAGCCAGTCGCCGAAGCCCCGACGATGAGCGGCGCGGATCCCGTTGACGTTGGCCGAGGCGATGCGGAGCATCCCCGCAGGCTACGCGGTCCCGTCTCCGTCGGTCTCGTCGTCGCGGGCCAGGCTGCGCGGGCGCTCTACAGCACGACGTGGCGATATCGCCACGTCGTGCTGTAGAGCGCCCATCCGCGCCGGGACCGCACGCCGCGCCAGGTCACGTGCCCGCCTGTCCGTCCGCACGACTGGCCGCCGAGTCTGCTCGGGCGCCGGACCGTCGCGTCAGGCGGTGACGGGGTCGCCGACGACGGGCCCCTCGGTGTTGGGCTTCCAGCCGAGCGCCGGCGCGACGTGCGTCGCGAAGTTCTGGAGGATCTCGAGGTTCAGGTCGACGCCGGCCTGGCTCGGGATCGTCAGCAGCAGGGTGTCGGCGGACATCACGGCGGCGTCGGCCTTCAGCTGCTCGATCAGCTGATCGGGCTCCCCCACGTAGGTGCGGCCGAAGGTGGAGCGGGTGCCGTCAATGATCCCGATCTGGTCGCCGCCGCCGCTGCCGCCCGCGCCGAACAGCACCCGGTCGCGGTCGCTGAGGACCGGGAAGACGCTGCGGGAGACCGAGACGCGCGGGACGTGCCTGTGCCCGGCCTCGCGGAACGCCTCGCGGAAGACGTCGATCTGCTCGGCCTGGAGATCGCCGAAGGAGGAGCCGTTCGCCTCGGTGAGCAGGGTCGAGCTCATCATGCTCAGGCCCTGCTGCCCGGTGCGCTCGGCGGTCGCGCGGGAGCCCGAGCCCCACCAGATGTGCCGGATGAGCTCCTCGGACTGCGGCTCGATCGCGAGCGGGGCGTGCGGGGCGGCGTCGGACATGTAGGGCTGCGCCGCCGCGCGGGTCATCGGATGGCCCTGGATGGCCTGCAGGAAGGTCTCGAACTTCGCCGCGGCGATGTCCGCGCCGCGCGGGTCGGTCGAGCCGGTGTAGCCGAAGGACTCCCAGCCGCGGTCCGCCGCCTCGGGCGCGCCGCGGGAGATGCCCAGCGCCACGCGTCCGTCGGCGATGAGGTCGAGGGCCGCGGCCTCCTCGGCGAGGTAGAGCGGGTTCTCGTAGCGCATGTCGGGCTTGTGGCGTTGGTGCGACCGGCTCTGCCGTTTACAGGTACCGGCAGACCTGGTCCGCGCTGCACGAGTCGGGGTCGGGCTGCGCGGCGTCGCGTCTGAGCTCGGTGATGGTGTCGCGCAGCGCGGCGAGCTGGGCGATCTGCTGCTCGATCTCGGCGAGGCGTGCGTCGAGGAGGTCGCGCACGTGCTCGCAGGGAGCAGCGCCGTCGTCGCGGATGTCGAGGATCTGGCGGATCTGGGCGAGGGTGAGGCCCGCGGCCTGGCCGCGGTGGACGAAGTCGATCCGGGCGGCCGTCTCGGGCGCGTAGTCGCGGTATCCGGACGGCGTGCGCTCGGCCGGCGGCAGCAGGCCCTGCTCCTCGTAGAACCGCAGCGTCTTCGCCGTCGTTCCCGCCCGCTCGGCGAGTTCCCCGATGCGCATCGCAGGCCCCCTCTTCTTTCGGCAGAAGTCCTCTTGACCTTCCCCTGCACTGGAAGGTCCAGTATGGCTGAGACAGACCGGAAGACCAAGTGTTGACAGGAGCTGCGATGCCCACGAAGTACGACCTCGCCATCATCGGATCGGGCGGTGGTGCGTTCGCCGCCGCGATCCGCGCGACCACGCTCGGCAAGTCGGTGGTGATGATCGAGCGCGGGACGCTGGGCGGCACCTGCGTGAACACCGGCTGCGTGCCGTCGAAGGCCCTGATCGCCGCGGCCGACGCACGGCACTCCGCGGCCGACGCCGCCGACCGGTTCCCGGGGATCGCGACGACGGCGGGGCCGGTGGACATGCCCGCCCTGATCGCCGGGAAGCAGGCGCTGGTCGAGTCGCTGCGGGGCGAGAAGTACGCCGACGTCGCCGACTCCTACGGGTGGGCCGTCCGCCGCGGCGACGCCGCGTTCGCCGGCACCCCCGACGCTCCGGTCCTCCAGGTCGCCGGGGACGACGGCAGCTCCGAGACGATCGAGGCCGGGCACTTCCTGGTGGCGACCGGCTCTCGGCCGTGGGCCCCGCCGATCGACGGCCTGGACGAGACCGGGTACCTGACCTCGACCACGGCGATGGAGCTGACCGAACTCCCTGAGTCCCTGCTCGTGCTCGGCGGCGGCTACGTCGCCCTGGAGCAGGCGCAGCTGTTCGCCCGGCTCGGCTCCCAGGTCACCGTGCTGGTCCGGTCCCGGCTCGCGTCGAAGGAGGAGCCGGAGGTGTCCAGGACGCTGGAGGAGGTGTTCGCCGACGAGGGCATCCGGGTGGTCCGCCGCGCGCTGCCGACGCGGGTGTCCCGCGACGCCGCGACCGGGCAGGCCGTCGTCACCGCGGACGTCGCCGGGGGGCGGGAGGAGTTCCGCGCCGACCAGGTGCTCGTCGCCCTCGGACGACGACCGGTCACCGACGGGCTCGGCCTCGACAGGGTCGGGGTCGAGACCGGGGACCTCGGCGAGGTGGTCGTCTCCGACCGGATGCAGTCCTCCCACCCGCGGATCTGGGCCGCGGGCGACGTGACCGGCCACCCCGAGTTCGTCTACGTCGCCGCCCACCACGGCACCCTCGTCGCCGAGAACGCGTTCGCCGACGCCGACCGGGCCGTGGACTACGCCCGACTGCCGAGGGTGACGTTCACCGGCCCGGCGATCGGCGCGGTCGGGATGACCGAGAAGGACGTCGTCGCCGCCGGGATCCGCTGCGACTGCCGCGTCCTGCCGCTGCACCACGTGCCCCGCGCACTGGTCAACCGCGACACCCGCGGCTTCGTCAAGATCGTCGTGGACGCCGACACCGGGAAGATTCTCGGCATCACCGCCGTCGCCAAGGACGCCGGCGAGCTCGCCGCCGCCGGGGTCCACGTGCTCGGCAAGACGGTCGCCGAGGTCGCCGACGCCTGGGCCCCCTACCTGACCATGGCCGAGGGCATCCGGATCGCCGCCAAGGCCTTCACCACCGATCCGTCGCTCCTGTCGTGCTGCGCGTGAACGCGCACGCAGACAATCGGGGGGAACGCTCAGCTGGGAGAGGAACAGACGATGAGCGGCGATAAGGACCACGACTCGCATCGCGCGGGCGTGCTTGTCGGTGCTGGGACGGGCTTGCTCCTGTTGGCATGCTGCGCGCTTCCGCTGCTGATCTGCTGCGGCCTGCCTCTCCTCGCCGCGGGCGGAGCCCTCGCAGGTATCGGAGGTTTCCTCGGCAACCCTTGGCTCATCGGTGCCGGGATCGCAGTCGGGGTGGCCGTCACAGCGGCGATCGTCCTCCGGCGACTGCGGCGGCACCGACGTCGCTCGACCGGCTGCTGCGGCAATCGTTCGACTACTGACCGGGGTCAGTAGTTCGAGTGGCTCCAGTCATCGTCGCCAGTTCGGCCACGTCGGCATCCCGCGACCCTTCCAGGTCTCCACGAGGCCAGCAACCCAGCGGACGGACGCGAAGACCCCGTAGCCGGCCGCCGCGAGGCCCGCGGCGATCACGAGCCAGCGCCCGATCCCGAGCCACACGCTACCGTCCACGTCCAGCGCCCACTGAGCGCCTGTGATGAGCCCAGCGATGCCCATCCAGAGCCCGGCGACGACCACCACCACCGGCAGGAGTGCGAGGCACATCGCGGCGGCGGCCGACCAGAGCTGACGGGCCTCCAGCTTCGCCGTGGCAGCGATGATCCGCTCGGCGCGCTCGTTCGATGCGTCGAGGTTTGCCGCGATCGTGGCAGACGCCTCCCCGGCGACCTGTTCGACGGCCTTCACGACTCGCTCCTCGGTGCGCTTTTCGATCCGCTGCACCGCGCCGCCGACCTGGCTGACGAGCTTCTGGTTCGCCGCGGCCTGCGCCTTGAGCCCCTCAATCGCCGATGCCGTAGCCGCGTGATTCCTCTGCGCCTCCGCGACCAAGCTCTGCGACGCGGCGTTCAAGCTCTCGCCGTTGAGACTCTGCGCGAACTCGCCGAGCGTGCTCGCGATCTCGTTCAGCCTGCTCTCGATACTCGCGATCCTCGCGGACGCGTCGCTGGAGGGCGAGGAGGTCGACGCCGAGGCCGTGATCCGCTCCAGCCGCCTCGTCGTCTCCTCGTCCATGACCTTCACGAACCCTGCGAGCTTCTTCTGCTGCTCGGCCAGCCGGTCGAGCCTCGCGTTCTGCGCCTCGACGGCGGCGAGGATCGAGGTCAACGCCTCCATCGTCTCCGGACTGTCGAGCTGCTGCTGCGATCCGCTCTGCGCGTTCTGCTGCTTCAGCCTGTCGAGCGCTGCGCTCATGTTCCTGCTCCTCCTGCTGCTGGTGATAGTCGAAGAACGCCTGCGCGCCCTCCGGGGTGAAGTCCGCCGAGAGTGCGCTCGCGCGCTTGCGGCGCTCGGCGCGTCCGGACTCGCCGCGGCGGTCCTCGATGTAGAGCGTCCAGGTCTCCTGCCCGGCGCGCTTGCCCTTCTTGCTGACGGGGCTGTGCAACCGCATCCGCGGCACCCGCTCCCCGTCATCGCCGAGCTGCTGGTTCTGCTCCTCGATCACCGCTTCGAGACCGGCCTTGTCCACCGCACGGGGATCAGCCAGGGCGGCGCTCATCCGGTCGCCCATCTCGCGGTCGAGCCCGCCCTCGGCGAAGTCCTCGCGGCGCAGCTCCCAGTCCTTCGGTGCGTGCTCCAGACGCTTCACGACCGAGAGACCGTGCTCGCGCATGAGTTCGTCGTTCGCTGACTGAACGCCCCGCTGGTTCCCGGCCTTGCGGTCGTGGAACGTGCGGTAGTCGCTGAGCGCTCTTCCCGTCCGATTGCTGTGGTTGATGACCAAGATGTGGTTGTGCGGCTTCTTCCCGCGTCCGTCCACATGACTGACCACGAGGCAGTCGGAATCTGGGTGCATCTTCTTCGCGAGTTGATAGCCCAGATCGTTCACCCGCTGCACGTCCTCCGGATTCTTCGGGTCGAACTCCTCGTCGCTGAACGACTGCCTGTAGTGCAGCGCCTCGACGTCGCGCTTCGTGTTCTGGGTGAGCGCGCGGGCGCGCGCCGAGAACGCGCCGGGGCCTCCCGGAACATCGCACGTGATCGCGACCCCGCGCTCGTCCTCCTTGCCCCGGATGTAGCGCTCGGTGTCGGCGGCGCTGGCGCTCGGACTGTAATGCGTCGTGCTCATGAGGCCGCCCGATCACCGAGCAGGGCGCGGATCTCGCGGAGCAGCTCGATCAGCTCGGGCACCTCCGCCGACAGCGACACCGGCTCACCCGCGCGAGCACGGCGGTCCAGGTCGTTGACGTTGATCGCCAGCGGGCGCACCTGGGCGGCCAGCTCCCGAGCATCAGCAGACGCCTGCACGCGCTCCTCGACCCCGAGCAGGTGCGCGGCCACGGCGGCGTCCAGCTCCTCGCTCCGAGATGCATGGAGCGCATCGCGCACGACGGCCCGCACCCACGTGCTCGGAGCCAGCCCGAGCCGCTCCGCACGAGTGCGAAGCGCCCCGAGCGTGGCGTCATCGAAGCGCGTATCGAGCCGCCCGCCGCCGCCACGACGACGCTCCGCGCCGCCGTGACTCTGCCGCACAGCCTCCGCATCAGCCCGACCGGTGTTCACCCGGGAGTCGGCCTGCTGCTCCACCTGTACGCCAGAGTGGCAAGCAGTAGCCGTGTCGGACGTTTCGCTGGCGCTCATGTCCTCCCCGGCTGCTTGCGAGGGGCCTCCGGCCCCCTCGACCCCCTGGAAGAGCGCATCGCGTTCGGTGCTCATGCGGCACCTCCGATCAGCGCCAGCGGCACGTCCGGGCTACGCACCGCGAGCCCACCCAGCAGCTCAGCAACCGCGCCCTCCGCATCATGTTCGGCCGAGGTCTCCGGGCCGTAGGTCAGTTCCCGCGACCCGACGTTCTGGTGGTACGCGTTGCCGTACATACCGGGCGTGTGCGCGGCGGTCGGAACGCTGCACTGATGCCACTCGTAGGGCTCGATCTTCCCGATGTGCTGCACGAGGTAGCGGTTGATGTCGTCGGCCCGGAATACCTTCACCACCGACGCCAGGCGACGGATGAACTGGTCCAGCGCCTCGTCCACATTGCCCTTCTGGCGTGCGTAGAAGAAGAATTCCACTGGCTCGATGGTGGCCGTGATGACGATCAGCCGCGGAGCCACCTCGCCCTTGTTCTTGTAGCGTGCCTTCGCGGGCGAGGCGTTGTACGGATCGAGCAGCAGCAACCAGTCGTTCGCGTCCATTGCCGAAGCCCGCAGATCGTCCAGCAGCAGCACCTCCTCGCCCCGCCAGTCATCGAGAGGGTTCCCCGTCGCGGCCCGGTAGACCTGCCACCCCTCGCCGTGGGCGTTCGCCGCGTCGATCGCCGACGTGATGAAGTCCGTGGCGAACCGCGTCTTGCCGATCCCGGCATCCCCATGGACGAACACGACATGCGTCGAGAAGACACCGGCGCGCAGCTTCGCCGCCGCCCGGTACGCGCGGCGCTGACCGTAGGCCGACAGCGCGTCGTCGATCTCCCGCTGATGCCGCGAGTAGATATCGAACAGCTCGTCCGTGAGCATGATCTGGTCGCGAGTGATCTCGCCCTGGAGCACCCGCTCGCGCATGTCCTCGAAGTTCTCGGCGACGACCTTCTTCTTCACGTGGGCGCGGCCCTTGAGCCACGTCTCGCGGCGCTGCGCGTCGATGCCGAGGTAGTCCGGCCCGCGCACCGTGGCGACCTCCGACGGCGCGTACTGGTGCTTGTCGGCGTACTTCACGTGCGTCAGATACGACAGCATGTTGTCGAAGGCGTACCGTCCGCGACCCGGCTTCTCGACGTACTGGGGCTCGACGCCGATGCCGAACGCGAGCCGATCCAGCGGAGCGCTCTTCGCACGACTTGCGAACTTGATCACCGCGTGCAAGTGATCCGGCTTCGGCTCGACCACGAGGGCTTTCTCCGTGTCGCTCCAGACCTCGCGCTCGTCCTTGTCGTGCACGATGCCGTAGGCCTCGGTGACCTCGCAGCCGATAGCCTCGAGCCGCTGCACCACGTAGGCGAGGATCGCCCTGGCTCCCTGCTGGAGCAGCGCGGCTCCGGTCGGATCGTCGGCGGCCCAGGTCCAGTACGACGGATCGAGGTACTGCGTGAGACCGATGCTCGTCGGGTTGTTCTCCTGCTTAGCCACGGCGACCACCCTCGTCGCGGGCGGCGCGGAGGCCCTCAGAGGGAGTGCGGCGCCTAAATGACCCCCTATTGACCCCCAAATGAGACCCCAAATGATCCCGCGGGACCACGCGACGGAGCGAGGGCGGAACAGGCCGCTGACCAGGCATGTTGTTGCAAGGCGCGGCAATCGACAAGCCCTTGCCGCGCCCGTAGGAACGAATGAGGGTCTCGTAACTCTTGGTGTGCGAAGCACGGCTACGGGCAGCCATCACGACGACGGGCAGCCCGCCTTCGGCGGGTGCCAGGCCAGGCCCTCCGGGCGGGGTCAGGTCGACGGGAGTGGTGCTGAGGTCGCGGGTGTCGGCGTGCATCAGCGACCACCGCCCCGGCCGTAGCGCTTGATGACAGCCTGATGCGTGACGCCGAGGGCGTCGCCGATCCTGGCCCAGGTCACCCCATCGGCTCGGGCGTCGGCGACGGCGATCTCGACGGCCTCCTCCAGCACGGAGCGGAGCACGCCGAGGTCGTAGAGCTGGGCCTCGGCGTCGGCGAGGGACGGGTCGCCCTGACGCCAGCGGAAGCCGGTCAAGTGATCGAAGGCGGCGGAGTTCGCGCTCATCAGCGACCACCGCCCATCACAGAGGCAACGGCGGCGCGCTGGCGCGGGGTCAGCGGAGTGAGTGCCAGGCGTTCACCGGCTCGGCGGCCAGCGGCGCGGGCGGCGGCGATGACGGGATCGTGACCGTCTGCCTGCGGAGAAGGAGCGGAGCCCTGATCGAGGCCAGGGCGGACGAGCGCGGATGCGCGGGGAACGTCGATAACGACAGACATCGGAAGTCCTCAGACATGAGTATCTTCCGGTTCCCCGCCACGGTAGTTGGGCTGTTTGACCGGCTACTCATCCGGGAGCAGAACCCCGCGCTTCTAAGTCGCGGCCCCGGTGGGATCTTCTTGTCTGCAACCATTCTTCCATGACTCGACTCACCAGTGCAATGACGAGTCGAGTCATGAGTCAGTCGCGTCTCGGCTCGATCCGCACGAGATCGGGGTCGAACTTCACGTGACCCGGCATGATGGGCTCGATGGTCACCGTCACCAGCTCGTCCACGAGCATCCGGCGACGGTCCATGTCCAACGCCTTCCACTTCGACTCGACAACCTCGCGGCGCTCCGCGGTGCCGACCGGCTCATCGACCTCCGCCAGCAGCTTCGCCGCCACCGACACCGAGCGGTCGAGCAGCTCCGCGTCGATCTCGTCGATGCGAGCCTTCACGTCGTTGATCGCCGCCGTGATCTCCAGGACCGGCTGATGGATGTCGCGCAGCAGCGGGCTCAGCTCCTTCACCCGCTCGACCAGGGCGTTCCGTTCGGTCAGCAGTTCCTCGCGATCCGGCCCGGCGGCTTCCTGCGGCATCACGAGGTCGTGCACGTCCACGGACGACAGGCGGGTGAGCACCGCCTCGGTGACCATCGCATCGACGGGCTCGCGCTGGCGCGTGAGGTGGAAGTGCTCTCCACAGCGATACGTCGGCTGCTTGCGGCTGTTCGTCCCCGAGACGAGCGTCGCACCGCACTTCCCACAGAGGCCGATCGTGGACAGGAGGTACTTCGGCTGATTGCCCTGCCTCGCCGACCTCCGCACGTTGTCCTCCAGCTTCGCCACCGCGGCCCGCCACGTCTGCTCGCCGACGATGGGCGGGAACGCCTCGCCCTGCACCGGGTACAGCTCGCCGGTCTTGTAGTGGCGGATGAAGCCAGCGTAGAGCGAGTTCGCCAGCAGATACCGCACAGCATCGACGGAGAACTCCGACCCGCGGGCGGTGAGGTGGCCAGCGCTGTTCAAGTCCTCCCGGATGCGACGGATCGACAGCGACGGCTCCCCGAGGAACGCATCGAAGGCCCGCCGAACTGCGGCGGCCTCCTCCTCGATCAGCTCGCCCTCCCTCGTCCAACCGAACGCCTTCCAGGTGGACGCCGGGATGCCTTCGGCGCGGCGGCGCTCGTTCGACCTGATCTGCCGCTCCGCCTTGCGTCGAGCCTCGAACCGGGCGAGAGCGGCGAGCATCGTCGCTCGGAACTCTCCGTCGGCCGTCGAGAGGTCGATCTCGCCGTCCACTGTGACGACGCGCAGGCCGAGGTCGATCAGCGTGTTGAGGTCCTTCGTGCTCCGCAGCAGTCGGTCCATGTCCACGGCGACGACCATCGAGAATCGACCTGCTCGGGCGTCGTCCAACATCTCGGCCCAGCGGGTGCCAGCTCGACGCTTCTTCGTCGCCGACACCGCGTTGTCCTCGTAGACCTCGACCACGTTCCAGTCCTTGGCCTCGGCCAATGCCCTGATCTTCCTCAGTTGTGTATCGACCGTCCAGCGGTCGCCTTTGCGGTCCATGGAGGCGCGGACGTAGGCCGCCACCTCGTTCGTCTTCCTCAGCGCTACCAGTTCGACCATGCAACCAAGCTTACGTGGACGAGTGTTGCAACCCCGACATGCGCTAGCGCATGTCGATCACGCCCGTGCCCACCTCGATCCGCTGCGTGCGCGCGGCGACCGCGGACAGCAGCGGCATCGGCGCGGCGGACTGGCGGGCGTAGTGGTGGACGCGGAAGTAGGCGCCGTTCACGCCCAGCTCGTCGGCGCCGACCGAGATGTCGATCGCGTCGTGGAGCATCTGGCGGGCGGTGATCCCGCCCTGGGCGGGATTGCCGCCGTAATGGCCGAAGCTGAGGAATCCGAAGGCACGCATGACCGCACCCTATCAAGTAGTTGAAAACGGAACCAGCGGTGATGGAAGGATGCCGCCATGACCGCGAGCACCCCCGAGCAGCCGCTCGTCCTGGCCGACGCGCCCGCCTGGCGGCGCTGGCTCCTCGCGCACGAGGGCCGCAGCGACGGCGAATGGCTCGTGCTCGCGAAGAAGGGGACCCTCGACCCCACGTCCCTGTCCTATCAGGAGGCCCTCGACGAGGCGCTGTGCAGCGGCTGGATCGACGGCCAGCGGCGCAGCCGGGACGAAGGGACCTTCCTCCAGCGCTTCACGCCGCGCCGGCCGCGCTCGATCTGGTCGCAGCGCAACGTCGCCATCATCGCCCGACTCGAAGAGGAGGGCAGGATGCGCGAGCGCGGTCGCGCCGAGGTCGAGCGTGCCCGCGCGGACGGTCGCTGGGACGCCGCCTATGCAGGCCCGGCCACCGCCGAGGTCCCTCCCGAGCTCGCGGCCGCGCTCGCCGAGGACGACGCGGCACGCGCCGCCTTCGAGGCGCTGAACCGCACGAACCGCTTCAGCGTGCTGCACCCGGTGCTCTCCGCCCGCGACGCGCCCGCGCGCGAGCGGGCCGTCGTCCGGGCCGTGCGGCGGCTGCGCGGCGACGGGGCGGGCACGCGCTGAGGGGCGGCACCGCGAGGTGCCGACACGCGTCGTGGTCGGCGCGCCCGCCGTGCGCCGCGACCGCCGTGCGGGCGCGACGCGCGCTCGGCTCCGCATCGAGCTGTCGGCGACGACCTGCGGTCAGCTCTGCGTCGAGCTCCCGCCCACGACCAGCGCGAACATCACGCCGAAGCGGTCGACGACCTGGCCGTAGTGGTCGCCCCAGGGTGCGAGCTCGAAGGGCATCGCGACCTTCCCGCCGCCCTCGGCGATCCGTGCGAAGAGGGACTTCGCCGACTCCACGTCCTCGAGCCCGATGAGGAAGGAGTAGACGTCCGAGCCCAGCGGCGGCAGCTCGTCGCCCGGCCCGCCGATCGCGTCGCCGCCCGAGACGGTGAACAGGCCGCCGGTGAGCGTGCCGTGGGCGACCGCCCCGCGGGGCGGAGTGAAGGGGAAGCCCGAGAGATCCGGGATCTCGTCGTAGGTCATCATCTCCAGCTCGCCGCCGAACAGCTCCTGCCAGTGGGCGAGCACCTCCTGGCCGTTGCCGGGGAAGGCGACGTAGGGCGAGTTCTGCGGCTGCGGCATGCTGACCTCCGGGTTCGTCGGCGGGCGGCGACGTCGCGGCCCGGGGCGTCAGTCTTCCACGCCCCGGGCCGCGAAGGGAGGCTCAGTCCTCGTCGGCCTCGGTGGACTCGGTGGGACGGGAGCCCAGCTCGGCGTCCAGGCGCAGCAGGCCGGAGCCGTCCTCGCCGATCAGCTTCACGCGGCCGATGATCTCGGAGACGGTGGCCTCCTCCTCGAGCTGCTCGTCGACGAACCAGTTCAGCAGCGGGCGGGCATCGTAGTCGCCCTCCTTGTCCGCGCTGCGGTAGAGCTCGCGGATCGACTCCGAGACCTTCTCCTCGTGGGCGAGGGCGGCCTCGAAGATCTCCAGCACCGAGAGGCCGGGCTTCACGCCGGGCTCGGAGAGGGCACCGATCGCGGCGTGGTTGCCGCGGTCCGAGACGTGCTGGATGAACTTGTTGGCGTGGACGATCTCCTCGTCGGCCTGGTGCCGCAGCCACGCGGCGATGCCGGGGAGGTCCTGCTCATCCGCCTCGATGGCGAGCTGGCGGTAGGTGATCGATGCGGCGAACTCCAGGGTGATCTGGTCCTGGAACTTCTTCTCGAGATCGTTGCTCATCTTCATGGGCACGACGGTAGTCCTCCGACCAGTCGTTGTCACCCCGGGTGAGCCTTCCCTGACCTGCGATGATGCACTTCGGGCAGGCTTGCCTGACCGTGCGCGGCCGGCTCAGCCCCGCAGGTGAGCGGGCACCGGCCCGAGGGTCCGTCCGGGCACGATCTCACCCTCGACGAGCGTGTGCCGCGCCGGCGGCGGGGCGGAGGCGAGCGGGCCCTCGTGGTCCTCCTGCGCGGCGACGAGCAGCTCCTCCATCCGCTCGACCGCCCGGGCGGCGACCTCTTCGACGGGAAGACGCACCGTCGCGAGCCCCACCAGGTCCAGGCCGTCGCCGAGTCCGTCGAAGCCGAGGGTGCTGACGTCCTCGGGGATGCGCACGTCGCGGGCGGCGGCGGCCCGCAGCAGGTCGAGCGCGACGTAGTCCACGGGGCAGACGATGCAGCTCGCGCCCTCCTGCCGCGCGGTGTCCAGGGCGCGTACCACGCCCTGCTCCACCGGCAGCAGGTCCACGGGGAGGATGGAGATGCCGAGCTCCGCGCACCGCTCGACGAGGCTGCGGATCCGCAGGTCGAACACGCGCGAGTAGAGCAGCGGCGCGGTGAGCACGACGACGCGTCGGTGCCCGTGCGCGGCGATCTCGTCGGCGACCGTGCGGCCGTGGGCGCGCTCGTCGTAGCTGATGGACTCGATGCGGGGATGCTCGTTGGGGCGGCCGACGATCATCAGCGGCACCGAGGTCACGGTCTCCACGAGGTCTTCGGCGGCGGTCACCCCGGTGCCGACGAACACTCCGGCGACGCGCTGGCCGAGCAGGCGCCGCAGTCCGGCCACCTCGGCCGTGCCGTAGTCGTGGCGGGAGGCGGTCACGGAGATGAGGGTGCGCCCGGCCCGCTCGACCGCCCGGTTCGTCTCGGCCAGCAGGTGCCCGTAGGCGGGGTTCGTGCCGTCGCGGATCAGCAGGCCGAGCTGACGGCCGTGGCGCATGGCGAGCCCGCTGGCGACGAGGTTGTGCACGTAGCCCAGGCGCGTGGCGGCCTCGTGCACGGCGATGAGGGTGTCGGGGGAGACCCGCTCCCCGTCGTTCTGGAAGACCCGCGAGACCGTGGAGCGCGAGACCCCGGCCGCGCGGGCGACGTCCTCCATGGTGGGCTGTCGCGGCATGGCGGCTCCTCCCGTCCCGGATGCCTCGGGGTGCTGCACGAGCGCTCCGGTGCGCGTCGCGTCGGCGGCTGGTCCGGGGCAGGATAGCCCGGCCGCAAAGGTGCTGCGGACCGCCCAGGTGACCTGCAGGTGAAGACCGGGGGAGGGGGTCCGGAGCGCGTCCGGGCCGACGACGAACAGTCGGCACCGGGACGGTGAACTTCCGGTGGACGCGCGGCGGACCGGGGGTGCCCAGGGGTGCTCGGAGACCGGCCCGGAAGGTCGTGGGAGCGCTCCCACCTGCGAGGTCAGGCGCTGTTCACGGTCGGTTCACCGAACTCGACGGCTCCTTGGCGGATCGTCCCGCGGCTTTCTACGGTGGCCTCGTCGAGAACGCCGGCGCCCGCCCCGCGGCCGCCCGGGTCCTCGATGTGCCCGCTCCCGGATCCCGATCCTGCGCAGCGGGCGAGGCGGACCCTCCGGTCCGCCGACGGCCGCCCGCCCCGGGCAGGGCGCGTCCGTCGCGCAGCCCGTCGTCCCCCGACAGCCCCTCGGAGCTGTCCCGACCAGGAAGCTGGGAGCGCTCCCATGACTACCCCCGTCCGCACCCACGGCCCGGACCGCACGGCCGCCGCTGCCGGTGCGCCGCCGAGCGAGGCGACCGTCGAGTCCGCGCCGGCCGGCGCGACCCCCGCCGCGCAGCGGCCCGCGCGTCGGCGCTCTCCCCAGCGTCGCCGCCGCGCCCGTCGCGACGCGCTGCTCTTCCTCGCGCTGATCGCCCCGAACTTCCTCGCGATCATCGTCTTCTCGTACTACCCGGCGCTGTACAACATCGGGCTGAGCTTCTTCGAGTGGGACTTCGTCGAGCCCGTCCCCGAGTGGGTGGGCGCGGCGAACTACGTCGATCTGTTCACCTCGGCGAGCTTCGGCCAGGTCCTGATGAACACGCTGATCTTCACCGGGGTCAGCGTGATCGGCTCCCTCGTGCTCGGCCTGCTGCTGGGCAGCCTGCTGGCCACGAAGGTCCCTTTCACGGGCTTCGCGCAGACCATGGCGTTCGCCCCGCACATGCTGCCCGGCGCCGCCGTCGGCATCCTGTGGCTGTTCATGTTCGACCCGAACTACGGCCTCTCCCGCTGGGCGTTCTCGCTGTTCGGCGCCGACTCCCCGGCGTGGACCACGACCTCGGACTGGTCGCTGTGGTCCATCACCATCGCCTACACCTGGCAGCGCCTCGGCTTCGTCACGGTCATCTGCTACACGGCGATCCTCGACCTGCCGAAGGACCTCTACGAGGCCGCGGCCCTCGACGGCGCGCACGGCTGGAAGCTCTTCCGCCACCTGACCCTGCCGCTGCTGAGCCCGATCACGTTCTTCCTCTCGATCACGGGCATCATCTCCGCCGCGCAGGCCTTCGACATCATCTCGATCATGACGGGCGGCGGCCCCGGGACCTCCTCCAGCACTCTGAGCTGGATGGTCTACGAGCAGGCCTTCCAGAAGTTCGACATCGGCAGCGCCTCGGCCGCCGCGACCGTGCTGCTCGCGATCCTCCTGGTCATCACCTACGTGCAGGTCCGCTACGGCGAGAAGAAGGTGAACTACGACTCATGAGCACCCTGAGCTCCGCCCCCTCCGCCCAGCTCCCCGACGGGACGGCCGCCCCCGAGGGCACCTCCGTGCCCCGCAACACCGGGCGCCGCCGCGGCCCCCGCCGCCCGGCCTGGGCGACCGCGCTGCTGGTCCTCGGCGTCCTCGCCACGATCGCGGTGTTCCTGGTGCCGCTGTACTGGCTGTTCTCCTCGGCCCTGAAGCCGCACCAGGACATCTACACCTGGCCCCTGCAGTGGATCCCCACCGAGCTGACGTTCTCGAACTTCGTCGGCGCCTGGGAGGCCGCCGCGTTCGATCGCTTCTTCCTGAACTCGATCATCACCACCGGCGTCGGCACCGTGCTCGAGATCGTGCTCGCGATCCTGTGCGCCTACGCCTTCGTGTTCGTCGAGTTCCGGTTCAAGAAGATCGTGTTCGGCCTGATCGTCGCCTCGCTGATGCTGCCGGGCCACGTGACGCTGATCGTCAACTACATCACCGTGGCGAACCTCGGCTGGCTGAACACCTACGCCGGGATCATCCTGCCCGGCATCGCCAGCGCCTTCGCGATGTTCCTGATCTACCAGTACATGCGCACGATCGACAAGGACATCCTGCAGGCCGCGGAGATCGACGGCGCCGGCCACATCCGCCGCATGCTCACCATCGTGGTGCCGCTGTCGAGCCCCATGATCCTCACCGCCACCCTGATCGTCATGGTCGGGAAGTGGAACGAGTACGTGTGGCCGCTGATCGTCACCTCGACCGAGGACATGCGCACCCTCCCCATCGGGCTGCTGTTCCTGCGCAGCCAGGAGGGCTACAGCAACTGGGGCGTGATCATGGCCGGCGCCGTGTTCGTCTCTCTGCCGATGCTGATCCTCTTCTTCCTCGCCCAGAAGCGCATCATCGGCGGCCTCGCCGCCGGCGCCATGAAGTGAGGCCGACGGGACGGCCCCGCGCCGTCCCGACCGTTCCGGGCCCCTCCGGCCCGACCCCCGAACCCGCCGGACCGGGCGCACGAGCGCTCGGCCCCGGTCCCGCACGACCCGACGACCCCGCCCGACCGCACCGGAGCCCTCCGGTCCGGCCCGTCTCCAAGGAGCGATGCACATGTCCCGCAGCCCCCTGAACCTCTCCCGCCGCACCATGATGGCGGCTCTCGGCCTGGGTGCCGGCGCCGCCGGCCTCGCCGCCTGCGGCGCCCCGAACGGCGGGGGCGGCGGCAGCGCCGACGGCTCCGTCCGTGACGGCTTCTCGCAGGCCGACCTCACCGTCCCCTCCGAGTACGAGGGCCGCACCCCGATCCTGTTCTGGGCGCCCTTCACCGGGGTGAACTACGAGGTCCTCGCCAAGCAGTTCGCGGCCTTCAACGAGTCCCAGGACGAGATCGTCGCGATCGCCGAGTCCGTCGGCGGCTATGCCGACCTCAACCAGAAGTTCACCGCAGCCCTCCAGGCCCGCACGGTCCCGGACATCGTCTGCTTCCCCGAGATGCAGTGGCTCCAGTTCTACAACTCCGACGCGCTCGCACCGCTGGACAGCTACTTCGACGACGAGTGGAGCCTCGACGTCTATATCGACAACTACGTCGCCGAGGGCAAGGCCGCCGGCGAGACCTTCGTGGTGCCCTTCGCCCGCTCCACCCCGCTCTTCTACTACAACAAGACCCGCTACATCGAGGCGGGCCTGCCCGAGGAGGGCCCCGAGACCTGGGAGGACCTCGCCGAGTTCGCGCCTGAGCTGGCGAAGATCGAGGTCGAGGGCCGTCCGCTGGCGGCGCTCGCGGTCGGGGCCGACGACGCCTGGCACGCGCAGGCCGACATCTGGGGCTTCGGCGGGGCGAACGCGAACGAGGACTTCGCGGTCACGATCAACGAGGACGCGGGCGTGGAGTGGCTGGAGTGGCAGCGCAAGTTCATCCACGAGGACGGCTTCGGCTACATGGCGCAGGCCGCGGGCACCGACTTCGCCTCCGGCATCACCGCCGGGATGCGCGGCTCGACCGCCGGGCTGACCGGCACCACCGCCGCCACCGAGGGCGTCTTCGAGGTCGGCACCGCGTTCATGCTCTCCAAGGAGGGCCAGGAGAAGCAGGTCCCGACCGGCGGCTCCGGCCTCTCGATCGTGCGCAGCGACTCCCAGGACCGTCAGGACGCCTGCGCGGAGCTGTTCCGCTTCCTCGCCCAGCCGGAGAAGTCCGCCGAGTGGCACGCGGGCACCGGCTACGTCCCGATCGTGAAGGCCGCGGCCGACACCCAGGCGGTCAAGGACCTCGTCGCGGAGAACCCGAACTACGGCGTCGCGCTCGCCCAGCTCGAGAACGCCCGCACCGCGGACTACACCAACTGGGATCAGGGCTCCGTCACCGAGATCGGCGCCGCGCAGGCGCAGGTCTACGGCGACGGCGCCGATCCGAAGAAGGTGCTCGACGCGCTCGCGGCCACCCTCCAGGAGACCCTCGATGACAACCGCGAGGACTACGAGGCCGTGGAGTTCGAGGGCTGGAACTGAGCGTCCTGCCCTGAGCGGGTCCCGGTCGCCGCGGCGACCGGGACCCGCCGTCCCCGGGGGGTGAGCCGTGGCGGCCCGCCCCGGCCGCTCGCCCTGCCGACCATCCCACCCAGGAGAACCACCCATCATGACCCCCACGCAGCCCGCCCTCGTCGGACACCGGGGCGCCGCCGCCCTCGACCCCGAGAACACCGTGCGCTCCTTCCGGCGCGGCGTCGCCGAGGGCTCGACGCTGCTCGAGTGCGACGTCCACCTCAGCGCCGACGGCCAGGACGTGATCCTCCACGACGCGACCCTGGACCGCACCGTGCAGGCCGACTCCCCGCTGCGCACCGGCGCGGTCGCCGACCTGACCCGCGCCCAGCTGGACCGGGTGCTGGTGGGGGAGGGCGAGCACATCCCGACCCTCGCCCAGGTGCTCGAGGCGGCCGTGCGCGAGGACGGCACCCGGGTGCCGCTGCTGGTGGAGATCAAGGCGCCGGGCGCCGTGGAGCGGGTGCTCGAGGTCCTCGCCGAGGAGTTCGGCGACGGCGGCGCGGAGGCCTGGACGGACCCGTCGGCCGCCCCGGCCGTGCTGCTCTCCTTCCACCAGGAGCCGCTGCAGCACGCGCAGCAGGTCGCGCCCTGGATCCCGCGGATGCTCACCACCACCGCGACGAGCCCCGAGTGGTGGCAGGCGTGCCGAGACCTCGGCGTCGTCCACGCCGGCGTGCGGATCGCCGACGCCCGTCAGGCCGACGTCGAGCGCGCTGCCGAGCTCGGCGTGGCCCTGAACCTGTGGACCGCACGCACCGAGGAGGAGCTCGAGCGGGCCCTCGAGCTCGGCTGCGACACCCTCACCGTCGACGACCCGGTCTGGGCGGCGGCGCTGATGGAGCGCCACGCCCTGGTCTGAGCGTGTGAGGGACGGGGCGATGGACGGGGGAGCCCCTGGCCGCCGCTCGGCCGGTCCCGCACCTGTGTCGAGCACGGG
This sequence comes from Brachybacterium paraconglomeratum, assembly GCF_003994255.1. GTDB lineage: Bacteria > Actinomycetota > Actinomycetes > Actinomycetales > Dermabacteraceae > Brachybacterium > Brachybacterium conglomeratum. Next base: position 45,450 of record NZ_ML133853.1, on the reverse strand, counting down.
GCGAAGGCGTGACCCGCGGCATGCTGGGGGTCGGGACGGGAGGGCCTCGTCCCGAGCGCCCCGCCGCGCCGGGCGACCGGACCGCCCCCGACCCGCACGAGCTCGCCCCCCGATCACTGCACGCCCGACCGCTCAAGGAGCACCATGACCCCGAAGCGCCCCGCCCGCCCCGCGATCGTCGGCCACCGCGGCGCCAGCGCGCACGCCCCCGAGAACACGCTCGCCGCGTTCCGCCGCGCGATCGAGGACGGCGCCCAGCTGCTCGAGTGCGACGTCCATCTCAGCGCAGACGACGAGGTGGTCGTGATGCACGACGAGACCATCGACCGCACTGCCGCGGCGGACTCGCCCCGGCGCAGCGGCGCCATCGGCGAGCTGACCCGTGCCGAGCTCGACACGGTGCTGCTCGAGGACGGTGAGAAGGTCCCCTCGCTCGCCGAGCTGCTGGAGACGACCACCGTGCCCCTGTTCATCGAGGTCAAGGTCGCCGGTGCCGGCGAGGCCGTCGCCGGGCAGCTCGCCGCGCTCCCGGAGGACTCCCCGGCGAAGGTCTCCACCGTCATCTCCTTCCACGCCGAGGCGCTCGAGGCGATCCGTCGCGGCAGCCCTGGCACGCCGGTCTCGTATCTCGTCGAGCAGATCACCGCGCAGACGATCCGGACAGCGAAGGACCTCGGCGCCGCGGGGATCGGCCCGGCGATCGACGGGCTCGCCCTCCGCGCCGCCCGCGCCGTGCACGAGGCCGGTCTGCGCCTGAACCCGTGGACCGTGAACACCGCGGCCCAGCTCGAGGTGGCCCTCGCCTGCGGCGTCGACACGATCACCACCGACGACCCGGCCTGGGTGCAGCGCGAGCTCGACGTGCGGAGCTGACGTCCGGGGCGCCTCCTGTGCCGCCCCGGCCTCGCCGCCCGAGGCATCGCCCTGCCCGGCTCCGCCAGCCTGGTGGAGCTCGTGCGGCCGGCGGAGGTCGTGATCGCGCGCGCGATGAGGCCGCAGCCGCGCGCATCTCACGGGAATGCGGGGAGAGCGCCGCGCGTTGCACACCCTCATGAAGGCCATCACCTACAGCAGCTACGGGGGCCCCGAGGTCCTCACCCTCTCCGAGCTCGAGGACCCGAAGGTCGGCCCTGGCGAGATCCTCGTCGACGTGCGCGCCGCGGGGGTGAACCCCGTGGACTGGAAGGTGATGTCCGGCGGCCTCGACCCGCTGATGACCACCACCTTCCCCGTCATCCCCGGCTGGGACGTCGCGGGCGTCGTCGCGGCGGTGGGCCTGGACGTCCCGGAGTTCTCCGTCGGCGACGCGGTCATGGCCTACGCCCGCAAGGACTGGGTCCAGGCCGGCTCCTTCGCCGAGAAGATGACGGTCCCGGTGCGCGCCGCCGCCCGCAAGCCCGACTCCCTCTCCTTCGCCCAGGCCGGCGCACTGCCTCTCGCCGGCCTCACCGCCCACCAGTCCCTGCACCGTCTCGGCCTCACCGCCGGGCAGACGGTGCTGGTCCACGGCGCGAACGGCGGCGTCGGCTCCTTCGCCGTGCAGATCGCGGCGGCGGCCGGTGCCCGCGTGATCGGCACCGCCTCGGAGCGCAACCATGAGCGGCTGCGCGGGCTCGGTGCCGAGCCCGTCGAGTACGGGGAGGGGCTCGTCGGGCGGGTCCGGGAGCACGCCCCGGAGGGCGTCGACCTCGTCGTCGACTACGTCGGCGGGGTGCTCGAGCAGACCCTCGCCGTGCTCAAGGACGGCGGGCGCCACGCCTCCATCGCCGACGGCTCCGTCGTCGGCTCCGGCGGCGAGTACCTGTGGGTGCGGCCCGACGCCGCGGACCTCGCCGCGCTCGGCGAGCTCGCCGAGGCCGGAGACCTCCGCATCGACGTCGAACGCGCCTTCCCCCTCGCCGAGGCGGCCGACGCCTTCCGCGCGAGCATGGAGGGGCACGCTCGCGGGAAGATCGTCCTGACCGTCGGCTGACGCCGCGGCGCGCCCGTCGATCGCCGGGTCGGACCCGCTGACGCCGCGGCACCCGCTTGATACGGTGTCGTCGCCCTGTGGGGCGCCTCACATCGCAGTGCCCGTCGGCGCCCCGCGCATCCCCACACCGCCACGCCCGCCGCGTGCGCGGATCGGAAGGCTCTCGCTGTGAATCGTTCTGCGGACGTTCCTCCTCCCACCCCCGCCCGCGCCGCCACCCCGTCGCTGCGCCACCTCTCCCGCCGCTCCGCGCTCGGCCTCGGCCTCGCCGCCGGCGGTGCGGCCCTTCTGCCGCTGGGTGCCGCGCACGCCGAGGGCGGCACCCGCGACGCCGTCCCCGCCCTCCACCCCGCCCCGCAGTCCCTCACCGGCTCCGGGAAACTGCTGCCCCTGACCCGGCGCGTGCAGCTGCAGGCGGGCGACGGCGTCGACAAGCGGGCCCGCGAACTCCTGGTCGAGGCGCTCGAGGCGGCCGGCTGCGCCGTCGAGACGCTCCCCGCGGACGCCGACCCCGCCGCCGGCGGCACCCGTGTCCACCTCGGGACCCCCGAGGAGACACCGAGCCTCACCCCGGTGCTCGAGGTGCTCGGCGTCGGGGGCCCCGAGGACCTCGCCGCCGACGGCTACGTGCTCGCCGCCGGCCGCGACCGCGGCACCGTCCTCGCCCTCGCCGGGCGCGACGCCCGCGGCACCTTCTACGCCGTCCAGACCCTGCGCCGCCTCCTCGCCGGCCGCTCGCTGGTCCCCGAGGTCACGGTGCGCGACGAGCCGCTGATGGAGATCCGCGGCGCGATCGAGGGCTTCTACGGCATCCCCTGGTCCCATCAGGCCCGTCAGGACCTCTTCGCCTTCTGCGGGCGGCACAAGCTCAACACCTATATCTACACCCCCAAGGACGACCTGCTGCTGCGCTCGAAGTGGCGCGAGCTCTACGCGGGCGAGGACCTCGAGCAGCTCGCCGAGCTGGTCGAGGTCGCGAACGCCCACCACGTCGACTTCACCTACGCCCTCTCGCCCGGCAACGACATCGTCTACGGCTCCGACGCCGACTTCGAGGCGACGGTGACGAAGTTCGAGCAGCTGCGCGAACTGGGCGTGACCAGCTTCTACATCGCACTGGACGACATCCCGTGGGAGCTCGGCGAGGAGGACGCCGCACAGTTCGACTCCCTGCCCGCGGCGCAGGTCCACTACCTGAACCGGGTCCAGGAGGAGTACGTGCGGGCGCACGACCTGTCCCCGCTGCAGACCGTGCCCACCGGGTACACCGGCTCCGGACCCACCGACTACAAGACCGCCTTCGGCACCGGCCTGGACCCGGAGGTGCGCGTGCAGTGGACCGGCGAGGGCGTGTTCTCCCCCTCGATCACCGAGGAGTCCGTGGTCAAGGCCGTCGAGTCGTACCGGACCGAGCACCTCTACATCTGGGACAACTTCCCGGTCAACGACGGCCGCCGCGAGCGACTCTTCCTCAACCCCCTCGAGGGCCGCGCCCCGACCCTCCACGAGCACCTCGCCGGCTTCACCGCGAACCCGATGATCCAGCCCTACGCCTCACTGATCTCGCTGGGCAACTACGCCGACTACTGCTGGAACCCGGCCGTCTACGACGCCGCCGAGTCCTGGGACGCGGTCGTCGACGAGCTCGCCGGCCCCGAGGAGCAGATCCGCTCCGACCTGCGCGTCCTCGCGGACCTCCACCAGAACTGGCCCTACCGCTCCGGCTCCCCGCTGGCCCCCGCGCTCGAGGCGGATCTCACCGCCTACTGGGAGGCGGACGTCGACGGCGGGGCCGAGGGCACGGCGCTCGTCGAGCGCCTGACCCGGATCGCGGGGCTCGAGGACTCCCTCGCCGGCATGGCCGAGCCCGGCTTCCATCAGGACACCCTGCCCTGGATCGTCGCGGGCGCCCAGTGGGCCGAGGGCCTGCTCGCCCAGCACGAGATGATGGCGGCGCTGCACGCCGGGGACCACGGGGCTGCCTCCGAGGCGGCGGCCCGGGCGGTCGAGCGGTTCGCGCTCGCGGGGCGCGCGACCGTCCCCGACCAGCGCAAGGACGGCGTGTACAAGGAGGACCAGATCGTCCCCGTCGTCGGCGGCGGACTGTTCGAGGCCTTCGCCGCACGCGCCTGGGAGGTGCTGCGCGCGGCCCTGCCCGGGGACCCGTCGCTGCCCCTCCGCGGGCTGCCCGCCACCGCCACCACGACCCTCGGCACCTACCGGGACCACGCCCCCGAGCTCATGGCCGACGGCGACCTCTCGACCTTCTTCTGGTCCGACGGCGCGCCCGCGGTCGGCGACGAGGTGCGCATCGACCTCGAGGAGAGCCACGAGATCACCTTCGTGCGCGTGCAGATGGCGCGCAGCGACGACACCGCCGGTGACCAGATCCAGCACGGCGTGCTCGAGCTCTCGGCCGACGGGCAGAGCTGGACCGAGGCGGCGAGCACCGACGGCTCCCCGTTGCTCGAGGTCACGCTCGACGCTCCTGTCGCCACTCAGGCGGCGCGGCTGCGCGTGACCCGCAAGAACGAGGGCGGGAAGTGGGTGCAAGTGCGCGAGTTCGCCCTGGCCGAGGAGCCGCCGGAGGCCTGAGGGGTCGGTGCGGAGTCTCGCCCGCCGGGCCCCCGGTGGGCGAGACTCGGGGCGAGGGAGGCCGCACCGCCGATCCCGTCACGCTGAGGAGGAATGCCATGAAGACCGTCGACGGATCCCCGCTGATCAGCCTGCGTCGCGGCGACATCACCCAGGTGGACGACGTCGACGCGATCGTCAACGCCGCGAACTCCACCCTGCTCGGCGGCGGCGGGGTCGACGGCGCGATCCATCGCGCCGCCGGTCCCGACCTGCTCGCCGAGTGTCGAACCCTGGGGGGCTGCCAGACCGGGGACACGAAGCTCACCGGCGGGCACGACCTGCCTGTCCCGTACGTCCTGCACACTGTCGGCCCCATCTGGTCCGCCCACGCCGACGAGGCCGGTCGCGCCCGCCGCGACGCCGAGCTCGCCTCCTGCTACCGACGCTGCCTCGAGGTCACGCACGAGCACGATCTGCACCGCCTCGCCTTCCCCTCGATCTCCACCGGCGCCTACCGCTTCCCCCTCGACCGCGCCGCGCGCATCGCGATCGCGAGCCTGCGCGAGAGCGCGGCGCGGCTCGGCGGGCGCTGGGAGCTGCGCCTGGTGCTCTTCGACGACGAGGCCCTCGCCGCCTACGGGAAGGCCCTCGAGGGTCGTCGCGACGACGCTCCGCTGTGACCCCCGTCTCGCCGGTGCATGGCGAGACAGGCACGTGCATGTTCACTCACTGAACGTCCCGTGACCGCCCGACTCCGTACGCGTACTCTGGCCCCGCTCCGCCCTCCGACCCCGAGGGTCCCGCGACATCGGGCCTCCGGGCCCCTGAAAGGACTGCGATGCTCGACTCGACGCTCCAGGACACCTTCGACCGCGTGCTCCGCCGGAACCCCGGCGAGCCCGAGTTCCAGCAGGCCGTCCGGGAGGTGTTCGAGTCCCTCGAGGTCGTGCAGTCCCGGCACCCCGAGTACCAGGACCACGGGATCCTGATGCGGCTGTGCGAGCCCGAGCGCCAGATCATCTTCCGCGTCCCGTGGGTCGATGACGAGGGCGTCGTGCAGGTCAACCGCGGCTTCCGCGTCGAGTACAACTCCGCGCTCGGCCCGTACAAGGGCGGTCTGCGCTTCCACCCGAGCGTCAACCTCGGCATCGTGAAGTTCCTCGGCTTCGAGCAGATCTTCAAGAACTCCCTGACCGGTCTGCCCATCGGCGGCGGCAAGGGCGGCTCGGACTTCGATCCGCACGGCCGCTCCGACGGCGAGGTCATGCGCTTCTGCCAGTCGTTCATGACCGAGCTGCACCGCCACATGGGCGAGTACACCGACGTCCCCGCCGGCGACATCGGCGTGGGCGCCCGCGAGATCGGCTACCTCTTCGGTCAGTACAAGCGCCTGACCAACCGCTACGAGGCGGGCGTTCTGACCGGCAAGGGCCTGGACTGGGGCGGCTCTCTCGTGCGCAAGGAGGCCACCGGCTACGGCGCGGCCATCTTCGCCGACGAGATGCTCAAGGCCCGCGGCAAGTCCTTCGAAGGCCGCCGCGTCGCCGTCTCCGGCTCCGGCAACGTCGCCCTCTACGCGATCGAGAAGTCCCGCCAGCTCGGCGGCCTCCCGGTCACCGCCTCGGACTCCTCCGGCTACGTCGTGGACGAGAACGGCATCGACCTCGAGCTGCTCCAGCAGATCAAGGAGGTCGAGCGCGGTCGCATCCACGAGTACGCCGACCGTCGCGGCGAGGGCGCCCGCTTCGTCAAGGGCGGCAGCGTCTGGGACGTCCCGGCCGACATCGCCCTGCCCAGCGCCACCCAGAACGAGCTCGACGCGGACGCCGCTCGGACCCTCGTGAAGAACGGCGTGCTCGCCGTCTCCGAGGGCGCGAACATGCCCTGCACCCCCGAGGCCGTCACCGTGTTCCGCGAGGCCGAGGTCGCCTTCGGCCCCGGCAAGGCCGCGAACGCCGGCGGCGTCGCGACCAGCGCGCTCGAGATGCAGCAGAACGCGAGCCGCGACGCCTGGAGCTTCGCGCACACCGAGGAGCGCCTCACGCAGATCATGAAGAATATCCACACCACCTGCCTCGAGACTGCCGAGGACATGGATCGCCCCGGCGACTACGTCGTCGGTGCGAACGTCGCCGGCTTCCGCAAAGTGGCCGACGCGATGATCGCCTTCGGCGTGATCTGAGCCCCGCCGGCCCTGGCCCCACGGAGGCCCTTGCCCGCCGGGCAGAGTTGGGGCCGATACCTGGTGGTGCGTCGGAGCCGCCTTGCACATCGATGGAGCACCGGCGACCGCTATCGCGATAGCGGTCGCCGGTGCTCCAGTCGATGCCGCCCTGGCGACCGACGGGTGTCGACGCTGTTTTCGGGCGTTTCCATCACCGTCGTCGTGATGCGGCCTCGGCCTTCTCGATCACAGGCCGCAGCGCCATGTAGATGCAGCACACGATGGCCGCCATGAGACAGGCGGCCCAGAAGCTCTCGGTGATAAGGCTGTAGCCGAGCGCAAGAAGTGCGAGCGAGAGGAGATTGGTGGCGATCTCCTGGTGAACTCGTGGCTTCCTGTGCAGGGCCGCACGGATGGCAGTATCCGACTTCGTCGACAGGATGAACCACAGGATGAAGATCCCGCATGCCGAGATCAAAGTCCAATGCCAGTCCAAGCGGAACGGGACGCCCATCAGGAGGGCGACACCCGTGACGCCGATCGTCGGCAGGATAGCGATGACCACCGCGCCGAACAGCAGCGCGGCGACCGTCACCACCGCAAGGAACTTCATGGGGAGTTCAGACGACAATGTTGGTGAGCCACCAAGCAGCCTGCTGCGACACGTCCGGTGGGATCCCCGCACTCATGAAGCTCGCCGTCAGAGCTGCTTCGGTCCAGGCATTCGCATTGTCGAGGGCCTCGAGGATCTTGTCGGTGTATGGCCGGATGGGCTTCGGGATTGCTCCGCGACCATACCGCAGGGCAGCCTTGGCTGCTTGCTTGATGGCGGTGGGGATGAGGTATGGCGTGGTGGTGGATTCGGCCCGAGTCGCAGCCTCGGCTGCAGCATCTGCCGATTCCTTGTCACCCGCGTCCAGTGCGGCCTTCTCGATCTGTCGCCATTCCTCGGCGGTCAGTGGTCGAAGTGTCGACTCCTCATCTTGGCGGCTCTGCGCCCAGGTGGGCGACGTGAAGACTGTGGCCCCCGCTGTCGACGCAAGTACCGTGGCAGTTCTGAAGAATAGTCGCCGGTCCATGGTTCTCCTTCGGCGTTGTGGGCTGGTGACTATATTTCCCATCACGATCCGAACACACGCCGGCGATTCATGTCAATCGAGACCTGCCACTTATTCCTGCCGTGATGATGTTCGGGCGGTGTCGATGCAGGGGCGTGAGGCCTCGGCGCCCTGATCCCCGGAGTGGAGTCGGGTCGGAGGTCTAGGGCCGGAGCGGACGGGCGGCCAGGTCGCCGAGCTCGCGACCACGGGGTGACGCCCGGCTCTGGGTGCCGCGCGCCATACGTCCCCAATTGCGAAAGATTCTCATTCGCTGGTAACTTCCTGGCATGCACCTGATGAGAAGCATTGTCATGAAGCGGCGCGCTGCCGCCCTCCTCGGGGCGGGCGTGCTCGCGCTCGCCGCCTGCGGCTCGGGCGTCGACGGGGGAGCCTCCGACGGCGGGGGCGACGGGGCCGGGGCCGCCGAGTCCCCGTCCTCGGACCGCACCGAGGTCGGCGCGCTCAGCCCCCGGATCGTCCTCGCCCATGGGGGCGGCGTCGTCACCCTCGACTCGGCCGACGGCTCCGTGCTGAACGAGACCCCCGTCGAGGGCTACGTCCGCCTGAACCCCGCCGGCGACGGCCGCCACGTCGCGGTCAGCGCCTCCGACGCCGTGACCATGTACGACACCGGCCTGCTCGCCCAGGGGCACGGCGACCACTTCCACTACTACGTCCAGGACCCGGCGCTCACCGACCTCTCCGTCGAGGCCCCTCACCCCGGTCACGTCGTCCCTCACGGCGACCGCACCGCGATCTTCGCCGACGGCAGCGGCGAGATCACCCTGTTCGACCCGACCGCCCTCGGCGAGGGCAAGCTCGACGTGCTCGAGGAGACCGCGACCGAGGACCCGCACCACGGCGTCGCCGTCCCGCTCTCGGACGGCGGGCTGCTGACCACCCAGGGCACCGAGGACGCCCGCAGCACCGTGCAGGTCCTGGACGCAGACGGGAAGGTCGTCGCCGAGACCGACGACTGCCCCGGCGTGCACGGCGAGGCCGCCGCACAGCCCACCGAGTCAGGGGACGTCATCTCGCTCGGCTGCGAGAACGGCTCGGTGGTCTACCGCGACGGCGAGTTCCACAAGGTCGCGATCGAGGGCGACTACCAGCGCTCCGGAAACCAGAAGGGCCATGAGGACTCCCCGATCGTGCTCGCGGACCACAAGGTCGAGGCCGAGCTTGCCGGAGGCATCGAGCGACCCACTGAGATCGCGCTGATCGACACCCGCGATGCGACCCAGCAGCTCGTCGACCTCGGCTCCCCGTACTGGTTCCGCAGCCTCGACCGCGGCCCCGACGGCGAGGCGCTCGTGCTCACCTACGACGGCGAGCTGAACATCCTGGACCCCGAGAGCGGCGAGATCCTCCACGAGGTCCCCGTGACCGGTGAGTGGGAGGAGGGCGAGAACTGGCAGGAGGCCGGCCCGATGCTCTCGGTCGCCGACGGCACCGCCTTCGTCGTCGACCCCGAGGCGAAGAAGCTCAGCATGGTCGACGTCGCCAGCGGCGAGGTCTACCGCGAGCTCGACCTGCCCGTCGTCCCGCACGAGATCCAGGTGACCACCGGCACCGCCTCCGGCGAGTACGAGGTCCCCCCGGGCGCGAGCGAGTCGAAGGGCGAGGAGGGCCATGAGGGCCACGACCACGCCGACGAGGGCCACGACCTCTGAGCCCACGCTGCTGATGCATCACTCGGCGTGAGGGCAGGCAGGGCCGGCCGGTGCGATCAGCCGCGGCGGCCGGTCCTCGCGAGCACCCGGGTCTGCCGTCGGCCCCGGCGGGCACGTCCTCGGGCGCGCCGAAGATGCCGGGGGCGTAGGCATGCTTGCCCCAGCCGTCCACTGCGGCGTCGACCAGCGCGAGCTAGGCCTCGGTCAGGCGGGCATCGCGGCCCTGTGCGCTGGCCTGGCTCCAGCGATGGACGATCAGGTCGACGGCGCAGGAATCCATCTACCGCCGGTTCCCGCTCGCCTCGCTGCGCCCCTGGCGGCGTCGCTGCAGGATCCCTGTGCGGGATGTGACGGAGGGGGACAGTGCCGAGCAGCGGGTGCTGCAGTTCCCCGTCCGCCTCGCGGTCACGACCCCCGCCCACTCGCGATGAGCGAGGGAGGAGGCTCAGAACCCCAGCTCGTCGGCCCGGGCGATGATCGCCTCGGCGGTGGAGATCGCCTGGTCGACGTACGCCTCGCCGAAGAGGTGCACGTGCGCGAGCAGCCCGAAGAAGAGGTGCGCGGGGAGGTCCTGCTCCCAGTCGCCGGGCAGCGGGTGCTCCTCGGTGTAGCCCTCGAAGATCTCCTCGAGGTGCGGGGCGTCGAAGAGGGAGAGCATCGCGAGATCCTCGAGGCGGTGGCCGCCGTGCGCGGACGGGTCGATGAGGGTCACCCCGTCGGCCGTCCACATCAGGTTCCCGGACCACAGGTCGCCGTGCACGCGGCTGGGCTCCTCGGTGCCCTGGCCGCTGATGCCGTCGTAGGCGCCGTCGGCGATCATGTCGATCGCCTCGTCGACGGTGTCGTGGCCGTCGGCGCCGAGGGTGCGGGTGACCTTGTCGGCCAGGGGGCGCAGCCGCTCCTCGGCCCAGTACACCGCGAACTCCTTCTCGACGCGGGTCGAGACGGGGAAGGGGTTCTCGAGCGGGCCGAAGAAGGCGGGGTCGGCGGGGGACCAGCCGAAGCCGGGTGCGCCGGAGTCGTGCAGGCGGGCGAGGCGTCGGCCGAACTCGCGGGCCGCCTCGGGGGTCGGTCCGACGGGCTCCAGGCGCGCCAGACGCAGGGAGTCCTTCTCCTCCTCGAGCACCTCGACCACGGGGACGGCACCGGGCTCGGCGAGCCAGCGCAGCCCCGCGGCCTCGGCCGCGATGTGCCCCTTGGGGGCGTTCGATGCGTTCTTCACGAAGTCGCTCATGGGCCCACCGTAAGCAGAGGGTGACGTGATCGCGCCACTGTGCAGGTGGGCGATGTGGTGGGGAGGACAGTCAGCCATCCAGGCCGAGCTCTGCGGCGAGGGTGCCCTGCAGCACCGGCAGCACCTGGCGGTGGGAGGCGCGGGTCGCGGCGCGCGAGGCGACGTGCACGAGCATCGCGGTGCGCTCGTAGGCGGTCCACGCCCGCACCCGCTCGCGCAGCGCACCGACGTCGGCGATCCCCGCGGGCACCTCGCCGAGCTTGCCGCGAGCCCGCACGTACTCGTCGACGAAGGCCGTGACCTGCTCCTCCGCGAGCGGCACGTACCAGGGCCCGCCGTGCACGGGACCGCCGATGATCGCGAGATCGCGGGCGGGGTCGTCGCCCTGCGCCCACTCGTAGTCGATGTACTGCACGCGCGGAAGGCCGGTCGACGGGTCGGTGCCGTCCCACAGGATGTTCGTCGAGCACAGGTCGCCGTGGCAGAGCGCGAAGCCGTCCAGCTGCGCGATCTGGTCCTCGATGCCGGCGACCCGGGCGAGCGCCTCCTCGAAGAAGGGCTCGAGCCCGTGCTCGGCGAGCAGCGCGCCGTGCCGGGCGCGCCAGGACTCGACCTCGGCCTCCACCTCGGGCAGCAGCGCCTGGGGGCCGACGGGGACCGCCGCCCACGGGTCCTCCCCGAAGCTCACCGGCCCGCGGCCCGGGGCGGGCACGGCATGGAGACGGGCGAGGAGCCGGGCATGGGAGCGCAGGTGCGCACCCGTCCAGGCCTCGGGCGCGGCGGCCACGCCCGGAATCTCGGTGGTGACGACGCAGGGGTGGCCGAGCGGGCTGGTCGCGGCGTCGTCGTGCACGGCGATCGGAGCGGGGCCGGCCTCCGGCGGGATCAGGGTCAGCGCCGCGATCTCGTGGCCCAGGTCCTGGTGCAGCTCCTCGGGAGCGACATGCGCGATCCGCACGATGACCGGCGCGTTCTCCTGCGGGGTCACGCGCCAGGCGGCGAAGCGCTCGCCCACCCCGGCCAGCGCCACCCGCGCCTGGCCAGAGAGGGAGGGCGGCAGGGCGGACTTGTGCAGGCCGGGCAGGCGCAGGGGAGTGGCGTCGTCCTCCCCGAGCGGGAGCACGAGCGCGCCGCGCCGCCACGCCTCCACGATCCGCTCGCCCATCGCGGGCGAGGCGGGGTCCAGCGGCGCCGGGGTGCCGGTGCGCGGATCCGGGATCATGTTCGCTCCTCTCCGAGGGGTGGTGCGAGTCTATCGCCGCAGGCCCGCGCCCTGCCCCTCCCCGCGGATACGATGGGCCGGCCCGCGCCCCCGCCCGAAGGAGACCCCCGATGGAGCTCGTCCTGCTCGCGATCGGCGTCGGCCTCGGGGTCGGGATCGTGGTCGGCGCGCTCGGAGCGGGCGGGGGGATCCTCGCGGTGCCGGTGCTGGTGTTCCTGCTGGGCATGCCGCCGCATGCCGCGACCGCCTCGAGCCTCGTGATCGTGCTGATCACGGCGCTGGCGAGCCTGCCCCACCATGCGCGGCAGCGGAACGTGGGGTGGCGGGCGGGGCTCGTGTTCGCGGGGGTGTCGGTGGTCGGCGCCGTCCTCGGCTCGCGGCTGTCGGCCCTGGTCCCGCCTGATGTGCTGCTGACCCTGTTCGGGGCCATGCTCGCGGTCGTCGCCGCGGCGATGCTGCGCCGCGGTCTGCGCACCCGCCGGATGGAGGACGCGGAGGCGGCCGCTCTGGGCACCGTCCCGCTCGCCGACGGGGACGCCCCCATCGCCTCCCACGACGACCCCGTCCTGGACCAGCCCGGCCCCGACACGGTCGAGACGGCCGACGGGCTGCAGCACCATCACGGCGAGCCCGACCTGCCGTTCTCCCCGGCCGCGCCGCCCTCCCCGCGGTGGGGCTCCGTGATCGCCGCCGCCTCGCTCACCGGCTTCCTCACCGGCTTCTTCGGCGTGGGCGGCGGGTTCATCGTCGTGCCCATGCTGGTGATCGCGCTGGGGCTCGCGATGCGTCGCGCCTCCGGCACGAGCCTGCTGGTCATGATCATCGCGACCGCCACCAGCCTGCTCGCCCGCCTCGGCACCGACGTGCAGGTCGACTGGGCGACCACTCTGATCTTCGCGGCCGGCTCCGCCGTCGGCGGCGTGCTCGGCGGGCCGCTCTCGGCGAAGGCGCGCCCCTCGACGCTGACCCTGCTGTTCGCGGCGCTGCTCGCGGGCGTCGCCGCGGTGACGCTGGTCGAGACGCTGCTGCTCTGAGGCCGCGCCGGCGGTGCCGCCGCGCCGCCGCGACGTCCCTGCACCGCCGGCTCTCGCGCCCCTTCCCACCGACCCCGCCACGAGAGGACCCTCCATGACGAGCCCCGCCCGCCGTGCTGCGCACCGGCACGAGGACGAGATCGGCCACGTGCTCGCGATCCACCACGACCGGCCGGGCCCCCGCACGGTGATCGGCTTCGCCGTGGCATGGGTCCGACGCGGCCTGGGGTCCTTGTCCGACCTTCGACGGAGTCCGGTGGTCGACTGATGGCGTGTGGCGTACCGCTACGCCTATATAGGCGTACTGGTACGCCCTGCGCCAGCGCTCGACCTTGAGCAGGCAGCAGGCAGCAGGCAGCAGGCAGCAGGGGAGCAGGCAGCAGGGGAGCAGGCAGCAGGAGCGGGGAGGATCAGGCGCTCGCGCCGGTCACCGTGCGCACCGCGTCGTCGATGAGCCGCGCGGCGGCACGGGCGGTGCGGGAGTCGATGTCGAGGGACGGGTTCAGCTCCACCACGTCCAGCAGCGCCAGCTTCCCGGAGCCCGCCGCGGTGCGGACGGCCGCGGCGATCAGCGGCAGCGGCACCCCGTGCGCGGCCGGCGCCGAGACGCCCGGCGCGACCGCGGCCGGGAGCACGTCCAGGTCGATCGTCAGGTAGAGGACGTCGAGCTCCGCGGCGAACTGCTCCACGAAGCGGGTGATCCCCTCGGCGCCGGCGGCGAGGCACTGCTCGTCGGTCCACCAGGTGACGCCCAGCCCTCGCGCCTTCTCGAACAGCGCGCCGGTGTTCGAGGGTTCCGCGATCCCGAGCACCGCATAGCGCAGCTCGCGGCCCGCGGCGTGCTCCGCCGCGGCCATCTGCGCGAAGGGCGTGCCGGAGGTGGGGCGCGGCTCGCTGCGCAGATCGAAGTGCGCATCGAGGTTCAGCACGCCCCAGCGCTGACCGGCCCGCGGGCCGAAGCCGGAGCCCATCAGCCCCAGGTACGAGGACCAGGCGGTCTCGTGCCCGCCGCCGAGCACCACGGCCAGGCGTGATCCGGCCCGGTCCAGGCCGTGCGCGGTCAGCGCCGCGGCCGCGGCCTGCCCCGCCTCGAGGTCCTCGCCGACGGTCTCCGCATCGCCCAGGTCGTGCAGCTGGACCTCGCCGTGCGCGAGCGGCCCGTGCAGGGCGAGCGGGGCAAGCGCGCGGCGCAGGGCCGCGGGACCGTCGGCCGCGCCGACGCGACCGCGGTTGCGCCGCACCCCCTCGTCGGAGCGGAATCCGAGCAGCGCGACGTGGTCCGCGGCCGGGTCCGGGACGGCGGCACCTGCCTCCGCGACCTCTCCCGACGGGCCGTCGCCGTCGGCCTCTCCGCGGCGCACGACCTGCACCGCCTGGTGCCAGCGGGCGTGCTCAGGGCCGTCGCCGTCGTGCCGTCCGGTCCACGCGGAGGCAGGGGTGGAAGAGGTCGTCATCGAAGGCTCCTCGTCGGCTCTCCAAGGGGGTAGGTTCCTCCCATCATGGCACCGTGGGCCCGCCGCCGATCCGGCGCGGGAACCACGGGCGTCCGGCGCACCGGACGCTGCGGCCCTGACGGCGAGAGGCGGTGTCCGGGCAGGTCGAAGCCGGATCCGCGCACGTGGGACGATCGAGAACCGCACGACGAGACCGGCACCCGCACGACGAGGAGTCACGATGGCACGCAGCGACCGTCCGGGCCAGACCGAGGAGCGCCGACGTCTCGGCGCGAGCGACCACGCGGTCGAGGACGCCCTGGTCCAGGAGTTCGAGAACACCGTCACAGAGGGCGCGAACCGGCTCAACCGCACCTGGCGAGCGCTGGTGGTCACGGGGCTCTTCGGCGGGATCGACGTGGGGCTCGGTCTGCTGGCGATGCTCGCGGTGATGGACGCGACCGGCTCGAAGCTGCTGGGCGGGCTCGCCTTCGGCGTCGGCCTGTACGCGCTGCGGCTGGCGCACTCGGAGCTGTTCACCGAGGAGTTCCTGGTCCCGATCAACGCCATCGTGGCCGGGCACGGCACCTGGTGGCAGCTGCTGCGGCTGTGGAGCGTGACGCTGGTGACCAACCTCGCCGGCGGCTGGGCGCTGGCCTGGCTGGTCGTCGCGGCGTTCCCGCACTTCGAGGACGTGCTGCTGGAGTCGACCGCGCAGTACATGGAGCCCGGCCTCACACTCGAGACGGCCTCCCTCGCGATCCTGGCCGGCTTCACGATCACGCTGGTGACGAGGATGAGCCAGGGCTCCAGCGAGGGCATCGCGACCCTCGCGAACTCGCTCATCTCCGGGCTGCTGGTGGTGGGGCTGGGCATGTTCCACGGCGCGCTGAGCTCCGCGGTGATCTTCGCGGCCATGCACGCCGGCGCCGAGACCACCTACCTCCAGTGGCTGGTCTGGTGCGCGTGGGTGATCCCGTTGAACATGGTCGGCGGCCTGGTGATCCTCACCCTGCCCCGGCTCGTGCGCACCTGGGAGCTGGTGCGGGCCGAGCGGGAGGCGCAGAGCCTGCGGTCCGCCGGCGGGGAGGACAGGGCAGAGCCGGCGCCGACGCGCTGAGGGCCGGCCCGTCCCGCTGCGCCTCGGGGGCGTCGGTGGCATGCTTCGGCCATGGCCACCCCGAAAGTCCCGGCGGCCGACGCGACGCTGCGTCTGCTGACCTTCCTCGCCTCGCGCCGCGCCCCCGTCGCCGCCGCGCGCATCGCCGAGGAGCTGGACCTGCCGCGCTCCCGCACCTACGACCTGCTGGCGACCCTCGTCGAGCACGGCTACGTCCTGCACCTTGACCAGGAGCGGCTGTACGGGCTGGGGCCGGCGGCTCACGAGCTCTCCGGGGCCTATCTGCGTCAGGAGCCGCTGGCTCGGATCGGTCGCCGCGTGGTCGAGCAGATGGTCGACGCGGTGGGGGAGAGCGGGCATCTCGCAGTGCTGCATGGGCGTGACGTGCTCTACGTGGTCGAGGAGCGCGCCCGGAACCGGCCGAGCCTCGTCACCGACGTCGGCGTGCGGATCCCCGCCCATCTCACGGCGAGCGGCCGCGCGATCCTCGCTCACCTGCCCGCCCCCCAGCTCCGTGCCCTCTACGGCACCGCCGCCGACTTCGCCGCCCGCACCGACGCACCCGGCCCCGCCACTCCGAAGGAGCTGAGGGAGCTGCTGACGGCCGTGCGCGCAGAGGGGATCGCGAGCGAGTCCGGCGAGGTCAGCGACGAGATGGGCTCGGTCGCCGCCGTGGTGCGCGATCACGCCGGCTGGCCCGCCGCCGCCGTTGCGCTGACCTTCGTCGAGGCTCGCGTCGGCCCCGCCGAGCGCAAGCGCCTCGCCACCTCCGTGCGCCGCGGCGCGGAGGAGATCACACGGCGACTCGGCGGGCGGGCGGAGACGGCGGGGACGTCCCCGACCGGAAGGTGACCGGGCGCCCGCCGGGCCGTAGCGTGCGGGCATGGACTTCGTGACGATGAGCGACGGCGCCCGCCTGGCGACGTGGACCGACCCAGGGCCTGCCGACGCCCCGGCGGTGATCCTGGTCCACGGCGGCCCGGGGCTCTGGGACTACCTCGCCCCGCTCGCCGGACTGCTGGCGGGCCGCGCGACCGTGCACCGCTACGACCAGCGACGCTGCGGGCACTCGACGGGTCCCGACGGGAGCGGCGGGGCACCGGGAGCCCCCGTCGACCCGCCCGCCGACCTCACCATCGCGCGCTTCGTCGAGGACATCGAGGAGCTGCGCCGGGCCTTCGGGCACGAGCGGGTCGCCCTCGTCGGCCACTCCTTCGGGGCGACCCTCGCCCTCGCCCATGCCGGCACCCACCCCGATCGGGTGACGGCGCTCGGGTACGTGGACGGGGTGGGAGTGGGCGACTGGCGCACCCCGTACCGCGCCGAGCGGGCGCGCCGCCTCGCGCCCTGGGCGGAGCGCTTCGCCGCCCTGGACGGACGGCAGCGCACCGCCGACGAGGAGGTGGAGTGGCGACGTCTCAGCTGGGCGACGGACTACGCCGATCCCCGGTCCGGCTACGACCTCGCCGAACCGATGGCGACCTCTCCGCACGCGATCGCCCACCAGGTCAATCGTGCGCTGATGCGCTTCGACGGCATGGACCAGATCACCTGGGCGACCGCGGTCCGCTGCCCGATCACGTTCCTCCACGGCATGCAGGACCCCCGCCCCGTCGGTCCCGTGGTCTCGCTGGCCGCCTATGCCCGAGCTCCCCGCAAGAGGGTCGTCCCCGAGGCAGGGCACCTGCCGTGGGTCGAGCAGCCCGAGCGGGTCCGGGAGATCCTCGCGGAGATCGTGGCCACCGCGAGCGCGCGGAGCTGACGAGCGGCTCCGGGCGTCCGGTATTCCGGACATCACTCAGGTCCCGCCTCTCGACCCGACCCTGTGGCGGTGGTGTCCTGAGGGGACCCCGAGCAGCCCCGCCCCCGAGGCGCCCGATCCCCGATCCAGGAGCCGAAGATGACCCTCCCCGGAGCCCGTCCCGTCCGCGCCGACCGCGGCACCGACCTCACCGCCAGGTCCTGGCAGACCGAGGCGCCGCTGCGCATGCTCATGAACAACCTCGACCCGGAGGTCGCCGAGCGGCCCGACGACCTCGTCGTCTACGGCGGCACCGGCCGCGCCGCCCGCTCCTGGGAGGCCTTCGACGCGATCGTCGACACCCTCAAGGACCTCGAGGACGACGAGACCCTGCTGGTCCAGTCCGGCAAGCCCGTCGGCGTGCTGCGCACGAACGAGTGGGCGCCGCGCGTGCTGCTGGCGAACTCCAACCTCGTCGGCGACTGGGCGACCTGGCCCGAGTTCCGCCGGCTCGAGGCCGAGGGCCTGATGATGTACGGCCAGATGACCGCCGGGTCCTGGATCTACATCGCGACCCAGGGCATCCTCCAGGGCACCTTCGAGACCTTCGCGGCCGTCGCCCGGAAGCGCTTCGGCGGCACCCTGGCCGGCACCATCACCCTCACCGGCGGCTGCGGCGGCATGGGCGGCGCGCAGCCGCTGGCCGTCACCCTCAACGAGGGGGTGTGCCTGATCGTGGACGTGGACCGCACCCGCCTCGAGCGCCGCGTCGCCAAGCGCTACTGCCACGAGATCGCCGACGACCTCGACGACGCGATCGCCCGCGCGAACGCGGCGAAAGCCGAGAAGCGGGGCCTGTCCATCGGCATCGTCGGCAACGCGGCCGAGGTCTTCCCCGCCCTGCTCGAGCGGCACCGGGCCGGTGACCTGCAGATCGACGTGGTCACCGACCAGACCTCCGCCCACGACCCGCTGAGCTACCTGCCCACCGAGGTCGCCGTCGAGGACTGGCAGCGCGAGGCCGCGGCCGACGAGGAGGGCTTCACCAAGAAGGCCCGCGAGGCGATGGCCCGCCAGGTCCAGGCCATGGTCGAGTTCCAGGACGAGGGCGCCGAGGTGTTCGACTACGGCAACTCCATCCGTGACGAGGCCCGCCACGCCGGCTACGACCGCGCCTTCGAGTTCCCCGGCTTCGTCCCCGCCTACATCCGGCCGCTGTTCTGCGAGGGCCTCGGCCCGTTCCGCTGGGTGGCGCTGTCCGGCGACCCCGAGGACATCGAGGTCACCGATGCGGCGCTGAAGGAGCTGTTCCCCGAGAACGAGCACCTGCACCGCTGGCTCGACGCGGCGGAGGAGTTCGTCGAGTTCGAGGGCCTGCCCGCCCGCATCTGCTGGCTCGGCTACGGCGAGCGGCACAAGGCCGGGATGCTCTTCAACGACCTCGTGCGCGACGGGAAGGTCAAGGCCCCGATCGTGATCGGTCGCGACCACCTCGACTCCGGCTCCGTCGCCTCCCCCTATCGGGAGACCGAGTCGATGCTCGACGGCTCCGACGCGATCGCCGACTGGCCGCTGCTGAACGCCCTGACCGCCACCAGCTCCGGCGCGACCTGGGTGTCGATCCACCATGGCGGCGGCGTCGGCATCGGCCGCTCGATCCACGCCGGCCAGGTCGGCGTCGCCGACGGCACCGAGCTCGCCCGCCGCAAGCTCGAGCGCCTGCTCACCAACGACCCCGCCATGGGCGTGATCCGCCACGTCGACGCCGGCTACTCCCGCGCCGACCAGGTCGCCCACGAGCGCGGGGTCCGCATCCCGATGACCCCGGTGCGCCGGGACTGAGGAGGCACGCCATGACCTCGACCCTGCTCACCGGCATCTCCGAGCTCTGGACCCTCGACCCCGCCCTCGACGACCCCGCCCGCCCCGGGCAGGTCACCGAGGAGCAGGTGCTGCACGAGGCCGCCCTCGTGATCGAGGACGGCCGCGTGGCCTGGACCGGCCCCGCCTCGCAGGCCCCGTCGGCCGACGAACGCGAGGACCTGGGCGGTCGGGCCGTGCTGCCCGGCTGGGTCGACTCCCACTCCCACCTCGTCTTCGACGGCGACCGTGCCGCCGAGTTCGAGGCCCGGATGGCGGGGCAGGCCTATGCCGCAGGCGGCATCGGCGTGACCACCTCGGCGACCCGGGAGGCGTCCGACGAGCGCCTGCGCACCCTCGTCCGGGCCCGGCTCGCGGAGGCCGCCGCCGGCGGCACCACCACGATGGAGACCAAGACCGGCTACGGCCTCACCGTCGCCGACGAGGCCCGGGCCGCGCGCCTCCTCGCCGCCCTCGCGGCCGACGGGGAGCTCGACGAGGTCACCTTCCTCGGCGCGCACCTCGTCCCCTCCGAGTACGACGGCCAGGACGGCCGACCCGGGGCGGAGGAGTACGTCGATCTCGTCGCGGGGGAGATGCTCGAGGCGGTCGCGGAGCACGTGCGCTGGATCGACGTGTTCTGCGAGGAGGGCGCCTTCGACCCCGCCCGGTCCGAGCGGGTGCTGCGCGCCGGCGCCGCGGCGGGCCTGGGCCTCCGCGTCCACGGCAATCAGCTGGGCCGCAGCGGCGGCGTCGCGCTCGCCGCCGCGCTCGGCGCCGCGAGCGTCGACCATCTCAACCACCTCGCGCCGGAGGATGTCGAGGCGCTCGCCGCGACCGCCTCTCGGCCCACGGCCGACGGGGACGCCCCCGGCCTCCTCGCCGTGGACGCCGGGCCGACGGTCGCGACCGTGCTGCCCGCCTGCGACCTCTCCACCCGCGCCCCTCTCGCCCCCGCCCGGGAGCTGCTCGACGCCGGCGCCGCCCTCGCGATCGCCTCGAACTGCAACCCCGGCACCAGCTACACGAGCGCGATGAGCTTCTGCGTCGCGACCGCCGTGCTGCAGATGCACCTCTCCCTCGCCGAGGCCGTGCGCGCCGCGACCCGCGGCGGGGCCCTCGCCCTGCGCCGCAGCGACGTCGGCCATCTCGGGACCGGCGCCCGCGCCGACCTGCACGTGCTCGACGCCCCTGCCGCGATCCACCTCGCCTACCGCCCCGGCATGCCGCTGACCCATCAGGTGCATCGGCGCGGGGTGCGGATCGCCTGACCCGCCGCCACGTCCCGTCACCGAAAGGGCACCCCATGACCGACACCGTCCCCCTCTCCGCCGAGGGGATCACCGCCGCCGACGTGCTCGCCGTCGCCCGCCGAGGGGCCCGCGTCCAGCTCGACCCCGCCGCCCGCGAGCAGGTCGCCTCCGTCCGCGCTCACATCGACGCGCTCGCCGCGGGCGAGACCCCCGTCTACGGCGTCTCCACCGGCTTCGGGGCGCTGGCCGACACGTCGATCCCGCCCTCGATGCGCCACGCCCTGCAGCGCTCGCTGATCCGCTCCCACGCCGCCGGCGCCGGCCCCGAGGTCGAGACCGAGGTGGTGCGCGCCCTGATGCTGCTGCGCGCCCGCACCCTCGCCTCCGGCCGCACCGGCGTGCGCCCCGTCGTCGTCGAGACGATGCTCGCGCTGCTGAACGCCCGCATCACCCCGATCGTCCACGAGTACGGCTCCCTCGGCTGCTCCGGCGACCTCGCCCCGCTCTCCCACTGCGCGATCGTGCTGATGGGGGAGGGGCGCGCCCGCGACCGCGACGGCGTGGAGCGGCCTGTGCCCGAGCTGCTCGCCGAGGCGGGGATCGAGCCGGTGCTGCTCGAGGAGAAGGAGGGCCTGGCCCTCATCAACGGCACGGACGGCATGCTCGGCATGCTCCTGATGGCCCTGGCCGACCTCGACGAGCTGGTGCGCACCGCCGACGTCACCACGGCGCTGTCCGTGCAGGCCCTGCGCGGCCGCGACACCGTCTTCCACCCCGAGCTGCACGCCCCGCTGCGTCCCCATCCCGGCCAGGAGGCGTCGGCCGCGAACATCCTCGCCCTGCTCGAGGGCTCCGGGATCATCGCCGACGTCGCCGCCGAGGGATCCCGTGTCCAGGACGCCTACTCGCTGCGCTGCGCCCCGCAGGTCGCCGGCGGCGTGCGGGACACGATCGAGCACGCCCGCACCGTCGCCGAGCGCGAGCTCGCCTCCGCGATCGACAACCCCGTCGTGCTCGAGGACGGCACCGTCACCTCCAACGGGAACTTCCACGGCGCCCCCGTCGCCTACGTGCTCGACTTCCTCGCCGTCGTCTCCGCGGACCTCGCCTCGATCGCGGAGCGCCGCACCGACCGGATGCTCGACAAGTCCCGCTCCCACGGCCTGCCGCCCTTCCTCGCCGACGACCCCGGCGTGGACTCCGGCTTCATGATCGCCCAGTACACCCAGGCCGGCCTCGTCTCCGAGATGAAGCGTCTCGCGGCGCCGGCCAGCGTGGACTCGATCCCCTCCTCCGCCATGCAGGAGGACCACGTCTCGATGGGCTGGCACGCCGCCCGCAAGCTCCGCACCTCCGTCGAGAACCTCCGCCGGGTCCTCGCGATCGAGCTGCTCACCGCCGCCCGCGCGATCGACCTGCGGGCGCCGCTGAGCCCGTCGGCCGGCAGCGCCGCCGCGATCGCGGTGCTGCGGGAGAGCGTCGACGGGCCCGGCCCGGACCGCTTCCTCGCCCCCGACATCGCCGAGGCGGAGGCGCGTCTGGCCGACGGGACGCTGCTCGCCGCGGTGGAGGGCGTCGTCGGCGACCTGCGATGACGATCTTCACCCCGGCCGGAGCGGTCGCAGCAGGCGGGGGAGCGGTAGCCTGAGGCACGCCGTCCGACCCCCATGGGAGCCGGGAACGGTCGCCCTATCCCCGTCCACCGCCCGGATCCCTGCCTCCGGCGCCCCCTGAAAGAAGTCCCATGGGAGAACTGCACCTCGGCTTCGAGATCGTCGCGCTGGTCGTGCTCTGCGCGATCCTGCTCGCCGACCTCCTGCTCGTGATCAAGCGGCCCCACCTGCCCTCGATGAAGGAGTGCGCAGGCTGGATCGGCTTCTACGTCGGCCTCGCGCTCGTCTTCGCGGTGGTGCTCTTCTTCGTGGGCGGCTCCAAGCCGTCCTCGGAGTTCCTCACCGGCTGGCTGCTCGAGTACTCGCTGAGCATCGACAACCTCTTCGTCTTCATCCTGATCATGGCGAAGTTCGGGGTGCCGCGGAAGTACCAGCAGGAAGCGCTGATGGTGGGCATCATCATCGCGCTCATCGCGCGCGGCCTGTTCATCCTCGCGGGCTCCGTGATCATCGAGCACTTCGTCGGCGTCTTCTACCTCTTCGGCCTGTTCCTGCTGTACACGGCCTGGAAGCAGGCCTTCGGCGACGAGGACGACGACGCGGAGTCGCCGATCATGCGCCTGGTGCGCCGGGTCATCCCGGTCTCCGAGGAGTACGACGGCAACAAGATCCGCACCGTCGTGGACGGCAAGAAGCTGTTCACCCCGATGCTGCTGGTGTTCATCACGCTCGGCATCACCGACGTCATGTTCGCGCTGGACTCGATCCCCGCGATCTTCGGCGTGACCCGCAACCCGTTCCTGGTGTTCACCGCGAACATCTTCGCGCTGATGGGCCTGCGCCAGCTGTACTTCCTGCTCGGCGGCATGCTGGACCGCCTGGCCTACCTGCACTACGGCATCGCCGCGATCCTCGGCTTCATCGGCGTGAAGCTGCTGATCCACGCGATCCACGAGGCGCCGCTGGGCTTCATCCCCGGCTTCGACACCCTCGCGAAGATCCCCGAGGTGCCGATCTGGCTCTCGCTGAGCTTCATCGTGGTCGCGATGGGCGTGGCGATCATCGCCTCGCTCGTGGTCGCCCGGAAGAAGGAGGGCGAGGAGATCACCCCGAAGTGATCCCGCCGGGGCGGCTCGCGTCCCATGCCGCCGCCCGACGGGCGCTGCTCAGGCACCGCCCGGGCACCGCTCCCGCACTGCGCCCCCGAGGTCCCGCACCTCGGGGGCGCTTCCCTTCGTCAGGGAGCGGGGCGAGGATGGGGGCATGAGCCCGGCCCCGCAGGATCCTCTCCCGCCCCCGCCTCGGCAGGGGGCCGGGCGCCTCCTGCCGCGGTCGGCGGCACGCGTCCCGGTCCCGGGGCCCGTGCACGGGATCGTGCCCCCGCACCTGCTGCGCAGGATCGCCGACGGGCCGACGGGGCAGAGCGCGGACGCGGCGCGACGGACCCTCGCCCTCGGCGCCCGCACGACCGCGACCAGGGAGGTGCGAGCCGCGCGGACCGGACGGACGGACGCCCCGACAGGCACCCGGCCGCAGTCCTCGCCGGACGCTCCGAGCGCCTCGGCGGGCCTGCTGCCGCCGCACATCGCGCAGCGGCTCCCTCGCCCGGACCCCGCCGCCCGCCCGGCGGTGCCGGACGGACGCGCGGCCGCGGCGGGGACGACGCCGTCGACCGCTCCCGGAGCGGCGACGTCGGCCGTGCCGGAGGCGGGGCTCGGACCGCGCCGCAGCATCCACGACGCCGCGGGCGGCACCGCGCTGCCCGGCCGGCTCGTGCGCGCCGAGGGCGCGGACCCGACCGGTGATCCGTCGGCCGACGAGGCCTACGACGGGCTCGGCGCGACCTGGGAGCTGTACGCGCGGGCGTTCGGCCGCGACTCGCTCGACGGCGCGGGGATGGAGCTGGTGGCGAGCGTCCACTACGGCCAGGACTTCGCCAACGCCTACTGGGACGGCGAGCAGATGGTCTTCGGCGACGGCGACGGGGGCTACTTCACCTCGTTCACCGGCGCGGTGGACGTGATCGGCCACGAGCTCACCCACGGCGTCGTCCAGCACACGGCGAGCCTGATCTACCTCGCCCAGCCCGGGGCGCTGCACGAGTCGATCGCGGACTGCTTCGGCGCGATGACCGCACAGCACCAGCGGGGCCAGAGAGCCGAGGAGGCGGACTGGCTGATCGGCGCGGGCCTGTTCACCGACGCCGTGCAGGGGGTGGCGCTGCGCTCGATGAAGGCACCCGGCACCGCCTACGACGACCCGGTGCTCGGGAAGGACCCGCAGCCGGACTCGATGGCGCACTACGCCGACCTCCCGCACGACGCCGAGAACGACAACGGCGGGGTGCACATCAACTCCGGCATCCCCAACCGGGCGTTCTACCTGGCCGCGACCGGGATCGGCGGGCGCACCGAGGAAGGGGCGGGGCTGCTCTGGTACGACGCGCTCACCCGCGGCGGCCTGCCACGGGACGCGGACTTCGCGACCTTCGCCGCCGCGACGCTCGCCGCCGCCGAGGCCCGCCACGGCGCGGACTCGGCCGAGCGCGCGGCCGTCGCGGAGGCGTGGCGCACGGTCGGCGTGCTCGAGGGGGAGGCATGAGGGACGAGGGACGCGCCGCGGGCCGGATCGTGCCGGTGACCGAGGTGCCGGCGGGGGACGACGCCTGCTGGCTCGGGCAGCTGTGCCCGGAGTGCGGGGCCGTGCCGGAGGGGGCGGGGGCGCAGGACGCGACGGTGCCCTGCTGGCGCTGCGGGGCGGTGCGGGGGCGGAGCGAGCAGGGCGGGGGCGGCGCCGCGGCTCGATGAGCGCAGCGACCCTCGAGCGCTGCGACGCCGCGGCCGCACCCTTCTGCTGTCGGCGCCCGCCGATCCCCTCGCCGGCGGCGGTCAGACCGCGGGCGTCGCGAAGCCCCCGTTGGACAGCAGCAGCTGACCGCGGATCCACCCGCCCTGCGGGGACAGCAGGAAGCGCACCAGGTCCGCGACGGTGCCCGGCGCGCCGAGCTCCCCGCCGGGCGTCTGCGCCGCGCCGGCGGCGCGGATCTCGTCGTCCATCCAGCCGGTGTCGATCGGGCCGGGATTGATCACGTTGGTGCGGATCCCGCGGTCGGCGAGCTCGTGGGTGCCGGCCAGCACCAGGCGGTCCAGCGCCCCCTTCGTCGCACCGTAGGGCAGGTTGTGGGCGGTGTGGTCGCTGGTCAGGGCGATCACCGCGCCACCAGGGGAGTCGGGGCCGACGGGGACCTGCTCGGCGAAGGCGCGGAGCAGCAGCCAGCTCGCCCGCACGTTGACCGCGTAGTGCCGGTCGAAGCTCTCCACCGTCGTGTCCAGGATCGAGGAGTCCACCGACTCGCAGTGGCTCATCACCAGTGCGCCGAGCGGGCCGAGCGCCTCACGGGCGTCGTGGACGAGACGCTCCGGGACGGCGGGATCGGCGAGGTCGCCGGGCAGCAGCACGACCCGCCGGCCCAGGCCGCGCAGCTCCTCGGCCAGCAGCTCGACGTCGGCGTCCTCGCCGAGCACGCGCCGGTCGTACTCGCCGTGGAAGGAGAGCGCGAGGTCGCAGCCGTCCTCGGCGAGGCCGCGCGCGATCGCGGCGCCGATCCCGCGACGTCGGCCGACGCCGGTGAGCAGTGCGGTGCGGGGAAGGGCGGGGGCGCGGCGGTGCATGAGCGCAGACTACGGAGGCGGGCCTCGCCATGGCCAGCGGTTTCCCTGGCCCGGTCTCGGTGCGTGCGCCTCGGGGTGCCACGCCGCCGGGCGGGTCACGGCGTGAGGGCGGTGCCGCTGCGTGGCGAGTCGGTCGCGGGGCCGGCGATCAGCCCGGCTCTTCGGCGCCCACGAGGACCTCGGCGGTGCTCGCGAGCGTGACCTGCGGTCCGAACAGACTCATCGTGTGCAGGGCCGCCGCCCCGTTCGCCTCGTCCGAGGCGGCGCAGGCGTCGGTCACCACCGTCAGACGGGCGCCCGCGTCGGCGGCGGCGAGCACGGTCGCGATCACGCAGCAGTCGGTGGAGACCCCGGCGATCAGCAGCGGCGCCGCCGTCGCGGCCTCGCCGAGGCTCGCGCGCAGCTGCGGCCCCCACTTGCCGAAGGTCGGCTCGTCGATCGTGGGATGGGCGGTGAGCTCCGCCGCGCCGTCGACCAGGTCGTAGAGCGGATCCGTGGCGGGCACGTCCGCGAAGGGCCAGGTGCGGAAGTACTCGCCCCAGGAGGTGGTGCGGTCCGCCGTCGGCAGCCAGCGGCTGACCAGCGTGCGCTCGGGGCCGACGTGCGCGGCGAGCTCGCGGATCCGCTCCCAGGCCTCGCCCCAGAGCGGGGAGGCCCAGTCCGAGCCGGGATCGGCGAAGATCCGCTGCGGGTCGACGATCAGCAGGTGGGGTGCGCTCATGCCGTCCGCTCCTGCGCGCGGATCCGCGAGCGGCGCGCGAACCAGGTGACGGCGAAGCCGAACACCAGGGCGAACAGCACGCCGATGTTCGCGTAGGCCCAGTTCCCGTCCCAGTAGGCGCCGGCCGGATCCTCCACGAAGGTGCCCAGGCCCAGCGGCTCGAGCAGGTAGCCCTGCCAGTTGTTCCACGGGGCGTCCTCCGCGAAGGAGTTCACCACCAGGCCCCAGCCGATCACGGAGGCGACGACCATGGTGCCCACGGAGATCCAGTCGATCGAGCCGTAGCGGCCCTTCGGATCGAACAGCGCCTGCTCGTCGTAGTCGGCGCGGCGGGAGAGCACGTCGGCGATGAGGATCCCGGCCCAGGCCGCGATCGGGACGCCGAGGGTGATCAGGAAGCTCTGGAAGGGGCCGATGAAGTTCTGCGCGAAGAACGCCACCCAGATCGTGCCGGCCGTGAGGATCACGCCGTCGACCGCGGCGGCGGCCGGGCGGGGGATCCGGATGCCGAGGCTGATCAGGGTCAGGCCCGAGGAGTAGATGCCGAGCACCGCGCCGGAGACCAGGGTCAGCACCGCGACGATCCAGAAGGGCACCAGCGCCCACAGCGGCAGGATCGTGATCAGCGCGCCGATCGGGTCGGACTCGATCGCCGTGTTCAGCGCGGGGTCGGAGCCGGCCAGCAGCAGCCCGAAGATCACCAGCACCACCGGGGCGGCCGCGCCGCCGATCGTGTTCCACAGGATGATGGACCCGTCGGACGCCGAGCGCTTCTGGTAGCGGGACCAGTCCGCGGAGATGTTGATCCAGCCCAGGCCGAAGCCGGTCATCACCATCACCAGCGCCCCGATCATCGCCTGCGGCGGGCCCGACGGGGCCGACATCACCGCCGCGAGGTCGATGTGCGGGATCGTGAGGATCATGAAGACGATCGTCATCGCGCCGGTCGCCCAGGTCAGGATCGACTGCAGCTTCATGATCGTGTGATAGCCGAGCACGGAGGCGCCGACGATCAGGGCCGCGATCGCGAGCGCCGCGATGACGGTGACGGCGCTGCCCGCCCCGATCCCGAGGATCTCGAAGACCGTGGCCGTGGCGAGCACCGCGGAGATCGCCAGCGAGGTCTCCCAGCCGATCGAGGTCAGCCACGAGATGATGCCCGGCACCTTCTGGCCGTGCACGCCGAAGGCGGCGCGCGAGAGCACCATCGTCGGCGCGGAGCCGCGCTTGCCCGCGATCGCGACCAGCCCGCACAGTGCGAAGCTGAGGACGATGCCGATGACCGCGACGATCGTCGCCTGCCAGAAGCTGATCCCGAAGCCGAGCAGGTAGGAGCCGTAGCTCATCCCGAACACGGACACGTTCGCGGCGAACCAGGGCCAGAACAGGTCTCGCGGCCGGGCGGTGCGCTCCGACTCGGCGATGATCTCGATGCCCGTGGTCTCGACGAGCGGCGCGGTGCGGGCGCCCTCGGGCGCGGCGGGGGAGATGGACATGGGCAGAGTCTCCCACGTCACAGCTCCGCGGGATGTTCCCGACCTCATGGCGGCCGACGCCGGGCGGCGCTAGCCTGACCGCGACCTCCCCTGCCCCGGCCCGCGCGCTCCGTCGCCGCCCGCCCCGGCGGGCCCCTGTTCGACGACGACCCCGGTCGTGCCTCCTCCCCGTGCGTCCCGACCGCGGTCGCGCCCCTCTCCTGGAAGGAGTCGCGTGCCCCGGACCGCGTCCCCCCTCGCGCGAGTGCGCGGACTGCTCACGATCGCCCCCGCCCGCGTCGACCACATCCCCGCCTTCCGCATCGCGGTGGGCCTCGCGATCCCGATGGCGGTGCTGCTGCTCACCGACCGGATCGAGTTCGCGATGTACGTCGGCTTCGGGGCGTTCACCGGCATCTACTCCCGCTACGAGCCGACCCGGGCGCGCTTCCGCCGCCAGCTGCTGGCCGGCGCCATGCTCACCGTCTGCGTGACGATCGGCGCGGCCGTCGCCCAGCTGGCGCCGAGGATGCCCGAGGCGCTCTCCTCCTGGATCGTGATCGTCGTCGGCGCGCTGGTCGCCGGGGGCTCGGCGATCCTCGTGACCTCGCGCGGGCTGAAGCCGGGCGGGGCGATCTTCCCCGTCTTCGCGACCGCGGCGGTCGCCTCCGCGCCGTCGGTCGCCCCGTTCTGGCTCGCGGGGCTGATCGCGGCCTCCGTCGTCGCCCTGTGCGTGCTGCTGGGACTGCTGGGGCACTGGGCGGGGGAGCGCCATCCGGACGTGGTGCTCGGCCGCGACCACGAGGACGTCACCCGCGCCGAGCTCGGCGCCGAGTTCACCCGCTACTTCGTCGCCGCGCTGGTCGCGGGCGCGATCGGCCTCGCCTCCGGACTGCCCTTCCCGTACTGGGCCCAGGTGGCGGCCGTCGCGCCGTTGGCCTCGCCCGGCCACGGAGCACGGATCGAGAAGGGCGTCCACCGCCTCGTCGGCACGATCCTCGGTGTGGGCGTGACCGCGTTCCTGCTGTCCTTCCCGGCCGAGCCCTGGCAGCTGGTGGTGTGGGTGGTGCTGCTGCAGTTCCTCGCCGAGATGTTCATCCTGCGCAACTACTCGATCGCGCTGCTGTTCATCACGCCGCTCGCGCTGCTGATGGTCCAGCTGGGCCATCCCCAGCCCGCCGGCCCGATGCTCGAGGCCCGCGTTCTGGAGACGGCGATCGGCGTCGTGGTCGGGCTCGCGCTGGTGATCGGCCGCTACGTGCGGGAGCGGCGCCGCACGCTCGTCGCCTGAGTCGGCCGACGGCCCGCGCGCCGTCCGGACCTCAGGCGCCGGGGCCGCCCGTCCCCTCGTCGCCCGACGGCTCCTCCTCCGGCGACCGCGGCACGAGCAGGTCGATCGCGGAGCGCAGGCTCTCGGGGGAGACGTCGGAGACCTGCACCTGGTCCTGCGGGGACCGCTGCGGCCCCACCGCGCCGTCGTCGATCACCCGCACCCGGTCGGAGGTCGCGACGACGGTGGCCTGCCGCCCCTCGCCCTCGGCGACGGAGGTGATGACCGACAGCGCACGGGCGTCCGCCGCCTCCGGGCCGGTGACGGCCTCGGCGCGGGTGGTGGTCGTCGGCTCGCCGTCCTCGCCGGCGACGCCGAACGGGTCGGTGAACTTCCGGATCCGCTCGGCGACCTCGTCGACCTCCGGGACGCTGAAGTGGTGGAACCCATCGACGGTGACGTACTCCTCGAGCACCCCGCGGCGGGGGAACAGGTAGTGCGCGAGCGTTGTCGAGCCGCCGTTCAGCGCCCGTGTCGTGGTGATCATCCCCTCCGGGATGCGGCGCAGGGTCACGACCCCGGCGAGCCGACGATCGAGCTGGACGGGGCGGGCGGAGGGGTCCCCGGAGCCGGAGACGAGCTCCCCCTCCTCCTCGACGCTCTCGCCGCCGGGCCGCACCAGGCCCCGCGCGGTGAGCGAGCGGAGGGCCGAGGCGGAGGCGGAGTCGGCGTCCACCTGGTCCTGGTCGAGATACGGGCTGCCCAGCAGCGCGAGCGCCGAGGCGCCGTCCAGGCCCCTCAGCTCCTCGTCGGTGAGGGTGATCAGCACCTCCGGCTCCGTCCCGGCACCGGCGAGCACCTCCATCGCCCCGAGCATGTCGCGCTGGGTGATCATGGGCTCGGTCGAGGAGGACTGCTGCGAGGCCTGCGGGGTGTCGCTCATGCGGGGTCGGCTCCCTGGGAGGCGAGGGCCCGCCGTCGCGGCGGGGCCCGGATCGGTCACGGGTCGGGGTCAGCGTCTCATGGGTGCGGCGGGCGCGGCGGCGTCACCAGGGCAGGGCGTCCGCGAGGCCGTCGACCGCACCGGAGATGCCGTCGCCGACGGAGTCCACGACGTTCCCGACGCCCTCCGAGACCGCCCCGGCGGTGTCGCCGACGAAGTCCGTGGTGGCGTTCCAGGCGTCGGAGGCGGTCGAGGAGATCGCGGGCCAGTTGTCGTAGACCATCTTGCCCACGTCCGCGAGCGCCGCCCCGCCGGAGATGACCGCCCCGGCGGCCACGAGGGGTCCTCCGACGATCGCCCCGACGCCCGTCGCGGACATCGCGCCGCCGGCGAGCATCAGCCCGCCGCCGAGCGCGCTCGCCCCGCCCGTGACCGCGCTGAAGGTGTCCCCGTTCTTCATGCCGTCGATCATCTGCCAGCCGCCGGTGACCACGTCGATGCCCGGCAGCGCCTTGCCCACGAAGGGGGCGACGTCGTCGAGGAAGGGGGCGACTTTCGAGAGCTTCCCGGCGGCGTCGTCCACCCAGCCGAAGAAGTTCTTGTTCCCCAGCCCTGTCGGGACGTTGAACGGCAGCTCGCCGATCATCTTCTTGACCAGGCCGCTGTACTCGGTGCCCGCGCTGAACGCCGACTCGGTGATGTCCTTGCCGTACTTCCAGGTCCCGGCGGCGAGCTGGAAGATGTCCTCGGCCCCGCCGATGAAGTCCGTCGAGCGGTCGATGATCCGGGCGAGGTCCCAGACCTTCTTGGCCCGGGTGAACGCGGTCTGGAGCGTGTTGAAGACGCCGAGGCCGTCGTTGAGCCCGCCCAGCAGCGAGTCCCACCAGGAGCCGCCGTCCTTCCCGCCGCCGGAGCCGCCGCCCCCGTCGGACCCCGCGCCGGAGGCCTCGTCCTGCTCCTCGGCATGCTGCTCGAGGTCCGTGCCGCGGCGGGAGATCAGCTCCCCGACCTGGTCGAACAGCGGGGACGTGCTCGAGGACCAGCGCTCGCGGAAGGCGTCGGCGTCCGGGCCGCGCCATGCGCTCTCGTCCATGACGACCGGCTGCAGCAGGTCGCGCAGCTCACCGATCGCCGTCGCCCGCTGGACGAGCAGCGCGGAGTGGTCGCGCAGCTGATCGGTGTCGGCGCCGTAGAAGCCGCTCATGCTGTTCCCCCGGAGAATGATCGGTCCCTCTGGATCCGGTGCCGCCGGCACGACGAGCGGGCCGGGCACCGACGTCAGGGTAGGGGCGATCCAGGACGGCGGCCATGGGGAGTACTCCCCATCGAGCGCAGCCGGTCACGGCGTCGGCACCGCCGACGGCCCGGCACGAGGCCCGGGCCGCAGCGCGGACCCGGCGGCTGACCGTAGGCTCGTGGGCATGGGGACGAGACGAGACAGGCTGCGCGAGGCGGCCGCCCTCCAGGAGCAGATCCGTGAGCAGCACGGCGAGGACGCCGATGCGGTGATGGCGCAGTCGCTCGCCGAGCGGACAGGAGCCAGCCGTGCGGAGTCCACGTACCGCCGGGCCATGGCCCGGAACCAGGGGCTGCGCTTCCGCGCGTCGGACATGAACCTGCCCCAGCAGGTGCTGCACCCGGAGGAGACCGTCCACGAGGTCGCCGTCGGCGCCCAGCGCTCGGACACCTTCCCGCTGCTGATCGTCACCGACAGGCGGGTCCTGCACGTCATGGACCGTCTGCGCGGCTGGACCGTGCTCGAGGAGGCACCGGCCGCGGCTGTCACGGGGGCCGAGCTCGAGGAGCGGTTGCTCTCCGGCCGGCTCCGCGTCCATGTGCGCGAGGGCCGGGACCTGACGATGAAGGTGGCCGAGCGGGCCCGCAGCCAGGAGGTCGTCGACCTCCTGCAGCACCTGGCCGCCGGGGGCGCACCCCCGGGCTGAGCCGCAGGCGACCCGTCCTCTCCGCTCCGCGCCGTCGGGGCTGCAAACTCCCCCGGTCCTGCGCACCGGCCCCGTCCGCTCCGCGACCGCAGCGGGACCGGCCGCGGGGCCGGGCGTAGCGTCGGGCCATGAGCGACGGACCCCCCGAGAGCGCCCGACAGCCCGGCCCCTACACCCACGGCTACGGCGCGGCGGTGCTCGGCAGCCATCGTGCCCGCACCGCTGCGAACTCGGCCGCGCACCTCCTGCCGCACCTGCGGCCCGGGCAGCGGCTGCTGGACGTGGGCAGCGGCGCGGGCACCATCACCGCGGGCCTCGCCCGGATCGTCGGCCCCGGGAACGTCACCGCGCTCGAGGTCGCCGAGGAGTCTGCGGCGCTGACCCGCGCGGAGCTCGCGGCGCAGGGGCTGGACGAGGTGACGGTCGTAGTCGGCGACGCCCAGGCGTTGGACCTCCCCGACGACGCCTTCGACGTGGTCCACGCCCACCAGGTGCTCCAGCACCTCCCGCGCCCTGTCGACGCGCTGCGCGAGGCGCGCCGCGTGACCCGTCCGGGCGGCCTCGTCGCCGTGCGGGACAGCGACTACGAGGGCTTCCGGTGGTTCCCCGAGGATGCGCGGCTGGACCGCTGGCTCACGCTCTACCTCGCCGCCGCCCGAGCCAACGGCGGGACGCCCGACGCCGGTCGGCGCCTGCTCGCCTGGGCCCACGAGGCGGGCTTCACCGACGTCACCCCCGGGGCGTCGACCTGGTTGCACGCCACCGAGGAGTCCCGCGCGGCCTGGGGCGCGACCTGGTCCGGCCGCATCACCTCCGACCCGCTCGCGGGGCAGCTCGAGCACGAGGGGCTCGCCGACGCCGCCGTGCGTGAGGATGTGGCCCGCGCCTTCCGCGACTGGGCGGCACACCCCGACGCCTGGTTCGTGCTGCTGCACGGGGAGATCCTCGCCGTCTCGCCGTGAGCGCACCTGCGGCCACGGGAGCGGCCTACCCTGGTCCCGACCACTGTCACTTCGGGAGGATCCCCTGATGAACCTCAGCTCCGCCATCCTGCGCGCCGTCCCCGGCGCGTTCATCCTCAACTCCGGCATCGGCAAGCTCGGCATGGACGAGCAGACCGCCGCGCATCTCCAGGCGATGGCCGTCAACGGCATCCCCGCGGTCGAGACGCTCTCCCCGAAGCAGTTCGGGCGGCTCGTCGCGTTCGGCGAGATCGCCGTGGGCTCCTCCCTGCTGCTGCCCTTCGTGCCCACCAAGGTCGCGGGCCTCGCGCTCGCCGGGTTCTCCGGCTCGATGCTCTCGATG
The DNA here is from genome assembly GCF_003994255.1 of Brachybacterium paraconglomeratum. GTDB lineage: Bacteria > Actinomycetota > Actinomycetes > Actinomycetales > Dermabacteraceae > Brachybacterium > Brachybacterium conglomeratum. Next base: position 12,126 of record NZ_ML133853.1, on the reverse strand, counting down.
TACTTCCGCACCCCGGAGATGACCGAGGCCGATGGTGTGCGTCCCTCGCAGTCCGGGACCCCGCTGGCCAAGGATTCCTGGATGGCGGCGATCGCCCTCGCCCTGATCATCGGCACCGGCAGCGGCTCCCGCGAGGCGAAGAAGGCCGCCAAGCAGGCCGAGAAGCGCGCCGTGAAGCTCGAGCGCGCCCTCGAGAAGCAGGCCGACTGACCCCCGCGCCGGCCGGGCCCCCACCCCGCACCCGCCGGTTGTGCCCGCTGTGCTTCCGTTCCTGGAAGCACAGCGGGCACAACGTTGACATGGCGAGGGCGCGGGAGAGCGTGAGGTGAGGTGAGGTGAGGGGAGGTGGAGGGGGATGCTCTGCGGTCGACCCGACGCGGAGGTCCTCCGGAACCCGGAGTGCAAGAGCTTGCATCGCGGTGGCGTCAGATGTCCGCCGTCGCCGGATTCTTGCCCACGCTTCTGACCTGCATGAACAATCGGAAATCGGGCAGGTTTGACGGAACCCCTCGACGGCACGAGCTGAGCTCGCTACTCTCCTTCGCAAGCGTACGCGTTCCTTCGCAAGTTCTTGCATCCCCGATCCGGCTATGACGCCGGGGGTCGGCCCCAGTAGTCGGCCCATCCCCAGGAGAGAACCCATGCAGCACGCCCCCATCGGCACAGCGGCCCCGCGCCCGCTGATCCGCCTCGCCGCAGCCCTCGCCCTTGCGCTCCTCCTCGCCGTCGCCGGCTCCCCGGCCACCTCCCCACCCGCACAGGGCTCGCCCCCCGTGCCCAGCGGCGGTGCCACCTCGGAGAACGGTCGTGGCGACGCCATCCTCAACCTCTTCCAGTGGACCTGGGACTCCGTGGCCGCGGAGTGCACGAGCACCATCGGCCCCGCGGGCTTCGGCTACGTCCAGGTCTCCCCGCCGCAGGAGACGATCCAGGGCACGGCCTGGTGGACCTCCTACCAGCCCGTGAGCTACAAGATCGAGGGCAAGCTCGGCACCCGCGCCGAGTTCGCCGCCATGGTCGAGACCTGCAACGCCGCCGGCGTCGAGGTCATCGCTGACGCCGTCATCAACCACACCACCGGGGCCAACGTCGGTTCCGGCACCGGCACCGCCGGAACTCCCTTCGGCATCGACTACTTCCCCGGCATCTACGGCGCCGCCGACTTCAACGACTGCCGCACGAACATCAGCAACTATCAGGACCGGTTCCAGGTGCAGAACTGCCGCCTGGTGTCCCTGCAGGACCTCCGCACCGGCTCCGAGTACGTGCAGAACACCCTCGCCGGATATATGAACGACCTGCTCTCGCTCGGCGTCGCCGGCTTCCGCATCGACGCCGCGAAGCACATCCCCGCGAGCGACCTGGCGGCGATCAAGTCGAAGCTCAGCGACCCGAACGCCTACTGGGTGCAGGAGGTCATCGGCGCGGCCGGCGAGCCGATCCAGGAGTCCGAGTACACGGGCACCGGTGACGTGCACGAGTTCGACTACGCCCGCCAGCTGAAGTCCGACTTCGACGGCTCGATCGCGAACCTGCAGCACATCGCGAACGGGAAGCTCCCCTCCGCTCAGGCCGGGGTGTTCGTCGATAACCACGACACCGAGCGCAACGGCGAGACCATGAACGAGACCTGGGGCGCGAAGTACGTCCTGGCCAACACGTTCATGCTCGCCTACCCCTACGGGTCCCCCTCGGTGTACTCCGGCTACACGTTCACCGACAAGGATGCGGGTGCCCCCGGTGCCACCGCGACCTCCGTGCCCGACGCGAACTGCGACTCCGACGCGTGGACCTGCACCCAGCGCTGGACCGAGATCCAGGGCATGGTCGGCTTCCACAACACCGTCGCCGGCACCGCCCTGACGAACTGGTGGGACGACGGCGGCGACCAGATCGCCTTCGGCCGCGGCGACAAGGGCTTCGTGGCCATCAACAACACCGGCTCCGCGACCACCCGCACCTACGACAGCTCGCTGCCTGCGGGCACGTACTGCGACGTGGTCGCGGCGAGCGACTGCTCCGAGACGATCACCGTCGCGGCCGACGGCACCTTCTCGGCGACCCTCCCCGCCTACGGGGCGCTCGCCCTGCACGTGGGGAAGACCTCCGACGGCACCACGCCGGATCCCGACCCGGGCACCGATCCCGTCGCCGGGAAGGTCTCCGTGAGCGTGCACGCGAGCACGGTCTGGGGCCAGGAGGTGCGGATCGTCGGCTCGGTGCCGGAGCTGGGCGGCTGGCAGCCCGCCTCCGGCGTCGCCCTGGACCCCTCGGGCTACCCGAGCTGGACGGGCGGCGTGGACCTGCCGGCCGGCACGAGCTTCGAGTACAAGTACGTGAAGGTCGACGGCACGGGCGCGGTGGTCTGGGAGTCCGGTGCGAACCGCACGGCGACCGTCGGTGCCGACGGGACGCTCGCGCTCACCGACACCTGGAGGTAGGCCGCCGCCGCTGAGGTAGGCCCCACCCTGATATGACCGCAGGGTAGCGGCGTCTGAGGGAGCATGTCCGCCGCACCATGCTCCCTCAGGCGCCGCGGAGCGCTGTCGTGGGCCCGTGGGGGCGCGCCGCGGGTCGACAGATGACCCCGTCGGCCCTACGATCTGATTGAAACAACAACGACTTTCCTCCGAGGAGGCCCCCATGGCACTCAGCACCGCGATCCTCCGCGCCGTCCCCGGCGCGTTCATCCTCAACTCCGGCATCTCCAAGCTGGGGATGGACGCCGGCACCGCCGAGGCGCTGCGCGGCATGGCCGCCCAGGGCGTGCCGGTCCTCGGCAAGCTCACCCCCGAGCAGTTCGCGAAGTTCCTCAGCTACGGCGAGATCGCCGTGGGCGCCTCCCTGCTTCTGCCCTTCGTGCCCACGAGGATCGCCGGCCTCGCGCTCGGCACCTTCTCCGGCTCGCTGGTCTCGATGTACCTGCGCACCCCCGGCATGACCCAGGCCGACGGCGTGCGCCCCACCCAGGAGGGCACCGCCATCGCCAAGGACACCTGGCTCCTCGCGATCGCCGCGGCGCTCGTGCTCGCCGGCGGCAAGGGCAAGGGCGCGAAGACCGCCGAGTGACCCCCTTCCGCCGCCGGGTGAGCCCCGGCCGCGGCCGACGCGCGAGCGTCTGCCGCGGCGCCCCTCGGGCCCGGCCGCGCGGCACCCCTCAGGCTCGGCGGCGCGACGACCCTCAGCCCCGGGCGCGCGCCGCGTCCCGGCGCCGCTCGAGGAAGCGCCGCTCGCCGTCGCTGCCCCCGAGCTCGAGCGCCCTGGTCCAGTCCTCCGCCGCCAGCGCGTGCTGCGCCGTCTCCTCGTGGAAGAGGGCCAGCGCCGCGTGGAAGGGCGAGTGCGCGCGCAGCTCCGGCTCCTCCGCGAGCTGCTCGAGCAGGGCGAGCCCCTCCTCGGGGCCGTGCGAACGCCCGACGGCGATCGCGCGGTTCATGCGGACCACGGGGTCCTCGCCGCGGGCCAGCAGGAGGTCGTAGAGCACTACGATCTGGGCCCAGTCGGTCTCCTCGAAGCGCGGCGCCTCGGCGTGGAGCGCGGCGATCGCCGCCTGGATCGCGTAGCGGCCGGCGTCGGGCGCGGCAGCGGCGCGCTCGACGAGGGCCAGCCCCTCGGCGATCCGCTCGCGGTCCCAGAGCGCGCGGTCCTGGTCCTCGAGCGGGACCGGGACGTCCTCGGCGTCCGTGCGCGCCGGGGAGCGCGCATCGGTCAGCAGCAGCAGGGCCAGCAGCCCCGCGGGCTCCGCATCGCCGGGGGAGAGGCGCTCGAGGATCCTCGCCAGGCGGATCGCCTCCGCCGTCAGTTCCCGCCGGATCGGCGCATCGCCGCTGGTCGCGGCGTACCCCTCGGTGAAGACGAGCGAGATCGCGCGCAGCACGAGCGGCATCCTCCGCGCCCGCTCCTCGGGATCGGCGGGGACGGTCAGGGGGATGCTCGCGCCCGCGATCCGCTTCTTGGCCCGCGTGATCCGGGCCTGCAGCGTCGGCACCGGCAGCAGCAGGGCCTGCGCGACCTCGGCCGTGGTCAGCGAGCCGACGAACCGGAGCATGAGCGCGATGCGGTCCGCGGGCGCGATCGCCGGATGGCAGCAGCCCATCAGCATCGCGAGGCGCTCGTCGGGCAGGTCGGAGCCATCCCCGAGCGAGGGGTCCTCGAGCGCGCCGGACTCCGCGCTGGGAGCCGTCGGCGTCCCCTCGCGCACGCGCAGCACGGCCAGTCGCCGCGCGGCGGTCGCGTCCCGCCGCGCCCGGTCCAGGGCGGCCCGGGTCGCGGCCGTGGTCAGCCAGGCCAGCGGCGTGCGGGGGACACCCTGCTCGGGCCAGGTGCGCAGGGCCGCCTCCATCGCCTCGGAGGCGGCGTCCTCGGCGAGGTCGAGGTCCCCGAAGTGGCGCACCAGCGTGGCGAGCAGCCTGCTGTGCTCCTCCCGGTGCACCCGGGCCAGCACATCGTCCGCTCCCGGCTCGTGCGCCGCGTCGGGGACCATCGCTCCCTCTCCAGCCCTGTCCCGCTCAGATCTCGAGCAGCGGCCGCACCTCGATGCGTCCGCCGATCGCGCCGGGGCACTTCGCGGCCCAGGCGAGGGCCTCGTCGAGGCTCGGCACCTCCAGCACGATCGTGCCGCCCACGAACTCGCGGCTCTCGGCGTAGGGGCCCGCAGTGATCACGGCCTCCGAGTCGGCGTCGGCGCGGGACACGCTCGTGCCCTCCTCCGGATCGGTGAGGGCGAAGCCGCCGGCCAGCACGCCGGCCTTCTCCAGCTCGGCGTCGAAGGCGGCGAACTCCTCGGGGCCGGGGCCCTCCTCGCTCTCGCCGCAGCGAGCATCGTCCAGGTCCCCCATCAGCAGCAGCACGTACTTCATGGTCACTCCTCCATCGGTGTGTGAACCGGACCGTGCGGCCCGGACACCACTATGACGAACGGGGGCGGTGCGGATCGACAGCTCCGGCCGACGGGTTTCTCGGGACGTCGCGTCCGAGGGTGCTGGAGCCGCCTCGCCCCCGCGTCCGGGTCAGAGGACCGTAAGCCCCTCGAGCATCGTCTCGAGGTCCGCGACCTGCTGGTCATGGCCGAGTGCGGCGCCCCCGTCGAAGGCGGCGGGCCCATCAGGGGTGTCCACCACGATCACCACGCGGCGCCAGGAATCGGTCGAGTGGAGCAGGGTCAGATCGGAGATCACCACGTCGGCGGAGACGATCCAGGCGTCGTGCCCGTCGACCGTGGTGGCCTCGTCGCGATAGTTCCGCAGCATGGCCGGATCGCCGTAGAGCTCCTCGCCCTGCTCGGGCTCGAGCGCGCACAGGAAGATCGCGCGCGCGGCCTCCTCGGCGCCGGGATAGCCGCCCTCCTCCTCGGGGAACTCGACCTTCCCGACGCCCGCGAGCGTGTACCAGCCCGCCTCCACGGGCTGGTCGGCGTGGTGCTGGTCGGTGACGTAGGCGCTCTGCGAGCCCCAGCCGGTGCCCACCTCCCAGCCCTCGGGCTGTGGGAACGCGAGGCCGCCGCCGCGCACCTCGCCCTCGACCTGCTCGGTCACGGCCCCGTCCCCCTGCATGGTGCAGGCGGTGCCCGAGGCTGCGGCCTCGGTCGTTGGCTCCTGGTCCTTCGGCGTCGGCGCGCCGCCCGAGCCGCCGTCGGACGCACCCCCACCGTCCGACGCGCCCCCGCCGTCGGACGGGCCCGTCTCGTCCGTGGGGCTCGACGCGCTCGGGGTCGGATCGTCGGCGGGCTCCTCCCCGCCGCCGCTCAGCACGGTCTGCGAGAGCACCAGCGCGATCACGGCGAGGATCACCACCAGGCACCCGCCCCCGCCCAGCAGCGCGAGCATCGGGCCGCGCCCGCCGCCCGACCCGCCGGGAGAGTCGGGGCCGGCAGGTCTTCCGGGATCGTCCCCGCCGAACCCGCCCGTCCTGCCGGAGCCTCCCGAAGGGCTGCCGGAGAAGTCCGGGAGGGAGGCGCCCCCGACGCCGCCGGTCGCGCCGTACCCGCCGGGGCTCTGCCCGTCGGGGCGCTGTGCGTCGGCGCCGTATCCGTCGGAGCCCTGCGCTCCGGGCCCATGTCTGCCGGCACCGCTCTGCCCGCCGCCGGGCGCGGAGAAGTCCGGCAGCTGCGGCCCCTGACCGCCCCCGTGCTCGTTCATCGTTCGCCCCCTCGGCCCCGGCCGCCGTCCCCCGGCGACCGGGGCCACCCTAGCGGGCTGCCGCTCCGACCTCGCGCCCCTGACGGCTCCTGTTTCCTGCCGGGCGTTGCATCCACCGGCGCTCAGCCCGCAGCCGACCCCGCGTGCTGCCCCCGACGCACGCGCAGCGCCAGTGGATGCAACGAGGCCGCGTTCTCTGCGGCCCGCCGCCCGACGACGCCCGTCCCTCGCGTCCACACGCCTGCAGGCGACGACGGCACGGACCTGTCGTTCGCCCGCCCGCCGTCGTTCGGCCGACGGACGAAAGTCCCCGCAGGTCAGCGCCTGTAATGACGATCACAGGTCCGCCAAGTGAATAAAGCAAGCAAGGAGTGGCATAAACCGCGCAGGTGAGGCTAGCCTCAGTCACGGTGCGGCTCGGTTTCCCGCCGCGCCTCCGGACCCCGTCGAGAGAAAGACTTCCCATGACCTCCTTCACCCGCCGCAGCCTCGGCGCCCTCTCCGCCGCCGGCGTCCTCGGCCTGGCCCTCACCGCCTGCGGCGGCACCGGAGAGGACGACGCGACGGGCGCCGGCGCCTCCGACGCGGGCGGCGCCGAGGCCGGCACCGTCGAGGTCGAGGACAACAACGGCCCGCAGACCGTGCAGACCCCGCCGTCCTCCGTGGTCGCGACCGACAACCGCACCTTCGAGGCCCTCGCCGACTGGGGCGTCACCCTCGCCGCCGCGGCCCGCACCCTGATGCCCTCGACGAACCCGCTCAAGGAGGACGAGTCGATCATCGACCTCGGCAGCCACCGCGAGCCCGACCTCGAGGCCGTCGTCGCCGCCGAGCCGACCCTGATCATCAACGGCCAGCGCTTCGCCCAGTACCACGACGACTTCGTGAAGTACGCGCCGGACGCGACGATCCTCGAGCTCGACCCGCGCGACGACCAGCCCTTCGCCGACGAGCTCAAGCGCCAGGTCTCCGTGCTCGGCGAGATCTTCGAGAAGCAGACCGAGGCCGAGGCCCTCGGCACCGACCTCGACGCCGCGATGGAGCGCGTCAAGGCCGCCTACGACGGCTCCTCCACCGTCATGGCCGTGACCACCTCCGGCGGCGAGATCGGCTACATCGCTCCCGGTCAGGGGCGAACGCTGGGCTGGACCTTCGAGGCGCTCGGACTGGCGCCTGCGCTCGAGGTCGAGGGTGCCAGCGACGACCACGAGGGCGACGACATCTCCGTCGAGGCGATCGCGGACTCGAACCCCGCCTGGATCCTCGTGATGGACCGCGACGCGGCCGTCTCCGCCGACGACCCCGAGTACACGCCCGCCAACGAGCTGCTGGACTCCTCCGAGGCGCTCGCCGGCGTGACCGCCGTGGCCGAGGGCAACATCGTCTACATGCCCGCGGACACCTACACCAACGAGGGCATCCAGACCTACACGGAGTTCTTCAACACCTTCGCCGATGCGCTCGAGGGCAAGGCCTGAGCCACGTCCGTCATCGCTGACCGCCGCACGGCGGGCAGGGCCTGCGCGGCCCGCCCGCCGTGCGTCGCGTCGTCGCAGCACCCGTCGGCCCCGTGCGGCGCGCCGGTTCCGACGATCGTGCGCCGACGCGACCACCGCCCCTTCCAGGAGTCCTGAATGACCGCCCCCCAGCTCACCTCCGAGTCGCCGCCGCCCCCCACCCGCGGGCGCGAGCGCCTCGTCGACGGCAAGCTCCTGATCGGCATCGGCGCGGTCGCGCTGCTGCTGGTCGTCTCCCTGTTCACCGGCGTCTACGACGTGCTCGGCGCCGAGGGCGGCGGCGAGATGTTCGCCATCACCCGCATTCCCCGCACCATCGCGCTGGTCCTCGCGGGCGCTGCGATGTCGATGTCGGGCCTGATCATGCAGCTGATGACGCAGAACCGCTTCGTCGAGCCGTCCACCACCGGCACCACCGAGTGGGCGGGGCTCGGCCTGATCCTGGTGATGGTGCTGGTCCCGTCGGCGGGGCTGCTGACGAAGATGGGCGTGGCGATCGTCTTCTCCTTCGTCGGCACGATGGTGTTCTTCCTGTTCCTGCGCCGGGTCACGCTGCGCAGCTCCCTGATCGTGCCGATCATCGGGATCATGCTCGGGGCCGTCGTCGGCTCCGTCTCCACCTTCGTCGCCCTCCAGTTCGACGCGCTGCAGAACCTCGGGGTCTGGTTCGCCGGCTCCTTCACCTCCGTGCTGCGCGGAAGCTACGAGGTGCTGTGGATCGTGCTCGCCGTGGGCGTGGCCGTGTTCGTCGTCGCCGACCGCCTGACCGTCGCGGGCCTCGGCGAGGACATCGCCACCAACGTCGGCGTGAACTACCGCCGCGTGGTGCTGCTGGGCACGGGCCTGGTCGCGATCGCGACCGGCGTGGTCACCGTCGTGGTCGGGAACCTGCCCTTCCTGGGCCTGATCGTCCCGAACGTCGTCTCGATGATCCGCGGCGACGACCTGCGCTCGAATCTGCCCTGGGTGTGCCTGCTCGGCATCGCGATCGTCACGATCTGCGACCTGATCGGCCGCACCATCATCATGCCCTTCGAGGTGCCGGTCTCCCTGATCCTGGGGATCGTGGGCGCGGCCGTCTTCATCGCCCTCCTGCTGAGGCAGCGCCGACATGGCTGAGCGCACGACGACCCACGACGGGCGCCGGCTCGAGGCGGTCGCCGACGAGGCCGCCCCCGTCGAGCTCTCCACCGCCCCGGCCGACGCCGCAGGCGAGCTCGGCGTGCTCTCGGCCCCCCGGCGCATGCGGGCCCGCTCCGGCGCCTTCCCCGACGGCGCCTCCCAGCGCCGCTACTGGATCGTGCTGGCCGTCCTCGTGGTCCTGGCCGCGGGCGCGGCGCTCGGGCTGCTCGCGATCGGGAACCCCATGCCGGTGGGCTCGCGCGGCTTCTGGCTGATCGCCGAGATGCGCGTGACCTCCCTGGTGGTGATGGCGGTCGTGGCGATCTGCCAGGCGGTCGCCACGATCACCTTCCAGACCGTCACCAACAACCGCATCATCACCCCCTCGATCATGGGCTTCGAGTCGCTGTACACCGTCATCCAGACGGCCGCGGTGTACACGCTCGGCGTGGCCGGTGTCGTCGCCCTGCAGGGGCCCGGCCAGTTCCTCGCGCAGGTCGCGGCGATGGTGGGGCTCTCGGTGCTGCTGTACGGCTGGCTGCTGCGCGGCCGCTACGCGAACATCCAGGTCATGCTCCTGGTGGGCATCATCATGGGCGGCGGGCTCGGCGCGGTCTCGACCTTCATGCAGCGTCTGCTCTCGCCCAGCGAGTTCGACGTGCTCAGCGCCCGGCTGTTCGGCTCGGTGACCAATGCGAGCGCCGAGTACCTGCCCTTCGCGATCCCGCTGGTGATCGTGGCGACGACGCTGATCTGGCTCAACGCCCGCACGCTGAACGTCATCGCGATGGGCCGGGACGTGTGCATCAACGTGGGCGTGGACCACGGCCGCCAGACCATCTACTCCCTCGTCCTGGTCTCGGTGCTGATGGCGGTCTCGACCGCGCTCGTCGGCCCCATGACCTTCTTCGGCTTCCTCGTCGCGACGCTGACCTACCAGCTCGCCGGGACCCACGACCACCGCCGCCTGCTGCCCCTCGGGGCGCTCACCGGCTTCGTGGTCCTCGCCGGCGCCTACTTCGTCATGAACCACGTGTTCTACGCGCAGGGCGTCGTCTCCATCATCATCGAGCTCGTCGGCGGGACCGTGTTCCTCGTCGTCATCATGCGGAAGGGGCGCCTGTGATCACCATCGACAAGGTGCGGAAGGAGTACCGGTCCGCGACCGGGACGGTGCAGATCGGGCCGGTCACCACCGACATCCCCTCGGGCGGGGTGACGGCGCTGGTGGGCCCGAACGGCGCGGGCAAGTCGACGCTGCTGACCATGGTGGGGCGACTGCTGGGCATCGACGAGGGCCAGATCGAGGTGGCGGGCTACGACATCGCCTCCACCGCCTCGAAGGACCTCGCCAAGATCCTCTCGGTGCTGCGCCAGGAGAACCACTTCATCACCCGGCTCACGGTGCGCCAACTGGTCGGATTCGGCCGCTTCCCCTACTCCAAGGGGCGCCTGACCCGGCTCGACGAGCAGAAGATCTCCGAGGCGATCGACTTCCTGAACCTCGACGACCTCGAGGACCGCTATCTCGACCAGCTCTCCGGCGGGCAGCGCCAGCGCGCGTACGTGGCGATGGTCCTGGCCCAGGACACCGAGTACGTGCTGCTGGACGAGCCGCTGAACAACCTCGACATGCGCCACAGCGTCCAGATGATGGGGCGCCTGCGCGATGCCGCCCGCGAGCTGGGCCGCACGGTCGTGGTGGTGCTGCACGACATCAACTTCGCCGCCCACTACGCCGACCACATCATCGCGATGAAGGAGGGCGCGGTCGTCGAGGCCGGGCCCGTCGCGCGGATCATGGACGGCGAGGTGCTCACCCGCGTCTTCGACACCCCGGTGCAGGTGGTCGAGGGGCCGACGGGCCCGCTCGCCGTCTACTACTGAGCCCGGCGGCGGCGGACCGGCCGGGCCCGGGCCCCGCGAGACACCGCACAGCGGGACCGGGCGCACCGCCCTCGCGCCCAGCACCGAGTGGCAGATATCGACCGCTGTCCCTGAGTCATACCGGTCGATACCTGCCACTCGATGTGTGTGGGGAGGCGGCTGCGCCGCCTGCCCATGAGAACCGGCGCCGAGTGATGCATCCGGGCCGCCATGACGGCTTCACAGCGGTCCAGATGCAGCACTCGGTCGGCGGCGGGGCGCCCGGCCGCCGGAGCACCTCGGCGGCGGGGCACCCGGGCAGTAGGCCACGCGGGCAGCGGGGCGCTCGGGCGGCGGGTCGCCTGCCCTCAGCGGGTCACTTGGTGGCGGGGTCCGTCCCGCCGCGGCCGTCCTCGCGGTCCAGCGCGTCGATCGCGGCGACCTCGTCGGCCGTGAGCTCCAGCTCCGCCGCGGCGAGGTTCTCCACGATCCGCGAGGGCGTGACGGACTTCGGGATCGTCACGATGCCGTGCGCGAGATGCCAGGCGAGGACCACCTGGGCGGGGGTGGCGCCGTGGGCCTCGGCGATCGCGGTGACGGCCGGGTTCTCGAGCAGGTCGGACTTGCCCTGGCCCAGCGGCCCCCACGCCTCGGTGAGGATGCCGTGCTCGGCGTGGATCGCGCGCAGCTCCCGCTGCTGGAAGTAGGGGTGCAGCTCGATCTGGTGGATCGCGGGGACCACGCCGGTGGCCTCGATGACCTCGGCGAGCTGCTGCGCCGGGAAGTTCGAGACGCCGATGGCGCGGACCAGGCCGCGCTCCTGCAGGGCGATCAGGGCCTTCCACGCCTCGACGTGCTGCCCCTGCGAGGGCGCCGCCCAGTGGATGAGGTAGAGGTCCACGTAGTCCAGGCCGAGCCGCTCGAGGGAGGCCTCGCAGGCGGCGATCGCGTCGTCGAAGGCGTGGGCGTCGTCCCACAGCTTCGTGGTCACGAACAGCTCCTCGCGCGGGATCCCGGACTCGGCGATCGCCCGGCCGACGCCCTCCTCGTTGCCGTAGATCTTCGCGGTGTCGATGTGGCGGTAGCCGGCGGCGAGGGCCTGGGCGGTCACGTCGGCCGCGATGTCCGGGTCGACCTTGAACACGCCGTAGCCGAGCTGGGGGATCGGGGCGGCGCCGCGGATCTCGAGCGTCGGGACGGCGGGGTGGGATGCAGTCATGGAGGGTCCTCTCCTCGGGGTCGCGCCCAGCCTACGGGGCGGCGGGCGGCACCACCCGGCGAGCCGCGGTCAGTGCGACTCGGTGGGCGGCCGCGCGGCGTCGACGGACATCGAGTGGTGCGTATGGACCGCTATGACGAGGGCCGCCTCAACGGGTGAGTGCGACTCCTGAGGAGGGAGTTGCTGATGTTGCCTGCGTCGTTTCGAGCGGAGGTCATCGAGGCAGTCATAGCCGGGAAGCCGGCGATGGTCGCTGCGCGAGAAGCAG
>NZ_ML133852.1 GCF_003994255.1 Brachybacterium paraconglomeratum | reverse complement strand
GGGGCCCCCCCCCCGCGGCGGATCAGGCGCCGACGGCGGCCAGGGACTCCTCGGCGGCCTCGACGACGGCCTCCGGGGTGAAGCCGTACTCGCGGAACAGCGTCTTCGCATCGGCGGAGGCGCCGTAGTGCTCGAGCGACACGGCCCGGCCGTGCGCGCCGAGGAAGCGGTACCAGGGCATGGCGACGCCGGCCTCGACCGTGACGCGGGCGGTCACGGAGGAGGGAAGCACCGACTCCTTGTACTCCTCGTCCTGCTCGTCGAACCACTCGACCGACGGCATGGAGACCAGGCGGGTCGGGGTGCCCGCGGCCTCGAGGCGCTTCTGCGCCTCGGCCGCGTACTGCACCTCGGAGCCGGTCGCGATGAGGATCACCTTCGGCTCGCCGGTGGAGGCGTCCTTCATGACGTACCCGCCCTTGGCGACGTTCTCCGCACCGGCGTACTCGCTGCGGTCGAAGGTGGGCAGCGCCTGGCGGGACAGGAGCAGGCCGACGGGGCCGTTGTCCCGCTCCAGCAGCACCTTCCACGCCTGCGCGGTCTCGTTCGCATCCGCCGGGCGGACGATCGAGAGGTTCGGGATCGCGCGGTAGGCGGCGAAGTGCTCGACCGGCTGGTGGGTCGGGCCGTCCTCGCCCAGGCCGATGGAGTCGTGGGTCCACACGTAGGTGACCGGGGTCTTCATCAGCGAGGCCAGGCGCACGGAGCCGCGCATGTAGTCCGCGAACTGGAAGAAGGTGCCGCCGTAGGGGCGGGTCAGTCCGTGCAGGGAGATCCCGGAGAGGATCGCGCCCATGCCGTGCTCGCGGATGCCGAAGTGGAGCGTGCGGCCGTACTGGTCGCCCGCGAACTCGGAGGAGCTGAGCTCGGCGGGGAGGAAGGACGGCTCGCCCTTCATGGTGGTGTTGTTCGAGCCGGCGAGGTCGGCGGAGCCGCCCCACAGCTCGGGCATGACCTCGGCGAGCTCGCCGAGGACCTTGCCGGAGGCGGCGCGGGTGGCGACGCCCTTCTCGTCGGCCTCGAAGGTCGGGATCGCCTCGGCGAAGCCGCCCGGCAGCTCGCGCGCGAGGAGGCGGTCCAGCAGCGCGGCCTTCTCCGCGTTCGCGGAGCGCCAGGCCTGGTAGCCCTTGTCCCACTCGGCCTTCTTCTCCGCGGCGCGGTCCGCGAGGCTGCGGGTGTGGGCCAGCACGTCCTCGTCGACCTGGAAGGTCTGCTCGGGATCGAAGCCGACGGCCTCCTTGAGACCCTTCACGCCCTCGGCGCCGAGCTTCGCGCCGTGCACGGAGTGCGAGCCGGCCAGCTCCGGGATCGGCCAGCCGATGACGGTGCGCAGGCGGATGAAGGTGGGCTTGTCGGTGACCTTCTGGCCCTCGAGGATCGCGTCCTTGAGCGCGGCGACGTCCTCGCCGTACTCCGTCCCCCCGTGGGTCCAGTCCACGGTGCGCACGTCCCAGCCGTAGGCCTCGTAGCGCGCGGCGGTGTCCTCGGTGAAGGCGATGGAGGTGTCTCCCTCGATGGAGATCTCGTTGTCGTCCCAGAGCACGATCAGGTTGCCGAGCTGCTGGGTGCCCGCGAGGGAGCTGGCCTCGGAGGAGACGCCCTCCTGCAGGTCGCCGTCGGAGGCGATGACGTAGGTGAAGTGGTCGAAGGGGCTGGTGCCGGGCGCCGCCTCGGGATCCAGCAGGCCGCGCTCGCGGCGCTGGGCCATGGCCATGCCGACGGCGGAGGAGATGCCCTGGCCCAGGGGACCGGTGGTGATCTCCACGCCCTCGGTGTGGAAGTTCTCGGGGTGGCCGGGGGTCTTCGAGCCCCAGGTGCGCAGCTCCTCGATGTCCTTCTTCTCGAGGCCGAAGCCGCCGAGGAAGAGCTGGATGTACTGGGTCAGGCTCGAGTGGCCCGCCGAGAGCACGAAGCGGTCGCGGCCGAGCCACGCGTGGTCGGTCGGATCGTGGCGCATCACGTCCTGGTAGAGCAGGTACGCGGCCGGGGCGAGGCTGACGGCGGTGCCGGGGTGGCCGTTGCCGACCTTCTCGACCGCGTCGGCGGCCAGCACGCGGACGGTGTCGACCGCCCGCTTGTCGAGCTCGGTCCAGCCCTCGGGGGCCGTGAAGTTCTCCGTCATGTCGTGGACATCCTTTCGCCGGGATGCGGCCTGGACGGCCGCTCGGAAAGACGGACCTCTCCGCACGGCGCCGGATGACCGGCTGCGACGTGCGCGTTCCGCACGGGAGGCAACGGGGTTCACCTTAGTCCGGGCGGTGGGGCGAGGTCATGCGCGTCCAGGCTGTTGCCGTGGCGGACGGTGCCCACTCTCACCCCGCGCCTCGCCCCGCCGCCGCGGGCGAGCACCTAGACTGGGGTGGTTCGTCGGCCGCGTGCCGTGACCAGGAGGAAGGACGGTGGGCGGTGACCGCCACCCAGGGAGCTCAGCTGCGGGGCGCAGGCCAGGACGGCGGGCGCGGTCCGCGGACCGTCGGCTCCACCCTCCGCGCCTACGTCGCGCTGACCAAGCCGCGGATCATCGAGCTGCTGCTCATCACGACGATCCCCACGATGTTCCTCGCCGCCGGCGGGTTCCCCTCGCTGTGGCTGATCATCGCCACCATGGTCGGCGGCTATCTCGCCGCGGGCGGCGCGAACGCGCTGAACATGTACCTCGAGCGCGACATCGACGCGAAGATGAAGCGCACCCGGAAGCGTCCGATCCCCTCCGGCGCCGTCACCCCGCGCGCCGCGCTGATCTTCGGCCTGACCATCTCCGCGGTCTCCGCGCTGTGGCTGGGCCTGCTGGTGAACTGGGTCTCCGCTGCGCTCGCGGTCGGCGCGATCCTGCTGTACGTCGTCTTCTACACGATGATCCTCAAGCGCCGCACCAGCCAGAACATCGTCTGGGGCGGCATCGCCGGCTGCATGCCGGTGCTGATCGGCTGGTCTGCGGTCACCGGCACCGTCTCCTGGACCGCGGTGCTGCTGTTCCTGGTGATCTTCTTCTGGACGCCGCCGCACTACTGGCCGCTGGCCGAGAAGTTCCAGGACGACTACGCCAACGCGGGCGTGCCGATGCTGCCGGTGGTGTCCTCGCGCTCGAACGTCGCCCGCCAGATGCTGCTGCACACCGCGCTGATGATCGCCTCGAGCCTCGCGATCATCCCGCTGGGCGAGACCGGCTGGGTGTACGGCGTCGCCGCCGCCGCCTCCGGCGCCTGGTTCGGCTTCCTCGTGGTGCGCTACGCGCTGCGGGTCCGCCAGGGGCTCTCCGGGAAGGCCCTCGCCCCGATGAAGGTCTTCCACGGCTCGATCACCTACCTCACGGTGCTCTTCGTCGCCCTCGCGATCGACCCCTTCGTCACCCTCTGACCCCATGAGCTCCGGGGAGGCCCCGCGCCCGACGGGCGAGGAGGACCCCCTGCGCCCGGGCGACCGGCGGATCCTCGAGCAGTACCTCGGCCACCTGCGCATCGAGCGGGGCCTGTCCGAGAACACCCTGGCGGCCTACCGGCGTGATCTGCGCCGCTACCTCGTCGACCTCGCGCGCCGCGAGGTCGACCCCGCCGCGGTGGACCCCGAGCAGCTGGGGGAGTGGCTGCAGTCCCTGCGCACCGGGGCCGACGGGGGGACCCCGCTCTCCGCCGCCTCGGCCGCCCGCTCCCTCGCCGCGGTGCGCGGGCTGCACTCCTTCCTCGACGCCGAGCGAGTCTCCACCACCGGCGACCCCTCCCGCCTGGTCCCGACCCCGACCCTGCCGCGACGCCTCCCGCACCCGCTGACCCTCGACCAGGTCGAGGCGCTGCTCGAGGCCGCCGGACGCCCCGGCACCGGGCGCGACGCGACCGAGCGCGCCCTGCGCGACCGCGCCCTGCTCGAGCTGCTCTACGGCATCGGCGCACGGATCTCCGAGGTCACCGGCCTGGACCTCGACGACGTGGACCTGCCGGGGCGCTCCGCCGTGCTGCGCGGCAAGGGGGACAAGCACCGGGTGGTGCCCGTCGGCCGTTTCGCCGCCGAGGCGCTCGGGGCATATCTCACGCGGGGCCGCCCGGCCCTCGCCGCGCGCGGTCGCGGCACCCCGGCGATCTTCCTCGGCGCCCGCGGCACCCGCCTGACCCGCCAGGCCGCCTGGCAGGTGGTGCAGCGCTGCGCCCGCGACGCCGAGCTGGAGGACCTCCCCGAGCCGATCAGCCCGCACACGCTGCGCCACTCCTATGCCACCCATCTGCTGCACGGCGGCGCCGACGTGCGCTCCGTGCAGGAGCTGCTGGGCCACGCCTCGGTCACCACGACCCAGCTCTACACGCAGGTGACGGTCGACTCCCTCCGCGAGACGCACGCCGGCGCCCACCCCCGCGCCCGGCGGGGGGCTTAGACTTGGGCGGCACGACGCCCCCGACCGGCCCCGGCCGCCGGGGGCTCGCCGCGGGTGGCGCGGGGACCGACGCGCAGCCGTCCCTCCCCGGGCTGGGACCGGAGCACCTCCGGAGCCCGCTCGCCCCGCGGCGTGCACGCACCAGACCACGACGCCGACGACAGGACAACGACGTGAGCCCGACCTCCCCCCAGCAGCTGGACATCGATCTCGGCCCGACCGGCCGGCCGATGCCGGAGCTCCCGGAGCCGGCCGCGCTCGACTCCCACGGGCCGGCCCGGATCATCTCGATGGTCAACCAGAAGGGCGGGGTCGGGAAGACCACGAGCGTCATCAACCTCGGCGCGGCCCTCGCGGAGCTCGGCCGCAAGGTGCTGCTGGTGGACCTCGACCCCCAGGGCGCGCTCAGCGCCGGCCTGGGCGTGAACCCCTACGACCTCGACGTGACCGTCTACAACCTGCTCATGGAGCGGGGCCACGACGTGCGCTCGGTGATCCAGGAGACCGACACCGAGGACCTCGATGTGCTCCCGGCGAACATCGACCTCTCCGCCGCCGAGGTCACCCTCGTCAACGAGGTCGCCCGCGAGATGGCGCTGGCCCGTGTGCTGCGCCCCGTGGCCGACGACTACGACGTGATCATCATCGACTGCCAGCCCTCGCTGGGCCTGCTCACCGTCAACGCCCTCGCCGCGAGCCACGGCGTGATCATCCCGCTGGAGGCCGAGTACTTCGCGCTGCGCGGCGTGGCGCTGCTGGTGGAGACGATCGAGAAGGTGCAGGACCGCATCAACCCCCGCCTCGAGCTCGACGGCATCCTGATCACGATGTTCGACCCGCGCACGCTGCACGCCCGCGAGGTGTGCCAGCGCGTGGTCGAGGCGTTCCCCGACAAGGTCTTCCACACCACCATCAACCGCACCGTGAAGTTCCCCGACGCCTCCGTCGCCGCGGAGCCGATCATCTCCTTCGCCACCTCGAACAAGGGCGCCGCCGCCTACCGGCAGCTCGCACGCGAGCTGATCTCGCGCGGCGCCGCGGCCTGATGGCCGGGCAGCGGCCGCGCCGCGGCAGCGGCGGAGGAGCGGGACGCGGCGGCGCGGGGAAGCCGGCCCGCCGGCGCAGCGCCTTCACCCCGCCCCGGCAGGTCCGGCTGCGCGACGACGAGGGCACGCGCCTGCCCGCGGCGGACGGCGAGGAGCCCGAGGTCCACCGCGAGGACGGCGAGCGTCTGCAGAAGGTGCTCGCCCGCGCCGGCTTCGGCTCCCGCCGCGCCTGCGAGGCGCTGATCTCGTCCGGACGGGTCCGCGTGGACGGCGCCGTCGTCCACGAGCAGGGCGTGCGCATCGACCCCGCGTCCCAGGTGGTCCACGTCGACGGGCGCCGGCTCCAGCTCGACGACGCGAAGCTCACCGTCGTGCTGAACAAGCCCCGCCGCGTCGTCTCCGCGATGAGCGGCCCCGAGGGGCGCCGCGACCTCACCGAGTTCACCGCCGCCTACTCCCAGCGTCTCTACCACGTGGGCCGCCTGGACTACGAGACCGAGGGGCTGCTGCTGCTGACAAACGACGGCGAGCTCGCCCATCGGCTGACCCACCCCAGCTTCGAGGTCGACAAGACCTACGTGTGCCGCTTCGACGCGCCGGGCGGCCCGCCGCGCGGGCTCGTGAAGGCGCTGCGGGAGGGCGTCGAGCTCGAGGACGGCCCGGCCCGCGCCGACCGCGCCCGGGTGCTCGCCCAGGACGGCCGCGAGGCCGTGGTCGAGGTGACCCTGCACGAGGGGCGCAACCGGATCGTGCGCCGCATGTTCGCCTCCCAGGGCTTCGATCTCACCGCGCTGGTCCGCACGCGGATCGGTCCCGTGCTGCTCGGCGAGCTCGCCCCGGGCGAGACCCGCGAGCTCACCGATCGCGAGCTCGGCACCCTGATGGCGGAGGTCGGGCTGTGAGGACCCTCGTCCCCTCGCCCGTGCGGATCATCGGCACCGGGCTGATCGGCGGCTCCCTCGGCATGGCGCTGCGCCGCGCCGGGGTGCAGGTCCAGGTCGAGGACGTCTCCCCGGGCACCGCCGCCCTCGCGGTCGAGCTCGGCGTGGGGGAGCTGCCCGCCGCCGGGGACCGCCACCCGGAGCTCGTGCTCGTCGCCGCGCCGCCCGACGTCGCCGCGTCCATCGTCGACGGGGCGCTGCGCCGCTGGCCGGACGCGCTGGTCGCCGATGTCGCGAGCGTGAAGACCACCGTCCTCGAGGGCCTGCGCCGCCTCGCCCGGCCCGAGGACCTGCCGCGCTACATCGGCGCCCACCCCATGGCGGGTCGCGAGGTCTCCGGCGTGATCGCCGCCCGCGCCGACCTGTTCCAGGGCCGGCCCTTCGTCGTCGTCCCCCACGAGGAGACGCTCCCCGACGCGGTCAGCGTGCTGAAGGGCCTGGCGACGGAGATCGGCTCCGTGCCGATCGTGCTGGACGCCGCGGCGCACGACACCGCCGTCGCGCACGTCTCCCATGTGCCGCAGGTGATCTCGAGCCTGCTGGCCACGACCCTGCTGGAGCCCTCCGAGCAGGCGCTGGGCCTGGCCGGGCAGGGGCTGCGGGACACGACCCGGATCGCGGACTCCGATCCGCGGCTCTGGGTCGAGATCCTCGGCGCGAACGCCGGGGCCGTCGGCGCGGTGCTCTCCTCCATCGCGGACCGCCTGGAGGCGGTGCGCGGGGCTCTGGTGACCCTCGAGGGGGACCCCGACCCGGGCACCGGGTCCCGACGCGCCCTGGCCGACCTGATCGCCGAGGGCAATCGCGGCGTGCGCCGTATCCCGGGCAAGCACGGCGGGGCGACCGACGCCTTCACGACCCTCGTGGTGCTGGTGCCGGACAGGCCCGGCGAGCTCGCGCGTCTGCTCACCGAGATCGGGCAGATCGGCGTGAACCTCGAGGACCTCCGCCTCGAGCACGAGCTGGGGCGCGAGGTCGGCCTCGCCCACGTCGCGATCGACGCCGCCCGTGAGGACCTGCTCACGCGGGAGCTCGCGGTGCGCGGCTGGAGGGTCGCAGGGGCCTGAGCGCCCCGTATCCTTCTGGAATGCACACCAGCGCGCCGCACGACCCCGCCGAGGGCATCACCATCGCGATCGACGGTCCGGCCGGCTCCGGGAAGTCGACCGTCTCCCGCCTCGTCGCCGAGGCGCTGGACGGAGGCTTCCTCGACACCGGCGCGATGTACCGGGCGATCGCCTGGGCCTGCCTCGAGGACGGCGTCGACCTCGCCGACCGCGAGGCCGTCGCCCGCGTCGCCGAGGAGATCGACCTCGACCTCGGCACCGACCCGGCCGGGGCCACCGTGGTCGTCGCCGGCACCGACATCACCGCCGCGATCCGCGAGCAGCGCATCTCCCAGCAGGTCTCGGCCGTCGCGACGAACACCCTGGTGCGCCCGATCCTCCAGCGCCGCCAGCGCGAGGTGCTCTTCTCCACCGCCGCCGAGCGCGGTTTCTGCGTCGCCGAGGGCCGTGACACCACCACCGTCGTCGCCCCCGACGCCCGGGTGCGGGTGCTGCTGACCGCCTCGGACGAGGAGCGGATGCGCCGCCGCGCCGCGGAGCTCGGCCTCGAGGACACCGAGGAGACGCGCGAGCGCATGGCCGACCAGGTGCTGCGCCGCGACCGCGACGACTCCTCCGTCTCCGAGTTCCTCACCGCCGCCGAGGGCGTCGAGCAGATCGACACCACCGGCCTCGGCATCGAGGACGTCGTCGAGAAGGTGCTGATGCTGGTCGCGGCCGCGGAGGCCGCCGACGAGACCGCCGAGCACGGCCCGGCCGAGCCCGCCCCCGCGGTGCCCGTCGCGGTCGAGGCAGGGGCCGACGGCCCGAGCGACGAGGACATCGAGGCGGCGCTGCGCGCGGGCCTGTCCGACTACGAGCTCGACGAGGAGGACCTCGCCCTGCTCGGCGGCGGCGAGGAGGCGCAGCTGCAGCCCGAGGCGCGGCGGAACCTGCCCGTCGTCGCCGTGGTCGGCCGCCCCAACGTCGGCAAGTCCACGCTGGTCAACCGCATCCTCGGCCGCCGCGAGGCTGTCGTCGAGGACCGTCCCGGCGTGACCCGCGACCGCGTCTTCTACGAGGCGGAGTGGTCCGGCAAGGACTTCTGGCTCGTGGACACCGGCGGCTGGGAGGACAGGGTCCAGGGCATCGCCTATCGCGTCGCGGAGCAGGCCGAGGTCGCCGTCTCCCTCGCGGACGTGGTCATGTTCGTCGTCGATGCGAACGTCGGCATCACCACCACCGACGAGCAGCTGCTGAAGGTGCTGCGCAAGGCGCGGGTGCCGCTGGTGCTGGTCGCCAACAAGGTCGACGACCAGCGCGGCGAGCTCGAGGCCGCGGCGCTGTGGAACCTCGGCCTCGGCGAGCCGTACCCGGTCTCCGCCCTGCACGGCCGCGGCTCCGGAGACCTGCTGGACGCGGTCGTCGCCGCCATGCCGGAGGAGGGTCGGGGAGCGCCGGTCGACCACGGCCCGCGGCGCGTGGCCCTCGTCGGCCGCCCCAACGTCGGCAAGTCCTCGCTGCTGAACCGGCTCGCGAAGGAGCAGCGCGTCGTCGTCGACGACATCGCCGGCACCACCCGCGACCCCGTGGACGAGAAGATCGTCCTCGGCGGCAAGGAGTGGACCTTCGTGGACACCGCGGGGATCCGTCGCCGCATCGCGCAGTCCCAGGGCGCGGACTACTACGCCTCGCTGCGCACGCACGCGGCGCTGGATCGCGCCGAGGTCGCCGTCGTGCTGCTGGAGGCCAACGAGCCGATCTCCACCCAGGACCTCAAGATCATCGACATGGTCCTGGAGTCCGGGCGCGCCCTCGTGCTCGCCTTCAACAAGTGGGACCTGCTGGACGAGGAGCGGCACAAGGCGCTGGAGCGGGAGATCGAGCGGGACCTCGGCCATGTCGCCTGGGCGCCGCGCGTGAACATCTCCGCAGCCACCGGCCGCCACTCCGAGAAGCTCGTGCCGGCGCTCGAGAAGGCGCTCGAGTCCTGGGACCGCCGCATCCCGACGGGCCGGCTCAACGCCTTCCTGGGCCAGCTCGTCGCCGCGCACCCCCATCCGCTGCGCGGAGGGAAGCAGTCCCGGATCCTCTTCGCGACGCAGGCCCGCACCCGTCCGCCGCGGTTCGTGGTCTTCGCCAGCGGCTTCCTCGAGCACGGCTACCGCCGCTTCATCGAGCGACGGCTGCGGGAGGACTTCGAGTTCACCGGCTCCCCGATCGTCATCGGTGTGCGGATCCGCGAGAAGCGCCGCCGCTGAGCGGACCCGTCGAGCGGCTCCGTGGACGCCCCGTTCCCGCTGCGGCGGGGGCGGGGCGATGTCGTCGGGGGGGGCTGCGCCGGGTGCCCCGGGGGCCCAGCGCGCCGAGATGCCGGGCACCGCCGGCGGCACGTATCGTGGCGCCCATGAGCAACACCGGTGACGACGGCTCCTGGACCCCGCAGCACGACCCCTTCGCCCCGCAGGACCCCTCCGGGCGGCAGGCGCCCGGCGCGGGCCAGGACCCCTACGCCGCGCCGAGCGGCGGCCAGGACCCGTGGGCGCAGCCACCGGCGGGACAGCCCGCGCCGGGACAGGGCGCGCAGGACCCCTTCGCCGCCCCCGCGGGGCAGGACCCGTTCGGGCAGGCCGAGGCGCCCGCCGGCCAGGAGGCCTACGGCCAGCAGGATCCGTACGGCCAGCCGGGAGGCTCCGGCGACGCCTCGCCCTACGGCCAGGCCTCGCCCTACGGCCAGGCCTCCCCGTACGGCCAGGCCTCCCCGTACGGCCAGGCCTCGCCCTACGGCCCCGCCTCCGGGGCGTCGGCCTCTGATCCCCACGCCGACGCCTCTGGCGAGGAGCGGTGGTCGCCCGCGACGGGATCCGCCGCCGATCCCTACGGCCAGGCGCCCGGCTCCGACCCCTACGGCCAGGCCTCCCCGTACGGCCAGGGCTCTCCCTACGGCGCCCCCGCAGGCGCCCAGGGCTTCCCTCAGGACGGTGCGCAGGGCGCCGGCCACGCCGCCCAGCCGGGTGCGGCGCCCGTGCAGGGCGAGGCGCAGAGCCGCGTGCTCGTCGGGGTCCTGGGGATCTTCTTCGGCGCCTTCGGCGTGCACCGCTTCCTCATGGGGTACACCGCCATCGGCCTGGTGCAGGTCCTGGTCACCGTGCTCAGCTGCTTCACGCTGTCCCCGATCACGACCATCTGGGGTCTCGTCGAGGGCATCATGGTCCTCGCCAAGTCCCCCTCCTTCGAGCGGGACGCCCATGGCCGCCCGCTGAGGGACTGATCCCACCCGTCCCGGAAGGACGCCCATGACGCTCCCGCCCGCTCCCGATCGCGGCTCGATCCAGACCAGTGCGATCCTGCTGATCGTGCTCGGCTTCCTGTGCGGAGGGTGGATCCCCACGATCTTCGGGATCATCGCCCTGGTGCAGATGGAGTCCGACCCCCGCTCCGCGCGCACCATGAACAAGGTGGGCTGGATCGTCTTCTGCGTGATCGTGGGGCTCGTGATCCTCGGGATCCTCGCCTACTTCGTGTTCGGCATCGCGATCCTGGGGATCTTCGGGATCGCCGCGAGCACCGGCTGAACCCGGGAACCGTCCCCGCCGCCGCCGGCCGCGGCCGCACCCCGTCGACCCCTGCCAGGAGGAGCATCATCGCCACCCCGGACTTCGTCCTCTCGCTGCGCGAGAGGATCGGCAACGAGCTGCTGTGGATGCCGGGCGTCACGGCCGTCGTCCTGAACCCCGCACGCACCCGCCTGCTCGTGGTGCGCCGCGCCGACGACGGCCGCTGGACCCCGGTCACCGGGATTGTCGACCCGGGGGAGGAGCCCGCCCGCGCCGCCGAGCGCGAGGTCGCCGAGGAGGCGGGCATCGCGTGCACCGCCCTGCGCCTGCTGGACATGCGCGCCCTGCCGGAGATCACCTACCCCAACGGGGACCGCGCCCAGTACCTCGACATCTGCTTCCTGTGCGAGGCCGACGACTCCCAGCGGCCCTTCCCGGCCGACGGGGAGAACACCGAGGCGCTCTGGTGCCCCGTCGAGGACCTGCCGCCGATGAACGACCGCTTCCGCGAGCAGCTCGCCCTCGCCCTCGAGGACCGGGCCGAGGCGAGGTTCCGCCGATGAGCACGGGCAATCCCCTCCCCGGCACGCGGGTGCGGATCCCGCTGACCGACCGGCCGGGAGACCAGGCCGTGGTGCGGGTGATCGCCGCGCCGCGACGGGACCTCGCCCGCGCGGGACGCCTCAGCGAGGCGCTGCGCCCCTTCGCCGAGGCGCTGCTGGTCGACGTCCACGTGGGCGAGAAGCTCCTGCTGCCCGGCGCCTGGGTGCAGCACGAGGTGCTGCAGCGGGGCGAGCCCCTCGCGCCCGTCCCGGTCGCCGCCGCGGACCTGCGCCCGCCGGCCGTCATCGCCGGCACCCCCGAGCGGGCGGAGCTGCACTGGGGCGAGACGGTGTGGCCGCTCGACCTCGGCGGAGCGGTCGCGATCCCCGAGGCGGCCCGCGCCGACTCCCATCCGCTCTCCCGCCTGCGACGGCTGCTGCTGGTCGCCGCCGGACGCCGCGCGGAGATCGCGCTGACCCTCTGGCAGGCGCCCGACTTCGAGATCCCCTGGCAGGACGTGCGCCTCCTCCCGCGCGCCGCGTCCTGGTTCGAGCTCGCACAGGTCCCGACCGGCATGCGCTACGCCGACGCGGAGCGCGCGCAGGGCGTCGGCCGCGCCCGCGGCTGAGGGCACCGCCGGGGAGGACGGGACAGGGGAGGGGAGGACGCAGGACGTGCGACGCGCCGGGGCGCACCGTCTTCCCGGCGTGACGGGTCTCACCCGCTACTCTCAGGGCCTGAGAGACGTCGACGAGGAGGTCTTCGTGGCCCCGACCCCTTCCCCACGGACAGGCACCGACCGCCGGTCCTTCCTGCGCTTCACCGCGGGTGCCGCCGCCCTGCTGCCGCTGGCCTCGCTGGCCGGCTGCTCCGGAGGAGGGCGTGACGCGGGCACCCTGCGCATCGCCTTCCAGCAGTTCGGCTCCAACACGATCAAGCAGGAGTGGATCGAGCGCGCCGCGGAGACGTTCTCCGCGCAGAACCCGGAGCTGGTGATCGACCTGGTGCCGATCGTCGCCTCGGAGAACGACTACTTCACCAAGAACGAGCTGCTGATGAGCTCCCCGAGGACGAGCCCGGACCTCGTCTACGAGGACTCCTTCATCCTCCTGTCCGACGTCGGGGCCGGATACCTCCAGCCCATGACCGACCTGGTCGAGGGCTGGGACCACTGGGACGACATCGCCGAGGCGTCCAAGCTGGCCGTCACCGGCGAGGACGGGGAGGTCTACGGGGTGCCGATCACCACCGACACCCGTGCGATCTGGTTCCACCGCGAGGTGTTCGAGCAGGCGGGCCTGCCCGCCGACTGGCAGCCCACCTCCTGGGAGGACATCCTCGAGGCGGCCCGCGCGATCAAGGACTCGGGCTCCGAGGCGATCCCGTTCTTCATGTTCGCCGGCACCCCGCAGGGCGAGAAGGCCTCGATGCAGGGCTTCGAGATGCTGCTGTACGGCACGGGCGACGGCACCGGCCTGTACGACGAGGACACGAAGAAGTGGGTGCTGGGCTCGCAGGGATTCATCGACTCCCTCGCCTTCCTCAAGACCGTCGTGGACGAGGAGCTGACCGCCTCCCTCGGCCAGCTGCTGGATCCCAACATCTCCGAGCAGATCTACACCTCTCTGCTGCCCGACGCGAAGCTCGGCATGCTGATCGACGGCTCCTGGATCTCGCAGAACTGGACCGAGACCGCCGGCCGGCCCTGGCCCGAATGGCCCGAGGTGGTGGGGCTCGCGGACATGCCCACCCAGGACGGCGGCGGCACCGGCACCGTCACCCTCGCCGGTGGCTGGGGCCTGTCCATCCCGCAGCACGTCACCGACCGCGAGACGGCCTTCCGCTTCCTCGAGACGCTGGTCTCCACCGAGACCCTCGTGGACTACGCGATCGCGGACAACCACATCTCCGTCCGCAACGACGTCGCCGAGGTCGAGGAGTACCTCAGCTACTCCCCGGCGGTCGAGTACTTCACGAAACTGCTGGACACCGCCTACTACCGGCCGGCGCTGCCCGCCTACCCGGAGGTCTCCTCCGCGCTCCAGGAGGCGATGGAGGCCGTGCTCACCGGGAGCGAGCCCGAGGCGGCGGCCGCCGCGTACGACGCGACGGTGCGCGACATCGTCGGCCCCGAGAACGTGCAGGAGGCCCAGGGATGACCGCGACCGACACCACGACCCGCCCCGCTGCAGGGGCCGGCGCCCCGCGCCGCGGGGGCCGACGCACCCGGCTCGGGGACGGGCTCTCGCCGATGCGCGCCGTGCCGATGCTCCCGGCCGCGCTGCTGCTGCTCGGCTTCATGCTCGGCCCGATCCTGTACTCGCTCTACCTCGCCTTCACCGACTCCGCGATCCGCGGCGACGGCGCCTCCGACACGAGCTTCGTCGGCGTCCAGAACTTCACCGACGCCTTCGCCGACGGCGACTTCTGGAACTCGGTCGTCCTCACGCTGGTGTTCACGCTGATCTCCGCAGTGCTCGGACAGAACCTGCTCGGCATGGGCCTGGCCCTGCTGATGGAGCGCTCGCACCGGCTGGTCACCTTCGCGGTCACCTCGATCGTGATCGCCGCGTGGATCCTTCCCGAGGTGGTCGCCGGCTACCTGCTCTACACCTTCTTCGCCGACGAGGGCAGCCTGAACACCCTGCTCACCTCGATCGGCCTGCCCGGGCAGGAGCTGCTGTTCAGCGCCCCGATCATCGCGGTCTCCTTCGCGAACATCTGGCGCGGCGCGGCGTTCTCGATGCTGGTCTACTCCGCGGCGCTGAGCTCCGTGCCCGGGGACGTGTACGAATCCGCGGCGCTGGACGGCGCCGGGCCCGTGCGTCGCTTCGTCTCGGTGACCGTGCCGCTGCTGCGGCCCGCCATCGCGACGAACCTGATGCTGACCACCCTGCAGACCCTGTCGGTATTCGGACTGATCTTCATCATGACCGGCGGCGGCCCCGCCCGGCAGAGCCAGACCCTGCCGCTGTACATGTACGAGCAGGCGTTCTCCTACGGGCAGCTCGGCTACGGCACCGCCGTCGCCCTGCTGCTCCTGCTGATCGGGGCGCTGGCCTCGATCGCCTACCTGCGCCTGCTGCCCGAGGAGGACAAGCGATGACCGCCGCTCCCACGACCACGACCGCCCCCGCGGGCGGTGCGTCGGCCGCTCGTCCCGCACCCCGCAAGGGACGCTCCCGCGCCGCCGGCACGAAGCTCGCCAGCAACCTCGTCATGGCCGCGATCGGCATCACGTTCCTGGTGCCGCTGCTGTGGGTGGTGCTGGCCTCCTTCGACACCGAGGCCTCGCTGTCGGTGGCCTGGCCGCAGCGCTGGAGCCTGGACAACTACGCGGCGATCTGGAACGAGGAGACGACCTTCCGGCCGCTGGGGAACTCGCTGATCCTGTGCGGCGGCGCGACGATCCTCACCATGGTCTCCGCGGTGCTGTGCGCCTATCCGCTCTCCCGCTACCGCTTCCGCGCCAAGCGTCCGCTGCTGCTGACGATCATCTTCTCGACCGGTCTGCCGATCACCGCGATCATGATCCCGGTCTATTCGATGTTCGTGCAGGTCAACCTCATCGACTCGATGGGCGGGGCGATCCTGTTCCTCGGGGCGAGCTCCCTGCCCTACGCCATCTTCCTCACCAAGGGGTTCATGGACGGGGTGCCGCTGGAGATCGAGGAGTCCGCGTGGACCGAGGGAGCGGGGGTGCTGCGCACCCTGTGGTCGGTGGTGCTGCCGCTGATGCGCTCGGGCCTGTCGGTGGCGACGATCTTCACCTTCGTCTCCATGTGGGGGAACTTCTTCGTCCCCTTCATGCTGCTGCTGAGCCCGGACAAGCTCCCCGCCGCGGTGACGCTGTACACCTTCTCCTCCCAGTACGGGCAGGTCGCCTACGGCCAGCTCGCCGCGTTCTCGATCTTCTACTCGCTGCCGGTGGTGGTGCTGTACCTGTTCCTGGGCCGGAACCTCGGACAGGGCTTCGCCGCCGCGGGCGGCGTGAAGGGCTGAGCCGGCCCGGTCCGGGACCGACCGGGCGTTCGGGCCCTCGGCGGCCGGGGCCCGTGGTGGGTAGCGTGGGCGTCCCGCATCCGTCCCACCGCCCCAGGAGGCTCCCGTGACCGAGCAGGACCCGTCCCAGGACCGCGTGCTCTCCCGAGTGGCAGAGCGCGCCGAGCAGCTCTCGACCTCCGGCGGCGAGCCGGCCTTCTCCCCGCAGGACCAGGAGCCGCCCGGACTGACGGGACCGATGAGCCCCGTGCCCGATCACGGCGAGCGCAGCTACGTCGGACACGCACGACTCGAGGGGATGGCCGCCCTGATCACCGGGGGTGATTCGGGCATCGGCCGGGCCGTGGCGATCGCCTACGCCCGCGAGGGCGCCGACGTGGCGATCGCCTACCTCCCCGAGGAGCAGGAGGACGCGGAGGAGACCCGGCGGTGGATCGAGGACGCCGGACGCCGTGCCCTGCTGCTGCCCGGCGATCTCCGCGACGAGGAGCATGCGCGCTCCCTCGTTCGTCGAACTGTCGAGGAGCTCGGCCGTCTCGACGTGCTCGTGAACAACGCGGCCTTCCAATGGGGCAGGGCCGAGCCGAAGGGCCTGGAGGGGATCACCTCCGAACGGCTGCGCCGCACCCTCACCACGAACCTCGAGGTGCTGTTCTGGCTCACCCAGGAGGCGGCCCCGCACCTCCGACCCGGAGCGAGCGTCATCAACTCCTCCTCGATCCAGAGCTACGACCCGTCCGTGCCGCTCATGGACTACGCCGCGACCAAGGCCGCGATCAACAACCTGACCGTCAACCTCGCCGGGGATCTCGGGCCTCGCGGTATCCGCGTCAACGCCGTTGCCCCGGGGCCGATCTGGACCCCGCTGAACGTCGCGACGCGCGTGCCGGACGACTACGTCGCCTTCGGGGCGAACACGCCCCTGGGCCGTGCAGGGCAGCCCGCCGAGTGCGCAGGGGCCTACGTGTTCCTGGCCAACCCCGAGGAGGCGAGCTACGTCTCCGGCACCGTGCTCGGCGTCACCGGGGGCCGCCCCGTGTTCTGAGCGGCGCGCCGTGCTTGACGGGGAGCCTCCCCGCCTGTGAAGGTCATCACACCGGGCCGCATCGCACCGAGAGGCGGCCTTCGCTCTCGGCCCGGACGGGGAGGTCGGGCCGCCTCCTGAGCAGGAAGAGGTCTCCCATGGACACCGCCGTCTTCGAGAACCACGAATCCGAGATCCGCGGCTACTGCCGCAACTACCCGACGGTCTTCGCCTCCGCCTCCGGCGCGCGTCAGGTGGACGAGCAGGGTCGCAGCTACATCGACTTCTTCGCCGGGGCCGGGGTGCTGAACTTCGGCCACAACCATCCCGCGATGAAGAAGGCGCTGATCGAGTTCCTCGAGGCCGACGGGGTCGCGCACTCGCTCGACACCTACACCACCACCAAGCGCGACTTCGTCGAGCGCTTCCACGAGGTGGTCCTCGCGCCGCGCGGCATGGACCACCGCCTGCAGTTCATGGGGCCGACGGGCTCGAACGCCGTGGAGGCCGCGATGAAGCTCGCCCGCGCCGCCACCGGCCGGCGCGAGATCGTCGCGTTCAGCCACGGCTTCCACGGCATGACGCTGGGCTCGCTCGCCGCGACCGCGAACGACGCCTTCCGCCGCTGGGCCGGGGTGCCGCTGGAGAACATCCTGCGCCTGCCGTTCGAGACCGCGCCCGGCGGGGACACGGCGCTGGCCGAGTACGCCGCGGCGCTGAAGGACCCCTCGAGCGGGCTGCTGCCCCCGGCCGCCTTCCTCGTCGAGGTCGTGCAGGCCGAGGGCGGGGTCAACGTCGCGAGCCCGGACTGGCTCCACCAGGTCCAGGACCTCGCCCGTGAGCACGGGGCGCTCTTCGTCATCGACGACATCCAGGCGGGGATCGGCCGCACCGGCAGCTACTTCTCCTTCGACGGGATGGGGCTGGACCCCGACATCATCACCCTGGCCAAGGGACTCGGCGGATTCGGCACCCCGATCGCGATGAACCTCAACAAGCCCGAGGTGGACCGGCACTGGAGCCCCGGCGCCCACACCGGCACCTTCCGCGGACAGGGCCTCTCCTTCGTCGCCGGGAAGGTGGCGCTGGACTTCTTCACCGACGACGCCTTCCTCGAGGGGGTCCTCGAGAAGGGCGAGCAGATGCGCACCCGCCTCCAGGCGATCGCCGATGCCCACCCGGACCGCGGCTGGGTGGTGCGCGGACGCGGCATGATGCAGGCCCTGGACACCGGCGACGGTGCGCTGAACGCGCGCCTGCAGCGGGAGTGCTTCGACCGCGGCCTGCTGTTCGGCCCCTGCGGCAGCGGCGGCCGGGTGATCAAGCTGATCCCGCCGCTGATCATCGAGCCGGACGACCTCGCCGAGGGCCTGGACATCCTCGAGGCGGCGATCGCCGCCGCGCTGGAGGAGGCGTGATGCGCCGCCGCGAGGACATGACCTTCGCGCCGGAGGAGTACGAGCGGAGGATCCGGGAGCTGCGGGAGCGGATGGCGGCCAGGGAGCTGGACGCGGTGATCATCAGCGACCCCGAGAACCTGATGTACCTCACCGACCACCAGACCACCGGGTACTCCTTCTTCCAGGCCCTGATCGTGCCGCTGGAGGCGGAGCCGGTGATGATCACCCGCGCGCTCGAGGAGTCCAACGTCGTCTCCCGCACCTGGCTCGAGCACTCCCGCGCCTATCCCGACTCGGGCGACGCGATCCTCGAGCTGGTCTCCACCCTGCGGGACCTGCGCCTGGCGGACTCCCGGGTGGGCTACGAGCGCAACAGCTACTACTTCCCCGCCCATCAGCAGGACCGCTTCCACGACGCCTTCGGCGAGGGCCTCGTGGACTGCTTCGGGATCGTCGAGGAGGGGCGGATCCGCAAGTCCCCGGCGGAGATCGAGGTGATGCAGCTGGCCGCCTACGCGGGGGAGGCCGGCATGGCCGCCGGCCTGCACACCGCCATGTCCGGCGCCACCGAGAACGAGGTCGCCGCCGCGATCGCCTCGGCGATGTTCCGCGCAGGCGGGGAGTTCCCGGCGGTGATGCCCTATGTCGCCTCCGGCCCGCGCTCGATGATCGGCCACTCCACCTGGGAGGGGCGCATGATCCGCCCCGGGGAGCACGTCTTCCTCGAGGTGGGCGGCTGCTACCGCCGGTATCACGCCGCGATGATGCGCACCGTCGTCAACGGCGCGCTCTCGGACTCGATGCGCTCCGCGCAGGACCTCATGAAGCACACCCTGGCGGAGCTGCGCTCGCTCATGAGGCCGGGAGTGACGGTCTCCGAGGTGGACCGGCTGACCCGACGGATGATCGAGAGCAACGACGTGGGCGCGAGCCTCGCCACCCGCGCCGGCTACTCCATCGGCATCGCCTTCCCGCCCTCCTGGGACGAGGGGTACATCCTCTCCCTCCTCGAGGGCGACGAGCGGCCGCTCGAGGAGGGGATGACCTTCCACCTCATCCCCTGGATGTGGGGCGTCGACGGGGACAAGACCGTCGGGATCTCCGACACCGTCCGGATCACCGCCGACGGCTGCGCCTCCTTCCTCACGCTCCCGGAGGACTTCACCGTCCACGAGAGCTCCGCCCGATCCTTCCCGGCCGCGGCCGGCACGCCCCGCCCCTGAGAGGAGCAGCACCATGACCACGCAGAGCACACAGGCCTCGCCCCGGACGGCGCTCACCGCCGTCGACCCCTCGACCGGCGCCGTCGTCCGCGAGGTGCCCGCCGCCACGCCCGCACAGATCGACGCCGTCCTCGACCGCGCCCGCAGCGCCTTCCTCGCCTGGCGCGAGACCTCCTTCGAGGAGCGGGCCGCGCTGCTGGAGGCCGTCGCCGCCCACCTGCGCGAGCACGTCGAGGAGCTCGCGCCGCTGATGAGCGAGGAGATGGGCAAGCCGATCGGCGAGGCCCGAGGCGAGGTGGGCAAGGCGGCATGGGCGGCCGAGCACTACGCCGCCCACGGCGCCGACTATCTCGCCGACCAGCACATCGCCTCCGACGCGAGCTCCTCCTACGTCCAGCACCTGCCGCTGGGGACCGTGCTGGGGGTGCTGCCCTGGAACGCCCCGTTCTGGCTCGCCTTCCGCTTCGCCGCCCCCGCGCTCATGGCCGGGAACACGGCGGTGATGAAACACGATCCCCACGTCCCCGGCTGCGCGGCCGCGATCGAGGAGGCGTTCCGCGCCGTCGGCGCCCCGGAGGGGGTGTTCCAGACGCTCCACGCCGCGACCGCCGACGTCGAGCAGGTGATCCGCGACCCGCGCATCCAGGCGGTGTCCTTCACCGGCTCGGACCGGGCCGGCGCCGTCGTCGCCTCGATCGCGGCGAGCGAGATCAAGCCCGCCGTGCTCGAGCTCGGCGGCTCGGACCCGTGCCTCGTGCTGGCGGACGCCGACCTCGAGGAGGCCGCGCGGGTCGCCGCGCTCTCCCGCATCATCAACGCCGGCCAGTCCTGCATCGCCGCGAAGCGGGTGATCGTCGAGCGGCCCGTCCACGACCGCTTCGTCGAGCTGCTCGCCGCGCAGCTCGCGGCGCTCGTCGTCGGCGACCCGCGCGAGGAGACCACGCAGGTGGGCCCGATCGCCCGCGCCGAGCTGCGGGAGAACCTCCACCGCCAGGTCACCACCTCCGTCGAGGCGGGGGCGGAGCTCGTCCTGGGCGGCGAGATGCCGACGGCGGAGGGCTTCTTTTATCCCGTCACGCTGCTGACCGGGGTCGAGGCCGGGATGAGCGCCTGCACCGAGGAGACCTTCGGCCCGGTCGCCTCCGTGATGGTCGCCGAGGACGCCGAGCACGCCCTCTCCCTCGCCAACGACACCCCGTACGGGCTCGGTGCGAGCATCTGGACCGAGACCTCCCGCGGCGAGGCGATGGCGCGCCGGATCGAGGCCGGGCAGGTGAGCGTCAACGGGATCGTCAAGACCGATCCGCGCCTGCCCTCCGGCGGCATCAAGCGCTCCGGCTACGGGCGGGAGCTGGGCCCGCACGGGATCCGGGAGTTCGTCAACGCCCAACAGGTCTGGGTGGGGCCGGCCCGGAGCTGAGGGACCGGGACGACGACGGGGCCGCACCGCTCGCGCGGTGCGGCCCCGTCGGGCTGTGCTGTGCGGGGAGATCCCGTCGTGCCCTGCGGCGCGGCAGGGATCGGTGCCGAGCCGCTCAGCGGAAGACGATGGTGCGCGAGCCGTCCAGCAGGACCCGGCGCTGCGCGAACAGGCCCACGGCCTCGCGCAGGGTGCGCACCTCGGTGTCCTGACCGATCGCCATGAGCTCCTGCGGGGAGCGGGTGTGGTCCACGCGGATGACCTCCTGCTCGATGATCGGGCCCTCGTCGAGATCGTCGGTGACGAAGTGGGCGGTCGCCCCGATCTGCTTCACGCCGCGGGCGTGGGCCTGGCGGTACGGGTTCGCGCCCTTGAACCCGGGCAGGAAGGAGTGGTGGATGTTGATGCAGCGTCCGGAGAGCTCGGCGCTCAACTCGGGGGAGAGGATCTGCATGTAGCGGGCCAGGACCACGAGCTCGATGTCGTGCTCGACGACCGCCTCGCGCACCCGGTCCTCGAAGGCCGCCTTCTCCTCGGCGGAGGTCACCGGACGGTGCTCGAAGGGGACCCCGTGGAACTCGGCGTACCGGGCCGGGGTGTCGTGGTTCGCGATCACCAGCGGCACCTCGATCGGGAGGTTCCCGATCGAGGTCTGGAACAGCAGGTCGTTCAGGCAGTGGGTCGACTTCGAGGTGAGCACGAGGGTGCGCACCGGGCGGCCCACCTCGTCGATCTCCGCCTCGATCCCGAAGCTCTCGATCGGTGCGGCGAGCGCGGCGCGCACCTCGTCCAGGGACGCGTCTGTGAGGATCTCGACGCGCATGTAGAAGCGGTGGGAGTCGCCGCTCTCGAACTGGCGGCTCTCGACGATGTTGCCGCCGGCCTCGACGATCGCTCCGGTGATCGCGTGCACGATGCCGGGGCGGTCCTCGCACGCGAAGGTCATCACGTAGCGGCGGGCAGGGGAGGGGGAGTGATGCGCTGAGGTCATGGCCCGAGTGTAGGAGAGCGCTGCGGGGAGTGCGGCGCACGGGTCCGCCACGGCGAGCGGCACCGGGTGGATAGGCTGGTCAGCGCACCGACGAGGAGGGGACGGGCGAGCATGGCAGCAGCAGGCGGGCGGCTGGATCGAGGTCCCCTGGTCGGGGTCCTCGCCGTCCTCGTCACCTCCGTGCTGTGGGGCACCACCGGCACCGCGGCCACCTTCGCCCCGGACGTCGGACCGCTCGCCATCGGCGCCGCGGCGCTGGGCATCGGCGGGATCCTGCAGGCGCTGATCGCCCTTCCCTCGCTGCGCCGCGAGCGCACCGCCCTGGCCTCCCACCGGGGCACGGTGGTCGCCGGAGCACTGGGCGTGCTGATCTACCCGCCGGCGTTCTACAGCTCGATGCACCTGGCCGGCGTCGCCGTCGGCACGGTCGTCTCCCTCGGATCGGCGCCGCTCGCCTCGGGCCTCCTGGAGCGGATCCTCGAGGGACGCCGGCTCGGCGCCTGGTGGATGCTCGCGGCGGGCCTGGGCATCGCGGGCAGCGCCGTGCTGTGCGCCGCGACGATGCACGACGCCGCCGCCGACACGGCCGGCACGACGGCGGGCGTGGGGCTCGGCCTGGTCGCCGGAGCGACCTACGCGCTCTACTCCCGGAGCGCGCACCGCCTGATGGGCCGAGGTGTCGGTCGCGCCGCGGCGATGGGCTCCGTGTTCGGGCTCGGCGGACTGGCGCTCCTGCCCGTGCTCGCGCTCACCGGCGCCCCGCTGCTCGCCTCCCCGCAGGCGTTCGCCGTCGGCGCCTACATGGCGCTCGTGCCGATGTTCCTCGGCTACGTGCTGTTCGGCCTCGGCCTGACCCGGATCTCCGCGAGCACGGCGACGACCCTCACCCTCGCCGAGCCGGCGGTCGCGGCCGTGCTGGCCGTGCTCGTCGTCGGGGAGAGGCTGCCGCTGCTCGGCTGGCTCGGGATCGCCGGGATCGGCCTCTCGCTGCTGATCCTCGCCCTCGCGCCCTCGGGACGGGAGGTCGAACCGCTGGCGGTGCCCGATGTCGCGGCCGCCCCGTGAGCCCCGGCGCCGCGGGGTCGGGCGGGGGCCGGACATGACGAAGGCCGCCGACCGGTGTTCCCACTGGTCAGCGGCCTCTCTCGGTCGGGCTGACAGGATTTGAACCTGCGACCCCTTGACCCCCAGTCAAGTGCGCTACCAAGCTGCGCCACAGCCCGAGACCCTCCGTCACCGGAGGACCGAGGAATACAGTACCCCGCTCCGAGCGCTGGGGCGAATCGAGAGGGGCGTGACCTGCGGCACCCGTGGCGGAGCGCGGATCCGCGGCGTCCATGGGATAGGCACGCCGGGCGGTGGTCGTCGGGCGCATCGGCCCCGCCCAGCTCCTACACTCCAGGCATGGCTGAGCGACGGATGCGACGGGGGGAGGAGCACGCGACTCCCCATGGCGAGACCCCGTACTCGCCGACCTCCCTCCTGCGCGCGCTCACCGCGGATCCCTACTCGGTCGACCCTCTGCGGGAGGACGAGCATCCGCTGGAGTCGGCCACGCCGCCCGACAATCGTCGGATGCGCGCCGTCACCCTGCTGCTGGCCGTGCTGCTCGGCTTCGCGGTCGCCGTCTCCGTGGTCGACCTGCGGCAGGAGGCCGCCGGCGCCGACAGCCCCCGCGCGCTTCTCGAGGAGGAGGTGCTCGAGGTGCGCGCCGAGACCGACCTGCTCGAGGATCGTCGCACCCTCCTCGAGCAGGAGATCCTCGAGGCCCAGGAGGAGGTCCTCGACACCGCCGACGGCAGCTCCGCGGAGCGGATCGGCGAGTACGAGCGCGCGGGCTACGGCGTGTCGCTGACCGGCCCGGGCGTGCAGCTGACCCTCGACGACTCCGCTCCGCTGCCCTCCCGCCCCGGCGCGGGTCCGGGCGCCGTGAACCGGGTGGCCGACGGCGACCTGCAGATCGCCGTGAACGGCCTCTGGGCCGCCGGTGCCGAGGCGATCTCCGTCAACGGCCAGCGCGTCACCGAGACCACCGCGATCCGCACCGCCGGCTCCGCGGTGCTCGTCGACTTCCGCCCGCTCTCCCCGCCCTACGAGATCACCGCGCTCGGCGATCCCGAGCAGCTGCGCGCCGGGGTCGAGGAGGCGGAGGCGGGCGAGTACCTCTCCGAGATCTCGACCCGCTACGGCATCGGCCTGACCTGGACGGCGGGGGAGGATCTCTCCACGCCCGCCCGCGCCCAGGGCACCCTGCGCGAGGCCTCCGTGCTCGAGGACCCCGCCGGGTCCGCGCCCGCGGACCTCCGCGACCCGACCCCCGACAGCGCCGCCGAGGGCGGCGAGGACCAGGAGGACACCCCGTGATCGCCATCCTCGGCCTGGTGGTGGGCATCGTGCTGGGCGTCGTCGTCCAGCCCGACGTCCCCGCCGGCCTCCAGCCCTATCTCCCGATCGCCGTGGTCGCGGCGCTGGACACCCTCGCGGGCGGTCTGCGCGCGAGCCTCGACGGCGCCTTCGACGCCCACGTGTTCATCACCTCGTTCCTTTTCAACGTGCTGATCGCCGCGTTCCTGGTGTTCCTCGGGGACCAGCTCGGCGTCGGCTCCCAGCTCTCCACCGCCGTGATCGTCGTGCTCGGCATCCGGATCTTCTCCAACGCGGCCGCGATCCGTCGGCTCCTGTTCCGGTCATGAGCGACGGCACCCGCACCCCGTCCAGCCGGGACCAGCAGCGGATCGTGTGGCACCGGCTGAAGGACACCCTCCGCCCTCAGGCGACCGTCGCCCAGGTGATCGTGGGTCTGCTGTGCCTCCTGCTCGGCGTGTCGATCGCCGCGCAGATGGGTCGCAACGACGAGTCCCTCGAAGGGGCCACGCAGCAGGAGCTGGTGCGCCTGCTGGACGAGTCCGGTCGCCACGCCTCGGACCTCGAGCTCGAGAACGCCGAGCTCGAGCGCACCCTGGAGACCCTCCGCTCGGGACGCGAGGGCGACGTCGCCGCGCAGGACGCTGCCGAGCAGCGGCTCGCCGACCTCGAGATCCTCGCCGGCACCGCCCCCGCCCAGGGGCGCGGGATCGTCGTCTCGATCGCGGACCCGGAGCAGGGCGTGCGCGCCTCGACCCTGCTGGGCGTGCTGCAGGAGCTGCGCAACGCCGGCGCCGAGGTGGTGCAGATAGGCGACGTGCGCGTGGTCGCCTCCACCTCGATCACCACCGCGCCCGACGGGGGTCTGCTCGTGGACGGCCGGGCGATCCGTGCGCCCTACACGCTGAAGGCGATCGGCGATCCCGCCGTGATGGAGCCCGCGCTGCGGATCCCCGGCGGCGCGGCCGACTCGGTCTCGGGCGACGGCGGGACGCTCTCCGCGGCCGCCGAGGACGAGGTCCGGATCGAGGCGACCGTGGACCTCAGCGCCCCCGAGCACTCCCGGGTGGTCAAGTGATCGTCAAATCCTGACGTGCTGGAGGGAAGGAACCCCCGGTGGGCGCCATGGGCGTGCGAGAATGGATCAGCGGCGGCCTGCACCGCCACGACGCACGGTCGCAGCAGGCCAGGAAGGGGTGTGAGGTGTCAGGGAACACCGAGTGGAACGACGCCAATCTCGACCACACGTCGAAGCTGAGCGCGATCTCGCCCAGCGACCCCCTCGAGGACGCCGAGCCCGGCCTGTCCTCGCAGGATCGTCGGGCGATCGAGAACCTCCCCCCGCGCAGTGCGCTGCTGATCGTGCGGAAGGGCCCGAACCTCGGCGCCCGCTTCCTGCTGGACTCCGAGACCACGGTCGCGGGGCGCCACCCCAAGAGCGAGATCTTCCTCGACGACGTCACGGTCTCCCGCAAGCATGCTGCCTTCGTGCGTGACGGAGACGGCTTCCTGGTGCGCGACCTCGGCTCGCTCAACGGCACCTACGTGGGCAAGGAACGCGTCGACGAGGCGCGCCTCCACGCCGGCCAGGACGTGCAGATCGGCAAGTACCGCCTGACGTACCACCCGTTCCCCGGGGCGGTCTGACCCGATGCCGGCCGCCGCCTCGCGCAGGCCGGGCTCCACCGCCGCCGCACGCATGAGCATCGGCCAGGTGCTCGAGATGCTGCGGGACGAGTTCCCCGACCTCGCCCACTCCAAGCTCCACTACCTGGAGTCCGAGGGCCTCCTCGCGCCCGCACGCACCCCCGCCGGCTATCGCAAGTACAGCCGCGAGGACGTGGACCGACTGCGGTTCGTGCTGCGCGCGCAGCGGGACCGGTTCTGGCCGCTGAAGGTCATCAAGGAGCATCTGCTCGAGCACGGTGTCGACTCCGAGGTCACCTCGATCGCCTCCCGGCCCGGCCCCAGCTCCACCCTCCAGCCGGTGCGGCTGGACCGGCGCGGCCTCGCCCGTGAGGCGGGGGTGGAGGAGGACTTCCTCGCCGAGCTGGAGCAGTACGGCTTCCTGACGGACGACGTGCTCTTCTACGGCACCACCGAGCTCGAGATCGTCACCGCCGCCCGCGACCTCGCCGACGAGGGCCTGCACCCGCGCCATCTGGTGATGCTGCGTACCGCCGCCGAGCGGGAGGCGCACATGATCCGCTCCGTGGCCCGGCCCCGCTCCCGGGCGGGGGACGCCGCGGCGCGCGGCGAGGCGGAGGACTTCGCCCGCGACCTCGGCGAGTCGATGATCACCCTGCACGGCGCGATGCTGCGCACGAAGCTGCGGGAGGTCTGAGCGCACCGGGTTCCTGGCACCTCACTCGTCACCTCTCCGTGACCTTCGCGCGGCGCGTTGGTACCGGAGAGGGGGCACTTCGCGCTACTCTGGGCGGGCGCTCTCATCCTTCCCCCTCTGAGAGCCGGAACCCGGAGGTAGACGTGAACGCCACCCGAGGCGATGATCGCACTGAGCAGTCCACCGTCCCCGCGGAGCCCGCCCAGGGCGTGCTCTTCGACGACGTGGTGGACACCCCTGGCGAGCTCGGCTATCGCGGCCCTGCCGCGTGCAAGGCCGCCGGCATCACCTATCGCCAGCTGGACTACTGGGCCCGCACCGGCCTGGTCGAGCCCGGCGTGCGCGCGGCCCACGGCTCCGGCAGCCAGCGCCTCTACGGCTTCCGCGACATCCTCGTGCTCAAAGTCGTCAAGCGCCTCCTCGACACGGGCGTCTCCCTCCAGCAGATCCGCATCGCCGTCGCAGCTCTTCGTGAGCGCGGCATCGACGACCTCGCCGGCATCACCCTGATGAGCGACGGCGCCTCCGTCTACGAGTGCACCTCCGCCGAGGACGTCTTCGACCTGGTCCAGGGCGGCCAGGGCGTGTTCGGCATCGCCGTCGGCCGCGTGTGGCGCGAGGTCGAGAACGATCTCGCCGTGCTGCCCGGCGTCGACCCGGCCGACGACGCGGCGCTCGCCCTCCAGGACGAGCTCGCGGCGCGTCGCCGCTCCCGCCAGGCCGGCTGAGCGCCGCCCGCACCACCACCGACGAGAACGGCGGGACCCTCGGGGAAGGGGGCCCGCCGTTCTCTCGTGCGGTGATCGTGTCACTCGTGCGGTGATCGTGCTGGGGTTGCGCGACGCCGAGCTCACGGGGCCCGGGGAGCCCGGCGCGGGCGACGAGCTCCGCGGCCGCGCGGTCCCGCGCAGAACCGGGGCCCGCGCGGGGGAGGAGCGCTCAGGAGTTCTGGCGCGAGTCCATCACGGTGCGCAGCAGCGCGTCGAAGTCCTCGGTGAGGCGCGCGCCGGAGGCGCCCTCATAGCGGTGCAGCGGGACCGCGCCGCCCTGCGCCTGCTGCAGGCCCACCCGCTCCTCGATGACCGGGTCCAGGACCGAGTCGCCGAAGAGGTCGCGCAGCTCGGCCAGGCGGTACTGGTGCTCCACGGAGCGCGGACGGTAGCGGTTCACCACGAGCCCCAGAGGCTGCAGCCGCGGGGCGATGCCCTCCTCGTGCATCTCGGCGGCGAGCTTGAGCGCGCGGTCCGCGGCGGTGACCGCGAAGAAGCCCGGCTCGGCCACCACGAGGGAGCGGTCCGAGGCGGCCAGCGCCATCTGCGTGAGCCCGTTGAGGGAGGGCGGGCAGTCGATGATGACCAGGTCGTACTGGTGGGTGCGCTTGTCCAGCGCCTGGTGCAGCCGCCCCACGTCCTTCTGGTTCAGCGCGGGGGAGTCCATCACCGCGGAGCGGCTGGTGCCCGGGATGATGTCGAGGTGGGAGGCGGCGTCCTTCGACCACGGCGTGGGGATGATCGCGCGATCGATCGTCTCCGTGCGCGGGGAGGAGAGCACCTCGGCGATATCGAGCGTGGAGGCCGGCTCCCCGAGCAGGCCCAGCGTCGAGTCGCCCTGGGGGTCGAGATCGATGACGAGCGCGTTCACCCCCTGGTGCAGGGCGGCAGAGGCCAGGCCCAGGGTCACGGACGTCTTGCCGACGCCGCCCTTCAGGGAACACACACTCACGATGAACACCCCCGCAGTCTACCGACCCGGGCGGGCACCTCGGTGCCGCGACGAGCGGTAACCTGCCGTGGCCACCCGCACCCCGCCCCTGGAGGGACCCCGATGACGCAGCTGACCCACGACCTCGTGCTCGAGGTGCTCGAGGGATGCGCCGCCAGCGCCCTCGCCGAGGCCCGCGAGCTCGGTGCCGTGCGCACCGTCTCCGCGACGGAGCTGATGCTGCGCACCGACGATCTCGACGCCGCCCGCTCCCTGCGCCGCGTCGTCGCCGCCTCGACCTCGCTCACGGTCCCCGCGCGCCGCCCCCGGGAGCTGCTGGAGACCTCCGTGCAGCAGCGCCTCGCCGAGCTGCTCGAGGACCTGCGCCGGCAGCGCCCCCGCCAGGTGTTCCACGGGCTGCGCCTGGAGGCGGCGGGCGCCGGGACGCCGGAGATGCGACGCCTGGCCACCGCCCTCGCCGAGCTCGCCGATCTCCCGATCGACGACGCCGACGGGGACCTCGTCG
The DNA here is from genome assembly GCF_003994255.1 of Brachybacterium paraconglomeratum. Lineage (GTDB taxonomy): Bacteria > Actinomycetota > Actinomycetes > Actinomycetales > Dermabacteraceae > Brachybacterium > Brachybacterium conglomeratum. The sequence continues at coordinate 372,028 of NZ_ML133852.1, read as the reverse complement.
CCCGGGTGCGCCGCGGCGCCTCGCCCGGGACCTGGCAGGTGCTGCTGCGCACCACGCCGCGCCCGCTGGCGACCCGGGCATGGCGCGAGGTCGACTACCCCGGCGCCGTCAACGCCACCATCGCCGCGACCGTCCTGGACCTCCTGGACGTCGGCGCGGAGGATTCCCTCCTGGACATGACCTGCGGCTCGGGCACCTTCCTCGTCGAGCAGCTGCACCGGGCGGCACCGGCCCGCGCCGTGGGCGTGGACCTCGATCCCGCGGCGCTGGACGCGGCGCGCCGGCACCAGCGCGCGGCCCGGCGCAGAGGCCGCATCGACTGGGTCGAGGGCGACGTGCTGACCGCGGAGCTCGAGGGAGGCTTCACCCGCCTGGTCACCAACCCTCCCTGGGGCACCCTCCACGGCGAGCACGAGAGCAACGAGGACCTCCTCGCGGCGCTGCTCGAGCGCGCCGCCGAGCTCGCCGCACCCGGGGCGCGCCTGGGCGTGCTGACCCACGAGATCACCCGCATGCAGCGCGTCCTCGAGCAGCGCGCCGCGGGCTGGCGCCGGGCCGGGGAGCACCGCTTCTTCCAGAAGGGACACCACCCGCGCCTGTTCCTGCTCGAGCGCTGAGCAGGCCCCCGCCGCAGCACGACCCGAGCGGGGGCCGGCGGGCTCAGAGCCCGCGGCGCCCCGCCGCCAGCGCCCGCCTGCCGCCGGAGTCCCCGTGGATCCGCACCCGCGCCACCTCATCGCGGCCCGTCACCCACAGCAGCAGCTCGAGCGGCTCGCCGTGCACGCGCAGGCTCCCCTCGGCGCCGCGGGAGCGCAGCCGCCGCCCGCCCCGCGGGGAGACGAGCGTGACGTCGGCCGGGATCCGCATCGCCAGCGGCGCCATGAGACCGACCGCCCGCCACGCCGCCCGGTCCCGCTCCGCGTCCGGTCGGCGCGGCTGCCAGCCGCACCGGCCCCGGCGCAGGTCCTCGTGATGGATCAGCAGCTCGGCCTGGCCGCTCAGCCGGTCCATCCGTCCGGCGAAGGAGAGCGGGCCGGGGCCCATCCGGAAGTCCTCGACCCGTTCCGTCCACGGGCGATCCCGCCGGCTCTCCCGCGCCTCGCGGGCTCGTCGGCCGAGCGACCCGGGCAGGCGCGGCCCGACGATCAGGTGCGGCGCGGACTCCCGCAGCACGAGATGCTCCAGGAGGTCCTCCGCGTCCCAGCCGGGCAGGATCGTCGGCGCCTCGGGGCCGAGCGCGGCGAAGCTCGCCGCGAGGGCCTCGCGCTCATCGCACTCGCGGCCGCCTCCGGCGCGGTCCCCGGCTCTGCGCACGCGGCTCATGCCTGGTTGCTGAAGGCCGCGTCGAAGGACTGCTCCGAGACGGGGTAGTCCAGGCTGCGCAGCAGCTCGAGTGCCTCCTTCGCGCCGTGCAGGCGGTCCATCCCGGCGTCCTCCCACTCGATGGAGATCGGGCCCTCGTAGCCGATCGAGCGCAGCGCCCGGAACGCTGCGTCCCACGGCACGTCCCCGCGGCCGAAGGAGACGAAGTCCCAGCCGCGCCGCGGATCGCCCCACGGCAGGTGCGAGCCGAGACGGGTGTTGCGCCCGGTGGTGCGCACCCGGATGTCCTTGCAGTCCACGTGGTAGATCCGGTCGGCGAAGTCGGTGATGAAGGAGACCGGGTCGATCTCCTGCCACATGAAGTGGGAGGGGTCCCAGTTCAGGCCGAAGGACTCCCGGTGCCCGATCGCCTCGAGGGTGCGCTTCGTGGTCCAGTAGTCGTAGGCGATCTCGGAGGGATGGACCTCGTGCGCGAAGCGCACGCCGCACTCCTCGAAGACGTCGAGGATCGGGTTCCAGCGGTCGGCGAAGTCCTGGTAGCCCTCGTCGATGACGTCCTGGCCGACGGGCGGGAACATCGCCACGTACTTCCAGATCTTCGAGCCGGTGAAGCCCACGACCGTGTCCACGCCGAGCTTCTGCGCGAGGCGGGCGGTGTTCTTCATGTCCTCGGCGGCGCGCTGCCGCACGCCCTCCGGATCGCCGTCGCCCCACACGGCGGGGCCGACGATCGCCTGGTGGCGGAAGTCGATCGGGTCGTCGCAGATCGCCTGGCCCTTGAGGTGGTTGGAGATCGTCCAGACCTTCAGCCCGTGCTTCTCCAGGATGCCGAGCCGCTCGGCGATGTAGGCCTCGTCGTCCCAGCGGCTCGCGTCGAGGTGCTCGCCGGAGACGGCGATCTCGAGGCCGTCGTAGCCCCAGCCGGCCGCGAGCTCCGCGACCTGCTCGAGGGTGAGATCGGCCCACTGGCCGGTGAACAGGGTGTGGGGGTGCGCCATGGCGGCGTGGCTCCTTCTCGTCGGTGAGGGTGGCGTGCGTGGGGTCAGAGGCGGACGGTCGCGCCGTCGGCCCGGTGGGAGGCGATGACGGCGTCGAGGATCCGCTGGAGGGTGAGCCCGTCCTCGAAGTCGGGGGAGTAGGCGGCGGGGTCGCGGTCCCGGACGGCCCGCAGCAGGTCGCGGGCCTGGTTCGTGAAGGCGTTCTCCCAGCCCAGGATGTGGCCCTGCGGCCACCAGCCCTCGAGATAGGGGTGCTCGGGCTCGGTGACGAGCACCCGGGTGAAGCCCTGCTCGGCGACCGGTGCGGTGGCGTCGAGGAACCACAGCTCGTCCAGGCGCTCGAGGTCGAAGCGCAGCGCGCCCTTCGTGCCGTACACCTCCACGGACAGCTCGTTCTTCGCACCGGTGGCCATGCGGCTGGCCTCCACGGACGCGATCGCCCCGCCGTCGAGCTCGAGGGTGGCCCAGGCGGCGTCGTCGACGGTGACGGGCTCGGGCCCGTCGGGGCCCGGACGCTCGGGGACCATCGTCGCGAGCCGGCCCCGCACCGCGGTGACCTGCTGCCCGGTGACGTACTGGATCTGGTCGATCGCATGGGAGCCGATGTCGCCGAGCGCGCCGGAGCCCGCGGTCTCCTCGCGCAGCCGCCAGGTCATCCCGGCCTCGGCGTCCACGAGCCAGTCCTGCAGGTAGGAGGCGCGGATCTGGCGGATCTGGCCGAGCCGGCCGGCGGCGACGAGGTCGCGGGCGTGGGCGAGGGCGGGCACGCGCCGGTAGGTGTGGCCGAGGGCGGCGACCTGGCCCCGCTCGCGCGCGGCGCGGGCGGCCTCGACCATGCGCTCCGCCTCGGCCGGGTCGTTCGCGAGCGGCTTCTCGCACAGCACGTGCTTGCCGGCCTCGAGCGCTGTGATCGCGATCTCGGCGTGGAGGAAGCCGGGGGTGCAGATGTCGACGATGTCGACGTCGTCCCTCGTGATCGCCTCGCGCCAGTCGGTGGCGTGCTCCTCCCAGTCCAGGCGGCGGGCCGCCTCCGCGACGGCCTGCTCGTCCCGGCCCACGATCACGCGGCGTGCGATCGGCGGCACGTCGAAGGCGGCGCCGACGGTGCGCCAGGCCTGGGAGTGGGCGCGGCCCATGAAGGCGTAGCCGATCAGGGCGACGCCGAGCGGACGGGCGGGGGACTCGGGCACAGGGGCTCCTTCGGACGACGGGTCGTGGACGGGCGGGCAGCAGCCCGCGAGTGCGCGGCGTGCTCGGCGGGGCCGCGGGCCCGGGTCGACCTCGCCCCGGGCGTACGGCGCTCGGGCACCGATGACGCACCGGTGACCACCCTATGTCGCTGATCACATCCGGGCAAAGGCGCCGGCCGCCCGCCGGGCATCCGCCGATGCCGGAGACTGGGGGGATGGAACGTCATGTGCGCGCATGGATGAGGGCCGAGGTCCAGGAGGGGACGGACGTCGCTCTGCTGGTCGCGGTCTCGGACGCCCCGGTGGCGGAGGAGACGCTGAGCGTGCGCGCGGGCGGGGCCGAGCATCCGGTGACGGAGACCCGGGACCGCTTCGGCAGCCGCCTCCACCTCCTGCACGGCCTGCCCGGCGGGGAGGTGGAGATCGTCTACGACGCGCGCGGCATCGGCGAGGCGCCCGCGCCGCGGGTGCTCGAGGCGGACTCGGTGCTGCACCTGCGCCCCTCCCGCTACTGCGAGGTCGACGAGTTCACCCGCAGCGCCCAGGAGATCGTGGGGGAGCGCGAGGGGATCGAGGCCCTCGACGCGGTCGTGGACTGGGTGCACGGCCACCTGGACTACGTGCCCGGATCGAGCACGATCACCGACTCGGCCCGCAGCACCTTCGTCGCCCGGCGCGGAGTGTGCCGGGACTTCGCCCATCTCACCGCGACGCTGCTGCGCGCGGCGGGCATCCCGGCGCGCTGCGCCTCGGTGTACGCGCCGGGTCTGAGCCCGATGGACTTCCACCTCGTGGTCGAGGCGCTGGTCGAGGGGGAGTGGCTGGTGGTCGACGCGACGCATCTCGCGCCGCGCGCCTCCATGGTGCGCATCGCCACCGGTCAGGACGCCGCGGACACGGCCTTCATGACCACCCTCGCCGGGGACGTAGCGCTCACCGGCATCCAGGTCACCGCCGTGGTCGATCCGGAGCTGCCGCGGGAGCGGCCGGGGGAGCGGCGAGCGCTGCGCTGAGCGCTGCGCCTGCCGCCGGGCGCTCCGCTCAGGCCTGCGGCGTCCCCGGCCCGGAGGGGTCCTCGGGATCCGTCTCTCCGTCGATCCCCGTCGGCCCCTCGGAGCCGGTCGAGCCCTCGTCGTCCGTCGGCCCCGCCGTGTCCTCCGGCGACTGCCCGTCGGAGCCCTCGGGTGCCTGCCCGTCCTCGGCCTCGAAGCTCGCAAGGTACTCCTCGACCTCGGCGGCGATGTCCTCGGCGCTCGGGACGACGGAGCCTGCCCCGGAGGTGATCATCCTGTCGTAGCGCTGCTCGAACCCGGCGACCATCTCCTGCAGCTGGGGCTGGGCCTCGATCTGCGCGGCGATCGCCTCGCGCACGGGGAGCGCCTGCGCCTCGAGCGCGCCGGCCCCGATCCGGGGACCCCGCTCCTCGCCGATCGCGGTCAGAAGCGCGATCGCGGCATCGGGGAAGGACATCTCGTGGAGGTACTGGGGCACGTGCACGGTCAGGCCCACCACGTCGTGCCCGCCCTCGGCCAGCCGCATCGTCAGCAGCGCCGTGAACGGGGCGCGGAGGCGGAAGGTGCCGGGCATGGTGCGGCGCACCGCGATCGACTCCGGGTCGCCGGCGAAGCGGGTCACCGGCAGCTCGCGGGTATGGGGGACCGGGGCGGGGAAGCCCTGGAGCAGCAGGGTCCGCTCGATGCCGAGCTGCTCGACCACGATCCGCAGCGCGCTCGCGACGCGCTCCCACTGGAAGGACGGCTCCGGCCCGGTGAGCAGGAAGAAGGTCTGCCCCTGCTCGTCGGTCACCTCGTGCAGCAGGATCTCGGGCTTCTCGTAGTCGTCGAAGTGGTCCAGCTGCAGCGTGACCTCGGGGCGGCGCCCGGCGTAGTCGTGCACCTGGTCCATGTCCAGCCGTCCCACGACACGGCTGGAGAGCGTGTTGAGCAGGTGGTCGTCCAGGAGCCGCTGCGCATCGCCCGCATCGGTGAAGGCGCCGAGGGTGACCAGCAGCGTTCTGCCGTGCAGGGCGCGCGAGTCGACATGGCGCTCGTAGCTGAACAGGGTCGTCGGATCCATCATGACCTCCAGGGCGACAGGACGGCCTCGGCGGGCCGCGGGTGGGTGACCTCCTGGTCAACGGCCCCTCCGTCGGAACTATTCCGCCCTCGGCGCAGACGGGCCGGAGTTGGCGCACCTCACAGCAGCATCAGGGCCGTGTCCACGGCGAGCCGCGCCGCGAGCGCCCCGGTCACCACCAGGAACACGATCCGCACGAAGCGCGATCCCAGGCGCAGCGCGAGCCTCGCGCCGAGGAAGCCGCCGCTGAGGTTCGCCAGCGCCAGCACGCCGCCCAGCAGCCACCACACCTGGCCCTGCAGCCCGAAGACCAGCAGCGCCCCGACGTTGGTGGTGAGGTTCGCGAGCTTCGCGTGGACGCTCGCCTCGAGGAAGCCGTAGCCCAGCAGGGAGACCATCAGGATGATGAAGAAGCTGCCGGTGCCGGGGCCGAGGATCCCGTCGTACACGCCGACGCCCGCCCCGATCCCGCCCGCGCGCAGCAGATGGGAGCGGCCCTGGTGGCGCGGGGCGTGCTCGAGCCCCATCGACGGCTTCAGCAGGGTGTACGCCCCGACGGCGAGCAGGGCGACCAGCACGATCGGGGTCAGCCACGGCTTGGGGATCAGGCTCGCCATCGCCGCTCCGGCCGCGCTCCCGCCCAGCGCGCACACCACCAGCGGCCCCGCGGTCGCGGCGACCGGGGTGATCCGTCGGACGTAGGTCCAGGAGGACACCGCCGTCCCCGCCGCGGAGGCGATCTTGTTCGTGCCGAGCACGGCGCCGCTGGAGGCGTCGGACGGCATGGCGGTCAGCAGCGCGGGCAGCTGGATCAGACCGCCGCCGCCGACGACCGCATCCACCCAGCCGGCCACGAAGGCGGCCCCGATGAGCAGGACGAAGGTCAGGGCGGAGAGCTGGGTGAGCTCGGCGAGCAGAGGCACCGCACCAGTGAACCACCGCCCCGGCCCGGCGTGCCGGGCTGACACACTGGGGCCATGCACGCGCTCATCTGGGACCTCGGCGGCACGCTCGTGGACACCTATCCGGACGTCGACCGGGCGCTCGCCGAGGCGCTGCGCGCGGAGCCCGACCAGGAGCTGCTGCACGAGGTCGCGGTGCTGACCCGGCGCTCCAGCTCCGAGGCGATCACCGAGCTCGCCGCCCGCCATGAGGTGCCCGAGGCGCGCCTGCGCACCGCCTACGAGGCGACGAAGGAGCAGTGGGCGCGCAGGCCGCCGCCGCTGAAGGACGGTGCCCGGGAGGTGCTGGCAGCCGTGCGCGAGCGCGGCGGTCCGAACCTCGTGGCCACCCATCGCGATCGCGAGAGCGCCGCCGCCCTGCTCGACTCGCTCGGTCTGGAGGTCGACGACATGGTGTGCGCGCCCGACGGCCACCCCCGCAAGCCCGCCCCCGACATGGTGCTCGCCCTGCTGGCCCGGCACGAGCTGACGGCGGGGGAGTGCCTCGCGGCGGGGGACCGGCCGGCCGACGTCGAGGCCGCGCGGGCCGCCGGGGTCGAGGGCGTGCTGCTGGAGACCCCCGGGATCCCGCTCGAGGCGCCGGGGGCGCGCCGCATCCACTCGCTGCGCGACCTGATCCCGATGCTCTGACCGCCGTCGACCCGGACGGCCCACGTGGTGCTGCTCGCCCGCACCGGCGCGGCACTCATGGCGCGCCTGGCCGGCGCGGAGCCCTCCGCTGCACCGCCGGATCCAGCCGGTAGTGGCCGCTCGCAGCATCGTGCTGGAAGAGGCTGATCAGGGCCGCGAGCGCGAGGGCGATCCCGCTCATCTCCAGCAGCTCCTCGATCATCGTGCCGCAGATGTAGCGGTTGTCCACGATCCAGTCCGATGCCGCCAGATGACGGCCGTTCAGGCTCTCCACCCCGACCGCGCCCACCAGGAACAGCGCCCCGCCCAGCAGGATCCCGATCAGCGCCCGGCGGGGGAGCGAGAGCACCAGGCGCAGCAGGAGCAGCCCGATCACCAGCGCGATCGGCGCGCCGACGAGGACCCAGGTGAACCCGACGTCGAACGGCAGCAGCGCCACGAGCCGGTCGCCAGGCACGTCGAAGCGCTCGTGGATCTCGAGGTACTCGTCGACCGAGGCGAGCAGCGCCACCACCGCCAGCAGCCACCAGGAGCGACGGAAGGACGGCCCGGCCAGGGCGATCATCGCCGCGAGCCCGCCCAGCAGCAGCCAGAGGCCGGAGTTGTACCAGGTCGCCATGTTGTACTCGCGCCCCACGTCGAAGTACCAGAACACGGTGTGGAAGTTCTGCGAGGTGACGCCGGTGATGCGCTGATGGGCCAGCAGCGTCACGAGCGCGACGAGGATGATCACCACCGCCACGGCGATCAGGCGGGCGGCGATGCGGGGGAGCGAGAGCGGGCGGAAGTCGGCCTCGTCGGGAGTGACGGCGTCGGTGGCGCGTGCGTCTGCGGTGCGCACGGCGGCGGGGTCAGTCATATCGGACACCCTATGAACTCCCGATGAGATCTCGGTGAACCCCGGATGTGGACGCTCTCATGCGTGTCGCGGCACGTCGGGGGACTACGTTGGGGACATGGCGATCATCTACAAGGCAGAGCTCAGCCCGACGAAGCCCGAGGTGCTGCGAGAGCTGCTCACCTCCCGCCCCTGGGGCGAGGACGAGGAGCTCCAGGTGCTCGGCGCGTACCGCTTCGACGACCCGTCCGGCGAGGTCGGCGTCGAGTGCCACCTCGTGCGTGTGGGGGAGAGCATCTACCACCTGCCGCTGACCTACCGGGGCGCGCCGCTCGAGGACCCCGCGGCGCAGCTGGTGACCACGATGGACCACTCGGTGCTGGGCACCCGCTACGTCTACGACGGCCTCGAGGACGAGCTCGCGATCGAATGCTTCGCCCGGGCGCTCGCCGGCGAGCAGCAGCAGGCGGTGCTGGAGACCTTCGCGCCCGACGGCACGCCCGCCGGGACGCGTCCGCAGTCGGTGGAGCTGACGCTCGAGGTCGACGAGGGCGAGGTCGCGCCGACCCTCGAGGAGCTGCTCGACGGCGACGAGACGTTCACGATCGCGCGCACGGTCGACGGGCTCGACGGCGCAGTCCGTCTCGTCGCCGCCTGGGACGGCGGGCGCGGGGTCGTCGCGGCCTGCTGAGGGCACGAGGCGACCGCTCCCGGTCCGGGCGACGGGGGAGCAGTGCCGCGGGCTCCCCGTGATCCCGCCGCACGGCAGGGCCCGCCGCCCTAGTCGCTCTCCCCGGCGAGGTGGGTGGCGAGGACGTCCTGGGCGATCTCGCGCAGCAGCCGGATCGAGTCGCGGGGGAGCTGGGCCTCGGCGCTGCCGGCACGCATCGCCGCGATGATGCGCCGGCTCAGACGGCCCGGGCCCGCCAGGCGCACACGACGAACGCCGGGGGAGTCCGAGAGGCTCACCAGGCGGGGGAGCAGGCCGACCCCCGCTCCGGCGCCGACGAGGGCGATGGCCGTCCCCCACTCCGTGGCCTCGTGGGCGATCCGCGGGGTGAGGCCTGCCGCCGTGAAAGCGGTCGTGAACAGCGCGCGATAGGCGGAGCCGGGCTGGTCGGTCACCCACGGGTCGGCGACGAGCTGGTCCAGCGACACGCGCTCCTGCGCGGCGAGCGGGTGGCCCGCCGGCACCATGACGTCCAGCGGGTCGTCGAGCAGGGTGATCTTCTCGAACCGGGGATCGGCCTCGAGAAGCACCTCGCCCTGCATCGAGACGACCACCGCCACGTCGATGCGCTCGGCCACCAGCAGGTCGAAGCAGCGTGCCGGGCTCGCCTCCATCACCTGGACCTCGACGGAGGGGTGCAGGTCGCGCAGGCGGGGCAGGAGGGGGGCGATGAGGTGCGAGGCCGCGGTGGAGAAGCCGCCGATGCCGAACTGCCCCGGGACCTGACCGTCCGCGCTCGCGCTCGCGGCCCGGATCTGCTCCCACTGCGCGAACAGCGCGTCGCTGCGGCGCACCAGCTCCTTCCCCGCGGCGGTCAGGCGCAGCCCTCGGCCGTCGCGTGTGAGCAGCGTCTGGCCCAGGGACTGCTGCAGCTCTCTCAGCTGCGCCGACACCGCCGAGGGGGAGTAGCCCATGAGCTCCGCGGTGGCCGCGACGGTCCCGCATCGGGCGAAGGTGCGCAGGGTGACGAGGCGAGGATCGATCATGCGGAGATTCTGCACTGCACTCGTCGATGATTCGCGCTTATCGTGCATGATCCGCGGCGCTAGCCTTCTGCGTATCCGCTGTCATCCCCCGACGATGAGGGAGAGCATGGCCACGATCGACGCACGACCCGCAGCACCCTTCGCGACGGCCGCCATCGCGCCCGAGAAGCTCTCCGAGCTCCAGGCGCTCATCGACTCCCGTCGGCCCGGCTTCTCGCTGACGGCCCCGTTCTACACCGACAGGCAGCTGTTCGACCTCGACATGCGCGCCGTCTTCGGACGGCACTGGCTGTTCGCGGGGAGCATCGCCGAGCTGCCCGAGCCGGGCGACTACATCACCGTCGACTTCGGCCCCTATGCGCTCATCCTGCTGCACCACGACGACGGCTCCGTCAGGGCCCTGCACAACGTGTGCCGCCACCGCGGCGCCCGGATCCTCACGGAGGACTCCGGCACGACGGGAAACCTCGTGTGCGGGTACCACTCGTGGACGTACGCCCCGGACGGAGCGCTGATCCACGCCTCCGCGCCCGGCGAGATCGACTTCGACGCCGGCTGCTTCGCGCTCAAGCGCGCGCACTGCAGAGTGGTGGGCGGCCTGATCTTCGTGTGCATCGCGGCGGAGCCGCCGGAGGACTTCGACGAGGTCGCCGAGATCTTCCGTCCGTACATCGAGCCGCACGAGCTCGGCGCGACGAAGGTCGCGTACCAGCAGGACATCGTGGAGCAGGGCAACTGGAAGCTCGTGATGGAGAACAACCGCGAGTGCTACCACTGCGACGGCCACCCCGAGCTGGCGTGCTCGCTGTTCCCCACCTGGGGCCTCACCGACGAGACGGTGCCGTCCCACCTCGCCGACGTGTGGGACCGCAACCTCTCGGCGAGCGCCGCCCTCGAGCAGCGATGCCGTCGGTACGGTCTGCCGTTCGAGGTGGTCGAGGAGCTCGACACCCGCGAGGCCGGCATCCGCATCTCGCGCGAGCCGCTCGACGGCGAGGGGGAGTCGTTCTCGGCCGACGGCCGTCGGCTGTCGAAGAAGCTGCTGGGGGACCTGCCCGACTTCCGGCTGGGCCGCTGCTCCATGCACCTGCAGCCCAACAGCTGGTTCCACCTCCTCGGCGATCACGTCATCACCTTCGCGGCGTTCCCCCTCGACGAGGAGCGCACGCTGGTGCGCACCACCTGGCTGGTCGCCGACGACGCCGTCGAGGGCGTCGACTACGACCTCGAGACCTTGACGCACACCTGGAAGCGGACCAACCTGCAGGACAAGGCGTTCGTCGAGCTGTGCCAGCGCGGCGCCGCCAGCCCCGCCTACGAACCGGGCCCCTACATGAAGAGCGAGTACCAGGTCGAAGCGTTCGTGAACTGGTACATCACCCGCCTGCGGGAGGCGCTGCAGTGACCTTCGACGTCGACGTGGACAGGGGCGCGGTTTCGCTCGCCCTGCGCACCCGCGGCCTCGAGATGCCATGGAACCGCGTCCTTGCGGCCGTGGCGGGGCCGGCGCGCGCCGCGACGGCGCTCGGCCCCTGGTACCCGGAGGAGTTCCAGGCCGAGTGCGTCGAGACCATCCCCGAGTCCCAGGACTGCACGACCTTCGTGTTCCGACGGCTCGACGGCGCGCCGCTCGCGTTCCGCGCGGGCCAGTACCTCAACATCGACTTCCCCGTGGACGGGGAGGACGCCGAGCCGGTCAGCCGCAGCTACTCGCTCTCCAGCGCCCCGACCTCTCCCTGGACCTTCGCCGTGACGGTGCGCCGCGACCCGGCGGGTCGGGTGTCCTCGTGGGCTCATGCCACCATCCGTCCGGGCATGATCCTCGACATGCTGGGCCCGGTCGGCGCGTTCCACCTGCCTGACTACGACCGCCGGGCGCGCTACCTGTTCCTCGCCGCCGGATCGGGCATCACCCCGATCATGTCGATGATCCGCACGATCCACTCCCTGCCGGGACAGGCCGACGTCTGCCTGCTCTACCACGGCTCGTCCCCGGATCGCTTCGCCTTCGTCGACGAGCTCGACTTCCTCGAGAAGGCCGACTTCCGCATTCGGGTGGCCTATTCGCTCGGCGACCGCGAGCGGCCCGAGGGGTGGGGCGCCCGCGTGGGACGCATCTCGGCGGAGATGATCGACGCCGTCGCGCCCGACGCCAACGGTCGCCAGGTGTACGCCTGCGGCCCGCAGGGATACCTCGAGCAGGTCCTCGACTGCCTGCCCGCGGTCGGCGTGGACGACACCTCGGTGTTCGTCGAGAACTTCACCGGCGACTCCGCCACACGACGCGAGTACGCGGCCGAGCTCGCGGCCGCCACGGAGTTCGCCGAGGACCTGCAGGTCGCCGCCGAGGAGAGCGCGGAGCACCAGGGCGCGGTCCTGGACGTTTACGACCTCGCGGCAGACCTCCCCGAGCTCGCGCACGTGGAGCCCACCGTGGCGGTCGACGCCGAGGCGAGCGCGCCCGTTCCCCGCACCCCGGACGCACCGGAGGGGGAGCGCCAGGTGGTCGGTGCCGGCGCGCTCACCATGTCCTTCGTCCGCAGCGGGCTCGACGTGCGCATCGACCCCGAGCAGAACATCCTCCAAGCGGCGCGGGCCTCCGGTGTGCGCATCGGCGCCAACTGCCAGGAGGGCATGTGCGGCTCCTGCAAGATCGTGAAGCTGGAGGGCGACGTCGACATGCACCACCAGGGCGGCATCCGCGCACGCGAGATCGCCGCCGGGAAGTTCCTGCCCTGCTGCTCCACCGCACTGACCGATCTCGTCATCGACGCCTGACCCCACGAGAGAGAGCTCCCATGAGCACCGCACCCCGCATCGTCATCATCGGCGCCGGCATCGTCGGCGCGAACCTCGCCGACGAGCTCGCCCAGCGCGGCGCCACGAACACGCTCGTGCTCGAGCAGGGCCCGCTCGAGACGCCGGGCGGCTCCACCTCGCACGCCCCCGGCCTCGTCTTCTCGACGAACCCCTCGAAGTCGATGACCGCGTTCGCGCAGCAGACCATCGAGAAGTACACGCACCTGAGGGGACCGGACGGCACCGGGTCGTACCTGGCCGTCGGCGGTCTCGAGCTCGCGACCAGTCCCGAGCGGCTGCAGGACCTGCATCGTCGTGCCGGCTGGAACCGCTCCTGGGGAGTCGAGGCGCAGGTGGTCGACACCGACGAATGCCGGCGACTGTTCCCGATGGTCGATCCCGAACCCGTCCTCGGCGGCCTCTGGACGCCCGGGGACGGCCTCGCGCTCGCGTTGAAGGGAACGCGCCTCGTCATCGAGCGCGCTCGGAGGGCCGGGGTCGAGTTCCGCGACCGCACCACCGTGACGGGGATCGACACCTCGGGCGGCCGCGTGCGCGCCGTGCTCGTGGGGGAGGAGTGCATCCCGGCCGACATCGTCGTCTCCTGCGCCGGATTCTGGGGCCCGCGGATCGGCGAGATGGCCGGGGTCGACGTGCCGCTGCTTCCGCTCGGCCACCAGTTCGCGATCACCTCGCCCGTGCCGAGCCTCCGGGGCAGGAACGAGCTGCCGAAGGGCGCCTCCGCCCCGATCCTGCGCCATCAGGACCGCGATCTCTACTTCCGCGAGTGGGGCGACCGGATCGGGATCGGCTCGTACGCGCACCGCCCCATGCCCGTCGCCCTCGACGACCTGCCGCAGTACCGCGCCGAGGAGATCACCGACGAGGCGATGCCCTCGAGCCTCCCGTTCACGCCGGAGGACTTCGCGGCCGAGTGGGAGGAGTCGCAGAGGCTGCTGCCCGAGCTGCGACAGACCTCGGTCGATCGTGCCTTCAACGGCGTCTTCTCCTTCACGCCGGACGGCGGATCGCTGGTGGGGGAGTCCGCCGGGGTCGACGGGTTCTTCATGGCCGAGGCCGTCTGGGTGACCCATTCGGTCGGCATCTCGCGGGCGCTCGCCGAGGTGATCACGACGGGGACCTCGGAGACCGACCTGTCGGGCCTCGACCTCAACCGGTTCGAGAAGAACCAGACCACGCGCGCCTACGTGGACGAGACGAGCCAGCAGAACTTCGTCGAGATCTACGACATCCTGCATCCCCGCCAGCCGCGGGTCTCGCCGCGCGACCTCCGGCTCAGCCCGTTCCACCGGCGCCAGGTGGAGCTGGGCGCCTTCTTCCTGGAGGCGCACTCCTGGGAGCGGCCGCACTGGTACGAGGCCAACGCCCCTCTGCTGGACGAGCTGCCCCCCGAGTGGGCGGCCCCGCCGCGCGACGACTGGTCGGCGCAGTTCCACTCGCCCGTCGCGGCGTGCGAGGCATGGAGGACGCGCACCGCCGTCGCGATGTACGACATGACGGCGCTGACGCGCTTCTCGGTGACGGGCCCCGGTGCCGCCGACCTGCTCGACCGTCTGACCACGTCGTCGATGCGGCGCAGGCCCGGCGCGGTCAGCTACACGCTCCTGCTCGACCGGGCGGGCGGCATCACGAGCGACATCACCGTCGCGATCCTCGGCGAGAACGACTACCAGGTGGGCGCCAACGGCAGCATCGATCTCGCCTATCTCGCCCGCGAGGCCAGGCACCAGTCGCAGGAGGACCCCGCGAAGTGGGTCGAGGTGCGCGACATCACGCCCGGGACGTGCTGCATCGGGCTGTGGGGCCCGCTCGCCGGCGAGGTGGCGGCGCGGCTGACGGACGAGGACCTCGGCGCCGAGGCGCTCGGCTACTTCCGCACCCGCAGCGTCACGCTCGCGGGGATCCCGGTGACGGCGATGCGGCTGTCGTACGTCGGCGAGTTCGGCTGGGAGCTGTACACCTCGGCGGACCTGGGGGAGAGGCTGTGGGACGCGATCTTCGCGGCGGGGCAGGAGTACGGCATCGTCGCGGCGGGGCGCGAGGCGTTCGAGTCGCTGCGCCTGGAGAAGGGCTTCCGCTCCTTCGGGACGGACATGACCACGGAGCACGAGCCCGTCCAGGCCGGCATCGGCTTCGCGGTGAAGGCCTCGAAGTCGGCGGACTTCGTGGGCAAGGACGCGCTGGCCGCGCGTGCGGCCGCGGCGACGACGCGACTGACGTGCCTGACCTTCGACGAGCCGACATCGATCGCACTCGGCCTCGAGCCGGTGTTCCTGCCCGGGTCCGGGACCGCCGCCGGGTACGTCACCAGCGCCGCCTACGGCTACACGCTCGGTCGTGCGATCGCGTACGCCTGGCTGCCCGACGACCTGACGGTCGGCGACGGCGTCGAGGTCGAGTACCTCGGCACGCGCTACGCGGCGACCGTGTCGGAGGAGCCGCTCTACGATCCCGCCATGGACAGGATCCGTCCCGAGAAGGCAGCGCAGGTGCCCGCAGGCCGGTCAGCGTGAGGGGGAGGGCAAGCAGCCCGGGCCTCTCACCGTACTTTACATAACGTGCATTATCGGCCCAGTGTTCAGAGGTGTTCAGAACCGAGTGGCGGGTATCAGTCGGTATTCCTTTCATGAAGCGATCGAAGCATGCCACTCGATCACGACCGGTCAGGTCTCCGAGTGTCTACGACCGGTCATGACTCCGAGCGTCGTCTCACGCCGGCATCACCTCTCGTGTCGTCGCAGTGCCTAGTCTTCCGGGACCTTGTGGCAGCGAGATGTGGACGTGTTCTGCCTCCGGGCAGTCGCTGGGCGCTGTCGACGATGCGTAGGCGATGCCCGGTGTGAAGACGGCATAAAGATGGCATGCGGTGCGTCAGGGCCGTCGACCTCAGCGGTCATCCTCGGCATCGTCCGGCGCTGCGAGGGTTATCCGACCGCTGTCCAGGAACTCATCCTTAGGGCCGGGAACGTCGAGACCGGCGGCGTCCGCGTCGTGCGCGATCTCGATGGAGTCGACGCCCTTCTCGCCCGGGTACAGCTCGGGCAGAGACGGTGTTCCGCCCGGGCTGAGCCGTCGTCGAATGCGTTGCCACGTCTCATTCATGCTCACTCCGTCCGAAGCTCCGTCAGCACGACTGGTGTATCAATGCAGGTCAGGGGCGCTGGAGCGCTTGCACCCATGCCCTGGGGCCGCTCCCCCTTATTCTCGCTGTGATGTGCGTCATGCGCAACGAGGCGAGGCCGGGGAGCATGCGCGGGATCAAGGGCGGGCAGGGCTCAGGCCTCACCCGGCATCCTTCCGGTGTCGGCGCCGCTCCCCCGGCCCGCCATGACAAAGAAGGCGCCGGAGATCAGCACGCCGCACACCATCGCGATCGCCATCGGCAGCGAGGAATGAGTTCCTGCCACACCGACGAGCGGCGCCGCGATCGAGGCGGCGAAGGAGAAGCCGAGGCCCAGCATCGCCGAGCCCGTCCCGGCGAACTCGCGCGCCTGGTCCGAGGCGAGCGCGCCGCCGTTGCCGAAGATCATGCCCTGCGGTGCGACGGTGAAGAAGAACGCCGGCAGCACGATCCACGCCGGGGTGTCCAGGAACAGGCTCCCGATCAGCAGCGAGAAGCTCGCGAGGGACACCACGATCAGGCCGACGCGGATCAGCCTGCGCGGATGGATGGTGCGGGTCAGCCGCGCCGAGAGCAGCGACATCGCCATCATGCCCATCGAGTTGATCGCGAAGCTCACCGAGTACTCGCTCGAGGAGAAGCCCAGCATCTCCTGCACCACGAAGGACGACGCGGAGACGTACGCCATCAGCGCGAAGGCCGAGAACGCGTTCACCAGCATGTATGCGACGAAGATCCGTCGGCCCAGCAGGGTGCGGCAGTTGCGCAGGAAGGTGCGGAAGCCGCCCGAGTGTCGCCGGGAGACCGGCAGCGACTCGGGGATCAGGAAGAGCACGCCGATCAGCGAGATCAGAGACATCACCGAGATGACCACGAAGATCTCGCGCCACTGGCCGAACACCAGGATGATCCCGCCCAGCAGCGGGGCGACGATCGGGGCGACGCCGCCGACGCCCTGCATGATGTTCATGATCCGGAACAGCTCGGGGCCGTCGGTCATGTCGATCAGCACCGCGCGACCCAGCACCATCCCGAAGCCGCCGCCGATCCCCTGCAGCACGCGCAGCACCAGCAGCACCTCGACCGAGGGTGCCAGGGCGCAGCCGATCGACGCGAGCAGGCACAGGATGATCCCGATCAGCAGCGGGCCGCGCCGGCCCATGCGGTCCGAGAGCGGACCGGCGACGATCTGGCCGCTCGCGGTGCCGAGGAAGAACGCGGTGATCGTCAGCTGCATCCGCGAGGCGGTGGTGCCCAGCTCGCCCGCCACCTCCGGGAAGGCGGGGATGTACATGTCGGTGGCGAGCGGGCCGATCGCGCTCAGCGTGGTCAGCACGACGATCACCATCACGGTGACCTTGGCGCGGGTGCGGCTCAGCTGCTCCTCGTCGGGCAGGTGCGCGAGCTCGTGATCGGCAGGGTCCTCGAGGACGGGGATCGCGCCGGTGATGGTGGGGATCGATCCGGTGACGGTGGGGACGGAACCGGTGGAGGTGGGGACCGGGCCGGTGGAGGTGGTCGGCTCGGGGCGCGGGTCCTGGGCGGGATCCTCGCGGGGGATGTCGTCGGCGGCGGGGGCCACGGTGCTCCTTCTGGGGATCGGCAGACGACGAGCCGGGAGGAGATCACAGGGATCCCGCCCGACTCGATCGCACCATCCTAGGGACGCTGTGACCTCTCGTACAGCCACACCAGGCCGACGGCCACGAGGTCCACCACGATGAACACGAGCATGACCGGCCCGCCCATCCCCACGCTGCGGTCGATGACGATGCCGCCGCCTCCGGCGAAGAGCGCACCGACGACCATCATGATCAGGTTGTTCATCACGTGGAAGGCGATCGGCGCCTCCAGCCCGCGGCTGATCACGGCCATCGCCGCCATGCACAGCCCGAAGACCGCGTAGTAGCTCAGCAGCCACGGATCCACCGACATGTGCACGAGGCCGAAGACGATGCTCGAGGCGATCATGCCGAGCACGAGCGCGGGCCTGACCGCTCGGACCCAGGAGGCGAGCAGCGGCATCATCGCCCCGCGGAACAGCAGCTCCTCCCCCGCCGCCTGCAGCGGGGTGGTCAGCAGAGCGACCAGGACCAGCCCGATCGTGGTCGAGGTGATCGCGAACTGCCCGATCCCCGCGGCCGACGGGTCGATCAGGGCGGTGAGCGCGAGCGCGACTCCGACGAGCGCCGAGAACGCCCCTGCGTACACCAGGCCGCGACGCAGGCTCGCCCGCCGCGGCGAGGCGATCAGCGAGCGCCAGGGAACGCGCGCCACCAGCGCAGTGACCAGGATCGCCAGCGGTCCCATGGCGGCGAGGCCGAGGTTCATCACGGCCATCATCAGCGGGCTGATGGTCGCGTCCATCGGGTCGCGGCCGAAGGCGGCCATCTCCATGAGGACGACGATCAGCGTCAGCACGGTCTGGAGCACGACCATCGCCACGAGCAGGCCGGGGATGATCAGCAGCGGCTTCCACCAGGCCAGGCGCAGGTGTGCGCCGAAGGGACGCTCCGGGTCGAGGCCCGAGCGGGGTTCAGGGGCGGAACCGGGTGCAGCGGCGGGACGGGGGGCGGTATCAGCGGCGACGGGAGCGCCCGACGGCTCGGCGGCCGACGGGGCCGCGGCGGACGGGACCCGGCCGACGGGATCGCGGGGCGGGGGCGAGGAGGTGTGCGTCGTGCTCATGGGACCACCCTCCCCGCCCTCGCACCGCCGAGGAAGTGCCGCTTCGTCGGCGCCTCGGCCGACCATCGTCGAGCCCTCGGGCGCCGCCCGTGACCTTCGTCGGGCGGGACGAGGGCCGCAGGTCGGCCGGCCGCTGCACCCCTCGGCGAGGACCCGGCGAGCACGAGCCTCCGGGCGGGGCCGACGATCGCCGCGGTCCACCGGGCGGCGCGGGACGGTCGCTCAGGCCGCGCCCGTCCCCTGCTCCGCCAGCCGTCGCTGATAGGTGGGGTCCGTGCGCTTCAGCCAGCGGATCACCGCGGAGGTCACCGGGATCATCGCGTACTGGACGAGCACCTTGTAGAGCACGCCGAGCACGGTGTACTCCACGTACTGCTCGAAGGTGGTGATGCCGATCGCGACCGAGGCGATGGCGCAGAAGATGATCGTGTCCACGAGCTCGCCGAGGCCGCTCGAGGTGAACAGGCGCGCGATCAGGCCCCGCTCCCCCATCCGGCGCTTCATGCGGGAGACGACCAGGGAGTTCAGGGTCTGCCCGGCGAGGAAGCCGGCGAGGCCCGCGAGCACGACGATCCAGACCGGCCCGAGGGCGAGCTCGAGGGCCTCCTGCTTGGCGAGGCCGTACTCGTCGGGGAAGGGCGGCAGCGCGATGATCACCTGGTAGCTGAGCGAGGCGAGGATGCTCACGGCGAAGGAGGTGAGGATGGCGCGGCGGGCGCTGCGGGGGCCGTACAGCTCGGTGATGATGTCGCCGAGCACGTAGGCGAGGGGGAAGAGGAAGAAGCCGCCGTCGGTGATGATCTCGAACCCGGTGCCGGGCACGTCGCCGAAGCTGACGCCCTTGGCGGCTCCGATGCCGGAGAGGATCACGACCGTGACCATGGCGGCCAGGAGGATGTCGAAGTGGGAGGAGCCCCGGTCGGCGTAGACGGCGCCGGCCGGGCGTCCAGACGGTGGGGCGGGGGCGGTGCGGTTCTGTTCAGCAGTCACCGGGGAAGGGTACACAGCACGGCGCCGCCCCGACCGGTCACGGGACCGGACGGGGCGGCGCGGGGGCCGACGGGGACTCGCCGGGAGGCGAGTACGTCGGCGGTGTCAGATGCCGGCGGCGTCGTAGTCCGCGTCGGCGACGAAGCTCTCGAACTGGCTCTCGCTGCCGTACCAGAGGTTGGAGTCGCCGGCGAAGGGGCCGGAGTCGGAGTACTGCCACAGCTCCCAGCCCCACCAGCGGCCCGGCAGGGTGCTGGGACGGGAGGAGCTGTAGGAGGCGAGGAAGAGCGGCGAGTTCGTCGGGGTCCAGTCCCCCACCACGTCGTTCCACCAGTGCAGGTTGGTGTAGATCACCGGGCGGCGCCCGGCCTGGTCCCGATAGCGGATCGAGAAGGCGGAGATCCAGTCCCGCATCTCCTGCTGGCCGAGCCCGTAGTTCCGCGGGAGCCCGGAGTAGGCCTCGAAGTCGACCATGCCCGGCAGCGTGATCCCGTCGCCGGTCCAGCCGCCGCCGTTGTTCAGGAAGAAGTCCACCTGCTCCTCGGGGCCACCGGAGTCGGGGCGGGCGAAGTGGTAGCCGCCGCGCACGAGCCCTGCGCCGCCGGCGCCGGTGTACTGGTGGGAGAAGGCGGGGCTGCGGTAGGAGCGGCCCTCGGTGGCCTTGACGTAGGCGAAGCGGGAGCCGGCCGCGGCCTGGGCGGCCCAGTCGACCTCCCCCTGCCAGCCGGAGACGTCCTGGCCGTAGATGCCGGCGGCCTGCGCGGCGGGTGCGGCGAGGGCGGCGGTGCCGGTGCCGAGCGCCATGGCGCCGACGGCTCCGCCGCGCAGCACGCTGCGGCGGGAGGCTCCCGAGGCGGGGCCGGCGGTCGGGGCGGGCGGGGCGAGATGGCGGGGACGGTAGGACGACATGGGGAAGCTCCTGGGGAAGGGGACAGCTGCACTGCGAGGAAGAGTGCGACGGGGATCACACCGGGTCCACCGTAGAGGGGTCCCCCGGGACCGCGCCACCGCCCGCTCCTGTTCCGGCGTGTCGCGGCGAAACGGGCGGAAAGTGCGCAGTGCTGCGAAGCGGTCAGTCCGTCTTCGGGGCGATGAAGGCCCGCAGGGTGCCCAGGATGGTGGTCGCCGCGAGCTGGGTGACGTCCCGTCCTTCCAGCTGCTCGCGCACGAGCAGGTCGATGAAGATGCCCATCAGCAGCTGGGCGAGGTCCTCGACGGGCAGCAGCGCCCGCTCCCCCGAGGCCTCCAGGCGTGTGGCCAGGAGCGCTCCGATCTGGTTCCGCATCCGCTCCCGCTGCTCGGCGAGCTCCGCGCGGAGGGCCTCGTCGCGCAGGGAGCGGGCGATCGCGTCGGAGTACAGCAGGTACCACTGGCGGCCGAAGGGGCGGATCCCCTCGAACACCGCGAGCATCACCTGCGCGTCGTCGGCCTCGAGGATCGAGCAGCTCTCGTCCGCCCCGACGTCCGCGACCGCGCTCTCCACGGAGCTGTTCGCGATCGCCATGAGCTCGGCGGTCACCTCGTCGAACAGGGCGATGAACACCTCCTCCTTGCTGGAGAAGTTCGAATAGAAGGCCCCGCGCGTGAAGCCGGCCGCCTTCACCAGGTCGTCGACGGTCACGCCGTCGATGCCCTTCTCGACGAAGACGTCCAGCGAGGCGCGCACGAGCTTGGCGCGGGTGTTCTCCTTGCGTCGCGTGCCCGCCGACTCGGGCAGCGGCTCGAACAGATCGGTCATGGCTCCTCGGATGCGCGACTGACGGACGTCTCGCGCGGTGACGCCCATTGAAGGGGTGCGGCGAGCCCGATACTATCCCATCGATACATCTTCGTATCGAATTCGCGGACGTCTCGGGCAGGGGTCCGTCGTCGTCCTCGTGCCGAGCTCGTCCTGGAGGCCGCGTGTCCTCGTCCCTGTACCGTCTGGGCCTTCTGATGGCCTCCCTGCGCTGGAAGATCGTCGGCGCCTGGGTCGCCCTGCTGGTGATCGTCGGCGGCCTCGCCGTCGGCCTCGGCGGCACCTTCACCGCCGACATCGAGATCCCCGGCACCGAGGGGCAGCGCGGCATCGACACCCTCGCCAACCGCTTCCCCGAGATGGGCGGCACCGCCGGGCAGGTCGTGCTGGTGACCGAGGACGGCTCGAGCGTCGACCAGCACCAGGACGAGATCGACGCGCTCATGGAGGACATCGCCGAGGTCGAGGGCGTCGCGGCCGCCCCCTCCCCCTTCGACGACCTCTCCCCCGGCACGCGCACCGACGACGACACCGCGATCATCGCCCAGTTCCAGATGGAGGGGCAGACCGGCGCCTTCCCCGAGAGCTCCGTCGAGGAGATCCGCTCGATCGTGGAGGAGGCGGGCACGCCGAGCCTGGAGACGCACCTCGGCGGGCAGGTGCTGCAGAGCGCGGAGGTTCCCTTCGGCGCCGGCGAGGTCTTCGGCATCATCGCCGCCCTGATCATCCTCGCGATCGTGTTCCGGTCCCTGATCCCCGCCTTCATCCCGATCGTCACCGCGATCGTCGGCGTGGGCGTGTCGATGCTGGCGCTGGTCGCGCTCTCTGCCGGGGTCGACATCCCCTCGGTCACCACCGCGCTGGGCGCGATGCTCGGCCTCGCCGTCGGCATCGACTACGCGCTGTTCATCCTCTCGAGGCACCGCGACCAGCTCGCCCACGGCGACGACGTGCACGAGTCGATCGGCAAGTCCCTGGCCACCTCCGGCAGCGCCGTCATCTTCGCCGGCCTCACCGTGATCATCGCGCTGGTGGGCCTGTTCATCACCGGCATCCCCTTCCTCACCGTGATGGGCGTCGCCGCGGCCGCCACGGTGGCGCTGTCCGTCGTGGTGGCGCTGACCATGCTGCCGGCGCTGATGGGCATCCTCGGCGAGCGGCTGCGGCCCCGCAGGATCCGGCGCCTGATGGCCGAGAACGAGGGCGCCCTGCCCGAGCCGGACCCCGCGCAGCGCCCCCGCCGCTCCTTCGGCCGCGCCTGGGTGCGCCTGGTGACCAAGGTGCCGGCGCTGACGATCCTGGCGGTCGTGATCGGCGTCGGCGCGCTCGCGATCCCGATCAAGGACCTCGAGCTGGCCCTGCCGGACCTGGGCACCGAGCCCGTCGGCACCGATGCGCGCGACACCTACGCCCTCGTCTCCGAGGAGTTCGGCCCCGGCTACAACGGCCCGCTGCTGGTCACCGCCGACATCATCAACACCACCGATCCGCTCGCCGTCGTCGACGAGCTCGAGAGCGACATCTCCGAGCTCGACCACGTCAAGGAGATCCAGCTGGCGACCCCCAACCAGGGCGCCGACATGGCCGTGGTGGTCGTGATCCCCGAGGGCGGACCCACCGAGCAGTCCACCAAGGACCTCGTCGCCGATCTGCGCGACAGCGCCGACGGCTGGGAGCAGGACCTCTCGATCTCCGACGTCACCGTCACCGGCGCGACCGCGATCGGCATCGACGTCACCGACAAGCTCTCCGCCGCGCTGCTGCCCTTCGCGCTGTTCGTCGTCGGCCTGTCCCTGATCCTGCTGACGCTCGTCTTCCGCTCCCTGTGGGTGCCGCTGAAGGCGTCGGTCGGCTATCTCTTCTCGGTCGCCGCGGCCTTCGGCGTCACCTCGATGGTTTTCGAGTACGGCTGGTTCAACGGGCCGCTGTTCGTGGACGTCAACGGGCCGGTCGTCTCCTTCATGCCGATCATGGTGATGGGCGTGCTGTTCGGGCTCGCGATGGACTACGAGGTCTTCCTCGTCTCCCGCATGCGCGAGGAGTTCGTGCACACCGGCGACGCGAAGCACTCGATCGAGCGCGGCTTCACCGCCAACGCCCCCGTCGTCACCGCCGCCGCGCTGATCATGGTCTCCGTGTTCGCGGGCTTCGTGACCTCGGGGTGGTTCATGCTGCAGCCGATCGCGGTGGCGCTCGCCGTGGGCGTGCTGGTGGACGCCTTCGTGGTGCGGATGACCTTCGTGCCCGCGGTGCTCGCGCTGCTGGGCCGGCACGCCTGGTGGCTGCCGCGCTGGCTGAACCGCCTCCTGCCCACGGTCGACGTCGAGGGCGAGGGTCTGGCCGGGGTGCTCGAGCACCGTCGCTGGACCGAGGAGCACGGCGTGCACTCGCTGCGCCTCGAGGACGCGGTCGCTCCCCTGCTCGGCGAGAAGGGGACCCTCGGCCCGCTCACCGGCGCGGTCGCCCCCGGCTCCCTGCTGGTGGTCCGCGCCCCCGACAGCGCCGCCCGCGCGACCTTCCTCGGCCTCGTCGCAGGCCGCGTCGCCCCCGTCTCCGGCGTCCTCGCCGTGCACGACCGGCTCTCCCCCGACGACATCGGGGCCGTGCAGGCCCAGGCCCACTGGATCGGCGCGGACGCCCCGGTGGCCCGGCGGCTCGAGCAGATCGACGGCCGACGTGTCGGCCGCTCCGTGATCGTGATCGGGGAGCTCGAGGACCTCGCCCACGCCGCCGTGTCCGTCGACGACACGCTCGTCGAGCGGATCGACGCGCTCCTCGCCCGCGGGGCCACGATCGTGGTCGGCTCCCGCGCCGAGCACGCCACCGACGCCGAGCGCCGCCTCCACGCGACCCTGCGGGACCCGCGCCGCATGCTCGCCCTCTCCGTCCAGCGCTCCACCGCACAGACCCCCGAAGGAGCTCTCGCATGAAGCGCCTCGCCCACCCCCGCACGTTGATCGTCGTCCTGGTGCTGCCCCTGCTCGTGGCGGCGCTGGGCATGTGGGCGCTCAGCGGCCGCGTGGACCGGCTCGACGCCGTGCCCGCCGCCGTGGTCAACCTCGACGAGGGCGCGGAGGTGACCGACGCGGACGGGGAGACGCAGACCGTGCCCTTCGGCCGCCTGCTCGCCGGCTCCCTCACCCAGCCCGGCACCGTCGAGGGGCAGGACGCCCCGGAGACCACCGGCTTCGACTGGCAGCTGACCAGCCAGGAGGACGCCGAGGAGGGGCTGAAGGACGGCAGCTACTCCGCCGTCGTCATCATCCCGAAGGACTTCTCGAAGCATCTGGCCACCCTCGGCACGCCCGAGGCGTCCCGGGCGATCCTCGAGGTCACCACCAACGACGCGAGCGGCCAGATCAACGCGCTCGTGGGCACCGCCGTCGCCGAGGCCTCGGCGAACACCATGGGCGGGCAGATGGCGGAGCAGTACCTCGACCAGCTCTACGTGGGCTTCAACGACCTCGGCGACGGCTTCTCCGATGCGGCCGACGGGGCCGAGGAGCTCGCCGGGGGCACCTCCGAGCTCGCCGACGGCGCGGAGGAGCTCGCCGGCGGCACGCGCACTCTCGCGGACGGGAGCACCGAGGCCGCCGAGGGCGCCCGGGAGTTCTCGGGCGGCGTGTGGACCTTCGCCGACGGCACCTGGCAGGCCGCCGACGGCAGCCGCACCCTCGCCGACGGGCTCGACGACCTCGCCACCGGCAGCGAGGAGCTCGCCGGCGGCATCGGGGAGCTGCAGACCGGGATGCGCGGCACCGAGGGGCAGCCGGGCCTGCTCACCGGCGTCGAGCAGCTCGCCGCCGGGGTCGAGGGCGACGGCACCGCCGAGAACCCCGGCCTCGAGGCCGGCGCCGACCAGCTCGCCACCGGCCTCGAGCAGTTCGCCGGCGGCGTCGAGCAGACCGGCACTGCGGTCGCGGGCGACGGCACGGAGCAGAACCCGGGCCTCGCCCCCACCGCCCGGCAGGTGGACCAGGGCATGACCGAGCTCGGCCAGGGCGCCCAGCAGGCGGCCGACGGGCTCCGCGGCACCGAGGACGAGCCCGGCCTCACCCAGGCCGCCGAGGGCGTGGTCGCCTACGCCGACGGCGTCGACCAGGCCGCCGGCGGGCTGGACACAGCCCTTGACGGCGACGGCACCGCGAAGAACCCTGGCATGACGGCTCTCGCCGTCGGGGACGGCTCCGCCGAGGAGCCCGCTCCCGGCTCGATGCAGGCGAACGCCTGCGATCTCGCCGAGCGCTATCCCGAGGACCCCCAGGCCGTGGCGCTGTGCCAGCAAGCGACGGGCATGTCCGGCTACGTCGACGGGATCGACCAGGCCCGCTCGGGCCTGCACACCGTCGTCGACGGCGACGGCACCGCCCAGAACCCCGGCCTCGCCGCCACCGCTCAGGGCGTCGGCGAGGGCGCGACCGCAGCCGCCGACGGCGTGCAGCAGATCGCGGACGGCATCAACGGCACCGATCAGCAGCCCGGCCTCGTCCAGGGCACCGGGGGCATGGTCACCTATGCCGAGGGGATCGAGACGGCCTTCGCCGGAGACGGCACCGCCCAGAACCCGGGCCTCACCGAGTCCGCGAACCAGCTCGCCACCGGCGCCCGCGCCAGCGCCGACGGCGCCGGCGAGCTCGTCACCGGCGTGACCGGTCTGCGCGACGGGCTCACCGAGTACGCGAACGGCGTCGACCAGCTCGCCGCCGGCGCGGACCAGCTCGCCGAGGGCACTCGCGGCGCCGCCGACGGGGCCTCCGACCTCGCCGACGGCAACGAGGAGCTCGCGCTCGGCGCCGGCCGGCTCGGCACCGGCGCGGACCAGCTCGCCGACGGCAGCGAGCAGCTCGCCGACGGTGCGGGCGAGCTCGCCGACGGCACCGACGAGCTCGCCGAGGGCTCGGGCCAGCTCGCCGAGGGCTCCGACGAGCTGGCGGGCGGTCTGCGCGAGGGCGCCGACGGCGTGCCCTCCTACAGCGAGTCCGAGCGGCAGCGGATGAGCGAGATGGCCGCCGCCCCCGTCGGCACCGCGGCGGAGCGTCAGAACGAGGCGAACGGCGCGGACACCGCGACCTTCCCCTTCGTCACCGCGCTCGCGCTGTGGCTGGGCGCCTTCGGCACCTTCCTGCTGCTGCCGGGCCTGTCCCGCCGTCTGCTGGACCGGGCGATGCCGATGTGGAAGGTGGTGCTGCGCTCCCTCGCCCCGGCGCTGCTGATCGCGGTGGTGCAGACCGTCGCGGTGCTCGCCGTGCTCACGGCGATCGGGATCTCCCCCGTCTCGCCGCTGTCGGTGGGGGTGGTCGCCTTCGCGGGCGCGGTGATGTTCGCGGCGCTGCACCAGGCGCTGCTGACGGCGCTCGGCGACCGGATCGGCCGGATCGCCTCGATCGTGCTGATGGTGCTGCAGGTGGTGACCCTGGTGGGGATCGTGCCCGTCGAGACGGCCCCCGCGCTGCTGCAGTCGGTGGGCTCGCTGATGCCGCTGTCGATCGTCACCCAGGGCCTGGTCCATGCGGCGCTCGGCGGCAGCCTGGTCAGCACCACCGGGACGCTGCTGGCGATCCTCGCCTGGGCGGCGGTGTCGCTGCTGGTGACCTTCGCGGCCTCGCGCACGGCGAGGATCGCGCGACGCTCCTCGCACGTGAGCGTCGTCGGCGCGGTGCCCGCCGCGGCCTGATCGCGCCTACTGGAAGTCCCTGGACCGGCCCGCCGCGGCCAGGTCCAGGGGCTCCACCGCGTCGGCGACGAGGTTCACCGCGCCGGTGCGGTTCTCGACGATGCCGCGCAGCACGATCGCCCGCGCGGTGCGCAGCAGGGCCCGGTGCCGCACCCAGAACCCCTGGGAGCAGACCACGTTGAGGATCCCGGTCTCGTCCTCGAGGCTGAGGAAGGTGACGTTCCCGGCGGTCGCGGGGCGCTGGCGGTGAGTGATCACCCCGGCGACCCGGATCCGGCTGGAGTCCTCCGCCTCCCGGGTGCCGGTGATCGAGAGCACCCCGTCGGCTGTCATCCGTTCCCGCACCAGCGCCATCGGATGGTCCGCGAGGGTGATCCCGGTGGCCCAGGCATCGGCGGTGGCGAGCTCCGCATCGCTCATCCCCGGCAGCATCGGCGCCTCGGCGCCGACGGCGAGGTGCGGGAGCGTGTCCGGGGACTCCTGCGCGGCGGCGCCCGCCGCCCACAGCGCCTGCCGGCGCGAGCTCGCGAGGCGGTCCAGCGCCCCGGCCGTCGCGAGCGCCTCGAGCTGACGGGCGGTGAGGCGCACCCGCCGCGCGAGGTTCGGGACGGAGGCGAAGGGGCCGCCGCGCTCCCGCTCGGCGACGATCTGCTCGGCGGTCTCGGTGGAGATGCCGCGCACCTGGTCCAGGCCCAGCCGGATCGCGGGGCCGCTCGCGGCCCGCTCCCCCTGCACCTGCTCCCCCGGTGTCTCGAGCCGGTACCCGACGTGCTCCTCGTCGGTCTCCAGGTCGGTGCGGGCGCGGGAGGCGAGCACATCCGGGCCGTGAGTGAGCACGCCGTGGCGCCTCGCGTCGGCGACCAGGGACTGCGGGGAGTAGAAGCCCATCGGCTGGGAGCGCAGCAGCGCGGCGGTGAACGCGGCCGGGTAGTGGCACTTGAGATAGGAGCTCGCGTAGACGAGATACGCGAAGGAGTAGGCGTGCGACTCGGGGAAGCCGTAGTTGGCGAAGGCGAGTAGCTTGCGGTGGATCGCCTCGGCGTCCTCCCCGGTGATGCCGTGGCGGGCCATCCCCGTGAACAGCGCATCGGACAGCTCGAGCATCTTCTGGGTGGAGCGCTTGGAGCCCATGGCGCGGCGCAGCTGGTCGGCCTGGGCGGGGGTGAAGTCGGCGACGTCGACCACCATCTGCATCAGCTGCTCCTGGAACAGCGGGATCCCGAGCGTGCGGCCCAGGGACTTCTTCAGCTTCGGATGCAGGTAGGTGACCTCCTCCTCGCCGGCGCGGCGGCGGATGTAGGGGTGGACGGACCCGCCCTGGATGGGGCCGGGCCGGATCAGCGCCACCTCGACCACCAGGTCGTAGAACACCCGCGGCTTCAGCCGCGGCAGGGTGGAGATCTGGGCGCGGGACTCGACCTGGAACACGCCCACGCTGTCCCCGGCGCAGAGCATGTCGTAGACGGCCGGGTCCTCCTGCGGCAGGGTGCGCAGCTCGAAGTGCTGGCCGTGGTGCTCGGCGACGATCTTCAGCGCATGGTCGAGCGCCGTGAGCATCCCCAGGCCCAGCAGGTCGAACTTCACCAGGCCCGCATCGGCGCAGTCGTCCTTGTCCCACTGCAGCACGGAGCGGTCCGCCATCGCCGCCCACTGCACCGGGCACACCTCGATCACGGGCCGGTCGGCGAGGACCATCCCGCCGGAGTGGATGCCGAGGTGGCGCGGTGCGTCGCGCAGCTGCTGGGCGAGGGCGACCACGTCGTCGGGAACGTCCGCGTCCTTCAGCGAGGAGAAGGAGCGCTCGATCCGCTTGGCGAAGGCGTCCTGCGCGCCGGGGTCGTAGCCGAGCGCCCTCGCCGCGTCGCGCACCGCGAGCTTCGCCCGGTAGGTGATGACGTTGGCGACCTGCGCGGCGTTCTCCCTCCCGTAGCGCTCGTAGACGTGCTGGATCACCTCCTCCCGGCGGTCCGAGGCGATGTCGATGTCGATGTCCGGCGGGCCGTCCCGCTCCGGGGCGAGGAACCGCTCGAACAGCAGCTCGTGGCCGACGGGTTCGACCGCCGTGATCCCCAGTGCGTAGCAGACCGCGCTGTTGGCGGCGGAGCCGCGGCCCTGGGCGAGGATCCCCTCCCCTGCGCAGAAGTCGACGAGCTCGTGGACGATCAAGAAGTAGCCGGGGAAGTGCAGGTCGGTGATGACCTTCAGCTCGTGGTCGATCTGCGCCCACGCCCCGGGGATCTTCTCGGGAAGGCCCGGTGCGGGCCGCGGCCCGTAGCGCTCGCGCCCCTCGATCTCCACCAGCTCCACCAGCCAGCTCGCCTCGTCGTGCCCGGCGGGGACGGGGAAGGGCGGCAGATCTGGGGCGAGCAGGCGCAGGTCCAGGGCGCAGTCCCGGCCCAGCTGCGCCGCCTGCGCGATCGCGGAGGGATAGCGGGGCAGCAGCTGCGCCATCTCCTCCCCGCTGCGCAGGTGCGCGGGGCGGGAGGCGAGGTGGGGGTCGGCGCTCTCCAGCGACCCCCCGGCGCGCAGGGCGGCGTGGGTGTCGGCGAGGCGCTTGTCCGAGGGACGGGCGTAGTGCGCGTTCGTGCTCGCCACCAGCGGCAGGGAGACCGCGTCCAGCCCGTGCGACTCGCGCACCAGGCGGGCGCCCTGGGCGAGCGCGTCGTGGAGCTCGTCGGCCTCTCCCCCGCCGCCGACGATCAGCTCGACGGCGACGTTGCCCGCCCCGAACAGCTCCACCAGGCGGGCGATCTGCTCCGCGGCGGCGTGGGCGGCGCCCTCGAGGTCCCCCTCGGCCAGGCGCGCGCTCGCGGCCCGGGTCACGGCGCCCTTGCGGCAGCCGGTGAGGATCAGCCAGTGCCCCTCCCGGGCGATCCGCGACAGCTCGGCGAGGCGGTAGCGGGGTGCGGCCTTCTGCCCGCTGCCCAGGTGGGCGCGGGCGATCGCGGCGGAGAGCCGGCGGTACCCGGCCTCGTCCCGCACCAGCACCAGCAGGTGCTCCCCCTCGGGGTCGGGCGTTCCGGTGCGGGGTGCGGAGGTCACGGGGGTGCTGCTCGCGGTCTCGGCCCCGGGCTCGAGGCCGAGGGTCAGCTCGGCGCCGAACACGGTCGCGATCCCCGCCTCGGCCGCGGCCTTCGCCGCCTGCACCACCCCGGGCAGCCCGTCGTGGTCCACCAGCGCGATCGCACCGAGCCCGAGCCGGGCCGCCTGGATGGCCATATCCTCGGGGCTCGAGGCGCCGTCGAGGAAGCTGAAGTGGGAGTGGGCGTGCAGCTCCGCGTACTCGACGTGACGGGCAGGACGGTACGGATCCTCCGCCTGCTTCCCGGTGTGCTCGACGACGATCGGCGGGGAGACCAGCTCGGCGGGACGGTCCGAGAGGACCGCCTCGAGGTCCTTCCACGCGGGCGGGCCCAGGAACCAGCGGGCCATGGTCAGACGCCCCGCGCTGCCGCGCCGTCGTGCAGCGCCCGAGCCGCCCTGCTCGCCACGTCGGCATCCGCGTCCCCGACGCTGGAGGCCTCGTAGCGCAACTGGTTGCGTGCACGGCGCATCTGATCGAATCGTCGTGCCCCTGACTGCCCTGGGGGCGTGGTCAGCACTGCCCTCAGGAAGCGTCCCAGCGCTTCGTGCTGTCCCGGTCCGTTGGTCGTCCGGTACCCGTAGGCGGCCAGCAGCGCTTCTCCGACGTCATGGGCGGCGTCGTAGGCGAGGTTGTATCGACTCTCCGCCCAGCTGAGGTTGTCGAGGTCCGCGAGACGACGACGGGCCTTCTCCAGGAACAGCTCTGCACGCCGCAGGTCGACGGGCACCTGTTCCAGTCGGCGCGCGGCCACGAGAGCGCGCACTGACTGCTCCTGGTTCGGGTCGAGCGGGGTCAAGGCCATGGCAGCTCTCCGAGGACGGGGACGGTGGGACTGTTCCGCACCCGGGTGTGGAATCCCGAGTCGCGATCGAACTCGCTGCGGGTGGTGATGGTGGGATTGACCGGGCGGTGCACGATCTCCTCGACCCGTCCGCAGGCGTCGTACACCGCATCGGGGTCCGGGGTCCCGATGATCATGAGATCGATGTCGTTCGGAGCAGGACCGTCCACCCGTCGCATCCGTGCGGCGAAGGAGCCGTGGAGGAATGCGCTCTCGATCCCGTGGATCCGGGAGAGCTCGTCCTTCAGCAGCGGAACGGGCCCGGTGGTGATGAGGAGGATCTCCCGCAGGGGGGCGACGAGGGGGCTGTCCGGGTCGGCGCGGAGCAGACGTGTGCGTCCTGCCTGGCGCTCGGTCAGGATCCCCGCCTGGAGAAGTCGGGTGGCTTCCCGATGGACGGAGGGGTACGCCAGTCCGGTCTGCTCGGCGAGCTGGGTGAGACTCCGCTCCTCGTCCTCGAGCATGAGGGCGGACAGCAGACGAGCCTGGCCGTCCGATCGGAAGATGGGGGCGAGCAGCGGCGCTTCGGTTCTCATATAACGGAGGATATCCTCCATTATTTTGACACTCAAGAGATCCCGGACCTCAGTCCCGACCCCCTCTGCCCGTGCTCCTGCCGCTCGTTCCTCGCAGCACGTCGCCTCAGCGGTGCCGTCGGACTGCGCTCCTGCCGCTCGTTCCTCGCAGCACGTCGCCTCAGCGGTGCCGTCGGACTGCGCTCCTGCCGCTCGTTCCTCGCAGCACGTCGCCTCAGTCATAGAGCCCCTCCAGCGTCCACTCCCCTGCCCGGGACAGGGCGAGCACGGCGACCTCCTCGGCGCTCGCTCCGCGCACCACGAGCTGCAGGCGCGCGCCACGCCTGCCGTCCCGCGCCCACCAGCGCTCGTCGAGCACGACGGGGGCGGCATGGGCGAGCACCTGGCAGCCGGAGCCGGCGCGCAGCCCGGCCCGCTGCAGCGCCGGCGCGCCCGGGGCGAGGACGAGCAGGCGGGCCGGCGCGCCGCTCAGCAGACCACGGGCGGTGACCACGACGGGACGGCCCGCGGCGTCCTCGAGCCGCACCGCGGGCGGGTCGCGGAACACGGTCGCGGGCACCGGGCGGGGCAGGGCGCCGGGCCAGGGACCCTCGCGCCGTGCGGGCCTCTCGCTGCGCCAGGGCACCAGGGCGACCTCGTCGGCCAGCAGCCTCCCCCCGACGAGGGCCGGGACCTGCACCGCCTCCTCCCCGGCCAGGCCCTGCGCGCGGGCGAGCGCACGGGAGGCCCGCTGCGCCGCCTCCCCGGCGCTGCCCCACAGCGCGGGCGCGTTCTCCCCCGCCGGGGCCAGCTGCAGAGGATGCAGCCCGATCCGGGTGATCGCCCCGGTCGCAGGACCGCCGAGTCGCGCCCGGGTGATCCATCCGTCGCACTGCCAGCGGATGCGGTCCACGACGTCGGCGACGGTCAGCGCCCCGTCGTGCCGCCAGGTGCGCTCCATCTCCTCGCCGCCCTCGGTGCGGGCCACGATCCGCAGCCTGGTGCACACCAGCCCTCGTTCGACCAGCATCGCGTGCAGCTGCTCGGCCAGCGGACGCGCGATGAAGGCCGCCTGGTCGGTGCGCACCAGCGGGGTCTCCAGCGTCGTCTCGGCCAGCAGCGGCTGGGTGGGATGGTGCGCGGCGGGCGGGGCGGGCTCCTGCCCGCGGGCGAGCAGGTGCAGCGTCGCGACGTCCGGGCCGAAGCGGTCGGCGACCGCGGCCGAGGGCAGTGCGGCGAGATCGCCGAGGGTCGTGATCCCGAGCCGCTGCAGCAGGTCGACCGTCTCGGCGAGGTCGAGGCGTCGTTCGGGGCGGGCGGCCGAGGGCTGACCGCGATGGCCCCAGCCGGGGCCGACGGGGGCGCTGCGCAGGGCCTGGATCGGGTGCGGGGCGAGGTAGTCGGCGCTGCGGCCCTCGTGCACGATCCGGCCCGGCCCGGAGGCGAGCAGTGCGGCGAAGGGACCGTCGGCGATCCCGACGGCGCAGTCCCAGCCGGTGAGGTCGGCGACCGCGTCGAGGATCCGCTCGGCGAGGCGCTCCTCCCCGCCCTGGTGGCGGGCCGGCCCTCGGGCGGACATCAGCAGCACCCCGGGGCGCAGCACGTCCACCCCGGCCGCGATCGTGTCCACCGCGGCGGCGACCAGCTCGAACAGCGCGGTCTCCTGCTCGCGGTCGGCCTCCAGCACGAGCGCCTCGGGACAGGCGGCCCGGGCGGCGCGGCGCGTCATCCCCGGGCGCACCCCGGCCTCGAGGGCGGCGGCGCCGGCATGGGTGACGCGGTGCTGGTCGAGCAGGATCACCGGGACGGCGGCGAGATCGAGCGGGGCCGGCGCGGGGGCGTCCTCCTCCCCTGCGGCGGCCTCGAGGCGTCGCTGGTGGCGGTCCAGCGCGGCCAGCAGCGGCCAGTCCGGGACGGTCACGGCGACGGTGCGGGTCGCCCGGACGGTGGCGGCATCGACAGCAGCGGGGCCGGCCGCGGCGGGGGCGTGGAGGTCGGCGGGGGCGTGCACGCTCATCACCCGGCCCTCCGCACGCTCGGCAGGAGCTGCATCGCCGGACGCCGCTCCGAGACCGCCGCCGGACGGGCCGCAGCCCCCGCCGCCGCACCGGCGGGAACCGCTGCGAGCATCCCGTCCACCTGCGGCAGCAGCACCTCGGCCGACCGGTGACCGGCGATGCCGCGGCCCTCGGCGGTGATCTCGAGACGGCGCCGACGCAGTCGTCCCGAGCCCTGGCCGAGGCCGGACCATCCTCGAGCGGTGGAGCGCAGCGTGAGGTCGGCGCGGCCGGGCGGGGTGGCGGCGAGGACGAGGGTGTCGGCGGTGCGGGCCCGACCCAGCAGGCTGCGCCAGAGCGCCGGGGCGAGGTCCAGGTCGGGGCCGAGCACGAGCACGCCCACCCCGTCGGCAAGGGCGGAGAGCACCTGGGGCCGCTGCTCGCCGTCCGCCGGGGCGAGGGCGAGGCGGCAGGGATCCAGGCCCGCGTCCATCGCGGAGCGCAGCCCCAGATCGGGCATCCCGGCGATCGCGCACCAGGAGTCCTCCCCCGCCGCGGCGACCGCGAGGGACAGCAGCAGCGAGGTGCTCGCGGCGCCCTCGAGCGCCACGGAGCTGCCGGCGCGCAGGCTCCCGCGCGGGAACAGCGTCCGGAGCGGCCCCGGGACCGGCAGGCGGGCGCCGAGCCCGTCGTCCTCGGCCTCGGAGACGGGGCGCGCCGAGGGCTGCAGGGCGGTGCGGTCGATCCGTCCGCCCCAGCGGGCGGCGGAGCGCTCGGCCGCACCGAGTGCGGCCCGGGCCCGGGACAGCCGCTCCTCGCGGTCCTCGATCTGCAGGGCGGTGCCCATCGCGCTCCTCCTTCCGGCCCTCGCCGTTCCTTCGCACACGTGTTCGAGCAGGGGTTCGAACTGTACGCCTCGGCGGGGTGGCGCTCAAGGCGCCCAGGTCGTGATTTCGAACGTGCATACGAAGGTTCGGGGAGGGGTGTGACAGACGAGAGGTATGAGGAAGTCGTCCGCCCGGCTCAGAACGGCGGGGGCGGTGCGGGCGGTGGATCCTTCCGACGCTCGAGCGCGCGTCGTCGACCCTCGCGTGCGGCCTCGTAGCGCGTCCAGGAGTCCATGAGCTCCCTGGTCATGGCCGGGCTCGCGAGGTCGGTGCCGTCGCGGACCATCACGCTCACCCGGTCGTGGATCGACCAGGCGGTCCGTCCCGGCAGCCCGGGCGTGCAGGGCAGGCGGGCGGGGTCGAGCAGGCCGGCCGTCTTCGCCCGGTGGTGCTGCCAGCACAGCAGGTGCAGGTTCTCGAGCTCGGTCAGGCCGCCGCGCTCGGGGTCCTCGTGGCAGTACTCCTCGATGTGGTCGGCCTCGGAGGCCCAGGAGGTGGAGCGGGTGCAGCCCGGCACGGCGCAGGTGCTGCTGCGCAGTCGCAGATGCTCCAGCATCGCCCGGGTCGGGGTGTAGCGCTCGGCCGGCAGGGGCAGGAACGCGCCGGTGCACGGGTCGGTGAGCACCCGGTACCAAGTAGTGCTCTGACCGGCCAGCTCGCGGGCCATCGCGGGAGGGATCGGGATGGTCCCCTCGAGCATGCCGGGCTCCTCGGAGCCGCCGAGCAGGGTCAGGACGGGAACGGTGACGTTGAGGCGGAAGCGGGGCCGCGGGACCGGGATCCCGTCGGTGTCGAGGGCGGCGCCTCCCAGCAGGTCGTACTGGAGCAGGGCGAGGGAGGCGACCTTCCCCGTCTCGGCGGCGGTGCCCCGCGGGTCCAGGGGGATCCTCTCCCCGGTCTCGAAGGCGCGGCGCTGGGCGGCCTGGACCGCGCGGGCGGCGGCATCGAGCCGGCGGGCGAGGTCGAGGATCTCCGGTGCCGGCCCGATCACGCGCAGGCAGCCGATCCCGTCGTCCCGGGTCGGAAGCAGCTCCACACGGCGCCGGCCTTCCGGGGTCATGTGCGCAGGGCTCTCCTGCTGGGACTCCAGCCGGGAGAGGAGGCGGGAGAGGCGCAGCTGGAACTGCTCGGCGGTGAGGCTGACGGGCCAGTGCACGGTGGCAGCGTCCACGTCCTCCATCCGGGCCGCGGTCAGGTGCCGGGTGCGCCGCAGGATCCTCTCGAACCAGGCCGCCGGGAACTCCCCGGTCTCCAGACGTTCCAGGGTGCGGGGCAGCTCGGTGACCGCGCGGTGCGCATCGCGGACGATCCTGGCGGCGACGGCACGGGTGCACCGCAGGGCGAGGGCCGCGGCGAGCAGCTCCGCCTCGGCCTCGTCCTCGTCGGTCCCGTCCTCCGCGGGGTCGAGGAACGACGGGGCGAGGGCCCGGAAGCGCACGGCGAGCCGGCGGCTCTCCTCGAGCGAGGCCTCGTGCACCGCGCGCAGGCGCGACGGCAGGACGGGGTGTGCGGGCGTCGCGGACCGTCGGCCGGGGACGGCGGAGCCCGCGTCCTCGATGCCTCGAGGCCGCGCGTGCTCCGGCGCGTCCTGCTCGAACTCGCCCATCTCCCCCACCTCCTCGCGGCTCTCCCGCCGTCCGGGTCGTCGGCTCACTGCCTGGTCGTGCACTCCTCTCGACCCTAGGGAGAGCGCCCCTGCGGCGACAGAGGCACCCGGTTCCTGTGGACCCGGAGCCGTTGTGGAGGAACGATCGACGCCGTCGACGACATGGGTCGGCGCTCCAGGCGCCGTCGACCGTGCCGGTCCCGATGCCGTCGGACGTCCCCTCCTCCCCCGCCGCTCCTCTGCGATCATGAGACGGACCGCACATCGAGGGAGAGGACTGGGATGCGAGCGCTGGTGCTGCACGAGAAGAGCCGGATGTCGATCGAGGAGGTCGAGGCGCCCGGCGCTCCCGGCCCCGGCCAGGTGAGGATCGCGATGCACACCGTCGGCATCTGCGCCTCCGACGTGCACTACTGGACCGACGGGAAGATCGGCCCGTTCGTGGTCGAGGCGCCGATGATCCTCGGCCACGAGGGCGCCGGCACCGTCCTCGAGGTCGGCGAGGGCGTCACGGATCTCGCCGTCGGCGACCGTGTGGTCATGGAGCCGGGCGTGCCGGACCCCACCTCCCGCGCGGTCAAGGAGGGCAACTACAACGTCGACCCGGGCGTCGAGTTCTGGGCGACCCCGCCCGTGCACGGCTGCCTGGCCGACGAGGTGCTCCACCCCGCCGCCTACACCTACAAGCTCCCGGAGTCGATGAGCTTCGCCGAGGGCGCGCTGATCGAGCCCTTCGCGGTCGGCATGTTCGCCGCGACCAAGGCGGAGATCTCCCCCGGAGACGTCGCCGCCGTGGTCGGCGCCGGCACGATCGGGATCATGACCGCGCTCGCCGCGCTCGCCGGCGGTGCCAGCACCGTCTTCATCTCCGACGTCCTGCCGGAGAAGCTCGCGCTGCTCGACGGGATCGACGGCATCGTCACCGTCGACGCGACCCAGCAGGACCTCGGCGAGACGGTGCGCGACGCGACCGGCGGCTGGGGCCCGCAGGTCGTCTTCGAGGCGACCGGCGCCGCGCCCGCGTACAAGGCCCTGTGGTCGCTGCCCGCGCCGGGCGGGCGGATCGTCCTGGTGGGCATGCCGGTGGATCCGGTGCCCTTCGACATCGCCACCGCCCAGAGCCGCGGCGTCTCGCTCGAGACGGTGTTCCGCTACGCGAACGTGCACCAGAAGGCGATCGACCTCGCTGCGAGCGAGGCCGTGGACCTCTCCCCCTTCGTCTCGGAGACCTTCGCCTTCGACGACTCGGTCGCCGCCTTCGAGCGGTTCCTCGAGGGGCGGCCGACGGACGTGAAGATCCAGATCACGCTGTGAGTCCGTCGGCAGGATCGGCGTCGAAGCTGCGAGGTCCGCAGGAGACGGCGCTGCTGCTGCCGGTTCCCGGCGCCGAGCGAGCTGTCGCAGAACATCGGCGACGGCTCGACAGTGCGGCGGCCGATGGGATCCCCGCGCACCTCACCGTGCTCCATCCCTTTGTGCCCCTGGAGGCCCTGCGCGCACGGGACCACGATCGACTGGAAGCACTGTTTGCCGATGAACCTCCTATCTCGTATGCGGGTAGACGGACCGGGTGGTTCGGGGGACAGGTTCTCTACATCGCGCTCGACGACGCCTCCCCGGTCCGGAGACTCACCGAGCAGGTCGTCGCCGCCTTCCCCGACCACCCTCCCTACGGCGGCGCGATCCCGCTCGAAGACGTCATGCCCCATCTGACGATCGGACATGACCGCCCTCTGTCCGAGCTCCTGGCGGCCGAGCACGCGGTCGCGGCGCATCTGCCCGTCGAGGACCGCCTCGATCATGTGGAGCTCTGGAGCGGTCCCGCGCTCGCGGGACGCACGTCGCCGAAGCCGTGGCGGCACGTCCGCTCCTACCGACTCGGAACGCGATGACCCCTCGAGACCCTCTGCAAGACGGCGTCGTGGCCCGCACCGACCGCGAGACGGTGCCGCCGCGGGTCGACTACGAGCTCACCGAGCTCGGTCATGCCCTCGCTCCGGTCGTGGAGGCGATGAACCGATGGGGCGCCGACTACGCGGCAGCTCTCCCGCCCCGTGGATGACCGAGGGACAGCAGCAGTCACGAGGGGTGCCCTGGCAGTTCCTCCCGGCGAGGACGGCGGCGGCATAGCGTGCCGGGAGCTCGACCTCCGAACGATGAAGGATCTCCATGCCCTCTGATGCCCCGCAGCGCCCCCTCGCCTCCCGCCTGCTCGTGCCGTCGGCGGCGCTGCTGTGGGGGCTGCACTCCTCGCTGCTGAGCCCCGCGCTCGCGCTGATCCTCGCCACGCTCTACGACGCCTCCACCGCGGACATCGGCTGGTCGCTGGCGATCTACAACGCCGGCGGCTTCATCGCCTCGATCGTGCTGCCCGCCTGGGCGGACCGGCGCCGCACCTACCTGCCGATGCTGATGGCCGCCGCGGTGCTGACGATCGCGCTGGCCGCAGCGCTCGCCGCGGTGAGCACGC
Source organism: Brachybacterium paraconglomeratum (assembly GCF_003994255.1). Taxonomy (GTDB): domain Bacteria; phylum Actinomycetota; class Actinomycetes; order Actinomycetales; family Dermabacteraceae; genus Brachybacterium; species Brachybacterium conglomeratum. The sequence goes on along the minus strand of NZ_ML133852.1, from coordinate 333,863 downwards.
TGCCGCTCGCGACGGTGGCGCTGGTGGTCCTCGGCGGCCCGGCGGGGCTCGGCACCACGATGCTCTTCGCCCATCTGCGGGACGTCGGCGCGGCCACCTCCACGATCGTCGACACCCGCGCGATCATCTCCGCGGCGTGGATGGGCGGGCCGCCGCTCGCGACCGCGATCATCGGCTGGGCCGGGGCACGCGGGATCCTGCTGGCACTGGTGGTGATCGCGGTGGTGAACATCGTGATGACCGCGGTGATGATGCGGCAGCACCGTTCCGCAGCTGCGGAGGCGCCCGAGCCGGCCCGCTCCCCGCACGCGCTGCCGCCCGGCAGCGGGCTCGCGACCGTAGTGATCATCGGCGCGTTCGTGCTGTTCCAGGCCACGAATGCGACGGCGATGACGTTCATGGCGCTGTACGTCACCGAGACGGTGGGCCTCAGCGTCATGTGGGCGGGGATCGTGCTCGGCGTCGCCGCCGCGCTCGAGGTGCCGGCGCTGATGATCATCGGGCGGCTCGGCGACCGCATCTCGCACCTGACCCTGGTCGCGGTCGGCGCCGTGCTCTCGGCCGTCTACTACGCCGGGCTGATGCTGGTCACCGAGCCGGTGCTGCTGCTCGTGCTGCAGATCCCGAACGCTCTCGGCTTTGCCGCGATCTCCGGGATCGGACTGACCCTCTTCCAGGACCTGATCCCGGGGGCGGGGATGTCCACGGGACTGTTCATGAACGCGAGGCGCGTCGGCGCGATCCTGTCCGGGCCGATCATCGCCGCCGGGGCGCTGCCGCTGCTGGGACAGCGCGGCATCTTCGCGATCTGCGCGGTGCTGACCGTGATCGGGCTCGTCATGATCCCGCTGGCGAAGCGCCTCGCGGCCCGGCCAGCGGAGACGGCGCGAGCCTGAGCCACGTGAGCCGGAACGGCTGATTCAGGAGCACGATCGCCACGCGTCCGGTCCCTGGTCGGCGGGCCTTGGTCGGTCCTCGGCACTGCCGTCAGCCGGCTGCGGCGGTGCGCCCGTCGGCGGACGTGCGGGCCCAGTCGGCCGACTCCTGCGCGAGGCTGCCCAGCAGCCGCAGTCGCTCCTCGCTCGGTGAGCCGGGCGCGGCGGTGTACCCGAACATGAACCAGTCGGGATGGGCGGGGAAGTCCATCGCCTCGTAGCCGAGCTCGAGGTCTCCCACCTCCGGGTGGTGGATGCGCTTGAGGCCGGTGCGGTGGTGGCGCACGTCGTGCGCGGCCCAGCGCACACGGAAGTCGTCGCTGCGGGTGGCGAGCTCGCCGATGAGGTCGCTGAGCCGCTTGTCGCGCGGGGACTGGCCCGCATACGTGCGCAGCGTCGCGACGATGCCGGTGGCGTTGTCCTCCCAGTCCGGGAAGAAGCTCTGCGACGCGGGGCTGAAGAAGACGAAGCGGGCCGTGTTCCCGCGGGCGGCGGGGTCCTCCAGCACCGGGGCGTACAGCGCGCGGCCGACGGGATTCGTCGCCACCACGTCCATGCGCCGGTCCCGCACCCACACCGGCACGGAGACCGCGTCGACGAAGCGCTGCAGGGTGTCCGGGAAGGGCTGTTCGGCGTGACGGGGCCGCCGCCGGGCCGGCGGCCCCGCGGCCTCGGCGAGGTCGTGGAGGTGGTCGGTCTCCGCCTCGTCCAGCAGCAGGGTGCGAGCGAGCGCGTCCAGCACCTCCGTGGAGACGCCGCGCAGGTCGCCGCGCTCGATCCGGGCGTAGTACTCGACGCTGATCCCCGTGGCCGCGGCGACCTCCTCGCGGCGCAGCCCGGGAACGCGTCGACGCGTGCCGCCGAGGATCCCCGCCTGGGAGGGCGTGATCCGGTCCCGACGCGTGCGCAGGAAGTCGCTCACCTCTGCTCGATGGTCCATGGTCACACCGTATTCCTCCCCGCTCACGCCTCCGGGATCTCGCGGCCGAAGGTCTCCAGCGTGATCGCATCGGGGTCGGGGCCGCCGCGCTCGCCGGTCTCCAGCGCGTCGATCCGGGCGACCTCCTCGTCGGAGAGCGCGACGCGGAACACGTCGAGGCTCTCGGCGATCCGCTCGGGGCGCACGGACTTCGGGATGACCGAGCGGCCCTGCTGGAGGCCCCAGCGCAGCATGACCTGCGCCGGCGTGAGGCCGTGCGCGGCGGCGATCTCGCCGATCACCGGGTCGGTCAGGGTGGAGCGCTCCACGTCGCCTCGGTAGTGGGTGATCCCGCCGATCGGGGACCAGGCCTGGGTGAGGATGCCGTGGCGGGCGTTCGCCTCCTGCACGTCGCGCTGCGCGAAGTAGGGGTGGGACTCGACCTGGTTCACAGCGGGGGTCACGCCGGTCGCCTCGAGCAGGCGCTCGAGCACATCCGGCATGACGTTGCTGATGCCGATGGCGCGCACGCGCCCGTCGGCCAGCAGCGTCTCCAGCGCCTTGTAGGCGCCGATCGTCTTCTCGAACTCGCTGGTCAGCGGCTGGTGCAGCAGGAGCAGGTCGATCTGGTCGACGCCGAGCTTCGCGGCGGACTTCTCGAAGCCGTGCAGCGCCTGGTCGTAGCCGTAGTCGGTGATCCACAGCTTCGTCTCGAGGAACACCTCGGAGCGGTCCACGCCCGAGGCGCGCAGCCCCTCCCCCACCTCCCGCTCGTTGCCGTAGGAGGCGGCGGTGTCGATGTGGCGGTAGCCGATGCGCAGGGCCTCGGCGACCGCGGCGGAGGTCTCCTCCGGCGGGGTCTGGAACACGCCGAGGCCGAGGGCCGGCATCGTCACGCCGTTGTTCAGGGTGAAGGAGGGATTCGGTGCGGTGAGATCGATCGTCATGCCGACCACGCTAGGAGCGGTGACGCGCCGGTGGGAGGAACTGCTGGTTCCCCCTTCGCGACCGGGGGGGGCTCATCCCAGCGAGAGCATCGCCCGACGCTGCCAGAACACCACGGCGCTGGCCGCGGCGACGTTGAGGGAGTCCACTCCCCCGGCCATCGGGATCACCACGTGCTCGTCGACCGCGCGGAGCGTCGCGGGCTTCAGGCCGTGGCCCTCCGCGCCGAGCACGAGGGCGACCTTCCGCTTCGGGCCGAGGTCCACTCCGTCCAGCGGCGCCGCCCCGTCGGTCAGCGCCAGGGCGAGCACGTCGAAGCCGGCCTCGTGCAGGCCGTCGATGCCCGCGGCGGGCCAGGAGGTCAGCCGGGTCCACGGCACCTGGAAGACGGTGCCCATCGAGACACGGATCGAGCGGCGGTACAGCGGGTCCGCGCACTGCGGGGTCACCAGCACCGCATCCACGCCCAGCGCCGCGGCGGAGCGGAACATCGCCCCGACGTTCGTGTGGTCGACGATGTCCTCGAGCACGGCGACGGTCCGCGCGCCCTCCAGCAGCTGGGCGACGCCGGGCAGCTCGGGGCGCTGCATGGCCGCGAGCGCGCCGCGGTGGAGGTGGAAGCCGGTGAGCTGCTCGAGCAGCGCCTCCTCCCCCACGAACACGGGCACCTCGGGGAAGCGCTCGTACAGCGGCGCGAACTTCTGAAGCCACTTCTCGCTCATCAGGAACGAGCGCGGGGCCATCCCCGCGTCCATCGCCCGGGAGATGACCTCGAAGCTCTCGGCCATGAACAGGCCCCGCTCCACCTCGACGCGGGAGCGTAGCTTCACGTCCGTCATGCGCAGGTAGTCGTCGAGCGCCGGGTCCCCGAGCTCGGTGATCCGGCGCAGCTGCGCCTCGCTCATGCGCTCAGTCCAGGGAGAGGGAGCGGGCGGTGAAGCGCTCGCCGCGCTGCTCCACCACGAGCGGCAGCCCGAACGTCCTCGTCAGGTTCTGGGAGGTGAGGGTCTCGGCGATGGGGCCGGCGGCGACCAGGCCGCCGTCGCGCAGCAGCGCGACATGGGTGTAGCCCGGCGGGATCTCCTCGACGTGGTGGGTGACCAGCAACGTCACCGGGGTCGCGGGGTCCTTCGCGAGCCGCCCCAGGGTGCGCACGAGCGCCTCGCGGCCGCCGAGGTCCAGGCCCGCCGCGGGCTCGTCCAGCAGCAGCAGCTCCGGGTCGGTCATCAGGGCACGCGCGGCGAGGACGCGCTTGCGCTCGCCGGTGGACAGGGTGCCGAAGTGGCGGTCCGCGAGGCCGCCGACGCCGAAGGCGGCCAGCAGGGTGCGGGCGCGCTCGAGGTCGACCTCGTCGTAGCTCTCCCGCCACCGGCCGACGACGCCGTACCCGGCGGTGACCACGACGTTCTCGGCGGTCTCGTCGGCCGGGATCGTGTCGGCGAGCTCCTGGCTCGCCAGGCCCAGCAGTGGGCGCAGCTCGAAGATGTCCACGCGCCCCAGCTGCTCGCCGAGGATCTCGACGGTGCCGGAGGTGGGGTGCAGCCGTGCCGAGAGCAGGCGCACGAGGGTGGACTTGCCGGCGCCGTTGGGGCCGAGCACCGCCCACCGCTCCCCCTCCCCGATCCGGAGGGTCACCTCGTCGAGGATGGTCTTCCCGCTGCGGGTGACGGTGACATCGGTCAGGGAGGCTGCTGCGACGGACATGGCCCCGAGCCTATCGCCTGGGCGCCCTGGTCCGTGGTCGGCCCACCGGGCGCGTCGGCCCCTGCCTAGACTGGCCCGGTCCGACCCCGACCTGCTGGAGGTCCCTGTGGCGCACCGTCCCGTCTCCCTGCTCGCACCGCGCGGCTCGGTCGCCGCCGACGACCTCCGCGAGGGCATCGACGCGCTCCTGGCGGACCACGACGGCGACGTGCCGCTCGAGTTCCCCGCCGACGTGCTCGCCGCCGCCGAGAAGGCCGCGGGGCGTGACGCCGCGGCAGGCGGTGCGGACCGACGCGATCTCACCGACGTGCCCTTCGTGACCCTGGACCCGGCAAGCTCCACGGACCTCGACCAGGCGATGCACCTGGAGCGCACCACGGAGGGGTACCGGGTGCTGTACGCGATCGCGGACGTGCCCTTCTTCGTCGACCTCGACGGCGTGATCGATCATGAGGCGCGGCGGCGCGGGGAGACCCTCTACCTCCCGGACCGACGCATACCGCTGCATCCCGAGGTGCTCTCCGAGGGCGTCGCCTCCCTCCTGCCGGAGCAGACCGCGCCCGCCTTCGTGTGGGAGCTGACGCTGGACGAGCGCGGCGAGGTCGTCGGGATCGGGCTCGAGCGGGCGCTGGTCCGCTCCGTCGCGAAGCTCGCCTACGACCAGGTGCAGCAGGAGCTCGACGCCGGGCAGGGCCATCCGATGATGGTGCTGCTGGAGGAGATCGGCGACCTCCGCACCGCGCTCGAGGCCGAGCGCGGTGGGGCGAGCCTGAACGTGCCCGAGCAGGAGGTGGTGGCCGAGGAGGACCACGTGCGCCTGACCTGGCGGAGCATGAACCCGATCGAGGACGCGAACGCGCAGCTCTCGCTGATGACCGGCATGGCCGCGGCGAGCCTGATGCTCGAGCACGGCGCGGGGATCCTGCGCACCATGCCGCCGGCGGAGCAGCGCGCCGTGGACCGCTTCCGCCGCCAGAGCCAGGTGCTCGGCGTGCCCTGGCGCGAGGGCGTGGAGTACGGGGAGTTCCTGCGCTCCCTGGACTGGCGCGAGCCGACCCATCTCGCGCTGCTGAACCTCGCCACCTCCCTGTTCCGGGGCGCCTCCTATGCGGCGTTCACCCGTCCCGAGGAGGTGCCCGAGGACCCGGTGCAGGCCGCGATCGCCGCGCCCTACGCCCACACCACCGCCCCGCTGCGCCGCCTCGTGGACCGCTTCGTGCTGCTGGTCTGCCTGGACCATGCGCAGGGCCGCAGCCCCTCGCAGGAGCTGCTCGCCGCCCTCGGCGAGATCCCCGAGGCGATGCAGTCCACCGGCGCGCAGGCCGGGAACCTCGAGCGGGCCGCCCGCGAGCTCGTGGAGACCGCCGCGCTCGTCGCCTGGCAGGGCGAGACCTTCGACGCGACGGTGATCGAGCGGCGCGAGGCGAGCGAGGGCAACGGCAACGGGTCCGGCGCCCCGCTGCGCGTCGAGGTGCAGCTGACCGATCCGCCGGTGACCGCCTGGGTGCCGATGGACGCGGAGGTCGGGACCGTGGTGCGGGTACGGCTGGAGACGGTGGACGTCCCCGCGCGGCGGGCGGTCTTCGTCGCGGCCGACGAGTCGAGCGCGGCCGACGACGAGGCGCCCGGCGGCGAGGACGGAGCCGGCTCGTGAGCGAGGCCGCTGCCGGGCGTGATCTCGTCGCCCTCCCCCGGGCGGCGGTGCTGATGCTGTGGACCGCCGCCTACCTGCGCGGCGATCTCGGGCCCGACGACGCCGCCCGGATGAGCCACGGCGTGGGCCGCTCCGGACCCTCCGGCGAGGGCACGGACCTGTTCGAGTGGATGACGGCGCTGCGCCGCCTGCCGCTCGCCCAGCTGCGTCTGGTGCTGCCCGCCCCCGGCCGGCTCGCGGGCCTCGTCGGCCCGCCTCCGGTGGTGCCGCTCGCCCTCGAGGCGGAGCAGGCGATCATCGTCACCGGCGCCGGGATCGCCGATCACACCCTCGTCCCGGTGCTGAGCCCGGTCGAGGTCGAGGGACGCGAGGTCACGGCGGTGACCTGGGTGAAGGTCGAGGCGCCGCTCGGGGCGCAGGTCCCGCCGGCGGCGACCTCGGGCAGCGCCCGCGAGGAACTGCTGCGCGCGCTGCGGCGCACGGCCGAGGGGAGCGTCGACCTGGACCTCGTGCCGGAGGAGCCGGTCGAGGCCGCCCGCATCCCTCCCACCTGGATCTGCACCGCACTGCCTCGCCACGTCGACGGGGCGGCCGCGCACCTGCTGGTCCTCGCCTCCCGCACCCTGCTGCTGACCCGCTCCGAGATCGAGGAGGGCCACGGCCACACGATCGACCTCTCCGAGGCGCTCGCACGGAGGGGCCTGCTCGACGAGCTGCACGAGGCGGCGCGCGCGGCGCTGGTCGAGGCGATCGAGCGGATCGTGCTGGACGAGCTCGGCTGAGACGGGCCGCCCCGGCGCACGCCGGGACGGCCGGGGCTCAGGCGGTCAGCGCGACTGCTCGATGACGGTGCGGTAGACCTCCAGGGTGCGCTCCGCGATCGAGGTCCAGGAGAAGTGCTCGGCGGCCCGGCGGCGCGAGGCCTCGCCCATCTCCTTCGCCCGTGCCGGGTCCGAGACCATCCGCACCAGCGCGTCGCGGGTATCGGCGATGAACCTCTCCGGGTCCACGGGGGTGCCGGTGCCGTCGCTGAGCTGCTCGAGCTGGACCAGGTAGCCGGTCTCCCCGTCGGCGACGACCTCGGGGATCCCGCCGGTCGCGGAGGCGACCACGGGGGTGCCGCAGGCCATGGCCTCGAGGTTCACGATGCCGAGCGGCTCGTAGATGCTCGGGCACGCGAAGGTGGTCGCGTGGGTGAGGATCTGGGTCAGCTCGTGGCGCGGCAGCATCTCGGTGATCAGGTGCACGTTGCCGCGGGTGGTGGACAGCTCCCTGACGAGCCCGTCGACCTCCTGGGCGATCTCCGGGGTGTCCGGGGCGCCGGCGCACAGCACCACCTGGTAGTCCTCGGGCAGCTCGCGCACCGCCCGCAGGAAGTAGGGCAGGCCCTTCTGGCGGGTGATCCGGCCGACGAACACGATCGTCGGCGCCTCGGGGTCGATGCCGCGGGAGGTCAGCGCCGAGGTGTCCTGGTTCGGGGCCCAGGAGTCGATGTCGATGCCGTTGTGGACCACGTGCACCTTGGCCGGGTCGACCGAGGGGTAGGCGCGCAGGATGTCCTCCCGCATCCCGGCGGAGACCGCGATGACCCCGGCTGCGCCCTCATAGGCGGTGCGCTCGGCGAAGGAGGAGACGCGATAGCCGCCGCCGAGCTGCTCGGCCTTCCACGGGCGCAGCGGCTCGAGGGAGTGGGCCGAGAGCACGTGCGGCACCCCGTGCAGCAGCGAGGCGACGTGCCCGGCGAAGTTCGCGTACCAGGTGTGGGAGTGGACCAGGTCCGCGCCGCCGCAGTCCGCGGCGATCAGCAGGTCGGTGCCGAGGGTGGACAGGGCGGCGTTGGACCCCTCGAGCTCCGCGGGGGTGCTGTAGGAGCTGGTGCCCTCCTCCTCGCGCTCGGCGCCGAAGGCCCGCACCCGCACGTCGATGTGCGGGCGCAGCACCTTGGTGAGCTCGGCGACGTGCACTCCGGCACCGCCGTAGACCTCCGGGGGGTACTCCTTGGTGAGCAGATCGACGCGCATGGGGGTTCCTTCTCCTTCGTGCCTCGGCGCGGGGCGCCCGACGCAGACCGGATTGCCCGTTCCGCCCGGTGTGCCCACGCTCTCGGGGATGTGCGTGACGAGTGCCACGATTGGACTATCCTCGCACCATGTCGTCCCAAAAGGTCCTCGCCATCGTCCTCGCCGGCGGCGAGGGGAAGCGGCTGATGCCGCTGACCCTCGATCGGGCAAAGCCCGCGGTGCCGTTCGGCGGCATCTACCGCCTCATCGACTTCGCCCTGTCGAACATCGTCAACTCCGGCTATCTCAAGATCGTCGTGCTCACCCAGTACAAGTCGCACTCGCTGGACAAGCACATCGCCCAGACGTGGCGGATGAGCTCGCTGCTGGGCAACTACGTCGCGCCGGTCCCCGCGCAGCAGCGGATGGGCAAGCACTGGTTCCGCGGCAGCGCCGACGCGATCGCCCAGTCGCTGAACCTGATCCACGACGAGAAGCCGGAGTACGTGGTCGTCGTCGGCGCCGACAACATCTACCGCATGGACTTCTCGCAGATGCTGGACGCGCACATCGAGTCCGGCCGCTCCTGCACGGTCGCCGCGATCCGTCAGCCGATCGAGCTGTCGGACCAGTTCGGCGTCATCGAGACCGATCCGTCGGACCCCACCGCCATCAAGGCCTTCGTCGAGAAGCCGAAGGAGACCGAGGGCCTGGCTGACGACCCCTCCTCGGTCCTCGCCTCGATGGGCAACTACATCTTCACCGCCGACGCGCTGGTCGAGGCCGTCACCCGCGACGCCGAGGACGACTCCTCCAAGCACGACATGGGCGGGGACATCGTCCCCTCGTTCGTGGAGAACGGCGACGCGACGGTCTACGACTTCATCCACAACGACGTGCCGGGCTCCACCGATCGCGACCGCGACTACTGGCGCGACGTCGGCACCCTGGACGCCTTCTACGACGCGCACATGGATCTGATCTCGATCCACCCCGTGTTCAACCTCTACAACGACAAGTGGCCCACCTTCACCGGGCACCGCAACGCGCCGCCGGCGAAGTTCGTCCACGCCGGCCCCGGCCGCGTCGGCTCCGCGGTGGACTCCGTCATCTCGCCCGGCGTGGTCGTCTCCGGCGCCTCGGTCTCCAGCTCCGTGCTCTCCCCCGGGGTGCGCGTGAACTCGTGGTCGACGGTCTCGGACTCCGTGCTGATGGACGGCGTCACGGTGGGTCGGCACTGCCAGATCCACCGCGCGATCATCGACAAGGACGTGGTCGTCCCCCCGCGCACCCAGATCGGCCTGGACGCCGAGAAGGACCGGGCCCGCGGCTGGGTCGTCACCGACTCCGGCATCACCGTGATCGGCAAGGGCACGGTCATCGAGCCGTGAGCGCCGCAGTTCCCGGGACCACGACGACCTCCCTCGCGACGGGGCTGCTCGTCTCCGACGTCGACTCGACCTTCCTCACGCAGGAGGTGATCGAGCTCGTCGCCGATCACGCCGGCGTGCGGGCCGAGGTCGAGGAGATCACCACCGCGGCGATGCGCGGCGAGCTCGACTTCGCCGCGTCACTGCGGGCGCGGGTGGCGCTGCTGGAGGGGCTCGACGACTCGGTGCTCGCCGAGGTGCGCTCCTCGCTGGTGCCGACGCCCGGCGCGCTCGAGCTGGTGCGCCGCGCGAAGGCGGCCGGCTGGGCGACCGCGCTGGTCTCCGGCGGGTTCCACGAGGTGATCGATCCCCTCGCCGCCGAGGCGGGCATCGACCACGTGCGGGCGAACCGCTTCGAGATCGCGGGCGGCCGCCTCACCGGGAAGGTCTCCGGCCCGATCATCGACGGCGCCGCGAAGCGCGCCACCCTCGAGGAGCTCGCCGCGCGGCACGGCGTGCCGGTCGCGCGGATCGTGGCGATGGGCGACGGGGCGAACGACCGCGAGATGCTCGCCGCCGCCGGCACCGGCATCGCCTTCCGGGCGAAGCCCGCGCTGCGGGAGATGGCCGACGTGGTGCTGGACGGGGAGTCGCTGCTCGACGCCTGGCCGCACCTGGAGGCCGCGGCCTCCCGCTGAGCGGCTCCGGACAGCACAGCGCCCGCCCCACCGCGACGGTGGGGCGGGCGCTGTCGCGTCGGCCTCAGGGGCGGACGATGGTGTGCAGGGTGAGCGCGTCCTCGCCGAGCGCCTCCCAGTTCTCCAGGGAGCCGGAGAGCACGGACATGGAGCCGGTCGGCATGCCGATGCGGGCCTGCGCGGTCGCCCCGGCGTCGGAGTCGTCGTCCGCCAGCAGCGCGCTGAGCGAGGAGATGGTCGGCTCGTGCCCGATCACCAGGACCACCGCGTGCTTCGGGGCGACGCCCCGGACCAGCGAGAGCAGCTCCGAGGGGCCGCCGGAGTAGATCTCCTCGTGCGAGGTGACCTCTCCGTCGAAGTCCGTCATCTGCGAGCGGACGCCCTCCCAGGTCTGCGCGGTGCGGGTGGAGTCCGAGACGAGCACCCGAGAGACCTCCACGTTCTGCGCGGCGAGGTACTCCCCCACCAGTCGGGCCTGGGACTGTCCGCGCTCGGCCAGCGCACGCTCGTGGTCGGGCTGGCCGGAGCTGTTCTCCGCCTTGCCGTGGCGCATCAGGAGCAGCAGACGACTGGCGGGGTCGGAGGAGGACATCGGGGTGGGTTCACACCTTCACGGTCGGTCGGTTCGGGACGGGGATCAGTGTCCCATGCCCAGGCCGCCGTCGACGGGGATGACGGCGCCGGAGATGTACGCCGCATCGTCGCTCGCGACGAACGCCACGACGCGGGCCACCTCCTCCGGGTCCGCGAAGCGCCCGGCGGGGATCGCCTTGCGGTAGCTGTCCTGGAGGTCCTCGGAGAGCTGCTGGGTCATCTCGGTGTCGATGTAGCCGGGCGCGACCACGTTCGCGGTGATGCCGCGGGAGCCGAGCTCGCGGGTGAGCGCGCGGGCGATGCCGACGAGACCGGACTTCGAGGCCGCGTAGTTGACCTGCCCGGGCGAGCCGTACAGGCCCACCACGGAGCTGATCAGCACGATGCGGCCCTTCTTCTTGCGCACCATCGACTTGATCACGCGCTGCACCGTGCGGAAGGCGCCCGTGAGGTTGGTGTCGAGCACCGTCTCGAAGGACTCGTCGCTCATCCGCAGCAGCAGCTGGTCATCGGTGATGCCGGCGTTCGCGACCAGCACCTCGATCGGTCCGTTCTCGGCCTCGACGGCCTTGATCGCGGCGGTGAGGCTGTCGCCGTCGGTGACGTCGGCGGCGACGGTGAGCGCGCCCTCGGGGCCGCCGGTGCCGGAGCGGCTGGTGACCGCGACCTTGTCGCCGCAGCGGAGGAACTCCTCCGCGATCGACCGGCCGATGCCCCGGTTGCCTCCCGTGACCAGGACGCTGCGGGGCTCGGGGGTGCTCTCGGTCATGCGGACTCCTTCGTGTCAGGGGCGGCGGACGCGGTGTGTCGGCACGCGGCAGGGACGCCGCCCGGTAGGGGTGTGTGCTCTACGATACGGGGCGAGAGAGTGTCGGGACCCGAGGGGGGACCCGGCCCCGCCCACAGCTCCGGAAGGTGCCCCACGATGGCCTATCGCTTCAATCCTCCGCCGAACTGGCCGATCGACGATCCGCAGTGGAGCCCGCCTCCCGGCTGGCAGCCGGATCCGTCGTGGGGCCCCGCGCCCGAGGGCTGGAACTTCTGGGTCAGCGCCGAGGACGCCCCGGCGGCCCCGTCGGCCGCGCCGGAGCAGGCTCCGGCCGAGCAGCCCGCTCCCGCGCAGGAGCCCGCGCCGGTCGAGGACGACGCGACGCGGCTGAGCGCCGGCGATGATGCGCAGACGCATGTGGCTCAGCAGCCGGAGCAGCCCGTGACCACCGCGTCCGAGCCCGCGGCGGACGCCCAGGATTCCTCCGCCGGCCAGGATGCTGTCGCCGGCCAGGATGTTCCTGCCGGCCAGGATGCCGCCGGCCAGGACGCCTCTGCCACGCAGGGCGCCACCGGCCAGTACGGCGCGATCAACCCCTACGGCGCCGCTCCCAGCGGTGGCGACGCCCCGCAGGGCGCGCCGTCCGGCGAGCACGCCGACGACACCCGCGGGCGGCATGCGGCGGAGCCCGTCGACCAGGGGGCGCCCGCACCGGTGCCCGCCGACGAGGGTGCGCCGGCATCTGCGCCCACCGGGGCCGATGCGGCGCAGCAGTCCGCGCCCTCCGACGCCGAGGACGCGACGCATGTCGCGGGCACCGATCCCCGCACCGCCGGGACCGACTCCGAGGCCGCCGGCGCCGTCGGCGCGACCGCCGGGACTTCCGGGGCCTCGGAGACCGCCGAGTACGCGGGGCCCGACCTCGAGGCGGGCCTCGCCCAGCAGGCCCCGTACGAGACCGCCGAGCCGGCGCCGGGCGCGGGCCAGGACGCCTCCGCCCAGGGCACGGACCACAGCGGTGCGGGCTGGGGTGCGGCAGCGGCCGGGGGTGCTGCCGTCGGCGGTGCGTACGCCGCCCAGAGCTCGGCCGACGCCTCCCAGGGATCCGCCGACGGCGGTGCCCCCTCCGCCCCCGACTACGGCCAGGCCCAGGGCCAGGGCGATGCCGCGTCCGGCTACGGCCAGGGCTCCGCCGACCAGGGCTACGGACAGGCGCAGGCCGGCTACGGCCAGGCCTCCCCGGCCCAGGGCTACGGCCAGGCCTCGGCCGACCAGGGCTACGGCCAGGCCTCGGCCGACCAGGGCTACGGCCAGGCCCCGCCCGCCGACTACGGCGCCCAGGGCTACGGCCAGGGATCGCCTGCGCAGGGCTACGGCCCCGGCTCCCCCGCCCAGGGCTACGGCCAGGGCTCCCCCTCGACCGACTCCGGGGCAGCATGGACCGCGTCGACCGGCGCAGAGCCGCCGAAGAAGGGCATCGTCCGGCGCTTCTGGTGGGTCGGCTGCATCCTCCTGATCATCATCGCGCTCGTCCTCGCGATCATCGGCGGCGTGTTCCTGCTGAACCGCGGCGGCGACGAGCCGACCGGCGGCGGCGACCCGACCACCTCCCAGGAGGAGACCACCGACGGCGGCGAGGAGACGACCCCCGAGGAGACCACCGACGACGAGGCGGAGGAGCCCGAGCCGACCCCGACCGACCTCGCCACCATCGACCCCTCCGCGAAGCCGGTCGAGATCGTGGGCACCGACGGCACCGGGACGCTCGCCGTGCACATGACCTACACCCCCGCCGACAAGCTCCCGAGCGAGTACGGCGGCACCGTCGAGCCCGGCGAGCAGGGCGACTACCTCGTCCTCACCGCGAAGCTCACCGTCACCGAGGGCACCTTCGACGGACTGAACCCGCAGCAGTTCACCGTGATCACCCCCTACGGCGGCGGCATCACGCCGTCGAGCGAGACCTACGGGCTCAAGGGCTCCGGGGCCGGCTTCTACCCCGAGAACGGCTTCGTGGCCGGCGACGAGTACACGATGACCATGCTGTTCGACGTCAAGCGCGCCGGCGACCTCAAGCTGGAGTTCGACTCCTACTCGGACACCTACTCCTGGGACGTCCCCGCGTGACCTCTGCACAGCGCTTCAACCCGCCGCCGAACTGGCCCGAACCCCCGCATGACGAGTGGGTCCCGCCGGCGGACTTCCGGCCCGGCCCCTCCTGGGGGCCGGTGCCGGCCGGGTGGAGGCTCTGGACGGACGACCGATCCGCCCCGCAGGCCGCGGCGCCGCTGCAGGACTCCGAGGACGTCCCCGCCAGCGGCGCCCGCCCCCGGGCGCGGGTCGAGCAGTACCCGGTCTCCGTCCTCAACCCGGGGATGTGGACCGAGAACCATCTCCAGGACGAGGACTACGGCTTCCCGCCGGCACAGCCCCGCAAGGACCGGCCGCGGCTGCGGCTGGGGATGACCATCACGGTCACGGCCCTCGGCCTGCTGCTCACCGCCGCGACGGTGATCCTCTTCGTGCAGCTGGTGCAGTTCGGGATCGAGGACCTCACCGGCGTGCTCGGCGAGCAGGCGAGCAATCTGCACGGGGCCGGGCACGCGATGTCCGGTGAGCACGGGACGGGCGCCGCGGCACCTGATCGCGGATGACCGACCGCTCCGCCCGTCGCCGCATCCTCTTCTCCCGCGACACCCTCCTCGGCCTCGTGGTCGTGCTGCTGCTCGCCGCCGTCTGCGTGTCGCTCGGGCTGTGGCAGTTCGGCCGCTTCGAGGACAAGCGCGACCGCGCCGCGGTCATCGAGGAGAACTACGACGCCTCTGCCGTCCCCCTCGCCGAGGCGATGCCCGATCCTGCTGCCCCGCTCCCGGACGCGCAGGTGTGGACCCCGGTCGAGATGCAGGGCAGCTACTGCACCGATCCCGGCTGCGTGCTCTACGTCCGCAACCGCCAGCTCGGCGGCGAGGTCGGCTTCTGGCAGCTGGTCCCCTTCCGCGGCGAGGACGGCACCACGCTGATGATCGTGCGCGGCTGGGTGCCCGAGGACGCCGACGCCAGCTCCCCCGCCGACCCGGCGCCCGTCCCGGAGGGCACCCTCACGGTGACCGCCCGTCTGCGGACGGCGGAGCCGGTGCTGGACCGGGTCCCGCCGGAGGGCCAGGCCCACTCCGTCAACCCCACCCAGATCGCCTCCCAGCTCGGCCTGGACACTGACGCCGTGGTGATCGGCGCCTTCGGCGAGCTCGCGCAGGAGCAGCCGGCCGCGGACCGGCCGCAGCCGCTCCCGGCACCGGAGACGGGCCTCGGACCGCATCTGTCCTACGCCTTCCAGTGGTGGATCTTCGCGCTGTTCTTCCCGGGCGCCCTGATCTTCCGCCTGCGCCGCCAGTTCCAGGACCTCGCCGCGGAGGAGGCCGAGACCGCCGCAGGGGCCACGCCCGGCGAGGGCGACGACGATGCTGCGGTCGCCATCGCCCCGTCGGACCCGCACGCCGCCGCCACCGCCCCGGCGTCCCGGACCGCCGCGCGGACCGGCGCACGGGACACCGCAGACCATCGCCCCCGACGCGCCGTCCGCGCGCGTCGACGGGGCCAGGACGAGGAGGAAGAGGATGCCCTCATCGACCAGCAGCAGCCCTGAGCGGCACGGAGCGCCCGCCTCGCGCTTCCTGCCCGGCCCGCGGCCGCGCCGCATCGCCCACCGGGGCCTCGCGCTCGAGGCGCCGGAGAACACCCTCGAGGCGTTCCGCGCCGCCCTCGACGCCGGCGCGGACATGCTCGAGACCGACACCCGCGCGACCCGGGACGGACTGGCCCTCGCCGTGCACGACGAGGACCTCGCCCGCATCGCCGGCGACCCCCGCCGCATCGACGAGCTCTCGGCGACGGACGCCGGCGCCGTGCGGCTGTCCGGCGACCGGCCGCTCGCGATGCTCGAGGACGTGCTGGACGCCTTCCCGGACGTCCCGCTGAACATCGACGTGAAGAGCCCCTCCGCGATCGGTCCCGCCGTCGCCGCGATCGCCCGGACACGCAGCGCCGACCGGGTGTGCCTGGCGGGCTTCGACGGCGCCGTGGTGCGCCGTGCGGTCGCCACGCTCCGCGCCGCGACCGGGGTCACGGCCGTGCGCAGCCCCTCCCGGGGTGTGATCGGCCGCTTCCTCGCCGCCCGTGCGCTCGAGGCCCCGCTCGCCGTCACCGATCGGCTGCTCGCCCCCTACGGCGCGCTGCAGGTGCCGGAGACGTTCAAGGGGATCCCGGTGGTGACCCGGGACACCGTCGCCGCCGCGCACCATGCCGGCTGCGAGGTGCACGTCTGGACCGTGGACGAGCCTGTGACCATGCAGGATCTGCTGGTCAAGGGCGTGGATGGTATCATCACCAATCGCGTCGACCTGCTCTCCGAGCTCCTCGACGACGCCTGACCCGCGAGGGCCGTGCAGCTCCCGGGAAGAGATCCGGCCCCGCAGGCGTTGACACCTCCGGGTGTCGCCGAGCACGACACCCCACAGACCTTCCGGACGGCACACCGTCCGGCCCCGTACCCCGGCAGGAAGCGAGAACCGCATGAACAGCCGCAGCCTGCGAGGCACCCGACTGGGCTCCCTCTCCATGGAGACCGACGAGGGCGTCCTCGCCGCACCGCGCCAGGAGGCAATCTACGACTGCCCCAACGGCCACCACATCGTCCTCCCCTTCTCGGTCGAGGCGGACGTCCCGGCCGTGTGGGAGTGCCGCTGCGGCCAGACCGCGGTGCTGCGCGACCACGAGAAGCCCGAGGAGAAGCCGGGCAAGCCCGTGCGCACCCATTGGGACATGCTGCTCGAGCGCCGCAGCGAGGAGGACCTCCAGGTCCTGCTCGACCAGCGCCTCGAGCTGCTGCGCGCCGGCAAGCTCCACCAGCGCCGCAACCTCTGAGCCCTCCAGCTCATGGGAAGAGCCCCCGCACCGCCGATCACGGCGGTGCGGGGGCTCTTCCCATGGGCGGTCTCGCAGCCCGGGTCACTCCGGGGAGGGCGGGTCCTGCACGATCATCGGCGGGACGGCGCCGTCCTCCCGCCGTCCGTCGGCCCCGCCGGAGGCACCGCCGGTGCGGCGGTTCTCGACGATGATCTCGCCGTCGATCACGCCGCTGCCGGAGCGGCGGTAGAGCACGGTGCGAGCCTGCTCCGAACCGCTGCCCAGCCCCATCGCGGAGACGGCGCGCTTCTGCACCGGGGTGAGCAGCAGCACGAGCGCGGCGAGGTCGGTGAGCAGTCCGGGGAAGAAGAACAGCAGCGCCGAGAGCATCGTGAAGGCGGGACGCGAGAGGTGGTCCTGCACGTCGCCGCTGCCGCGCACGGCACGGAACAGGGAGCGCACACGCACGAAGGACTGCTGTCCGACGGCGACCAGCAGCGCCACGCCCACGAGCCAGCCCACCACGACGATTAGCACGGACCACCACAGGCTCGTGTTCACGCCGATCAGCACCAGGATCGCGAGCTCGAGGAGGCCCACGACGACGATCGCGAGCGGGATCGCGCTCGCGCGGCGCGAGCGGCGGCGGTCGGCGGGGTCGGTCGGGCGCCCGGAGGCCCCCGGGGTGCTGTGGGGCGAGCTCGTCACGGCGGTTCCCTTCCTGTGCGAGGAGACGGCCAGGTTAGCGCAGGGCCTTGCGAAGGCCCTGGGCGCGACGTGCGAGTCCCCAGAGGGTCACCTTCACGAGCGCCTCGCGCACGATGTCGGAGGACATCTTGCTGGCCCCCTCGGTGCGCTCGTCGAAGTCGATCGGCACCTCGACGATCACGGCGCCGAGGTCGCGTGCACGGCGGGTCATGTCGACCTGGAAGCAGTAGCCCTGGGAGGCGATGTCCTCCTCCATCAGGCGCGAGAGCAGCCCGGCGCGGAAGACGCGGAACCCCGCGGTGGCGTCGGCGACCCCGAGACCCATCAGCACCGTCACGTACACGTTCGCGCCGCGGGAGAGGAGCCGTCGACGGGCGGGCCAGTCGTGGACGGCGCCGCCAGGCACCCAGCGGGACCCGATCACGAGGTCGGCGCCGCGCCGCACGGCCTCCAGCAGGCCCGGCAGCTGCTCGGGCCGGTGCGAGGCGTCGGCGTCCATCTCCACGAGCTGCTCGTAGCCGTGCTCGAGACCCCAGGCGAAGCCCGCGAGATACGCCGGGCCGAGGCCCTGCTTCCCCGCCCGGTGCAGCACGTGCACGGCCGCATCGCGTCGGGAGACCTCCTCGGCCCACTCCCCCGTGCCGTCCGGGGAGGAGTCGTCGACCACGAGCACGTGCGCCTCCGGCACCGCGCGACGCAGCCGCTCGAGGGTGCCGGGCAGCGCCTCCCGCTCGTCATAGGTGGGGATCACCACGAGGGTCGGCGGCAGCGGGGCGGTGGACGGGCGGGTCATCGGTCTCCTCGGAGGATCGGACGGCGCGGGCGGGACGGCGGGGACGCCGGAGGATCAGCGACGGGCCGCAGGCCGGGCCAGGGCGCGCCGGCCGGAGGTCAGCGCCCCGAGCAGCCCGGCGACGCCGAGGGCGGAGATCCCGATCGCGATCCACGGCCCGGCGGCCACGGCCGGGGTGGTCCCGGTGCGCAGCGGCACGTCGGCGACCATCGTGCCCTGCTCCCAGTGGTCCACGAAATCGATCTGGCGTCCCTCGGGGCTGTAGATCGCGGAATGGCCGACGGTCGAGACGTGCACGACGCTGCGCCCGGAGAGCACCGCCATCACCCGGGCCTGCGCGAGCTGCTGGATCGCCTCGTTCGAGTCGCCGAACAGCGCATTGTTCGACTGCACGACGATCACCTCGGCGCCGTCGTCGACCACGTCCCGCACGAGGCTCTCGTAGGCGATCTCGAAGCAGATCAGCAGCCCGGCGGTGCCCTCGCCCTGGCCGAGCTCGGCGAGGTCCATGGTGCCGATCTCCTCGCCGGCGATCATGTCCCGGGTGACGAGGTCGACCTGGTCGGAGAGCCGGCTGAACACGCCGCGCATCGGGATGTACTCGCCGAAGGGGACGGGGTGGCGCTTGGAGTAGGCGTAGGGGGTCTCGCCCTCCGGGGTGATCAGCACGGACTGGTTCAGCCGCTCCGTCTCCCCCACGGGCACCTGTGTGCCGACCAGGACGGGCGCGTCCGCGTCCCGGGCGAGGGAGGTCAGCAGCGAGGAGAGATAGGGGTCCTGACGGGGGTCGTAACCGGTGGAGTCCTCGGGCCAGACGACCAGGTCGAGGTCGGTGTCGTCGGCCGTGGCCTGGTCGACCGCGGTGCGGGCGGCGGTGAGGTGGTTGTCGAAGACGTCGTCCGGCATGGTGTAGCTGCCTGGGTCGATCTCCCCCATCGAGCCCTGCACGGCGGCGACCGTCATGGAGGGCCGTTCGGCCGGGGCGCGGTTGAGGGGATGGGGCACGACGACGGTGGCGAGCACGGCGGCGACGGCGATCGCGAAGGGCCACACACCGGAGAAGCCGGTCAGCCCGCGGTGGCGGCGCCCTAGGAGGGCGAGCGCGCCGAGCAGCAGCAGCTGCGCCAGCAGGGCGACGACGAGGGCGAGCCCGGCCATCCCGATCCACGGCGCGAGATTCACCAGCGGCGAGTCGGACAGCGCGAAGCCGCTCGCGCCCCAGGTCAGCCCGCCCCACGGGACGGTGCCCCGCAGCGTCTCGACGCCCACCCAGAGCGCGGAGACGACCAGCGCGGAGGAGACGCAGAGGCCGCGGCGCACCATCACCGCGCGGGCGGCGAGGCCGAACAGCACGATGTACAGCGCCTCGAAGATGCCCAGCGCCAGCCAGGGCGCGCTGCCGGCATAGGTGCTGGCCCACTCGGTCAGCGGGATGAAGAAGGCGAGCCCCCACAGCAGGGAGACGAGGACGGCGAGCCAGGTCGAGCGCACCAGCAGCCCTCCGCACAGCAGCGCGATCCCCACCGGCAGCAGCATCCACAGGTCGTAGGGCGGGAAGGCGAGCAGCGCGCAGATCCCGCCGAGGAGCCCGCAGCCGATCGCGACGGCCCAGTGCGTGGCCTCGTACTCCTCGCGCGGTCCGCGGCCTCGCGGGCGCGCGCGCGCGGCGGTCCGGTCGGCGGTGCTCACGCGGCGTCCCCGCCGAGCTCGTCGTGGACGACGCGGCCGTCGACGACGGTGCGCAGGGCGCGCGGGCTGCCCTGGTCCAGGTCGGGCAGCAGCGGGGTGCGGGAGCGGGGGTCGGTGGACCAGGTGTCGACCCGCTCGGCGAGGGAGCGGACGGTGAGGTCCCAGGGCTCCCATAGGACGAACGTGGCGGGCAGCCCGGTGCGCAGGGTGCCGGGATGGCGCCTCCCAGCGACCCGCTGGCCACCGCGGCTCGCGGCCAGGAAGGCGGCGCGGTCGCTGAGGCGCTGCGCGGCTGGGGCGGTGCGGGCGGCGACGCGGACCCAGGTCCACGGATCCGCGGCCTCGTCCCGGCCCGCGGAGCCGAAGGCGAGCGGGGTGCCGTCGCTGACGAGGTCGAGGAAGGCGGCGTCCTCGGTGACGGGGGCGATGACCTGCACGCCCTCGCGTGTCCCCGTCGGCCCGGGCAGGCGCAGGACGATCCCGTGCACGGCCGCGGCGGCGTCGCCGGCCGGGTCGGGGTCGGTGCCGTCCGTGGTCGCGGCGGCATCGACGAAGCCGGGGGTGACCAGGCAGCCGGTGGCGTCCACGCGCTCGGCCTCCGGGTGGAGCACGAGGGCGCTGTCCTCGGGGCCGGTCCAGGCGATCAGCCCGTCGGCCACCAGCATCGCGGAGGCCTCCGGGTCGTCCGCGCTGTACAGGACGATGCCGGTGTAGAGGACGGGCACCGTGGGATGCGAGGGGGGCTGTGCAGGCGGGTTCTGGGCACTCACGCGTCCCATCCTCCCCGCTCCCCCTGGGAGAACGCTCATCGGCCGATCTCCTGGGCGACCAGGCCGCGGCGCACGCCGTCGATCGCGGCGCGCGCGGTCCTGCCCAGGCGCTCGTCGGCGGTGAGCTGGTCGAGCAGGTCGATCACCTGGCGGCAGTGGCGCACGAAGTCGCCCGGCGGGAGGTCGTTGCCCTCGAGCGCGGCGGCCAGGTGCGCGCCGCGCGCCCAGCGGTGCACGATCGCCGCGATCGCGGGATCCGGCGGGAGGGTGGGGTCGATGCCGTGCCTCGCCTCGGCGGACTGCAGCTCGGCGGCGATCCTGCTGGAGGCCTCGAGCGCCGCGCCGACGGCGGGATCGGGGATCAGCTCCGGCGCACGGTCGTCGCGGCGGGTCTCGTGGACGGCGGCGGAGACCACGGCGGCGAGCCCCGGCGCGTCCAGACCGTCCCAGGCGCCGTGCTCGAGGCATTCGGCGATCAGCAGGTCCCGGTCGCTGAACAGGCGTCGCAGCCGCATCCCGCTCGTCGTGGGCACGAGCTCCTCCCCGTCCTCGCCCGCGTGCTCGAGATAGCCGAGCTCGAGCAGCAGGTCGGTGAGGCAGTCGAAGCGGCGGGCCAGCGAGCTGGTGCGTCCGCTGATGCGGCGCTGGACGCCCTCGAGCTCTCCGCGGGACTTCCGCCACCGGCCCACCCAGCGCAGGTGCGACTCGAGGTCGGGGCAGGCGGCGCAGGGGTGCTCGGCCAGATGCGTGCGCAGCTCCTGCAGGCGGGGGTCCTGGGCGGCGGTGGAGGGGGTGCGTCCGGCGCGCCGGCGCACTTCGCGGCGGGCGTCGTCGTCCTGGCCCGCCAGGCGCTGTCGGAGCGCGGAGGCGGTGTCCTTGCGCACCTTGCCGCTGCCGAGCGCCTCCGGGCGCGGCAGGCGCAGGGTGTCGATGACCGCGGGCGGGGAGGGCACGTCCCCGGGGCGGAGGCTGCGGCGGCGTCCCTCGGTGTCCAGCAGGTCCACCTGGGGGCCGCCGAGGACGTGGCGGTCCACGTCGAGCACGACGGCGTAGCCGCGGCGCTTCCCGCCGGGCAGTGCGATGATCTCGCCGCGGCGCAGGTCGCCGAAGACGCTGCGGGTGCGGTCGCGGTCCGCGGCGGCCCGTGCCTGGGAGAGCTCCTTCTCCCGCGCGCTGATCGCCTCCTGGACCTCGGCGTACTCGAGCAGGTCGCCGCGCTCGCAGGTGACCGCCGCGCGGTAGTCCTCGACGGTGTCCTCGAGCTCGCGGGCACGCCGGGCGAGGCCCACCACGGAGCGGTCCGCCTGGAACTGGGCGAAGCTGGTCTCGAGGGTCTCGCGGGCGCGGGAGTGGTCGAAGCGGTCCAGCAGGTTCACCGCCATGTTCGGGGTGGGCCGGAAGGCGGAGCGCAGCGGGTAGGTGCGGCGCGAGGCGAGAGAGGCGGCGGCCGGGGCGTCGAAGCGCGGCCCGCCGACGATCACGGCATGTCCCTCGGTGTCGATGCCGCGCCGTCCGGCACGTCCCGTGAGCTGGGTGTACTCCCCCGGTGTGAGGTCGGCGTGCTCGACGCCGTTGAACTTCACGAGCTTCTCGAGCACCACGGAGCGGGCCGGCATGTTGATGCCGAGGGCGAGGGTCTCGGTGGCGAAGACGACCTTGAGCAGCCCGCGGGCGAAGAGCTCCTCGACGACGGTCTTCAGCAGCGGCAGCATCCCGGCGTGATGGGCGGCGTAGCCGTCCAGGACGGCGCGGCGGAAGGCGTGCAGGCCCAGCACCTCCTCGTCCTCGACGCCGATCTCGGCCAGGCGTTCGTCGAGGACGGCGCGGATCTCGCCGCGCTCGTGGTCGTCGGTCAGGCGCAGGCGGGCCCGGGCGCACTGCTGGACGGCGCCCTCGCAGCCGGCGCGGGAGAAGATGAACATGATCGCGGGCAGCAGCGCGGCGTCGTCGAGCAGCTCGACCACATCGGGGCGGCGCAACGGACGGCCACCGGCGCCGCCGCGAGAGCCGCCGTGTCGACCGCCGTCATGCCGCGAGCCGTCACGTCCCGAGCCCGGACCGTGGTGGCGCGGGCCCTCGTGCTCGCCGCGCCGGTCCCCGCCCCGCTCGCCGCGTGGCGAGCCGTGGCGTCCGGCGCCGCGGGGGCGGTGGCGGCCGCGGGTGCCCTTCCGGCCGCGATAGCCGCGGCCGCGCTGTCCTCCGCTGCGCTCGTCCACCGGCAGGGAGAAGGAGGTGATCCGCTCGATCTCGGGGTTGACCTGTCGATCGCTGCGGGCACCGGGGCCGTGGGAGACGACGGCCTCCCCGTCGGCGTCGACGAAGAGGTCCAGCAGCTCCTCGCCGACGATCACGTGCTGCCACAGCGGCACCGGCCGCGTCTCGGAGACGACGATCGAGGTCTCGCCCCGCACCTCCTGGAGCCAGGCCCCGAACTCCTCGGCGTTCGAGACCGTCGCCGAGAGCGCGACCAGCTGGACGGAGCGGTCCAGGTGGATGATGACCTCCTCCCACACGGGGCCGCGCAGGCGGTCGGCGAGGTAGTGCACCTCGTCCATCACCACGAAGCCCAGCCCGTCCAGCAGGTCGGAGTCCGCGTAGAGCATGTTGCGCAGCACCTCGGTGGTCATCACGACCACCTCCGCGGTGGGGCGGATCGAGGTATCGCCCGTCAGCAGGCCGACGCGCTCCGCGCCCAGCCAGTCCGCGAGCTCGCCGAACTTCTGGTTCGACAGCGCCTTGATCGGCGCGGTGTAGAAGACCTTGCGGCCCTGCGCGAGCGCGAGATGCACCGCGAACTCGCCGACGACGGTCTTGCCGGCGCCGGTGGGAGCGGCCACCAGCACGGAGCGGCCGTCCTCGAGGGCGCGGCCGCCGGCGAGCTGGAAGTCGTCCAGCGCGAAGTCGTAGCGGGCGGTGAAGGCGGTGAGCTCGGAGTTCTCCCGCCGCTTCTCCTCGGCCCAGGCGGCGTACTTCTCGGAAGGAGAGGTCACTTCGCTCCCCCGTCGACCGCCCTCTCGCCGCGCAGCGCCGAGAGATCGGCGAGCAGGCGCACAGCGCCGGGCAGCACACGCGCGGTGAGGGGCAGCAGGGAGCGGGCCTCCCCGTCGGCGTAGGCACGCAGCGAGCGGCCGTGGCGCAGTCCCACGGTCACCTCGCGCACCGGGCGGATCCGCACGCCCTCGAGCTCGGTGTGGGTGCCCTTGAAGACGCGGGGGAAGAAGCGCAGGAGATCGCGCCTCCCCCGTCCCTCGACGCTCAGCAGCTCGAGCTGTCCGTCGTCGATGCGGGCGTTCGGGACCATCTGCATCCCGCCACCGTAGACCCCGGAGCTGCACAGGGACAGCAGCGGCGCGTCGATCTCGAACCGCTCGCCGCCGTCGATCTCGAGCCAGTACGGCAGCGGGGTGAAGGTGGGCAGCTCTCGCAGCACGGCGGTGGTGTAGCGCACGGTGTGGGAGGCCCGGGAGCTGTTGGCCCGCGCGTTGACGATCGCGTCGAAGCCGAGGTTGACGTTGCCGAGCGCGAGGGAGCGGTGGGGCAGCGCGTTCTCCCCCGCGGAGGTCACCTCGATCGCGTCGATGGTGACGACCGGGCGGGACAGCGCGTGCAGCAGCGCGCGGGTGGACTCCTCGGGATCGTTGACGCTGAGCCCCAGGGCGCGGGCGAAGTCGTTGCCGCTCCCGGCGGGCACGATCCCGAGCCGTACGGGGGTGCCCGCGACGATCTAGGCGCCGAGCGAGACGGTGCCGTCCCCGCCCACCACCACGAGTGCCGTCAGCGAGTCGCGGACCTCCTCCGCCCGGGCCCGGGCGACGTGCGCGCTGGGACCGGACAGGTCGACGACCGAGATGCCCGCGAGATGGAGCAGATGCCCCACCTGCCGTCCCACGCGATGGGCCGTGCCCTGAGCGGCGGTGGGGTTCGCGAGCAGGCCGACGCGGAGTCTGCTCACCGGCCGCCCTCGTCGGGCTCGTCGAGCCGGGAGGGGCCGTCGATCTTCTCGACCTCGTCGTCGATGCGGCTGGCCTCGTCGTCGTCTAGGTCCTCGTCGCCGCTGCGCTTCGCCCGGCGGCGGTCGTGGAGCATCGAGATGACGATCGCTCCGAAGAAGAGGCTGGCGATCGCGGCGGACATCGCGATGAGGGTGATCGGCTCGGGCGTGGGCACCATGACCGCGGTGAAGGCGAAGCTCAGGAAGATGATCCAGCGCCAGGCCTTGAGCATCGCGCGGCCGCTGACCAGGCCCATGAAGTTCAGCAGCACCATGACCACCGGCACCACGAAGGCGACGCCGAAGGCGAGCATGGTCTTGACCAGGAGCGAGAGGTACTCGTCGTAGCTGATCAGCTGCTCGACGCCATCGGCCTGCGGCGTGAAGCTCAGCAGCACGGGCACGAGCTGGTTCACGGCCCAGTACCCGGCGAGACAGCCGACGAAGAACAGCGGGATCGCGAAGCCGAAGAAGCCGATCGCGTAGCGCCGCTCGTTCTTGTGCAGGCCCGGCATCACGAAGAGCCAGATCTGCAGCATGATCATCGGCGACGAGAGCAGCAGGCCCACATAGGCGGACATCTGCAGCTTGACGTTCAGTCCGGTGCCGACCCCCCGGAAGTTGAGGTCGGCCTGCAAGCCCTGTTCTGCGGCGAGTGTGAAGGGGCGCTTGAGCGCCTCGAAGACCCAGTCGAACAGGAACCAGCCCACGACCGAGAACACCAGCACCGTGATGGCGCTGATGACCAGCCGGTTGCGCAGCTCGGTGAGGTGCTCGCCGAGGGACATGCGTCCCTCGGGGTCGCGTCCCCTCTTCGTCGCGGGCGCGCCCTGCGCCTGGTCGCGTCCCTGGGTATCACTCGCCACGGATCAGTTTCCTCCCAGCCCGGCAGAACGGGACGGGCACACGGCCCTGCCCCGTCCCGGCGCGGAGCTCAGTCGCGGCGGTAGGGCTCGTCGTCCTCGCGCGGGGCGCGCACGGTCTCGCGGTCGCGGTCCTCGCGGATCTCACGGTCGCGGGGGTCGTACTCGCGGTCGTCGCGAGCGCGGTCGTCACGTGCACGGTCGGAGCGGGCGGGACGCTCGTCCTCGGCCTCGTCGTCCCCGCCCTTGTCGTCACCGCGCATCTCCTCGACCTCGCTCTTGAAGATGCGCATGGACTTGCCCATGTTGCGCGCGAGTCCCGGAAGCTTGTTGGCCCCGAACAGCAGGATCACGAGCACGATCAGCAGCACGATCGCCCAGGGGTTGCGGAAGAAGTTCATGGAAGTCCCTTTCAACAGCGCCATGACTCAGCGCAGGCGCGCCCATCATCCCACAGCGGACTGGGCGCCGGACGGGCCGCCACGGCGACGGCTCGGCCCACCGCACGGCGGGTCGTCCCAGGGTAGCGCCTAGCGAGGGGTGTGACGTGCAGCGCCCGCGCGCGCCACAGTCACGATCGTGTCTCTGAGCGCGGCAGGGGACAGCACCTCGGCGGCGCCGGCGGACTCGAGCACCGCGTCCACCAGCGGTGCCCGCACCGGGCTCTCGAGACGGGCATAGGTCGCGCCGCCACCGGCGTCGGCACCGTCCGTGCCGTCCTCGCCGTGGCCGCCCCCGCCGTCGCGCAGCTGGGTGGCGGCGAAGGACTCGGCGATCCAGTGCCCGGCGGGCTCCAGGCGCAGCCACACCTCCCCCTCGACACGGCCGGAGAGGTCCGCGTCGACCCCGGGGGCGGGCCGGCTCATCGGTGTCCCGGCCGGCAGGATCTCCACGATCCGGTCCAGGCGGAAGCGACGGCGGCCGCCGGCGAGCTCGCAGTCGGCCACGAGATAGGAGCGCGCCCCGTCGGACTCGATCCGCTCGGGACGGATCCGGCGCACGCTCGTGCCCGAGCGGTCCGTCGAGGAGTAGCGGATGGTCAGCGTCCCCTCGTCGGAGCCCTGCTCGGTGCGCAGCGCTGTGCCCACCGCGGCGAGCACCGTCTCGGCGCGGTCGGCGGTGCGGGCGGCCCGCTCGTCGGCCGAGATCGCCTCCGCGATCTCCTCGCGGCGCGGGACGGGCGGGGCGGGGGCACCCTCGGCCGGCGCCTCGCCGGACATCGCGGCCAGCAGCTTCGCGCGGGCGGAGTCGACGACCTGCTCCGCCTCGCCCGCGGCAGGCTCGAGGGCGGCGAGGCCCGCCAGCAGCGCGGTGATCTCGACGGCGCTGAGGCTGAGGGCGCGGCGCAGCGGCTCCGCATTGCGCACCCGCACGGTGCCGTGCTCCCACTCCGCCTCGATGAGGTCCTCCCAGCCGGCGCCCATGTCGCCGCAGACGAAGAGCACCTGCAGGTCGTCGACCAGCTGGGTCTCGCTCACGCCGAGCGCCTCGGCGAGCTCGGCGAGGTCCGCCTCGCCCCGGCTCATGACGAAGGACGCGGCGGAGATCAGGCGCGAGAGGTGGTCGCCGCTCTGCGGGCTGATCCGGATCCGCGGGGTGGGGCGCGGCGCGGCGGCCTCGAGGGCGTCGAGCGCGGCAGGGCCCTCGTGCCGCGCGGCGACCGCCTCGAGCACCTCGGCGATCTCGGCGCGCCAGGCGGCGGGCTCGAGCAGCTCGACCCAGCGCACGTCGGCGAGGACAAGGCGGCGGGCCGCCGGGCGGGGCAGCTCGGGAAGGCGCAGCTGCTCGACCTCGAGCGGGGCGACGGCGCGGTCGCGCAGGGCGAGCGCCTTGTAGGGGGCGGCCTGCAGGAGCGCAGAGTCCCGGTCGTCGCTGTCGAGCATCCGCTCGAGCACGTCGGCGAGGTCGATGTCGTCGGGGCGGGGTGCCTTCGCGGCGGGACCCCCGGCGGGGAAGGACTCGATCCTCGAGGCGCGGAACACGCGGGGCGCGTCGCGGTCGCGGTCGTGGCCGTAGACGTACCAGTGCCCGTCGTGGACGCCGACGACCCACGGCTCGACATGGCGCTGCGCGGGGGCGCCGTGCGTGCCTCGATAGCTGAAGCGCACCGAGCGCCCGGTCACCACGGCGTCCAGCAGCGGGGAGAGCACGGGCAGGGACTCGACGGCGCCGCGCGGTGTGCGCCGCAGCAGGTCGGGGTCCGCGTCGTGGCCGAGGCTGAGCAGCTTCGCGCGCACGCGCCGGGCCGCTCCCCCGGCGGTCGCATCGTCCCAGGCGCGGCTCGCGGCGAGCAGCACCGTGTACTCCTCGGTCGTGAGATCGAGCACCGCCGTGGAGGGCGAGGCGTCGATCCGGTAGTGCACGGTGTTCTCGTCGAGCACGTCGCGCTCGGCGACGAGCGGGAGCCCGAGCTCGAGGATCGCGGCCTTGTCGCGCTCGAACATCCGCTCCGCGGCCTGCTCGGACGTCGCCTCGGCGTAGTCGGGGATGACGGAGAAGAGCTTCGCGCGGTCGATACGCCGTCGCGAGCCGATCGTCATGATGACGTTGAGCAGTCTCTCCACGTTCTTCGAAGCCACCCGCCCAGACTAGCCGGACGGGATCACGGGGATGCGGAGCTTCCGCCGCGCGCCTCTAGGCTGGGGCCATGCTGCGATGGGAACGGGGCACCGTGAGTGCCGTGACCAGCTCCTGGCCCGGAGTGGACCGACTCGAGATCGATCTGGACGACGGGGCGGGGACGCTGAGCGCGATCGCCTACGAGGAGCTCACCGGGCGTCCGCGCGCCGGCGAGCAGGTGCTGCTGAACACCAACGCCGTGCGGCGCGAGCTCGGCACCGGCGGCGACGCCATGGTCGTGGCCCGCACGGAGGTGCTCCCGGAGACCGCCGACGTGCGGGGCCACATGGTCAAGGCCCGCTACACGCCGATGCAGACCATGGTCGACGCGCTCGACGACCCGGACAGCGAGCACTACGAGACGGTCCGGGAGGCCACCGGCATCGACGGGATGCCCGTGGTGGTCGCGGACCTGCACTCCTCCCTCCCCGCGATCGTCGCCGGGATCCGGGCGCGGCGCCGCTCGGCCCGGATCGCCTACGTGCACACCGATGCCGCGGCGCTGCCCGCCGTCTATTCGAAGAGCGCGGCCCGGCTGCGCGAGGCTGGCCTGCTCACCGCAGTGATCAGCGCCGGGCAGTCCTTCGGCGGCGATCTCGAGGCGGTCACGGTCCACTCGGCGCTGCTGGGCGCCCGGCACGTGGTCGGCGCGGACGTCGCGATCGTGATCCAGGGCCCGGGCAATCTCGGCACCGGCACCGGCTGGGGCTTCTCCGGCATCCAGACGGCGGAGTCGCTCCACGCGGCCTCCGTCCTCGGTGGCGTGCCGATCGCGACCCTGCGGGTCTCGGAGGCCGATGAGCGGGAGCGGCACCGGGGCCTGTCCCACCACTCCTCCACCGCCTACGGGCGGGCGCTGCTCGCCCCCGTGCATCTGCCGGTGCTCCCCCGCACCGACTCCCGGTACAATTCTTTTCATGAGTCAGTGCGTAAACAGGTCAAGAGCACGATCCTGAAGCCGGCGAAGAAGCGCGGCGTGCTGCACCACCTCACCGAGGTCGACGCCAAGGGGCTGCGCGATGCGCTCGAGGAGATGCCCGTGCGGATGACCACGATGGGACGGACCCTCGCCGAGGACTACGCCTCCTTCCAGTACGCGGCCCTCGCCGGGCGCTGCGCGGCCGAGCACGTCCGCGGCGCCGGCGGCGGCTCGGGCGGCGCGAAGGGCGAGTCCAAGGGGCCCAAGGGAGGCGCGAAGCGCTAGAGGCTCCGGCGCCGGCACGGGCCCGACGGGGTTGCCGGGACAGGCGACCGACGGAGTTGCCGGGGCAGGCGACCGACCGAGTTGATCGACGTGAGGTACCAGGAAAGCGGTACCCGACGTCGAACAACTGGCCGTCCTGCCCTGCGCCGCGGCCGGCGGGGCCGTCCCGTGAGGCTGATCGACGTGAAGTACCAGCAAAGCGGTACCTGAGGTCGAACAACTGCCCGGGCGGAACCGCGACGGTGCGAGCCGGGCCGCCCCGTGGGGTTCTTCGACGAGAGGTACCAGGAAAGTGGTACCTGGGGTCGACCAACTGCCCGTCCGGCCGACCGATCCATGTCGGCCGTCCGATCCGCGTCAGCCGCGCTGGGCGTCGCCCTCGCCGTGGGCCTCGCCGCGCTCCTGGACCAGGTGCAGCAGGCGGTGCGCGGCAGAGATCGCCCGCTCCCCGTCGTAGCGCTGGATCGCGTGCAGCGGATGGGTGCGCCCGTCCGCGAGGTCGAGATGGGCCCAGGGATCGCCCATCGGGAAGCTGATCCCGAGCACCTCGGGCCATTCGAAGGTACGGGTGCGCATGAGGTTGCGGACCTCGAGCCCGTCGGGACGGGCGACCACGCGCACCGAGGCCTCGAGATGGCAGAACAGCGCGATGAGCAGGCCGATCATGAGCAGGCCGAGCCGTCCGCCGAGCTGGAAGCTCGTGATCATGACCGCGCCGCCGATCATCCCGGCCATCACGATGACGGCGGTGATGTAGGCGGCCCAGCGCACCGCCCGCGGACGGAACACCTCGACGGCGCGTGCGTCGTCGCGGCCCGGGGTCCCTGCGGCACTGCTCATCGGGATCTCAGATGCGGCAGGCCTGGATCGCCGTGACCAGGATGGCGCGGGCGCCAGCCTCGTAGAGCTCGTCCATCATGCGGTGCGCGGAGCGGCTGTCGACCATGGCGCGCACGGCCGACCACTCCCCGCCGTGCAGCGGAGAGACGGTCGGGGACTGCAGGCCGGGGGTGATCTCGACCGCCCGCTCCAGCAGCGCGGAGGGGATGTCGTAGTCGAGCATGACGTACTCGCGGGCGACGAGCACGCCGCGGATGCGCCGCTCGAGCACCTCGAGCGCGTGCTGCGCCTCCTCGTCCAGCTCCATGCCGGGGCGGGAGAACAGCACGGCCTCGCTGGTCATGATCGCCTCGCCGAAGGGTTCCAGACCTGCCTCGCGCAGCGTGGTGCCGGTCTCGACGACGTCCGCGATCACGTCGGCGACGCCGAGGCGGATCGAGGACTCGACCGCGCCGTCGAGGTGGACCACCTCGGCGCTGATCCCCCGCTCGGCGAGGTAGTCCTCCACGAGGTTCTCGTAGCTGGTGGCGATGCGGGAGCCCTGCAGCTCCTCGACGGTGCTGTGCGTCCCGGCGGGCGCGGCGAAGCGGAAGGTGGAGCGGGCGAAGCCCAGCGAGAGGATCTCCTGGGCCGGGGTGCGGGAGTCCAGCAGCATGTCCTGGCCGGTGATGCCGACGTCGACCGTGCCGGAGCCGACGTACACCGCGATGTCCCGGGGACGCAGATGGAACAGCTCCACCCCGTTGTCCTCGTCGACCACGACCAGCTCCTTGGAGTTGCCGCGGCGGCGGTAGCCGGCCTCCTGGAGCAGGTCGGCGGCGGGGTCGGACAGGGCGCCCTTGTTGGGCACGGCGATGCGGAGCACGGATCCTCCTCGGCCGATGCGGCGGCCTCGAGACGGGTGGGACGGGAAGTCGGGGGCGAGCGGCGCGGGGCCGGCTCAGAGATGTCGGTAGACGTCCTCGAGGGAGATGTCCTTGGCGATCATCATGACCTGGAGGTGGTAGAGCAGCTGGCTCATCTCCATGGCGGCGTCGTCGGTGGACTCGTGCTCGCAGGCCATCCACACCTCGGCGGCCTCCTCGACGATCTTCTTGCCGATCTGATGGACGCCGGCATCGAGCTCCGCGACGGTGCCCGATCCCTCGGGTCGGGTGCGTGCCTTCTGGGTCAGCTCGGCGAACAGTGCCTCGAAATCCTTCACGGGACCAGGGTACGCGTCCCGGCAGGTGCTCCGCGGTGCGGACCGCCTGCCGGGCACGCGCCCCGCCCGTGGCTCAGCCGCGGCGGACCGTCGGGTCCAGGTGCGCGGTCTCGACCGTGACCCGGTCGGCCTCCGCGTCGCGGCGACGGCGCACCCGCCACCAGACGAAGAAGCCGGTGAGGGTGAACGCGCCGTAGAAGAGGTACATGAACGCGCTCGCGTAGTAGCCGGCGCTCCACAGCAGCGGCACGCCGACGAGGTCGACCGCGACCCAGATCAGCCAGAACTCGACCCAGCCCTTGGCCATGCCGAAGGTCGCCAGCAGGCTGCCCATGAAGATCCAGGCGTCGGCCCAGACCGGCTCGTAGGAGCCCAGCGCCCGGAACAGCGGGGTGAGCGCCGCGGTGCCGCCGACGAGCACGACGAGCAGCAGGGCGCGGGTGCCCCAGGAGGCCCAGACGGGCTCGACGGCGGTGCCGTCCTCGTGCTTCGCCTGGCGCCAGCGCACCCAGCCGTAGACGCTGGTGGCGATGAACATGATCTGTCGGCCGGCCTGGCCGAGCAGGTCGACGGAGTTCGGGTTGCCGAAGACGCTGCCGAGGAAGACGGTCAGCAGCAGGGCGTTGCCCAGGATGCCGATGGGCCAGGCCCAGACCTTGCGGCGCATGCCGCCGAGCGCGCTGAGCAGTCCGAAGACGTTGCCGAGCACCTCGCGGAGCAGGAGGAACTGGCCTCCGCCGAACTCGATCTTGGCGTCGAAGAGCCACTGCAGGATATCCATGTCGGTCCTTTCACCTCGGATGCAGTGGCTCCGGGGGAAAAGGGTTGCCTGCGGGGCTCGGGGAGGCGTGCGCCGTCCCGGGACCTGCGGGACGTGCGCCTCTCATCCAGGCTGTACTGTCGGTGCCGGAATTCCACCGGCTCCACCGCAGGATGCGGGTCGCGGACTGTCACCGCCGGCTCGGACTTTCACCGACCCCGGAGCACGTCACAGGATGTGACGGAGCAAGGATAGGTCAGTGCGCGGCGTGGGCGCCCGCCAGTTCGCGCAGGGCGGAGATCTCCTCGGCGGCGTCCTGCGCCTTGTAGATCGCGGAGCCGGCGACGAAGACGTTCGCGCCCGCCTCGGCGCAGCGCTCGATCGTCTCGCGGCTGACGCCGCCGTCGACCTGGATCGACACCTCGAGGTTCGCCTCGGAGATCGCGCGGCGGGCCCGACGGATCTTCGGGAGCATCGTCTCGAGGAAGCTCTGCCCGCCGAAGCCGGGCTCGACCGTCATGATCAGAAGCATGTCGAACTCGCCGATGATGTCGATCAGCGGCTCGACCGGGGTGGCGGGGCGCAGGGCGACGCCGACCTGGGCGTTCTTGCGGCGCAGGTCGCGGGCGAGCTTGACGGGGGCGCGGGCGGCCTCGAGGTGGAAGGTCACCGAGGAGGCGCCGGCCTCCGCGAAGACGGGCGCCTGGTTGTCGGCGTCCTCGATCATCAGGTGCGCATCGATCGGGATGCGGCTGCGCTCGACGATCTGCTCGACCATGCTCGGCCCGAAGGTCAGGTTCGGCACGAAGTGGTTGTCCATGACGTCGACGTGGACGCTGTCGGCGCTGGAGATCTTGTCGAGCTCGGCGCCGATGGACATGAAGTCGGCGTTGAGGATGCTGGGGTGGATGAAGCTGGAGTCGGTGGAGTACGAGATGCTCACGAGCTCGGGGTTCCTTCCTCGGTGGGGACGGGGAGCCTGCGCAGCAGGCAGATGAACATGGCGTCGGTGCCGTGGACGTGGGGCCACAGCTGCACGTCGGGGCCCTCGCCCAGCTTGACCTCGTCCCGCACGGCGGGCAGCAGGCCGGCGCGGACGGCGGGGCGGGCGTCGAGGCGCTCGACGTCGTCGCGGCGCTTGAGGACGTCGGCGACGATCAGGCGGGTCTCGGCCAGGTGCGGCGAGCAGGTGACATAGGCGACGACGCCGCCGGGCGCGGTCGCGTCCAGCGCGGAGGTCAGCAGGTCGCGCTGGATCGCGCCGAGCTGGCCGACGTCCGCGGGGGTGCGGCGCCAGCGGGCCTCGGGCCGGCGGCGCAGCGCCCCGAGCCCGGAGCAGGGGACGTCGGCGAGGACGCGGGAG
Organism: Brachybacterium paraconglomeratum; assembly: GCF_003994255.1. Classification (GTDB taxonomy): domain Bacteria; phylum Actinomycetota; class Actinomycetes; order Actinomycetales; family Dermabacteraceae; genus Brachybacterium; species Brachybacterium conglomeratum. The sequence continues at coordinate 300,569 of NZ_ML133852.1, read as the reverse complement.
AACTCCCCGGGCCGCTCGGCGCCGATGGTGGTGCCGTCGGCGGTGAGGGTGGTGATCTCGCAGCCGGCCTCGCGCAGGCTCGCCACCGCGCGGTCCACCAGCTCGGTGCGGTGCTCCTGCAGCTCGACGGCGAGGAGGTCGGCGTCGTGGTCGATGGTGAGCCCGCCGAGCAGGGCGGTCTTCCCGCCGGGGCCCGAGCAGAGGTCGAGCCAGTGGGCGTCGTCGGCGAGGACGAGGTCGTCGGCGCCGAGCGCGAGGGAGAGGGCCGCGAGCTGGGAGCCCTCGTCCTGGACGGCGACGCGGCCCTGCTTGACCAGGTCCATGCCGCCGGGGTCGCCGGAGGGCCAGGCGGCGGCGAAGACGGAGAGCCGGCCCCGGCTCGCGCCGTGGTCGATCAGCTCGTCGAGGTCGGTCAGGCCCGGGCGCATCACCAGCGAGACCGCGGGGGCCTGGTTCTGCGCCTCGAGCAGCTGATCGATCTCGTCGCGGGAGCGGCCGTTCCCGGCGAGGGCGTCGGACAGGGCCCGCACCACCCAGCGGGGGTGGGAGTGGACGACGGCGAGATGCCCGGTGGGGTCCTTCTCGCGGTCCGGGGCGACCTCCGCGATCCAGGTGGCGAGGTCCTTCTCCCCCACCCGACGCAGCACGGCGTTGGCGAAGCTCGCACCTCCCGCGCCGACCTCGGCGCGGGCCAGGGCCACGGTCTCGGAGGTCGCGGCGTGCGGGGCGACGGTCATGTCCAGCAGCTGGTAGGCGCCGAGGCGGAGCACGTCCAGCAGCGCCGGCTCGACCTTCGCCAGCGGTCGGTCCACGCAGGCGGCGATGATCGCGTCGAGCCGGCCCTGGGCGCGCAGCGAGCCGTAGAACAGCTCGGTGGTGAAGGCGGCGTCGCAGCCGGAGACGCGGTGGCTGCGCAGCAGGCGGGGCAGGACGAGGTTCGCGTAGGAGTCCTCCTCGCGCACCAGGCGCAGCCCCTCGAGGGCGACCAGGCGGGAGGGGGTGGAGGCGCGGGAGCGCTCGGAGGGGCGGGAGGAGGACCAGCCGCGGCGCGGGCCGCCCTGGCCGCGCGAGCCGGAGCGCTCGCGGCCCTGCGTGTCGCGGGGTCGGTCACGACGGTCGTCCCGCCGACCACCCCGGTCATCGCGCCGGTCGCCGCGATCGTCCTGTCGGTTGCCGCGGTCGTCCCGTCGGTCGCCGCGCCGGTCGTCCCGGCCTCGGCGATCGTCGCGGCCTCCCCGGTCGTCCCGGCCCCGCCGGCTGTCGTCGTGGCGGCGCCCGCCGCGTCGGTCCTCGCTCATGCGCGTGCTCCGTCCTGCTGGTCGTCCTCGAAGCGGGCGTCGGGGCCGAGCCCCGCCCCGCGTGCCCAGTCCGCCGCGCGCATCGGGCGCTTCCCCGCCGGGGCGAGGGTCGCGATGGCGAGCGGGTCGGTGCCGGTGCCCACGAGCACCTGTCGCTTGGTGGCCGCGAGCGCGCCGGGGGCCGACGGGGCGCTCGCGCGCGAGGCCTCCTCGACGGCCTCGAGGCCGAGGATCTTGGTGCGGGCGCCGTCCAGGAGCGTCCACGCGCCGGGCTGCGGGCTCATGCCGCGGATGTGGGCGGAGACCTCGTCCGCCGGACGGGTCCAGTCGATCCGGGCCTCGGCGGTGGTGAGCTTCGCGGCGTGGGTCGCGGCCGCGTGGTCCTGCGGGGTGAGGGTCGCGGTGCCGTCCTCGAGCGCGTCGAGGGCCTCGAGCAGCAGCGCGGCGCCGTCGTGGGCCATCCTCTCGAGCAGCTCTCCGGAGGTCTCGAACTCGCCGATGGCGGTGGGGGCGGCGGCGATCACGTCGCCGGTGTCCAGGCCCTTCTCGAGGCGGAACACGCTCATCCCGGTCTCGCGGCGGCCGGCGAGCACGGCCCGCTGGGCGGGAGCGGCGCCCCGCAGCTCGGGCAGGAGGGAGAAGTGGAGGTTCACCCAGCCGTGGCGGGGGATCTCGAGCGCCGCGGGCGGCACGAGGTTGCCGTAGGCGACCACGGGCGCGGCGTCCGGGGCGAGATCGCGCAGCTGCTGCTGCACCTCCTCGTCCCGCAGCGTGGTCGGGGTGAGCACCGGCACCCCGGCCTCGAGGGCGAGGGACTTCACCGGGGACGGGGTGAGCCTGCGCCCGCGGCCGGACGGGGCGTCGGCGCGGGTGAGCACGCCGACCACCTCGTGGCGGGAGTCGAGCAGGGTGCGCAGGGAGGGGAGGGCGGCCTCGGGGGTGCCGGCGAAGAGGAGACGCATGATGGCCCGAGTCTACGGTCCCACCGGCGGCTCCTGTCGGGCCGTGCCTACAGTGGAGGCCATGAGGCGAGCGCGGTGCGAGGGATGAGCGGGATCGACCCGATCCCCGGCCATGCGCTCGGCTCCCCCGCCTACCGACGGATGCAGCTGGCGCTGGTCTGCGCGGGCATCGCCTGCTTCGCCCAGCTGTACTCCCCGCAGGGGATCCTGCAGCTGATCTCCGCCGATCTCGGCATCGGGCCGGAGCAGGCGGCGCTGACGGTCTCCGCCGCGACCGCCGGCCTGGCGCTGGCGGTGATGCCGTGGTCCTTCGTCGGCGATCGCCTCGGCCGGCGTCCCGCCATGATCCTCGCCGTGATCGCGGCGACGGTGCTGGCCCTGGCGGCGGCCTGGTCGCCGAGCTTCCCGCTGCTGCTCGTGCTGCGCCTGCTGGAGGGGGTGGCGCTCGGCGGGGTGCCGGCCCTGGCCATGGCGTATCTCTCCGAGGAGGTCGATGCGCGCTCGCGCGCGGTCGCGGCGGGCTGGTTCGTGGCGGGGACGACGCTGGGCGGCCTGTCCGGCCGGGTGCTTGCCACCCCGGTCGCCGATGTGCTCGGCTGGCGGGCGGGGATGACCGCGGTGGTGATGCTGGCGGTGCTCGCGGCGGCGGGGTTCGTGGCCCTCGCCCCGCGGGAGCGGCGCTTCGTGCCGCGGCGGCGGGCATCGGGCGGGGCCGTCCCGGGTGGAGGGGCGGGCCGGCTGCTCGCCCCGCTGCGTGACCCGGGCCTGCTGGCGCTGCTGGCCTGCGCTTTCCTGCTGATGGGCGGCTTCGTCGCGGTCTACAACTATCTCGCCTTCCACCTCAGCGGTCCGCCCTACCTGCTGCCCGCCTCGCTGATCGGGCTGATGTTCCTCGCCTACCTGGGCGGCACCGCCTCGTCCCCGCTCGCGGGCCGGCTCGCGTCCCGGCACGGGCGCCTGCCCGTGATGCTGGGCGCGATGACGGTGATGCTGATCGGCCTGCTGCTGACGCTCGCCGCTCCCCGGCCGGTGCTGATCCTGGGCCTCGTGCTGATGACGGCGGGCTTCTTCGGCGCGCACTCGGTCGCCAGCGGATGGGCGGGCACGCGCGCGCCCGGCGCACGATCGCAGGCGACGGGGCTGTACAACCTCGCCTACTACGCGGGCTCGAGCGTGCTCGGCTGGGCGCTCGGCTTCGTGCTCGCCGGGGCCGGCTGGGGCGGGGTCGTCGCCGCGGTGGGCGCGGCGGTGGTGCTCGCGGGCCTCGTCTCCGCGGCGCTGCTGCGCGACGAGGACCGTCCCGTCGCGTCGGCCGGGAGCGCCTGAGCACCCGCACGCGGCGCCGTGGCCCCGCCGTCCGGGGTCGGGGCGCCGACTCCACCGCCCCGGGCGCGCCCGCCACGGCTCAGTACACGAGAGAGAACACCCATACGGCGAGGGTCATGGTCGTGGCGGAGATCAGCACGATGCCGATCAGGTTCAGCCACAGCCCGGCCGCCGCCATCTGCGGGATCCGCACGTAGCCGGAGCCGTAGGCGATGGCGTTCGGCGGCGTTGCGACCGGCAGCATGAACGCGCAGGTCCCGGCCAGCGCCACCGGGATCGCCAGCAGCATCGGGTCCACGCCGATGCCGACGGCGACCGCGGTCGCGACCGGGAGGAAGGTCGCGGCGGTGGCGGTGTTCGAGGTGAGCTCGGTGAGGAAGAGGATCCCCGCGGCGACGATCGCGACGATCAGCACCACGGGCAGGCCGCCGATCCCGGCGGTGACCTCGCCGATCCACTCGGTCAGGCCCGAGGAGCTGAACTGGGCGCTGAGCGCGAGGCCGCCGCCGAACAGCAGCAGCACGCCCCAGGGCAGCTTCACCGCCGCGTCCCAGTCCAGCAGGCGCACTCCGCGGGCGGCGCCGGCGGGCAGCACGAACAGCAGCAGCGCGACGACCATGGCGATGCCCGCATCGCCGATGGGCGGGTCGCCGGCCCCGGCGATCTGCCAGATCAGCGGGATGAACACCCAGCTCAGCGCCGCGAGCACGAACACGGACAGCACGCGCACCTCGCCGGAGGAGATCCTCCCGAGTCCGCGTCGCTCCTCGCGGATCAGCTCCGCACCGCCGGGGATCTCGGAGATCTCGGGCTTGAACACGACCTTGGTGAGCAGCAGCCAGGCGATCAGCAGGAACACCACGGCGATCGGGGCGCCGACGACCATCCAGCGGCCGAAGCCGATCGTCACCCCGAACTCCTGGCTCATGTGGGCGGCGAGCAGGGCGTTGGGCGGGGTGCCGATGATGGTGGCGAGGGAGCCGATCGAGGCGGCGTAGGCGATGCCGAGCATCAGGGCGGTGCCGAAGTTGGAGCGCACCGCGGAGCTGGCGGTGCCGGCCGATCCCTCGGCCTCGAGGTCGGGGTCGACGCCCTCCCCCGGCTCCTCGCCCTTGCGGGCGGCGTCCTCGAGCCGCAGCCGGTTCACGAGCACCAGCACGGAGACGCCGGTGGGCAGCATCATCACGGCGGTGGCGGTGTTCGAGACCCACATGGAGATGAATCCGGTGGCGATCATGAAGCCGAGGATCAGCAGGGAGGGGCTGGTGCCGATGGCGCCGACGATCGCCAGCGCGATGCGCTTGTGGAGGTTCCAGCGCTGCATGGCCAGGGCGAGCATGAACCCGCCCATGAACAGGAAGATGATGTTGTTGCCGTAGGAGGCGCCGACGTCGTCGAAGCCCACCTCGGGGTTCAGCACCGGGAAGACCACCAGCGGGACCAGCGCGGTCGCGGGGATCGGCAGCGCCTCGGTCATCCACCACACGGCCATCAGCACCGCGGTCGCGGCGGTCAGCTTCGCGGCATGGGGGACGTCCGCGGGCATGACGAGGTAGATCAGGAGCGCGGCGACCAGGCCGACGGCGAGGCCGAGGCGGCGCACCAGCAGCGTCCGGTGGGTCTCGGCCGGGGCGCGCTCACCCTCGGAGACGTCCGAGCGTCCCTCCTGCGCGGTGCGCTTTTCGGGGTCGGCGGCGGGGTCCGGGGCGGGGTGGTCGGACGTCGGGGAGGCGTTCGAGGCCATGGTGGGGGTCCCTTCAGCGCATCGTCGCGGCGGCAGGCGGTGACCCAGAACACTAGCGGATCGTTCAGAACACGTCCGGCGGATCGAGACGGACGCGCAGGGAGCCGCGGTCCTTGCGGGCGCTGCGGGCCGCGACGCCGAAGCGCAGCGCGGCGGCGAGCTCGCGGGAGCGGCGCGGCTCGATCCGCAGCACCGCACGAGCGCGTCCGGCCTGGTCGGGGCCCTCGAGGTCCACGGGGCCGAGCACCTCGGTCCCGTCCGGCAGCTCGGTCGTCTCGAGGAAGCCGCGGCAGGCCTCCCGCTCCCCCACCACCTCGGCGACACGCCGGAACGGGGGCAGGTCCAGCTCGCGCCGGTCCTCCAGCACCCGGTCCAGGAACAGCGCGGAGCGGTGGGCGACGAGGTCGCGGATGGCGGGGAGGGTCGAGGTGCCGACGACGAGCACCTCGCCGCCCTCCTCCGCGGTGCGGACCAGGGAGATGGCGCCGCGCCAGCGGCGGACGGCCTCGACGTCGGCGTCGAAGGCGGCGCGGCCCAGCATCGCGTCGGCGTCGAGCAGCAGGCAGGCGCTGTACCGGCCGGGCGGGGCGGGCTCGGCGCCGGGGGTCGCCACGACGATCCCGTGCTCGGGCACGGCATCGTCCTCGAGAGGGCCGTGGGCGCCGCCGGCGACCTTCAGCGGCGCGTCGGGGAAGGCGCGGTGGAGCTCCTCGGCGGTGCGGGTGGAGCCGATGACCATGGCGCGCACGTGGGTGCGGTCGCACTCGGGGCAGCGGTAGCCGTCCTCCCGTCGGCCGCAGACGGTGCAATGCAGGGGCCCGTTCCGGCCGCGCTGCGACAGGGGCGCCGCGCACTCGGGGCAGCGGGCGCGGGTGCCGCAGAAGGTGCAGGCGATCGCGGGGGCGTAGCCGGTGCGCGGCACCTGGACGAGCACGGGCCCGCGCTGGAGGCCGTTGCGCAGCACGCGCATCGCCTCCTGCGGGAGGCGGGAGCGGCCGGAGGGGCCCTCGCGGTCGCGGAGGTACTGGTCCATGGCCACGATGCGGGGGCGGACCGCGGTAACGGGGGCGGGCACGGGATCGAGGCGAGCGAGATAGCCGGCATCGGTGAGGGCGCGCATCGTCACCGACTCGCTCGCGGCGAGGAAGAGGAGGGCGCAGCGCTCCTCGGCGGAGCGGCACTGGAGCACGGTGCGGGTGTGCGGGTAGGGGGCGCGGGGCTCCTCGAGCAGGTCGTCGGCCTCGTCCCAGCAGATCACGAGGGCGAGGTCCTGCACGGGGGCGAAGGCGGCGGAGCGGCTGCCGAGCACGACCCGGGTCGCGCCGCGCAGGATCCGGCGGAAGGTGCGATAGCGCTTCTCGGGTCCCTCGGTGCCGGCGAGGACCTCGTGGGCGATGCCCCGCTCCGTCAGGACGCGGGAGAGCCGGGCGACGTCGCGCTGGTCGGGGGCGATGACGAGGGCGCCGCGGTCGGGCCCGAGTGCGGCGATCGACTCGGCCGCGATCGCGGTCCACGGGTCCACGGGATCCAGCACGAGGGAGGCGCGGGGCACGGGGCCCTCCGCGCTCCCGGCGCGGGAGAGCAGGGCGGCGAGGCCCGGGTAGCGGTCGGCGTGGCGGGGCGCGACGGGCGCCTCGGCGGACGGTTCGGCTGCGGGAACCGTCTGTTCGTCGTGCCCGGTCTCCCCGGCATCCGTGGTCGCCGCGGGCTCCGCATCGTCGGCGCTCTCCGTGCTCTCGAGATCCTCGGCGGCCTCGGCCTCGGCCTCAGCCTCAGCCGCTGCCGCCTCCTCCTTCTCGGCGGCGGCGCGGTCGGCCTTCTCGGCGCGGGCGTGACGGGGCGGGAGGGCGAGGCGCAGCACGTCGCCGATGGTGCCGGCGCTGCGCTCGGCGACGTCCTCGCACACCCGCATCATCGTGGGCGGGACGACGACGTCGTCGGAGACCAGGCGGTGCAGCGGGGCGAGGGCCCGGTCGGTGGTGGGCTCGGCGCGGCGCTCGAGCACGATCCCCTCGGTGTCCTTGCCGGAGAAGCGCACCCGTACCCGCATGCCCGGACCGGCCGCGGCGGTGTCGGGGGTGACCGCGTACTCGAAGGGACGGTCCAGGTGGGGCAGCACGCCGACGAGGCGCACGCTCGCGACCGGCAGCTCGCTCACGACCTCGAAGCCGGCGGTGGTGCGCAGGCCGGGACCCCGGACCGCATCGGGGCGGTCCGGGGAGGCGGTGGCGTTCTCCGCGACGGCGGGGACGGAAGCGGCGGGGGCCGCGAAGAGGGGTGCCTGGCCGTCGGCCGGTCCCTCCTCGCGCTCCCCCGCCGCTCCGTGGGCGGTGCTGGTCAGCGCTTGTGCACCGCCACCAGGTCGCACACGAAGATCAGGGTCTCGCCGGGGGCGATGACCGGCGGGGCGCCGCGGTCGCCGTAGGCGAGGTGGGCGGGGATCTCGAGGCGGCGACGGCCGCCGACCTTCATGCCCTGCACGCCCTGGTCCCAGCCGGTGATGACCTGGCCGACGCCGAGCTGGAAGCGCAGCGGCTCGCCGCGGTCCCAGGAGGCGTCGAACTGCTCGCCGGTGGAGTGGGAGACGCCGACGTAGTGGACGTCCACGACGTCGCCGCGGCCGGCCTCCTCGCCCTCGCCGAGGATCTCGTCGGTGCTGACGAGCTCGGTGGGTGCGGGGCCCTCGGGGGCGTCGATCTCGGGCTTGGTGCGATCGCTCATGCGATGTTCCTCCTGTGGTGGGTGAGAGGGTGCAGGGGTCAGTCTGCCGTGTGGGCGGCGTCGAGGACGTCGACGACGAAGATCAGGGTCTCGCCCGTCAGGGGGCTGTCCTCGGTGGGCTCTCCTTCCCCGTAGGCCTCGGCGGGCGGGATCACGAGCATCACCTGGGAGCCGATCTTGAGGTCCAGCAGGTTCTCGTCCCAGCCCTGGATCACCTGGCCGCCGCCCTGGACGAAGGAGAAGGGCGCGCCGCGCTCCCAGGAGGAGTCGAAGGCGGAGCCGTCGGACCACTTCCAGCCGGAGTACTGCATGGTGAGGTAATCGCCGGCGCGGGTGGTGTCGCCGGTGCCCTGGATCAGCAGCTCGCGGACGGTCTTCGCAGGCGGCTCGCCCTCGCCGGGGCCCGAGATGGACGGCGCGCCGCTGTCGTCGAGGGTCACGTCCGGGTAGGTGCCGGACGGGTCCCCCTGCTCGCCCTCGGCCCGCAGCGGGGAGACGACGCGGTCGACATCACCGACCTGGAGCAGCGAGTATGCCTGTCCGTCGTTGCCCTGCTGCCAGCCGGCCATCACGAAACGGGAGCCGACGGTCATAGTGGTGAAGACGTCGAAGGCAGCCTGGCCGATGGAGTCTGTGGTGACCTGCACGCCGCCGGCCGGCCCACCCTGCCACCAGGACTGCAAGGTCTCCCCGGTGCTCGCGTCGACGTACAGGTGGCGCCAGATCACGGTGTCGCCGTCGGCGATGGTCGCGCCGTCGCCAGGGACCACGACCTGTGCCTGAGCCGCGGAGATCTCGAGCGGGGCGGTGAACTCGACCGTCGGCTCGGCGCCGAGGTCCTCGCTGACGGTCACGCCGGACAGGGCGTCGCCCCCGCCGTCCGAGGCACCGCCCGCGTCGGAGGCGTCGGAGCTGCTCCCGTCGTCGGTGCAGGCGGCGAGGCCGATGGCGGCGGTCGCGGCGAGGGCGGTGGTCAGCAGCGTGCGGCGGCGGATCAATGGAGGACCTTTCGGATCGGCAGCCCGTGAGCGGGCACCGCACCAGGGTACGGGGCGCTCGGTGGGCGGAGCCTGGGGCAGGGAGTGGCTGTCGTCTCAGGCGGCATGCGCCCGACGGCGGTGCTCAGGCGAGCGGGGGCTCGGCGGGAGCGTCCTGCTCCCGGATCTCCGCCAGCAGGGCGTCGACGGCGGGCAGCTCGGTCGCGAAGGGGTCCATGACCTGCACCGGCATCGCGCCGCGGCGGGTGAGCCGCAGCGTGGTCCAGTCCACGACGTGGTCCACGCCGTGCTCCTGGGCGGCGGTGACCACCTGGCCGCGCAGGTGGGCGCGGGTGGTGGTCGGGGCGACGGTGCGGGCCCGCTCGATCCGCTCCTCGGGCAGGATCGCCGGAGCGAGGCCCCGTCGCTGCAGCGCGAAGAACACGCCGCGGGCGGGGTCGATGTCGTGATAGGCGAGGTCGAGCCGTTCGATCGCCGGGTCCTCGAGGTCGATGCCGCGACGCTCCCTCACCTGGGTGAACAGCCGCTCCTTGATCGCCCAGTCGAGGTTCTGCCCCGCCCAGGTCCGGTCCCCCGTGCGCACCGCATCCAGGGCCTTCTGCCAGCTCTCGAGCACCTCGGTCTCCTCCCCTTCGGCGAGGTCGACGACATGGTCGAGCCAGCGCTGCTGCACCTCGAGCGCGGTGGTCGTGCCGCCGCCGGCGGTGGGCAGCGGTGCGGCGCCGGTGAGGTCCCGGGCCACGGCGCGGATCGCGGCGATGTCGTCGGCCAGGCCCAGCTCGGGCAGGGCCCTGCCCGATTCGATGGCGCGCAGCACCAGGTCGGTGGTTGCGAAGCGCAGGTGGGTGGAGACCTCGCTCATGGTCGAGTCGCCGACGATGACGTGGAGGCGGCGGTACAGGTTCGCGTCCCCGTGCGGCTCGTCGCGGGTGTTGATGATGGGGCGGGTGCGGGTGGTGGCGGAGGAGACCGCCTCCCACATGTGGTCGCTGCGTCGGGAGAAGACGAACTGCGCGCCCGCCCCTGCGCCCGCCTCGCCCGGGACGGCGGGGGCGACGCCCCCGGCACCGGTGACGATCTGGCGGGTGACCAGGAAGGGCAGCAGGTAGCGGGGCAGGCGGGTGAACTCGCCGCGCCGGTCCACGAGGAAGTTCTCGTGGGAGCCGAAGGCGTTGCCGGCGGAGTCGACATTGTTCTTGAGCAGGTGGATGCGGGCGTCGTGGCCGGCCTCCGCCAGGCGCGCATCGGCCTGGGCGGTGAGCTCGGCGAAGATCCGCTCCCCCGCCCGGTCCTGGGCCACCAGGTCCCACCAGTCGTCGCACTCGGCGGTCGCGTACTCCGGGTGGGAGCCGACGTCGAGGTAGAGCCGGGCGGCGTTGCGGAGGAACACGTTCGAGGAGCGGCCCATCGCGACGACGGGCCGGAACAGCTCCCGTGCGGCCTCCTCGGGCTCGAGGGCGCGGCTGCCGTCGGCGCGCACGCACACGAGCCCGAACTCGGTCTCCAGACCTCCCACTCGGCGCTTCATCGGGTCACTGGCCGCCCTTCTGCACGAAGGAGCGCACGAAGGTCTCGGCGTTGGACTCGAGGACGGAGTCGATCTCGTCGAGCAGGTCGTCGGTGCCCTGCACGGAGGCGAAGGTCTGGCCTCCGGTCAGCGTCTCGTCGTCGGGCGCGTTCTCGTCGGGGCCGCCGCCGGGGGCGTTCAGGGACTGCTGGGACATGGCGTCCTCCTTCAGGGGTGCGGGTGGGTCAGGATGCGGTGACGGCCCGGCGCAGCGCGTCGAGCACGGTGTCGAGATCGGAGTCGGGGTCGATGCCGTGGCGGGCGCACCACTCGGCGCTGCCCAGGCGCGGGTCCGCCAGGCGCAGGCGGTGTCCGCCCGTGGGGCCCGCGACGGTGATCGCGTCCCAGCCGGCGGAGGGGACGTTCGCGCCGTGGGCGGAGATCAGCCCGCCGCGCAGGTGGGCGCGGGTGCTGGTCGGGGCGGTGGTGATCGCGGCCTCGACCTCGTCGGCGCCCACGAGGGTGCCGACGGCGCCGGCGGCGCGGAGCCTGTCGAACAGGCCCTTGCCGGGGCGGAGGTCGGAGTACTGCAGGTCGACCATGGCCAGCCGCGGATCGGCCCAGTCCAGGCCGTGCCGGGCCCGGTAGCGCTCGAGCAGGGAGAGCTTGGCGACCCATTCGACGCGGGAGGCGGCGCGCATCGGGTCCTCCGCGAGGAGGTCGAGGATGTCGCCCCAGGCGCGGAGCACCTGCGCGGTCTCCTCGTCGGCCGCATCGGCCGCGGCGGAGAGCGAATCGAGGTGGGCGCGCTGGATCTCGAGGGCGGTGAGCTCGCGGCCGTCCGCGAGCGGGACCGTCGCCCGCAGGCTCGGGTCGTGGCTGATCGTGCGCACGGCGGCGACCGGGTCGGCCAGCGCCAGGTCCGGCAGGATCCGCCGCCCGGTGCGATGCTCCGCCTCGAGCGCTGCGAGGACGAGGGAGGTGGTGCCGAGCTTGAGGAAGGTGGACTCCTCGAGCAGGTTCGCGTCCCCGATGATCACGTGGAGGCGGCGGAAGCGGCCCGGGTCCGAGTGCGGCTCGTCGCGGGTGTTGACGATCGGGCGGTTCAGGGTGGTCTCGAGCCCGACCTCCGCCTCCATGAAGTCCGCGCGGGAGGAGAGCTGGAAGCCGGGCTCCTGCCCGCGGGTGCCGAGGCCGACGCGGCCTGCACCGACCAGCACCTGCCGGGTGGCGAAGAAGGGCAGCAGCGCCTCGACGATCCGTTCGAAGGGCACGTCCCGGTCCACGAGGTAGTTCTCGTGGGTGCCGTAGGAGGCGCCCTTGCCGTCGGTGTTGTTCTTGTACAGGGCGACCTCGGGGATCCCCTCGGCGCCGGCGAGGATGCCCATCGCCCGGCGGGCGATCTCCTCCCCTGCGCGGTCCACGACGACGGCCTCGCGGGCGCGCAGGACCTCCGGGGCGGAGTACTCGGGATGGGCGTGGTCGACGTACCAGCGGGCGCCGTTGCGCAGCACTGCGTTCCCGATCGAGCGCTGCGAGGCCCAGGCGAGGACCTCGGCGTCATCGCCCTCGGGTGCGACCTCCGGGCCGGTCACGGGCGCGTCGAGCTCGACGCTCGGCACGTGGGCGTCGCGCACCTCGTCGGTGAGCTGGGTGGGGTGGGCGGCGGCGCGCTGCATCTCGAAGCCGCGCGCGTCCCGCAGGGGGGTCTCGTCGCCGTAGTCCCAGCGCACGCGCCGGCCGCGCTCCCCCTCGGCGGGGTCGAGCAGGGCGTAGGCGCCGACGACGAGATGGGACAGCAGGATCGAGCTGCCGGCGCCGGCGCGGGCGCGGTCCTCGACGTCGGCGTGCAGCACGCCGAACTCGGTCTCGATGCCCATCACCCGCTCGGTGGTGAGGGCGGGCCGGTTCTGCTCGGTCACGCGGAGACCTCCTCGGCGGTGGCGGCGGCGTCCTCGGGCCGGCTGCGGTCCTGCAGCGGGACCACGGCCTCGACCCGGCGGCGGGAGCGGCCGGGCAGTCCGGTCACCCGCGCCCAGTCCTCGGCGTGGGCGGCCGAGGGCATGTCCTCGTTCTCCGCGAACTCGACCCGGATCGCCTCGGTCAGGTGCTCGGAGCCGACGCCGGGCTCGCCCGTGGCGATCTGGTCCTTCACGGCGAGCTTCTTCGCCCGGTCCACGATGTTGCGCAGCGTCGCCCCGGAGACGAAGTCGCGGAAGTGGAGGGTGTCGTGGCCGCCGTCGGCGTACTCCACGCGCACGTAGGCGGTGGCGGGGCCGTCGGCATAGATCTCGCGCACGGCGAGGTCCAGCAGCGACTCGCGGTCCTCCCGCACGGGCACGTCCTCGCCGAGGTACAGGCCGAGGATCTCCCGTCCGGCGCGGGCGTTCGGGCGGCGCACCCGGATCTTCACGTCCAGGCGGCCGGGCCGCAGGATCGCCGGGTCGATCATGTCCTCGCGGTTCGAGGCGCCGATGACGATCACGTTGTCCAGGCCCTCGACGCCGTCGATCTCGGCGAGCAGCTGGGGCACGATCGTGGTCTCGACGTCGCTGGACATGCCGGTGCCGCGGGTGCGGAACAGCGCCTCCATCTCGTCGAAGAAGATCACCACGGGGTGGTCGGCGGCGGCCTTCTCCCGCGCCCGCTCGAACACCAGGCGGATCGACCGCTCGGTCTCGCCGACGTACTTGTTCAGCAGCTCGGGGCCCTTGACGTTGAGGAAGGCGGAGTTCGCCAGCGCGTCCTCCACGCTCACCCCGCGCACCTCGGCGCTGCGCAGCACGAGCTCGTGCGCGACGGCCTTCGCGATCATGGTCTTGCCGCAGCCGGGCGGGCCGTAGAGCAGCACGCCCTGCGGGGGCCGCAGCCCGTAGGTGCGGTAGAGGTCCTGCTGCAGGAAGGGCAGCTCGACCGCGTCGCGGATCGCCTCGATCTGCTCGCCGAGCCCGCCGATCTCGCCGAAGGACACCTCCGGCACCTGCTCGAGCACGAGGTCGGTGATCTCGGCGCGGTCGATCCGCTCGAGCACGAGCTGGCTGCGCAGGTCAACGAGCACGTGGTCGCCGGGGTGGAGGGTCTCCTCGGTCAGCGCGCCGGCCCGGCGCAGCACGCGGGTGTCGTCGGGCGCGACCGCGACGAGGACGCGCGAGTCGGCGAGGGCCTCGACGACGGGCACGACGTTGCCGGAGTCGCCCTGCGGCACCGCCTCGACCGCGGCGAGGGCCTCGTTCAGGCGCAGCTCGGTGCCGGGGGCGAGGGCGTCGAGGTCGAGGCTCGCGGCGGTCGCGACGCGCAGTCGTCGGCCGTTGTGGAGCACGTCGATGGTGGTGCCCTCGCAGCGGCGCAGGAAGGTGGCGTAGGAGTTCGGCGGGTCCCCCACCCGCTCGAGGTCGTTCTTGAGCTCGACGATCTGGGCGCGGGCGGAGCGCAGCCCGCTGACCAGTCGCTCGTTGTGGGCGGCGAGCTTCTCGAGCTCGGCGGTCATCTCCGCGTAGGTCTTCATCGTCGTCTCCTCCCCGTGGGGCGGGTTCCTCGGTGGTCTGTGATGGTGCCGCTCAGCGGTCCCGGCCCTGGCGGATGTCGCGCAGGGCGCGCTTGAGCTTGCGGGGTGCGACGCCGCGCTCGCCGACGTCCTGGGCGGTCCACTCGCCCGAGCCGCCGCCGAAGCCCTCGTTGTCGGGGTGGTTCAGCTCCTCCTCGTCGCGGGAGCCGGGCGCGGGCCGGGTCGCGCGGCGCAGCGCCTCGGTGCCGTGCGCGGTGCGGCGGGCGGTGAGCAGGAAGCCTGTGTGCGCGTTCATGCGGTGCTCGGGGCGCACGGCGAGCCCCTCGAGGTGCCAGGGACGCACGAAGGACTCCCAGGCATGGGGCTCGGTGAACTCGCCGTGGTCGCGCAGCGCCTCCGCGGTGCGGGAGAGCTGGGTGACGGTGGCGACGTAGGTGAGGAACACGCCGCCGGAGACGAGCACGTCCGCGGCGGCCTCCACGCACTCCCAGGGGGCGAGCATGTCCAGGACCACACGGTCCACCGCGGCGGTGCCGAGGGTGGGGGCGACGTCCTGGAAGTCGCCGACGGTGAGGTCCCAGCGCGGGTGCAGCGCCTCCTCCTCGAGCCCGAAGAAGGTGCCGACGTTCTCGCGGGCGACCTCGGCGAAGTCCTCGCGACGCTCGATGGAGTGGACGGAGCCCCCCGGGCCGACGGCGCGCAGCAGCGCGGTGGTCAGCCCTCCCGAGCCGACGCCGGCCTCGAGCACGCGCGCCCCGGGGAAGATGTCGCCCCACATGAGGATCTGCGCGGAGTCCTTGGGGTAGATGATCGCGGCGCCGCGCGGCATGGCGAGCATGTAGTCGGCGTACAGGGGCCGCAGCGCCTGGTAGCGGATGCCGTGGCTGTTCTCGACGACGGTGCCGTCCTCGGCGCCGATCAGCTGGTCGTGGTGGAGCACGCCGCGGTGGGAGTGGAACTGCCCGCCCGGCTTCAGGGTGATGGTGTGCAGGCGGTTCTTGGAGTCCGCGAGCTGGACCTTGTCGCCGAGGGCGAAGGGTCCGGTGCGGTCGAGGCCGCGACGGGGCGCGCGGGGCGCGGGGCCCGACGCCGTGTCGTCGGCGGCGGGCGGCGGCTGAGAAGTCATGCTCTCCAGCATAGGGCCGGACCAGCGCGGTGACCGGGCCTGTTCACCGTCCGCGCAGGAGCGTGTTCACGTCGGCGCTGAGGATCACGCCCCGGGGCCGCCCGTCGGGGTCGACCACGAGGTAGACCGGCGCGGGGCGCGCGAGCATCGCGGAGACCAGCTCCTCGCCGCCGAGGCCCGTGCGCAGCGCGACCACGTCCCCGACGGGCTCGGCGACGGCGGAGGCGGGGACCTGCTCGCGGTGCTCGGGCGGGACCGCGGCGACCGCCTCGGGCTGGAGGCGCAGCGCCCGGCCGACGGTGCCGGGGCGCGGGGAGGCGGGATCCAGCAGCAGCACCTGCTCCGCCCCCGGCCCGTCGGGCAGGCCGGCGAGCGGGGTGTGCGGGGCGAGCAGGCGCACCGGGCGGGCGAGCGCGGCGGCGTCGAGCGCCCCCACCCGCTCCTGGACGCGCGCCTCCTCCAGGGCGCGGCTCGCCCCCTGCCAGAGCAGGCCCGCGATGAGCAGCGCCCAGACCAGGGTGAGCAGGGAGAACCCGCCCGCCCCGCCGAGGCGCACGATCCGCGACAGCGGCAGCACCACCACGCCGACGGCGATGGCCCGTCCGATCCAGGCGGTGATCCGGGTGCCGAGGACCGGACGGCGCAGGACCGCGCCGAGCAGGGACTCCAGCGCCCGCCCGCCGTCCATCGGCAGGCCGGGGAGCAGGTTGAACAGGGCGAGGACCACGTTCAGCCAGGTCGCGAAGGAGGCGGCGACCGAGAGCACCGAGCCCTGTGCCGCGATCGCGGCCAGGGCGCCGGTCGCCGCGGCGAGCAGGCCGTTGCTCGCGGGACCGGCGAGGGAGACCAGCATGGACCCGATCGCGGGCATCCGCTCGGCCCGGTACTGCGTGTGCCCGCCCCACAGGGTCAGCGCGATGTGGTCGACCCTCGCCCCGAAGGCGCGGGCGACGAGCGCATGGGCGAGCTCGTGGACCAGCACGGAGAGGATGAGGAACAGACCCAGGCCGAGGGCGACGAGCGCGCTCCGCCCGACGGAGAGGCCCGGGCCCTGCAGGGAGGGGAACATCAGCACGGCCACCAGCAGCACCGTGACGAGGGTGGCCGGGCTGACCTGGAGCGGCGGCAGCGCGCCGATCCTCAGCATCGTCCGTGGCATGGGGCCTCCTCGATCGCGGGGCGGCTCCCCGGGGCAGGGCGAGGATAGTCCCTGCTCCTGCGTCCCGGCTCAGGACGGGCCGGCCCCGGCACGAGAGGCCGACGAGCCTATGATGGAGTGATGAGTCGAATCGCCATCACGGCCTTCAGCGGGTGGAACGACGCCGGCGAGGCGGCCACCGGGGTGATCGAGCATCTCCTCGAGGTGTGGCCCTCGCGGCCCGTCGGCGCGGTCGATGCCGAGGAGTTCATCGACTTCCAGGTCAACCGGCCCGAGATCCGCACCACCGAGGAGGGGCTGCGGGTCGTGGACTGGCCCGACACCCGCCTGCACCTGATCACCCCGCCGCGGGGGCCGGAGATCGTCGCGGTGCTCGGACCGGAGCCGTCGCTGCGCTGGAAGAGGTTCTGCGACGAGGTGCTCGAGCAGCTGCAGGCGCTCGACGTCTCCTCGGTGGTGTCCCTCGGCGCGCTGCTCGCCGACTCCCCGCACAGCCGTCCCCTGCCGGTCTCCTCGCAGGTCGAGCCGGTGCCCGCGCAGCGGGTCGAGGACTCCGAGCAGTACTCGGGGCCCATCGGGGTGCCGACGATCCTCGCCCGCCGCACCGCGAGCGCGGGGCTGAGGACGACGAGCATCTGGGTGCAGGTCCCCCACTACGTCTCCCAGAACTCCTCCCCGAAGGCGGTGCTGGGACTCGTGCGCGAGGTGCAGGAGCTGATCAGCGCGCCGATCCCGGTCGGCGAGCTGGTGGAGGACGCCGAGGCGTGGGAGCGCGGGGTGGACGAGCTGGCCCGCACCGACGAGGACGTCGCCGAGTACGTGCGGCGCCTCGAGCAGGCGCAGGACGCGGCCGAGCTGCCCGAGGCGAGCGGTGACGCGATCGCGAAGGAGTTCGAGCAGTTCCTGCGGCGCCGCCGCGAGACTGACTGAGCCTCCCGCCCCGCCGGCTCAGCCGGCCAGCGTGATCCCGAACAGGGCGTCGACCGCGGCGGCCACATCGCCCGGGGCGTCCGCGGGCAGCTCGCGGCCCGCGGTCCCCGGGAGCTCGTCGCCCGCGGCCCAGGCATCGAGCGCAGTGAGCGCCGCGGGGGTGTCGAGGTCGTCGCGCAGCGCGGCGCGGAGCGCCTCGACGACGTCGGGGCCCAGTTCGCGGCGGTGGGCGGCGGCGCGATAGGCCTCCAGGCGCTGCTGCGCGACCTCGAGCTCCGCGTCAGACCACTCCCAGTCGCTGCGGTAATGGTGCGCCATGAGCACCAGGCGGATCGCCATCGGGTCGACGCCGTCGCGGACGAGGCGGTGGACGAAGACGAGGTTGCCGAGCGACTTGCTCATCTTCTCGCCCTCGTGGGCGACCATCCCGGCATGCGCGTAGGAGGTCGCGAAGGGACGGCCGAGGCCGACCGCATGGGCGGCGCTCAGGTCGTGATGGGGGAAGACGAGGTCGCTGCCGCCGGCCTGGATGTCGAAGGGCAGGCCAAGGCCCTCCTCGGCGATGGAGACGCACTCCACGTGCCAGCCGGGGCGGCCCCGGCCGAGGGCGCCGCCGTCCCAGGCCGGCTCCCCCTCGCGCTCGGCGCGCCACAGCAGCGGGTCGAAGCGGCCCCGCTTGCCCTCGCGGTCGGGGTCCCCGCCCCGGTCGGCGAAGACCTCGAGCATCTGCTCCTCGGTCCAGCCGGAGACGTCTCCGAGGGCTCCGTCGAGGGAGAGGTCGTGGTACCAGTCGTCGCCCTCGGCATCGGGGGTCGGCACCTGGTAGGCGCGGCCCCGCTCGCGCAGGGTGTCGACGGTGGCGATGATCTCGTCCATCGCCTCGCTCACGGAGCGGTAGGTCTCCGGCGCGATGATGCGCAGCGCCGCCATGTCCTCGCTGAACAGCGCGACCTGGGACTCGGCCAGCTCGCGCCAGTCGACCCCGTCGCGGTCGGCGCGCTCCAGCAGCGGGTCGTCGACGTCGGTGATGTTCTGGGCGGTGGTGACCTGGAGGCCGGAGTCCACGAGCGCACGACGCATGAGGTCGGCCGCGTGATAGGTCGCCGCATGGCCCAGGTGGGTCGAGTCGTACGGGGTGATCCCGCAGACGTAGAGGCGGGCGTGTCCCGGCACGAGCGGCGTCACGGGGGCGATGCGCCCGGTGCGGGTGTCGAACAGCCGCAGCGGCGTCGTGGAGGCGGGCAGCGGGGTCAGCTCAGGGGTGGTCCAGGATTGCACCACTCGATCATACGGTCGACGTCCTCGAGGTGGGATCAGGCGCCGCCCAGCGGGTCGATCACGCCGAACCAGAGCAGACCCAGCAGGGCCACGCCTGCGACGATGCGGTAGATCACGAAGATCAGGTAGGAGCGGTTCTCGATCAGCCGCATGAACCACACGATCACCGCGTAGCCGACGCCGAAGGCGACGAGGGTCGAGATCACGATCGCGGCCAGCGAGGGCTCCCCCGCGGCGGCCGCGGCGGCGCGCCCGTCGGCCGTGAAGAGCACCGGGACCTCCTTGGCGGCCTTGTAGAGGCCGGAGGCGAACACGGCGGGGACCGCGAGCAGGAAGGCATAGCGGGCGGCGGCCTTGCGGGAGTAGCCCATGAGAAGCCCCGCGGTGATCGTGCCGCCGGAGCGGGAGACGCCGGGGATCAGCGCGAGGGCCTGGGCGAGGCCGAAGAGGATGCCGTCGCGCACCGTGAGCTGATCGAGCTCCTTGCGGTGCGGGGCGATCCTGTCGGCCAGCCCCAGCAGCAGGCCGAAGAGGATCAGCATCGAGGCGGTGATGTACAGGTTCCGCAGGCTGTGGTCGATCTGGTCCTCGAAGAGGAGCCCGAGCACGCCGATCGGGATCGAGCCGAGGATCACCAGCCAGCCCATCCGCACGTCGGGATCCGAGTGCGGGACCTTCCCGGCCAGGGCCTTGAACCACTTGCCGATGATCCGGGTGATGTCGTTCCAGAAGTAGATCAGCACCGCGGTCTCGGTGCCGAGCTGGATGATCGCGGTGAACGCGGCGCCGGGGTCCTCCCCCGGGTTCATGAGCTCCCCGACCACGCGCACGTGGGCGCTGGAGGAGACGGGGAGGAACTCGGTCAGCGCCTGGACCAGGCCCAGGATCACCGCCTCGATGAAGGACATGGACTCTCCTCGATGGACTCGCGCTCGGGGTCGCCGCGGACGGCGTCGTGGTCGCGGCAGCGCCGCGATCGACCCCGCACAGCGTACGCGGCGCTGATGAGGTGAAGACTGCATGGAGGTCCGGCGGACGAGGTCGGACCGTCCGCCGGGAGGGGGCGCCCGGCCCGGCCGGAGCCTCAGCCGAGCGCGACCTCAGCGGTCCTCGTCGTCGTCCTCGTAGTCCTCGTCGTCATCATCGTCGTAGTCGTCGTCGTCCTCGAAGTCGTCGAGATCGTCGAAGTCGTCGTCCTCATCGTCCTCGTCGTCATCGTCCCCGTCGAAGACGATCAGCGGGGTGGCGATGTCGTACGCGTCGAAGAGGGCGTCGTCGTAGGTGTCGAAGGCCGTGGAGAGCTGCTCGGTGGCGGCGTCCAGGGCCGGGTCGTCGTCACCGCGGGAGGCGGCGGCCGCCTCGTAGTGACGCTCGAGGGCGGCGATCAGCGCAGCGAGAGCGGAGCGAGGATCCGTGTTCATGGTTGGACCGTACATCGTCCGAGGGCACAATGGACAGGGGAGAACGGCGGGCCGTCCCCGGGATCCCGGGCCGGGATGCGCAGGCGGCCCCCCGTACCGCAGCGACCGTGCCGCATCTCACGCCGCGACGGCCCCGTCGCAGGTCATCGCGCTCAGGAGGAACTGTTGATCCGACCCCGCACCCCGCTCACCGCAGAGGTCCAGCACGTGAGCGATCCCCGTGGCCGTCGCGACCTGCCCGTGGAGCGCGGGCGCCGGCTCGAGGACTACGAGTACCAGATCATCACCGTCCCCCGCGGCAGCTCGATCGGCCAGGTCCGCGCCGAGCTCGCCGAGCAGGCGGAGTACGGGCGCTGGGAGCATGCGCGCACCCGCCTGTACATGGGCGGCGGGAAGAAGGTCTGGATGCGGCGGCGGATCATCCGGGTGCAGTCCACGCTGTAGAGCAGCCTCCGGGCGGCGTCCGCCCGTCGTCCACATCGCTCGCGCCGGCCGGGCGCGGACAGTGCGGATCTGGTGGGATGGGCCCGTGCCCGTCTCCTCCCCGCTCCTGCTCGCCGTGCTGCTGGTGGTCTACCTGCCGCCGGCGGCGGTGCTCGCCTGGCACGACGGCACCTCGCACCGTCTCCCGAACTGCTGGGTCGCCGGGCTCACCGGCGGGGTCGGCCTCGCCCTCGGCGTGCTCGCGCTGCTGGTCCCCTCGCTGCGTCCCGCCCTGTCCTCGGCGGTGATCCTCGCCCTGGTGCTCGGGGCCGGCGCCATCCTCCTGGGGCTCCTCGCCCCGTCGCTGCTGGGGATGGGGGATGCGAAGACGGTGCCGGTGGTGGTGCTGATGTCGTCGGCGCTCGGCGGGGAGGTGCTCCTGGCGGGGCTGCTCGCAGGGATGCTCCTGGCGGGGGTGCTGGGCGGCGTGGTCCTGCTCGCGACCCGGCGTGCGGGGGCGCGCTTCGCCGTCGGTCCGGTGCTGCTGGCCGTCCCGTTCCTGGGACTGCTGGGCGCTCCCCTGGTCGCCGGGGCGCTCGGCACCGCCTGAGCGGCAGCACCTGGACGGCAGCGCTCGGACGGCACCGCCTGGGCGGTGGCGGGCGGGCCCCGCTCAGCGGCCGCGCCGGCGCTGCCGGGCGACCTCGTAGAGGGCGAGGGACCCGGCCACGGAGGCGTTCAGCGACGAGGCGCTGCCGCTCATCGGGATCTCCGCGATCGCGTCGCAGGCCTCCCGCCACCCGGCGCTCATCCCCACGGTCTCGTTGCCGACGACCAGCAGCGTCGGACCGGTCAGGTCGACGTCCGCGACCTCGTGACCGCCTGCCTCGTCCAGCCCCAGCACCGTCCACGGCTCCCCCGCGGGCCGACGACCCTCCACCCACTCGAGCACCTCGCGGTGCGAGGGCACGCGCAGGACGGGCACGGCGAAGACCGAGCCGGTGCTCGCCCGGATCGCGGCGGGATCCCAGGGATCGGCGGCGTGGCCGGTGACCACGAGCCCCGCGCCGCCGAGCGCGTCGACGGAGCGGGCGAGGGAACCGATGTTCCCCGGCCCCGTCGGCCGGTCGAAGACGACCACGGTCGAGCGCGGCCCGGCATCGAGGCGGGAGAGGTCGTCCGCGGGCATCGCGGCGACGGCCAGCAGCTCGGGGGCCCCGTCCTCCTTCTCCCCCAGCTCGGCCATCAGCTCGGGGGCGAGGTGGACGACGGGCGCCGGCGAGGACTCGAGCAGCTCGCGCGCCCAGCGGGAGGGGTTCTCCCTCGAGTCGGTCAGCAGCGCGCGGATCTCGTGGCCGTGGTCGATCGCCTGGGTGATCGGGCGGACACCCTGGACCAGCATCTCCCCGGCCCGGCTGCGCTTGGTGCGGTTGGTCAGCAGGGCCTGCCACTGCTGGAACTGCGCGTTGCGGCGCTCGATGCGGCGCGCGGTGCGGCGGGGGTCGCGAGGGCTCATGCCCCGGCCCCGTCGTAGCCGAGCTGGCGCCAGGCCTCGTAGACGGCGATCGAGACCGAGTTGGCGAGGTTCAGGGAGCGGCGGGCCGGGAGCATCGGGATCCGCACCCGGGAGGTGATGCGCGGATGGGCCATGACCTCCTCCGGAAGCCCGGTCGGCTCGGTGCCGAAGAGCAGCACGTCCTCCCGCCGGTACTGGACCTGTCCGAAGGCGGTCTCGGTGCGCGCGGTGAAGGCGAAGACCCGCGCGTCGGGCACCGCGGCGAGGGCGGTCTCGAGATCTTGGTGGATGCTCACCTCGGCGAGGTCGTGGTAGTCCAGTCCTGCTCGGCGCAGCTTCGCGTCCTCGAGGTCGAAGCCGAGCGGCTCGATGAGGTGGAGGCGGGCGCCGGTGACGGCCGCGAGACGGATCGCGTTGCCGGTGTTCCCGGCGATCGCCGGCTCGTGGAGGAAGACGTGGACCATGAGGAGGATTCTCCCACGCACCGTCCCCGTCCCCTCACCAGTGCGCGGCCTGCCGGATCCCGGCGTCGCGCAGCGCCTCCCACCACTGCCCGTCGCGCAGCAGCTGCGTCTCCCGCTCCCTCACCGCAGGGACCCCGGCGCCCGCTGCGGAGGGATGCATGACGAGCTCGGAGGTCCCCGGCGGGAGCAGTGCGAGCCCGCTCGTGAGCGACGTGCGCAGCGCGTCGACGGAGGGCGCGGTGCCGTGGTGGGAGAGCAGCGCGGCGGGCAGGGGCACGCCGAGGGCGTCGGCGAGGTGCACGGCGGCGGAGTGGACCCCGCGGGCCGCGACGGGGAGGGCGTCCGTGCCCGGGAAGGGGTCCATGCTCCGCGGCAGGCGGAAGCCGAGTCCGTGCCGGGCGCACCAGCGCAGCGTCGCCTCCAGCAGCGCGCCCGACCGCAGGCTGTACAGCGCCGTGGTGTGGAAGTCTGCCGCGCCGGGCTCCAGGCCCCGCCCCCGCATCCAGGCGAGCTGGGCGTCGAACTCCTCGACCGCCTCGTCGAGGTCGAGCTCCCGGGCGAGGCGTCGCGGGTCCGTGGTCATCGCGCCGCCCCGCTCCCGCAGGCTCGCTCCGTCGGACAGCGGCCGCCACGGGGGCAGGTCCGCCTCGCCCATGAGGGCCAGGTGCAGACGGGGCGTGAGGCCCGCATCGCGCAGCCGTGCCGCGGCGCGCGGCGACTCCTCGGTCACGGTGAGCAGCGTCGCCGCGCTGATCAGCCCCTCCTGTCCGAGGGCGATGATCACCGCGGTGCCGGCGGGGTCGCGTCCGAGGTCGTCGGCGGTGACGACCAGGCGCCGCTCGTGCTCCTCGGCCCTCATGCACGCCGCCCGGTCCGCACGGCGACGTCCGCGGACGCCTCGGCGGCGCTCCGCTCCGGCGAGGGGACTCTGACCAGGTGCGCCGAGAGAGCGCCGAGGGCGCAGAGCAGGAAGGGATAGACGCGGAAGGCCTGGCCCGGGTCAGTACCGGGGCTGTCCCCGGAGTGATACCCGAAGAAGGTGCCCAGAGAGGCGAGGGCGAGGCCGCTCACCGCGCCGCTGAGGCGTCCGAGGGCACCGGTCACCGAGAGGAACAGGCCCTCGCGGTGCAGGCCGTGCACCGCCGCGTCCCGGTCCACGACGCGGGCGACGACGAGGTCGTTGGTGGCGAGCAGCCCGGCCCAGCCGATCCCGAGCACCGCTCCGGCCAGCAGCGCGGTGGTGAGATCGCGGGCGAGGTACAGCAGGGCGAAGGAGCCGGTCAGGGCCCAGAAGGCGAGGCGCCAGGTGCGCAGCGCACCGAGCCTGCGCACTGCCGCGAGCCAGGCGAACAGCGCTGCCGCGCAGGTCAGCAGCACCACGCCCTGGACGAGGAAGGCGGTCGCGACGGGCAGGCCGAGGGTGTGGCGGACGTACAGCTGCACCCCGGAGAGCACGATCGCGACCGCGCTGCCGTAGCAGAGGCTGGGCAGCGCCACCATCCACAGCAGCGGGGTGCGGAGGATCTGGGCGAGGGAGGGAAGCAGACGCGGCCGCTCCTCCTGCCGGCGGTTCGGCTCCTCGTGCGCGCCGAGCGCCATCACCACGATCGCGGCCACGGCGATCACGGCGTACAGCGCCGCGGTGCGGGAGAAGCCGCCCACCTCCTCCTCGGAGCCGAGCAGCGAGGTGGTCAGGACCGGGGTGAGGGCGAGCGAGATGACCATCGCCACCAGCTGGAACCCCTGGCGCAGCACGTTCGCCAGCGCGCGGCGCCGCTCCTCGGGGAACAGCTCGGGCAGCAGGGCGCCGTAGTTGGCGTTCAGCATCGAGTCGAAGAGCTCCGACAGGATCGCGAAGAGCGCGAACCAGGCCACCAGCCCCGGCCCGTCCAGGGAGCCCGGCGGGCTGAACAGGGCGATCATCGAGGCGGCGAGCAGGGGCGCGCCGAGCAGGAGCCAGGGGCGGCGTCTGCCGAGCCGGGTGCGGGTGCGGTCCGAGAGGTGGCCGAGGACCGGGTTGTCGATCGCGTCGATCACGGCGTAGACCGCCATCACGGCCGCGTAGGCGCGCACGTCCATGCCGAGGATGTCGACGTACAGCAGCACGATCGAGCCGCGGATCAGGTTGATCGGGATCGAGGTGCCGAACATCCCCAGCGCGTAGCGCCAGGCGGGGGTGCGCACCGGGGCGGGCGCGGGGAGCGGGACGTTCGATGACGCTGCGGCCACGGCGGCCTCCTCGACTTCGGGGCGATGCTGCCCCACTCTAGACCGGCGCCCGCTCCCCGCGCCCCGGCCCGCCTCCCGCTCAGAGGATCAGGAACAGGGCTCCGGCCATGACGAACCCGATCACGGACTCGAGGGTCTGCTGCACGGTCCAGGTGCGCAGCGTCGTGGCCACGTCCATGTTCAGCAGCCGGCCGACGAGCCAGAAGCCGGAGTCGTTCACGTGCGAGGCGAAGACGGAGCCCGCGGCGGTCGCGACGGTGATCGCGGCGATCTGTCCGGCCGAGTAGCCGGCCGCCTCCACCGCCGGCGCCATCAGGCCGGCGGCGGTGACCAGGGCGACGGTCGCCGAGCCCTGCGCCACGCGCATCACCACGGCGATCACGTAGGCCGCGAGGATCAGCGGAAGGCCCAGGTCGCTGAGCGCGCCGGAGAGCGCGTCGCCGATGCCCGAGGAGCGCAGCACGCCGCCGAACATGCCGCCCGCGCCGGTGATCAGCACGACGGAGCAGATCGGGCCGAGGGAGGAGTCCACGATCTTCTCGAGCGCGGAGCCGTTCTCGCCGCGGCGGGAGCCGAGCACCACGAGGGCGACGAGCACGGAGATCAGCAGCGCGACGGCGGAGGAGCCGAGGGTGGTGAGTACGCCGTACCAGACGGCGTTCTCGTCCACCACGCCGGCGGCGCGCAGGAAGTCGAGCCCGGTGTTGAGGAAGATCAGCGCCATCGGGAGCAGCAGCACGGCGATGACCGTGCCGACCTTCGGCGGGTTCGCGACCGGCTCGCCGTCGCCGCCGCCGAAGATCCCGCCCATGGTCTCGAGGGTGAAGGGGAACTTCCTGGCGGTCACGCGGCCCCACAGCACGCCGGTGAGGTAGAAGGTGGGGATCACGCAGACCAGGCCGATCAGGAGCACGATCCCGAGGTTCGCGCCGTACAGCTCCGTCGCGGTGACGGGTCCGGGGTGCGGCGGGACGAAGACGTGCATCGCGGAGAAGGCGACGGCCGAGGGCATGGCGTAGAGCAGCACGGGGCCGCCGAGCCGTGCGGCGACCGCGAAGACGATCGGGAGCATGACCACGAGCCCGGCGTCGAAGAACATGGGGAAGCCCATGAGCAGGGAGGCGACGCCGAGGGCGAGCGGTGCCCGCTTCTCGCCGAACATGCGGATCATCGTCTCGGCCAGCACGGTCGCGCCGCCGGAGTGCTCGATGAGCTTGCCGAGCATCGCGCCGAGTCCGACGAGCAGGGCGACGCTGGCGAGGGTGCCGCCGAAGCCGTCCAGCATCACGTCCACGATCGAACCGGAGGGGATGCCGGTCGCGAACGCCGTCAGCAGGCTGACCAGGACCAGGGTGAGGAAGGCGTGGAGCTTGAACCGGATGACGAGGACGAGGATGAGCGCGATGGCGCCGGCCGCGATCGCGAGCAGCGGCGCGGCCCCGAGCGTCTGGGACCAGCCTTCGATCTCCATGAGGTTCTCCTTGGGGGGAAGGGACGGAGGGACGCCGCGCGGGGCGGGGTCCTGGGAACGCGGTCGGGCTGCGGGCCGGCGCCGACGCCGGACGGGGCAGCCGCCGACTGCTCATCCTGTCAGACAGGTCGCCTCGCCGCCCGGGACCGGTCGTCCCTCGGGACGCAGGGAACCGGACATGCGGAAGGCCCCGGCTCATCGAGTGAACCGGGGCCTTCCCTGTGGTGTCCGAGGGGGGACTTGAACCCCCACGCCCTAAAGCGGGCACTAGCACCTCAAGCTAGCGCGTCTACCAATTCCGCCACCCGGACAGGTGCGTCGTGCTGACTTGAGAACAGTAGCACGGTCCGGACTTCGCTCCGCACCAGAAAGCGCCTCTGCCAGGGTGAACGTGAAGACAATCACGCCGTGGCGCCCACCCGGCCCCGATCCATCACGGCGTGCAGGACGGCCAGGACGAGCTCGATCCGCTCCTCGAGGCCGGCCGGGGCCGGGACCGGCAGGCGGTCGGCCAGGTCCTGGAGCGCAGCGGCGGCGAGCACGACCATGGTCGGATCGGGGTCGACGAGGTGCGACGCCTCCCAGCTCCCCATCTCCTCGAGGAGCGCGGCGAGCTGGGCGGCGGCGTCGTGTCGGCCGCGCGTGAGCAGATCGGCGCGGGCGCGGGTGGCCAGGGCGGTGCAGCGGCGCAGCGCGGCCGTCGAGAGGTCTGCGGGGATCGACGTCGCGGTCATGGCATCCGGGGAGGGGATCACCTGCCGTGCAGCCTCCGTCCCCTCGGCGTCCTGCGCCGTCGTGCCGCCGTTCAGGCCGTCCTTCGCCAGCTCCATGCCGCCCGTCCCCTCCCGCTCGTCCCGGGGCCCGGAGGGGCCCCTGCGACGCGCGTCACTTTACCCCGTCTTTACCTGGGTGGACAAGGGTGGCGCGGAGCGCGCTCAGCGCCCGGCGCTCCCCCGGCGCCGTGCGAGCTCGTCCCGGGCGGCGGCGAGCATCGTCGCGACCGGGGCGGCGGGGACGTGCAGCATCGAGCGCACCTGCATGTCGGCCTGGTGGGCGAGCATCTCGAGGCCGTCGGCGACCTCTCCCCCGGCCTGCTGCACGACGGCGGCGACGGGGGCGGGCCACGGGTCGTAGAGCACGTCGAGCAGCACCCGCGGCGGCGTGATCCCGGCGTCGCCGCGGGCCTCCCAGGCGGCGGCGACGGCACGGGCACCCTCGACCGCGAGGGCGCTGACGACTGCGTCGGCCCGCAGCACCTCGTGGTGCGAGGACCAGGGGATCTCGACCGCCTCGGCGCCGGCCTCCTGGGCGAAGCGGTGCAGCGGCGCGAGCTTCTCGGCGCTGCGGGCGGTGAGCAGGACGGTGGCGGCGCCGAGGTCGAGCAGCGCCGCGAGCGCGCTGAGCGCGGTCGCCCCCGAGCCCACCACGCCGCCGGTGTCCACGGACCGGGCGCCGTGGTCGCGCAGGGTCGCGGCGATCCCGTGCACATCGTGGTTCTCGGCCCGCCAGGTGCCGCCGGGGCGGCGCAGCAGGGTGTTGGCCACGCCGAGCCGCCGGGAGACCTCGTCGTGCTCGGCGGCGAGGGCGAAGGCCTCGGGCTTGCCGGGCATGGTGACCGAGAGGCCCTCGAGCTCGCGCCCGGGCCCGTCGGCGAGGAAGGCGGGCAGCTCCCCCGCCCCGACCTCGAAGCGCTCGTAGCGGGCGTCGTCCACGCCGAGCGCCCGGTATGCGGCGCCGTGCAGCACCGGGGAGAGCGAATGGCCGACGGGAGACCCGATCACCGCGAAGCGGCGCAGCGGGGCCGCGGAGGTCATCCGTTCGAGGCCGCCCATGCCTGCCACTCCTTGACGTTCTCCTCGTGCTCGGCCCAGGTGGCCGCGAACTTGGTCTCGCCGGTGTCGGTGTTGACGGCGACGAAGTAGAGCCAGTCCCCCTCGGGCGGGTCCGCGGCCGCGTCGAGCGCCTGGGCGCCGGGCGCGGCGATCGGCCCGGGCGGCAGGCCGTCCTTGAGGTAGGTGTTGTAGGGGCTGTCGGTGGCGCGCTCCGCATCGGTGGTGCCGACGCTCGCGGACTTCCCCGTGACGTAGTGGACGGTCGAGTCGAACTGGAGCTTCATCGGCGAGCCCTTGGCCTCGCCGGTGCCCTCGAGGCGGTTGTGGATCGTGCGCACGACCTTCCCGTAGTCCTCCGGGTTGCGCACCTCCATCTCCGCGAGGGAGGCGTAGGTGAGGGTGGTGTGCCACTGGTCCTTCGGGATCTCGCGCTCGGTGAGCTGCTCCTCCATCCGGCCCCACATCATCTCGATCACGTCCTCGGCGGTGTGCTCCTCGAGGATGTCGTAGCGGCCGGGCCAGAGGTAGCCCTCGAGGGTGCCGGCCTTGTTCTTCGGGATGCCGTAGGAGGTGTAGTCCTTCGCGGCGGCCTCGAACTCCTCCACCGGGATGCCGGTCTCCTCGGAGAGCAGCGCCCAGATCTGGGTGAGGCGCAGCCCCTCGGGGACGATCACGCGGTGCCCGGCGAGGTTCTCCGGGTCCATCAGCATGGTCAGCGCGTCGGCGGAGGTCATCTCCTGCTTCAGGCGGTACACGCCCGGCTCGATCTTCGAGGCGTCCTGGGTGGAGGAGAACAGCGTGATGAACGGCGCGGAGGTCTTGATGACGCCCTCCTCGACGAGGGTCGCGGCGATGTCCGTGCCGGTGTCGCCCTCGCCGACCTCGACGAGCGCCTCCCCGCTCCCGGGCCCTTCGAACTCCGGGGCCTCGTCCTCGACGCTGACGTTCGCGGTGACCCACCGGTACCCCTGGAATCCGCCGACGGCGAGGGCGCCGACCACGGCGAGGACGAGCAGCACGGGCAGCAGCGAGCGGAAGAACCCGCCGCGTCGGCGGCGCGGCTCGCCGCGATGCCCGCCGCGGCGGGGACGAGGAGCGCCCGATCCGCCGTCCTCGGGGTCCTGCGCCTCGGCGAGCTCGTCGAAGGAGTGGTGCTCGTCCTTCATCAGCTGTCCTCCTCGGTCGGGTCCTGCGAGGTCGTGCTCGGCGGCTCCTCGACGAGCTCGCCGCCGCGCCGCCCGGTGGACCTCTCGAGGTCCAGGGCCTGCTGGAGGATCATCACGGCGGCGACCTGGTCCACGACCTGGCGATGGCGACGACCCTTGCGCCCGGAGCTGTGCAGCACCTTGTGCGCGGACACGGTGGTCAGTCGCTCGTCGATCAGGCGGACCTCGATCTGCCGTGAGGCCGCGACCAGCAGCGTCACGAGCTCCGCGGCGAAGACGCGCGCCTTCGTCGCGGCCGCGCCCTCGGTCCCGTCCAGGGACCGCGGGAGCCCGACCATGATGACATGGGCGTCGAGCTCGAGAGCCTCCTGGACGACACGGCGCGCCGCCGAGTCGCGCTCGAGGGTCTCGATCGGCGTGGCGATGAGCCCGTCGAGATCGCTGCGGGCGAGCCCGACGCGGACGTCTCCGACGTCCACGCCGAGCCTCACCCCGCGCGGGAGGCCCGTCGGCGCCTCGGCGTCGACCGGGCCGCTCATGCGGTCCGCGCCTCCTCGATCGCGCCGCGCACCGCGCCGAGCGCCTCGGCGATGCGGGCCGGCTCGCCTCCGCCGCCCTGGGCGAGGTCGGGCTTGCCGCCGCCGCGGCCGCCCATGGCCTCCGCGCCGGTGCGCAGCAGGGTCCCGGCCGCGAGGCCGAGGTCGCGGGCGCCGGCGCTGGTGGCGATCACGAGGGCGGCGCGACCGCCCTCGTGCCCGGCCACGGCGACCACGACGGGCGCGTCCTCGCCGAGGCGGGCGCGCAGGTCGGTAGCGAGAGTGCGCAGGTCGCCGGCGGCGACGCCCTCCCCCGCGTCGTGCAGCAGCACGCGCACGCCGGAGACGTCCTGGGCGCTGTCTACCAGGCGGCC
The DNA here is from genome assembly GCF_003994255.1 of Brachybacterium paraconglomeratum. Lineage (GTDB taxonomy): Bacteria > Actinomycetota > Actinomycetes > Actinomycetales > Dermabacteraceae > Brachybacterium > Brachybacterium conglomeratum. The sequence goes on along the minus strand of NZ_ML133852.1, from coordinate 270,583 downwards.
CGCCTCGGCCTGCAGCTGCTGGCCGCGGAGCGTCGCGAGCTGCTTCTCCATGTCCTTCATCCGCTGGGTGAGGGAGCGGACGCGCTCGGGCAGCTCCTCGGCGGAGCCGACCTTCAGCATCTCGGAGAGCTGGGAGACCAGGGCATGGGACTTGGCCTGGTGACGGTAGGCGGACAGGCCCACGAGCGCGTCGACGCGGCGCACGCCCGAGCCGATCGAGGCCTCGCCCATCAGCTGGACGGTGCCGATCGCGCCGGTGCTCGCGACGTGGGTGCCGCCGCAGAGCTCGCGGGACCAGTCCCCGCCGATGGAGACGACGCGCACGATGTCGCCGTACTTCTCGCCGAACAGCGCCTGGGCGCCGAGCGCCCTCGCCTCGTCGATCGGCATCTGCTGATCGGTGACGGTGAGCTCCTCCTGCAGGAGGGTGTTGACGCGTCCCTCGATCTGCTCGAGCACGGACTTCGGCACGGCCTGGCTGTAGCGGAAGTCGAAGCGCATCCGGCCGGGCGAGTTCTCGGAGCCGGCCTGGGTCGCGCCGTGGCCGAGCTCCTCGCGCAGGGACTCGTGGACCATGTGCGTGGCGGTGTGGGCGCGGGCGATCGCCCCGCGTCGGTCGCGATCGATCGACGCGATGGCGGAGACGCCGGGGGCGAGCTCGCCCTCGACGAGGCGGCCGCGGTGGACGATCAGGCCCTTCACCGGCTTCTGCACGTCATCGACCTCGACCAGTCCGCCGCCGGTCAGCGCGATGCTGCCCTGGTCGGCGAGCTGGCCGCCGGACTCGGCGTAGAACGGGGTCGAGGCGAGCACGACCTCGACCTGCGCGGGCGCCTGGACGGAGTCCACGAGCGCGCCGTCGACGAGCACGGACTCGACGGTGGTGGCGACGGTGTCCTCGGTGTAGCCGAGGAACGGGACCTCGCCGCCGCGCTCGGAGAGCAGGCGGTTGTACAGCCCGGTGTCGGTGTGGCCGGTCTTCTTCGCGGCCGCGTCGGCGCGGGCGCGCTCGCGCTGCTCCTGCATCGCGGAGCGGAAGGCGTCCTCGTCGACCTGGAGCCCGACCTCGGCGGCCATCTCCATGGTCAGGTCGATCGGGAAGCCGTAGGTGTCGTGGAGCTTGAATGCCTCGTCGCCGGGCAGCACGCGCCCGCCGTCGGCCGCGGCGCTCTTCGCGACCTGGTCGAAGATCGCGGTGCCGGTCTCGAGGGTGCGTCGGAAGGTCTCCTCCTCGGCGTAGACGATCTCGGCGATCCGCGGGAAGTCGGCCTCGAGCTCCGGATAGGACTCGGCCATGAGGTCCTTGGAGATCGGCAGCAGGTGCGGCATCGACGGCTCGGCGTAGCCCAGCAGGCGCAGCGAGCGCACGGCGCGACGGATGAGGCGGCGCAGCACGTAGCCGCGGCCCTCGTTGCCGGGGCGCACGCCGTCGCCGACGAGCATCAGCGCGCTGCGCACGTGGTCGCCGATGATGCGCAGGTGGACGTCGTCCTCCGCGTCCGCGCCGTAGCGGCGGCCGGAGAGCTCCTGCACCTTCTCGATGACGGGGAAGATCTGGTCGATCTCGTACATGTTCTGCTTGCCCTGAAGCAGGTAGGCGAGGCGCTCGACCCCGAGGCCGGTGTCGATCGCCTTCTGGTCGAGCTCGCCGAGCAGCTCGTAGTCCTTGCCCTTGCCCGGACCGCGCAGGAACTGGTCGAAGACGAGGTTCCAGATCTCGAGATAGCGGTCCTCGGCGCGCTCGTCGCCGGGCCACTGGGGCAGGCGGCCGGTGGGGGCGTCGGGGCCGTATTCCGGGCCGCGGTCGTAGTACCACTCGCCGGTGGAGCCGGCGGGGCCGGGCTGGCCGGTGTCCCAGCAGCTCTCCTCCCAGGGCAGCTGCACGATCCGCGCGGGGTCCAGGCCGATGACCTGCACGAGGTGGTCGTAGGACTCCTGGTCCTGCTCCCACAGGGTGATCCAGAGCCGCTCGGGCTCGAGGCCGAAGCCGCCGTCGTCGACGGAGGAGGTCAGCAGCTCCCAGGAGAAGTCGATCGCGCCGGTCTTGAAGTAGTCGCCGAAGGAGAAGTTCCCGGCCATCTGGAAGAACGTGCCGTGGCGGGTGGTGCGCCCGACGTTCTCGATGTCGTTGGTGCGGATGCACTTCTGCACGCTCACCGCACGGTCGTAGGGCGCCTTCTCGGTGCCGACGATGTACGGGATGAACGGGACCATGCCGGCGATCGTGAAGAGGATCGAGGGGTCGTTCGAGACCAGCGAGGTGCTGGGCACGACCTCGTGCGCCTTCTTCTCGAAGTGGGCGAGGAACCGCCGGTGGATCTCGGAGGTGCGCATGGGTGCGGGATGTCCTTCCTGGAGCCGCGTCGGCGGCGCGGCGGGATGCTGTGGGGCGGACGGCCGTGGTGCGGCCGGCACTGCGGACACGAAGGCCCCGGTCAGGGTACCGGAGTACACCCGCCGGGGCCTGTCGCGCCGCGGAGAGGAGAGGTCAGCGCGCGTAGTACTCGACGACCATCTGGACGTCGACCGTGACGGGGACCTCGGCGCGCTTGGGGCGCGAGACGAGCTGGGCCTTCAGCTCGGGCAGCTCGACGGAGAGGTAGGAGGGGACCGACGCGAGCACGTCGGAGTTCCCGCCCTCGGCGGCGATCTGGAAGGGCTCCATGGCCTGCGACTTCGGCTTGACCTGGATGGTCTGGCCGGGCGCGACGCGGAAGGAGGGGCGGTCCACCAGCTGGCCGTCGACCAGGATGTGGCGGTGCACGACGGCCTGGCGGGCCTGGAGGATGGTGCGGGCGAAGCCGGCGCGCAGGACGAGCGCGTCCAGGCGCATCTCCAGCAGCTCGACCATCGACTCGCCGGTCAGGCCCGGCTGCTTCTTGGCGTCCAGGTAGGCGCGGTGCATCTGCTTCTCGCGGAGGGCGTACTGCGCGCGCAGACGCTGCTTCTCCTTGAGGCGGACCGCGTAGTCGGACTCGGTGCGGCGACGGGCGCGGCCGTGCTCGCCCGGGGGGTACGGGCGCTTCTCGAAGTACTTGACCGACTTCGGGGTGAGCGGGAGCCCGAGGGCTCGGGACAGACGCGCCTGGCGGCGCGCACGGGTGACGTTGGTCACGAGGTATACCTCTTGTTCGCGTGTGGTGAATCCAGTCTTGCAGCCGCGGATTCAGCGACCGACTCTACCGCACGCCCCCGTCCGGGTCCATGTCCGACGGGGCTGGTCACACCGGGCTTCCTGTGGAGTGCCTCACGCGCCTGCGCCGGGCGGGGGCGGAGCCTGGTCCAGGATGCGGCGCAGCGCCTCGACCCGGCGGCTCGTGACCTCCTCGTGTCCGTGGCCCTTGGGATGGTAGTAGCGGGTGCCGACGAGGTCGTCGGGCGCGTACTGCTGGGCGACCACGGCGTGCGGGGCGTCGTGGGCGTACTGGTACTCGACCCCGTGTCCGAGCTTCTTCGCTCCCGAGTAGTGGGCATCGCGCAGGTGGGCGGGGACGCCCTGGCCCTTGCCGGCGCGGACGTCCGCGATCGCGGCGTCCAGCGCCTTGTAGGAGGCGTTGGACTTCGGGGCGGTGGCGATGTGGACGACGGCCTGGGCGAGCGGGATGCGCCCCTCGGGCATGCCGAGCATCTGCACGGCCTGCATCGCCGAGACCGCGACCTGCAGCGCGGCGGGGTCGGCCATGCCCACCTCCTCGCTCGCGGCGATCACGACGCGTCGGGCGATGAAGCGGGGGTCCTCCCCCGCCTCGATCATGCGGGCGAGGTAGTGGAGGGAGGCGTCGACGTCGCTGCCGCGCATGGATTTGATGAAGGCGCTGGTGACGTCGTAGTGCTGGTCGCCGCCGCGGTCGTAGCGCAGCGCGGCCCGGTTCACGGCCTGGGAGAGGGTGGCCGCGTCGATCTCCTTGGACTCCTTCATCAGGGCCGCGGCGGCGGCCGCCTCGAGGGAGGTGAGGATCTTGCGGGCGTCCCCGCCGCCGAGCCGCAGCAGCGCCTCGCGGGCGTCGCCCGTGAGGGTGACGGCGCCGCCGAGCCCTCGCTCGTCGGTGAGCGCGCGGTCCACGAGGGTGTCGAGGTCCTCCCGTGCGAGCGGCTCGAGGGTGAGCACGATCGAGCGCGACAGCAGCGGGGAGATCACCGAGAAGTAGGGGTTCTCGGTGGTCGCGGCGACGAGGGTGACCCAGCGGTTCTCGACGCTCGGCAGCAGCGCGTCCTGCTGCGACTTCGAGAAGCGGTGGACCTCGTCCACGAAGAGGACGGTCTCGCGGCCGACGGTGCGCAGCCGGGAGCGGGCCTGGTCCACCACGTCGCGGATGTCCTTGACCCCGGCGAGCACGGCGGAGACCTCGACGAACTCGCGGTCGCCGGACTGCGCGACGACATAGGCGAGGGTGGTCTTGCCGGTGCCGGGCGGTCCCCACAGGATCACGGAGCTCGGCGCGGTGCGGGAGTCGTCGGTGGAGACCAGGCGGCGCAGCGGGCTGCCGGGCTCCAGCGCCGCGTGCTGGCCGACGATCTCCTCGAGGGTGCGGGGGCGCATCCGCACTGCGAGCGGGGCGCGGTGGTCGACGTTGCGGTCCGACAGTGTGCGCGGCGCGGGCGCATCACCACCCAGCGAGAAGAGGTCCTCGTCCATCCCTCCAGGGTAGGCCCGGCGCCCGGGCGGGGAGGGCCTCGCCCGCGGTGACTCCCGTGACGGCAGGGGTCAGCGGCGCAGGGCGCGCGCGATCCGGCCGGGCCAGGACGGGCCCTCGTAGATGAAGGCGGTGTAGCCCTGGACGAGGTCGGCGCCGGCGGCGAGGCGCTCGCGGACGTCCTCGGCGGTGGTCACGCCGCCGCAGCTGATGACCACGGCCTCCTCCCCCAGCTCGGCGCGGAGCAGTCGGAGGATCTCGAGGGAGCGGCGGGCCAGCAGCGGGCCGGAGAGCCCGCCGGCGCCGATCCGCTCGATCTCGGCGCGGTCGGCGCGCAGCTCCTCGGGCCGGGAGATGGTGGTGTTGGTCGCGATGACGCCGGCGAGCCCCACCTCGGCGGCGAGGCGGGCCACCGCCGTGACGTCGGCGTCGTGGAGGTCGGGGGCGATCTTCACGAGCACCGGCACCTCGCGGCGCAGACGACGGGCGGCGCTGCGGCTCTCGTCGACGACGGCCTCGAGGATCGGACGGAGCATCTCGACGCTCTGCAGGTCGCGCAGCCCCGGGGTGTTGGGGCTGGAGACGTTGATGGCGAGATAGGAGGCGTAGGGCGCGAGCAGACCGGCGGAGAAGCGGTAGTCCTCGGCCGCGTCCTCGAGCGCCGTGATCTTGGACTTGCCGATGTTCACGCCGATCACCGCGCGCTGGCCGCGCTCGGTGCGCCGGGCCGCGGCGAGGCGGTGGGCGAGGGCCTGGGCGCCGTGGTTGTTGAAGCCCATGCGGTTGATCAGCGAGCGGTCCCCCACCAGGCGGAAGGAGCGCGGGCGCGGATTGCCGGGCTGCGCCTTCGCGGTGACGGTGCCGACCTCGACATGGCCGAAGCCGAGGTCGAGGAACGCGAGCGGGAGCTCCCCGTCCTTGTCGAGACCCGCCGCGAGTCCGAGCGGGGAGGAGTGCTCCGCGCCGAGCACGCGACGACCGGTGCCCGCGGGCCGCATAGGGTCCGGCGTGCCCGTCGCGCGGCGCAGGAGCCGCGGCGCGCCGGGGACCGCGTGCGCGAGCGACAGCGCCCGCAGGGTCAGCAGGTGCGCCTGCTCGGGGTCGAGACGGGCGAGCACGTGACGGAACAGGACGTCGTAGGGCCCGCGACGGGCGGCGGTGTCGGTGGTCACGGGCATACGGTACGCGGTCCGGGCCCTGCTCCCCGGGTCCTAGGGCTCTTCCGGACGCGCCGCAGGGGTGCTCCGGCCGGGCCGCAGGGGCCCGATGGTCAGGCCTCGGGGTGCTTCCGGGCCCCGAGGAGCATGTAGACCAGCGCGAGCACGGGCAGCGCGAGCGGCACGTAGCCGTAGCCCTGGCCGTACACGCTCCACACGGTCGCCTCGGGGAACAGCACGGGGTCGAGCACGGTCAGGGTGCCGACGGCGAGCACGCCGATCAGCTCGATCACGACGAGCACCCGGGCGACCCTCGAGCGCCGTCCGCCGCGCACCAGGGCGACGGTCACGGCGATGTAGGTCGCCGCCGCGAGCAGCGAGAGGGAGTAGGCCACCGGTGCGCGGTCGAAGTCCCGCAGCACCTGCACCAGGCTGCGCGCGGTCGCCGAGAGGGCGAAGATGCCGTAGACGGCGACGAGGACGATCTCGAAGCCGCGCCCGCCGCGGCTCCTGCCCGCCGCGGTGCCGCGTCCGTCGCGGTCCGCGGGGCGGTCGTCGGTGCGCGGTGCGGTCATGCGAAGCCTCCCGGCCAGATCTGGTGGATGCGCATCAGGAGCACGAGGGTCACCGCGCAGGTCACGGCGATCACCACACTCCCCCAGCGCGTGCGCTCGAAGGCGCCGAGCCAGCCCCCGCCGACGACGAGCATCAGCCCGGTCAGCACGTACCCGTAGAGCGTCACCCGCTCGGGCGGCGGGCCTGCGGAGGTCGCATCGCGCACGCCGAGGGCGATGCCGAGCACGATCCAGCCGATCGCGGTCAGCGCCGCGGCGCCCAGCAGCACGAGGTCGGCGCTGAGATCCTTCGCGGCGTAGTAGATCGCGAGCGCGGCGGTCAGACCGCCCAGCACGGCGACCACGATGCTCAGCAGGCTCATCGGTGCGGCTCCCTCATCGTGCGGTCGGTCCTCCTCCACGGCCGCGGACGGTCGGTCGGGGCCGAGACCTACGATAGGCCCATGCCGATTCTGGAACTGACCGCTGAACCCTTCGTCGACGTCGCCGCCGACGTCCTCGTGCTCCCCCTGGTCGCCGGCGCGGGCGATGCCCCCGCCTCCGTCCCGGGATCCCCCGAGATCTCCGAGGCCGTCGCGGGCCTCGCCCCCTCCGCCGCGCGCGGGGACCTGCACCGTCTGCCCTCCACGGGCCTCGCCGCCGCGACCACCCTGCTCCTCGTCGGCGTGGGCGAAGAGGATCTCTCCGCCGTCTCCGCCGAGGACCTCCGCCTCGCCGTCGGCGCCGCGACCCGCTCGCTGACCGGCGTCGGCCGCGCCGCGCTCGCCCTGCCCACCGCCTCCGACGCCCAGCGCGCCGCCGCCCTCGAGGGCGCCGCGCTCGGCGCCTACGCCTTCACCGCCCACAAGACCGGCACCGGTGAGAAGGCCCCCAAGGGCGCCCTGGCCGAGATCGTCCTGCTCGCCGGCGAGGCCGGGACCGATGCCCTCGAGCCCGCGCTCGAGCGGGCCCGTGTGCTCTCCGGCTCCGTCGACCTCGTGCGCGACCTCGTGAACACCCCGCCGAACCTGCTGCCCCCGGCGGAGTTCGCCCGCCGCGCGGAGGAGCTCGTCGCCGACCTCCCGATCACGGTGACCGTGCTGGACGAGGCCGCCCTCGCCGAGGGCGGCTACGGCGGCATCGTCGGCGTCGGCCAGGGCTCGACGCGCCCGCCGCGCCTGGTCCGCCTCGAGTACGCGCCCGCCGGGGCGAGCCGCTCGGTCTCGCTGGTGGGCAAGGGCATCACCTTCGACACCGGCGGCATCTCCCTGAAGCCGGCGCCCGGCATGGACGACATGACCTCGGACATGGCCGGTGCCGCGACCGTGCTCGGCGCGACCCTCGCCGCGGCCCGCCTCGGGCTGGGCGTGAAGGTCACCACCTTCCTCGCCCTCGCCGAGAACATGCCCGGCGGCGGCGCCCAGCGCCCCGGCGACGTGGTCACCATGCGCGACGGCACCACCGTCGAGGTGCTGAACACCGACGCCGAGGGCCGCATGGTCATGGCCGACGCGCTCGTCGACGCGGTCGCCGGGGAGCCGGACCTGGTGATGGACGTCGCGACCCTCACCGGCGCGGCCGTGGTCGCGCTCGGCAAGCGCACCGGCGGGGTGATGGGCACGGAGACCGGCCGGTCGGCCGTGGTCGCGGCCGCCGAGCGCTCCGGCGAGCCCTTCTGGCCGCTGCCCTTCCCGCAGGAGCTGCGCGCCGACCTCACCGGCCGCGTCGCGGACCTGCGCAACATCGGCGAGCGTCCCGGCGGGGCGCTCTCGGCCGGCATCTTCCTCAAGGAGTTCGTGGGCTCGACCGAGTGGGCGCACCTGGACATCGCCGGCCCCGCCTTCGCGAGCGCACCGCTGGGATACATGGGCAAGGGAGCCACCGGGATGAGCGTCCGCACCGTCCTGCAGGTCCTCGAGGACCACGCCGGGGCCGCGGGGGCGTGATGCTCGCCGCATCGACACCCTGACCGTTGCGCGCAACAGGTCCGCCCGGCGCCGCCCGGTGCCCTAGCATGGGGCACGCAGGCGGCGCCGTCGGCCATCCGGGTCCGAACGCGCCGCGGAACACCCAAGACACCGAGGAGCACACAGGTGGCGGACACAACCACTGACCAGTTCGACGTCGTGATCCTGGGCGGTGGCAGCGGCGGCTATGCGGCCGCGCTGCGCGGAGCCCAGCTCGGCCAGAAGATCGCCCTCGTGGAGAAGGACAAGCTCGGCGGCACCTGCCTGCACCGCGGCTGCGTCCCGACGAAGGCTCTGCTCCACGTCGGGGAGCTCGCCGACGCACCGTCCGAGGCCGCCGCCGCCGGCGTGGACCTCACCCTCAACGGCGTCGACGCCGCGAAGGTGCTCGGCTTCAAGGACAAGATCATCGGCCGCCTGTACAAGGGTCTCCAGGGCCTGGTGAAGTCCCGCAAGATCGACTACGTCGAGGGCTTCGGCAAGCTCACCGGCCCGAACACCGTCACGGTCGAGACCGAGTCCGGCACCCGTACCCTGACCGGCAAGAACGTCATCCTCGCCTCCGGCTCCTACTCGAAGACCCTCCCGGGCATCGACCTCGGCGGCCGCTTCCTCGACTCCGAGACGGCGCTGCAGCTGCCCGAGCTGCCGAAGAACCCGATCATCCTCGGCGGCGGCGTGATCGGCGTCGAGTTCGCCTCGGTGTGGAAGTCGCTCGGCGCGGAGTCCGTGACCATCGTGGAGGGTCTGCCCCACCTGGTCGCCAACGAGGACGAGGCGATCTCCAAGGCCCTCGAGCGGGCCTACAAGAAGCGCGGCATCGCCTTCTCCCTCGGCGTCTTCACCGAGAAGGCCGAGCAGACCGAGACCGGTGTCAAGGTCACCCTCGCCGACGGCAAGGTCTTCGAGGGCGACTACCTCCTGGTGGCCGTGGGCCGCGGCCCGAACACCTCCGGCCTGGGCTACGAGGAGCAGGGCGTCGAGATGGATCGCGGCTTCGTGCTCGCGAACAAGGAGACCCTCGAGACCAACGTCCCCGGCGTCTACGCCGTCGGCGACATCGTCCCCGGCCTGCAGCTCGCCCACCGCGGCTTCGCCCAGGGCATCTTCGTCGCCGAGCGGATCGCGGGCCTGAACCCCGCCCCGATCGTCGAGTCCGGCATCGAGCGCATCACCTACTGCGAGCCCGAGGTCGGCTCCGTCGGCGTCACCGAGAAGCAGGCCAAGGAGCAGCTGGGCGAGGACAAGGTCGAGGCCTACGAGTACAACCTCGGCGGCAACGGCAAGTCCCAGATCCTCGGCACCACCGGCTTCATCAAGCTGGTGCGCGAGAAGGACGGCCCGATCATCGGCGTCCACATGATCGGCTCGCGCACCTCCGAGCTGATGGGCGAGGCGCTGCTCATCGTCAACTGGGAGGCCTACCCCGAGGACGTCGCCTCCCTCATCCACGGCCACCCCTCGCAGCACGAGGCCATGGGCGAGGCGGCTCTCGCCCTCGCCGGCAAGCCGCTGCACGCCCACGCCTGAGTCTTCCCAGAGGAGAGAACCCCATGTCTGAAACCGTGAAGATGCCGGCACTCGGCGAGTCCGTCACCGAGGGCACCGTCACCCGCTGGCTCAAGGGCGTCGGCGACACCGTCGAGGTCGACGAGCCGCTGCTCGAGGTCTCGACCGACAAGGTCGACACCGAGATCCCCTCCCCCGTCGCGGGGACCATCGAGAAGATCCTGGTCGAGGAGGACGAGGACGCCGAGGTCGGCGCCGATCTCGTCGTCATCGGCGACGGCTCGGGCGCCGAGGGCTCCGGCTCCGACGACTCCGGTGCCGAGGCCCAGGCCGAGCAGGCTCCCGCCGAGGAGCAGGGCGAGGACCTCGCCTCCGACGAGACCGTCGCCCCCTCGACCGACGAGGAGACCCCTGCCGGGGAGTCCGAGAAGCCCGCGGACGCCTCCGGCGATGCCGGTTCCGGCGCCTCCGGCGGCGCGGCTGAGGGCGAGGAGGTGACGATGCCGGCGCTCGGCGAGTCCGTCACCGAGGGCACCGTCACCCGCTGGCTCAAGGCCGTCGGCGAGACCGTCGAGGTCGACGAGCCGCTGCTCGAGGTCTCGACCGACAAGGTCGACACCGAGATCCCCTCCCCCGTCGCGGGCACCGTGCTCGAGATCCGCGTCCAGGAGGACGAGGACGCCGAGGTCGGCTCCGTGCTGGCGATCGTCGGCTCCGGCGCCGCCGCGGCCCCGAAGGCCGAGGAGCCCGCCGCTCCCGCACCCGAGGAGAAGAAGGCCGAGGAGAAGCCCGCAGAGGCCCCGAAGGAGGAGGCTCCGAAGCAGGAGGCGCCGAAGGCCGAGGCCCCGAAGCAGGAGGCGCCCGCGGCGCCCGCCGCTCCCGCCCCGCAGGCCGCCGATGCGGTCTCCGGCGCAGAGTCCTCCGGCTACGTCACCCCGCTGGTGCGGAAGATGGCGGCCGAGGCCGGCGTGGACCTCTCGAGCGTCAAGGGCTCCGGCCTCGGCGGTCGGATCCGCAAGCAGGACGTGCAGCAGGCGATCGAGGCGCAGAAGGCCCAGGCCGCACCTGCCGCCGCTGCCGCACCTGCCGCCGCGGCCGCCGCTCCCGCGGCGCCGAAGGTCGAGGTCTCCTCGAAGCGCGGCACCGAGGAGAAGATGCCCCGCATCCGCAAGGTCATCGGCCAGCGGATGATGGAGTCCCTGCACGGCATGGCGCAGCTGACCACGGCGGTCGAGGTCGACGTGACCCGCATCGCGAAGCTGCGCGCGAGGGCGAAGGACGAGTTCGCCGCCCGTGAGGGCGCCAAGCTCACCTTCCTGCCGTTCCTCATGATGGCCGCGATCGAGGGTCTGAAGACCTACCCGCAGCTGAACTCCACCATCGACGACGACAAGATCGTCTACCACGGCTCGGAGAACATCGGCATGGCGGCGGACACCGAGCGCGGTCTCGTGGTCCCGGTCATCAAGAACGCGGGCGACCTGAACCTCGCGGGCCTCGCCCGCCAGATCGGCGACCTCGGCGGCCGGGCGAAGAGCAACAAGCTCGTCCCCGACGACCTCTCCGGCGCGACGTTCACGATCACGAACACCGGTTCGGGCGGTGCGCTCTGGGACACCCCGATCGTGCCCGCCCCGCAGGTGGGCATCCTCGGCACCGGCACCATCACGAAGCGTCCCGCCGTGGTGCAGAACGCCGAGGGCGACGACACCATCGCGATCCGCTCGATGATGTACCTGTTCCTCTCCTACGACCACCGCATGGTCGACGGCGGCGACGCCGCCCGCTTCCTCACCTACATGAAGAAGCGGCTCGAGGAGGGCGCGTTCGAGGGCGAGCTCGGCCTCTGACCCCATCCCCGCGCGCAGCCATCGGCTGAGCATCGGCAGGGCCCCGGCACCGTCACGGTGTCGGGGCCCTGCCTCGTCCCGGCCCTCCTCGGGCGTCTCACGCGGTGCGCGTCTCGAGGATCCTCCAGCGGGCCCCGTCCCAGACCAGCACGAGATCGACCTGCGCCGCACCGCTGTTCGAAGTCTCCTGCACGAGGCCGGAGCCCTCGCGCACCTGGCCGGCCTCGGTCGAGACGAGCACGCGCAGCACGGCCCTGCCGTCCTCGTCGGGTCCCTCGATCAGATCGGCCTCGTGCACGACGGGGCCGCTGCCCTGCACCTCGTAGCCCTCGTAGGCCTCGCGGATGCGCTCGTCCTCCTCCTGCGCGGCACCGCCCTCGGCGGCGACGGGCACGTCGGAGACGCCGGTGAGATAGGAGTGGCGGGAGCCCGCGAGTTCCGCCGCCAGCGCCCACGGGTCCTCGATCGCGGGCACCTGCCCCTCCTGCGAGCTGCCGGCGCCCGCAGGAGCTGGGCCGGAGGCGGCCATGGGGGTTTGTGGCGCCGGCTCCGGGCAGTCCATGGTCAAGGTGATCGCCGCCGCCGCGCCGAGGCCGAGGGCGAGCACCACCGCCCCGCTGAGCAGGGCGGTGCGCCGATGTCGACGCTCCCCCAGCACCGCGGAGAGCGCACCGCCGGGCCCGCGCCGACGCGATGACCCGGCGTCCGCTCCGCTCGCGTCGCGCGCCTCGGTCCGCGCTCTGCGCAGCCGAGGCGTCGGAAGCGGCGCCACAGGTCCTGCGTCGGCCGCCTCGACTTCCTCCTCCGCCTTCTCCTGCGCTACCTCCTCCTGTGCCGCGTCCGGCCGGTCCGGCTCCTCCTTCTCGCCCGGTAGCCGCGGCGGATCCGCCGGACCCGCCCCCGCGGGGGCGTCGAGGAGTCCGGGCAGGTCGAGCGAGGGCGCGCCCCCGCCCGGGAGGGCGTGGACCCGTCGGCGCAGCGTCCGCTCCTCGTCCTCGAGCACGGAGTCGATCCAGTGCAGATCCGCGCTGCGCACGGCGAGGGACTGCTCGCGTCGCAGGCCGCTGAGGTCGAGCACCAGCACGCTGCCGTCGGCCCGGACCCCGAGCCCGCGGCCCCGTGGCGCCCCGAGCACCCAGCCGCGCTCGTGGAGCGCCGCGACGAGGGCCTCGAGCTCCTCCCGCGCCCGGGCCTGAGCCACCCGCTCCCCCGTCGCAGGTGCACCGCCGTCGGCGGCGCGTCGTCCGCGGCCTCGCGCGAGAGGCGGGGCGGTCTCGCGGATGTACCCGTCCTCCTCCCTGCCGATCACGTCCGGCGCGGCGCTGATCCCGGCCACCTCGAGCGCGGCGAGCAGCTGCATCTCCGCGGTGACGGACTCCCGCCCTTCCGGGCCCCGCCATCGCACCCGCAGCGCGTCCTCCCGCCCCGGCGCTCCGAGACTCTCCTCCTCGCGCCCGGTCCGGTCCCCGGCGCCACCGTCCAAGCCGGCGCCAGCGGGTCCCGGGCCCTCCCGGCCCGGGCCGTCGCGGCCCGGACCGTCGACCGTCGGACCCAGGACGAACCTGTGGCGTCCTCCGCTCCTGGCGTGCTCCCCCTCATCCATAGCCACAGTGAACCCCACCACGACGCGCACCCCCGCTGGTCATCCACAACGCGCAGGTCGCGGCAGGAGTAGCCTGGAGAGATGCTCGATGTGATCCGTCTCGGCCTCAGCGAGCCGCTCCCCCACGAGGACCGGCACGCACAGTTCGACCTGCCTCCGGGGCCGGTGGACTACCGCGCCGCCTGGGACCTGCAGCGCCGGATCCACGCCGAGGTGGTCGCGGGCGAGCGGCCGGACACGCTGCTCCTGCTGGAGCACCAGCCCGTATACACCGCGGGCAAACTCACCCAGGACCACGAGCGCCCCCGCGACGGCGCCGAGGTGGTGGACATCGACCGGGGCGGGAAGATCACCTGGCACGGGCCGCAGCAGCTCGTCGGCTACCCGATCGTGAAGCTCCCTATCCCGATCGACGTGGTCGGCTTCGTGCGCGCCCTCGAGCAGGCGATCATCGGCGTCTGCGCCGGGCTCGGCCTCGAGACCGTCCCGATCGAGGGGCGCAGCGGGGTGTGGGTGGCTCCCGAGGGCGAGGAGGAGCGCAAGGTGTGCGCGATCGGGATGCGCGTCTCGAAGCGCGCCACGATGCACGGCTTCGCCCTGAACTGCGCCAACGACCTCTCCTGGGCCCAGAACGTGATCCCCTGCGGGATCGACGACGCCGGGGTGACCAGCCTCAGCCGGGAGCTGGGCCGCAGGGTGCCGGTCGCCGAGCTGCTCGACCCGGTCGCGGAGGCGATGATCGACCTCGTGGCGCACCGCACCTCCGCACGGGCGCTGTGAGCGCCGCGCGAGCAGACGGGGTCGATAGACTCCAGGGACGTCGAGACGAGGAGGCATCACGGTGACGATCGCTGCCGAGGGCCGTCGCATGCTGCGCGTCGAAGCGCGCAACGCCGAGGTCCCCATCGAGCGCAAGCCCGAATGGATCAAGACCAGGGCCGTGATGGGCCCCGAGTACACGGCCATGAAGCAGCGCGTGCACGGCCAGGGCCTGCACACGGTCTGCGAGGAGGCCGGCTGCCCGAACATCTTCGAGTGCTGGGAGGATCGGGAGGCGACCTTCCTGATCGGCGGGGACACCTGCACCCGGCGCTGCGACTTCTGCAACATCGCCACCGGCAAGCCGATGGCGGTGGACCCGATGGAGCCGTTCAAGGTCGCGCAGTCGGTCAAGGAGATGGGCCTGCGCTACTCGACGGTCACGGGTGTGGCCCGCGACGATCTCGAGGACGGCGCGGCGGGGCTGTTCGCCCGCACCTGCCAGCAGATCCACGCGATGAACCCCGGCACGGGCGTCGAGCTGCTGATCGACGACATCAAGGGCCGCGGCGAGCACCTCCAGCAGGTGTTCGAGGCGAAGCCGGAGGTGTTCGCGCACAACCTGGAGACGGTGCCGCGGATCTTCAAGCAGATCCGTCCCGCCTTCCGCTACGACCGGTCGCTGGACGTCATCTCGATGGGCAAGGACGCCGGGATGATCACCAAGTCCAACCTCATCCTGGGGATGGGCGAGACGGACGAGGAGATCCTGGAGTCGATGCAGGCCCTGGTCGACGCCGGCTGCGACATCCTCACCATCACCCAGTACATGCGGCCCTCGAAGCTGCACCACCCGATCGACCGCTGGGTGAAGCCCCAGCAGTTCGTCGAGCTGTCCGAGGCCGCGACGGAGATGGGCTTTCTCGCGGTGATGGCCGGTCCGATGGTCCGCTCCTCGTACCGCGCCGGGAAGCTCTGGGCGCAGGCGATGCGCGAGCTCGGCCGCGAGATCCCGGAGAACCTCCGCCACCTCGACTCCGATCAGCCCGCCCGTCAGGAAGCTGCGAGCGTCGTCGCCCGCACCCAGCAGGCCGCCGCGAGCTGACGCTCCGCCGGCCCCGAGAGGACACATCCCCCATGGCTCGCACGTCCGAGACCACGTCCGCCAAGGACGACACGAAGAAGCGCGGCAAGCGCAACGCCGACGGTACGAAGAAGCCCGGTCGCCTCAAGCAGATGCTCGAGGTCTTCAAGTACACGCAGGAGGTCGACCGGTCGACCCTGCCGCTGATGATCCTCGCGGTCGTCGGCGCGATCGCCGTCGGCGTGCTGCTGACCGTGCTGATCTTCGACAGCCCCTGGTACGGCATCTTCATGGGCCTCGCCGTCGGCGTGCTGATCGCGATGATCATCCTGGCGCGCAAGGCGGAGCGAGCGGCCTTCGACCGCATCAAGGGCCAGACCGGCGCGGCGCTCGCCGCGATGCAGTCGATCCGCCGCGGCTGGAACGTCGAGGACGAGCCGGTGCAGATCGATCCCCGCAGCCAGAAGATGCTCTTCCGCGCCTCGGGACGGGCGGGCATCGCGGTCGTGGCCGAGGACTCCACTGGCATCTCGATGAAGCTGCTGGAGAAGGAGCGGCGCAGCATCCGACGCGTGCTCCAGCACGACAACGTGCCGGTCCACCAGATCGTCGTCGGCGACGGCGAGGGCGAGGTGCCGCTGCACAAGCTCCCCACCTACATGCAGCGCATGAAGAAGCAGCTGACCAAGCAGGAGTCCGCACAGGTGACCAAGCGCCTGAACGCGCTGCACCGCTCGCTGCGCCAGCAGGTGCCCAAGGGCGTGGACCCGATGCGCGCCCGTCCGAACCGCAAGGCGATGCGCGGCCGCTGACCCGGCACCCGCCCTCTCGGCGACGCCCCCTCCCGCTTCGGGGGGGCGTCGTGCTGTGCGCGGAAGGGCTGCCCGTGGGGCCGGGAGGCGGCCGTGACCTTCTCGTTATCTGCGTGACCTTTTCGTGACATTCGGCATCGACGCAGGTCAGCGCCATGAAGTGGGGAGGCGTCCTGCGGGTCGACGACAGGGCGCGTCCAGGGGTGCTGGAGTGCTCTCCCCCGCCGGACAGGCGAGGCGGCGGACCACGTCAGAGGGTGACGACCGCGGTGCCCGCGACGACGTCGTGCAGGGGCTGGGTGTCGCGGTTCCAGACCACTGCCGGAAGCACCAGCAGCATCAGCGCGGTGCGCACCACCGCGCGCAGCAGCATCGGGCTGCGGCCTCTGACGGGGACGACCCGCACCCGCAGCAGGAACTGGCCCGGGGTCACCCCGAAAAGCGTCAGGAACAGCACGTTCACCGCCGCGAAGAGGATCAGGTTCGCCAGCGGGTCCCCGCCGAACAGCAGGGCCGAGATGCCCACGCACAGCCCCCAGTCGACGATCAGCGAGAGGGGCCGGCGCCAGAACGGCGCGACGGCGCCGCGGCCCGAGGCCGGCAGTCCGAGAGCGGAGCCCTTGACGTAGCCCGCCTCCCCGGGCGGGCCGTCCATCCAGGAGCCGAGGTCCTTGCGATCGATCACGGGCGGAGCCTACGCGGCAGTGCTGGGAATCGCCGGGCGCTCCCGGGCGCGGGGCACCACTGCCCCTAAGCTTGGTCTCACCCGAGTCCGGGCCCGACGCGGTCCCTCGGCACTCGAGCGGTTCGGCCCCTCGGGGTGAGACAGCACTTAACGCGCCGTACGGCGCGGATGGAGGAGATGTGTTCAACAATCCCAGCGAGGTCACGAAGTACATCGAGGAGGAGGGCGTCGAGTTCATCGACATCCGCTTTTGCGACCTTCCCGGCGTCATGCAGCACTTCAACATCCCGGCGAGCACCTTCGACGAGGAGGCCATCGCGACGGGCCAGCTCTTCGACGGCTCCTCGATCCGCGGCTTCCAGGCCATCCACGAGTCCGACATGAAGCTCGTCCCGGACCTGGAGACGGCCTACCTGGATCCCTTCCGGGAGCGGAAGACCCTCATCGTCAACTTCTCGATCGTGGACCCGTTCACGGACGAGCCCTACTCCCGCGATCCCCGCACCGTCGCGGCCCGCGCCGAGGAGTACCTGAAGTCCACCGGCATCGCCGACACCGCGCTCTTCGCGGCCGAGGCCGAGTTCTACATCTTCGACGACGTCCGCTTCAAGACGTCGGTCAACTCCGGCTTCTACTCGATCGACTCCGACGAGGCGGTGTGGAACACCGATCGCGACGAGTCCGAGTTCGGCGGCAACCAGGGCTACAAGACCCGCCTCAAGGGCGGCTACTTCCCCGTCCCGCCGAACGACCAGATGGCCGACCTGCGCGACGAGATCTGCGCCGTGCTCGAGGAGACCGGGCTGTCGGTCGAGCGCGCCCACCACGAGGTCGGCACCGCGGGCCAGCAGGAGATCAACTACCGCTTCAACACGCTGCTGCAGGCGGCCGACGACGTCATGAAGTTCAAGTACGTCGTGAAGAACACCGTGTGGGACGCCGGCAAGACCGCGACCTTCATGCCCAAGCCCCTGTTCGGCGACAACGGCTCGGGCATGCACACCCACCAGTCGCTGTGGAAGGACGGCGAGCCGCTGTTCTTCGACGAGCGCGGCTACGGCGGCCTCTCTGACATCGCCCGCTGGTACATCGGCGGCATCATCGAGCACTCGCCCTCGCTGACCGCGTTCACCAACCCCACGGTGAACTCCTTCAAGCGCCTGGTGCCGGGCTTCGAGGCGCCGGTGAACATGGTCTACTCGGCCCGCAACCGCTCGGCCGCGATCCGCATCCCGGTCACGGGCTCCTCCCCGAAGGCCAAGCGCGTCGAGTTCCGCGCCCCGGATCCCTCGGCGAACCCGTACCTCGCCTTCGCCGCGCAGCTCATGGCGGGCATCGACGGCATCCGCAACCGGATCGAGCCGCCGGAGCCGATCGACAAGGACCTCTACGAGCTCCCGCCGGAGGAGCACGCCCAGATCCAGCAGCTGCCTGAGTCCCTCGGTGCGGCGCTGGACGCGCTCGAGGCCGATCACGACTACCTCGCCGAGGGCGGCGTGTTCCCCGAGGACCTCATCTCGACCTGGATCGAGCTCAAGCGCACCACGGAGATCGATCCGTTCCGCTTCCGCCCGCACCCGCACGAGTTCGAGCTGTACTACGACATCTGAGTCGACTGCGCTCGTACGTCGAGGAAGGCCCCCGATCTGCTTCGCTGCGGTCGGGGGTCTTCCCTGTTCCCGCCCGGAGGAGCGGCCCAGAGCGGACGCTATTGGCCGCAAGGGCCGCGAGGGTATGGAATAGGAGCATGATCAGTATTGAGATCACTGTCATTGACCGCGGAGGCGTCAGCACTCCCGGCGTCGAATGGGAGGACGGGTAATCCCTCATGGAGTGCCTCGTCCGACACAACTTCCCGATCCTCGCGATCTGCGGCGGCAATGCGTCCTGTTCCACCTGCCACCCCTTTCTCGACGAGGTCTCCTACAAGACCGCCGGCGAGATCGATGAGAACGAGGCTGATGTGTTGGACTCACTCAACGAATCCGAGCGCGAGCCCACGTCCCGACTGACCTGCCAAATCCCCTGGGAGTCGGATCTCGAGGGTGCTGCGGTGACGCTCGGAACCTTCTGATCGTGACCCATCCCAAGTGACGTTCCCGCTGGGAGATGGCATTGCCCTCGCCCAGCGCACCGGCTCCCATCTCCGGGTGCCCGCGCCTCAGCCCTCGGGATCGTCTCCGAGCACCCGCACCTCCTGCGCGCAGCGGCAGGCGACGGCGATCTTCCATGCCCACTCCAGCGCCTCCTCGTGAGTGGCGACCTCGAGCACTGAGTACCCGCCCTCGAGGGGGTCCGTGTCGCTCTGGACTCGCCGTCGGGTGCCGGGAGGCGACGCTCTTACGAGCGAGTGGAACCCCATCCTCCTCGCCTCTGGCGGCGTCAGCATCGATCTCCCCTGAATCCGTTGAGAGAAGCCCCTGGACCTTCCCCGGTTTAAGGGCTTCCGTGTCCCGGTGGTCCGTTGTGCGGGACCGACGAGGTGGGTCCGTCAGGCGAACAGCGCAATGATGCCCGGCACGCTGAGCACAGCAACGTAGTACCCCATGAACTGCACGCCGGTATGTACGGCGAAGAGCTTGTTCAGCATGCCGCCCACCAGACCCACCGTAAGGGTGACGAAGAGGGCGACGACGCCTCCCTCGTAGAGGCAGATCACCATGAGCAGACCCGCGAAGGCACCGACGATCGCCTCGTGCGAGACCGACTGCATGATCCACTTCGCAGCGCGGTGAGCCTGGGTCATGGCGAACGGGTACGTGATGAGCAGGGCCAGGATGACGGCGAAGAGGCCGAACACCAGGAACTGCCACGGCTCGAGCATGTCGTGCAGATTGTTCGTCGCGCCGGTCTCGACGTCGATCGTGTAGACGGGCGGAGCGTTGAACAGCGGCTGCGCCACCGACGCTGCCATCGGGGAGAGCGGCAACCCGATCGCGATCAGCGGGATCAGCGTCTCGGCGATGTACGTAGCTTCCGTCGTCCCGTTCTTCACCGACATCTGTGTGGTCAGGCGCTGATAGGAGCCTTTGATCCGGCTTCCGAATACCTCACCCATCAGCACGGTCATCGCCACTGGTGAGAACACGAAAGTCGCGCTCGAGATCGACGCAGCACCGGCTGTCATGGCAACCTGGCGACGGTCGAGCACCTTGAACGGCGAGGGCATCTTTCCCTTCCACGTCCTGGTGTCAGCCGCGAGCTCGAACTGGCGCTTGCCCTTCCGTTCCAGAGTCTTGCGGCCGATCGGGCTTGCGGCCATGAACAGGTCGAAGATGAGCGGCCCGGTAGCGATCCCCAGGAAGAAGCTCACCGTCAGCGTGCGGTCCAGCAGCGAGAGCGTGAGTGCGTTCAGCCCCAGCACCAGCATCACGAATGGAACCAGCGCGAATACTGCGGCCCAGCGGCTCTTTGAGAGCACTGCGATGAGTATCGCAGCGCCCAGGAAGATCCAGCCGGCGACGGCGCCGATCGCGTCGGCGAACGGAGTCAGGACCCAGGCGAAGAGGACTGCCAGGGGCACTGCGATGAGCGCGGAGATGGCGCCGCCAGAGATCGCCTTGCGCAGAGCGATGTGCGGCACTCCGAGTTCGCGCAGCAGCTGAGCATCGCGGAGCAGCGGAGCAGCCATGGTGTCCCCGGGAATGCCCAGGAGGGTGGTTGGCACTGCATGGGTGATGTGCTTGGCGGAGATGGACGCCATGAAGAACGCGAAGACGCCGACGGGCGGAACACCCAACAGGATGACCAACAGCGTCATCGGCGCGATCGTCGCCGTCTCGTCGGTGCCGGAGACCAGTCCGAGCAGTCCGAAGCCGACGGCGCCGATGAGCGCCATGCCTGCCGCCCAGCCGAGCACGGGGATGAGTTGTTCCATCACTTGCCGACCTGCTCTGCCGGGGATGCCATGACCTGGGGATTCTTGTGGAGATGTCGCTGCTTGAAATCGTCGTAGAGGCCGAGCATCTTGACTTCTTCCAGCACGGCTGCCGGGAACTCGTCTGGGTCGCCGATCGGACCGATCTCGGCCTCCATGGAGTCCATCGCCGTCTCCCGTGAGTTAGCACCGGTGTCGGTCTCGAGGAGGTCCCGCTTGGGCTTGAAGAGGCGAGCGCAGACCACGGCGACCGTCACGCAGGCAGCGAGTCCGATCAGCAGCGAGTACGACCCGACCATCGCCGGATCAATGCCGCTCTCCGCCAGCAGCCACTGCGCGGTGAGGAACACCGTCGTCGCGAACCCGACACCCAGGAGAACCGAACAGAGCAGGTGCTCGGACGAGACGGTGTCTCCCCAGACCTCCAAATAGGTGTCCTTCTCTGGGTCTGACTGTGATTGCTGGGTCACTTGGCGTCCTCTCCCAGGAATGCGATCGCGACCCTGGATGTGATGGGCCTATCCAGGGCAGATGAGAGCCAGGGCGATATCTGGAGCAGCGCGGTCAGGTCAATGCCCGTCTTGATCCCGAGGCCGTTGAGCATCCAGACCAGGTCCTCAGTGGCGAGATTCCCGGTCGCTGACTTCGCGAAGGGGCATCCGCCGACGCCTGCGACCGAGGCGTCGAAGATCCTCACGCCGCTCTGGAGCCCCGCGTAGACGTTTGCGAGAGCCTGTCCATAGGTGTCATGCATGTGGAGACCGAGCATGTCGATTGGGATGCCGGCTGCGGTGAGCGCGGCGAGGGTCTCCTTCACCAGTCCGGGCGTGGCCACGCCGATCGTGTCGCCAAGGGAGAGTTCGTCGACGCCCCACTCGACCATCTCGGAGGCGAGTCGAACCACCTCTCCGGTGGCGACCGGGCCCTCCCACGGGTCTCCGAACACCATTGACAGGTATCCGCGCACCGGCAGCCCTGTCGCTCGCGCTTCGCGCACCACCTCCATAGCTCGGGCCTCTGCTGTGCCGCGGTCGACTGAGAGGTTCGCAGACGAGAAGGACTCGGTCACGCTCAGGAAGACTGCGATCTCCTGCGCACCGGCCGCAACTGCACGTTCGAAGCCCTTTGCGTTCGGGACCAGCACGGGCGTACGAGCCGCCACATCGCGCACCCCGAGCAGCACGTCCTCGCTCCCCGCCATCGGCGGAACGCGGTCCGGCCGAACGAAGCTTCCCGCTTCGATCACTGGCATCCCCGCGGCGGCGAGTCGTCGCACCAGGTCGATCTTCGTGTCCACTGATATCTGCTGAGCTTCCGCCTGCAGACCGTCTCGGGGAGCCATCTCCCAGATCGTCACCTGCTGCGGCAATCCTGCTTCGGGCGCTGGCGCCGGAAGGCCGAGCTCGAGGGCGCTCATCGCTGCGCTCATCGCTGCGCTCGCCCTTCAGCGAGCAGGCGCTCAGCGACGTCGACCCGCACTGCACCCTCGGAGACCATCGCGCTCGAGACCGCATCGATCTCGTCGGCGGTCGCCCCTGCGGAAGCCGCGACATTACGCGCATGCAATGCCATGTGCCCCTGCTGGATGCCTTCGGCCGCGAGCGCGCGCACAGCCGCGATGTTCTGCGCAAGACCCACGGCGGTGGTGAGCTCGGCGAGCTGCTGTGCGGAGTCGACCTCGGACATCGTCACGGCGGCTTGGGCGGTCGGGTGGGTGCGGGTCGCGCCGCCCACCAGACCGACCGGTATCGGGAGCTCGAGCGTGGCGGAGAGGTTCCCCTCGGCGTCGAGGTCGAAGTTCGACAGCGACGAGTACTGGCCGCCTCGTACCGCATGGCTATGCGCACCAGCCTCGACCGCCCGGGTGTCGTTCCCTGTGGCCAGCACCACCGACGAAATTCCGTTCATGATGCCCTTGTTGTGCGTCGCGGCGCGGTAGGGGTCGTCGATCGCGAAATCGACGGCGGCCACCATGTCTTCGACGACTTGCTTGCCGCCGATCACCGCGGCGGGGATCACGCACCGCGCGCGGCTCAGGCGGAGGTCGGCCTTGTTCGTGAGGATCCTCAGCAGTGAGCGACCCCCCGACAGCTCTGAGAGCCCAGGAGCCACTGCCTCCGCCATCGTATTGACCGCGTTGGCACCCATGGCGTCTCCGACGTGCACCACCAGGTGGACGACCACGTGAGTGCGTCGCTTGCCCTCGATCACGCGGACGATGAGCTCGCGTGCACCTCCCCCGATCTCGATCAGACGCGGGTCCTGCGCGTTCGCGAGTTCGAGGATCCGCTGCTCATGCTCCTTGATCCGCAGTTTCGCGCCATATGGATCCAGTACGTCGAGCAGCTGGATCTGAGCCTGCATGAGCGGCAGGGTCGAGGAGGTGAAGAATCCACCGGTATCACGTGTCATCCGAGCAATATTGCTCGCAGCCGCGATGACCGAGGGCTCCTCAGTAGCCATCGGCACCAGCACCTCACGACCGTTCACGATGAAGTTGGTGGCGACGCCGAGCGGGATGCCGATCTGCCCGACCACGTGCTCGACCATCCGATCGGCGCGGTCCATATCGAGCCCGCCGGAGCGGATCGCATCCAGGTGCCCGGACAGCGCGGGAACCTGAGCCCGCACCTTCTCAAGCCTTTCGGCAGGCTCGTCATTGCGAAGTCCGCTCAAGCGGGATGTCGTAGCCACAGTGCTCCTTGTCGGTTGCTCCAGTGCAAGCCGACCCATTCAAACAAGAGCACCGAGGAAGCAACATAGAGACAGTGGCCATAGATCCATGAGCAACTATGTATGGATCGACCTCCGGGCGGCTTCCATGCGTGCGGCCATCTCGAGCCGGAACCGAGCATCTGGTTCGTGCCACTCGACGGGAAGCAGCCCGCCGATGCGCTCAAGGCGCTGTCGCACCGTGTTCGGATGCACCGCCAACCGTCGGGCAATGGCGGTGATGGAACCCTGCTCGTCGAGCGAGGCCATCAGAGTGGTGAAGAGTTCAGTGCCCCGCTTGGCATCCCATTCGAGGAGCGGACGGAGCGTCGACTCGACGAAGACTTCTGCGCGCTCTCCACGGCCGTCGAAGAGGACGGCGTAGGGCGCGAACGCGTCGGCGCGTACCACGCCGGAGGTCTGCCCCATTGCGGACACGAAGTCCCGCGCACCCCGGATGGAGTCGAGTTCGTCAAGCAATGCTCCGAGCGTTGAGGCCTCCTGTTCGACGATCAACAGCTCGCCGATGTTCGCCGCTCGCGCGGCGCGTTCGATCCGCTCGACGAGCCCCGGCTCTGGAGTGAAAGCCCATACCCGTCCCCCGTTGGAGGCGGCAAGGAACTTCTTCTCAGATCGCAGGGAGCGCAGGATCCGCTCCGTACCCACGGGATCCACCAAGAAATGGGCAACCCGCCAAGGACGTGCCGGGTTCAGGCCCCTCACCCTGACCCGTTCGAGAACCTGTTGCTGATCGCCATGGGCATCGACGAGTTCCTTGACGAGCTCCCCTCGAATCCTCTCCTCAGCCAGATCGCTGGCTCGGCGCTGCATCCACACCAGGGCAAAAGCCACGCCCGAGCGCTCCACCGATCGGCGTTCGGCACGAGTGAGAGGGGCCCGGCCGTGTTCAACGAGCACCGCCGCAACTGGCGTCTGCTGCGCCACGATCGGCGCGATCAGCTCTGCCGGACCCTCGTCGAGCACCACGGAACTGCCCTTGTCGAAAGCGCCTCGAAGAGGGGCGAGGAGACCCTCATCCGCAGGAACCAGATCGTCCGGGCCGGCGAGCACCGTGAAGTCCGCGTCGATCACAGCGATCCGGCGGCCGAGGCTATCTTCGAGCGCCGCAGCGATCGTCGGCGGATTCGCACCGGAGGCCACCAAGGAGATGAGCTGCTCGTGCAGTGCAGCGCCCTGGGACACCTCGGCCGCGCTGATCTCGGCGCGGCGTCGCTCCCGCTCCGCCAGCAACGACGCGGAATGGAGATCTTCGACGAGCCTGTCCTGTTCGATCACGATCGCCGCGTGGTCCGCGAATGAGCTCGCGAGGCTGATCTCCTCGGGACTGTACTGACGGGAGCGGCGATCGGCGACGAAGAGAACGCCCAGGACCTCACTTTCCACCAGGAGAGGAACGCCGAGGATCGAGGAGATCCGCTCGGAACCGACGATCCGGTCGATCTCGCAGTCGTGGGGCAGGTCGAAAGATTTCGGATAGTCGTCGACCCACACCGGGCCCATTTTCTGCACTACACGCGACGCGATGCCGACGCCAGGGGGCACGATCATTCCCCGAAAATCCGGATTCGTCTCACCCTGCACGGCACACACTTTGAAGGTCTCGGCATCTTTGTCATAGACCGAGATATAGGTGACGTCCGAGCCCAAGAGTTCGTGTGCCCTCCCAACGATGCTGTCCAGCAGAGCTCCGTCCCGTCGCGCGACCAGATCGTGCGTCAGCGCCACGACGGCCGCGAACTGCAAATCACGGCGGCGCAGTCTTGTGACTCGATCTACGACCTGATCCACGAGCGGTGACAGCTCCGGCGACTCGCTGCGCAGCCATTGCAGAGCACTCGCATCGACATCTCTCCCATCGGCAAGTGCCCCCAGGACAGTGCGGAGTGAATGTGTGTTCATCGGCACCTGGCCCGGGGAATGCCTTCGGTCACCACGCTGATCCCTTCTCCGAACATCGATGTCGGTCCACAGTAGGTGACGGCCCGATCGATTCCGCACGGAGGGTCGGCGTCGCCAAGGCGGAGCTCTTCACCCTGCAGCCAGGTCGCGTCGCCGCAGCAGGAGGAGCCCCGTGATGGCGAGCACTACGGCCAGGGCACCCATCACCAACAACGGCACCACCTCGACGTCCTCCGACGGCACCAGAGCGACGTGGGGACTGATGCGCGAACAGGTGACAGCTGCGGTTAGGCCGCCAGGCTGACGGTCGGGTCCATGATGGTCTCGTACTCGATGGGGGTCAATCGGCCCAGACGAGCCTGTCGGCGACGACGGTGGTAGGTGCGTTCGATCCAGGTGATGATAGCGATGCGCAGCTCTTCTCGGGTCCGCCACCTCTTGCGGTCCAGGACGTTTTTCTGCAGCAGAGCGAAGAAGGACTCCATTGCGGCATTGTCCCCGGCAGCACCGACTTTCCCCATTGACACGATGAGGCGATACCGGTTCAGTGCGTGCACGAACTTCCGTGACCGGAACTGGCTCCCGCGGTCCGAGTGCACGATGCATCCGGCGGCATCGCTACGACGAGATACTGCGTTGTCCAGGGCGTTCACCGCGAGACGTGCCTTCATCCGGTCGCTGATCGAGTAGCCCACGATCCGGCCGGAGAACACGTCCTTGATCGCGCAGAGGTAGAGCTTCCCCTCATCGGTCCGGTGCTCGGTGATATCGGTCAGCCGCAGTTCGTTGACGTCATCGGCCGTGAAATCTCGCTGCACGAGGTCGTCGTGGACCGGCGGGCCCGGCCGTTTCCCGTTCTTCCCCCGCTTCTTCCCGAACACGGACCACCACCGGTTGTCCCGGCAGATCCGCCACGCGGTCCTCTCACACATGAGCTGGCCAGCCGCTTCCGCTTCGCCGGCGAGGAACCGGTAACCGAACTCGGGATCGTCACGGTGGGCGTCGAACAGGGCGTTCGCCCGATACGCCTCGACCAGTTCCGACGGGGTGACCTGCTGTTTCCGCCAGCGATAGTAGGGCTGGCGGGAGAGCTTCAGGACCCGCAGGGACACCGCGACGGGGATCCCGTCAGCGGCGAGCTCGCTCACGAGCGGGTAGAGGATTCTCCCGGCAGATTCGCCTGCGACAGGTAGGCGGCCGCGCGGCGCAGGACCTCGTTCTCCTGCTCCAGCAGCCGGTTCCGGCGACGCAGATCCCGCAGCTCGGAGGACTCCTCGCGGGTGGTCCCGGGCCGGGCACCGTCCTCGACATCGGCCTGGCGCATCCAGTTCGTCAGACAGGATTCGGAGATGCCGAAGTCCTTCGCGATCACCGCGAGCTTCTGGCCAGGTTCACGGTTCCTCGCGACACGCACGACGTCGTCACGGAACTCCTGGGGATAGGGAGCGGGCATGGTCCACATCCTTCCCTGCAACGCTCCACAGCGCCACAGATCATGTGACACCTATACGCGCATCAGTCCCGTCGCAAGTGCTGCACGAAGAGCTCCTGGCCCTCGTCGGCTTCGAGTACCCCATGATCGACGTCCAGCTCGATCGGAAGCATCCTCCCGTTGCTCCTGAGCCCCTCACGGATGCTCGCAGCCTCAGCCTGCATCTGTGAGGTGTTCGCAATGAACTCCAGGAGCACTGGCTTGTCGTGGGATCCGCCGCGAGTAGGCTTCCCGCTGTACGACGGGTGCTGGGAAGCGATGTCTGCGACCTTCCTGCGCACGCTGCCCAAAGACCGGAAGTTGTCCGGTCTCCCTGCCCTGGGGTGGATGTCCGCGGCCCTCAACAGGTCCGACAGTTCTTCGAGCGCCGGTGACTTCCGGTTGAGCTCACGCCACTCGTTCCGGCTCACGAGATCACAAGCGAGGATCACTTCATCGCGCGTCCAGTCCAAGCCATGCTCGGAGTCTACGTGAGCGCCGATAGACTCACAGACGATGAAAGCACCAGCGGCAGAGGGAGTTCGTGCGCTGCTCGAGCCGCTCTCGCTCACCCAAGGCGCTATTGCACGGCAGATGCACGACTACACATAAATGCAGGTCACAGGCTCTATCAGCTGTACTACGACATCTGAGCCGACAGCGCTCGCGCAGCAGAGACCCCCGTCCCGCCGACCGGCGAGGCGGGGGTCTCCGCGTCGGCTCCCGGCGCGCCCCCGCCGTTCGGATCCCGACACGCACTCGTGTCCGACCCCGGCATGATGTACATGTATGTACATGTCCATACCGGTTGCCCGCGGCAAGCGCCGCATGATCGTCGAGACGCTGTCCCGGCGCATCCACGACGGTGAGTACGAGCTCGGCGATCGCCTCGAGGGCGAGCTGCGGCTGGCCGAGGAGTTCGGCGTCTCCCGGACCACGGTCCGCCAGGCGCTCGCGGATCTCCAGCATCAACGGCTGATCGCGACCGAATCCGGACGGGGCTCCTTCGTGATCTTCGACGGGCACCGCCTCGATCAGCAGCAGGGCTGGACGCAGTCCCTCGCCGAGACGGGCAGCGACGTCAGCGCCCGGATCCTCTCGATCGACCATGTCATCCGCGAGGACGTTCCCCTCCTGCCGGAGGAGGTCGATCTCCATCGAGCGGTCGCGATCCGCCGCGTGCGCACCCTCGTCACGGCCGACGGGGACTCGCAGCGGATCTCCTTCGAGTGCGCGACGGTCCCCGCCGCCGGACTGCTCGCCGAGCTGCCGACCACCGGACTGGTCGAGGACTCCCTCTCCGCCACGCTCGCCCGCGCGGGCCTCGCCCCCGCGCGCGGCACCCAGCGCGCCGACGTCCATGCGCTGGACGCGCGAGAGGCCTCGATCCTCGATCGCGCCGTCGGCAGCCCGTTCCTGCGCACCTCCCGCACGTCGTGGACGGCCGACGGCCGCTTCGTCGAGCACGTCGTCTCGCTGCTGGACCCCGCTCACTTCACCCTCGCCCTCACGTTCGGAGACGATGCATGACCACCTCCCCTGCCCTCACCGCACAGGACCGGGCGCACGGGTCCCTGCTCGGCCTCGCCCTCGGCGACGCGCTCGGGATGCCCACCCAGTCCCTCCCCCACCAGAGGATCGCCGCCCTGTACGGGCGGGTCGACAGCCTCCTCGACGCGGCCGACGACCAGCCGATCGCCCCGGCCATGCCGGCCGGTTCCATCACGGACGACACCGAGCAGGCTCTGCTCCTCGCCCAGCTCCTCCTGGACGGCGACGGCCACGTGGACCCTCACGACCTCGCCGCCGCGCTCATCGCCTGGGAGCAGGACATGATCGCTCGGGGATCCCGCGATCTGCTCGGCCCCTCGACCAAGGCGGCGCTGGAGAAGCTGCAGGCCGGCGTCCCGGTCGAGGAGACCGGACGCCACGGCACCACCAACGGCGCGGCGATGCGCATCGCCCCCGTCGGCATCGCCGTCGCCCCGGGTGACGCGCTGCTGGACGCGGTGGTGGAGGCCAGCCAGGTGACCCACCTGACCGGGCTCGGGATCTCCGGGGCCGCCGCGATCGCCGGCGCCGTCTCCGCGGCGCTCGAGGGAGCGGACACCGACGCAGCGCTTGAGGCGGCGCTCGGCCTGGCCGCTCGGGGCGCCTCGCGCGGGAGCTGGATCGCCGGTGCCTCGATCCCTACCCGCGTCCGTGCCTTCCGGACGCCGCTGCGCGCCCTCGGCCCTGCCGCCCGGGACGAGTTCCTGCGGGACGTCGTGGGCACCTCCGTCCAGTCCCAGGAGTCCGTCGTCGCGGCGCTGCTCCTGGTCGACCTCGGACAGGACGACCCCCTCGACGCGCTGTGCACCGCCGCCTCGCTCGGCGGGGACACCGACACCGTCGCGGCCATGGCCGGGGCCGTGCTCGGCGCGCTGCACGGCGCGGACGCCTTCCCGCCCGCCATGACCGCGCAGGTGCGCGAGGTGAACGGGCTCGATCTCGCTCCCCTGGCCGCGCAGCTGCTCGCTCTGCGCCGCCGCGCCGCCCTCTGACCCCGCCCCTCCGAGCACGCCCATCCCTCGAGGAGACATCGATGTCGACCACAGCCCATGGCGGCGAGACCGCCGCCGCACTCCCGAGCGAGCAGGGGGCGCTGGGCGCCCTCGAGCAGCGGGGAATCGAACCCGTCGCCGAGCACGAGCGCACCGGGAGCCCCCTGGAGCTCTTCTGGGTCTGGTTCGCCGCCAACATCTCCGTGCTCGGACTCCCCCTCGGGGTCAGCCTCATCGCGCTCGGACTGTCGGTCGGCCAGTCGATCCTGGTCGCCGTGCTCGGCGCGTTCGGCTCCTTCGCGATCGTCGGCCTGATCTCCATCGCCGGGCGCCGCGGCGGCGCGCCGAGCCTCACCCTCTCTCGCGCGATCTTCGGCACCCGCGGCAACGCCGGACCCACCCTCGTCGCGCTCCTCTCGCGCCTGGGCTGGGAGACCGTCAACACCTCGACCGCGGCGCTCGCCCTGGTCACGATCGTCTCCCTGCTCGCCGGGACCGGCGGCGACGCGAAGTCGGCGCCGCTGATCGCGGTGCTCGGCGTCGCAGTGTTCGTCGCGTTCACCGTCGCCGTCTCGGGCATGGGGCATGCGGCGATCCTCGTGGTCCAGAAGTGGTCGACCTGGATCTTCGGCGCGGCGAACCTCGCCATCCTCGCCTTCCTCGTCGTCAACGTGGACTGGGCCGCCGTGATGGCGCTCCCCCACGGCACCACCGCCGCGGTCCTGACCGGCATCGGCACGATCGCGGCCGGCACCGGCATCGGCTGGGCGAACTCCGGCGCGGACATGGCCCGCTACCAGTCCCCGCGCGTCTCGGCCGCGTCCCTGGTCGCCTCCGCCTCTGCGGGAGCCGGCATCCCACTGGTCGTGATGATCTCCATGGGCGCGATGCTCGGCGCCTCGGACTCCGGGGTCGCCGCGTCCGCGAACCCGCTGGACTCCATCCGCGACATGCTCCCGCTCCCCGTCGCCGTCGCCTATCTGGTCGTCTCCTTCGTGGGCCTGCTGCTCTCCAACCATCTCTCCGTGTACTCCGCCGGCCTCACCACCCTCACCCTCGGGCTGCGGGTGAAGCGTGTCCACGCCGTGCTCGTCGACGTCGTGGTCACCACCACCGCGTCGCTGCTGTTCCTCCTGGTGGCCGACGGCTTCTACGGACCGTTCATCACCTTCATCTCGCTGCTGGCCGTGCCGATCTCCGCCTGGGTCGGGATCTTCCTGGTGGACATGCTGCGCCGACGGGCGTACGACCCGGACGCGCTGCTGGACCTCTCCCCGGGCAGCGGCTACTTCTACACAGGCGGCGTGCGCTGGGCGGCCGTGGTGCCCTGGCTGATCGCGATCGTCGTCGCAGCGCTGTTCATGCAGATCACCCCGGGGCAGACGCCCTGGTACACGGGACCTCTGTTCGATACCTGGATCGGGCGCAACGGCATGGCCTGGCTGCTCTCCCTCACCATCGCTGCCGTCCTCTACGCCGTGATCGGCCTGCGCTCGATCGGCTCCAGGCGATGACCGCGCCGGTCAGGTCCGGGCGGGTGCTGCATGCCGGGCAGGCCGTCGTGGACGTCGTGCTGCGCATCCCGGGGATGCCCGAGCCCGGGGGCGACGTCTTCGCCGCCGCGCACCGGCTGGTCGCAGGCGGCGGAGTGAACACGATGGCCGCCGCCGCACGGGACGGCGCCGAGGTGGTCTACCTGGGCAGCCACGGCACCGGCCTTTTCGGGGACTTGGTCCGGGCGGCGCTGGCAGAGGAGGGCGTGCGCGTCCTCGCCGCCCCGGATCCGCAGCAGGACACGGGCTTCAGCGTCGCCCTGGTCGACGACTCCGCCGAGCGGACCTTCGTCTCCACCCGCGGCGCGGAGGCCGAGACCCCGCTCGCGCAGCTCCTCGCGGGCGCGCCCGTCCCCGGCGACGTCGTGTGCGTCTCCGGCTACTCGCTCGTGCATCCCGTGAACCGCGGGTCCCTCCTGCGATGGCTGCCGGGCCTGGAGGGCGGCGTGCAGGTGGTCGTGGATCCCTCGCCGGTGATCGGCGAGGTCGACCTGGAGTCCGTGCACGCCCTGCTCGCCCGGGCGGACGTCTGGACGACGAACGAGCGCGAGGCCCGACTGCTCGTGGACCGCCTCGAGGGGAGCGCCGAGGGATCCCCGGCGAGGACAGTGGCGGCACCGGCCGGCTCCGACGTCACCGACGCCTCCCCCGACGGCGACCTCCTCGCCCTCGCATCCCGGCTGTGCGCCCTCGCCGGAGCGGTGGTACTCCTGCGCGCCGGTGCACGCGGCGCCGTGCTCGCCCACCCCGGCAGGGAGCCGATCGTGCTCCCGCCCCTCCCCGTGACCGCGGTGGACACCAACGGTGCGGGGGACGCGCACACCGGGGTGCTCTGCGCCCGGCTCGCCGCCGGGGAGCCGCTCGAGGACGCGGCACGGCGGGCGGGGGTGGCCGCGGCGATCGCCGTGACCCGTCACGGGCCGGCGACCTCGCCGACCGCCTCGGAGACCGATCACGCAATGCAAACACTGTAGGTCGAGATACAGCTGTTCTCGTCTGTTCCCTGACGATCCGGCCGCCGCGCCGTCGCCGCTGCTGCACAGCACGGGACCCCCGTCCCGCCGACCGGCGGGACGGGGGTCTCCGCGTCGGTGCTCCGCGCGGTCTCAGCGGCCGGAGCGGTACTGGTACGAGACGACGGCGCCGTCTCCGGGGGCTCCGCCCTCGCCGAACACGCCGGTGGTGGCGTAGACGGTGCCGCGCTCGAGCTCCACGTCGGCCGTCCACGTCGGCCGGCGAGGCGGCCTCGAAGAGGGTGCGTGCCCTCGAACGGCCGGGCGAGATCGTGGAGATCTCGTCGCCGAACATCTCGGCGACGAGGATGTCGCCGTGCGGGGCCATGGCAAGGCCCGTCGTCCCCTGCATGCCGCGGTCGGCGATCGCCCGGGTGTGTCCGGAGCGGGGGCTGACCCGATAGACCGTGCTGAGCGGGAAGGCCTCGCCGAGAGCGCCCTGCAGCGTGGAGACGTAGAGCCTGCCGTCCTTCCCGATCTCGACATCGGTCGGGGCGGGCTCGGGCGTGTACGACGCGCCGACCACGCAGTCCGGCAGTGTGGCACCCCCGAGCATGCCATCGGCGAACGCCCTGTGCTCCTCGGTGAAGGTCACGGCGCTCCCGGGGATGACGGCGAGCGTGGAGATCTCGCCGGTGCGCAGGTCGACGGCGAGGATCGCGTTGGCCGCCGCATCGGCGACATAGGCGGTGCCGCGGTCGACGGTGAGCTGATAGGCGTTGGACTCGATGATGCCGGGGTACTCGTTCAGCAGGATCGGGCCGCCCTCGGGGCCGGGCGGGGCCGCCTCCTCGACGGCGGTGACCGCGGCGGCGCACTGGTCGTCCAGTCCCTTGAAACCGTACGTCTGCCCGCCGCCGGGGTTGTCCTCCGCCTCGTGGACCCAGAGGTCCTCGCTGACGACGGTGCGGTTGCCGTCGCGGTCGACGCGGATCACGTGGCTCTCGGGACCGGTCGCCCCGACAGAGATCTCGAGGTGGTAGGTGGCGCCGTGACGGCCGTCGACGGCGCCGGAGATCCCTCCGCCGGCAGGATCGGGGACCTGGTAGCGGAGGCTCTGCTCGCCCCGTCGGTCGACCTGGGTCACGATCCCGGCGAACGCCTGGGTGACGGTGATCGTGCCGCTGCGGCCGACGGCGAGGGAGCGCGGGCCGTCACTTGTCGTCTACCTGCACTCCTGCTCATGACAGTTTTGGGTGGCCGGACCCGCTCCCCCGGCTCAGCTCTCCGGGTCGTCCCCGAACACCCGCACCTCCTGGGCGCAGCGGCACGCGAAGGCGATCCGGCGTGCCCATTCCAGGGCCTCCTCACGGGTGGCGACGTCGAGCACGGAGTACCCGCCCTCGATGCGGCGGGTCTGCTCGTAGGTGGTCTCCAGCACACTGCCGCTGCCGGTGACCATCACCGGGGGCACGGACTCGTCGATGCCCCCGCCGAAGACCCACACCCCGGCGGCCTTCGTCTCGCGGAGCACGGCATGGGAGTCCTCGGACGCGGCGGCGAGCTCCTCGTCGGACAGGTTCATCGCGCTGCTGGGGAAGGAGATCAGGTATTTCGCCATGGTCGGCTCCTCTCGTCGGCCTCCGCGCCGTCGCGGGGCTCGCCCCCGAGTCTCCTCGCCCGGAGCAGGCGCCGCCACCCCGGCGACCACCGGCCCTCAGCCGGCGGCGAGGTCCCGGCGGCGCAGCAGAGCGAGCCCGAGCAGGGCCAGCGCCGTGGCGGTGACGCCCATCACGACGAGCGGCATCACCTCGAGATCCTCGGAGGGCACGAGGGCGATGTGCTGCAGGGGCGAGAGGTCCATGGCCCAGTCCGGCAGGCCCAGCATCTGACCGAGGAAGGTCACCAGCGCGGTGTACACCACGAGCAGCCAGGCGAGAGGGGCGAGGCGGGACCCGAGCCCGTAGAGGGCGAGCGCGATCGCCGCATACAGCGCGACGGCGGGGAGATAGGTGAGTGCCGCGAGGGTCATCTCGCCGATCCAGGCCGTGTCCTCGGTCGCGCTCCATACGCCGATCCCGACGCCGAGGCCGAGCAGCACCTGCATCGCGGCGGTGCCCAGGAGCACGACCAGGAACCACTGTCCGGCCAGGCGCGCCCGGGAGGTGCCGGCGACGAGCACGCCGGCGAGGCGTCCCGCGGTCTCCTCGGTGCGCATCCGGAGCATCCCGGAGACGGCGAGGGCGACCGGGCCGATCGCGAGCATCATCAGCACGAAGGCGGAGAACGAGCCGGTGAGGTCGTCGAGCCGGATCGGGGCCATGCCGGCCAGGTCCGGGAGGTTCTCCGCGAAGTCGGTGAGCGAGCTGGCGAGGGAGCCGAAGGCGAGCGCGAAGAGGAACAGTCCGATGCCCCAGGCCAGATGGGTCCCGCCGACCAGCCGCCGGGTGAGGCCGCCGGGGGCGAGCAGCGCGGCCGAAGCGGCGGCGCGTCCGGCGGCGGCAGGGCGGAGACCGGCCCCCAGGTCACGGCGGTGCGAGAGCCGGCCGGCGATCACCAGCAGCACGGCGACGGCGGCGAGGGAGACGAGCAGGGGCCACCAGCGCAGGTCCACGAAGGCGCGCGTCTGCTGCGCCCAGGCGAGCGGCGAGAACCAGGACAGCCACGAGCCGTCGCGTTCGATCACGTCGCCGATGCCGCGCACCATGAAGGAGAGCGCCAGGATCCCCAGCGCCGTGCCGGAGGCGGTGCCGGCGTGCTCGGTGAGCTGGGCGGTGACCGCGGTGACCGCGCCGAAGACCAGTCCTGTCAGGGCGGTCGCGAGCCCGAGCGCCAGCGAGTCCGACGCCCCTCCCCCGCCGATCAGCATCCCGGAGGCCACCGCGGCGCCGAGGGCGAGGTTCGCCAGCGCCACCACCAGCAGGGCGGAGACCGACGGGGCGAGGCGGCCGGTGGGCAGGGAGCGCAGCAGCTCGAGCCGTCCGGACTCCTCCTCGCCGCGGGTGAGGCGGGCGGTGAGCAGGATCGACATGATCGCGGCCGGGACGAGCAGGTAGAGCAGCAGCTCGTTGGCGACCATGGCCCAGAAGGTGTAGTGGTCGGCGGCGAAGAACGGGCCGGTCATCATCACGGCCGAGGGGTTGTCCAGCAGCGTCGCGCGGGCGTCGAGCGCGGCCTGATCGGGGTAGACGTCCTCCATCGCGTAGATCGAAGCGGGCACGAGCACGAGCACGGCCAGGGTCCAGATCAGGATGCCTCGCCGGGCGAGGCGGAGGTGGAGGCGGAGCAGGGAGCGCAGCCCGGTGAGCGGGCCGACCGCGCGGCGCTGCCTGCGATGGGTGGGGGCGGCGGTCGCGGCGGTCATGACGCGTCCTCGGTCACAGGCTCGAGCTCGTCCCCGTAGTGGCGCAGGAAGAGGTCCTCGAGGGAGGGCGGGGTGATCGTGAGCCCGGTGACGCCGAGGGCGGTGAGCACGGGGAGCACGTCGTGCAGCGCCCGGTCGTCGACGTCGAAGCGGAGCCGGCCGTTCTCGGCGACGAGGTCGTGGACACCGTCGAGCCGCGTGAGCGGCGCAGGATCGGCGTCGGTCGTCGCGGCGACGGTGGAGCGGGTGAGGTGGCGCAGCTCGGCCAGGGTGCCGGACTCCACGGCTTTCCCGGCGCGGATGATGGTGACGGTGTCGCAGAGCTTCTCGACCTCGGCGAGGATGTGGCTGGAGAGCAGCACGGTGCGGCCGTCGGCTCGCAGGCGGGCGACCTCGTCGGTGAAGATCGCCTCCATCAGCGGATCGAGGCCGGAGGTCGGCTCGTCCATGATGTAGAGGTCCACGTCGCGGGAGAGCGCGGCGACGAGCGCGACCTTCTGGCGGTTGCCCTTGGAGTAGGTGCGGGCACGCTTGGCGGGGTCGAGCTCGAAGCGCTCGATCAGCTCCTCGCGTCGGCGGCGATGGCGCTCCCCGCTCTCGCCGCGGGTGAGCACGTCAATCGCCTCGCCGCCGGTCAGGCCCGGCCAGAGGTTCGTGTCGCCGGGGACGTAGGCGAGGCGGTGGTGGATCGCGACCGCGTCCCTCCAGGGGTCCCTGCCCAGGACGCGGGCCGTCCCGGAGCTCGCCCGCAGGAGACCCAGCAGCACGCGGATGGTGGTGGACTTGCCCGCGCCGTTGGGGCCGAGGAAGCCGGTCACCTCGCCGTGGGGCACGGTGAGGTCGAAGCCGTCCAGCGCCCTCGTGGCGCCGAAGGTCTTGGTGAGGTCGCGGACGTGGACTGCAGGTTCCGGGCTGGTCATGTCGGGCTCCCGTCGGTCGGTGAGGTGGAGTCGGTGGTGTGCGCGCCCTCGTCGGCCGCGGTGTCCGCGTCGCCCTGTGCGGCGAGATAGGCGTCCAGCAGGCTCGCGTCGGTGAGCAGCGGGGTGGTGTAGAGCTCGAGCAGGGGCAGGGTCAGCGAGTCGGTGTACTCGCGCATCCACCGCGGGAGGTCCTCCAGGTCCATCGGCGCCCCCTGGCCCGGCATCTGCAGCACGAGGGAGCCGAGCGCCATGTGCGCGAGCACCCGCACGCGCGCCTCGGGGTCGCGGCTGGGGCTGAGCACCCCTGCCCGCTCCCCCTCCTCGTAGTAGTCCCTCGCATTGGCGATGAAGTCCTCGATCAGGCGCTCGGCGAGCGGGCCGCCGGCCTGGAGGCGGCGCAGCACGTAGCCCGTCTCGGGCGCGTACTGCTCCACGGCGGCGAGCTGGGCGAGCATCGTGCCGACGCCGCCGGTCACCGCCGCCCTCTTCTGCTGCCGGGTGACCTCGAGGGCGCGCCGGTCGCAGGCCTCGAGGAGCTTCTCGCGCGAGCCGAAGTGGTGGATGATCAGGCCCGCGCTGACCCCGGCGTCCTGTGCGACGGCGCGCAGCGGGGCGCCCAGGCCGTCGACGGCGAAGCGTCGCATCGCGGCCTGGAGGATCCGCTCGTCGGCGGGGGCGGGCTCGGCCATGCGGCTCTCCTCGGGCATCGGGCCCGCCCCGCGGGAGCGCGCGGACCCTGCATTGAACTGACGTTCAACACCCTATACGTGTGTTCAATGCAGGGCTAGGGGCTCTTCGCCCGGAGATGCGAACGCGCCGGCCCCGAAGGGACCGGCGCGCGGAGTCGGAGGGCGTGAAGTGCTCAGCCCAGGGCGTCGAGCCCGCCCTTGGTGCGCAGCAGCGAGAGCACGAGGCCCTTGGGGTCGGCGGCGGGCTCGAGCGCGCACTCGTCGGGCTCGAAGGACCATGCCGCGCGCAGCGCCCGGAACACCTCGAACTCCTCCTCCCCCGTCCTCAGCGGCACGGCCTGGTAGCCGCCCGCCTCGGGGAGATGGATGATGAACGCTCCGGTCAGCTCCGGCATCTCGCGGGTGGAGCCGTCGTCGTCGAGCAGCAGCTCGGCACGGCACACGGCCACCCCCTGCAGCGCGTAGTCGCCGCGCACCTTCTTCGAGGTCTTGATGTCGGCGCTGAGCAGCGTGTTCCCGATCCTCACGATCGCATCGGTGGTGCCGGCGTAGCCGACGGAGTGGTTCACGACCGTCTGCTCGACCTCCACGAACTCGGGCTGGAAGTCGTCCAGGAAGCGGCCGTAGCCGTCCAGTCGCACCTCGGCACGGGCGACGAGGCCGCGGAGGTCCTTCTCCGTCGCGAAGGCGCCGGAGCCGGTGCGCATCCGCTCGATGATCCCGCCGATGTGGTCGGCGTCGGGCCGTGTGCCGCTGGTGCCCCAGTCCTCGCAGGCGGAGTGGACCAGGGTGCCGAAGTCCGAGGCGGCGGCGGTGTGCTCCGAAGCGGCGGCGGCGATCTTCTTCTGGGTGCCCCAGCGGTCGCGGGTGACGCGGGAGATCTCCGACGCGGCGCGGTCGGGGTTCCGCTCGAGCCAGGCGTACATGTCCAGCGCCCGCTTCGAGGCCATGGTCGCGTACCAGCCCTGCAGGAAGTCCTTGGCGCGCATCCCCGTCACGGTGGTGATCGAGGGGTACATCAGCGGGCCCTCGGGCTCGAGGCGGTACATGCGGCCGCGCGGAGTGTCTGCGCTCAGGGAGGGGGTGGTCATCGGTCCTCGGAGGGGTGCGGGGGTCGCGCGGGGCGACGCGGGCGGACAGCCTCCCACGGTACGCGCTCGGCCGCCCCAGGCCTGTCCGGGAGGGGCCGACGCGCCGGGGGCGGGCGCGTCTCACGTCGGCGGGTCGGCTCAGCCGTCCTCGCCGAAGATGATCTGCTCGGCGAGGGTGCGGGAGCGGCGGGTGACCTTGAGGTAGCGGTCCTCGAGCTCCGCCGCGGTCGCGTCCTCGCCGTCGATCAGCAGGGCCAGGGCCCGCAGGTCGTTCCGATCGCTGGGGAGCACCTCCCCCTCGCGCCCCTTCCACAGGAACAGCCCGCGCCGCAGCTGCCAGGCGAGCGTCCAGGCGGCCCGCAGCTCCTCGGCCTCGCGTCCCTCGAGCAGCTCGGCGGCGGCCGCGGCCTCGAGCTGGGCGAGGGTCGAGGTGGTGCG
The DNA here is from genome assembly GCF_003994255.1 of Brachybacterium paraconglomeratum. Lineage (GTDB taxonomy): Bacteria > Actinomycetota > Actinomycetes > Actinomycetales > Dermabacteraceae > Brachybacterium > Brachybacterium conglomeratum. The sequence goes on along the minus strand of NZ_ML133852.1, from coordinate 232,438 downwards.
CAGGCCCTCGACCTCGTGGCCGTGCTCGAGGGCGAGCAGCTGCGTGCACCATTCGACGTCGGTCATCCCGCCGCGTCCGAGCTTGAGATGGCGGGAGGGGTCGGCGTTGCGGGGCAGACGCTCGGACTCCACCCGTGCCTTCATGCGCGTGATCGCCCGACGGTCCTGCTCCTCCAGCCCCCCTCCGGGATAGCGGTGGCGGTCCATCTCCTCGGTCAGCCGCTCGCCGAGGGCCTCGGAGGAGACGACCACGCGGGCCCGCAGCAGCGCCTGCTTCTCCCAGGTCTCGGCGTCCCGGCGGAGGTAGTCGATCCAGGACTCGGCGGTGCGGGTGAGCGGGCCGACCTTCCCCTCGGGGCGCAGATCGGCGCTGACCTTCATGTCGGAGCGGGCGACGGGGGCGTTGAGGATCTTCTGGATCTGGGTGGCGACGGCGTTCGTGATCTCGACGGTGTCGCTGCCGGCGCCTCGGTCCACGGCGATGAACTGCACGTCCGCGTCGGAGGAGTAGCCCATCTCCCGAGCGCCGAAGCTGCCCTGGGCGATGATCGCCAGTTCCACGCCGAGCGCCCGCGCAGGATCCGAGCGTCGCTCGCGCAGCTCCTGAGCGGTGGTCTCGTCGACCTCGTCGACGCCGTCCAGCGGCTCGGCCTCCTCGCCGACGACCTTCCGCTCGCGGGCCACGACGTGATAGGCGACCAGCAGCCCGGCCTCGAGCACCGCCTCGGCGAGGTCGGTGAGGGCACAGGCGACCTCCGCGGCGGAGGCGACGTCCGTGAGATGGGCGAGCGCGATCCGCAGCAGCTCGCGGCTTCGGGTGCGGCGCAGCACGTCCCGCGCCTCCTCGACGGTGTCCACGCGGGTGATGACGGCGAGAAACTCCCGGCCCAGCACGTCGCGGGACAGGGGGCGCAGCTGCTCGTCGCGGGCCAACCAGCGCACCGCCTCCGGGATCCGCTCAAGCTCCTCGCCGACGTACCTGCTCGCGGCCAGCACCCTGGTCAGGCGCTTCGCAGCGAGCCCCGAGTCGCGCAGCAGCCCCATGTACCAGTGGGCGGAGCCGATCTCGTCGGAGAGGCGGCGGAAGGCGAGCAGGCCCAGGTCCGGATCGATCCCGTCGGCGAACCATTCGAGCATCGCCGGGAGCAGCTGGCGCTGGATCCTGGCGCGGCGGGAGATCCCCTCGGTGAGGGAGGAGATGTGCGCGAGCGCCCGGCCGGGGTCGCGGTAGCCGATCGCGGCCAGGCGCGCCTGCGCGTCCTCGGCGCTCAGCGCGATCTCCCCGTCGGACAGCTGCGAGGCGGTCAGCAGCAGCGGCCGGTAGAAGATCTCCTCGTGCAGCTGGCGGACGCGTCGCCGGGTGCGCTGGTAGCGCTTCGCGAACTCGTCGGTGCTCAGGCCCAGGCTGCGGGAGAGGCGGCGCAGGTCCGAGGCGGCGGTGGGCAGCACCTGGGTGCGGCGCAGGCGGTGCAGCTGGAGGCGGTGCTCGACGCAGCGCAGGAAGCGGTAGGCCTCATCCATCTCGGCGACATGGGTGCGGGAGATGTAGCCGCCCTCGCCGAGCCGGGCGAGGGAGTCGAGGGTCGAGCGGCCCTGGAGCTGCTCGTCGGCGCGGCCGTGCACCATCTGCAGCAGCTGGACGGTGAACTCGACGTCCCGCAGCCCGCCGGGGCCGAGCTTGATGTTGCGGTCCACCTCGGCGCGCGGGATGTGCGCGACGACGCGTCGGCGCATCGCCCGGGTGTCCTCGACGAAGCCCTCGCGGGTCGAGGCCTGCCACACCCACGGTGCGACCATCTCCTCGTAGGCGGCGCCGAGCTCACGGTCGCCGGCGGCGGCGCGGGCCTTCAGCAGCGCCTGGAACTCCCAGGACTTCGCCCATTCGGTGTAGTAGCGGCGATAGGAGTCCAGGGTGCGCACCAGCGGGCCGTCCTTGCCCTCCGGGCGCAGGTTCGCGTCCACCTGCCACAGCGATCCCTCGGCGGTGCGCTCGGAGCAGGCGCGGGCGAGCTCCCTCGCCAGCGCGGCCCCGATCGTGATCACGTCCTCCTCCTCGCACCCCTCGTGCGCGGGGGCGACGACGTGCATGACGTCGACGTCGGAGATGTAGTTGAGCTCCCGCGCGCCGGTCTTGCCCATCGCGATCACGGACCAGCGCACCTGCTCGTGCCCCTCCACGGTGGCGCGGGCGATCGCGGAGGCCGCCTCGAGGGCGGCGTCGGCGAGGTCGCTGATCGCGACGGAGACGCGGGGCTGGAGGGCGGCGGGGTCGACGGCGACGGCGTCGGCCGCGGCGATCTGGGCCAGGCGAAGGTGGTAGGCGGCGCGCAGCGCATCCCTCTCCTCGCGGCCGCCGGAGCCCGCCACGGGCACCTCGGCCGACGCATCGGCGCCGACGGCCTCGAGCAGCGCCTCGCGCACCGCGGCGGCGGGGACCGCGAGCTCGTCGTCCCCCTCGCGCAGGAGCCCCAGGCGCCCGGGGTGGCGGGCGAGCACGTCGCCGAGCGCGACCGAGACGCCGAGCAGGCGGATCAGCCGGTGCCCCGGGGTGCCGGCGGTGCCCACCCCGGCGAGGAACTCCTCGAGCAGGGCGTCCTGTCCGGCCTCCCGGGCGGACTCCGCCAGGCGCAGCAGGCCGAGGACGGCGTCGTCCCCGTCGGCCGTCGCGCCGAGGGCCTCCGCGGCCCCGTCGCCGAGACCTCGCAGCGCCGGTTCGGAGAGGAAGCGGCTGACGCGGTCGGTGCGGCTGAAGCCGAGCCGGGCGAGGGCACCGGTGGTGGTCGCCGGTTCCTCGCCCGCAGCGGGCTGCTCGGGCGGTGCGGGCTCGGACGACGGCGCAGTCGGTGCGGTCGGTGCTTCCTGCTCCGGGGAGCCGTGCTCCTCGGGCGGTGTCGCGGCGTCCATGGCGTCCCCGTCAGACACGGCTGAAGGTCGAGCGGAGCTCGTGGTCGGTCACCTGTTCGCGATAGCGGTGCCACTCCTCGCGCTTGTCGCGGAGGAAGTACTCGAAGACCTGCTCGCCGAGCGTGTCCGCCATCAGCTCGGAGCCCTCGAAGACCTCCAGGGCGCGGAACAGGTCGGTGGGCAGCGGCTCGATGCCCATCGCGCGGCGCTCCCGCTCGGTGAGCTCCCAGACCGCGTCCTCCGCGCCCTCGGGCAGCTCGTAGCCGCCCTCGACCCCGGCCATCCCGGCCGCGAGCAGCACCGCGAAGGCGAGATAGGGATTCGCCGAGGAGTCCAGTCCCCGGAACTCGACCCGGGAGGAGGTGGTCTTGGTGGGCTTGTGGAAGGGGACGCGCACCAGCGCGGAGCGATTGTTGTGGCCCCAGCAGATGTAGCTCGGCGCCTCCTGCGCGCCCCAGAGCCGCTTGTAGGAGTTCACCCACTGGTTCGTCACCGCCACGTACTCCGGGGCGTGGCGCAGCAGCCCGGCGATGAACTGGCGACCGGTGCGGGAGAGGCCGTACTCGGCGCCCGGCTCGTGGAAGGCGTTCTTCCCGCCCTGGAAGAGGGAGAGGTGGGTGTGCATGCCGGATCCGGGCTGGTCGATCATCGGCTTGGGCATGAACGAGGCGACCTGCCCCATCGACAGCGCCACCTCCTTGACCACGGTGCGAAGGGTGACGATGTTGTCGGCCGTGGTGAGCGCGTCGGCGTAGCGCAGGTCGATCTCGTTCTGACCCGGACCGTTCTCGTGATGGGAGAACTCGACCTGGATGTTCATCGCCTCCAGGTGCTGGATGGCGGAGCGGCGGAAGTCCTGGCCCTGGCCGCGGTGGACGTGGTCGAAGTAGCCGGCCTGGTCCACCGGCCGCAGCGGGGACCCCTCCTCGTAGGGCTGCTCGAAGAGGTAGAACTCGATCTCGGGATGGGTGTAGAACTCCAGCCCCTTCTCCTCCGCGCGGGCGAGGGCATCCTTCAGCACGCGGCGCGGATCGGAGGCCGCGGGCTCGCCGTCGGGGGTGAGGACGTCGCACATCATGCGGCCGGTCGCGTTGGTCTCGCCGCGCCAGGCCAGCAGCTCGAAGGTCGCGGGGTCCGGGCGCAGGATCATGTCGGACTCGTAGCTGCGGGTGAGGCCCTCGATCGTGGAGCCGTCGATGCCGATGCCCTCGGTGAAGGCGATCTCGAGGTCCGCCGGCGAGATCGCGATCGACTTCAGCGTCCCCGCGATGTCGCTGAACCACAGCCGGATGAACCGCACGTCCTTGTCGGAGACGGTGCGGATGACGTCGTCATGGAGATGTCCCATGGGGTAAGTCTGCCTCAGGTCCCCGGCGCGGTGCGGGCTCCGGGCTCCCCCGGACGGGATGCGCCCCGGTCTCCTGCGGAGGCCGGGGCGCATGGCGGGCGCGTCGCTGGACGCGGATCCGAACTGCTCAGATCAGCCCGGCGGAATCGACGTACCACTTGCCGTCCTCGCCCTGCACCATCGAGATGCCCGCATCCTCGCCCATGAAGCTGACGGCCACCGTCCCGTCGCCGTTGTCGCTGGTCTCCACCATCGAGCGGTCGAGGGCATCGGCGACCGACGGATCGAACTCCGTGCCCGCCTCCTCTGCGCTCTCCTCGAAGCCCGCGACCCAGGACTCCAGGTTCGAACCGGACATGCCGCTTCCGGTGGTGGGGTCCATGGCCAGCGAGCACGCGGTCTCGGCGTCCCCGGTGGCGGCGGCCTTGACGAACTCGAAGGCCCGGTCCCCCGCGGCGGTGAGGTCCTCCTCGGAGACGGGCTCGCCGTCGGACCCCCCCGGCGGCGTCATCGCCCTCGGTCGACTCGGACTCACCCTCGGAGCCCTCGCTCTCGGAACCCTCGGCGCCCTCGCTCCCGGCGCCCTCGGACTCGCTGCCCTCGGACTCCCCGCCCTCGGACTCCCCGCCCTCGGACTCCCCGCCCTCGGACTCCTCGCCCTCCGGGGCGGGCTGCTCGGCCGAGGGGTCGTCGCCTCCCTCGCCTCCGCCTGTGAGATCACCGATCGCGCCGCAGGCCGACGCCCCTGCGATGAGCGCGAGGGCGCCCAGCCCGGTGGCCGTTCCCCTGACGGTCCTGCGCATGATCGAGTTCATGGTCCTGTCCTCCCTCGATGTCGGGGCCATTCCCTTGACCAGAGAGGAGTGACACGGGAAGGGCGCCGCTGTCGCTGGGGAGAACTCCCCATCTCCGTGACCGCAGCCAGCGGGGCAGGGATCAGAACGGGATCGAGAGGTACCACTGCCCGTCGTCGCCGCGGGTCATCGGGACCTCCACGGGCTGCTCGAGCAGGCTCAGCGAGATGGTGCCGTCGTCGGCGGGCTCGGCCTGGACCATCGAGGCGTCCAGCTGGTCGAACACGCCCGGCTCCAGCATCTCCTCGTAGTCCGCCATGGCGCCCCGCGCCCCGTCGGCGCACTGCTGCAGGCGCTCACCCTCGGGGGCGGCGGCGGTGCCCGGGTCGAGCACGTAGCCGCACGCGGCCTCCCAGTCCTGATCGTCGATCACACCGAGGAAGCCGAGGAAGCGGTCGGTCGCCGCGGCGAGGTCCGGCTCGGTGACCTCGCCGCCGTCGCTCGCCTCCGGGGCGGCGTCGGCCGAGGAGCTCGGCGACGCGCTGGGGGTCTCCGGGGCGGGCTGCTCGTCGTCCCCGCCAGTGCAGGCAGCGGCGCCGAGCGCGAGTGCGAGGGCGGAGGCACAGGCGGCGATCCGACGGACGGGGCCGCGCAGGGGATGCGGTTCCATGGTGACCTCTTCTCGGCGACGTCTGCGCACGACGCTCCAAGGGTGGCACATGCGGGGCCCGCACCGCACCTGACCGGCGGGAACCGGTCGCCCCGGGGCGACGCGGACGGCGCTAGGCTGGAGCGCCGGATCCCCGTCCCCGTCCAGGAGCCCGCTGTGAGCACTCAGTCCCCCGCCGCCGTCCCTGCCGCTCCGGCGAAGCTCCGGCTGCGCCACCTCCAGCAGGCCAAGGAGCAGGGCCGCCCCTTCGCGATGCTGACCGCCTACGACCAGTTCTCCGCCCGCGTCTTCGAGGAGGCCGGGATCGAGACCCTGCTGATCGGCGACTCCGTGGGCACCACCGTGCTCGGCCACTCCTCGACCACCTCGACCACGCATGCGGACATGCTCGTGTTCACCGCGGCCGTCGCCCGCAGCGTCACCCGCCCGCTGATCGTCGCCGACCTCGCCTTCGGCACCTACGAGACCGGGCCGCGGGATGCGGTGCTGCACGGCATCGAGCTGGTGCGCGCGGGCGCCGAGGCGGTCAAGCTCGAGGGCGGCGCCGAGGTCGTCCCCCAGATCGAGGCGCTCGTCGCCGCGGGCATCCCCGTGATCGGGCACCTCGGCTTCACGCCCCAGTCCGTCAACGCCCACTCCGGGCACCGGGTCCAGGGCCGCGACGAGCAGGCGGCGAAGGAGATGCTCGCCGACGCGCTCGCGATCCAGGAGGCCGGGGTCAGCGCGATGGTGCTCGAGCTCGTGCCGGCCCGCGTCGCCGCCGAGGTCACCGCCGCACTGCGGGTGCCCACGATCGGGATCGGCGCCGGGGCCGGCTGCGACGGCCAGGTGCTCGTGTGGCAGGACATGGCGGGCCTGTCCGGCTTCCGGGGGAAGTTCGTCAAGGCCTTCGCGGACCTGCGCGGCGAGCTGCTCGGCGCCGCGACCGCCTATCGCACCGAGGTCGAGGAGCGCAGCTACCCGGGGGCCGAGCACTCCTTCGACTGACGGGACCGACGGGCCGGCCGCCCGCGCGGGAACGGCCGGCCCTCACGCGGGAGCGGTCAGCCCGCGTGGACGAGGGCTCAACCCTCCTCCCACTCCTCGTCGTCCTGCTCCCACTCCTGGTTGCGCTTCGCGGCGATGCTCAGCGCGCGCTCGGCCTCCTCGCGCGTGGCGTAGGGGCCCATCCGCTCGGTGGCCGGGGACTGCGCCCCCTCCTCGACCGCGCCGGTGCTCAGGTTGTAGTAGTACTGCGTGCCCTCGGTCACGTCGGTCTCCTTCGCTGTCGGTGAGAGACTGGTGGACATGACTGTAGAGCAGGATTGGATCCGTCCCGAGGGGCGCGCGCTGCTGGTGCCCGGAACCCTCAGCCCCCGTCGGCCCGTGCCCGCGAGCATCGAGCGCCCCGAGTACGTGGGCAAGGACGAGGCGGTCTCGGACACGGGTCCGTTCGTGCAGAGCGCCGACGTGATCGCCCGCGTGCGCGAGGCGTCCCGCGTCGCAGCGCTCGCCCTCCAGGCCGCCGGCGAGGCCGCGCAGCCCGGCGTCACCACCGACCACATCGACGCGGTGGTCCACGACGTGCTGCTCGAGAACGGCGCCTACCCCTCCACGCTCGGCTATCTCGGCTTCGAGAAGTCCTGCTGCACGAGCCTGAACGAGGTCATCTGCCACGGCATCCCCGACTCGACCGTGATGCAGTCCGGGGACATCCTCAACGTCGACGTCACCGCCTTCCTGCACGGCGTCCACGGCGACTGCAACGCGACCTTCCTCGTCGGCGACGTCGCCCCGCGCGCCCAGGAGCTGGTCGAGGTCGCCCACGACGCGATGCTGCGCGGGATCAAGGCGGCTCGACCCGGCCGCGAGGTCAACGTGATCGGCCGCGTCATCGAGAAGTTCGTCTCCCGCCACGGCATGGAGTCGGTGCGCGACTACACCGGCCACGGCGTCGCCGAGGGCTTCCACAACGGGCTGGTCATCCCCCACTACGACTCCGCGCCGATGTTCGACGACGTCATCGAGGAGAACATGACCTTCACCATCGAGCCGATGGTGACGCTCGGCTCGCAGGCCTGGGACCAGTGGGACGACGGCTGGACGGTCGTCACCCGCGACGGCTCCTACTCGGCCCAGTTCGAGCACACCATGCTCATCACCGACGCGGGCCCTGAGCTCCTCACCGTCGTCTGAGACCGGTCCGTTCCCGGACCCCGCGGACCGACCGCCGCGGGGGTCCGGCGGCCGTGCGGGGCCGTCCTCGGACGTCCCCGTCGCGTGCCTGCGCAGCCCGGGTATCGTGGGCGCCCGAGAGAGGGCGCCGAGGGCGGTGCCCCGGCACCGGGCGGGGCTTTCCCGCACCGCACGACCAGGGAGAGACGATGAGCAAGAAGGCCTTCGGGATCGACATCGGCGGCAGCGGCATCAAGGGAGCGCCCGTCCACCTCGGCAAGGGCGAGCTCGCCGCCGACCGGGTGCGGATCCCGACCCCGCAGCCCTCGACCCCCGAGGCCGTGGCGGACACCGTCGCCGAGCTCCTCGGCTCCTTCGACATCCCCGAGGACATGCCCGTCGGCGTCACCTTCCCGGCCGTGATACAGGAGGGCGTGGCGAAGACCGCCGCGAACGTGGACAGGTCCTGGGTCGGCACCGACGTGGACGCCCTGTTCACCGAGCGCACCGGCCACGACGTGTTCGTGGTCAACGACGCCGACGCCGCTGGCATCGCCGAGATGGAGTTCGGCGCGGGCCGGAAGAGCTCCGGCGTGGTGCAGGTGTTCACCCTCGGCACCGGCGTGGGCAGCGCGACCTTCGTCGACGGCCGCCTGGTGCCCAACACCGAGCTCGGCCACGTGCTCCTGCACGGGGAGAGCGCGGAGAAGTACATGGCCTCCTCCGTCAAGGAGCGCGAGGACCTGGACTGGGAGACCTGGGCCGGTCGCCTCCAGGAGTACTTCTCCCACATCGAGTTCCTCTTCAGCCCCACCCGCATCATCGTCGGCGGCGGCGTCTCGAAGAAGCACCAGAAGTTCCTGCCGCTGCTGGACCTCGAGGCCGAGATCGTGCCGGCCGAGCTGCGCAACGAGGCCGGGATCATCGGCGCGGCGGTGCTCGCCCATCGCGAGGAGAAGGCCCTGCGGAAGGGCAAGAAGAAGGACGACAAGCACCACGCCGGCAGCTGAGCCCGTCGGCCGGGGCCTTCCCGCGGCCGGAGTGCCCCGTCGACCGGAGTGCCGCGTCGGCCGGGGGATTCCGTCGCGAGCGCTCCCCTCGGGCGCCGCGCCCGTCGGGCGCGACCCGCGCGGGGTTGCCCCGCGGGGCGGACCAGCCGGCCTGTAAGCCGGGTTCTGTGATCGGCAGCCATCCCTCTCGGGTCGCCGTTGCCGACGACCTCCAGCGGTCTACCCGGGAACTCGGGCCGGCGCCCTCATGCGTTCCCTGTCTGACCTTGCTCCCGGTGGGGTTTACCGTGCCGGTCTCGTCACCGAGACCGCGGTGGTCTCTTACACCACCCTTTCACCCTTACCGCCCCGCCCGAGGGCGCGGCGGCGGTCTGCTCTCTGTGGCACTGTCCCGCGGATCACTCCGGGTGGGCGTTACCCACCACCGTGCCGGATGGAGCCCGGACTTTCCTCGGCCCCGCGGCGCAAGCCGCGGGGACGCGGCTGCCCGGCCGACTGGTCCGCCCGGCAGTCTACGCTCCCACCTGCACCTCCCCCTGCCCCGTGAGCAGGCTCCCGCGCCGACGTGCCGAAGCTCTCGCGGCGTCCTCCCTCGACCCTGCCCTGCCACCTCGGAGAATGTTCTGATGCTGATCCTGCTGCCGCCCTCGGAGACGAAGACCCGGCCCAACGAGGTCGGGCATCGTCCGCTCGACCTCGACGAGCTCGCGCTGCCGGCGCTGCGGGAGGCGCGCGGGACGATGCTGCGAGCCGCGCACCGCACCGCCGCGGGGTCCGACGCCGCCTCCCGGCTGGGGGTCCCGGCCTCCTCCCCCGAGCTCGTCGGGCGCATGCTGCATCTCGAGCAGGAGCCCGCCGCCGCGCCGCTCGGCGTGTACTCGGGGGTGCTCTACGACCAGCTCGAGCCGGGCGCGGAGATCCCCGGCGACCGTCGCGTGCTGGTCCAGAGCGCCCTGCTGGGCCTGGTCGACGCCGGGTGGGACCGGATCCCCGCCTACCGTCTCTCCGCCTCCTCGCAGCTCTCGCGGCTGGGGAAGGCGGGTTCCTGGTGGGCGCCGCGGCTGACGCCGATCGCCGCACAGCTGCGCGAGGAGGAGGCCGCGGGGTCCTCGCCGCTGGTGGTCGACTGCCGTTCGGGCTCCTACCGCTCGATGATGGCGATGCGCAGCGGGGACGGGGTGCGGGTGCTGGAGGTCGCGCCGGTGCAGGAGAGCGGCGGGGTCCGCAAGGTCATCTCCCATGACGCGAAGCGCTACCGGGGCCTGGTGACCCGTGTCCTGCTGGCGGCTGAGGCCGCGCCCGCCACGGCGGAGGAGCTGGTCGACGTCGTCGGCGAGGGCCTCGCCGGGATCTCGGGGCGCGGCAGCTCCCGGCTCGGCGTCGAGCTGGACGGGGACAGGCTCGTCGTGGTCGACCGGGTCGACTGACGCCGCCTCGACGGGCGTGGTCCGCCCGGCCGCGTCCACGGGTCCGGCAGAGCGCCGCGGCCCCGGCTCTCGGGCGGCCCCGTCGCGTTCGGCCTACCCGACCGGGCTCGGCCTACCCGACCGGGTTCAGCTGGCCCGGCCGCCCCACGGGTCGGTGACCTGCGCGGTGATCTGCACGTCGAGGCTCGGCAGCGCCTCCGTGAGCAGCTCGCGGGCGAGCGGGAGCCACAGCGCCTCGCTCGCGGCGTGCGGCACGTCGATCAGCGCCGGCACGGCGGCGGGGTCCGCCGCGGACTCGAGGTGCTCGAGCGCCGGGTGGTGGCGCAGGTCGGAGGTGATGTACACGTCGGCACCGCTGCGCGTGGCGGCCTCCAGGAAGGAGTCGCCCGCCCCGGGGCAGACGGCGACGGTGCGCACGGGACGCTCCGCCTCGCCCGTGTGCAGGATCCCGCGCGCGGTCGCGGGGACCAGGGCCGTGATCTGCTCGGCGAGGCCGCCGACGGTGGTGGGCGTCGCCGGCTCGCCGACGGCGCCGAGCCCGAAGCGGGTGGAGCCGTGACCGGCCTCCTCCCCCTCGTCACCGGGCAGCAGCGGGCGGGGGTCCTGCAGGTCGAGCGCCCGCAGCCAGGCGCCGACGGTGCCGCGGGTGGAGCGGTCCACGTTGGTGTGCCCGCACCACAGCGCCGTCCCGGCGCGCAGCAGGTCGGTGACCACCGCGCCCTTCCCGTCGTCGGCAGGCAGGAAGCTCGCCCCGCGCAGCAGCAGCGGATGGTGGGTGATCAGCAGCTCGGCGCCGGAGGCGACCGCCTCGCGGGCGACCGCGAGCGTCGGGTCCACGGCCAGAAGCACGCGGGAGACCGGCGCCTCCCGCTCCCCGAGGACGAGGCCAGCGCGGTCCCAGTCCTCCGCCCAGGCGAGCGGATAGGCGGCCTCGAGCACGCCGACGACGTCGCCGACGGTCACGGTGGTCTCGGAGGTCGCCGGGGTCCGGGCGCTCATGGCGCTCATCCGCGCAGCGCCCGCGTCTCGACGAGCGCCGCCTGGTAGGCCTTCCACGGCATGAGCACGCACTTGACCCGCGCGGGGAACTTCGCCGCGCCCATCAGCGCGACGCCGTCGCCGATCAGCTCCTCGTCACCCTCGATCCGTCCGCGGGAGCCGATCGCCTGCTCGAAGTGGGTGCGCACCGGCTCCACCTCCTCGACGCCGTGGCCGATCAGGAGATCGGCCATGATCGAGGCGGAGGCGCGGCTCATCGCACAGCCGACCGCGTCGTAGGAGACGTCCTCGATCCGCTCGGCGCCGTCCTCGGACAGATGCAGGCGCAGCGTGATCTCGTCGCCGCAGGTGGGGTTCACGTGGTGGACCTCGGCCTCGAACGGCTCGCGCAGCCCGGCGTGGAGGGGCCGCTTGTCGTGCTCGATCACGAGCTCGGTGTAGAGCGCGGAGAGATGGGTGCTCATGAGAGGGCTCCGAAGAACTCGACGGTGCGGGCGACGCCGTCGACGAGCGCGTCGACCTCGGCGTCGGTGGTGTGGACGGAGAAGGACGCGCGGGTGGTGCCGTGGAGCCCGAAGCGGCGGTGCAGGGGCCAGGCGCAGTGGTGGCCCACCCGCACCTCGATGCCGTAGGAGTCCAGCACCTGGCCGACGTCGTGCGGGTGGCGGCCGGCGACGCCGAAGGCGACTGCTCCGGTGCGCTGCGGGGAGGCGGCCGGGCCGATGATCCGCACCCCGTCGATCCCGGAGAGCCCGTCGATCGCGCGCAGGGTGAGAGCCTGCTCGTGCGCGGCGATCTGCTCCATGCCGAGCGCATCGAGATAGTCGCAGGCGGCGGCGAGGCCGACGGCCTGGGAGATCGGCGGGGTGCCGGCCTCGAAGCGGGCGGGCGGCTCGGCGAAGGTGCTGGCCTCCATCGTCACCGTCTCGATCATGGATCCGCCGGTGAGGAAGGGCGGCATCGCCTCGAGCAGCTCGTAGCGGCCCCAGAGCGCGCCGATCCCGGTGGGGCCGAGCATCTTGTGCCCGGACAGGGCCGCGAAGTCGACGCCCAGCGCGGCGAGGTCGAAGGGCATGTGCGGCGCGGACTGGGCGGCGTCCAGCACGGTCAGCGCGCCGACCGCGCGCGCCGCCTCGACGAGCCGGCCGACGGGGTTGACCGTGCCGAGCACGTTGGACTGGTGCGTGAACGCGAGGACCTTCGTGCGCTCGGTGAGCAGCGAGTCGAGGTCCGTGAGGTCGAGGGTGAAGTCCTCGGCCATGGGGATCCAGCGCAGCCTCGCGCCGGTGCGGCGGGCCAGCTCCTGCCACGGGACGAGGTTCGCGTGGTGCTCCATCTCGGTCACGAGGATCTCGTCGCCCTCGCGCACCCGCAGGCGCTCGGGGGTGGAGGTGTCGCCGTCGCCGAGGGAGCGGGCGACGAGGTTCAGCGCCTCGGTCGCGTTCTTCGTGAAGACGATCTCCTGCGCGGAGGGGGCGCCGAGGAAGGCGGCGAGCCGCTCCCGGGAGTCCTCGTAGGCGTCGGTCGCAGCCCCCGCCATGCGATGCGCGCCCCGCTTGACCGCGGCGTGGTCATGGGTGAGATAGGCGACCTCCGCATCGATGACCTGCTGGGGGCGCTGCGAGGTGGCGCCGCCGTCGAGGTAGATCATCGGGGTCTCGGGGTCGAGCATCCGCTGCAGGATCGGGAAGTCGGCCCTGATCGCGTCGACGTCGAAGGGTCTGGTCGCTGCGCTCACCTGCGGGGCCTCCTGTGGTCGATGGCGGTCCGGCCAGTATAGGAACGCCCAGGTTCCGGAGGCGGGGCCGTGAGACCCTGTGCACAGTCCGCTCGACCGCGACCCCGGAGGTGCCCGTGGAGACCCTGATCCTCGCCGCGATCGGTGTGTCCATCGCGGTCTCCCTCATCGTCATCATCGGCCGCATGCTGGTGCGCCGGCGCGAGGAGCGCGAGAAGTGGGAGCGGGACGGCCGTCCCGAGCCGCGCGAACGAACCCCCGAGGAGAAGGAGCGCGACCGCCGCAGCGCCATTACCTGGGGATGCCTCGTCGTGGCCGTGCCCGTGGTGCTGGTGCTGGCGTACTGGGTCAGCCGCTGAGGCTGCGGCCCTTCGCGCGCCGGCCGCCCGCGTCGGCCCCGCGACGGAAGCGGACGCAGACCGAGTGGCGTGTTTCGACCGGTATTGCTGAGGAGTACCGGTCGGAGTACGCCACTCGGTGCAGGGACGGCCGGGCGGCGACGACGGGGCGTGTGCGCCGGGGCTCAGCACGGCCACAAGGGTCGCGGGAGTCGTGCTCGGACTGTGCTCCACTCCGTGCCAAAGCCCCCGACCCAGCACTGTCAGTGCAGGTCAGGGGCCTCTCTTTGGGTGGGTCGTGAGGGGCTCGAACCCCCGACCTTCTGGGTGTAAACCAGACGCTCTGACCAGCTGAGCTAACGACCCGGAACGGGGTCTCCCCCGTCGAAGCGGAGCGACCCCGCCGGAACGGGGACTGCCCCGTCAGCGCGGGGTGTCCCCGCCGTGACGGGGTGCCCCGTCGGTGGTGGCGGTCAGTTGGTGCGGCTGGCCAGGCGGGTGCCGGTCCAGTCGGCGGCCAGCGACAGCGAGCTCATCACACGCAGGCCCGCGATCTCGGCGCTCTCCTGCACCTCGCCCGGGGCGACATGCCCGGGCCGGCCGGCCTTCGGCGTGAGGAGCCACACAGGGGCGCCCGCCTCGATGTTGCGCAGCGTGTCGACGAGGGCGTCGGTGAGGTCGCCGTCATCGTCGCGCCACCACAGCACCACGGCGTCGACGATCTCCTGGGTGTCCTCGTCCTCCATCTCCTCACCGATCAGGTCCTCGATCGCGTCGCGGAGATCGTGGTCCACGTCGTCGTCGTAGCCGATCTCCTGCACGATCTGACCCGTGGTGAGGTTCAGCGCCTCGGCGATGGCGCTGGGCGTGGGGGCGTCGGCCGACGGTGACAAGAAAGAACTCCTCAGGACGTGGTGTCAGTGCGAGCGCAGCATTCCGATCGACCCGCACGGGCCCACCGCGAGTGCTGCGCGCGCCGATTCTATGCCACGGCGCACTCTCCTGCATTCCCGGCGCAGGACGTCGGTCCCGGTGCAGGCGGCAATGTCCCGAGCGTCACAGATGAGGAGGGTCTGTGAAGGTCCTCGGCGCGTCGCACGACGGTAGTCTGGACGGAACCGAGGCCGACAGGAGCCGGGCCCACCGGCGTTCTTCAGCTCCCGCGGCCGGTCCATCGACTCCGGTAGAGAGAAGGACAGTGTGACTTCGCACGAGACCCCTCGTCCCATCGGCATCAACCTGCCGAGCCACGCGCAGGATCCGGACCCGGAGGAGACCCGGGAGTGGCTCGACTCGTTCGACGGACTCGTCGAGCACCGCGGCGTCGACCGCGCCTCCGAGGTGATGCAGAGCCTGATCCAGCACGCTCGTGACGAGGACCTGCACCTGCCGGACTCGCTCACCACGGACTACGTGAACACGATCCCCGCGGATCAGCAGCCCGAGTACCCCGGTGACGTCGAGCTCGAGAAGGAGCTGCGCAACATCAACCGCTGGAACGCGGCGATGGTCGTCCATCGCGCCCAGCGCCCCGGCGTCTCCGTCGGCGGGCACCTCTCCTCCTACGCCTCCATCGCCACGATGTACGAGGTGGGCTTCAACCACTTCTTCCGCGGGCGCAGCCACCCCGGCGGCGGCGACCACGTCTTCTTCCAGGGACATGCCTCCCCCGGCATCTACGCCCGCGCCTTCGCGATGGGCCGCCTCGGCCAGGAGGACCTCGACGGCTTCCGCCAGGAGGTCTCCTCCGAGCACGGCATGCCCTCCTACCCGCACCCGCGGGCGATGCAGGACTTCTGGGAGTTCCCGACGGTCTCCATGGGCATCGGCCCGGTCAACGCGATCGAGCAGGCCTCCTTCGACCGCTACCTGCACAACCGCGGCCTCAAGGACACCTCCGAGCAGCACACCTGGGCGTTCCTCGGCGACGGCGAGATGGACGAGGTCGAGTCCCGCGGCGCGCTCCACATCGCCGCGAAGGAGCACCTGGACAACCTCACCTTCGTCATCAACTGCAACCTGCAGCGCCTGGACGGCCCGGTCCGCGGCAACGGCAAGATCATCCAGGAGCTCGAGAGCCAGTTCCGCGGTGCGGGCTGGAACGTCGTCAAGGTGATCTGGGGCTCGGGCTGGGACCCGCTGCTCCAGGAGTCCACCGACGGCGCGCTCATCGACCTGATGAACGCGACCCCGGACGGCGACTACCAGACCTACCGCGCGGAGAACGGCGCGTTCATCCGCGACAACTTCTTCGGCCGCGACCCGCGCACGAAGGCGCTCGTCGAGGACCTCTCCGACGACGACATCTGGTGGAAGCTCAACCGCGGCGGCCACGACGCCAAGAAGATCTACGCCGCCTTCCAGCAGGCGATGACGCTGAAGAACGGCAAGCCGACCGTCATCCTCGCCCACACCATCAAGGGCTACCGCCTGGGCTCGAACTTCGCCGGTCGCAACGCGACCCACCAGATGAAGAAGTTCACGATCGAGGACCTCAAGGCGCTGCGCGACACCCTGCGCATCCCGATCTCCGACGAGCAGCTCGAGTCCGGCAGCGTCTACGACGCGCCGTTCTACCTGCCGGGCGACGACTCCCCGGTCATGCAGTACCTCAAGCAGCACCGCGAGGCGCTCGGCGGCCCGGTCCCCTCCCGCAGCACCGAGCACAAGGCGCTCGAGCTGCCGGGCGACAAGGCCTACGAGGTCGTCCGGCGCGGCTCCGGCAAGCAGGAGATCGCCTCGACGATGGCGCTCGTGCGCCTGCTCAAGGACCTCATGCGCGACAAGGAGACCGGCAAGCGCTGGGTCCCGATCGTGCCCGACGAGGCCCGCACCTTCGGCATGGACTCGCTGTTCCCGACGGCGAAGATCTACAACCCGGACGGGCAGAACTACCTCTCGGTGGACCGTGACCTGCTGCTGGCCTACAAGGAGTCGACCTCCGGCCAGATCAAGCACATGGGCATCAACGAGATCTCCTCGACCGCGGCCTTCACCGCGGCGGGCACCTCGTACGCCACGCACGACTACCCGATGATCCCGTTCTACATCTTCTACTCGATGTTCGGGTTCCAGCGCACCGGCGACTTCTTCTGGGCCGCCGGCGACCAGATGGCCAAGGGCTTCGTCATCGGCGCGACCGCCGGCAAGACGACGCTCGCGGGCGAGGGCCTCCAGCACATGGACGGCCACTCCCCCGTCCTCGCCTCGACCAACCCCGGCGCGGTGATCTACGACCCGACCTACGGCTACGAGCTCGGGCACATCATCCGCGACGGTCTGAAGCGCATGTACGGCGAGGACGACCGCCTGCAGGAGGTCTTCTACTACATCACCGTCTACAACGAGCCGATGGTGCAGCCGGCCGAGCCCGAGGACCTGGACGTGGAGGGCCTGCTCAAGGGCATGTATCTCCTCGACCAGGCGCCCGAGGGCGACGGCCCGGTCGCGCAGCTGCTCGCCTCCGGCGTGGGCGTCCCGTGGGCCAAGCACGCCCGCGAGCTGCTCGAGCAGGACTGGGGCGTGCGCGCCAGCGTGTGGTCGGTGACCTCGTGGACGGAGCTGCGCAAGGAGGCCCAGGAGGCCGAGAAGCACAACCTCCTGAACCCCGAGTCCCCGCGCACCCCGTGGATCTCGCAGCGCCTCGAGGGCGTCGAGGGCCCGTTCGTGGCCACCTCGGACTACGACTTCATGGTCCCGGACATGATCCGCGAGTGGATCCCGGGCCGCTACGGCGTGCTCGGCGCCGACGGCTGGGGCTTCTCCGACACCCGCCCGGCCGCCCGCCGCCATCTGAAGATCGACGCCCACTCGATGGTCGTCAAGACGCTGCAGATGCTCGCCCGCGACGGCAAGGTCGACCCCTCGGTCGTCCGCCAGGCCATCGACAAGTACGACCTGACGAACGTGAACGCCGGCGAGTCCGGCTCGTTCGGCGGCGAGTCCTGATCACCCCCGTCGGGCCGCTCCTCCGTGCGAGGGGCGGCCCGACGGCCGCTCTCCCCCTCTCCGCGGCCCGTCTCGTCCCACGAGCGGGCCGTCCCTCACTCCCCTGGAGGTACCTGTGCTCGCGATCGTCTGCCCCGGCCAAGGGGCGCAGAAGCCCGGCTTCCTGACCCCCTGGCGCGAGCTGCCGGGCGTCGAGGAGCTGCTGGGCTCGCTCTCCGAGCCGGCCCGCATCGACCTGCTGCGCCACGGCACCGAGTCCGACGCCGACACGATCCGCGACACCGCGGTCGCCCAGCCGCTGCTGGTCGCCGCGGGCATCGTCGCCGCGTCCCAGCTGCGCTCCGAGGAGGACCTCCCCGCGGCCGACGTGCTCGCCGGCCACAGCGTCGGCGAGCTGACCGCCGCGGCGCTCGGCGGGGTGCTCTCCGACGAGGACGCGATGCGTCTGGTCGCGGTGCGCTCGCGCGCCATGGCCACCGCCGCCGCGGCCGAGCCCACCTCGATGGCGGCCGTCGTCGGCGGCACCCGCGAGGACGTGCTCGCCGCGATCGAGCGCCACGGACTCCACCCTGCGAACATCAACTCCGCCGCCCAGGTCGTCGCCGCCGGCAGCGCCGAGAAGATCGCCGCGCTCGGAGAGGACGGCCCGGCGAAGGCCCGCGTCATCCCGCTGCAGGTCGCCGGGGCCTTCCACACGCCGTACATGGCCGCCGCCCGCGAGGAGCTCGCCGCCTTCGCGCCGACGCTCTCCCCCGCCGACCCGACCCTCCCGCTGGTCTCCAACGCCGGCGGCGAGGTCGTCACCTCGGGCGCGCTGTACCTCGACGCGATCGTCACCCAGGTCGCCTCGCCCGTGGACTGGGAGGCCTGCATGGCGACCTTCCGCGACCGCGGCGTGACCGCGATGATCGAGGTCGCCCCCGCGGGCACGCTCACCGGGCTCGCGAAGCGCGAGCTGAAGGGGATCGCGCTGGCGAACCTCAACACACCCGACGATCTCGAGGCCGCCCGCGCCCTGGTGCGCGAGCACGCCGGTCTCGCGCCGTCCGACCAGGAGGCCTGACATGGCGATCACCCTCACCGCCCCGAGGACGGTCCCCGGCTCGCAGATCCTCGCCTACGGCGCGGCCCGCGGCGACCTGGTCGTCCCCAACGACGACCTCGTCGGCCCGATCGACTCCTCCGACGAGTGGATCCGCCAGCGCACCGGCATCGTCACCCGCACCCGCGCGAGCGCCGAGGTCGGCGTCAAGGACCTCTCCCTCACCGCGGCGAAGGAGGCGATCGAGCGCTCCGGCATCGCGCTGGAGACCCTCGACGCGATCATCGTCTCGACGATCTCCTTCCCCTACCCGACCCCGTCGCTCGCGACGCTGCTGGCGGGCGAGCTGGGCCGGCCCGACGTCATCGCCTACGACATCTCCGCGGCCTGCGCCGGCTTCGCCTACGGCATCGGGCAGGCCGACTCCCTGATCCGCTCGGGCGCCGCCCGGAACGTGCTGGTGATCGGTGCGGAGAAGCTCTCGGACTTCGTCTCCCCCACCGACCGCTCGATCTCGTTCCTGCTCGGGGACGGGGCCGGCGCCGCGGTCGTCGGCCCGTCCGACGCCCCGCGCATCGGTCCGACGGTCTGGGGCAGCGACGGCGACCACTGGGACACGATCCGCATGACCGGCTCGTCGATCGACTTCCGTGACGGGAAGGCCGAATGGCCCACCCTCGAGCAGGACGGCCGCACGGTGTTCCGCTGGGCCGTCTGGCACACCGCGAAGAAGATCCGCGAGATGCTCGAGCTCTCCGGCATCGGCATCGAGGACGTGGACGTGTTCGTCCCCCACCAGGCGAACATGCGCATCATCGACGAGCTCGCCAAGCAGCTGAAGCTGCCGGAGGACGTGGTGATCGGCCGCGACATCGCCGAGACGGGCAACACCTCCGCCGCGTCGATCCCGCTGGCCACCCACCGCCTGCTCGAGGAGGGCGCTGCGAAGAGCGGCGACGTGCTGGTGCAGTTCGGCTTCGGCGCCGGGCTCGCCTACGCCGGCCAGGTGCTGGTCCTGCCCTGAGCCCCGCCCGGGCCGCCGGGCACCGCCCGGACGACTGTCACCCGCATCACGACCGGGAAGTAACATCGTTCGGCCTGACCGGAACAGCACAGCGTCCCGGGTAGTCTGTCCCCGCCACACAATCCGAACATCCCTAAGGAGCACCCATGGCACACACCGAGAACGAGATCCTCGAGGGCCTCGCCGAGATCGTCAACGAGGAGACCGGTGTCGCCACCGAGGACGTGAAGCTCGAGAAGTCCTTCACCGACGACCTCGACATCGACTCCATCTCGATGATGACCATCGTCGTGAACGCGGAGGAGAAGTTCGACGTGCGCATCCCCGACGAAGAGGTCAAGAACCTCGCCACCGTCGGCGACGCCGTCAAGTACATCGCGGGCGCCCAGAACTGAGCCCCGCCTGACGCCCGGGACGGGTTCGTCCCGGGCGTCGCCGTTCCCCGTCTGCCCCGACCCGGAGGTCCGCATGTCCGCTTCCCGTTCCCGAGTCGCCGTCACCGGCCTCGGCACCGTCAACCCGCTGGGCGCGGATGTCGCCTCGACGTGGGAGGCGGCCCTGGCCGGGACCTCCGCGGCCCGCACCCTCGAGAACGACTGGAAGGAGTCCTACGGGCTCTCCGTCGACTTCGCCTGCCGTCTGGTGCCCGGGGCGCTGGACTCCCTGAGCCGTCCCGAGTCGAAGAAGCTCGACCCCTCCGGCCAGTACGCGATGGTCGCCGCCCGCGAGGCATGGGCCGATGCGGGCGCTCCCGACGTCGACCCGACCCGCCTCGGCGTGGTCGTCGGCACGGGCATCGGCGGCATCTGGACGACGCTGGACCAGTGGGACGTCGTGCGCGAGCGCGGCGCCCGCCGCGTCAACCCCTTCACCGTGCCGATGCTGATGGCGAACTCCTCCGCCGCGAACATCTCCATGGAGCTCGGTGCCCGCGCCGGCGCCCACACCCCCGTCTCCGCCTGCGCCTCCGGCTCGGAGGCCGTGGCGCTGGGCATGGGCATGATCCGCGACGGCCGGGCCGACGTGGTCGTCGTCGGGGGCACCGAGGCGTCCATCCACCCGATGACCATCGCGGCCTTCGCGAACATCCGGGCCCTGTCCACGCGCGTCGACGATCCCGAGCACGCCTCGCGCCCCTACGACGTGGACCGCGACGGCTTCGTGCTCGGCGAGGGCGCGGCGATCCTGGTGCTCGAGAGCGAGGAGCACGCGAAGGCGCGCGGCGCCCGCGTCTACGGCTACGCCGCCGGCCGCGGCATGGCCTCCGACGCCCACCACATCTCGGCCCCGAACCCCGAGGGGCAGGCGGCCGCGGTGCGCGAGGCGGTCCAAGACGCCGGCCTCGCCGCCAAGGACATCAAGCACCTCAACGCCCACGGCACCTCCACCCCGCTGGGCGACATCGGCGAGCTGCGCGCGGTCTCCGACGCGCTGGACGGCGTGACCGACCAGATCGTCGTCACCTCGACGAAGTCGATGACCGGGCACCTGCTCGGCGGCGCGGGCGCGCTCGAGACCCTGTTCTCGGTCCTCGCCGCGCACCATCGCACCGTCCCGCCGACGATCAACATCGAGGACCTCGACCCCGAGACCCCGATGGCGATCGCGAACGGCGCCCCGGCGCAGCTCCCCGAGGGGGATCTCGCGGTGCTCAACAACGCCTTCGGCTTCGGCGGCCACGACATCGCGCTGGTGGTCACCACGGCCTGACCGGCACCCCTGCCGCAGCGCTCGCGAAGGGCGCCCGCTCCCCTCGGGGAACGGGCGCCCTTCGCGCATCGGAGGGTCGTGCGGCCGCGGCCGACGCGCGCTCAGCTGACGCGGTGCAGCCAGCGCATCGGCACGCCCTCGCCGGCGTGGCGGTAGATCTCCAGCTCCTCATCCCACGGCGCGCCGAGCGCGATGCCGAGCTCGCGCGGGAGGGCGCGCGGGTCGGAGCCGGCGCGCTCCATGCAGCCGCGCACGTGGTCCTCGGTGAGCACGATGTTGCCGGCGTGGTCGGTCGCGGCGTGGTGGATGCCGAGCTCGGGCGTGCAGCTCCATCGGGCGCCGTCGACGGCGGCGGTCGCCTCCTGGGTCACCTCGAAGCGCACCTCGTGCATGCCGCGCAGCGCGCTGACCAGGCGTGCGCCGGTGTCCTCACGGCCGCGCCAGGTCATCTCGGCCCGCTGCAGGCCGCGGCCGACGGGCTGGTCCTCCCAGCGGATGCGTGCGGGCATGCCGAGGACCCCGCTGGCCGCCCATTCGATGTGGGGCGTGAGGGCGCGCGGGGCCGAGTGGATGTACAGAACGCCCTGAGTCATCTCGTTCCTTCCGGTGTCCGATGCGTCTTCCCCAACGAATCGAAACCATGGACGGAACCGATGGCAGCGCGTGTCTGTCCGAGACGAGCTTAAAGGGTCTCCCTGATCTGGCGCAACGCGCGCTTCTTCACGGAGCGTTCGAGGCCGTCGATGTAGAGCTCCCCGTCGAGGTGGCCGACCTCGTGCTGGATGAGGCGGGCGATGAGCCCTTCGCCGGCCAGCTCGATCTCCTCGCCCTCGAGGTCCGTGCCCACGCAGCGGGCAAAGGCGGAGCGGGTGCGCGGGAAGAAGAGCCCGGGCACGGAGAGGCAGCCCTCGTCGTCGTGCTGCAGCTCCTCGGAGAGCTCGACGATGACGGGGTTGAGGATGTACCCGAGCTCACCGGTCTCGACCAGGTGCCAGGAGAAGGCGCGCTGGCCGATGCCGATCTGGTTCGCGGCCACGCCCGCGCGGGCGGGGTCGTCCACGGTGTCGAGCAGGTCCCGCACGAGGGTGCGGGTGCCGTCGGTGACCGTGCGGATCGGGTCGCAGGGGGTGCGCAGGACGGGGTCGCCGACGACTCGGATGGGACGGACGGTCACGCCTGCTCCTCCCCCGGCTCCGCGCCGAGTACCCGGTGGGTGACCTCGACGCCGGGGACGACACTGCGCTCGACGGTGCAGCCCGCGGCGACGGCCCGGTCGAAGACCTTCACGACCGTGGCGATCTCCTGCGCGGTGAGCCCCTCGAGCGGGAGCTGCACCTCCTCGGCGATCGACAGGTAGCGGTTCTCGGCCTCGTCGGAGGTGCCGTGGGCCCACAGCCGAGCCTCGAAGTCCTCGCCGAGGCGGCGGGCGAGGTTCACGTCGCTGCTCATCCCGGCGCAGCCGATCAAGGCGAGCTTGAGCAGCTCGCCGGGGCTCGCCTCGCCCTCGCCGTGGCCGATCGGGATCTCGACGCCGCGCTGGGTCCGGCCGACGAGGGTGCGGTGGCCGGTGCGGTCCGCCCACACGCTGCCGGGACCGAAGTCCTCCGGGAGCGGGAAGCGGTCATCGGGCAGGGAGGGCATCGGCATGCTCCTTCAGGGGGCCGGAGGAGAAATGACTCAGCCCCGGACGAGGCCGGGGCTGAGTCGCAGGGGCTCCCGCAGTTGGATTCGAACCAACAACCCTTCGATTAACAGTCGAATGCTCTGCCGTTGAGCTATGCGGGATCGACCTGGACGACTGTAGCAGGATCGGGGCCGGGCTCGCATCCCGGAACCCCCTCACGACCGGCCACTATGACGAAGGTTACGCGTCCGCGCCGGGTCCCGTCGTGGATGCTGACGCGTCATCGCCCGGACCGCCGCTCCCGGATCGAGGAGGTCGCCATTCCTCCGGAGCACCTCGAGGAGGCGGGTGGCGCCGCCGCGACCCGCCAGCCCGTCTGAGTCGGAGTGCCCGCGGGGCCCGTGGCGCGGCGTCGAACCAGGTCATGCGGCCGTGCGTGGTAGATTCGTCCGGGCCCTCTCGAGGGGCCACGGCCCAGTAGCTCAGCCGGTCAGAGCAGCGGACTCATAATCCGTCGGTCGCGGGTTCAAGCCCCGCCTGGGCTACTCCTCCCCCTCGGCGGGCATCTGCCGCAGCAGGTGTCTCAGCGCGTGCTCGAGCTCGGGGTGAGCAGGCTCGAAGCCGCTCCTGCGCAGCCGGTCGTCCGAGACGTCCTGGTCGGTGCGGATCAGCTCGTCGGCCCCGGCGCAGCCGAGCAGGAGCGCAGGTCCGGCGGCGGGGACGGGCAGCAGGGCGGGCCGGTGCAGCACCCGCCCGAGGGCCCTGGCGAACTCGCCGGCGGTGACCGTTCCCGGCGCGACCGTGTTCAGCGGCCCGGCCGCCGTGCTCGAGAGGATCACGTGGGCGTAGGCCCGGACCATGTCGTCGAGCGAGATCCAGGAGATGGCCGCGTCCCGCGCGGTGAGCCGACCGCCCACTCCCGCGAGGAACAGCGGCAGCTGCGGCAGCAGCGATCCGCCGCCGTCGCTGAGCACCAGTCCCGTGCGGAGCAGCGCCACCCGCAGTCCTGCCTCGCGCGCCGGGGTCGTCGCGGCCTCCCAGTCGCGCACCACCTCGGCGAGGAACCCCTCCCCCGGGCCGGAGTCCTCGACCAGCTTCTCCCCCGGCCGGCGCGGCCCGTAGTACCCGATGGCGGAGGCCTGCACGAGGGCCGTCGGCCCATCGGCCATACCGGCGAGGGTGCGGGAGAGGAGCGTGGTCCCCGCGAGGCGGGAGGCGCGGATCTCCGCCCGTGCCGGGGCGGTCCATCGCGTTGCGATCGACCGACCCCCGAGGTTGACCACGACGTCCACGCCCTCGAGGTCGGCGGGGTCGAGCCGCCCTCCCTGTGGGTCCCAGGAGATCTCTCCCGGCGCCGCCGCGGCGCGCCGCACGAGCGGCCGGACGGTGTGACCGCCGGTGCGCAGCAGCGCCGCCAGCTGGCTGCCGATGAGCCCCGAGGACCCGGCGATCGCCACGGTGAGCGGGCGCCGGCCCGCCCGCGCCGCGTGGAAGGCGAGGTCCTCGCGCAGCTGGCGGGCGCGGAAGTGGAGCACGCCCCGCACCAGCTCCCCGACACGGGGCTCCCATCGCTCGAGGCGCCGAGGCAGCTCGACCTCGAGGCGGTCGTGCACCGCGGCGCCCGAGCGGCTCTGCTCGACCGCGTGCTCATGCCGCCAGGTGCGCCAGGGGCCGCGCACCTGCTGGTCGGCGAAGTCGAAGGGCGCCGTCGCATCGGCGTGGCGCAGCAGCCAGCGGGGGCGCAGCGGCTGCGGGAGCAGCGTCGGGCCGAGGCGCACGCCGACGAGACGGCCCTGCCTGGTGCCGCCCTCGGCGGCGTCCTCGGCCGTGGCGAGACCCGGCGGGGTGAGCCGTGTGAGTGCTCCGGGCCGTTCCAGCCAGGCGTTCACCTCGTCCCGGGGATGCTCGAGGTGGTAGCGGGTCTCGATCCTCACGGCGACTCCTCGATTCCGGAGCGGGCGGTGGGCCACCCGATCACGTCGGCTCCTCTCACGCTACCTCGCCGAGCTATGGACGCGTGGAGCAATGCCGCGGCACGGTGCACGCTCGGCGGCACGCCATGCCGGGCAACGCCCAGCGCCCCCTTTGACGCCGCGGCCGCACTGTGCCCCGGGTGCAGGAGGAGGCGCTGTGACACGGCGCGCCCGACAGGGGTGTCCGAGGCCTCGCCGTCACCGGCGGGGTCATCGTCTGCGTGGGGCTGGGGCCGGAGATGACCGCTCGACCGAGGAGAGCGGCGCGTCGGAGGTGCTCTCGGCATCGAGCGCCCCCGCGATGCGGCGGAGGAAGGCGGCGACCTCACCGCGTACCTCCTCGGGCACCTGCTCCGCCGCCTCCTGCATCCGCGTGTGCAGGCCGTCCAGGCGCTCCCGGACCTGCGTGTGCCCGTGGTCAGTCGCGACGACGACGCTCGAGCGGCGATCATCCGGGTTCGGGACCCGTTGCAGATGCCCCGAAGCGGTGAGACGGTCCAGCAGCTTCGAGCTGGAGGCGCCGGAGATTCTGAGCAGCCGCGCCAGGCCCAGAGGGGTCAGCGGCTCCTCGTGCCGCTCGTGCGCGATGACATGGCGCAGCGCGGCCAGATCGGTCATGTTCATGTCCATCCCGGCGCTCGTCCGACGGCGCATGTCGCCGTGTGCGGCCTGGTAGGTGCGCAGCGCCGCGAGCAGGTCGATCGCGGAGTCGTGCTCGGGGTACCAGTAGCCGTCGGAATGCTCGCCCCTCGCCGCTTCCCCGGGCCTCTCCGTCCACTCGCCCGACGCGTCGGCGTAGGGCGCCTCATCCGCTGCGCCGGCCGCGACCGGATGCGCGGTCCCCGCCCGTCGCGACTCCTGGGCGCCGCCACCTTGGTCCATCCCAGGATCGTAGCGTCCTGCCGGCGTCGGACGTCCGCGCGGTCCGTACACCCTGCCGAGAGCCCTCCCGCCTCCCCGCGGCGCGCAGGGCCGGCAAGCGCTGGCGCTCCGCCGCCGATCTGCTGACCGCCGGCCCCGACGACGCGACAGACCGCGAGCGCCGCGAGGCGGCACGCGAGCGCGGACTCCGGGCCGGACGCGCCTCCTCGAGCGGTGCCGTCAGTCCGACGGTGCCCGCAGCGACCGACGCTTGATCTGCACCTCGGTCAGACGCGCCATGATCTGCTGGTAGCGCTCCGCGTCGGAGGGATCGGTGCGCTGGAGGCGCTGTTTGAGCACGGAGTACTCGCGCGTGATCGACAGCTCGCTGAGACGGTCCAGGAGCGAGACGCCGAGCCGTCCCAGCGCCTCCTCGCTGCGGGCCGGCAGGTCGAGGTTCGCGATCTCCACGATGAGCGGCCGCACCGTCTCGCCGGCGATCTCGAGGACCTGCTCCAGATAGCGCGCGGCGGGCAGCTGCCCGCCCACGGCGTCCAGGAGGGTTCCCGCGGCCAGCATCACGTCCCACACCCCCTGCAGGGCAGGGACGTGGAAGGAGTCGTCCGGCAGGCCGGCCACACGCTCCGCGTCCAGCAGGTGCGGGGCCTGCAGCATCACCGCCAGCGACTGGGTCTCGACCTGGCCCACGGGGTCGCGGGGGCTGACCACGTCGGCCAGGCGCGGGATCGGCAGGGCGCCACCGTCGTCCTCGATCACCGGGGCACCGGGCCGCTCCCCCGTCCGCTCGGGCGGCATCTCGTGGGCGCGGTGCCCGCCGCCCTCGGTGCGGGCGGCGTCGTGCACGGCGCGCAGCACGGTCCGCTCCTCCATCCCGAGCCAGCCGGCGAGCCGGCGCGCGTACTCGGGCCGCATCGCACGGTCCCGGATCCTCGCCACGACCGGCGCGGCCATCCGCAGCGCGGTGACCTGGCCCTCGACGGTGTCGAGGTCGACCTGGGAGATGGCGGTGCGGATCGCGAACTCGAACAGCGGCCGACGGGTCTCGATCAGCTCCCGCACCGCCTCGTCGCCGCGCTGGATCCTGAGATCGCAGGGGTCCAGGCCGTTCGGCTCGACCGCGACGTAGGTCTGGGCGACGAAGCGCTGGTCCTCCTCGAAGGCGCGCAGCGCCGCCTTCTGCCCGGCGGCGTCGCCGTCGAAGGTGAAGACGACCTCCCCGGCCAGGCCCTTCCCGTCGGTGTTCAGCCGCAGCCCGGCCGACGGGTTCGAGTCACCCATCACGCGGCGGACGATCTTCACGTGCTCGGCGCCGAAGGCCGTGCCGCAGGAGGCGACGGCGGTGGTGACCCCGGCCAGGTGTGCGGCCATCACGTCGGTGTAGCCCTCGACGACCACCACGCGGTGCTGGGAGGCGATCTCCTTCCGGGCGAGGTCGAGGCCGTAGAGCACGGAGGACTTGTGGTAGATCGCGGTCTCGGGGGTGTTGAGGTACTTGGGGCCCTGGTCGGACTCGAGCAGGCGCCGCGCCCCGAAGCCGATGGTCTTGCCGGTGATGTCGCGGATCGGCCACACGAGGCGCCCGCGGAAGCGGTCGTAGACGCCGCGCTGGCCCTGGGAGACGAGCCCGCTGGCGGTGAGCTCCTCCTCGGTGAAGCCCCGTCCGCGCAGCACCGAGGTCAGCGAGTCCCAGCCCTCGGGCGCGAAGCCGACGCCGAAGTGCTCGGCGGCGGCCTGGTCGAAGCCGCGCTCGGTGAGGAAGCGCCGCCCGATCTCGCCGATCGGGGCGGAGAGCTGCTCGCGGTAGAACTCCTCCGCGATCGAGTGGGCGTCCAGGAGGCGGCGCCGGGTCCCGAAGTCGGGCCGGTCCCCGCCCTTGCCGTCGCCCTCCTCGTAGTGCAGCTGGACGCCGTAGCGCCCGGCGAGCATCTCGACCGCCTCGACGAAGCTGAGGTGGTTGATCTTCTGGACGAAGGAGATCACGTCCCCGCCCTCGCCGCAGCCGAAGCAGTGCCAGTGGCCGAGCTGGGGGCGGATGTTGAACGAGGGCGTCTTCTCGTCGTGGAAGGGGCACAGCCCCTTCATCGAGCCGATCCCGGCGGTGCGCAGCGTGACGTGCTCGGAGACGACCTCGTCCAGGCGGGAGCGCTCGCGCACGAGGTCCACGTCGGCGCGGCGGATCAGTCCCTGTGCCACCCGCTCAGAGCTCCGATCCGAGGCCGGGCAGGGGCATGTCCGCGGCGGTGACGTGCGTGAGGGCGCGGTCGTAGAGCACCTCGTGCAGGCGCCTCGCGGTGACATCGGTGTAGGAGGCGATCTGGTCGACGATCACGCGTCGCCGGGCGTCGTCGTCCTCGGCCTGCTGCCACAGCTCCGCGAACAGGGGGCTGAGGTGCTGGGTGCCGGTGTGCCACAGCCGGGAGTAGAGGTCGCGGATGATCTCCTCCTGCGCCTCGTAGACGGGCTGCTGGGAGGCGGAGGACATCACGTACGCGGCGGCCAGGCCCTTCAGCACCGCGATCTCGACGTGGGTCCCCTCCGGCACGATCACGTCGCCGCCGTAGCGGGACAGGGGCGCGGGCCCGTGCTCGGCGCGGGTGGCGGTGATCGCGGAGCGGGTGAAGCGGCCGATGAGCTGGCTGGCCATGTCCTTCAGCGCCGCGGCCGAGCGCATCGACCCGTCGAAGGCGGACATCCAGGAGGGCTCGGCCTCGAGGCGGGTCAGCGCCGCGTCCAGCGCGTCGAGGCTCTCGTGGGGCATGTACCAGTCCTGGACGACGTACAGCGCGGCGGAGCGCTCCATCGGGTCGCGCAGGCGGCCGAGGTCGAGGGTGCGTCCGGTGATCGCGTCCTCGATGTCGTGGACGGAATAGGCGATGTCGTCGGCGAGGTCCATGACCTGCGCCTCGAAGCACTTCCGTCCCTCCACGGCGCCCTCGCGCGCCCAGGAGTAGACGTCGTGGTCGTCGGCGTAGGTGCCGAACTTCGGGGAGTCCGGGTCCGGGCCCTCGCCGCGCGACCAGGGGTACTTGATCGCAGCGTCGACGCAGGCGCGGGTGAGGTTCAGCCCGTGGGGGCGCTCCGGTCCGATCACCTTGGGCTCGAGGCGGGTGAGCAGGCGCAGGGTCTGGGCGTTGCCCTCGAAGCCGCCGAAGTCCTTCGCGAGGTCGTCGAGGACCTTCTCGCCGTTGTGGCCGAAGGGCGGGTGGCCGAGGTCGTGGGAGAGGCAGGCGGCGTCGACCACGTCGGGGTCGCAGCCGAGCTCGGCGCCGATGTCGCGTCCCACCTGCGCGACCTCGAGGGAGTGGGTGAGGCGGGTGCGGACGAAGTCGTTCGCGCCCGCGCCGAGCACCTGGGTCTTCGCACCGAGACGGCGCAGCGCGGAGGAGTGCAGCACCCGGGCCCGATCCCGCTGGAAGGGCGTGCGGGCCTGGGACTTCGGCGGCTCGGGCACCCAGCGCTCGAGGTCGTGGGCGGAGTAGCCGACGGGCGGGACGGCCGCGGCGGGGCCGGGAGGGGCGGTGGTCGTCATGGCTCAGCCGCCCGAGATGTCGAGCTCGGCCTCGTGGAGGCGGGCCCGGTGCTCGTCGGACAGCTCGCGGGTGTCCATCCAGCCGGCGGGGACGGTGGCGTTGCGGGGGTGGCCGGTGCGGCCGCGCGGCCCCTCGACGTCGGCGCCCGGGTAGGGGGCGGTGAGGTCGAGCTCGGAGAGCTTCTCGTCGAGGTCCACGAGGGACTCCATGGTCGCGAGCCGGCGCCGCATGTCGCCGCCGACGGGATAGCCCTTGAAGTACCAGGCCACGTGCTTGCGCAGGTCCTTCACGCCCCGGTCCTCGCTCTCGTAGAACTCGGTGAGCAGCTCGGCGTGTCGGCGCAGGATCCGCGCGACGTCGCCGAGGCCGGGCCGGACCCGTTCGGCGCTGCCGGAGAACCCGGCGGCGAGGTCGGCGAACAGCCATGGCCGTCCCTGGCAGCCGCGGCCGACGACGACGCCATCGGCGCCCGTCTCGTCCATCATCCGCAGCGCGTCCTCCGCGGACCACACGTCGCCGTTGCCGAGCACGGGGATGTCGGTGACCGTCTGCTTGAGGTCCGCGATGGAGCTCCAGTCCGCGGTGCCGGAGTACTGCTCCTTCACGGTGCGGCCGTGGAGGGTGATCGCGGCGGCGCCGACCTCCTGGGCGATCAGGCCCGCGTCGCGGTAGGTGAGGTGGCCGTCGTCCACGCCCTTGCGGGTCTTGAGCGTCACCGGCACGTCCCCGGCGGCCTCGACCGCGGCGCGCAGGATGCGGGTGAACAGCTCGTCCTTCCAGGGCAGCACGCCGCCGCCGCCGCGACGCGTCACCTTGGGGACGGGGCAGCCGAAGTTCAGGTCGATGTGGTCGGCGCCGTCGCGCTCGAGGATCATCTCCACCGAGCGGGCGACGACCGCGGGGTCCACGCCGTACAGCTGGACGGAGCGGGGCCGCTCCCGATCGGCCATGCGCAGCAGGCGCCACGACTCGCGGTGGTCCTCGATCAGCGCGCGCGTGGTGACCATCTCGGTGGGGAACAGACCGCCGTCGTCCTCGCTGTGCAGGGCGCCGAACTCGCGGCACAGCACGCGGAAGGCCATGTTGGTGACCCCGGCCATGGGCGCGAGCATCACCGGGGTGTCCACGGTGAGCCTCCCGATCGTGAGAGGTCGCCGAATGCGCTCCCGTCCTGGGGCCGACGGGGCGTCGGCGGGGGCGGGAGCGGCGGTCACGGCGGTCACGGTGTCGGTCAGAAGGGTCATCGTCCCTGGATTGTCCCATCCTGGGCGGACGTTCGGGAGGATCCGTGAGGTGATGTGCATCGGGTCCGCCCGGGGAGGAACCGTCGGAGGCAGGGGCGCGGAGGGTCCTCGGTCCCCCGCCGGGCCCTCCCCACGGGGGAGAATCAGGTGACGGCACCACTCCCCGGCGCCGGACGACCGTGCCGCCGAGGACCCCGCTCGAAGGAGGCGTGCGATGAGCACATCCGCAGCAGACCGATCCCCGGCCCGCACCGCATCGACGACCGGCACCGCACCCGCGCACGACGGCGCACCCGCGACCAGTGCCGCGACGGGCCGCCCCGCGCCCCGCATCGGCTTCGTCGCCCAGGTGGACCACTCCGCCCTGGACGAGGGCCGCGCGCTGTTCCGCAGCGCGGAGGAGCTCGGCTACGACGCGGGCTACGTGCGGGTGCGGCACCTGCAGGACGCGCTGCCCTCGCCGCTGCTGTTCCTCTCCGCCCTCGCCCAGCACACCGAGCGCATCGAGCTGGGCACCGCGGTGATCCCCCTGCGCTTCGAGAACGCGGGCCGGCTCGCGGAGGACCTCGCCACCGCCCATCTGCTCACCGGCGGCAGGCTCCGCGCCGGCCTCGCACCGGGCTACTCCGCGCACGATGCGATCTACGCCCGCGCCTTCGGGGCCCTGCACGGAGACCATCGCGACCACGTGGACCGGATCCTGCACGACCTGCTCTCCTTCCTGGACGGGGAGATCGTCGCGGGGGCGGACGCGCACATCGAGGAGGTCGACCCCGGCACGCCGCTGCGCCTGCAGCCCCGCGCGCCCGGGCTGCGGGAGCGCCTGGCCTACGGGGCGGCGAGCCCGGAGCGGGCGGCGTTGGCGGGCCGGCTCGGCCTCGGCCTGCAGCTGGCGACGATGGCCCCGGACGACGGCTCGGGCCGCTCCTTCGCGCAGCTCCAGCTCGAGGCGCTGCGCGCCTATCGCGAGGCGTCGCTCGGGGCCGGGCACGGGGAGGGCCGGGTCATGGTCAGCCGGCAGATGCTCCCGGTGCTCGACGAGGCGGAGCTCGAGCGCTTCACCACGCTGATCCCGCGCGAGCGCTCCGCGGAGGCGGGGGTGCTCGCCGAGCACCGCCGCACCGAGCTCGGCGGACGCGAGGCGGTCTACGGTCCGGTCGTGCTCGACGAGCCGGTCGCCGTCGCGCAGGCGCTGCTGGCGGACCCGGTGGTGCTGGAGGCCGACGAGATCGCGCTGGTGCTGCCGCCCGGCGCACCGCTCGAGGACAGCACCCGCACCCTGGGCACCTTCGCCCAGCACGTGCTGCCGCATCTGCTGGCCGCCCTGCCCTGAACGGCCCCGGCACGCCCCGCGTGCACCGAGGACCGACCGCGCGCTTCCGCCCACAGCGGAGAACTCCCCCGCCGGCGCGGGGCGACCGTAGTCTCACCGCATGGAGACGCACCTCGAGCCGCTGTGGCGGGAGCTGATGGGGGCGGAGCTGCGGGCCGAGAGGCACCGTCAGCACCGCACCCTCGCCGAGGTCGCGAGCGCGGCCGGGGTGTCGATGCAACACCTCTCCGATGTCGAGCGCGGCCGCAAGGACCCCTCCTCGGAGCTGCTCGCCGCGATCCTCGGCGCGCTCGACGTCGACCTCCCGCTGCTCCTGCTGCGCACCGCCGACAGTGCGCCCGCCGCCGCCCCGTCGACCGGGCGCATCGCGCCGGTCCTCGAGCTGCGCTCCTCCCCCGGAGGACGAAGCTCCTCCGCCGAGGGAGATCGCCGCTCCTTCGCCGGCCCGGCCTCCGAGCCCCGCGACGGCTCGGGCGTCACTCTGCTCGTGGCCGCCTGAGCAGCACCTCGTCGGCGAGGCCGTAGGCGACGGTCGCCTCCGCATCCAGCACCTGCTCCCGCTCGAGGTCCCGCCGCACCCGCTGCAGGTCCTGTCCGGAGTGCTCGGCGAGCAGGGCCTCGAGGCTTCCGCGCAGTCGCTGGACCTCCTCGGTCGCGAGGATCAGGTCCGGCACCGCGCCGCGTCCCTGCGCCTCGAGCGGGTGGAGGACGACGCGGGTGTGGGGCAGCACCCAGCGCAGCCCGGGCGTGCCCGCCGCGAGCAGCACCACCGGCGCCGCGACCACCTGGCCGATGCAGGTGACCGCCACCCGGCTGCGCACGAAGGCGAGCGTGTCGTAGATGGCGAGCACCGCCTGCACGTCCCCGCCGGAGGAGTTGAGGTAGAGGTGGATCGGTGCGTCGGCAGACTCGTTCTCCAGGTGCAGGATCTGGGCGATGACGGTGTTCGCGACGCCGTCGTCGATCGGGGTGCCGACGTAGACGATCCGATCGCTGAGCAGGCGGGAGAACACGTCGGCGCTGCGCTCGGCGCCGGTGTGGGTGCGCTCCATGACGGAGGGGATGGTGTAGCTGCTCATCGTGCGCCCCCGATCCCCGCGGCGCGGCCGCGGGCTCCGGACGGACCGAGCGGGAGGATCTCGGCGAGGTCCGCGGCGACGTGGTCGGCGAAGCCGTAGTCCACGGCGCCCTCGGCGTCCCAGATGCGGTCGCGCTCGGAGTCACGGGCGATCCGCTCCTCGCTCTGCCCGGTCCGCTCCGCGGTGAGGCGGATCAGCAGGTCGCGGTTGCGGCGCAGGTCCTCGGCCTGCAGCTCGATGTCGGCGGCGCTGCCGCCGAACCCGGCCGAGCCCTGGTGCATGAGCACCTGGCCGTGCGGGAGCACGTACCTCTTGCCGGGTGTGCCCTGGGTGAGGAGGTACTGCCCGGCGCTGTAGGCCATGCCGAGCGCGACTGTGCGCACGTCGCAGGGGACCAGGTCCATCAGATCGCCGATCGCGAGCATCGCCGGGACCAGCCCGCCGGGCGAGTTGATCAGCAGGGTGATGTCGGCGGCGGGGTCCTCGGCCGCGAGCAGGAGCAGCTGGGCGGCCAGCGACGATCCGTTGTCCTGCTCGAGCTCTCGGTCCAGCATCAGCACGCGCTGATGCAGCAGCCGGGTCGCGGTGAGGGCGGCGAGGGGCTGCGGGGCGGTGGGGTCGGAGGTGTCGAGTCGGGGCGGTGGGGCGGTGTGCGTGGTCATTGCCCCAGCCTGCGCCGCCGCGGTCCCGTCCGGGTCGTTCTCCGCCGCGTGCTGATCAGCCCGCGACTGATCAGCGCAGGACTGTTCAGCGCAGGACGGAGAAGCCGGGGTGCCCCGCGGTGGAGGGTGCGGGCGGAGCGCGGCAGCGGGTGCTCACCCGCCGACCAGCCGCCTGCGCAGCACGGGGTCGACGAGCACGCTCACGTGGTCGCTGATCTGCTCGGCGGTGCCGATGCCGGGGCGCAGCGCGCGCACCGCAGGGTCGGTGATCTCCTCGACCAGCAGCTCCGGGAGCCCGCGCAGCCCCACATGGGGGCGGTCGAAGAAGGGCTCGGTCGCGGGGTCCAGGGTGGGCAGGCCGACCTGTCCCTGCAGCGCGGCGATCTGCTCGACCAGCGCGGCGAGGGCGCCCTGCCGGGTGCGCCAGTCCTGTGCCCGCAGCACCGCGAGCACGGAGCGGCGCAGGGCATCGCCGTCCGGCAGCGCGGCCGCCGAGCGGGCGAGCCACTTCCCGTAGGGCACCCAGCGCCGGTGCAGCAGGTGGGCGAGATGGAGCAGGGTGCGCACGTGTCGCGCGGCGATCACGGCGGAGCCGTCCTCGTCGCCGCGCAGCCCGGCCCGGCCCACGTCGGCGAGCTCCTGGCCGATGCGGGTCCAGTCCGCGCCGATCGCGTACCTGCGCACGTCCTCCGGGTACGTGCGCAGCCGCTCCCGGATCGCGGTGATCGCCCCGGTGCCGTCGTGGAACACGGGCCCGGCGGTCACCTCGAGCGCCGCCTGCCCGGTCAGCTGCAGCCAGTCCACCAGGTCGAGCGGCGCGGCGCCGTCGAGGCGCTGCGGGGCGATCCCCACCCGTGAGGCGGCGAAGTCCGCGGCCGAGACGACCTCGACGCGCTGGCGTACCACCGGCTCCCAGGTCGTCGCGAAGCGCACGGGATGGCCGCGCCACTGCGTCGGCAGCTCCCGCTCGAGGAGCGCGTCGACCTCCTGCGCGGCGCCGTCCTCGACGAGCAGCGTGAGCCGGAGACCCCAGTCGTGGTCGCGCGACTGCGCGTCGTCGAACCCGAGCACGTCCGATCCCGAGCCCAGCCGCGCCGCGGCGTACGGGAGACCCGACAGCCGGCGCTCCAGCAGCGGCGCCACCACCTCCCGGTGGTAGGCGGCGGACAGCTCGAGGCCGGAGGTGCTGCTCATGCGGAGCACTCTGCCATCCCCGCGGCGCGACGTGTCACGGACGGGCGCGAGGCGGCACGACATGGCGATACAGCCATCTCATGTCGCCACGCGCCCGTCGGCGACGCTCCGCGGCCTCGGACCCGCGCGGCCCCGGACACCCGCGGTCATGGACACCCGCGGTCCCGGACACCCGCCGGCTCGCCGGGACGAGGACGGGGCCGACGGGGATCTCCCCGTCGGCCCCGTCGGCCGTGCTGTGCGGCTCAGGCGCCGATCAGGCGCGCGGCGAGGTAGGACTCGACCTGGTCGAGCGCCACGCGCTCCTGGGTCATGGTGTCGCGCTCGCGGATCGTGACGGCCTGGTCCTCGGCGGTCTCGAAGTCGACGGTGATGCAGAACGGGGTGCCGATCTCGTCCTGGCGGCGGTAGCGGCGGCCGATCGCCTGGGTCACGTCCATCTCGACGTTCCAGAGCCTGCGCAGGGTCTCGGCGAGCTTCTCTGCGCGCGGCACGAGGTCCTCGCTCTTGGACAGCGGCAGCACCGCGGCCTTGACCGGGGCGAGGCGCGGGTCCAGGCCGAGCACGGTGCGCTTGTCGACCCCGCCCTTGGCGTTGGGGGCCTCGTCCTCGCGATAGGCGTCGACGAGGAAGGCCATCATCGAGCGGGTCAGGCCGAAGCTCGGCTCGATGACGTAGGGCGTGTAGCGCTCGTTCGCGGCCTGGTCGAAGTACTGCATCTTCGTGCCGGAGGCATCGGTGTGGCTGCTGAGGTCGAAGTCGGTGCGGTTGGCGACGCCCATCAGCTCGCCCCACTCGCTGCCCTGGAAGCCGAAGCGGTACTCGAAGTCGATGGTGCCGGCCGAGTAGTGGGCGCGCTCGTCCTCGGGCACGTCGAAGCGGCGGAGGTTCTCCTCCTTGATGCCGAGGTCCACGAACCAGTTCCAGCACGCCTCCACCCAGGCCGTGAAGTGCTCGTCGGCCTCGGCGGGCGGGGTGAAGTACTCGATCTCCATCTGCTCGAACTCGCGGGTGCGGAAGATGAAGTTGCCGGGGGTGATCTCGTTGCGGAACGCCTTGCCGATCTGGCCGATGCCGAAGGGCGGCTTCTGCCGGGTGGCGGTGACGACGTTGAGGAAGTTGACGAAGATGCCCTGCGCGGTCTCGGGGCGCAGGAAGTGCAGGCCCGCCTCGGTGGAGACGGGGCCGAGGTAGGTTTTCACCAGGCCGGAGAACTGCTGCGGCTCGGTGAACTCGCCGCGCGTGCCGCAGTTGGGGCAGGCGATCTCCGCCATGCCGCCCTCGGGTGCGCGGCCCTTCTTGGCCTCGAAGGCCTCGATCAGGTGGTCCTCGCGGAAGCGGTTGTGGCAGCTGCGGCACTCCACCAGCGGGTCGACGAAGGTCGCCACGTGACCGGAGGCCTCCCACACCCGCTTGGGGAGGATGATCGAGGAGTCCAGGCCCACCATGTCCCCGCGGGACTGGACGAAGGTCCGCCACCACTGGCGCTTGATGTTCTCCTTGAGCTCCACGCCCAGGGGGCCGTAGTCCCAGGCGGAGCGGGAGCCTCCGTAGATCTCACCGGCCTGGAACACGAAGCCGCGCTTCTTGGCGAGAGCGATGACGTTGTCCAGCGTGCTGGCGGGGGCCTTGGCCACGGGGAGACTCCTGGTGACGGTGCGATCGGATCGCTCCCAGCATAGTCGTCGGCCCAGGGCGCCGCTCACGTGTGAGCGTCCCCACGCGCACCGGCTCCGCACGGCCTCCCGACTTGCACCCCGGCACACCCATTGGTGAGAATGATTGTCATGTCGCATGCCTCTCCCCTTCGCCGCCGCACCCTCCTGTCCGCCCTCGGCCTCGGCGCCGGTGCGGCGCTCCTGGCCGCCTGCGGGGAGGGCACGGCCGCCGACGGAGACGGCCTGTCGGTCGTCACCTCGGCCTACGCACTGAGCTTCCTGGTCACACGGATCGGCGGCGAGCACGTCGCCCTCACGGACCTCACCACACCGGGGGCCGACGCCCACGGCCTCGAGCTGTCCGTGAAGCAGACCATGCTCGTCGAAGAGGCCGACCTGGTGCTGCAGATCCCCGGCTTCCAGACCGCGCTCGACGACGCCATCGCCTCCCAGGACGGCGACAACGTGCTCGACGTCTCCTCCGTGATCACGCTCCTGCCCGCCGATGCCGGCAGCGCAGAGGAGGGGCACGCCGGGGAGAGCGAGGAGGAGCACGCCGAGCACGCCGAGGAGGGCGACTCCCACGAGGGCCACGACCACGGCCCGAACGACCCCCACTTCTGGCACGACCCGCTGCGGATGGCGGATCTGGGCGACGCGATCGCCGCGCGCCTGGGCGAGCTCTCCCCCGAGCACGCCGAGGAGTTCACCTCCGCCGCGGCCACGGTGCGCGAGGAGCTCGAGCAGCTCGACGCCGAGCTGACCTCCGCCTTCGAGGAGGTGACCGACGAGCGACGCACCTTCATCACCAGCCACGCCGCCTACACCTATCTCGCCGACCGCTACGACCTGCACCAGGTGGGGATCTCCGGGATCGACCCGGAGACCGAGCCGTCCCCGCAGCGGCTGCTCGCCCTCGAGACCGTGGTCCGCGACGAGGAGGTCACCACGATCTTCTTCGAGGCGACCGCCTCGCCGAAGGTCGCCCAGACCCTCGCCGACAACCTCGGCATCGACAGCGCCGAGCTGGACAACCTCGAGACCCAGCAGTCCCCGGAGGCGGACTACCCTGCCGTCATGAGAAGCAACTGCACCGCCCTCGCGGAGAGCTGGGCGTGAGCGCCGGGGACGGAGCCGGGGACGGACCGGTCGTCGAGATCGTCGGCGCGAGCGTCTCCCGCGCCGGCCAGCGGGTCCTGCACGACATCGACCTGAGCATCGAGCGCGGCGAGCTCGTCGCGCTGCTCGGCGCGAACGGCTCGGGCAAGTCGACCCTGCTGCGCGCCGCGGTCGGGGTGCTGCCGCTCGAGAGCGGCACGGCGCACCTGCTGGGCCGCCCGGTCTCCCAGGGCCGCGCCCACGACGGCCTCGGCTACGTCCCCCAGGAGTCGGCCGACACCGGATCCATCCCCGCGACCGCGCGGGAGACCGTCGCCAGCGGCCTGCTCAGCGCCCGCCGCTGGTGGCCGAGCGCCCGCGACCCCCGGGTCGACGCCGCGCTCGAGGCGGTCGGGATGGCGGACCTCGCCGGCCGGCCGATCACCCGCATGTCCGGAGGCCAGCGCCGACGCGTGATGATCGCCCGGGCCCTGGTGCGCGAGCCCGAGCTGCTCGTGCTCGACGAGCCCTTCTCCGGGGTGGACGTCCCCACCCAGCAGCTGATCGCCGATCTCTTCCGCGAGCTCTCCGCCCGCGGCACCACCCTGCTCGTGGTCCTGCACGAGACCGGTCCGCTGACCGACGACATCAGCCGCGCCGTGGTCCTGGACCACGGCCGCATGGTCCATGACGGCCCCGTGAGCGAGCGCCCGCACCTGGACCCCGGGCACGGACACCCCGAGGACGCCGCCCCGCTCGACGAATGCCTGGGACAGGAGATCCACCCCGCATGATCTCGATGCTGGACATCCTCACCTCCGACCTGCTGCGCTATCCGCTGATCATCGCGGTGCTCATCGGGCTCACCGCCCCGGTGGTCGGCACCTATCTGGTGCAGAAGCGGCTCTCCCTGCTCGGCGACGGTCTCGGGCACGTCGCGCTGACGGGCGTGGCCGTCGGCTGGCTGGTCGGCGCCTGGCTCGCCGCCACCCCCGCGGACCTGCTCGCGATCCCGGGGGCGCTGGCCGCCTCCGTGATCGGCGCCGTGCTGATCGAGTACGTGCGCGAGATCAGCCACACCAGCCGCGACGTGGCGCTGGCGATCCTCTTCTACGGCGGCATCGCCGGCGGCGTGGTCATCATCCAGCTCGCCGGCGGCACCTCCCAGAACCTGATGGGCTATCTCTTCGGCTCCCTCTCGACCGTGACCCGGCTGGACACCGTGATCGCGCTCGTGCTCGCCGTGGTCGTGCTCGCGATCGGGGTGGGGCTCTCCGGTCTGCTCGCGGCCGTCACGGCCGACGACGAGTTCGCCCGCGCCGCGGGGCTGCCGGTGCGGACCGTCAACATCCTCATCGCCGTCATGGCGGCGCTGACGGTGACGCTGTCGATGCGGATCGTCGGTGCCCTGATGGTCTCGGCGCTGATGATCGTGCCGGTCGCGGCCGCGCAGCATCTGGTGGTCGGCTTCGCCCGCACGATGCGCACCGCCATGGTCATCGCGGTGCTCTGCGCCGTCGGCGGCCTGCTGATCACGGTGTACGTCGACCTGCCGCCGGGCGGCGTGATCGTGCTGCTGACGATCGCGGTGTACGTGGCCGCGCTCGTCGTCCGCTCGCTGCTCGCGGCACGCCGCAGCCGGCCGGCCGGCGGCCCCGGGCCCACGGCCGCGGACGCCGCCCCGGTGGCGGCGCGTGGTCCCTCTCACCGGTGATGGTGGTCCCTCCCACCAGTGATGGAGGTCCCGCACCAGGTGGGGGACAATGAGGGCATGCAGAGGAACACCCGCCAGCGCGCCGCGATCCTGGAGACGCTCTCCCGGCAGGTGGACTTCCGCAGCGCCCAGCAGATCCACGAGCAGATGCGCGCCGACGGCGAGACCGTCGGCCTCGCCACCGTGTACCGCAACCTGCAGGCGCTCTCCCGCGCCGGGCGTCTGGACGTGCTCGTGGCGGGGGACGGGGAGTCCCTCTACCGGCAGTGCGAGGACACCGGCCACCACCATCACCTGGTGTGCCGCGAGTGCGGCCGCACCGTCGAGTTCCTCGCCCCGAGGCTCGAGGCGTCCATGACGGCGATCGCCCGCGAGCACGGCTTCACCGAGGTGGACCACACCCTCGAGGTCTTCGGGCTGTGCGAGGAGCACTCGAGCACCGCCGCGCCCTCGGAGGACGAGGACGATCCCGAGGAGCCGGAGGCCGAGGTGGCCGCGCGATGATGGACTGGGTCCAGTCGCTGCCGCTGCTGCCGGCGATCGCGTTCCTGTACGTGGTGATCTGGGCGCGCGCCGGCGGCACCTATCTCGTCGGCCGCGGGGCGCGGAAGGCCGCGAACCGCGGCCGGTTGAAGAAGCTGCTGGAGTCGACCTCCGTGCAGCGCGCGACCGAGCTCGTCAACCGCTGGGGTGCCTGGGTCGTGGCGCTGAGCTTCCTGACCGTCGGCTTCCAGACCGCCGCGAACGCCGCCGCGGGCCTGACCGCCATGCCTGCGCGCCGCTACCTGCCCGCCCTCGCCGTCGGCGGCCTGGCCTGGGCGATCATCTACGCGACCGTCGGCCTTGTGGCCGTGGCGGGCTGGTTCGAGCTGTTCCTCGTCTCCCCCGCCGGCGCTGTCGCCGTGCTCGCCCTGCTGGTGCTGCTGGTGGCCCTCGTGCTGCACCACCGTCGCCGCACGGGCGCCCGGGCCGCCCTGGTCGCGACCCTCGCCGAGAGCGAGGTCGCGACCGAGGCCTCGCCCGAGGCCGAGGGCGGCCGGCCGACTGCGACGGAGTCGGCCGCCGCTCCGGCTCGGCCCGCGAAGGCCGCCGCGGCCGAGCGGGTCGCTCAGAGCCCTGCGGACTGAGCCTCCGGCGCATCGGGGGCGTCGACCGCTCCCCCGTAGCGCCGATCGCGCCGCGCGTACTCCGTGATCGCCCGCCACAGCACGCGGCGGTCCACGTCGGGCCACAGCTCGGGGACGAACACGAGCTCGGCGTAGGCGGCCTGCCAGAGCAGGAAGTTGGAGGTGCGCTGCTCGCCGCTGGTGCGCAGGAACAGGTCCACCTCGGGCATGTCGGGGTCGACGAGATGGCGCTGGATCGTCTTCTCGCTGATCCCGGAGCCCTTGAGCCGCCCTGCCCGCGCCTCCTCGGCGATCTCGCGCACCGCGTCGACGATCTCGGCGCGACCGCCGTAGTTCACGCACATGTACAGCGTCATGCGGGTGTTGTCGCGGGTACGCTCCTCGGCCTCCTTGAGCTCCCGGATCACCGAGCCCCAGAGGCGCTGCTCACGGCCGATCCACACGATCCGCACGCCCCAGGAGTCCAGGGTGTCGCGCTGGCGGCGCAGAACGGAGCGGGAGAAGCCCATCAGGAAGCGCACCTCCTCCGGGGACCGCTTCCAGTTCTCGGTGGAGAAGGCGTAGGCGCTCAGGTGCGTCACACCGATCTGGAGGGCGCCGGCGACGACGTCCAGCAGCGCCGCCTCCCCGGCCTCGTGCCCTGCCGTGCGGGGCAGGCCCTGACGGTTCGCCCAGCGGCCGTTGCCGTCCATCACCACCGCGACGTGGCGAGGGATCGTGGGGGGCGGCAGCTGCGGGGGCAGTGCGCCGCTGGGATGGGCGAACGGCTCCTGGTACCCGTGACGGGATGCACCGGGCATGCGGGGTCCTCCTGGATCGTGCGGGATCGTGCGGGCGGTGGACCCGCCCGGGATGGGGATCAGCGTTCGACGTAGTGCAGGGAGCGGACCGAGCGCTCGAGATGCCAGGTCACCGTGTCCGCGATGAGACGACCCGCCTCCTGCTGCACGGTCTCCTCCGCGTCGGTCACATTCTCCCAGTCCCCGGCGAGCAGGAAGATCATGTGCTCGATCGTGGACTGGCGCACCGCGATGGCGCCCGGCCGACGGCAGGGTGTGCAGACCAGGCCGCCCGCACGCACATCGAAGGCGTGGTGGGGTCCGTCGGCCCCGCAGGAGGCGCAGACGCGCAGCTCGGGCGCCCAGCCGGAGACGGCCAGGGTGCGCAGCAGGAAGGAGTCGAGCACGAGCGGCGGGGCGATGCGGCCCTCGGCCATGGCGCGCAGCGCGCCGACGAGCATGAGGAATCCGCGCTGGTTGGGATCGACCATCTCGTCGGTGAGGCGGTCGGTGGTCTCGAGCATGGCGCTGGCGGCGGCGAAGCGGGAGTAGTCCGCGGTGATGCCGACGGCGAA
This sequence comes from Brachybacterium paraconglomeratum, assembly GCF_003994255.1. Taxonomy (GTDB): domain Bacteria; phylum Actinomycetota; class Actinomycetes; order Actinomycetales; family Dermabacteraceae; genus Brachybacterium; species Brachybacterium conglomeratum. The sequence continues at coordinate 190,860 of NZ_ML133852.1, read as the reverse complement.
GGCCTCGATCGTGACGACCTGGGTGACGGTGTGGAGGTTCCGCCCGGCATGCAGCTGCACGTCGACCAGCGTGAACGGCTCCAGACGCGCGCCGAAGCGGCTGCCGGTGCGGCGCACGCCCTTGGCGACGGCGCGGACCTTGCCGTGCCGCCGCGTGAGCAGCGTGATGATGCGGTCCGCCTCGCCCAGCGGGTGGGTGCGCAGGACGATCGCATCGTCACGGTAGAGCTTGCTGGCCATGGTGCTCCGAGACTACGCCGCGGGCACGACGCATCGGCGGAGGCGACGGCCGAGGCGGACGGGACCTCGCTCACGCCGGGCCGTGCGGCGCTCTCACCGGGCGGCGCCGCGCTCTCGCCGGGCCCTGCGACGCACTCGACGGGTCGCAGCACGCTCCCGCCGGACCGTGCCTCGCCGCATCCGTCCCCGTCGAACTCCCCCACCGCGTGGTCCGCCGGCGCACCCGGGCGGTCCCGGCACGGCATGATGGGCCTCGTGCCGCACCCGCCGCGGGCGCGGCACCGACCGCCGGACACCGACGACCAGGAGGACGCCCATGGGGATCTTCGGCATGCTGCGCCGCGACGACACCGCGAAGAGCACCGCCCGCGACGCGATGCGCGAGGCCCGCACCGAGAAGGCGGAGACGAGCCCGAACGGCGCCGTGCAGCGCATGATCGACACCGTCCGCGACATCGGCCTGGACGGGAAGCTCGCCTATTCCTCCGCCGCCGACGTCGCGAGGAAGGCGCAGCGCGGCCGGGCCCGGAAGCGGCCGGAGAAGGCGGTGCGCCGGATCGTCCGCAGGCACCGCCGGGGCGTCACCGCCGGCGGCTTCCTCACCGGGCTCGGGGGCGTGGTGACCCTGCCGGTCCTGCTGCCCACCAACGTGATGGAGTTCTACATCCAGGCCACCCGCATGGTCGGCGCGATCGCCGTCGTGCGCGGCTACGACCTGGACGACGAGGAGGTGCGCGTGCGGGTGCTCGCGACGCTGCTCGGCGAGGAGTCCGGGGACGTGCTGAGGAACATCGGCCTGAGCCCTGTCGCCGGCGCCGCCGCCCGCGGCGTGGCGGGGAGGCTCCCCGCGTCCCCGCACTCGGCCGTGGTCTCCGCGGTCGGCGGTCGGCTCATCCGGCGCTTCGGCCTGCGCTCGGCGCGCCTGTTCGGCAAGGCGATCCCGGGCCTCGGCGGCGTGCTCGGCGCGCTCTCGGACCGCAAGCAGCTGAACCGGATCGCTGAGGCCGCGAGGAAGGGCTTCCCGCAGGTCCGCTGAGCCGGGTCGTGGCCGCGCGCCGGCGGGGTCGCGGGCGCGGCGGCCGGCCGCTCGGTGCGCCCGCCCGTCGGCCGTCTCTCAGCCCCGGCGGCCGACGGCGAAGACGCGGCGGAAGGGCAGCACCACGCCGTGTCCGTCGTCCGGATACGCGCGGCGCAACCGGGCCTTGAACTCCTCCTCGAAGCGCGGCCGGAGGTCCTCGGGCAGGGCCTGCAGGGTGGGGCGCGCGCCGGTGCCGGCGACCCAGTCGAAGACGGGGTCCGGGCCGTGGAGGACATGGAGGTAGGTGGTCTCCCAGGCGTCCACCTCGAGGCCCGCCTGCTGCAGCGCCCGCAGGTAGGTCGCGGCGTCGTGCGAGGCCGGCGAGGCGATGCCCTGCACGTGCGGGGCGTAGGGCTCCTCGGCGGCGAGCTCGCGTCGGATCGTGTGGCTGGGCTCCTCGAAGTTGCCCGGCACCTGCATCGCGAGTCGGCCGCCCGGCGCGAGCATCCCCGCCAGGCGCGGCAGCAGCTCCAGGTGCCCGTCGACCCACTGCAGCGCGGCGTTGCTGACCAGCACGTCGACCTCGCCGGGCGGCTCCCAGGTGCGCAGGTCCGCGTGCACGGCGGTGAGGCCCGGGATCTCGGCGGCGCGGGCGATCATCTCGGGGCTCGAGTCGACGGCGAGCACCTCCGCCTCCGGCCAGCGCTCGGCGAGCAGTCGCGTCAGCGTGCCCGGGCCGGCGCCGAGGTCGACCACTCGCCGCGGCGACCCGGCGCCGAGGCGGGCGGTGAGGTCGAGGAAGGGCCGGGCGCGCTCGTCGCCGTAGCGGAGGTACTGCTCGGGGCTCCAGGTGTGGGCCATCGGGATCCTTCCCTCGACATATATCTTGACGTCAAGATATCAGCTCACAGGGTGACGGTCCGGGAGATCTCCACTCTCGGCTGCACCAGGGAGACCCCGGATCCCGGCGCGACCCAGCCGTCGGCCAGCGCCGGCGAGTAGACGGTCTCGACCACCTCCATGCTCGCTCCGTCGGGCACCTCGGCCTCGATCACGACCTCGTGGCCCGCGGGGACCCCGACGATCCGGAGGGTGCGCAGGCCCTGCGCGCCCGCGGAGCCGTCGTCGCTCAGCGGCTCCCCGTCGACGGTGACCCCGGAGAACTCTCCCTCCGCGAGCTCCATGCGGAACTCGGCTCCGGGCCGCGCCGAGGTCAGACGGATCCGTGTGCTGGTCGTCCCCTCCCCTGCGGGCTCCACCTCGACCTGCGGCCCCTCGACCACCGAGGTGCCCTCGATGCCGTCGAGGGACCGGCCCCACTCGGTCACGCCGTCGCTCTCCCAGCGCGTGTGCCCGGTCTCCGCGTCGACGGCGGCGACCACCCGCTCCTGCACGGGCTCGCCCGCGGCGCGGGTGAGCGCGATGCCGCCGATCGCGAGGCCGATGGCGAGGACCGCCGGCAGCACGGGGATCAGGAGCCGGTGCGGCCGCCGCTCGGTGCCCGAGGCCTCCCCCTGCGGCGCGATCAGCAGCGGCGCGGCGGCGGCGAGAGCCAGCGCGGTGGTCGCGGCGAGCGCTCCGGCCGAGGAGGCGATCCCGAACTCGCCGAGCGCATGGACCTGGGTGCCCACGAGCCATCCCGTCGGCAGCAGGGCGGCCGCCCTCACCACGAGCGAGGGGACCGGGGGAAGCAGCGTGCCGAGCAGGATGCCGATGCCCGCCGCAGCGGCCGGGAGCACCATGGAGCTCGCGAAGGCCGGCGAGAGCACGGCGACCGCCGCGATCAGCAGCAGCGCGAGCATCCCCGTCCCGGCCAGCAGCGCGTCCCGACCTATCAGGAGGCGACCGAGCAGCCAGGCCGCCGCCATCACCGTGGCGCCGGCGAGCAGCTCCGCGCCGAGGAAGGGCAGCGCCACCACCGGCTCCTTCATCGTCTGCGAGAGGATGTCGGGGCTCGCGGCCGCGGTGGCGCTCCACAGTCCGTATCCGGCGGCGCCCGCGAGGGCGATCGCGAGCAGGGCGAGGAGCGCGCCGAAGGAGGTGCCGAGCAGGGTGAGCCGTCCGCGTCGGCGCAGCACGGCCGCCGTCGCCGCGAGGGCGAGCGGAGCGGCGAGGCCGAGGCCCTGCACGAGCCAGGGCGGCATCACGAGCATCCCCCACGGCATGGTCGTCTGCACCGGGCGGTCCTCGCCCGCGTCCTCGAGCGCGGCGAGGTCCTGCGCGCCGAGCTCCCTCGTGAGGGAGAGGGTCAGCTCGCCGAAGTGCTGGAGCGAGCCGGGGTCGAGGTGCTCGGCGTCGTCCTGAGGGCTGTGATAGGCCCACGCCTCGCCGATCAGGGCGACGTCCAGTCCCCACCAGCCTCCCTCGTCGCGGTAGACCGTGAAGTCGGTGTCGTTGGGGATGACCCCGAACAGCGCATCGGTGAACGATTCGTACTCGGGACGGGGCATCGCCGGGAGCGTCTCGTGCATGGGACCGGCGGTGCGGGCCACGAGGGGCCTGCCGGAGATGCCGCGCGCCTCGTGGTTGAGCACCACGACCGGTGCGCGCAGCTCCTCACCGGCGCCGTCGACGTACGCCTGCGCGCCGAGCAGGCCGGTCTCCTCCCCGTCGACCAGAAGGATCACCAGGTCGTTGCGCAGCGCCTCGGGACCGAGAGCCCGCACCGTCTCGAGGATCACCGCGAGTCCGACCCCCGCGTCCGCGGCGCCGGGCGCGTGGGGGACGGAGTCGATGTGCGTGGCCAGCACGAGGGTGCCCGTCGGGTCGCTGCCGGGGCGGGTCGCGACGAGGTTGCGCACGTATCCCGCCGAGCCGGCGCCCTCCGCTGCGCGTCGGCCGATCACCTCCGAGGAGGTGACCTCGAAGCCCGCCCCGGCGAGCTGCTCGGCGAGGTGGTCGTGGGCGGCGGCGTTGGCCTCCGTCCCCACCGGGCGCGGCTCCTGCACCAGCGGAGCGGCGGCCGCGGCGGCGCGCTCGGCGCTGAACACCTCGTCCGGGGCGGTCGCCGGCTGCGGTGCGCTGGTGCCGCGGGAGAGGAGGCCGCCGACGACCGCCAGCAGCAGCACGAGCAGCAGGATCGGCCCCGCTGATCGGGGGCCGCTCCCGCGGCCGGGCGGGGAAGGATCTCGGGTGACGTCGTCGTCCGGGGTGCTCGACATGGGTCCTGTCTACGCGGCCGAGGACGATGACGGAAGTCGTTCAGGTTTGTATCCGCCGAAGGGAGGAGCGGCGGGGCGACGGTGCGGCGAGCAGCGTGCCTCCCGCCCGACGCTCAGGACCCGAGACTCTCCAGTCCGGGGAGGTCGCCGAGCGCGTCGGCCGCCTCGAGCAGCGCGGCCCGGAAGGCGAGCAGGGAGGGATGCTCGCGCGCCCCCGCGCGCGCCGCGGTGTACAGGCCCCGGTGGGGGTCGCCGGGCAGCCGCAGCACCCGGGTACCGCCGAGGTGCTCGGCGGCGATCAGACCGGGCACGAAAGCCGCGGCATGGCCGGAGCGGACCAGGTGCACCTGCAGGAGCGGATCGGGGGTGTCGAAGCGGACCCACGGCTCGATCCCCGCCGAGCGGAGGTAGGTGCGCTCCCACGCCCCGGTGCGGGTGTCCTCCGGGTCGAGCGCCCAGGGCATCTCGGCGAGGTCCTGCAGGCGTCGCGCCCCGGAGGCGGGACCGTGGTCGGGCAGCACCAGCAGCAGCGGGTCCTGCAGGAGGTCCTCCCGGTCGGTGCCGCGACGGACGACCTGCTGGCCGCCGGGATAGTCCTCGCCGAGGATCACCTCGAACCGGTGCGCGAGCAGCCCCTCGTAGGCCTCCTCGACCTCGCGCTGGGCGATCTCGATCCGCAGGTCGGGGTGACGCTGCTCCAGCACGCTCACGGTCGCGGGGGCGAGCGCGATCAGCGGGGTCTGGAACGAGGCGACGCGGAGCACTCCCCCGGCCTCGCCCTGGGCGCTGACGAGCTCGGCCTCGGCCGTCTCCATCAGCCCCAGCATCTCCTCGGCCCGACGGGCCAGCCGACCGCCCGCGTCCGTGAGGACGACGCGGCGTCCGGCATGCTCGAACAGGGTGACCTTGGACTCCCTCTCCAGCTGGGACAGCTGCTGGGAGACGGCCGACGGCGACATCGAATGCTCCCGCGCGATCGCCGACATCGTCTCCAGCCTGCGCAGTTCCCGCAGGAGGAAGAGCCGGTGCAGGTTCAGCATGAGCATCCTTCCCGATCGGCCATATCTGCTTCACGGTACACGTCGAGAACATTCGCTGGACCCGGCTGGACCGCGGGGGCAGAGTGGAGTCGTGACCACCTCTTCCACCTCCTCGACCACGGCGACCGCAGGCGTCGGCGGCGGCGCCCACGCCGGCGGCGTGGCGATGACGCCGATCCTGTTCATCCTCGGCTCGTGCATCTCGCTCCAGTTCGGGGCGGCGCTGGCCACGCAGCTCTTCCCGGCGATCGGCTCCTGGGGCACGACGGCGCTGCGCCTGGGCCTCGCCGCGGCTGTGCTGATCGTGATCGTGCGCCCGAAGGTCCACCGCTTCACGCGGCAGCAGTGGCTGGGGGTGGCCGCCTTCGGCGTGGCGGTCGGCGGCATGAACGGAGCGTTCTACGCCTCGATCGACAGGATCCCGCTGGGCACGGCGGTGGCGATCGAGTTCCTCGGACCGCTGGTGCTCTCCGCGCTGCTGTCCACGCGCCGCACCGATCTGCTGTGGGTGCTGCTCGCGCTGGGAGGCGTAAGCCTGTTCGGGTTCGAGTCCCTCACCGGTGCGGCCTCCCTGGACGTGCTCGGCGTGATCTTCGCCCTGGTCGCGGCGGTGTTCTGGGCGCTCTACGTGCTCGCCAGCGCGCATGTGGGACGCATCGTGCCCGGGCAGGACGGCCTCGCCGTCGCCATGCTGATCGGCGCCCTGGTCGTGCTGCCGCTCGGCGCGCCCGGCGCCGTGGCCGGCATCGCCGAGCCGCGCCTGCTGCTGATCGCGCTGGGCACTGCGCTGCTCGCCTCCGTGCTGCCGTACACGCTCGAGCTCTCCGCGCTGCGCCGCCTGCCCCGTCACGTCTTCGGCATCATGCTGAGCCTCGAGCCGGTGGTCGCGCTGTTCGCGGGCGTGCTCCTGCTGAGCCAGGAGATCACTCCGCTCCGCGTCGCGGCGGCGGTGCTGGTGGTCGTCGCGAGCGCCGGCGTCACCCTCACCGCCCGCGCCCGCCCCGCCGGGGAGCCGCAGCCGATTGACGAGGCACCGGGCTGGGAGCTGCCCACGCCCACCCACGCGACGCTGACCGGCGAGATGCCGATCCTCACCGAGGACGACCTGCGCGAGGACGGCGACGCGTCGACGCGCTGAGCGGCAGCGCCGCTGACCCCACTGGTTGATCGACGATCCGTACCACTCCCCCGGAGTTGATCGACGACCCGTACCTCTCCATCGGAGTGGATCGACGACCCGTACCTCTCCATCGGAGTGGATCGACGATCCGTACCGCCCCCTCGGAGTTGAACGACGGGAGGTACCGCTCCCCCAGAGTTGATCGACGGGAGGTACCAGAAATCTGGTACCTCCCGTCGAACTCGTCCGTCGGAGCGAGGGGCCATCGCGCCCCGCAGCGCACCCCGACTCCGCCGCCGCGGCGCAGGGCGCATCCGCACCCTGCACCGTCTCGCTCAGGCCCGGGAGCGGGCGTTGCGGTTCAGCGCGGAGGTGATCGCCTCGAGGGAGGCGCGGGTGATCGAGCCGTCGATGCCGACGCCCCAGAAGATGCGGTCGTCGATCTCGCACTCGATGTAGGAGGCGGCGAGGGAGTCGTCGCCCTCGGTCAGGGCGTGCTCGGCGTAGTCGAGGATGCGCACGTCGATCTTCCGCTCGGCCAGCGCCTTGACGAAGCCGTCCAGCGGGCCGTTGCCGATGCCGGTGATCTGGTGCTCCTCGCCGTCGACGACGAGGGTGACGGTGATGCGGTCGGCGCCGTCGCCCGCGGACTCCTGGCGCACGTCGCGGAAGCTGTAGCGGCCCCAGCGACGCGAGTCATCCTTCGCCGGCAGGTACTCGTCGGAGAACACGTCCCACAGCGCCTCGGCGCTGACCTCGCCGCCGTCGGAGTCGGTCCTCTGCTGGACGATGCCGGAGAACTCGATCTGCAGGCGGCGCGGGAGGTCCAGCCCGTGCTCGGTGCGCAGCAGGTAGGCCATGCCGCCCTTGCCGGACTGCGAGTTCACGCGGATCACGGCCTCGTAGGAGCGGCCGAGGTCCTTGGGGTCCACGGGCAGGTAGGGCACGCGCCAGACCATGTCGTCGACGGCCTTGCCGGCCTTCTCGGCGTCGGCCTCCATGCGCTCGAGGCCCTTCTTGATGGCGTCCTGGTGGGAGCCGGAGAAGGCGGTGAACACGAGGTCGCCGCCGTAGGGGCTGCGCTCGGGGACGGGCATCTGGTTGCAGTGCTCGACGGTGCGGCGCACCTCGTCGAGGTCGGAGAAGTCGATCTGCGGGTCGATGCCCTGGCTGAACAGGTTCAGCCCCAGCGTCACGAGGTCGACGTTGCCGGTGCGCTCGCCGTTGCCGAACAGGCAGCCCTCGATGCGGTCGGCGCCGGCCATGTAGCCGAGCTCGGCGGCGGCCACGCCGGTGCCGCGGTCGTTGTGGGGGTGCAGGGACAGGACGATCGAGTCGCGGCGATCGAGGTGGCGGTGCATCCACTCGATGGAGTCGGCGTAGACGTTCGGGGTGGCCATCTCGACGGTCGCCGGCAGGTTGATGATCATCTTGTTCTGCGGCGTGGGCTTGATGACGTCGATGACGGAGTTGCACACACGCAGGGCGTACTCGAGCTCGGTGCCGGTGTAGGACTCCGGGGAGTACTGGTAGGTGACGGCCGTGTCCGGGATCGTCTCCTCGTACTTCTTGCACAGCAGCGCGCCCTGCACGGCGATGTCGAGCACGGCGTCCTCGTCGGCGCGGAAGACGACGTCGCGCTGCACGACCGAGGTGGAGTTGTAGAGGTGAACGACGGCGCGCTTGGCGCCCGAGATCGCCTGGTAGGTGCGCTCGATGAGGTGCTCACGGGACTGGGTGAGGACCTGGATCGACACGTCCTCCGGGATGCGGTCCTCCTCGATGAGGGTGCGCACGAAGTCGTAGTCCGTCTTGGAGGCCGACGGGAAGCCGACCTCGATCTCCTTGTAGCCCATCTTCACCAGGAGCTCGAACATGCGCAGCTTGCGCTCGGAGTTCATGGGATCGATGAGGGCCTGGTTGCCGTCGCGCAGGTCGACCGCGCACCAGCGGGGGGCGCGGGTGATGCGGCGGGTGGGCCAGGTGCGGTCGGGGAGCTCGACCTGAATCTGCTCGTGGAAGGGCAGGTACTTGTGGGTCGGCATGCCCGAGGGCTGCTGGGGCGCGTCGCCCGTGGTGCCGACGACGGGGGTGGCGGGGTCGGCCTCGGCGGCGACGGTCGCGGTGTTTGCGGTGCTCGTGGAGTCAGTCATTTCAGGTCCTTCTCGCTGGGTTTGCCGGTCGCCGGACAGCACGTCAGCCGCGACAGGTTCCCGGCGGTTCAGGACCCGTCGCGGCGTCTAAGCAGGAGCAGCGATCCACGCACGATGGCCACGTTAGCACCGTCACCCCGGCCGCTCGGGGCGGCTCACGATGCGAACATGCGGGAGGTCGTTGCGCCTCCGCCGACGACCGTCCCGATCTCCAGCCCCACACACGCTGCGTTCAAGCCCGCGATTGCCATGCGGACCCTCCCTTCAGATCTCGCGATGACGTGCGTCGGGATCCTGAGGACCTTCGGTCTCCGGAGAACGCTCGGGCACCCACGGATCCTCGTCCTCGTCCACCGGCACGTCGCCGTTCACCAGTCGGGACTCGAGGGACTTCGAGTAGAGCGCGATGGGTTCGGAGGCGACCTCGATCGTGCCGTCGATGTCCTGCCACTCACCGCCGTCCACGGAGAACTGGCCGGCGAAGGTCGTGGTCAGAGTGACGTCGTACCAGCCCTCCCCCGAGTACTTCGCGGACACCTCTTCCGACGGGTACGGCTTGCCCGGCTTGCTCGTGGTGATCGTGTTCCCGTCACCAAGATCCCAGTGATACGAAGTCGGAATGGCCCGCACCGCCACCGGCGTGCCGAGCAGCTCCGTCTGGAGCGTCTGCACCTCATGCTCCGCATGTAGCACATTCACCATTCCCGCCGGCAGCCACCCCCGCTCCGGCCCAGCGCTGGCCACAGACGGCTTCACCGGCAGCTTCGCAAAGTCGCTCTGCGTCATGATGATCACGACCGGCTCGGGTGCCTCTGCCTCCACCGCCGTTTCGATCCCCCCAACCCCGGGAGTTGGCCTCGACGGAACCTGACAAGAGTATCCGTTGGAAGTCTCCGCGCCCGACCTCGTATCCTGCGTGATCGACTCGAAGGTCAAAGCGCCCCCCTCACGAGCACTCGATGCCCGAGGTCTCGCCAGGATCTCGCCTCCATACGTCGTGTAGTCCGGCGCTGCGGTACACGCGTCCCGGGACGCCTGGCACGCCACCCCATTGCAGTTCCAGCCACCATGGTCTGCCGCCCGCTGCAAACGAGTGATGAAATCGGGCACCCGTCCAGAAGGGGGCGTAACAGTATTTCCGACATCCTGACTGGCTACCGGGGGCACAGCAGGATCCCCATCACTGGCTGACCCCTCGGGGTAAAGAACATCTTCGGCAATCTGCGTATCCTCCACAGTAGCGTTGTTCTCATCTGTCGAACCCGCAATTCCAGCATACGAGAACTGCATTAAAGCGGTCCAGATTGCCAAAACCAGAACAACAGTCAGTCCCCGAGAAACTGGTCTAAACAGCGCGCCCGAGAACATCTCACCCAGCCTCCGCCGTCACTCGCACCGATACAACCTTCCAGGCCCCGTCCACCCAATCCATAACAGCCGCCGTGGTGTACCTGGTCGCGGGCTCCAACTCAAGCTCGCCGGTCTCAAGGTTTGGCTCCTCGTGTTCACCAAGCACGAAAATATAGCCAACCTCGAAATCAAACTCTTCCGAATCATAGTGAACGACTCCGACATCTTCAATCGAGGTGGCACTCCAATAGAGCCCCGCCTCCGAGTTATCAAGAATAATTCTTCGATTCTCCGCGCACGTTTTACAACTGCCAATCTCCCGACTCTCCATGCCTTCCACGTTCCCAGTCTGATATCCCCAGATCATGAGCACCATGTAGTACCGGAACGCCTGCTCCGCCCCCTCAGGAGTGTTCTCATCCATCCCCGGATAGTCCGCCGGATCCGGGGCGGGCACCTCGGGCGCCGCGCTCGGCGAGGCGTCGTCGCCTCCACCATCGCTCGCGGCACCGTCATCGCCACCCCCATCGCTCGATCCGGAGATGTCGATGCTGGGCGGCGGCGTGGTCACGGGACCGTCTCCACCCTCACCGCATGCGGCGAGTCCGAGGAGGAGCGTGCAGGCTGCGGCGGCGCTGAGGAGGCGTCGGGGCATGGGTGGTGCCTTCCGAGGAGTGGGACGGATCACCGTTACCGTACTCAGCAGTCACCCAGGTCCGCCATCGATCCCCGGAAATGTGGACAACCTGCCGTCAGAATCCCAGGCGACCCAGCTGCTTCGGATCCCGCTGCCATTCCTTCGCGACCTTGACCCGCAGGTCCAGGTGCACCTTCCGGCCCAGCAGCGCGTTGATCTCGCTGCGCGCCCGGGAGCCGACCTCCTTCAGTCGCGAGCCGCCGCGACCGATGATGATGCCCTTCTGGCTGTCGCGCTCCGCGAACAGGGTCGCCCGCACCACGAGCCGTCCGGTGCCGGGCTCGACCGGGGTGAACGCATCGCCGTCGGGGTCGACCTCGACGACCTCCTCGACGACCACGGCGATCGAGTGCGGCAGCTCGTCGCGCACGCCCTCCAGCGCCGCCTCGCGGATCAGCTCGGAGATGCGGTCGTCGCGGGTCTCCTCGGTGAGCTGGTCGTCGGGGTAGAGCTGCGGGCCCTCGGGCAGCTGCCGGGTGACGACGTCCATGAGCACGTCGATCTGCTCGCCCTTCACGGCGGAGATCGGCACGATCTCGTCGAAGTCCATCAGCTGGTCGACGTTCATCAGGTGCTCGGCCAGTACGTCGCGCCCCACCAGGTCGATCTTGGTGACGATCGCGACCACACGGGGTCCCCGTCGGCCGGTGCGCATCTCCACCAGGTCCTCAGCGATGAACCGGTCGCCGGGGCCGATCTTCTGGTCGGCGGGCAGGCAGAATCCCACCACGTCGACCTCGCCGAGGGTCTCGCGCACCAGGTCGTTCAGCCGCTCCCCGAGGAGCGTGCGGGGGCGGTGCACGCCCGGGGTGTCCACGAGGATGATCTGGGAGTCCTCACGGGTGACGATGCCGCGGATCGCACGCCGCGTGGTCTGCGGCTTAGTCGAGGTGATCGCGACCTTCTCCCCCACCAGCGCGTTGGTGAGGGTGGACTTGCCGACGTTGGGCCGGCCGACGAGGGCGACGAATCCCGCCCGGTGCACACCGCCGCTCTCCGCTCCGGTGCCGTCGGTAGTGCCGGGCACCTGCTGCTCATCGCTCATGGTGATCCTCCTGGTCTCGGTCCTCGTCCTCGTCGTCGGCTGCCCTGCTCACCAGCACAGTGGAGAGCCGTTTGCGGCGTCCGGCAGTCCTCTCCGCCTCGAGGTCGAGGCCGAGGGCGGTGGCGGTGCTGCCGGGGATCGGCACCCGCCCGGTGGTCTTGGCGAGCAGCCCGCCGACGGAGTCGATGTCGTCGTCGTCGATGTCGAGGTCGAACAGCTCCCCCACCTCGGACAGGCTCGCGCGGGCGGGCACCCGGTAGCGGCCGCCGCCCAGGTCCTCGATCTCGGGCTCGCGCCGATCGTGCTCGTCGGCGATCTCGCCGACGATCTCCTCGAGGACGTCCTCGATGGTGACGATGCCGGCCACTCCCCCGTACTCGTCCACCAGCACGGTGATGTGCACATGGCTGGTCTGCATCTGGCGCAGCACCTCGTCGGCCGGGACGAACTCGGGCGCGAACCGGGCCGGGCGCATCACCTCGCTCACGGGCCGCTGCGGGCGCGGGTCCCAGGGTGAGTGGATCGCGCGCATCACGTCCTTGACGTAGAGCATGCCGCGCAGGTCGTCGACGTTCTCGCCGATCACGGGGATCCGGGAGAAGCCTGAGCGGACGAACAGCCGCATCGCCTTCTCGGCGCTGGAATCGGCGGCGATGGTGACCATGTCGGGGCGGGGCACCATCAACTCGCGCACCATCGTGCCGCGCAGGTCGAAGACGCCCTGGATCATGTCGCGCTCGCCGTCGCGGACGTGCTCGTCCTCGAGGGCGCGGTCGACGTTACGGCGAGCCTTCTCGGCGCGCTCCTCGGGATCCTCCTGGCTGCCGGCGCGGGCGGCGAGGGACGCGCCGAGGTTCGCGAGCGCGCTCGCGGGCACCCACAGCACCCACCGCATCACGGCGACGAGGCCGCGGGAGGAGATCAGCACCGATTCGGCGCGGCGTCGGCCGATGGTGCGCGGGGAGATGGCGAGCATCAGCAGTGCCATCAGCCCGGCGATGAGCAGCGTGGCCAGCAGGGGCAGCGCCCAGCCCTCACCGGGTCGCAGCTCGGCATGGGCGGAGAAGCAGATCGCGGCGATCGCCGTGACCATGACGGTCTCGCCGAGCACGCGGCCCAGGGAGACGGAGGCGAGGGTGCGGCCGGAGTCCGCGTGCTGGTGGAGGACCCGCTCACGGGCGGCGGCGGGCTGGTCCGCGACCGCCTTCTCGAGCGTGCCGCGGCTGACGGCGAGCTGGGCGGCGTCGACCGCGGTGAGCACCGCCGAGACGATCCCGCCGACGAGCGCGAGCGGTACGAGCACGAGCAGGGCGAGGCTGAGCGCGCTCACGGGCGCCCTCCTCGGGTCGACGGACGCGGGGCGAGAGCCGCACCGCGCGGGTCCAACAGGGTGGTCGGAGCAGCGCGGTGCCCGGGAGGTTGATCAGGCTGGGACATCGCGGCTCAGGCGCTCGGCCGCGAGGCGAGGAAGGTGAGCAGGAGCTTGCGCTGCAGATCGAACATCACCGTGCGCTCGTCCTCCTCCATGTGGTCGTAGCCCAGCAGGTGGAGGATCGAGTGGACGGTCAGCAGCAGCATCTCCTCGACGGCGCTGTGCCCGGACTCGGCGGCCTGCTTCGCGGCGACGCTCGGGCACAGCACCACATCGCCCAGCAGTCCCTCCGGGGCGGGGTGCTCGGGGGTGCCGGGGGTGAGCTCGTCCATCGGGAAGCTCATCACGTCGGTGGGGCCGGGCAGGTCCAGCCACTGCACGTGCAGCTTCTCCATCGCCTCCTCGTCCACGAAGATGATCGACATCTCGGTGGCGGGGTGGAGGTGCATCGCCTCGAAGACGAAGCGGCTCAGCTCCACGAACTCGCGCTCGTCGACGACGGCGGTGGTCTCGTTGCGGATCTCGATGGTCATGCTCAGTTCCCCTTGCTGCGGTGGCGGGAGTCGCGGGTGCCGCCGGGTCGGATCTCCCAGCGCCCGTACGCCTCGACGATGTCGCTGACCAGGCGGTGGCGCACCACGTCCCGGGAGGAGAGGCGGCAGAAGGAGATGTCGTCGATGCCGGAGAGGACGTTCTCGACCACGCGCAGGCCGCTCTGGTGCCCGCCGGGGAGGTCGACCTGGGTGACGTCGCCGGTGACGACCATGGTGGAGTTGAAGCCGAGGCGGGTGAGGAACATCTTCATCTGCTCGGGCGTCGTGTTCTGCGCCTCGTCGAGGATGATGAAGGCGTCGTTGAGGGTGCGACCGCGCATGTACGCCAGGGGCGCGACCTCGATGGTGCCGGCGCCCATCAGACGCGGGATCGACTCGGGGTCGAGCATGTCGTGCAGCGCGTCGTAGAGCGGGCGCAGGTAGGGGTCGATCTTCTCGTTCAGCGAGCCGGGAAGGAAGCCGAGCCGCTCTCCGGCCTCGACCGCGGGGCGGGTGAGGATGATGCGGTTGATCTGCTTGGAGAGCAGCTTCTGCACCGCCATCGCGACGGCGAGATAGGTCTTGCCGGTGCCGGCCGGGCCGATCCCGAAGGTGATCGTGGAGCTCTCGATCGCCTCGATGTAGCTCTTCTGCCCCATGGTCTTGGGGCGGATGGTGCGGCCTCGCGACGAGAGGATCGTCCGGGAGAGCACCTCCTCGAGCTTGCGGCCGCTCGCCCGGTCGTCGCCGAAGAGGTTCGCGGCGCGCTGCACGGCCTCGGCGGTGACGGGCTGGCCGGTGCCGGCCAGCTCGATGAGGGAGCGCATGATGTGCTCGCCGCGGCGCAGCGCGTCGTCGGTGCCGCGCAGGGTCACCTGGTGTCCGCGCACGTGCACATCGGTGTCGGGGACGGCGTCCTCGAGGGCGGCCAGCGCCTGGTCGTTCTCCCCGAGCACCTGGAAGGGGCTGAGATGGTCGGGGATCGCCAGCTTCCGCTCGCGCACCTCGGGGGCGCGTCCGGGAGCCGGGCTGAGGGGGTCTGTCACAGTTCTCCTTCTGCGAGCGTCCCGCCCGCGAGGACGTGCGCGTGCACGTGGAAGACGGTCTGTCCGGCGCTCGCGCCGGTGTTGAAGACGAGGCGGAAGTCGCCGTCGGCCTGCTCGGCGGCGACCTTCGCGGCGACGGTGGCGGTGTGGGCGAGGAGCGCGGGGTCCTCGGCGAGCTCGGTCACGTCGCGGCGGTGCTCGCGCGGGACCACCAGGACGTGGACGGGCGCCTGCGGATGGAGGTCCTTGAAGGCGATGACCTTCTCGTCCTCGTGGACACGATCCGAGGGGATCTCCCCGGCGAGGATCCGGCAGAAGATGCAGTCGGGATCGTGACGCAGTGTGTCGTTGCGGTTGACGCTCGTACCCATGGTCGCGAGTCTACGGGAGCGACGAACACCACCCCTCCTTGGGGAAGCCCCCGGAAGTATGAGAAGTTTAAAGGACTATGACGAAGCTCGGAATCCTCCTCAGCAGTGCCCGCCCCAACCGCGTCGGCGAGAAGGTGGCCCAGTGGGTCAGCACCTCGGCCGACGGCCGCTTCGAGATCGACCTCATCGACCTGCGCGAGGTCGCCCTGCCCTCCTTCGACGAGCCCTCCTCGCCGAAGTCCGGCGCCGAGAAGACCACCGACCACGGCCGTTCCTGGGCCGAGCGGATCGCCGCGCTCGACGCGATCGTGATCCTCACCCCGCAGTACAACGGCGCCTACCCGGGCGCCCTGAAGAACGCGATCGACTTCCTGTTCCACGAGTGGGAGAACCTGCCCACGATCCTGGTCGGCTACGGCTGGGGCGCCGCGAACGAGGTGCTGCCCCTGCTGGAGACCCTGATGAGCCGCGTGGGCGCCGACGTCGTCGGCTCCGTGGGCCTCGGCTTCCGCGAGGACCTCTCCGTCGAGGGCGAGCTGTTCGTCACCGAGGAGAAGGCCGCCGCGCTCGAGACCGCGCTGGCCGCGCTCGAGGCGAAGGTGCTCTCCCCGGTCGGCTGACCGGTCGCACCTCAGTACGCACCTGCCCGGACTCCCCGGACACCCCCACCGAGAACACCGATCTCTGGCTGCACCGCCGGAGATCGGTGTTCTCGCGTTCAGCACGCGCGCGTCGCCGGGCGCGCCGATGAGCGCTCGACGAGTACACGGGAATCTGGCCTGGCCGCCGGAGAACGGGGCATTCGTCGTATCGGGCACGGCGTGTCCGGCCCTGGGCCGCGGCGCGTCGAGGTCGGGAAGCGCGTGAGCGGGTCGAGGAGGCGCGAGCGGCCGTGTTCAGCCCCAGCGGCCGACGAGTGCGCTGAGCACCGCGAGGGCTGCGGGGCCGGCGGTGGAGGAGCGCAGAACCTCAGGGCCCAGCAGCACGGTCCGGGCACCGGCCTCGCGCAGGGCGGCCAGCTCGGACTCGTCGATCCCGCCCTCGGGGCCGACGACCACGACGATCTCCTCGATCCCCGACTCACTCGCACCGCGCAGCTCCTCGGCGAGGCTCATCACGCCGACGGACTCCTGCTCGTGCAGGACGAGCACGAGAGTCCCGTCGGCCGCGCGGGCGCGCAGGTCCTCGACGAGCGCATTCGTCGTGACCGGGGCGTCGACGGCCGGGATGCCGGGCCGACGGCACTGCTTGACGGCGGCGCGAGCGGTGCCCTCCCACTTCGCGCGTCCCTTGGCGAGCTTCTCCCCCCGCCATACGGAGACGGAGCGCTTCGCGATCCACGGGACGATGCGGTCGACGCCGAGCTCGGTCGCGGACTCGACGGCCTGCTCGTCGCGACCGCCGGTGGCGAGGGCCTGCACCAGCGCGAGACGGGGCAGACGCTGCACGGCCGGGGACGGGTCCGCGAGAAGGCGCAGGTCGAGCGCCTCCTTGCGGGCGCCGGTGACCTCGGCGAGGACCTGTCGGCCGGGGGCGTCGGTGAGGAGCAGCTGCTCCCCCACCCCGATCCGGGCGACCTTGGCCGCGTGGCGGCCCTCGTCGCCGGCGAGCTCGAGCTGGTCTCCCTCACGGGCGGCGGCGAGGGCCTCGTCGAGGATCAGGAAGCCGGGCGGGGTGGTGGGCACTGGCTCTCCCGTCTCAGAGGTTCAGGCGCTCGCGGAGCTTCGCGAACGGTCCGCCGTGGTTCTTCGGGCGGGTGGCCTCGTCGCCGCGGAGGGCGGCGAAGCGCTCGAGCAGCTCGCGCTCCTCGTCGGTGAGCGCGCTGGGCACGTCCACGTCCAGGACCACGCGGATGTCGCCGCGGCGCTCGCGGCGCAGCGGGGTCACGCCGAGGCCCTTGAGGAGGATCTCCTCGCCGGGCTGAGCGCCGGGGCGGATGTCGAGCTCCTGCTCCCCGTCGAAGGTCTCCAGCGGGATCGTCGCGCCGAGCGCGGCGGTGGTCATCGGCACGGAGATCGTGGTGACCAGGTCGTCGCCGGAGCGGTCGAACATCTCGTGGTCCTTGACGGACAGCTCCACGAAGAGGTCGCCGGAGGGGCCGCCGGCCTCGCCGGTCTCACCCTCGCCGCGCAGCTGGATGCGGGTGCCGTTCTCGACGCCGGAGGGGATGCGCACGGTGACGGTGCGCTCGGTGGCGGTGCGTCCGTGGCCGGAGCAGCCGGTGCAGGGGCTCTCGATCACGTCGCCGTGGCCCTCGCAGGTGGGGCAGGGCGCCATGGTGACCATCTGGCCCAGCAGCGACTGCTGGACGCGCTGGACGTGGCCAGAGCCGTTGCAGGCGGTGCAGCGGGTGGGGCTGGTGCCCGGCTCGGCGCAGGAGCCGGAGCAGCGCTCGCACAGCACGGCGGTGCGGAAGGTGACCTCCTGCTCGGTGCCGAAGACGACGTCGCGCAGCTCGATCTTCACTCGGCGCAGCACGTCGCCTCCGCGGCGCTGGCGCGGGACGGGCCCCTGGTTGCGCCCGCGCATCCCGGAGGCTCCGGCGAACATGTCGAAGATGTCGTTGAAGTCGAAGCCGGCGCCGCCGCCGCCGGGGAAGCCGCCCATGCCCGGGCCGCCGCCCATGTCGTACTGGCGGCGCTTGTCCGCATGGGAGAGGGTCTCGTACGCCTGGGAGACCTTCTTGAACTTCTCCGCCGCCTCCGGGTCCGGGTTGACGTCCGGGTGGAGGGTGCGGGCGAGCTTGCGGTACGCCTTCTTGATCTCCTCGGTCGAGGCGTCGCGGGAGACGCCGAGCAGCTCGTAGTAGTCGTCGTTCACAGGCGTGGGTCCTTCACAGGGGTCGGAGGTCGGTGACGGCCGGCGACGGGCGCGGGGCCCGCCGGCGCGGTCATTCGAGGAATCGGGAGACGTAGCGGGCGATCGCCTGGACGGTCGAGATCCCGGCCGCGTAGTCCATGCGGCTGGGGCCGAGGATCGCGAGGTAGGAGCCGGCGCCGTAGCCCGCGCCGACGAGCGCGGCCTGGTGCAGCGCCCGGTCGTGGAGCTCGGAGCCGATCCGCACCTGCACGTCCCCCGGGGAGACGTGCATCTCGGTGAACAGGCGCAGCAGCACCAGCTGCTCCTCGAGGACGTCCAGCAGCGGCTCGACGTCGCGGGCGAAGTCCTCGGCGGAGCGGGCGATGTTCGCGGTGCCCGCCATCATGATGCGGTCCTCGGCGCGGGTCGCGGCCAGCGCGGTGAGCGCCTCGGCCACCTCCGCGGCGGCGGGCCGCTCGGGGACGGGCAGGGACTCGAGGTAGTCCGTCAGCGGCGCGGCGAGGTCGGTGACCTCCCGGCCGGCGACGGCGCGGTTCAGCTGGTCGCGCAGCGCCGCGTAGTACTCGGCGGGGCGACCGGCGACGACGGGGACGGTGCGCTGGTCCACCCGCCCCGACTCGGTGATCAGCACGACCAGCAGCAGCGAGTCCGCGACCTTCACGAGCTCGACGTGGCGGATGCGGGCCTGGCGCCGGGCCGGGTACTGCACCATCGCGACCTGCTGGGTGAGCTGGGCGAGGAGGCGCACGGTGCGGGCCAGGAGCTCCTCGACGTCCCCCGCGTCCTCGAGCAGGGTGCGGATCGCCCGCTTCTCGGCGGCGGAGAGGGGCTTGACCATCGCGACGTGGTCGACGAAGGCTCGATATCCCTTGTCGGTGGGGACGCGGCCGGCGGAGGTGTGGGGCTGGTGGATCAGCCCCTCCTCCTCGAGGACGGACATGTCGTTGCGGACGGTCGCCGCGGAGACGCCGAGCTCGTGCCGCTCCAGCAGCGACTTCGAGCCGACGGGCTCGCGCGTGGAGACGTAGTCCTCGACGATGGCGCCGAGGATCTGGAGCTTGCGGTCGTCCATGTCGTGCACCTCCTGCCGCGCGGTCCGGCACCGGGGCTTCCCGGTGCCCGGGTCTCCCTGGACATTGGCACTCTCCCATGCCAAGTGCCAATCGTACGCGTCCGCGGCGTGCTTCGCAGGGAGGCGTTCGCCACGGGGCTACAGTGTCCGCCGTGTCCACCCCGCCTGCTCGCTTCCCCGACCGGTACGGCGCCGATGTGCTCTCCTCCGGTCCGCCCGCCCATCACCGCCGCCGCCCCGTCGGCCGCGAGGTCCCCGCGCAGCGCGACCTCGTCGTCGAGGAGGCCTCGACCGGCTTCACCGGCGCGATCACGCGCGTGGAGAAGACGGCCGGGGAGCTGATCGTCGAGCTGGAGGACGGCCGCGGCCGACGCCGCACCTTCCCGCTCGGGCCGGGCTTCATGATCGACGGCCAGCCCGTCGTCCTCACCCGCCCGCAGGCGGCGCAGAAGGCGCCTGTCCGCAAGCGCTCCGCCTCCGGCTCGGTGTACGTCGAGGGGGCGAAGGCCCGCACCGCGCGTGCGTCGCGGATCTGGGTCGAGGGCACCCATGACGCGGAGCTGGTGCAGAAGGTGTGGGGCCACGACCTGCGGATCGAGGGCATCGTCGTCGAGCAGCTCGAGGGCGCCGACAACCTCGCCGAGCGCGTGCGCGAGTTCGGCCCCTCCCCCGGCCGCCGGCTCGGGATCCTGGTGGACCACCTGGTGAAGGGGTCGAAGGAGTCCCGCATCGCGGCCGAGGTGATGGCCCTGCCGGGCGCTCGTGGGAACGTCACCGTGCTCGGCCACCCCTACGTCGACGTATGGCAGGCCGTGAAGCCCGCGCGCGTGGGACTGAAGGAGTGGCCGCACATCCCCAAGGGGACGGACATCAAGGTCGGCTCCCTCGCCGCGCTCGGCTGGCCCCACGAGGACAAGGCCGACATCGGCCTGGGCTGGAAGCGGATCCTCTCCACGGTCCGCTCCTACGCCGATGTCGAGCCGACGCTCTCGGGGCGCATCGAGGAGCTCATCGACTTCGTCACCGTCGACCAGGGGTGACTCGGCACGGGACGTCGTCGCGGGCCGTCGACGCCGCCCGACGGTGCGGGCACGCGGTCCGGGTCGGCGGCCCTCGGGAGCCCACCAGGGGGATATCCCCCAGCGGATGCGGCGGACCGCCGCGCTGACCGCGGGGTCCCCGGCTCGTTAGGGTGAACCCGTCACCCGAGACGACGGCCCCCGCGCCGACCGAGACGAAGAAGGATCCCATGAGCCAGACTCCGCATCCGCACGACCCGTACGGCACCGAGCCCGGCACCCCCGCCTCCGACTCGCTGCCCGAGCAGCCTGCCGAGCGCCCGGCCTCGGACCACCTCGACATCGATGCCCCTGCCGCCTCTGCGCCGCAGGAGCAGGGCAGCGCGACCTCGGACCCGGCAGAGCATCCCTACGATCCGTTCGCGCAGTCCGCTCCCAGCGCGCAGCCGGCCCCCGCCGCGCAGCATGATCCGTTCGCGCAGCAGGACCCCTACGCGCAGCCGGGCTCCGCTCAGCAGGCGGATCCCTACGGGCAGTCCGCGAGCTCGGCCGCTCCGGCCGCGGCGCCGGCCTCCCCCTACGGGGCGCCCTCGCCGTCCCAGCCCTCCGCGCAGCCGGCCCATGCCCAGCAGCCGTACGGGCAGCAGCAGGCTCCGCATGCCCAGCAGCACGCTCCCTACGCCGCCCACGGACAGACCTCAGCCGAAGGAACCATGAACCCCGACCAGGCCCCCGCCCACGTCAAGGGCGTCTTCGACGGCCCCCTGACCGGTCAGCCCACCACCGAGTCCGATACGAAGCTGTGGGCGATGTTCGCGCAGCTCTCGGCGATCGTCGGCTATGTGATCGGCGCCGGCTTCCTCGGCTGGCTCGGCCCGCTGATCATCTTCCTGGTCTACAAGGACCGCAACCGCTTCGTCCGCTACAACGCGGCGGAGGCGCTGAACGCGGCGATCGCGACCCTGATCGTGGAGATCGCGCTCGCCATCGTCTTCACGATCATCACGGTCATCACCCTCGGCTTCGGCTCGGTGCTCTTCGCCCTCATCGGCGTCCCGGCGCTGGTCCACGTCGTCTTCGCCATCATCGGCGCGGTGAAGGCCTACCAGGGCGAGTGGTGGAACTACCCCGTCAACATCCGCCTCGTGAAGTGATCCGCTCTCACAGCATCTGACTCACGGCCGACGGCCGGACGCAGGAGCCCCCGGGAGTCGCTCCCGGGGGCTCCTGCATGTCGCGGCGCGGGCGACCGACCTCGCGCACCACAACCGGATGCCGCGCGCCGGAACCGGATACCGCGCGCCCGGGCCGGATGCCGCGGGTCAGGACTCGACGCCGCGGGCCGGGTCCTGCCGCACGGCGCCGCGGCCCGTCACATCCAGTTCACGCCGTCCTGCTCGAACTCGGCGAGGCGGTGGCGCGCCATTCGCCGCAGCAGGTCCTCCGGCATCGGCGTGTCGTAGGGGAGCTTCACGCTTCCCTTGCCGGTCTCGAGCCCCTCGAGCTCGTCGGCGAAGGCCTCCTTCGCGCTCGGGGTGACGGTGAAGTTCGCGTGCGCCTTGTGAGCGCTGATGGCGAGCAGGATCGTGCCGCGGGGGTGGACGAAGGCGGGGCTGCCCCATTTGATCGCCTCGGTCGCCTCGGGCAGCTCCTCGCGCACCAGGTTCTGCAGCTCGGCGAGGCGAGTGCGGGCCGGGTCCTCGAGGGCGGCGAGGTACTCGTCGATCATCGTCGGGCGGGATCCTGTCGGTGGCGTCATGCGGACAGTGTGCACCTCGGTGATCCGTGGGACCAGTGGATCGACGACGAGAGAGCACGGCTGCCGGGGCAGAGAGCAGGAGGAGGCTCGAGCTCGAGGGGCTCGGTCATCGAGATCGTTCCGCGGCCGACGGGTCTCAGGGCACGAGGTCGCGGATCACCGCGTCGGCGAGCAGACGCCCTTCCCTGGTGAGGACCGCGCGGCCTGCGGCGAGGGCGTCGGGATCGAGGTGGCCCCGATCGCGGTGCACCTCGAGCATCGAGCGGTTCTGCTCGGGCACGACGTCGACGGCGAGGCCGTCGGCGATCCGCAGCTCGAGCATGATGCGCTCGACGAGCCGGTCCTCGGCGGCGACCTGCTCGCTGTCCGCGACGGGCAGTTCGCCGGAGGCGAGCATGCGCGCGTAGCGGCTGGGATGCTTCACGTTCCAGGAGCGCAGTCCGTCGCGGTGGCGGTGGGCGCCGGGTCCGATCCCCCACCAGTCCCCGCCCTTCCAGTAGGCGAGGTTGTGGCGGGAGCGGTGCTCGGGGGTGCGGGCGAAGTTGGAGACCTCGTACCAGGTCAGGCCCGCCTCGCACGTGAGGTCGTCGACGAGCTCGTACTTGTCGGCCATGTCGTCGGGGTCGGGCGCCTCGATCTCGCCGCGGCGCAGCTGCCGGGCCATGGCGGTGTTGCCCTCGATGATCAGCGAGTAGGCGGAGAGGTGGTCGACCTCGCAGGCCAGGGCCGCGCGCACGGAGGTCTCGACGTCGGCGACGGTCTCCCCCGGCGTGCCGTAGATGAGGTCCAGGCTCACCTGCAGCCCGGCGTCCTTCGCCCACTGGACCACCTGCGGCACCCGGTCGGGGTCATGGGTGCGGTCGAGGGTCGCGAGCACCGACGGGATCGCGGACTGCATGCCGATCGAGACGCGGGTGATCCCGCCGTCGGCCAGGCGCGAGAGCGAGGCGCGGGTGACCGAGTCGGGGTTCGCCTCGGTGGTGACCTCGGCGTCGTCCGCGAGCGGGATCAGGGAGCGCAGGTGGTCGAGCATCCGCACGAGGTCGTCGGCGGGCAGGAGGGTGGGGGTTCCGCCGCCGAAGAAGACGGTGGAGATCTCCTCGTACTCGTACCCGGCCGCGCGGTCCGCCGCGAGGGTCAGGTCCATCTCGGCCATCGCGTTGTCCGCGTACTCGGCCTGGGACCCGCCGCCGCCCAGCTCGGCGTTCGTGTAGGTGTTGAAGTCGCAGTACCCGCAGCGCACGGCGCAGAACGGAACGTGGATGTAGGCGGAGAGGTCCTTCACGACCGTCACAGCCCGAGACCGAGACCGAGGCCCCGTCCGGTGGAGCGCAGCCGCTCCGGGAAGTCCTCGCGCTCGCCCGCTCTGGCGAGCGTCTTCTGCGCGGCGCCGACGAGGGTCTCGTACAGCACGGTGCCGCTCGCCTCCGCCCAGTCGAGCAGGGCGCGGGCCTGCGCGGCGTCCAGTCCCCGGAAGGCGTCGGCGATCGTCACGCCGTGGTCCGGCCGCTCGAGCACCTCGATCGCGTCGCCGGCGCGCACCTCGCCCTCGACGAGCACGCGGAAATAGGCGCCGGCCCGGCCCTGGTCGGTGAAGGCGCGGCCCCAGCGGCGGTCCCCCATCCAGGCGGCGAAGGTGCCGCAGGGGTTGCGGGGGCAGGTCGCCTCGAGCTCTGCGCCGCCGATCCGCCAGCGCTCCCCGATCACCGTGTGGTCGGTGTCCTGGCCGACGGTGGCGAGGTTCTCGCCGAAGAACCCGTCGGGCAGCTCGTGGCCGAGCGCGGAGGCGTAGGCCTCGCGCACCTCCCGGGAGTAGGCGTAGACGGCCTTGAAGATCCCGCCGTGGTGCTCACGGTCGCCCTGCACGTCGCCGAGCACGCCGTGGGTGAGGAGCGTGACGGGCCCGTCGGCCGGACGCTTGTCGATCCCGCTCATGAGGGAGCGCTCGCGCACCTCGAAGAGCTGGGCGACCGTGCACACCGCGCCGAGCCGGCCGCCGCCGGGTTCGAAGGCGACCTCGAGCGGGTTGAGGCGGCGCGGGGCGGTCTCGGGCAGCGGGCCGGGCGCGGTGCTCACTTCTTCTTCTTCTCGTCCTTCGAGGGCTCGGAGGCGTCAGAGGAGAGCGCGGCGATGAAGGCCTCCTGCGGCACCTCGACGGAGCCGATGTTCTTCATGCGCTTCTTGCCCTCCTTCTGCTTCTCCAGCAGCTTGCGCTTGCGGGAGATGTCGCCGCCGTAGCACTTGGACAGCACGTCCTTGCGCATGGCGCGGATGTTCTCGCGGGCGATGATGCGCGAGCCGATCGCGGCCTGGATCGGGACCTCGAACTGCTGGCGGGGGATGAGGTTCTTGAGCTTGCCGGACATGTCCACGCCGTAGGAGTAGGCCTTGTCGCGGTGCACGATCGCGCTGAACGCGTCGACCGGCTCGCCCTGCAGGAGGATGTCGACCTTGACCAGGTCCGCGGTCTGCTCGCCGGAGACGTCGTAGTCCAGCGAAGCGTAGCCGCGGGTCTTGGACTTCAACTGGTCGAAGAAGTCGAAGACGATCTCGGCCAGCGGCAGGGTGTAGCGCAGCTCGACGCGGTCCTCGCTGAGGTAGTCCATGCCGCCGAGGGTGCCGCGCTTGGACTGGCACAGCTCCATGACCGCGCCGATGAACTCGCTGGGCACGAGGATCGTCGCCGAGGCGACGGGCTCGCTGATCTGGTTCACCTTCCCCTCGGGGAAGTCGGAGGGGTTCAGCACCTCGATCTCGGTGCCGTCCTCCATCACGACCTGGTAGACCACGGAGGGGGCGGTGGAGATGAGGTCGAGGTCGAACTCGCGCTCGAGTCGCTCGCGGATGATCTCCAGGTGCAGCAGGCCCAGGAAGCCGACGCGGAAGCCGAAGCCGAGGGCGGTGGAGGTCTCGGGCTCGTAGACGAGCGCGGCGTCGTTGAGCTTGAGCTTGTCCAGCGCATCGCGCAGCACGGGATAGTCGGAGCCGTCGATCGGGAACAGGCCCGAGTAGACCATCGGCTTGGGATCGGCGTAGCCGGCCAGCGGCTCGGTCGCCCCGCGCACCGAGGTGGTGATCGTGTCGCCCACCTTGGACTGGCGCACGTCCTTCACGCCGGTGATGAGATAGCCGACCTCGCCGGCGCCGATGCCCTGGGTGGGATGCGGCTCCGGGGAGCTCACGCCGATCTCGAGCAGCTCGTGGTGGGCGCCGGTGGACATCATGTCGATCCGGTCGCGGGCCTTGAGGAAGCCGTCGACGACGCGCACGTAGGTGACGACGCCGCGGTAGGTGTCGTAGACGGAGTCGAAGATCATCGCGCGGCAGGGGGCGTCGACCTGTCCCTCGGGGGCGGGCAGGGTGCGCACCACGTGGTCGAGCAGCTCGGGCACGCCCACGCCGGTCTTCCCGGACACGCGCAGCACGTCCTCGGGGTCCACGCCGACGAGCTGGCCGATCTCGGCCGCGTACTTCTCGGGCTCGGCGCCGGGCAGGTCGATCTTGTTCAGCACCGGGATGATGGTCAGGTCGTGCTCCATCGCGAGGTACAGGTTCGCGAGCGTCTGCGCCTCGATGCCCTGCGCGGCGTCGACCAGCAGGATCGCCCCCTCGCAGGCGGCGAGGGAGCGGGAGACCTCATAGGTGAAGTCCACGTGCCCGGGGGTGTCGATCATGTTCAGGGCGTAGTTGACGCCCTCGACCTGCCAGGGCATGCGCACGGCCTGGGACTTCACGGTGATGCCGCGCTCGCGCTCGATGTCCATCCGGTCGAGGTACTGGGCGCGCATGGCGCGCTCCTCGACGATCCCGGTGATCTGCAGCATCCGGTCGGCCAGCGTCGACTTGCCGTGGTCGATGTGGGCGATGATGCAGAAGTTGCGGAGCCGCTCCTGGGGCGTCGACGCGGGAGCGATGTCCCGTGCCTCATCGGCAGCGATCCTCGGGGTCACCGGCATTCGTCCTCTCGTCGATGGTGTGCCGGGCGCGCATGCGCCGGGCATCGGTCCATGGTCTCATGTGCCGCGCGCGCCGCGGCGTCCCGCGGACGGCCGACGGGCCGACGTCACAGCGAGGCCGACGGGATCACCCGGCCGGACGCCCGTCCCGGAGGAGGGCACCGGGCCGGGACGATCACCGCCCGTCGGCCTCCCCCGCGCCCGCCAGGCGCTGACCAGCCCGCGGCACACCACCGGGGAAGGTGAGGGGCAGCGCAGCGGCCGCGCCGGGGTCGCGGCCGTCCATCGCCTGCACGTGCACGTGCGGCTCCATGCTGTTGCCGGAGTTCCCGCACCGGGCGAGCACCTCCCCCGCCGCGACCCGCTGTCCGATGCCCACGGCGATGCTGCCCTGCTGCAGATGGCACAGGACCACGAACGCCGCCCGGCCGCCGCGGGCGACCTCGAGGACGACGTGGTTCCCGGCGAGTCCCTGCCAGCCCCGGCGCAGTCGACGCCACTGCGTGAGCGCGTAGAGCACCGACGGCAGACCGCGATGGGCGCGATGGTCGGCTTCCCCGTCGTGGACGTGCCGGACGGTCCCGTCGGCCGGGGCCAGCACCTCCAGGCCGAAGCCGGCGAAGTGCTCCGGCGGCTCGGGCAGCAGGAACGACATCGGCGTGAACGGCGCCGTCCGGCCCCGGTCGTCGAGGGGCACCAGGTCGATCGCGCACGTCGAGGCGCCCAGCGTCGTCCCGTGGCTGGGGACGCGGTCCGCCGGGCTGTTGCGCACCAGCGCCGCCCCGCGCAGCGGGCTCACGAGCCCCAGCGGGCCCCTCTCCCCTCTCGCCGCGCTCACCCCTGCTCCCCGGCGGGCTCAGGCGGCGGGGTGGAAGTAGGTGGTGCCCAGCGATCTCGTGACGGCGCCGGTGACGCGCTGGAGCTGCTCCATCTCGTCCTCGAAGTCCTCGGTGATGTCCTCGAGCTGGCGGAAGCGCAGGCTCGCGAGCGCGCGGCCGACGATCCTGCGGCCCGGCTCGGCGGTGCCGAGGCGGTCGAAGCTGTTGCCGTGGAGCTTGGCGAGGGTCTCGAGCGCCTCGTCGATCTCGCTGAGGCAGTACGCGGCCGAGCGCGGGAATATCGAGTCCAGCAGCAGGAACTCGATCGCGCCGGAGACGCGCACGCGGCCGCGATAGGAGCGGATGTACGCCTCGTGCGCGCTGCAGGAGCGCAGCAGCAGCACGGTCGCCGCGTCGGAGGTGTCGGAGAGGTCGTGGGCCTGGAGGTTGCGGGCGAGCATGTCGACCCGTTCCAGCAGCTGGCCCACGCGCAGGAACAGCCATGCCTCGTCACGGGTCATCGACGCGTCCAGCAGGCCGTTGACCATGGCGCAGCGGTCCTTGGCGAACTGGAAGGCGCCGTGCATGCGGGAGGGCCGCACGACGCGGGGCATGCCGAGGGTGGCGGTGTTCAGCGACTCCCACACCTCCGTGGACAGCGCCTCGCGCACGCCGCGGGCGTTCTCCCGCGCGGCCTGGAGGGCGCCGGCGACGCAGGAGGGGTTCGCCCGGTCGGTGACCAGGCGCTCCAGCACCCGCTGCACCGTCAGGTCCTCGGCCGGCACGTCGGTGACGCCGAAGATCCCGTACACGCCCGCGCAGGAGTCGACGGGGTCGAGGGAGGCGTCCTCGGTGATCGACTGGAGCGACACGCCGAGGATGCGCGCGGTCTGGTCGGCCCGCTCCACGTAGCGGCCGATCCAGAACATCGCGTCGGCGATCCTACTGAGCATCATGGCGGTCCTCCTCCTCGTCGTCGGCCTCGATGATCGGGATGGCGGAGGTGACCGGGTCGGGCTCGACCCCCCGCTCCTCGCCGTGCTCCTCGCGGGGGTCGTCGAACTGGTCGCGCGTGTCGTCGGTCGGGTCCTCGATCCCCTCCTCGTCCTGGTCGGCGAGACCCGAGGCGGCGGCGCCGGGGCGGCCGGCGGCGAGCACCCAGGTGTCCTTCGAGCCGCCGCCGCGGGAGGAGTTCACGATCATCTCCCCGCGCGGCAGGGCGACGCGGGTGAGCCCGCCGGGCAGCACCCAGACGTCGTCCCCGCTGTTCAGGGCGAAGGGGCGCAGATCCACGTGGCGGGGCTCTGGCCCCTCCTCCACGAGAGTGGGGATGGTGGAGAGCTGGACGACGGGCTGGGCGATCCAGCCGCGCGGATCGGCGCGCAGCCGCCTCCGCAGCGCGTCGAGCTCCTCGTGCGTGGCGGAGGGGCCGATGACGATGCCCTTGCCGCCGGAGCCGTCCACGGGCTTGACCACGAGCTCCTCGAGCCGGTCGAGGACCTCGACGAGGGAGTCGGGCTCCTCGAGCCGCCAGGTGTCGACGTTGGGGAGGATCGGCTCCTCGGAGAGGTAGTAGCGGATCAGGTCCGGGACGTAGGTGTAGGTCAGCTTGTCGTCGGCGATGCCGTTGCCGATGGCGTTGGCGACCACGACGTTGCCTGCGAGGACGGAGCGGACCAGGCCCGGCACGCCCAGCATCGAGTCGGGGCGGAACACCTCGGGGTCGAGGAAGTCGTCGTCGGTGCGCTTGTAGATGACGTCCACGCGGCGCAGTCCCGCGGTGGTGCGCATGTAGATGCGATCGCCCCGCTCGACGAGGTCCGAGGCCTCCACGAGGTCGACGCCCATCGTGCGGGCGACCAGCGAGTGCTCGAAGTAGGCGCTGTTGTAGCGGCCGGGGGTCAGCACCACCACGGTCGCCTCCTCGCCGGCGGTGTCCGGGGCGGCGGCCTGCAGCGCGGCCAGCAGCCGGCCGGGGTACTCGCCGACGCGGCGCACGGGCCGGTCCGCGAACAGCTCGGGGAAGCCCTGGGCCATGGCGCGGCGGTTCGAGAGCACATAGCTGACGCCGCTGGGGGTGCGGACGTTGTCCTCCAGCACTCGGAAGCCGCCGTCCCCGTCGCGGACCAGGTCGATGCCGGAGACGTGGATGCGCACCCCGTTCGCCGGCCGGTAGCCGCGCACCGCGTCGACCACGTAGGTCGAGGAGGTGACGAGCTCCTCCGGGATCACGCCGTCGGCGATGGCGCTGCGGTCGCAGTAGAGGTCGTCGAGGAAGGCCTCGAGGGCGCGGACGCGCTGGGAGACGCCGGAGGAGACCCGGGCCCATTCGTCGGCGTCGATCACCCGCGGGATCGCGTCGATCGGGAAGGGGCGCTCCTCCCCCGCGTAGTCGAAGGTGACGCCCTGGTCGAGATAGCTGCGGGCGAGGGACTCGGAGCGGGAGCGGAACTCCTCGAGGCCCAGCCCGGCCAGCGCGTCGTGCAGCGCCCGATAGGTGGGGCGCAGGGTGCCGTCGGCGGCGAACATCTCGTCACCGTCCGCTCCGGTGCGGGCGCTGCGGAACAGCGAGGTGTCTGACATGCCTACCATTCTCACACCGACCTCCATCCCCTCGTGGGCGCTCCGCCCAGGAAGCGAGAACCATGTCGCTGCTCTCCCGGCTCGGCTCCGTCGCCCGTTCCCTCGCCCGCAATCCCTCGGTGCGCCGCGGCGCACGGGACCTCGGGCGCGCCGCGATCCGTTCCGTGCAGGAGCAGCGCGGCGGGTCCAGGCAGGGCTCCGGGCAGCACGACGGTGCTCGTCCCGAGGCCGACGGACGCGCCCGGGCGTCCGGCGGCGCGCTCGCCGACCGCCGCCACGGCGTCCCGCTCGAGCTGGTCTACGCCCCGCGGGACGATGACCGGCCCGATCCGGGCGAGGTCGTGTGGGCGTGGGTCCACTACGAGGAGGACCTCTCCCAGGGCAAGGACCGTCCGGTGCTCGTGATCGCCGAGGAGGACGCCTCCGCCGGCGGGGCCGACGGGACGGGGACCGTGCTGGTGGCCCTGATGCTCACCTCCCGAGACCGCACCGAGCCCGGCGCGACCCGCACCGATGAGCACGGCGCGACCTGGGTGGACATCGGCGCCGGGGACTGGGACCGGCAGGGCCGCCCCTCGGAGGTCCGGGCGGACCGCCTGCTGCGCCTGGCCCCGGGGTCGGTGCGACGCGAGGGTGGGCGGCTTGACCGCGAGCGCTACGACCGGGTCGCGGAGGCGGTGCGCGCCGTCGCGCTGTGAGCGGCCGCCTCGCCGCCGGAGGTCGCGCGGGCTCTGCCCTCCGGGTGCGCGCCCTGTGCGGGCGCCGAGGAGCAGGTGGGGCGCGCATCGCGGATCGGGAGACACGGCGCACATGAGCACCGGTCCGGTGACTGTCCTCTGTTAGGATCGCTCCTTGTATGTGTGACATACCGTTCGGTGTGCGCAGGGGTGTCCTCCCGAAGTGTCTCAGGGGACGGGCGGTTCGTGCGACCCGGGCGAGTACCCGTGGCAGCGACTCCGGTACCGACGTCTCCAGGCGAATCCCCACCGCCGTCCCCGTCGGCTCCGTTCCTCGGCAGTCCGGGATGATCCACCTCAGCAACACTGGAGAAGAGTCTTCGTGGCAAACATCA
This sequence comes from Brachybacterium paraconglomeratum, assembly GCF_003994255.1. GTDB lineage: Bacteria > Actinomycetota > Actinomycetes > Actinomycetales > Dermabacteraceae > Brachybacterium > Brachybacterium conglomeratum. The sequence goes on along the minus strand of NZ_ML133852.1, from coordinate 160,615 downwards.
AGTCCCAGATCAAGCGCAACAAGACGAACGAGAAGGCTCGTCTGCGCAACCGCGCCGTCAAGTCGGAGCTCAAGACCTACACCCGCAAGGTGAAGGCCGCTGTCTCGACCGGCGATGCCGACGTCGCGACCGAGGCGCTGAAGTCCGCTTCGCGCAAGCTCGACAAGGCCGTCTCCAAGGGCGTCATCCACAAGAACCAGGCCGCGAACCGCAAGTCCGGTCTCGCCAAGCTGGTCGCCGGCGTCGCCAAGTGATCGTCGGTCCCTGACGGACCCCGCCCCTCCGGGGCATGAGGAGCCCGGTGCGCAGCGATGCGCACCGGGCTTCTTCATGTCCGCGGCGGGTGCTGCGGGAGCGGGTGCCTGCATCGGTCGTGGAGACCGGGGCCGACGGGCGCGGGCGGCGGGGCCGACGGGTGCGGGCTGCGGGGCCCGGCAGCCGCTCTCAGCGGGCGCGGCGCGCCCGGCAGATCTCCATCACCATGCGCTGCACCGACCACTGCGGGTCGCGGCCGGCGCCCTTGACCTCGTGGTCCGCGCGGGCCACGGCCTCGATCGCCCGGGCCAGGGAGCGGTCGTTCCAGCTCTTCGCCTCCCGGGAGAGGTTGCGCAGCATCCAGTCGGGCATGCCGAGGCTGCGCGGGGTCGCGTTCGGTGCGGACACCTTCGCCAGCGAGCGGACCTTCGAGGCGATCGCGGCGACGATCGGGACGGGGTCGGCGCCGGCGAGCTGAGCCTGCTGGAGCAGCTGCAGCGCGTCCTGCTCCTTGCCCGCGATCGCGGCGTCGGCGACGGCGAAGGCGGTGGACTCCACACGGCCGGAGGTCAGCGCGTGCACCTCGGCGACGGTCACCTGGGCGGGCTGCTCGCCCGGGTCGGGGGTGGTGTCCTCGATCAGCTGGCGACTGATCGCCGCGAGCTCGGCGAGGTCGGTGCCGAAGGCGTCGACGAGGGCGACCAGCGCGTCGGGCTGGATGCGACGGCGGGCACGGGCGAACTCCGCGGCGACGAAGGCCTGCTTGTCGGCGGCGCGCTTGACGGGGCTCGCGTCCACGCGCGGCACTCCCGCCTTCTTCAGGGCGTCCAGGAGCTTCTTGCCGCGGTTGCCGCCGCGGTGGACGAGCACGAGGGTGACGTCCTGCTCGGGGGTCTTCACGTAGTCGAGCAGCTCGAGCACGAGGGAGTCCGGGGCGGACTGCAGCTCGGGGACGACCACGAGGCGCGGCTCGCCGAACAGGGAGGGGCTCGCGACCTGCGCCAGGGCGCCGGGGCCGAGGGCCTCGCCGGAGAGGTCGTGGACCTCCACGGAGGGGTCGGCCTCCTTGGCCAGCGCGCGCAGGCGCTGCACGGCCCGGTCGGCGATCAGGCCCTCCGTGCCGTGGACGAGCACGATCGGTGCGAGGGCGACGCTGTGCCACTCGACATCGCTCACGGGAGCTCCTCACTGCTCAGGGGACTGCACGATCCTAGCGGTCCGGGCCGACGCCCCGGTGCCGCTACCGCGCTGGCGCGACGCTCCGCGGCGCGGCGTCCTCGCCCGTGGGGAGCACGACGGTGCCGTGGACGTCGGTGCGCAGCACCTGGGCACCGGTGCCGCGGACGAGGTCCAGCAGCTCGTCGGTGGGATGACCGAAGGTGTTCTCCCGCCCCACCGGGACCAGCGCCAGGTCGGGGTCGAGCTGCTCGTAGAGCGGGGCGTGCTGGAAGCGGGAGCCGTGGTGGGCGACCTTGACTATGTCCGCCGGGCCCGGCTCGGTCGCGGCGAGCTGCTCCTGCGCGGCGGGTTCGAGGTCGCCGAGGGTGACCAGGCGCGTCCCGTCGGCCCAGCGCGCCTCGAGCGCGATCGAGCAGTCGTTCGCGGCGTCCCCCTCCCCGGATCCCCGCTCGGCGGCGCTGGCCCGTTCGGCGGCCTGGGCCGAGTCGGGCCACAGCACCGTCAGGGCGAGTCCGTCCTGCTCCCAGCCGGTGCCGGTGGTCGCGACCTCGACCGGCGCTCCCGGGACGACGTCGGCCGCGGCGGCCGGCAGCGGGCAGACCCATTGCTGCGCCGGGGTGCGCGCCCCGGTCAGGGCGTCCCTCCCGCCGGTGTGGTCGGCGTGCGGGTGGGTGAGCACCAGCAGGTCGATATCCTGCACCTGCAGCAGGTCGAGGCAGGCGCTCAGCGCTGCCGGGTCGGGGCCGGTGTCCACCAGGACCGTCGGCCCGTCCCGGGCCGCGCCGGCGGGGCGCAGCAGCAGCGCATCGCCCTGGCCGACCGCGCACAGGGCGAGGCTCCAGCCGGGGGTGCTGCGCACCGGCAGCATCCGCCCGATGCCGGGGGCGAGCGCGATGACGAGAACCACTGCGGTGGCCCAGCGGACGGCGGGACGGCGCCTCCCCGCGACGGCGAGGCCCGCGAGGAGGAGCACGGCGATCGCGCCGAGCACGCCCGTGGTCCCGTCGGGCACGGCGATGCGGGAGCCGGGCAGGTCGTCGGCGGTGCGGGCGATGAGGAGCACCAGATGGGCCCCTCCTGCGGCGATCCCGTACAGCACCGCGGCCCCGCCGGGCCAGAGCACCCCGAGCACCAGCGCGACGAGGCCCAGCACGGTCGAGGGGCCGACGAGCGGCCCGACGAGCATGTTCACGGGCACGGCCCAGACGGAGACCTCGGGGGTCAGCAGGATCAGCACAGGCGTGCAGGCGGCCTGGGCGACGAGCGGCACGGCGAGCACGAGCGCAGCCGTCCGGCCGAGCCGTCCGCCGCTCATCTGCTCGAGCGCCCGGGCGAGCGGCGGTGCCGCGAGCAGGATCGCCGCGGTCGCGAGGGCGGAGAGCAGGAAGCCGATCGAGGCGGCGGTGACGGGGTCGAGCACGGACCACAGCGCGACGGTGAGGGCGAGCGCGGCGACCGGGGAGGCGCGCACGCCGGCGAACCGTGCGGCCAGCAGTGGTGCGGCCATGGTCGCGGCGCGCTGCACGCTCGGCTCGTCGCCGACCAGCCACACGTACCCCGCGACCACGCCGGCCGCGATCAGCAGGCGGGGACGGCGGCGCACACCGGCGAGCAGCAGCGGGCCCAGCACGGCGGCGAGGACGAAGGCGATGTTCGCTCCGCTGACGGCCACTAGATGCGAGATCCCGGCGCGGCGCATGATCTCCTCGGTCTTCTCCCCCATGCCGCTGGTGTCCCCGGTGGTCATCCCGCGCACGAGCGCGGCCTCGTCCGGAGGGAGATGAGCGGTGGCGTCGCGGGCGATCTGCCGCAGGCGGTGCCGGGTCTCCTGGCCCGGCCCGACACCGCCCGACGCCTCCTGCGCGGGACCGACCTCCGTGGCGCGCAGGACCAGCAGCGAGGCATCGCCCGAGACCCGCCCCCGCGCATGGACGGGCTCCCCGTCGCGGATCCGGGCGAGTCCCTCCGCAGCCTCGCCGTCGGCGCGCACGAGCACGGGCACGGCGGCGGTGAGCTGCTCCTGCGTCCGTCCGATCCGTGCCGGACCCGGCTCGGTGCGGGCCATCATCTGCAGACCGGTGCGGGACCATTCCGGGCCGCCGCTCGGCGGTGCGGGGTCGCCTCCCGCGATCACGGTGAGCTCGACGACGAGCCCGTCGGCGGCGGCCTCGCCGAGCACCTCGGCGGTGCCGTCGTGGCGGTGCAGCGCCGGGATCAGGAGCAGTCCGGCGAGGAGCACCAGTGCGAGGTGGGCGAGGATGGTGCGCGCGCCGCGTGCGGGCCCGAGCAGGGTCAGGGCGGTCAGGGCGAGGGAGACCAGCACGGCCCCGGCGGCGATCGCGGCGGCGCCGCCTGCGGTCACTCCGAGCACCGCGAGCGCCCAGACGCAGGTCGCGCCGGGCAGCAGGCGCAGGTCCGCGCGGGTCATGTCCGCTCCTCGCTCCGGGGAGGCGTGCTCACACCGTCGCCCTGTCGCGCATCTTCTCGAGGGTGGCGGGACCGATCCCGGAGACCTCCTCGAGCTGGTCGACGCTCTCGAAGCGCCCGTTCTGCTCGCGGTGGTCCACGATGCGCTGCGCGATCGCGGGGCCGACGCCGGGCAGCTCGTCGAGCTCGGCGACGCTCGCGGTGTTCAGGTCGATCAGTCCGCCGTCCGCTCCCCCACCGCCCGCCGCCCCGTCACCGGCACCCGCGTCGCCCGCGGGCGGAGCGTCCGCGGCGGGCGCCGGGGCGGCGACGGCCGGCGGCTCCTCCCCGGGGACGGGCACGTGGATCTGCTCGCCGTCGACGACGGGGCGGGCGAGGTTCACGGCGGCGAGCTCCGCCTCACCGGTCGCGCCGCCGGCGGCGTGCAGCGCGTCGTCGACCCGGGCGCCGGGCGGGAGGCGGACCACGCCGGGAGAGGTGACGGCGCCGGAGACGTGGACGACGAGCTCGGTCGGGGCGGAGGAGGCGGGGGCGGCGGGGTCCCCCGAGGACTCGGCTCCGCCCCCGGTCGTCCCGTCGCCTCCCTCGAGGTCGCCGTCATCGTCGGCGCCCTCGGCCCCGTCCGACCCCGCGCCGTCGGCGCCGCCCTCCGGGCCGGCCGCCTCGCCCTCCGAGACCGCCACCCCGGCAGGCTCCTCCTGCGGGATCGCCGAGCCGGTGCCGGAGAGGTGGATGACCCCGGCGCCGATCAGCACCAGCACCGCGATGCCGATCAGCGCGGAAGCCGGCGGGGCAGGGAAGGGCAGTCGACGTCGAGGCCGCTCCGCGGTGTGGTCGCGTCGGCGGATCAGCGGCTGCCCGGTGCGGCGATGCCGCGCCGCAGTGCCGCGCTCCTCGGTCCCAGGTGGTGCTCCCATGCCCGCGAACCTAGGCGCACGAGGCAGGCGCCGTCCGAGCCCGCTGCCGCCCTGGGGACGGCGGGGCGCTGTGGAGGAACGGTCAGGTCCCCCGGTTCGGGATCAGTCGAGGCCGAGCACGACCAGCCACTGCCGCCAGAACGCGGCGGCGATCACGACGATGACCAGCAGATACCACAGCACGGTCAGCAGCACCCAGCGGCGCAGCAGTCCTGCAAGCGGGGCGGGCGGCTTCAGATCGCCGTGCTCGATCGTGCGGGCCAGGGTCGCGAAGAACATCGGTGCGGTGACGGTCCAGATGACCATGCACCAGGGGCACAGCGCACGGATCACGAAGATCGCGGAGATCGCGAGGAAGTGGATGTAGCCGAAGGCGAACGTCATCCCGCCGAGCCTCGCCCAGCGGAACCAGGTGGGCAGCTGCGTGCCGGAGACCATCAGCGCACCGGCCGCGGCCATGATCGCGAAGCCGGCGAGCCCGATCGCCATGTTCGGGATGCCCAGCGCCGAGGACTGCCAGGTCATCATCACGTTGCCGCAGGAGATGAAGGGGTTCACGTCGCAGCCGAGGCTCGCCCCGGGGTTCGCGAGCAGGAACTCCTTGCCGACCTGCAGCTCGAGGGAGGCGATCCAGCCGATGATCCCGCCCAGCAGCAGCACCAGGCCGGCCAGGCGGATGCTCGCCCGCGGGCGGGAGGCCCGTTCGGCCGCGAGCTCGGCGTCGATCTCGGCGCGCAGCGCGGCGTCGTCGGCCGGGGCGTGCTCCGGCGTGGAGGCCGCCCCGGTGGCGGATGGGTCGGTGTTCTTCTCGCTCATGGACTCGGCTTCCGTGCGATGTGACGGGCTGGAGGATTCAGACGACGGGATGCGCGCGGAACCACTCCGCGAGGCGGGCATTGCCCTCGTCCATGCTCACGCGCGGCGTCCACTGCAGCAGCTCGCGCGTGCGGCGCTGGTCGAACCAGTGCGCGGTGGACATCTGCTCGGCGAGGAACTCGGTCATCGGCGGTTCGTCGTGGCCCGGGCGCTTCTCCCACACCCGCTCGATGAGCCGTCCGGCGAGGCGGGCCACGCTGCCGGGGACGCGCAGGGTCGGGGCGGGCACGCCCGCGGCCTCGCACCAGCCGGCGAAGACGTCGCGGACGGTCCGCGGCTCGCCGTTGGAGATCACGAAGCTCTGCCCGTGCACGTCCGCGATCCGGTCGTGGGCGGCGACGATCGCGTCGGCGGCGTTGGTGACGTAGGTGGTGTCGATCAGGGCCATGCCCTCGTCCAGCAGCGGCAGGCGGCCGCTCGCGGCGCGGTCGACGATCCGCCCGACGAGCTGGGTGTCCCCCGGCCCCCACACGATGTGGGGGCGAATCGAGGTCACGGAGATCCCGTCGTCCCCGTCGGCGTCCATCGCGAGCAGCTCGGCGGCCGCCTTGGTGCGGGCGTAGGGGCCGCGGGCCCGCTCCGGATCGGCGGGGGTCGCGTCCAGGCCCACGATCGCGCGGCCCAGGTGCGCGGCCGACGGGGTGGAGACGTTCACGAGGGTGCCGCCGCCGTTCGCGCGCAGCGCGTCGAGCACGTTCTCGGTGCCGCCGATGTTGATCGCCCGGTACTCGCTCTCGGGGCCGGAGATCGATACCTTCGCGGCGAGGTGGACGACCGCATCCGCCCCGACGACGGCGCGGCGCACGTCGTCGGCCTCGGTGAGGGAGCCGCAGACGTCCTCGACGCCGTCGATCCCGGCGGGACGGCGCTGGAAGGCGCGGACCGTGGCGCCGCGGTCGCGCAGGGCGGTCGCGACGGCACCGCCGAGCATGCCGGAGGCGCCGGTGACCAGGACGGTCGGGGCGCTCACAGAGCCTCCGCCCGCTCGCCCCGCAGGGTCTGCTCGGACCAGCGCGACAGCGCCGCACGGTCGATCTTCGAGTTGTGACGGATGTCGGTGGGCAGCGCCCGGGTCTCGAACACGGCCACGACCTCGACGCCGGCGCGCTCGCGCACGGCACGGCGCACGGCCTCGGAGAGGGAGGGGGCGGCGGGCTTCGGGCGCGCCGCCTTCCCGGGCCGGTGGCCGTCCTCGGTCTCGAGGATCACGACGACCTGCTGGGTGCCGCGGGGACCGACGACGGCCGCGCCGGCGCGGCGCACGGTCGGCACCGCCTCGGCGGCCTCCTCGACCTGGACGGGGGTGAACAGCCCGTCGGCCGTGGCCAGGACGTGCGCGGCACGGCCCTCGACCCACAGCCGTCCGGCCCTGTCGAGGTGGCCGACGTCGCCGGTGGCATGCCAGCCCTCGAAGCGCATGGAGGTGTGCGTGGTGCCCCAGAGCATGAGGTAGCGGTCGCGCACGTGCGGGGCGCGCACGAGGATCTCGCCGGTCACGCCGGCCTCCTCGGTGATCTCGCCGGTCGTGCGGCCCTCCTCGTCCATCACCGCGACCGCGATCTGCACGCGTGGGACGGGGGTGCCGACGCAGACGCCGGAGCCGGGGCCCGCCGCTTCGATGCCCTCGAGGTCGATCGCGGCGACGGCCAGGCACTCGGTCATGCCGTAGGGGGTCAGCGCCTTCGCCTCCGGCATGATCTCCGCCAGCCCCTGCAGCAGGTGCGCGGGGATCGGGGCGCCGGCGGAGAAGAAGCTCGCGGCGCCGGCCATCGCGGCGCGACCGGCCTCGTCGAGCTCTCCTGCGGTGTCCAGGATGTTCCGCAGCGCGGCGGGGGCGGTGAACACGGCGGGGCGGCCGAGCGCGCCGATCGCGGCGGCCAGCGCCGGGGCGGTGAGCTCTCCGGGACGGGTGATGTCCATGTCCGGCACCACCGTCGGAGCGCCGAGGGCGGGGCCCAGCAGCGCGAAGGTCGCGAAGCCGGCGACCAGACCCCGCTCGGGAGCGAGGTCGAGGGTGTCGCCGACGGCGGCGAACATGGCGCTGAGCTGGCGATGCGTCATGACCGCGCCCTTGGCGGGGCCGGTCGAGCCGGAGGTGAACAGCACCGCCGCGTCGGAGTCGGGGTCCGGGTGGGCCACGTCCAGCGGGGCGCCGAGCTCGCGCTGAAGGGCGCCGGAGCGGGCGAGCTCCGCGAGCGACGTCTCGACGCCGAGGGCGGCGCGGTCCACGGTGGGCAGCTGCTCGACGCTGATCCGCCGGCCGGGCCAGCCCATCGCGCGGGCGCCGACGAGAGCCTTCGGGATGCCGATCAGCCAGTCGATGTGGGAGCCGATCACGGCGCGGGTCAGGCCCTGGGTGCCGAGGCCCGCGTCGGCGACCACGGCCACCGCACCGATCCGGAAGCAGGCGTAGAGCACGCCGGTGAGGTCGGCGCCGGGGGTGATCAGCAGGCTGACCCGGTCGCCGGGGCGGACCCCGTGGCCGAGCAGGCCCGCGGCGATGTCCTCGACGCGGCGGTGCAGCAGCGACCAGGAGATCTCCCGCGTGCCGCCGTCCTCCTCGGCGCCGAGCTCGACCACGGCCGGCCGATGGGCGTGGATCGGGTCCGCGGCCAGGCGCGCGATCGGCTCGCCGATCGGGGCGGCGGGCACCTGCTCGGCGGCGTAGGAGGAGACGGGGCGCCGGGCCGGGGCCTCGGTGCGGGGCGTGCCTGCGGCGGAGAAGGTCGCCTCGAGCCACTGGGCGACGAGCCCGGCGACGTCCGCGTCCTCCCACACCAGGTGGGAGGCGCCCTCGAAGCGGTGCACGTCCGCGTGCGGGACGCGCTGGATCAGATCGCGCAGGAAGCGGTCCGAGAAGGTGATGTCGCGCGGGCCCCAGGCGAAGAGCGTGGGGACCTGGAGGTGGGTGAGCCCCTCGGCGACCCGGTCGAGGGTGGCGCGGGAGGGGTGGTCCGCGGCGGCGGGGATGTCGGCGACGAACTGGTCGATGCCGCGGCGGCGCGAGCGGGATCGGTAGGGCGCGAGATAGGCGTCCTGGATCTCCTTGGGCAGCGACGGCTTCGACAGCGACAGGGTGGTGCGCAGGAAGGCGTCGGTCAGCGAGGTCGAGGCGGTGCGGAAGCCGGGGGTGGTCGCGAGCTGCAGCGCCTTCGGCAGCGCCTCCTCGATCCGCTGGTGCACGCCGGTGTTGGTGAGGATCATGCCGACCACGTCGTGGCGGTTGTCCAGCGCCCAGCCGGTCGAGATCAGCCCGCCCCAGTCGTGGCCGACGGTGACGACCGGCCCGTGCAGGGACAGCGCGTCGGTCAGCAGGGAGAGGTCGGTGATGCGGTCCTGGTAGCGGCGGGTCACTCCGGTGCGCTCGGAGTACCCCATCTCGAGCTGGTCCACGGCGATGAGCCGCCAGGGGATGTCCTCGCGCACCAGGGAGCGGAACAGGAAGGACCAGGTGGGGTTGCCGTGGACGGCGAGCAGGGTGCCGCGCGGGGTGATGCCGCGCTCGGCGAGCCAGGGGCCGGAGTCCAGCAGGTGCCACCGGCGCAGCTCGCCGGTGTGGTCGCGGACCTGCTCGGTGCGGTGCAGCACCGGGTCCACGCCCGGCACGTCGGGGATCTCGGGGGTGGTCTTCACCACTGGACCTCCATCATCGCGGTGTTCAGTCCGGAGCCGACGCCCATCAGCAGCACGCGCTGGCCCCGTTCGATGTCGTCCTGGATGTGCGCGAGGGTCATCGGCACCGCCTCTGCGGCGATGTTCCCCCAGTCCGGGAAGGTGACGGGGATCCGCTCCATCCCCACCCCGGTGATCTTCGAGAAGTTGCGGGTGTAGACCATCGAGACCTGGTGCGGGATGACGTAGTCGATGCTCCTGAAGTCGAGACCGGACTCGTTCGCGGCCTTCCAGGTGTCCACGATGAGGTTGATGCCGTTCTCGAGCAGGCCGTTGGAGTCGGTGCGCATGTCGTCCATGTTCGCCACGCACAGCTCGTGGTGCTCGGTGCCGGAGCGGGCCTGGGTGACCTTCAGGCGGTGGCCCTCGGGGTGCACGTCGGCCGGACCCAGCACGGCCGCCGCGGCGCCCGATCCCAGGGTGAGGGAGGCGAACTGGTTGTTGAAGTCGGCGCGGGTGGAGCCCTTGGCGTTCAGCCGCTCGATCGTGCCGCGCTGGACCTGCTCGACGTCCTCCGCCCCGACGATCAGGGCGTACTTGATCTGGCCGGAGTCGATCATGCCGGCGGCCATCGTCATGGCGTTGACGAAGCCGAGGCAGGCGTTGGTGATGTCGAAGTTCATGCACGCCGGGGGCAGGCCGAGGCTGTGGTGGATACCGGTGGAGACCGCGGGCTCGAGGTGCTTGCGGGAGACGGAGGCGTTGATCAGCAGGCCCACCTGGTCGCGCATGATCCCGGCCTTGGCCATCGCGCGCTCGGCGGCGAGCACGACGCCCTGCTTCCAGCCGTTCTCGCGGTCGCGCCACCACTTGCGCTCGTAGACGCCGGCGACGCGCTGCAGCACGCCCTTGGGCAGGCGCAGCCGCTTGCGGGCCGGGGCCAGCATCTCGTCGATCTCGTCCGAGGTCACCGTCACCTGCGGCAGAGTCCCTTCGACCGCCAGCAGACTCGTGTTCGAGTGGACGATCCCTGTGTTGCCGTTCCCCATCTGCCTGCGCTACCTCGTCGTTCGGTCAGTTCGTGTGCTTGTCGTCGATGCATGGCGGCCGCGCGGAGCCCGGCACATGCGTCCGCCATCCTCCCACCGGAGCCTGGGGAGTCCCTCAGGGGGTGGTGGATCCCACGTCCCCGTCCTCGAGGTGGTGGCCGAGGTGGTGGCGGGCGAAGGCGAGGGACTGTCGCAGGGTGCGCTCGCGCGCGACGGGGTCGCGGCTGGTGGTGACCTCCAGCAGCACCGAGCCCTCCCAGCCGCGGTTGGCGAGACGCCGCAGCACCTCCGCGCAGGGCTGGTTTCCCTCGCCGGGCGGCAGGTGCTCGTCCTTGGTGGTGTTGCCGGACCCGTCGGCGAGGTGGAGGTGGGTGAGCTTGTCGCCGAGCCGTTCGATCATCTCCAGCGCATCGTCCCCGGCGGTCGCGGCGTGGGAGAGGTCGACGGTGACGTGGGCGTAGTCCTCGTCGGTCGGGTCGTGGTCGGGGAGGTAGTTCAGCACCTCGCGCACCCCGAGCCGCCAGGGGTACATGTTCTCGACCGCGATCGCGATGCCGTGCTCGTCCTCGAGGCGGGCGACGCCCTCGACGAAGCCGCGCGCGTACTTCCCCTGCCACCGGAACGGCGGATGGGCGACGATCGTGGGGACGTCCAGCGCCTTCGCGATCTCGATCGTGCGCTCGATCTTCACCCAGGCGTCGCGCCCCCACAGCCCCTGCAGGAAGAACAGCGTCGGGGCGTGGAGGGAGAGGATCGGCAGGTCGTAGCGGCGGGAGTACTCGGCCAGCAGGTCCGGGTCCTGGCTGTCGCGCGGGTAGGAGACCATCACCTCCATGCCGTCGTAGCCGATCTCGGCGGCGAGGCGGAACGCCTCCTCGACCCCCGAGGGGAAGACGGAGGAGGTGGACAGGCCCACGGGGATGCGGCGGCGCGGCGACTGCTCGCTGCGCGGGTCCCCGGCGGAGAGACGACGGGACAGCGCCTCGCGCGCCCCGCGCTGCGCGCTGTTGGGGCGGGTGAACGGCTTGCGGCCCCCGTTCGTGGACGGGTTCTCCGACTCGCTGTCGCGGCGTGGACTCACGGAACCTCCTGGGCTGTCTCGCGAGGCAAGTATGCACCGTCGCGCGCCCCTAGACTCGTCCGCATGCCGGTCCGAGTACTCACCCCGACGGACGCCCTCGCCTACAGGCTGCTCACCTCCAGCGCCTTCGGCGGGTCCGTCGATCCCGACGATCCCGCCGCCTCCGCGCCCCTCTCCCCCGGTCAGACCGCGCTCGGGATCGACTCGGCGGCGCTGCCGGGAGGAGCCGAGGGGGTGCTCGCCGCGGCCGCGCGGATTCGGCACGACGAGATCTCCCTCGGCGGCGGGCGGGTGCGCTGCGGCGGCATCGCCGGGCTCGCGGTCCATCCCGCGCATCGCGGCGACGGGCTGTTCGCCGAGCTGCTCGCTGCGGTGCTCGCCCGCTGCGACGAGGAGTCGCTGCCGGTCTCGATGCTCTATCCCTCGAACCCCGAGATCTACCGCCGCCACGGCTATCAGGTGGTCGCGCGCGTCGAGACGCTCGAGGTGCCGCTGGTGGACCTGCAGCGCCTGCGGTGCGTGCCCGGCCGGCGCACCGTCCCGGTCACCGCTGCGAGCATGCCGCGCGTGCGTGCGCTGTACGAGGAGCTCACGGCCGGGGACAACGCCATGCTGCGTCGCCACGGGCCGCTGTTCCCGGACGGGCTTCCCGGCCACGGCTGGGAGGCCGTGCTGCTCGTCGGCGCGGACGGCCTGGATCGCGGCTACGCCTCCTGGACCCGGCGCGGGGGCGACGGTCCCGGTCTCGAGGTCCACGAGGTGCTGGGGCGGGACCGGGAGGACCTCCGCGCCCTGCTGCGCGTGATCGGCTCCTGGTCGACGGTGACCGAGTCGGTGCGGCTGCGCGTGCGGACGGAGGATCCCGTGCTGGACGTGCTGCCCGGAGGCGGCGCCCGGCCCGCCGGCGGGACGGTGCCGATCGTGATGATGAGGGTGGTCGACACCGCGGCCCTGCTCGAGGCGCGGCAGGCACCGGCCGGGCTCTCCGGCGCGCTGCGGCTCGAGGTCACGGACGACACGGTCCCCGCAGGCACCTGCCGTGCCGCGGGACTCTTCGACGTGCACGTGGCCGACGGGCGCGTCCGCGCCGTCCCGGTCCCGGGGAGCGGGACGACCTCGGCGGAGTCGTCGGCCGGGCCGTCGGCCGCCCATTCACCCGAGGCGACCGCGGGAACGGTCCTGCTCGACGTCCACGCGGCCTCGCTGCTGCTCGCCGGCGGCCGCTCCCTCGCCGACGCCCGTCGGACGGGACTGCGCGCCGAGGCCGACGCGCCCGCCGAGGCGCTGCTCGACGCGCTGCTGGCCGGCCCCCGGCCGAGCGTGCTCGACGCGTTCTGAACCCGCGCATCCCGCCCCTCCGCACCTGACCCTGCGCCCCCTTCCCCGACCCACCGCGACCCCGGAGCACCCCACCCCATGGCCAAGCTGCACTTCAAGTACGGAGCGATGAACTCCGGGAAGTCCGACACCCTGATCAAGACCGCCTACAACTACGACGAACGAGGGCTGGCGACGCTGACGGTCAAGCCCGCCCTGGACACCAAGGGCGAGGACTGGGTGGTGGCCCGCGGCGGGGCGAGCCGGCGCGTGGACGTGCTCGCCCATCCGGGCGAGGACCTGCGGGAGCGGGTCTCCCTCGCCGCCGACGAGCGGGGCCTGCGGCCGCTGCACTGCGTGCTCGTGGATGAGTCCCAGTTCCTCGAGCCGCTGCAGATCGACCAGCTCTTCCGCATCGCGAAGCAGGACGCGATCTCGGTGATCTGCTACGGGCTGCGCACCGACTTCCGCACCGCGACCTTCCCCGGGGCGCAGCGGCTCTTCGAGCTCGCGGACAACGTGGAGAAGCTGCCGACGATGTGCCGCTGCGGCGCGCAGGCCGAGTTCAACTGCCGGCGCATCGGCGAGCGGTTCGTGTTCGAGGGCGACCAGGTCGCGATCGACGAGGAGGCCGGAGGAGCGGTGGCCGACGCCGTCACCTACATGTCGTTGTGCGGGAACTGCTTCATGGACGAGCAGCGGCGCGCCGGCGTCACCGTGCTGGGGTGAGGCCGACGCGCCGCTGCGCGTCGGGGCGGGCCCGTCGGACCCGGGTGCTGCTCAGGAGCTGAGGGGCTTGTCCTCGCCCACCTCGGCGTCGCCGCCGGCGGCCGCGCTGCCGGCTGCGAGGTCCGTGTCGGCGGAGGCGTCCGCGACCTTCGCCGCGTCCTCGTCGAGGGTCGCGTCGGAGCTGTTCGAGAGGCGCTCCTTCGCGGCGCCGGCCGCGCCGACCACCGCTCCCTGGGCGGCGGAGGCGACCTCGGGGGCCTTGTCCTTGACGGTCCCGGCGGTGTCCTGCGCGACGCGGGTCGCGGTGTCCTTGGCCTGCGCGGCGCGGCGCTGGACCTCGGGATCGTCGGCGACCTGGCGGGCGGTGCGCTCGAGGGACTCGTAGGGGCCGCGGCCCGCACGGGACCCGATCACGAAGCCGATGCCGAGACCGGCCAGGAAAATGAACTTCTTCATCGATGCCTCCAGTGGCGTCCGGGTGGTGTGTGGTGCGGTGTGCTCCCGCATCGTGTCACAGTCGCCGGGGCGCTCGGAGGCGGATGCTGACCGGACGGTCCGCGCGGAGTCGTCCCGGAACCGTCCCGATCCGGTCACAGGATCTCCACGCCTGCGCGCCGCTCGGGCCCGCCGCGGGCCCGCCGAGGACCTACGATCGGGGTGACGGGCGATGGTGCCCGCGCCGTCGCCCCCGAGGGTCCGGCGAGATCCGTGATCGAGGAGAAGACCCGCGTTGTCCCCCGTGCCCCAGCCCTCCGACCGCGACGCCCTGCGCACGACCGCCCTCACCGCCGAGGACGTCGCCGCCCAGGTGCGCACCTGGGTGCAGGACGCCGCCGGACGCGAGGTCCCGGCCGCCGCCGGACTCCTCTCCGACCTGCTGCGCGATCCGAAGGGGCTCGACTTCACGCTCGCCTTCGTGGACCGGGTGATCCGCCCCGAGGACCCCCGCGCCGCGGCGGTCGAGCTGCGTCGCCTCGCCCAGGACCCGCCGGCCTTCCTCCCCGCCCCGCTGCGCCGCGTCGTCGGCCTCGGCGGCGCCGCCTCGCGCCTGGCGCCCTCGGTGGTGGTGCCCACCGCCCGCGCCGCCATGCGCAGGATGGTCTCCCATCTGATCCTCGACGCCCGCCCCGGGCCGCTGACCGCCTCCCTCTCCCGGCTCACGGCCGACGGGACGACGCTGAACATCAACCTGCTCGGCGAGGCCGTGCTCGGCGCGCAGGAGGCGGCGAGGCGCCTCGCGGGCGTGCACGAGATCGTCTCCCGGCCCGACGTCGACTACGTCTCGATCAAGGTGTCCTCGATCGTGGAGCACCTGCCGCTGTGGGGAGCGGCCGAGACCGTCGACCACGTGGTCGAGACGCTGCTGCCGATCTATCTCGACGCCGCCCGCACCGACTCCCCCACGTTCCTGAACCTCGACATGGAGGAGTACCGGGACCTCGAGCTGACCCTGGAGGTGTTCGAGACGCTCCTGGACCGTCCCGAGCTCGCGCAGCTCCACGCCGGGATCGTGCTGCAGGCCTATCTCCCCGATGCGCCGCGGGCGATGGCGCGGGTGCGCCGCTTCGCCGAGCGCCGGGTCGCGGACGGCGGCGCGCCGGTCAAGGTGCGCCTGGTCAAGGGGGCGAACCTCGCGATGGAGAAGGTCGACGCCTCGGTGCACGGCTGGCCGCAGGCCCCGCTGCCCTCGAAGCTGGAGACCGACGCGCAGTACAAGCGGATGCTGCTCGAGGCGATGGACCCGGGCCGGCTCGAGGCGGTGCACCTCGGCGTCGCCGGGCACAACCTCTTCGACGTCGCCTTCGCCCACCTGCTCATGGCCGAGCGCGGGATCCCGAGCGGTCCCGGGCACGGCGTCGAGTTCGAGATGCTCGCGGGCATGGCCCCGGGGCAGCAGGCCGTGGTGCGGGAGGCGACCGGGACGATGCGCCTGTACGTCCCGATCGTCCATCCGCGTCATTTCGACGTGGCCGTCTCCTACCTGGTGCGTCGTCTGGAGGAGAACGCCTCCTCGGAGAACTTCCTCTCCGCGGCCTTCGACCTCGACTCTTCCGAGGAGCTGTTCGCCCGCGAGCAGGACCGGTTCACCCGTGCCCTCGACCTCGCCCGGAGCGAGGACGCCCCGGACACGCACCGGGTCCAGGACCGTGCGGCGGAGACCGGAGCGCGGCTCGAGCTGGGCAGCCTCGCGCTGCCCGCGGTGCCCGGCGCCTTCCACGGCACCCCGGACACCGATCTGTCCACAGCCGCGAACCAGGAGTGGGCAGCCGGCATCACCCATCGCATCCGCGGCTCGGAGCTCGGCGTCGAGGAGTCCCGTGCCGCGCGTCTGACCACCACGGACGAGGTCGAGACCACGGTGCAGGCGGCGCTCGCGGCGCAGCCGGCCTGGGCCGCGATGCCGGTCGAGAAGCGTGCCCTGGTGCTCCGCCGAGTCGCCGGCACCCTGGCCGCGCACCGCGCCGAGCTGCTGGAGGTGATGGCCTCCGAGACCGGGAAGACCTTCGAGCAGGGCGATCCCGAGGTCAGCGAGGCGATCGACTTCGCGCTCTTCTACGCCGAGCAGGCCGAGCGCCTCGCCGCGCGCCGCGACCTCGCGCTGACCCCGCGCACCCTGACGCTGGTCACCCCGCCGTGGAACTTCCCGGTCGCGATCCCGACCGGCGGGGCCCTCGCCGCACTGGTGACGGGCAGCGCCGTGATCATGAAGCCGGCCCCGCAGGCGCGACGCTGCGGCGCGCTGCTGGGACGTCTCTTCCACGAGGCCGGGGTGCCGGAGGGCGTGTTCACGCTCGTGGACGTGCCCGAGGACGAGGTGGGGCGCTCCCTCATCGCCCATCCCCGCTTCGACCAGCTGATCCTCACCGGCGCCTACGACACCGCCGCCCTGTTCGCGTCCTGGCGCCCCGATCTGCGGATCCTCGCCGAGACGAGCGGCAAGAACGCGATCATCGTGACCCCGCAGGCGGATCTCGACCTCGCCGCCCGGGACGTGGCGCTGTCGGCCTTCGGCCATGCCGGGCAGAAGTGCTCCGCGGCGAGCCTCGTGATCACCGTCGGCTCCGTCTCCCGCTCCCGCCGCTTCAACGCGCAGCTCGCCGACGCGGTGCTGTCCCTCGAGGTCGGCGAGCCCGTCGACCCGACGGTGCGGATGGGGCCGATCATCGAGCCGCCCGGCGAGAAGCTCGCCGCGGGCCTCACAGAGCTCGGGGAGGGCGAGACCTGGCTCGCCGAGCCGCGCCGGCTCGACGAGGAGGGACGGCTGTGGACGCCGGGCGTGCGGATCGGCGTGCGCGAGGGCTCCGCCTTCCACCGCACCGAGTACTTCGGGCCGGTCCTCGGCATCATGCACGCCGACACCCTCGAGGACGCCGTGCGGATGCAGAACGGCACCGATTACGGGCTCACCGCGGGGCTGCACTCCCTCGAGCCCTCCGAGATCGCCTGGTGGACCGAGCACGTCGAGGCGGGGAACCTCTACGTCAACCGGGGCATCACCGGCGCGATCGTGCAGCGACAGCCCTTCGGCGGCTGGAAGCGCTCCGCGATCGGACAGACCGCGAAGGCGGGCGGCCCGCACTACCTGCTGCACCTGCAGGACCTCGCCGACTCCGCCTCCGTCCCCTCCCGCACCGAGGACCCGCAGGCCTGGCTCGAGGCGGCGTGCGACTTCGACCGCGAGGAGATCGACGGGTTCTTCGCCCCGCGCGACGAGCAGGAGGTCCACGGCGAGATCAACCTGCTGCGCCACCTGCCGCTGCCGGTCATGGTCCGCGCGGCCGACGGGACGACGCCGGTGGAGCTCGAGCGGGTGCTGCATGCCGCGCGCACCGCCGGCGCCGAGGTCGAGGTGTCCGTCGCCGACGAGGCGCTGCTCCCGATCGCACGGGCCGTGGGCGCCGGCACATCGGTGCCCGTCACGGTCGTCCACGAGGACGCGGCGACCTTCGCCGCCCGTATCGGCCGGCTCGCCCAGCGCCGCGTGCGCGTGATCGGCGAGGTCGACGACGCGCTGCGGGACGCGCACGCCCAGCGCGTCGAGGTCGCCCTGTTCACCGGTCCCGTGCTCGCCTCGGGACGCGCCGAGCTGCTGACCTTCCTGCAGGAGCAGGCGATCAGCGCGACGAACCACCGCTACGGCAACCCGCTGCCGCACCCCCTGGACCTCACCGGCGGCAGGGGCTGGGCCCGCGGCCCCCGCTGACCCCACAGGCCCAGCCCCGTCCCGTCGGCCGGCCTGTCCCCGCCGGCCCGGCCGCCGCCCGGACGCCGGCACATCGAGTGGCAGGTTTCGATCGGTATCACTGAGCGATACCGGTGGAAACCTGCCACTCGATCTCGTCGGCGGGCCTCCACACCCACCTTTCCGCCGAGGAGCGGCTGGACGCCCGGCTCAGCCCCGCGGCGCGCCGCTGTCCACCCAGCAGCGAGCCGCGCTCAACCCGGCCGCCACCCGCCCCGCACCAGCTCGCGACGCACCTTCGTCACTGCCGGAGCGCAGCCGGCGCGAAGATCCTTCGCCGTCGTGCGCAGTTCCACCCACCCCGCATCCCGTCGCCGGTCCCCTCGATCGATGTCGCGGTCCTGCTGACGGCGGTGCAGATGGGACGGACCTTCGTGCTCGAGCGCGAGCTTCCACTGCGGCCAGTGGAGATCCGGCTCGCCGAGCTCGACGACCTCCCCTCCCGCGCACTCCTGACGTGCCGGGGCATTCGCGAGCGGCTCCGGCAGCCCGGCGGCGACCATCGCGAGACGCAGCGCGGTCTCCGGCGGGGAATCGCTGGACATCCTCACCTGTGCGATCGCCTCGCGCACCCGGCGAGCGCCTCGACCACGGTGGCCGTCTGCCGCAGCGACGAGCTCGGGGATCGTGGCGTACGGCCGGGACCGTCCCTCGTACTCCTGACGCGGGCGTCGGACGAGGTGGTCACCTATCGCCACCAGCGCACCGACGTCGAGGACGGCGCCCAGGCTGAGGAAGGTCCCGACCCGGGACACGAGGCGGACAGCCGGACCGTTCCGCGCCTCGAGGAGCCCCACCGTCTCCGCCTCCACACGACTCCAGCGCACAAGCCGGGTGCCCTGCCGGCGCCTACCGGGTGTGGCCATGTGGAGCCGTCTGTCGACAGCACCGTCGCGCGGAGGAAGGATCTCCGAGCCCACGACCACGTGAGCCTGCCTGGGAGGTTCGGTCACCGGCATCGAGAAGACGCCGGGCAGGGGCATCCCCCACAGTCGCGCCGCCGTGAGCCCTGCCGCGAAGGCCGTCGGATCGACCCTGCACAGGGCGGCGACGATCTCGCGTTCGGTGACTGTCCGGTCTGCTCTCGCCCAGAGACCTCGGACCAGCGGCCGGAGGTCGCTGCGTGTCAGCCGCGTCGGGTCCACCCCGGCCGCCAGCGCCTCGGCGGTGGAGAAGATGGCGTATCGCAATGTCTCGGGCAGAGGACTCGGAGCGCGGGACATGACGACAGCATCGGCCGTCGTCGCACCGAACCGTCCCAGGCATCCACAACGGCCTGCTCACGGCTCGACGGAGACGTCTCCTCCCCACCACGCCGGCCCGGCGGTGCTCCGGAACTCCGACGCTGAGGGTCGTGCCCCACCCCTGTGCGTCCCTGTACACAGATCGAGTGGCAGGCTTCAACCGGTATCGCTCAGTGATACCGGTCGAAAGCTGCCACTCGACGTGCCAGTGGACGGGCGGCGGCTCGGTCGGGGCCGACGAGGCGGCTGGTTCGGTGCGAGCCGGCCCGGAGCCGACGGCCCCCGCCCGGCCGGGGTCAGCCGGCGGCGGGGGTGCCGACGCGGGCGCCCTCGGGCACCTCGCCGCCCTCCTCGCCGAGCACGGCCTCGCCCACGATCTCGACGTCGGCCCCGAAGGTCCAGTCGCCCTGCACGTCCAGGCTCGTGGCCTCCTTGAGCGAGGGCACGCCCTGCGGGAAGCGGAGCTCGAAGTCCTGGATCAGCTTGTAGGAGCCGGACTCCAGGGAGACCGACGGCACGCTCTGAACCTGCTGGACCAGGGCGTTCCGCTCGTCGAGCGCGTAGGCGTCGGAGCGGATCAGGAACAGGTCGCTGGTGGCCTTCACGGGCAGGAACCGGTCGCGGCCCACCACGATCGCGGTCGCGCCGTCGAACACCTCGATCGCGGCGCCCATCGCGGACTCGATCTGGTAGACGGGCGTGGAGGACTTGTCGGAGGGGTCCACGGTCTTCTCGTTCCGGATCAGCGGCAGGCCCATGACGCCACCCTTCTCCTTGAGGATCGCGTCGAGCTGCTCGAGGTCCCACCACAGGTTGTTGGTGTGGAAGAACGGGTGGCGGTGCTCGTCGGTGAAGTAGTCCATCTCCTCCGTCGGGGTCTGCGCGGTGTCGCGCAGGATGAGCCGCCCGTCGGACTTCCGCACCGCGAGGTGGCCGCCCTTGCGGTCCGCGGGGGTGCGGCGGCACAGCTCGGCGGCGTAGGGCGCGCCAGTGGAGGCGAACCAGGCGGCGAGCACCGGGCTCGGCACGGTGCCGAGGTTGTCGGAGTTGGAAACCGAGGCGTACTTGAAGCCGGCGTCGAGCAGCTGCTGGAGCAGGCCCGAGGTCTGCAGGGCGGTGTAGATGTCGCCGTGGCCGGGCGGGCACCACTCGAGGTCGGGGTCCGCCTCCCACTCGACGGGGGTGAGGTCGTCGGTGCGGAGCTTGGGCTCCTTGTTCTGCAGGAAGTCCAGCGGCAGGTCGCCGACGGGCAGGTCGGGGTACTTCGAGAGCACCTCGAGGGTGTCCTCGCGGGTGCGGAAGGAGTTCATGAAGATCAGCGGCAGGCGCGAGTTCGTGCCGCGGCGGGCGGCGAGGACCTGCTCGACGATGAGGTCCAGGAAGCTCTTCCCGTCCCGCACGGGCAGCAGCGACTTCGCCCGGTCCAGCCCCATGGAGGTGCCGAGGCCGCCGTTGAGGTTGATGATCGCGAGCTTGTCGAAGACCTTCTTCGCCTCGGCCACGTCGATCTTCACGTCGTCGAGGTGGGTGGGGTCCAGGTACGGCTCGATCGTGTCCTCGGGGATCGTGCCGGTCACCCCCTCCTCGAGCTGCCCGTAGTAGTGGGAGAAGACGTCGATCGCGGTCTGCGCGACCCCTGCGTCCTTCATCTTCTGCTGCGCTGCGGCGAGTCCTTCGTTGCTCATGGTCACAGCGTATCGACTCCCGCTCGCCCTGCCGCATCCGGCACCGCCTCGCCGAGATCGAGGCGCGGCCAGTGCGCCAGGCGGCGCAGCACGGTGCGGTCGTGGCTCGCGACGACCACGGCCGACGGGGTGCGCTCGAGCGCCTCCAGCAGGTCGTCCACCCCGCTGATGCCGAGGTGGTTGGTGGGCTCGTCCAGGAGCAGCACGTCGGGCCGCTCGGAGAAGAGCCGCGACAGGGCCCGGCGTCGCCGCTCCCCCGGACTGCTGCGGCGCGGCTCCTGTCGCTCGTCCTCCTGGGCGAGGAGGGCCAGGCGGGCACGGCCGAGCACTCGCACCGCCCCTGCGTCCGGCGAGAGGTCGCCCGCGAGCACCCGCAGCAGCGTCGTCTTCCCGGCGCCGTTGGGTCCGACGACCAGCAGCCGGTCCCCGCCCTCGAGGCGAAGCGTCGTCTCGGGCAGCCGGGGCGGGGCCGACGGGTCCGGGGTGCGGTCCGGACCGGCGGAGTCCGCTTCGGCCCTGCTCCCATCGGCCCGGCGCCCATCGGCCCGGTCCACCCGCACCCCGTCGGCGCGCAGCAGCGGGGTCCCGGCACACGTGCCGGAATCCGGCAGCGACAGCCTCGGCGGCGGGGGCGGCACGTCCAGGCGGTGCTCCTCGAGCCGGGCGAGCCGGTCGTTCAGGGCGCGGACGGTGCCCGGTGCGCGGGACTGCCGCTGGTGCTTGCCGGTGCCCTTGTCGGGCCGCCATCCGGTCGACAGGCGCGAGCGGGCCGCATCGGCTCCCTCCTGGAGGCGACGCTGCTCCTCCTGCTGGGCACGGTAGGCCTCCTCCCAGGCCGTGCGCGCGCGGCGCCGGGCCTGCTCCCAGCCGGCGAGTCCGCCGCCGACGAGCAGGGGGCGTCCGTCCTCGGTGGGGTCGAGATCGAGCACGGAGGTGGCGACGTCCTCCAGCAGCGCCCGGTCGTGGGAGACCAGGGCGACCGCGCCGGGGTGCTCGCGCAGAGCCCGCGTGAGGTGCGCGAGCCCCCGCGCGTCGAGGTGGTTGGTGGGCTCGTCGAGCAGCAGGATCTCGTCGCGGGCGGCGATCACGCCGGCCAGCCGCACCCGGTACCGCTGTCCCACCGAGAGGGCGGTCAGCTCGCGCTCGCGATCGGTGACGGCGCCGACCTCCTCGAGGGCGACCTCGAGCCGCCGCGGCGCGTCCCAGGCGTCCAGGGCGGTGACCCGGGCGAGGGCGTCGTCGTAGCGTCGCGCGGCCTCGGCGGTGCCGTCGGCGAGCGCGTCGGCGGCGGCGTCGTGCTCGCGCAGCGCGGCGAGGGGCCGGGCGAGGAGCGCATCGAGCAGGTCGCCGACGGTGCGGGGGCCGTCGGCGTCGGCGGTGGCGAGCTCCTGGCGCACCATGCCGAGGGCACCGTGGCGCTCCACGGTCCCGGCGTCGGGCTCGAGCGTCCCGGCCAGCGCGTCCAGGAGGGTGGTCTTGCCGCGTCCGTTCTCGCCGACCACGGCGAGCACGGCTCCGCGGACGAGGGTCAGGTCGATGCCGGTGAGGAGGACGCGCCCGCCGCGCGAGAGCTGCAGCTCGCGGGCGCGGAGATGAGAGGGGGTCCGCTGGGACATGGTTCGGGTGCCTTCCGGTGGTGGGTGTCACCGGGCACGGCGGATCGCCGCCCGGTGGAGGTCCGGACGGCAGCGCGGGGTGGTGGAGGGGCGCCGCCGTCAGCGGCGGGCGCGGGGGCGCGCGATGGCGCAGGTGCCGAGGAAGCAGGTCGTCATGGGGCCACCGTAGGAGCGACCCGGCGGCGCTGTCACCCGATTTCCGCCCGGTCGACGCCCGAGGCCTTCCCCCCGAGCCCCGAGCGGTGCTTGACTCGTGGTGGAGCGCGCCGGGCACCGCCGTCCGACGCGCGATCCGCTGGAGGCGACATGACCGACCGTCCGCACAGGATCCCTGCCGACGACGTTCCTGCCGACGGCGCCGGCGCTCCCGGTCCCGGCCTGCCCGAGGTGGTGGACCGGGAGACCTGGGAGGCCGCCCGCGCCGAGCTGCTGCTCGAGGAGAAGGCGCACACCCGCGCCGGCGACGCCCTCGCCGCGAAGCGCCGCCGCATGCCGATGCTCGAGGTCGACGGCGACGCCGAGGTGGTCGGCGCCGACGGGCCGGTCCCCTTCCGCAGCCTCTTCGAGGGGCGCGACGAGCTGCTCGTCTACCAGCACATGTGGTGGGACGGCGCGCCGCACCAGGGCCAGTGCGAGGGCTGCACGATGACCGCCTGGCATCTGCACGATGCGACCTATCTGCGCGCCGCCGGCGTGTCCTTCGCGATCCTCACCACCGGCGCCTGGGAGGAGGTCGCGCCGTTCGTGGCGTTCATGGGCTACACCGAGCCGTGGTTCTCGGTCCGGGAGACCGCCCCGCCGATCGGAGGCGACATGGGCTACCTGCAGTGCTATGTGCGCGAGGGCGACCGCGTCTTCCTCACCTACGCGATCACCGGGCGCGGCACGGAGATCTCCGATCCGACCCTCGCACTGCTGGACCTGACCGCCTTCGGCCGGCGCGAGGCCTGGCAGGACATGCCCGCGGGGCGCATCGCCGAGCGCGACGCCTGCTGGTTCTGGCGCACCGACGTCGACGGGAACCCCACCTGGGGGCCGACGGGCCGGCCGGCGGCGCAGTGGACGCGCCCCGGTGCGACCGCGCAGACCACCCTCGGCCGCACCGGCATGCATCACTGAGCCCGTTCCGGCCTCCGCGGCCGATGCACGAGCGTGACGAGCACGACCGACACCATCATCAGCAGCAGCCAGGAGACGAACTTCGAGGCCGGCACGAGCTCCCAGCCCGCGCGCTGATGAGGGTAGATCCACGCCCCGGCGGCGGTGCCGACGTTCTCCGCGACCCACAGCAGCCCCGCGACGCCGAGGAAGGCGGCGATCACGGGCATCCGCCGCCAGGGCGCCCGGCGATGGACGCGCAGCGACATCGCGCACCGCCCGTAGAGCAGCAGCATCGCCGCGAGCAGCACCCAGCGGGCGTCGGGCAGGTAGTGGTGGGTGAAGAAGTTCGCGTAGATCGCCGCTGCCAGCGCAGCGGTCGCGAGCAGCGGCGGGTAGCGGGTGAAGCGCAGGTCGAACAGGCGCATCACGCGCACCATGTAGGAGCCGACGGCCGCGTACATGAACCCTGTGTACAGCGGCACCTCGCCGATCCGCAGGAGTCCGTCGGTCTCGTAGGCCCAGGATCCGACCGCCGTCTTGAACACCTCCATCGCGGTCCCGACCAGGTGGAAGAGAGCGATCACGCCCATCTCCCGCAGGCTCTCCAGGCGCAGGGCGAGCATCGCGACCTGCACCGCGACCGCCGCGAGGACGAGCGCGTCGGCGCGAGCGAGCGGCGCATCGTCCGGGTACAGCACTCGCGCGGTCACCAGCAGCACGAGCATCACCGCTCCGAACACGCACGCCCAGGCCTGCTTGAGGCCGAACACGACGAGCTCGACGAGGCGGGCCCGCCTCATCCCGCCCGCGGTCGCGAGGGTCGAGGTGCGGCGCTGCGCCCACCGATCGATCCGCTCCTCGAGCGGGGTGAAGGGGACACGGTCAGGGGTCATCCGCCCAGTCTCGTCGCGCGATGCGCAGGTCCTCGCGAGACGTCGTGGGCGTTCCGGGGAGAGGACGGGGAGCTCCTGAGGAGTCGGGCCGACGGCAGCGGCGCCGTCGTGGTCGGCCCCGACGCCGCACCCCGCGCCTACGATGAGCGGATGTCCTCCGACGGCACGGCGCACATCGTTTGCCGGAGCGGATCGCGTTCCTGGACGACTCGCCCCGTCACGTCCAGGCCGCGGCGAGGTGCGGATGGCACGCGGTGCTGCACCGCGCATCGGGGACGGAACGCGCCGCGCCCCGCCTCCCCTAGAATCGGATCCCATGAGCACAGTCCTGTCCGCGGTCGCCTGGCCGTACGCCAACGGTCCCCGCCACATCGGCCACGTCGCCGGCTTCGGCGTCCCCTCCGACGTCTTCTCGCGCTACATGCGGATGGCGGGCCACGACGTGCTCATGGTCTCCGGCACCGACGAGCACGGCACGCCGATCCTCGTCGAGGCCGACAAGGAGGGCATCTCCGCCCGCGAGCTCGCCGACCGCAACAACCGGCTCATCGTCGAGGACCTGGTCGCGCTCGGCCTGTCCTACGACCTGTTCACCCGCACCACGACCCGCAACCACTACCAGGTGGTGCAGGACATGTTCGTCGCCGTGCGGGACAACGGCTACATGATCGAGCAGACCACCTCGGGCGCGATCTCCCCGTCGACCGGCCGCACCCTCCCCGATCGCTACATCGAGGGCACCTGCCCGATCTGCGGCGCGGGCGGCGCGCGCGGCGACCAGTGCGACAACTGCGGCAATCAGCTGGACCCGACGGATCTCATCGACCCGGTCTCCCGCATCAACGGCGAGACCCCGGAGTTCATCGAGACCTCGCACTGGTTCCTCGACCTGCCGGCGCTCGCCGCGGAGCTCGGCCGCTGGCTCGACGAGCGGGAGGCGACCGGTCTGTGGCGCCCGAACGTGATCCGGTTCAGCCAGAACATCCTCGAGGACATCAAGCCCCGTGCGATGACCCGCGACATCGACTGGGGCATCCCGGTCCCGGGTTGGGAGGACCAGCCGAACAAGCGCCTGTACGTCTGGTTCGACGCGGTGATCGGCTATCTCTCCGCCTCGATCGAGTGGGCGCGCCGCTCCGGGGACCCCGAGGCGTGGCGCCGCTGGTGGAACGATCCCGAGACCCTCGCCTACTACTTCATGGGCAAGGACAACATCGTCTTCCACTCGCAGATCTGGCCGGCGGAGATGATCGCCCAGAACGGCGAGGGCGACAAGGGCGGCGAGCCCGGCCGCTTCGGCGAGCTGACCCTGCCCACCGAGGTCGTCTCCTCCGAGTTCCTCACGATGGAGGGCAAGAAGTTCTCCTCCTCCAAGGGGATCGTCATCTATGTGCGCGACGTGCTCGAGCGCTACCAGCCCGATGCGCTGCGCTACTTCATCTCCGCCGCGGGCCCCGAGAACCACGACGCGGACTTCACCTGGGTCGACTTCGTCTCCCGCACCAACAACGAGCTGGTCGCCGGCTGGGGCAATCTCGTCAACCGCACCGCCGCGATGATCGCGAAGAACGTCGGGGAGATCCCGGCCGCCGGCGAGCTCGAGGACGTCGACACCGCGCTGCTCGACCAGATCCGCACGGGCTTCACGACCGTCGGGAAGCTCATCGAGAGTCACCGCCAGCGCGCCGCGATCGCGGAGATCATGCGCCTGGTGGCCGAGGCGAACGCCTACGTCTCCCGCACAGAGCCGTTCAAGATGAAGGCCGAGGAGCAGCGTCCGCGCCTGCTCACCGTGCTGCACGTGCTCGCCCAGGCGGTCACCGATCTCAACACGATGCTCGCCCCCTTCCTCCCCCACTCGGCCAACGCCGTGGAGAAGGCGCTCGGCGGGGACCGGGAGATCGCCCCGATGCCCCGCATCGACGAGGTCGAAGACCTCGACGGCGGCCCGGGCTACCCGATCATCACCGGCGACTACACGGCCGTGCCCGCCTGGGAGCACCGCCCGGTGACCGTGGGGCAGACCGTCGTGAAGCCGACCCCGATCTTCGTCAAGCTCGACCCGGCCGTGGCCGAGCAGGAGCTCGAGAGGCTCGAGGCGGAGGCCGCCGACGAGGCCTGATCCCTCCGGCTGCGGAGCGGGAACCGTGACCACGACCGCCCTGTAGTAACACTTTCGGAGGAAAGTGTGACTACAGGGCCTCCTGGCGATCCTCGACGACTATGCGGAGCAGGTGCGGCGCAGCGGATGAGGAGCAGTCCTCGTCGGCCCTCGGAGGTGTACGGTGACCAGCACCTGGACGATGCGTCGGACGCCGACCCGAGGAGATGGTCCCCATGAGCGCACCCGCACAGACCCTCAACCCGAAGGTGGTCGGGATCAGCATCGCCGCGGCCGTCGGCGGCTTCCTCTTCGGCTTCGACACCTCGGTGATCAACGGCGCCGTCGGTGCCCTCTCCGCGGAGTTCTCGCTCGGGGCGGGCCTGACCGGCTTCGCCGTCTCCTCCGCGCTGCTCGGGTGCGCCGTGGGTGCCTGGTTCGCGGGCTCCCTCGCCAACCGCTTCGGCCGCATCCCGGTGATGGTCATCGCCGCGATCCTGTTCTTCGTCTCCGCGATCGGCTCGGGGCTCGCCTTCGGGGTGTGGGACCTGATCGTGTGGCGCCTCGTGGGCGGGCTCGGCGTCGGCGCCGCGAGCGTCATCGCCCCGGCCTACATCGCCGAGGTCGCACCCGCGAGATACCGCGGGCGCCTCGGCTCGCTGCAGCAGCTCGCGATCGTGCTGGGCATCTTCACGGCGCTGCTGTCCAATGCGGTGATCGCGAACACCGCCGGCGGCGCCGCGGAGTCCTACTGGTTCGGGGTCGCCGCCTGGCGCTGGATGTTCATGATCGAGGCCGTGCCCGCCGCGGTCTACGGCGTGATGGCCCTGTTCCTGCCGGAGTCGCCGCGCTATCTCATCGGCAAGGGCGAGCGGGACAAGGCCTCGAAGGTGCTCTACGACTTCACCGGCGAGCTCGACGTGAATCTCAAGATCGAGCAGATCAGCCACTCCCTGGAGCGGGAGAGCCGGGAGAGCCTGCGGGACCTGCTCGGCGGCCGCTTCGGGCTGCTGCCGATCGTGTGGCTGGGGATCGCGCTGTCGCTGTTCCAGCAGCTCGTGGGCATCAACGTGATCTTCTACTACTCGACCACGCTGTGGCAGTCGGTCGGCTTCGACGAGTCCCAGGCGCTGCTGACCTCCACCATCACCTCGGTGATGAACATCGTCGCGACGATCATCGCGATCCTGCTGGTGGACAGGGTGGGCCGCCGCGTCATGCTGCTCGTCGGCTCGGCGGGCATGACGGTGTCGCTGGGACTCATGGCGCTGGCCTTCTCCTTCGGGGAGACGGCGGCCGGGGCGGAGTCGGTGTCGCTGCCCGATCCGTGGTCGACCGTGGCGCTGATCAGCGCCAACGCCTTCGTGATGTTCTTCGGCACCACGTGGGGCCCGCTGGTCTGGGTGCTGCTGGGCGAGATCTTCCCCAACCGGATCCGCGCCTCGGCCCTCGCGGTCGCGGCCGCGGCCCAGTGGGGCGCGAACTGGGCGGTCTCGGCGACCTTCCCGACGCTCTCGGAGATCGGCCTGAGCTTCGCCTACGGCCTGTATGCGGCCTTCGCACTGCTGAGCCTGCTGTTCGTGGCGCGGTGGGTCCCCGAGACGAAGGGCCGCGAGCTGGAGGACATGGACCAGCTGCGCCTGGGACGGCGGGGGGAGGCCAGCGACGTCGCGGCCGACGGCTGAGCACAGTCCCGCCGCCCCTGTGCAGGAGGCTCAGCCCTCCAGCACCGCCCGCGCCGCGCGCGCGATGTGCGCGGCGTCGATGCCGGCCCAGTCCAGCAGCTCGGCGGTGGTGCCGGAGCCCGGCACCCCGTCGACCGCGAGGTGCTCGAGGTGCAGATCGGCGAGCGGCTCGGCGGCCAGCGCCGCGAGCACCGCCGCGCCCAGCCCGCCCTCGGGATGGTGATCCTCGGCCACCACCGCGCGCCCGCCGGTCTCGGCGACGGCCGCGCGGATGCCCTCGGCATCGATCGGCTTGACCGAGTACGCGTCGATCACGCGAGTCTGCACGCCCTCCTCGGCCAGCGCATCGGCCGCGCCGAGCGCCTCGTGCAGCGTCACGCCGGCGCCGATGAGGGTGACCGCGTCGTGCGAGCTGCGGCGCAGGGTCTTGGACCCGCCGACGGGGAACTCCTCCTCGGGCCCGTAGAGCACCGGGTATCCGCCGCGGGTGGTCCGCAGGTAGCTGACGCCGTGCAGGTCAGCCATCGCGGCGACCAGGGCGGCGGTCGAGGTCGCGTCGCTCGGGTACAGCACCGTGGAGCCCTGCGTCGCCGCCATCATGGCGAGGTCCTCCAGGCCCATCTGGGAGGGGCCGTCGGCGCCGATCTCCACCCCTGCGTGCGAGCCGACCAGTCGCAGGTCGGCCCGGGAGACGGGGGCCATGCGGACGAAGTCCGCGGCGCGGCTGAGGAAGGCCGCGAAGGACGAGGCGTAGGCGATGTACCCGCGGGCGGCCAGGCCGGTCGCGGCGGCGACCATCTGCTGCTCGGCGATGAACATCTCGAAGAACCTCTCGGGATGCGCCTGGACGAAGTCTGCGACGCCGGTGGAGTTGGACACCTCCCCGTCCAGCGCCACCACACGGGGATCGACGTCGGCGAGGGCTGCCAGCGCCGGCCCGTAGGCCTTGCGGGTGGCGATCTCCTCTCCCACGTCGAAGGTCGGCAGCTCGACCTGACCGCGGGACGCCGAGCGGCGCTCAACCTCGGGCGGGCGGGGACCGCGCACCTGCAGCGAGCGGACGCCGCCGAGCGCGTCGATCGCCTCCTCGGCACGCTCCTCGGGCATGGGCTTGCCGTGCCAGTCCTCCTCGTCCTCGACCCCGGGGATCCCCTTGCCCTTGACGGTGCGGGCGAGGATCACCAGCGGCCGCTCGAGGTCCTCGTCGGCACGGGCGAGGGCGGCGTCGATCGCCTCGACGTCATGTCCGTCGACCACGACCGCCTCCGCGCCGAATGCCTCGACACGGGCGGCATAGGCGTCCATGTCCCATCCCAGCGCGGTCTCGCCGCGCTGGCCGAGCCGGTTCACGTCGACGACGGTCACCAGGTTCGTGAGCCCGTAGTGGGAGGCGGTCGCGAGGGCCTCCCACATCGAGCCCTCGGCGAGCTCGCTGTCGCCGGCGAGCACCCAGACCCGGTACGGGGCCTTCTCGAGCTTCGCGCCCGCCAGAGCGATGCCGACGCCGTCGGGCAGTCCCTGGCCGAGCGAGCCGGTGGCGACGTCGACCCAGGGCAGGACAGGGGTGGGGTGCCCCTCGAGCCGCTGGCCGAAGCGTCGGTAGCCCTCCAGCAGCTCCTGCTCGGACACGACGCCGGCCGCCCGGAACACCGAGTACAGCAGGGGCGAGGCGTGTCCCTTCGAGAAGATCAGGTGGTCGTTGCCGGGGGTGTCGGGGTCGTCCCAGTCGTAGCGCAGGTGGCGCGACATGAGGACGGCCAGCAGGTCGGCGGCGGACAGGCTGGAGGTGGGATGTCCCGAGCCGGCGGCGGTCGAGGAGCGGATCGAGTCGACCCGCAGCTGGGCGGCGAGCTCGCGGACCTGCTCGAGGGAGAGTCCGTCGTGCATGGTCGTGGTCATGGGGAGTCCTTCCGTGGCGGATCCTGCCTGACCTCCCCACCGTAGGAGCCTGCACGCCGGGCGGCCAGGGGGCGGCCGACCGTTCGGTCCCGCGCTCAGAGCTCGTGCACGCGCAGCACGACGGCGTGGTCCGTGCCGGCGGCGGCACCGCCCTGGCGGAGGATCTCCGGGATGAACTCCTCCGGGGCGGGATGGTCGGTGACGTGCGCGAGATAGCCCTCGTGCGCGCGCAGGGAGGCGACCGCGGCGTCGACCTCGCGCTGTCCGACGGGCTTGGCGTGGGTGGGGTCGGGGTGCCCGGCCACCGCGAGCGTCCTCGTGCCCCAGGGCGCGAGATGCTCCTGCTCGGCCAGCTCGCGGAACACCCACGGGTTCGCGGCGTCGCGGCAGGCGTCGACGGCGGCGAGGCCCGCGACCCGGTGGTCGGCCTGGTTCAGCCCGCCGTACGCCTCGACCTCGAAGTTCGCGGTGAGCACCAGGTCGGGGCGCGCCTGCCGGATCACGCGGGCGATGTCGCGGCGCAGCGCGAGCGAGCCCTCGAGCATCCCGTCGGGGTGGTCGAGATGGCGCAGGTCCTCGACGCCCACCTGTGCGCAGGCGCTGCGCTGCTCCGTCTCGCGCAGCGGCGCGACGATCTCGGGCGGCTCCGCCATCCCGGCCTCGCCGCGGGTCAGCAGCAGGTAGGTCACCTCCACGCCTGCGGCGGTCCAGGCGGCGACGGCGGCGGAGGCGCCGTACTCCATGTCATCGGGGTGCGCGACGACGCACAGCACGCGCTGCAGTCCGTCCTCGGGCAGCGGGGGAAGGGCGATGGGAGCATCCATGGCGCCACCCTAGGCGCGGACGAGCTCCCGGTCGAGAGAGGCGCCGAGCCCGGCCTCGAGGTCGCGGACCAGGCGGTTCACGGCCGCGCGCCCGGCACGGTTCGCCCCGATGGTGGAGGCGCCCGGGCCGTGGCCGACGAGGTGGATGCGGGGATCGGCGGCGACGGCGGTGCCGTCCATCGCGATCCCGCCGAGCGGGCCGGTCAGTCCCAGCGGTCGCAGGTGGCGCAGCTCGTGCCGGAACCCGGTGGCCCAGAGGATCGCGTCCACCGGGGTGCGCGTCCCGTCGGCCTCGATCACACCGCCCGGCACGATCCGGGAGAACATCGGCCGACGGTCCAGGATCCCGCGGCGTGCGGCGCGGCGCAGCGCCGGGGTCCACAGCAGCCCGGTGTGGGAGACGACGCTGCCGACGGGGCGTCCCTCCCGCACCGCGTCCCACACCCCGGCGACGGCCTCGCGCCCGGCCTCCTCGGTGAACTCGTCCTCGCGGAAGATCGGCTCGCGGCGCGTGTACCAGCGGGTCTCGCCCACCTCGGCGATCTCCTGCAGGTGGCCGAGCGCGCTGATCCCGCCGCCGACCACCGCGACCCGCTGCCCGGCGAACTCGTCAGCGGCGACGTACTCGGCGGTGTGCAGCTGCCGCCCGCGGAACTCCGCCGCGCCGGGGACTGCGGGCACGAAGGGACGGGTCCAGGTGCCGGTCGCATTCAGCACCGCACGGGTGCGCAGCACGGGCAGCGCCCGTCCATCGGCCCCCACCGCACGGACCAGCAGGGGCCCCTGCCGCTGCCCCGCACCCGCCGGATCCTCCTCGACACGGGTGACGCGCACGGGCCGACGGATCTCGAGCCCCGTCCGCGCCTCGAACTCGGCGAAGTAGTCGGGCACCGCGACGTTCGCGGGGACGTCGCCGCCGACCCCCGGGGCCGGGGCGTCGGGCAGCTCGCGGATCCCGTTGACGGTGGCCATGGTGAGGCTGTCCCAGCGGTGGCGCCAGGCCCCGCCGGGCCCGTCCTCGGCGTCGAGTACGACGACGTCCTCCATACCGCGTCGGCGCAGATGGTAGGCGGCGGAGAGGCCGGCCTGCCCAGCCCCGATCACGACGGCGTCGAGGAGTTCCATGTCCGGCTCAACCCGGCTGCGGCCTGCGGTGTTCCCGGAGGCGAGCAGGCTCACGCCGGGACGGCGCGCGCCTCCGGCAGGACGGCGCGGGCGGCGTCGAGCCCGCGGGAGAGGTCCCCCCAGAGGTCCTCGAGGTCCTCGAGGCCGACGCTGAGGCGCACGGTCCCCTCGCTCACCCCGCAGGCCTCCCGCTGGGCGGGGGTGAGATGGGAGTGGGTGGTGCTCGCCGGATGGCAGACCAGCGACCGGGCATCGCCCAGGTTCACGGCGAGGGACCACAGCTCCAGCGCGTCGCAGAAGGCCGCCGCCGCGTCCTCGCCGCCGTGCAGGTCGATCGAGAACACGCCCGAGGTGCCGCGGGGGAAGTCCCGGGCGACGAGATGCCGGTCGGGCCGGCCGGGGAGAGAGGGATGGTGCACCTCGGCCACCTCGCCGGCGGCGGCGAGACGTCCGGCGAGCGTGGTCGCGTCGGTGCTGATCTTGCGCAGGCGCAGGTCGAGCGTCTCGATGCCGACGAGGATCTGCTGGGCGCTGGTCGCGGGCAGGGTCGCCCCGAGATCGGTGACGTACTTGGCGCGGGCGTAGGCGAGCAGCCCCGAGCCGCCGCGCGCGTACTCGTCGGCGAAGGTGACGCCGAAGCGGCGGTTGCGGGTGGTCAGGCGCTCCCAGCGCTCGGGACATCGCCGCGGGTCGAAGCGTCCGGTGTCCACGATCAGGCCCGCGATCGTGGTGCCGTGGCCGCACAGGTACTTCGTGGCGGAGTGGACGACGACGTCGGCACCGTGGTCGCCGGGACGGTAGAGGGCGGGGCTGGCGAGGGTCGAGTCGACGATCACCGGGACGTCATGGGCATGGGCGATGGCGGTGAGGGCGTCGAGGTCCAGCAGCTGCGCTCCCGGGTTCGCGATCGACTCGACGATCGCGGCGCGGGTGTGCGGGGTGAACGCCGCCTCCCACGCCTCGAGGTCCCAGGGGTCCGCCACGGTGGTGGTCACTCCGAGGTCGGCGAGGGTGTCGTCGAGCAGTTCGGTGGTGCCGCCGTAGAGGCGCGAGGAGGCGACGACGTGCCCGCCGGGAGCCGCGAGGGCGCACAGCGCGATCGTCGTGGCGGCCTGTCCGGAGGCGACGGCGATCGCCCCGATCCCGCCCTCGAGCGCCGTGATCCGCTGCTCGAGGACCTCGGTGGTGGGATTCCCCGAGCGGGAGTAGGCGAAGCCGTCGGCACGTCGCTCGAACAGGGCGCGCAGGGACGAGTGGCTGGTCTGCGCATAGGCGCTCGAGGCGTAGATCGGTGGGGTGAGGGCGCGGTGCGTGTCTGCCCGCGTCCAGCCCGCGTGGATGCCTGCGGTGCTCATGGCGCCTCCCTGCCGTGCTCGATGTCCGTCCTGTGCGGTCCATCGTGCGGCGGCGCGGGCGGGCGCGGCGAGAAGCGTGACGAAGTATGGCGCGGTGTCAGCCGCGCCGACTCAAACTCCGCTCACCTGACTGAGCTCCTACCGCTCGTCCCTCGCAGTACGTCGCTCAGACTCCGTCCCTCTTGACTGAGCTCCTACCGCTCGTCCCTCGCAGTACGTCGCTCAGACTCCGTCCCTCTTGACTGAGCTCCTACCGCTCGTTCCTCGCAGTACGTCGCTCAGTCGATGGCCCCGATGGGCTCGCGCTTCTCGGCCTGGAACTGGTCCTCGATGCGTCCCAGCGCCCAGTAGGCGGAGATCGAGATCTGCTCGCGGGGGATGCCGGCGTCCTTGACCAGGAGACGACGCAGCTGCTTCGTGATGCCGCGCTCGACGTGGCAGAAGACGTCCAGGCCCTCGTGGTCCGAGAGGTCCAGCGCCGCGACCTCGTCGAGCAGCTGCTCGCGCGCGCCGAGCACCCAGCGCAGCTCGACGCCCTCGGGGTGCTCGAGCTCGAGGCGGTCCTCGTCGTGGTCCAGGTGGATCAGGGCCAGACCTCGGGCGTCCGGGTCCATCGCCTCGAGGCCGGCGGCGATCGCGGGCAGCGCGGCGTGGTCGCCGATGAGCAGGTGGCTCGTCGCGTCCGCCGCGGGCGACCAGCCGCCGCCGGCGCCGTTCATGGCGATGAGGTCGCCGGGCTGGGCCTCGTCGGCCCAGCGGGCGGCGACGCCGTGGTCGTCCTCGCCGGACTCGCCGTGCAGGACCACGTCGATCTCGATCGTCTGCGCCGCATCGTCCCAGCGGCGCACGGTGTAGGTGCGGCGGGTCGGGAGCAGCTCGGGGCTCTCCGCGCGCAGGGCGTCGAGGTCGTACGGGGGCTGCAGACCGGAGCCGGGTGCGGGAAGGAGGAGCTTCACGTACGCGTCGGTCTGCTCGTTGCGGTGCAGGGTGCTGAAGCCCTCGCCGCCGAGGGTGAGGCGCAGCAGGCGCGGGGAGATGCGGGTCTTGCCCAGCACCTCGAGCACGGCCTGGGGGCGCGGCGCCCGGGGACGGCGCGCGGCGGGCGCCTCGACGGACGGGGACTGGGCGGTGGTGGTCTGCATGCCCTCCACATTACGCTACTTACGCATTACGTAAATCCGTGCCGGGCTCCCGTCCGCGCCTCGGGACGTGCGCCCTGCCCTGTCGCATCGCGGCCCACTAGGCTGGCACGCATGAGCACCTCGCCCGCCGCAGAGACGGACGTCGTCGTCGTGGGCTCCGGCCCGAACGGTCTCGCGGCCGCGGTCACCCTGGCCCGGGCCGGTCTCGCGGTCCATGTCCTCGAGTCGCAGGAGACGATCGGCGGCGGGGCGCGCACCCTCGACCTGGGCCTCGCGCCCGGCATCGTCCACGACCTCTGCTCCGCAGTGCACCCTCTCGCCCTCGCCAGCCCCTTCTTCGCGGAGTTCGACCTCGCCGCGCGCGGCGTGCGCGCGATCGCCCCCGAGGCCTCCTACGCGCAGCCGCTCGACGACACCCCCGCCGCGATCGCCTGGCGGGACGTGGAGCGGACCGCCGACGGTCTCGGCGCCGACGGGCCGGCCTGGCGCGCGCTGCTGGGCACGCTCTCCCGCGACCAGGACCTCGTCGTCGAGCTCGCCCTCGGGGACAAGCGCTCGGTGCCCTCCGCGCTGCTGACCCCGCGGACCCTGCGCACCGCCCCGCTGTTCGGTGCGCTGGTCGCCCTCCAGGGGACCCCGGCCTGGGACCTCCCCTTCCGCACCGAGCGCGCCCGCGCCCTGCTCACCGGGGTGGCGGCGCACGCGATCGGACAGCTGCCCTCCCTCGCGCTCGGCGCCACCGCCTCGTTGCTGGGCACCATCGCGCACGGAGTGGGCTGGCCGATCCCCGTCGGCGGCTCCCAGGCGATCGTCGACGCGCTGGTGGCGGACCTGCGCGCCCACGGAGGGACCGTGACCTCCGGGCACCATGTGCGGACCTGGCGGGACGTGCCCCCGGCCCGCGCCGTGCTGCTGGACATCCCCGCGCCCGCCGCCGCGGACGTCCTCACCAACCGTCTCCCCCGCCCCCTGGAGGCGATGCTGCGGAGGGTCCCCCACGGGGACGGCGCCGCGAAGGTCGACTTCGTGCTGTCCGGTCCGGTGCCGTGGCGGGATCCCGACGTCGGCCGCGCCGGGACCCAGCATCTGGGCGGCACCCGCGCCGAGATGGCCCGCACCGAGGCGGAGGTCGCCTCCGGGCGCTTCCCCGACCGTCCTCTCACCCTGGTCAGCGACCCGGCCGTGGTCGACCCGGGCCGGGTCCGGGACGGGCTGCGACCGCTGTGGGCCTATGCGCATGCACCGGCCGGGGACCGCACCGACCCGACCGAGCGCGTCACCGCGCAGATCGAGCGCTTCGCCCCCGGTTTCCGCGACCTCGTCGTCGCCTCCCGCGCCGTGCCCGCGGCGGAGATGATCCACCACAACCCTGCCCTCGTCGGCGGCGACATCTCCCAGGGCAGGGTGACGATGGCGCGAATGATCGCGCGGCCCACCCCGCTGCCGGACCCCTACCGCCTGGACCGCACCGGCTGGTACCTGTGCTCCTCGGCGACGCCTCCGGGGCCGGGCGTGCACGGGATGGCGGGGCTGCACGCGGCCTCCCGCGTGCTGCGATCGGAGTTCGGGATTCGGGAGCTGCCGAGCCTCGCCCCCACCCCGGGGCGAGCACAGGAGTCATCAGTCTGAGGGATCGGATCCCGCATTCTGCTCAGCGGGATGGGATGGACTGCTCACATCGCCCGGTCGCCGCGTTGCACCGTGAACGGGTGAGGCGCAGGATGGCTCACCGTGAATTCTCCGACCCCTCCAGATCCCTCCGTCCAGCCCCCTGAGCGGACGCCCGGCGACGCCGCCGGGGTCGCCGTGGACCCCGCCGACACGCCTGAGGCGCACAACCCCAGCGGCCGCACCTTCATGGGCCAGCCCGGCCCGCTCGCGAACCTGTTCAGCGTCGAGCTGTGGGAGCGCTTCAGCTTCTACGGCATGCAGGGCATCCTCGCGATCTACATGTACTTCGCCGCGACCGACGGCGGTCTCGGCATCGACGAGGGCACTGCCCTCGGCATCGTCGGCGCCTACGGCGGCTCCGTCTACCTCTTCTCGATCCTCGGCGCGCTCGTCTCCGACCGCCTGCTCGGTCCGGAGAAGACCCTCTTCGGCTCCGCCGTGATGATCATGTTCGGCCACATCGCCCTGGCGCTGGTCCCGGGCGTGGTCGGCCTCGGCCTCGGCCTGCTGCTGGTGGGCGTGGGCTCGGGTGGTCTGAAGTCCACCGCCGCCACGCTGGTCGGCGCGCTGTACACGCGCGACGACCCGCGCCGCGACGCCGGCTTCTCGATCTACTACATGGGCATCAACATCGGCGGCCTGCTCGGTCCGCTGGTGACGGGCATCGCCCAGCAGCAGTGGGGCTTCCACCTCGGCTTCGGCCTCGCCGCGGTCGGCATGGCGATCGGCCTTCTGCAGTACGTGCTGACCCGCAAGGGACTTCCTGCGAGCGTGCACACCGTCCCGGATCCGCTGCCCCGCGCGCAGCGACCCCTGTGGGCCCTGATCGCCGTCGGCGCCGTGGTCCTCGTGGCAGTGCTCGCCGCGACCGGCGTGCTGAACGCCCAGAACCTCGCGACCGTCGTCGCGGCCCTCGCCGTCGTCGGCGCCGTCGTCATCTTCGCGATCCTGCTCGCCTCGAAGAAGCTCGACTCCGACGAGCGCTCGCGCGTGGTGTCCTTCATCCCGCTGTTCATCGGCACGGCCGCGTTCTTCGCGCTGTTCCAGCAGCAGTTCACGGTCATCACCCTGTACTCCGACACGCGCCTGAACCGCGAGATCCTCGGCTGGGAGATGCCGATCTCGTGGGTGCAGTCCTTCAACCCGTTCTTCATCATCGTGCTCGCCCCGGTGATGGCGGCGCTGTGGACGAAGCTCGGCACCCGTCAGCCGATCACCCCGCGCAAGTTCGGCGTGGGCATCATCCTGATGGGCTCGGCCTTCCTGCTGTTCCTGCCGATGGCCGCCGTCGTCTCGGTGCCGGTGCTCTGGATCGCGATGATCATGCTGGTGGCGACCGTCGGCGAGCTGTGGCTCTCCCCCGTCGGCCTCTCGCTGGCCACGAAGCTCGCGCCGCGCTCGTACCCGGTGATGATGATGGCGCTGTACAACCTCTCCGTGGCGCTCGGCACCGCGCTCTCCGGTGCGCTCGCCGGCTTCTACTCCGCGGAGAACGAGGTGGGCTACTTCGGCGTGCTCGGCGCCGTGACCATCGCGATCGGCGTGCTCATGCTGCTGGTCGCGAAGCCCGTCGGCCGGGCCATGCGCGGGGTGCGCTGACCGACCCCGCTCGTGCGCAGCTCCGGGAGCCGCTCCACCTCCGGGTGGGGCGGTTCCCGTGCTGTCGGGGACGGTCCGCCCGGTCCTCAGCTGTCGAGGACCGGCGGGGGGCGCGCTTCGGAGGTTGCCATGGAGTCACCGTGGAGCGGCGGGGTCCCGGCGACGATGACGCGTGTCCTGGATTCCCCGGCCGCCGTATAGCATCAGGGCCGGTCGCTCCGGTCCGCCTCCCCGTCGCGACGCAGCAGGCCGACGAGCGCGAGCATCACCGCCGACCCGCCGCGGAACACGCCCTCCTCGTGGGTGAGCACCCCGCAGTCGGCGAGGTCGCCGACGTCGTGCATGACGTGCAGCATCCGCGCGAGGGCGCGGGGCTCGTGCTCCGGGGGCGGCAGCTCCGGCCCGGGCGGGAGGCGCAGCCCCTCGTCCCCGCAGGCCACCAGGAGCGCCGCGATGGTGTCGGGCATGCCGCGGAACCCGCCGTCCTCGGCGCCGCGGGTCTGACGGCCCAGCAGCGCGGCGGTGATCAGGGCGTGCCCGAACTCGACGAAGCCCTCGGCGTTCTCCGGCGCTGCCGCCGGGACCGGGCCGACGGCGGCGCGGACCCGGCCGTCCGCGAGCTCGAGCCAGCCGCCGTCCAGCAGCGTGGTCCACACCCCGGCCAGCTCCGGCCGGTCCCAGAGGCTGCGGGCGCCGCCGTCGAGGCCGAGGTGCTCGAGCAGCTCCGCGGTGGTCTCCCTCCCCGGCGCGCCGGTCGCGGTCGCGCGCCGTCCCTCGCCGACCACCTCCAGGACGCCCACGGCCCGCCGCACCAGGGGGCAGTCGAGATAGGGGCCGACGCCCTCCTGCTCGGCAAGCTCGCCGAGCGGCTCGCCGTCGTCCTCGAGGGCCGGCAGGAACCAGGGCCAGTCCCGCTCCTCCGCCTCGTCGCGGCGGCGCAGCGCGCGCTCGAGCAGCGGGTCGAAGGGCGTCGAGGGCTGCGCGAGCCGGCCGGTGCCGGAGACGGCCAGGCGCTCCGCGTCGGGCAGGGAGTGGAACCAGTGCAGGTAGTCCGCGAGCGCCTCCTCGTCCTCGAGGTCCACCCCGAGCGAGAGCCCGTGGCCCAGCACGTTGGTGGAGAAGGAGCGGCGGGTGGGATCGTCGGCGGCCTCGAGCGCGGCGAACTCGAGATCGTGCAGCAGCGCCGGCGCCTCGGCCCCTCGCATCGAGCCGGGCGCCCATCGGCCGGTCTCGACGAGGAAGTCGATCAGGCGTCGCAGCACCGGCACCATGTCCATCAGCTGCTCGCGCGGCTGGACGACGGTGCGGGGCACCACCTCGGTCAGCAGCTCCCGGGTGAGTGCGGCGGTCCACAGCCCCACCTCCGGGCTCCCCAGCCGCTCGGCCTTCAGCCGCAGCAGGGTCTCCAGGGTGCGCACCTCCTCCAGCGCGGGGGCGTCCTCGTCGGTCCGCAGGCGCCAGGCCCCGTACTCGGACAGCACGCGGTCCCGCTCCTCCCGTCCCTGCTCCTGCTGCACCATTCCCCCAGCATGCCGTCCCGCCGCCGGGGAATCCAGCGCTCAGAGGCCGCCGCGCCGGAGCGACCCCGCGTCCAGCAGCTTCTGCGTACGGGCGCGGCACGCGCTGTTCGCGCGCTGTGCAGGCGGTCGTCACCCTCCCGTCGTGCGGGCCCGCGAGAATCCGATGGACCCGCCCGCCCCGGCGGGGGACGATGCACGTGCTCGGTCCTCGAGCCCCTCCAGCGCTCCCGGGCCGTCACACCTCGACGACGACGGGAAGGAGGCGATGCGATGCCGCAGGTCAGGGTCTACAACCTCGGCTACGACCCGGGGACCGGGATCGGCGAGCTGCTGCACACCACCACCGTGCGCCACGCGATGGGGATGATCCGGCGCGAGGTCGCCGTGCCCGTCGAGCTCACGGTGGTCGACGAGCGGATCGTGCCCCTCGCCCTCGAGCTCACCCGCGAGCTGAGCGGCGCCTGGGTCGAGGGGGCGGGGCGCCGCTCCGTCGGCTTCAGCTATCGCGCCGTCCACGAGCGGGACCACTGGACCTGCGCGTACTGCGGCCGCAGCGTCTCGCGCGCGCCGGCGTGCGAGGCGCTGCTGGCCACCGTGGACCACATCCTGCCCGTCTCCCGCGGAGGTCGCTCCTCCTGGACGAACCTCGTCTCGGCGTGCAAGGGGTGCAACAACCGCAAGGCGGACCGCACCCCCGCGGAGGCCGGGATGCCGCTGCGCTTCGCGCCCTACGATCCGGCCGTCTCCTACCGGGTGGGAGGACACGTCGAGGACCTCCCGGTGCTGCTCGGCGCCTGATCAGGGCGCGGCGCCGGCCGACGTGACCAGGAACGCACCGGCCGCGACCTGCTCGTATCTCATCTATGAGTTACTGTCGGCGCATGACTGAGACCACGGAGTTCCTCCCCCGGATCGGCGCTCTGGTGCGCGACGCGCGCCAGCAGTCCGGTCTCACGCAGGCCCAGCTCGCCACGACCCTCGGCACCAGCCAGAGCGCGATCAACCGCATCGAGAAGGGCCAGCAGAACCTCACCCTGGAGATGATCTCCCGGATCGGCAGGGCCCTGGACTCGGAGATCGTGGGCATGGGCACCTCGGGCCCGAGCCACCTGCGCGTGCACGGTGAGACCACGCTCTCCGGCGCGATCGACGTGAAGAGCTCCAAGAACGCCGGCGTCGCGCTGCTGTGCGCCTCGCTGCTGAACACCGGCACCACCGTGCTGCGCAAGGTCGCCCGCATCGAGGAGGTCAACCGCCTGCTCGAGGTGCTGACCTCCATCGGCGTGAAGGCCACCTGGCTGAACGAGCTGGGCGACCTCGAGCTGCGCGTCCCCGCGACCCTCGACCTCAGCTCGATCGACGAGGGCGCCGCGCGCCGCACCCGCTCGATCATCATGTTCCTGGGACCGCTGCTGCACCGCGCGGGGAAGTTCCAGCTCCCCTACGCCGGGGGCTGCGACCTGGGCACCCGCACCGTCGAGCCCCACATGACGGCGCTGCGCCACTTCGGCCTGGACGTCGTCGCGACCGACCACAACTACCAGGCGACCACCGCCGTCGGCACCGGCCCGACCCGCCCGATCGTGCTCACCGAGCGCGGCGACACCGTCACGGAGAACGCCCTGCTGGCCGCCGCCCTGTACGAGGGCGAGACGATCATCCGCAACGCGAGCCCGAACTACATGGTCCAGGACCTGTGCTTCTTCCTCGAGAAGCTCGGCGTGCGGATCCAGGGCATCGGCACCACCACCCTGGTCGTCCACGGCACCTCCTCGATCTCGACCGACGTCGACTACGCCCCGAGCGAGGACCCGATCGAGGCGATGAGCCTGATCTCCGCCGCGATCGTCACCCGCTCCTCGATCACCGTGCGCCGCGTGCCGATCGAGTTCATGGAGATCGAGCTCGCCCTGCTGGAGGAGATGGGCCTGCGCTACGACCGCTCCGAGGAGTACCTGGCGGAGAACGGGAAGACCCGCCTGGTGGACATCACCACCCATCCCAGCGACCTGCGCGCCCCGGCGGACAAGATCCACCCCATGCCCTTCCCGGGCCTGAACATCGACAA
Source organism: Brachybacterium paraconglomeratum (assembly GCF_003994255.1). Classification (GTDB taxonomy): domain Bacteria; phylum Actinomycetota; class Actinomycetes; order Actinomycetales; family Dermabacteraceae; genus Brachybacterium; species Brachybacterium conglomeratum. Next base: position 119,402 of record NZ_ML133852.1, on the reverse strand, counting down.
CCTGCCCTTCTTCGCCGTGATCGGGGCGACCGCGCAGGGGCAGACGCTGCTGCACGACTGGGTGTACGAGAACCGCGCGATCTACCTCACCGAGCTCACCAAGCTCGGCGCGAACGTGAAGCTCATGGACCCGCACCGCGTGCTCCTCGAGGGGCCCACCCGCTGGTCCGGCGCGGAGCTGGTGTGCCCGCCCGCGCTGCGTCCGGCGGTCGTGATCCTGCTGGCGATGCTCGCCGCGAAGGGCACCTCCGTGCTGCGCAACGTCTACGTCATCAACCGCGGCTACGAGGACCTCGCCGAGCGCCTGAACAAGCTCGGCGCGCGCATCGAGACCTTCCGCGACATCTGAGCGGTCCCTCCCGCGCGGCCGACCGTCCGGTGGGTCGTGCGGGAGCCCGGTCCCGGCCTGGATAGGATCGACGGATGACCAGCGAGGAGAAGCGCGCCCGGCCCGTCATCGGACGGGCCGGCTCGTACGAGAAGGGCGTCGCCCGCCGGCAGGAGATCCTCGAGCGGGCCGCCGAGGTGTTCCGCGAGCGGGGGGCCGACGGCACCTCGCTGCGCCGGATCGCGACGGCGATCGGGGTGTCCCATGCAGCGCTGCTGCACTACTTCGACTCCCGCGAGCAGCTGCTGGTGGCGGTGTACGAGCACGCCGAGGCGAAGCGCGACACCTCGGGCGACGCCGCGGAGTCGGCGGTGGACGTGCTGGTCAAGGCCGCGATGATCAACATCGGCGTGCCCGGCATGGTCGAGCTGTACACGACGCTGGTCGCCTCGGCGCTGGCCGCCGACGGCACGCCCTCGAACGAGTTCTTCACCGACCGCTTCGAGCGCATCCGCACGGAGCTGACCGAGCGCCTGGCCGCAGAACAGGCCGCCGGAACGGTCCGCGACGACGTCGAGCCCGCCGATATGGCGGCCCTCCTCATCGCAGCGTCCGACGGCCTGCAGATCCAGTGGCTGCTCGAGCCCTCGGTCGAGCTCGAGCGCACCCTGGCGACCTTCTCCGTGCTGCTGGCTCCCCCGGCTACGTCCTGAGGCTGCCGCGCAGGTCGGGGACGTCGGAGAGCAGGCGCCGGGTGTACTCGGCCTGCGGCGCGAAGATGACCTCCTCCGTCGACCCGCGCTCGACGACCCTGCCCCGCTCCATCACCGCGACCCGGTCCGCCAGATAGCAGGCCTGGCCGATGTCATGCGTGATGAACAGGACCGTCAGGCCAAGCTCGCTGCGCAGGTCGTGCAGCACGTTCAGCACGTTCACCCGCAGCGTCGCGTCCAGCATGCTGGTCGCCTCGTCGGCCAGCAGCACCTTGGGCCGCATCATCAGCGCCCGCGCGATCATGATGCGCTGGCGCTGGCCGCCGGACATCTGGTGCGGGAACTTGTGGAGCACGTCGCGAGGGCGCATGTCCACGTAGCCCAGGCACTCCTCGATCAGCGCATCGGCCTCGTCGGAGGGGATCCTCGCGAGCGCGAGGCTGCGCCGCAGCAGGGAGCCGACGGTGAAGAACTGGTTGAAGGAGGCGAAGGGGTCCTGGAAGACCGCCTGCACCTCCGACCAGTAGTCCCGCAGTCCCTTCCCGGACAGGGAGGTGACGTCCTGGCCGCGGAACGCGATGGTGCCCGAGGTGACGGGCATCAGACGCAGCAGCATGCGGGCGAGGGTCGACTTGCCCGAGCCCGACTCCCCCACCACGGCGAGCACGCTCGCCTCGGGGAACTCGAGGCTGACGTCGTCGACCGCGACCACGGTGCCGCCGGCGACCGAGAACTCCTTGGTCACGTTCGCGCAGGACAGCAGCACCTCGCGCTCCGTGCGGCTGCGGGTGATCATCTCGGGGGTCTCGATCATCGGGCCCCCACCTCCTTCTCGGGCGCGGGCGCTGCAGGAGCGGCGGGGCCGGCGGCGCCAGCGTCGAGGCCGGCGCGCCGCCTTCCCCGCTCCCAGGTCTCCCGGCTGGGGTCCAGCACCGAGGACAGCAGCGTCCTGGTGTAGTCGTGCTCCGGCTGCTCGACGAGCCGACGGGTGGGTCCGGTCTCGACGATCCTCCCGGCGCTCATGATGGCGAGCCGGTCCGAGACCTGCGAGAGCACCGGGAGGTCGTGCGTCACGAAGACGACGCCCGACATGATCCGATGCTCCACCATCGCCAGCAGCATCTCCACCAGCATCCGCTGGCTGGAGACGTCGAGCGCTGAGGTGGGCTCGTCCGCGATCAGCAGCCTGGGGTTCTGCAGCGTGGAGATCACCGTGATCATGCGCTGCTTCATCCCGCCGGAGAGCTGGTGCGCGTAGGAGTCGAGCACCCGCACCGGCATCTCGAGCATCTTCAGCCGGTCCCGGGCGAGGTCGAGCGCCTCGTCCCGGCTCACCCTCGGGTCGTGGGCCCGCATCACGTCGTGCACGAGGCTTCGGATCCGCAGGGTGGGGCTGATGGAGTTCATCGCCCCCTGCGGCAGCATCGACACGGTCCGTCCCCGATAAGGGCGGTGGCGCTTCAGGTCCGCGACCGAGAGGGTGGAGAGATCGATGCTCTCCCCGTCGATCTCGAGGGTGCCGGACAGGACGTACAGCGGCGGGGTCGCGATCATCGCCAGGGCGTTGCCCAGAGTCGTCTTCCCGCAGCCGGACTCCCCGGCCAGTCCCAGGATCTCCCCCTCTCCGAGCTCGAGGGAGACCCCGTCCACGGCGGTGAAGTCCTCCTCCCCGCCGCCGTAGACGCAGCGGATGTCGTGTGCTCGGGCGAGGACCGCCCGCTCCATGCGGGCGGGGGCGGCGTCGTCGTGGCTCATGCGAGCTCCTTCCCTCGTGGTGCGCCTGCGGGGCCCTGCACGGTGCGGGCCGTCTGCTCGGCGAGCAGCCTCGCCTCCTCCGCGCGCCGGGCCGCCGCCTGCTTCATCTGCTTGCGCTTTCCGCGACGCAGGCGCGGATTGAACACCTCGTCGAGGCTGGACTGCAGGAGCAGGAAGCCGAACGACACGAGCGTGAGCACGATCGTCGGAGGGAGGAAGGCCCACCAGGCACCGCCGCCCACGGCCTGGAACGCGAGCGCCCAGTGCAGCTGGATGCCCAGCGAGTTCGCCCCCGACGGGCCGAGGCCGAGCATCGACAGGGCGGACTCGGCGAGGATCGCGCCGGCGACCTGCAGGACGAACGCCATGACCGTGTACGACAGGATGTACGGCAGAACGTCCCGCAGGAGGATGCCGGGCAGCCGTGCCCCGGAGAGCCGGGCCACGTCGATGTGCTCCCTCGTCGCGACCGACGAGGCCTGAGCGCGGACGGCGCGGGCGGTCCAGGGCCACGAGGTGATTCCGATGACCACCGCGAGCGACCATACGCTGCTCTGGGGCAGCGAGATCGAGATGAGGATCAGCACGATGATCGAGGGGATCGCGAGGACCACGTTGGTGGCGCCCATGAGGAGCTCCTCGAACCAGCCGCCGATGTAGCCGGCGACGAGGCCGACGATCACCCCGATGACTGTGGCGACGATCCCCGCGACCAGGCCGATGATCAGCGAGGTGCGGGTGCCGGCCATGAGCACCGCGAGCACGTCGTGGCCGAAGTTGTCCGATCCGAGCGGGAGACCTGCTCCGGGCGGGTCGTACAGCGAGGCGACCTTCTCCCCGGGCCCGGTGGGATAGACGTAGCCGGCCAGGCCCAGCAGGATCACGCCGACGACGAGGACCAGCGCGATCCAGAACCGTCCCGAGAAGTTCAGGGAGCGGAACGGGTTGCCGCGCGGGACGGCCTTCTCGTCGGCGACGGGGGCGTTGGGTGTGCTCATGTCACTTCTCCCCTGCGCTCGCCGCGCGGATGCGCGGGTCGATGATGCCGTAGGCGATCTCCACCAGGAAGTTCGCCACGAGCACCGCGACGGTGATGATCAGCGTGACCGCCTGGATGACCGGGTAGTCGTTCTGCGTGATCGCGTTGAACAGCAGGGTCCCGACCCCCGGATAGCTGAAGACCAGCTCGGTGATCAGCGCGCCTCCCACGAGGGTGCCGATCGCGAGCGCGAGCCCGGTGATCTGCGGGAGCATCGCGTTGCGGAAGATGTACTGGGTGATCCTGTTGTCTCGGATGCCCATGGCGCGGGCGTAGTTGACGTAGTCGCCGCCCAGCTCGTAGATCGCCATGGAGCGCATGCCCACCGCCTGCCCGCCGATGAACACGACCACCAGTGAGAGGAAGGGCAGCCAGTAATAGCTCACCGCGTCCCAGAGGAACTCGACGGAGAACTCCGGTGTGAGCCCCAGCGAGTAGGCGCCGCCGACGGGGAAGATCCCCGCCACCACCGCGAACCCGTACAGCAGGAGGATGGAGAGGCAGTAGTACGGCATCGCGGAGAGGAACAGGGCGCTGGTGAAGACGCTGCGGTCCCAGTTCCCGCCGCGGAACGCCGCGATCGCGCCGACCAGGTTGCCGGCGATCCATCCGATCAGCACCGCGGGCAGCTGCACCGCGATCGACCAGGGAAGGGCCTGGCCGATCAGGTCGTTGACCGAGGCCGGGTAGTTGGCGAACGAGGTCCCCAGGTCGCCGGAGAACACCTTGCCGAGGTAGGTCAGGAACTGCTGCCACAGGGGCGCGTCCAGACCGAACTCGGCGACGAAGCCTTCGTAGATCGCCTTCTGCTGCTCGCCGGTGACGGAGCCTCCGCGGGCGAGGTTCGAGACGATGACGTCGACGGGATTGCCCGGGACGAGCCGGGGCAGCAGGAAGTTGAGGCTCACTGCTGCCACCAGCGCGACCAGGTACCAGCCCGACTTGCGGGCGATGTATCGGCCGAGGGTCACGGGACGCTCAGCCGCCGATCTTCTTCAGCTGGAAGATCCACTCGTTGCCGGCGCCGCGGAACATCGGCGGGGCGTAGTCGTTGTCCTCGGCGGGCCAGTTCGACCAGTTGCTCGCGTTGAACTCGAAGAACTCGTCGGGACGGTACATCAGCGGGAAGGCGGGCACCTCGGCGCGGTAGATGTCGTCCAGCGCCGTGAGCGCCTCGAGCTTGGTCGCGTCGTCGGAGGCGGCGGCCGCCGCCTCGAGCAGGTCGTTGACCTCCCCGTTCTCCCATCGGCCGTAGTTGCGGTAGGCGGTCTGGCCGAGCGCCGCCATCTCGACGTTGCTCATCACGTCGCTGAAGCGCTGCCACGGGGTGGAAGGTCCGGTGCCGGCGACGTACCAGCAGGCCATGTCGAAATCGCCGTTCTGGATGGCGGTCTGGGTCTGCGCCTGCTGGGGGAAGTTCGTGCTGGCGTCCACACCGATGGCCTGGAGGTTCTTGGCGACGACCTCGAGGGCGGCGTTCCAGTCGGTCCAGCCCTGCGGGGTGATGAGCTTCCAGGGGCCGAGCTTCTGGCCGTCCTTGGCGTAGAAGCCGTCGGCGCCCTTGGCGTAGCCGGCTTCCTGGAGCAGGGACTCGGCCTTCGCGGCGTCGAATGTCCAGCCGTCGGCGGCGGCCTTGTCGCGGTCCAGCCACTGGTCCTCGGCGCCGTCGGGGATGATCAGCGAGGCGAGCACCTGGGAGGAGTAGCCGCTCATGGCGGTCTCCGCGATCGAGGCGTAGTCCACCGCATGCGCGAGTGCGCGGCGCACAGTGGGATCGTCGAGGCCCGGCTTCGTGGTGTTGATCAGCAGCATCGGCATCGAGCCCGGGGAGAAGTACGGCTTCTCGCGCAGGTAGGTGCCCACCGGCTTGCCGCTCTCCCACATCTTCCAGATCTGCGGGACGAACTGCTGCATCACGTCGAGCTCGCCGTTCTGGAACTTGAGGTTGCCGTCCTCGTTGGACTTGAAGATCGGGTGGATGATCTTCGTCATCGCGGGCAGGCCGCCGTAGAAGTCCTTGCCCCAGTACTCCTCGTGGCGCGCGAGGATGATCTGGGTCTGGTCCGCGAGCTCGAGGGTGAAGGGCCCGGTACCCATGGCCTCGGTGGTCTCCCAGCCGGCGATCTTGTTCCCGGTCTCCTGCGCGGCCTTCTCGAACACCGCCTTCGGGACGATGAACTGGGTGGCCAGGGAGTTCAGCACGGCGCCGACGTTCTTGCGCTCCTTGTTCACCGCGATCGAGATCGTGCTGCCGTCGGCCGTCATCTCGTCGACCTCGGTCCAGAAGGCGGCGACGCCCAGGGAGGGGTCGATCTTGCCGAGCTCGAAGGTGTACAGCACGTCCTCGGCCGTGAACTCGCTGCCGTCGTGCCAGGTGATGCCCTCCTGGAGTGTCAGCGTGATCGACTCGCTGCCGGTGATCTCGTGCGAGGCGGCCAGTCCCGGCAGCAGCTCGCCGGTGACGATGTGGAAGCGCAGCAGCGTCTCGTAGATGTACTGGGCGACGTTCGCGGAGGCGGGCCAGGCCGGCGCGCCGGCGAAGGTGTTGAAGTTGGTGGGCGGGCTCCACTGGAAGCCGGCGATGAACAGCTGGTCGGCGCCGTCGCCCGCACGGCCGGTGCCGGCCTGGCCTCCGTTGCCGACGCCGACGAGCTCCTCGCCGCCGCCTCCTCCCCCTCCTCCGCCGCCGGTGGCGCCGCCGCAGGCGGCGAGGGCCGCCGCGCCGCCGAGCGCGCCGGTGCCGGCGAGGAATCGGCGGCGCGAGGCGCCGGGACGAGGGAATTCTGCAGACTCGGACATGGAAGACCTGCCTCTCGGGAATCGCTCCGCCGTTGGAGCGCCGGATCGCCGTCGATCCGTGCAGGAATTGAACCTCGCCCGACGCGAAAACCTCCATTGGTAGGCGTCACGGTCCTATAACGATCGTGACCTCGGTCACTGCTAGGTGCGGTCGTACGCGCACGCCCCTCTCCCGGAACAGGTCCTCAGAGGCGCGCCGACACCCGTGCCCGGGCGATGACCTGCCGCGCCGCGACGTCCGCGCCCGCGAGCAGCGGCGAGGGCACCCCCGGGGCCGCCCCGATCGCGGAGCCCGGCTGGGTGGACTGCGCGGGGATGCCGAGCACCACGACCGCCGGATCGACCTCCCCGTCGGCGGAGACCAGGTTGTGGCCGCCCTCGGCGTCCTCGGCGATCTCCGCGCCGGTCGCCTCCATCGAGTGGGTCTCCACCCCGTCCACGGTGTGGATCCGGGCGCGGCCCGAGTCCAGCAGGGCGCGCAGCAGCGGATCGTCCGTGTCCGGGACCTTCCCTTTGGACATCCGCGTCTCGAGCAGCACCTCGGAGGAGACCTCCCGGCCGGTCACGGCGGAGGAGGCGCGGAAGAGCCCCGCGTCCTCGTCGGCCTCGACCGCGGTGCCGGGTCCGAGCAGCTCGACCACCCCTGCCTCCAGCAGCGCCAGCACCAGGCGCACCCGCTCCGCCGGCGGGCCCGAGGCGAGGGCGAGCGAGTCGCCGTCGAACCATCCCAGCACGTCTCGGGCCAGCGAGACGCCCGTGAAGGCGCCGCGGGCGGTGAGGCGACCGACCTCACGCCGCAGCGCCCCCATCGCCCCGTTGACCGCGGCGCGGGGGTGGCGCCAGGGATCGGACATGGAGCCGAGCTCGTCGCGGATCAGACGGCGCACCAGGCGGGCCCAGCCGTCCGGGCCGACCTCCTCGCCGCGGGTGGGCCGATGCAGCTCCTCGAGGGCCCAGGTCCACTCCTCCTCACCGATCGAGGCCTCGAGCACCGCGTCGATCTCCTCGACGGTCGAAGCGGCCTCGAGTCCGGCGAGCCAGTCGCCGCCGACGGCCTGCGGGCGCAGCTCGCCCAGCGCCTCGAGGTAGACGCGGGCGAACTCGCGGCCGAGCACCGGCCACACCTCGTCGGCGAAGTCGATGCCGCCGCGGGCGGCGAGGGCCGTGAACCACTCCGGGCTCGCCCAGCGCGGCACGAAGGGGCGCACGGAGCGCCCACCTTCGGGCTTGGAGCGGTAGGGGACACCGCGCCGCGAGCCGACCAGCAGACGCGGCTCTCGGCCGCTGGGCAGATAGCGCAGACGGCCGTGCAAATCGCCCTCAACGGGCTCGAACTCGCCGCCCCACTCCTCGGCCAGCTGTCCGAGGACGTCGAAGAGGTTCGCGCCGAGCCCGCGCACCAGCACGTCCTGCCCCGCGGGGAGGCCCGTGAAGTCGCGCTCCGCCGGCATGCCGGGCTCGACGTAGCGCAGGCCGTGACGTGCGGCGAAGCCCGCCAGCTCCTCCACCTCGCGGCTCCGCCGCCCCTGCACCATCCCCTGGGCGAGGACGACGGCGGGCGCGCTCAGCCGGCGACCGTCCTCGAGCACGACGGTGCGCTCCGCGCCCATGCCCTCGAGGTCGACGGCGCGGCCGAGGACCTCGGTGAGCACGACGGCGCCCGTCTCCGCGGCGGCCTCGAGCTGGTCGCGGTAGTAGACGCCCTGCAGGCGCCGGGTGGGGAAGGTCGCGCCGGTCAGCGCCGACGCCTCCTCCACCACCCAATCCCCCGCCGGGTGCGCGCCCTCGGCCCGGACCCGCCGCGCCCAGTCCACGAGATCGGGCCCCGGGGCGGGCGGGCCGCTCATGCGGGTCGAGTCGTCGGGGTGGACGGTCGTCGCGTCGGCCTGGGTGTTGTTGAGGTACGCCGCCGGCTGGTCGAGGCGCCAGGTCGCGCCGGGACCGATCGCGAGGGCGTCGAGGAGCGCGACGCGCAGCGGCGCGGCTCCCTCGGCGCGGACGCGCGCGGCCAGACGCAGCACGGTGGCGACGCCCCGAGGGCCGCCGCCGACGATCACCGCGTCGAAGTGCTCCGGGCTCATCGGGGCACGACGGCGACGGCGTCGGCGCGGATCCCGCCGTGCTCGTCGAGCTCGACCAGGCGTGCGCCGGTGCGGGTGAATCCGGCCGCGTCGACCCGGGGGCGCACCTCGACCGCGCCCTCGCGCGCGTCGACCTCCACGTCGACCTCGTACACGCTGCGCAGCACAGGGACCCGGAGCGCCTCCGCGGGGCTGCCGTCGGCGACCAGACGGCCGCCGTGGAGCACGACGATCTGGTCGCAGTAGCGCGCGGCGTGGTTGAGGTCGTGGATCGCGATGAGCGCGCTGATTCCCTCCTCGCGGGTGATCTGACGGACCAGCTGGAGCGTCTCGATCTGGTAGCGGAGGTCGAGGGCGCTGGTGGGCTCGTCCAGGAGCAGCACGCGGGTGTCCTGGGCAAGGGCGCGGGCGATCAGGGCGCGCTGCGCCTGTCCGCCGGAGAGCTCGGACATGGAGCGCTCGGCGGGGTCGCCGAGGCCCATCCGGGCGATCGCGTCCTCGACCTTCGCGCGGTCCTCGGCGCGCGGGGCGATCCCGAAGTGCGGGGTGCGGCCGAGCATGACGGCCTCCCGCACGGTGAGGTCGAAGGGCGCGTCCCCGGCCTGAGGCACGTAGCCGACGACTCTCGCGAGCTCGCGGCGGCCGAGGGAGGAGGTCTCGCGCCCCTCGACGGTGACGGTGCCGGACTTCGCGCGGTGCACGCCCGCGATGGCCTTGACCAGGGTGGACTTGCCGGAGCCGTTCGGTCCGAGCAGCGCGCAGAACGCTCCGGGCGCGACCTCGAAGGTGACGTCCTCGAGGATCCTGCGCGGGCCGTAGGAGAAGGACAGGTGCTGGACGGAGAGGCTCACTTCAGGGTGTTCCTTCGCGTGAGGATGAGGTAGATGAACACGGGCCCGCCGATGAAGGCGACCACGATGCCGACGGGCACGACGGCGGGGGCGATGACGGTGCGCCCCACGGCGTCGGCGATCAGCAGCAGCAGGCCGCCCGAGAGGGCGGCGAAGGGCAGCAGGTGGCGGTGGTCGGCCCCGATCGCGAGGCGCGCGATGTGCGGGCCGACGAGTCCCACGAAGCCGATGATCCCGCAGAAGGAGACGACCACGGCGGCGAGGGTGACGGACAGGGCGATCAGTCCGATACGCACCGGTCCCACGTTCACGCCGAAGCTGCGGGCGGCGTCGTCGCCCGCGAAGGCGATCGCGTTGAGGTCCTTGGAGAACAGCAGCGTCACCGGCACCGCGATCACGGTGATCACGCCGACGATGATCACGTCGGACCAGGTCGCGTCGTTCACGGAGCCGAAGGTCCAGCGGATGATGGCCTGGAGCGTGTTCTCGTTGGCGGTGAACTGGAGCGCCGAGGTGAGCGCCTCGAAGATCTGGGTCATCGCGATGCCGAGCAGCAGCAGGGTCGCCACCGCCATGCGGCGGGCCGTGGCGATGCCGAGCACGATCGCGGAGACGGCCAGCGCCATCACCATCGCGCCGGCGATCGTGGCCCAGGCGGGCAGCTGGTTGGTGCCGGCCAGGGTGATCACCAGCGCCGCCCCGAAGGCCGCGGCGGGCGAGACGCCGAGGGTGAAGGGGCTGACCAGCGGGTTGCGCAGCAGTCCCTGCATGAGCACGCCGGAGACCGACAGCGCGGCGCCGGCGGCGAAGGCGAGCAGCACGCGCGGCAGGCGCAGCTGGGTGATCACCGCATAGGAGGAGGCGAAGTCGGCACTGATGGTGCCGCCGAAGATGCTCACCTGGAGCGAGCGGAGCACATCGTCGAAGCCCACACCGGCGGTGCCGATGGTGACCGCGGCGATCAGGGCGATCACGGAGACGACCGCGCCGGCGGCGAGGACGAGGGACTTGCGCAGCTCGCGGCCGCGGCTGGGATCGCTCGGCTCCGGGGACGGGGCGGGCGCGGGGGCGGGCTGCTTCTGGAGGGTCGCGGTCATGCCTGCGGCCCCTGCACGTAGTCGGCCGGAGCGGACAGCTCGGTGTCCTGGAACTCGCTCACCCAGCGCTCGAGGTACTCGTCGGGATCCACGCCCTCCATCTGCTCGGGGTGGAGCCAGGAGGCGAGGTAGACGGCACCGATCGACTTGCCCAGCGCGCTGGTGGCCCACCCGTTGGCGATCGCGACCCGCCCCTCGGCCACGGCGTTCAGGCCGCTCCAGCCGGGGCGGCCGTCGAGATCCTCGCGCAGCGCTGCGAAGCGGTCGACGGGCTCGGCGGAGGGCTCGAACTCGTGCATCACGAACTGCGGATCGCGCAGCACCACCTCGGAGGGGTCGACGGTCAGCTCCTCCTGGGCGTCTCCCCCGGAAGCGTCGTCGAAGATGTTGCGTCCCCCGGCGGCCTCGATCATGGCGTGGAAGCCGGAGCCGGGCAGGGTGGTGAGGTAGGGCTCGACCGTCTCGAAGTACACCGTGACGGGCTCGACCTCGGCCAGCCACTCTTGGAGCAGGGCGTCGATCTCGGCGCGGAGGTCGAGCACGCTCTGCGCGCCGTCCTCGACGCCGAAGACCTGCCCGAGCAGGGTGAGGGTCTCGTCGACCACCTCGGTGTCCCAGGCGGTGGCGATCACGACGGGGATGTCGAAGGCAGAGAGCTGCTCGAGCGCCTCCTGCCACACGGCGTTGCGCGGCAGGATCACGACGTCCGGGGCGAGCTCGGCGATGGCCTCGTAGTTCAGCTGGTCCAGCCCCTCGGCGATCACCTGCTCCTCGCTCAGCTCGAGGTAGGGCAGGCGGTCCAGGGAGGCGCGGTCCACGCCGATGACGCGGTCGCCGGCGCCGATCGCGCGCACGAACTCGTTGGAGTAGCTGTTGACGACCACGGCGGTCTGCGCGGGCCCGGGCAGGGTCACCTCGCGGCCCTGGTCGTCGGTGAGGGTGAGCTCCTCGGTGCCGGCCGCCTCGCCCTCGACGGTCACCTCGCCGCACGCGGCGAGGCCCAGGACGGGAAGGGCGGCCAGCGCGGTGCCGAGCAGGGTGCGCCGGGTGGGGCGAGGGCGGGAACTGGCGTGGGTCATGGTTCCTCGTTCGGGTCGGTCAGGCGGCGTCGGGCAGCGACGGGTCGCCGAGGCTGAGCATCAGGCGGTTGGCCCAGGCGAAGAAGGCCGAGGCGGTGAGCAGGTCGGTGATCTCGTGGTCATCGAGGCCCTGGGCGCGCAGAGCCTCGAGATGCGCCGCGCCGAGGGCGGGGCGGGGACGCGAGAGCTCGGCGGCGGCGGTGACGATCGCGCTCCAGCGCTCGTCCTGGCCCTCGGCCAGGGGTGCGAGGTCGGCGGAGATCCAGTCCGCGTTGCGCTCCAGCTGTGCGGCCAGCAGCGCATCGACCTCCTCCTCGCGCTTGGAGAAGCCCGCGGCCTTGCGCGCGTGCACGGAGGCGCAGTAGATGCAGTCGTTGACCTTGCTGGTCACGGCGGCGGCGAGCTCGCGCTCGGCCTTCGGCATGCCGTCGCGGGGCAGGAAGATGGCGTTGTCGAGCTCGCTGCGGGCGCGGGTGACGCCGGGGGTCAGCGAGAGCATCCGGAAGTAGACGCTGTTGGTGCTGGCCTTGGAGGCGAAGGAGGCGCGCTGCTCCTCGGTGAGCTCGTCCTCGGAGGGGACGGGGATCCACGGCTCCCACTGGAGCTGGTCACGGGTGAACGCCGCAGGGCGGGTGCGTCCGGTGGGAGTGGCGCCGCCGTGCGCGGCGACACGGCCACGAGAGCGCGGGGTGCGGGTCGGGGCGTCGGCGGATGGCAGGTCGAGTCCGTGCAGGGCGGCGAGGCCGGCGACCAGCCGCTGGAGGTAGCTCTCGAAGGCGACCAGCTGGCTGATCAGCACCACGGTGCGGGAATCGTGGCCGACGGCCGTGAGCTGCTGCTGGTCGGCGAGAGTGGCGAGTGCCGGAGAGATCGAGAGCAGATCCACCTGATCGCGCAGCGCGGCGAGCGCGGGATCGCTGGAGAGCGGATCGGCGGCGGTCAGCTCCGGGGAGGCGCCCTGCGCCCGGTGCCAGTCCGCGAGCACGCCGCTGCCCTGCCAGTCCGCGGTCACTGCGGCCAGCGCGTGCAGCACACGAGCGGGGAGCGCCTGCGGTGCGCGGTAGAGCGCGTCATAGGCGCTGCGGGTCTGAGCGAGGACCTCCGGGCGCACGGTCGCGAGCGCCCCGCTCGCCTCGGGGGCTCCGGTGAGGACCGCGTCGAGGATCTGGTGGGCGTCGAAGGACTGCTGCACATCGGACATGCGCTCCTCTTATGCGCTACCCAAGCATTCCTAAGGGTTAGAGTCGTGTGGAAGCAGTCACGCCTCCTCGAATGCTGAGGTCGCGCGGTATCCTCGCCATGAGCTCGTGCGCCATGTGCACGGCGATCAAGGAGGACCATGGCGCCCACGATGAAGGAGGTCGCGGCTCGAGCAGGCGTGTCGACGAAGACCGTCTCCCGCGTCGTGAACCACCATCCGAGCATCAGCGATGCGGTCCGCGAACGGGTTCGCCGGGCGATCGAGGAGCTCGGCTGGACGCCCAATGCGCATGCGCGCTCCCTCCGCACCGGCCGCACCGGGCTGATCGGCCTGTCCCTGGTGGATCTCAAGGCACCGATCACGGCGCGCCTGGCCCAGGCATTGGTCATCGAGGCCGAGCGGGAGGGACTGCGCGTCTCGATCAAGCCCTCACGCGGGCGGGCCGAGCGCATCGCGCAGACGTTCGCCTCCCGGGGTGCCCTCTTCGACGCGGTGGTCCACATCGGTCCGCTGCCCCGAGGCTGCGAGCCCCCGGCGTTCACCCCGGAGCGTCCGGTCGTCGGCCTGTGCCCGACGTCGGGTCCTGAGGGTCCCGCTGTGCTGGATTCGATCGACAGCGATGATGCGGGCGCAGCATCAGCCCTCACCCGGCACCTGCAGCGGATCCACCATCATGACGTGGTGCTGCTGGGCCGCGAGGCGGAGCTGCCCGACGCCTTCCTCGGCGAGCTCATCCACTCCTTCCCCGACGCGCCCGTGCTCCGCCCCGGATCTCGCTCCACCCACGCCGCCGATCGAGCGGCAGGTCGCACGCTGGCAGCGCTCGCCCTCGAGCGGCATCCCTGGGCCCGGGCACTGGTCTGCGCCGATGACGAGCTCGCGATCGGCGCGCTGTCGCTGCTGCATGACAGGCAGCTCGAGGTCCCGGCCCAGGTCGCTCTGACCGGCTATGGCAACATCGACGACGGGCGGTTCTCCACCCCCTCGCTGACCACGGTCGACCTCGACCTGCCCGAGATCGCCCGACGCGCCATCGAACTGATCTCCCGGCGCACCGCCGGGGATCGCAGCGCGCCGCAGCGCGTCGTGGTGCCGACCACCCTGATCCGTGCGGAGTCCACGCTCGGGGCCAGCCACGTCGAGCACTGGGGGACGAGATGACGCAGGTGACCCTCGCCGACGTCGCCGCGGCTGCGGGGGTCTCCACAGCGACCGTCTCCTATGTGCTGCGCGCACCGGAGCGCACCGACGGGACGATCCGGGTCTCCGCGAGGACCCGGGAGACGGTGCATCGCGTGGCGCGCGAGCTGGGCTATGTGCCCTCGGCCGCGGGGCGCGGACTGGCTCTGGGCACGGCCGAGCGCATCGCGATCATGGTGCCCAATCTGGTCCAGCCGTACTTCGCGAGGATGGCCGAGGCACTGATCCTCGCGCTCGAGGAGCGCGGCCTGAGCACCACTCTGCGACTCGCCCACGATGCCGCGGCGGAGCGGGATGCAGTGCTGGGCCGCACCACGCAGGATGTCGCCGGCGTGATCATCTGCCCGCATTCCCTCTCCGCGGAGCTCCTCGCAGGCGCAGCCCCGGCGCTGCCGACGGTCCAGGTGGGAGGTGCGCCCACCCCGGAGATCGATGCTGTGGTGATGGCAGAGCAGGAAGGGCTCCTCACGGCGACCCGGCATCTGCTCGACCGCGGCCGGCGGCGGATCGCCTACGTGGCCGATCCCTGGCTGCCCTCCCACGAAGGGCCCCGCTATCTCGGATATTTCGAGGCCCACACCGAACGAGGTCTCGAGGTCGACGATGCCCTGGCCATCCAGGGCACGGACTGGGACCGCCACGAGACCGGCCTGGAGGCGATGGTCGGCCTGCTGCGCTCCGGCGCTCCGTTCGATGCGGTCACGTGCATCAATGACGCGGCCGCCGTCGGCGCGATGCGCGCCGCCTCGCTCGCCGGCCTCCGGATCCCGCGGGACGTCGCCTTCATCGGCTTCGACAACACGGAGGAAGCGGCCTTCACCACCCCTCCTCTGACCTCAGTGGACCCGGGCGTGCCGGAGATGGCGCAGCGGGCGGTCGCGATGCTGATCGCACGGCTGGAGGGCGAGAGCGGCCCGGCCCGGCGCGAGAGTGCACCTCTGGAGCTGATCGTCCGCGCCTCCACCGGCGACTGAGCCCGCGCCCGGGGCCTGCGCCCCCAGGCCGAAACGATGTCATTTTCAACGTTGCGTCCCCTATTGACATCGCTTAATCGCGCGTTCAAGATGGCCTGCATCACATCTCGATGAGGAGTCCTCCGTTGCCTGCCCTTCCCCCGCGCTCCGCCCGCCGCCCGGCACCCGCCCTCCCCCGTGCCGAGCGCCACGAGGGACTCCGCCCGCTGGATCTCTCCGAGGTGGTGCTGCACCCGCGAGGCAGTCTCGGCGCCTGGCAGGAGCTGAACGCCTCCGCCACCATCCCCCACTGCATCGAACAGCTCGAGAGCTCCGGGGTGATCGACAACTTCCGGCGGCCGGTCGGGGAATCCGGCGCGAAGCACCGCGGCTTCGTCTTCGCCGACTCGGACCTCTACAAGGTCATCGAAGCCGTCGCCTGGGAGATCGGGCGCTCCGGCACCACCGTGCACAACGCCTGGCTCGACGAGATGATCGCGCTGATCGCCCGGACCCAGGAGCCCAGCGGCTACCTGCAGACCTGGATCCAGGGCGTGCAGCCGGAGAAGAAGTTCTCGGAGCTGCACTGGACGCACGAGCTGTATGTGCTCGGCCATTGGCTGCAAGCGGGTATCGCGCTGGCCCGCACCACCGAGCACACCGACCTGCTCGACCTCGCGGTGCGCTTCGTGGACCTGGTGGAGCGCCGTTTCGGGCCCGGCCGCGAGGACGGCATCCCGGGTCACCCCGAGATCGAGACCGCCCTGGTGGAGCTGTACCGCCACACCGGTGAGCAGCGACATCTGGAACTCGCCCAGCACCTGGTGGATCAGCGCGGCCGCGACATCCTCCCCGGCGGAGGCTTCGGCTCCCACTACTTCCAGGACCATCTGCCGGTGCGCGAGGCCGTGGACCCCACCGGCCACGCGGTGCGCCAGCTGTACCTGAACGCGGGGGTGAGCGATCTCTTCCTCGAGACCGGCGAGACCGCACTGGGTGAGGTCATGGAGGAGCAGTGGGATCGGGTCCACACCCGCAAGATGTACCTCTCGGGGGCCTTCGGGTCGCGTCATCGCGATGAGTCCTTCGGCAATGACCACGAGCTGCCGTCGGACCGTGCGTACGCGGAGACCTGCGCGACCATCGCGGATCTCCACTGGACCTGGCGGATGATGCTCTCCGGTGACGATCCCCGCCACGGAGACGTCATCGAGCGGGAGATCCACAACGCGCTGGCCGCTTCGCTCGACGCCACCGGCACCCGCTTCTTCTACTCGAATCCGCTGCAGCGCAGACCGGACAGGTTCGACGAGGAGAACGCACCGGCCGAGCGACGCCCGT
Source organism: Brachybacterium paraconglomeratum (assembly GCF_003994255.1). GTDB lineage: Bacteria > Actinomycetota > Actinomycetes > Actinomycetales > Dermabacteraceae > Brachybacterium > Brachybacterium conglomeratum. The sequence continues at coordinate 102,965 of NZ_ML133852.1, read as the reverse complement.
GGTACTCCTGCGCCTGCTGCCCGCCGAACATCGCCCGCACGATCGCCCAGCTCGGCGCCTATGTCGCCGCGTGGCGCTCAGGGGACGCGGGGCCGAGCCTCGAGCTGCTCCAGCTCACCGACATGTCCATCACCCTCCTTGCCGAGTTCGGCACCGGCACCCTCCACGTGGAGACCGACTACCCCGTCTCCGGCGTCCTCGCCCTGCGCCTGTCGCCACTGACTGCTTCCGCCGGTGCGCGCCTCGGGGTGCGGATCCCGGGCTGGGTGCGCAGCGGCTCGGTCCGATCGGCCGACGGGGTCGAGCGGCCCCTGCGCGACGAGGAGCTCTCGGCCCAGCGGCTCGAGCTCGCCCTCGAGGACGTCGACGGCACGACGCTCACCCTGGACATGCCCCCGCGCTGGACGCTCTCGCACCCCCGCGTGGATGCCACCCGTGGCTGCGTGGCCCTCGAGCGAGGACCGATCGTCCACTGCCTCGAGCAGGTCGATCTGCCGAGCGGGGTCGAGGTCGATGACCTGGTCGTCCCCGCCGAGGCGACGGCAAGCGCGAGGGATGACGGCAGCCTCGAGATCTCGCTGCTGCACCGGCCCGACGGCGGGGAGCTCTACCGCTCCGCCGACGGCGAGCACCCGCCCCGCCCAGGCGAGGAACGGATCACCGTCGCCACGACGCCCTTCTCCCGCTGGGGCAATCGCGGGTCCGGCGCCATGCGCATCTGGCTTCCGCGCGAGCACTGACCCCCTCCCGATCCACCCACCCCGGCCTCTCAGGGCGCACCCTCGTGCTCGCCGCCACCATCTGGGTGGCTCAGACCGTCCCCGGACTGGTGCCGGTGTTCGGCATCGTCCTGCCGGCGTGGGCGGTGACTACGTTGATGTGGCGGTCCGGAGCGATGCCGATCAGTTCTTCGCAGCGAACAGGAACTTGTAGCTGAGACCCGCGATGGCGGCACCGACCAGGGGTGCCAGGACGAACAGCCACACCTGGCCCAGCGCCGCCGGGTTGAAAACGGCCACCGCGATCGAGCGGGCCGGGTTCACGGAGGTGTTGGTGACCGGGATCGCGACCAGGTGGATGAGCGTCAGGGACAGGCCGATGGCGAGCGGGGCGAAGCCCACCGGGGCCCGGCCGTCGGTCGCGCCCAGGATCACCCAGAGGAACACCGCGGTGAGGATGACCTCGATCAGCAGTGCAGAGAGCAGGCTGTATCCGCCGGGAGAGAGCTCGCCGTAGCCGTTGGTGGCGAAGGAGCCGGCGGCACTGGGATCGATCGCGAAGTCGGCCTGGCCGCTGGCGATCACGAACAGCGCCACGGCCGCGAGGAGCCCGCCCACGATCTGGGTGCCGATGTAGGGGAGCACGAAGCGGGACTCGAGCCGTCCCGAGAGGAACACCCCGAAGGTCACGGCCGGGTTGAAGTGGCCACCCGAGATGTACCCCACGGCGTAGGCGCCGGTGACCACGGTCAGACCGAACGCGAGGGCCACACCGAGAAAGCCGATGCCGAGGTGGGTGCCCTCGGCGTTCAGGAAGCCGGCCGCGAAGATCGCAGCGCCGCAACCTCCGAAGACGAGCCAGAAGGTGCCGACGAATTCGGCGGCCAGGCGGGAGAGGAGGGTGGGGGACGCGGGGGCGTCGGACATGTCGGACTCCGAGGTGTCAGTGAGGGATGGCTACGGCAGGGTGGGGCAGGGTGGGGATCACCGCTCCATACCTTACCTTGCCATGCCGATGAGCCAGAGTCACTGACATCCGAAGCCCGATCAGCCCTCGAGCCAGCACGGCTCCACCAGGGTGATCCGTGGCCCGGCACCCTCGATCTGGAGCAGGCGCACCAGCTCGCCGACGGCAAGCTCGCTGATCTCCACCCGGCGGGGATCGATCTGTGGGACCGCAGCCAGCAGCGGGCTGATGTCTGCCAGGTCCTCGCCGCTGAGCCCGATGAGCAGCCGGGTCTCGTCCACCAGCGCGCCGGTGGCGGCCATCGCGAAGAGCACCTGACGCACCCCGGTGATGCCGAACAGGGCGGTGCGCTGGTTGGGGAGGATGATTCGCAGCGCCCGTTCCGGCACATCAGCGAGCGCTCCGACGTCGAGCACCACGTCCAGCTCCACCTCCTCGGCGGCAGCCTCGATCCCGGTGAGGAAGCGGGAGACGTCATTGCGGGAGCGCCTGCGGCCCGGTGCGCCGAACAGCAGCAGCCGATCACAGCCCTCCTCGACGGCCCGTTCCACGACCATGTGACCGAGCATCTCGAAGTCCAGGTCCACGACGGATCCCTGGGGGAACTCCTCGGGCTTGCCGATCGTCACGAAGGGAAGCCCGGACTCGATCACGGGGGCGACACGTTCGTCGTACCGGTCCAGCTCCATCAGGATCAGGCCCTCGCACACCCCGGTGCGGACCACGCGGCGGATACCTGCCGCGCCTTCCTGTGCGGTGACCAGCAGGATGTCGTAACCGTGCAGGCGGGCCTCGCGGGCGATCGCACCGATGAAGACCATTAGCACGCCGTCATCGGCCCCGGTCTCGGGGACCATCAGGCCGATCACGCCGCTGCGCCGGGAGCGCAGGGTGCGGGCGCCGGAGTTGGGGTGATATCCGAGCTTGGCGATCGCTTCCTCGACCCGGGCGCGGGTCTCCTCGGAGATCGGCCGGGAGCCGGTGAGCACGTAGCTCACGGTGGATTGGGAGACCCCGGCCAGCCGAGCGACGTCCTGGCTCGTCGGCGTCTTCTTCCTCGCCGCCATCTTCCTCACCACCATGCCAGGTTCCCCTCCCCGGCTGCGCTCACCCGATGCTCAGCCCCGAGGTTCCAGTGTTCCACGAGTGCAGTGCCGAGCTGCGTCCGTCGGCGGAATCCAGGATCCGGGCTGCGGCGAGCGCCTCCTCGAGCAGGTCCGCGAGCTGCACCCGCACGCCGGTGTCGGCGGCGCGCACGGCCGCCTCGACGATCGCCTGGGTCCACACGTTCGCATGCACCTCGGAGTCCGGCACCGGGCCGCCCCGCAGCGCGGCGCAGAACCGCTCGAGAGAGTCCGCCAGCTCCCAGCGGGCGTCCGGGTCCGGTGCCCGGCCGAGGCGAGCCTCTGTCGCCTCTGCCGCAGCCGCGTGGGAGGTCGGCGCCGTCTCGCCGTCCCAGAGCACGCTCCCGTGCTCGCCGCTGATCCGCCAGTCGCCGTTCCAGCTGGTCTCGGCGCCCGGTGCGGCCCAGGAGCCGGCGAAGGTATGCACCACGCCGCTGTCGTAGGTGATGGTGACCGTCGCGGCGGTGTCTCCGGCGTACCAGCTCCAGGAGGGGTTGTACGAGGTGGCGGTGACGTCCAGCGGATTGCCGTCGATCAGCACCCGCCCGGCGTCGAAGGCGTGGATGGCCATGTCCACGATCAAGGGATGCTCCATCTCGTCCCTGAAGCCACCGAAGCGGGGCGCCTTGTAGAAGCGGGTGTCCACGATGCCCGCGCCGCCGAGCTCATCGGCCAGTCGCCGTGCCTCGTGCAGGTGGGGGTTGTTGCGCCGCGACTGGGAGACCATGAACAGCTTCCCGGTGGCCTCCGCGTGCCCGGCCAGGGAGACTGCCTCGGCAAGCGTCGCTGCGCAGGGCTTCTCCCCCAGCACCGGATATCCGGCGTGCAGGGCATCGGCGGTGACGGCGTGGTGGGCGGCGGGGATCGTGACGTCGATGACCGCCTCCGCCCCGGAGCGCCGCGCAACGTCGAGGGCATCGGTCCCGGTGACGATCGCTGCCCGCTGCTCCTCGGGCACCACCTCGGCGACCGCGCGTTCCGCGGCGCCCTCGAGCACGTCGGCCACGCCGACCAGCCGGGCGGCGTCGCTGCGCAGCACGGTGCCGATCCAGGCCCGTCCCATGCCACCGGCTCCGATCACGACGACCGGGACGAGGGCCGGTGCTGCTGCGGGGGCGGCGTCCGTCATGCTCATTCGCCCTTCCCCGCGGCGGCTGCGTCTCCCACGCCCTGGCCGACGGCGCCGGTGGAGAACCACTCGGTCTCGTATCGGTCCAGGAAGGGCACCTCACGGTCGGCGACGGCGGGCCGGGCCCACCGCACGCTGTTAGCGATGACGCGCCGGACGTCCTTGTGCTGGTAGACGGGGTAGTCCTGATCGCCGGGGCTGAAGTAGAAGATCTTGCCCTTGCCGCGCCGGAAGGTGCAGCCGGAGCGGAACACCTCTCCCCCGCTGAAGGAGGAGACGAAGACCAGCTCGTCGGGCACCGGGATGTCGAAGTGCTCCCCGTACATCTCCTGCTCGGGGATGACGATCGGGTGCGGAACGCCCTCGGCGATCGGGTGCGAGGGGTTCACGGTCCAGACCAGCTCGCGGTCGGCCTCGTTGCGCCAGCGCAGCGTGCAGGTGGTGCCCATCAGGCGCGTGAAGGGCTTGGACCAGTGCCCGGAGTGCAGGACCACCAGGCCCATGCCCGCGAGCACGTGCTTCTGGACCCGCTCGGCGACCTCGTCGGAGACCTCGTGGTGGGCCATGTGGCCCCACCAGGTGAGGACGTCGGTCTGGGCGAGGACCTCTTCGCTGAGCCCGTGCTCGGGATCGTCCAGGAGGGCGAAACGGGTGGTCACCTCGTCGCCGAGGTTCTCCACGATCCCATCGCGGATCGCGGAGTGCATCCCCTCGGGGTAGAGCTCACGCACGCGCGGGTCGCGCTGCTCGTGGCGGTTCTCGCCCCAGACGGTGACGCGCAGGGGGCTGGTGTTCATGGGCATGGGTGTCCTTGGGTGGGGTGAGGGGAGTCATGGGTCATCCCGTGACAGCTCCGACGGTGAGGTCTGACATCGTCGTCTCATGTCTGAGAAGATTCATCGATTCGAATCAACTATGAGCGGAACGTCGGGTGCCCGAAATCATGTCCGACGTTCGTAGGCCACGCAAGCCCCGTGGCGCATCACCGCCGGCAGCTCTCCATGAACGACTTGTCGATTCGTATCGCGCCCGATTCGCGCCCGAAGTGCGGCTCTGCCCCGATCGACTCCCGCGCGCTCCCGGAGCCACATCGAGGCGCCCCCGCACCTTCGGCGGTGGACGGTGCTAGCGTGCCGGGGTGACCGTTCCGGATGTTCGTCCTAGCTCCCCGTCCGCCACTGCCGCGATCGGGTTCGATCGCGAGAAGTACATCGAGCTGCAGTCCCGCCACATCCAGCAGCGCCGCGAGGAGATCGGCGGGAAGCTCTACCTCGAGATGGGCGGCAAGCTCTTCGACGACCACCACGCCTCCCGGGTGCTGCCCGGCTTCACGCCGGACAACAAGATCGCGATGCTCGAGCGGCTGCGGGACGAGCTCGAGATCCTCGTGTGCCTGAACGCGAAGGACCTCGAACGCCAGAAGGTCCGTGCGGATCTGGGCATCACCTACGAGGACGACATGCTGCGGCTGGTCGACGTCTTCCGCGAGCGGGGCTTCCTGGTCGAGAACGTGGTCCTCACTCAGCTGGAGGAGAAGAACCACATCGCCCACGCCTTCATCGAGCGCCTGCAGCGCCTGGGCCTCACCGTCGCACGCCACGGGGTGATCCCCGGCTATCCGCAGGACACCGCCCGGATCGTCTCCGAGCAGGGCTTCGGCGCGAACGAGTACACGATCACCAGCCGGGACCTCATCGTGGTCACCGCGCCCGGCCCGGGCTCGGGCAAGCTCGCCACCTGCCTCTCGCAGATCTACCACGACCACCAGCGCGGCATCCCCTCGGGCTACGCGAAGTTCGAGACCTTCCCGATCTGGGACCTGCCGCTCGAGCACCCGGTGAACCTCGCCTACGAGTCGGCGACGGCGGATCTCGACGACCTGAACCTCATCGACCCCTTCCACCTCGCCGCCTACGGCACCCAGGTCACGAGCTACAACCGGGACGTCGAGGTCTTCCCGCTGCTGCGCACCCTGCTCGAGAAGCTCACGGGCTCGTCCCCCTACGCCTCCCCCACCGACATGGGGGTGAACCTCGCCGGGTCCTGCATCACGGGCGACGAGGTCTGCCGGGAGGCGGCGCGCCAGGAGATCATCCGCCGCTACTACAAGGCGCTGATGCACGAGCGGATCCAGGGTGAGGACGACGTCGTCTCGCAGCGGATCGGGATGGTCATGTCGAAGGCCGGATGCTCGCCGAGCGACCGCTCGGTCGTCGAGCCGGCGCTCGCGGTCGAGGCGCGCACCGGGGAACCGGGTGCCGCGATCGAGCTGGCCGACGGCACGATCGTCACCGGCAAGACCTCTGCCCTGCTCGGCTGCTCGGCGGCGATGCTGCTGAACGCCCTGAAGCATCTGGCGGGGCTGGACGATGCGGTGCAGCTGCTCTCCCCCTCCTCGATCGAGCCGATCCAGACCCTGAAGACGGAGCACCTCGGATCGCGCAATCCGCGCCTGCACACCGATGAGGTGCTGATCGCCCTGTCGGTCTCCGCCTCGAGCGACGAGAACGCGCGGCACGCCATCGACCAGCTGCGCAGCCTGGCCGGCTGCGACGTGCACACGACGACGATCCTCGGGACGGTGGACGAGGACATCTTCCGCAACCTCGGCATCTCGGTGACCTCCGAGCCGCGCTTCCTGCGCAAGGCGCTCTACCACAAGCGCTGAGCGACGCGCCGCCCCCTCTCGCCCCTTGCGCCGCATCGGGCGAATCGGTCCAATGGTGACCGGCCCCACTCGGACAGTCGTCCATCGCTAGGGTGGGCTCGGGGTGGGGCCGTGCACGTCGATTCGAGGGGGATCACCATGCACGCCGTCCGTCGCACACTCGCCGCCGCCGCGGCACCGCTGCTGATCGCGGGCCTCGCCGCCTGCGGGAGTTCCGAGGAGCCGGCCGCCACCGAGCAGGCCCCGACCGTCGAGGAGACCGACGAGGAGAAGAGCCCGACCGAGGAGCCGGAGGAAGAGAGCCCGACGGAGGAGACGGCGGGCGACGCCGACGAGGACTCTCCGTCGGCCGAGGAGCCAGGGCGCTCCGACGAGACCGGTGACTCCGAGGGCCAGGCGTCCGACGCCCCCGAGGAGTCAGAGGGCGAGGAGTCCGGGGACTCCGACGACGCTGGGGCGGCCGGCTCCGGCATCACCTCCGTCGAGCACCTCTGGGTCGACGACTCCTGGACGCTCGAGGAGATCGACGACATCTGCGGCGAGATGGACCTCTCCCCTGCCAATTACTCCGACCAGGAGGGCTTCTTCAGCTGCGGCCCGACGGCCGCGAGCGCCCTGGCCTGCCAGGTCGAGGCCGAGAACCTCGTCTACTGCATCACGAACGCCCCGGACCGCAGCGCGATCAGCTTCGCCTCGGACAAGGCCGCGGAGGACGCCGGGAGGATGCCCGCGAACGAGGACGCCCTGCCGATCCAGGTGACGCTGCCCGGAGGCGTGACCTGCCAGCCGATCTCCCACGATCACGACCAGCACTTCGAGGACATGTTCAGCTGGTACTCCTGCGACGACGGCTCCGAGCTGCTGACCGACGAGGACATCACCAACACCTTCGCCGTCGAGGGAGAGACCTGGACTGTGCAGCGGTCCGTCGACAAGGGCGCTCCCGAGGAGGTCGTCGCCGAGACGGTCACCTTCGCCGGGACCTGACCGTTCACCGCCGGTTCCGGTGCGGGTCTGCTACGGTCCGCGCGTGCCCAGCTCGCCTATGCGGCGAGACTCTACGGACTGGTCACCGAGCTCGGCGTGACGGTCGTGATCGTCGATCCGCCGCTGAACCTCTCGCTGTTCGACCGGCAGGCTCCCGAACGGTTCACCTCGGTCGCGCCGGGGGTCGAGACCTGGCTGGTCGGAGGTCATTCGATGGGCGGGGTGCGGGCCTGCGAGCTCGCCGAGGAGGCGGGCGCCCTGAAGCTGTTCGCCTCGTACTGCGCCGCGGACATATCCACGCCGGAGAAGATCGCCGAGCACCGCGACGCCCTGCCGGGCGGAGCTGAGATGGTCGAGATCGCGGGGGCGAGCCATGCGAGTTTCGGGGACCACTGGCCGCAGAACAGCGACGGCACGCCGACCATCGACGACGCCGAGATGGACGCCGCGGTCGAGGACGCCGTCGCGGAGCTCCTCCGCTCGATGCCCTGACCTCGGCGCACGCGCTCTCCGGTCAGGGCAGCTCGATCAGCGCCTGGACCGGGGCGTGGTCGGAGGGGTAGGCACCGGACGCGTCGCGCCACACGTTGATCGCCGCCCTGCTGGTGACCAGGCCGTCGGTGGTGAGCACCCAGTCGATGCGGTCGCCGTCCTCGACCGGGTCGTCGTAGCCGGGGAAAGTCCCCCAGGCCGGGGTGACGCGCTGCGCGGCGGAGTCCCAGGTGTCGACCGTCGGCCCGTCGGTGACCAGCGTCGTGTAGGCGCCGGAGTCGTGGGCGCGGGAGTTGAAGTCGCCGGTGACGATGGTGGGGAGCTCGTCGAGCTCGCCGCCCTGGAAGAGGTCGATCATCGCGTCGGCGCTGCGGATCCGAGCCGGCTCGCTCCGATGGTCGAAGTGGGTGTTGATCATCGCGAACTCGGCTCCGGAGGCGAGGTCGCGCAGCCGCGCCCAGACCACGATGCGGGTGACGGTGTTGCCCCAGGTGGCCGAGCCGATCACGTCGGGGGTGTCGGAGAGCCAGAACTGGTCCTACTGGAGCACCTCGAGGCGGGTGCTGTCGTAGAAGATCGCGGAGTACTCGCCGGCGCTGCCGCCCTCGCGGCCGTAGCCGATGCTGCGGTGGCGCGGCAGGGCGGACTCGATCGCGGTCAGCTGCCCGTACAGGGCCTCCTGGATGCCGAGCAGGGTGGGCTTCTCCCGCTCGAGCAGCTCGACCAGCAGCGGCCGACGGGTCGGCCAGTGATCGGGGTCGCCCTCCACGGTGCCGCCGCCCGAGGAGCGGTCGTAGCGGATGTTGAAGCTCATCACGTGGAGCTCGTCTCGCTTCGCGCGGCCGATCAGCGCTCGGGAGGGGTTCTGCGCGGGTGCGGCGCCCGCCGGGGCTGCGGCCGCGGCGAGAGCGGCGCCCCCGGCGGCGGCGCCGAGGCCGGTGAGGACGGTGCGACGGGCGGGGGCGACGGCCATGGGGCTCTCCTGGGCTCGGGGTCGGGACCGCGACCGACCGTAACGCCGAATTCAGAGGTGACCAGGGGGTTCGCCCGCTTCAGGGCAGGGCTTCACCGAGTCGATGCCCGACGGCCATGGTCGTCCTGGCACCGGCGCCGTGCGGCGGATGCGCGACGGGGCGCCCGCCGAGCGGCGGACGCCCCGTCGTGGGGAAGGCGGGCAGGTGCCCGCGGCCTCAGCCGTCGAGGTTCTCGACGGCGTAGTCGGCCTCCTCCTGGGTGAACTGGTCCCCGTACTCGGAGGAGAGCTGGTCGCGGATCGCCTCGGGCGACATGTCCATCGTGTCGCGGTAGGACTTCGCGGACTCCAGGGCGTTCTGGTTCCAGTCCGCGACGATGGTGTCGATCGCGTACTGGGCCTGCTCCTCGGTGAACTGCTCGCCGTACTCGGAGGTGAGCTGGTCGTAGATGCCCTGCTTGGACATGTGCAGCGTCTCGGAGTAGGACTCCGCCGACTTCAGCGCGTTGTCGTTCCAGTCGGCCTCGAGGTTGTCGACCGCGTACTGCGCCGCCTCCTCGGAGAACTGGTCGCCGTACTCGGAGGTGAGCTGGTCGAAGATGCCCTGCTTGGACATGTGCAGCATCTCGGAGTAGGACTCCGCGCTGTTCAGCGCCGAGGTGTACTCCGCGGGGACGTCGCCCTCGGCCGGTGCCTCCTCCTCGGCGGGGGCCTCCTCCTCGGCGGGCACCTCCTCGTCGATCGCCGCCTCCTCGGGCGCTGCCTCCTCGGCGGGCGCCTCCTCCTCGGGCGCGACGGGAGCGGCCTCGGTGGTGGTCGAGGAGTCCTCGCCGTCGCCGGAGCTCGTCGCGACGATCGCGCTGCAGCCGGCGATCGCGAGCGCGATGATCGCGAGGCAGCCGCAGCCGCCGGCGATGAACCACTTGCCGCGCTTCTTCTTCTGCGGGGCCGGGGCGGGGGCGCCGGCGGGCATGCCGAACTGGGGCGCGGAGGAGGGACCGGGAGCGCCGGGCTCCGGGGACGGGGGGAGGGTGCTGTTCACAGCGGGTGTCCTCTCTGGACAGGATTCGGAGGCCCCCGGGCGCGGGGGCGCCGAGGGGTACTGCTGGGAAGAGAGGCCTGCCGCGGTGTGCGGATGCTCCGTGACCGAGTGCGTCGATCGACCGCGCGGGGCCTGCAATTTGAATCTTGCACCGGCGGTGTGACAGACGAAGTCCTGAACACCTGCAATGGAAGGCAGATCACAGGGTAACCACGATCCCCCAGGTCACAGAGAGGTCACGGCACCTCGGTCACTTCGGCGACCCGGTCAGTCCGGGGCCGGGCCGTCCCACAGCGCGGCGTAGCGCTCGGCGAGCAGCGGCCAGATCTGCCGGACGACGTCGGCCGTCGAGGTGATGCCGTCCGCACCCGCGCCGTCGAGCACGAGCTCGTGCGGGATCACGCGTCCGGCCTCGTCGGCGCGGCCCTCGGGATCCCGCAGCCGCACGGCGAGCAGCCCGTCCGTCCTCCAGCAGCCCTCGTCCTCGTCCTCGTGTCCGGAGAAGGCCCGTTCGTACAGCGGCAGCGGATCCGCGTCGGGGCCGGTGCCGTCGACGGGCAGGAAGCGGAAGCCCCAGGTCCGGCCGCGGGTCGCCCAGAGCAGGATCATCGCCTGCTCCGGCGCAGCACGCCCTCGCGCTCGGCGCGCTCGAGATCGATCTTGAAGCCCGTGAGGATCGCGGCGAGGCTCTGCTTCTTCTCGAGCGCCCGGTCGTGGACGCCCCGGAGCTTCTCCCCCGCGAGCGAGGCGGCGTCCTGGACCATGTCCTTGCTGAGCAGCGGAACCACGGTCGCGAGCGCCGTGGAGATCAGGCCGAGCCGGCCCGGGAGCCGGTGGCGGGCTCCGAACATCGCCAGCGCCATCGCCCCGGTGCCGATGGTGCCGGCGTTCTCGGCGAGCTCCCGGGCGACCTTCGCGGGGATCTCCTGCCGCCTGGCCCAGGTGACATGCCGTTCGAAGGGCAGCATCGCGGCGAGCGGGAGGATCACGTCCACCCCGATCCGCTCGCGCACGGCGATGCGTCCCGGCGTGAACCGTGCCGAGGACAGCAGCAGCGCGTCCTCCCCCACGGCGAGCGCCTCGTCGCCCACGACCATCGACTCGATCGCCTCGCGCAGCTGGCCGAGCTCGTCGGCGGCCTTCTCGAGCACGAGCGCCTTGAAGCGGTCCACGTCCATCTCCGGCAGCAGGTCCGCCTTGGACAGGGCGAGCACCCAGATGCGGGGGAAGCGCACCAGTTCCTTCCCGCCGACGAGGATCTCGTCCCGCAGCCTCACCAGGCCCGTGCGCAGCGTGTGGAAGAGCGCCTTGAGGTAGCGCTCCTCCTCACCGGCCGCGTCCTTCAGCTTCTGCCCGTCGACCATCAGCAGCGCGACGTCGGAGACGAGCAGGGCGCGGAAGGCCTCGATGCGTCGACGCTCCTCCTCAGGTCCGCTGACGGAGCGCTCGAACCACTCCCCGGGGTAGTCGTGCCACACCAGCTGCACGGCGTCGACGGGCATCGCCTTGCGCTCGGCGGCGCTGGGGGTGCTGCGCAGCGAGAGGGTGAAGCGGTAGGGCTCGGCGCGGAAGCGGTTCCCGGCGGGCACCTCGGCGGAGTTCTCCATCCGGAAGTAGTTCTTCAGCAGCCGGTCTCCCTGGGTGGTGTCGTCGGCGACGAGGTCGTAGAGCTGCGGGGCCTGCGAATCCTCCCGCCCGGCCTGGTCCTGGGCCGCGCCGTAGAACGAGGACAGCAGCACCGTCTTGCCGCTGCCGCTCTCCCCGAACACGGCGATGTGCTGCTCGAGCTTCCTGCTGCGGGGCGCGGGACGTCGCGGGGTCCGCCGGATCTTCTTCTCGCGAGCTGCCATGCCCCGAGACTAGGGGATCACCTCCGCTCGTCGGGGGTCTCCCCGACCCCTGCCGGCCGATAGCCTGGCCTCACCAGCGAGGACGCCCACGCCGCACCGAGGAGCACCATGCCGCGCACTCTTCCCGAGCAGCCGGACTTCGCCAGCGCCGCCGAGCAGGAGGTGTGGGAGCACCTGACCGAGCAGCTGCCCGCCGAGGCGGTGCTGATCACCGGGCAGCGCGTCACCGCCCGCGGCGAGGAGGTCGAGGCGGATCTGCTGGTGCTCTGGCCGGGCATCGGGATCGCAGTGATCGAGGTGAAGGGCGGACGGATCTCGCTGGAGGACGGCGCCTGGCGGCAGGCGGACCGCTCCGGCTCTCGGGAGCTCGCCCGCTCCCCCATCGATCAGGCCCAGCGCGCGAAGCACCACCTGTTGGAGTACCTCAACGGCGCCTCCTCCCGTCCGGTCGGCCGCGCCGTGCACCTCGCGGTGCTGCCCTACACGCAGCTGCCCGCGGACTGGGACCCGCCCGAGGCGCCGCGCACCCTCGCGCTGGACGCGACCGACCTGCCCCACCTCGCGGACCGGATCGTGCACGCCCTGAACTCGCAGACCCGGGACGCCTATGCCCCGCTGGACGCCGCGCAGTGCGAGCACGTCGTGAAGATGCTGCGCCGCACCCACCGCGCGATCGAGAACCACCAGCTGATCGCGAAGGAGATCGCCGACGAGGGCAACCAGCTCACCCGCGAGCAGGAGCGCGCGATCGCCCTGCTGCGCTTCCAGCACCGCGCGCAGATCATCGGCGGGGCCGGCTCCGGCAAGACCCATCTGGCGATGATCAAGGCCCGCACGCTCGCCCGGGACGGCTTCCGCACCGCGCTGCTGTGCTACTCCCGCGGCCTCGCCCGGCACTTCCAGCTGCTCGCCGCGACCTGGCCGGAGCAGGAGCGTCCCGCCTATGTGGGACTCTTCCACGACCTGCCGGTGCGCTGGGGCGCCGAGACCGAGCAGGAGTTCGACGGCTCCCCCGTCGAGTACTACGAGGAGCACCTTGCGGCCCGTCTCGCGCAGCTGGTGGAGGAGGCCCACGAGGACGAGCTCTTCGACGCGATCGTCGTCGACGAGGCGCAGGACTTCGCCGACGCCTGGTGGGAGGCGCTGCAGCCCTGCCTGCGCGACCCCGCGGAGGGCGTCCTGTTCGTGTTCGCCGACGAGCACCAGAGCGTCTTCGACCGCGAGGGCCGCGCCCCGATCACGCTGAACCCCTTCCCGCTGGACGACAACCTGCGCAGCACCCGCACGATCGCGCACGCCTTCGCGCCGCTCACCCCGGTGGAGCAGACCCCGCGCCTGCCGGCCGGCGCGCCCGTGCGCTATCTCGCCTCCTCCGCCGAGGACGCGGTCGCGACCGCCGACGACGCGGTCGAGAAGCTGATGGACGAGGGCTGGGAGCCGGGACAGATCGCCCTGCTGACCACCGGCAGCCGCCACGCGGAGCAGAGGACGCAGATCGAGCACGAGGGGTACGACGGCTACTGGGACGGGTTCTTCTCCGCGACCGACGTGTTCTACGGGCACGTGCTGGGCTTCAAGGGGCTCGAGCGTCCCGTCGTGGTGCTCGCGGTCAACGGCTTCGGCGCGGCGGAGCGGGCGCGGCAGCTGCTCTACGTGGGCCTGTCCCGGGCCCGCTCGCTGCTGGTGGTGGTCGGGGACGGCGGGGAGATCTGGGACGCGGGTGGGCCCGTGGTGTGGGAGCGGATCAGCGGGAGCCGGTGAGCCGGCGCACCACCACGAGCGTGATCACGGTCGCGAGCGCCGGCAGCACGATCCCCAGCAGCACGAAGGCGCCCGCGCTCCCGGTCCGCTCCTGCATCCAGGCGAAGTTCATGCCGAAGAACCCGGTCGCGAGCGTGAGCGGCAGGAAGATCGTCGCGACCAGGGTGAGCCGCTCGTTGACGATGGCGCCCTGCTCCGCCAGCAGATCGCCGAGCACCGTGTGGAGGCGTGCGGCGGCGGAGCCGTTCGCCTCGAACTCGACCGCGGCCCGGCGCAGCCGGTGGCGCAGCTCCTTCGGGAGCTCCTGGGAGAGCTGCTCCTCGGGGAGGCACAGCCGGTGCATCGCGGCCTGGGCCTCCTGGATGCGGAAAAGCTCCGCCCGCCTCCTGCCCAGCAGGCGCCGCTGCGCCGAGGCGGCATAGCCGTCGGCCCGGTCCTCGAACCGCTCGCTCTCGTCCTCGAACCCGTCCAGCACCTCCTCGCCGCGCCGTGCGACGGCCAGCAGCATGCCGACGACCGCCTCGCGGACGCCGTCGGCGGCCCCCGCCTCCGCGCGTACCGCCTCCAGCGCCTCCGGCGCTCCCATGACGAGCACCCCTGCGGCGGCGGCGTGGATCCGCACGGTCAGGTGCTGCGCGCCGTGGTCCGGCAGGAGCAGCACGAGCTCGAGTCGCCCGCCCGTCAGGTGCGCGAAGGGTCGACGGGCGAGCTCGTCGGTGCACGGACCCTGGATGTCCCAGCTCCGGACGGCCGCCTCGACGACCGGGTCCTGGAGGTCTCGGGCGAACGCGCACCCGGGGGTGTCCCCGAGCGCCTCGAGCGCCGCGACGGTGTCGACGACCTGCATGCGGAGGTCCTCCTCGGACTCAGAGCGAGACGATCACGAGCGTGGCCCCGAAGACGAGCCCCGAGGCGATCAGCACGATCGTGGTGTATCCGAGGATGTCACGCATCTTCAGCCCGGCGATCGCCAGCAGCGGGATCGCCCAGAAGGGCTGGATCATGTTGGTCCACTGGTCGCCGTAGGAGACGGCCATGATCGTGATCGCGGGGTCCACGCCGAGCTCCGCACCGGCGCTGAGCATGATCGGCCCCTGCACGGCGAACTGGCCGCCGCCGGAGGGGACGAAGAAGTTCACGAGCCCTGCCGCGAGCAGCGCGAACAGGCCGAAGGTGGTGGGGGTGGAGATCGAGACGAAGGCGTCGGAGAAGATCTGCACGAGCCCCGAGCCGACCATCATCCCGAGGATCCCGGCGTAGAGCGGGAACTGCAGCAGGATCTCGCCGACGTTGGAGGCGGCGTTCTTGGTGAGGTGGATCAGCTCGAAGGGGTTCCGCACCAGCAGCAGGATGAGGGCGAGGAAGGACCAGTTCACGGTGTCGAGGGTGAGGGTGCCGCCGCGGGAGAAGTGCAGCACCAGGTAGGCCACCAGCGCGAGACCGGTCAGCAGGGTGACCAGGCGGCTCGCGTCCAGCCGGTCCGCGGGGGTGACGACCTCCTCCTGGCCGTCCTCGAGCTCTTCGCGCGCGTCGATGGTCAGCTCGGCCACGCGGTCGCCGCGTCGTGGCGCGACGAGGTACAGCGCGAGCGCCACGACGATGATGGTGGCGAGGGCGGCGAGCATGTTCCAGGTCGAGAAGACGGTCTGGGACATCGGCACGGTCTGCCCGCCGAGGGAGTCCATGAGGAAGGAGCCCTCGGTCGCGGCGGTCAGCGGTCCGGAGGCCGAGTAGCCCATGTGCCACACGACGAAGCCGCCGAAGCCGGCCGCGACCAGCATCGGGAAGTGGAGCGTCAGCCCGCGCTCGCGGCCCTGGTGGGCGACCTCGCGGGCG
Source organism: Brachybacterium paraconglomeratum (assembly GCF_003994255.1). Lineage (GTDB taxonomy): Bacteria > Actinomycetota > Actinomycetes > Actinomycetales > Dermabacteraceae > Brachybacterium > Brachybacterium conglomeratum. The sequence goes on along the minus strand of NZ_ML133852.1, from coordinate 87,417 downwards.
AGCAGCCCGCCGACCACGAGCCCCAGGCCCCAGGTGATCAGCGAGGCGACCGCCGCGACGACGAACACGAAGACGTAGGCCGCGAGCTCCGTGCGCGGCACCGAGGCGAGCGCGGCGAGCAGCCTGCGGACGGGGCCGGTGTTGGCGAGGATGTGCCCCAGCAGCAGGATCAGCGCCATCTGGGTCATGAAGGCGAGGAGCCCGGCCAGTCCGTCGCCCCAGTGGACGACGAGGTCGGCGGGCGAGGTCGGGGTGAGGACCAGGCCCAGGATCGCGACGATGAAGGTCAGCACGATCGAGAACACGAGCGCCGAGGGGATGAACCTCTCGACCAGATTGTTCAGGGGGCGCATCGCCCGCGAGAGCGGGGTGCCCTCCTTGTGCGGGGTGGCGGACTCGGGCGCGCTGGGCATTGCGGCATCTCCTCCGGGGACACAGGGCCCCGCAGCACGGCGATGTGCTGGTCACGAGCCCCGTCGCGGATGTGACGCGGTCCACTGTAGGGGCGCGACCGCCTCCGACGCGGCCGGACGCGGCGGAGAGAGGCGCGAGCATGGGCGTAACCTTCGTCCGTCGCATTCGCCGGTGCGATGCCGCCCGTCGAAGGGATCGCATGTCCGCGCGCTCCGCCCCCGCCCGCGACCCCCGCCTGGACCGTCCCTGGCCCGCGCTGTGGTCGATCGTGCTGGGCTTCTTCATGATCCTGGTCGACACCACGATCGTCACGGTCGCGATCCCGCGGATGCAGGAGGACCTGGGGGCGGACCTGACCGGCCTGCTGTGGGTGACCAGCGCCTATCTGCTCGCCTACGCGGTGCCGCTGCTGATCACGGGGCGGCTCGGGGACCGGCTGGGGCTGAAGTCGGTCTATCTCGTCGGGCTCGTCGTGTTCACCGCCTCGAGCCTGTGGTGCGGGCTCGCGGGGAGCGTGAAGATGCTGATCGTGGCGCGCGTGGTGCAGGGCCTCGGTGCGGGGATGATGACCCCGCAGACCATGTCGATGATCACCCGCATGTTCTCGCCGCAGCGGCGAGGTCAGGCGATGGCCGTGTGGGGCGCGACGGCAGGGGTCGCGAGCCTCGTCGGCCCCGTCCTCGGCGGGCTGCTGGTGGACGGCCCGGGCTGGGAGTGGATCTTCTTCGTCAACGTGCCCGTCGGGGTGCTCGCGATCGCGCTGGTGCTCCGCAACGTGCCGCGCTTCCCGCGCCGCTCGCACTCCTTCGACTGGCTCGGCGTGGCGCTCTCGGCGACGGGCCTGTTCCTGCTGGTGTTCGGGATCCAGGAGGGCGACAGCTACGACTGGGGCACGATCACGGACTCCCTCGTGATCGGCCCCGTGGACACGGGCGTGCCCGTGACGGTGCCCGGGATGATCCTCGCCGGGGTGCTGGTGCTGGCGGTGTTCGTCCTCTGGCAGGCGGTGATGCGGCGCGAGCCGCTGGTGCCGCTGTCGATGTTCCGCGACCGCAACTTCTCGGTCGCGAACGTTGCGATCGCGATGATGAGCGCGACCGTGCTCAGCTTCGCGATCCCCACCACGCTGTTCTTCCAGCAGGTGCTCGGCATGTCGCCGACGCAGGCGGCGCTGATGACGGCACCCTCCGCGGTGCTCTCGCTGGTCCTCGCGCCGCTGGTCGGCCGCTGGATGACGAGCCACGACCCGCGACCGCTGGCCCTGATCGGCTTCGCCTCGCTGGCGGGCGGGCTGCTGTGGCTCTCCCTGCTGATGGACCCGGACGCCTCCGTGCTGGTCCTGCTGCTGCCGTTCGTGCTGATCGGGATCGGGAACGCCTGCATCTGGGGGCCGCTGTCCCTGACCGCGACCCGCAATCTCCCGCCCTCGCAGGCTGGCGCCGGATCCGGCGTCTACAACGAGATGCGGCAGGTCGGCTCGGTGCTCGGCTCGGCCGGCATCGCGACGCTCATGGCCGACCGGATCGCTTCCCGCCTCGGTGAGGCGACCAGGGGCCGGGGCGCTGCGCCTGCGGGCGCGGAGTCCGGAGCAGGCTCCCTGCCCCCGTTCCTGCACGCCCCGTACGCCGCGGCGATGGCCGACGCCATGTGGCTTCCCGTCGGCCTCGCCGCGGTCGGCCTCCTCGCCGCGCTCGCCATCGGCCGACCGATCGACACCGGGGTGTGGGCGAAGGACGAGTGAGAGCACTCCCCACCGCCGTCCACAGCCGGGCCCTCCCGCTCGCGGCCCGTCGGCCCCGCGGCCTAGAGTGACGGGCATGAGCACCCCTCCTCCCGTCGATGCCGTCTCCGCGCTGCGAGAAGGCGACGCCGGACGGACGGAGGAGGCGCTCGCGATCCTCTCGCGGGTCTTCGGCTACGACTCCTTCCGGGGCGAGCAGGCCGCGATCATCGACCAGGTCGCGAGCGGCGGGGACGCGGTGGTGCTGATGCCCACCGGCGGCGGCAAGTCGCTGTGCTACCAGATCCCCGCCCTGCTGCGGGAGGGCACCGGAATCGTCGTCTCGCCGCTGATCGCGCTGATGGCGGACCAGGTCGCGGCGCTCGAGGCGGTCGGCATCCGCGCCGCGTACCTCAACTCCACCCTCGAGATGCACGAGGCGCAGGCCGTCGAGCAGCAGCTGCTGGCCGGGGAGCTGGACCTGCTGTACATGGCGCCGGAGCGCCTGGTCCTCCCCCGCACCGTCCAGCTGCTGCAGCGCGCGCAGCTGGCGCTGTTCGCGATCGACGAGGCGCACTGCGTCTCCCAGTGGGGCCACGACTTCCGCCCCGACTACCTGGGCCTGTCGATGCTCGCCGACGCCTTCCCCGGCGTGCCCCGGATCGCGCTGACCGCGACCGCGACGGAGGCGACGCACCGCGAGCTCACCGAGCGCCTGCAGATGCAGCAGGCCCGGCACTTCGTCTCGAGCTTCGACCGCCCCAACATCCAGTACCGCATCGAGCCGAAGGCCTCCCCGCGCGAGCAGCTGCTGCGCCTGATCACCGCCGAGCACGAGGGCGACTCCGGGATCGTCTACTGCCTCTCGCGCAAGTCGGTGGAGACCACCGCGCAGTGGCTCGCCGACCGCGGCATCCCCGCGCTCCCCTATCACGCGGGCCTGCCGCCGGAGGTGCGCCAGGACCACCAGGAGCGTTTCCTGCGCGCCGACGGGCTGATCATGGTCGCGACGATCGCCTTCGGCATGGGGATCGACAAGCCCGACGTGCGCTTCGTGGCCCATCTCGACCTGCCCAAGTCCATCGAGGGCTACTACCAGGAGACGGGCCGCGCGGGCCGCGACGGCCTGCCCTCGACCGCGTGGATGGCCTACGGCCTCGGCGACGTGGTCAGCCAGCGGAAGTTCATCGAGGGCGGGGAGAGCTCCGAGCAGTTCAAGCGCAACGCCCGCTCGCACCTCGACGCGATGCTCGCCCTGTGCGAGACGGTCGACTGCCGACGCGTGCAGCTGCTGCGCTACTTCGGCCAGGACTCCTCCCCGTGCGGGAACTGCGACACCTGCCTGAACCCTCCGCAGACCTGGGACGCGACGGTCGCGGCGCAGAAGCTCCTCTCCGCCGTGATCCGCCTGGACCGGGAGCGCGGCCAGCGCTTCGGCTCCGGGCAGGTGGTGGACGTGCTGCTGGGCCGCGAATCCGAGCGCTCCCTGGCCTCCCGCCACCACGAGCTGAGCGTGTGGGGCATCGGCGAGGAGCTCTCGGAGAAGGAGTGGCGCACCGCGATCCGGCAGCTGCTCGCACGGGGGATCCTCGAGGCGGAGGGCGACTACGGCGTGCTCGTCCCCGGCCCGCAGGCCGGCCCCGTGCTCCGCTCCGAGGAGACCGTGCAGCTCGCCGTCGACCGCGCCCCGCAGCGCGGTGCGCGCGGCGGCGGCCGACGCGCCGGCGGCGCCTCCCGCGCCGCCGAGACCCTCGAACCCGCCCAGCGGGAGCGCTTCGAGGCGCTGCGCGCCTGGCGCACCTCGGTCGCGAAGGAGAAGCAGATCCCGCCCTACATGGTCTTCTCCGACGCGACGCTGGTCGGGATCGTGGAGACGGCGCCGCAGTCCGTCCAGCAGCTCGGCACGGTCAGCGGGGTGGGCGCGAAGAAGCTCGCCGAGTACGGAGAGGACGTGCTCGAGGCGCTCTCGGGCTCCGACGCCGGCTGAGCACCTCCCCGACTACCCTGTGGACACACGTCCACGAACGACTCCGGGGGAACCACCATGACCGCACCGACGCCGCCCCAGGGCCCTGCCCAGGGAGGGCCGCAGGGCCCTCAGCACTTCGCCCCGCCGCCGGCGGAGCCGGTCTCGCAGTCCTCCGCCCGCAAGAACCTGGTCATCGCCGGCGTGCTCGCCGGGGGCGGCTGCCTGCTGGTGATCCTGGTCGTGATCGCGCTGATCATCTACTTCGCAGTGCGCGGCGGCGACTCCGGGGGCGGCGGCGGGGAGACCGGCGCGGCGGACCTCCCCCCGGAGGAGCAGGCCACAGCGCTGGTGGCGGACTACTTCGACGCCCTGGCCGCAGGAGACGCGGCGACCGCCCTGGAGCTGAACCCGGTGAACGAGGACATGGGCGCCGCGCCGCTGCCCGTCGAGGCGTACACAGCCGCCCTCGAGGCCGCGCCGATCACCGGGGTCGAGCTCGGCACCCCGGTCATCGACGACGGCGGCCTCGCCGAGGGCGAGGTGCCGGTGACCTTCACGGTGGGTGACGAGACCGTCTCCGACACGTATCGCGTGCACGACTACGACGACGACGGCGTGATGGAGCTGACCGGCGGCCATACCATGGCCCAGGTCCCGGACGGCCTCGACGGCCTGGGACTGACGGTCAACGGCGCCGAGGTGACCGCGGGCGAGCCCATCGCCCTGATGCCCGGCGGCTACGAGGTCGCCCTCAGGGCCGAGCACTTCGCGCTGACCTCGACCGATCCGCTGCTCGTCGGCGAGCTGGCCACTTCCCTCGAGTGGCCGGAGGCGACGCTCACCGAGGAGGGGCTGACGGCCTTCCGGGGCGCGGTCGACGACGCGGTGCAGGCCTGCCTGGAGCAGACCACCCTCGAGGCCGGCTGCGGGATGACCCCGGTGCCGACGACGAGCGATGACGGCTGGACCATGGTGGAGAACACCGTGGAGCGCTCCATCTCCGAGGACACGCAGCGCACGATCGACACCATGGAGGCGACTCCCTCCTCCGACGAGCCGACCTACGTCGAGGGCACCTCGGTCGGCTCGGTCACGACCACCATCGAGTGCACCAAGGACGGCCAGAAGGGCCGGTGCGAGATGTGGCTGGGCGGCGGCATGGGCATCCCGAACGTGGACATGGCCGATCCGGAGCTGCCCGTCACCTGGAGCTGAAGGTCAGCTCACCCCGCCCGGGAACTCGGCCGGCTCGCCCGGCTGGGTGCCGGCGGTGAGGTCGATGCCGTAGTCCGAGGCGTGGCGCAGCTCGGTCCCGGCGTAGAGCCCCTCGACGCTCTCGTCGAGGCGGAACACGCGGGCGCCGCGCAGGCGGTGGTCCTCGGCCCCGCCGAGGCCGTAGGTGCCGAAGCCGGTGCCCGGCGCGTAGCCGAGCTGGATGCCGTAGTAGTCGGCGACGTAGGTGTTGATGTGGTCGTGGCCGACGAACAGACCCTTCACGTCGCCGCGCTGCAGCATCGCGGCGAACATGCCGGAGTTGAAGGGGCCGGGGCACTCGTCCTCGTTGCGCTCCCCGACGATCGAGTGCTTCTGGACCGCGCGGGCGTGATCGGCCTCGGTGCGGGAGTCGACGCTCGCGAACCACGCGAAGCGGTGCTCCCACAGGGCGATGTGCTGGAAGACCAGCCCCGGGACGAGGCCGCGATTGCGCCGCTCGAGCGCGGCGGAGGTGGAGAGATACCACTGCACCTGGTCGGGGCGCAGCCAGTCCCAGTCGGGGTAGCCCTCGAAGTCCTGCCCGGCGATCTGCTCGGGGGCGTAGCGGCCGGAGTCAAGCAGCCACAGCGCGAAGGCCTCGCCCCTGTCGCGGCGAGGCCGGATCGTGAGGACCTGATTGCCGGTGCCGGTGACGGCGGCGCCGGGGGTGTTGAGGTTGTGGGGGTACTGGCGCACGAAGTCGATGTACGCGCTCTCGTCGAGCCCCGTGACGGGGGTGGAGTCCTCGTCGTGGTTGCCGAAGGTCAGCGCCCACGGGATGCCGCGGTCCTCCATCGGCCGCACCACGTTGTTGATCGCCTGCTTCGCCTCGAGGGCGCTGGTGGGCGAGCCGTTGATGACGTCGCCGTTGATGAGGGCGAAGTCCGGCTGCACGTCGTCGAGCACCGCCTCCTGCAGCTGGATCGTGCGGCGGTCGGTGCGGGGGCCGTCCTGGGTGTCGTTGAACTGGACGACGGTGAAGGTGCCGTCCTCGCGGAAGCGGAGCCGGTTGCGCACGATGCCGTCCTTCCCTGCGGGCGCCGAGGGCGCGGCGGTCGCGGCGCCGGCCGCGCCGGCGGTGGCGAGTCCGGCCATCGCCGCGGCGGTGGAGGTGCGCAGCAGGCCGCGCCGGGACGGGGACAGGGGCGAGGGGGTCATGGGGTGCCTTGTCTCGGGGAGGGATGAGGGCTCTCCTACCGAACCCCTCCGGCATGACGTCCTTCCCCCGGCTCCGGGACGCGGGTCTGAACGTCGGGTGAACTCGCCCGGCCCTCCTCCTCAGCTCTCCGCGCGCCCGCTCCCCCATTCCTGCGCGTACGCCTCGCGCCGCCGCGCCTGCTCGGCCGGGTCCGGGACGGGCAGGGAGGCGATGAGGCGGCGTGTGTACGGGTGCTGGGGCCGCTGCAGCACGTCCGATCCGTGCCCCTCCTCGACGAGCTCGCCGCGGTAGAGCACCCCGATGCGGTGGGCGAGGGAGTCGACGACGGCGAGGTCGTGGCTGATGAACAGCGCCGCGAAGCCGAGCCGCTGCTGCAGCTCGCGGAACAGGGCCAGCACGGTCGCCTGCACGGAGACGTCCAGGGCGCTGGTCGGCTCGTCGGCGACGAGCAGCTCGGGGCCGAGGACGAGCGCGCGGGCGAGGGAGACCCGCTGGCGCTGCCCGCCGGAGAGCTCGTGGGGGTAGCGCCGTGCGTAGTCGCCCGGCAGCTCCACCGCCTCGAGCAGCTCGCGCACGCGGCGGCCGCGCTCGGCGGCGTCGAGCTGCTGCTCGTGGACGACGAGCGGCTCGGCGATGCACTGCTCGATCGTCAGGTGCGGGTTGAAGGAGGTGGCGGGGTCCTGGAAGACGAAGCCGATCCGCCGCCGCAGCGGGGTGAAGCTCCGCTCCCGCATCCCGCGCATCTCGTGGCCGAGCACCGTGAGGCTCCCGCCGGTGGTGCGCTCGAGCCCCGCGATGGCGCGGCCGATGGTGGTCTTGCCGGAGCCGGACTCCCCCACCAGGCCGTACACCTCGCCGCGGCGGATGGTGAGGTCCACGCCCTTGACGGCGCGGAAGGGGGCGCGGCCCAGCCGGCCCGGGTACTCGACGACGAGGTCGCGGGCGATAACGAGCGGCTCCGCCTCCTCGAGCGCCTGCTGCGCGGCGGGCTCGAGCGCGCTCCAGGCGGAGTCCCGGCCCAGGTGCGGCACGGCGGCGAGCAGCTTCTGCGTGTACTCCTCGCGGGGGTTCGCGAAGAGCTCCGTCGCCGTGGCCCGCTCGACGACGCGGCCGTGGTGCATCACGGCGACGGAGTCGGCGAGATCCGCGACCACGCCCATGTTGTGGGTGATCAGGATGATCGAGGTGCCGAAGCTGTCGCGCACGTCGCGCAGCAGGTCGAGGATCTCGGCCTGGACGGTGACGTCGAGGGCGGTGGTGGGGCCCTCCAGGAGGCCGGTCGGCATCAGGGGTGGTGATGCCGTGCAGGGGACGGGCGGGGATGTGATCCAGCGCACCCGCACAGGGGTGGCCCGCACAGTACCCCTCCCCCAGGGGCGGCCGCGGCGGGTTCGCCCGCAGAGCGCTCACGGTGACCGAACTGTGATCTGCGACGCTGCCCGATCGGGCGGTCGGCTCAGCCCTCGCCCCACCAGCGCAGCACCCGCAGCGCCTGCAGGGTCAGCCACGGCGAGGGCTCCCCCACCGGGACGTCGACCTCGAACCAGACCGCACCGGGCAGTCGGTGCTGCTGGAGCCAGGTGCCGTCCTCCTGCTGCGCGTCGAGGACGGACCGGGCGGCGTCGGCCATCCGCGGATCGCGCAGATCCCGCTCGCGGAAGTGGTCGAGCGCCCGCAGCGCGGAGTAGATGTGCCGCGGCGGGTACAGGAAGTGCTCCACCCAGGGGCCGACGATCTCCCCGGTGCTCTCCCGGCGCATGAGACGCCGCCGCAGGAGGTACTCCTCCGCCTCGCCCCTCGCGGCGCGCAGCACGGGCGAGCCGCCGGTGGCCTGCTCGTGCACGTGCAGGGCCCGCAGCACGTTCAGGGTCGAGTGGAAGCTCGCGCGCCTCGAGCCGTCCTCCCACTCGCAGTTCCAGCCGCCCTCGTCCATGCGGTGGGCGACGAACCAGCGGGGCAGGGCGGAGACGTCGGCTCCGAGCCAGAGGCCGTTGGCCAGCGTCATCGCGTTGATGCAGCAGTCCACCTCGCCGCCCCAGTAGGGCAGAGAGGGGTCGTGCTCCCAGTGCGCGTGCTCGGCGAGCTTCGCGACGGTGTCGCGGTCGACGAGCGGGGCGGGGTCCATGCCCCATTCGCGCAGCGTGGTGAGGGACCAGGTGGTCGCGGTCCAGGGCTGGCCGGGCAGCTCGAGGTTCTCGGGGTCGTCGAAGAACCCGGCGGGGAAGAACGCGCCCCCGGCCCACAGCCCGGTCTCCGGGTCCTGGTGGTCCAGCAGCCTCGCCCCGAAGCCCTCGTGGGGGATGCGCGCGCGGGTCGCCTCCCACACCTCGGGCGGCTGGTCCAGCAGATCGCGCTCGACCTGCCAGCGCAGGGAGGGGTCGGTGTCGAGGAGCCAGGAGACGACGTCGGTGGGAGCCACCCTGGGATCCTCCCCGCGAACCGCGGCGCGGGCAACCCCGCCCGCCGCCTGGTCTGCGCTCATGCTTCGCCCCGTCTCGGCCGGGATCATCTCCGGTCTCGTCGCGTTCACGAGCTCCTTCGTCGTCGTCCTCGCGGGTCTCGAGGCGGTCGGCGCCTCGCCCGCGCAGGCGGCGAGCGGACTGCTCGCGGTGAGCGTGCTGATGGGGCTGTGTTCGATGCTGCTGTCGCTGCGCACCCGTCTGCCGATCACGGTGGCCTGGTCCACCCCGGGCGCGGCGCTGCTCGCGGCGACGGGCGCGGTGGACGGCGGCTGGCCCGCCGCGGTCGGTGCGTTCGTGCTGGTCGGGGTGCTGATCGTGCTGACGGGGCTGGTGCCCGCCCTCGGCGCCCTGATGGCCCGGATCCCGACCCCGATCGCGCAGGCGATGCTCGCCGGGGTGCTGTTCCAGCTGCGCCTGGGCCCGGTGCTCGGCGTGGCGGCTAATCCGCTCGCGGTGGCGCCGGTGATCGTGGTGTGGGCGCTCGCGCAGCGGCTCTCACCGCGCTGGGCCTCCCCGCTCGCGTTCCTCGCCGCGAGCGTCGTGATCGTCGTGTCCCTGACGGCGGCGCCCTCCCCGTCGGCCGCTCCCCCGCTGCTCCCGGCGGTGGAGCTCACCGTCCCGACGCTGACCGTCGGCGCGGGCGTGGGGGTCGCGCTCCCGCTGTACCTGGTGACGATGGCGGCGCAGAACGTGCCGGGGGTGGCGGTGATGCGGAGCCTCGGATACGAGGTGCCGTGGCGGGCGTCGATGGTGACCACCGGTCTGGGCACGATGATCGGCGCGCCGATCGGCGGGCACGGCGTGAACCTCGCGGCGATCACGGCCGCCCTCGCGGCCGGGCCGGAGGCCGGGGAGGATCGGCAGCGGCGCTGGATCGCCTCGACCGCCTCGGGCGTGGTGCTGGTGCTGTGCGGTCTCGGCGCGACCGCCTTCGCACAGCTGATCGCGCTCGCCCCGGAGGGTGTGATCCCGGCGGTGGCGGGGCTCGCGCTGCTGGGCACCTTCGTGGCCTCGCTGCGCTCCGCGCTCGCGGAGCCCGAGGAGCAGCTCCCCGCCGGGGTGACGGTGCTGATCGCCGCCTCGGGCATCGCGGTGGCGGGGATCAGCGCGGCGTTCTGGGCGCTGCTGGTCGGGCTCGCGCTGGGGGCGCTGCTGCGGGCGGGGCGCCGGACGGGCTCAGCTCACAGCGGGTAGGGGCTCACAGCGGGTAGGGGCCGAAGCGGGACCAGGCCACCACCACCGACCCGAGCGCCAGGAGCATCGAGGGGAGCATGGCGCGGAACGGGTCGCCGCGTCGGGCGTGCACGAGCGCGGCGAAGACCATGGTGATCGCGAGGCCGGCGGCTGCCAGCGGCACCAGGACCGTGGCGATGCCGGTGAGGGCGGGGACGACGAGGCCGAGCGCGCCGAGGATCTCCAGGGCCCCGATCCCCTGGATGACGCTGTGGGGGAAGTCCTCGGCGTAGGGGGTCTTCTCTATCTGCTGCTCGCGCGGTGCGAGGAGCTTCATCGCGCCGCTGGCCACGAAGACCGCGGCGAGGGCGAAGGCGAGGATCCACAGGAACGTGTTCATCGGACGACCTCCTTGTCCCGGGCACCCCAGTATCCCCCTCTCCGCCTCCTGCTGTCAGGAGAGTGCGGCGAAGTGCTGCACGACGGTGCGCACGAGGGAGCCCGTCCTCGCCCGCTCCGCCTCCAGGACGGGCAGGTCACGGGCGGTCAGCGCCGCGGAGGTCACGGGGCCGACGCTCGCGAGCACCAGCGCGCCCGCTCGGGCGCGCTCCCTCACCGCGTCCAGGGTCCCGGCCCGTGCGGCGGCGTCGAGCCAGCCGGTCGCGCCGGGCGCGGAGGTGAACAGCACGGCGTCGGCCCCTCCGGCGCCGGCGAGCTCGACCGCGCGGGTGAGGGCGGCGGGATCCGACGGCGGCCCCCAGCGGTAGACGGTCAGGCTGATCACCTCGGCGCCGTGCGCGGTGAGCAGCTCGTCGAGCCCGTCGTCGCCGGAGCCGTGGTGCTGGACGGCGATCCGCAGACCGTCCACCCCCGTGCGCAGCAGCTCCTCGCCGAGCTCGGCCGCGGTCTCGGAGGCCGCGACGTAGACGCTGTCCAGCCCCGCCCCGCGCACCGCGCCGTGGGCCTTGGTGCCGCGGGAGTGGATGCGGGAGGCGCCGAGCGCCGCGCGGAGGTCCTCGCCGAGCCCGGCGGCGTCGGCCGCCTCGAGCCAGCCGCGCATCCCGACGCCGGTGAGGACGACGGTCGCGTCCGGCGGCGCGGCGACCAGCGAGCGGGTGCGCTCGAGCAGCGTGTCGTCGTCGACGTGCGGGATCGTGGACATCGCGGCGGCGGGCACGACGCGGGCGCCGTGCCGTTCGAGGGCGGCGGCGAGCTCCTCGGAGCGCCGGTCCACGGCGGTGATGACGGTGCGTCCGGCCAGGGCGTCGGAGAGCAGGGTCGTCATGTCGCGCCGGTCCCCCGTCAGTCCTTGGCGCGCACGAGGCGCTCGTGCCCGGTCTCCTCGAGCACGGCGATGTCGGAGTTCGCCTTGAGGAACTCGGAGAAGGAGCGGTAGCCGAGGGCCTTCTCGCTGAAGGAGGGGTCCATGCGGCGCATGTGGGACTTCACGGCCGAGCTGTGCAGCCATTCGCTGTCGCCGCGGCCACCGAGCTGGAGGGCGCGCTCGAGCAGGCGGGTGGCCGACTCGCGGGGGTCCTCCTCGCCCTCGTCCTCGTCCTCGAGCGTGTCGTCGAGGCGGTCCTCGATCTCCTGCGAGGCGGTGCTCGCGCTGCTGTCGACGCCGCTGTGCCGGCTGCGGCCGCCGCGGCGCGAGCCGGAGCCGCCGCTGTTCTCGGTGCTCTCGGCGCTGGTGGAGCTCTCGGTGTTCTCGGTGCTCTCTGCGCCGTCGGTGCCGTCCGTGCTGTCGGCGCCGCCCTGGCCGCGCCGGCTGCGGGAGCGCGAGGTCCCGCGTCCCTCCTCGTCCCCGCCGCCGAGGCGCCGGGAGCGGGAGCGTGCGGGGGCGGAGGGCCGCTCGACGCCGGGGAGGTTCTCGTAGGACTCGAACTCGTCGCAGGCGGCGGCGAGGGACTTCGCGGTGGAGCCGGCGACGCCGAGCGCGATCACGTAGCGGCCGAGGCGGCGGCAGCGCTGGGCGAGGGGGACGTAGTCGGAGTCCCCGGCGACGATCACGACGTGGGTGAGGTCGGGCAGGAGGTAGAGGTCTTCGACGGTGTCGACGGCGAGGCGGATGTCGGCGCCGTTCTTGGCGTAGGCCGCGGCGGGGAACAGCTGGACGAGGTCGACGGCACGGGCCACGAGCTGGCTGCGGTAGACGGCGTTGACCGGCGAGGACCAGTCCGCGTAGGCGCGGGTGAGGGTGAGGGACCCGAAGGAGGCGGCGAAGTCGATCACGGCGCCGACGTCGACGGTCGCCTTCGCGAGCCGCTCGGCGATCTCGGGCTCGGTGGGGTCCTCCGCGATGCGGTGGCGGTCGCGGCTGTACGCCTGCCGTCCGTGCACCCGGTCGTACCAGGACATGACGATGTTGTCGAAATCGAGATATACCGCGACGCGGGGATCCTGTGGGTCAGCCATGCCCCCAGTCTGCCTGGTCGCGGGGAGGACGCGCGAACTGCGGGGTGCGCCGCGGCGGGTGGACGACGGGAGGACACGAGAACGGAGGGCGGGAAGATGCGCAAGCGGGGGCCGTTGCGCGCGACCCGACGAGAGGCCGCGCAATATCGCGGGGCACCTTCCCGCGCCACTCGACAACTATTCCCCGAAAGAGATCAAGTACATTTTACAATGGGACCTCGAGAGCGATTCCGCCTAATGCACGCTGAAGGAACAACAAGAAGACTCGATCCACGCCCCCACACGACACGCCCTGCACCCCACCCCGACGGACGACGGACTCCCAGCTCAGAATGTGGATGACGCCCCCGATCCCCCTCCCCGCGCGCGACCTCCCCTCCCCACACCTCACTCGTCCACACCCGCACACACCATTCTGTGGATACCCCCAGGAAACATCCGAAACTCATCCACACACCTTTCTTCTGTCACACCGACGCCGTAGTCTCGAGATATTCCAGGCCGACGGAGGAGGTGGGGACATGAGCACCGCGACGAGCACGCCGGCGAGCGCCGGCGACGACGACATCGACGGCACCGCCCTCGACCCGGCCGCCCTCGCCTTCCTCGACTCCCTCCCCTCGCGTCTGCGCGTCGTCCGGGCCCGCGCGGCGCGCACGCGGGAGGACCTCCCCGCACGCTCGGGCTGCGAGGAGGACATGCGGCTCGGCGAGGCGGCCCAGCGGGTCTGGGACGCCGAGACGGCGAGCGCCCGCGCCCTGGCCGCGCGCCTCCGCGCCCTCGCCGTGCTGATCGAGTCCGAGGGTGGGGACTGCGCGGACGACGTGGACACCCTCCGCGCCGCGATGGCGCTGCGGGTGACGCACGGCGTCGCGCAGCGGGAGCTCCTGGCGGCGCACCGCGCGGTGGACCAGCTGCCGCGCACGCTCGCACGCCTGGAGGCGGGTGCGCTGCCCAGCTGGTGGTTCCAGAAAGTGCTGCGCGAGTCGGAGGATCTCGGCGACGAGTCCCGGAGGCTGCTGGATGCGGCGCTCACCGCCTGGCCCGCCGACATCCCCGTCGAGCGCTTCCTCACTCTGCTGCGCGCGCTGGTGAGGCTGCTCGCCGAGCGCGAGCAGGACCCGTCAGCTCCGGCGGAGGCTCTGCCGCGCGAGGTCGAGCTCACCCCCGACGGGCGCGCCGGGACCGGAGCGGCGTCGCTGCGCGGGCCGATCCCAGAGATCCTCGCGTTCTGGAAGCGTCTGGACGAGACCGCGCATGCGATCCAGGCCGCACAGCGCAGCGCCCTGCGGGAGGGGACCGAGATCCCCTATGACCTCGACGGCATCGCGAGCGCGACCCAGCGCCCCGTGCCGCTCGACCGGCTCCGCTACGACCTGATGCTGAACGCCGAGTTCGACACCGACGGCGTGAGGGTGCCCGCGCCGCGCTTCCGCCTGAACGTCACCGTGCCGGTGTTCACCCTGCTGGGCCTCTCCGACGCCCCCGGCATGCTCGAGGGCACGATCCCGCTCCCTCCTGCGGTCGCGCGCGAGATCGCGGGCGGCGAGAGCGTCTGGTATCGGATCCTCACCGATGCGTGCACGGGCGCCTTCCTGCCGCTGCCCCCGGACCGATATCCGCCGACACAGGCCATGCTCGAGAATCTCCGCCTGCGCAGCTCGACCTGTGCGGTCCCCGGCTGCACGCGACCGGTCTCCTGGGCCTCCGAGGCCGACCACATCGAGGAGTTCGTCCACACCGACCCCGCCCGAGGTGGTCGCACCGAGCTCGAGAACCTCCACCTGCTGTGCTGGCAGCACCATCAGGCGAAGACCGCCGGCGATCTCGACCCGACCAGGCTCCCCGTCCCGGCCAGCGGGCCGGAGCCCGGTGAGGGACTCGGCCCGGGACGCACCCGGTGGCGGATCGGCACCCGCGGCGAGCAGGTCATCACGGCCGACGACATCGACCTCGGCACACGACTCGCCGTCGAGGACCTCGACCGCGCCTGGCGGGCCTTCGTCGACCGCCGGACGGCGTCGTCGCCACCGCCGGCTCAGACACCACCTCCTCCGCCACCTCCTCCGCCGACGTCGCCGGCGAGATCGCCGATTCCGAAGGGGCCTCCCGCCCTGGGCGAGCCGGCTGCGCGAGATGAGGAGCCCGGCAGTTCTCCCTACGAGGATCCGCCACCCTTCTGACCTGCGGCGCCACGTCCGGACGCGGGTGACCGCTGCACCGCGCTCAGTCTCGCGGCCCCTGGATCGTCAGCGACCGGCGACGCCGGTGCACGGTGAGGTACTCCAGTCCGTCCTCCTCCGCCCGGAACCCGCGCACCGTGCGGCGGGGCAGCAGCGCGACGTCCCCGGCGCGCAGCGGCTCCTCGCCGTCCTCCGTCGTGAGCACGCCCTCGCCGCGCACCACGTGCACGAGCGTGTCCACCTCGGCGCCGATGTGGGCGGGGATCTCCTCCCCGGCGGGCAGTCGGATCAGGTTGGAGTCCAGCTCGCGCTCGGGCACGGCGATGGACCAGACGGCGCCGCGGCGCGGCTGTTCGGGCTGCTCCGCGGTGTTGGTGAGGATCGGCATGTCGCACCCTTCCTGCTCTCGATGTCGCCTCCGAACGTACCCCGGCCGCGCCCTCGGGCCGGGCGGCGGGCGCGCTGCTCGGCGCGATCACCGGGGCGGCGGCGTGGCTGCTGTCGCGACGGCGACGAGATCCGCTGCCGGGCCGCTGAGCCGCCGGGGCCCGTTCCACACCGCGGTCAGCGGGCGGCGCAGACGGGAGCCCGCCAGCGGCACCCGCAGCAGCTGCCCGCTCTCGAGCCCGGAGCGGACGGCGAGCATGCTGAGCACCGCGGGCCCAGCACCGGAGGCGACGGCGATGCGGACGGCGGCGTTGCTGCCGAGCTCCTGGACGGGCGGGGTCCCGCCCGCCGCGGGGACGAGCTCCTCGAAGGCGTCGCGCGTGCCGGACCCTCCCTCGCGCACCACGAGCGGGGTCGAGGCGAGCTCGTCGAGCTCGAGCGGCCCCTCGCGCAGCGCCCAGGGATGCTCCGGGGCGACGACCACCACGAGCTCGTCCTCGCGCAGCGTCAGCGTGTGCACGTCCCGCGGGAGGCGGGGCGTCTCGACGAAGCCGAGCCGCAGGTGCCCGTCGTGCACCCCGGCGAGGACCTGGGTGGAGTTGAGCACCTCGAGGTCGACCCGGGTGCGCGGGCTGCGGCGGCGCAGCTCGGCCAGCCAGGCGGGCATCAGGTGCTCCGCGATCGTCATCGACACCCCCACGCGCAGCTCGTGCACGCCCTCCTCGCGGCTGTGCCGCAGCCAGTCGGAGAACTGCTCGGCCGCCTCCAGCAGCTGCCGTGCCTGTGCCGCGTACAGCAGCCCGGCGGAGGTGGGACGGGAGCCTCGCGGGTCGCGCTCGAGCAGGGCGGTGCCCGCCTGCGCCTCGAGCTGGGCGATCATCCGGCTCGCATTGGGCTGATGGATCCCGGCGCGCCGGGCGCCGGCGCCGAGCCCGCCCTCGTCCACCACGGCCACGAACAGGGCGAGGGCCGACAGGTTCGGCAACGAGGATGGCATATCAGAACTATATGCCCTGCTGGTGAACTGCCGACTACCGGCAGGTCAGAGGCGGTGGAACCGTGGACGTCATGCCCTCCGCTCCCTCACGAACCCTCGCTTCCGGCGCCGCCCCCTCGACATCGACGCCCTCGACGCTCCCGGCCCTCTCGATCCTGCCGGGCCTCGCGCTCGCCCTCGGCGTCGCGGTCGTCTCGATGCTCGTCGCACCGCTGCTGCCGGGGATCAGCGCCCTGGTCCTCGCGATCGTCGTCGGCGTGGTGCTCGCGAACGTCGTCCCGCTCCCCCGGGCCGCGGCGCCGGGTCTCGCGATCGCCTCGAAGAAGCTGCTGCGCGCCGGGATCGTGCTGCTGGGACTGCAGGTCGCGCTCGGCGACCTGGCCTCCCTCGGCATCGGGATGCTGCTGGTCGTGGTCGCGGAGGTGGGGGTCGGCATCCTCGGGACCGTGCTGCTGGGCCGGCTCGTCGGCGTCGGCCGTCACCTCACCGTGCTGATCGCCTGCGGGTTCTCGATCTGCGGCGCGGCGGCGGTCGCGGCGGCCGCGGGCGTCACGGATCCGGACGACGAGCGCGAGGAGGACACGGTCACGGCCGTGGCGCTGGTGGTGCTGTGCGGTTCGCTGATGATCGTGCTGGTGCCCGCGGCCGCCGCGCTGATGGGCCTGCACGGCGAGACCGCCGGCCTCTGGGCGGGCGCCTCCATCCACGAGGTCGCCCAGGTCGTCGCCGCGGGCGGCGCGATCGGCGGGGGCGCGGCGCTCACCGTCGCCGTGATCGTGAAGCTCGCCCGCGTGCTGATGCTCGCGCCGGTGATGGCGGTGATGTCGATGCAGCAGCGCCGGCACGGCGCGAAGGACGGGAAGCAGCCGCCGCTGGTGCAGCTGTTCGTGGTCGGCTTCCTCGCCATGGTGCTCGTGCGCTCCTTCGTGCCGCTCCCGGAGCCGGTGCTCGAGGCCGGGTCGCTGCTGCAGACCCTCCTGCTCGCCGCGGCGATGTTCGCGCTCGGCACCGGGGTGAGGATCTCGCTGCTGAAGCAGGTGGGACCGCGCCCCTTCCTCCTCGCCGCGCTCTCGACCGCGCTCGTCGCCTCGGTCGCGCTCGGCGGGGTGCTGCTCGTCGCCTGAGGACTTCCGTCCCATGAACCCGCATCTGCGCCGCTATGGTGGTCCTCATGACGCAGATGCGGGTACGTGATGCCGCCACCTTCCTCGGGGTGAGTGAGGACACCGTGCGACGGTGGATCGAGAAGGGGACCCTCGAGGCGACCCACGACGCGAGCGGCCGGAAGGTGCTCGAGGGGGTCGAGGTCGCGCGCCTCGCCCGGGAGCTGGCGGTGACGCCCGAGCTGCACGGCACGACCGCCTCCTCCGCCCGGAACCGCTTCACGGGGCTGGTCACCCGGGTCGTGACGGACACCGTGATGGCGCAGGTCGAGCTGCAGTGCGGTCCTTTCCGCGTCGTCTCGCTGATGAGCAGCGAGGCCGCCCGGGAGCTCGGGCTGGAGCCCGGCAGGGTCGCCAGCGCCGTCGTGAAGGCCACGCAGGTCGTGATCGAGGCGGAGCCGTCATGAAGACCCTGCTCCGCTCCGCGGCCGCCGCCGCGGCGATCGCGCTGACCGCCGCCGCGTGCGGCTCCGGCGGCCCCGCCGAGGACCCGGCCGCCGCACCGGTCACCCTCCACGTCTTCGCCGCCGCCTCCCTGCAGGAGCCCTTCGAGGAGCTCGGCGAGCAGTTCGAGTCCGAGCACGAGGGCGTCACGGTCGAGTTCAGCTTCGCCGGCTCCTCCACGCTGGTCGAGCAGATCCAGCAGGGCGCCCCGGCCGACGTCTTCGCCTCTGCGGACACGAAGAACATGGACAAGCTCACCGACGCCGGCCTCGACGCGGCGGATCCTGTCGACTTCACCACGAACACGCTGAGGATCGCGGTGCCGGCCGGGAACCCCGCGGGCGTCACGGACCTCGCCTCCCTCACCGGCGACCTGAACCTCGTCGTCTGCGCGCCGGAGGTGCCGTGCGGCGCGGCGACCGGGACGGTGGAGGAGGCGGCGGGACTCGAGTTCGCCCCCGTCAGCGAGGAGCAGTCCGTCACGGACGTGCTGAACAAGGTCACCAGCGGCGAGGCCGATGCGGGCCTGGTCTACGTCACCGATGTGGAGAAGGCCGGCGACGCCGTCGAGGGGATCGACTTCCCCGAGGCGCAGGAGGCCGTGAACACCTACCCCATCACCACCGTCGACGGCGCGGCGAACCCGGAGCTGGGCCAGGAGTTCGTCGACCTCGTCACCGGCGAGGAGGGCCAGGAGGTCCTCGCCGGATACGGCTTCGGCGGCGCATGAGGACCCTCCCCCGCTGGATCCTGCTGCCGGCCGGGCTCGGCGCGCTGCTGGTCGTCCTGCCGCTCGCCGCGATGGCGCTCCGGGTCGAGTGGAGCGACTTCTGGGCCCTGATCACCTCGGAGTCCTCGCTCGCGGCGCTGCGGCTGAGCCTGCAGACCTCACTGACCAGCGCCGCGGCCTGCGTGCTGCTGGGCGTGCCGATGGCGCTGCTGCTCGCCCGCACCGACGGACGCGGCATGTCGCTGGTGCGCTCGCTGGTGCTGATCCCGCTGGTCCTGCCGCCGGTGGTCGGCGGCATCGCACTTCTGTACACCTTCGGGCGCCAGGGACTGCTGGGCCGGCACCTGGAGGTGCTGGGTGTGCAGATCGCGTTCTCCACCACCGCGGTGGTGCTCGCGCAGACCTTCGTGGCCCTGCCCTTCCTGGTGCTCAGCCTGGAGGGGGCTCTGCGCACGGCCGGCACCCGCTACGAGCGGGCCGCCGCCTCGCTCGGGGCGCGCCCCTCCCGCGTCCTCACCCACGTCACGCTGCCGCTGGTGCTGCCCGCCCTGCTCTCCGGCACCGTGCTCTCCTTCGCCCGTGCGCTCGGGGAGTTCGGCGCGACGATCACCTTCGCCGGCTCCCTGCAGGGCACCACCCGCACCCTGCCGCTGGAGATCTACCTGCAGCGCGAGAGCGATCCGGAGGCCGCGGTGGCGCTCTCCTTCGTGCTGATGCTCGTCGCGGTCGCGGTGATCGCCCTCGCGCACCGGAGGCGGAGCGCATGAGCCTCGTGCTGCGTGCCGCCGTCGCCGAGCGCCATGTCGAGCTCGACCTCGAGGTCGGACACGGCGAGACCCTCGCCCTCGTCGGCCCGAACGGCGCCGGGAAGTCGACCGCGCTGTCGCTGATCTCCGGGGACCTGCGCCCCAGCTCCGGCTCGGTCTCCCTCGACGGCCGGATCCTGGCCGACGAGGGGACCTGGGTGCCGCCGCATGACCGCCGCGTCACCACCCTGAGCCAGGACCCGGTGCTCTTCCCGCACCTCTCGGCGCTCGGGAACGTCGTCTTCCCGCTGAGGGCCCAGGGCGTCCCGCGCGGGGACGCGAGGCGCCGGGCGCTCGAGCACCTGGACGCCCTGGGCCTCGCCGGTCTCGCCGCCCGCCGCCCCGCCCAGCTCTCCGGCGGACAGGCGCAGCGGGTCGCGATCGCGAGGGCGCTCGCGGCGGATCCCCGGCTGCTGCTGCTGGACGAGCCGATGGCTGCGCTGGACGTCGACGTCGCGCCCGCGCTGCGCGAGCAGCTGCGCGGATTCCTCGCAGGCCGCACGGCGATCGTCGTCACCCACGACGTCCTGGACGCGCTCTCGCTCGCCGAACGCGTCGTGGTGCTCGAGCAGGGCCGGCAGGTCGACGCGGGGCCGACGACCGAGGTCCTCGCCCGACCGCGCTCGGCCTTCGCGGCACGGCTGGCGGGGCTGAACCTCGTCGCGGGCCGATGGGACGGGCACCGGATCGAGCTCGAGGGCGGCGGCCGCCTCTCGGCGAAGAGCCCCCTCGTCCCCGGCACCGCGGTGCTCGCCGCCTTCCGCCCCGCCGCGGTGCGCCTCGCCGAGCAGGGGCTCCCCCGCACCGTCCACTCCCTGACCCCGCACGGCGACCTGGTCCGGGTGCGCACCGAGGATCTCGCCGCGGACCTGTCCCCGCAGGACGCCGCCGCCCGGCATCTCGCCCCCGGCACGGTGGTGCATCTCGCGGTCGCCCCTGAGGACGTGAAAACCTACCTCGCATGATCGACCTGCGCGCCCTGCACCGCGAGCTGCTCGACCGGCACGGCCTGCAGGGCTGGTGGTGGCCCGGCGAGGAGCCCTTCGAGATCGCGCTCGGCGCGGTGCTGGTCCAGCGCTCCCGGTGGGAGCAGGCGGCGCAGGCCCTCGCCGCACTCACCGCCGCCGGACTGCGCGAGCCCGCCCGGCTCGCGTCGGCCGACGAGGAGCACGTGCGGGAGCTGGTCCGCCCGGCCGGCTTCCCGCGCACGAAGCCGCGGCGCGTGCAGGCGCTCGCGGCGTGGTGGGCCGGCCGTGCCGCGGCCGCCGACGAGCTGGACGACACCGCCCTCCGCCGAGAGCTCCTCTCCGTCGAGGGCGTCGGCGAGGAGACGGCCGATGCGATCTCGCTGTACTGCTTCGCCCGGCCCGCCTTCCTCTGCGACGAGTACGCGCGGCGGGCCCTGCGCGAGCGCGGCGCCGAGCTCCCGGGCACCTACCGGGCCTTCGCCCGTGCGCTCGTCCCGGCGCTCGAGGAGGCGGCCTTCACCGTGCCGGAGCTGGCGGAGCTGCACGGCCTGATCGTCGAGGAGGGGAAGCTCAGAGCGCGTCCAGCAGCTCCCGCACCGCAGCGTTGAACGCGGCCGGATCCTCGAGGTTCGGATAGTGGCCGACGCCGTCGAGCTCCACGTACCGCCCTCGCGGGGCCGTCTCGGCGAGGCGGCGACCGCTGCGTCGGTGGTCGTCGCCGTCGAGCGCTCCGCCGAGCGCGAGGACGGGGATGCGCAGATCTCCGACGCGCTCCCAGGTCCCGGTCACCGGGGTCGGCGGGTGCGGGCGCACGGGCACCCCGTTCTCGTCGAGCCGGAGATGCTGGTCCAGCGTGCTCCGTGCCATCTCCTGGATCAGATCGCGGAGAGCCGGGTCGACCTGGTCGAGAGTGCGATGGGGGCCGGCGGTGAAGCGCTGCAGCACGTCGATCCAGGCCTGCGCCGAACCGCCGGACTCGGCGGCCCTCCAGTCGGCGAAGGCCTGCAGGGCCCAGGGATCGGTGAACTCGATCTCGCTGGTCCCGGTCCCGCCCACCAGGATCCCGGCGACGCGCTCCGGGTGCTCGAGGGCGAGGTCGCCGGCGGTGCTCCCGCCCATGGAGATGCCCGCCGCGACCACCGTCTCGATCCCCAGCGCATCGAGCAGGGCGACCACGTCGTCGACGAGCCGGTAGGGCGCCTCCGCGTCGGAGGAGCCGCCGTGCCCGCGGGCATCGGGGACGAGGACGCGCCGCTCGGGGAAGGCGCCGAGCTGCGGACCCCACATCCGGGAGTCGACGGCGCCGCCGTGCAGCAGCAGGAGCGGCAGGGCGTCCGGATCCGTGCCGGGCAGGTCGAGATAGGAGATGCGCTGGTCGGGGAGGTCGAGGTGGATCGGGGCGGGGTGCGTCATCGCAGCGTTCATGACACCCAGGGTGTCATCTCCCGCCGTGGATGCCAACCCAGGTGTCATACTGGGTCGATGGACAACCCTCCTCTCGCCCCGGAGGCCCTCGCGCCCTGCCTCGCCGAGGTCTATGTCGCCCTCGGCCCCGTCTACCGCCGCGTCGCGCGCCTCGTGGAGCAGGACGAGCAGGTCAGCGGACTCTCCGTCGGGGTGCGCAACGTCCTGGACCAGCTCCGCCGGGACGGGGAGCGCACGGTCCCGCAGCTCGCCCGCGCCCAGGACCTCAGCCGCCAGTACACCCAGCGCATGGTGGACCAGGCGGCGACGGACGGCCTCGTCGAGCTGGTCGATAACCCCGCCCACCGCCGCTCCCGCCTCGTGCGCCTCACGCCCGCGGGCAAGAAGGCGATCACCGCGGTCCTGGAGCGCGAGCTCGCCCTGCTCGAGCGGGTCGGCGGCGACCTCACCGCCGCGGAGCTCGACGGCACCCTGCGCGTGCTGCACCATATGGACCTCGCACTGATCGCCCTCGAGGAGGACGGCCGCTGACCAGCACCCCTCCCTCGCCTACGAGGCGGTGCTCGAGGCGCTCCATCCCCTCGCCTACCGTCTGAAGCTCCGCTCGAAGCAGGAGCTCGGCCGGGGGCGCTGCCTGCAGACCCTGCACATCGGCCCCTACGACGAGGAGGGCCCCGTGCTCGAGCGGATGCACCACGAGGAGATCCCCTCCCGGGGACTTGCGATGACGGGTCGTCATCACGAGATCTACCTCGGCGACCCGCGCCGCGCGGCGCCCGAGCGCCTGCGCACGATCCTGCGCCAGCCGGTGCGCTGAGCCTCCCGACACAGCAGAAGGGCCCCGGCTCTGCCGGGGCCCTTCTGACGAGTCACTGTCTCACGAGATTCTCGAGTGGAGCTAAGGGGATTCGAACCCCTGACCTCTTCCATGCCATGGAAGCGCGCTACCAACTGCGCCATAGCCCCGTATCGGGTGCCGCCCCATCAGGCGACTCGTCGAGAATACCCCGCTTCCCCGCTCAGGTGAAATCGGGGGGCAGGTTGTGTGACAGCAACCTCATCAGGCCCTCCGTCGGCTCCGCATGGAGCGGCTCGAGCACCGAGCGGTGGCAGTTCTCGAGCCCGGCGATGCCGCGGAATCCGCGCATGTCCAGACCCAGCAGGGCGGTGATCCCGAGCGTGATCGCCGCGCCGTGGGCGACGACCATGACGGTCCTCTCGGGGTTCTCCTCGAGCAGGCGGCGGCAGCCGGCGGCGACGCGCTCGCCCACCTCGGGGCGGTCCTCGATGTCGAGGCCCGTGATCGGCCGATGGGCGCGCCAGTCGGCGTGCTCGGAGGGCCAGCGGCTGCGGATGTCCTCCCCGCGCAGGCCCTCCCACTGCCCGAAGCTGCGCTCGAGGAAGGACTCGTCGGTGGTGACCTGGAGCCCGCAGGCGCGCGCGATCGCCCCGGCGGTGTCGCGGGCGCGCGACAGCGGCGAGGAGACGATGACGTCGGGCGGGGAGGCGGCGACGGTGCGGGCGAGCGTCTCGGCCTGGTGCCGACCGTTCTCGTTCAGGGGGATGTCGACCTGTCCCTGCAGGCGGCCCTCCCGGTTGTGATCGGTCTGGCCGTGACGCACGAGGACGAGCCGGGTGCGATGGGCGGGCCTCACTCGGGGCGGCCCTCGTCGATCCCGAGGTCGAGCACGGGGGCGTCGCGCCACAGCCGCTCGAGGGCGTAGAAGGCGCGGTCCTCGGCGTGCTGGACGTGCACGACGATGTCGCCATAATCCAGCAGCACCCAGCGCGCGTCGCGCTCGCCCTCGCGGCGCAGCGGCTTGCGTCGCCGCTGGGTCAGCAGCGCCTCCTCCACGCCGTCGACGATCGCGGAGACCTGGCGCTCGGAGTCCCCGCTGCACACCAGGAAGACGTCGGTGATGACCACCAGCTCCGAGACGTCCAGGCCGATGACCTCCTCGGCGAGCTTGTCGGCGGCGGCCTGGCCGGCCACGCGGGCGAGGTCGAGGGATTCTTCGGGAGCGGTCACGCTGCGGGGTCCTCCAGGACGAGGTGGGCGGGAGTCGTGTCGAGCAGGGCGGTGGCGGAGGCCGAGGCCTCCGAGGGCGAGAGCACGCCGGTCAGCAGCAGGGCGACCAGCGCGATCAGCGCGAGGGCGATCAGCACCCACACCAGCCACAGCAGGCGGCGGCCGCCCGCGCTCTCGGGCCGGTGGAGCACCTTGCCGTCGAAGCGCGGTGCGGGGCGCGGATCGGGCGCGTCGGTGACGGAGAGCTCGCCGAGCTCGACGCCGTCGCTGTCGCGGACGATCTCCGCCTCCGCGGCGCGGGGCGCAGGGGCGCCGACGGGCTCCGGGGCGGGCTGGTCGCTGAGCTCGATGATGCGGGCGCGGCGACCGAACTTGCGCAGGGCGGGCACGGGCGCGTCGGCGTCGGGCGGGGGCACGGCACCGCGGCGTCCCGGGGCCTCGGGGCTCGGCTCGGCACCGGCGAGCTCCTCGGGGCTCAGCGCGCGGGCGCGGCGGCCGCGCCGCGGGGTGGTCTCCGGCTCGGTCATCGGCCGTCACCTCCTGTGTAGAGCGCGTACTTGTTGATGTATTGCACGACCCCGTCAGGCACCAGGTACCAGACGGGGGCGCCGGCGGCGACGCGGGTGCGGCAGTCGGTCGAGCTGATCGCCATGGCGGGCACCTCGATCAGGGTGACGCCATCGTCCGGCAGTCCCGAGGTGTCCAGCTCGTGCCCCGGCCGGGTGACGCCGACGAAGTGCGCGAGCTGGAAGATCTCCTCGGTGTCCTTCCAGGTCAGGATGTTCTGGAGCGCGTCCGCGCCGGTGATGAAGAAGAGGTCCGCGTCGGGGTGCTCGGCGTGCAGCTCGCGCAGCGTGTCGATCGTGTAGGTCGCGCCGGGACGGTCGACGTCCACGCGCGAGACGGTGAAGACCGGGTTCGCGGCGGTCGCGACGACGGTCATCAGGTAACGGTGCTCCGGGTCGGAGATCTCCTGCGACGCCTTCTGCCAGGGCCGGCCCGTGGGCACGAACACGACCTCGTCGAGCGCGAAGACGCTCTGCACCTCGCTGGCGGCGACGAGGTGGCCGTGATGGATGGGATCGAAGGTCCCGCCCATCACGCCGATCCGTCGTCGCTGCAGCTCCACCGGTCTCAGCGGTCGGTGTCGGAGTCGGTGTCCGCGTCGTGCTTCTTGTCGAGGCTGCGGTGGTGCGCACCCCCGGTGAGCCAGGTGATGGCCAGCATGGTCATCAGGATCGCGAACGCACCGATCCCGATGAAGGGTGCGGGGATGCCCTCGCTCGCGCCGGCGCCGGACTCGGCGAGGATCATGAGCTGGTCGATCATGTTCTAGAAGGCCTTTCCTCGAGTGACCGGCCCATCATCCCACAGCGCGGGCGGGGTGCCGGCCGGAACCCGCCGGGTGGGAGTGGGGTCACGGGCGCACGTGGCCCTGACCGACCACGAGCCACTTGGTGGCGGTGATCTCGCTCAGCCCCATCGGGCCGCGGGCGTGGAGCTTCTGGGTGGAGATCCCGATCTCGGCGCCGAATCCGAACTCTCCGCCGTCGGAGAAGCGGGTGGAGGCGTTCGCCATGACCACGGCGGAGTCGACCTCGGCGAGGAAGCGCTGCTGGGAGACGAGGTCGCGGGTGAGGATCGACTCGGTGTGGCCCGAGGAGTGGGCCCGGATGTGCGCGAGCGCCGCGTCGAGGTCGTCGACGACGGCGACGGCGAGCTCGAGGGCGAGATACTCCACGTCCCAGTCCTCCTCCGTCGCGGGGACATGCTCGACGCCCGCCGGCAGCAGCGCGGCCGCCCGCTCGTCCACGTGCAGGCGCACGCCGGCCTCCGCCAGAGCGGTGCCGAGCCGCGGCAGCGCCTCGGCGGCGACGTCCTGGTGGACCAGCAGCGTCTCCAGCGCGTTGCACACCCCGACCCGCTGGGTCTTGGCGTTGAGCACGATCTGCTCGGCCTGGTCGAGGTCGGCGCTCGCGTCCACCAGCACGTGGGTGGTGCCGGTGCCGGTCTCGATGACGGGCACCTGGGCGTTCTCGACCACGCGGCGGATCAGGCCAGCGCCGCCGCGCGGGATCAGCACGTCGACCAGCCCGCGGGCACGCATGAGCACGTCGGCGCCCTCGCGGCCGTGCGCATCGATCCCGACGACGAGATCCTCCGGCAGCCCGCGCTCGGCGAGCACGTCCCGCAGCACCGCGATCAGCGCGGTGTTGGAGTGCAGGGCCGCGGAGCCGCCGCGCAGCACGACGGCGCTGCCGGCCTTGAGCGCGAGGCCGGCGGCGTCGACCGTCACGTTCGGGCGCGCCTCGTAGACCATCCCGATCACGCCCATCGGCACCCGCACCTGGCGCAGCTCGAGGCCGTTGGCGAGCACGGAGCCTCGCACCACCTCGCCGACGGGGTCGGGCAGCGCGGCGGCGTCGCGCAGCTGCTGCGCGATCGACGCGATCCGCTGCGGGTCCAGGGCGAGCCGGTCGCGCAGACCGGCGGCCATGCCGGACTCGTCGGCGGCGGCGAGGTCCTGGGCGTTGGCGGCGACGATCTCGTCGGCGCGGGCGACGAGCGCCTCGGCCATGGCGTGCAGCAGCGCGTCCTTCTCGGCGCGGCGGAGGCGGGCGAGCACGGGCTGGGCGTCCTTCGCGGCGCGGGCGGCGCCGCGGACGGCCGACTCGACGGAAAGCAGCTGATCGTCCATGGCCCGAGTCTACGAGCGGGACGTCCAGGGAGCCCGGGGCGTCCGCCCAGGGAACATGCGGCAGGGGACCCTAGCCTCGGTCGGTCCGCCCCTCTCCCGAGCCCCGAGGTGATCGCCTGCATGGACGCCGTACTCCACCTGGTCGAGGTGGTCATGGCCTCGCCGTGGCTGTACGTCCTGCTCTTCGCGGTCGTCGCGGCGGACTCGGTCTTCCCGGTCTTCCCCGGGGAGACGGTGGTGATCACCGCCGGCGCCTATGCGGTCGCGCAGGAGTCGCCGCATGCGCTGGTGCTGATCCCGGTGACGATGGCCGCGGCGCTGAGCGGTGACCTGATCGCCCATCACGTGGGCCGCGGCGCCGGGCCGGTGACCAGACTGCTCCGCGCGCGACGTGCCGGCGACAAGCTCCTGACCTGGGCGGAGAACGGCCTGAACACGCGCGGCGGCGCCCTCATCGTCACCGCCCGGTTCATCCCCGGCGGGCGCACCGCCACCTCGATCGCCTCGGGCATGATCCGCTACCCGCGGCCCCTCTTCGCGGGCTTCGCCCTGCTGGCCGCGACCGCCTGGGCGCTGTACAACGTCGGGATCGGGATGGCCGGCGGGCTGCTGTTCCGCGAGCGGCCGCTGCTGGGCGTGGTGCTCGGCATCGCGCTCGCGCTCGTGCTGAGCTGGCTGATCGAGCGGATCCGCTCCGGCCGGGAGACGCGGTCCCGCGTCCTTCAGAGCACCACCAGCTGATCGCGGTGGATCGCGGGGCGGCGGTACCGCTCCCCCAGCAGCTCCCGCGCCTCGTCGGTGCCGCGCCCCGCCATGGCCCGCAGCTCGTCGGAGCTGAAGGAGGTCAGGCCGCGGCCGATCACGGTGCCGTCCGGGGCGACGACGTCCACGGGCACCCCCGCGGG
Organism: Brachybacterium paraconglomeratum; assembly: GCF_003994255.1. Lineage (GTDB taxonomy): Bacteria > Actinomycetota > Actinomycetes > Actinomycetales > Dermabacteraceae > Brachybacterium > Brachybacterium conglomeratum. The sequence goes on along the minus strand of NZ_ML133852.1, from coordinate 60,116 downwards.
GAAGGTCCCCTCCACCCGGGTGACGCCGACGGCGAGCAGCGAGCGACGGCGCGAGCGCACGGCGCCGGCCGCGCCCTCGTCCAGGTGCAGCGTCCCCGCGCCGCGGGTCGCGAAGCGCAGCCACACCAGGCGCGAGCGGCGACGGCCGTGATGGGCAGGGAAGAAGGTGCCGACGTCCCGGCCCTCCACCGCCTCGGCGAAGCGCTCGGCGGAGGTCATCAGCGCCGCAGTGCCGGTGGTGGAGGCGAGCTGGGCGGCCGACAGCTTCGTGACCATGCCGCCGGTGCCGACCTTCGAGCCGACCGAGCCGATGCTCACCCCGGCCAGGCGCGCCACGTCCTCGACCACGCCGATCCGCTCCGCACCGGGTTCGCGGGGCGGGGCGGTGTAGAGGGCGTCGACGTCGGTGAGCAGGATCAGCGCGTCGGCGCCGAGCAGCTGCGCGACGAGCGCCGCGAGGCGGTCGTTGTCCCCGAAGCGGATCTCGTGGGTGGCGGTGGTGTCGTTCTCGTTGACCACCGGCACGGTGCCGAGCTCGAGCAGGGCCTCCAGGGCGCTGCGCACGTTGCGATAGGTCTGGGGGCGGATCACGTCGGCCTCGGTGAGCAGGACCTGCCCGGTGGTCCGCTCGTGCGCGGCGAAGGCTCGGGACCAGGCGGTGGCGAGCAGGGCCTGGCCCACGCTCGCGGCGGCCTGCTGCAGCGGCACCGAGGTGGGCCGCTCCGGCAGTCCCAGCGGGCCGAGCGCGGCCGCGATCGCCCCGGAGGAGACGATCACCAGCTCCGTGCCGCGCGCCGCGAGCGTCGCGGCGACCTCCGCGACGCCGTCGAGGCGGGACTGGTCCAGCCTCCCCCGTGCGTCGGTCAGGCTCGAGGAGCCGATCTTCACGACGATGCGGCGGGCGCCGACGAGCTCCTCGCGGGCGGTGAGACGGGCGGGCTGACGCAGCTCCGCCACGCTCACCGCTGACCGTCCCCGTCGCTCGAGGGATCTGCCCAGTGGCCGGACCTCCGCTCCGCCTCCATCGAGGCGAGACGGTCCATGCGGGCGGCGGTGCGGGCCTTCTGCTCCTCGCGCTTCTGCTCGCGGGTGGGGCGGTGGTGGTCCTCGAGCCGGTCGTCGGTGCCGCGGCGGCCGAGCATCTCGGCGCCGCCCACCATCGTCGGCTCCCAGTCGAAGACGACCGCGTCGTCCCCGGGGCCGATGAGCACGGTGGAGCCGGCGACGGCCCCGGCGGAGAACAGCCCGTCCTCGACGCCGAGCTTCGCGAGGCGGTCGGCGAGGAAGCCGACGGCCTCGTCGTTGGTGAAGTCGGTCTGCCGCACCCAGCGCTCGGGCTTGTCGCCGCGGACGCGGAAGGCGGTGCCGCCGTCGTACTGCTCGGTGACGACCTCGAAGGAGGCCCGATCCGCGCCGCGCGGGGTGAGGACGACCGGCGCCGGCTCAGGAGCGGGCAGGGCGGCGCGCGCCTGCTCGACGAGCTCGCCGAGCAGGAAGGACAGCTCCCGCAGCCCCTTGCGGGAGACCGCGGAGACGTCGAGGATCGGCATCTCCCGCTCCCCCAGCCGCTCGCGGACGAGGTCGGCCATGTCGGCGCCGTCGGGCAGGTCAGTCTTGTTCAGCACGACCACGGCGGGCCGCTCCATGAGCGGCACGCGGGTCTCCGCCTCCTCGTCCAGGCTCGCGGCATAGGCGGCGAGCTCGGACTCGATGATCTCGAGGTCGCTGACGGGGTCGCGGTCGGACTCGAGCGCGGCGGCGTCCAGCACGTGCACCAGCACGTGGCAGCGCTCGATGTGGCGCAGGAAGTCCAGCCCGAGGCCCTTGCCCTGGCTGGCGCCGGGGATCAGCCCCGGCACGTCGGCGATCGTGTACCGGTGCTCTCCCGCCTCGACCACGCCGAGGTTCGGCACCAGGGTCGTGAACGGGTAGTCGGCGATCTTCGGGCGGGCGGCGCTCATCGCCGCGATGAGCGAGGACTTGCCGGCGCTGGGGTAGCCCACCAGCGCCACGTCCGCGACGGTCTTCAGCTCGAGCACGAGGGTGCGCTCCTGGCCCGGCTCGCCGAGCAGCGCGAAGCCGGGGGCCTTGCGCTGCTTCGAGGCGAGGGCCGCGTTGCCGAGGCCGCCGTTGCCGCCGCGCGCGGCGACGTAGCGGGTGCCGATGCCCACGAGGTCGGCGATCACGGTGCCGTCCTCCTCGGTGACCACTGTGCCGTCGGGCACGGGCAGCACGAGGTCCTCGCCGTTCGCGCCGTGGCGCAGGTCGCCCTTGCCGAAGCCGCCGCCGGTCGCGCGCTGGTGCGGCTTGTGGTGGTACTCCAGCAGCGTCGTGGTCGAGGCGTCGACCTCGAGGATCACGTCGCCGCCGCGGCCGCCGTCGGCGCCGTCGGGGCCCGCGAGGGGCTTGAACTTCTCGCGCCGGATGGAGGCGGCGCCGTGCCCGCCGGATCCTCCGACGACCTGCAGTCGGACGCGGTCGACGAATGTGGCCATGGGTGCTCTCCGAGGGTCGAGGGTGCCGTGGGGGTGGATAAGCGACGAGGGGCGGAGCGATCGGCTCCGCCCCTCGAAGGACGCTGGGTGCCCCGGGTCCGGGGCGGCGTGTCAGACGGTCTCGACGACGCTGACCACGCGACGGTCGCGCTTGCGGCCGAACTCGACGGTGCCCGCGGTGAGCGCGAACAGGGTGTCGTCGTTGCCGCGGCCCACGCCGTCGCCGGGGTGGATCTTGGTGCCGCGCTGGCGGACGAGGATCTCGCCGGCGCCGACGACCTGGCCGCCGAAGCGCTTCACGCCGAGGCGCTGGGCGTTGGAGTCACGGCCGTTCTTGGAGGAGCTGACGCCCTTCTTAGATGCCATCTGGGATCAATCCTTTGTCTGGTCGAGGGATCGCTCAGGCGATGCCCGTGATCTTCAGCCGGGTGAGCTCCTGGCGGTGGCCCTGGCGCTTCTTGTAACCGGTCTTGTTCTTGTAGCGGAGGATGCGGATCTTCTCGCCGCGGAGGTCCTCGACCTTCTCGGCGGTGACCTTGACCTTCGCGAGCTCGGCCTGGGCGGAGGTGACCTTGTCACCGTCGACCAGCAGCACGGGAGCGAGATCGATGCTGTCGCCCGCCTCGCCTGCCACGCGGTTGATCACGATGGTGTCACCGACCGACACCTTCTCCTGACGACCGCCTGCGCGGACGATTGCGTACACCACGTCACGTCTCCATCTTGTGATTCGGATCTAGTCTTCGAGTCGTGCGCCCACTCGGGTGACCACCGCGGACCTGCGACCGTCAACCGTTCCCGGCCGGGGAGCCGGGCGGGAGATGCGGTCGCGCGATGTCCACCGGACGACGACTGCGACGCGTTTGCGCCAGGGGACAGCTTACGATCCCATGAACAGCCGGTCAACCATGGGACACGCCCCGACCAGCGAGAACGCCGTCACACCGTGTGGAACAGGTCACTGGTCCCCGTCGGGATCGACCACCTGGCCGTCGACGACGACCTCGGGCTGGCTGTGGCTGCCCGAGGCGGCGGCGATCGAGGCGATCGTCGCGCGGGTCAGCGCACGGCTGTCCTCGTCGTCGGCGAGGCGGTGGACGTCGCCGGACTCCTCGGAGCCGCCGGCGTCGCCGCCGTGCTCGTCCTCGTCCTTCGCCCCGCCGCGTCCGCGCCGGCCGCGCCGGCGCGAGGAGCCCTTGGAGCCGTCCTCGCCGCCTCCGCCGCTGCCGCCGCCCTGGGGGTGGCTGTGGCCGCCGTCGGCGTCCATGTCGACCGTCATGCCGCGTCCGTGGCAGTGCTCGCAGGTGGTGGAGAAGGTCTCCACCAGGCCCTGGCCCACGCGCTTGCGGGTCATCTGCACCAGGCCCAGCGAGGTCACCTCGGCGACCTGGTGCTTGGTGCGGTCCCGGCCCAGGCACTCCACGAGGCGACGCAGCACGAGATCGCGGTTCGCCTCGAGGACCATGTCGATGAAGTCGATGACGATGATGCCGCCGATGTCGCGCAGCCGCAGCTGGCGCACGATCTCCTCGGCCGCCTCGAGGTTGTTCTTGGTGACGGTCTCCTCGAGGGAGCCGCCGGAGCCGGTGAACTTGCCGGTGTTCACGTCGACGACGGTCATCGCCTCGGTGCGGTCGATGACGAGGGAGCCGCCGGAGGGCAGGTACACCTTGCGGTCCATCGCCTTCAGCAGCTGCTCGTCGATGCGGTGCTTGGCGAAGACGTCCTTCTCGCCGACATGGCGGGTGACGCGCTCGAGCAGGTCGGGGGCGACCTCGGAGACGTAGGAGTGGACGTCGTCGTAGCCCTTGCCGCCCTCGACGATCAGGGAGGTGAAGTCCTCGTTGAAGACGTCGCGCACCACCTTGATGGCGATGTCGGGCTCCTGCGAGAGGGCCACGGGCGCGGACCGCGACTTCTGGGACTTCTGGATCTTCTCCCACTGGGCGGTGAGGCGCTCGACGTCGCGGGTGAGCTCCTCCTCGCTCGCGCCCTCGGCGGCGGTGCGCACGATCACGCCCGCGTCCTCGGGGATGATCTGCCGCATGATCTTCTTCAGCCGGTTGCGCTCGGTGTCGGGGAGCTTCCGGGAGATGCCGGTCATGGAGCCGCCGGGCACGAACACGACATAGCGGCCGGGCAGGGAGATCTGGCTGGTCAGCCGCGCGCCCTTGTGGCCGATCGGGTCCTTGGTGACCTGGACCAGCACGGGGTCGCCGCTCTTCAGCGCGAGCTCGATGCGGCGCGGCTGGCCCTCGAGGCCCACCGCGTCCCAGTTGACCTCGCCGGCGTAGAGCACGGCGTTGCGGCCCTTGCCGATGTCCACGAAGGCGGCCTCCATGGAGGGCAGAACGTTCTGGACCTTGCCGACGTACACGTTGCCGACCATCGAGGTCTGCGACTTCTGGGCGACGTAGTGCTCGACGAGCACGTCGTCCTCGAGCACCGCGATCTGGGTGCTGCCCTGGCGCTCGCGCACCACCATCGAGCGCTTGACGGACTCGCGGCGGGCGAGGAACTCGGCCTCGGTGATGACGCTGCGGCGACGGCCGGCGTCACGGCCCTCGCGGCGGCGCTGGCGCTTGGCCTCGAGCCGGGTCGAGCCCTTGACGGCCTTGACCTCGTCGCGCGCCTCGCGCACCTTGACCACGGTGTTCGGCGGATCGTCCGGGGAGGAGCCGTCGTCCCCGCTGCTCCCCGAGCGGCGGCGACGGCGGCGACGGCGCGAGCTGGAGCTCGAGCCGCCCGAGGAGGAGCCGGAGCCCTCCTCGCCCGAGCCGTCCTCGGTCTCCTCGTCCTCGGAGGAGTCCTCCTGCGCGCTGTCCTCGGCGCTGCGGTCGCCGCTCGGGGAGTCGTCCTCCCCGCGTCCGCGGCCGCGACGGCCGCGGCCCCCGCGACGCCGGCGCCGGCGCGAGGAGCCCGAGCCGCTCTCGGCGGAGCCGTCGGCGCTGTCGTCCTCGCCCTCGGAGTCGGTGTCCTCGGAGTCGTCCTGGTCCGTGTCCTCGTCCTGCGGCGCGTCCTGCTCGCGGGAGGAGGAGCGGCGGGAGCGGCTGCGGGACCGGCTGCGGCGCGAGGGCCGGGCGTCCTCGTCGCGGGTCTCCTCGGCCTCCTCCTCGTCGCGGGAGTCCTCATCGTCCTCGTCCTGCGGGGCGACGGTGGTGCGGGGCTGCGGGGTCGGCGCCTGGAAGAGGAGGGAGGCGAAGTCCATCTGGACCTGCTCGCGGCGGCGCGCCCGGTCCTCGTCGACCTCGGGCTCGGCGGCGGAGGACGTCTCGGACGCGGTGCCGGTCGCGGAGGCGAGGGCCTTCAGATCGTCCAGGACGGGGTTCGCGGCGGTCCCCTGCGCCTGCTCCTGCTGCTCGTCGGCCTCCGGCTCCTCCGTCGGCTGGGCCGTCGGCGCCTGGAAGGTCGGCGCTCCCGCCGGCGCCCCGGCCCGGCGGCGACGGCGCGTCGGCGCGGCGGGCGCGGGCTCGAGGGGCTCCTCGGACTGGGGGGCGACGACGGTGCGCGGCGCGGCGTCCTCGGGCGCCGCAGCGGGCTCCGGGGTCACGGCGGGAGCGCCGGCCGGGGCTCCCGCGCGGCGGCGTCGCCGTGCCGGGGGTGCTGCATCGTTCGACGCGTCGTTCTCGGGATTCTGGGTGCTGTCAGCCATGCGGCCGTCTCCTTCTGGAGGGCCAGCGCACCCTGGCCCCGTCTGGTCATCGTCCCTGGGGACGGAAGTCTCTGGCCCTCGCCGTCGCGCAGCTCCACGCGGGAGCGCTGCGATGCCGATCGCGGGGAGCACTGCGGTCGCGGTGAGTCCGCGTGGCCGGTGCTCGACGTCACGACGCCGGGAGGTTCCCCCGCCCGGTACGGAGCAGGAGAGTGCCTCGGCCAGTATGGCACAGCGTGCATCTGCCGCCGCGGAAGGGGGACCATGGTCCCCGGGGCGGTGCGCGCGGCCCCTCTAGTTTTCATGACAGCGTGTCGTCCACTCGGGAGGATCCATGGAAGCCCTCGACCTGGCACGGTGGCAGTTCGGCATCACCACCGTGTACCACTTCATCTTCGTGCCGCTGACGATCGGGCTGTCCCTGCTCGTCGCGATCATGAACACCCGTGCCGTGTTCGCGAAGGATCCCGTGCGCAAGGACGCCTGGACCCGGATGACGAAGTTCTTCGGCTCGATGCTGATCGTGAACTTCGGCATCGGCATCGCCACCGGCATCGTGCAGGAGTTCCAGTTCGGGATGAACTGGTCCGAGTACGCCCGCTTCGTCGGCGACGTCTTCGGTGCGCCGCTGGCGCTGGAGGGCCTCGCCGCCTTCTTCCTCGAGTCCGTCTTCCTGGGCCTGTGGATCTTCGGGTGGGGGAAGATGCCCGAGAAGATCCATCTGCTGACGATCTGGGCGGTGGCGCTGGGCACCACGCTCTCGGCCTACTTCATCATCGCCGCGAACTCGTTCATGCAGCATCCCGTCGGCGCGCTGCTGAACCCCGAGACCGGGCGGGCCGAGCTCGACCCCTCGCAGGGCTCGATCCTCGCCGTGCTCACGAACGTCACGGCAATGGCGGCCTTCCCCCACGTCGTCTCCGGCGCCTGGCTCGTCGCCGGCGCGTTCCTCACCGGCGTCGCCTCCTGGCACATGGTCAAGCATCACCGGGCGGCCCGCGAGATGGGGCTGGAGACGGAGGAGGGCCAGGAGCAGCACCGCGCCGCCCGTGACCTCTACCGGCCCACCGTCCGCTTCGGCGTGGTGGCGATGTTCGTCTCCGCGATCGTGCTGGTGATCTCCGGCGACTTCCAGGCCCAGATCATGTTCAAGCAGCAGCCGATGAAGATGGCGTCGGCCGAGGCGCTGTGCGAGACGGAGACCGGTGCGAGCTTCTCGATCCTCACCATCGGCGGCCCCGACGCCTTCGCCGAGCAGTGCGGGGACGTCACCCACCTCATCGAGGTGCCGTACGTGACCTCGTTCCTGGCCACCCGCACCTTCGATGCGACGCTGCAGGGCGTCGACGACCTCAACGCCCAGTACAAGGAGGAGTTCGGCGAGACCGCGACGAACATCCACGGCGAGGAGGTCGAGGTCGACTACCGCCCGAACCTCTTCGTCACCTACTGGTCCTTCCGCCTGATGATGGGCCTCGCGGCGTTCAGCGGGATCCTCGCCCTCTGGGCGCTGTGGGTCACCCGCGGCAAGGGCGAGAACGCCCGCACGACGGGCTCGAAGGCCTTCCAGTGGTTCGCCGTGCTCGCGATCCCGATGCCGTTCCTCGCCAACTCCGCCGGCTGGGTGTTCACCGAGATCGGGCGTCAGCCCTGGGTCGTCCACCCCAATCCCGACGACCCGACGGTGCGGCTGATGACGCTGCAGGGCGTCTCCGCCCATCCCTCGTGGATGGTGCTCGCCTCGCTGGTCGCCTTCACCCTCGTCTACGGCGTCCTCGCCGTGATCTGGTTCCGGATGATGCAGAAGGCCGCGCTGAAGGGCGCGCCGCTTCCGCAGCGGGACCCGGAGACCGAGGAGCTCGACACGCCCACCCTCTCCTTCGACTACTGAGAAGGGACCCACCTGCTCATGGACACCATGCTCGACCCCACGGTCCTGCAGACCCTCTGGTTCGCGCTGATCGGCTTCTTCTTCCTGGGCTACTTCGTGCTCGAGGGCTTCGACTTCGGCGTGCAGATGAACGTGGCCGCCTTCTGGCGCCGCGGCCCCGGCACCCGCGGCACGATCCTGCGCACGATCGGCCCCGTCTGGGACGGCAACGAGGTGTGGGTGATCACCGGCGGCGCGCTGCTCTTCGCGGCCTTCCCCGAGTGGTACGCCACCCTGTTCTCGGGCTTCTACCTCGCCCTGCTGCTCCTGCTGCTGGTGCTGATCGTGCGGGTGTGCGCCTTCAAGTGGCGCGAGAAGCACGAGGACGACCGCTGGCGCACCTCCTGGGACGTGGTGCACGTGATCGGCGGCTTCGCACCGGCCCTGCTGTGGGGCGTGGCCTTCTCGAACATCGTCGCCGGCGTCGCGATCGACCAGAACCACTGGGTGACCACCTCGCTGCTGGGTCTGCTGAACCCCTTCGCGCTGCTGGGCGGGCTCGTGTTCGTGCTGCTGTTCTGGCTGCACGGCACCCTGTACCTGACCCTGAAGATCGAGGGCCCGCTGCGCCAGGACGCCCACCGCCTCGCGAGCCGGCTCGTGTGGCCGACGATCGTGGCCGGCGCCGCCTACCTGCTGTGGTTCCAGCTCGCGCACTCGAACACGCCGTGGACCCTGATCCCGCTCGCGATCGCGGCGGCGGCGCTGGTCGCGGTGGTGCCGCTGGGCCGTGCCCGTCGTGAGGGCCTCGCCTTCGGAGCGACCACCACCGCGATCGCCGCGGCGACGATCACCCTGTTCGGCGGCCTGTTCCCGTACGTCATGCCGGCCTCGAACGACCCGGCGAACTCGCTCACCGTCGCGAACGCCTCCTCGACCGAGCACACGCTGACGGTGATGCTGATCGCCCTCGCGATCCTGCTGCCGATCGTCATCGCGTACACGATCTGGACCTACCGGGTCTTCCGCCATCGGATCACCGACGAGGACTCCCCCGCCCCCGGCGAGGGCCTCGTCGAGAAGGCGCGGGCGGGCTACCGGGAAGCGTTCGGCCAGGAGTGAGCACCCCCACGCGCGTGCGGCGAGCACCTCTGGACCCCCGACTGGTCCGGGAGGTGCGCGCCGCGCGCGCCCATGTCGCGCGGACCGTGGTCCTCGGGCTCGTCCAGGCCGCGTCCGTGATCGTCACGGCGCTGGTGATCGCGCACCTCGGCGCGCGGCTGCTCGTCGAGCGGGACGTCCCCGCGGACGCCCCGGGGATGCTCGCCCTGCTGGTCCTCGCGCTCGCCGTGCGGGCGGGGGCGGTGCTGGTCGAGGAGGCGACCGCGCACCGCGCCGCGACCGCCGCGATCAGCGACCTGCGCGCCCGGGTCCTCGCCCACGCCGCCCGGCTCGGCCCGCGGGCCGGGGCCGGCCGCGGCGCGGACGTGACGGCGCTGGCGACGACGGGGCTGGAGAAGCTGCGCCCCTATCTGGTGGGCTACGTCCCCCAGCTGATGCTCTCGGCGACGGTCACCCCGCTGTGCCTGCTGACGATCGCGCTGCTCGATCCGCTCAGCGCCGTGATCGCCCTGGTCACCCTACCGCTCGTGCCGCTGTTCATGATCCTGGTGGGGAAGATGACCGTGGGCCGCTCCGAGAGGCTGCTGGCGGACATGCGCTCCCTGTGGTCCCAGCTGCTGGACCTCGTCGAGGGCCTGCCCACCCTGCGCGCCCTCGGCCGCGAGCGCGGCCCGGAGCGGGTGGTGGAGACCCTCGGCGACCGTCACCGCTCCTCCGCCATGGGCTCGCTGAAGTTCGCCTTCCTCTCCTCGATGGTGCTCGAGCTGCTCGCGACCCTGTGCGTGGCGCTGGTCGCCGTCTCGATCGGCATGCGGCTCGTCTACGGGGAGATGGACCTCGCCCCGGCGCTCGCGGTGCTGGTCCTCGCCCCCGAGGTGTACCAGCCGCTGCGCAATGTCGGCTCCCAGTACCACTCCTCCACCGACGGCCTCGCCGCGGTCGGCGCGGCCTTCGAGGTGCTCGACGAGCACGCCCCGGCCGACGGGACCCGCCCCTCCCCCGACCTCGCCGGCGCGACCCTCGCCCTGCGCGGCGTGAGCGTCGCCTCGCGCGACGGGCTCGCCCCGCACGCGGCCGAGCTCGAGGTCCACCCCGGCCGCATCACCGCGCTGACCGGCCCCTCCGGAGCCGGGAAGACCACCGCCGTGCAGGTGCTGCTGGGCCTGCTGGAGTCCGAGCAGGGCCGCGCCGAGGTGATCGCCGCCGACGGCACCGTGACCGACGTGCGCGAGCTGGAGCGCCGCAGCCTCTGGGACCAGATCGCGCTGCTCCCCCAGCGGCCCGTGCTCCCGCCCGGCACCCTGCGCGAGGTCCTCGCCGGCGCCCGCCCGGACGCGGACGACGACGAGCTCAGGGCCGCCGCGGCCGCCGTCGGCCTCGACGCCGTCATCGCGCACCGCGGCCTCGACGCGGACCTGGGCCGCCGCGGGCAGGGACTCTCCCTCGGCGAGCGGCAGCGCCTGGCGCTGGCCCGCGCCCTGCTCTCCCCCGCCCCGCTGGTCGTGCTCGACGAGCCGACCGCCCATCTCGACGGCGCCGCCGAGCAGATCGTGCTGGACCTGCTGGGCGAGCTGCGCGCCCAGGGCCGCACCGTGCTCGTCGTCGCCCACCGCTCCCGCCTCGTCGAGGCGGCCGACGACATCGTCTCCGTCGACTCGCGAGCGGAGGTCTCCGCATGACCGCCCAGGCCGCCCCGCTGCGCCGCGCCGAGCGCGCCCTCGCGATCCCGCCCGCGCGGCTCCTCGCCGCGGTCCTCGCCGCGGTCGCGACCCTCGGCTCCGCCTTCGCGCTCGCCGCGGTCTCCGCCTATCTCGTCACGCGCGCCTGGACCATGCCGCCGGTGCTCGACCTGACCGTCGCCGTGGTGATGGTGCGCGCCCTCGGCGTCTCCCGCGGCGTGTTCCGCTGGCTGGAGCGGATGCTCACCCACGACGTGGCGCTGCGGGGCGTGGTCTCGCTGCGCACCTCGCTGTTCACGGCGCTCGCCTCCCGCACCGACGACGCCCTGACGCGGCTGCGGCGCGGCGAGCTGCTCTCCCGGCTGGGCGATGACGCGCAGGAGCTCGGCGACCACGTCATCAAGGCGATCGTGCCCGCCCTGGTCGCGGCCGTGATGCTCGTCGTGGTGCTGGCGACCTTCGCACCGCTGTCCCTGCCCGCGACGGCCGCGATGGCGGCCTCGCTGCTGCTGGCGGCGGTGGCCGCGCCGTACTTCGCGCACCGCGCCGCCGCGCTCACTGAGCAGGCCCTGCTCACCACCCGCGGCGACGTCACCTCCCACTCCCTGGAGATCCTCGACGACGCGACCTCGCTGCGGGTCGACGGCCGGCTCGACGGGGCCCTCGCCCGCCTCGCCGCCGCGCAGTCCGCGCACGACGCCGCGATCGACCGGGCCGCCCGCCCCGCCGCGTTCGCGGCCGCCGCGGTGCCCGCGAGCATGGTCCTCGCGGTGACCGGATCACTGCTGGCCGCGGGCGCCGCCTGGACCGCCGGGGACCTCTCCGCCGGGCAGATCGGGATCCTGCTCCTGCTGCCCCTGTCCTCCTTCGAGGCGGCGACCGCCCTGCCCGCCGCGGCGACCCAGCACGCCCGCTCCCGCGCCGCCGCGGAGCGCCTCGACGCGCTGATCGGCGAGGGCGGCGGGGGCGACGGCTCCGCCCCGGTCCCCGCCGAGCGTCCCGCCACGGCGAGCCTGACCGCCCGCGACCTCACGGCCGGCTGGTCCCCCGACGCGCCGTGCGTCCGCGGCCTGGACCTCGACCTCGCCCCCGGCTCCCGCCTCGCGGTCGTCGGCCCCTCCGGCAGCGGGAAGTCGACACTGCTGGCGACCCTCGCCGGGCTCCTCGCCCCGCTGGGCGGCGAGGTCTCGAGCGATGCCGCCTCGCTCCGCGAGGCGGTGACGATGTTCGCCGAGGACGGGCACGTCTTCGCGACCACGCTGCGGGAGAACCTGCGCGTGGTGCGCAGGGACCTCTCCGACGACGAGGCCCTCGCGGCGCTCGCCGCCGTCGGCCTCGACGACTGGCTCGCGACCCTCCCCCATGGGCTCGAGACGATGCTCGGCCCCGACGGGACCACGGTCTCCGGCGGCGAGCGGCGCCGCCTGCTGCTGGCCCGCGCCGTGGTGCGTCGCGGACCGGTGCTGCTGCTGGACGAGCCGACCGAGCACCTGGACACCGCCCGCGGCGACGCCCTGCTCGCGGCGCTGCTCACCCCGGGCGACGAGTCCCTCGTCCCGGCCTCGTCCACGGTCGTCGTCGTCACCCATCGCCCCGAGGCGGTCCCCGCCGACACGCCCGTCCTCAGGATCGGAGAGCCCCGATGAGAGACCGCCCCCGCATCCAGGACCTCGCCGGCGCCGTCCTCGCCGGCGGGGAGACCGAGGACCTCCTGGACCTGATGCTCCGCTCGGCCCGCACCGATCTCCGCGCCCGCAGCGCCGTGCTCGTGATGCCCCTGGACCGCGAGGCGTGGGCGATCGAGATGGTCGACGGGCCCGACGCCCCCTCCCTGCTCGGCGAGCAGGTGCCCTCCGCGCATCCGATCGGGGTGGCGCTCGAGCACGCCGACGCCGATGCGCTCGAGCGGATCGAGACCTTCGCCGTCGGCGCGGAGAGCTGCCGCGCGATGCTCGCCGTGATCGATGCGGCCGAGCACGGCACCGGGCTGCTCGGGGTGCTGCGCCCGGAGGGCTCTGAGGAGTTCAGCGCCGCGGACCGGGAGCGGCTCGACGCGCTCGCGGGGCTCGTCGGCCTCACCCTGCGCGTCCCGACCCTGCAGGCCGACTCCGAGATCGACGACGAGCGCGGACGGATCGCGCGCGATCTGCACGATCTCGCGATCCAGGAGCTGTTCGCGGTGGGCATGGAGCTCGAAGGGCTGGTGGACTCCCTCGGCTCCCCGGACGTGACCCCGTCGAAGGCGCGGATCCGCTCCTCGGTCGCGGTCTCCGTGCAGGGGGTCGAGAACGCGGTCGCGCAGATCCGGCTGATCGTGCAGTCCCTGCGCCGGGAGCGGGCGGAGGCGACGCTCACCGAGCAGCTGCGCCGCGAGGTGGGGCTCGCGACCGCCGGCCTCGGGTTCGTGCCCTCGCTGCGCCTGCCCCCGCATCCCGCGGAGATGGACGCTGAGCTGCCGCCGGAGATCGCCGACGACGTGGTCGCGGTGGTGCGGGAGTGCCTCGCCAACGCCGCCCGTCACGCGCATGCCACCGCGGTCGCGGTCTCCGTGAGCGTGTTCTCCGAGGGCGTGGACCGGGTGGTGCAGGTGAACGTCTCGGACAACGGCCGCGGGATCGACCCGACGGTGCGGCGCCGCTCGGGGCTCGCGAACATGTCCTCGCGGGCCCGGCGCCATTCGGGCTGGGTGGACGCGATCACCCTCGAGCCGGGCACGATGATCTCGTGGCGGGTGACGCTGCCGGTGGCGTGACGCCTACTGCGTCTTCCATCCCGCCCGGCGGCGGGCCGCGACCATCGCCGCGACCTGGGTGCGTCGCTGCATGCCGAGGGTCTGCAGGATGACGGTGACGCGGTTCTTCACCGTCTTCTCCGCGATGCCGAGGGCGCCCGCGATCTCGCGGTTGGAGTGCCCGTCGCCGATCAGCTCGACGATCCGCTGATCGGACTCGGACAGGTCCGGACCGTCCTCGACGCGATCGGCGGGCCAGACGGGGCGACCGGCGTGCACGGCCTGGATCGCCTCGACGATCTCCTGGGAGCGGGCGGACTTCAGCATCAGGCCCGCGGCGCCCGCGGCGCGCGACTCGCGCAGCGCCGCGTCGTCGTCGAAGCTGGTCAGCACCAGCATCCTCTGCTCGGGGTCGAGCTCGCGAGCGACCTTCATGACGTCGATGCCGGTGCCGTCGGGCAGCTGGAGGTCGACCAGCAGCACCTGGGGGCGGATGGCGGGGAGGCGCCGGGTCGCCTCGGCGACGGAGGACGCCTCGCCGATCACGGTGAGGGCGGGGCTCGCGTCGATCGCGGTGACGATGCCGCGGCGGACCACCTCGTGGTCGTCGACGAGCATCACGCGGATCGGGCCGTCCTGCTGGGTCGCTGTCACGTGGCGTCCTTCCTCATCTCGGCGGGCACGTCGAAATCTATCGCACCGGGGACGACGCGGGTCTCAGCGTCTCCGCTGGCACCTCGGGCAGAAGTGCGAGGAGCGGTTCGCGTGCATCACGCGCCGCATCACGGTGCCGCAGCGCGGGCACGGCTCGCCCTCCTTGCCGTACGCGTTCAAGCTCCGGGCGAAGTACCCGCTGCGCCCGTCGACGTTCACGTACAGCGCGTCGAAGCTCGTCCCTCCCACCTCGAGCGCCCGCTCCATCACGTCGCGGGCGGCGCGCAGCAGCGCCGGCGCCTGACGGGGGCCGAGAGCCGCGCCCGGGGTGTCGTACCGGATCCGCGCCGCCCACAGCGCCTCGTCGGCGTAGATGTTCCCGATCCCGGAGACGATCTCCTGGTTCAGCAGCAGCGACTTCACGGCGCTGCGCCGGGAGCGCAGCGCCCGGGCGATCCCGGACAGGTCCGCGGCCGGATCAAGCAGGTCGCGCGCGATGTGCGAGGCGTCCTCCGGCAGCAGGGCGTCGGGGCTGCCCACGCCGGCGAGGACCCCGCCCTCCGCCTCGAGGAGCGGACTCGTCCACAGCCCGCCGAAGATCCGCTGGTCGACGAAGTCGAGCCGCGCCCCGTCGTCCAGGTGCAGGCTGACGCGGCGGTGCCGCATCGGGTCGGAGGCCGGGCCCTCGGACAGCTCCACCGACGGCTCGGTCGTCGCGCCGGGCGTGCTCATCCGCAGCTGCCCGCTCATGCCGAGGTGCGCCATCAGCGCCTCCCCGGCCTCGGCCCCGCCCGGCTCCGCGAGGCGCCACCACAGGAACTTTCCGCGCCGCACCACGGCGGTGAGCCGGGAGCCGACGAGGGCCGCGCGCAGGCGGTCCTCTCCCCCGGCCTGGCGGCGCAGGGAGCGGGGCTCGAGCACCTCGAGCGCGGTGATGGTGCGGCCGACGGTGCGGGGCTCGAGGCCGCGCCGCACCACCTCGACCTCGGGCAGCTCGGGCATCGGGTCAGCCCCTGGGGATGAGGGACTCGCCGCGCTCGGCGAGGACGCCCCGCACCGCGTTCTGGGCGGCGGCGAGCTCGGCGTCCTTCTTCGAGGCGCCGTCGCCGCGGGCGGTGACGACCCCCTCGACGGTGACGGTCGCGGTGAAGGTCTTCTGGTGCTCGAGGCCCGACTCCGTGAGCGCGTAGACCACGTCCTTGCCCTCCGCGGCGGCGATCTCCTGCAGGCGGGACTTGAAGTCGTAGCCCGCCTCGAGGAACTCGTCGGAGTCGAGCATCGGGCTGAGCAGGTCCAGCACGAAGCGGCGCGAGACGTCCTGGCCGAGCGCGAGGTGGACCGCGCCGATCACGGCCTCGGTGGTGTCGGCGAGGATCGAGGCCTTGGCACGGCCGCCGGTGAGGTCCTCCCCGCGGCCCAGGCGCACGTAGGCGCCGAGGTCGAGGCGGGAGGCGATCACGGCGAGCGCCCGGGTCGAGACGGTCGCGGCGCGGCGCCGGGCCAGGTCGCCCTCGGGCAGCGTGGGGTGGGCGGCGTAGAGGTGCTCGGTGACGGCGAGCTGCAGCACGGCATCGCCGAGGAACTCGAGCCGCTCGTTGTGCGGGAGGCCGTCGTGCTCGTAGGAGTAGGAGCGGTGCGTGAGCGCGAGATCGAGCAGCCCGGAGTCCGTGAGGTCCGCGGCCTGCCCGGCGTCCAGCGGCAGCGTGTCCAGCAGGCCCTGCGGGGCGGCGGCCTCGGCGGCGCGGCGCCTGCGCGCCATCAGGCCTTCCCGTCCTGCGCGTCGTCGTCCTTCGGGTCCTCGTCGAACAGGCCCTTCAGCGCGGCGAAGCGCTCGTCGATGACCTCGTGGTGGTGGTCGGGGTCGTCCTCCATGCGGAAGCCGCACTGGGCGCACAGGCCCGGGCAGTCCTCGCGGCACAGGGGTCGCTCGTCGGCCTCCATCGCGAGGGCGTCGCGCACCACGGGGCCGAGGCGCACCTCGTCGTCGACGAGCAGGACGGAGTCCTCGCGCTCCTCGGCCTTGACCTTCTCGGGGTAGAGGAACAGCTCGTCGAAGCGGGTGGCGATGTCCTGGTCGACGGGGTCGAGGCAGCGCGAGCACTCGCCCTCGAGGTGGGCGGTGACGGTGCCGTGGGCGTAGATGCCCTCGACCACGGATTCGAGCTCGAGCTCGATCGCGATGGGGTCGCCCTCGGCGACCTGCATGGCGAGGCCGCCGGCCTCGCGGGCCGGGGCGGGGACGGTGTGCTCGACGCGGCGGTGCGTGCCGGTGCGGCCGACGAGGTCGACGGCGTCGAAGCGCAGGGCGTCGTCGAGCGGCGAGGTGGGGGTGGCGTCGGTGGTCATCTGCTCAGCGTAGGTCAGAGGCGGTGCGGAGCGCCTCCAGCGAGGCGGCGGGGAGCATGTCGGAGACGTCACCGCCGAGGGCGTGCACCTCGCGGACGAGGGAGGAGGAGATGTGGGCGAGGGACTGGTCGGTGAGGAGGAAGACGGTGTCGGTCCCGGCGAGGTGGTGGTTCATCCGCGCCATCGGCTCCTCGTAGGAGAGGTCGAGCTGGGAGCGCAGCCCGCGCACGACGGCGCCCGCTCCGACCTCGCGGCAGAAGTCGACGAGCAGGCCGCGGGGCAGGGTCCGCACCTCGGTCTGCTCGGCGAGGCCCTCGTCGGCGAGAGCGGCGCGGATCGCTCCGGTGCGCTGCTCGAGGTCCAGCAGCCCCTTCTTGGAGGGGTTGTGGGAGACGGCGACGATCACGTGGTGGCCGAGGGCCGTCGCGCGCCGTGTGAGGTCGAGGTGGCCCAGGGTGAAGGGGTCGAAGGAGCCGGGCAGGACGACGGTGGTCATGGCGTTCACTCTAGTGCGGGCGGGGAACGGCTCAGCCCAGCGTGAAGCGCACCTCGTGGCGGCCGTCGTCGTGGATCTCGCCGATCTCGAGGGTGCCGGTGGTGCCGGCGAGGTCGCCGGTGCCGGAGCCGGGGACGATCACGTACTGCAGGGCAGGCGCGCCGCCCGTCATGGTGCCGAGCTGCTGGAGAGCGAGGGTGCCGGTGCGTCCGCCGAGGCTGCCCTCGAAGAGCTCGCTGGCGATGTAGCCGGCGCTGCCGGTCTCGGGGTCGCCGGCGGTGAGCATGGTGCCGCGGGAGGTGCCCTCGGCCTCGCCGGTCCAGGTCTTGGTCAGGGAGAAGCGGTCGGCGGCGCCGTCGATCGGGGCGCCCGGGGCCATCTGCACGGTGAAGGAGGCGGTGTGGCTGGTCATGGCTCCAGTATGTCGCCGCCGGCGCGGCGGGCGTAGGACGAAGGCGTCATGCCCGTCACCGCGCGGACGTCGCGGATGAAGTGGGACTGATCGAACCAGCCGAGGTCGTGGGCGAGGTCCGGGAGGGGGCGGGAGTCGCCGCGGTCGATCGCGGCGATCGCGTCCTGCACGCGGGCGCGCAGCAGGATCCGCTTGGGGCCGACGCCGAGGTGGTGGCGGAAGAGGCGCTGGAGGGTGCGAGCAGAGCGGGCGGTGCGCCGCTCGAGCTCCGCGACGGAGGTGACTGCCGGGTCGGCCAGGACGTCCAGCACCTCGCGGAGATCCTCGAAGCCCGGGGCGTCGGCCGGCTCCAGCGCGCACAGCCAGTCGTCGAGCAGCGGCGCCGCCTCGGTCGCGGTCGCCGCGCCGCCTGCGCCGACGCTCCCCGGCATCCCCGCCCCGAACCACTCCGCGGCCGGGAGCGACCGATCCCGCGCCGCCGCCGGCTCGCCGCGCGTGAACGCCCGCGTGCCGCCGAGCCGGAAGCGGATGCCGACCACTCCCCCGGCGCCGGTCTGGGCGACGTCGAAGCGGCCCCGGGTGACGGGGCCCGTGACCCAGGTGCCGCCGCCGTCGGCCCCCGCGCGCCGGACGCCGCCCCATTCGCGGGTCAGGTGGATCGCGGGCTCGTCGAGGGTCGCGGCGCGGTGGACCTCTCCGGGTTCGAGGTCCCAGCTCACGGACCAGTAGCGGTCCACCCAGCGGCGCAGGGCCGGGGCGGGCAGGGCGTGGTCGTAGCGGGCACGGCGCAGGAACTCCTCGGGACGCAGCACATGGCCGTACATGTGCGGGTGGGATCGCGCGTCGGCCGGTCCCGTCGCGTTCGTCCTATCGCCATCCGACGCCATGGGGCAGTGTGGCAGGCATGACGACGACGCACTCTGACTCCGCCCCCGACCGCTCGCAGGCCGCCGTCGCGCGCCTGGCGATGATCACCCTCGATGCGCTCGAGACCGAGCCGCTGGCGCGGTTCTGGTCGGAGGTGCTCGGCTGGCCGATCGTGCACCTCGAGAAGGAGTACGCGATGCTCGCCGGCCCTTCGCATGCGCTCGGCATCGGCGCGGTGCCGGACCATCGGCCGCCGTCCTGGCCGGACAGCGGCGCGAAGCAGTACCACTTCGATCTCGCGGTCGAGGACCTGGAGGCCGCGGCGGCGCGCTGCGTGGAGCTCGGTGCGGAGCGGGTGGAGGAGCAACCGGGGTCGACGTGGATCGTGCTGCGCGATCCGGCGGGGCACCCGTTCTGCCTGACCGACGCCGCGAACTGGGGCTGAGCGGTCAGCGCACCTCGCTCGCGAGCTGGGCGTAGCTCATCCCGTCGAGCCAGCGTCCGCTGCGGTGGAGGGACTCCTCGCGGAAGGTTCCCTCGAGGCGCATGCCGATCTTCTCCATGACGCGGCGGGAGGCGAGGTTCTCGGCGAAGCAGGATGCCTCGACGCGGCGCACGCCGAGCCCGTCCACGGCGACGTCGCGCAGCGCGGCGGCGAAGGCGGTGCCGAGTCCGCGGCCCTGCACGGCCGGGTCGAGCACCCAGCCGATCTCGGCCTGCTGGCCGGCGGCCTGCTCGCGCATGTCGGCCTGGGACCAGGCATCCTGCCGTTCGATCTTCCCGGCGGCGACGATCCGGCCGTCCTGGAGGCCGACGACGCAGGTGTCGAGGGTGCGGTCCCACCACTCCTGATGGTCGGCGAGGGTGGGGCTGAGGGTGGTGGTCCACTCCTGCACCTCGGGCAGGCGGTACCAGGGCCACACCGCCTCGGCGTCCTCGCTGCGGCCGCGCCGGAGGGTGAGCAGGTCGGTGTGCAGCGGCCAGCCGAGCTCGTCGAGGGTGGACGGCCGGACCAGCGGTGTCAGAAGGGCGGTGGGCCGCAGCCGTCGCGGGGGTCGAGGCCGGGCGGACCGGGGTCGTCGGCGTCGCCGGCGTCGGGCCGGGACCAGTACTCCAGGAGGTGCTCGCCCCAGCGCTGCTCCTCGATCGCGTCGAGTCGCTCCTGCGGCGATTCGTCGAGCGCGCCGCTGTGCAGGATCGCCTCGAACTCGAGATCGGCCTCGTACTGCTCCCAGGCGCGGCGGAGCTGCTGGCCGAGCTCGCGGGTGACGAGGTCGCCGTCGGGCCTGGAGTCGCAGACGGCGAGCTCGCCGATCCTCCACCGGGTCACGCCGGTGGTCTCGTCCCGGACCGGGTCGAGGAGGCCCGCGGTCTTCATGCGGTGGTGGCGGCGGCAGAGGCGGTGCAGGTTCTCGATCGTGGTGGGGCCGCCGCGGGCGGGGTGCTCGAGGTCGAACTCCTCGATGTGGTCGCTCTCGCCGACGGTCATGACGTTGCAGTCGCAGCCGGGGACGGCGCAGACGGGGTCGATGAGGCGCAGGTTCTCGGCCATCGCGCGGCTGACCCGGTAGGTCCTCGAGGCGGCGGGGGCGTAGCCGCCCCTGGCCGGGTCGGCGAGGACGCGTTCGAAGGCCGGCGCCTTCGCGGCGAGCTCGCGGGCCATGCGCGCGGGGATCGGGATCGTGCCGTCGAGCGTCGCGGGCGCATGCGAGCGTCCCAGCAGGGTCAGCACGGGCACGACGACGGAGATGCGGAAGGCGGGCTCGGGCACCTCGATGCCGCCGGTCGCGAGCGGGGAGCGGGTCATCACCGCGTAGCGCAGCGCGGGAAGCGGCATGGGCCGGCCCTCGCGGGCGACGTCGCCGTCGAGGTCGAAGGGGATCGGCGCTCCGGTCTCGAGCGCCTGGCGCTGAGCGTCCTGGACGGCGCGGGCGGCGGAGTCGAGACGGCGGCCGAGCGCGAGGAGCTCGGGGATCGGGCCGACGACGGTGAGGCAGCCGGTGCCGTCGCCGTCCGGGGAGGGGGTGAGGTGGACGGCGCGCTGCTCGCGGGGCGTCTCCTGCAAGGCGGCGCGGCCGAACCAGTCGATCAGCAGACGCAGCTCGCGGTAGAAGCGCTCGACGTCGATCGCGTCGAGCTGCCAGGCTGCGACCCGTTCGTCGACCTGGCGACGCTGGTGGAAGGTCAGGCGCAGCACGCTGCGCAGCAGCCACTCGAACCAGTCCACCGGCAGCTCCCCGGCGCCGACACGGGCGAAGCAGGCGGGCAGGTCGGTGACGGCGACGTGCGCGTCGCGCAGCCGCACCTCGCCCCGGCCGAGCTTCGTGCGCAGGCCCGCTGCGGCGGCGAGGGCGTGCAGGGCCTTGTCGTCGTCCTCGTCCTCCTCGGTCCAGAGGGAGGCGAGGTCCTGCATCTCGGCGACGTAGAAGGCGGCCTGCTGCTCGCGGCGCCGGCGGTAGATGCGCAGCACCGTCTCTGCCTCGGCGGTGCGGGGTGCGACGTCGGCGCGCTCGACGAGGGACTGCGGTGTCAAGGGCCGGCGGGCCCGCACGGGGCGACGCGGCGGCTCGCCCGGGCGGACGGAGGCGGCAGGGATGGAGGCAACAGGGTCGTCGGGGCGGGCAGATGCGGGGCGGGCAGATGCGGGGCGCGGCGGCACATCGAGGCGTGGCTCGTCTCCCATCGCTCTTCCTCCCCCGCGTCTTGATGAGCGTTCTTCGTCGACCGCTCCGTGCTCCTCATTCTACGACTGATATCCGACATTCTCCAGAGGCGCCGCCATCTCGCCCGAATTTGTGGATAACCGGGACGTGGGGAGGAAACATTGCGCGGAAATGCACAGCCATTCCACATCGTGTGGATACTCGTGGGTCACCTGCACAGGTCGCGGCTCGTCGTGCGTGACGCGCGAACACCAGGCGCACAACCAGGAGCCAGCCTCACGACATCTCACACGCCCCACCAGGAACATTCTTGACCGTCGTCGTAATACACAAATGCGCGACGAACGCAAGGCGTGGTCCTGAATTGTGGATGGAGCTCTGCCGGACTGAGGGTTGCGGGCAGATCGATGTGGACAGAGTGCAGGTGCGCCTCGAGGCGCGGCCGACGAGAGCCGAGGCGACTGCGGGCATGATGCGGGGCCGCGGGAGACGCGAGCGTCGCGATCCCGACGGGGCGGCGGTCAGTCCGCGGCGGGAGCGCCGTCCGCCGCGGGCTCGTCCTCGTCGCCCGCACTCTCGTCCTCGACCAGCGGCCCTCCGAACTGCAGCACGGTCTCGCCGTAGGACTTCGTGCCGTCGCCGGCCCAGCCGTCGGGCCACTCGAGGGGGCGGCTGCGGGAGGAGCGCTCGAGGACGACCAGGGCATCGTCGGTGAGCGCGGGGCGGAGCGTCACGAGGAGCTGCTCGAGCTCCTCGGTGGAGACGTCGTAGGGCGGGTCGAGGAAGACGAGGGTCGCGCCGTGGCCGGCGAGGCCCGCGGCGACGGCGCGGGCCTTCCCGGCGCGCACGTCCACCTGGGCGGCGAGGCCGAGGTCCGCGGCGGTGCGGCGCAGCTGGCGGGCCGTCGGCCCGTGGACCTCGACGAGGACCGCGTGGGCGGCGCCGCGGGAGAGGGACTCGAGGGCGAGCGCGCCGGTGCCGGCGTACAGATCGAGCACCCGAGCGCCCGCGAGCGCGCCCCAGCCGTCGAGGCGGCTGAACAGGGCCTCGCGCACGCGGTCCGAGGTGGGGCGGGTGCCCTTCCCGGGCGGGCCGGGGATGGTGCGACCTCCGAGAGCGCCGGAGATGATCCGCGGCATGTCAGCTCCTCTCCACGTCGGGGTCGGCATCGCGCAGTCGCGCGGCGACGGCGGCGGCCAGTTCGGGGTGGCCGTCGAGCTCGGGGTCCTCGGCGACGAGGGAGAAGGCGTCCTCGCGGGCGGCCTCGATCCAGCGGGCGTCGCGCAGCACGTCCAGGTGCTTCAGGGTGCGCTGCAGTCCGGACTGCTCCTCCCCCACCAGGTCGCCGGCGCCGCGGCGGCGCAAGTCGAGCTCGGCCAGCGCGAAGCCGTCGGGCGCTTCGGCGATCGCGCGCAGATGCCGCGAGTGCACCTCGTCCACGACCGCGCTGGTGTCGAAGAAGGCGAGGCCGGGATGCTCGCCGCGGCCCACCCGGCCGCGCAGCTGGTGCAGCTGGGAGACGCCGAAGCGCTCCGCGTCCAGCACGATCATCACCGAGGCGTTGGGGATGTCGACCCCGACCTCGATCACGGTGGTGGAGACGAGCAGGTCCAGCTCGCCGCGCACCATCTGCTCCATGACCTGCTGCTTCTCCTCGCCGCTGAGCCGGCCGTGGAGCACGCCGATGCGGGCGCCGGCGAGCTCGGGGCGGGAGGCGAGTCGCTCGGCGACCTGGACGACGCCGCGGGCGGGGTCGAGGGCGGGGGTCTTCTCCTTTCCGTTCTCGTCGAGGACGGGCTGCGCGGGGGTGTCGTCGGCCTCGTCCTCGTCGATCCGGGCGCAGACGACGAAGACCTGGCGGCCCGCGCGGATCTCCTCGCCGGCGCGCTGCCACATGCGCTGCTCCCAGGCGGGGAGCTTCTCGTGGACCACGAAGCTCTCGACGCCGGCGCGGCGGCCGGGGCTCTCGGCGAGGGTGAGCACGTCCAGGTCGCCGACGGTCGCGAGCGCCGCGGTGCGCGGGATCGGGGTCGCGGTCATGACCACGACATGCGGACTCATGCCCTGCGGGCCCTTGGCGCGCAGCCGCCGACGGTGATCGACGCCGAAGCGGTGCTGCTCGTCGATGACGACGAGGCCGAGGGAGGCGAACTCGACGCCCTCGGTGAGCAGGGCGTGGGTGCCGACCACGATCCCCGCCTGGCCGGAGGTCACGTCGAGCAGGGTCTCGCGGCGGGCGGAGGTGCGCTGGGAGCCGGTCAGCAGGCGCACCCGGGTCGCCTCGGGCGGGGCATCGAGCTGGCCGGCGCGGCCGAGCTCGCCGAGGAGCTCGAGCACGGTGCGGTGGTGCTGCTCGGCGAGCACCTCGGTGGGGGCGAGCATCACCGCCTGATGGCCGGAGTCGACGGCGCGGAGCATGGCGCGCAGGGCGATGACCGTCTTGCCGGAGCCGACGTCGCCCTGGAGGAGGGCGCTGGTGGGGTGGCCGTTGCCGATGCGCTCGGCGAGCAGGTCACCGATCTTGCGCTGGCCGTCGGTGAGGGAGAAGGGCAGACGCTCGTCGAAGAGCTGCTGGAGCGGGCCCTCGGCGCGCAGCTGCGGGGCGGGCGTGCGCTCGTCCTGGGCGCGGCGCTGGGCGAAGATCGCCTGGAGGACGAAGGCCTCCTCGAAGCGGAGGTGAGCCATGCCGCGGCGGGTGTCGTCCATGGTCAGCGGGGTGTGGACGAGACGGGCGGCCTCGGCGAGGTCGGGCAGGCCCCGCCGGCGCAGGATCTCCGCGGGGACGGCGCTGGTGGCGGAGCCGGCGAACTCGAGGCCCTTCTCCATCGCGGAGCGCATCGTCGCGAGCGAGATGTTCTGCTTCAGAGGGTAGACGGGGCGGGGGCGCTGCGCCCAGGCGCGGCCCTCCTCCGTGTCCTCGACGGTCTCGAAGTCGGGATGGGTGAGCTGGAGGCCGCCGCGGTAGTCGTCCCGGCCCACCGCGCCGTGCACGCCGATGGTGGCGCCGACAGGGAGGCGCTTCGCGTACCACTCGACGTGGTGCTGCTTGGGCAGGAAGAAGGTCAGCGGCAGCTCGTCGGAGCCGTCGGAGACGGTGGCCTCGACGATGAAGCCGTAGCGGGACCTCATCTGCCGCGAGCGGAACGACTCGACCTGCACGATGGCGCTGACCTCCTGCCCCTCGGAGATCTCGCGCAGGGAGCGCAGCGGGGCGGGCTCGACGTAGCGGCGCGGGACGAAGCGGAGCATGGCGTCGAGATCGCGCACGCCGAAGGAGGCCATCGCCTTGGACTCCTTGGAGACCAGCAGCTCCGTCAGCGGCATGGAGCCGCGCGTGGCGGAGGTCCTCCTGGCCATCGTGGCGACCCCTTCCGTCCCGGTAGAGTGCTGGTGCGGTGCCCATCGTGCCATTGCCCTGCGACATCGTGAGGGACTCCACAGGACTGTGGACGGGCCCTCCTCTTCAGACGCCGGGGCATCTGGGCTATGATTCCGTGGTTGCCCTGACCGCCGGGGGCTCGCACCTCCGTGCTCACCCAGGTCACCGACCCCGCCGTTCCGGCGCGGGGGCTGGAGCGGGCACCGCGATCAGAACATCGACGTACCAGGAGACGACAGTGGCTGCTTCCACGTGTGACATCTGCGCCAAGAGCCCGCGCTTCGGCAAGGCCGTGTCCCACTCGCACCGCCGCACCTCGCGTCGCTGGAACCCGAACATCCAGTCGGTCCGCACTGTGATCAACGGCACCAGCAAGCGCGTGAACGTGTGCACCTCCTGCCTCAAGGCAGGCAAGGTCAGCACGCTCGGTGCCTGAGCGAGACCGCAAGGACTCAATTCCACGAGAGCCCCCACCCGATCGGGTGGGGGCTCTCGTGCGTCCGGGGGCGGGGTGAGGACCGCTCAGCGCACGACGCCGGAGACCTGGGCGAGCAGGGCGGCGCAGCGCTCCTCCTCCCCGGTGCGGTGGACGCCCGACGCGCCGGCCCACCATTCGGAGTGGTCGTGGGCGAAGGCGTGGGGGGGAGTCGGCGGTGTGGTCCACGGCGTCGCCTCAGGGCACGTCGCGCAGCTGCGCGGTGAGAGCGTTCGGGATCTCGACCAGATGCACAGGGTCGACCGCCTCGCGGCGCAGGGGCGCGAGGAGCGGGGCGGTGTGCGGGTCGGTGGGGTGGTTGTCGAGGTCGAGAGTCGCCACGCCCGCGGCTCGGAGGTCCTCGAGCCAGGCCGCGAGGCAGAGGGCGACATCGCCGCGGGCGTGCGGGGAGGCGGCGTCGACTGCTTCGAGGGAGCCTTCCCGGACTGGGCCGACGGGCTCGTCGTAGAGATCGGCGAGGGCGGTGATCCGGCCGTCGCGGAGCACGGCCCAGGAGTGCTCGTGCACGGCACCCTCGTAGAACTCCTCGCCGACGACGGGACGGATCGTCTCGCGCGGCGCGGTGGGCGACCAGCTGGCGTGCTGCCAGGTGTAGCGATCCACGAGGGCGTCGATCAGCTGGTCGCGCGGCAGGCCGGTCCAGGGGATGACGCGGACGGCGCCGTCGCGCCCCTCCCGCGCCTCAGCGCACCAGCGAGCGGTGCGCTCCGCGGCGAGCTCGAGGCGCAGGAGCGGGACCTCGAGGTAGGTCACCGCGCCGAGAGAGCGCAGGAAGAGTTCCCGCTCGAAGCCGGGCACGACCTTGTCCCTCAGTGGATTATCGCTGTAACTTCCAAGTTCCTGCATCAGCGCTGTGCCGTGACCGCAGCGCCGGTGCCCCTCCGCGATCTCGATCTCGACGAGATCACGGAGAGGATGCGCCGGGTTCGGGCCGACGCGGCCCACGCCGACCAGCTCGCCGCCGGCCTCCAGCACCAGGGCACGGAAGCCCTCCCTCCACCGGTCCGGCTTCAGCCAGCTGAAGCGGTGGCCGTCGCGGGTGACGTCGGCCTCGGTGGCGGGACGGAACCGCCGCGCCGGATCGCTCACTCGGCGGTCGCGCCCGCGAAGGTGGCGGTGTCGATGACGGCGCGGAAGCGGACGTCGCCGGCGACCACGCGCTCGTAGGTCGCGTCGGCCTCGTCGACCGAGATCGTCTCGATCTTCGCGGCGATGCCGTGCTCGGCGCAGAAGTCGAGCATCTCCTGGGTCTCGGCGATGCCGCCGATGTTGGAGCCGGCGAGCACCTTGCCGCCGCCGATCAGCGAGCCGAAGCTCAGCGCCTGCTTCTCCGGCGGGAGGCCGACGACGGCCATGACGCCGCGCGGGGCGAGCAGGCGCAGGTAGCGGTCCACGGGGATGTCAGCGCTGATCGTGTTGAGGATCAGGTCGAACCCGCCGCGGTGGTCACGGAAGAAGTTCTCGTCGGAGGTCGCCAGGACCCGCGTCGCGCCGAGGGCGAGGGCGTCCTCCTCCTTGCGCAGGGTGCGGGTGAGGACGGTGACCTCGGCACCCATGGCGGCGGCGATCTGCACGCCCATGTGGCCGAGCCCGCCGAGGCCGAGGACGGCGACGCGCTTGGCGCGGCCGGAGACCTGCTCGCCGGCGCCCCAGCGGCGCAGCGGGGAGTAGGTGGTGATGCCGGCGCACAGCAGCGGGGCGGCCTGGTCGAAGGGGATCTCGTCCGGGATCCTCAGCACGAAGCGCTCGTTGACGACGACCTTCTCCGCGTAGCCGCCCTGGGTGATCGTGCCGTCGACGTCGGTCGCGTTGTAGGTGCCGACGTTGCCGTTCAGGCAGTTCTGCTCCTGGTCGGCGAGACACTCCTCGCAGGTCCCGCAGGAGTCCACCATGCAGCCCACGCCCACGCGGTCCCCGACCTTCCAGTCGGTGACGTCGCTGCCGACGGCGGCGACGGTGCCGGCGATCTCGTGGCCGACGGTGAGCGGGAAGTGCGCCTCGCCCCACTCGTTGCGGATGGTGTGGATGTCGCTGTGGCAGATGCCGGCGGCCTCGATGTCGATGACCACGTCGTCCGGACGGGGGTCGCGGCGCTCGATCGTGGTGACGCGGAACGGCTGGTCCGGGCCGGTCTTCTGCAGGGCCTTGACGGTGATCGGCATGGTGGTGGTGCTCCTCCGTGGCGTGCGGGTCGGGCGCGGTCGCGCCGCCGATCAGCCTAGTCCGGGCGGGGCGCGGCGTGCTCAGGCGAAGTGGTCGAAGCCCTCGCCGGGGATCGGGGTGCCGTCGAGGGTCACGACCGGTCCGTCCCCCGCCTCGTGGAGCCGGCCGATGGGGCGGAAGCCGGTCGGCACCTCGTCCGGGGCGAAGGCGGCGAGCATCGCGTGCTCCTCGGCGCCGTGGAGGACCCAGGCCCAGGGGTCCTCGCCGAGCTCCTCGGCGAGGGCGGCGAGGGTCTCGACGTCCGGGGCGAGGGCGGCGCGGTCGAGGTCGATCCGCACCCGCGAGGCGGCGGCGAGGCGGCCGCCGTCGCGGACCAGCCCGTCGGAGAGATCCATCATGGCGTGCGCGGTGCGGCCGGCACTCCAGCCGAGGGACAGGTCGACCTCGGGGGCGTCGTGGTGGCGGACGAGATCGGCGGCGTCGGGGGTGGTGATGCCCTCCAGCGAGATCGAGCCGGCGGCGTCGACGTGGACCTTCCCGCCGAGGACCAGGGCGAGGCCCGCGGCGGAGCGGCCCAGGCGCACCGTGCCGATCGTGAGCACGTCGCCGGGGCGGGCGCCGGAGCGCAGCACGGGCGCGTCGCCGGGCGCCATCGCGCCCATCGCGGTGACGGCGAGGGTGAGGCGGTCGGCGCGGCCCAGGTCGCCGCCGACGATCACCGCGCCGTCGGCCGCGGCGCGCTCGGCGAGGCCGGCGCTGAGCTCCTCGAAGACGGACGGGTCCGTCCCGGCCGGCGCGGAGAGCGCGACGACGAGAGCGAGCGGACGGGCACCCATCGCGGCGACGTCGGCGAGGTTCTGCACCGCGGCCTTCCGTCCGATCCAGCGCGGGAGCGTCGCGCCCGGCAGGAAGTCGTGCCCCTCGACCAGCGCATCGGTGGTGACCACGAGACGGTCCGAGGGCAGGCGCACCACCGCGGCGTCGTCGCCCGGACCGACCTCGACCTGCTCGCCCGTGGGGAGCTGCGGGAGCACGGCGGCGAGGATCGAGGCCTCGGAGAGGCCGGGGCGGGGCTGCGCGGTCATCGCACCAGTCTGCCCGATCCCGCTTCCCAGATCGCACCGGTACCCTCGGTGCGTGCTTCCTCGACGTGACGCCGCCCTCTCCCTCACCGCGCTGCTCGCCCTCGGCCTCGCCGCCTGCGGCACCGTGCAGGTGCCCGCCGGGGAGGCCGCCACGGACCCGGTGTGCGCCGACATCGTGCTCGCCGCCCCGCCGCAGGTGCTCGGCATGGACCGGGTGGAGACCTCGAGCCAGGGCACCGCCGCCTGGGGCAGCGGGGAGGACACGGTGGTGATGCGCTGCGGCGTGACCCCGCCCGGGCCGACCACCGACCAGTGCGCCACCCTCGCCGACGAGAACGAGATCGAGGTCGACTGGGTCGTGAAGGAGATCGAGGGCGACACCTTCCTGTACACGACCTACGGCCGCGAGCCCGCGATCGACGTGTCCGTGCCGCGCTCGGCGGCACCGGACCAGCCCTCCGCCGCCGCGCTCGACCTCACCCAGGTGATCACCCGGAACATCGAGGCGACCTCCCGCTGCATCGGCCCCGGGGACGAGGACTACGAGGGCTGAGCGGCCTCCGCGCCGGCCGAGGCTCAGCGCTGGCCGAGGCGGCGCGAGGCGGCCTGGTCCACGAGGTCCGCGATCAGCTCGGCGTAGCTCAGCCCCATCGACTCCCACAGCACCGGGAACATCGAGTACGGGGTGAAGCCCGGCATGGTATTGACCTCGTTCACGATCACGCGGTGATCGGCGGTGACGAACATGTCGACCCGGGCGAGGCCCTCGAGGCCGAGCGCCCCGAAGGCGCGCCGGGCGATCTCGCGGGCCTCCTCGAGCACCCCATCGGGCAGACCCGCGGGCACGTCGATGCTCACGGTGCCCTTGCCGAAGTACTTCGCCTCGTAGTCGTAGAAATCGAGGTCGGCGCCGACCTTCACCTCGCCGGGCAGAGTGGTGCGGGGCTCGCCGCCGTCGCGCGCGGCGAGCACGCCGCACTCGATCTCGCGGGCGACGACCCCCTCCTCGATGAGGACCTTGGGGTCCTCTCGGAAGGCGGCCTTCATCGCGTGCTCCAGCTGCGCGGCCTCCTCGACGCGGCTGACGCCGAGGCTGGAGCCGGCACGGGCCGGCTTGACGAACCAGGGTCGCGGATGATGCTGCTCGAGGTGGGCGAGGACGCGGCCGGCGCCGTCGGCCCAGCGGTCCTCGTGCACGACGATGCCGGGGGCGCACTCGATGCCGGCCGCACGCAGCGCGACCTTCGTCGCGGCCTTGTCCATCGCGGTGGCCGAGGCGAGGACGCCGGAGCCGACGTAGGGGATGTCGAGCATCTCGAGCATGCCCTGGACGGTGCCGTCCTCGCCGTAGGGCCCGTGCAGCAGCGGCCAGACGACGTCGATCTCGGCGAGCGGCTCGACGCGCCCCTCGCGCAGCACGCGCAGCGCGGTCCGCTCTCCCGCGCGGTGGCAGGAGGAGGGCAGCAGCACCTCGTCGCCGTCGGCGGCGACCTCGGGCGCCCGGCCGCCGACCATCGTCCAGTCCGAGGGGTCGTCGGAGACGTGGACCCAGCGGCCCTCGGGGGTGATGCCGATCGCGACGACGTCGAAGCGGGTGCGGTCGATCGCGGCGAGGATGCCGCCGGCGGTGATGCACGAGATGCCGTGCTCGCCGCTGCGGCCGCCGAACAGGAGGGCGACGGTGGTGCTCATGGGGTCGAGGGTAATCACTCCGGGCGGACCGAGCGTGACAGCAGGGCCGTGGTGACCTCGTCGATCCTCGCGCCGTGGTCCACGACCGCGACCACCGAGCGGGTGATCGGCATGTCGACCCCGTGGCGTGCGGCGATGTCCGCGACGGCGCGGGCCGTGGCGACGCCCTCGGCGGTCTGGCCCACCTCCGCCGCGGCCGCGGCGACGTCGAGCCCGCGGCCGAGCGCGAGACCGAGGCGGTGGTTGCGGCTGAGCGGCGAGGAGCAGGTCGCGACGAGGTCGCCCATGCCGGCGAGGCCCGGGAAGGTCTCGCGGCGCCCGCCGAGCGCGACGCCGAGACGGGTGATCTCCGCCAGTCCCCGCGTGATCAGGGAGGCGGTGGTGTTGTGGCCGTGGCCGAGCCCCGTCGCGGCGCCGACGGCGATCGCGATGACGTTTTTCACGGCCCCGGCGACCTCGACCCCGACCACGTCGGTCGAGGTGTAGGCGCGCAGGTAGGGCGCGGAGCACCAGGAGGCGAAGGTCTCGGCGAGGGCCTCCTCCGGGGCCGCGACGACGCTCGCGCAGGGGCGGCGCTCGGCGATCTCGCCGGAGAGGTTCGGGCCGGAGAGCACGCCCACGAGGGAGGGGTCCGCTCCCCCGGCCCGGGCGAGGATCTCGCTGATCCGGGCGTCGGTGCCGCGCTCGATGCCCTTGGTGAGGGAGAGCACCGGGACGGCGGGGAGGGCGGGCCAGGGGGCGAGGGTCGCGCGCATCGACTGGGCGGGGATCGCGACGACGACGCCGTCGGCGCCCTCGAGCGCGGCGGCGACATCGGCGGTGGCGCGGAGGGTCGCGGGGAGCTCGTGGTCGCCGAGATAGGCGCTGTTGCGGTGCTGCGTCCCGATCTCGCGGGCGACCTCCTCGCGGCGCGCCCAGAGGGTCACCTCGGCGCCGCCGTCGGCGAGGACCTGCGCGAAGGTGGTCCCCCAGCTGCCGGCGCCGAGGACGGTGAGGCGCGGGGCCCTGCGCGGCGCGCTCATCGTCGCGGCTCCGTCGGGGCGCGGAAGCCGGGATCGGTGCGGCCGATCTCGGGACGGTGGGCGTCCGTGCGCGGGTCGTGGAGGTGATCGGGCGGGGTGAGGCCGCGCAGCTCGCCGAGGAGGGCCGCGATGCGGGCCATGAGGTCCTCGGTGATGCGCAGAGCGGCCTCGTGCTCGGTCTCGCCTTCACCGATCGCGACCGTGTACGGCGCGCCGACGCGCATACGCACGCGTCGGCCCCGGCCGGGGCGCGGGAGCGGGGAGCCGACGGGCCACAGCCCCCGTCCGCCCCAGGTCGCGATCGGCAGCAGCGGCGCGCCGGTGCTGAGCGCGAGGCGGGCCGCGCCGAGCCGGGCCTGCATCGGCCAGAGCTCCGGATCGCGGGTGTAGGTGCCCTCGGGGAAGACCATCAGCAGCTCGCCCCGGCCGAGCGCCTCCCGGGCGGCGTCCAGGGCATCCCCGGAGCGGCTCGTGCCGCGCAGCACCGGGATCTGCCGGGCCGAGCGCAGCAGGGCGCCGAGCACCGGCACGCGGAACAGCGACTCCTTGGCCAGGAAGCGGGGCGCGATCCCGGAGGCCTGCAGGAGGTGCCCGTAGCCGAAGGGGTCGAAGGCGCTGAGATGGTTGCCGCAGGCGATCACGGCGCCGCTGGCCGGGAAGTTCTCGGTGCCCTGCCACTGCGGGCGGGAGAGCAGCCTGACCAGGGGCCGCAACGGGAGCTGCGCGAGGCCGATCACGAGCCCGGCACGACGGGCGGGATCGCGGGCGGTGCCCACGTCCCAGCTGCGCAGGAGCGGCATCAGCGCGTCGAGGACGGACCGCGACCCAGGGCGCGGCGGGAGACCTGGGAGGTGAGGGAGGCCGCGCGCCGGTCGCCGGACAGCGCCCGGCGGCGGATCGTCGTCGGCGCCCGACGGGCGAGCGTGTTCACGGCCGCGGCGTGCATCAGGCGGCGCGGCGCGAAGGCGAGCCGTCCCCGCACGGTCTTGTACTTCACCGCCGTGGTCACCTGCAGCAGCTCCCCGCCGGGCAGCAGCGCCACGCCGATGCGGACGGCGAGCTTGTCGTCGTCGTCCACGATGAGGGCCTCCGAGCCCACCACCTCGTCGGCCACGAACTCCTTCTGCGGCGGCGGGACCATGTCGAACAGACGCACCGCCTCGTCGCGCAGGGCGCGCAGGCCGCGGGAGCCGAGCGGGGTGTTCTCGTGGGCGAAGATCGCCTCGGCCCACACCCGCGGATCCGACTCCTCGACCCCGCCGGTCGGGACGATCACGACGTCGCAGTAGTCCGGGATCGGGATGTCCCGCAGGGCGAGGGAGCCGGCCGCGCCGGCGATCGGGGTGCCCCCGGTCCCGAGCTCCGCGCGCTCCTCGCTCACTCCTCCCCCTCCCAGTACTCGGCCCCGAGGGCGGTGAGCTTGTCGCGGAAGGACTCGTAGCCGCGGTCGATCAGGCCGATGCCGCGGATGGTGGAGACGCCCTCGGCGCCGAGCGCCGCGATGAGGTACGAGAAGCCGCCGCGCAGGTCCGGGACGGTGATGTCCGCGGCGTGCAGCGACATCGGGCCCGAGACGACCGCGGAGTGGTTGTAGTTGGAGCGGCCGAAGCGGCAGGAGGAGCCGCCGAGGCACTCGCGGTAGACCTGAATCCGGGCGCCCATGTCGTTGAGCGCGCGGGTGAAGCCCAGGCGGTTCTCGTAGACCGTCTCGTGGAGGATCGAGATGCCGTCGGCCTGGGTGAGGGCGACCACGAGCGGCTGCTGCCAGTCGGTCATGAAGCCGGGGTGCACGTCGGTCTCGAGCGCGATCGCCTTCAGCGGGGTGCCGGGGTGGTAGAAGCGGATGCCGTCCTCGCGGATCTCGATCCCGCCGCCGACCTTGCGGTAGATGTTCAGGAAGGTCGACATCGGCTTCTGCTGCGCTCCGCGCACGAAGACCGAGCCCTTGGTGACCAGCGCGGCGCAGGCCCAGGAGCCCGCCTCGATCCGGTCCGCGAGGGCGACGTGCTCGTAGCCGCCGAGCTCGTCGACGCCCTCGATGGTGATGGTGCGGTCGGTCTGCAGGGAGATGATCGCGCCCATCTTCTGCAGCACCGCGATGAGGTCCTCGATCTCCGGCTCGACCGCGGCGTTGACCAGCTCGGTGACGCCCTGGGCGCGCACCGCGGTGAGCAGCACCTGCTCGGTCGCGCCGACGCTCGGGTACTCGAGGTGGATCTTCGTGCCCTTCAGGCCGTTCGGCGCGGTGATGTGGATGCCCATCTCGCGCTTGTCGACGTGGGCGCCGAAGCTGCGCAGCACGTCGAGGTGGTAGTTGATAGGCCGGTCGCCGATCCGGCAGCCGCCGAGGTCGGGGATGATCGCCTCGCCCAGGCGGTGCAGCAGCGGGCCGCAGAACAGGATCGGGATGCGGGAGCTGCCGGCGTGGGCGTCGATGTCGGCCACGTGGGCCCGCTCGACGTTCGAGGGGTCCAGGCGCAGCTCACCGCCGGCGACATCGTGCTCGATCTTCACGCCGTGGATCGACAGCAGGTTCGAGACGATCCGGACGTCGGAGATGTCGGGGACGGAGCGGAGCACGCTCGGCGAGGTGCCCAGCAGCGCGGCGACCATCGCCTTGGAGACCAGGTTCTTGGCGCCGCGGACGGTGATCTCGCCGTCGAGCG
Source organism: Brachybacterium paraconglomeratum (assembly GCF_003994255.1). GTDB lineage: Bacteria > Actinomycetota > Actinomycetes > Actinomycetales > Dermabacteraceae > Brachybacterium > Brachybacterium conglomeratum. The sequence goes on along the minus strand of NZ_ML133852.1, from coordinate 26,626 downwards.
GGCGCCCGCCGCGCACGTGGAATGTGGAGCTCATGGTGTCCTTGCCTGGGGGGACGGACGTCAGCACGCCCATATCTGACCGGCTCACCATACCGGAGCGGCCTGCCCGCCCCATGGGAGGGGTGGGCAGGCCGCGAGGGTGCAGGTGGTTCCTCAGTGCGTGTCGGCGGTGCGGGCCGGCAGCGTCTTCGGCATCCAGGAGGGGCGCTTCTGCTCGAAGGCGGTGATGTCCTCCTCGTGGCGGAGGGTGAGGCCGATGTCGTCCAGGCCCTCCATCAGGCGCCAGCGGGTGTAGTCGTCGATCTCGAAGCGGAACGTCGAGTCGCCCGCGCTGACCTGACGGTTCTCGAGGTCCACGGTCACCTCTGTGCCCGGGGTCTCCTCGAGGATCTTCCACAGCTGCTCGATGTCGTCCTGCGCGAGGATCCCGGCGACCAGGCCCTGCTTGCCGGAGTTGCCGCGGAAGATCTCCGCGAAGCGGGTCGAGAGCACCGCCTTGAAGCCGTAGTCGCGCAGCGCCCACACGGCGTGCTCGCGGGAGGAGCCGGTGCCGAAGTCGGGGCCGGCCACGAGCACGGAGCCCTGCGCGTAGGCGGGCTTGTTCAGCACGAACTCGGGGTCGTTGGTGCGCCAGGCGTGGAACAGGCCGTCGTCGAAGCCGGTCTTGGTGACGCGCTTGAGGTAGACGGCGGGGATGATCTGGTCGGTGTCGACGTTGCTGCGACGCAGCGGGACGCCGATGCCGGTGTGCGTGGTGAAGGCTTCCATGGCGGGGCTCCTCAGGCGTGGGTCAGCAGGTCGGACGGGGAGGACAGGGTGCCGCGCACAGCGGTGGCGGCGGCGACGACGGGCGAGACGAGGTGGGTGCGCCCGCCCTTGCCCTGCCGGCCCTCGAAGTTGCGGTTGGAGGTGGAGGCAGCCCGCTCGCCCGGGGCGAGCTGGTCGGGGTTCATGCCCAGGCACATCGAGCAGCCGGCCTGGCGCCACTCGGCGCCGAAGTCGAGGAACACCTTGTCCAGGCCCTCCTGCTCGGCCTGGAGGCGCACGCGGGCGGAGCCCGGCACGACCAGGACGCGCACGTCGGGGTGCTTGGTGCGGCCCTCGAGCACGGAGGCGAAGGCGCGCAGGTCCTCGATGCGGCCGTTGGTGCACGATCCCATGAAGACGGTGTCGACCTTGATGTCCTTCAGCGCCGTGCCGGGGACCAGGTCCATGTACTCCAGCGCCCGCTCGGCGGCGTAGCGGTCGGTCTCGTCGACGAAGTCCTCCGGGGCGGGGACCGCGGCGGACAGCGGCAGGCCCTGGCCGGGGTTGGTGCCCCAGGTGACGAAGGGCTCGAGCTCGTCGGCGTCGATGACGACCTCGGCGTCGAAGGTCGCGTCGTCGTCGGTGCGCAGCGTCCTCCAGTACTCCACGGCCTCGTCCCAGTCCTTCCCCTGCGGGGCGTGGGGACGGCCCTTGACGTACTCGAAGGTGGTCTCGTCGGGCGCGATCATGCCGGCGCGGGCACCGGCCTCGATGGACATGTTGCAGATCGTCATGCGGCCCTCCATGGAGAGCTCGCGGATCGCCTCGCCGCGGTACTCGAGCACGTAGCCCGCGCCGCCGCCGGTGCCGATCTTCGCGATCACGGCGAGGATGATGTCCTTCGCGGTGACGCCCGGCTTCAGGGAGCCGGTGACGGTGACCGCCATGGTCTTGAAGGGGGTCAGCGGCAGGGTCTGGGTGGCCAGCACGTGCTCCACCTCGGAGGTGCCGATGCCGAAGGCCAGCGCGCCGAAGGCGCCGTGGGTGGAGGTGTGCGAGTCGCCGCACACGACGGTGATGCCGGGCATGGTCAGGCCCAGCTGCGGTCCCACGACGTGGACGATGCCCTGATCCTTGTCACCGAGGGAGTGGATGCGCACGCCGAACTCCTCGGCGTTGCGGCGCAGCGTGTCGATCTGGGTGCGCGAGGTGATGTCCGCGATCGGCTTGTCGATGTCGATCGTGGGGGTGTTGTGGTCCTCGGTCGCGAGGGTCTGGTCGATGCGGCGGGGCTCGCGCCCCTCCTGGCGCAGGCCGTCGAAGGCCTGCGGGCTCGTGACCTCGTGCAGGAGCTGGAGGTCGATGTAGAGCAGATCCGGCTCGCCGTTCTCACCGCGGCGGACCACGTGATCCGCCCACACCTTCTCCGCGAGGGTCCCCGCCATGTCGATCCTTCCCTGCATCCTTCGTGGGGATGCGTGCTGATGCGCCGTCGCACCCGGTCTCGGGCGCTGCACTCATCGTGGGCGGGTCCACGATCCGATGCACTTGCGTCTCACTCAATAAGACGGCAATATCGGAGCATGGACAACACCCCGGAGGAGAACGGAAGCGGCGTCGGCGTGCTCGACAAGGCCGCCGTCGTGCTCGGCGCCCTCGAGGCCGGCCCTGCCACCCTCGCCCAGCTCGTGCAGTCGACGGGACTGGCCCGCCCCACCGCGCACCGCCTCGCGGTGGCGCTCGAGTACCACCATCTGGTGGCCCGTGACATGCAGGGCCGCTTCATCCTCGGTCCGCGCCTCGGCGAGCTCGCCGCGGCCGCCGGCGAGGACCGGCTACTGGCCTCGGCCGGGCCCGTGCTCGCGGCCCTGCGGGACCACACCGGGGAATCCGCGCAGCTCTACCGTCGCCAGGGCGACCACCGCATCTGCGTGGCCGCCGCCGAGCGGCCGATCGGCCTGCGCGACTCGGTCCCGCTCGGGGCGGCGCTGACGATGCGGGCGGGCTCCGCCGCGCAGATCCTGCTGGCCTGGGAGGAGCCGGACCGGCTCCACCGGGGTCTGCTCGGGGCGCGCTTCACCGCGACCCAGCTCTCGGCGGTGCGCCGTCGCGGCTGGGCGCAGTCGATCGGTGAGCGCGAGCCGGGCGTCGGCTCCGTCTCCGCGCCCGTGCGCGGGCCGAACGGGCGCGTGGTCGCGGCGCTGAGCATCTCCGGGCCGATCGAGCGGATCACCCGTCAGCCGGGCCGGCTCCATGCCCCGTCCGTGATGAGCTCGGCGAACCATCTCACCGAGCTGCTGCGCCGCGCCGGCGCCTGATCACCCGCGCCTCACTCCCGCTCGATCCACACGGGCGTGTTGGCGTAGCGCAGCACGTTCACGAGCTGGCGCGGCGCGGCGATCTTCCCGGAGCCGCCCTCGTCCCGCTCCCCCGCCACGACCATGACGCTCGCGTTCTCGCTGGCCTCGACCAGCTGCTTGGCGTTGTCGGAGGTCGCCACGGCCACGTCCTTCACGAAGACCGAGGGGTGGCTGAGCGCGATCCGCTGCGCCGTGGCGGCAAGGATCTCCTGGGCCTGCTCGGGCGAGGTGCCCGGCCGCACCACGAGGTGGATGTCCCGTCCGTAGGCCTCCGCGAGGTCGGCGGCGCGGGCCACCACCTCGGTCGAGGTCTCGTGGTGCACGAGGCCGACGGGGCCGTCGCCGTCGATGTTCCCCCGCACCACCACGACGGGGCAGTGGGCGCGGGCGGCGAGGGCGAGGCTCTTGGAGCCGACGATGAGGGTCATCAGCCGGCCCAGCCCCCGCCCGCCGAGGACCAGCAGGTCCGAGCCCTGGCTGGCGTGGACCAGGACCGGCACGGAATTGCCGTCGATCACCTCGGTGGTGATCTCGACCTCGGGGGCCCGCTCCCGCGCGAGCTCGGCGGCCTCGCGCAGCAGGGTGTCGGCCGCGCTGCGGAAGCCGGAGCCCGGCATCCCGGAGATCGGGTCGACGTTGACATCGAGCTCGGTCCACACGAAGGCGTGGACGAGATGGAGGGCGCCGCCGACGGTGACGGCATGGCGTGCGGCCCAGCGGACCGCCTGATCGGACTCGTCCGCGTCGAAGACGCCGACCGTGATCCTCGGAGCTTCTGTGTGCGTCATGTCACGACGATACTCTGTCGGAGCCGCCCGCCGACAGGACCTCGGACAGGACCTCGGAATGCAGAAGGAGCCGGCACCAGTGGTGCCGGCTCCTGCTCGTACCCCGTACCGGATTTGAACCGGTGTTACCGCCGTGAGAGGGCGACGTCCTGGGCCACTAGACGAACGGGGCGGGTGCGAGATCCGTGGATCTCGCCTCGTACCCCGTACCGGATTTGAACCGGTGTTACCGCCGTGAGAGGGCGACGTCCTAGGCCGCTAGACGAACGGGGCGCGGACCGCGCAGCGGATGATCGCTGCGAAGCGCTGGGGTACCAGGACTCGAACCTAGAATGACGGTACCAGAAACCGTTGTGTTGCCAATTACACCATACCCCATGGTGAGAAGCACTTTCCGCAGTCCTTCACGTTCCGTTCCCCGGTGGTTTCCGTGGACTTCCCGCGCTGTTCTGCGTGCCGTACCGAGTGAAGACTCTACCGGCTTCTCCCGCGGAGCACAAAGCGAGAGGGCCCTTTCGGGCTGTGAGGCTCGGCACGCTGTCCTGCCGGGCCCCACAGCCCTGCCGCTCAGGCCTCCGCCGCGAGGCGCTCGCGCAGGGCGCGCAGGCGCACGAGGCTCGAGGAGCGGCCCAGGAGCTCCATGGACTCGAACAGAGGCGGGGAGATGCGTCGGCCGGAGATCGCGGCGCGCAGCGGCCCGAAGGCGAGTCGGGGCTTGATGCCCATGTCGTCCACGATCGCGCCGCGCAGGGCGGGCTCGAGCGCCGCGGCCGTGAAGGCGTCCTCCGCGATCGCCTCGACCTCCAAGATCGCGCGGTCGAGCACCGCGACGGGGTTCTCGCCGAGCTTCTTGGTCGCGTCGTCCTGGACCACGAGGTCCTCGTCGGCCACGAAGAGGAAGCCCATCAGGTCGCTCGCCTCGCCGAGGAGGTTCATGCGGGTCTGCACCAGCGGCGCCGCGGCGACGACGAGGGCTCGCTGCTCCTCGGTGACGGCCTCGCCGAGCACTCCCCCGGACTGCAGGTACGGGATGAGCCGCTCGACGAAGGCGTCCTCGGGGAGCAGGCGGATGTGGTCGGCGTTGATGGCGGTGGCCTTCTTGAGGTCCACGCGCGCCGGGTTCGGGTTCACGTCGGAGGCGTCGAAGCGCTCGACGAGCTGCTCGCGGCTGAAGATGTCCTCGTCGGCGCTGAAGCCCCAGCCGAGCAGGGCGAGGTAGTTGACCATGCCCTCGGGGATGAAGCCCTGCTCCCGGTAGAGGAAGAGGTCCGCCTGCGGGTCGCGCTTGGAGAGCTTCTTGTTCCCCTCCCCCATCACGTAGGGGAGGTGGCCGAACTCGGGCACGCGCTCGGCGACGCCGATCTCGATCAGCGCCCGGTAGAGCGCGATCTGGCGCGGGGTGGAGGAGAGGATGTCCTCGCCGCGCAGCACATGGGTGATGCGCATGAGGGCGTCGTCCACGGGGTTGACCAGGGTGTAGAGCGGCTGGCCGTTCGCGCGCACGACGACGAAGTCGGGCGTGGAGCCGGCCTTGAAGGTGATCTCGCCGCGCACCATGTCGGTGAAAGTGATGTCCTCCTGCGGCATGCGCAGTCGCCAGGTGGGCTCGCGGCCCTCGGCGCGGAAGGCGGCCTTCTGCTCCTCGGTGAGGTCGCGGTCGTGGCCGTCGTAGCCGAGCTGCGGGTCGCGGCCGGCGGCGCGGTGGCGCTCGGCGATCTCCTCAGCGGTGGAGAAGGACTCGTAGATGTGCCCGGACTCCTTCAGCCTGGCGATCACGTCCTGGTAGATCTCGCCGCGCTGGGACTGGCGGTAGGGGCCGTCCGGGCCGCCGACCTCGACGCCCTCGTCCCAGTCGATGCCGAGCCAGCGCATGGCGTCCAGCAGCTGATGGTAGGACTCCTCGCTGTCGCGGGCGGCGTCGGTGTCCTCGATGCGGAAGACGAGCTTGCCGCCGTGGTGACGGGCGTGGGCCCAGTTGAACAGGGCGGTGCGCACCATGCCGACGTGCGGGGTGCCGGTGGGGCTGGGGCAGAAGCGGACGCGGACCTCATCGGGGGTCGAGGCAGCGGCGGGGGTGGTGGTCACGAAGGGTTCTCCCTGGAGGTTCGGGGGCGGGCTCAGCGGCGCACGAGGGGGTTGGACAGGGTCCCGATCCCCTCGATCTCGACGTCGATCCGGGCGCCGGGCTCGACGGTGCGGACGCCGGCGGGGGTGCCGGTGAGCACGATGTCGCCGGGCAGGAGGGTCACGACGGAGGAGATCTCGGCGATCAGCTCGGGCACGCCGCGCACCATGTCGGCCGTGGAGCCGGACTGGGCGGTCTCGTCGTCGACGCGGGAGGAGATCGCCAGTCCTGCGGCAGGATCGAGATCGGTCTCGATCCAGGGCCCGATCGGGCAGGAGGTGTCGAAGGCCTTGGCGCGGAACCACTGGTCCTCGGCGCGCTGGGAGTCCCGGGCTGTGAGGTCGTTCGCGCAGGTGTATCCCAGCACGTGGTCGGCGACCTGCTCGGGCGCGAGGTCCTTGGCCATCCGCTTGATGACCACGGCCAGCTCCGCCTCGAGGCTCACCTCCTGGCTGTAGGAGGGGACGACCACGGGGTCGCCGGGGCCGACGACGGCGGTGTTGGGCTTGAGGAAGTACAGGGCCTGGTCGGGCACCTCGTTGCCGAGCTCGGCGGCGTGGGCGGCGTAGTTCCGGCCGACGCACACCACCTTCGAGCGCGGGATGACGGGGGCGAGCAGCCGCACGTCCTCGAGCGGGAGGATCTTCCCGGTGGGGCGGATCTCTGTGTACAGGGGATCACCGGTGATGCCGTAGACCATGTCCTGGCCGTCCTTCTCCTGGACGATGCCGAACATGGGGTCTTCGCCGGTGGTGAATCGGGCGATGCGCATGCGCGCCAGTCTAGGCGCTCGCCTCGCCCGGCTCGGAGCGGGGGCGGCGGGATAGGCTCGCGCGCAGACGGACCGATCGCGCGACGGAGCGCGGGGAAGGCGGCAGACCGATGGATGTCGCAGGGAATGTCGCACTCGTGACCGGGGGCGCCTCGGGCCTGGGGCGCGCGACCGGGGAGGCACTGGCCGCGGCCGGCGCCCACCTGGTGCTCGTGGACCTGCCGGGCTCAGACGGCGAGGTCGTCGCCGGGCGACTCGGCGGCGGGGCGCGCTTCGTCGCGGCCGACGTGACCGACGAAGCGCAGGTACGGGAGGCCGTGGAGCTCGCTGTATCGCTCGGTCCGCTGCGAGTGGTCGTCAGCTGCGCCGGGATCGTGCAGGCGAAGCGGCTGGTGGGTCGCGACGGACTGATGCCGCTGGCGGGCTTCGAGCAGGTGGTGCGCGTGAACCTGCTGGGCACGGCGACGGTGATGGGCGTCGCCGCCGAGGCTATGCAGTCGGTGCCGCAGCTGGGCGAGGAGCGCGGGGTCGTCGTGAACACGGCGTCGGTGGCCGCCTTCGACGGGCAGATCGGGCAGACCGCCTATGCGGCCTCCAAGGGCGCCGTCGCCTCGCTCACGCTGCCCGCCGCCCGGGAGCTCGCCGCCTCGAGGATCCGGGTGATGGCGATCGCGCCGGGCACCTTCGAGACGCCGATGATGGCGGGGCTGTCCGAGGAGGTGCGCGACTCCCTCGCGGCGCAGGTCCCGCATCCGTGCCGGCTGGGCCGGCCCGCGGAGTACGCGGCGCTGGTGCGGCACATCGTGGAGAACCCGATGCTCAATGGCGAGGTGATCCGTCTCGACGGGGCGATCAGGATGGGTCCGCGATGAGCGGAGGGGAGCTGGTGCTGACCGCACAGCACGAGCATGTCCGTGTGCTGACGCTGCACCGCCCAGAGGCGCTGAACGCGGTCGACGACGCCCTCGCCACCGCGCTCGGCGACGCGGTCGCGGAGGCCGAGGCGGATCCGGCGACGCGGGTGATCGTGCTGACCGGGGCAGGCCGGGCGTTCTGCGCCGGGATGGACCTCAAGGCCTTCGCCCGCGGGGAGAGCGCCCACTCCCGCACCCGGCCCGAGCGGGGCTTCGCGGGGATCGTGGGGCATCTGGTCTCGGTGCCCGTGATCGCGGCGGTGAACGGTCCGGCCGTCGGACTCGGGGCGGAGCTGGTGCTCGCGAGCGACCTGGCGCTGATCGACCCGGCGGCGCATCTGGCGCTGCCCGAGGTGCGTCGCGGGCTGATCGCGGTGGCGGGCGGGGCGATGCGCCTCCCGCAGCAGGTGCCGCCCAAGCTCGCGCTCGAGAAGCTGCTGACCGGGGACCGGATCTCGCCGCAGGAGGCCCTGGAATGGGGGCTGGTCAATGCGGTCAGCGCGCCCGGCGCGGTGCTCGAGGAGGCGCTCCCGCTGGCGGAGCGGATCGCGTCGAACGCGCCGCTCGCGGTGCGGGCCACGAAGGATCTCGTGCACGTGACGGTGCACGAGGACAGCTGGGGGCGGGCGGCCTGGCGGCGGATCCGGGAGGCCCAGCAGCGCGTGTTCTCGAGCGAGGACGCCGCCGAGGGCGCGGCGGCCTTCGCCGAGAAGCGGGAGCCGCGGTGGGAGGGGCGGTGAGCCCCCTGCACGGCAGGGCGCTGCACCGTGGGCTGGACCCCGCCGCCGCACTCCCCTATGCTTGAATCCTCAAGCATTCAAGCGGGGAGCGCAGTCAGATGAGCATCGATCCTGGATCCATCACCTTCGGCCTGGACACCTTCGGGGACGTCACCGTGGACGGCGCAGGAGATCCCGTCGCGCCGGCGCAGGTGATCCGCGACATCGTCGCCCAGGGCGAGCTCGCCGACCAGGTGGGCATCGACCACTTCTCGATCGGCGAGCACCACCGGCCCGACTTCGCGGTCAGCGCGCCGGACATGGTGCTCGCCTCGCTCGCGCAGCGCACCGAACGGATCACGCTGGGGACCGCCGTGATCGTGCTCAGCTCCGACGACCCGCTGCGGGTGGTCGAGCGCTTCTCCACGCTGGACGCGCTCTCGCAGGGCCGGGCCGAGCTCACCGTGGGCCGAGGCTCCTTCACCGAGTCCTTCCCGCTGTTCGGCTTCGCGATGCAGGACTACGAGACCCTCTTCGAGGAGAAGCTCGACCTGCTGGTGACGGCGCTCGCCGGCGAGCCGATCACCTGGTCCGGCACCACCCGCGCGCCGCTGAAGCAGCAGTCGCTGCACCCCGCGCTGGAGCGGGAGCTGCCCACCTGGGTCGCCGTCGGCGGGAGCCCGAACTCGGTGATCCGCACCGCCCGCCACGGACTGCCGCTGATGCTCGCGATCATCGGCGGGCCCGCGCAGCGCTTCGCACCCTATGTCGACCTCTTCCACGAGGCGACCACGAAGCTCGGCGGGCAGCGCCGTCCCGTCGGCGTCCACTCCCCCGGGCACGTCGCCGCGACCGACGCCGCCGCGCGCGAGCAGCTCGCCACGCACTGGATCCACAACCGCAACGAGATCGGGCGCGAGCGCGGCTGGGGCCCCTCGGGCCTCGCCGAGTTCGAGGCGGAGGCGGATCACGGCGCGCTGTACGTCGGCTCCCCGGAGACCGTCGCGCAGAAGATCGCGCAGACGATCACCTCGCTCGGCATCGACCGCTTCGACCTCAAGTACGCCAGCGGCCCCATGCCACACGAGCAGCTGATGGAGTCGATCCGGCTCTACGGCACCGAGGTGATCCCGCGGGTGCGGGAGCTGCTGGCCGAGGCGCAGGCCCCCGAGGGATCGGCCTTCGACGAGGTCTGAGAACCTCTCCCCTTCGCCCCTCGCCGCGCCTCACCGGAGCAGGAAGGCACGGATGCGCAGCTCGGCCTCCTCCCGGGTGATGCCGCCCAGGAGGTCGCGCCCGAGCGGGCTCTCGTTCGTGGGATCGGGGCCGATCAGCGGGCGGAGGTCGCCGCGAGAGTGCACGAGGACCGACACGGGGCCCGCCGTCTCGTAGCCCGGCAGCGCGCTCGCGAGGCGGCCCGGGTAGACCGTGCGATAGGCCTCGTCCCCGAGGTGATCGAGGATGTCGAGGACGTCCTCCTCGGCCAGGGACACCCATGGCGAGTACTCCATGCGGCGCTCGGGGTCGTCGCGGATCGGCACGTGCATCGACACCCGCACGTACTGCTCGGCCCCCTCGGGGCGCTCGATCCAGCACAGGTCGTCGGTGATCTCGGCGTCACGGAGCTCGTGCGGGGCGAGCCGGAGCACGAGGTCCGGGACCGCGAAGGACAGCACCGGCCAGGGCCGGTCCCTGGTGCCGTCAGTGCCGAGGTGGGTCGCCGCGCAGGCGCGGCAGTCGAAGTCGATGCCGGACATCGGGGGGCTCCTTTCAGGGGCGATGTCCCGGAACGCTACGGGCGGCTCTGCGCCCGCACACCTGCCCTGCGCGCGATGTGGACGGCGGGGCGTTGGGGAGGAAGCACTGCTCGACCTGCCGACGCCGACGGCGTCCTGGACGAGGGGCGAGCCAGCTCCAGGTCACCTCGCCGTGCCACGTACTCTGCTCCCATGACCGATCGGGGGATCACCATGACCGAGAGCGCGGACTCGACCAGCACCACTCGTGAGCGACGCATCGCGACCGCGGCCGCCGCGCTGGCGCGGCACGCTGATCCCGGCCCCACGGCGCTGGGCAGCCTGACCGACGAGCAGCTGGTGGTGCTGCACGGGGCAGGGGATCCTCCGGCGCTGCTCACACCGTGGCTCGACCGATCGGCGGGAAGCGATGCCGAGCGTGAGCTGCTCCTGTCCTCCGCGGTGCGCGGCCAGCTCGCGAGCGGCGGCGTGGCGCCGGAGCGCACGCTCGCGTCAGTCGAGGGCCGCGAACCGGTGGGCGATCCCGACGACCTCCTGCCCGCCGCGCTGCCGGCCGGGATCGTGGGGCGTCGGGTCTACTCGCGGCGACGCGTGACCCTGAACGACCTCGACGACCCGGCGCGCGGCGCGGTGCAGGCCTTCGCCGACCTCGACGGGTCGGTGATGCAGGAGCAGATCTCCGCCAACGGGATCCACCACTTCACGATGAGCACGGCCGACAGCGCCGCCCGGGTCCAGGCTCTCTGGATGCTGGGCGACCCGGAGCTCGACGGCGCACCGGTCGGCGAGGCCGCCCAGGAAGTCCGCTCCGGGACCTTCGAGGAGCTCCTCGCCGACAGTGATCTCGGGGCGATCCTCGCCTCCCCCGTCCGGCGGGTGCAGATCCTCGTCGAGGACCGCGCGGAGGGAGAACGTCGGATGCTCTGGGTGGTGCACGACGGCAGCTCCCCGGTAGCGCTCCAGCCCGCGGACCCGACGTCGGAGGACCAGTCCCTGGAGCTCTCCGTGCTCGATGCCGTGCGGGTGGGTCGCGACGACCTGCGTGCCCAGCTCGTGGAGTTCCTCAGCGCGGACTGATCCGAGGTCGCCGCATTCAGCCGAAGATGAGGTCCCCGACGGCCTCGACGCCTCGCTGCGGCATGTCGATGATCGGGTCGAGGATGGGCACCGCGTCCCTGATGGCCTCGCTGCCGTCGCTGAAGAGGTCCTCGGCCCCGCCGAGCACGGTGTCGGTCCCCTCGCGGAGGCCGCTCCAACCCGTGAGCTGCTCGACCGTGTGCCCCGGCATCTCCAGCAGTGCTCGAGTCGGCGATCCGCCTCCGATCGAGTCCGGATTGTGCGCCGTCGCGACGGTGAGGGCGTTCCACCCGATATCCAGGGCCCCGGTGGCGATCCCGCCCACGCCGCCGACGATCTTCGTCACGGGGTGGGGGATCATGCCGACAGCCGTGAACGCCATGTCCAGCCCGTTGATGCCGTAGGTGATGCCCGCGTCGAGCACCCCGAACAGATCGCCGTCCTGGAAGGCCTGGAGCCCGTCGTACATCGCGATGCCCATGGTGGCGGCGTCGCCGACGAGGTTGAGGACGTCGCCGAAGGTGCCCAGGTCGAACATCCCGGCCACATCGATCGCAGAGGTGACCCCGGCGAAGATATCCAGGCCCAGCAGGCCGTTGTCGCCGAGGAGATCACCCCAGAAGCCGTCGCTCTCGAGCGGCTCGTACTCCTCGAGCCACCTGCCGATGGTGTCCCAGAGCGACCCGCCGCCGTCCCCGTCGCTGGCCTGGTCCTGCTCCTCGGCCTCGCGCTGGAGCTCCTCGAGACGTCGCCGCAGATCCTCCAGGGCCTCCTCGATGCGCTCCCGCACCCGGCTCTCGAAGTCGTCGCGGAACCGGTCGGCGTCGGGGCCGATCCAGGTCGCCGTGCGCACGGCGATGCCGATCCGGAGCGCCAGCCCCTCGAGCTGACGCGCCCCGCTCCCCGTGAGCTCCGCCTGTGCCCGAAGCGCCTCGGTGTCCGCCCCCAGGAAAGTCATGATCCCCACCCCGCCCTCTCGCCATGTCGTCGGGTGAAGCCTAGACAGCGAGGCCGCCGCCCGCGATGGGGAGCACTCCCCATCAGCTCGTGCGCTCGGGACCGTGCGGCATCATGGAGACGTGTCGTCGTCCCGCCCCAGCACCCCGGTCGTCCTCTTCCGCGCGCCGGAGCGCCCCTGGTCCCTGATCGTCGCGATCGCGCTCGCCGTGCTGGTCCTGCTGCCCCTGGCGATCCTGGTCGCTGTGCTCGGAGCGACCTCGGGCTCCACCGCAGGGATCGTGCTCGGCCTCGTCGCCGGACTCCTCATCCTGCTGGTCAGCTGCATGTTCGTGATCACCATGAGGCAGCGCTTCACCGTGACCACGGCGGGGATCGAGGTCGCCTCGCACCTCAGCACGCGTCGTCTGCCGTGGTCTCAGATCCGGCTGGTCCGTGTGGGACCCGCGACCTTCCGCGCTCCGCGCGCCACCGAGATCGTCCTCGCGGACGGGTCCACCGTCAGGCCGCCCGCCACCTCGATGAACTTCGCCCTGTGGCGGGGAGAGATGCCGACGGCCCACGGGGCCGACGGGACGTCGCCGACCCGCTGCACCCTCGCGGCGATCGACGCGCATCGGCGCTATCTGGCCGGGGAGTTCGGGCGGTGACGGTGCTGACGGCCGCGGAGGCCGCAGCTGCGCGCACGGCGCACGAGGAGCGGGCCGATGCGCTGACCGCCGCGCATCGGCAGCGGAAGCAGCGCGGCGAGAAGCATGCGGTGGAGGACTTCCTGTTCACCTACTACCCCTTCTCCCCCGCTCGGCTGCGGCGCTGGCACCCCGGATGGCGGGTGGGATACGAGGCGTCGGCCGATCTCGATGCCGACGGGAACCCGGTCATCGCCGATGTGGACGAGGCGGGGAGGCGGTCCTGGTACGTGGAGTCGCCCGGCCCGAAGGCGGTGCGGCGGGCGGATGTCGCGCGGTATCTGGCGGAGCGGGCCTCTGCCTTCTCGTTCATGACGCGGCTGCTGCGGGCCTCGACGCTCACGCGGCGCCGGCCGGAGTTCGGCTGCTTCGGGCTGCACGAGTGGGCGATGGTGCACCGGGTCCCCGAGGGCGGACAGCGGCATGAGGACCTGCCGCTGCGCCTGACCCCCGCCGAGACCGACGCTGTCGTGGAGCGGGAGAACCTGATCTGCTCGCACCTGGACGCGTTCCGCTTCTTCACCCCGTCGGCCGCGCCGCGGAACGCCATGGAGCCGACCCGTGCGACGCAGGTCGACAATGACAACCCGGCCTGCCTGCACGTGGGGATGGACCTGTACAAGTGGGCCATGAAGCTCACGCCGCTGCTGCCCTCGGACCTGGTGCTGGACTGCTTCGAGCACGCCCGCGCCACGCGGGTGCTGGACATGGAGGCGAGCCCGTACGACGTGCGGCCGCTGGGCTACGGGGTGGTGCCGATCGAGACCCCGCGCGGGAAGGCGGAGTACGTGCGGCGCCAGCGGGAGCTGGCCGCCGGGGCCGACGCGCTGCGCGAGCGGATCCTCGCCGAGCTCGAGGGGCTCGAGGCGAGCACGCCCGGCGCGCGCTGAGACGCTGGAAGGGCCGGCACCCCGCGGGATGCCGGCCCTTCTCAGGGGTGGGGCTGCGCTCAGGCGGCCGCCTCGTCGTAGGCGGCCTGCGCCTCGGCGCCGAAGTACGGGCCGTACATCACGTTCGCCTGGCCGTTGTAGCCGAAGCTGTTCACGGAGTTCTGCGCCCCGTCGCCGAGGAACCAGGGCCCGCCGGAGGAGCCGCCGGTCATGTCGCAGGAGATGCCCTGGGAGAGGGTGCCGCCGATGGTGTCGTCGCTCGCGGTGCCGGAGCAGCTCTCGAGGGACTCGCCGTCGAAGGGCGCGGCGGCCGGGTAGCCGTAGGCGTCGTAGTCGGCGCCCCGCTCGCGGTTGAAGGCGATCGAGGTGGAGCCGACGGCGTCCTCGAGGGTGCCGCTGCCGCTCTCGGGGCTCACGGTCGCGAAGGCGACGTCGTAGCTGATGTCCTCGCCGGAGACCCACTCGTCGGTGGAGACGAGATCGGTCGCGGCCCAGGTGCCGTAGGGGGCGTCGCCGTGGTCGTAGCCGGGCACGAAGACCCAGTTGGTGGCCCAGGTGCCGGCGTCGTTGACGCAGTGCCCGGCGGTCGAGACGGTCGAGCCGTTCGAGGAGGCGACGGAGTTGCCGGAGCAGACGTAGTCCTGGCCGCCCTGGGTGAAGAAGACCTTGCCGACGGTGTCCTTCGACTCGGCGGCCTTCTTGTTCTTGCCCGGCGCCTCGGCGCTGCGGCCCTGGACGGTGGTGGGCTCGCCCTTCTCGACGTCCGCGTGCGACGGGGCGTCCTCGGGCGCGAGGTCGTCGGCGGGGATCGCGGCCTCCATGCGCTCGGAGGTCCAGTAGCCGTGCGCGTCGGTCTGCGCGGTGCCGGAGAGCTCGGTGCGCTCGACGTCGGAGCCGTCCGCGGTGGCGGCGCCGGCGCCGCCGACGGCGAGGCCCGCGACGAGGGCGGCACCGCCCAGGAGTCTGGTGCAGCGACGGAGAACGGTGGAGTGCGTCACGGGAGTGCCTTTCGACAGCGGGACAACGGGGGTGGGATGACGACCCTGCAGGGCCGTGACCGCACGCTACGTGACGTGAGAGAGGTCACTCCGCCCGGGAGTTCCCGGTCGTCCGCTTCTGTCCGATTCGACGTCCGGGACGCCTACTACTGGTCGGTAGCTTCCTGACCGCTGGAAGCTCCCGGGGCGTCCCCGTCGTCCTCGCAGGCCGCGGCGGATTCGACATCGTCGGCCGACAGGGCCCCGGAGGTGTCGTCCGCAGCATTGTCACGATCAGGTAACGATCGCTGGAGCGGGGTGGGGCGGGCGGCGGCGCGGGCGGCCTCGTCCCAGTGCTCCCGCGCCCCCTCGCCGCTCTTCTCGGCGTCGGTGAGGGAGGGGTCCTCGGAGCGTCGTGCAGGCATCGTCGTCCTTCCGTCGGCGGGGCGGGCGCGTCGAGCGTAGCGCCGTCCGCCTGCGGAGCACCCTGGCAGACTGGGCCCATGCCGAGCCTGACGCCCTTCCTCCCCCCGCGCACCGCCGAGAACGCTCAGGACGCCATCGTCGACGGGTTCGTCTCCGCGCAGGAATCGGTCGGCCGCACCCTCTACCCCCACCAGGAGGAGGCGCTGCTCGCCATCGCGGCCGGGGACCACGTGATCGCCGCGACCCCCACCGGCTCGGGCAAGACCACGATCGCCTACGCCGCGATCTTCGCCGCGATGGCCCGCGGTGAGCGCTCGTACTACACCGCCCCCATCAAGGCGCTGGTGAGCGAGAAGTTCTTCGACCTCGTCGCGCAGTTCGGCGCCGAGAACGTGGGCATGATGACCGGCGACTCCGCGGTGAACCACGATGCGCCGATCATCGTGTGCACCGCCGAGATCTTCGCCAACCACGCCCTGCGCGACGGTCCCGGCTCCGAGGTGGGGCTCGCGGTGATGGACGAGTTCCACTTCTACGGCGACTCGCAGCGCGGCTGGGCCTGGCAGGTGCCGCTCGTGGAGCTGCCCCGCTGCCAGTTCGTGCTGATGAGCGCGACCCTCGGCGACGTCTCCTTCTTCGTGGAGGACCTCGAGGAGCGCACCGAGCGCGCCGTGACGGTGGTGGCCGATGCGCCGCGGCCCGTGCCGCTGGACTTCCGCTGGTCGCTCACACCGCTGCCGGACACGATCACGACGATCCTCGAGGACCGCGACGCCCCGGTGTACATCGTCCACTTCACCCAGAAGGAGGCCCTCGAGCAGGCGCAGGCGCTGCAGGGCGGGAAGATCCTCAGCACCGAGGAGAAGGAGCGGATCCGCGAGCTGATCGGCGATTTCCGCTTCTCCAAGGGCTTCGGACAGATCCTCTCCCGCCTGGTGCGCGAGGGCATCGGCGTGCACCACGCCGGCATGCTCCCGAAGTACCGGCGCCTGGTGGAGAAGCTCGCCCAGTCCGGGCTGCTGAAGATCATCTGCGGCACCGACACCCTCGGCGTGGGCATCAACGTGCCGATCCGCACCGTGCTGCTGACGGGGCTCGCGAAGTTCGACGGCAAGCGGATGCGCTTGCTGAACGTCCGCGAGTTCCACCAGATCGCCGGGCGGGCGGGACGCGCCGGGTACGACACCGTCGGCCACGTCGTGGTGCAGGCGCCGACGTGGACCATCGAGTTCGAGCGCGAGCGCGCCAAGCAGCGGGCCCGCGAGGAGGCCGGCAAGGCCCCCAACAGTGCGAAGAAGCGGAAGAAGGAGCCGAAGCCCCGCATCCCCGAGGGCGCGGTGAGCTGGTCCGAGGAGAACCTCACCAAGCTCGTCGAGAACCCGCCCGAGGCGCTGCGCCCGCACCTGCGGATCACCGCCTCGATGGTGCTCGCGCTGATCGCGCGGCCGGGCGATGCGGTCGCCGCCGGGCGCCACCTGATCATGACCAGCCACCAGACCCGCACCCAGAAGCTGAAGCTGGTGCGCGAGGCGGTGGAGATCTTCCGCGGCCTGCGGGACGCGGAGATCATCGAGGTGCTCGAGGAGGTGGATCATCTGGGGCGTCGCTTCTCCCTGGTCGAGGACCTCCAGCTCGACTTCACGATGAACCAGCCGCTGGCCACCTTCGCGATCGCGATGATCGACTCGCTGGACGAGGAGTCCGAGACGCTCACCCTGGACACCGTCTCGATCCTCGAGGCCATCCTCGAGGACCCGCGCCAGATCCTGCTGGCCCAGCAGAACGCCGCCCGGGGCGAGCTGCTCGCCGAGCTCAAGGCCGACGGGGTCGAGTACACCGAGCGGATGGCGCGCCTGGACGAGGTCACCTGGCCGAAGCCGCTCGAGGAGGACCTCGAGGCCGCGCTCGAGATCTACGCCCGCAGCCGGCCCTGGGTGCGGGCCGAGGACCTCTCCCCCAAGTCCGTGGTGCGCGAGATCCACGAGACCGGGCAGACCTTCAGCGAGTTCGTGCAGCGCTACGGCCTGCAGCGCTCCGAGGGGATCGTGCTGCGCTATCTCTCCGACGCCTACCAGGCGATGCGGCGCACGGTCCCGCAGGACCTGCGCACCGAGGAGCTCGAGGACATGATCGAGTGGCTCGGGGTGCTGGTGCGCGGGATCGACTCCTCGCTGCTGGACGAGTGGGAGGCGCTGACCCATCCGGAGGACCTCGAGGACGGGGCCTCGGAGATCCGGCCGACGAGCCCCCGCGGCCTCTCCGCCCAGACGAAGGTGCTGCGCACGATGGTGCGGGCCGCCCTGTGGCAGCGCGTGGAGCACTTCGCCTTCGAGCGCGAGGAGCGGCTCGCCGAGCTCGACGGCGCCTCCGGCTGGGACCGGAAGCGCTGGGCGGAGGCGATGGACGCCTACTACGACACCTATGACGAGGTCGGCATCGACGGCTCCGCCCGCTCCCCGCAGCTGCTGCAGATCACCGAGGAGTCCCGGCTGTGGCGGATCCGGCAGGTGCTCGACGACCCGGAGGGGAATCACGACTGGGCGATCGAGGCGGAGCTCGACCTGGAGGCGACCGACGAGGCCGGCGAGCCGGTGCTCACGATCACCCACGTCGGCGACATCGCGGACCGCTGAGGACTCCCCCCCGGGCGCGCCGCCCCAGGCGACGACCAGGGACGACGACGGCCGATGCCCCGTGCGGGGCATCGGCCGTCGTCGTGGTCAGCAGCGACCTGCAGCGGAGACGCTCAGTACTGCGGGTTCGTCTCGATCCGCTTCTGCGGGTTGGTCTCGATCTGAGGGTTGGTCTCGATCTTCTGCACGGAGACCGCGGCCTGGGGGTTGGCCTCGATCTTCTGCGGATTGGCCTCGATGGCGCCGGCGGCGCCGGCGCCGGCGACGCCGAGCGCGCCGGCGAGCATGAGGCCGGCGGCGAACCTCGCCGCACGGCCGGCGTGAAGGGTGTTCTTGGACTGCGAAGGACGGAAGCTGATCACCGGACAGGTCCTCTCGGGGGTGACGGGGGCGGCTGGATGGGCGAGTCCGCAGGTACCAGACTACCGTCTGTGAACGCAATCACAAGAGGTGACATGCGTGTCACCCGGGCCGGCGCTGCCCCGCCCTCTCCCGGGTGAGCGACTCGACCGCCGCGCAGGCCTCCTCGAGCCCGGCGCCGCGCGCGACCGCGGCGCCGACGAGGAACGCGGAGATCGGCGCCATCGAGCGCTGCACCCCGTCGGCGACCACTCCCGTCATCAGGTGGACCCGGTCCACGTCGAGGTCCACGCCGCCCACCTCGAGGTGCGCGGCGATGTCCCGCATCCACGGCAGCAGCGTCGTCTCCCAGTCGCTCTGCAGCGTCACCGGTTCTCTCGTCGACATCAGAAGTTCACCTTCTCCCAGCCGCGGCGCTCGGACTCGCGGCGCGGGTCCTTGCTCCGGTAGACGATGTAGGGACGGGTCAGGTACCCGACCGGCGCCGCGAAGACGTGCACGAGGCGCGTGAACGGCCAGACCGCGAACAGCAGCAGAGCGCTGAGCACATGGAGCTGGAAGAAGATCGGCGCCTGGCCCATCAGCTCCGTCGAGGGCTGCAGGGTCCAGAACTGCCGGAACCAGATCGAGACGCCCTCGCGGTAGTCGTAGTCGCCGAAGGTGGTGTGCACCAGCGTGGCGAGCACGCCGAAGACGATCACGAGGGAGAGCAGCAGGTACATGATCTTGTCGCCGACGGTCGTCGCGCCGAAGACGCGCGTGTTCGTGCGCCGGCGGTAGATCAGGATCAGCAGCCCGCCCACGCAGGCGACCGCCGCGGCGAGGCCGATCGTGACCGCCATGAGGTGGTAGACGTGATCGGAGATGCCGAAGAAGCGGGTCCAGGACTTCGGGATCCCGAGGCCCACCACGTGGCCGACGAAGATCCCGATGATCCCGAAGTGGAACATCGGCGAGCCGATCGAGAGCAGCTTCGACTCGTAGATCTGGCTGGAGCGGGTGGTCCAGCCGAAGCGGTCGGCGCGGAAGCGCCACACGTGTCCCAGCACGAAGACCGCCAGCACCATGTAGGGCAGCACCACCCACAGCAGCAGGTCGAGGGTCGAGGTGTCGTTCATGAGGGGCGTCCTCTCAGCAGGTCCAGCGGGACGGGTCCGGGGGCGGTGGCCCGGGAGTCGCAGCCGCTCGCGGCGAAGGTCTGACCGGCCAGCGCCCCGGCGTCGGCGTCGAGGCCGTAGCCGTCCAGGCCCACGGTCTCCTCCTCGGGGCCCTCCTCGGCCAGGCGGAGCACGGCGGCGCGGTCGTCGGCGTCCAGCGGCGGCAGCGTCCCGCACAGGGCGAGCAGCGCACCGTGCCAGGGCGAGGAGATCTCCTCCAAGTGGAGGCGCAGCAGCTCCACGCCCGGGCGGTTGCCGCGCAGGATCTTCGCGCCGCGCTCCGGGTCGTGGCCCGCGGCGAACTCCAGCACGAGCGGCAGATGGTCGGGCAGCTCCTGCTCGCCGACCTCGACCCCCGCGGCGCGGAAGTCCTGCTTGATGCGCAGCAGCGCCATCCCGCGGCGGCGGGTGTCGCCGTGGCTGAAGTAGGTGAGGTGCAGGCATCCCCGGCGGCGGGTGTCGAAGGTGTCGACGTACTGCTCCTGGACGAGGACGGGATCCGCCTCCTGCAGGGCGTGGAGAGTGCTGCGCAGCTCGGTGCGGCCCGGCTCGGGCAGGTCCTCCACGAGCTCGGCCACCTGCCCGATCCGCGAGAGGGTCGCCTCGTCGGGGTAGGTCAGCAGCCAGGAGACCGCGAGCCAGGTGGCGCGCAGCTGCGGGGTCGTGAGGCCGGAGGCGTGCAGCAGGTCCCTCGGCGAGCGCACCCGCTTCGGGGCGAGGGTCGCGGCGCCCGTTCCCCCGCCGTCCGCCGCGGACGCGCCGTCGGCCGAGCGCCTGCCGAGCAGGCGGGCGAGGGCGCCCATCAGGCACCTCCCGTCGCCGGCTCGGGGAAGAGCCCGTCGGGGCGGCCGCGGCCGTCCCAGTTCAGCAGGTTGATTCGCACGCCCTCGGGACGGTCGGGTCCGTTCTGCTGGCGCTTGGTGGCGTAGCCGGGGCCGGACATGCCCAGCGACTCCTCCGGCAGGGACATGCTCATGCCCGGTCCGCCGGGGGCGTTCAGCGGGCAGTCGGTGCCGACGCCCTCGAGATCGTGCGCGGACTCGTGGTGGCCGACGGGGATGACGTAGCGGTCCTCGTACTTCGCGATGGCCAGCAGGCGGTACATCTCCTGCATCGTCTCGCCGTCCATCCCGACGGCGTTCGCGATCCCCTCCCTAGGCTCGTTCCCGAGGTTGATGTCGCGCATGTAGGAGCGCATCGCCGCCATCCGGTACAGCACCCGCTCCACGGTGGGGACGTCCCCGGCGGTGAAGAGGTTCGCGAGGTACTCCACCGGGATGCGCAACGCGTCGATCGCGGCGAAGAGGTTCTCGGCGTCCTCCGCGTCGTAGCCGGTGTCGCGAACGACGTCGACCACGGGCGAGAGCGGCGGGATGTACCAGACCATCGGCATCGTGCGGTACTCGGGGTGCAGCGGGAGCGCGACCTCGTAGTCCTTGATGAGCTTGTAGGTCGGGGATTTCTGCGCGGCCAGCAGCCAGTCGTGCGGGATCCCGGCGGCCTTCGCGCCGGCGATCACCTCGGGGTCGTGCGGGTCGAGGATGATGTCGCGCTGGGCGCGGTAGAGCTCCTTCTCGTCCCGGGTGGAGGCGGCCTCGGTGACACGGTCGGCGTCGTAGAGGACCAGGCCGATGTAGCGCAGACGGCCGACGCAGGTCTCCGCGCACACCGTCGGCTCCCCCTGCTCGATGCGGGGGTAGCAGAAGGTGCACTTCTCGGCCTTGCCGGTGCGGTGGTTGAAGTAGATCTTCTTGTACGGGCAGCCGGTGATGCACATCCGCCAGCCGCGGCAGCCGTCCTGGTCCACCAGGACGATGCCGTCCTCCTCGCGCTTGTAGATCGCGCCCGAGGGGCAGGAGGCGACGCAGGTGGGGTTCAGGCAGTGCTCGCAGATGCGGGGCAGGTAGAACATGAAGGTCTGGTCGAACTCGAACTGCACCTTGTCCTCGATGCCCTTGAGCATCGGGTCCTTGTCCTTGTGGAGGTAGGTGCCGCCGAGGTCGTCGTCCCAGTTGCCCGACCACTGGATCTGGGTGCGCTCCCCCGTGATCAGCGACTTCGGAGGTGCGGTGGGGATGTTCTCCTGCTGCGCGGGGGCGTTGAGGAGGTTGTCGTACTCGTACGTCCAGGGCTCGTAGTAGTCCTCGATGCCGGGCAGGCGCGGGTTGGAGAAGAGCTGCAGGAGCTTCTTCACCCGCCCGCCCGCCTTCGGGGTGAGGCGCCCGGAGGAGGTCAGCTCCCAGCCGCCCTTCCACTTCTCCTGGTCCTCGTAGCCACGGGGGTAGCCCTGCCCGGGCCGGGTCTCGACGTTGTTGAACCAGATGTACTCCGTGCCGGAGCGGTTCGTCCACGCCTGCTTGCAGGTCACCGAGCAGGTGTGGCAGCCGATGCACTTGTCGAGGTTCATCACCATCGACATCTGGGCCATGACGCGCATGTCGTCTCTCCTCGTTCTCTCGGTGCTCAGTACTCGACGGGGGCGGTGCGCTTGCGGATCATCGTGACCTCGTCGCGCTGGTTGCCCGTCGGGCCGTAGTAGTTGAAGGCGTAGGACAGCTGGCCGTAGCCCCCGATGAGGTGGGAGGGCTTGAGCATGATGCGGGTCAGCGAGTTGTGGATGCCGCCGCGCATGCCGTCCCGCTCGGTCAGCGGCACGTTCACGGTGCGGTCCTGGGCGTGGTGCATGAAGGCGGTGCCCTTGGGCATGCGGTGGGAGACCACGGCCCGCGCGGCGACGACGCCGTTGCGGTTGGTGGCCTCGATCCAGTCGTTGTCGGTGATGCCGACGGCCTCCGCGTCCTCGACGCTCATCCAGATGGTCTGGCCGCCGCGGGAGAGGTTCATCATGAAGAAGTTCTCCATGTACATCGAGTGGATCGCCCACTTGTTGTGCGGGGTCAGGTAGCGCACCGAGATCGAAGTGCCCGCCTCGTCCTTCTCCCCGAGCGCCCGCTCCCCGAACAGGGCGGTCATGTCCAGCGGGGGCCGGAACACGGGCAGCGCCTCCCCCATCTCGAGCATCCAGTCGTGGTCGAGGTAGTAGTGCTGGCGCCCGGTGAGGGTGTGCCAGGGCTTCTTCCGCTCGACGTTGATGGTGAAGGGGCTGTAGCGGCGTCCGCCGGACTCGGAGCCGGACCACTCCGGGCTCGTGATCACGGGGACCGGCGCGGCCTTGGTGTCGGAGAAGTGGATGCGCTTGCCCTCCTGCTCGGCGGCGAGGTCGTGCAGATGGGTGCCGGTGCGCTTCTCGAGGGTCTTGAACCCCTCGGTGGCCATGTGCCCGTTGGTGGTGCCGGACAGGCCCAGGATGAACTCGCAGGCCTGCAGGTCCGTCTCGAGCTTCGGCCGGCCCGCGGCGGGGCCGGTGCGGTGGACGCCGTTGAGGCGGCCGAGCTCGGCGACGTATTCCTTCACGTCGTAGGTGATGCCCTTGGTGGTCATCCCGAGCTTCTCGAGCAGCGGGCCGATCGAGGTGAACTTCGCGTGGATCTGCGTGTAGTCCCGCTCGACCTCCACGAGGGTGGGCATGGTCAGGCCCGGGACCGGCTCGCACTCCCCCTTCTTCCAGTCGCGGACCCTGCCGTGCGGGGTGGCGAGCTCGCCAGGGGTGTCGTGCTGGAGCGGGAAGGCGACGACGTCCTTGCGGGTGCCCAGGTGCGTCTGGGCCAGCTCGCTGAAGCGCCGTGCGATCCCGGCCCAGGTCTCCCAGTCGGTGCGGGACTCCCACGGGTTCGAGATGGCGGGGTTGAAGGAGTGGACGAAGGGGTGCATGTCCGTGGTGGACAGGTCGTGCTTCTCGTACCAGGTCGCGGCCGGCAGCACCACGTCGGAGTGGAGGGTGTGGCTGGTCATGCGGAAGTCGAGGGTGAGCATCAGGTCGACCTTCCCGATCGGCGCCTCCTCCCGCCAGCGCACGTCCCGGGGACGCAGGTGCTCCGGGGTCTCCTCCTCCGTGGCGGCGGAGTCGACGCCGAGCAGGTGGCGGAAGAAGTACTGGTCGCCCTTGGCGGAGGAGCCCAGCGTGTTGGCCCGCCAGATCGACCAGATCTTGGGGTGGTTCTGCGGGGCGTCAGGGTCCTCCGCGGCGAAGTTGATCCCGCCCTGCTTCAGCTGGTCGACGAGATACGGGATCGTCTCCTCGCCCGCGGCGGCGGCGCGGTCGGCGACGTCGAGGGAGGAGATGTCGAACTGGGGGTAGAAGGGCTGCCAGCCCAGGCGCTGCGAGAGGGCGACGGCGTCGGCCGTGGTGGTGCCCGCGAAGCGGCCCGCGCCGGTGGTGGCGGCGAGGGTGTCGGCGCCGAAGCGGTCGTAGCGCCACTGGTCGGTGTGCATGTACCAGTAGGTGGTCTGGGTCATCTGGCGCGGGGGCCGGGCCCAGTCCAGGGCGTTGGCGAGGTGGAGCCAGCCGGTGATCGGGCGGACCTTCTCCTGGCCGACGTAGTGGGCCCAGCCGCCGCCGTTGACACCCTGGGTGCCGCAGAGATTGGTCAGGGTGAGGAAGGAGCGGTAGATGGTGTCGGAGTGGAACCAGTGGTTCGTGCCGGCGCCCATGATGATCATCGAGCGGCCGCCGGAGTCGATCGCGTTCTGCGCGAACTCGCGGGCGATGCGCGCCGCGGCCACGCCCGGCACGCCGGTGATGGTCTCCTGCCAGGCGGGGGTGTAGAGCGCCTCGGCGTCGTCGAGGCCGCGCGCCCACTGCCCCGTCAGGCCCTCGCGGCCCACCCCGTACTCGGCCAGCAGCAGGTCGAAGACGGTGGTGACGATCCGGCCGTCGATCTCACGCACGGGCACGCCGCGCGCGACGTCGCCGCGACCGCCCTGCCCGGCCGTGTCGAAGCGGGGCAGCAGCACCTCGGCGACGTCCTCGTGGTGGCCCAACAGCGACAGGGCCGGGTCGAGGTCGTCGAGCTCGAGGTTCCAGCGGCCCTCCCCGTCGGCGCTGTAGCGGTGGCCGAGGGTGCCGTTCGGGACGACGATCCCGCCGCTCGCGCGGTCGAACATCATGGGCTTGAAGTCGGCGTGCTCGGTCGCGGCCTCGGCGGTGCGGCGCTCCCCCGCCTCGCTCGCGACGAGGAACTTGCCGGGCACGAAGGCGCCGTCCTCGCGCCGCTCGAGCTGCACCAGGAAGGGCAGGTCGGTGTACTCGCGGGAGTAGTCCTCGAAGTAGGGCACCTGCTTCTCGACGTAGAACTCGCGCAGGATCGTGTGGCCCATCGCCATGGCGAGCGCGGCGTCGGTGCCGGGGTGCGGGGCGAGCCATTCGTCGGCGAACTTGACGCTCTCGGCATAGTCGGGGGCGACGGAGATGACCTTCTGGCCGCGGTAGCGGGCCTCGGCCATCCAGTGCGCGTCGGGGGTGCGGGTCAGGGGCACGTTCGAGCCCCACATGATCAGGTAGGCGGCGTCCCACCAGTCCCCGGACTCGGGCACGTCGGTCTGGTCGCCGAAGACCTGCGGGGAGGCGGGCGGGAGGTCCGCGTACCAGTCGTAGAACGACAGCATCGAGCCACCGATGAGCTGGTGGAAGCGGGCGCCGGAGGAGAAGGAGACCTGGCTCATCGCGGGGATCGGCGAGAAGCCGGTGGCGCGATCGGGGCCGAACTCCTTCACGGTGTGGACATAGGCGGCGGCGACGAGCTCCTCCGCCTCCTCCCAGCTGGCGCGCACCAGTCCGCCCTTGCCGCGGGCGCGCTTGTAGCGCATCGCCTTCTCCGGGTCGGAGACGATCGCCTTCCACGCCTCGACGGGGTCGCCGCCGGGCACCTTCGCCTTCTCCTCGCGGAACAGGCGCAGCAGCTCGGAGCGGACGTAGGGGTAGCGCACCCGGGTGGGCGAGTAGGTGTACCAGGAGAAGGAGGCGCCGCGGGGGCAGCCGCGCGGCTCGTACTCGGGCTTGTCCGGGCCGGCGGAGGGATAGTCGGTCTCCTGCGACTCCCAGGTGATCACGCCGTCCTTGACGTACACCTTCCAGGAGCAGGAGCCGGTGCAGTTCACACCGTGGGTGGAGCGGACCACCTTGTCGTGGCTCCAGCGCTCGCGGTAGAAGGAGTCGCCGCCGCGGCCGCCGACGCGATGGGTCTCGCGGTTGTCCTCGCTGATCCGCTCGGAGCGGCTGAACATCTTCCGCGCCCCGATCAGCGCGTCGAACGCCGGTGAGTCCATACCCGGCTCAGCGGGGTCCTGGCGGTCCTGGATGGTCATGGGAAAGCTCCTCCTGGGCGGGGACGGGTCAGCAGTGAAGGATCAGGCGGTGGCGGCGGCCCGGCGGGCGCCGCGGCCGACGAAGAGGGTGACGACGACAGCGCCGAGGGTGGCGATCAGCAGCAGGACGATCCCGAGGGAGTAGCTGCCGCGGGCGGCGTGGATCGCGCCCATCACCAGCGGCGGGACGAAGCCGCCGAGGCCCCCGGCGGCGCCGACGAAGCCTGTGACGGAGCCGACGACGGACGGGTCGGCGGCCTGGGCGACCAGGGCGAAGACCGCGCCGGAGCCGAGGCCGAGGCCAGCGGCCATGACGATGAAGTCGATCGTGCCCAGCGGCATCAGCGCGGGCTGGAAGGCGAGCATGAGCGCGGCGAGGGCCACGGCCACGTAGGAGATCAGCAGCGTGCGCACGGCGCCGATCCGGTCCGAGAGGGTCCCGCCGAACGGGCGCATGATCACCGCGACGATGACGAAGCCGGCCATGCGGAAGGAGGCGTCGGCCGCGGTGAGGCCGTACCAGTTCTTCAGCATCGTGGGCAGGAAGACGGAGAAGGCGACGTAGCCGCCGAAGGAGAGGGCGTAGAGGTAGCAGGCCTGCCAGGTGACCTTCTGCCGCATGGCGAGCAGGGTCTGGGAGAGCATGCTCTTGCCCGAGGGCTTCCAGGTGGGGGCGTCGTGCATGAACAGCCAGGCGAGAACGGCGTAGAGGACCAGCGCGATCGCGGTGACGATGAAGGGGGCGGCGCTGCCGGCCGCCTCCACGAGCGGCACCGTGGTGAAGGCGCTGATGGCGGTGCCGCCCATGCCCACCCCGTACAGGCCCGTGGCCATGCCGCGCTTGGCCGGCGGGAACCACGAGTTCACGAACGGGACGCCGATCGCGAAGGTGGTACCCGCGATGCCGAGGAAGAATCCGCCGAGCAGCAACGTGGAATAGGAATACTGGCTCTTCGCATCTGAGGGTGTAGGTGCGGGTCACGGGGTGGGCGCGTCGGTGCCGGGATAGACGTCGAGGTCTCCCGATGATGGAAGTTCTGACGCTCGCCATCTGGAAGACCTCGACGTGCCCCA
>NZ_ML133851.1 GCF_003994255.1 Brachybacterium paraconglomeratum | reverse complement strand
GCGGTCATCGTGATGACTCCGTTCGAGAGTGCTGTGAGAGGTTCACTCGAAGGATCACACGGTGGCCGCGTCCTTGTCCGGGACGATCACAGGGCCACCGCGCTACACCACTATCGGGGACTCAACTGAATCGCACTGCGCCGGAGTGGCCGGGCCGGAAGAACTCTGCGGCCCCTCGACTGTCCCTCATACGAATGCCTGCGGCGGCAATCGGGCCATTGCCCGGCTCCTCGAGGTAGTCGGCGAAGAGCCCGGCGAGTGTCTGCGCGGCCCCTGTGCGACCGACCTCTATGTCGAGGTGCGCGGGTTCCGGGCGCAATCGCTGAACGTCCAGCCATCCCGGGACGGTTGCTGGAAGGCGGGACCGAGCGTGGTAGGGGACGTGGAGAGTGCGGATCCCTGAGAAGATCGCTCCTTCGAGGATCGCCTGCGCCGTGGTGGCCGCCGGCACGACCGGTGATCCCGGGGGAGTGGCACGAGTTTCCCGCAAAGCGCTCTGGTATGGCTCGCGAAGGACCTTCTGGCGCAGACGTGCACGGCGGCTGAGCTGGGTGGCAGGCATCATGACTCCAGCGCGCGCCGAGCCGGGCGCAGAGAGTGATGGTCCTGGAAGAGCGGTCTCGATCCCGTGGCGAAGCCCTGCTTCTTCGGCTCGACGACCTGCTCGGCGATCACGAGCGAGGGACCCACGGGACCCTCTTCGTCGGAAGAGTAGGGACCTCGCGACCGAAACACAATCGGACTCGCCGCTGTCGAGGATGCTGGACTGCACGACGGCATGGTCGACGCCCCGCCCCCGCTCTACGATCACTTCATGTCCTCCACCGACGACGCCCAGGACGACGTCCTCGCCCGCTTCCACGAGATCACGTCCGGGCTCGACGCCGAGGTGTTCGGTGACGTGTCCGTCGACCGACGCCGGCGGCAGCCTGCGACCGTCCAGGTACTCACCGTCCGCGTCGACCTCCACCATTCGACCCCGCCGATCTGGCGCCGTCTCGAGCTGCGCAGCGACCTCTCCCTCGAGGACGTGCACACCGTGCTCCAGACCGCCTTCGGCTGGGCGGGCTACCACCTGTGGCGCTTCGCCGCCGGCGGCGCCCCGTTCGATGGGGACGCGCAGCAGTTCCTGTGCGAGTTCGACGTAGAGGAGGGAGAGGATCCGGACGGCATTCCCGCCGGCGAGGTGCGGCTCGGCGAACTGCTGCAGAGCGAGGGCGACACCCTGGAGTACCTCTACGACTACGGCGACGGCTGGGATCTCGGGATCGTCGTCGAGTCCGTGCGAGAGGCGGGGGAGGGCGACGCCCCGGCCCGGGCCACGGGCGGGAGCCGCGCAGCACCGCCCGAGGACTGCGGCGGCCTGCGGGACGAGGAGGACCTGAAGACCCTCCTGGAGGACCCGGCGTTCTTCGACGTCGCGGCCCTGGACCTGGAACTTTGGTCGGGCACGACGATGCTGACCGGCCCGGAGGCCGACGTCGTTCCCACGCTCCTCGTCGAGCCGTTGACGTTGATCGGCCGCGCCCGCGCAGGACAGGACCTGATGGACCGAGCTCTGCTGCTCGGCGCCCCGCTCGCCCCGCTCCCGGACAGCGCAGTCGAGTCGGCCTTGCGCGCCCTGACCTGGTTCCTCGAGCGAGCCGACGCCGAAGGCGGCATCCCGCTGACCGGCGCCGGCTACCTCCGTCCTGCCGACGTCGAGGCCGCGAGTGCGGTCCTGCCGCAGATGGCGGACTGGATCGGCATGAACGACCGCGAGGTCCACGCCGTTCCGCTGCAGATGTTCCGCACCTCCCTGCAGCGCGCCGGGATCCTGCGGAAGCACAAAGGCGCCCTCCTGTTCACGCGACGCGCCAGGGCGTACTACCGGACCAGCAATGTGCGAGAGCTCTTCCTGGACTCCCTCGTCCCGAGCAGGTACGAGACCGAGGAGCTCGCCCAGGTGGTGCTCCTGACCTACGTCGCGACGACGAAACCGGGACTGCCGCTGCCGATGGTCGAGATCGCGCGCGTCCTCACCGCGACCATCGGACCGAGCGAGTCCGGCCCCGTCACCACCGGGGCGATCCTCGACCTGCCTGCCTGGCATCTGCTCGCCAACACCGGCACCGTGACGTCGCGGCTCAGCGAGCGGGGCTTCTGCTTCTCCCCGGAGGCGACTTCCCTTGCCCGGGAGGCGCTGACCCGCTGAGCCGCGGTGTCGGGTCAGGGGGCCGGCGAAGCGGATCGTGTGGATGCAGGTCAACGGCCAGGACGCGGTCGCCCTGCAGGAGGGCGAAGCGGTGGCGGCCTCAGCGACCCAGCAGCCGGGCGAAGAAGCCCTTCTCCGGGGCCGCCTCGGCGTGGCCGGGGCAGCGGTCGGCGGGGCGGACGTTCTTCATGACCTGGTCGACGTGCTGGCCGCAGCCGGCCCAGGTGGTCTTGCCGCAGGTGTTGCAGGTGGTGGCTCGGCACATGGCGTGCTCCTTCGGTGAGAGGTGAGAGAGGAGGGGTATGAGCGGGGTGCGGGGCACGGTCCGGCACGCCCCGGGGAGGGGGGGGGAGGCCGCCCGGCACCGGAGCGGCGGGCTCCGGCGCCGGTCGGGTGACCTCGTCGGGTGGCCTCAGCGCGCCGCGACGCCGCCGGGCACCAGGGCGGTCTCGACGGTGGGGGAGTCGGCCGTGCGGTTCCACGGCATCCTGGCGAGTACCGCGGCCATGGCGCAGGTGTCGCTGAGCGCCGAGTAGGTGAGCCCTGCGCCGATCGCGCCCGCGACCAGGCCCAGGCGCCGGTGGACCAGCTGCCCGGCGAGGGTGCCGGCGAGCACCAGGGTGCCTGCCGTCATCCGCACCTGGCGGTCCATCGCCCAGCGGCCGCCGCTGCGGTTCACGCCGCCCACGGCGTCCTGGTAGGCGGCGATGCCGCCGTCGAGCACGTCGATGCCCTCCAGGCCGGACTGCTGCAGCGCCTCGCAGGCTTTCCCGGCGCGGGCGCCGGAGCGGCACACCAGCACCACGTGCTCGCCCATGCGGCCGGCGAGCGTGTCGGTGTGGGCGGTGAGCAGATCCAGCGGCACGTTGTGGGAGCCGGGGATGTGGACGGTCTCGAACTCGCCGGGGGTGCGCACGTCGATCACCATCAGCTCGGGGTCCGTGCTGAGGCGGTGGGCGAGCTCGGCAGGGGTCACGGTGCGCGTGGTGGGGGTGGCGGTCATCGGGCGTCCTCTCCGGCGGTCCCCAGGTCGTTCTGTGCGGCGGCCCAGCGGGACCAGCCGGCGTAGCTGCCCTCCAGCTCCACCACGTCGTAGCCGGCGCGGCGCAGAGCGGCCGCGGCCACGGAGTTGCGCAGCCCGGACTGGCAGAAGGTGATCAGGCGCCCGGCGTCCTTCGCGGGCAGGTCGCCGGGGTGGAAGAGCACCTTGCCGGCGGAGAGCTGGTCGGCGTCGTCCACCGTGCCGGCGGCGTGCTCGGTGCGCGTGCGCACGTCCAGCAGGTGCGCATGCGGCTCCTGCGCGCGCAGCGCGGCGAGGTCCGCCGGGGCCACGGTGGCGGGGGCGGACAGCTCCAGCCCGTCCAGGGAGGGGATGTAGCCGGTGAGCGCGTCCACGCCCACCCGCACGAAGTGGTCGCCGTAGGCGGCGGCGGTGGCCGCGTCGGGCGCGAGCACCACCAGCTGGGCGTCGTCGGCCTCGGGGTCGAAGGCCCAGCCGATGTGGGTGGCGGCCTTGCCGAGGGAGGGGATCGACAGCGCGCCGGGCACCGTGCCCGCATGCACCTCCGCCACGGGACGGGTGTCCACCAGGGCGAGCGAGCCGTCGGCGAGGCCGCCGGAGAGCTCCCCGGCAGCCACCTCGCGCGGGTCGGGGCGCTCGCCCAGCAGGGCGGGGCCGTCGGTGTTCTGCCGCTTCATGCGGGCGAAGTAGGCGTGGGCGTCGGGCTGGCCGTCCAGCAGCTCGTCGATGAAGCCCTGCTCGTCGTCGTTCTCCAGGAACGGACCCCACCAGGCGAACCTCCGCTCGTAGCCCACCGTGGTGGAGGGCAGCGCGCCCAGCGCCTTCCCGCAGGCGGAGCCGGCGCCGTGGCCGGGGAACACCTGCACGTGATCGGGGAGGGTGAGGAACGCGCTCTTCAGGGAGGCGAACAGCTGCTTCGCGCCGGCGAAGCGGGTGTCCTCCATGCCCACGGCTTCGTCCAGCAGGTCCGGGCGGCCCAGGTCGCCGGAGAACACGAAGTCGCCGGTGAGGAAGTAGCCGGGCTCGTCGGCGAAGGCGCCGTCGGTGACCAGGTAGCTGAGATGCTCGGGGGTGTGGCCCGGGGTGTGGCGGGCGGTGACGGTGATGTTGCCCAGCTGGATCGACTCGCCGTCGTGCAGGCGCTCGGCCTCGAAGCCGTACTGCCAGTCCTCGCCGCCCTCGCCGGAGACGTACGCCGTGGCGCCGGTGGCGGCGGAGAGCTCGCGGGTGCCGGAGAGGAAGTCGGCGTGGATGTGGGTCTCGGCCACGGCCGTGATCGTCATGCCGTGGTGGGCGGCGAGATCGAGGTAGACCTGGATGTCGCGCCGCGGATCGACCACCAGCGCTTCCTTCTGCGCCTGACAGCCGATGAAGTAGCCGGCCTGGGACAGGTCCTCGTCATAGATCCGTTCGAGAAGCATCGTTCCTCCAGTGGGTGTGCGGGATGGGCGCCGAATGGGATACCCCCGAGGGTATCAGGTACCCCGGGGGGTATGCGAGGCGGGTCGGGCGATGCGCAGCGGACGGGACGACACCAGCATCCAGCATCCGGCGGCGAGCAGGGCGAGAAGCGCCACGACTCCGACGACGACGGCGCCGGCGGCGCGCGGGAGCTCCTGCACGAGGACGAGGGCCCCCATGGCGAGCACGAACACCCCGAAGCCCGTGCGCAGCGCCCGTTCGGGGAGATGGCCTGCCGCTCGCGCGCCGAGCAGGGAGCCGAGTACGGCCGCCAGCGTCACCCCGCCCACCAGGGCCCAGTCCAGCGAGACGGAGGTGAGATAGCCGGCGAGACCTGCGAATGACTTCATCGCGATGACCACCAGCGACGTGCCCACGGCGACCGGCATCGGCAGTCCGGCCAGCAGCGCCAGCGCGGGCACCACCAGGAAGCCGCCGCCCGCGCCGACGAGTCCGGTGACCAGGCCCACCGCGAGCCCCTCGAGCACGATCCTGCCCGCGGACGGCTCCCGGGTCGGTCCCTCCTCCGCGGGCGCGCCCCGTCGGCCCCGGAGCATCGCGACCGACGTCGCGATCATCATCAGTGCGAACGCCATCATCAGCACCGCGCTCGGGATGTGTCCGCCGAGGAGCCCGCCCAGGAAGGCCCCGGCCATCCCGGCGGCCCCGAAGCTCACCCCGGTGCGCCACCGCACCCGGCCGGCGCGGGCGTGGCTGACGGCGCCGACGGCCGAGGTCACGCCGACCACGACGAGCGAGGCGGCGATCGCCTCCTTGGCCGGAAGTCCCGCCACGTAGGCGAGGATCGGCACCGTCAGGATCGAGCCCCCGCCGCCGAGCAGTCCCAGGGAGACTCCGATGAGCACGGCCAGCAGCAGGGTGAGCGCGAGGGTGGGTGTCACGAGCGGCCTTTCGAGAGAAGGGTCGGAGGCTCGCGGCGCGACCGCCTCCGCCGCCGAGCCTGCCATATACCCTGGGGGGTATGCAAGACACCCCTGGGGGTATAGTCTGGGGTGTGCGGACCGACCCGAGGAGAGCGCCATGGACCTGAACCCCGACGACATGACCCCTGTGGTCAACCGCCTCAAGCGCGCCCAGGGGCAGCTCGCGGCCGTCACCCGGATGATCGAGGAGGGCAAGGACTGCAAGGCCGTCGTCACGCAGCTCTCCGCCGTTTCCAAGGCGCTGGACCGCGCCGGCTTCGCGATCATCGCCAGCGGTATGGAGCAGTGCATGACCAGCCCGGAGAAGGACCTGGACCGCAAGGAGCTCGAGAAGCTGTTCCTCACGCTCGCATGAGAGGCGGGGTGCAGCCCGACGCCCCCCGACGCCCCATCAGCAGACACTCCGGGCTCGCCTCGCCGTTCTCCCGCGGCGACGGGTGCCGACATCGGCTCGGAGCGCCGCGTTTGGGAGCGGCGGCCGACGGGCACTCCCCGGGAACTGCCTCGCTCACCGCCCCCGCGCGGCGAGCCGTGCCATGAGCCCCGAGGGGGCGAGATGGGCGGCGGTCCAGATCGCGGTGTAGCGCCGACTCGGGACGGAGACGGCCTTCCCGTGTCCGGCATCGCGCAGTGACTCCTCGACCACCCGCGGCGCCTCCAGCCACAGCCAGTCCGGGATCCCCTCCTCGCCGCGGGGCAGGCCCAGCCGGGCGTGGAAGTCGGTGTGCGTGTAGCCCGGGCACACCGCGGTCACGGTCACGCCGCGGGGCCGGTAGGCGCCGCTGGCCCAGCGGGAGAACTGCACCTGCCAGTTCTTCACCGCCCCGTAGGTGGAGCGCGGCATCACCGCGGAGGCAGAGGCGATGTTCAGGATCGTGCCGGAGCGGCGCTCGAGCATGCCCGGCAGCGCCGCGTGCATCAGCCGCATCGGCACCTCGACGTGGAGGCGCAGATGCCGTGCCTCGTCCTCGATGTCGTTGCGCTCGAAGGCGAGCGGCAGGCCGAAGCCGGCACTGTTGACCAGCAGATTCACCGGCCGGGCCGGAGCCGGATGCCGGGATCAGCCCTTGCTCACTCCTCGTCGTCCTCCTCGTCGCGCTCCATGTTCCACCCGGCACCGCAGCCCTCGCACGTCCGGTCGCTGAAGACCAGGAGGCATCCCTGCCAGTGGACCCACGGCGGGTCCTCCTCGGTGAGCCGCGGGTCCGGACCGCCGAGCGGATGGTGGATCACCTGGTGTGAACCGCACACGGGGCAGGTGCCGCGCGGCTCCGCATACGGCTCCGGCGGCTCGTCGCCGAGGATCATGATCATGGGATGAGAGTAGGGCGGGGATCCGACAGATCATCGTGTCCCCCCGACCGGCGCACTTCCCGACGAACACCGAGAGCACGGCGTGCCACACCGCGGCCCGCACGATTCCGGACGAGGGTTGCGCATACGCCAACCAAGGGGCGTAGGTTGCAACGAGTGACCGACTCCCGGCACCCCGCAGCGCAGCGGCCCGCCGGGCCGGCACCCCTCTCATCCCCTCGTGATCGGCAAGGCCCCCATGACGACCGGCTCCACGGACACCGCCGCGGCGGAGGTGTTCCCCGTCCCCACCGGCGCGCCGCCCGCCCCCGCAGAGGTGCGCGAGCCCGCCGGGAGGCCCCCCGGCCGCGCGGCCCTGCTGCTGCTCGGCGTCGGACTGATCCTGATCGGGCTGAACCTGCGCGTCGGCGTCGCCGCGATCGGGCCGGTGATCGGCGAGATCCGTGCCTCGCTGGGCCTGTCGGCGACCGTCGTGAGCCTGCTGACCACGATCCCCGTGTTCGTGTTCGGGGCGTTCGCGTTCCTCACCCCGGGCCTGACCCGGCGGCTCGGCATGCACCGACTGCTCGGGATCGTGCTGCTGGTGCTCGCGGCGGGGAACCTGCTGCGGCACGAGCCGAGCATGACCGCCCTTTTCGCCGGCACCGTGCTCGTCGGCATCGCGATCGCGGTGGGGAACGTCGTGATGCCCGCGGCGATCAAGCAGGACTTCGCCCACCGCGCCGGGCTGCTGATGGGCCTGTACACGATGTCGCTGTTCGTCGGTGCGGCCTTCGCCTCCGGGCTGACCGCGCCGCTGCTGCCGGTCCTCGGCGGCAGCTGGCGCTCTGCGCTGGCGATCTGGGCGCTCCCGGCCGGGCTGGCCCTTCTCGTGTGGCTTCCACAGCTGCTCCGCTCGCCCGGACGCCTGCGCTCCGGCAGCGCGGTCGCCGACGCCCCGAGCACCCGGGGGAGCACGCCGCTGCGAGCGATCCTCACCGACCCCACCGCCATCGCCGTCACCGGGTTCATGGGGCTGCAGAGCGTCAGCTACTACACGACGGTGACCTGGGTGCCGACCATCCTGCAGGACGCCGGGATGGACGTGACCGCCGCCGGCGGGATGATCGCCTTTTCTGCGTTCCCGGCGGCGCTCGCCGCCCTGCTCGCACCGACGCTCGCGGCGAGGATGCGGCCGACGTGGCTGCCGCCCGTCGTGGCCGTGCTGCTCCTCGGCGCCGCCTATCTCGGGTTGATCATCGCGCCCGCGAGCGGAGCCGTGGCATGGATGACGCTGCTGGGCCTCGGGCTCGGCGCCTCGATCAGTCTCTCGCTGACCTACATCGTGTGGCGCTCGCCGACCACGCACCTCACCGGCCATCTCTCGACGATGTCGCAGGGCTTCGGCTACCTGATCGCCGGTCTCGGCCCGCTCGGCATCGGCGCGCTCCACGGCGCGACCGGCAGCTGGACCGTGCCGCTGATCGTGCTGTGCGTGGTGCTGGTCGGGCAGCTCCTCGCCGGGGTCGTCGCGAGCCGGCCGGTGTTCATCCGCCCTGCTTGAACTCCAGCACCCGTTCCTGACCCTCGCCGTTGGTCGCCCAGGAGGGATCGCCGGGCATGACCGCGAGCGGATCCCGATCCCGGGGGCTGCGGCTCACGTCCGGTGCGGCCAGGCTGCGGCGCAGGGCCTCGTCGATCGTCACCCGCGCTGCATGGCCGTCCGGCAGCAGCTCGGAGAGCCACCGCTCGTCCCGCGCGACCATGTCTTCGCGCAGGCTCTCCATCAGCGCGGTGACCGTCGGGGCGGGGATGTCGGAGAGCCACGATCCCACCGCCGTGACCAGGGCCTGGGGCATCACCGGGACCGAGAACCCGGGCCGTTCCTGGTCCGTGAGCTCGAGGACCTTCTGGACGAGCTGCGGATAGGCGATGACCTCGCCCCCGCCGATGTCGTACACGCCGTGGGCGCTCTCGGTGGTCACGGCGGCCCGGATCGCGGCGACGGCGTCGACCACGCCGATCGGCTCGACCAGATGGTCCATCCAGTCCGGGAACACGGTCACCGGGAGGCGGTGGGCCAGCTGGGTCATCAGCTCGAAGCTGGTCGAGGCCGCGCCGAGCACCACTGCGGCCCGCAGGCCCACGAAGCGGCATCGCGCCGCGGAGAGCTCCTCCTCGACCTCGAGGCGGGAGGCCAGGTGCTCGGAGAGCTCCTCGCGGGGGATGTCCGGGATGATGCCCGAGAGGTAGACCAGGGTCTTCACCTCGGACGCGTCGACGGCGGCGCGCACGCGCCGGGCGGCGGCGCGATCCACCTCCCGGAAGTCCTCTCCTCCCATGCCGTGGACCAGGTAGACCACCGCCTCCAGCGCCGGGTCCGCGGCGATCGCGGCACGCACGGAGTCGTCCTCGGTCGCATCCAGCTCGACCCTGTCGACGGTGTCGCTCCACCAGAAGGCGTCGAGCTTGTGGAGGTTCCGGGCCCCGGCGACCACCTGGTGCCCGTCCTCCAGCAGTGCGGGGATCAGCCGGCTCCCCACATACCCCCCGGCTCCGATGACGAGAACGCGCATGCTCTACCTCCGTGTCCGTGCTCCCGTGTCGCGAGCCGTGCGTCAGGTCTATACGAGCCCGCGGCCCCGAGCAAGACCCGGCTCGCCCCGGCGCGGGGAGCGGCCTCGTACGCTAGGCGGATGAGCCCCGATCCTCCCGCCCCCCGTCCCGGCGCGTGGTGGGTGGCCGGCCTCGCCGTCGTGGTGGCTGCGCCGCTCCTGGCCGCGTCGCTGCGCGCCGAGGGCGGGGGGTCGGGGAGCGTCGCCGGCTGGGCACTGGGAATCGCCCTGACCTGGACCGTCGGCGGGCTGCTGATCATGCGCCTGGCACCTTCGGATCTCGCCGGCCGGGCCCCGGGGCGCGCACCGGTGGTCGCGGTGGCCGTCGCGGGCGTCGGCCTGGCCGCGGCCTCGCTGGCGGGCGGTCTGGTCCTGGCCGGTGTCCCGGCCACTGCCCCGTGGGTGGCAGGTCCCGTCGCCGCAGCGGCCGACGGGCGCTGGGGTGTGCTCGCGGTCGCGCTGGTGGCGGGCGCCGCTGAAGAGGTGTTCTTCCGCGGTGCGCTGCCTCGGCTGCTCACCGGCTCGGCCCGCTGGGTGGTCCCGACCGCGGTGTACGCGCTCGTCACGCTGTGCACCGGCAGCCCTGCTCTCGCGGTGATGGCCCTCCTGCTGGGACCGGTGGCGATGTGGGCTCGCGAGACCTCCGGCTCACTCGCCGGGGCGCTCTTCGTCCACACCCTCTGGACGCTCACCATGGTGGGGCTGTTCCCCGCCGTCGTCGTCCGTGTCGGCATCGCGGGCTGAGGCGTCCAGCCGCTCGAGTCGAGCGAGTCGGTCCGCGGCCTGGCGGCGGCGCTCGTCCTCGGGGCGCTCCCACCATGCGGGGCCGCGCTCTCCGAGGCCTTCCTTGGCAAGCTGGACGCGGTCGCGAGCTGAGCGGACGCTCGCCGGGTCGTCGTCGCGGCCGGCGCGCCCGATCTGGGAGCGGGCTCTGCCCAGATGGCTCTTCAGCGCCCGGACCACGTCGGCGTCCAGCGCCGGGTCCGTGCGTCGCCATCTCCTTCCCCGGATGACCAGGTAGCGGTCGTCGCTGCGGTTCATCCCACCCACTCCAGGAACTCCTCCGCCGTGATCACCGGCTTCTCCCACCTCGCCGCGTTCTTCGCCTTGCTCGACTGCGAGCCGGCCTCGGCGACGACCAGCACGTCCGTCCGGGTCTTGGTGAGGGTCGGGACGGCCCGGAGCCCGCGCGCCTCGGCCATGGCGTGCAGCTGCTCCTTCTCCAGCCAGCCGTGCCGGGGCGAGTGGACGGTGCCGGAGAAGCACACCCGCGCCCCCGGCACGAGCACGTCGGCCGCGATGGTCGGGCCTGTCGCCTCGAAGCCCTCGGGCAGCACCCGCACGCCGAAGTGCTCCTCGACCCCGCGCAGGCGCTCGAGGACCTCCTGATCGGGGGAGAGGATCCGCTGCCAGGTCCCCTCGAGCAGGTGGGCGAGCACCTCGGCGGCGTCGTCCTGCGCGCCGAGGTTCCCGCCGACGACGAAGCCCGTCGGGGCGCTGGTCCCCGTCGGCCCCGTCGTGCGGGCGAGTAGATAGCCGTGCCCCGCCACGACCTGCCGGAACGCCATCCCGCTGCCGGGCAGCTCCGCTCCCGCGGCCCGCACGCGCCGCACCGCGTCGCGCACCGCCCGGGCCCGCTCGAGCGCTGTCGGCGCGTTCAACCGGGCGCGCTCGCCGGCGCCGAGCAGCCTGCCCGGCACGTCCAGCCCGAGCGGCACCGGCTCGACGATCCCGTTGCGCTTGAGTTCGAAGTCGATGTGGGCGAGCTGACGGTCGATGTGCACGCCGACGGGCACCCGCCCGGCCAGCAGCGCCGACAGCGCCGGCCACGCCTCCGCAAGCCGCGGCGCGAGCTGCACGTCCCGCGTGGTGATCCCGAACTCGTCCCGTGCGGAGAACAGGTCGGAGGTGGGGTTCACGACGGTGGAGATCTCGTCGCCGTCGTCGGTGACCACCGCGATCTCCACCGGCCGCGGCCGCCAGCGGTCCCCGGTCGTGCCCACGGTCAGCACCGACAGGTACGCCTCGCCGAGCGTCTCGGTCCCGGACGTGCCGCTGGCGAGATAGCGCCGCACGCGCTGATCGGTCTTCAGGTCCCGTGGCAGCACCTCGCGCCTCAGCACCAGCCCCTCGAGGCTCGTGCACCGCGACAGCGCCACGTACAGCTGGCCGTTCGCGAAGGTGCCGCCGGTGAGGTCCACGACCACCCGGTCCAGGGTCTGACCCTGGGACTTGTGGATCGTGATCGCCCAGGCCAGCTTCATCGGCAGCTGCGTGAACGTGCCGATCACCTGATGCACCAGTGCACCGCCCTCGACGCTCGGGCGCGTGATCTCCCAGGTGTACTCGCGCACCTGCTCGGTGCGGCCGTCGCGCAGCAGCACGGTGACCACCGGCCCGTTGGAGTCGGCGCCGATCGCGGTGATCCGGCCGAGCGTGCCGTTGACCCAGCGATCCAGAGGGTCGTTGTTCAGCAGCATCACCTGCCCGCCCACCGCGATCCGCAGCGTCTCCTCGGTGGGCTTCTCGAATCCGTCGGTGTCCCCGCTGGTCTGCGCGGTGAAGGTCTGCACCGGGCCGGGCAGACGCTCGAGCATCTGCCGGTTCCGCGCGCCGACGATCCGGTTGGTGGTGGCGAGCGTCAGCCAGAACTCGTCCAGCCCGGGCTCGAAGTCCGGGTCGGTCCGACGGTTCAGCTCGCCCCGCGGCTCCTCCAGCAGCGTCCCTTCCCGCACCGCGTTCAGCAGGTCCACGAGCTGGTCATCGCCCTGCTGGCGGAACACGGTCGACAGCTCCACCACCGGGAACGTGTCCTCGTCGAAGGAGTGGGCGGAGAAGAAGAACGGGGTGCCGTAGCGCTCCTCGATCCAGCCCGCTTCGTGATCGGTCACCACCGGCGGCAGCTGGTACAGGTCGCCGACGAGCACCAGCTGCACCCCGCCGAAGGGGGTGCCGGGCCGCGGGCCGTACTGCTCGAGCGCGGCGGTGAGCGCATCGAAGAGGTCCGCCCTCACCATCGACGCCTCGTCGATGATCAGCGTGTCCAGCTCCTTCAGCGCCCTCGCGAAGCGGCCCGGGTAATAGGAGCCGCCGCGCACCTGCTCCTCGGTGACCCCGAGCGGGAAGGAGAACAGGCGGTGGATCGTGTACCCGTCCACGTTCAGCGCCGCGATGCCGGTGGGTGCGACGGTGATCGTGGAGCGGTCGGTCTGCTCGAGATAGTGCCTGATCAGCGTCGACTTGCCGGTGCCGGCCTTGCCGGTGAGGAACAGGTGGTGGCCGGCGTGCAGGTGCTCGAGCGCGGCGGCGAACTCGTCGGTGATCACCAGCGGGGCCGACGACGTCTCGGCGGATGCGGAGGCTGCCGACGGGGTAGCGGGCGCGGGCTGCGCCGGCGGCTCAGTGATCATGGGAGGGGCCGGCATCGCGGAGGGCGCGGGCCGGGCCGACGAAGCACAGGGCGCCGCCGATGCCTCGGCCTCCAGCCCCATCGCCGCTCGGTACTGCGCCACGAGCTCGGCCTTCAACCGCCCACGGTCGCCGACGGGGATGCCCTGCTCGCGCGCCCACGCCCGGATCGCGGTGGGGGAGAGGTCCACGTCTGGGGCCGGCGCGTCGACCGGGTTCGAACCGGTGGCCTGTGCCGCGCCGGCAGGCTTCCCGGGGGCCGACGTAGCCGAGGCCGCGGGCACCGCTCGGCGCGGCATCGCCGCGGACGACGCCGTCGGCCTGAGGGCGCTGCTGGGCAAGGGCGGGGCGGGTGCGGAGGCCTGTGCCGCGGAGGCCGGGCGCGGAGACGACGGCACTGCCGCGGCCGTCGGCCCCGGGGACACCGGAGCCGCGGACGTTCGAGCCGCCGCCCCACCCCGCAGCGCCCGCGACGCGGTCAGCGGGGCCTCGTACCCCGTCTGCCGGTCCATCGCGAGATACCGCTCGAGCAGCCCGGCCGCCGCATAGGCATCCCCGAGCGCGGAGTGCGCCTGCTGGTGGGTCACCCCGAGCGCCGCGCAGCACTCGGCGAGCGTGCGCCGACGCAGGTGGGGAAGATAGACGGTGCTTCCCTGCAGGGTGCAGTAGGTGGACACCCGCGGCATCGGCAGCGAGGCCCGGGCGAACTCCGCCTGGAGGAACGCGAGATCGAACTCGGCGTTGTGCGCGACGAGGACCAGGCCCTGCAGCGCGGTGCCGATCTGCACGGCGAGGTCCGCGAAGCGCGGGGCCCCGGCGACGTCCGCCTCGGTGATGCCGTGGATGTGCGTGGCGCGCACCGGCCCGCCCGGGTGGAAGCGCGTCACCCACTGGTCGATGGGCCGGCCCTGCTCGTCGGCCCGCAGGATCGCGAGCTCCAGCACTCGCTCACGCTCCGGATCCAGTCCCGTCGTCTCCACGTCGATCACCGCGAAACGAGGAGCCCCCGACGGAGCGGGAGGCGGCGTCGCGGACGACGCCGAGGCGCGGCCGCGGAAGCGATCGAGCAGTCCCACGAGGATCCTCTCCGGGCAGGGGTGGTGATCGCTCGATCATCTCAGGGAGCGGGGACAGAGGAGGCGCTGTCCGCGAGGGGACCATCGATGATTCGTCCGTCCCCACCTGGCGCTATCTTCGATCTCGTCACTGCGGCGCACCGGCGCCGCCGGGGGAGATGAGGAGAAGAAGTTGGACGCATCGGTATCGGCGATCACGTCGTGGACCTTCGTCGAGGAGTGCCCGATCCCGCAGGACGTCACCGCCCTGCTGGTGCCCGAGGAGCGGGCGATCGCGGCGTACAAGACGTTCCGCGACTCGGCCGTGTTCACCACGAAGCGGCTGATCGTGCGCGACGCCCAGGGGATCCGAGGCAAGAAGGTCGAGATCTACTCGCTGCCCTACTCCGCGATCAACATGTGGTCCTCGGAGAACGCCGGCACCCTCGACCTCAACGCCGAGATCGAGCTGTGGACCCGCGCGGGCCGGATCAAGATCGCCGTCGGCAAGCACATCGACGTGCGCCGACTCGACCTGCTGATCGCGAACGCGGTGCTGCGCTCGTCCTGAGCGCGGCGGGACGGTCGGTGGGTCGAGGCCCGGCTCGCCGCCCGTCGAAGGGAACGCCGTCGCTGGCGCGAGAGCTGCTGGGAGTGGTCGAGGTCGAGCGCACCAGGGGTTCCGGGGAGACGTCGTACACCGTCATCGAGTACTCGGCGCAGGTGCAGGAGCTTTTCTGGCGCTGTACCGGGACGGGAACCTCTGCCCCCCGCGTGGCCTCGTCCACATAGCGATTGGGATAATCCCAATCGGGGCGTACGGTAGAGGCATGACGACGATCGGCGGCCGTGTCGGTGCGGCGATGCACGGCGCAGGGATGCAGCAGAAGGAGCTCGCCCAGCGCGTCGGGATGACTCCCGACGCGCTCTCCCGTGCGCTCCGCGACCAGCGAGGCTTCGCTGCTGTCGAGCTCGCCGCCATCGCAGAGGTGCTGGATGCGGACGTGCACGAGCTGATCACCGGGGCGCCGGATCCTCATCGCCTTGTGCTCGCCGCGCGCCATTCCTTCGACCACGACACGGGGGCGCGCAGCGTCGCCGGCCTCGACGAGGACCACTCCCTGCTCGCCGACGTGCGGCTCGCCTACGCGCAAATCTCGCCGGTGCGAGCGCCTCTCGAGCTCCCGTCGGACGTCGAGGGGATCCGGCGCCTTCTCCATCCCGATTTCGTGCGGCCGTTCGTCGATCGTCTGGCGGAGATCGAGGTCGACGTGGTCCGGATCGATGGCCCCAGTACCGCCTATTCGTTCCTCGTCGAGGAGCGGCCGGTCATTCTGCTGCCTGAGAGCGGCAACTGGTTCCACGAGAACTGGTCGCTCGCCCATGAGCTGGGACATCTCGCGCTCAGGCACGAGGGCGTCGTCCCGGGCACCGCGCTCGCCGATGTGAAGGAGCGTGAGGCGAACGCCTTCGCCGCCGAGCTGCTGCTGCCTGCCGTCACACTGCAGCAGATCGACTGGGCAGAGATCCGTCCTGCAGAGGTCGCCGAGCTCGTCTGGACCTGGGGCATCTCCACCGGTGCTCTGTCACGGAGGCTGAAGAAGCTGGAGCTCACCCCGTCGGCCGAGGTTGCCGAGGTCCTGACGTGGAGCACGCAGAAGCTGCTGCGCCGACATTGGACCGGGGCGAAGGTCGGCGATCCCATCACCCGGCGCATGCGGGACGCGGGGGAGCGACGCTTCCCGACCTGGCTCCAGGAGGCGCACCTCGAGCAGATCGCGGAGGGTGCTGTCGGCAAGGGGACGCTCGCGTGGATGCTCGGCGTCCCCGTGACGTCCCTCGAGGTGGACGAACCGGCGGCCGCCGAGGAGCTCTCCGACGACGCGCTCGCCGAGCTGATCGGCTGATCACCGGTGACCGACGCGCCCCTGCTGTTCTTCCACGACACGTCGGTCCTCGTGAACTTCCATCGCCCAGGGCTGATCCCTGTGCTCGGACCGCTCCTGCGCGAGAACGTCCGCTGGACGGGGTCGATCCGCACCGAGTGTGCGAGGAAGGAGCAACAGCTGCTGCCCGGACTGGTCGACGCTGCGGATCGCCTCCTGGGAGAGCCGCTCCTGCCTGAACCCTCCGAGCACCTCTCGATCCGACAGCTCCGCCGCCAGATGGCATCGCCGGGAGACCACCCCCAACAGCATCTGGGCGAGGCCGAGTCGATCACGCTCATCCAGAAACGGAGGCTCCGCGCGGTATTCGTGACGGACGACCGCGCGGCCATGTACTGGGCGAAGCCGATCGAGTGCGTCGGAACATGGCGTCTGCTCCGTCTGGCTCGCAGGAGGGGC
This sequence comes from Brachybacterium paraconglomeratum, assembly GCF_003994255.1. Lineage (GTDB taxonomy): Bacteria > Actinomycetota > Actinomycetes > Actinomycetales > Dermabacteraceae > Brachybacterium > Brachybacterium conglomeratum. The sequence continues at coordinate 890,054 of NZ_ML133851.1, read as the reverse complement.
CTCGTCACGATGGAAGAGGCGAAGGCGCTCTGGCAGGAGTTCGTCGGCGCGGGCGGGACGCCACCGTCGACGATCCGTACGCTGAGTCAGTTCGTCGCCACGTACGAGTGACCACGAGCGATGCGCGGCGTTTGTACAGCCCGTCGCCGGCCTCCCGGATCCCGTCGGTCCCACGCCGTATCGTGACGCTGTACTCGACGAGGGGGGCAGCGATGGCGGCGAAGAAGAGCGCACAGGTGGAGACCAAGGGCGGCGGGCTGAAGAAGGCGATCTCCTTCCTCGGCATGGCCACGCCGTTCGTGATCCGGCTGGTTCAGATGCTGAGGGACAACCCCGAGGTCTGGGACTACGTGAAGGAGCAGCTCGAGAAGCTGAGGCGCCACGACAAGGCCACGCCCGAGGCGATGCTCGCGACGCTCGATGCCCTCCGCGAGCAGGTCACGCTGCTGACCGAGTCGGCCGATGACGAGCAGGAGGCCGCGAAGGCGGCCGCTTGGTCCGCGAAGCTCGACTCCGCCTCGCGCGCTGCGCAGCTCCTGGCCGCTCCGGGATCGACCGCCAAGCAGCGCAAGACCCTGAAGAAGCAGATCGACTCGCTGCGCCAGGACATCTTCGCCGCCTACGTCACCGAACTCGGCGAGGACGCCTCCGCCGGCAGGAAGTGACGGCCGGCGGATTGTCGCGGTGTCGTCCGCTCACTCGTCCACCCCTAGCATGGGCCGGGCGATGACCTCCGACTCCGCCCGCCTCACCCAGCTCCTCTCCTCGATCGACGGCCGCGGCTACGGCTCCTACAAGCAGCTGCGCGGCAGCTACGACCTGGGCACGTGCCGACTCCTGATCGACCACGTGCAGGCCGACCCCTTCGCGCCGCCCTCGCTCATGCGCCTGGTCGTGGACCGGGCCGCGGCGGGCTTCCCGGAGGACCTCCTCGCCGACCGGCACGGACACGTCGCGACCTCTGACTTCCTGGCGCGGGCGCTCACCGAGACCGCCTCGCACAGCGGGGAGCGGGTCGACGTCGGCGCCCCGGGCCAGGAGGTGCTCGAGCGCACCACCATCGCCGTCGCCGACGACGGGATCGAGGCGCGCCTCGCGGCCGAGCTGCCCGCCTCCGGCCGCCGCATCCAGGGCCGACGCGCTGCGCGCCTGCTCACCGAGGACCTGCCCCGGATCGCCGAGGCCGTCCTGTTCCACGCCCGCCACGACGCGGAGGCGCTGCGCGCCCATGTCGCCCTCCACCGCGACCAGGAGGCGCTGCGCGACCGGCTCGCCGGGCGGGGTCTCGTGGCCCTCGTTGGCGACGGCGCGATCCTGCCCCGCCGCTCCGGAGACTCCGAGCTGCCGCTGATCGAGGACGCAGTCCCCTTCGAGAGCCCGGCCTCGCTGCGCGTCGAGATCGATCTGCCCAGCGGCCGACGGGTGAGCGGCATGGGCATCCCCGAGGGGGTCACCGTCATCGTCGGCGGCGGCTTCCACGGCAAGTCCACGCTGCTGCGCGCCCTCGAACGCGGCATCCATCCGCACGTGGCGGGCGACGGCCGCGAATGGGTGATCACCCGGGCCGACGCCGCCGCGATCCGCGCCGAGGACGGCCGGGCCGTGACCGGCGTCGACATCTCCCCGTTCATCAGCGGGCTGCCCTCGGGGACCGACACCCGCTCCTTCACCACCTCGAACGCCTCGGGCTCCACCTCACAGGCTGCCTCGCTGATCGAGGCGGCCGACGCCGGCGCGTCGGCGCTGCTGATCGACGAGGACACCTCCGCCACGAACTTCATGCTCCGCGACGCGAGGATGCGCGCGCTGATCCCCTCCGAGCGCGAACCGATCACCCCGTTCGTGGATCGTGTCCGGCCCCTGTTCGCCGAGCGCGGGGTCTCCACCGTGCTGGTCGCGGGCGGCTCCGGCGCCTTCTTCGACGTCGCCGACCACGTGATCGCGATGGACTCCTACGCCCCCTGCGACGTCACCGCCGAGGCCCGCGCCCTCGCCGAGGAGGCGCAGCCCCCGGCAGCGCCCGTGTTCACCGCGCCGCGGCCCCGGCTGCCGGACCCGGTCTCCCTCCGCCCCGCGGACGCCCGCAAGCCCGCCTCCGCCCGCGGCCGCGACACGATCCGGCTCGGCCGCGAGCACCTCGACCTCTCCGCCGTCTCCCAGCTGCTCGATCCCGCGCAGACCCAGGGCGTCGCCCACGCCCTGGACCGCCTCGCGGACCTGCTCGCCGAGGACGGTCGGCTCCCGCTCGAGGACGCGGTCCAGGTGCTCGTCGACCGGATCGAGAGCGGCGGCCTCGAGACCCTCTCGCCCCACCGCGGCCATCCCGGCCATCTCGCCCGGCCCCGCGCGCTCGAGATCCACGCCGCAGTGAACCGGTGGCGGGGCCTGCGGCTGGTCTGATCACTGCGGCGCCACGTTGAGGGTGCGGCGGAACATGTTCCCCGGGTCGTAGACCTGCTTGACCCGCTGCAGGCGCCGGTAGGTCTCCGCCCCGTACGCCTCGCGGGTCACCTCGGGCACGGGCCGGGTCCGCTCGATGGAGCGGAAGTTGACGTACTCGCCGCGCTCACGCAGCCGGGCGAGCTCGGCCGCGGCCCGCTCGGCGAAGGCGCGGAAGCGGGCGTCCTCCCCGGGGTCCTGCCAGGCGAGATGGATCGAGACCATGAGCCGCCCGCCGCGGTGAGGGAAGGCGGTCGCCCCCTCCGGCACGCGGGCGAACGCCCCGCCGAGCAGGTGCAGGTCCAGGCTCGCGCCCGGCCCGGGCAGCGCCTCGGCGACGGCGGCGAGAGCGTCGAGCACCTCCTCGTCCAGGCTGCGGAAGCTCGCGTTGCGCCAGAGCCCGCGCGCCCCGGTCGGCACCGCCTCGCTGCGCGCGCCCTGCCAGGCCTCCCAGCTGACAGGCCCGATCAGCTCGCGGTCCGGAGGCAGCGCGCGGCGCAGCGCGCCGATCAGCGCCTCGCCCGCGGCATGGTCCTCGTCGATCCAGACGCTGTGGATCGCCAGCCACGAAGCGTCCCCGAACCCGCCCTCGGGCGGCGGCGAGGCGACCGAGACCACCGCGGCGAGCTCGTCGGGCAGGTCGCGGCTCCAGCGCTCGAAGGCGCCGAGCGCTCGCCGCCACTGCGCCCGTCGGTAGTACAGGCTCGCTCCGAGCACCGTCTCCGGCATCGGCACGGCCCGGTAGGTGAACGCGGTGACCACGCCGAAGTTCCCGCCCCCGCCGCGCAGGGCCCAGAACAGGTCCCGGTGCTCCTCCTCGCTCGCGCGCACGAGCCGGCCGTCGGCGAGGAGCACGTCGGCGGCCTCGAGCCGGTCCAGGCTGAGCCCGGCCTTCCGCGACAGCCAGCCCACCCCGCCGCCGAGGGTCATCCCGGCGATGCCGGGGGAGGGGACGGTGCCCAGCGGCACGGCGAGCCGGTGCGGCGCGGTCGCGGCGTCTACGTCCCCGACCCGCGCCCCGGGCGCGGCCGTGACCAGGTGGGCCGCGGGATCGACGGTGACCTCGCGCAGCGCGCCGAGATCCAGCACGATCCCGTCGTCGACGGTGCCGAGCCCTGCGACGGAGTGCCCGCCGCCGCGCACTGCGAGCGGCAGGCCCGTCTCCCGCACGGCCTCCAGCACGGGCAGCACGTCGTCCACCGTCGCGGCGCGCACCACCAGGTAGGGGAAGCGGTCCTCGCGCCCGTTCCACACCGCCCGCGCCGCGTCGTAGTCCGGATGGCCGGGCTCCACGACCTCGCCCGCGACCCGGTCGCGCAGCCGGTCCAGGGCCGCGCGTGCTTCCGGGATCGGATCCTCGCCCGTCTTCCATGTCATGGCCTGGCGACCTCCTGGAATGGTGGGCGAACAGAGCGCCCATGACCAAGGAAGGGTGCCGGGACGCACCGCCCGGGCGCCCTCCGCGGACTGTGCCTGACCAGCGGGCGGGCGGCCCGTCGGCAGGCGGGTGGAGCTGATCTCGACGGTACTGCGCGGCGAGGGGGAGGGCAACGGGCCTCCCGCTCGTGGTGCCCTGGCACGTCGACGCCTATGACCGCACCGACGCGGCCGATGCTCATCCCGGCCGCGCGAGGTGGCAGGCTGGGCACACCCGCCCCACCCCGGACGAAGGAGCACCATGTCCGTCCCCCATCTGCTCGACCACATCGTCATCGCCGGCCCCGACCTCGCCGAGACCGTCGAGTGGTTCCGCGAGCTCACCGGCGTCACCCCCGCACCCGGCGGCAGTCACCCCACCGGCACCGCGAACGCCCTGGTCGCCCTCACCGTCGGCGGCGAGCGACGCCCGCACTACCTCGAGCTGATCGGCCCCGACCCGGAGCGCGAGGGGGAGGAGCTGCCGAAGACCTTCAGCATCAACCGGCTGAAGCGCCCCACCCTGATCACCTACGCCGTGCACCCCGAGGGCATCGACCAGGTCGCCGAGCGCTCCCGCGCCGCCGGCGTCGATCCCGGCCCCGTCGAGGACCTCTCCCGCACCACGGCGGGCGGCGAGCTGCTGCAGTGGCGGCTCACGCAGGCCCGCGCCCCGCGCAACTACGGCGTCCCCTTCCTCATCGACTGGGGCACCACCGAGCAGCCCGGCCTCACCGACCTGCCCACGATCGAGCTGGTCTCCTTCGAGCGCATCGAGGTCAAGCCCGAGCCGCTGAAGAAGGCGCTGGCCGCGCTCGACCTCGGCGACGGCGTCGCTCCGGTCCACGAGGGCCCCGGCTCTCGCTTCGTTCTCCAGCTGCGCACCGAGGACGGGCGCGAGATCGAAATCTGAGACGGTCCACGGCCGCCCCGGCGTCCTCCTGCCGGGGGTGCGTGCCGCATGTGGTCAGGTGATGGCGCATGGCGTACCGCTATGCCTATATAGGCGTACTGGTACGCCACACGCCAGTACTCGACCATGGCTCGAGGACCAGGGCGCGAGGAACGGGGCTCGAGGACCAGAGTGCGAGGAACGGGGCCCGTAGCCCAGGGTGCGAGGCGTCGGGCTCGCAGCCGGGCACAAGAGCCGACGCGCGCGCGGCACTGGAAACACAGGCACGCGGCTCGGAAGCACTGGCCGGGCCTGCACGGCACTGCCCCGCCCGATCAGGACGCGCCGTCCTTCCTGCCGTGCCGGATCTCGGCCCTCCTGCGGCGCCCGCCGGCGGGCGCCACCTCGACCGCTCGGCCCGGAATCTTGCCGTGCCCGGTGCCGCTGATTAGCGTGCCGAGCAGTGATCGCGGTCCGTGGACCTCGCGGATCGCGCAGGTCATCGACAAGGAGGACCTCTCATGAATGACACCGTCACCGTCCCCGATCCGGCCGGATCGACGCGCACCGGGCGCGAGAACGCCGAGCAGGGCTTCCTCGCCCCCGCCGCACTCACCAAGAATCTCCAGGCCGTCCTGGTGGACCTCACGGCCCTGCACCTCGTGGGCAAGCAGGCGCACTGGAACATCGTGGGCCCGAACTTCCGTGACCTGCACCTGAACCTCGACGAGGTGGTCGCCATCGCCCGCACGAGCGCCGACGACGTCGCCGAGCGCATGCGCGCCCTCCACGCCGCGCCCGATGCCCGCCCGGCGGTGGTCGCCGAGCAGAGCACGCTGCCCGAGTTCCCCCAGGGCGAGGTGCTCACGCACGATGCGATCGACCTGATGACTGCGTCCATCGAGGGGACCGTGGGCACGATGCGCTCGGTCCACGACGAGGTGGACGAGGCGGATCCCACCTCCGCGGACATCCTGCACGGGATCATCGAGAAGCTCGAGCAGCAGGCCTGGTTCCTCAGCGCGGAGACCCGCACCCCGAAGGAGCGCTGACCCTCACGTCCTCGGCGATCGCCACCGGCACGGCGCGCCGTCATCATGGACGTCATGAGGGAGACGCACAGCTCGCGAGATGACCGCCCCGTTCCCGACGACCTGTCGGTCGTCTTCTCCGCCGCCCCGGCACCGGAGGCCGAGAACGCCGCGCCCGCCGACGCCGCCGCGCTCACCGGCTGGCCGTGGTTCCTCCCCCAGGACGGGCTGCGGCACGAGGACCTGGTCCATGCGGTCGACGAGGACCCGCGGGACGCGGCCGAGTCGCTCGCACGGATCCCGCTGGTGCGCAGGGCCGTGACCCTGCTCGAGCACATCGGCTCCGGCCGTCCGCTCACCTCGGAGGGCGAGCTCGACCCGGCCGACGTGCGCGCGCTCGCGGCGGCCATGGACCTCGACCTCGACGAGCAGGAGCCGGTCTCGATGCGCGAGATCGGGGCGATCGTCGGCCCCTGGAACTCCCTGATCGCCGGGAAGTGGCTCAGAGTGAGCGGCGGCGAGGTCGTGCCCGGAGAGGGGATGGTGCCCGCGGCGGCGCGGTCCGAGCATCCGGTGGCCTTCGTCCGCTTCGCCCGCGCCGTGATCGTGCTGCTGGTCCTCGAGAGCCTTCGACAGGGCGGTGAGGAGGGTGGGCTGTTCGGCGGCTCGGACACCTTCACCGCCCTGCTGCACACGGTCGCGCCCGGCGGGCTCCTGCTCCCGGCGACGATCCGCATCGCCCTCGATCAGGGCCTGGTGCCGGCCGATCCCGCCGGCGACCCGGACATGGACGAGATCAACCGGTACTGGCAGGCGGAGCGCGACCTCGGCACGCTCGCCGCCTACGGGCTGCTGCACCGGGAGCCGCTCCCGGACGGGCAGGCCGTCCGGTATCTCGGCACCGTCGAGGTGATGGTCGAGGCGTACGGCGCGCTGGAGATGTTCGAGGATCCCGACTGAGCGTCACCGTGGCCGTGAGCCCCGTGGCTCCGCGCGGCGGTGACGCCGGAGCGCGCGACGAGGGCGGCCCCACCCGATGGAGCCGCCCTCATCGACGGAGACGTGCCTCGGGCCTCGGCCCGGCGGCGATCAGTCCTTCTTATCGAGGCCGTTCAGCGCGCCCTTGACGGTGTCGCGGGCGTCCTGGAGCTTGTCCTTCGCGTCGGCCTTGCCCTGCTGGGCCTGGCCCTCGGCCTGGGTCTCCTTGTCGCCGGTCAGCTTGCCGAGGCCCTCCTTGGCCTGGCCGCCCAGCTTGTCCTTGCTGTTCTCGAACTTCTCGTCGGTGCTCATCGCGGACCTCCTCGATCGAGTGGACGCACGGCTCCCGTGCGATGGCTCGAGCCTACGCGCCGCCCCTGCACGCCGTCCGACCCTCCGGTCGATCGGCTCGGCCTCACTTCTCCTCCTCGACTCCCGAGATGTCGCGGGCGCCGGAGGCGTGTAGGGTCCCTCCCATGCAGAAGCGTTGGCAGTTCTATGCGAAGTCGGCTCCGGAGGGGCCGGCCGCCGTATAGCGCCACCGACCCTCTCCAGAGCCGACAAGGGCAGAGCATCCGCTCTGCCCTTCGCCATTCCCGGCGGGCTCTGCAGCAGCGGGTCCGCCCCCACCCGGAGGACAGGATCCATGACCCTTCTCGCCACCACCACCGTCCAGGCCGACACCGACGTCGCCCCCGACCGCCACGTCGCGAGCTTCACCGCGCTGCCCACCCCCGCCGAGCTCCGCGCCGAGATGCCGCTGACCGGCGTCTCCGCCGCCCAGGTCGCCGCGCACCGCGAGCAGATCCGCGACGTGCTCGCCGGCGCGGACGACCGCCTGCTGGTCGTCGTCGGCCCCTGCTCGATCCATGACCCGGAGGCGGGGCTCGACTACGCCCGAGGGCTCGCCGAGCTGCGCGCCGAGATGCAGGACGACCTGCTGCTGGTGATGCGCACCTACTTCGAGAAGCCGCGCACCACCGTCGGCTGGAAGGGCCTGATCAACGACCCGCACCTGGACGGCTCCCACGACATCGCCGCGGGGCTGCGCACGGCCCGCGCCTTCCTCCGCGACGTCACCGCGCTCGGCCTGCCCGCCGCGACCGAGTTCCTCGAGCCGATCAGTCCCCAGTACATCACCGACCTCGTCAGCTGGGGCGCGATCGGGGCGCGCACCACCGAGTCGCAGATCCACCGCCAGCTCGCCTCGGGGCTGTCCATGCCGATCGGGTTCAAGAACGGCACCGACGGCGGGATCCAGGTCGCGCTCGACGCGCTCGGCGCGGCCTCCGCCCCGCAGTCCTTCCTCGGCATCGGGGCCGACGGGAGGGCGGCGCTGGTCGCCACGACCGGCAACCCCGACCTCTCCCTCATCCTGCGTGGCGGGGCCGACGGACCGAACTTCGCTCCCGCCCAGGTCGCGGAGGCCGCGGGTCGGCTTGAGGCGGCCGGACTGCCGCAGCGCCTGATCATCGACGCCTCCCACGCCAACAGCGGCAAGGACCACGTGCGCCAGCGCGAGGTCGCGGGGCTGCTGGCCGAGCAGGTCGCGACCGACGGCGCCGCGATCGCCGGGATCATGCTCGAGAGCAACCTCCTCGGCGGCGCGCAGAAGCTCGACCCCGAGGTCGGCCCCGTCGGGCTCGTCCGCGGCCGCTCGGTGACCGATGCCTGCATGGGCTGGGACGCGACCGAGGAGGCGCTGCGCGAGCTCGCCGCCGGGGCGCGCCGCCGACGGGGCTGAGCGACTCGGTCTCCCGGCGCCGGTGCGGAGTTCGAGCTCCGTGCGTCGGCCGGGCCCCTGCCCTAGAGTGGACCCACGCGCTCGACGAGGACGCGGAGGAGCCGGAGGCCGAGGGAGGTCGCCCGTCCCCGCACCACGGCGGCCGCGCTTCCCGCCCCCGCCCCGAAGGACGACTCCTCGTGAACTCCCTGGTCCTCGCCATCGTGGGAGTCGGCATGATGATCGCCGGCTACCTGCTGTACTCGCGCTATCTCTCCAAGAAGGTGTACCGGCTCGACGCCGACTTCCGCACCCCCGCCCATGAGCTGCAGGACGGGGTCGACTACGTCCCCACCAACAAGTTCGTGCTGTGGGGCCACCACTTCACCTCCGTCGCCGGCGCCTCGCCGATCGTCGGCCCCGCCGTCGCCGTGATCTGGGGCTGGGGCCCCGCCTTCCTCTGGGTCACCCTCGGCACCGTGTTCTTCGCGGGCATGCACGACCTCGGCGCGCTGTGGGCCTCGACCCGCAACCGCGGCCAGTCCATCGGCACCCTCGCCGCGAAGTACATCGGCCGCCGCGGCAGCCGGCTGTTCCTCGTGGTGATCTTCCTGCTGCTGCTCATGGTCAACACGGTCTTCGCCGTGGTGATCTCGGGGCTGCTGGTCTCGACCCCGTCGGCCGTGATCCCCACCTGGGGAGCGCTCGTGGTCGCGGTGCTGGTGGGGCAGGCGATCTACCGCCTGAAATGGAACCTGCCGATCGTGTCGGTGGTGGGCGTGGTCGCCCTGTACAGCCTGATCCTGCTCGGCGACCGGTTCCCCGTCGCGCTGCCGGAGGGCTTCCTCGGCATCGGCGCCGAGCCGTTCTGGATCCTGGTGCTGTTCCTCTACGCGGGCATCGCCTCGATGCTGCCGGTGTGGGTGCTGCTGCAGCCGCGCGACTACATCAACGGCCTGCAGCTGTTCGTCGGCCTGACCCTGCTGTACGGCGCGGTGCTGATCTTCCGCCCCGAGGTCGTCGCCCCCATGCTCAACCAGGCCGTGCCCGAGGGGACCCCGGGCATGATGCCGCTGCTGTTCGTCACCGTCGCCTGCGGCGCGATCTCCGGCTTCCACGGCATCGTCTCCTCCGGCACCTCCTCCAAGCAGCTGGACAAGGAGACCGACGCGCGGTTCGTGGGCTACTTCGGCGCCGTGGGCGAGGGCCTGCTCGCGCTCGGCGCGATCATCGCGACCACCGCCGGCTTCCGCACCCTCGCCGACTGGGAGGCGGTCTATTCCGCGTTCAACGAGGGCGGCGTCGAGGCGTTCGTCGCCGGCGGCGGCTCCATCCTGAACGCGGGCCTCGGCATCCCGACCTCTCTGTCCGCCACGATCCTCGCCACCATGGCGGTGCTCTTCGCCGCCACCACCATGGACACCGGGGTGCGCCTGCAGCGCTTCGTGGTCCAGGAGATCGGGCAGATCCTGGGCCTGCGGCTCGGCACCTTGGTCGCGACCGTGATCGTGCTCGTGGTGTGCCTGGCCCTCGCCTTCGGCGCCGGTTCCGGGGGCACTGGTGGCATGGTGATCTGGCCGCTGTTCGGCACCACCAACCAGATCCTCGCCGCGCTGACCCTGGCGATCCTCGCCGTGATGCTCACCCGCAAGCGTCGCCCGGTGCTGCCGGTCCTGCTGCCGCTGCTGTTCGTGCTCTTCGTGAGCGTGTTCGCGCTGCTGGTGCAGGTGGGTCAGTACGCGGCCGAGGGCAGCTGGCTGCTGCTGGTGCTCGACGTCATCATCCTCGTCGCCGCGGTGTGGGTGATCGTCGAGTCCGCGATCGCGCTGACCCGCGCCCGGACGGAGCCGCCCGAGGTCGAGGGCGCCGACGAGGAGCCGCTCGAGGACTCCTCGGTCCGATGACGGCCTCGTCCCGTCTGCGCGCCCTGGCCGAGGGGCTGCACGAGTTCTACGTCGGCCCCTACCGGCGCACCTTCGCCCGCGCGCAGCGGGACGAGGACGACCTGTTCCGCATGCTCGTGATGAGCGAGATGCTCGGCGTCCCGAACCCCGCCTCCTACTACACGGCCGAGCTGCTCCCGGTCCTCTACGACGGCTTCCATGACTGGCACCGCAGGATGGGGATGGAGCGCTCGCCGCTGGAGGAGTACCGATGCTGCTGAGCCTCGCGCAGTCCCGCCGCGTGCTGTTCCTCGGCGGGAAGGGCGGGGTCGGCAAGACGACCATCGCCTCGGCGGTCGCTCTCGACGCCGCCCGGTCCGGCAGGCGCGTCCTGGTCGTCTCGACCGACCCCGCCCACAACCTCGGCCATCTGTGGGAGCGGCGCATCGGCGACCGGGTCACGCCGCTGGCCGACGGGGCGGGCGGCGGAGCGGTCCACGGCATCGAGATCGACCCCGACGCGACCACCGACCAGCACCTGCGCGACGTCGCCACCACCCTCAAGCGGCTCATGCCCCGCACCCTCCACGGCGAGGTCGACAAGCACATGGACCTCTCCCGCCGCTCCCCGGGCACCCACGAGGCCGCGGTGCTCGAGCGGATGACCGAGCTGGTCGAGCGGGGGCGGGAGGAGTTCGACCTGGTCGTCCTCGACACCGCCCCGAGCGGCCACACAGCCCGCCTGATGGCGCTGCCGGAGGTGATGACCGCCTGGACCGACGGGCTGCTCGCCCGGCGGGAGAAGTCCGCCCGGCTGGGCGCGGCACGGCGCGGACTGGAACGGCGCGGACCCGGCCGACGAGGGGAGGGCGACCTCGGCGCCTCCGTGCTCGGCTCCACCGCGCCGCGGGACCCGCTCGAGGAGCGGGACGAGGAGATCCGTGCGATCCTGCTGCGCCGCCGCGACCGGCTCGCCGGACTGCGGGAGACCCTCACCGACCCGGCCGTCACCTCCTTCGCGATCGTGCTGGCGGCCGAACGGCTGCCGGTGCTCGAGACGATCGAGCTGCACGAGGAGCTCACCCGGACCGGGGTCCACGTCGGCGCGCTCGTGGTGAACAAGCGCTCGCCCTCGGACCGCGGGGACTTCCTCGCCCGCCGCCGCGCGGTGGAGGGGGAGCATCTCGCCACCCTCCACTCCGCGCTGCCCGAGGTGCCGTGCCAGGAGGTCCCGCTGGGGGAGGAGGACGTCGTCGGCCCCGCGGCACTCGCCCGCTTCGCCGGGCTGCTCGCCCCCGCGACCGCCGACGGCCCCGGGCCGCGCCGCGGCTAGACTCGCGGGACCCGCGCCGGACGGCGCGAGGAGACGTGCCGAGGAGGACCGCCGCATGACCAGTGACGACGGCGGTCGGCCGCCGCGCGGCCCCGTGACCCTCGCGGACGTCGCCCGCGAGGCCGGCGTCTCGATCGCGACCGCGTCCTTCGTGCTCTCGGGCCGCGGCGGACTGCGCTCGGCGGGCTCCGCCGCGACGAAGGCGAAGGTGCGCGCCGCCGCGGAGCAGCTCGGCTACGTCCCCAACCGTCACGCGCAGGCCATGCGCACCGGCCGCGGCGGCGGGATCGTGCTGGCGCTGGGCACTCTGGAGGACCCCTGGGGCGTGCAGCTCGCCACCCGGGTCCGCGACCGGGCCCTGGCGCACGAGCTGTCCACCCTGGTCCTCGCCGACGAGCGCTGGTACGAGTACCTCCTCGGCGCCTCCGCCGACGCCGCCCTCGTCACCAGCATCGACTTCGTCCCCGGCGGGCCCGAGCAGATGCGGCGCCTGGCCGGCTCGACCCAGACGGGGCTGGTGGCCTTCAGCGCACAGATGGAGCCCGAGGGCTTCGACGTCGTCTCCTCCTCGCCGCTGCCCGCCATCGGCAGCGCCTACCAGCGGCTGCGCTCACGGCACGAACGGGTGCACCTGCTCGCCCCGGAGGTCGACCGGCCCGGCGGCGTCCTCGCCCATCAGCGCACCCGTGCCTTCCTCGAGGCGGCCCGCGCCCACGGCGACGACGCCGAGGCGCTCGTGCACGTCGTGCCCGAGGGCAGCCACGACACCTACCGCGCGGCGCTCGACTGGCTCGCGGACCCGGAGCGGCCCGAGGCGGTCGTCTGCTTCACCGGCTACCAGGCGGTGGCGCTGCAGCTCGCGGCCGAGCGGGCGGGCCTGTCGGTCCCGGACGACCTCGAGTTCGTCGCGATCGGCGACATCCCCGCCAGCTCGGAGTTCTTCGGCCCGATCAGCGTCTACGGCGTCGAGGACGTCTTCTCGCGGCTGGCCGGGATCCTGGTGGACCGGGCGGTGGACCGCACCGACCGGCCCGGGACCAAGCACGTCTTCGACTGGCGCTTCTTCCCCGGCACCACCACGGCCGACGACGCCTGAGCGGTCAGGCGGCCTGCGGCCGCCGCAGCGTCGTCGCGAGCAGCGCCGCGATCGAGCACATCACGCCGCCGGCGACGAAGGCCCAGGTCGCGCCCGAGGCCTGGGCGAGCTCGGCGCCCGCCCCGGACTCCGCCGCGACCGCCGCGCCGAGGGTCAGCAGCGCGATGAACACCGCGGTGCCGAGCGCCCCGGCGAGCTGCTGCAGGGTGTTGAGGATCGCGGACCCGTGGCCGTACAGCTCCTTCGGCAGCGCACCGAGGGACAGCGCCATCAGCGGCGTCATCACCATGGACATGCCGATCCCGAGCGGCACGTTCAGCGCGATGACCAGCCCCTGGGTGGCGTCGCCGTCCAGCAGCAGCATCGACGCCCAGCTCACCAGCGCCATCAGCGCCGCGCCGGGCAGCACCAGCGGCAGCGGGCCGACCCGGTCGTAGAGCGCGCCGACCAACGGCCCGAGCAGCCCCGAGGCCGCCGCGCCGGGCAGCATCGTCAGCCCCACGGCGAGGGTCGACATGCCGAGCGCCCCGGTCATGTACAGCGGCAGCGCCACGACGGTGCCGAGCATCGTGGCGAAGCACAGCAGGATCACCAGCAGGGAGACCAGGTAGGTGCGCACCGTCAGCGGGCGCAGGTCCAGCAGCGGCTCCTGGCCCCGCGCGCGCATCCGCACCTGCCGCGCGGCGAACACCGCGAGGGAGAGCAGGCCCGCGGCGGCGGCGAGCAGCGGCACCAGACGCGCATGCCCGTCGACGATCGCGCTGATCGAGGCGAGGGCGTAGATCACGCCGCCGAAGCCGATCGCGGAGAGCACCACGGAGAGCACGTCCAGGCGCACCGCGCGCGGCTCGGTGTAGTTGCGGATGAACAGCAGCCCGATCACCAGTGCGACCACGATGATCGGCAGCATCATCACGAACAGGTGGTGCCAGGTGCCGTGGGCGAGGATGGCGCCGGAGATCGTCGGCCCGAGCGCGGGCGCCGCTGAGATCACCACGCCCACCAGACCCATCACCAGGCCGCGGGAGCGCAGCGGGACGAGCGCGAGGACGGTGGTCATCAGCAGCGGCAGCACCATCGCGGTGCCCGCCGCCTGGATCACGCGCGCCCCGAGCAGCACGGGGAAGCTCGGCGCGATGACGGCCAGCGCCGTCCCGGCGAGGAACAGCGCCATCGCCAGGAGGAACACCGAGCGCACCGACAGGCGCGTCATGAGGAAGCCGGTGGTCGGGATGACCACGGCCATGGTGAGCATGAAGCCGGTGGAGAGCCACTGCGCGGTCACGGCGGTGATCGACAGATCCTCCATCAGCACCGGCAGCGCGACCGAGAGCAGCGTCTCGTTGAGGATCATGACGAAGGCGGAGACCACGAGCACGGCGATGATCGGCGTGACCCGGGTCGTCGCGGCGGGCTCGGGGGCGGAGGTCGAGGGGCCGGCGTCCACGGCGGGCAGCTCACCGGTCGGGGTGGGGGAGGGGGCGTGCATGGCTGGCGCGCTTTCGTCGAGTGCGGTCCGACGGGCCGGGACCGGAAGGCCACCCGTCGGAGGGGCGGCGGACGAGGTCCGGGCCCGCATAGATCGTCCCATGCGGCCCTGCTTCTCGTCACCGTGATATCAGGGACAGAGGGGCGGCTGGGCAGGGACGATCAGGAGCCTCGGTGCTGCTGCCACCACAGCGCCGCCTGCACCCGGGAGTTCAGGCCCAGCTTCATCAGCGCATGGGAGAGATGGGACTTCACGGTCGTGATCTCGACGAACAGCTCGCGGGCGATCTGCTGGTTCGTCAGCCCCTGCGCGACCAGCGCCAGCACCTCCTCCTCCCGCCGGGTGAGCGCGGGCTCCGGGGTGGCGGGCGCCGGATCGAGAGGCGGGGCCCCGTCGGGTGCACCGCCCTCCCGGCCCCGCAGCGCCGAGAGCACGGTGCGGGTCGCGGCCGCCGAGAGCACCGCGTCGCCGCGATGCACATCCCGCACCGCGGCGAGGATCCGCTGCGGGTCCTCGGACTTCACGAGATAGCCGTCGGCCCCCGCCGCGAGCGCGCCGAGCACGAACTCGTCGAGGTCGAAGCCGGAGATCACCAGCACGCTCGCCCCGGTCTCCCGCAGCCGCGGCGTGATCTCGATGCCGGTCGCCCCGGGCATCCGCACGTCGGTGAGCACCACGTCGGGGCGGTGGGCGCGGGCGGCCTCGAGGGCGGCGGGGCCGTCGGCCGCTTCGGCGACCACGGTGACGTCCGGGGCGGAGCCCAGCAGCGCGACCAGCCCGGAGCGCACGGCGGGATGGTCCTCGGCGACGACCACCCGGATCGGAGCGGAGGAGGGGCGGTCGGACGCCGCAGGGGAGGGGGACGGATCGGTCATCGCGGCGAGGCCTCCGTGGCGGTGAGAGTCGTGCCGGTCAGGGGCGGTTCGGCCGGCGGGTCGCCCGATGCGTCGACCGGGAGCACCGCCTCCACGCGCCACCCCGGGGGCCCGTCCGCGTCCGGGACCGGGCCCGAGCTCGCCGTCCCGCCGACCGCGAGCGCCCGGTGCGCGAGGGCCGCACGCCCCATCCCGGCCCCCAGCGGCTCCGCACCGTCGCGGCCGTTGACCAGCTCGATCCGCACCGCGCCCTCCTGGATCCCCGCCGTGAGCCGGATCGGCGCCCGGCCGTGCCGCACCGCATTGGTCACCGCCTCCGCCCCGATCCGCAGCGCCGCGGCCTGCACCGCGGGCCCCACCCGGGCGGGATCGGTGAGCGCGTGCGCGATCTCGATCTGGGCCGACGGGTCCCGCGCCCGCAGACGCGCGGCGAGGGAGGGCCAGTCCAGGGTGGCGCTCGGCAGGGTGCCGGTGCCCTCGTCGGCGAGCACCCCGATCATCGAGCGCAGATCCCGCAGCGCGGCCTGGGCGGAGGAGCGGGAGGCGGCCAGGGAACCCTCCCTCGCCTCGCGATCCTCGAGCGAGGCGGCGAGGGAGGAGTGGAGGGCGACGGCGCTGAGATGGCCGGCGATGACGTCGTGCAGGTCGTGGGCGATCCAGCGCCGCTCCGCCTCGACGGCCTGCGCGGCCCGGCTCTCGGCGAGCTCGTGCTCGAGGCCTGCCAGGCGCTCGGCCGCGCCGCGCGCCTCCCGGTGGTGGCGCACCTCCCATCCCCACAGCAGCGGCGTGCTCGCCATCAGCCCGGCGATCATCGCCACGAGGAACACCGCCGGTCCCGGCAGGCCCCCGAGCAGCGCCGCGAGCATCGCGGCCGCCGCGGCGGCGATCGAGATCGCGGTGCAGGTGCGAGCCTCCCGCCGCGAGCCGTGCATGACGGGCACGAACAGCGCCTCGCACAGCAGGAAGTAGGCGGAGATCTGCCCGCCGCCGATGATCTCCGCGGTCGCAAGCGGCCCGGCGACGACGAAGGGCACCAGCGGGCGGCTGCGTCGCCAGCACAGGCTCGCGCACGCCGTCAGCAGCAGCGCGACCGAGACCCCCCGAGACCACTGCGGGCCCTCGCCGAGGAAGCCCGAGTTCGAGATCCCGGAGAGGGCCAGCCCGACGACGAGCGCCGCATAGATCCCCGCGGTCAGCAGGTCGCGCCCCGTGACCCGCGGCGCGCCGACGGCGGCGGTGTCGGGGGCGGCGGAGGCGTCGGCACGGACGTCGGCGGGCATGGTGCGAGCCTACGCGGCCGCGCCCGCCCGGCCTCGGGCCTCCGCCGGGTCTCGTCCCAAGGGAGGAGGACCGGCGCGCTCACCGCCGCGCACGATGGAGCCATGGACCAGCTCGCCTCCCTCGCCGGCCCGCTCGGGCTCGTGGTGCTCGCCCTCGTCGACTCGACCTCGATGGGCACCCTCGTCATCCCCCTCATCCTGCTCGTGGTGGGGGAGGGCGGGGCCCGCCGCGTCGCCGGGCGCACCCTGCTGTACCTCGCGGTGATCGGGGTGTTCTACCTGCTGCTCGGTGTGGCGCTGCTCGCCGGCCTGCTCCCGCTCATGGAGCGCCTCGGCCACCTGCTCGCGGCCCCGCAGACCATGGTGCTGCTCGCCGCCGCCGGGGCGGCCCTGCTGTGGTGGTCCTTCCGACTCGACCCGAAGGCCATCGCCAAGCGCGGCGGGGACCCGGAGGCGTCCGCGCGGCGATGGACCGCCCGCGCCCGCCGCGCCTCGGGACGGCCCTCCGCGCTGGTCCCCCTCGCCCTCGGAGCGGGCCTGATCGAGGCGGCCTCGATGATCCCCTATCTCGCAGCGCTCGGGATCATCGCGGACATGGGCATCGGCCTGCCCCGCGGGGCGCTCGTGCTCCTCGGCTACTGCGCGGTGATGATCCTGCCGGCCCTCCTGCTGTGCGGTGCGCGGGTGCTGCTGGGGGAGCGCGGCGACCGATTCCTCGAGCGGGTCCACGACGGGGCGGTGCGCCACGCGAGCGGCGCCTTCTCCTGGACGGTGGGGATCATCGGCGTGATCCTGCTGCTGAACACCGCAGGTCCGGCGATCGGCTGGCTGAGCGGGGGAGCCATCGCCTGACCTCGTGCGAGGGCTCTGCGACGAAGAACGGGACATCGCTGTGACCAGCGTGTACTCTGCTACCTTGTGGTCATTTCGGCCGCAATGCCCGTTTCTCACGGAGGTGCCTGCCGATGGTCGCAGCGAACTACGACGACGCCGCACCTCCGGCCGCCGCGAGACGGGGCGGGGGCGTCGTCCTGGCGCTCAGCAGCCTGGGTGATCCGTGGGGCGTTCAGCTCACCAGCCAGGTGCGTCAGGACGCGCTGTGCACGGGCCTGTCCACGCTGGTCCTCACCGACCCGCGCTGGTACGAGCACCTCCTCGGCGCCGAGGCCGACGCCGCGCTGCTCACCGCGATCGATCTCGAGCAGGACGGTCCGCGCCGCGTGCGCAGCCTCTCCGACCGCACCCGCAGCGGCCTCGTCGCCTTCAGCGCGCAGATGGAGCCCGAGCGCTTCGACGTGGTCAGCTCCAGCCCCGTCCCCGCCGTGCATCACGCCTATGCCCGCCTCCGCGCCCGCCACGACCGCGTCCACCTCCTCGCCCCCGATCTGCGCTCCCGGCCTGGCGGCGTGCTCAGCATGCCCCGCGTCGCCGCCTTCGTCGACGCCGTCGCCGTCCACGACGACGCTCCGGCCGAGCAGCACATGCGCCTGACCCCGGAGGGAACCCGCGGCACCTTCGAGATCGCCCTGGACTGGCTGAACGGCCCCGACCGCCCCTCCGCTGTCCTCTGCTACACCGGATACCAGGCCGTCGCCCTCCGCCTCGCCGCGGCGCGGGCCGGGGTGGAGGTCCCGGAGGAGCTCGAGATCATCGCCATCGGCGACGTCCCCGCCGAGGCCGAGCTGCTCGGCCCGATCAGCTACTACGGCGTCGACGACGTCTTCGCGCGCCTGTCCGGGGTGGTCGTGGACCGCGCCGTCGAGCGCGGCGACCGCCCCGGCCGCCTGCACCGCTTCGACTGGGAGTACTTCCCCGGCACCACCACCCGCGACGACGAGACCCCCAGGAATCCCGATGACCGCTGAGACCGCCCGCCCCGCACGCACCGACTGGACCCTGCCGGGCCTCGCGCTCGCCGACCTCACCCTCCCCGTCCCGCTGGACCATGCCGACCCCGCCGGGCCCTCGATCGAGCTCTTCGCCCGCCTCGTCACCCGGCCCGGCGGCGAGGACCTCCCCGTCCTCGTCTACCTCCAGGGCGGGCCCGGCTCCGAGGCGCCGCGGCCCCTGGCCCCCGCCTCCCCGCCCTGGCTGCCGCGCGCCCTGCGTGAGCACCGCGTGCTCATGCTCGACCAGCGCGGCACCGGCCGCTCCACCCCCGTCGGACCCGACGCCCCGCTGCCCGAGGGCACGATCCCCGGCGCCCGCACGCTGCGCGAGGCGAGCCCCGCTCAGCAGGCCCGCTATCTCACCTTCTTCCGCGCCGACGCGATCGTGGCCGACGCCGAGCTGCTGCGCGAGGCGCTGGACCTTCCCCGCTGGTCGCTGCTGGGGCAGTCCTTCGGCGGGTTCACCACCCTGCGCTATCTCTCCGCCGCCGCGGGCAGCGTCGAGAAGGCCCTGTTCACGGGCGGTCTCCCCACCGTCGGCCCTCACATGGACCAGGTCTACGCCACGACGTGGGAGGGCATGATCGCCCGCTCCGAGAGGTACTGGGCCCGCTTCCCCGGCGACCGCGACCGCTTCCGCCGCCTCGCCGACGAGGCCGCCGCGGGCCGGCTGCGCGCCCCGGGCGGGAGGCGCATCGGCGTCGAGTCCCTGCGCCGTCTCGGCCACCTGCTCGGGGCCTCCCAGGGCGCCGAGCGTCTCCACCTCCTGCTGGACCTCGACCCCGCCTCCCCGGCCTTCGCCCACGATCTCGCCGCAGCCCTGCCCTTCTCCGGCCGGAACCCGCTGTACGCGGTGATCCACGAGAGCTGCTGGGCCGACGGGGTCGCCACCCGCTGGGCCGCGGACCGCACCATGCCCGCCGCGGTCGCGGAGGACCCGACGCTCCTGGCCGGCGAGCACATCCACCGCGACCTGTTCGCCGAGGACCCCGAGCTCGCCGTGTGGGCCGAGGCGGCGGACCTCCTCGCCGCGCACGAATGGCCCCGCCTCTACGACGAGCAGGCCCTGCGCGCGACCGAGGTGCCCGGCGCCGCCGCCGTCTACTACGACGACGCCTACGTCCCCCGCGAGCACTCGATGACCACCGCCGCGCTGCTGCCCGGCCTGCGCACCTGGGTCACCAGCGAGTACGAGCACAACGGCCTGCGCGCGAGCGGCGAGGGCGTGCTCGACCACCTCCTCGACCTCGCCACGGGGCTGCGCGCCGCCTGACCCCCGCCCTCACCCCCCTGATCAGCAGAAAGGGGACTCCAGCGGCACGCCGCGGCGCTGAGCTCCTCGCCGTGCCGCTGGAATCCCCTTTCTGCAGGGGCCCGCCGTTCCTCCCCACGCCGCCCCGTCCACATCTCTCGCCTGCCGGCCCCGTCGAGATCGAGATCCGGGGACGCTCCGGGAATGGTTCCGCGCTCCCCGCTCCGCCGACGCCTGCACGTCTGGACCGCCGCCGACCTGCGCGCGGCCGGCATCTCCCGGCACCGGCAGCAGCGCCTCGTCGCCGACGGGTCGCTGCGCGGATACGGCGGTGGCTGGTTCGGCACCGCCGAGACCCCGGACGACGTGGCCGGTGCGCTCTTCCGGGGCAATCGCCTGACCTGTCTCTCGGCCGCGCGGATCCACGGGCTGTGGACGCCGGACCTCGGTCCCGACGTGCACGAGACCTCCCGCCGCCCCACGAGCGAGGAGCATGCAGGGGTGGTCTCGAGGCACCGTCCAGCGCTTCGTCGCTGGCCGGATGACGAGCCGGTGCTGCCGCTGGATGCGGCTCTCTCCCACGCCCTCTCCTGTCTGGACGCCGACTCCGCTGCGGTGCTCCTCGAATCGGCCCTCGAGCGCCGGCTGCTCGTCCCCTCGCAGGTCGACCTCCTGCTCGCCGAGGCACCCGCCCGTCGACGGCGTGCAATCGGTCGGGTCAGCGCGCTCGCGGGCTCCGGGTCCGAGACCCGGGTGCGCAGGTATCTCGAGCGGCGCGGGGTGCGGGTGCGGGAGCAGGTGGCCGTGTTCGAGGGAGGGCGGGTCGACCTGCTGGTCGGCGATCGCCTCGTCATCGAGTGCGACAGCGTCCGGCATCACGGAGAGCGGTCCCGGTACTACGCGGACCGGTCGAGGGATCGGGCATCCCTGATCGAAGGCTGCCTGGTGCTGCGGCTGACCTGGGAGGACATCTGGCTCCGCTGGGAGGAGACCAGGGGAGCGCTGGACACGCTGATCAGGCGGCGCGTGCATCGTGGGCAGCGCCTCGGCGGGGCCGGCCTGTAGAAAGGGGACTCTCACGGCACGCCGCGGCGCTGAGCTCCTCGGTGTGCCACAGGAGTGCCGTTCCTGCAGACGTCACCCGATCATGCTGGGCCAGCTCGGCATCTTCATCGCCCTGATGGGGCCGGCGACCGTGTCGATCCAGATCAAGGCGAGCCAGCTCGCGAGCAGCCCGGCGGAGGCCGCCTCGATCACCGCCTTCGCCGTCGCGCCCGGGGCGCTGGCCGCGGTCATCTTCAATGCTCTCGGCGGCCGCATCTCCGACCGCTCCACCAGCCGCTTCGGCCGCCGTCGCCCCTGGCTGATCGTCGGCGCCCTCGGCATGCTCGTCGGCCTCGCGCTGATCGCCCTGGCGCCCGGTGCGGCGCTGATGGCAGTGGGCTGGTTCCTCGCCCAGGCCGCCGGCAACCTGGCGCTCGCCGCCTACGTCGCCTCGATCGCCGACCAGCTCTCGCCCGCCCAGTACGGCCGCGCCTCCGGCCTCGTCGGCATCGCCGGCAACCTCGCCGTCATGATCGCGACCTGGCTCGCCTCCGTCCTGACCGGGAACATGATCGCCCTGTTCCTCGTGCCGGGCCTGATCGGCATGGTCCTCGTGCTGATCTTCACGTTCATGCTCCCCGAGCCCGTGCTGCGCGAGAACCGCCTGCCCTTCAATCTGCGCGAGCTCGTCCTCACCTTCTGGCGCAACCCCGTGAAGTTCCCCGACTTCGGCCTCGCCTGGGGCGGCCGCTTCACGATCATCCTCGCCTCCTTCATGTTCACCACCTTCCGGGTGCTGTACATGGAGAACCACCTCGGGCTCGAGCCCGGCGACGCCGTCCGCGCCGTCGCCACCGGCGTGACCATCTACACCGTCACCTCGATGGTCGCGAGCCTGGCGGCCGGCTGGCTCTCGGACGTGCTGGGCCGGCGCAAGATCCTCGTCGCGGCCTCGATCCTCATCTTCGGCCTGGCCACCTACCTGCTCCTGCACGCCGACACCGTCACCGCCTTCTACGTGGTCGAGGCGATCATGGGCCTCGCGTACGGCACCTACATCGCCGTCGACCTCGCGCTCGTCCTCGAGGTGCTGCCCGACCGCGAGCAGGCCGGCAAGGACATGGGCGTGTTCAACATCGCCAACGCCCTCCCGCAGTCCCTCGCCCCTGCCTTCGGCGGCTTCCTGCTGGCGAACCTCGGCGGAGGCACCGACTTCACGGCGCTGCTGGTCGCCGCGCTGGTCGCCGCAGTGATCGGTGCCGTGCTGACGATGTTCATCCGCGGCGTGAAGTGACGGCCGGCCTCTGAGGGCGGGGCTCCTCCCGGCTCGTGGAACACTGTCCTTCGACCCTCTCGAAGGAGCGCCATGAGCACGACGGAGCCCCGCCCCGGCCGCCGACGACCCGGCAGGCCCCGCGGCCAGGACTCCTCCGTGGTGCGCGAGGCGGCGCTGGGCGCCGCGATCGACCTCATCGCCGAGCACGGCTACGCCGCCACCTCCATGGCGCAGGTCGCCGAGGCCGCCGGGATCTCCCCCTCCGGCCTCGCCCACCACTTCCCCTCGAAGGCCGCGCTGCTGGGCGCAGTCCTCGATCATCGCGACTCCATCGACACCCTCCCCGCTGCGGAGGGCGCCGGGCCCTGGGCGGTGTTCGACGGGCTGGTCGAGCTGGCCCGCGTCAACGCCGGACGCCGCCAGCTCGTCGCCCTGTACACCACCGTGATCGGGGAGGCCGTCGGCCCCGACCATCCGGCCCACGACTGGATGCTCCGCCACTACGAGCTCTCGCTCGCCCTGCTCGAGGACGCGGTGCGCGAGGGGCAGCGCACCGGCGAGATCGCCGCCGACGCCCCGGCCCGCCACATCGCCCGCACCACCATCTCCCTGATGGACGGGCTCCAGGTGCAGTGGCTCCTGGACCCCTCGGTGGACATGCCCGCCGAGCTCGGACGCTATGTCGAGGAGCTCCGACGCCGCTGGGGGACGGGCCCCGCCGAGCTCTCCTGACACCTGCCTCGGACCTCCCCGAATCGGTTGTGACCCGCACCACGCCCCGGTAGCGTGGTTGATCGCGCCTGTGCGCCACGATCCGACGACGACGACGGAGGTCCCCCGTGAACCCTGCACCCTCGCCACATCCCGCCGCGCAGTCGGCCCGACCGGGGCGACGCCGCGTGCTCGCCTCCCTCGGCGCGCTCCCCGCCGGCGCCGTCCTCGCCGGCGCCGCCTCCGCCCAGGCCGCCCCCTCCCGGGGGAAGAGGGTCGACGGGGACTTCCGCCTGGGCGTCGAGAACCTCCTCGATCCCGCAGCCCTCGAGACCCTGCGCGACCAGCGCGTCGGCCTGATCACGAATCCCACCGGCGCGGACCGCGCGCTGCGCTCCACGATCGACCTCCTGGTCGAGGCGCAGGGGACCGGCGGCTTCACCATGACCGCCTTGTTCGGGCCCGAGCACGGGGTGCGCGGCGCGGAGCCCGCCGGAGGCGCCGTCGGCGACTACATCGACGAGAAGACCGGACTGCCGGTCCGCTCCCTGTACGGCGCGACCCAGAAGCCCACCCCGGAGATGCTCGCCGACGTCGACGTGCTCGTCTTCGACATCCAGGACATCGGCGCCCGCTTCTACACCTATATCTGGACCCTCTACTACGCGATGCAGGCCGCGGGCGAGAACGACAAGCGGTTCGTGGTGCTGGACCGGCCGAACCCGCTGGGCACCGACATCGAGGGATTCGTGCTCGAGCCGGAGCTGTCCTCCTTCGTGGGGCTGCGCGAGATCCCCCAGACCCACGGCCTCACCGTCGGGGAGCTCGCCCGCCTGTTCAACGGCGAGTTCCTGAACGGCGAGGTCACCCTCGAGGTGGTCGAGATGAGCGGCTACGACCCCGAGGAGCCGCCCGTCCAGGAGCTGCCCTGGGTGCTGCCCTCCCCGAACATCCCCACCCCGGACACCGCCGTGGTCTACGCCGGCACGGGACTGATCGAGTCGCTGAACATCTCCGAGGGCCGCGGCACCACCACACCCTTCCTCTGGTTCGGCGCCCCCTTCATCACCGAGGCCCAGGTCGACCAGCTCCTCGAGACCCTCCGCGCCGCCGAGCTGCCCGGCGTGCTCTACCGGCCGATGTTCGCCACCCCCACCACCTCCAAGCACGCGGGCGTCTTCTGCGGCGGCCTGCAGCTGCACGTCACCGATGCCGCCGCCTACGAGCCCGTCCGCACCGGCATCCACGTGATCGCCGCGCTGCTGCGCACGGTGGAGGAGGTCGACTGGCGCGAGGGCGATGACTGCCGCACCGAGGACCACGTGTGCTGGATCGACAAGCTCACCGGCACCAAGCGCACCCGGGCGATGCTCGAGGACGGCGAATCCCCCGAGGCGATCGTCGCGGCCTGGCGCCGCGAGGCGAGGCGCTTCGAGGTCACCACCAAGCGCTACCGCCTGTACTGAGCACGCCGACGTCCCGAGAACCCCAGGAGATCCCCATGTCATCCCCCTCCCGCCGCGCCTTCACCGCGGCCCTCGCCGGCACCGGCGCCGCTGTCGCCCTGCCCGTCGCCGCCCATGCCGCGCCCTCGAAGGGGCATGCCGACCGGATCGAGGAGATCCTCGCCGGCATGAGCGTCGAGCAGAAGATCGGCCAGCTCTTCGTCGCCGTCGGCTACGGCTCCCGCGCCGACCAGCCTCATGCCTCGAACACCTCCACCACCGGCGTGGACACGATCGCGGAGATCGTCCGCACCCACCACGTGGGCGGGCTGATCTACTTCGTGTGGAGCGAGAACCTCCAGAGCATCGAGCAGGTCGCGACGCTCTCCAACGACGCGCAGGACGCGGCGCTCGAGAGCGGTGGGATCCCGCTGATCATCAGCGCCGACGAGGAGCGCGGCGTCGTCTACCGCCTGCCGGCCCCCGCGACCCCGCTGCCGGGTCAGATGGCGCTGGGGGCGACGGGCTCCCGCGCCCATGCCCGCAAGGCGGGGGAGATCGTCGGCGCCGAGATGCGCGCCGCCGGCCTCCACCAGGCCTTCTCCCCGGTGGTCGACGTCAACGTCGAGGCGCAGAACCCGGTGATCGGGGTGCGCTCCCTCGGCGCCGACCCCCGCGCGGTCTCCCGCCTCGCCGCCGCCCAGATCAAGGGCTTGCAGGGGGCAGGCTGCTCCGCCGCCGCCAAGCACTTCCCCGGCCACGGCGACACCGCGACCGACTCGCACCTGGGCCTGCCTGTCATCGACCACACCCGCGAGGAGCTCGACACCCTCGACCTGCCGCCCTTCGTCGCCGCGATCGACGAGGGCATCGACTCGATCATGACCGCGCACATCGTCGTGCCCGTGCTCGACGACTCCGGCGTCCCCGCCACGCTCTCCCGCCCGATCCTCACCGGGCTGCTGCGCGAGGAGCTCGGCTTCGAGGGCGTGATCGTCACGGACTCCCTCGCGATGGAGGGCGTGCGCACCCTGTTCGGCGACGACCGAGTCCCGGTCGAGGCGATCCTCGCCGGCGCCGACCAGATGCTCATGCCGCCGGACCTCGTCGTCGCGATCGGCGGGGTGCGCGACGCGGTCGCGAGCGGGGAGATCACCGAGGAGCGGCTGGATCAGTCGGTGCGGCGCATCCTGGCCCAGAAGCTGCGCCGCGGCCTGTTCGACGACGTGCACGTGGACGCCTCCCGGGCCGAGGGCGCGATCGGCACCTCCCGCGCGCTCTCGACCGCGGAGCGCATCGCCGAGGACTCGATCACCCTGATCACCGCCCAGGACGGCGCGCTCCCGCTCGCGGACGGGGCGACGGTGCTGGTCACCGGCTCCGCCACGGCGGCGAAGCTCGAGGTGGTGGTCGACGCGCTGACCTCGCTGGGCCATGCCGCGACAGCGCTCGCCGGCGCGACGCCCGAGCAGGCCGCCGAGGCCGCCGCCGCGGTCGACGCGGTCCTCGTGCTCACCTCGTCCTCCGGCTTCACCACCCCCGCCGCGCAGGTCTCCCTGGTGCGGGCGCTCGCCGCGACCGGCACGTCCGTCGTGCACGCCTCCCTGCGCAATCCCTACGACGTGGTGCACGTGGGGGAGGTGGCCGCCTCGCTCGCGGCCTACGGCAACGCCGACGCCTCCCTGCGCGCGCTCGCCGGCGTGCTCGCGGGCGAGGTGAAGACGCGGGGGAAGCTGCCGGTCGCGATCCCCACGGCCGACGGGACGGGGGAGGCCTTCCCGCTCGGCCACGGGCTCGGCTGAGCCGGCCCTCGGCCCTCCTTCTGCAGGATCGGGACTCCAGCGGCACGGCGCGGCGCTGAGCCTCAGCGCGTGCCGCTGGAGGCCCCCTTCTGTTGATCCATCGTGTCCGCGGCCTCGCCGTGCGCCCGCGCCTCGGCGGCCTCGCGGGCCAGGCGCCGGCGGCGGGCCTTCACCCAGCCGGAGGTGAACACCGCCCCGGTCACCGCCAGCACCACGGCCATCACCGCGATCACCACGGTGAAGGTCGCCTGCAGGGAGACCAGCGAGATCAGCGCCGAGGAGGTGATGATCCCGAGCGCGTTCGCGGTGCGGAGCAGGGCGAACACCTCGGCGCGGTGCTCGGGGGCGACGAGGCGGTCCAGCACCAGGGAGTAGTAGGTCGCCAGCGGTGCGAGCACCGCGCCGACCAGCAGCGCGCCGATGATGGTCGCGGCGACCGAGTGGCCGAAGCCGACGATCGCGACGCCGAGCGCGGTCACGCCCAGCCACACCAGCACGGTGCGGCGGCGCGGCTCGCGGTTGTGGATGCTCACCCACACGCCGCCGGCGACCGAGGTCACGCAGATCGCGACGGGGAACAGTGCACCCCAGGCGGCCGGCATGCCGAAGGAGACCGCGAGGGAGACCGCACCGATCTCGATCGCGGCGATCGAGGCGGCGCTCGCCCCGCCGCACACCAGCCACAGCACGATCATCGGGCTCAGGCGCAGCGCGCTGCCGCGCTGCTCGGGGCCCGGTGCAGTGGCCGAGGGGATCGACGGCAGCAGGAGCAGCGGCGCCGCGCCCAGCAGCACCATCGCCCAGGCGGCGAGCTGCGGGGAGATCCCGCCGAGGGCCGCGGCGATCACCGGCGAGGCCACGAAGGTGACCTCGTTCAGCGTGGCCGCGATGCCGAGGGCGCGGGGCAGGCGGCTGGCGGGCACGAGGTGGTTGAGCACCGAGCGCAGCGTGCCGTAGGCCGCGCCGTTGACGAGTCCCGCGAGCGCCGCACCCGCGACGACCAGGGCGAAGGGGGCGCCGATCCCGGCGAGCACCGCGATCGCGATCAGCGCGAGCGTGCGCAGGCCGATGAGCGCGCGGACGAAGGGGACCGGGGCGAAGCGTCGGCCGAGCCGGGAGAGCGGGACCGCGCCGAGGACCTGCGCGATCGTCATCGCGAGCATCATCGCGGCACCGGCGGAGGCGCTGCCGGTCAGCGGCAGGGCGATCAGGGAGAAGGCGATGGGCGCGGCGGCCTGCGGCACCGCGAAGGTCCCGTACGAGCCGAACCAGCGCAGCAGACGGGCCTCGGGCCGGGCGGTCGCGGGGGTCGCGGGCGCGGGGGCGGGCGCGGTCATGGGGAACCTCCTTCGGGGCGCAGGGGAGAGGGGGCGGCTGGGCGCACCGGCCGCTCCTGCGCAACATAGTGCGCAATGCCGAGGGTGCGCAATATAGTTCCCGTCACCCCGGTCGGCGATAGGCTTCCGGGCACGGAACGCCCGAGCGACCAGGAGGCCCCGATGAGCGGTGGGATGCGCCCGGCCGTGGTCGAGCGGCTCGGCGAGCGGATCCGCGCCGCCCGCCAGGAGCTGGACCTCTCCGTCGGCGCGCTCGCGGAGGCCAGCGAGGTCTCCCGCCGCATGCTCACCCAGATCGAGCTCGGCCAGGCGAATCCCTCCGTCGCGATCCTCGACCGCATCGCCGCCGGGCTCGGCACCACCTTCGCCGCGCTGATGGGCGTCGGCGCCGACGATGCTCCCGACGGCGTGGAGATCTGGTCCACCGACTCGGGCAGCTGGGCGGTGCTGCTGGGCGCCGTGGACACCGACGCGCTGTCGGTCGAGACCTGGAAGTGGAAGCTGGTGGGGGAGGACTGCTACGAGGGCGGCTCCGGCATCGCCCTGCCCGGGATCATGCACCACGTCATCGAGGGCGCCCTCGAGATCGACGACGCCGACGGGCTGCAGGTGATCGAGGCGGGCGGGTCCGCCCGGATCGCCTCCCCGGGCCCCTACCGCTACCGCGCCCGCGACGCGCAGGCGGCCGTGTTCTTCTCCGTCGCGCTGCTGCCGCGGCCCGGGCGGGGCTGAGCCGATCACCGGCGGCGGCTGGGGCAGGGGAGGGCTCACGATCCGCCCGCTGGGGATCCGCGCCGAGGCATGATGGAGGGCAGACGAAAGGAGGCGCGATGGCCGGCACGATCTGGACGATCGGGCATTGGACCTGCCCCGAGGAGGTCGTGCTCGAGACCCTCGGCGGCGCCGGGATCGACGAGCTGGTCGACGTGCGCCGCCTCCCCGGCTCCCGCCGCAGCCCACAGTTCGACGCCGAGGAGATGACCCGCTGGCTGGGTGAGGCGGGCATCGGCTACCGGCGCCTGGCCGAGCTCACCGGGCGCCGTCCGAAACAGCGGGACGTGGACCCGGAGCTGAATGCGGGCTGGCAGAACACGAGCTTCCGCAACTACGCCGACCACACCCTCGGCGAGGAGTACGAGGCCGGGATCGCGCAGCTCACCGCGCTCGCCGCGGAGCATCACGTGGCAGTGATGTGCGGTGAGCCGATGCCCTGGCGCTGCCACCGGCTGCTGATCTCGAACACCCTCGTCGCACGCGGCTGGGAGGTCGTGCACCTGCGCGCCGGCGCCGCCCTCGTCGAGCACGAGCTGGGGGCCTGGGGCGCCCGTCCCGTCGTCCGCGAGGACGGCACCGTGATCTATCCACCGGAAGCACAGGAGGAAGCATGAGCACCGAGTTCGCCGTCGGCGACCACGTCAGCTGGAACTCCGAGGCCGGCCGTGTGAGCGGCACGATCACGAAGGTCCACACCGCAGATTTCGACTACAAGGGGCATCGACGCCGCGCGAGCCAGGACGAGCCGCAGTACGAGATCGAGAGCGACCGCACCGACCATGTCGCCGCGCACAAGGGCTCGGCGCTGAGGAAGGTCGAGAGCTGACCGCCACGAAGGGCGGCATCACTCGCTCCCCGGGCGAACTCTCGATCACCGACTCCGCCGAAGCGCTCACCCTCGAGCTGTCCGACGAGGAGCGCGCCGAGCTCGACCGCATCATCGCCTGAGGGTCGCCGGGTGACCTGAGGGATATCACCTCGCGTCCGGACGGCGGTGAGCGTACCGTGGCCTCCGTCCACGTACGGAGAGGAGTCGGCATGCCCGCCACGCATGCAGGGAGCGAGGCGGCCCGAGCGGCCTGCTCGGTCTGAGCCCGCGCGCCCTCGAGCGCGCCGCGACGACCACCCCCGACCCCAGCACACCCCCCGCAGCGCGAGCGTGCCCTCCGCGAGGACACCCAATGAACACCCTCACCGAATCCCAGCTCCGCGACGCCTTCGTCAACGCCTCCAAGGGCGAAGCGAAGCGCGCGATGATCCCCGACCTCGACCAGGTCGACTTCTCCCGCCTCGACTACCTCGGATGGCAGGACGCGAAGAAGCCGCGCCATCACTACGTCGCCCTCGAGCTCGACGGGGAGGTGGCGGTGCTGCTGCTGCGCGGCCCGGAGAACCCGCCGGCGAAGAAGATGCTGTGCGCGTGGTGCGAGGACATCGTCGACGGCGTGCACGCGGCGAGCTTCGTCGCGCCGCTCGCCGGCGCGTCCGGCCGACGCGGCAACACCGTCGGCACCGCGATCTGCGCGGACTTCCGCTGCTCGCGCAACGTGCGTCGCGAGCCGAGCTCCTTCGAGGTCCGCTCCGAGGATCCGGCGCTGCTGGCGTATCACCGCGAGCAGAGGATCGCCGGACTCCAGGAGCGCTCGACCGCCTTCGTGCGCACGGTCATCGAGCGGAGCTGACCCCCACCACGACGTCCGCCCGGTCGCGGGTCGCCGCGACCAGGCGGGCGTTGTCCTCGTCCGGCCCGAGCGCCCAGTCACGTGCCGCCCGCGGCGGCTTCCCGAAGCGCTCGTGCCGGGCGATCAGCCGCTCGCGCCGCAGCTCCTCCGGCACCTCGACGAACCAGCAGGCATCCAGCATCGTCCGGACCTGCGCGAACGGCCCGTCCTCGAGCAGCAGGTAATTCCCCTCGGTGATCACCAGCGGCACCTCGGCCCGCACCTCGATCGCCCCGGCGAGCGGCTGCTCGAGCTCCCGCTCGAACATCGGCGCCCACACCGGCGCATCCTGCGGCCGGGCGGTGCGCAGGCGCTGCAGCAGCGCCACGTAGCCGCCGGCGTCGAAGGTGTCCGGCGCGCCCTTCCGCGCGAGCCGCCCCAGGCGCGCGAGGGCGACGTCGGCGAGGTGGAAGCCGTCCATCGGCACCAGCACCGCCTGCGTGCCGAGCTGCTCGGCGAGCCGCTCGGCGAGGGTGGACTTCCCCGCCCCGGGCGCCCCGGCGATGCCCAGCATCCGTCGGCTCCCGCTGCGCAGCGCCTCGTCCAGCAGGGTCCGCGCCGCGTCGACCGCCCGCTCGGCGCTCAGCTCAGTGGGCATCGACCGGCGCCCCTTCGGCTGCTCCGAGCTCCACCTCGACCACCTCCCCGCGCAGCGGCAGATGGATCAGCACCCGCGAGGGCGCGAGCCCGGCCGCCGCGAGGGCCTGCGAGTACGTCGCCATCTGCCCCAGGTACTTCTCCCGCACGTGCTCCACCGGGTGGTCCCCGGGGTAGCTCTTGTGGTCCACCAGCACCACCTGCCCGTCCGGCAGGCGCAGCAGCGTGTCGATCCAGCCCTCCATCACCTGGTCGTCCTCGTTCCACCAGGTGATCGGCTGCTCGGTGAGCTCCTCGGCGCCGGGCAGCTCCGCGGCGAGGAACCCTGCCCAGGCCTCGCCCGCCTCGATCAGCACCGACGGCTCGACGGCCCGGGCGACCGCCCACCGCTCGACGAGCCGCGCCGCGGCCGCCCGGCGCTGCGCGTCTTCGAGGTGCGCGAGCGGCATCGCGAGATAGGCATGGATCGCCTCGCCCACCCGCTCCCACTGCGGGCCGCCGCCGGTGACGAGGCGCCGCCCGATCCGTCTCGGCTCCGAGACCGCGCCGGCGACCCCCTCGGACCCCACCCCGGAAGCCTGGAAGCGAGCGGCGACATGCGCCTCTCGCGGTCGCGGGCCGACGAGATCGCTCGCCGCGAGCGCACTTCGCCGCGCATCGAAGCGCTCCGCGCCCTCGGCGAGAATCCCGGCGGGGGCCCGCACCACGGCGGGCAGCACCCCGCCGCCCCGCACCGCGATCCCCTCCCCGCCGACGCTCCAGGACAGCAGGGGCGAGGCATCCTCGTGCGCCGCGGGCACGAGCATGTCCAGCACCGGCGCCGAGCCGTCGCCGCTCAGCACGGTGACGTCGGCGGCGCGGGTGAGGGCGACGTACTGCAGGCGCCCGGACTCCTCCCGCTCCCGGTCCGTGCGCCGCAGCGCATGCGCGGAGGCGGAGAGCCCCTCCTGCAGCGCGGCCTGCGAGGTCAGCAGCGCGGGCCAGTAGCGCGGGACCCGGCCCGCGAGCGGCGCGGCGACATCTAGCTCAGCGGCCGGCACCACGAAGGCGCCCGAGGTCTGCGAGCGCTCGCTCGGGTCGTGGTCGAGCATGACCACGACGTGCGGCCACTCCAGGCCCTTCGCGCCGTGGATCGTGCCCACCCACACCGTGTCCGGGGTGCCGGTGAGGTCGGGGCCGCGGTCGACCGCGTCCACCGCGATCCGCAGCCCGGTCAGCGTGACCGGGGCGGAGTCCGCGCGGGCCCGGTCCGCGTACTGACCGGCCACGGCGCGCAGCGCGTCGAGGGTGCGCAGGCGCTGGTCGGGGGCGGGCCAGGCACGGATCCGCTCGGGCAGGTCGAGCGCGTCGACGAGCGCCGTGATCATCTCGACGGGGGAGAGGGAGATGCACTGCTCGCGCAGGTCGCGGAGCCCGTCCAGCACCGGGTCACGCCACCACTGGTCGAACAGCTCCCGCCGCGCCTCCCGGCCGGGCCGGGCGGCGAGGTCCGCGAACCAGGTCCCGTGCGCGGCGTGGTCCGGGAGCAGGTCCACCAGCTCGGTGAGGGCGAGGGTGTCGCTGAGGTCGAGGGTGACCGCGAGCGCGGCGCGGACGAGGCGTCCCTCGCGGGTGGCGAGGATCGGCCGGCCCTCGCCGGAGGCGGGGATGCCCCGCTCGGTGAGCGCGGCGATGACGTCCTGGGCCCGACGGTTCGAGCGGACCAGCACGGCGACGTCGGCGGGGGAGGTGCCCGGTTCGCGCAGCAGCTCCAGCACCCCGTCGGCGATTGCGGTCGCGTGCTGCGGGTAGGTGAGCTTCTTCGGCACCTCCGGCACCCAGGCCTCGAGCCGCCCGGGACGGTGCCCCGTCTCGCTCCGGCGCGCCACCGCCTCCGGGGCCGCGGTGGTCACCACCCGCTCGCGCGGCAGCTCGGGGAACACCTGCGGGAACACCGCGGTGACGAGGTCGAGCACCGGCTCCTGCGAGCGCCAGGAATGCTTGAGGTCCAGCACCTCCGCGTCCCCGAGCCCGGCGGTGCCCGCCTCGATACGCTCGATGATCCCGAGCATGAGGGAGGGGTCCGCGTCGCGGAAGCCGTAGATCGCCTGCTTCGGGTCGCCCACCCAGATCTTGTCGTCGATCAGCTGGGACAGCTCGAGGAACAGGGCGAGCTGCACGGGGGAGGTGTCCTGGAACTCGTCGACGGCCAGGAGGTGGAAGCGGTCGCGGATCACCTCGCGGGCCCGTCCGCTGCTGCGCACCAGCTCGAGGGTGCGCACCTCCTGGTCGATGAAGTCGATCAGCCCCAGCTCGTCCTTGAAGCGCTGGTACGCCTCGAGGGACTCGGCGGCGGTGTCCATGACCAGCGCGATCAGGGCGCGCACGTCCTCCTGCAGCGCCGGGTTCGCCAGCAGCTCCTCGGCGATCGTCGACGCGACCCCGACCAGGGCGAGATCGACGTCCTTGCTGTACACGTACCCCTTCGCATCGGGGTCCCCGGCCTTGCCTTCCGCGACCTTGGCGACCTTGGCCCACACGCTCCACGGCGCCCGCTCGAGCCGCGCCACGTCCCGCAGCAGGCCGTCGAGGGTCTTGAGGCGCTTGCGCACGGTGCCCGCGCCCTTCTCCGTGAACGGCCCGTCCCCGGCCTCGGAGCTGCGCACCTGCGCCCACAGCCCCCGCACCGCGGCGGCGAGCTCGGACCGCCACGCCTCGCGCCGATCCGCCTCCGCGGCCTCCGGCAGCGCCGCCGCCCGGTACTCCTCGAACGACGCCTCCGCTGCGCGGCGCAGCGCCTCCGCATCGAGCAGGTTCGTCCGGGCCCGACCGGCGAGGTCCCGCACATGGCCCCGCCACGAGGGGGAGGCGCCCCAGGGGATCTCGGGCTCCTCCTCGCCGTCGTGCTCGGTGCGGGCCAGGAGGTCCGCGGCCCGGGCCCCGGCCTCCGCGGCGGTCTCGTCGATCGCGGCGCGGAAGGCGGCCTTCTGCCGGTCCTCGTCGAGCACCTGCACGTCGGGCGAGATGCCGGCGTCGAGCGCGAACTCCCGCAGCAGCTCCCCGGAGACGGAGTTGACGGTGCTGATCAGGGCGCTGTCCACGGCGCGGGCGGCGTCGACCTGCCCGGTCTCGAGCAGGGTGCGGCGCACACGGTCGCGCAGCTCGGCGGCGGCCTTGGTGGTGAAGGTCGTCGCGATGAGCTGCGAGGGGTCGAGCCCGCGGGCGATCCGGTCGGCGATCTGGTGGGTGAGGGTGTGGGTCTTCCCGGAGCCGGCCGAGGCGTTGATCAGAGTGAAGGTCGAGGTCATCGGATCGCTCCCGTCGTCCCGCACAGCTGTGCGTGCTCGCTGGTCCCGCAGTGCTCCTCGACGAGGAGCCCGCCGGCCTCCCGCTCGGCCGCGCGCGCCTTCGCGAGCGCGCTCGACCTCGCCGACCAGCTCGCCGAGGCGTCCAGACCCGTCCGCTCCTGCAGCTCCCGGCAGCCGCAGCGGATCCGTCCGTCGGCGACCTCGTCGAGCCGTGCGGTGACGGCGGCGAGCATGCGCCGCCAGGCCTCGCCGGTGTCCATCGGGGCGCGGTCGTGGGGGTCCAGCGCCGGATCGGCGGAGACGAACTCGCCGCTGCGCAGCAGGAAGTAGCCGACGTCGGCGGGCTGCTCGCCGGGGTGCTCCTGCGCGAGTGCCCAGGCGTAGGAGGCGAGCTGGATCGCCTCGGAGGTGTCGAAGAGGTCGCCGTAGCGGCTGCGGCTGCGGGACCACTTCAGGTCCAGCACGGTGCGCCGCCCGTCGGCCGCGATCGCGTCGACGTCGCGGCTGCCCACGAAGGGCACGGTCCGCTCGCCGGAGGCCAGCATCAGCGTCAGCGGGAGCTCGAAGCGGGTCTCGGTCCCGGTGATCCGCAGTCCTGCGGCGGCGGCCCCGGAGAACAGCGCCCCGACCGAGCGCACGGCCCGGTCGCGCACGTCCTCCCGCGCGGCCGCGCGTCCGGGCAGGTCGAGCTCGGAGGCGAGCTGGGGCACCAGGCGGTCCAGCACCTCGCCGATCTCCTCGGCCGACGGGGAGTCGAGCGGGGTGCCGCCGAGGCCCGGGTCGTAGCGCTTCTCGACCAGCGTCTCGACCACGGCGTGGACGAGGGTGCCGATCATCCGCGCACCCGTCGGCAGCACCGCGACGTCGGCGGGCCGCACGTCCAGCGCGTACTCGAGCGCCCAGTGGTGCGGGCAGGCGAGCAGCGAGGAGACCTGGGTGAACGACAGCTTCCGCGGCAGCAGGTGCGGGGCCGGCGCGATCCGGTGCTCCGTCGGCGGCGCGGCGGGCTCCTCCTCCTGCGGAGGCGCCACGACCTCCAGCGACCTCCCCGCGAGCGTCCACCGTCCGTCCTCGATCAGCTCCTCGGGCCGCAGCCGGTCACCCGCGCCGAGATGCGCGAGCAGGCCGCTCGGCCCCGGCACCTCCTCGAGCCGCCTCCCGGGCAGCACGACGACGATCTCCTCGGCCCGCCGCAGACCCCGCAGCGCGGCATCGACCTGCAGGGCCGCATGCTGCGCGGGGGAGAGCACGCGCCCCCCGCCCGCTGCGAGCGCGTCGACCTCGGCCGGGTCCCAGCGCTGCGTGCGCGGGGCATCGTCGGAGCTCGGCCCCCACCACAGCACGGCGCCGCCGCGCACCTGGGCGGGAGAGGTCGTGACCTGCCGCTCCGACACCTCCCGCACCGCGCGCGGCGAGGGACCGGAGCCGCCGCAGCTGTCGATGACCTGCTGCAGCGTGCGCCGGGTGAGGGGCGCCTCGGGGGCGAGCATGCCGAGCACCCGCTGCAGCACCTGCACCTGGGTGAGACTCGCCAGGAGATCCCCGTCCCCGCGCCCGACGGCGCGCAGCCGCTCCGCGAGCCAGTCGAGCCGCTGCGCGATCGCGCGAGGCCGCAGCGCGTCCGCGGGCAGGGGGTCGGAGACGAGCCGATCGATGACCCGCGCGGCCTCGAGAGCACGCTCGTTGTCGCCCTCCGCGATCCGTGCGAGCGCCGAGCGCCAGGCCGGTCCGCCGACGCCGGGCTCGGCGCCGAGGGCGCGCAGCAGCTCGCGCCGGGCGAGCGCGGGCACGAGGCCGACGGGCTCCGCCTCCGCCTCGGCGCCGGGCAGCACCCGCAGGTCCAGCAGCGCCGCGAGCTGGTGCACGTCCACGGGCGCGGTCGCGACGTCCAGGAACAGGCCGAGCACCTGGTGGTGGGCCCGGTCGCGGGAGGGGCCGACGGCGCCGATCGCGGGCATGCCCCGCCGGTGCAGCGCGCGGTCGAGCACGTCGGTGTCCGCCGAGGCGAGCACCGCGGCGGCGGGATCCGCGGCGAGGAACCGTGCGGCGGCATCCGCCGCCGTCCACTCGTCCAGCGCCTCGACGACACTCACCCGCGGCGTCCCCTCGCGCGCGGCGGCAACCGCCACCAGCCGCACCCCCGCCGCCTCCAGCAGCCCCAGCAGGCGCGGCCACATCCCCGGCAGCGCCTCCGGCTCCTCCGCGAGGACGATCTCCTCGATCCCGAGCGGTCAGGCGCCGCCCGCCTCCTCGAGCAGCTCGATGACCTCGGCCAGGTCGTCGGCGCCCGACGGGGCGAGCGTCCCGGCCACCCCGACCTCCGCGACCCGCTCCAGCTCCCGCAGCGTCGCGAGCCGCTCCGGCAGCGGCCCCTCGCTGCGGCCCGGCCTCCACCCGGTCTCGATCGCGGCATCCCGCCAGCGCAGCAGCTGCGCGGCGGTGCTCCACGGATCCACCGCGAAGGACCGCGCGGGCCAGGGCTGGGGGTGCTCCTCGAGCAGCCGCAGGTACTGCGCCACCCGCACCGCCGGCTCGACCGCGGGCCGGGTCAGCCCCAGCCGTCCCTGCAGCAGCTGCACCAGGCCGCGCGGGCCGAGCCGCGCGATGCCCGCGGCCCCGCCGCCGTCGGCCCAGGCCGCACCGTCCAGGGACCAGCCGAACTCGATACGCATGGGGCCACTGTAGGGCGGCGGCCGCTCACCGGTTGAACGGATCGTCCGGCCGGATCCCCCAGGAGAAGCCACGCTCGTGGAGCACCTCGCCGGAGGGATCGGGCGCGAGCATCAGGTCCTGCCCCTCGCCGGTGACGTGCAGCGTCCCATCGGCCTGCTGCTCGACGGTCAGTGTGAGCGTCTCGCCCTCGTCCTCGAGGTACTCCTGCACGGGCTGCCCCTCCTCTCGCAGGTCCTTCAGCGTCAACTCGATCGTGCCGTCCTCGCCGCGGGTCCAGGAGCCGGCGCGCAGCGTCCCGTCGGCCGTGCGCAGCTGCGCCTTCGCGGCCCCGCCGTAGGAGATCGAGCCGAGCGCGAGACGGCTCCAGCGCACGTCCTCGGAGAGCTGGTCGGTGGGGGCGGCGGTGTCCTCGGCGACGGCCCACACCCCGGCCGGCGCCGACTCGTCCACGCTCCGCGGCGGGTACATCGTCGTCACGCCCCACAGCACCAGGCCCGCGATCACCGCGGCGGCGACAGGCCCGGCCACGGCCCCGACCCGCTCCGCCGGCCGCCACGGCACCAGACGCGGCCGCGGCGCCTCGCCGATCTCCCCGCGTCCCAGCACCGCGCGCCACAGGCGCGGCATCCACGGGATGAGCACCAGCAGCGACATCGCGATGTACACGGCCGACGGGGTCTTGACCATCACGTCGTAGCCGATGTTCAGCACCAGCACGAAGCTCATCGAGGCCGCGCCGATCAGCGCGCCGAGCACGACCGTGCGCCGCCACAGCAGCGCGAGCCCGGCCCCGAACTCGGCGAGGCCGGAGAGGAACTGGAAGACGGGGGAGAAGGCGACCATCCGCCACAGCAGCCCCATCGGGCTCATCTCCCCGTGGGCGATCAGGGCGTCTCCCGCATCGGAGAACCCGAACTGGCCGAAAACGAGCTTCGCGGCGCCGTAGTACATCAGCACCAGCGCGAGGGCGAGCCGCACCCCGCCGTGCGCCCACCATGCGAGCGTCACCCCGGCGGTGCGGGCCAGGCGCTTCTCGGTGGAGTAGTCGGCGGGGGCGGGCGCGTGGTCTTCGATCTCATCGGTGGTGGCCATGCCCCCAGCCCATCATCGCGGGCGGCTGCGCTGATCACCCGGCGGTCTCGACTCCGCTACGACCTTGGGCGGATGTCGCCGTCGCTCCTGCGATCAGCTGTGCGAGACGCACCGGCGGCAGGGCGATGACGAGCGTGAGGAGCGCCAGCACGCCGTCTGCGCTCGTGAGCAGCACCAGCAGCGGGAGCACGGATCCGGTCGCGATCGCGACGAGGGAGAGGATCGCCGTGGGACGGGCGGGGTCGCCGGAGCACAGGCGGCGCAGCGACAGCACGACGACCAGCGCATCGACTAGGAGCAGGAGGATCCCGGCGGCCACGGCGAGGCGGCCGAGCCATGCGGTCCTGGCCTCGGCCCGCCGCATGGTCTCGACCCCGTCTGGGGTGGGTGTGAAGATCTCGCCGATGCTGATCGCCGCGGCGAACGCCGTCATCGCCGCGACGGCGAGCGCCAGGCCGAGGACGACCAGGGCGAGCAGCGCGTCGAGCACGGCGAGCTGCGCCGACCGGCGCGGATCGCTCACGGCAGGGCGATCCACGCCGGGAGAGGGGCGTCAGCCCTGGTTCGCGCTGCCGGGGTGCGCCCACGGCGGCACGTCGCCGCCGGGGTAGCCGTCCGGCACCTGCTGCTGGGCCTGCCGCTGCGCCTCGCGCGCCTTCTGCTCGGCCTCCTGGCGGGCCCGCTGGGCGCGGGCCTCCTCGCGCTGGCGCCGCTGCTCGGCGGAGGCGCGCTGGCGCTGAACGGAATCCGCAGCGTCAGCATTCTGGCTCGCCTCGGCCGCGGCCTGCGACTGCAGCATCGCCGAGCGGATCTCCTCGCCCATCGAGCCGACGGAGCCGGGGTTGCTGGGGAGGTAGAGCACGTTGGAGCGGCCGTTGCGGGCCACGTCCTGCATAGTGTCGAAGTACTGCGTCATCAGCAGCAGCTGCTCGGCGGAGTTCTCGATGCCGACCTTGCGCAGCATCTCGTACTGCTCCGCGATGCCGAGCGCGATCGCCTTGCGCTGCGCGGCGACGCCCTCGCCCTGAAGGCGCTTGGACTCGGCCTCGGCCTCCGCCTGGGTGACGCGCTTGATCTTGTCCGCCTCGGCGAGGGACTGGGCGGCGACCCGGTCGCGCTGGGCGGCGTTGATGGAGTTCATCGAGTCGCGCACCCGCGAGTCCGGGGAGATGTCCTGGACCAGGGTGTTGATGATGTTGAAGCCGAACTCCTGCATCCGGGTCGAGAGCGTGTTCTCGACGCTGCGGGCGATGTCGTCCTTCGACTCGAAGGCCTGGTCGAGCTCGAGGCCCGACAGCGCCGAGCGGACGGTGTCGAAGACGTAGGAACGGATCTGCGCCTCGGGGTTGGACAGCTTGTAGTACGCGTCCACGACCTGCTCCTCGCGGATGCGGTACTGCACCGCGACGGGCACCGTCACGAAGACGTTGTCCTTGGTCTTGGACTCGATGTTGACCTCGAGCTGCTGGACGCGCAGCGAGACCGGCTTGGTGGTGCTGTCGATGAACGGCGTCTTGAAGTTCAGACCGGCGTGCGCGACGCGGCGGAACTTGCCGAAGCGCTCGACGATGATCGCCTCCTGCGTGTGCACCGTGAACATCAGAGAGGTGCGCAGACCCCCGAACAGCAGCGCGGCGAGGATCGCGAGCACGACGAGTATCACGACGAGCACGACGATGGTGATGATGAGGCCTTCCACAGGGACCCCTTTCGAGTGGGAGGAACGTGTGAGACACGCTACCAACTCACCGGAGGGCCAGCTCCGCCTCGATCCTGCGGGCGATGCGGGTCGGCGGCACCGGCGGGGCGAAGCGGCGGACCACGTGCCCGTCGGCGGAGACGAGGAACTTGGTGAAGTTCCAGGCGATCCGCCCGCCCATCACCCCCGGCCTCTGCGCGCACAGCCAGCGCCACATCGGCGGGGCGTCCGGCCCGTTCACGTCGGTCTTCGCGAACAGCGGGAAGGTCACCGAGAACTGGGAGGTGCAGGTCTCCCGGGTGTCCTCGTCGCTGCCGGGGTCCTGGTGGAACTGGTCCGAGGGGAACCCCAGCACGCTGAAGCCCAGCGCGGAGAAGCGCTCGTGCAGCTCCTGCAGGCCCCGCAGCTGCGGGGTGAAGGCGCACTGGGTGGCGGTGTTGACCACCAGCACCGGGCGGCCGCGGTAGGCACCGAGGTCCACCGGCTCGCCGTCGATGCTCGTCGCCGAGAAGTCGTGGAAGGTGCGGTCGTCCATGGTCTCCTTCCCGAGGCCGTCCTTGCGCCATCGTAGGTCAGGAGAGGAACTCGTCCACCTCTGCGCGCGAGGGGGCGCTCTGCGGCCCGCGCCGCGTCACCGCGATCGCCGCGGCGGCGTTGGCGCGGGTCGCCGCGGACTCCCAGTCCGCGCCGAGCGCGCGCTCCGCGAGCAGCACCCCGGTGTGGGTGTCGCCGGCGCCGTTGGTGTCCACCGGCGTCTGCGGGAAGGCGGGGATCTCGGTGCCGCGCCCGTGATGGAAGACGTGGCATCCCCGCTCCCCGTCGCGCACCACGACGACGGCGCCCGGCCGCAGCCGCCGCCGGATCGCCTGCGGGGTGTCCTCGAGGTGGTCGAGGTCGGTCAGCGCCCGCGCCTCGTCCGCGTTGGAGGTCCACACGGTGGTGAGGGCGAGCATCCGGTCCTGCAGCGCGCGCGGGAACGTGGCGAAGGGGTCGCCCGGGTCCAGCACCACGTCGACGCCCCCCTCGAGCCCCTCGAGGAACTCCAGCAGCGGCTCCCGGGTCGGCTCGAACAGGCTGTATCCGGAGACGCACACGAGGTCCCCGGGACGGGGCGCCATCCGCGCGAACGACTCCGAGTCCACGTCCCGCTCAGCCCCGTACACGGTGAGGAAGGTCCGCTCGGCCGACGGCTCCAGCAGCACCACGCAGTACCCGGTGTCGGCGTCCTCGCGCGGGACGTCCGAGACCGCGACCCCGTCGGCCCCCAGCACCTCGCGGATCAGGTCCCCGTTCGGGCCGGTGCCGTGCGCGCCGCCGTGGACGGCCTCCGCCCCGGTGCGCGCCGCGGCGAGCAGCGTGGTCACGGCCCCGCCGGCGTAGCGCCGCTCGGTGCGGGCGTTGGTGTTCCCGCCGCGCGCGGGCAGCGCGTCGACCTCCAGAATCACGTCGACGAGGGCCTGGGCGGTGTGGAGCACACGGGACATGGGCTGAGTGTAGGTGGGAGCATGGCCCGATGGCCCCCACTTCCGCCCGCCGCCGCACCCCCGTCGTCATCGTGATCGCCGCCCTGGCGGTCATCGCCCTCGTGGTCGGCGGCATCGCCTTCTGGCGCTCCACCGCCGACGACGGCACGGACGCCGCCGAGCAGCTCGCCGGCACCCTCGCCGAGGGCGGCTCCGACCTCGATGCCGAGGTGCTCGGCGCCCTCCGCGACGCGGGAGCGACCGCCGAGGTCGCCCTGGCCGATGCCGGTGACGCCGAGGACGGCACGCGCACCGCGACCTACGACTGGACCTGGACCCTCCCGGACGACGCCGGGACCTGGGAGTACACCACCACCGCCACCCTGACGAAAGGTGAGGACGGCTGGGCGCCGCAGCTCACCCCCGCGGCCCTCGGCCCCGAGCTCGAGGACGGCGAGATGCTCGCCGTGCGCGCCGTCGACCCCGAGCTCGGCACCATCACCGACCGTGACGGCACCCAGCTCTACGGCCCCCGCGACGTGAAGGTCCTCGGCCTGGACAAGTCCCAGCTGGCCGCCGACCAGCTCGACTCCTCCGCCCGCGACCTCGCCGCCGCGCTCGGCACCGACGCGGACCGCTACGCCGAGTCCGTCGCCGGTGCCGGCGAGGAGGCCTTCGTCCCCGCCCTCACCATCCGCGTCAGCGACGAGGGGGAGTACGACCTCGCCAGGGCCGGCCAGGTCCCCGGCTTCCACGCCCTCGAGGAGCAGCGCCCCCTCGCCGTCGAACGGGACTACGCCCCCGGCGTGCTCGGCTCCCTGCGCGAGGCGACCGCCGAGGACGTCGAGAGCTCCGGCGGCGAGATCCAGGCCGGCGACCAGGTCGCGACCGGCGGCGTCCTCGCCGCGGAGCAGGACGCGATCCTCGGCACCTCCGGCCTCGAGATCGTCGCCACCGGCGGCGAGCAGGAGCGCCCGCTCCACGAGGTCGATCCCGTCGCCGGCACCACGGTGCGCACCACCCTCGACGACGACCTGCAGCGCCGCGCCACCGCCGCGATCGCCGACGAGGACTCCCCGTCGGCCGTCATCGCGCTCAGCGCCTCCACCGGCGACGTGCTCGCCGCGGCGCTCGGGCCGACGGGCCAGTCATATCCCGTCGGCCTCGTGGGCCAGTACGCGCCCGGCTCGACCTTCAAGACCGTCACCGCGCTGTCGCTGCTGCGCGCCGGCGTCACGCCCGACACCGAGCTGCAGTGCCCCGAGACCGCCTCGGTCGCCGGACGCTCCTTCAAGAACGCCGACTCCATGGACCCCTCCCTGTTCGGCACCATGCCGCTGCGCTCCGTGATCGCGCACTCCTGCAACACCGCGCTGCTGCTGCAGCACGAGACCGTCTCCCAGGCCGAGCTCGCCGACGCCGCGACCACCCTCGGCATCGGCCAGGAGGCCCCGGCCGGGCTCGACGCCTTCATGGGCTCGATCGACCCGGCCGACGAGGGCGTCGAGCACGCCGCGGCGATGATGGGCCAGGGCCGCGTGCTCACCTCCCCGCTCGCCATGGCGACCGTGCTCGCCTCGGTCCAGAACGGCTCCACGGTCACGCCCCGGATCCTCGCCGACTCCGAGCCGGCCGCCCCCGAGATCCCGACCCCGCTCACCGAGGAGGAGGCCGCGCAGATGCAGGAGATGCTGCGCGGCGTGGTCACCGACGGCAGCCTCGACGACTTCGCGGACCTGCCCGGGGAACCGGTGATCGG
Source organism: Brachybacterium paraconglomeratum (assembly GCF_003994255.1). Lineage (GTDB taxonomy): Bacteria > Actinomycetota > Actinomycetes > Actinomycetales > Dermabacteraceae > Brachybacterium > Brachybacterium conglomeratum. The sequence continues at coordinate 847,798 of NZ_ML133851.1, read as the reverse complement.
CAAGACCGGCACCGCGGAGTACACGAACGAGGAGGGCGAGCTCGCCCTGCACTCCTGGGTGATCGTCGCCCAGGGCGACCTGGTCGTCGCCGCCTTCGTCGAGGACGGCAGCTACGGCTCAGTCACCGCTGGTCCGATCGCCCGGGAGGTGCTCGCGGGTCAGTAGGCGGTGCGCCCCTCGTGGGCGAGCCACGCGTCGAACGGGGCGACCGCGTCCGCGTGCCGGTGCTGCTCGACGGGGAGCACGGCGTGGCGGCCCGGCCGGGCGAAGTAGTCGTAGAAGGCGGAGTCGTCGAAGCCGGCCCGAGCGGCGTCCCCGCGGCCTGCGGCGAACACCACGAGGTCCAGCCGCGCCCAGAGCGCGGCCGCCATGCACATCGGGCACGGCTCGCAGCTCGAGTACAGCACCGCGCCACGCAGCTCCGGCGATCCGCTGCGCGCACAGGCCTCCCGGATCGCGGCGACCTCGGCGTGGGCGGTGGGATCATTCGTGGCGGTCACCCGGTTCACGCCCTCGACCAGCTCCCCGCTCGTCAGGCGCACCACGGCGCCGAACGGACCGCCGCCGTCGGCGACGTTGGCGGTGGCCAGGGCGATCGTGCGCTGCAGGGTCTCGGTGGGATCGGGATGGTCCATCGCTGGCCTCCTCGGGGCCGGGACCGCCGAGACTACAGCCCCGCCGCGACCTGCACGGCCTGGCGGATCGCCCGCTCCGCGTCGAGCTCCGCGGCGACGTCGGCCCCGCCGATCACGTGCACCCGCGGCGCCCGGCCGCGCCGCTCGGCGATCACCTCGTCGGCCAGCGCGTTCACGCTGACCTGCCCCGCGCACACCACGACCGTGTCGACATCCAGCACCCGCGCCTCGCCGTCCTCGGTGATGTGCAGGCCCGCCTCGTCGATCCGCTCGTAGGTCACGCCGCGGTGCTGGATCACGCCGGCATGGCGCAGCTCCGCCCGGTGCACCCAGCCCGTCGTCCGGCCGAGCCCTGCGCCGATCCGCGTCTCCTTGCGCTGCAGCAGGTGGACCTCGCGCCGCGCCTCCTCGCGGGGGCGGGTGATCACGCCGCCGCGCGTCGAGTCGGCGTCGACCACGCCCCAGTGCTCCCGCCAGCGCCCGACGTCCAGGGTGGGGGAGGGGCGCGGCGCGGTGAGGTACTCGGCGACGTCCACGCCGATCCCGCCCGCGCCGATGATCGCGACCTTCTCGCCGGCCTCGGCACGGCCCTCGAGCAGATCGGCGTAGCTGATCACCTCCGGCCCGCCGCTCCGTTCCAGAGCGATCTCCCGCGGCGCGACGCCGGTGGCGACGATGACGTCGTGGAAGCCCTGCAGCTCGGTCGCCGTCGGCCGCATCCCGAGCCGGATCCCGACGCCCGCCGCGGCCAGCCGCATCCGCCAGGACTGCAGCGCCTGCGCGTAGTCCTCCTTGCCCGGGATCCGTGCCGCGAGCCGCAGCTGCCCGCCGATCTCGTCGGTCGCCTCGTAGAGGGTGACGATGTGGCCGCGCTCGGCGGCGGCCAGCGCCGCCTCGAGCCCCGCCGGGCCCGCGCCGACGACGGCGACCTTCCGGATGCGGCGTTCGATCACCGGCGTCAGCACCAGCTCGGTCTCGTGGGCGGCGCGCGGGTTCACCAGGCAGCTCGCCCGCTTCCCGTCGAACACCTTGTCCAGGCAGGCCTGGTTGCAGGAGATGCAGGCGAGGACCTGTCCGGCGCGGCCGTCCGCGAGCTTGTTCGGCAGCTGCGGATCGGCCAGCAGCGGGCGCGCCATCGAGATCAGGTCCGCCTGCCCGGAGGCGAGCACCTGCTCGGCGACGTCAGGGTCGTGGATCCGGTTCGAGGCGACCACGGGCACGCCGACCAGCTCGCGCAGGTGCTGGGTCTGCTCGGCGAAGGCGGCGCGCGGCACGGAGGTGACGATGGTGGGCACTCGGGCCTCGTGCCAGCCGATCCCCGTGGAGAGCACGTCCACCCCGGCGCGGACCAGGGACTGCGCGAGCGCGGTGGTCTCGGTCCAGGTCTGCCCCTCGGGCACCAGGTCCAGCAGGGAGATGCGGTAGCTCAGCAGTGCGTCGTCCCCGATCGCGTCCCGCACCGCGGCGGCGATCGCGAGCGGCACCGCGCGCCGGCCCTCGGAGGTGCGGCCCCAGCGGTCCCGGCGATGGTTCGTGGCCGGGGCGAGGAACTGGTTGAGCAGATAGCCCTCGCTGCCCATGATCTCGACGCCGTCGTAGCCTGCGTCGACGGCGCGGCGGGCCGCCTCGGCGAAGTGGTCGATAGTGCGCTGCACCCCGCCCCGGGTGAGGCGTCGGCTGCGGAACGGGGACAGCGGCGACTTCCCGCCGCTCGGCGAGGCGGACAGCGGGTGGAAGGCGTAGCGGCCGGCGTGGAGGAGCTGTAGGACGATCCGTCCGTCGGCCTCGTGGACCTCGCGGGTGATCAGCTCGTGGGCGCGCAGGGTGCGGGCGTCGGCCTGGGAGCCGCGCGGGGTGAGGCGGCCGCTGCGGTCGGGGGAGAAGCCGCCGGTGACGATCAGCCCCACGCCGCCGCGGGCGCGCTCGCCGAGATAGGCGGCGAGCTTCTTCGCGTCCGACGGGTCGTCCTCGAGTCCCGTGTGCATCGACCCCATGACGATCCGGTTGCGGACCTCGAAGGGGCCGAGGTCGAGCGGGGAGAGCAGGGATCGGTACCGCGACGCTGCGGCGGAGTGCTGAGGAGAAGACATGCCCGCGATTCTGCCAGCTCGCCTGCGTACGCTGGAACGGACCGGTCCCACACTGCTGCGAGGAGCCCCCGATGACGACGCGCCTGCTGATCATCGTCGATGTCCAGAACGACTTCTGCGAGGGCGGTGCGCTCGGCGTCGACGGCGGCGGCGCGGTCGCGGAGCGGATCGCCGAGTTCGTGCGCGAGCACGGCGGGGACTACGACCGGATCCTCGTCAGCCAGGATTGGCACCGCGGGGACACCGACAACGGCGGGCACTTCGCGGTGCCGCCGGCCGCGCCGGACTTCGTGGACACCTGGCCCGTGCACTGCGTCGCGGACACGGAGGGCGCGGCGCTGCATCCGGCGATCGCAGCGGTGGAGGACCGGGGGGAGGTCGTGCACAAGGGGCACGGCGTCCCCTCGTACAGCGTGCTCGAGGGGATCGTGATCGGCACGGGCGAGTCGGTGCAGGCGCTGGTCCCCGGCTGCGAGATCGACGTGGTGGGCCTCGCCTACGACTTCTGCGTGCGCGCCACGGCCCTCGGTTCGCGCGAGGCCGGCGCGTCGGTGCGGGTGCTGCGGGAGATGACGGCCGCTGTGCACCCCTCGGGCGTCGCGGAGCTCGAGGAGGAGCTGGCCGCGGCGGGTGTCGAGGTGGTCAGAACGGCGGATCGCCGAGATCCGGCGGCGGGTTCCCGGGAGGGATGATCTTCCGGCCGGCGGCCTTCGCGAGGGCGGCCCGCCGGTCCTCGGCGACGCGTTCCGCGCGGGGTCGGGCCTGTTCCTCGGCGTGGAGGCTGCGGGCCTCGGCGGCTCGGCGCTCGTGCTCGGCCGCGGCATGCTCGAGGAGCCTGACCGTGTGCGGCGTGAGCAGGTCGGTGGCCTCCTCGGTGGTGGTGCGCAGGTCCTCGCCCAGGGTCCAGTGCGTGGTGAGCGGCCGGGCGGGCGCGCTGTCGTCGACCGGCTCGCGGGTCGGGTCGATCAGGCCGGCGGTCTTCATCTGGTGGTGCTGCCAGCACAGTCGATGGAGGTTCGCCAGGGAGGTCGGGCCGCCGCGCTCCGGATGCTCGTGGTCGTACTCGAGGATGTGGTCGTCCTCCGCGGCGGTCGCGGTCGGGCGGGTGCAGCCGGGCGCTGCGCAGACGGGGTGGCGCAATCGGAGCTGCAGCCGCATCGCGGCGCTGGGCCGGTAGGTCTCGGGCAGCACGGGAAGATGCGTGCCGCGGACTGCATCGGTGAGGATCCGGGTCCAGACGCTCTCCCCGGCCGCGAGGTCCCGGGCGAGCTCGGCGGGGATAGGGGTGGTGCCCTCGAGCATGGCGGGTGCGTCGTCCTGTCCGAGCAGCGTCATCACCGGCACCGTGACCAGGAGCTTGTACGGCGAGGCCGTCTCCTGCACCGGGGCGGTGTCCAGCACGGTGTGGGCGAGGATCGCGTAGCGCAGGGTGCGCAGCGAGAGCGGTGCGCCGCGCTCGGCGAGGTTCCCGTCGAGGTCGAAGGGCAGCGGCCCCTCGGTCCCGTCCGAGAGGGCGGCGCGCTGGGCTCGCTGCACGTCGCGGGCGGCGACGTCGAGCCGGTGGGCGAGCCCCTTGATCTCGAGGATCGGGCCGGTGACCAGCAGCGAGGCGGTGCCGGTGGTGGAGTCGACGTCGACGATCTCCACGTCGCGGCTCTGCGAGGGCGGGGCCGGCAGGGCGCCGGCGCTCGCGAGCTCGACGGCGAGACGGAGGTGCCGGGAGAAGGTGTCGAGCGAGACGGACGGCAGCTCGATCGTCGCCATGTGGGCGTCGACCTGCGAGGCCTGCTCGTCGGTCAGTCGCCGCACCCGACGCAGGAGCATCTGATGCATCGCCTCGGTGAGATCGCCGCGGCGCAGGTACTCGAAGGTGAGCGGCATGATCTCGACCGCCCGGTGCGCATCGAGCACCTGGCTCCAGGCCTGGTTGTAGGTGCAGCGAAGTCCGGCCGCGACCTTCAGCGCCGTCATGTCCGCGTCCTCGGGACGGCCCTGCACCTCCGGGTCCTCACGGAAGAAGGTCTCCAGCAGCCGCAGGTGATGGGCGTACAGCCGGGCACGGGTCAGCGCGGTGCGGTGCAGCGCCATCACCCGCCCGGACTCGACGGTCCCCTCGCCGACCTCCTCGAGGATGCGCTCCGTGGTCAGCGGCCGACGGGCGCGGGCGCGCCATGCGGGCAGCTCCGGGACCGTCACGGGCGGGAGGAGGGTGCCGGAGCGCGACGTCGGGGCCGACGTCGAGATCGAGGCGGGGCCGACGGAGGACGCGGCGGCAGCCCGCTGTGCTGACGGCGCCGCACCGTGCTCGGACAGCTGTGCCGCGCAGTCACCTGGCTGGTCGAACTCGCCCATCGTGCCCCCCTCCTTCCTCTGCCCGGGAGAATGCCGGATCGCTCCATCGCGTAACGCCTCCAGGATATTCGTGAGGGCGCCACCAGGGAAGGCCTGGGGCGCAATGGGGATGGATCTGTGGATAACCCAGGTGTGTGGAGGGGAGATAGGGGTGGGAGGGGTGGGTGTGTGGATGGGCGGGGTCGACTGTCGGACCTGTCTGGTAGGGCGTGTCTGCAGGTGGCGCGGGTGCTCGGGTGTTGCGTGGAGTTGTGGGTGGGGCTGTTGGGGCGGCGGACGAGCGGACCGGTGGCGGCCTGGTGAGGGTGGGGTGAAAATGGATCGAGGAGCGTTGCCATGGGTGCTTTTCGGGATTCGATGGAGTGACTATTGCGAAATGGCCATTTCTGTGAATGTGGGGGAGTGCTCCGTCGGCCCCCGTCGGCCGCCTCGTCGAGCCGGGCGCTGCCGAGCGGGTCCGCACTGCCCCGTCCCCGCGCCGCCCTGTACATACACCGACACACACGGCACGATGGCTCCATGACGAATCCCTTCACCCCGGGCTTCGGCCTCACGCCGATCATCCTCGCGGGCCGCGACATCGCGATCGACGAGTTCGCCGCGGCGCTCGCCGGCACCGTGCCCGAGGCGCGGGCGATCCTCATCTCCGGCCAGCGCGGCGCCGGCAAGACCGTGCTGCTCACCGAGTTCCGCGAGCTCGCCCTCGAGGCGGGCTGGACCGATCTCAGGATGCACACCTCCTCGACCTCGCTGCTCGAGGAGCTGCGCGGCCAGGCCATCTCCCGGCTGCGCGAGATCGATCCCGAGGCGGAGACCTCCCGCCTCACCTCCGCGCGCGTCATGAACGTCTCCGCCCAGCGCGACATCGTCCAGCGCTACGAGGGGGAGGGGGAGCCGCTCGCCGTCGTGCTCGACCGCCTGGCCGAGCTCGCCGAGGCCGAGGGCGGCGGGCTGTTGATCACGCTCGACGAGCTGCAGTCCGTGGATCGCGACCAGCTCCATGCCCTCACCCAGCACGTGCAGGACCTCATCGGCTCCGGCCACGCCGTCGCCTTCCTCGCCGCCGGGGTGCGCACCGGGGTCGATGCGCTGCTGGACCACGAGCGCACCACCTTCCTGCGCCGTGCGCACCGGCTCGAGGTGGGGAGCGTCGACGTCGGCACCGCCGCCGAGGCGATCCGGATGACCGTCGCCGACACCGCGAAGTCGATCACCCCGGAGGCCGCGGTGCTCGCCGGCGAGATCTCCCGCGGCTACCCCTACCTGATCCAGCTCATCGGCTCCAAGGCCTGGCAGAACAGCGGTGACGCCGAGGTGATCGAGGTCGAGGACGTCCGCGGTGCGCGGGACGCCGTCGTCGCGGCGATGATCAAGAACGTCCACGGCCCGGCGCTGCGCGGCCTCAGCGCCCGCAAGCGCGAGTACCTGAGGGCGATGCTCGAGGACGAGGGGCCGAGCGCCGTCGGCGACATCGCCCGACGCATGGGCATCGACCCGCGCAACCAGTCCACCTACCGCGAGCGGCTCATCGAGGACGACCTGATCCGCCCCGCCGGGCGCGGCTTCGTCGAGTACGCGCTGCCCTATCTCGACGAGGCGCTGCGTCACGAGGAGCGCGAGGGGGTAGGGGCCGACGTCGAACCCGATCGCGGCGTCCGACGGTCCCATCGCGGGAGGCGCGCATGACGGGCACCCCCACGACGAAGGCCGACCGGCCCGCCCGGACCTACCGCACCGGACCGGCAACACGGGTGCTGCGGTGGGTCGCCGTGCTGGCGATGGTCGCGGTCACCGCCTGGCTGCTGACCGTCTACCCGACCCTTCCGGAGACCGTCGTGACCCACTTCGGCCCCGGCGGCGAGGCCGATGACTGGGGTCCGAAGTGGTCGCTGCTGGTCGTCGCCGGGGTGATGCTGCTGCTGTCGCTCCCGCTCGCGGCGATCTCCGCCCATCCGCGGGCATTCAACTATCCCGTCGAGGTCACCGAGAGCAACGCCCAGACCATGTACCGCGAGGGGGAGCGGCTGATGGTCTGGACGCTGCTGTTCCTGCAGGTCGTCTACCTCGGGATCGGCTGGTCGGTGGTGCTCGGCGGCGGTGGGCCGCTGCTCGTGCTCGGGATCGTCGGGCTGATCGGCGCGTCGATCCTGGCGATCGTGCGCATGGTGCGCGCCGCCCGCTGAGCCCGGTTCACGCCCGGGCCAGTGCCACGGCCACGTTGTCCGGGCCGCCGGCGTCGAGGGCGAGGTCGATCAGATGCTGCGCGAGCGCCTCGGGCTCCTCCTCGCCGGTGAGCGCCTCGGCGAGGGCCGACGGGTCGACCACGGCGTGCAGCCCGTCGGACGTGACGAGCACCAGATCGCCGGGCTCCAGCTGCCGCACCAGCAGGTCCGGGGCCGACGGCGCACCTGCGGCGAGGGCCCGGTTCAGCACCCGCCGATCCGGATGGGAGGCGGCCTCCTCGGGGGAGAGCCGGCCCGCCTCGAGCAGGGAGCGCACCTGCGTGTGGTCCTGCGTGACGTGCTCGAGCCGGCCGGCGCGCACGAGTATCGCGCGCGTGTCGCCGAGGTGGGCGATGTGCAGGCGATCCCCGTCGAGCACCGCAGCGGTGAGGGTCGAGCCGGCGCCGCCGTCCGTCGGCACCAGCGCCTCGGCGGCGGTCCAGGCGGTCTCGAGGGCGGTCAGCACGTCGGCCGACGGGGTCTCGACCAGGGCGTCGGCGAACGCCGAGAGCATCCGTGCGGCGAGGTCGTCGGCGTCATGGAATCCGTCGGCCGCCGCGAGCAGGGTGCGGCGGCCGGGCAGGGCCCGGACCAGCACCGCGTCCTCCTGGGCGGTGCGCTCGAGGCCGATGTGCAGCGCCGAGGCGCTGCGAGCAGGGGTGGTCGTGGTGGTCACGGCGTCCTCCGTGGGGTGCTGCCCGAGCGACGAGGCGAGGTCGCCGACGGCGACGGCGCGGGAGAGGGCGTCGGCCTCCTCCTGCCGCCACCAGGAGCGCAGCTCCGTCGCGGCGGCCACGCCGTCCAGGTCGCACAGCACCCGGATCCGGGCGAGCCCCATCCCGAGCCCCCGCAGGGCGGCGATCAGGCGGGCCCGGCCCACCTGGTCGGTCCCGTAGGAGCGATAGCCGGTCGAGGGGTCGACGCGGCGGGGCACCAGCAGCCCCGACTCGTCGTACAGCCGCAGCGCCTTGGGGCTCAGGCCGTTGCGTGCGGCCAGCTCCCCGATGCTCAGCAGGCTCTCGTCCATGCGTTCCTCCGTCGTGCCTCGCCCGGTCTCGGGCACCGGGTCCGTCCCGGCGCGGACCACGCTGGGCCCTGCCCCGAGGGGAGGGTCAAGGAGGCACGAGGATATTCCGTCGACCGGTGGTCCCGCGCCGTGGTGGACTGCGCGCATGCAGCTGACGATCCGTCCCCTGGACGCCTCCTCCGACGTGGAGCTCGAGCAGTACCGCGCCCTCGAGCAGGCGCTCGACGACCATGTCTACGGCGGTCATCAGGAGGAGAGCCTCGCGCAGCTGCGCGCCGGCCTCGAGGACACCCCGTACTGGTCGGTGCGGCGCTGGATCGCCCTCGCCGAGACGCTCGAGGGCGGGGAGATGCTCGTCGGCCGCGCGATGACCTTCACGCCGCAGCAGGAGAACCTCGAGTCGATCTCCGTCGGCGTCGCCGTGCATCCCGCGCACCGGGGTCAGGGCATCGCGACCGCGCTGGTCGAGGAGGCGCTGCTGCCCGCGATCGCGCAGTCCGGCCGCACGCTCGTCGAGGCGTACGGCGAGATCGAGGCGGGCGTCGACCCGGAGGATCCCGCCCATCCCGTGCACCGGATCGCCGCCCGGCTGGGCGTGACCCGCAAGAACCTCGCCGTGTGCCGGGCGCTGCGGCTGCCGCTGGACCCCGACCGGCTCGATGCGCTCGAGGCCGAGTCGGTCCGGAAGCGCGGCGAGTACCGGATCGAGCAGTGGGTCGGGGAGATCCCCGAGGAGCACCTGAGCGCCTACGGCCGCCTGCTCACCCAGCTCGAGATCGACGAGCCCGACGAGGAGGTCGAGCACGAGCCCGCCGAGTACACCCCCGAGCGGATCCGCGTGAGCGAGCGGCGGATGCGCGAGGCGGGCACGATCCGGATCGTCGCGGTGGCTGTCGCGCCGGACGGCGAGTTCGTCGGCAACTCCGAGGTGCACGTGCACGAGGCGCCCGGCAGCACCCTCGGCTATCAGGAGAACACCCTGGTCATGCCCGAGCACCGCGGGCACCGGCTGGGCCTCGGGCTCAAGGTCGCCACCCACCGCCAGCTCGCCGAGCGCGCCCCGCAGCTGCGCTCGCTGGTCACCTGGAACTCGCACGTGAACCCGTGGATGATCCAGGTCAACGAGAAGCTCGGGTACGAGCTGCTCTTCCACGAGGTCGTGATGCAGGGCAGGCGGACGGGCTGAGCGACACGCCTGCCGAGCGCGCCTGACCCCATCGCCCTGCTCCGCCCCGTAGGTTCATGCCTGAGGAATCGGGCAGAGCGGTCAGGGGGAGCCGTGGAGGCGAAGCATCGCAGGAAGCCGCCGAGCCGCGGCCGCAGCTCGCACCAGTTCACCGTGGCGATGGCGATCCTCTCGCTCGTGCTCGCCGGCGGGGCCGTCACGGGGCTCGGCACCTCGATGCTGCGTCCCGATGACGCCGCCTCTCCCGCCGAGGCGGCCGTGCACGATCCGATCGGCGACCCCTCGAACACGACCCGTCTCGTGCACCGCGACCGGATCACCGGGGACATCTCGCCGAAGTCCGTGGTCGCGAGCCCGGCCGGGGACGTCATCGCGAACAACATGATGTACAACCACACCTCGACGCTGTACGACGCGAGCAGCCTCGAGCTCGCCGCGACGGTCCCCGACACCGTGGACCTCGCCGAGTTCGGGTTCCCGGACAGAGCCGGGGAGACGACGGGCGCGCCGGTCGAGGCGGTGTTCTCGCCCGACGGGAGGTTCGCCTACGTCTCCCAGTACTCGCTCAAGGGACCCGGGGCGGGGGAGACCGCGACCGACGACTGCGCCGCCGGCGACGCGATCGGGAACAGCGCCGTCTACCGCCTCGACCTCGAGACGAAGGAATGGGACCAGGTCATCGAGGTGGGGCGGGTCCCGAAGTTCATCTCCCTCTCGTCCGACGGCTCCGTCGCGCTGGTCTCGAACTGGTGCGACTCGAGCGTCTCCGTCGTCGACCTCGACAAGGGCGAGGAGATCCGGCAGATCCCCGTCGACTCCGCGCCGCGCGGCTCCGTGGTGCTGCCCGACAACCGCACCGCCTATGTCACGGCGATGTACGCCGACGAGCTGTATCGCGTGGACCTCGAGACCGGCGAGAGCGAGCTCGTGCTCGAGACCGGCCGCAAGCCCCGCCACCTGGTGCTCTCCCCGGACGCGTCCCGCATGTACCTCACCGAGTCCGGGAACGATCGGCTGCTCGAGCTCGACACCGCCACCGGCGAGGTGCTGCGCGAGGTCGCCACCGGCCGGGAGCCGCGCACCATGGCGATCTCGCCCGACGGGCTCGCCCTGTACGTCGTGAACTACTACGCGAACACGGTGACGAAGTTCGATGCCGAGACGCTCGAGGAGATCCAGACGGTCGAGGTGGGCCAGAACCCGATCGGCATCACCTACGAGCCCACCCACGGCCGGGTGTGGGTCGCGAACTATGCCGGGTCGATCGACGTCTTCGACGACACCGCCCCGCGTGATGGCACGATGGAGCCATGAACGCCCACGCCGTCGTGACGGCCTCCCGCGAGATCGCCGCCCCCGCCGCCGCCCTCTTCGACCTCATCGCCGACCCGGCCGAGCAGCCGCGCTGGGACGGCAACGACAACCTCGCAGGCGCCGAGGCCGGCCAGCGGGTCCGCGCAGTCGGCGACGTGTTCGTCATGACCAACCAGGGCGGCGGGGTGCGCGACAACCACGTCGTCGCCTTCGTCGAGGGTCGCGAGATCGCCTGGCGCCCCGCGCCCCACGGGGAGCAGCCGGCGGGCCACCAGTGGGGCTGGGTCCTCGAGCCGCTCGAGGACGGACGCACCCTGGTCACCCACGTCTACGACTTCTCCGACCTGCCCGCCTCGCAGGAGGCGCGTCTCGCGAAGGCGCGGCAGATGACGCCGGAGAAGCTCATGGCCTCGATCGACCGCCTCGCGGAGCTCGCCGAGGGCTCGTGAGCACGCCGTGGAGGGACCCGGACGTCGCCAGGGTCGAGTCGGCGATCGAGGCGGCCGCGCGGCGCGGTGACTTCGACGACCTGCCCGGCGCCGGGAAGCCGCTGGACCTGCCGGTCACCGATGACCCCGACTGGTGGGTGAACCAGCGCATCGCCAGCGGCGACATCGACTCCGAGGCGCTGCTGCCCGTCGTGGTGCTGCTGCGCAAGGAGTACGAGCGCCGCGACGAGACCCTCGCCGCGCTGCCTGACGAGAAGGCCGTGCGAGAGTACGCCGCGGACTTCACCGAGCGCGTCCACGAGGACCGGCGCGCGAACCCCTTCCAGAAGATGCTCGCGCCGGCGTGGGACGGGGACGACGCGGTCGCGCGCTGGCAGGAGGTGCGGGCAGCGGGTCCCGCCGTGCCGGCGGCCCCCTCCCCGCCGGGTGCCGCGCCGCCGGCCCGGCGCCGGCGGTGGTGGCCCTTCGGCCGACGGGGGTGAGCGGTCAGCGCACCTCCCACCCGCGCCAGGCCGCGGCGACCCACTCCTCGGGATCGGCGGCCGACGGCGGGGCGCCCTGCGAGCGCAGCCAGGTGCACATGGTGCGGCAGTCGCGGCGCAGGAACTCGGTGCCGTGCGGGTTCGCGATCAGGTCGATGGTCTGCGGGACGTCGATGATCACCGGATCCGGATCCGCCAGGCGCGAGTCGGCCAGTACGTTGTAGGGCGAGAGGTCGCCGTGGACGAGGCCCAGGGCGGCCAGGTCGATCACCGCCTCCCGCATCAGGCGCGCCCAGCGCTCGGCGGTCGCGGGATCGGGGGAGGTCTCCTGGAGACGGGGCGCGGCGACCGCGCCGTGCTCGTCGTCGGTGCCGATGAACTCCATCAGCAGCTCGGTGCCGAGGATCTGCACCGGATAGGGGACCGGCAGCCCGGCCTCCCACAGCCGGCCGAGCACGTCGAACTCGGCGCGTGCCCACTGGCCGGCCGCGACCTGCTTGCCGAAGGCGGTGCCCTTCGCGATCGCACGGGCCTCGCGGGAGTCCTTTCCGCGGCGTCCTTCGGCGTAGGCGCTCGAGCGGTGGAAGGTGACCTGGTCGGGGTCGCGGTAGCGCTTGGCGACCAGGAGCGACGCCTCGCCGGGTGCGCCGGTCAGCTGCTCGGCGGGCAGGGCGCGGTCGATGAGGAAGGCGTCGGCCTCCTTGCCGGTCTTGAGGATGCCGAGCTCGGTGTCGATCGCGCCGTCGTGCTGCACCACCCAGTCGGGGAAGGGCTGCGGGCCGCGGTCGAGGGTGTGGGCGGTCTCGGGCCAGGTGGACCAGCGCTGGTCCTCGTCGAGCTCGGCGAGGGAGAGGGAGTACATCGAGCGTGCGAAGAAGCCGTCCGGGTCGAAGGACGTGGTCATGTCAGGGTCTCCTGAGGGAGGGCGCCCGCTCTCAGCGGTGCGCGAGGGAGGGGAGGACGGCAGGGGTCAGCACGGTGACGCTCATCTGGTCCTCCTTCCCTCAGGGCCGGCCCGGGAGGCGCGGCGATGGGGTGAGCCTATGCGGGGCGGCGCTGCCGGGCCAGCGAATTCCGGCCGACGAGTTCGAGGCTCTGACCTGCGGAGTGTGGAGAACTCGAGGTGCCCTGTCGGAAGTGTGGTCGGGTGTGCGCATGACTGCTGCGTGTCCCGTGCTCCGTCCGTCCCGTCGTTCGCTGCTGCTGTCCGGGGCGCTGCTCGGCACGCTCGGGCTCGCGGGGTGCGACGGAGTGAGCCTGCCGTGGAGCACGCCCCGTGCCACGGTGACGCTGGCGCCGATGACCACCGCCGCTGAGCTGCAGCCCGAGATGCCTGTCTACCGCGAGGACTGGGGGATCTCTCCCAGCTCGGAACGGCCGATGGCGATGCTCGTGCATCGTGAGAGAGCGCTCGAGGCCGATCTGCGGGCGGTGACGCTCGAGGAGCCGGAGGGTGTCGCCGTCCCGATCGATCCGCTCACCACGGGCCTCGTCATCGACGGGCACGGGAAGACGGTGCGGGTCTACGCGAGCCGCGTCGTGGATGCCGCGCGGCGCACGGTCATGCACACGTCGACGGACTTGGTGGAATGGGGGAGCGTGGACGTGGACGGCGGGATCGGCGCCGCCCTCGTCGCAGCGGGCGACGGACTCGTCGCGACCTCGCAGCGGGACGGTGAGCTGCAGGTCTGGGACGTCTCGGACGATGGGGCGGCGACTGCCCTCACCCCGGTCCCGGTGCCCGAGGGGCAGAAGTGGTCCGTGCAGGCGGTCGGTCGTGCAGACGATGCGGTCCTCGTGGCCATCGATCGGAAGGGGACCTCGGAGGAAGCGGCCGTCGTCGTCTCCTCGTCCGACGGCGGCGTGACGTGGAGCGCCCCGACGCCGCTGCCCGGCGACGCGGACCAGAAGTCGGTGCATGCCATCTTCGCGCAGGACGGCGCGTTCGTGCTCGTCGGGTCATGGCGAACGGCGGTCGACTGGGACGAGCACACCCGCACCTCTCGCGCGGCGGCGTGGACGGGTGCCGGTGCGGAGGGCCTGCACGCCGAAGAGGTTCCCTTGCCGCGGTGGGGGCTGGAGAACTTCCATCAGCACGACGGCCGTGGCGAACTCGACCCCGACACCCCCATCGACTTCACCGACCTCTCGGCAGGTCGCCCGGTGCGCTCGCCGGACGGATCGGAGATCAGCGTCCCGACCTGGTGGGGTGATGACATGCGGATGCTCCGCCGCGACGCCGACGGCACCTGGTCGGCTGGAGAGCCGAAGGAGTATGTCCCGGCCTATGTTCTCGAGGCGGTCGGGGATGCGACCGGGACGATCTTCCGGGAGAACGGCCGGGTGTACGTCCAGGAGGCGGGAAGCAGTGAGGAGGCAGGGCTGCGGGTCGATCCGGCGCGGGGACTCTCGGTCGCTTCGGCGGCGACCGGCACGGGGCTCGCCGGACGGATCACCTGGACCACCTCCACCATCGACCGAGGCGCTGAGCAGATCAACTGGCGGTCTCCGACCTACGGCACGGCCTTCGGAGCTGGCGAGGGCGACCAGCTCGTACGACGGAACGAGTCCCTGCTCGGGACCGCCAAGCCCCGGTCCGTGCACATCCATCGGCTCGACGGGGATCTGACGCTGTGCACGGGGGTCGTACCGGTGGGCGATCCCCTGGCTGAACCCGGGTTCGCCGTCGAGGCGAGCACCGATCACAGCACGTGGCAGAGCGTGACGGGACTCCCTCGGTCCGAAAACGACGTGGCGGTGGGCGAGGCGAGCACGGTCGACGGCGTGCACTACCTGCCGGTCGCTGAGTGGATCTTCCCTGAAGACGGGGGTCCCTCGGTGCTGACCCCGAGGCTGTACAGCTCGACCGACGGGATCGCCTGGGAGGCCGTTCCGCCTCCCGTGCCGGACCATCCGGAGCCGGAGAAGGCCGCGCTCGGCGCCCATGTCGATGTGATGACCTCCGTCGATGGTGTCCTGATCGGCCTGGGGTCCGTGATCGATGCCCTGGACGAGTGGAGCCCGGTGACCTTCGTCCAGGACGGGGAGACCTGGCGGACCGTGCCGCTCGACGGCGCCGTGCGCGGCGACTCGATCGCAGGGATCGGCGAGGACGGGGTCCATGGCTCCGTGGCGGGACGTACGGGGCGCTGGAGCCTGACGGCGGACGGCGCCCTCACGGAGACCTACCGCGCCGACGACCGCGGCAGGCGGGGCCCGGCGCTGGACCTGGGGGAGGGGGCGCTGCTCGCGGGAGGGTGGATCGACGTGCCCGCAGGCAGCGAGGACGACGCCGGCGAGACGGGGATCGGGGCCTGCCTGTGGGCGAGCCTCGACGGGGGCGAGAGCTGGCAGGCGACGATGCTGCCAGGGCAGGAGGGGCGCTTCCCTGATGTTCACGTGCGCGCGGATGGGGACGACGTGCTGGTCATCCTCGACGACCCCGACGTTCCACATGGGTACTGGATAAGGGGCGCCCGAGCCGACGTCCTCGGCGAGGAGGGCGAGTGAGGGGCGACGCGACCTGACCGTCCTTCCCGCTTGAGCCGGGGCGGCCATAGGGTGGCGGGATGTTCCTCGAGAACCTTGGCATCGATGCCCTGGACCCGCAGCGCCTGGGCCGCTTCTGGGAGGCGGCCCTCGGCACCACCACCCTCACCGATGCGCCCGACATCTTCGAGACCAGGCTGAGCATCGACGGCGACGCCTACCTCGACCTGTGCTTCGCCCGCGTCCCGGCACGCAACGTGGCCCCGCAGCGGCTCCATCTCGACCTCCGCGGCGGCGCCGCGCAGGAGCAGATCGCACAGAAGCTGCGGGAGCTCGGCGCGAGCGACCTCGACATCGGGCAGGGCGAGGTGCCGTGGATCGTGCTCGCCGACCCCGAGGGCGGGGCGTTCTGCGTGATGGAGGAGCGTGAAGCATACGTGGGCACGGGGCCGATCGCGGCACTGCCGCTGGACTCCGCCGACCCTGCCCGCGATGCGGAGTTCTGGGCCTGGCTGAGCGGCTGGACGCCCGCGCCGGGCGTCGCGCCGCGCACCCTGCGCCACCCCTCGGGACGAGGACCCCTGCTCGAGCTGTGCCCGGAGCCGGCGCCGAAGCAGCCCGGGGCCAAGAACCCGATCCACCTCGACGTGCGGCTCGAGCCGGAGGACGACCCGGACGCCGTCGCGGCCGGGATCTCCGCACGGGGCGGTGAGGAGTTCTTCCCGGACTGGGGCGAGCTGCCCTGGCGCGTGTTCCGCGACCCCTCCGGGAACGAGCTCTGCCTGTTGCCCGCCGTGGGAGCAGGCGCATGAGCCGCGGCCGCCGCACCGCCGGATTCCTCGGCGCCCTGCTCGCCGGGGCGGGGACGCTGCACATGCTCCGGCCCGAGCCCTTCGACACGATCGTCCCGCCCGCGCTGCCGGGACCCGCACGCGGATACACCTATGCCTCGGGCGTCGCCGAGCTCGCCGTGGCGGGGCTGCTGGCCGCGCCCAGGACCAGGCGCCTGGGAGGAGCCGCGGCGGCGGCACTGTTCGTCGCGGTGTTCCCCGCGAACGTGCAGATGGCGTACGACTGGCGCCGTGCCCGGCCGCGCCGTCGGGCGATCGCGTACGGGCGGCTCCCGCTGCAGGGCGTGCTCATCGCGCAGGCCCTCCACATCGCGCGGAACGCCGAGTGAATGGGTTAACGTGGACGCTCGTGTGATCTGTCGGACAAAGGAGTTCACGTGACCTCCAGACGAACCTTCCTCGGTCTGGCCGGGGCGGCGGGCGCGGCGGCGCTCGCCGGATGCTCGTCGGACCCCGAGGTCGATCCCGCGATCGGCCCGCCGGCGACCCCCGACACCGAGGACGAGATCACCTTCGGGATCTGGGACAAGGCGCAGGAGCCGGCCATGCTCGAGATCGTCGACGCCTTCCACGAGCACTTCCCGGGCATCGGCGTGAGCATCTCGACCACGGCCTTCGGCCCCTACTTCGAACGGCTCCGCATCCAGGCGCAGGGCGACGACCTGCCGGACGTGTTCTGGATCAACGGCCCGAACTTCGAGCTCTACGCCTCCCACGGGATGCTGCAGGACCTCAGCGAGCTCGAGGGCTTCGACCCGGCGAACTACCCGCCGAACCTCGTGGAGCTGTACACCTACGACGGCACGCCCTATGCGGTGCCGAAGGACTTCGACACCATCGCCCTGTGGTTCAACCGGGACCTGCTGCACCGGTCCGGTGTGGACGAGCCGACCGGCAGCTGGTCCTGGGACGAGTACCGCGACGCCTCCGAGGCGGTCACCCGGGCGCTGGGCGGCGAGCAGATCTGGGGCAACCCGGGCGGGGTCGCGAACCAGGCCATGATCTACCCGCTGATCATGCAGGCGGGCGGATACGTCCTCTCCGAGGACAAGACCCGCTCCGGCTACGGCGAGCCCGCGGCGATCGAGGCGTTCCGGTTCCTCGACGGGATGATCCGCGACGGGATCGCGCCCGACGTGCGCTACACCGCCGAGAACCAGCCCAAGGACCTGTTCTCGAACGGCCGCGCGGCGCTGTACCTGTCCGGGAACTGGGAGGCGGCGCTCCTGCAGGACTCCCCGGTGCGCGAGCAGCTGGGGGTCGCGCCGCTCATCCACGGCGCCGAGGAGGCCAACGTCATCCACGGCATCGGGTGCGCCATGTCCGCGCGCAGCCGGCACAAGCCCGCGGCCTCGGCGTTCCTGGCGTTCCTCGGCTCCGAGGAGGCGCACCGCATCCAGGCGGAGGCGGGCGCGGCCAACCCCGCGTTCCTCGGCACGAACGACGCCTACGTCGAGGCGATCCCGGAGTTCTCGCTGGACGTGTTCGTCGACGCGGCGGAGACCGCCCGAGCCTATCCCGCCAGCCAGAACACGAGCGCGTGGCTGCAGCTCGAGGAGCTGCTGTTCCCGAAGATCCTCGGCGGCGACGGGCGGCTCGAGGCCACGGCCGCGGAGCTCGCCGAGCGCATGGACGGAGTGCTCGCCGATGAGTCATGACACCTCGCACGACACCTCGCGCCGACGCCGCTCGCGCGACGGCCTGTGGCCGCTGGTGTTCCTCGCCCCGCTGATGATCGGGGTGATCGTCTTCTACTTCTGGCCGATCCTGGCCACGTTCCTGAACTCCTTCTCGAGCTTCGGCCCCTTCGGCGACCGCAGCTTCGCCGGGCTGGAGAACTACCGCGCGCTGCTGTCGGACACCTTCGTCCCCCGCGCCGTGCTGAACACCGCGATCTACACCGCGATCGTGCTGCTGGGCATCCCGATCGCCGTCGGCGTCGCCTCGCTCATGAACCAGAAGGGCCTGCGGCTGACGCGCTTCTACCAGGTGCTGTTCTTCCTCCCGGCCGTGTCGATGCCGGTCGCGGTCGCGCTCGTGTGGAGGATGATCTTCAACCAGGAGTTCGGGGTCGTCAACTGGGCTCTCTCGCTCGTCGGGATCGAGGGCCCCTACTGGATCACGGCGCCCTGGTGGGCGCTGCTGGCCGTGTCGATCGTCGGCCTGTGGGCGAGCCTGCCGCTGGCGATCATCATCCTCTCCGCCGGACTGCAGGGGATCCCGTCGGAGCTGTACGAGGCCGCGCAGCTGGACGGCGCGAGCGCGCTGCGGCAGTTCCGCTCCGTGACCGTGCCGCTGCTGACCCCGAGCATCTTCTTCCTGACCATCATCACGGCGATCAACGGCTTCCAGCTGTTCGACCTGCTGTTCGCGATGATGGGGCAGGCCAACCCCGCGATGGCCGACACGCAGTCGCTCGTCTACCTCTTCTACTCCGAGGCGTTCCGACAGAACGACCAGGGCTACGCCTCGGTGATCGCGCTGCTGATCCTGCTGATCATCGGGGTGTTCACGCTGGCCCAGTTCCGGATGCAGAGGAGGTGGGTCCACTATGAGTGAGCGCCGCACCCGGACCGCGCGGCCCCGCTGGGGCACCCACCTGGTGCTCCTGCTCGGCGGGCTGGTGATGGTCTTCCCGTTCCTGTGGCAGCTGAGCATGTCGCTGTCCACGCAGGCCGAGGTCACCTCGGTCCCGCCGAGCTGGCTGCCGGCCGAGCCGCAGTGGGGGAACTATCCCGCGGTGTTCGAGCAGGTGCCGTTCTGGAACCAGTTCCTGAACACGGCGGCGGTGACCGGCGCACGCGTGATCGGCCAGCTGCTGCTGTGCGCGCTGGCCGGATACGCCTTCGCCCGGATGGAGTTCCGGGGGAAGAACCTGCTGTTCGCGCTGGTGCTGTCGATCCTGATGGTCCCGTACCAGATCTACCTCATCCCGCAGTACGACATCATCCAGGAGCTGGGCTGGCTCAACACGGTCGCCGGGATCGCGGCACCGGGCATCTTCAGCGCCTTCGGCACCTTCCTGATGCGTCAGCACTACCTGGGCATGCCGCGCTCCCTCGAGGAGGCGGCACGGCTCGACGGCGCCAGCCCCTGGCAGACCTTCTGGCGGATCATGTTCCCGCTGTCCGGCCCGGCGCTGAGCGCGGTCGCGATCCTCACGGCGCTCGCCTCCTGGAACGACCTGATGTGGCCGCTGATCGTCGCGACCTACGACGACCGCACCACCCTCGCGGTGGGGCTGTCCAGCCTCCAGGGCCAGTTCACCACCGACTACCCGGTGATGATGGCGGCGAGCTTCATGGCGATGCTGCCGCTGATGATCCTGTTCATCGTGCTGCAGCGCCGCGTGATCGAGGGGCTCGCCCACTCGGGCATGAAGGGCTGACGGGCCCGCTGACCGCGTCCGCGCACCTCCGCGGGGGCGGCACGGATCACCCCACTGATTACTATCACCCATAGTAACTATGTGGAATAGTGGCGCTCGACCGTTCTCCCGACCCGACCGGAGGCACCATGGCCCGCGCCGACCGATCCGAAACGACGCCGTCCGCACTCGGCGGCGTCCTACGTCGCTGGGCGGTCCCGCTGGGGATCGTGGTCGCCGTCTCCGCCCTGATCATCGGGGTGTTCTGGATGCAGCAGGACCCGTCGGAGCCGCCCGCTCAGGGCGGTGCGACCGGCACCCCGAGCGCCGACGCTCCGGCGGCCGTCGAGCACCCGGAGTCGGTGGCCGCTCCCGATCTCAGCTCCGAGGAGGGCAGGGACCCCGACGACCTGCTCGCCGAGGGACCGGCCGACGCCCCGGTCGTGCTGGTGGTGTTCTCGGACTACCAGTGCCCCTACTGCGCGAAGTGGTCCGACGAGACCCTGCCGGAGCTGCGGGAGTACGTCGAGCGCGGCGAGCTGCGGATCGAGTACCGGGACGTGAACATCTACGGCGAGGACTCCGAACGCGCCGCCCGCGCGAGCCTCGCGGCGGCTATGCAGGGGAAGCACGCCGAGTACCACGCCCGGCTCTTCGAGGACGGCGAGATCCGCTCCTCCGGCGAGCTCGACCGCGAGTCCCTGGTCGCGCTCGCCGAGGAGCTCGGGCTGGATGCCGAGCAGTTCGAGGCCGACATGGACTCCGAGGAGGTCGAGACCACGATCGCCGAGAACGCCCAGCAGGGCATCGAGCTCGGCGCGATGTCCACCCCCGCCTTCATCATCGGCGGCACACCGACCGTCGGCGCGCAGCCCACCGAGGTGTTCACTCAGATGGTGGACGAGGCGCTGGCCGAGAGCGAGGGCTGAGATGGAGGTCGGACTGCTCACCGCCTTCCTCGGCGGGGCGCTCGCACTGCTCAGCCCCTGCGGGGCGCTCCTGCTGCCGGGATTCTTCGCCTCCACCGTGACCTCGCGGGCGGCGCTGCTCCCGCACGCGCTGGTGTTCTACCTCGGCCTCGCGGTGACGCTGGTCCCGCTCGGCATCGGTGTGGGGGCGCTCGGTGCGCTCGTGGCCGGGCACCGCACCCTGCTGATCGGGCTCACCTCCGCGGTGCTGGTGCTGCTCGGCGCGCTGCACGCCCTGGGCCTCGGCTTCGACCTCGGCCGGGTGCTGCCGGGCTTCGACCGGCTCCAGCGGCGCTCCACCCGCGGCTCCGGGCTACCCCGCAGCTTCGTGCTCGGAGCCGTCGGCGGGATCGCCGGGTTCTGCGCGGGGCCGATCCTCGGCGCCGTGCTCACCCTCGCCATGGGGCAGGGGAGCATGTTCCTGGCCGGGATCCTGCTGGCCGTCTACGGCGCCGGCATGGTGGTGCCGCTGACCCTCCTCGCGGCGGTCTGGAACCGGCTGGGGGAGCGGGGGCGCAGCAGGCTGCGCGGACGCGAGTTCACGCTGCTGGGGCGGCGCCTGCACACCACGACCTTCGTCACGGGGCTCGTGATCATCGCGCTCGGCATCCTGTTCTGGGCCACCAACGGCCTGGTCAGCCTGCCGTCGCTCGTGCCCACCAGCACCCTCGCCCGCTGGCAGTCGAGCAGCGCCGGGCTCGACGACCCCCTCGTGCAGGTCGCCGTGATCGCCGGTCTGGGCATCCTGGCCCTCGTGCTGTGGTGGCGGTGGGACCGCCGTCGACGGAAGGCGGAGGACGCCCCTGCCACCATCACCCTCACCCCGGGGCGTCGGCCATGAGGCGCCGGGACGTCCTCGCGGCGCTGCCCCTGGGCCTGCTCGGCCTCGCCGCATGCGGCCCGGAGGAGAGCGGGCCCGAGACACCGACGGCCCCGCCCCCGGTCGAGCACACCGAACCCGTGCAGGTGGGCGAGCGCGCCGACGTGGTCGAGCACACCGAGCTGCGGCTCCCGCTCGAGATGACCCCGATGATCGTCGTCGATCCCGGCTGGACCGCCGTCCCGCTCCAGCTGGACGGCATCTTCCTCGGCTACCGCGAGGAGGAGGCCCATCTGCGGTTCCTCGCCGTCGACCAGGACGGCACCGTGCTGTGGCGGGCGGACCGCCCGCTCAGCTGCACCGGGTTCGTGCTCACCCGGGGCCCGCAGGGCGCACCGGTGGCCGTGCTCGCCGACCTCGCCGAGGCCACCGGGGACGAGCTCCCCGCGACGACGCTCACCGGCTACGACCTGCGCACGGCCGAGCCGCTGTGGGGACCGGTCGGGGCGCTCGGCCCGCAGGCCGCCCCGGGCCTGGTCCACGCGGCACCGACCGATCAGCCGATGGGCGAGGGAGGCCCGCGCACGGCGCTGTCCGGCGCCACCGGGGAGCCGCTGCTGCGGGAGGAGGACCTCGCCGGCGGCCGCATCCTCGGCGAGCACCTGGGCACGGTCGTGCACCTGGCGGGCTCCGAGCTGCGGGCGAGCGGCGCCGACGGCGAGGAGCTCTGGAGCATCCCGCTGCCCGCCGGCATCGAACCGTCCCGGGCACGGCTGCTCGGCGACATCGACCCCACCACCTCCTTCGCCGTGGTCACCGACCAGGACTCCCACGGCGCGGTCGTCGACCTCGCCGACGGGCGCGTGATCGCCCGTGACGCGAACGTCGTCGCCCGCGATCACGTCCTCGAGACCACCGTCGTCGTCTCCGGCACGACCGTGCGCGGACTCGAGGACGACGGCACCGAGAAGTGGACCCACGAGGACTCCGAGCCGCTCCAGCTGCTCAGCGCCGGGGAGCGCCTGGCCTACGCTGTCCGCCCCGAGGAGGGCACGCTCGTGGTGCTCGACACGAACCGCGGCGTGATGGTCCAGCCCTACGACGTGGACCAGGAGGGGCCGCTCGCCGTGCCCCAGCGGTTCTCGGCGGACTCCGCGGCCGCCGTGCGGGTCCAGGAGCGGCACTTCCTGGTCACCACCGAGTTCGACGAGGAGTACGGCCTGCGGGGATGACCGGCTGAGCGGCCCGGTCCCCGCATGCTCACAGCGGCACGGCGCAGCCGTCCAGCAGCAGCGCCGCGTACGGCGCGACGAGGGTGAGAGCGGAGAGGGCCAGCACGGCGAGCAGGGCGGCGAGGGTGGTGGCCGGCACCAGCGCCGAACGCGCGGCGGCGGGGGAGACCAGGTGCCCGATCCGATCCGGGCCGCTGCCGGCCGGTCCGGTCGCGTGCAGCAGGGCGCCCGGCGCCGTCGCGAGGGGCGCCGACGGCGCGGCGGCGCCGACCTCGGCGAGCCGCAGCAGCGCACTGGCCAGGGCCGGCGTGCCGCTGCGATGGCGCGAGACGTCATCCGCGGCGATCTCCAGCAGATGCGGCACCGTGGTCGCGACCGCGTCGAACAGGGGGATGATCCGCAGCGGGCCCGTCAGCGCGGCCAGCACGGCGAGCACCGTGTGATGGTGCTGGGCCAGATGCGCCTGCTCGTGCGCGAGGACCGCGCGGAGCTCGCGCGACGGAAGCGAGTCCAGCAGGCCGCGGGAGATCACGATGCCCCCGTGGCGGCGCGGCAGCGCGAACGCGAGCGGTGCCCGGTCCGGGACGAGCAGCACCGGGTGCCCGGCGACGACGGTGCGCGAACCCGTCGTCCGGACCTGGGCGAGGACCGACCGGCTCGACGCCGCCCGGCGGAGCAGACCGCGCACGGCGAGGGCACCCATCAGCGCCGTCCCGGCCAGCGGGAGCATCACCAGCACGGCCATCGGCACCGGCAGGTGGATCGGGCCGCCGGTGGAGAACGGGCTCGCGGCGGAGAGGCAGCGCTGGCAGACATCGGCGGCGGCGCCGGCGAGCAGCTGCGGCCCGCGGGCCAGGCCCGCCAGGGCCACGCTGAGCACCACCGCCGCGACGGACCACACCGCCAGCGTGCCGAGCAGCAGCGCGGAGGCCAGGCGCGGCGCGCGCACCAGCACGGGGGTGCTCCAGCGCACCAGACGGCGACCGCCCAGCGCGAGGACGACGAGCGCGAGCGCGAAAAGGACGAACAGGCCGACGGTCACGGCGCTGCCGATCCGGACCCCGGGGTGCCGCCGGCGTCCATGTCGTCGAGGTAGCGGCGCAGCAGCGCCGTCTCGCGCTCGTCCATGCTGCGGACGAAGTGGAGGATCGAGGCGCCGCGGTCGTTGCTGCTCGACAGCGCCTGCTCCATCAGCCGTGCCGCGTGCTCGGAGCGCGGATGGCGCGGCCGGTAGCGCACGGAACGGCCCTTCCGGCTCGCGGTCACCAGGTCCTTGCGCTCCAGGTTCGTGAGCACCGTGGCGATCGTGGTGTAGGCGTGATGGCCGCCCAGGCCGGTGATCAGCTCACGGATCGTCCGCTCGTCGTGGGCCCACAGCTGCTCCATCACCTGCTGCTCCAGCGGCCCCAGCCGCACCTGGTCGAAGGGGTGGGAGCCCTCGGCGCCGCTCACAGGGCGGCCGCCCGGCGGGAACGGGCCGCGGCGGGCAGCGGGCAGGCGACCTGGCCCCGCAGGCGGGAGACCACGGCGATCAGTGCGAGTGCCAGGGCGAGGGCGGCCAGGAAGGGCTGCGCCGGCGCGAACCAGGTCAGCGCCCCGCCGTACCCGAGGGCGAGCAGCGCGAGCTTGTTGCACACCGGGCAGCCGACCGCGAACCAGGCCAGCATCCCGGCGGCGGTGCCGGTGCGCGCGTCCCGGCGCTCACCGACCTCGACCGAGCTCGCCTCCCGGGAGCCCCGACCCTCCGCAGGGGCCACGTAGGTGGCGATGAGCAGGCCCATCAGCGCGGAGGTGAGAATCCAGACGGGGTAGTTCCAGGCGAGGGTGGGGATGTCGCGGGAGAAGAGCGAGTTCGGGATCAGCACCGTGGCCACGCCCATCACGACCGCGACGGCGGTCCCGGCGACCACGGCGGTGAGCACCTGCCGGGGCCCCCAGGCGCGCAGCGCGGCGGCGGCGAGGCGGAGCGTCTCCCCGAGGCGTCGGGGCCATCGAGAGATCTGCGGCATGGCCCCACTATGCCCCATCCATTACTACCGTGCATAGTCGATCGGGGGAGGCGCTGCCCACGCCGTCAGCGGCCGATGGACGGGACGCCGGCCACGACGGTCTCGAGCACGTGCGTCTCCCGCAGCCGTTCCGCGGCCTCCCGGGCCGCGGCCTCGACCATCAGCCCGTCGGCCCCCAGGGGCACGTCGGCGAAGGGGTCGCCCTCCAGCAGCACCACGTCGCCGACGCCGCCGGGTCGCAGGGAGGTGATCCCGTCGGTCGAGGCGGCGAGCGCCTCGCGCGGCTGGAGCTGCTGCTCGGGGTGCCAGCCCGGGCGCTCGTCGGCGCTGCGGTGCACCGCCGCCGCCATCGCCAGCCACGGATCCAGGGGCGCGACCGGGGCGTCGGAGCCCAGGGCGAGCGGCACCCCCGCCGTCAGCAGGTCCCGCAGCCGGAAGGCCTGCCCTCCGTGGCCGGGCCAGACCGCCTCGGTGGCGTCGCGGTCGTCCAGCAGATGTGCGGGCTGCACGGACGCGGTCACGCCGAGGGCGGCCATGGCGGCGATGTCGTCGTCGGTGAGCATCTGCGCGTGCTCGATCCGCGCACCGAGGCCGACGGCACGGATCGCCGCGAGAGCGACCTGCGCGGCGGCGTCCCCGATCGCGTGCACCGCCGCGGTGAGGCCCTGCGCCCGCGCCCGCACGAGCGCGTCGCGCAGCGCCTCCGGGCCCACGCTCAGCACGCCCCGGCCCGCGTAGCCGTGACCGTCGGTGTACGTCTCGCGGGTGTACGCGGAGTGCGAGCCGAGCGCCCCGTCGACGATCACCTTCAGCGGCCCCATCGTCACCAGGCCCCGCTCCTCGAGCGGTGTGCCCGTGGGGCCGGG
Source organism: Brachybacterium paraconglomeratum (assembly GCF_003994255.1). GTDB lineage: Bacteria > Actinomycetota > Actinomycetes > Actinomycetales > Dermabacteraceae > Brachybacterium > Brachybacterium conglomeratum. Next base: position 822,438 of record NZ_ML133851.1, on the reverse strand, counting down.
CGCGGCGGCGAGCTCCTCGGGGTAGACGGCGGTGCGGATCCGCATCCGCGGCGACCGCTGCGGCCAGACCTCCCAGGGCCGGCCCCACTCCATGTCCACCAGGCCCACCACCCCGCGCTGCAGCGCCTGGCGCTGCATCATCGCCGAGCCCGTCGCCACCGCATCGGCGACCCCCGGCAGCTCCGGCAGGCGCGGGGCCAGCACGAACCACTCCTCCTCCGCGACGATCCCGTCACGGGGCGGCAGGCCCAGCGCCCGCAGCGCCGCCGAGTTCATCCAGGCATGGTGCGCGTCCCCGCCGATCAGCACCGTCGGGACCGAGCCGGTCGCCTCGTCCAGCATCGGCACCGTGGGCTGCACGGCGAAGTCCACCAGGCGGTGGCCGAAGCCGATCAGCGCCTGCACCGGATCGACGGCGGTCTCGCGGCGGGAGGCGAGCTCGGCCCGCACCAGCTCGAGGATCACGCCCACGCTGCCCGCCCCGGAGGTGTCCAGCCGGGCATGCGCCTGGGCGAGCTGCCCGGAGTGGACGTGCTGGTCCCACAGCCCGGGGATCGCGAGCGCCCCGCCCCCGTCGAGGACTTCCTCGCCCGGGGCGGGGGACAGCCCCGCGGCGAGCTCGGCGATCACGCCGTCGCGGATCCGCAGGTCCACCGGCGCGTCAGGGGCTCCGCCCGTGGCGGCGTCGAACGGCCGCACCTGTCTGATCAGCACCGATCCAGAGTAGCCCGCGCCCCAGGGGGCATGACGACTGTCATGGGCGCGAGGTGATCACGGGGACTGGGGTGAGGGCCCCGCAGCCAGGAGCCTGGAGCCATGACCACGACTCGACGCGCCCCCGAGACCCCCACCCCCGAGACCACCGCCGACCCCGCGACCGGCACCGCGATCAGCCTCGCCGGCGTGCACAAGCGCTACGGCGACGTCCGCGCGCTCGACGGCCTCGACCTCGAGATCCGCGCCGGGGAGATCGTCGCCCTGCTGGGTCCCAACGGCGCCGGCAAGTCCACCGCCATGGAGATGATGGTGGGCCTGGCGAGCCCCGACACCGGACGGGTGCGCATCCTCGGCACCGATCCGGCTACCGCCACCCGCACCGGGCTGATCGGCACCATGCTCCAGGCCGGAGCGCTGCTGCCTGACCAGTCCGTCCGCTCGATGCTGCGGATGCTCCACTCCCTGCAGGCCCACCCCATGCCGATGGCCGAGGTCATCGCCCAGGCCGACATCGCCGACCTGGTCACGCGGAAGATGGGCGCGCTCTCCGGCGGCCAGGCGCAGCGGGTCCGCTTCGCGATCGCCCTGCTCGGCGATCCGCAGGTGCTGCTGCTGGACGAGCCCACCGTCGGCATGGACGTCGGCGCCCGGCGCGCCTTCTGGGACCAGATGCGGTCCGTCGCCGCCACCGGGCGCACCGTCGTCTTCGCCACCCACCACCTCGAGGAGGCCGAGCGAGAGGCCGCCCGCGTCGTGGTCATGGATCGCGGTCGCGTGGTCGCCGACGGCACCGGCACCGAGATCAGCGCCCTCGTCGCCGGTCGGGTGATCACCCTGCGCGGCGTCGCCCCGGCACGGATCGCGCAGCTGCCCGGCGTCCGCGGCGCCGAGGTGGACGAGACCGACCCGAGCCGCGTGCGGGCCCACTGCTCGGACTCCGACCGGGCGCTCGCCGCACTGTTCACCTCGGAGCTCGCCGCCGACGTCCACGAGGTCCTGGTCTCCGCGCCCGGCCTCGAGGAGGCCTTCCTCCGCATCACCGACCACACCGACGAGGAGACGCAGCGATGAGCACCGACGCCCACCCGGCCTCGACCACCTCACCCGCCCCGACCCGACCGAGGAGCGCCGCCATGACCGCCGCACCCACCACCGCCCTCAGCTCCGCGAGGCCGCGCACCGCCGCCGCCCCGTCGGCCGCGACCCGCACCGTCCGCTACGCGCTGCACACCACGCGGATGACCGTCACCAACGTGATGTTCATGCTCTTCACCATCGCGATGCCGGTGGGCATGTACTTGCTGTTCGGGATGATGTTCGGCGACCAGGGCGGGGGTGATGCCCAGGGGATGATCATGGTGAACATGGCCGCCTACGGCGGGCTCGGCGCCGCCGTCACCGCCGGCACCCAGATCCAGGAGGACCAGCGCAGCGGTTTCCTGCGCCAGCTGATCGTGGCCGGATTGTCGCCGCGCTCCTTCCTGGTGGGTTCCGTGATGGCCGCGAGCGCCGTCATCGTCCCGGCCCTGCTCGCCGTCGGCGTCGTCGGGATCGCCTCCGGCGTCGAGGTGAGCGTCGCGACGTTCCTGGCCACCATCGCGGTGCTCTGGCTGGGGCTGCTGCCCACCATCCTGATCGGCATCGTGCTGGGCATGGTGCTCAAGGGCGGCACCGCGATGGCCGGCGGCGTGATCACCATGATGGCGATGGCGATCTTCGGTGGGCTGTGGATGCCGCTGGAGATGTTCCCGGGATGGATGCAGCAGATCGGGCACGCGATCCCCACCTACTGGATCTCGCAGCTGGGCACCTGGTCGCTGCAGGGCGGCGAGGTCCCGGTCACCGGCCTGCTGGTGATCGGCGCCTGGACCCTCGGGCTCGGTGTGCTGTGCGCTGTCAGCCTGCGCCGCGCCGTGGGTCTGACCCGGCGCTGACACAATGACCCTCATGCAGACGCCGGAGGCGACGGACCGGGAGACCTGGGTGCACGGCACCCCGGCCGAGGCCGCGGCACGCCCCGTCACCCCGCGCGGGATCCTCCGAGCGGCGAAGGACTCGGGCGGGCTCGCGTTCTCCCTCCCGCCGGTGATGTTCGTGCTGATCCCCATCGTGCTCGCCTGGCAGGAGGCGCCCGGTCCCGCCGCTGCGCTGGTCACGGCGATGCTGCTGCTGTACGCGGCGCTGTTCGTCACCACCTGCGGCATCGGCCTGTACCCGCTGAAGGTGCGACTGATCTGGTTCGCGCTCTGCACCGGGGTGCTGCTGGCACTGATCCCGCTCCTCGGCCCGAACGTGCTGTTCATGGTGATGTTCCAGGCCATGACGCACGTGCTGCTGCTGCCGTGGCGCTGGGCGCTGCCCTCGATGCTGCTGATGAGCCTCACCGTGCTGGTGCTCGCCTTCGTGCTCCGGGTGCCGATCGCCGCGGGCCTGGCGGTGATGGGCACCGTGATGGCCTGGGGCATCGGCTACGGGGTGCGCCAGCAAATGCTCCAGGAGGAGCTCGAGGCCGCCCAACAGCGCAACGCCGTCCTCGCGGTCGCCGCGGAGCGCGAACGGATCGGCCGGGACCTGCACGACCTCGTGGGCCATTCCCTCACCTCGCTGACCATCTCCGCCCAGCTCGCCCGCCGCCTGCTGGACAAGGACCCCGAGGCGGCCCGTGCCCAGCTCGAGCACATCGAGACCACCACCCGCCAGGCGCTCGCCGACGTGCGCGCCACCGCCTCCGGCATGCAGACCGTGCGCGCCGCGACCGAGATCGCCTCCGCCCGCACCGTGCTCGGCACCGTCGGGATCCAGGCCGAGGTCCCCACCGCCCTGCCGCCCCTGCACGAGGACCTCGCCGAGCTGTTCGGCTACGTCATCCGCGAAGGAGTCACCAACATCGTGCGCCACTCCCGCGCCACGCGCGCCCGGATCACCGTCGAGGAGGACGCGGTGACCGTCGCCGACGACGGCATCGGCATCCCCCACGGCGCCTCCCGCAGCGGCCTGCAGGGCCTCGAGGCCCGCGTCGTGCTCGCCGGGGGACGGCTCCGGGTCGAGACCTCCGAGACCGGCACCACCCTGAGGGCGACCATGGACCGGGCGGCATGATCCGCGTCGCCGTCGCCGACGACCAGGCCATCCTCCGCGGCGGCCTCGCCGCCCTGCTGCGCCTGGAGCCCGACCTCGAGGTGGTGGGGGAGGCCGCGACCTGCGCCGGGACGCTCGACCTCGTCGAGGAGCGGCGCCCCGACGTGCTCCTGCTGGACGTCCAGATGCCCGCCGGCGCCGACGGCGCACCGGCCGACGGGATCGGCGTGGCCGAGCAGCTGCAGGGCATCGACGGCGCCCCGCGGATCATCGTGCTGACCACCTTCGGCCGGGCCGGCTACCTGCGGCGCACGATGGAGGCCGGGGCCGGCGGGTTCATGGTCAAGGACACCCCCGTCGAACGGCTCGTCGACGCGATCCGCCGCGTCCACCAGGGGCTGCGGGTCGTGGACCCCGAGCTCGCCGCGCAGTCCCTCGCCGTCGGCCCGAGCCCCCTGACCGCGAAGGAGACCGAGGTGCTGCAGGCCGCGGCAGTCGGCGGCACCACCGCCGCGATCGCCGGGCGGCTGTTCCTCTCCGAGGGGACGGTGCGCAACCACGTCTCCGCCGCGATCGGGAAGCTGGGGGTCGCGAACCGGGCAGAGGCCGTGAGGACCGCCTCGGACAACGGCTGGATCTGAGCCCCTGCCTCCGGTGACGCGTAGTCTGCCGGGGTGGATGCGATCGAGGCTCTGCTCGGCGCGCTGATCGACATCAGCGTGCCCGCCTTCGCGATCGCCTCCATGCTCTCGATGGGGCTGCGCACCCCGCTGCGCGCCTTCCGCGACCAGCTGCGGGACCGCCGCACCGTCCTCGCCGTCCTCGGCGCGAACTTCGTCGTCGTCCCGGCCGTCGGCACCCTGCTCATCTGGTTGCTCGCCGGCCTGCTGCCCCACCACACGGGGGAGGGGTTCGTCATCGCGCTGTGCGCGGCCGGCGCCCCGTTCGTGCTGCAGCTCGGGGCGATGGCCCGCATCCCCTACGGCGAGACCGCGGGGCCGATGGCGGTGCTGCTGCTCGGCTCGATCGCCTTCATGCCGCTGGTGGTGCCCTTCCTCCTGCGGGACGTCGAGGTGCACGGCTGGTCCGTCGCCCAGCTGCTGCTGGGCACGATGCTCTCCCCGATGATCGCCGGCATCGTCATCGCCGCGGTCTGGCCGGGACGCGCCGATCTCTTCGCCCGGATCGCGGGCGGCGTCGCCGCGGTCTCGGCGGTGCTGATGTTCCTCTCCGGCTTCGGCGCGAACTCAGGCCTTGTGCTGGACCTGCTGCTCTCCCCGGTGCTCCTCGTCGCCGCGGGTCTCGTCGCCCTCGCCTTCGCGGCGGGCCGCTTCGCCGGCGACCTCGCCGGGGACACCCTCACCGTCCCCGACGGTCCCGCGATCCTCACCAGCCAGCGCAACATCGCCGCCGCGCTGCTGGTCGCGCGCACCGGCGCCGAGGGCAGCGCGCAGACCGGCTCGATCGTCGTCGCGATCCTGCTGCTGAGCGCCGTCGGCTTCGTGATGCTCGTGCCCTATGCGCTCGCCACCGGCTACGTCCGTCGACGCCGCGCGGGGGAGCGGGCCACGCTCGCGGTGCTGCTGGGGATCGTCGGACCGAAGGACGACTGAGCAGGCACGAGGGAGCCGGGCGTTTCGCTCAGGGCGTCGCGCCCGGGTGAGGCGGCCCATGGACCGCGCCGCACCGCCTCCGTAAGGTGGTGGGACGTGGCATCCCTCCTGCGCATCGTGCGCTTCACCCGTGCTCTCGCCCCGCTGTACACCGCGATCATCCTCTGCTCGGTGCTCACCGCGGCGGCGGCCCTCGCCGTCCCCTTCCTGATCGGCCATGCGACCGACACGGTCGCTGGGGCCGTCGGCGGGCAGACCCCTACCGGCACCGCCGTCCGCGCCGTGGTGCTGATCGCGGCCGCGGTGCTGGTCGCGGAGCTGTTCAACACCGTCGTGTCGAACATCGGCGGCTGGTACGGCGACGTGATGAGCAACCGGATGCGCACGATCCTCTCGGTGCGCTACTACGACAAGCTCCTCCACCTGCCCCAGCGCTGGTTCGACGGGGAGATCACCGGCACGATCGTGGCGCGGCTGAACCGCTCGATCACCGAGATCACCAACTTCGCGAAGATGATGTCGAACTCCTTCGCGTCGATGCTCATCACCACGGTCGCGGTGCTCGCGATCAGCGCCTGGTACGCCTGGCCGCTGACCGTGCTGCTGCTGATCGTGTTCCCGCTGTACGTGTGGCTGACCTCGCTCACCTCCGTGAAGTGGCAGCGGCTCGAGGGGGAGAAGAACGAGCAGGTCGACATCGCCTCCGGCCGCTTCGCCGAGGTCGTCGGCCAGATCCGGGTCGTGAAGTCCTTCGTGCGCGAGCGCTCGGAGCTCGAGGACTTCCGTCGTCGCTTCTGGTCCACCGACGCCACCACCCGCGCCCAGTCCACGCACTGGCACCGCATGGACGTGATCCGACGCGCGGTGCTGAACCTCGTGTTCTTCGGCATCTACGTGATCATCTTCGTGCGCACCGTCCAGGGCGCCTTCACGCTCGGCGAGATGGTGCTGCTGGTGCAGCTGATGAGCATGGCCAAGGCCCCGGTGGAGTCGATGAGCTGGGTGATCGACTCCTCCCAGCGCGCCATCGCCGGGTCCAAGGACTACTTCCGCGTGATGGGGACCGAGGTCGACCCGCGCACCGCCGCGATGCTCGCCCGGGCTGAGGACGACGTGCCGCCGCCGGCGATCGAGCCGGTGCCCGGCGCCCCGGTGGTCCGCTTCCGGGACGTGTCCTTCGCGTACGAGGACGGGGAGGACGTGCTGCACGGGATCGACTTCTCCGTCGCCCGCGGGGAGAAGATCGCGCTGGTCGGCGAGTCCGGCGGCGGGAAGTCCACGATCGTGAACCTTCTGCTGGGCCTGTACGAGCCGCGCGCGGGCGAGATCGAGGTGGTGGGACGCACCAGCACCGAGCTGCCGCTGGACGAGCTGCGCTCCCGCATCGGCGTCGTCTTCCAGGACGCCTCCCTGTTCTCCGGCACGCTGCGGGAGAACATCGCCTACGGCCGGCCCGGCGCGAGCGACGAGGAGGTCGCCGACGCGGCCCGCCGCGCGAACGCCGACGGCTTCGTGCGCCGCTTCCCCGGCGGCTACGAGCAGGTGATCGGCGAGCGGGGGCTGAAGCTCTCCGGCGGGCAGCGCCAGCGCATCGCGGTGGCGCGCGCGATCCTCAAGGACGCGCCGGTGCTCGTGCTCGACGAGGCGACCTCGGCCCTGGACACGAAGGCGGAGCGGCAGGTGCAGAAGGGCCTGGACGAGCTGATGGAGGGCCGCACCTCCCTGATCATCGCCCACCGCCTCTCGACGATCGCGGCCGTGGACCGGATCATCACGCTCGAGGACGGGCGGATCGACGAGATCGGCACCCCCGCCGAGCTCGCCGCCTCCGGGGGGATCTACGCCCAGCTGCTGGACCTGCAGAACAGCGGCGACCGCAAGCGCCTGGCACGGTTCGACATCACCGGCTGAGCAGCCGCGGCAGCACCCGCACCAGCACCACCATCCCGATCAGCTCGACGAGGGTCTGGGCGACCACGGCCGCCGGGGCGAGCGGGGTCGGCATCGCGAGCGCCAGCGGCAGCACCACGAGCGAGTTGCGGGTCGCGCCGGAGAAGGCCACGGCGGTGGCGGTGGGGGCGTTCAGGCGCAGCAGGCGCGCGATCAGCAGCCCGGCCGCCGCGGCGAGCACGAGGAAGGCCGCGTAGACGGGCACGAGGGCGAGCAGCGCGCCGCCCGCGCCGAGCACCCGCGGGGTCTGCGAGGCGGTGACCGCGAGCAGCACCAGGACCATCAGCGGCACCATCGCCGGGGCGAGGTCGAGGCGGGGGGCCAGGCGCTGCAGCAGCGCGGCGGCCAGCAGCGGCAGGAGCACCAGCAGCACGAGCGCCCGCACGAACGGGGCGGGGTCGATCGCGGACGACGCCGCGCCGCCCCCGAGCAGCGGCACCAGCACCGGCAGGGCGAGGATCTGCCCCAGCATCAGCAGGGGCGTGGCGGCCAGGAGCTTCTCGTGCGCGCCGCGGGCGAGCGCCGTGAACACCACGACGTAGTCGATGCACGGGGCGAGCAGCACCAGCAGCGCGCCGAGGAGCAGATCGGGCGAGCCGGCGAGCGGGCGGGTCAGGGCCCAGACGATCACGGGCACCACCAGGAGGTTCACCGCCAGCAGCGCGAGCAGGAAGCGGGGGCCTGCGAGGGCGGCGCTCAGGCGGGTGAGGGGGATGCCGTGGAAGGTCACCAGCAGCAGCGCGGCGATCGCGGGTTCGACGGCGAGCTCGAGCGCCGGGGCGGTGCCCGGCGCCGCGGCACCGATCAGGACACCGGCCGCGATCGCGGCGAGATAGAGGGGGACCTGGAGGCGCTCGAGCAGTTGCAGCAGGTCCATGCGGGGAACTGTATCCGGGCCCTCAGCGGACGCCCGGGGACGGGCGGTAGCATGGCCGCGATCACAACTTCGGGGGCGACGAAGGAGCTCACATGGGATTCATCCAGGCATTCAAGGGCGCGGTCGGCGGCATGCTCGCCGATCAGTGGAAGGACTTCCTCACCGTCCCGAACGGGCTGCCGCAGACGGCGGCGCTGTTCCCGGCGGTCGCGCAGGGCACCAACGCCGGCCGCGGCTCGAACACCCGCGGCTCCGAGAACGTCATCACCAACGGCTCGAAGATCCTCGTACCCCAGGGGTACGGCCTGATCACCGTGGTCGACGGCCGCGCGACCGGCCTGATCACCGAGGCTGGCGGCTACGAGTTCAACGACTCCTCCCCGGACGCCCGCTCCGTCTTCGCGGGCGACGACCTGCTCGCCTCGACCGTGGGCACCTCCTGGGAGCGCTTCAAGTACGGCGGCCGCCCCTCCTCGCAGCAGCTCGCCTTCTACGTGAGCCTCAAGGAGATCCCCGACAACCGCTTCGGCACCCAGTCGGAGATCTACTGGGACGACGCCTACCTCAACGCGCAGGTCGGCGCGATCACGCGCGGCTCCTACACGCTGCGGATCATCGACCCGCTGCTGTTCGTGCACAACTTCGTGCCCGCCTCGTTCATCTCCGCGAACGCGCCCGTGTTCGACTTCTCCGACCCTGACAACGCGGCCGGGAACCAGATGTTCCAGGAGGTCGTCGGCTCCCTCGCCCAGGCGTTCTCCCGCTACACGAACGATCCCGACAAGGGCAACCGCATCTCCCGCATCCAGGGCGACTCGGTCGGCTTCGCCCAGTCGCTCTCGGCCGCCGTCGAGGAGGGCTACCGCTGGTCCAGCGACCGCGGGCTCGCGATCGTGAAGACCGCGATCGTCTCGATCGAGTACGACCAGCGCACCCGCGAGCTGCTGGCCGACGTGCAGAAGGCCGACGCGCTCTCCGGCGCCCGCTCGCAGTCCTTCATGAACCAGGCCGCCGCGCGCGGCGTGCAGGCCGCGGGCGAGAACGGCGGCGGCGCGGGACTGGCGATGTTCGGGGCCGGCATGGGCGCCGCCGGCGGGATGGTCAACCCCGTCCAGCCGTGGGCGCCGCCCGGCCAGCAGGGCGCCCCGCAGCAGCAGGCCCCCGCCGAGGGGCAGCAGGCCCCGCAGCAGCAGGCCGCTCCCGCGCAGGAGGACCCCGTCGCGAAGCTCGCCCAGTACAAGCAGATGCTGGAGCAGGGGCTGATCAGCGAGGACGACTACGAGGCGGCGAAGAAGGCCGCGCTCGGCCTCTGAGCCGCGCCCGCACTCCCGGAGCACTCTCTCGATGACCTCACCCCCTCCGCAGGATCCGCAGGGCCCGCCGTGGGCGCGCCCGCCGCAGCCGCCCCGGGCCCCGCAGCCCGGAGGCGCGGCGTCGTCGAGCACCGACGCCCCGATGCTCGGGGACGAGGCCGTCGCGCGCGCCGCCGAGGCCGCCGCCGGCCACAGCTCCGAGCGGATCATCGACACGAGCTCCGGCCGTGACGACGGGCTGAACAAGTGCCCCCGCTGCGGCAGCACCGAGATCCAGTACTCGCTGACCGCGAAGGCGCTGGTGTGCTCGTACTGCCGCCACAGCTGGAACGAGGACATCGCCGAGCAGCGCTTCGGGCTCGACTCCTCGATCGCGGAGCTGCGCGGCCACACCATGGCCTCCGGCACCGCGGACGTGCGGGAGGACCTCACCACCGTGACCCTGAAGTGCCAGGGCTGCGGCGCGGAGATCGTCCTCAACGTCGACCAGCAGATGCAGGCCCGCTGCCACTGGTGCCGCCAGACCCTCTCGATCAACTCGCAGATCCCCAACGGCGCGGTGCCGGACGCGGTGCTGCCCTTCCTGCTCACCCGCGAGGAGGCGGTCGAGCGGATCGACGCCTTCGCCGGGAAGCGCAAGACCTTCGCGCTGGGCCGCTTCACGCAGGAGTTCGTGCCCGAGAACGTGATGGGCGTGTACATCCCGTATCTCGTGGTCGACGGGAACATGCACGCCGTGCTGCGCGGCACCGGCGAGGTCACCACCCGCGAGTACACGGTGCGGCGCCGCGTGGGCAAGGACAACTACGTCACCGAGACCTACTACGACGCGGACGTCTACGCCGTCCAGCGCGCCTTCGACCTGCTGGTCGACGACCTCACCGTCGAGTCCGCGAGCCGCTTCGACGCGGACGAGAACGAGGAGGCGACCAACAACATCCTCAACGCCGTCCAGCCCTACGACACCGAGAACGCGGTCACCTACAACTCGAACTACCTCAAGGGCTTCACCTCCGAGCGGCGCGACCTGAACGTCCGGGACGTCGACGCCGAGGTGGAGGACAAGTTCCTCGCGATCGCCCGGGCGAAGGCCACGCCCACCATCTCCCGCTACGACCGCGGGGTGCGCTGGAAGGAGGAGGGCGTGGCCGTGCACGGCACCCGCTGGGTGTCGATCTACGTTCCGGTGTGGCTGTACAGCTACGCCGACTCCGCCAAGGGCGAGGGCGCGCTCACCCACTACATCGCGGTCAACGGCCGCACCGGCACCACGATGGGCTCCGTGCCCGTCTCCCATCCGAAGATCTTCGCCGCCTCCTGCGCCGCGGGCGCCGTCGCCGCCGTGGTCGGCGCGCTCGCCGGCCTCGCCTACATGTTCTTCTGATGAGCACGCCGACCACGACCGACCACCCCCGAGGAGGCCCGCATGCACCCGCTGCTCGCTGAGATCGCCGCGGACCCGACCGCCGCGATGCTGCTGGCCGACTCCGGGGACGGCGCCGCCGGGATCGCCTTCCCCTTCCTGCTGGGACCGGCCGTGTTCCTGGGGACCTACATCGGCATCTACCGCTACTACCGCAACCGGGACAAGCGGCACGAGTTCGAGAAGAAGACCGACGTCGCAGTGGGCAACCTCCGCACCGGCGACCGGCGCGTCGGCAGCAACAACCGGCAGAAGAGCCGCACCATGTCCGGCGTCAACAGCCGCGACCATCTCGAGCGGGTCCGACGGATCAGGGTGGAGTGACCATGGAGGCCGAGGTGATCGTCGTCGGCGCCGGGCTGTCGGGCCTGGTCGCCGCGACCGAGATCGCCGACGGCGGAGGGCGCGTGCTGCTGCTCGAGCGCGAGGGGGAGCAGGACCTCGGCGCGCAGGCCTGGTGGAGCTTCGGAGGGCTGTTCCTCGTGGACAGCCCCGAGCAGCGCCGCCTCGGGATCCGCGACTCCCTCGAGCTCGCCCGTCAGGACTGGCTGGGCTCCGCCTCCTTCGAGGAGCCCGACGGCTCCGATGATCACTGGCCGCGCCGCTGGGCGGAGGCGTACCTGCAGTTCGCGGCGGGGGAGAAGCGCGAGTGGCTGCGGTCGATGGGGCACCGGCTCTTCCCCGTCGTCGGCTGGGCCGAGCGGGGCGACGGCCGCGCCGAGGGGCACGGCAACTCCGTGCCCCGCTTCCACCTCACCTGGGGGACGGGGCCGGGCCTCGTCGAGCCCTTCGCCCGGCGTCTCGCCGCCCACCGCGAGGCGGGGCGGATCGCGCTGCGCACCCGGCACGCGGTGGAGGACCTGCTGGTGGAGGAGGGACGCGTGGTCGGGGTGCGCGGCAGCGTGCTCGCGGACGACGACTCCCCACGCGGTGCCGGCTCGACCCGCGAGGTCGTCGGCGACTTCGAGGAACGGGCCGCGGCGGTGCTCCTCGCGACCGGCGGGATCGGCGGGAATGAGGAGCTGGTGCGCTCGCTGTGGCCCGAGGAGCTCGGCACCATGCCGGAGGGCTTCGTGCACGGGGTGCCGGCGAGCGTGGACGGCTCCGGGATGCTCGCCGCCGAGCGGGCCGGGGCGCGCTGGATCCACCGTGACCGCATGTGGCACTACACCGAGGGGATCCGCAACTGGGACCCCGTCTGGCGCGGCCACGGGATCCGGATCCTGCCCGGACCGTCCTCGCTGTGGATCGACGCGTGCGGCCACCGCCTGCCCGCCCCCGCCTATCCCGGCTTCGACACCACGGGCACCCTGCGCCATCTGCGCACCACCGGCCACGACCACTCCTGGTTCGTGCTGACCCGGAAGATCATCGAGAAGGAGTTCGCGCTCTCCGGCAGCGAGCAGAACCCGGACCTCACCGGCAAGGACTGGAAGCAGGTGCTCGGACGGGTGCGGCCCGGCGCGCCCGGCCCGGTGCAGGCCTTCCTCGACCGCGGCGAGGACTTCCTCCAGGCCCGCGACGTAGAGGGGCTCGTCGACCAGATGAACGCGCTGGTGGGGGAGGACCTGATCGACGCCCGTGCGCTCGAGCGCACGATCCGTGCCCGGGACGCCGAGGTGGGCAACCGCTTCTCGAAGGATGCCCAGATCACCGCTCTGCGCGGCGCGCGCGGCTATCTCGGCGACCGCCTGATCCGCACCGCCTCCCCGCACCGGCTGCTCGATCCCTCGGCGGGTCCGCTGATCGCGGTGCGCCTGCACGTGCTGCTGCGCAAGACCCTCGGCGGTCTCGAGACGGATCTCGGCGGTCGCGTGCAGCGCGAGGGCGTCCCCGGCGGCGGGTCGCTGCCCGGCCTCTACGCGGCCGGCGAGGCGAGCGGCTTCGGGGGCGGCGGCATCCACGGCCACAACGCGCTCGAGGGCACCTTCCTCGGCGGCTGCCTGTTCTCCGGCCGGCAGGCCGGGCAGGGGATCCTCGCGGACCTGCGCTGAAGCGCACTGTCCACAAGAAGGTCCGCGCACTGGTACAGGGTGAACGAGCTTCGTAGACTCGAGGTATGGGACTGGAGATCGCGGAGGTGGAACGAGCGCTGTTGGCGCTCGACCCCGAAGCGCGCGCCGAGGTCATCCGGCGGGGTCTGCGGAGCCTTGACGAGGGGTACGCAGCTCCGGAGGGAACGGTCGCCGCCGACGAGTGGCGCGATGAGCTGAAGCGCCGTGCCGACGACGTCGTCGAAGGCCGTGTGGAGCTGGGGACATTCGCCGCCACGAAGGCAGAGTTCGAGCGTCGTCATCCCCGTACCGCGCAATGACGGACCCGGTCCGCGAGCACCCGTCCGCAGGATCAGAGCTCCTCGCCGCCGCTGAGTACTACGAAGGCCTGGTGCCAGGCCTCGGACACGAGTTCATGATCAGGGTCGCCGAAGCGGTGCGGAGCATCGGTGCTGGACCCGAGAGCTGGCCGCCGGTCGCCGACGCCGGCGGCGGGGTCGTCGCACGGCGCAGATCTGTACGGGCCTTCCCCTACAGCGTCGTCTACATCCACCATCGCGCCGAGATCGTCATCCTGGCGTATGTCCATGACCATCAGCGACCGGGATACTGGCGCGGCCGTGCAGCGGGGTCTGCTGACGGATGAGCGGCTCAGGCCGTGGAGATCAGCCGCGCGACGCCCCTTCGGTCTGACCCGAGGCCTCACTCCCCGGTGCGCTCGGCACCCTCCAGCAGGATCGTCGAGAAGTCGTCCTCGCCGTGGCCGGCGGCGATCTCCGCGTCGAGCGAGGCCAGGGCGCCGCGCAGCGCGGGCAGGTCGCTGCCGGGGCGAGACGAGCCGTCGGACGCAGCGCCGTCGACGGTGTCGATCATCAGCCGGGCGTCCTTCGCGATGGCGTCCGCAGTGAAGTCCCCTCCCTCGGTCGAGCGCTCCCCGCGCACGAACGGCCCCTTCATCCCCGCGATGAACGCGAGCCCGGTGGCGCCGAGCATGTCCAGGGTCGCCTCCGCGGAGGTGCCGGTCGCCTCTCCGAGGGCGAGCGCCTCCCGCAGGCCCTGCGCGGAGACGGCCAGGGCCAGGTTCGCCAGCAGCTTCCCGACGGCGGCCTCGCGGCCGGAGCCGACGCCGCGCAGGCGCTCCGGATCGGCCCAGGGGGCGACGAGGTCGAGGACCTGCTCGCGCCGCCCGTCGTCGGGGGTGCCGACGTAGACGCCGAGCGTGCCGCTGCGGGCCGGGCCCAGGGTGCCGACCACGGGCGCGCCCACGTAGGAGGGGACGGCGTCGGCGAACTCCTCGGCGTCGGCGGGGGAGACGGTGGTGGTGTCCACCCAGGTCACGCCGGCCGGGATCAGGGACGGGGCGATCACCGTCTCCCGCACCGCGTCGGGGCCGAACAGCGAGGTGACGACCAGCTCGGCGTCCGCGACGGCCTCGGCGGCGGTGGAGGCGACCGCGGCGCCCGCCTCGGCGAGGCGCTGCGTGCGGGAGGCGGTGCGGTTCCAGACGGTGAGCTCGTGGTCGGGGAGCAGATGCAGGGCCAGCTCGGTGCCCATGCGGCCGGTGCCCAGGAACGCGATTCTCATGCCGCCAGTGTGCCACTGGGCCGTCCACAGCGGCCTGTCGTCCGGCCCCGGGAACGTGCACAATGGAAGTCATGACTCCTCGCCTCTCCCGTCGCCGGGCGCTCGTCGCCGCCGCCGCTGCCGGGCTCGGACTGCCCGCCGCCGCCACCGCCACCGCCGCGGAGCCCGCGCGTCGGGGCGGTCCGTTCCAGTCGCTGCGCGCCGCGACCTTCAACGCCTCCCTGAACCGCGGCCGGGAGGGGCAGCTGCTCGAGGACCTCGCCACCGGGAAGGACGCCCAGATCCGGGCGGTCGCCGAGGTCATCCAGATCAACAGCCCCGACATCCTGCTGCTCAACGAGTTCGACCACGACGACGAGGGACGCGGCGTGGACCTCTTCCGCGAGAAGTACCTCGAGGTGCCGCAGAACGGGCAGAGCCCCGCCTTCTACCCCTACGCCTTCACCGCCCCCGTGAACACGGGCGTGCCCTCCGGCCTGGACCTGAACCGCGACGGCACCGTCGGCGGCCCGGACGACGCCTGGGGGTTCGGCCAGTTCCCCGGCCAGTACGGGATGGTGGTCCTCTCCCGCTACCCGATCCTCGCCGATCAGGTGCGCACCTTCCAGAACCTGCGCTGGGCGGACATGCCGCACAACCTGCTGCCCACCGAGTTCTACGGGCCGGAGATCTCCCCGCAGCTGCGGCTGAGCTCGAAGTCGCACTGGGACGTGCCGGTGCAGATCGGCACGGACGTCCTCCATGTCCTCGCCGCCCACCCCACCCCGCCGAGCTTCGACGGCCCCGAGAAGCGCAACCAGCGACGCAACCACGACGAGATCCGGCTGTGGGTGGACTACCTCCAGCCCGGCCGTCGCTCGCAGTGGATCGTCGACGACGCCGGGACGCGCGGCGGCCTGGAGCCCAGCGCCCCCTTCGTGATCCTCGGCGACTTGAACTCCGATCCGGCCGACGGCGACTCCTGGCCCGGCGCGATCGAGCAGCTCCTGCGCCATCCCCGCGTCCAGGACCCGAAGCCCAGCAGCGACGGCGCCGTGGAGGCGGCCGAGACGCAGGGCGGCGCGAACGCCGAGCACGGAGGCGAGGCGCGGTACGACACCGCCGACTTCGCCGAGCCCACCCCGGGGAACCTCCGCGTCGACTACGTGCTGCCCGCCCGCGGGCTGCAGATCGCCTCCTCGGCCGTGTACTGGCCGCGCCGGGGCGAGCCGGGCAGCGAGCTGACCGGCAGCCACCCCTTCCCCACCTCCGATCACCGCCTGGTGCGGGTGGACCTGCAGGTGAAGGCGTGAGCCCGACCTCCGCCCCGCTCCTCGACGTCGCCGCGCTGCACGCGCTGATCGACGAGATCGGGCAGGAGGGTCGCCCCCTGGTCCTGCTCGACGTGCGCTGGGCGCTCGACGGCAGCAAGGGCGAGCACGACCACCTCGCCGGGCATCTCCCCGGCGCGGTCTACGTCGACCTCGGCACCGAGCTCGCGGCCCCGGCGCGCCCCGAGGCGGGCCGTCACCCGCTGCCCGACCCCGCGGACTTCGCCGCGACCCTGCGCCGTCTCGGCGTCACCGAGGGCTCCCGCATCGTCGCCTACGACGACACCGACGGCGGCCCCGCCGCCCGCCTGGTGTGGATGCTGCGCGCCCTCGGCCACGAGGCCTCCGTGCTCAGCGGCGGCCTGCACGCCTGGAACGGACCGCTCGAGAGCGGGCCCGTCACCCCGGAGCCCGGGGACGTGCCGGTGCGGGACTGGCCTGCGGACCGGATCGCGAGCGCCGACGAGGTCGCGGAGCTCGCCGCCTCCGAGGAGGCCGTCGTGATCGACGCCCGCGCCCCCGAGCGCTATCGCGGCGAGGTCGAGCCGATCGACCCGCGCGCCGGCCACGTGCCCGGCGCCGTGAACCTGCCCTATGCCGGCAACCTCGATCCGGAGCGGCGCTTCCTTCCCCCCGAGGAGCTGCGGGAGCGCTTCGAGGCCGCCGGCGTCACGGCGGACGGCGAGGCGGTCGTGTACTGCGGCTCCGGCGTCACCGCCACCCACGACCTGCTCGCGCTCGAGGCCGCGGGCTTCCCGCGGGTGCGGCTCTTCCCCGGCTCCTGGTCGCAGTGGAGCGCGGACCCCGAACGGCCCGTCGCGGTCGGCCCGAACCCCTGAGCCCCTTCCCGCTCACGCTCCCGGGTTGATCTCCCGGATCGCCGCGATGATCTCGCGGTGCCGGCGTCGCTGCGCGGGACGCTGCTCCTCGGGCACGTCCTGGCCCAGCACCGCCGCCCAGATCGGGACCATCTCCTCGCGGTACGAGTGCCCGTGCCCGCCCGGCGCCGCGATCGACAGCGGCATGTCCGAGGCGATCTGCCAGAAGGTGATCCACGGGAACCAGCGCATCGCCGGGGTGACGTCGTGCCCCACCCGTTCCTGCAACCAGGCCGGCTCCCGCCACAGCAGCGAGGGATCGAACCACACCACCGGGTCCGAGGGATGCTGGGCGAAGACCACGCGGGGGCTCTGCCACGGCACGTACAGGCCGCCCCAGTAGTTGCGGTGCAGGTCGCGCGGTCGGGTGACCACGCGGACGTGCCGCCCGTCGTCGATGATCGGCGCGACCGCGGGGGAGCCGGGCCGGGCACGGGAGGTCAGCTGCTCCCACAGCGGGGTGAAGCTCGGGGTGCCCGTCCACACCGCCCCGTCGACCGTGCGCAGCAGCTCGGGCAGGTCGCGGAACGCGGCGGTGCCGCCGAAGGCGCCCAGCGACTCGCCGGCCACGTACAGGCGCGGACGCCGCTCAGGCGGGAGCTGCGCCATCCGGCGCCGCACGCCCTGGACCAGCAGCGCGCCGGCGCGCTGCGGGGAGCGGCGGTCGGCGAGATAGGTGAGGGGGCTCGGGAAGTACGAGTACTGGAGGGAGGCGGTCGCGCAGTTCCCCGCGGTGAGGAACTCGATCGCGGACAGCGACCACTCCTGCAGCCAGCCGGTGCCGGTCCCGGTGAACAGCACCAGCACCTCCCGGTCCCAGGCGCCGGTGCGGTCCAGCTCCGCGATGACCGCGTCGACGGTGTCCTCGAGGGTGCGGGAGCCGGACTTCGCGGCATACACGCGGATCGGCTCGGCCGCCTCACGGCCGACGGTGCGGGAGATCGTGGCCGCCTCCGCGCCGGCGGAGACGATCTTGCGGCCCGGCGCGCCGAGGGACTGCCAGGTCTCCAGCGAACCCGGCCCGCCCGAGCGCAGCGCGGAGGTGGGGCGGGGCACGTCGGGGGAGATCAGCCGATTCGCGGCGTCGGCCCGCTCGATCATGCCCTCGAGCACCCGCCCGCGGATCAGCCGGTCCACCACCACCGCGACCGTCGCGGCGGTCAGCAGCAGCGAGGCGACGCCGACCACCCGCGCCGGCAGGTAGGGACGCAGCAGTGAACGGTAGAAGTGCGCGGTCGCGACGGTGGACCGGGCGGCGACGAGCGCGGCGAGGGAGAACCCGGCCCCGGCCGCCGTGCCGACCAGGTGCGTGGCGAGGTTCTTGGGCTCCTGGTGGACCAGATGGCTGATCTCCCGCTGCCGCATCACCCCTCGCACCCACGAGTAGGCGGTGATGCCGACGAGAGCGCACGCCCCCGCCCAGCGGGCGCGGCGGCGATGGTCCGGGGCGATGTCCACCTCGAGGCCGATCGCGGCGCCGGCGCGGCGCACGGCACCGCCGGCGAGGGCGCCGGCGGCGTAGCCGTAGACCTCCGACAGCCCGATGTTCGCCGCCCACATCCACCAGGTGCGGGGCAGCAGGCTCGGGGAGGTCGAGATCCATGCGGTCAGCGAGGCGCCGAGGAAGCCGCCGGTGTCCAGCGGGGCGGCGATCGCCGAGCGGCGCGCCCCGCGACGCGCCCGGCGGGTGGTGCGTCGCAGCGCTCGCGCGGCGCCGCCGGTGAGGCCGGTCAGGGAGGACAGTGCGGAGGCGGGGCCGAAGCGCATGGGGGAAGGCTATCGGAGGACGTCCGGCAGGCGCGATGCGCTTCCTCCGTACCCTGGGGGCATGAAGATCCTGCTTCCCGACACCATGCCCCTGGACCCGACGCTGCCGGAGGGCTGGGAGGCGGTCGTGGTCGACGCCCGCGCCGAGATCCCCGCCGCCCATCACGACGCCGCCGCCCTCGTGGTCTGGGGCTCCTCCCGCCGCCACCTCGCCTCCGCCGCCGTGGACCTGCCGCAGCTGCGGCTGGTCCAGTCCCTCGCCGCCGGGGTCGAGGGGATCCTCGCCGCCGGCTTCGCGGACGACGTCGTCGTCGCCACCGGCGCGGGCCTGCACTCGAGGACCGTCAGCGAGCATGCGCTCGCCGTGCTGCTCGCCCTCGTGCGGCGCCTGCCCGAGGCCCGCGAGGCGCAGGAGCGCCACGAGTGGAGCGACGAGCTCGGGGGCCTGCAGCCCCTGCACCCCGAGGGACGCCTCACCACGCTGCTCGGCGCGCGCGTGCTGATCTGGGGCTTCGGCAGCATCGGGCAGACCCTCGCCCCGATGCTGCAGGGCCTCGGCGCCCAGGTGCGCGGCGCCGCTCGCAGCGCCGGCACCCGCGCCGGCGTCGAGGTGATCGCCGAGGCCGATGTGCCCGCCGCACTGCCGGGCACCGACGTGCTGGTGAACATCCTGCCCGCCACCGAGCGGACCGCCGGGATCGTGGGCCGCGAGGTGCTCGCCGCGCTGCCGGACCACGCGATCCTCGTCAACGTCGGCCGCGGCGCGACCGTCGACCAGGTCGCGCTGCGCGAGGCGCTCGAGGCGGGGACCCTCGGCGCGGCCGGCCTCGACGTCACCGAGCCCGAGCCGCTCCCGTCCGGCGACCCACTGTGGGACGCGCCGCGCCTGCTGATCACCCCGCACGGCGCAGGAGGCCGGCCCGTCGGCGCCGACGAGCGGATCGCCGCGAACCTCCGCGCCCTGGTCGAGGGCGGCGAGGTGCTGCACCCGGCCGCGCGCTGACGCCGCGCCGGGGCGCCTCAGCCGGCGAGATCGACGGCGAGGCGCTCGACGGCCCGGGCCGAGGTCTCCGCGACCACGTCGATCTCGAGGTGGAACTGCTGACCGGCGGCGGGACCGCACAGGTCCGAGACGGCGCGCAGCGCCACGAAGGGCACGCCGAGCGCCTCGGCGGTGCGGGCGGTGGCGGTGGTCTCCATGTCGGCGCTGAGCGCGCCGGGGAACCGCTCCCGCATCGGGTCCGCCAGCGGTGCGGTGACGAAGGCGTCGCCGGCGAGCATCAGCCCGCGCCGCACCGCGGCCGTCTGGTCGGCGCGGGCGGCGCGCTCGGCCCGGTCCACCCAGGACGTCTCGGCCACGATCCGCTCGGGCCCGCCGGGCAGCTGCCCGGGGGCGTAGCCGAAGGCGGTCGCGTCCGCGATCGACCAGGCGAAGGTCTCGCCCACGATCACGGTGCCCACCTCCACGTCGGCGGCGAGGCCGCCGCAGGAGCCGGCGGCGACCACGAGGGCGGGGGAGAGGGCGAGGACGCCCCAGGTCGCGGCCGCGGTCGCGGCGGCGACGCCGATGCCGGTGGTGACCACGACGGCCTCGGACCCGCCGAGGCGACCGCGGACGGCCGCGACCGGGGCGGGGAAGGGGACCTCGACGGGGGCGGGGTCCTCGAGGCGGGAGGTCAGCGGCGCGGCCTCCTCGGGCATCGCGACGAGGACCAGCAGGGGAGCGGGGGCGGAGGTCTCAGGCATGGTCGAAGCGTACCGGCGGGACGGAGCCCGGCCGGTGCCGCTCCCGCACCGTCCAGGCGCGTTCGTTAGTCTGGGCGGACCGGCACAGAGGCGGCCCGAGCGGCCGCGGACAGGAGGGCAAGCGATGGGTCGCATCCGAGACGCCGTGGCGACGGGGGCTCGCGCCGCCGCGAGGATCCCGATTCCCTCCGCCCTCACCCATCAGGCGCTGCGCGAGGCCCGCAGCCCGCAGCCTCCCTCGCACGTGCTGAAGTCCCATGCGATCGAGCAGGAGATGATCGGCCGCACCCGCACCGTGTGGCTGGACCGCCACCACCGCGGCAACGGCCTGATCATCCACCTCCACGGCGGCGCCTACGTCTCGGGCCCCTTCACCAGCGACTGGGCCTGGCTCTCCCGCCAGGTCGAGGCGCAGGACTGCGCCGGGCTCATGGTCGACTACCGCAACGCCCCCGATCACCAGCACCCCGTCGCCCGGGACGACGTCGAGGCGGTCCTCGCCGCGCTCGCGGCCGACGGGCGGCTGGGCGAGGGCCCGTGGGTCCTCAGCGGCCAGCACTCCGGCGGCGGGCTCGCCGTGGTCGTCGCGCGGCGACTGGTCGAGCAGGAGTCCGAGGCGCTCGCGCCGGTGCCCGCCCCGGCCGCGATCGTGCTGATGTCGCCCTGGCTGGACCTGGAGCTGTCCGCCGCGTGGATGAGCGAGACGGACCAGTCCGATCCGGTGCACGAGCGGCGCCTGCTGCGCGATGCGGCCCGCCGCTACGCCGGGCGCACCCCGCTGGACGATCCGGACCTCTCCCCGATCAACCGGGGCCTGGAGGGCCTGCCGCCGCTGCACCTGGGCGTCGGCCAGAAGGACCTCTTCGCCTCCGACGCGCGGGTCGCGCGGCTCCAGCTCGAGGAGAACGGCGAGGAGGTCGCCTATCGGGAGATCGGCGGCCGCCTCGGGCTGCAGCTGATCCCGCGCAAGGGCGAGGACATCGAGCGGCTGCACCGCGAGCAGTCCGAGCTGATCGGCCGCGCCCTGGGCCGGAAGGACCAGGAGGGCCGGGAGGGCTGAGCGGCCCCGTCAGCCCTCGACGACCACGAGCGAGGGGGCGGGGGCGGCGACGGTCCAGCGGTGCCGCGGCATCGCCTTCACCAGCCCCGCCACGAGCAGGGCGTGGCCCACCAGGTAGGTCAGCATCACCAGCTCCGTGCTGAACGCGATCGCCGCGCCGGGCAGGAACCAGTCCATCCCCAGCAACGAGCTCGACAGCAGGAACAGGGTGCCCCCCGTCCAGGTCAGACCGTTGCCGCCGGCCGAGAGGAAGGCCATCGTCGCCAGCGCCACCGCATAGGCGGCCACCATCGGCAGCAGGGAGCCGGCCCCGTCCGCGCAGGCGACGAACAGCCCGATCACCACGGCGCCGTAGGGGATCGCGAGCGCGATGCGCATCGAGTCGCGGGAACGGGTCCACAGCGGCACGAGGGCGGCCGAGTAGCAGATCAGCGCGCCCAGGAAGCCGACGACGACGAGCATCCCGCTGCCCTCGACGGGGACCTGCCCCACGCTGTCGCCGATCCATGCGCAGACCAGGGCGCCGAGCATCAGCCCCGTCGTGCGGGAGCGGTACGGGGCCGCTGTGAGCACCACGGCGATGAGCACCGGGGCGAACATCGGCTGGGTGATCCGGCCGATCAGATCCGCGTCGGCCAGGAGCGCGCCGAGGTGGACCAGTGCGAGGAGCGCATAGGCCCCCCACAGGGCACGATGGGCCGAGCGGATCGTGGACACCGTCCCAGCGTAGGAAGCAGATCCTGGCTCTGACCAGGGATCGACCGCCGGACTGGGGCACGTTTGGGTAACGGCGGACACGGTTCGGTCACGACGGGGGAGGGATGTCCGAAATGCCGCGCCGGGGGTGCTGTCACATCTGCTGCGGCGCCTCCACCCCGAGCGCGTCGAGGCCCTCGACGAGAACCCGCTCGGCGAGCTGTGCGAGGGCGAGACGGCCCGCGCGCACCTCCGCGTCGTCCTCCTTGAGGATCGGGGAGGCGTCGTAGAACGCGGTGAACGCCTGCGCGAGGGAGAAGAGATACGCGCACAGGCGGTGCGGCTCGTACTCCGCGCCGACGGAGGCGAGGACCGGGCCGAACTCGAGCAGCTGCAGCGCGAGCGCCCGCTCGGCGTCGTTCACGACCAGGGGCGCGGCCGCGGCGGTGACGCCGGCCGTCTCGGCCCGTCGGCCGATCGAGCGGATCCGGGCCACCGCGTACTGGAGGTAGGGCGCGGTGTTGCCGGTCAGCGCCAGCATCCGGTCGAGGTCGAAGGTGTAGTCCGAGTCGTGCGCGGTGGAGAGGTCGGCATACTTCACGCCGCCGATCCCGATCGCGTGCGCGATCTGCTCGCGCTCCTCGTCGGAGAGGTCGGGGCGCAGCTCGTCGATGACGGTGCGGGCCTTCGCCACGGCCTCCTCCAGCAGTGCCATCAGCCGCAGCGAGGCGCCGGAGCGGGTGCGCAGGATCTTGCCGTCCTCGCCGAGCACGGAGCCGATCTTCACATGGGTCGCCTCGACCTCGTCAGGCAGCCAGCCCGCCTCCCGTGCGGTGGCGAACACCATCCGGAAGTGGAGCTCCTGCGCGGTGCCGACGACATAGGCGATGCGGTCCGCCCCGAGGTCCCGCACGCGATGGCGGATCGCGGTGAGATCGGTGGTGGCGTAGCCGTAGCCTCCGTCGGACTTGCGGATGATCAGCGGCAGCGGCTGCTCGTCGCGCCCGGTGAAGCCCTCCGGGAAGACGCACAGCGCCCCGTCGGAGATCCGGGCGATCCCGGCGGCCTCCAGGTCGGTGCAGGTGGTCTCGAGCTGGTCGTTGTAGGTCGACTCGCCGGCGAGGTCCTCGTCGGTCAGCGTCACGTCCAGCATCTCGTAGATGCGGTGGAAGTACTCCTTGGACAGCCCCACCAGGTGCGTCCAGATGCGCAGCGACTCGGCGTCCCCGGACTGGAGGGTCGCCACGCGCCGACGCGCTCGCGCGGCGAAGCCGGACTCGCCGTCGGCGGCGGCCTCGGAGGCGTCGAACTTCCCGCGCGCCGCCTGGTAGAAGGCGTTGGGGTCGGTGGTCAGCAGCTCCGCCTCGGCGCTGTCCTCGCCCACCTCGAGGAGGTGCTCGATGAGCATGCCGAAGGGGGTGCCCCAGTCGCCGATGTGGTTCTGGCGCACCACGGTGTGGCCGAGCTTCTCGAGGGTGCGGGCGATCGAGTCGCCGACGACGGTGGTGCGCAGGTGGCCGACGTGCATCTCCTTGGCGACGTTCGGCGCCGAGTAGTCGAGCACCACGGTCTCCGCCCGCTCGGGGGAGGGGACGCCGAGGCGGGCGTCGGCCGCGAGCTCGGCGGCCTGCGCGGCGACCCAGTCGGTGCGCAGGCGGATGTTCAGGAAGCCGGGTCCGGCGATCTCCGGGGTCTCCGCCATGTCCGAGAGGTCCACGGCGGCGAGGATGTCCGCGGCGATGTCGCGGGGCTTGCGGCCGAGGCGCTTGGCCAGTCCCATCGCGGCGTTGCACTGGAAGTCAGCGAACTGCGAGGGGCGGATGATCGGGTCGGCGTCCGCGAACTCGGGCCCGAAGGCGGCGGCGAAGGCGGACTGGAAGCGCTCGGTCAGCGCGATCTCGGGAGCTGGCATGCGTCCCAGAGTAGTGGCCCTCCCGCTCGGTCGGGGGACAGCCCCCTGGCCGCGGACAGCAGCGGTGCCTACCCTGTCTCCATGCGTTCCCTCCTGAGCCTGGTCCTGAACATCATCTGGCTGCTGACCGCCGGCTGGTCGCTCTTCCTCGGCTATCTCCTCGCCGGGATCCTGGCCTGTCTCCTCGTCGTCACCATCCCGTTCGGACTCGCGTCCTTCCGCATCGCGGGCTTCGTGATCTGGCCCTTCGGCCGCGAGGTCGTCGACACCGGCCGCGGCGGCGCCGCCGGCACGATCGGCAACGTGATCTGGTTCGTGATCGCCGGCTGGTGGCTCGCGCTCGGCCACGTCGTGACCGCGCTCGCCCAGGCCGTCACGATCATCGGCATCCCGCTCGCGTGGGCGAACCTCAAGCTGATCCCCGTGACCTGCTTCCCCTTCGGCAAGGAGATCCTCGACGCGGACTCGGCCCGCGCCCGCATGCTCCCCACCGCGCGGTGAGCATGGCGCATCCCGGCGTCGTCCAGGACGAGTACCGCCGCCTCAGCGACCTGATCGCCGTGGGCCTGGCCGTGGTCAGCACCCGGCAGGGGCCCCACGACCTGCTCGTCACCGTCGACTCCTATCTCGACATCTCCTACGACCCGCCGACGATGGGCCTGGCCCTGTACGGGCTCTCCCGCGCCGCGGAGGCGGTGGAGGAGGCGGGCCACTGCTGCCTGAGCCTGCTCGCCGAGGACCAGCAGGCGCTCGCCGACCGCTTCGGCACCCCCGGCGCGCCGCTGCAGGGGATGCTCGCCGGGATCGAGGCGGGGCGCACCGCCGACGGGGACGCGATCCTCCCCGGCGCGCTCGCCCACTTCGCGCTGCGCATCGAGCAGGGCGTCGACGCCGCGACCCACCGCCTGCTGATCGGTCCCGTCGTCGAGATGGGACAGGGCGGTGCCGAGGCGGGCCCCGCGATCCGCTTCGCGGGGGAGAAGCGGGAGCTGCGGCCGTGAGCGCCCTGCTGCGCCTGGCCCTGCGCGCGGTCGCCCGGGCCGGCCGCTTCGACGTGCGCGAGGACTACCAGCGCGTCCGCGCCCTCCAGCGGCGTCTGGCCGCGCTGCCGACGGCCCGCTACCGCACCCCCACCTGGGACACCTTCTCCGATGCCCCGGACGGGCACCGCGTACCGGTGCGGGTGTTCGCGCCGGCCGAACGGCGCCGCGAGGACCTGCTGCTGTTCTTCCACGGCGGCGGCTGGGTCACCGGCGACATCGAGAGCTACACCCCCGCCTGCGCCACCATGGCGGATCTCACCGGCTGCCACGTCGCCTCCGTCGACTACCGCCTCGCGCCCGAGCACCCCTTCCCCGCCGGGCTCGAGGACTGCTACGGCGTCGCCCGCGGCCTGCTGGAGGACCCGGGCCGGGCGGGGCTCACGGACCCGGACCGGATCGTGCTGGTCGGGGACTCCGCGGGAGGGAACCTCGCCGCCGCCGTCTCGCTGCTGCTGCGCGAGAGCGGCCACCGCGTCCCCTCGCGCCAGATCCTGCTCTACCCGGTCACCCACTTCGACCACGACCCCGCCACCTCCCCCTTCGAGTCCGTGCGCCGGCTCGGCGACCGCTACCGGCTCACCAGCACGGAGGTCCAGGACTATCTCGACCTGTACGTCCCGTACCCCGCGCTGCGCCGCAGCCGCCTGGTCGCCCCGCTGATGGCCGAGGACCTCTCCGGACAGCCGGACACCCTCCTGCTCAGCGCGGGCCTGGACCTGCTGTGCGACGAGGGGGAGGCCTACGGCCGGGCGCTCGCCGAGGCCGGGAACCGGGTGCGGATCCACCGCCTCGAGGAGGCGCTGCACGGGGTGATCACCCTGCCCCGCTTCGCGCGCCCCCTGAAGGAGGCGTACGAGGTGATCGACGAGTTCCTGGAGCAGGGGCCGTGAAGCTCTCCCTGCCGGTCCGGCGACGGCACTGGGTGCGCCTGGACAACGCCTCGAACATCTTCCTCGCCGCCCGCAGCGACGTGGACACCAAGGTCTTCCGCATGGCCGCCGAGCTGGACCACGAGGTCGACCCGGCGCTGCTGCAGGAGGCCCTGGACGCGACCTACGAGCGCTTCCCGCTCTACCACGCGGTGCTGCGCCGCGGCGTGTTCTGGTACTACCTCCAGGACAGCGACCTCCGCCCCGTCCTCGAGCCGGAGACCGAGCACACCTGCGCCCCGATCTACCAGGCCGACCGCCGCACCCTGCTGTTCCGCGTCGTCCACCACCGCCGCCGCGTGAGCCTCGAGGTGTTCCACGCCCTCTCCGACGGGACCGGGGCGCTGTGGTTCCTCACCGCCCTGCTGGACGAGTACTGCCGTCGCCGCTTCGCTCCCGAGGGCACGGCGGACGTGGCCGGCTCGGTCGAGCCGGAGGTCCACGAGCTGGCCGCCGACTCCTTCGCCCACCACTTCCGTCGGCGCACACGGGCCGAGCGCGCCGCCCGGGCGCGGGAGGAGCAGGAGCGGGCCGCGCACGAGGAGGAGTTCAGCCGCGAGGCCGCCTCCGCGATGCTGCGCGCCGAGGAGGAGGAGCCCGTGGGCGAGGACCGCGAGACCTCTGGAGCCCCCGACCCCGCCCCGCCCGCGCCGCGACGGGTGCTGCGCCTGCGCGGCACCCGCACCCCCGACCACCGCACCCGTGTCCTCGAGCTGACGATGCCCGTGTCGCCCGTGCTCGCCCTCGCGAAGGGGGAGGGGGTGGCGATGTCGATGTTCCTCACCGCCGCGTTCTTCGAGGCGATCCGCCGCACGGGAGCGCTGGAGCGGGACGCCCGCGGCGCCCGCACCCTCGCTGCCTCGGTGCCGGTGAACCTGCGCCAGTTCTTCCCCTCCGACTCGGCCCGCAACTTCTTCGCCACGATCACGGTCTCCCACACCTACGGTCAAGGCGGCGACTCCCTCGGCGAGGTCGCGCGCCGGCTCCAGGAGGACTTCGGCGCCGAGGCGAGGCCGGAGGCGCTCGAGGAGAGGCTGCGCCGCCTGATCCGGGTGGAGCGCGCTCCGCTGGCCCGGATCGTGCCCCGCCCGCTCAAGGACGTGCTGCTGGGGCTGGCCAACCGGGCGAACAACCGCTCGCTCACCGTCGCGATCTCGAACCTGGGCCGGGTGACGCTGCCCGAGGCCGCCGCCCCGCACGTCGGCCGGATGCTCTTCCACGTCTCCGCCGCACGTCCCCAGTTCTGCGCCATCTCCCACGCCGGCCTGCTCACGATCTCCTTCACCTCGCCCTTCGTCGAGACGGAGCACGTGCGGGAGTACGCGCGGATCCTCACCGAGGCCGGCATCGAGGTGTCCGTGGCCGCGTCCCGGACCACCGAGGCGGAGCTCGCGGAGGTCGGCCGATGAGGAGATGCCCCGACTGCGCGGTCGGCGTCGAGGGGGAGTGGACCCGCTGTCCCCTGTGCGCGGCGACGCTCGAGGGCAACGCCTCGCCGAGCCCCTATCCGGCGGTGCCGCTGCGCTTCCGGCGCCGCCGCGTGCTGCGCGTGCTCACGCTGACCTCGCTCGCGGTGATCTCGCTGTCCTTCCTCGCCCAGCTGCTGTTCCGTCCGGAGGAGCAGGGCCTGGGGGCGCTGCGCTCGGTGTGGCTGGGCGTGGTCGCGACCTGGCTGGTGGTGCTGGTCGCGGTGAGCAAGCGCCGCAACCTCGCGAAGTTCATCGTCTATCTCGTCGCGCTCGCCGGCGGCGTCTGCGTGTACTGGGACTACCTGACCGGCTGGGACGCCTGGTCGCTCACCTTCGTGGTGCCGATCCTGTGCGCCGCCTCCCTGATCGGGCTGGTGATCACGGTGCGGGCGGTGCGGATGCAGGTGGGCGACTACATCGTCTATCTCGGGCTGACGGTGCTGCTGGGGCTCACCCCGATCGTGTTCCTGGCGCTGGGCTGGGTGGGCACCGTGATCCCCTCGGCGATCTGCGGCGGCCTGAGCGTGCTCTCCATCGTGCTGCTGCTGACCGTGCGCGGCGGCGCGGTGCGGCAGGAGCTGGCCACGCGCCTGCACCTGTAGCGAAGATCCCACGGCGCGCCGACGGCCCCTGCGTCCCCGCGCTCCCTAGGATGCGAGGGCAGGCTTGCGCCCGGGCGACCGTCCGGGCGACGAACAGCAGGAGAGAAGGTCGATGGACAGGGATCCGCGCTCGGAGGAGGACCAGGACGCCGACTGGATCTTCGCCATCGACGACCCCCACAGCCTCCCCACCGATCGCCTCCCCGGCCGCGAGGAGTTCGACCGCTACGCCCAGCCGCTGCTCGCTCGCCGCGGGCAGGGCCCGGCGCTGCCGGACCAGGACCGCCCCGGCGCCGAGCCCGACGCGGTCACCGGCGCGATCCCCGCCGTGGACGGCGAGGAGGACGGCTCCGACGGGACCGACGACGGCACCGTCGCCCCGCTCGCCCGCCCCCGCGTCGTCTCCTACGCCCGGTCGGGCACCACCCCGAACGCCGAGGACGACGAGATCCCGATCGCCGGCTTCCAGCTGCCGGAGCGCTTCAAGGACCTGGGCCTGTTCGACGCGCTGCGCGACGTGCTCGCCCTGATCTGCCTCACCTCCGCCCTCACCACGACGTTCACCGTCGCGGACAACCCGGTCCTGGACCTGCTGGGCCGGATCTCGATCGGCGTCGCACTCGTCGCGCTGGTCGCCGTCCACGCCCTGCGCTGGATCCCCGCCGCGCCGCCGCTGCACGCGATCCGGACGCTGCGCGTGGCGGGCATGGCCCCCGCCCTCGCCATCGCCCTGCTCGTGCTCGGCGCGGACCTCGTCCTCTCCCTCCCGGTGCTCTTCGCCCCCCTGCCCGACGGGCCTCCCGTCGGGATCGGCGTCGGCGTCTCCCTGCTGCTGCTCGGCGCGATCCTCGGCATCGAGCCGCGCGCCCACGAGGGCTATCTCCCGCAGGAGCGGGCCCGTCGTGTCGCTCGACGGCTGCTCCTCGGGGTCGGGATCGCCGCGGCGGCCGCGCTGCTGCTGGCGCTGGTGATGATCGTCGGCCGCCTGTTCACCACCGGCTGGGCGTTCTCGCTGATGACCTTCGCGAACACGCTGATCTCCGCGCTGCTGCTGGCCGTGGTGCTCGCCTCCGCGCTGCGCCGGGAGCGCTCCTGGTACGTCTTCTCCACCGCCGTCGTCGCCGGGCTCGCGATCGCGGCGCTGGCCGACAACACCCTCGGGCTGCAGTTCGCCGCCCCGATCAGCGTCGCCCGCGGCTTCGTCTACCTGCCCTTCCTCCTCGCCGCGCTGGGGCTGATGATCTCCCGCTCCTTCGTGCGCTCCATGCCGCTGTCGTTCCGCCGCACCGACTGGCTGGTGTACTCGGTGCGCGCCCTCGAGCTCAGCGCCCTGATGCACTCCGCCGCGGTGCTGTGGCACCTGATGGGCGCCCTCGCGGCGACCTCTGTGCCCCGCCCCGGCGGCCCCGTCCTCCACCTGGCCGACGCCGCGGTCTGCGCCTGCTTCGTGGTGGTCTCCGTCTTCGGCCGCACCGCGCTGCTCTCCCGCCCCGCGGTCAGCGCCCGGGCCAGCGGGGTCGTCGCCTCGCTCGTCCTGGTCGTCGTCGGCTTCCTCGACGTCATCGTCAGCTCGATCGCGACCGCGAGCGGCGCGGGCCTGGTCACCGGCGGCGTCGCCCTCGTGCTCGGCATCGCCACCGCGCTCATGCTCACGGTCCCCGCCCCCGTGCGGGACGAGTTCGGCGCCCCGGACATCACCCGCATGTTCGCCGACTTCCGCGCCCGCGACAACGGCCGCGTCTCCCTCCTCGACCTGGTCCCCGACGTCTCCGGCGCCACCGCCGAGCGGAAGATCTTCCCCGGCCGCTGACCGGCCCGCCGGCCCCGTCCCTCCCCACCCCTGGAGAACCATGTTCCGCTGGAGCCTGCACGGAGACGGCCGCACCGTCGCCCCCGACGCGATCGTCCTGCCCGAGGAGCGGCTCGCCTGGCCGCTGACGATCGGGATCGGCGCCCAGCACGTCATCGCGATGTTCGGCGCGACCTTCCTGGTCCCCGTCATCACAGGCTTCCCACCCTCGACCACGCTGCTCTTCTCCGGCATCGGCACCCTGCTGTTCCTCACGATCACCAGGAACCGGGTGCCCAGCTATCTCGGCTCCTCCTTCGCGTTCATCGCCCCGATCACCGCTTCCACCCAGGCCGACTCGATGGGCGCCGCGCTCGGCGGGGTGCTCGTCACCGGCGTGCTGCTGGCCCTGCTGGGCCTGCTCGTGCAGCGGATCGGCACGGGCTGGATCGGCCGACTCATGCCGCCGGTGGTGATGGGCTCGATCGTCGCCCTGATCGGCCTGAACCTGGTGCCCACCACCTACCAGAACAACTTCTCGCAGGCCCCGGTCACCGCGACCCTCACCCTGATCGCGATCCTGCTGTGCACCGCCCTGTTCCGCGGGCTGCTGGGACGCATCAGCGTGCTGGTCGGCGTGGTCGTCGGCTACCTGATCGCGCTCGCCCGCGGCGAGGTCGACTTCACCCCGGTGCGGGAGGCGGCCTGGCTGGGCCTGCCCGAGTTCCACCACCCGGAGTTCAACCTCGGCCTGCTGCCGATCTTCCTGCCCGTGATCGTGGTGCTGCTGGCGGAGAACGTCGGCCACGTGACCAGCGTCGGCACCATGACCGGGAAGAACCTCGACCACATGGTGGGCCGCACCCTCTTCGCCGACGGCGCCGCGACCGCGCTCTCGGCCACCTTCGGCGGCTCGCCGACGACCACCTACGGCGAGAACATCGGCGTCATGAGCGCCACGCGCGTCTACTCCACCGCCGCGTACTGGGTCGCGGGCCTCGCCGCGATCGGCCTGTCGCTCTCCCCGAAGGTCGGCGCGCTGATCAACACCATCCCCCCGGGCGTGCTCGGCGGCGTGACCTTCGTGCTCTACGGACTGATCGCGATCGTCGGCTTCCGCATGTGGATCGACGGGAAGGTCGACTTCGCCCGTCCCGTGAACCAGATGACCGCGGGCGTCGCCCTCGTCATCGCGATCGCGGACCTGCACTGGGAGGTCGGCGGCTTCGCCTTCACCGGCATCGCGCTGGGGACCGTGGCGGCGCTGGCGATCTTCCACGGCATGCGCGGCATCGGCCGCCTCACCGGGACCGAGCGCGGCCCGGCCGACGAGCGCGCCGACCGGGATCAGGAGCCTGCTCGACGCCGGCGATGAGGTGCGACTGGAGCGCACCCGCGTGCGCTCCCTTCGCGATGCTGTCGGGAGTGGTGCTCGTCGCCCTCGTAGACGTGCTCGGGCGCACCCTGATCGCGCCCGCCCAAGTCCCCGCCGGGCTCATGGTCTCGCTGATCGAGGCGCCGTACCTGGCGTGGCTGCTCTGGCGCTCGCGAGTGTGATGCGCCACGTGCGCCGGGTCGGGCATGTGAGTTCCCCGACCGTCGCGACGGACGGCGCCTCAGCGCGGGGAAGCGTGCTGAACTGCGCAGATGCCGGTTGTCCGACCTTCGGACTCCGGATCGGCCTATTCTCTCTATACCCCGGGCATCCTGCACAGTTGGTGGGAATCCGATAATCGACAAGAAGGGACCGCTATGAGCAGCTCAGGTCACGGCCAGGGAGCGGAGGCGCCCGCGCAGGGCTCCGACATCTCCGCATGGCCCGAAGAGCTCCCCAGGACCGTTCATCTTCCCCGGTCCCAGCAGATCGCCACCGACGACTCCGACGACGAGATCACGGAGAAGCTGCGCCGACAGGGCGCGCGCATCAGCAAGGGCACGATCGCCCCGGCCGTGTTCTGGCCCGCGATGGTCGTCGTGCTCGGCGTCGCGCTGCTGGCGATCGTCTTCCCCGAGACCTCCGGGTCGGTGATGGAGAAATCCCAGAACTGGATCGTGGCGAACCTCGGCTGGTTCTACATGCTGGCCATCGGCATCTTCGTCGCCTTCGCGATCATCGTCGCGCTGTCCCGGTGGGGCTCGATCCGCCTCGGCCGGGACGACGACGAGCCCGAGTTCGGGCTGATGTCGTGGTTCGCGATGCTGTTCTCCGCCGGCATGGGCGTGGGGCTCGTCTTCTACGGCGTCGCCGAGCCGCTCGGCTACACGACGAACAGCCCCAAGCCGGGCTGGGACGTCGAGGGCGCAGAGGCCTCGGGCCTCGCGATGGCGCAGACCTTCCTGCACTGGGGCCTGCACCCCTGGGCCGCCTACGCCGTGATCGGCCTGGCCATCGCGTACGCCATGCACCGCCGCGGCCGTCCCGTCTCGATCCGCTGGGCCCTCGAGCCGATCTTCGGCGACCGGGTCAAGGGCTGGATCGGCGACGTCATCGACGTGCTCGCGATCTTCGGCACCGTCTTCGGCATCGCGACCTCGCTGGGCCTCGGCGCTCAGCAGATCGCCGCCGGCATGCAGGTCATCGGCCTGGTCGACGAGGTCTCCACGAACTTCCTGGTGATCCTGATCGTGGTGATCACCTTCATCGCGACCCTCTCCGTGGTCTCCGGCGTCGGCGTCGGCATCAAGTGGCTCTCCAACGGCAACCTGACCCTCGCGGGCCTGCTCGCCGTCGCGGCGCTGCTGTTCGGCCCCACCGTGTTCATCTTCCAGAACTTCGTGGAGTCCCTCGGCATCTACCTCAGCGAGGTCTTCCACCTGACCCTCGACGTCGGCGCGTACACCCGCTCCGAGGAGGCGCAGAGCTGGTTCGCCGGCAACACCCTGTTCTACTGGGGCTGGTGGATCGCCTGGGCGCCGTTCGTCGGCGTGTTCATCGCCCGCATCTCCAAGGGGCGCACCGTGCGCCAGTTCGTGGCCGGCGTGCTGCTGGTCCCCACCCTGGTGGGCATGATCTGGTTCTCGATCTGGGGCGGCAACGGCCTGTTCCGCCAGTGGTTCGGCACCGGCGACCTCGGCGACATCACCGCCGAGGAATCGATGTTCCGCATCTTCGAGCAGTTCCCCGCCACACAGCTGCTGTCGGTGCTCGGCATCATCGTGGTCGCGGTCTTCTTCATCACCTCCTCGGACTCCGGCTCGCTGGTGGTGGACATGCTCGCCTCGGGCGGCCATCCGAACCCGCCGATGTGGTCCCGCGTGCTGTGGGCGCTGCTGGAGGGCCTGCTCGCCGCGGCGCTGCTGCTCTCGGGCGGCCTGACCTCCCTGCAGGCCGGCTCGCTGATGACCGCGCTGCCGTTCAGCGTGATCCTGCTGCTGATGTGCGTGGCGCTGGTGAAGGCGCTGAGCCTGGACCGGGCGGTGCTGGCCGAGCACGAGCGCCTCGCCCGCCTGGAGCGGGTCACCGCGCACATCACCGGCGAGGTGAGCCGCACCCACGCCTCGACCGACGAGATCGCCTCGCTGGTCGACGACCGCATCGACTACCGCCTCACCCGCACCCGCGGCGGCATCGGTCGCGGCGGACACCGGACGCGGGTCGAGGGCAGGAAGAGCGCGCCCAGCGCGCCGAGCGCTCCGCCCGCGGAGGACTGACCCTCCCGCCTCCCGTGCCGACGGCCGGCGCCCTGCTGAGGGCGCCGGCCGTCGTCATGTCACGAGGGAGAAGAGGTCCTTCGGGTCGTCGGGGTCGGCGACGAGGTCCACCCATCCCAGCAGGTCCGTGCCCTCGGTCGCGTCCAGCGCGCAGCGCAGCGCCGAGAAGTCCCCGAGCGCGAAGCCGACGGAGTCCAGCACCGTCACCTCGGCGTCGGAGGTGCGGCCCGAGG
Organism: Brachybacterium paraconglomeratum; assembly: GCF_003994255.1. Lineage (GTDB taxonomy): Bacteria > Actinomycetota > Actinomycetes > Actinomycetales > Dermabacteraceae > Brachybacterium > Brachybacterium conglomeratum. The sequence continues at coordinate 788,804 of NZ_ML133851.1, read as the reverse complement.
CGTCCCCGGCGAGGATCCGCCACAGCTCGGTGACCTCGACGTCGGCGGACAGCTGCTGGATCTCGCCCTCGATCCGGGTCTGCGGCTCGTACTCGACGACCACCCGCGCCTCCTCGAGGATCGTCGGGTCCAGCTCGGTCTTGCCCGGGCAGTCGCCGCCGATGGCGTTGAGGTGCATGCCGGGACGCACCTGCTCGCTGTGCAGCACCGCGGCCCGGGCCTTGTCCGCCGTGCAGGTGGTGACCACGTCGGCGCCCTCGAGCACGTCCTCGATCGAGCTCGCGGCGTGGATCTCGAAGCCGAGCGGGACGAGATTGCGCCGCACCTTCTCCACCGCCGCCTCGTCGAGGTCCAGGACGCGCAGACGGTCGATCCCGAGCACGGTCCGCATCGCGAGCGCCTGGAACTCGGCCTGCGAGCCCGCCCCGATCAGGGCGTGGACGCGGGCGCCGGGCAGGGCGAGCTCGCGCGCGGCGAGCGCCGACGTCGCTGCGGTGCGCAGCGCGGTCAGCAGCGTCATCTCGGAGAGGAGGATCGGGTAGCCGTTGTCGACGTCGGCGAGCACGCCGAAGCCCGTCACGGTCTGCAGCCCGCGGGCGGGGTTGTGCGGGTGGCCGTTGACGTACTTGAAGGAGTACAGCGATCCGTCGCTGGTCGGCATCAGCTCGATCACCCCGTGCAGGCTGTGGCTGGCCAGTCGCGGGACCTTCTCGAACTCCTCCCAGCGCAGCAGGTCGGACTCCAGGTATCTCACCATCCCCGCGAGGATGTTCTCGATGCCGTCGCGTCGGATCCAGCGGATCGTCCCGGGGACGTCGAGCAGGTGCGGCATGGTCCTCTCCTCTCGGTCGGCGCCTCGTCGCGCCGGAGCGAGGGTCGCTCCCACTCCCAGGGTAGACGCGGACCGGGCCCGGGCGGGGGAGGAGCTGCTGCTCCGCCCCCGCCCGGGCCCGGTCTCTCGATGTCCTGCTCAGTACTCGATGACCACGCGGCCGTCGATCTTCCCCTCTCTCATCTCGCCGAAGATCTGGTTGATGTCCTCCAGTGAGCGGCGGGAATAGGTGGGGTGGATCTTCCCGGCCGCGTAGAACTCGATCGCCTCGGCGAGGTCCTGGCGGGTACCGACGATCGAGCCGCGGATCGTCAGGCCCTTCAGCACGATGTCGAAGATCGGGGCGGGGAAGTCCCCGGGGGGCAGGCCGTTGAACACGATCGTCCCGCCGCGGCGGGTCATGCCGATCGCCTGCCCGAACGCCTTGGGGTGCACGGCCGTGACGAGCACGCCGTGGCTGCCGCCGACCTGCTCCTGGATCGCCTCGACCGGGTCGACCTGGCTCGCGTCCACCACGATCTCCGCGCCGTGCTTGGTGGCGAGGTCGAGCTTCTCCTGGGCGATGTCCACCGCGATCACGCGCATCCCCATCGCGACCGCGTACTGCACCGCGATGTGGCCGAGCCCGCCGATCCCGGAGATCACGACCCACTGGCCGGGCCGCACCTCGGTGCGCTTGAGACCCTTGTACACCGTCACCCCGGCGCACAGCACGGGAGCGATCTCGTAGGGATCGGCGCCCTCGGGGATGCGGGCGGCGAACTTGGTCTCCACCAGCATGAACTGCCCGAAGGAGCCGTCGGTGCTGTAGCCGCCGTTCTGCTGCTCCTCGCAGAGGGTCTCCCAGCCGGTGCGGCAGTACTGGCAGTCGCCGCAGGCGCTCCACAGCCAGGCGTTGCCGATCAGGTCGCCGACCTGCACGTCGGTGACGCCCTCGCCGACCTTCACGACGGTGCCCACGCCCTCATGGCCGGGGACGAAGGGCGGGGACGGCTTGACGGGCCAGTCGCCCTCGGCGGCGTGGAGGTCGGTGTGGCACACGCCGGAGGTGATCAGCTTGACGAGGGCCTGGCCCGGTCCGGGCTCGGGGAGGGTGTACTCCTCGACGGCGAGGTCGCTCCCGAACTCGTGGACGACGGCGGCGGTCATGGTGGTGTTCATCTCGTGCTCCTTGGTCGGCCCGTTCTCGGGCAGGGCGTGAGGGCGGGCCGTCGACAGATCGTCGAGAGGCCGCTGCGGTGGTGCGATGGATGCTTCGGGGAGGGTCGGCTCAGAAGAAGCCGAGCTTGTTCTCCGAGTAGGAGACCAGGAGGTTCTTGGTCTGCTGGTAGTGGTCGAGCATCATCAGGTGGTTCTCGCGGCCGATGCCGGAGGACTTGTAGCCGCCGAACGCGGAGTGCGCCGGGTAGGAGTGGTAGTTGTTCACCCATACGCGTCCGGCCTGGATGGCGCGCCCGGCGCGGTAGATGATGTTCTGCTGGCGGCTCCACACGCCTGAGCCCAGCCCGTACAGGGTGTCGTTCGCGATCGAGATCGCCTGGTCGTAGTCGCTGAACGAGGTCAGCGCCAGCACCGGCCCGAAGATCTCCTCCTGGAAGATTCGCATAGAGTTGTCGCCGCGGAACACGGTGGGGGTGACGTAGTAGCCGCCGGAGAGGTCGCCGCCGAGGTCGGCGCGCTCGCCGCCCGTGAGCAGCTCGGCGCCCTCCTGCTTGCCGATGTCGATGTAGGAGAGGATCTTCTCGAGCTGGTCGTTGCTGGCCTGTGCGCCGATCATGGTGTCGGTGTCCAGCGGGTCGCCCTGCTTCGTGGCCTCGACGCGCTTCAGCCCGTCGGCGACGAAGGAGTCGAAGATGCTCTCCTGCACCAGGGCGCGCGAAGGGCAGGTGCACACCTCGCCCTGGTTCAGGGAGAACATCGCGAAGCCCTCGAGCGCCTTGTCGTAGTAGGCGTCGTCCTGCGAGGCGACGTCCTCGAAGAAGATGTTCGGGCTCTTGCCGCCGAGCTCCAGCGTGACCGGGATGAGGTTCTGGCTCGCGTACTGCATGATGAGCCGGCCCGTGGTGGTCTCACCGGTGAAGGCGATCTTCGCGATCCGCTTGTTCGAGGCGAGCGGCTTGCCGGCCTCGACACCGAAGCCGTTGATGATGTTCAGCACGCCCTCGGGCAGCAGGTCGCCGATCAGCTCGGCGAGCACCAGGATCGAGGCGGGGGTCTGCTCGGCGGGCTTGAGCACGATGGCGTTGCCGGCGGCGAGGGCGGGGGCGAGCTTCCACACCGCCATCAGCAGCGGGAAGTTCCAGGGGATGATCTGCCCGACCACGCCCAGCGGCTCGTGGAAGTGGTACGCGACGGTGTCGTCGTCGATCTGGGAGAGCGCGCCCTCCTGGGCGCGGATCGCGCCGGCGAAGTAGCGGAAGTGGTCCACCGCCAGCGGCAGGTCAGCGTTCAGGCACTCGCGGATCGCCTTGCCGTTGTCCCAGGTCTCGGCGACGGCGAGCATCTCGAGGTTCTCCTCGATGCGGTCGGCGATCCTGTTCAGGATCACCGCGCGCTCGGCGACCGACGTCTTCCCCCAGGCGGGGGCGGCGGCGTGGGCGGCGTCGAGGGCGAGCTCGACGTCCTCGGCGGTGGAGCGGGCGACCTCGGTGAAGACCTGGCCTGTGACGGGGGTGGGGTTCTCGAAGTACTCGCCCTTCACAGGCGGCACCCACTGCCCTCCGATAAAGTTCTCGTAGCGGGGCTTGAAGGTGACCTTCGAGCCCTCCGTGCCGGGGTGTGCGTAGACAGTCATGGCGTTCCCTTCGGTGCGATCGCGGACGGTCGGTACCACTGAATGTAACCCGCGTCACGTTGCACGAAGGTTGCGAGGCTCAGCCCTTCTCGCCCCGCAGCTCCTGCGCCCGGGCCGACGCCGCGGACCGTTCGGGCGCATCCGGCGCGGCGACCTGCAGGATCGCCATCAGCACGTCGAGATCCTCCGCCGCCTCGGGACGCTGGGCGTAGGCCCACAGCTGGGCTGCGGTGCCGCGCTCGAGCACGAGCTCGCGCAGGTGACCCCCGGTTCGGTCGCGCAGTCGTCGGATGGCGGGCGCCTCGGAGCCCGGCAGCAGCTCGCCGGGGGAGGCGGCGAGGGCGGCGTCGAGGTCGCCGCGGTCGAGGGCGGAGCGGGTGCGGCGCAGGTCGGAGTCGACCTCGCCCAGCAGACGGTAGGGGCGTGAGGCGATCTCGAGCGTGCTCGCCTCGGCGAGGACCCGACGCAGCCGCACCACCTCGGCGCGCACGGTCCCCTCGGCGGAGGCGGTGCCGTGCAGCTGCTCGGCGAGCTCCGCCCCGCGCACGCCGTCGCCGGCGAGATGGAGGAGGGTGAGCAGCTCGGCGTGCCGGCCGCCGAGCGCCACCTCCTGCTCGCCGCAGCGCAGCAGCGGGGTGCGTCGTCCGGTGAGCAGCAGGTCGACGGCCGCGCTCGCCGGGGGCGAGGCGGTGGGCCCCTGCCGGCGCAGCTCCTCCTGGACGGCGCGGGAGGTCGCCGCGAGCAGCGGCAGCACGAGCGGGGCGACGGCATCCGCGCTGCCGGTCACGTCGAGGACCCCGACGGTGCGGCCGGTGCGGGGATCGAGCACGGGCACCGCGCTGCAGCTCCAGGGGTGCACCGCCTCCTGGAAGTGCTCGGCCCCCACCACCTGGATGCCGGACCCGGTGGTGAGCGCGAGCGCCGGGGCGGAGGTGCCCATCGCGCCCTCGGACCAGTCGGCGCCGGCGGCGAACCCCATCGCATCGGCCCGGGAGGTCACGGAGGAGCGCCCCTCGACCCAGAGCAACCGGCCCTCGGCGTCGCCGAGCGCGACCACGAGCCCCGCGTCGACGGCCGGCTCGATCAGGCGTGAGCGCAGCAGCGGCAGCATGGCGGAGAAGGGGTGCGCGCGGCGCGCCCGGGCGAGCTCGTCCCCCTCGAGCACGGCGCGTGCGGTGCCCGCCCCGTCGGGCAGTGCGGCCAGAGAGCGCCGCCAGGAGTCCAGCACCGGGGCGCGCACCGGCCACGGCGTCTCGTCGGGGACGCTCTGCGCGCGCAGCTCCTCGTGCGCTCGCCGCAGCTGCGCCTGGTAGACGGAATCCGTCGGCGACCAGTCGGTGACGGTCATCCTGCCTCGCTCACGATCCACCTCGTCGTCGTTCGTGCCACAGGTGCGACGACGGTACCCCGGCGGGGGAGGGGTGGCAACGAATCCCGACGACGCGAGATCGGCCTCAAGGCCCTCATCCCGGAGGTCGCTGCCCTCGCAGGAACTCGATCACCGCGAGAACGCGTCTGTTCCCCTCGCTCTCCATCAGTCCCAGCTTGTCGAAGACCGCGCTGATGTGCTTCACGACGGCGCCCCGTGACAGATGCAGCCGGGCGGAGATCTGATCGTTGGTCTCCCCACGGGAGACGAGCTCGAGCACCTCTCGCTCCCGCCCGCTGAGCCGGTCCAGTGCCGTCGACTCCTGACGCATGAGAGCGCTGACCACCTGCGGATCCACCACGATCCCCCCGCCGCGCACCACCTCGAGGGCGTCGAGGAAGTCGTGGACGCGGGAGACCCGGTCCTTGAGGAGATAGCCGAGCCCTGCCCCGCCTGCCGGGCGGGCCTCGCCGCCCGTCAGCCCGAGCAGAGTGCTCGCGTAGCGCTGCTCGACGTACTGGGAGAGCACGACGAGCGGGACGGACGGGTGGTCCTGACGGATCCTGAGCGCGGCGCGGAGCCCGTCGTCCGCGTTCCCGGGCGGCATGCGCACGTCGGTCAGCACGAGGTCGACGGCATCGGCGGGCAGGAGCGTCCTCGCCTCCGCGAGCAGCTCGGTCGCCGTCGGGACCGCGGTGACGACCTCGTGCCCGGCGCGTTCGAGAAGCGCGACGAGCCCGTCGCGCAGCAGGGCGGCGTCCTCGGCGAGGAGGATCCTCATCAGGCAGCCCTCCGCGAGTCCACCGGCACCCGGACCCGTACCGTCGTCCCCGCGCCCGCGGGGCTCTCGAGCGTGAGGGAGCCCCCGAGCCGTCGGGCGCGCGCATGCATGCTCACGAGCCCTGTTCCGGTGGGGGCGGCACCGCCGCGGCCGTCGTCGACGATCTCGAGCAGGAGCCCGTCGGCGTCGTCGGGGATCGTGCACTCGATCCGCACCTGCTCCGCTTCCGAGTGGCGCACGACGTTCGTGAGCGCCTCGCGCGCGATGAGGAGGATCCCGTGCTCCACCTCGGGGGCGAGGCGCGGCATCCGGCAGTCGACCTCGACGTACAGCGGGAGGGCGTCGGCGAGTTCTCCCAGCGCGGCCTCGAGTCCTCCGTCGCGGAGCGTCGTGGGCACGAGGCCGGCCGTGGCCTCGCGGACCGAGGTCACGCCGTGGTCGATCTGCTCCCGCACGGCGTCGAGGCCGGAGAGGATCCTCTCTCGCGCGTCCCCGGAGGGCAGCTGCTCCGCGTCCAGCTGCAGCATCGCCAGACGCATCCCCGCGGCGCCGAGATGCATCTGCGCGCCGTCGTGCAGATCCCGCTCCAGCGCCCGGCGCTCCAGGGCGATCACGTCGTCGCGCAGGACAGCCTGGTCGCCGAGCGCATCGACCTGCCGCGCGAGCCGTCGTTCGTCGTCCCGCAGAAGTGCATGGCTGATCCCGGACCATCCGTGGGCGAGCGCCGCGGCTCCCCAGAGCACGAGCGCGAGAAGGACCAGTCCGAGCAGCGGCGCGAGGACGGCGGCGGGGAGCGACGGGAGCACCTGATCGGCGTTCCATCCGGTCACCTCCCGTCCGGAGAGGACCACGAAGGGCGTCGCGAAGAGCATCCCGAGCACGACGACGAGGAGGATGCCCGCGAAGAACCCGGCCGCCGCCATCACCGCCGTGAGCAGCACGAGCACGACGTCCTGCCAGCGCAGCTCCCAGCGGCCTGGCGGCTCGGGGGCGTCCCGCCCGGCAAGGGGGAGGAGGCGGCGTTCGAGGCGCGGCCAGGTCAGCAGCCATACCGGGATGAGCAGGATCGTCAGCCACACGGCGATGGAGATCGCGCCCGCGATCGCCTCGAGCACGAGATAGAGCAGCGCCGTCCACGGCGCACGGGTGCGCAGCAGACGCAGCGGACGCGTCAGCGGGGAGGGATCGGGACGGGGCACGTGCTCGACACTACGGCGGGGGCGGGGTCGACGGGGTGGGCATCTGCCCACCCCGGTGTGGGGCGAGGGCCCCTGCCGAAGCTCGCGGTGGGGCGATGGAGTGGGGACATGACCCCTGACCCCTCCTTCCCGCCCCGCCTCGGGACGTCCGAACCCGTCGTCACCGCTCGCGCGCTCGGCAAGACCTACGGCTCGGGGCCGACCGCCCGCACCGTGCTCGCGGACGTGCACCTGGAGATCCGTCCGGGCAGCTTCACGGCGATCATCGGCCCCAGCGGCTCGGGGAAGTCGACGCTGCTGTGCTGCCTCGCCGGTCTCGAGAGCGCAGCACGGGGTGCGGTGGAGCTCCTCGGCGTGGACCCCGCGCGGTGTCGTGCCGGACGGATGTCGCGGCTGTATCGGCGGGAGATCGGCTTCGTGTTCCAGGACTACCAGCTCGTGCCGTACCTCGATGCGCGGCGGAACGCCGCGCTGCCGGGGCTGCTCGATCGTCGTCGAGATGCGCTCGCAGCCGCCGACGAGGCGCTCGGTGCACTCGGGCTCTCGGAACACGCCTCGACCCCTGCGGCTCGGCTCTCCGGTGGCCAGCAGCAGCGCGTCGCGCTCGCGAGAGTCCTGGCCGGTCGCCCGTCCGTCGTGTTCGCCGACGAGCCGACGGGGGCGCTCGACCGCGCATCCTCCGCGGTGGTGCTCGAGGAGCTGAGGGCCCGGGCGGACGCCGGCGCCGCAGTGGTGCTCGTGACCCATGACCCGGAGGCCGCAGCCCGCGCCGATCGGATCGTGGCCCTGCGCGACGGACGCGTGCAGTCCGAGCACGGACGCTCCACGGCCCTGGACCTCGCGGTGCACATGGCGGAGGAGGGCCGATGACCGGCACGGCGATGCGCGCGCTCCTGGCGGAACGCGCGGCATGGTGGGCGCCGGCGCTCGTCTCCGCGCTCGTGTCGGTGATGATCGGTGTCTGCGCCGTCCAGGCGCTCGGCACCGGTGCCACGAATCCAGCGATCCGCGAGGTGCTGCGACGGGAAGGACTGACCCCGAGCTACGTTTCGAGCGTGGGGACCGGGATCGCGGTGATGACGGTGCCGGTCGCCGTGATCGTGCTGGCCGTGGTGTTCACCTCGGCGATCAGGGGCACGACCCGCGACCTGGCGCGCTGGCGCCTGGCAGGTGCCGCCGCCCCGCTGCTGAGCGCGATCGTGATGGGCAGGCTGCTGCTGGCAGTTCTCCTCGGCGCGCTGCTCGGCACGGCGGCGACCGCACTCCTCGGAGGATCTCTCGCCGAGCTCCTGAATGCGGCGATCCTTCCTGAGCTGCGCGGCCTGCGCGTGCGGCCGGCTCCCACGGCCCTGCTCGCAGCGACCCTGGTCCCGCCGACGGCAGCACTGCTCTCCGGACTGCCCGCGGCGCTCCGGGGCGCCCGCGTCCCGGCGGTGCGCGCCGTGCGGCGCGATCCGGCGCCGGCGGGGGAGCGCCGGAGGCGGGACCTCGTGGGGGTGGTCCTCGGCGTCGGCGCCGTCCTCGGTGTCGCCGTGATCCTCCTCCGTGATCCTCCGGACATGAGGGAGGGAGAGGCGCTCACCGCGGGTCTCGGCCTCCTCGTCCTGGTGCTCGTGGCCGCGGGGATCGGAGCGTCGGTGATCGTGCCCGCTGCGGTCTCCGTGCTCGGCGCGATGGTCCCGGTCCCTGGTGCGCTCCGGCGTCTAGCGCGGGACGGCGCCTCGGCGCGGGCGCGCTCGAGCGGCGGCGCCGTCGTGGCCCTCGCCTGCGGAACAGGGCTGCTCGGGGCGATCATCGGGATGGCGCGCACGAGCGAGGCGATCGCTCGCGCGGCCGGCTCGACGGAGGAGTACAACCTCGTCGACACCTACATCATCTGCGGGATCATCGGGCTGCTCAGCGCTGTCGGCGGTGCCTGCGTCGTCGCGCTGGACGCCGGGGACCGTCGCCGGGAGGTCGCCCAGCTGCGGATCGCGGGGATGACCCCGCGCCAGGTGCTGGGGTCGGCGGCCCTGGAGGCGTGGCTGCTCACCGGTGCGGTCCTCCTCCTCACGCTGCTCGCCACGGGCCTCTCGACCGGGCTCGTCGTCCGTGCCGCCGCCGCGGCAGCGCTGCCGGTGCGTCTCGTGCTCCCGTGGGCGGAGATGGCCGTCTCCGGAGCAGGGACGTTCGTCGTGCTCGCCCTGGCGCTGGCGATCCCGTCGGCCCGTGCGCTGCGTGCACCGCTGCGCTCCTCGCTCGCGGCCGAGTGAACTCGACCTTGTCGGCAGATGCATGACGAGAGTGCGGTGGGTGCGGCCCATCTGAAGAGCCTCGATGAGCATCTCGACGAGTTCGCGCGTCCCTGCAGCTCTGTGCCACGGTCGCGACGCGCGGGCGTGCTCAGTCGTGCTGGAGATTGTTGCGGGAGACGAAGTTCGCGAGGTATTCCTCCTGAGTGAGCTCGATGACCGGCGGACGCGAGCCATCGGGCTTGCCCCACGGATTCACCAGGACGATCACTTCCTCGCCCTGCTCATTCGTCGAGAACCCTTCGACGACGTATACGTGCCCGTCGACCACATCGTCGTCGGGGGCCCCGCCCAGCAGCCATCCCGGCGGGGTGCTGGTCACGATGGAATGCCCGTCATCGAGATCCCGTCTGATGTCGTCGAAGCCTCCCGAGAGGTGCAGGTCTCCGTCGTCGCCGGTGATCATGTCGAATCCGTTCCCGGCGAAATTCGCCTCCAGATCGCCGTAGTCGCCCCCGACATGCTCGACGGCAGCTCTTTCGTAGATGCTCATCCACGAGATCTGCTCGCTGTACGTTCCGTCGGGATGGTCCACGCGTTCGCGCACGCCATCCCGAACGAGTTCGTCCTGGGTGACGATGTGCTCGACCGGCCGGCCGTTGTCGTACAAGGTGACCACCCAGTAGTCCTCGGAGGGCGTCGCGCCCTCGACGAGCCGGATGTTCTCCGAGATCAGCTCGGGATTCTGATCTGCAACTGCTGCCAGTGTCGCGAGGAACCAGCAGTCACCGAAGCTGTCGCCCTGGACGACGGTCCTCGGGTCGAAGTCCTCCAGCGATGCTTCGTCGACCGCGATCTGCCGTGAGCGCACGCGTGCAGGGTCCTCGTACCCTCCGAGTGAACCGGGAGTGGAATCTCCTGATGCTCCGAACAGCTCTCGAAGCGCCTCGTCGAGAAGCCCGGAGTCCTGCGCTGTGCGCAAGGCATCTCGTACCGCGTCCATGGAGGTGTGCGTGAACGCTGGATCGGGGTCGCTGGCTCGGTCCTGGTCCTCGGCGTGCCCGTCGAGGTCCGTGGATGCTGCGTCGAGGTCGCCCGCGATGCCCCGCAGCCGCTCGCTCGTCTCGCGAACTCTCCTGTCGAAGGTGTCGCGATCGGGACCCCTCCATTCCACGAGCAGAGTCTGGCCCGGGATCGAGTCGGCGAGGCCGGAGATGACTTCCGAGGCCCGGGCGAGCCGGTCTCTCTGTGCTCGAAGTGCATCGGTGTCGGCTCCGAGCATCGCGTACCCTCTCCGAAGGAATGCTGTGACCCACGTCATCCTAGATGCGGGGTGTGCGGCTCCGGGTCTGGATGGGGAGACTGTGGACGACTCACGATCGCGGGGCTGGGCACGCAGTGCGCGCCCTGTCCTTCTCGCACTAGGAGGTGCGCTGCTGATGACCGCCTGCAGCTCGGGAGCCCCCGAGCCCGTCCCGCTCGAGGACGCCCGTTCGCAGTACGAGGAGAGCCTCCGCCCCCTCCAGCAGGCGATGCTGTCCGACCCAGGCGTCACCTGGTCACAGGCGGGAGCGGAGGCGTTCCTCGAGGAGGACGGCGTGTGCCGCTGGTCGCCGGGGGACAGCGTCGCCCCGGTCGGCATCCCGGAGGACGATCCGTCCTGGAGCGAGCGCGCCGAGGCCGTCGACGAGGTCCTCGCCCCCCACGGCTTCGACGCCGTCGGCGGCGCGGGCCGCCGCCACAGCGCCCCCGCCTACGGCTTCGACACGACCCGACCCGACGGAGCGCGCCTCCAGCTGTACTCCGTCCCCGGCCAGACGGTGATCCGCCTGTCCGGCGTCCCCGTCGAGCCCTCGGAGTGCGACGGCTGAGCGCTCCCGCTCACCCCTCGCCCGCAGCGCGCCCCTTCGCCTTCCCGTTCGAGTGCGCGGGCGGGCCCTGCTCCCCGGCATGCCCGGGCTTCCCCGTCTGCCCGGCGTGCTCCGGCGGACCGGTGCGCTTGCCGCCGTCCTCGCCTGCGCCCTGCTCGGCGACGAACACGGCGACGGTGTGCGCAGGCACGCTGACGGTCCCGGTCTCCGCATCCCAGCTCGCGCCCTTGACGACCTCGTCGGCGCCGTCCGCCTGCACCTCGTGGAGCGTGTAGCCGAGCCCGGCCATGTGCTCGATCTGCTCGGTGAGCGGCTCGTCGGAGGCGTTGAAGACGGTGACCACGCCGTCGAGGGCGGGGTCGACGTCGGGGCCGAGGGTGTCGTCGATCCGCATCACGAGCAGGCCCGGGGTCGCCTCGGGGCCAGCGTTCGGGAAGGTGACCTTCTGGCGGATCAGCTCCGCATCGCCGAGGGTGAACAGCGGCGTGGAGGAGCGCAGGCGCAGCAGGTCCAGGGTGGCCTCGCTGCTGCTCGCGATGTCCTCGGGGGCGGGGTTCTTGGCCGGGTCCTCCAGCATCGGCACCATCAGGTCCCAGGCCTCGCCGTTCTTGCCCTCGGGCGGCAGGCCGTTCGCGTACCCGCTGTCCTGCTCGGTCCAGTCGATGGCGTTGAAGTGGTCGCCGGAGTCGTAGCTGTCGCGGTCCAGGGACTTCGAGCGCATCAGGTCGGTGCCGCCGGCCCAGAAGGAGGGCGACTGTCCCAGCGCCACGGTCGCGAGCGAGAGCGTGTTCATCCGCACGCGCACGTCCATGGGGGCGTCCTGCGGCAGCTTCCACACGTTCATGTCGTACAGCGCCTCGTTGTCGTGCGCGTCGACGTAGTTCACGGTCTCCTCGGGCCGTGTCGCGTACCCGGCCGGCGCGCCGTTGTAGTCCAGCTGGTCGCCGCGCACCACCTCGCCGGTGGAGCCGAGCAGCTCGTAGTCGGCGAGGTTGCCCGCCATCCCGAGTCGGATCAGGTCGGTGCGGTGGCGCAGGTCGGTCAGCTGCTCGGCCTCGCCCACCTCGGCGTGGCCGTTGGGCATGGTGGCGAGCCCGTTGCCGAAGCCCTGGGAGGTGCGCTTGTCGGTGTCGAAGGGGCTGCCGCCGTGGACGGCGTCGCGCAGCCGGTCGTTGAAGGTGCCGATCGAGGTGCCGCCGAGCTGCCCCTGCGTGGCCTGGGTGAAGCGGGCGTTGCCGGCGACCTCGCCGAAGTCCCAGCCCTCGCCGTAGAGGTAGATGCCCTTGCCGTCCACGCCGTCGGACTCGAGGGTCAGCTCGTCCAGCGCCTCGCGCACGGCGAGCATGTTCTCGCGGCTGTGATGGCCCATGAGGTCGAAGCGGAAGCCGTCGACGCCGTAGTCCCGCGCCCAGGTCACGGTCGAGTCGACCATCAGCTTCTGCGCCATCGCGTGCTCGGTGGCGATGTTCGAGCAGCAGGTGGAGTTCTCGACGCCGCCGGCGAGGTCCAGGCGCTGGTAGTAGCCGGGGACGATGCGGTCGAGCACCGAGCGCTCGGACTGTCCGTGCGCGGCGGTGTGGTTGTAGACCTGGTCGAGCACGACCTGCAGGCCCATGCCGTGCAGCTCGCCCACCATGGCGCGGAACTCGCGGGTGCGCTCGCCGCCGACCTGGTGGCCCTCGGTTGCGTACGAGCCTTCGGGCGCCATGTAGTGCAGCGGGTCGTAGCCCCAGTTGTAGGCGTCCTCGCCCGCGACGCCCGCGACGGCCTCCTGCTGCGCGGGGGAGGCGGGGCCGGCGTCGGCGGGGATGTCCGGGCGCAGCTGTGCGGCGCGGTCCTCCTCGATGGTGGCGATGTCGAAGGTGGGCAGCAGGTGCACGGTGGTCATGCCCGCCTCGGCGAGCTCGGCCAGGCGCGCGGAGCCCGCGGAGTCCGGGTGGCCGACGGCGGCGTAGGAGCCGCGGATCCCCTCGGGCAGCGCCTCGTCGCCGGCGGAGAAGTCCCGCAGGTGCATCTCGTAGATGGTCTGGTCGGCGAACTGCGCGACCTCGGGGGCGGGCGTGTCGGTCCACACCTCGGGCGCCCAGCGCGGGTCGTCCAGGTCCACGAGCACCGAGTGTGTCGAGTTCACGGTCAGGCCCACGGAGTACGGGTCGGTGACGACGTTGGTGACGACCTGGTCGAGGGCGGGCACGTACACCTCGACCGCGAAGGTATAGGCCTGGCCGGTCCAGTGCTTCCTGCCCTCGAACGTCCACGCCCCGTCCGCGCCGCGCCGCATCGGGTACGTCCGCACGGGGTCCGACGGGGCGGTCGCCTCGTCCGCCGGGCCGTGCAGCTGCAGGGTGACGGCGCGGGCGGTCGGCGCCCACAGCGCGAGGCTCGGCGCGCCGTCCTCCCAGCTCGCGCCGAGCTGCTGCTCCGCGGCGGCCTCGGCGTAGAGCGCGTCGAGCACGCCGGGGATCTGCAGCCCGGTGAGCACCTCGAGGCCGTCCGGTCCGTGCTGGGCGACGACCAGCTGGCCGCGCAGCGCCTTCTCGAGCACTCCGCGCTCGAGCTCGGGCAGGTCGAGGGCGAGGTGGCCGGCCAGGTGCGCGCGGCCGACGAGCTCGTCCTCGGCGAGGCCGCCGTCCCGCAGGGTCAGCTCGCCGAGGCTCTGCCCGCCGGTGACCTCGTCGCCGTCGGCGGAGATCCCGCCGCCGGGCGCGGTGAACAGCTCCCAGCGCGTCGCCTCCGCATCGGTCACGAGGTCCGCGGGCCAGGCGATCGTGTCCGTGTCGACGAAGTGGGCCAGCTGCTTGCCGGAGCTTGCGGTCAGCGGATCGGAGGCCTCGATGGTCAGCTGATGGGTGGCCGGGTCGTACTCGAAGGTCACGATCTCTCCGTCCTGGGTGGAGAAGGTGTGGTTGGCGCCGTCGAGCACGCCGTCCACGCCGTAGTTCTCCGCCCACGATCCCCCATGGGCGACCTTCACCTCGTAGGACCCGCGGGGCAGGTCCTCGGTGGAGAAGGTGTAGATCCCGTCGCCGTCGGCGTCCTGCATCCAGGTGCGCATGCACCCGGGCATCCAGTCCTCGGGGCAGCCGAGCGCGGCGTTCATCGAGCCGGGGAGGGTGAGGAAGGGGCCCTGGGCGCTGTTCTGCACGACGTGCGTGACCGGGTCGTACCAGAAGGTGAGCGGCCCGCCGTCGTGGGTGTAGGTGATGTCGCCGCCGCCGGGCACACCGCCTGCGCCGTAGTTCTCGTCCCAGCTGCCGCCGATGGCGACCTTGAAGGCGTAGCCGCCGGCGGGCACGTCGAAGGTGCCGGTGTACTTGCCGGAGTCGGCGTCCAGGTCCAGCTGGGCGGAGGTGCAGTCGGGCTGCCAGTCGCCCGCGCAGCCCATCGCCGCGTTGTGCGATCCGGGCAGGGTCACGGACTGCTCATCGACCTCGCCGGTGTCCCCGTCCTGGGAACCGGTCGCGGAGAGGTCCGCGCCCACCACCGCGGTCGCGGAGTCCGCCACGCGCTCGCCGCTCGCGTCGGTGGAGACGGCGCGGTACTCGATCAGGGTGCCGACGGGCAGGTCCGCCACGTCGTGGAAGATGCGCGGGGTGTCGTCCTCGGCGGTGCCGAGCGGGGTCCACGCCACTTCGCCGGCCAGTCGCCAGCTGAACGAGGTCTCGGCCCAGCGGTCCGCGGCCACGGTCGCGGAGATCGGGGCACGGCCCTCGACCTTCCCTCCGTCGGCCAGATCCAGGGTGATCTCCTGTGCGTCTCCTGCGGCGGCGACGGGTTGATCGGCCACAAGTGCCACGGCGCCGAGCGAGGGGACGGTGACCTCGAGGGTCCCGTCGGCCGCGGCGGTCACCGCGGCGTGGTCGCCGTACAGCGGCGAGTAGGTCGCCCCCGGGGTGAGGGCGGTGAGGGTGACGGTGCGCTCCTCGGATGCGTTGTTCAGCGCCACCAGGTGCTCGAGCTTCTCCTCGCGGTCCACGCGGGAGAACGCGTAGACGCCGGCGCCGTCCTCGGCGTACAGCTCGATCTGCGCACCGGTGGACAGCGCAGGCGTCTCGCCGCGCAGTGCCGCGAGCTCGCTGATCAGCGGGTACAGCTGCGCCTCGGTCGAGAAGTGCTCGCCGCTCCCGTACGGGGTGCCGTCGATCAGGGTGTCGTCGAGGTAGGACGGCACCTGGCTGGCGAACATCGACTGACGGGCGTCCTTGTCGTTGCCGTCGCCCACGAAGCCCTGCTCGTCGCCGTAGTAGATGACGGGCTGGCCGCGGGTCAGCAGCATGGTCTCGTGCGCGAAAGCGGCGCGCTCGTCGAGCCGGTCGGAGCTGCTGAGCAGGTTCCCGATGCGGCCCATGTCGTGATTGCCCACGAAGGTGGGCAGGTCCGCGGCGGAGGAGTCGGCGGTCGTGTAGTGGTCGTCGGCGGCGAACAGCCCGGCCATGCCCTGCGCGGTGTAGCCCTTGGCCCAGTTGGTCGCGGAGGCCTGGTAGGCGAAGTCGAGCACCGAGTCCATCTCGGTGTCCCGCACGTAGGGGGACAGCAGCGTCGCGTCGGCGTCGTACACCTCGCCGAAGGTGAAGAACTGGTCCCCGGCCGGGGTCGCGGCCTGGTGGTCGACCAGGGCGGAGGTGAAGGTCTGCCAGAAGGCGAAGTCGACGTGCTTGACGGTGTCGATGCGGAATCCGTCGATCCCGAAGTCCATCCAGGTGGTGTAGATGTCCGTCATCGTCTCGGCCACGCGCGGGTCTTCGGTCATCAGGTCGTCGAGGCCGTCGAAGTCGCCGAAGGTGACGGACTCGCCTTCCCACGTCGAGTTGCCGCGGTTGTGGTACATCGTCACGTCGTTGAGCGCCTCGGGGACCATCACTCGGTTCTGCTCCGAGCGGACCGGGGTGTAGGGGAACGAGGTCTCCGCATCGAAGGCGGGGAAGTCCGGGGACTGGGCGAGCGCCGTGACGTCCACCGGGTTCCCGTCCTGGTCGAGGTAGGGGGCGGTGGCCTGGTCGACGTAGCCGTACTCGCCCTCCTCGTAGTCGATGAGGTCCGCGGTGTGGTTGGTGATGATGTCGAAGTACACCTTGATCCCGCGCGAGTGCGCGTCCTCGATCAGCGCCTTGAGCTCCTCGTTGGTACCCAGATGCGGGTCGATGGTGGTGAAGTCGGTGATCCAGTAGCCGTGGTAGCCGGCGCTCGCGTCGGCGCCCTCGCCCTGCACGGGGTTGTTCGTGAAGGACGGGGTCAGCCAGATGGCGCTCATCCCCAGGCCCTCGATGTAGTCGAGCTGCGAGTGGAGCCCGGCGATGTCCCCGCCCTGGTAGAAGCCCTTGTCGGTGGGGTCGAAGCCGTGGTCGAGGCGGTCTCCCTCGAGGCCGCCGGTGTCATTGCTCGGATCGCCGTTCTCGAAGCGGTCGGTGAGCACGAAGTAGAAGGTCTGCCCGCCGCCGGGATGGCGGTACGGGGCCGCGGCCAGCTCGTCGTCCGCCTCGGTGTACTCCCCGCCCTGCTCGGCCAACTCGACGGACAGCCGCGAGGTTTCCGCATCGAAGCGGAAGGTGATCTCGGCGGGCGCGGCGACGGCCAGCGGGATGTTGTCCTCCCCGCCGTCCAGGCCGTAGGCCTCGTCCCAGCCGCCGCCGATCGCGGCCTTGACCTCGAACTGCCCAGCGGGCACCTCGAAGGTCGACTCCCACTGCCCGGCCGTGTCGGTGGGGGAAAGGGCGGTGGCCTCGCAGGCCGGGTCCCAGTCCTCGCCGCAGCCCAGCTCGTCCTGCAGGGAGCCCGTGAGCACCGGCTGCCCGGGGCCGACGGCGTGCACGAGCGGGGCGGTGCCCAGCATCGTCGCCGTGCCCATCGCCAGTGCTCCGGCGATCGCGAGCAGACGGGTTCTCATCGGGCGGGCGGAGGGCTGGATCGACATGCGGGGACTCCTCTGTCCGGGCAACAGCGTCGACCGGGGCCGACGGGAGAGGCAGGCGGTGCGGAGCACCCGACCTGCAAGAACTTGCAGTACATCTGCCGCTCCTGTGCGGCCGACGCGTCGACCACCGTAGGCGGGCCAGGTCGCACGCTCAAGGGAACCCGCAGAACCTGCAAGAACTTTCAGGGCGGTGGGGGCGGTACCGTCGAGGCGTGACCAGCGCACTGACCACGTACCTCGACCGGCTCACCGCGGCCCTCGCCTCCGCGCAGACCTCCGATGTCGCCGATGCGCACGACCCCGGTGACCTGGTGCTCCCCGACCGCGGCATCTCCGGCAGCGCGGAGGAGGATGGCGACATCCCCGAGCTGTCCTTCCTCTCCGGGGCCCGGGAGGATCACCTGGGCGTCGCCGTCTGCACGATCGACGGCGAGATCACCGCCTCGGGCACCGGGCACGCCTTCCCGATGCAGTCCATCTCGAAGGCGTTCGCCTACGGCGCGGCGATCGACCTGCACGGCGCGGAGTATGTCGAATCCCTCGTCGACGAGGAGCCGACGGGGGAGGAGTTCAACGCCCTCAGCCTCGACCCGTACACCAAGAAGCCGAAGAACCCGCTGGTCAACATCGGTGCGATCCGCACCCACGCCATGCTCGGCACCACCCGGGAGGAGCGCACGCAGCGGCTGCGCGCGGTGCTCGACGCCGCGGCGGGCCGCCCGCTCGCCCCGCACGAGGTGACCTGGCGCGAGGAGCTCAAGAGCGCCGACCGCAACTACGCGCTGGCCTACATGCTGCGCGCCGCCGGCTCGATGACGGAGGACGCGATCGAGGTGGTCGACGGCTACATCGAGGGCTGCTCGGTGCTCACCACCGTGACCGACCTCGCCGTCATGGCCGCGACCCTCGCCTCCGGCGGCACGAACCCGCTCACCGGCCAGGAGGTGTTCTCCCGCGTCGCCGCGCGCCAGGTGCTCTCGGTGATGCTCACCTGCGGCATGTACGACAACGCCGGCGACTGGGTCAGCGACGTGGGCCTGCCCGCGAAGTCCGGGGTGGGCGGCGGGATCATCGCGGGCCTGCCCTCGCGCTTCGGGGTCGCGAGCTATGCCCCGCAGTTGGACCTGCACGGCAACTCCGTGCGCGGCACGCTCTTCTTCGAGCGGCTCAGCGCCGACTTCGCCCTCCACATGCTCGACGGCGTCGAGCCGCGCGAGCTCGAGGAGTGCGCGCGGGAGCTGATGGACGCGGGGACGCATCCGTGAGCACGGTGCGGGAGATCTCCGCCTCGGACTGGCGGATCTGGCGCGCGCTGCGCCTGAGAGCGCTGCGCGAGGACCCGGACGCCTTCGCCAGCACCCTCGCCACCGCCCTCGAGCGGGACACGCAGGACGGGGAGGCCTATTGGCGCGGCTACTTCACGCGCCCCGGCCCCGTCCTGATCGCCGAGGTGGACGGCGCCCCCGTCGGGATGGCGCGCGTGGTGGTCGAGGACGGCCCCGCGCACCTGTACTCGATGTGGGTCGCGCCCGAAGCACGGGGGAGGGGCGTCGGCGCGCGCCTGATCACGGCCGGTCTCGACTGGCTCGCCGCGCACCACCCGGGACGCACGCTGCGCCTGGAGGTGGTCGAGACCAACCTCCCCGCGCGCCGCCTCTACTCCCGCTGCGGATTCGTCGTCGTCGGCCCGAACCCCGAGGACGCGGCCGAGATCGTCATGGAGCACGTTCCCGATCGGTAGACTCCCCGCCATGAGTTCCCCTTCGCGCAACGAGCTGGTCCGTCGCCCCTTCGAGGGCCTCCCGAACGAGCAGGACCTGGTCGCGATGCGCCAGCTGATCCCCGCGGCGACCATGTCGGCGAGGACCACCGAGGAGTACGGCGCGGTCGACGTCGAGCTCGCCACGATCCTGCCGATGGCCTGGCCCGCCGTGCGCCGCACCGACGGCACCGTCACCGTCGGCGTGCAGGCCCCGTTCCCCGGCGGCGACCTCTCCCGCGGCCTCGGCCAGGCGATCCGCCAGGCGGTCGCGCTCGAGCCCGGCAGCCCGATCACCTCCGTCACCCTCGAGGACGACTCCCCGCGCCTGCAGGACGTGCTGGACCTCTCCGGCGACTTCGCGATCCGGGTCCAGGACACCTTCGAGTTCTGGCTCGACCCGAGCGCCGAGCGCACCGGCGAGATCGAGCAGGCGATCACCCAGGCGAACGACTCGATCATGCCCACCCGACCGGTCGAGGGCCTGCCCCACGCCTACTGGGTCGACGCCGGCCCCAAGGAGCACGTGCGCTGGGTGCTGGACGCCGACGAGGACCGCGTCATCGACGCCGTCACCCGCCTCCACGCCCGGCGCGAGTCCGCGCTCTGCGAGGGTGCGAAGTACGTCGGCTCCTTCCGGGCCGAGGGTCTGTCGATCCCCGTCTGGGACCTGCCCAAGGGTGCCGGGGTCGAGGCCGCCGAGGCGGAGGCCGAGGCGTTCCGCGCCCGCTTCGAGGAGGCGCTGACCTCCACCGAGCCGCTCACCGCGATGGAGCGTCGCGCCCGGGGCGGCATCGTCGCCCGTCAGGTGACGCTGCGATGAGCGCCGCGGGGCCGCTGACGGCGCACCGCCCCGAGCGGGTCGCCGTCGTGATCCCCGCCAAGAACGAGGCGGAGCGGATCGAGGCGACCATCGCGTCGGCCCGGGGGATCCCGGGGGTCGACCTGGTGGTCGTCGTCGACGACGGCTCGAGTGATGCCACCTCCGCCGTGGCGATGGGGGCCGACGCCCTGGTGGTGCGGCACAAGACCAATCGCGGCAAGGCCGCGGCGATGGCGACCGGCGCGCAGATGGTCGCGATCCAGGAGGGCGCCGAGCGGGCCGACGGCGGGGAGAGCTTCTCCGAGGAGCTGCACGCCGAGCCCCGCTCGCCCGGCCACACCGGCCCGCTGCCCGTGATCGACGACCGCGCCTCCGAGCCCCGCGCCCTGCTGTTCCTCGATGCGGACATGGGCGGGAGCGCCGCCGCCGCGCAGCCGCTGGTCGAGGCGGTCCTCGGCGAGGGCGTCGACATGGCGATCGCGCTGCTGCCGCCGCAGTCGGGCGCCGGCGGGATGGGCGTCGTGGTGCGCACCGCCCGCCGCGGCATCCTCCGCGCGACCGGCTGGGAGGCGACGCAGCCGCTGTCCGGCACCCGCTGCATCACCCGCGAGACCTGGGACGCCTGCCAGCCCCTCGCCCCCGGCTGGGGCGTGGAGACCTCGCTGACGATCGACGCGCTGACCGCCGGCTTCTGGGTCAAGGAGGTCCCCGCCGATCTCCACCACCGCGCCACCGGCAACGACCTGCGCGGCCGCCTGCACCGCGCCGCGCAGCTCCGCGACGTGCTGCGCGCGCTCGCCCGCACGCGCCACCTGAGCCCGGAGCTGGAGGAGGACGCCGCGGCGGCGGAGACGCCCGAAGCCCTCCCGGCGACGGCGTCCGAGAGCCAGGACGCCGCCGCGCCCGAGACTCCGTCGGCAGTCATCCCGGAGACGGCGCCGACGACGGGGACCGGCCCCGGAACGGAAGCGGACGCAGCAGCGGAGCCGCAGCCCGAGCGGCCCGCCGCCCCGTCGGCCGGAGTCCCCGCACCCCTCCCCGTCGGCGGCGCCGACCACGACGAGGCGAAGGTCTGGGCCGGCCTCGCGGACCTCGACGAGCCGGACGCCGAGCTGGCCGATCAGCGACGGCTCACCCTCGCCGACCTCCCCGTCGACGGCGAGTTCTCCGACGACGAGACCCGGGCGCTGGGCGATGTGGACCCCGCCGAGCTCGACGCGCTGCTGCGCGCCCTGAAGGTCGAGGGCGACTTCGCGTCCGACGACATCGTCTATCTCGCCGGCACCGATCTCGAGCAGCTCGCCGAGCGGCTGGACGCCGCGCCCGTCGAGGGCCGCTTCGAGCCGGCGCACGCGGTCATCATCGCGTCCCACCTGCAGGTGGGGGAGCCGCAGATCCCCGCCTCGCTCACCGCGCCGCTCACGCCCGAGGAGTACACCTCCCTGGTCGTGCACGCCGCGGTCGACGCCGAGAACAGCTGATCAGACGCGCTGCTCCGTCGTCCTGCCGGCCGGGAGCGGGTCCGGCAGCGTCGGCGGCAGCAGCGCGAGCCAGATCCCGAGCATCGCGGCGATCAGCACCGGCCCGGTGTCGTTGACGGCGTAGCCCACCCACGCCCCGACCACGAGCGCGATCCGCACCCGGTGCGCGACGGGCTGGGCCGCATCGAGCGCGGCGAGCCGCCGCCACCGCAGTCGGCGCGGCATGAGGATCGCGATCGAGGCGAGCACCGCGAGCACCAGCACCAGCGCGAGCGCCCAGTACCCGGTGGCCATGGCGATGTTCTGGGCGAGCTTGCGCACGATCACGGAGAGCAGCTCGCCGCTGAGCAGCTCGTCGATGAAGCGCCCCAGGTGGGTGCGGTCCTCGGGCGGCCGCAGCCAGTCCAGGAAGGACACCGACAGCACCGCCGCCGCCCCGCCGACGCCGAGGGCGAGCACGTGCCACACCCGCAGCCGGATCCCGGAGACGAGCAGCGCGAGCAGGCCGAAGGCCGGGACCGTGGCGAGGCCCGAGCCGAAGTCCGCACCCATCGACGGCGCGACGCACACCGCGGCGACCGCGAGCCCGACGCCGACGGTCCACAGCACCCGCGCCCGGGGCGTGCGCACCGCCGTGAACAGGCACAGCAGCGCCATCATCGCCGCGGCCAGCACCATCCCGAAGAGGTGGTTGGAGAGCCCGTAGAAGCGCCCGCCGGAGATCGGCTGCGCCCCGAGCGGGGAGGAGAGCTGCAGTCGCGACCCGACCGCGGACTCGGCCAGGATGATCCCCGCGACCAGCGCCGCGGAGACGCCGACGGGGCCGAAGCGGCTGCGGCGCCAGGGCCCGGCGAGCACGAGCACGGACAGCAACGCGCACCCGCCCCACACCACGCCCGCCAGGGCGAGCGTCGGACTGTCGGCCCGCCACCACGGCACCAGCGAGGCGCACAGCCCCACCGGCAGCGCGAGCGGCGCGACCGCCGCGAGTGCGCGGCCGACGGCGGCGAGGCACCGGCGTCGGGCGAGCGCCGGGACCAGCACGATCACGAGGCCGATCACGCCGAGGGCGAGCCAGGACCCGAGCGCGGGGACGGTCGCGGCATCCACCAGCCGGGCCGCCTCGGAGCGGTCCCAGGCGAGCTGCTGCGCGTCGTCGCTGTCGGTGCCGCGGAAGGGCTGGCCGGGGATCAGCCCGTCGGCGCTCGCGTCGTGGGAGGAGAGCACGGTCGCGACCACGTCGGTGATCATCACGACGCCGGTCTGCTTGGTGGCGCCGGAGGTGAGGGCCTGGCCGGGCAGGGCGGTGTCCATCGCGACCTGCAGGCCGACGGTGCGGGAGGCGACCGCGCCGGTGCGCTCGACCTCCTCGGGATGCTCGGGGTCGGTCGCGGCGACGGAGACCAGCAGGGTGCGCGGCAGGCCTGTGGCCTCGCAGCCGCCGAGCTCCTCGAGCGCCGCGGCGACGGCGCCGTCGAGCTCCGTGAGCGCCTGCTCGCGCGAGGGGTCGTCGTGGTCGGGGACCGACGGGGCGATCAGCTCGACCACGTCCCCGTCCTGGAGCGCGCCGGCGACGGCGGCGGGGTCGTCGGTCTCGGTCACCTCTCCCGGCAGCTGCTCCCACTGGTCCGTCGGCGGGGTGGGGATGCCGCTGGTGCGCGGCGCCTCCTCGGCCAGGCCCCGGTAGCCGGTGTGCAGCGTCTCGAGTCCCTGCCGCTTCGTGGAGACGACGGTGGTGGAGGTGGTGTTCATGGCGCCGCCGCCGGAGCGGTCCGCGAGGCACTGGAGCGTCGGCGTGCTCTCCGCGTCGATGTCCTCCCAGGTCAGACCTGCGGTCGCGATCACCAGGCGCACGGGTGCGTCGGCCTCCGCGCCGCCATCGGCCCGTGCGGAGGCGCCCGGCAGCAGCGCGAGCGCGGCGAGGAGTGCGAGCAGCAGCACCCGGAGGGTGCGGGCGAGGGCCGGGGAGGCGGAGCGGGCGGGGGAGGCGGGCACGCTCCGATGCTACGGGGCGGTCCTCGACACCGGCCGTGACGTGCACGAGGCCTCCACGTCCTCCGCCTATCGTGTCCTCATGCCCTCACCCCAGCCCCCGTACGAGCAGGTCCGCCGCGAGATCGTCGAGCAGGTGCGCGGCGGCGAGCTCAGGCCCGGCGACCGGCTCCCCGCCATCCGGGCGCATGCCGCGGACCTCGGCCTCGCCGCCGGCACCGTCGCCCGCGCCTACAAGATGCTCGAGGAGACTCAGATCATCGTCACCCGCCGCGGCGCGGGCACGACGATCGCTCCCGGCGCCGTGGAGAACGCCCGACGGGAGGCCGAGACCGCCGAGCGCGAGGACGGCGGACCCGTCGATCCGGCGCTGCTCTCCCTGTTCGCCGGCCCCGTCGCCGAGGCCCGCACCCGCGGCGCCCGCGACGTCGAGATCCTCGCGACCGTGCGGGCGGTGCTCGCGGGGGAGAGCGCGGGCGGGAGCCGATGAACGCGCAGGACGGTCCGGAGCCGGGCCTGGTGTGAGGATCCGTCTCGAGCGCCTGGGCCCGGGGCATGCCGAGGAGATCCTCACCGGCCAGGACGAGGCGCTGGCCAGGGAGATCATCGGCCGCCCCTGGGACCGAGAGCGCCTCGAGGAGTTCCTCGCCCGCTGCGCGCGCTGGCGCGAGGACGGTCCGGTGGTCGAGTTCGCCGCGCTCGAGGAGGGCAGCGGCCGGCTGCTCGGCGGGGGAGGGCTGAACCGCCTCGCGCCAGGACTCGGACCGGGCCAGGTGGCGCTGACCTACTGGCTGCTGCCGGGCGCACGCGGGCGCGGCCTCGGGGCACCGCTCGCGGCGGCTCTCGTCGAGCGGGCGCGGGGTCTGCCGTCGGAGCGCGGCACGACTCTGCAGGAGGCCGTGCTCCTGATCGCCCCGGACAACATCGCCTCGCAGACCGTCGCCCGCACTCTCGACGCCCGGCCGACGGGCGCGCTCGTCGCGCACCCCGCGGGCGGCAGCCGTCAGGCGGAGCGCTGGGTGCTGGACCTGCGGGGGAGCTGACCTCGATCGGCGTTTCGACCGTTCCTCCACATCGCCTCCGGATCCACATCTCCCGTCGGTCCGTGGCGGTCGGGCGCTTCGAATGTCAGGGTGGGTCCGTAGGGTGTTGACCAGCAGGAACACCCGGATCAGCGGCTTCGATGACGAGTCCACGAGGAGGTGGGGCCGATGACCACGACGGACCACCGCTCCGTGCCGTCTCCCGCCTCTACGCGGTCCTCGCGCAGTTCGTCGGCCCGACCGTCGGCCTCCCGCGCTCCCGCCTCGCACGGCCGTGTGCCGCGCACCGCGACGGCCCCGCCCCGTCCACGCGTCCGTGCCCGCACCCGCCTCACCGAGGACTCCCTGCTGCGCCGCGGGCACGTCGAGCCAGCGAGCTCCGACGCCCGCACGATCGCCCGCCTGCTCGAGGAGGAGCGGGAGGACTCCAGGCGCCACGCGCGCCGGCTCGCCGACCTCGCCCCCTTCTGGATCGACCACGAGGACCCCGACCTCGACGACGACCGCGAGGAGCGCAGCCTCGCCGTCGCGATCGCGACCCGCACCACCACCGCGATCGCCTCCTATCGGATCGCGGACGCGCACACCGCCGTCACCGAGATGCCCGCGACCTTCGCGCGTCTCACCGCCGGGGACATGCCCGTCGAATGGCACACGCGCATGCTGAAGGCGGTCCGCGACCTCACCGTCGTCCAGCGCGCCCAGGTCGACGAGATCGTCGCCTCCTGGGATCTCGCCTCTGTGCCTGCGGACCGCTTCCGTGACGAGCTGCGCCAGCTGCGCTCCTGGTTCGAGCGCGAGATGAGCGCCCCGCGGCCCGAGTCGCTGCGCGACGTGTCCCTCGAGAACTCCTTGCACGACGACGGCACCGCCTGCCTGCGCATCACCGGCCCGATCCCCGAGATCCTCGATCTCGCCCGGCGCCTCGACCGCTCCGCGAAGACCGTCCAGGCCCGGCAGCGCCGCGCCCTCGAACAGGGCGAGCCGATCCCCTTCGACCTCGACGGGGACGTGGCCCGCGACGGAAAGACCATGAGCCAGGCGGCGCTGCGCTATGCGACCCTCCTGCGCACCGAGCTCGACACCGGCGGGGTCGAGATCCCCGCGCCGCGGCACCGCGTGAACGTCGTCGTCCCCGTGCTCACCCTGATGGGTCTCAGCGATACCCCGGCCCTGTACGACGGGATCCACCCGCTGCCCGCGCAGATGGCCCGCGACCTCGCCGCCGCCGAGCCCGTCTGGCACCGCGTCCTCGCCGACCCCGCGGACGGCGGATTCCTCCCGCTGCCCGCTGAGCGCTACCGCCCCTCCGCCGAGCAGGTGGAGCATCTGCGGCTCCTGCACCCGCGCTGCGCCGCCCCCTGCTGCACGCACACCACCACCGACGACGCCGAGAACGACCACATCGAGGAGTTCGACCACGCCGATCCCGCCCGCGGCGGACCGACCAGCCTCCACAACCTCCACCGCCTCGACTGGAGGCACCACGATCTGAAGACCGCCGGGCGCATCGATCCCGTGCGCGAGCCCGACGGCGCCACCACCTGGACGGTCGGCTCCCCGGCCCTGATCACCACCCGCGTCGCACCCCGTGGTGACCTCGCCGCGCCCCACCACGCGAAGGCGCTCATGGAGTCGTGGGAGGAGTTCTGCTGGCACCGGGACCTCGACCAGATGCAGGCGATCGGCGAGATCGACCGGATCCTGCAGGAATGGGGACCGGCGGACCCCCTGCACGACCCACCGCCCGACCCCGATGAGGAGAACCGCGCGTACTGGGAGCAGGGCCCGCCGTTCTGAGACGGGGATGCCCTGCCCGTCTCCGCCCAGCTCGGCCACCGTGACCGGGCCCCGCACCGGGCATCGGCACCCGAGTACCCTTCCCTCATGCGGTACGGATTTCTCGGTCCCGAGACGACCTTCACCCACCAGGCACTGCTCCAGGCGCTCACGGAGATCCCCGAGGAGTTCCGGGCCACGGAGCCCGAGCTGGTGCCCTTCGCCTCGGTCGCCACCGCCACCACCGACCTGATCGCCGGGGACATCGACGCGCTCATGGCGCCGATCGAGAACTCCGTCGAGGGCGGCGTCTCCGGAACCCTAGATGTGCTCGCCGCGACCGACTCCATCACGATCGTCGCCGAGCAGACCGTGCAGATCACCTTCGTGCTCGCCGCCCGCGAGCAGACCGCGCTCGAGCAGCTGACCACCGTCTCCTCCCACCCGCACGCCCAGGCGCAGGTGCAGGGATGGCTGCGCAGCAACGTGCCCGGCGCGAACATCGCCGCCGCCTCCTCGACCGCTGCCGCGGCCCGTGACCTCGCGAGCATGAGCGAGGACGAGGCCTGGGGCCGCGCCGCGGTCTGCTCGCCGCTGGCCGCGGAGCACTTCGGCCTCACCGTCCTCGCCGAGGGAATCGAGGACCATGCCGGCGCGATCACCCGCTTCGTGCTCGTCACCCGCGAGGGGCGGATCCCCGCCCGCACCGGCTCCGACAAGACCACCGTCGTGATCCAGCTGCCGCACAACCGCTCCGGCGCCCTGCTCGAGGCGCTCGAGATCCTCGGTTCCAACGGCGTGAACATGTCCCGGATCGAGTCCCGGCCCGTCGGCGACTTCCTGGGCCGGTACTCCTTCTCCCTCGACCTCGAGGGGCACATCGAGGACCGTCGGGTCTCCGCGGCGCTGCGCTCCCTGCACCGGCTCTGCCCGGTGGTGCACTACCTCGGCTCCTACCCGCGGGTCGATGGCGAGCAGCCCGAGGTGCGCGAGGACTTCGCCGACGGCGCCTACGACGAGGCGCACGACTGGCTCGAGCGCCTCACCGGCATGATCACCCCCGCCGATCCGACCACGGAGATCTGAGATGGCCCCGAAGGCACCCGTCACCGTCACCGGCACCGCCCAGGTGCGCGCGATCGACGAGCGGCTGATCCTGCCGCTGCCCGAGGAGGCGAGCGCGCAGCTGCCCTCCCGCGGGCAGGTCGCCGTGCATGCCGTGCTCGGCGGTCAGGAGCGTGACACCGTCGTCGAGCCCGACGGGCGCAAGGGGCACTGGATCGACCTCGACGCGGAGCTCGTCGGCGCTCTCGGCGCGAGCGAGGGCAGCACCGTCGAGTTCACACTCACCACCACGAAGGACTGGCCCGAGCCGGAGGTCCCCGCCGACCTCGCCGCCGCGCTCGAGGACGCCGACGACCTCGCCGAGACCTGGCCGTCGCTCACCCCGATGGCGCGCTGGGAGTGGGTGCGCTGGGTCGGCTCGACCCGCAGCGAGAGCACCCGCGCGAAGAGGGTCGACGTCTCCATCGACAAGCTCCGCAACGGCTCGCGCCGCCCCTGCTGCTTCGACCTCTCCTCCTGCACCGACCCGGAGCTCGCCCGCAGCGGCAAGCTGCGGGAGTGAGCGGAACGGTGGCAGTGCTGCAGCGCCGCAGTTCGCGACGTGATCTCGCGGCCGTCGCCGTCTTCTCGGGGGTCGGCCTGGTCCTCGGCGGCTGTGGGCTCCTGCCCGGGCGCCGACGGGAGATCGAGGTGGCCGCGAGCAGCGGTCTCACCGATGCCGTCATCGCGGTCGGCGAGGACCATGAGCCGCGTGACGTCGCCTCGGCCACTGAGGAGGAATTCGACTGGGACCGCTTCGCGGTCTACACGATCGGCACGCCCGCGACGACGATCAACGAAGAGTCGGGGGTGATCGTCGAGACCGGCGAGCGCTACTCCACGCAGGAGGTCCTCTTCGTCTTCCATCGGGACGGCACCGCCGTGCGGGGCGCGCCCTCGGGCTTCGAATTCTTGGCGCACGGAGCAGGGGCCTGGTGGGGTCCGCGCACGCGGCTCGTGTGGGATCCGGAGCAGGGCACGCAGCTCGAGGACCCCGACGCCTGAGAAAGTGACGCTGACGGGGACGGTGCCGTTCCCAGGATCCCGCGGACCGCTCTCAGCCGCCGCGCTGCCACATCTCGACGGTGTGCTCGCCAGGTGTCAGGGAGCCGTTCTCCTCGATCCGGTGGCGGGAGTCCCCGGGCGGGAGGCTGCCCACGCGGAACCCGATCCGCGAGTCGATCCGGTTGGTGCCCTCGAGCACGAGGTGCCCGCCCAGGGTGAGGTCCACCGCGTGGTCGAGTCCCTGCCCGAAGGAGCAGCCCCGGACCACGACCTGCCCGTCGGACGGGCGGGATCCCGCGACCCACACCCCGACCACCGGCTCGCCGCCGTCGTTGGTGCCCTCCGCCGGAGCGGGGGAGAAGGTGCACCGGTCGAAGACGACCTTGCGCGGGTTGAACAGCGCCGCGGCGTCGAAGGAGTAGGTCTGCTGGATCCGCACGCCGGCGAGGATCTCCGACCTCGGGGTGCCGACGCGGGTGCCGTGCGCGCGGAAGTCGCAGCGGGTGAAGACGACGTCGTCCCCGCGATGGACCACGCGCGGGACGAGCCCCTCGTCGCCGTCCTTGCCGTGCAGCTCGCAGTCGGTGACCCGGATCGTGCCGTTCAGGCCCATCATCGTGAAGCCGGAGCGGAAGGCGCAGTTCTCGAGCACCGCTCGCCCGCCGTCCCCGCACTCGATGTCGGTGGGGCGCGTGTGCGGGCCGTCCTCGACGATCGCGTCGCGGATCTCGAAGTCGCCGTGGAAGCGTCCGTTGGAGAGAGTGTCGAGCTCGATGTCGATGTGCGCACCGGTGAACTCGCCCGAGCCGCGGTAGCCGTCCACGCGCACGCGGTTGTCGCCGCCGGTGATGGTGAGGCCGCCGCGGAAGCAGTCCACGCCGCGCAGGTCGGTGATCGTCGCGTCCGTCGCCGTCCACAGGTGGATGCCGTCGGAGACCGAGTTCTGCACCGTGACCCCGCTGATCCGCACCACCTGGCGGTACGGGCCGTCCCTCTGCCCGTTGAGGAAGATCAGGGAGGACTGCTCCTGCTCGTAGTCGCGGAACGCGCCCTGCTCGTGGATCGCGCCGTCGACGGTGAGGTCGCGCAGCACGATCGCACTCGCGTGCTGCTCGGCGGTCCGGGCGGGGCGGTGCTGCGTGGTGAGGGTGCGCACGCCCTGGGGATGGTGCGGAGGGCGGAGGATCCGCGCGCCGTGGCCCTCCAGAGTGAGACCGTGCTGGATGTCGACGCTGGAGACGAGATAGACCGCGCCCTCGCGGAGCTCGACGGTCCCCGAGCCCGCGTCGCGCACCGCGTCGACCGCGGCCTGCAGCGCGCCGGTGTCGTCCGTCCGGCCGTCGCCGACGGCGCCGAACTCCTCGGGAGACCAGGTGGTGCCGTGCGCGGCGTCGGCTCCGGGGACGGGACGGTCGACGGGATCGGTGGGGGCTGCGGGTGTCTCGGCCCTGCTGCTCCCGGCGGCGGCGAGCACGGCGGCGAATCCGCCGGTGAGAGCGGCGGAGCCGAGCAGCCGGCGACGGGAGGGGTGCACCGGACGGGTCGAATGGGGGGCGGGGGGCTCGTTGCCCATGGGGCGAGCCTAGTCGCGCCACCGAGGTAATCGAAGACCTCCGGGACCCTTACCCGCTGGTCACGCGCGGGAAGGCTCCGTGCTCTCCGGGACGCGCAGCCGCAGCACGCCGGGATCGACGGTCGCGATCAGGTGCGTCGCCTCGATGTCGGTGTCCCCGTCGAGCTGGACAGGCTGCGCCTTCGCGGTCGTCACCCGGATGCCGGTGGTCAGGTAGCGCTCCATCGTGGAGAGCTTCGGCCCCACCTTCGGGACCAGCTTCGGGTTGATCACCTGCGTGGCGACCTGGCTGAAGCCCGCCGCGCCCCGCCAGCCGGCGACGACCACCTCGAGGCGGCCGTTGTCGATCGTCGCATCCGGCATCAGCACGAAGCCGCCGGGGAGCTTGCCGACGTTGCCCAGCAGCACGGTGCGGGCCTTGTGGGCGTGGCGGGTGCGGTCGGGCAGCTCGACGACGACGTCGACCGAGCGGCCGAGGATCGTGCGGACCCCGCCGAAGACGTAGGCGACCCAGCCGATGCGCTTCTTCATCCGCGGGTCGGTGTAGCCGATCATCTCGGCGTCGGCGCCGAAGCCCGCGATCACCAGGAAGATCTGCTTCGGCGCGGACTGCGCCGCCGCGGGGGAGTCCCCATAGCGCAGCCAGCCGACGTCGACCTGGTGGTCGGTTCCGGTCAGCGCCGCGACCATCGCCGCGGCCGGGTCCTCCAGGGGGATGTCGACGTTGCGGGCCAGGAGGTTGCCGGTGCCGGAGGGGATGATGCCCATGCGGGTGTCGGTGCCGGCGAGGACGGAGGCGACCATCCGCACGGTCCCGTCGCCGCCTGCGGCCATGACCAGGTCCGCGCCGTCGGCGACCGCCCGCTGCGTCTGCCCGCGCCCCGGGTCGTCGATCGTGGTCTCGTAGAACTCGACCTCCGCGCCCTCGACCCGCTCGACGACCTCGGAGATCCGTCGGCGGAAGTCGTCGGTGCCCTCGAACTTCGAGGGGTTCAGGACCACGGCGATGCGGCGGAGGCGGTCGGCGGCCTCCGCGTCCTCGCCGTCGTCCGGATTCTCGTGCGCCTCGGCCCGGGCTGCGCTCTCGGACTTCAGCGCGGAGAGCTCACGGCGGTGCCGGCCGAGGCGTCGAAGCACCACGACCAGCAGGACGACGGCGATGATCGTGGTGACCACCGAGGCGATGCTCAGCAGCAGCAGGGTCAGATCCATGTGCCCACAGTAGCGGCGCGGCCCCGCCGCGATAGGCCCGCGCACGCAGGTACCCTGGAGCAATGATCGATCTGCGGCTCCTGCGAGAGAATCCCGACGTCGTCCGAGCGGCCCAGCGGGCCCGGAGGCGCGACGCCTCCACCGTCGATGCGGTGCTCGAGGCCGACTCCCGCTGGCGCGAGGCCACCTCCGCCTTCGAGTCAGCGCGCGCCGAGCAGAAGGCCTTCGGCAAGAAGGTCTCGCAGGCCAAGGGCGAGGAGAAGCAGGCGCTGCTGGCCGAGGTCAAGCAGCTCGCCGCCGACGTGAAGCGACTCGAGGCCGAGTCCGGCGAGGCGCTCGCCGTCCGCGACGCGGCCCTGCGCGAGATCCCGAACCTCGCCGAGGGCGCCCCCGAGGGCCTCGAGGAGGACTTCGTCGTCCGCGAGACCGTCGGCGAGCCCCCGAGCTTCGACGTCGAGATCAAGGATCACCTCGAGATCGCCGAGGGCCTGCAGGCGATCGACATGGCCCGCGGCGCGAAGGTCTCAGGCGCCCGCTTCTACTTCCTGCGCGGCGTGGGCGCGCAGCTCGAGCTCGCGATCCTGAACTCCGCGATCGACCAGGCCACGAAGGCCGGGTTCACCCCGATGATCACGCCCACCCTGGTGCTGCCCGAGGCGATGGAGGGCACCGGCTTCCTCGGCGAGCACGCCGACGAGGTGTACCACCTCGACAAGGGCGACGACCTCTATCTCGTCGGAACCTCCGAGGTGGCGCTGGCGAGCTACCACAAGGACGAGATCCTCGACCTCTCCGACGGTCCGATCCGCTACGCCGGCTGGAGCGCCTGCTATCGCCGCGAGGCCGGCAGCTACGGCAAGGACACCCGCGGCATCATCCGCGTGCACCAGTTCCACAAGGTCGAGATGTTCTCCTACTGCCGCATCGAGGACTCCTACGAGGAGCACGAGCGGCTGCTGGACTGGGAGCGGGAGATGATGGCGCGGATCGACGTGCCCTACCGCATCATCGACACCGCCGCCGGCGACCTCGGCACTTCCGCCGCCCGCAAGTACGACTGCGAGGCGTGGATGCCCAGCCAGGACACCTACCGCGAGCTGACCTCCACCTCGAACACCACCCAGTTCCAGGCCCGTCGGCTGAACATCCGCGAGCGCACCGAGGACGGCCTGCGCCCCGTCGCCACCCTCAACGGCACCCTCGGCACCACCCGCTTCATCGCCGCGATCCTCGAGAACCACCAGCAGGCCGACGGCTCCGTCGTCGTGCCGGAGGGTCTGCGGCCCTATCTCGGCGGGCGCGAGGTCTTCGAGGTCGTGGGTGGCGCTGCCTGAGATGCCCTTCCCCCGCCCCCTCCAGCGACTGCGCGCGGCTCTTCGCCACCGTCGGTTCACCCGTTCGTCGGCGGCCGATGGCACACTGCCGCGCATGAGCGCCTCCACCACGACCACCGACCGGATCGCCGCGCGGGAGCGTCTGGCCGAGCACCTCGACCGGCTCGACGGGAAGGCGCTGCTGATCGGCCTCGACGTCGACGGCACCCTCGTCGACCACGACGGGCGGATGACCCCCGAGATGCGGGACACGCTGCGCGGCGCCGCGAGCACGCACACCGTCGTCATCGCCACCGGCCGCTCCCTCGGCGCGACCCTCCCGATCGTCGAGGCCGCCGGGATCACGCGCGGCTACGCGGTCTGCTCCAACGGCGCGGTCACCGTCGAGATGGACCCGGAGGCCGAGGGCGGGCACCGCATCGTCGACACCCGCTCCTTCCAGCCCGGCCACGCCCTGCGCACCCTGCGCGAGGTCGCCCCCGACGCGCACTACGCGGTCGAGACGGCCGACGGCGGCTTCCACTCGACCACCGGCTTCCAGGACGCGAGCTTCGGCGTCGAGGCGACCGAGACCGCGCTCGAGGACCTGATGGAGCTCGAGGCGGTGCGCGTGGTCGTCCACGTCCCCGACCTCTCCCCGCAGGAGTTCAGCAAGGTCATCGCCGAGTCCGGGGTGCACGGCGTCGAGTACTCGATCGGGTGGACCGCCTGGCTGGACATGGCCGCGCCCGGCATCTCCAAGGCCAGCGCCCTCGAGGTGATCCGCGACCGGCTCGGCATCGAGCGGCGCGCGACCGTCGCCGTCGGCGACGGCTTCAACGACACCGAGATGCTCGCCTGGGCCGAGGTCGGCGTCGCGATGGGGCAGGCGCCACAGGGCGTGAAGGACGTCGCCGACGTGGTCACCGACTCGATCTACGAGGACGGGACGGTGCTGGTGCTGGAGCGCTTTCAGCGCTGACGACGACGGTATGCGCGGAGCCAGGCCTCGGAGTCCTTGACGGCCTGCTCGTTGGCGTGACGGATCGGGCGGGCCCATTTCGGGTAGACGGCGTCCGGGATCGGGATGAAGTCCAGCCGGCAGATGATCAGCGGGATGAAGCACAGGACGGCGATCGGCGCGAGGGGCAGGATCAGATAGACCCCGATCACCGGCAGCACCACCGCGCTGAAGCACCAGCACAGCACCCCGGTCGCTGGAAACCCGATCAGCGACATGCGCTCTTCGAAGTCTGGATTCCCGCGGCCCCGGCCCATCCATCGTCGTGCCGCAGGGGAGCGTCCACGGCGCTGCCAGATGGCGAAGGCGAAGAGGGCCGCTCCCACGACGAAGGCGGCTGCGGAGAACAACAGTCGGATGGTCACCTGGTCGACCACTGCTCAGCGCTCCTTGCGACGGCGTCGGAACCCCCGCTTCCAGGCCGCCTCGACGCGGCGGTTCCGCTCCCGCAGAGGGCGGGCCCAGCGGGGGTAGAAGAGGTCGGGGAGCGGGATGAAGTACATCATCGCCCACAGGAAGAGGACGAAGGACAGCGCGGCGAGCGGCAGTGTGACGAGGCCGAGGTAGATCCCCACCACCGGCAGCACGAAGGCAGCGAAGCACAGGCACATGACGCCGAACATCGATGCGCCGAGCACCGCCCAGCGCTCGTCGCGCAGGCGTTCGCCGAACTCGTCGCCCATCCAGGCGCGAGCTCGCTCGGAGCGGCCTCGCCGGGCCCAGGCCGTGTAGGCGAGGCAGAAGACGCCGACGAGTGTGAGGCCTGCGGATACGAGGAGTCGGGTCGTGAGCTGATCGCTCATGCGCTCCGGCGGCGGCGCCCTCGCCGGTGCCCGTCGGCCGACTCCTCGACCTCCAGGATCACCTTGCCCAGGTGGCCTCCGATGCGGAGGATCTCGTGGGCGCGAGCGGCCTCGGCCAGCGGGAGCCGCTCGTGGATCGGGATCTGCAGCTCCCCGGAGGCCAGCAGCGGCCAGACCAGGTAGCGGGTCGCCTCGAGGATCGCAGCCTTGTTCTCCACCGGGCGCGAGCGCAGGGTCGAGCCGATCACGCGGGCGCGCTTGGCCATCAGCTGCCCGATCGGCAGCTCGCCGCTCGCACCGCCGAGCGTCCCGATGATCACCAGGCGACCGCCCTCGTTGAGCATCGCGACGTTGTCGGCCAGCGCCGAGCCGCCGACGACGTCGAGGATCACGTCCGCGCCGCCCGCCTCGCGCACCGCGGCGGGCAGGTCGATGATCCGGCGGTTCCACGCCTGCTCGGCGCCGAGCTGGGCGACGATCGGCAGTGCGTCGTCGCTGCCGACGGTGGTGAGCACCCGGGCGTCCATGGCCTTCGCGAGCTGGATGGCGACCGTGCCGATGCCGCCCGTGCCGCCGTGGACCAGGACCGTCTCGCCCTCGCGCATCCCCGCCTCGAGCACCAGGTTCGACACGACCGTCGCGGCGGCCTCGACCACCCCGGCCGCGTCGATCAGGCCCATGCCCTCCGGAGCCGGGAGCAGCTGCGCCTCGGGGACCGCGACGACCTCGGCGTAGCCGCCGCCGGCGAGCAGGGCGACGACCTCCTCGCCGGTGTCCCGTCGGCGGCCGGAGACCTCGAGGCCCGGCAGCTCGGAGGCGCCGGGCGGCGGCGGGTACTTCCCTGCGGCCTGCGCCAGGTCGGCGCGGTTCACGCCCGCGGCGACGACGTCGACCAGCACCTCGCCGGGGCCGGGCGTGGGTTCGGGCAGCTCGGCGAGCTCGAGCTCGCCCTCGCCGACGATGGTGATCGCGCGCATGGTCCTCTTCTCGGTCGTCGGGCTCTCAGTGTCCGGGCTCGCCATCATCGTCCCACCTCGACGACGGTGCGGCCGCGGACCTGGCCGGCCAGCACCTGCTGCGCGGCGGGGATCGCGCCGGCGAGGCCGATGGTGGTGGTCATCGAGTCCAGCAGGGCCAGGTCGAGCTCGCTCGCCAGCGCCGCCCAGGCCCGCTCGCGCAGCGGCAGCGGGCACTCGACGGAGTTGATGCCGGCGAGGGTGACGCCGCGCAGGATGAACGGCAGCACCGTCGCGGGCAGGTCCGGTCCCTGCGCGAGGCCGAAGGCGGCGACCGTGCCTCCCCACGCGGTCTGCGCGAGGACGTTCGCGAGGGTCGTCGAGCCGACCCCGTCGACCGCGGCGGCGAAGCGCTGGGACTGCAGGGGACGGCCCGGCTCCTCCGACAGCTCGCGGCGGTCCACGACCTCGGCGGCGCCGAGGGAGCGCAGGTACTCGCCGTGCTCCTCGACGCGCCCCGTCGAGGCGATCACGCGGTGGCCGCGTCCGGCGAGCAGCGCGATCGCGACCGAGCCGGCGCCGCCGGAGGCGCCGGTGACCAGCACGTCCCCGTCGGCCGGGGTGAGCCCCGCGTCCTCGAGCCGCAGCACGGCGAGCATCGCGGTGAAGCCGGCGGTGCCGAGCGCGGCGGCGCGCTGTGGGGTGAGGGCGTCGCGCAGATGGACGAGCGCGTCGGGCCGCACGCGGGCGCGGGTCGCGAAGCCGCCGTGGCGGGACTCGCCGATCCCGTCGCCGTTCAGGACGACGCCGTCGCCGGGGGAGAAGCGGGCATCGGCGGACTCCGTCACCGTGCCGACCAGGTCGATGCCCGGGATGAGCGGGTGGGTGCGGGCGATGCCCTTGCCGGCCAGGGCCATCGCGTCCTTGTAGTTCAGCGAGGAGCACTCCACGTCGAGCGCCACCTCGCCGGTCAGCAGGGACTCGTCGGCGTCCTCCAGGAGGCGCGGGGAGGCGCCCTCGGACTCGATCAGGATCGCGCGCATTCGAGGCTCCTCACGGTCGGGCATCACGGTCGGCACCAGCGTATGCCCCCGACCCCGATCCTGACCTCGACCCGGACCTCGACACCGATCCCGCCCTCGACGTCGACCCGACCCTTGACGGCCCCCCGGTCCCATGGTTCATTAGTGGGGTAATTAACCAATGAGCCGCAGTCGCGGCTCCGACCCCGGAGGTCCTCGTGCTCGACGAGTCGAAGCCCCTCTTCATCGCGGTGGCGGAGCAGATCGAGGACGGCGTCCTCGATGGCACCTACCCGGAGGAGACCCCCGTGCCCTCGACCAACGAGCTCGCCGCCTTTCTGCGCATCAACCCCGCCACGGCCGGCAAGGGCCTGAACCGCCTGGCCGACGCCGGCGTGCTCGTCAAGCGGCGCGGCGTGGGGATGTTCGTGGCTCCCGGCGCCACCGACCTGGTGCGGCGCCGTCGCCGCCAGGACTTCCGTCAGGCCTACATCGCCCCGCTGCTGCGCGAGGCGGACCACCTGGGGCTCACCGCCCAGGAGGTCATCACCATGCTCACCGAGGAGGACCACCGATGACCGTCGTCGAGACCCGAGACCTGACCAAGCACTTCCGCGACGTCGCCGCGATCGACCACGTCGACCTCGACCTCGACGAGGGGCGCATCCACGGCCTGCTCGGCCGCAACGGCGCGGGCAAGACCACCCTGATGAAGCTGCTCACCGGCCAGACCTTCGCCACATCCGGGCAGATGCGCGTGTTCGGCGAGGGCCCCGTGGAGAACGCCGCGGTGCTCTCGCGGACCTGCTTCATCCAGGAGAGCCAGAAGTACCCCGACGGCTTCCGGCCCCGAGACGTGCTGCGCATCGCCGAAGGCCTCTACCCCGCCTGGAGCCAGGAGCTCGCCCACGAGCTGATCGGCGAGTTCCGCCTCCCCGAGAAGCGCCCCATCTCCAAGCTCTCGCGCGGCCAGCTCTCGGCCGTCGGGATCATCCTGGGCCTCGCCTCGCGGGCCCCGCTGACCTTCTTCGACGAGCCGTACCTGGGCCTCGACGCGGTCGCGCGGCGACTGTTCTTCGACCGGCTGCTGGCCGACTTCGCCGAGCATCCCCGCACCGTGATCCTGTCCACCCATCACATCGACGAGGTCTCCAACCTCCTCGAGCACGTGGTGCTGCTGGACGGCGGCCGGGTCGTGATCGACGCCGAGGCCGAGGAGCTGCAGGCCGCGGCGATCGAGGTCTCCGGCCGAACCGACGAGGTCCGCGGGTTCGTCGGGGACGCCGACCTCCTGCACTTCCAGGAGATCGGCGCGCTCGCCACCGCCACGGTCCACGCGGAGCAGGGGCGCGAGGAGCGGGCCCGGGCCGCCGGGCTGCAGGTGGGGCCCGTGTCCCTGCAGAACTACATCGTCCACCGCACCAACACCGCCGCGGAGCACCCCGCGACGGTCTCCTGAGAGGAGCTCCCATGCGATATCGCAGCGTCATCGACATGCACGTCGTCAACCGCATGCAGGCATTCGGATGGCAGCCCATCATGGGCGCCATCTCCCTCCTGCTGGTCCTCGCCATCGGCGCCATCGTCGGCAGCCAGGGGCCGGAGGCCCGGGCCGGCATGTACGAGGGCATGACCTGGAACGGCGCGATCTTCGCCCTGCTCGGGCCCATGATCGGCTACGGCTTCACCTCGATGGGCCAGTACTTCCCGCTCGCACTCGGCCTCGGCCTGACCCGACGGGAGTTCGCGACCGGGGTGAGCCTCGTCTTCCTCGCCAACGCGGTCGTCTACTCCGTGGTCATCACGATCGGCAAGATCATCGAGGTCGCCACCGGCGGCTTCGGACTGCAGATCCGCTTCTTCGACGTCTTCTACACCGGCACCGGACCCGCCTGGCAGACCCTGATCCAGACCTTCCTGCTGATCCTCGGCGTGCTGTTCCTGGGGGCGGCGATCACCGCCGCCTACCTGCGGTTCGGCCAGGCGTTCCTGTGGATCGCCGGAGCGGTGCTCGCCGTGCTCGCGGTGGCGCTGCTGGCCGGGATCATCCTGCTCGACGGGTTCGGAAGCGGCCTACTGGACGTGCTCACGATGGGCTGGGGGCCGTGGATGGCCGTGATCACCGTGATCGGCGCGGCCTCCGCCGGGGTCTGGCTGCTGCTGGTGCGCCGCACCCAGACGCGCTGAGCGGTCGGGGCGCGGTCCGGCCGGACGGTAGACTTCCGCGGGTGCCTCCGGGCACCGGGAGGGTTGTCAGAGCGGCCGAATGAGATGGTCTTGAAAACCATTGTGCAGTGACCCTGTACCGCGGGTTCGAATCCCGCACCCTCCGCTGACCTGCGCTTCTAGTGTCCGTCGCAGGGGCAGTGTCCCGCGGGGGCGGGCGACGTCGTGGTGAGGGGGAACGTGGCCGAGGTCAGGTATCGCGCGATGCGGATCTGGTGGGTCCGGGCCGCGCTCGGCGTGGTCTTCGTGCCCGTTTCGCTCCTCATGCTGGGCAGCGGCGTCATGCTGCTGAGCACGGAGTCCGTCGCCGGGGTGCTCGGGTTTCTGCTGTGCCTGTCCCTCGTGCTCTTCATCGGCCTGGTCTGGTTCGTGGGCACCAGGATCCAGTTCCTCGTCGACGACGAGGGGATCACGATCGTCCACTACGTGCGCACCCATCGGATCCCGTGGGAGCGGGTCGCCGTGATCGAGCAGAGCAGCTCCTACTGGACCACGGGCGCCGCGGTCGTCGTGCTGCGCGAGCCCGCCGGCCGACGGATCACCGCGCTCGCGACCACGGATCGCATGATGCTGTACCGCGGGGAGAACCCGTTCGACACCGTCCGAGCCGGGAATGCACCGCGCTACCCCACCCTCGCCGCCATCGAGGCGCACCGCCGCTGGATCGCCGCGGCGAACGCGCGGATGCAGGGTCGACAGGACCCGCGGGCCCTGCACTGACCTGCGCGCTCAGCGGTCCGTCGGATCCACGCGGCGCTCGCCGGCGCGGACCGGGACCGGCAGGTGGTTGCCCTCCGGCGGGCGGGGGCAGGTCGCCGAGGTGCTGAAGGACGAGGGGAAGTTCAGCGCCCGGTTCAGGTCCACCTCGATGCGGTCCCCGTCGATCCGCGCCTCCACCTGACGCCAGTCCGCGCTCTCCGCGCCGGAGGTCTCGTCGGTGAACACGAGGGTGGAACGGCCGGTCACCACGAGCTCCACGTCCTGGCCGCCGACCGTGAGGCGCGCGACGCCGGGAGAGGGGATCTCCGAGGTGAGCCAGGGCAGGACCGAACCGACCGTGACCTCCGCCGGACGCGGTACGAAGGTGCCGGTCAGCACCGCGTCCGGGTCGTGGTCGAAGGTCGGCACGCCCTCGAAGGCGGTGCGGCGCGGGGCCGACGGGTCCAGCAGGCGCAGCCCGATCCGGTCGCCGCGGCGGATCACGTCGATCTGCACGTCCTCGCCGAAGCGGGCCAGGCGCACGTCGGCGGCCGCGCCGACGGTGACACGAGTGTGCTCGCCATGGTGCTCGACGAGCGCCTCGGGGGCGTCCGCCAGCAGCTCGAGCGCCTCGCCCTCCCACTCCGCCTCGAGCACGTCGCCCTCGCGCCGCCAGGTGCCGGGCACGCCCTCGATCTCGCGCGCCCCGTCGGCCGGGTCGATCCAGTGCAGTCCCACCTGGGAGAGGATCCCGTGCGGCTCGGCGAGGCCGCG
The DNA here is from genome assembly GCF_003994255.1 of Brachybacterium paraconglomeratum. Lineage (GTDB taxonomy): Bacteria > Actinomycetota > Actinomycetes > Actinomycetales > Dermabacteraceae > Brachybacterium > Brachybacterium conglomeratum. Next base: position 749,231 of record NZ_ML133851.1, on the reverse strand, counting down.
GTCGCGACGGTCGCGGAAGGCGAGGAAGTCCTCGGGGGCGGATGCGGTCATGGGAGCCTCCTGCAGGTCTCGGACGGGGACGCTCGCAGTCTGCTCCCTCTCACCCCGCACGTCGAGGGCCCGCGTCATGCGCGGTCATCCGCCGAGGCCGTCGACCTCCGCGGACTCCCCGCGCTGAGCCTGCCCTCCCTCCGCCGCGTAGCATGTGCGCCAACCAGGAGCATCCGGCCGGATCGAGGAGATGACGACGATGGCGCAGTACACAGGTGTGGCAGTGAGCCCCGGACGGGTGATCGGGACCATCCGCACGATGGCCCCGCCGGTCGCCGAGCCCGCGGCGGGCGCGACGCTGCCCGAGGGCGCCGACGCGCAGACCGAGTCCGAGCGGATCCCCGCCGCGGCCGCCGCCGTGCAGACCACCCTCGCCCGCCTCGCCGAGCGCGCGAACGGCGACGGGAAGAAGATCCTCGAGGCGACCGCACAGATGGCCGCCGACCCCTCCCTCACGCAGACCGCCCAGGGCCTCGTCCTCTCCGGCGGGAAGACGCCCGAGCGGGCCGTGTGGGAGGCCGGCGATCAGGTCGCCTCCATGCTCGAGAACCTCGGCGGGTACATGGCCGAGCGCGCCACCGACGTGCGCGACGTCCGCGCCCGCATCGTCGCCGAGCTGCGCGGCGAGCAGGCCCCCGGCATCCCCGAGGTCGAGGAGCCGTTCGTGCTCACCGCCATCGACCTCGCCCCTGCCGACACCGCCACCCTCGACCCCGCGCGGGTGCTCGCGCTGGTCACCTCCGACGGCGGTCCCCAGTCGCACACCGCGATCCTCGCCCGCCAGCTGGGCCTGCCCGCGATCGTCGCCGCGAAGGGGATCCACGAGTTCCCCGACGGCACCGAGGTGTTCATCGACGCCGGCTTCGGCACCATCACCGACGAGGTCACCGAGGAGCACCAGCGCCTCTCCGAGGCGTGGGCCGAGCTGCAGCGCAACCCCCTGACCTACGAAGGCGGGGGAGGGGTCCTCGCCGACGGGACCCGCGTGCAGCTGCTGGCCAACATCGGCGGCGCGAAGGACGCCGAGAAGGCGGCCGCCGCGCACGCCGACGGCGTGGGCCTCTTCCGCACCGAGTTCCTGTTCCTGGACCGCGAGGACGAGCCCGGCGTGGAGGAGCAGACCGCCGCGTACTCGGAGACGTTCGCGCACTTCCCGGGCAAGAAGGTCGTGGTGCGCACGATCGACGCGGGCGCCGACAAGCCCCTGCCCTTCCTCACCGACGCCGACGAGCCCAACCCCGCCCTCGGCGTGCGCGCCTATCGCACCTCCTGGGAGAAGCGCTCGGTGCTGACCAACCAGCTCGACGCGATCGCCGCCGCCGCGAAGAGCACCGAGGCGAAGCCCTGGGTGATGGCGCCGATGATCGCGACCGTCGACGAGACCGAGGACTTCGTGGGCCTGTGCCGCGAGCGCGGCCTCGAACCGGCCGGGATCATGGTCGAGACCCCTCGGCCGCGATCACCGCCGACCGCCACCTCGCCGAGTCGGACTTCGCCTCGATCGGCACCAACGACCTCACCCAGTACACGATGGCCGCCGACCGCCAGCTCGGCTCCCTCGCGCACCTGAACTCGCCCTGGCAGCCCGCCGTGCTCGCCCTGGTGAAGGCCACCTGCGACGGCGCCCGCGCCGCCGGCGGCGACCCCGAGGCGTTCGGGGAGAGCGCGAACAAGCCCGTCGGCGTGTGTGGCGAGGCCGCGGGCGACCCCGGCCTCGCGGTGGTGCTCGTCGGCCTCGGCGTGAACTCTCTGTCGATGACCCCGCGCTCCCTGCCCGCGGTCGCGAAGGTGCTCTCGACCGTCACTCTCGAGCAGGCCAAGGACCTCGCCGCGAAGGCGCTCGCGGCCCGCACCTCCGAGGACGCGGTGAGCCTGGTCCGCGCGAACCTGCCGATCCTGGGCGAGCTGGGGCTGTGACGGGCTGAGCTCCGCCTCTCGGCGCTCCTGAACGAGGAAGGCGCCCCACCTGGTCGGTGGGGCGCCTTCCTCGTCGCGGGGAGCTGTCGCTCAGTCCTCGGCGTCGAGGTCCTTCTCGAGCAGGTCCGCGAGGGCGTTGACCGACTCCTCGGCTCCCTCGCCCTCGGCGCGGAGGGTCACCTCGTCGCCGTGACCGGCGCCGAGGGTCATGAGCATCAGCATGCTCGAGGCCTGCACGGCGCTGCCGCCGGCCTTCTCGATGGTGACGGTGGCCGGCTGCTGCGCAGCGGCCTGGGCGAAGATGCCGGCGGGGCGGGCGTGGAGCCCGGAGGCGCTGGCGATCGTGACGGTGCGCTCTGCCATGGTGGATGCCTTTCGATCGGGTGGTCCCGCGGCCGCGGGCCGCGGGCGAGAAGTCGGGGACGGCTCGGGCGGGGTGCTCAGTCCGTGTGACGCGAATATACCGGGGACGCGATCCGCTCGCGCACCTCGGCGTACAGGGGGTGGGACGGCTCGAGCCCGGTGATCTCCGCGGTGGCGGCGTCCGGATCGGCGGAGGCGAGGATCTCCTGCAGGCGATCGACCTCCTCGTCGCCCTCGGGAGTGAACACGAGCGCGGCGGAGAGGGAGTTCAGCAGCGCCTCGTGGCCGAGCCCCCGCTCGGCGAGCTCCGCGGCCGGGCCGATGATGCGGTCCTGGCGGGAGAGCTTGCGCAGCGGGGAGCGGCCGACGCGCTCGACCGGGTCCGGCAGGGCCTCGTTCGCGAAGCGGCCGAGCACCTTCGTGCGGTACGCCGCCATCTCCTCCTCGGCGAAGCCGTGCTTGGTGACCAGCAGCGAGGAGGTCTCCTCCAGCACGGCCCCGACCTGCTCGGCGACCTCCGGGTCCGCGATCGACTCCGCGATCGTCGCGTGGCCGGTGCGGGCGCCGTGCCAGGCCGTGGTGGCGTGGCCCGTGTTCACCGTGAACAGCTTCCGCTCGATGTACGGGCCGAGGCTGTCCACCCAGGTGATGCCCGGGACGTCCGGCTCGGTGCCCTCGAAGGGGCCGCGCTCGACGGCCCACTCGTGGAAGTCCTCGACCGTGACGTCGAGGCCCGCGCCCTCGGCCTGGACCGGGACGATCCGATCCACGGCGGTGTTCGCGAACAGCGCCTTCTCGTCGAGGTCCTCGCCCTGGTAGGCGGCGCGCACCTCGGCCTCCAGCAGATCGGTCGCGTTGATCGCGTTCTCGCAGGCGAGGACCGCGATGCGCGGCGCCCCCGCGGGGCGGGCCGCGATGCCGGCGGCGATGTTCGGGGCCACGAACCTCAGGATCCGGGCGCCGACGGCGGTGGTGACCATGTCCGCCGAGGCGATCTCCTCGGCCAGGCCCTCCGGGTCCTCGCTCGAGTTGATCGCCCGGAAGCCGTCGACCACCGTCGTGGTCGGTTCCTGGCCGACGGTCCGGACCGTGTACGAGTCCGCCGCCTGCAGCGACTCGACCAGCGGGGCGGCCACGTCGGAGAAGACCACCTCGAAGCCGGCCTCGTGCAGCAGCAGGCCCACGAAGCCGCGGCCGATGTTCCCTGCACCGAAGTGCACTGCCTTCATGGTGCTCACTCCTTCTCGTCCCCGAGGATCTCGAGGATCTCGTCGGTGGTGGTGGCGTTCTCGAGGCGCGTGACCTGGGCGGGATCGGAGAAGGTCATCGCGACCTTCTGGAGCAGGGTGAGGTGCTCGTTGCCGACCCCGGCGATGCCGATCACGAAAGTGGTCGGGTTGCCGTTCCAGTCGATCCCGCCCGGGTAGCGCACGAAGGACATCGCCGAGCGGGTGATCGAGGACTTCGCCTCGTTCGTGCCGTGCGGGATCGCCAGGCCGTTGCCCATGAAGGTGGATACTGTCGCCTCGCGGTCGTGCATCGCCTTCACGTAGCCCTCGTCCACGGCGCCGGCGGCGACCAGCAGGGCGCCGGCCTCGTCGATGCCGGAGGCGGAGTCGGTGGCGGTGCCGTCCAGGACGATGCTGGAGGGGGCGAGGATCGTGTCCTTCGCCGTCTCGTCCTCCGGTCGGGGTGCGGCGTGGCGGCCGCGCGGGGACTCGTCGGCCGACGGGGTGGTCGCGGCGGCGGTCGCCGCACCGGTTCCGGCGGCTGTGCCGGCGCCGGCTGCCGCGGCGGTGCCTGCCCCGGCACCCGTGTCGCCGTCAGCCCCGGCGCCGGTCGTCGCGTCGGGATCGTTGCGCTGGCCCACGAGCTCGACGACCTCGTCGTAGCGGGGCGAGTTCATGAACTGGTCGACGCTGACGTGCACGGCCGAGCCGGTGCGCTGGCGAGCGCGATCGGTGAGCTCCTTCTGGGTCACCACCACGTCCCACTCGTCGTTCAGGCTCGAGATGGCCTTGTTCGTGACCTCGACGTCGTCGAAGCCGGCCGCGCGCACCTTCTTGCGCAGCACGGTCGCGCCCATGGCGGAGGAGCCCATGCCCGCATCGCAGGCGAAGACGATCTTCCTGATCGGGCCGGTGTGGCCGGAGTCGTCGGTCGCGGCGGCCGCACCCGCGCCCGCCGCGCCGGCGCCGGTGAGCGCGCCCGCGACGGAGGACTTCTTGCCCTTCATCTGCTCCATCTTGGCGGTGGCGGCGGCGATGTCGCCGTCGTCCTGCTTGCCGATCTTCAGGAACAGCGCGGCGAGCAGGAAGCTGACGGTCGCCGCGCCCAGGACGGCGAGGGCGATGCCGAGATAGGAGTCGCGGGCGGCCACGCCGAAGATGGCGATGATCGAGCCCGGCGCCGCGGCGGAGATCAGGCCGGTGCCGAAGGCGACGTTGATCGCGACACCGGTCATGCCGCCGCCGATCGCGGCGAGGATGAGGATCGGCTTCATGAGCACGTAGGGGAAGTAGATCTCGTGGATCCCGCCGAAGAACTGGATGATCGCGGCGCCCGGGGCGGAGGCCCTCGCGGCCCCTCGGCCGAAGACGGTGTAGGCCAGCAGGATGCCGACGCCGGGGCCGGGGTTCGACTCGAGCAGGAAGAGGACGGACTTGCCGTCGGTCGCGGCCTGCGAGATGCCCAGCGGCGTGAGCACGCCGTGGTTGATGGCGTTGTTGAGGAAGAAGACCTTCGCGGGCTCGATGAGGAGCGAGACCAGCGGCAGCAGACCCGCGTTCACGAGTCCGGCCACGCCGCTGGCCAGCAGGGACATCAGGCCGTTCACCAGCGGCGCGAGTCCGAAGAAGCCCGCCACCAGCAGGGCGAAGCCGACGATGCCGGCGGAGAACATGTTCACGAGCATCTCGAAGCCGGCGGGGATGTGGTCCTGCCACAGCCGGTCGAGCTTCTTCATGATCCAGGCCGCGAGCGGCGCCATGATCATCGCGCCGATGAACATGTGCACCTGGGGGAGCGCCTCGAAGGCTGACTCCGCATTGCCGGCGGCGAGCCACTTCCCGAGCTCGGCGGCGTTCTCCTGGTCGATCAGCCAGTCCGAGCCGGCGATGACGCCCATCGTCGCGATCACGCCGACCACGGCGCCGCGCGCCTCGTAGACCATCCGGCCGCCCGTGTTCGCGATGAGCAGCGGCAGCAGGTAGTGGATCATCGGGCCGACGGCCGCGGCGAGCGGCTCGTTCGGGGTCCACCCCTCAGGGATGAAGAACGCGGTGAGGATGCCCCACGCGATCAGGGCCGGGATGTTCGGCATCACCATGTTCGACAGTGATGTGCCGACCTTCTGCAGGGCCACTCGCGGGCCGGCCCCGCTCTTGGTCTCGGTCGTGGTGGTCATGAGCCATCCTCACGGGGGTGCGGGACCACGAGCCTGGTCCTCGGTGGGCGACGGCGCGGGCCGGGCGGCTCGCTGCGGCCGGTCGGGGCCGTGCCCTCTCGAGGAACCGTGGGCCTGCTCCGTCGGCGTGCCCCGCAGTCTAGACCCGGACCGGGCTCGGACGGCGGTCGCCGGTCCTGCGTCGTGCGAGGTGAGCGGGGATCAGACCGCGTCGGCCGCCTCGTCGTCCTCGGTCGTGACGGCACGGGTCGCCCGCCAGCGCCGGTACGACACGACGGTCAGGACGAGCACCACGACCCAGGAGGCCACCACGACGGCGCCGTGGAACACGTTCGGGGAGGCGAGGAAGGCGCCGATCGCAATGAGGGAGACCTGGCCGGGCAGCGCCGAGAGCGCTGTGGCCAGCAGGAACTCGCGGCTCGGGATGCCGAGCGCGCCGCTGCCGTAGTTCACCGGCCAGTAGGGGATCCCGGGCATCAGCCGCAGTGTGCACACCGCGTAGAAGCCGCCGCCCTCGAGGCGCTCCTCGACGACCTCACGGTGCGAGCCGAGCGCCCGCATCACCGTCTCGCGGCCCAGCGCCCGGGCGAGCCAGTACGCGCCGAGGCAGCCGGCCGTCACCCCGATCATCGACAGGAGCGTGCCGGGACCCAGGCCGAACAGCATCCCGCCGGCGACCGCCATGATCGTCACCGGGATCGGGGTCAGCGCCACCAGGGCGTAGAGGGCGATGAAGGCCAGCGGTGCCCAGGCGCCGAAGTCGTCGATGTCCGTGCGCAGCTCGTCCAGCGAGGGCAGGCGCACGTTCAGCGCGAGCCACACCATCGCCAGCGACGCTGCGACGAGCGCGACGTTGCGCGCGATGGAGCCCCAGGGCGTGCTGTCCCGCTCCGCCCCGGGGCTCGTGCGCTCGGAGGTGCTCAGAGGGCGCCCTGCGACTCCGTCCCCGCGGGGATCGGGGTCATGCGGGTGACGGTCGCGGGGCCCTCGATGAGGTCCGCGATGTCCGCGCGGAGGATCTTCACCTGGTCACTGTCGCCGTGGACGTCGAGGTCCTCAGCCGTCGTCCACTTCTCGATCATGGTCACGGTGCCGTCCTCGGCGTCGTGGATCGCGTAGAGCTCGCAGCCCTTCTCGGTGTGGACGGCCTCGATGCCGCGGCGCATGGCCTCGGCGAGCTCCTTCTGCTTGCCGGGCTTGGGCTGGAACACGGCGGTGACGACGACGGTCATGGGAACTCCTCGGGGTGCAGGAACACTGATCGTCCCCCATGGTGCCGTGCTCGACTGAACCGTTCCACCGCGTCCCACGCGGTCACTCAGCCGTGCTCCTCGGCGGACGGTGTCCGCGAGGCGCAGCCCTCGAGTGCAGGCGTGGCGCTCCCCCCGGTCACAGCGCGGCCTCACGCGGACTTCTTCGAAGCGCCTGATCTCTTGGCGGTACCGGACTTCTTGGTGCTGCCGGATTTCTTGCTGCCGGACTTCTTGGTGCTGCCGGATTTCTTGCTGCCGGACTTCTTGGCGCCGCCGGATTTCTTGCTGCCGCCCGACTTCGTGGTGCCGCCCGACTTCTCTCCGTCGTCGCCGGCTCCTGTGTCGCCGCCGCGGCGCCTCCGCACGCTTCGCTCGAGGGCGTCCATGAGGCTGATGACCTTGCCGCCCTCCTCCGAGTCCTCCCCGGAGCTCTGTTTCCCGAAGGTCGCGTCGGTGTCGACCGTGTCGCCTTCCTCCAGCTTCGCCTCGAGCAGCCGACGCAGCTCCGCCTGGTACTCGTCGGTGAACTGCTCGGGATGGAAGTCGTCGCTGAACTGCTCGACCAGCGCGGCGGACATCTCCATCTCCTTCGCGGAGACCTTCGACCTCGAGGGCCCGAAGTCGACGTCCTTGAGATCGGTCGGCCAGCGCAGGGTCTGCAGGGCCAGCAGGTCCTCGTGCACCCGGAGCACGCCCAGGCGCGTCTTCGTCCGCAGCGTGAAGGTGACGATCGCGGTGCGCTCGGTCTCCTCGAGGGTCCTCCGCAGCAGCACGTAGGCCTTCGAGGAGCGGCCGACGGGCTCGAGGAAGTACGAGGTGCCCAGCAGGATCGGGTCCACCTGGTCCGAGGGCACGAACTGGACCACGTCGATCTCGTCGCTCTCCTCCGCCGGGAGGGCATCGAGCTCCTCGTCGGAGAGCACGACCGTCTTGTCGCCGTCCTCGTAGGCCTTGTCGATGTGCTCGTAGTCGATCTCCCGCCCGCACACCTCGCAGCGCCGCTCGTAGCGGATCCGCCCGTGGTCGTCGTCGTGCACCTGGTGGAAGGAGATGTCGTGCGAACGTGTCGCCCCGTAGAGCTTCACCGGCACGTTCACGAGTCCGAAGGTGATCTCACCGCTCCATATCGCGCGCATGCCCCATGACACCACGGGGCGCGGCGCGCCGCCAGGAACGATCGGTCGGCGCCGCGGCCCGGCGCGGGACGGATCCGGTGATCGGGGGCACAGTGGGGACATGGCCACTCGAGAGCAGCAGGTGGAGATCGACGGGCGCCGGCTGAGGCTGTCGAACCTCGACAAGGTCCTCTACCCGGCCACGGGCACCACCAAGGGCGAGGTGATCGACTACTACCACCGCATCGCCCCGGTGATGGTCCCGCAGGCGATGCGTCGCCCGGCGACGCGCAAGCGCTGGGTGGACGGGGTGGGCACCGCCGAGTCGCCGGGCAAGGCGTTCTTCCGCAAGGACCTCGAGGACCACGCCCCCGACTGGATCCCGCGCGCCGACATCGAGCACAGCGACGGCGTCTCCACCTACCCGCTCGTGGACGAGCCGGCCGTCCTCGTCTGGCTCGCCCAGCTCGCCGCGCTCGAGGTCCACACGCCCCAGTGGCGCTTCGACGCGGACCTCGAGCCCGCCCATCCCGACCGGATGGTCCTGGACCTCGACCCCGGCGAGGGGGCCGGCCTGGCGGAGTGCGCCCGTGTGGCGGCCTGGTGCCGCGAGATCCTCACCGACATGGGCCTCAAGAGCTTCCCGGTGACCTCCGGCTCCAAGGGCATACACCTCTACGCGCCGCTGGACGGCAGTGCGAGCTCCGAGGAGGTCGACCAGGTCGCGCACGAGCTCGCCCGCGCGCTCGAGACCGACCACCCCGAGGAGGTGATCAGCACCCAGTCCCGTTCGAAGCGCACCGGCAAGGTCCTCGTGGACTGGTCGCAGAACAACGGCAAGAAGACCACCGTCTGCCCCTACTCCCTCCGCGGACGCCTGCGGCCCACCGTCGCCGCCCCGCGCACGTGGGAGGAGATCGAGGACCCCGCGCTCGCACACCTCGAGATGGCCGAGGTGCTCGAACGGGTCGAGGGCGGGATCGACCTCCTCGCGCCCCTCGGGCAGGACGAGGAGGGCGGCGGCGCGCCGGCCGGGCGGGCCCGCGACCGGCTCGAGGTGTACCGCTCGAAGCGCGACCCCGAGCGCACGCCCGAGCCCGTCCCCGCCCCCGACGTCGGCAGCGCCGCCGCGCAGGAGGCGCTCGAGGACGCGGAGCCGATGTTCGTGGTCCAGGAGCACCACGCCAGTCGTCTGCACTGGGACTTCCGCCTCCAGCACGAGGGCGTGCTGGTCTCCTGGGCGGTGCCCAAGGGGCCGCCGCTCGAGACGGGCGTCAACCGCCTGGCCGTGCAGACCGAGGACCACCCGCTCGAGTACGGCACCTTCGAGGGCACCATCCCCAAGGACGAGTACGGCGGCGGCGACGTCACCCTCTGGGACACCGGCACGATCGAGATCGAGAAGTGGCGCGAGGGCCGCGAGGTGATCGTGGTCTGCCACGGACGTCCTGACGGCGGGCTCGGCGGCGTGCCCCGACGCTTCGCCTTCCTCCACACCGGCGGCATGGGAGGATCGCGCCGCTCCGCCGCGGCGAAGGAGAAGGCGGAGGCGAACTGGCTGCTGCACCTGATGAAGGACCAGCCCGAGGCCGACGGCGCAGAGGGGCCAGGCCCCGCCTCCACGGGGACCTCGGAGGACGTCGAGATGGGCGACCCGATCGCGCCGATGCTCGCCACCCTCGGGAGCCGGGAGGACATCCGCGAGGAGGACGAGTGGGCCTTCGAGATGAAGTGGGACGGGGTGCGTGTCATCGCGACCGTCCTGGGCGACCGGGTCCGTCTGACCAGCCGCGGCGGCAAGGACCTCACCGTCACGTTCCCCGAGCTGGCCGAGCTCGTCGACGCCGTGGCGCCGCCCCTGCGGGAGGCGGGGGAGACCGTGCTCGATGGGGAGATCGTGGCCCTGGACGGCCGTGACCGGCCCTCCTTCTCCCGCCTCCAGCAGCGGCTCGGCCTCACCCGGGAGCGCGACGTCGAGCGGGCCCGGAAGGACGTCGAGGTCCACGTCATGCTCTTCGACCTGCTCGTGCAGGGAGGCGACTCGCTGCTGCGCACCCCCTACCGGCAGCGGCACGACCGGCTGTTCGAGGCGGTGCACGCCACCGAGCACGTCCAGCTGCCGCACGCCGACCACGGCGACGTGGACCAGGCGATCGCCCTGTCGAAGGAGCTCCAGCTCGAGGGGGTGATGGCGAAGACGGAGAGCGGCGTCTACCGGCCGGGCAAGCGCACCCGTACCTGGATCAAGCTCAAGAACGCCCGTCACCAGGAGGTCGTGGTGATCGGGTGGCGCCACGGCAAGGGGGAGCGTTCCGGGACGATCGGTTCCCTCCTGGTCGCCGTCCCCGACCCGAGCGGGGATCTGCACTACGCCGGCCGCGTGGGCACCGGCTTCTCCGCCCGCGATCTCGAGGAGATCGCGGGCCGGCTCCGCTCCCGCTCCCGGAAGACCTCACCGGTCGACGACGTCCCCTCCGCGGACCGGCGGGACGCCGAATGGGTCCGCGCCGACCTGGTGGGGGAGGTCCAGCACACCGAACGCACCGACGACGGCCGGCTGCGCCATCCCGTGTGGCGCGGATGGCGCCCGGACAAGCGGGCCGAACAGGTGCGGTGGGAGACATGAGGGAGGGGCCCCGGACCCATGGCGGGGTCTCCTGGATCACACCCGGGCCCCCGCAGCCCCGCCGATGACGTAGTCTTAGTGTGCACGGCGCAGGATGCCTCCCTCGGGGGCGACCGACGACGGTCGCGCATCTCCGACGAGACAGGGACTCCATCACCTCCTCCGCACTGCCCACGAACTCCTCTCCGCACCATCCCCGGTCGCTCGCAGTCCCCGCCGAGCGCTCCGCCCCCTCCCGGCTGCGAGCCGATGCCGACGCCCTCGTCGCCGCGCTCGCCGGAGGGGCACCCACGGCCTCCGGGCCCCAGAACGGCCGCATCGGCGACGTCACGTCGTCGGCCGCGGCTCAGGCGGCCCCCGTGGCCGCCCCCGCAACCCGCCGCGACGACCACACCGGTCGCCGTGCTCCCGGGATGCTCCCATCCGCGACGGCGCCGCCGTCACGGATCTACGGGTCACGGACCGTGACTCACGACAACGAAGGAAATACCGCCATGGCTACTGGCATCGTCAACTGGTTCAACTCCGACAAGGGCTACGGCTTCATCGCCCCCGAGGACGGCTCCGCTGATGTGTTCGCGCACTTCTCCGCGATCGTCGGCACCGGCCGTCGTGACCTCGAGGAGAACCAGCGCGTGGAGTTCGACGTCGAGCAGGGCCCCAAGGGCCTGCAGGCGACGAACATCCGCGCTCTCTGAGCTTCCGCACCACCTCGACGCCCGTCGTCCCGGCACCTGCCGGGGCGGCGGGCGTCGTCGTTCCCGGGGGAGCCGGAGGAAGCGGTCGACGGGGCTGAGCGCCCGCGGCCGCGGCACTGTCACCAGCGGAGCAGGTGCTCTCCGGGGCCGAGCTCCTGCGGTGCCGCGGTGCCCGGCTCCGGCGGGAGGACGACCGTCGCGCGGGTGCCGTCCGGGACCGTGAGGGCGAGGGTGCGGGCCTCGCGGTCGAGGTCCAGGGCGATCTCGCCGGCGTTTGTCGCGCGGGTCATCGCGATGCGGCCGACGGGGACGTCCGGGTCTGGGGCGACGACGAACTCCTCCCAGCCCTCGGCGCCGCGGCGCAGCCCGGCCACGTGCTCGTGGAGCCAGGTCACGGGCGTGCCCATGAAGTAGTGGGAGTGCGAGCGCGGCTGCTCCCACATCTCCGCGAAGGTCGAGTTGCCGGCCTCGAGCCAGGCCCGCCAGCCGGGCGCTGTCGGATTCGAGAGCACCCGCCACGCGAGCGCGCCGTGGCCGTGCGCGGAGAGGACCGGGAGCAGGAAGCGGACCCCGAGGTGGCCGCAGTCGTGGTGGTCGCCGCGGGCGGTGAGGTCGGCGACGAGGTGATCGACGACGGCGCCGCTGCGCTCGGGCGGCACGATCCCGAAGGCCAGCGGGAGGATGTTCGAGGTCTGGCGGTACGTGCTCGTGCCGGGTTCCGCGGCCGTGCCCGGGTCGCGGTAGAGGCCGCGGGTCGCGTCGAGGAAGACGGAGTTCACCGCCTGCTCGAGGGTGGAGGCGTCGGTGCGGAGCGTGTCCGGGGCGGGGAGGTCCGGTGCGAGCGGTTCGCCGGCCGATGTTGCACGCTCGAGCGCATGGGCCAGGCGGCGCAGGGCGTGGGCCACCAGGAGCGTGCCCGACAGGCGCCTGACCTCCGGGGCGGGGCCCGGGCTGCCGGGGGAGAGGTAGTCGCCGAGCACCGAGGAGATCAGTCCGTCCTCGTCCCGTCGGCCCAGCTCATGGGCGAGATACCGGGCCGCGGCCGCAGCGTGCCGTGCGACCGGGTCCGTCTCCCCGTACTCGCACACCATCTCGTCCAGCAGCACCGGCAGCAGGCACGTCCACTCCGGGGCGGGGGAGAGCTCCTCGTAGCCCCAGCCGGGGCTCGGGGAGATGACCGCGAGGGAGCCGTCGCCCCGCTGGCCGTCCACCTGGTCCTCCAGCCACTTGCGCAGCATCCGGCGCATGTCGAAGCCTGTCGTCATCGCCGCGAGCGACGTCAGCGCGTCACCCGTCCAGCCGTTCTTCTCCAGGCTCGGGGTGTCGGTGGGGACGTGGTGCATGTTGTTCAGCAGCGAGGCGCGCATCGCGCGATCCATCGCCTCGACGTGCGCGTCCGAGCTGGTCAGCGTGCTCGCGGGGCTCAGGTCGGCATGGGCGAGGATCCCGGTGACCTGCACGCGCGCGAGGTCCCCGGGCGATGCCTCGAGCTCGACGTAGCGGAAGCCCTTGTAGGAATGGCGGGGCGCGAAGGAGCGGGCGCACCCGGGCTCCAGGCGGAGGCGGTCCTCCTGGAAGCGGTCCGTGTGCACGTGCTCGTTGCGCGCGTCGACCCGGCCGTCCTCCCGCAGCTTCTCGGCATGGCGGGCGACCAGCAGCAGCGGCGGGTCGTCGGCCGGGACGTCCGCGCGCAGCTCGACGCGGCACCAGCCGGCGATCACCCGCCCCATGTCCAGCACGGTGCGGGTGGGCGAGGAGGAGACGACCGCGGGCGTGATCTCCTCCTGCTCCCGGATCGGCTCCTGGACCTGTCGGACCATCATCGGCTCAGGGACCTCGCGGCCGTGTCCGCCCCGTCGGGCGCCGCGCCGGGAGGACGCCGCCAGCACCGGCGCCCAGTCCGAGTCGTCGTAGCCGGGGAGCAGCCAGGCCTCCGGGTCCTCGACCGGGGCGAAGGTCTCGCCCTCGTACATCGAGTCGAAGGCCACCGGGCCCGGGCGGGTGCGCCAGTCCTGGCCGGTGGCGACCGCCCGGGAGGAGCCGTCGGCCAGATGCATCCGCAGATGCGCCCAGGCCCGCACCGGACCCCGCCAGGGCGCCAGGTGCCAGCGCCACTCGTTCGGGGTGGTCATCGCATGGAAGCCGCGTCCCAGCTCGATGCCCAGCACGTTCTCGCCTCGGTGCAGCAGCGCGCCCACCTCGAGCTCCCGCACCTGGATGCGCGCGCGGGGATCGGTGAGGCCGGGGTCCAGACGTGCATCGTCCACCTCGGCGCCGTTGAGCGCGGCGCGGAAGGTGCCGAGCCCCGTCACCAGCAGGCGGGCCGAGACCGGCGGGGAGACCAGCGCGAAGGACAGCCGCAGCAGCGGGTTCTGCGGGTCCTCGCCGGGGGCGGTGATCCAGGACGCGAGAGCGGGATCGATGCGGTGATCGCGGGGGGACATGCGGTGCCACCTGCTCCTGGGGTCCTCGACGACGGGTCCCGCCAGTCTTCCACGCTCCCAGCGGCCTCCGGGGCAGCGGTGCCACCATGGCCCGATGGACATCGGCGAGATCCTCGACGCGATCGGAGGGCGCCTCGCGCCCGGACCCGTCCCCGACGACGGGCCCTGGATCCTGCTCGCCCTGGCCGTCGCGGCGCTCGCCGTGGTGGTGCCGCCGCTGTGGCGGCTGCTGCGCCCCGGCGTGACGATCGTGCACGAGCTCGGCCACGCCGCCGTCGGGATCCTCATGGGCAGGCGCTTCACCGGCTTCGTCGTCTCCGCCGACATGTCCGGCCACGCCGTCACCGTCGGCCCCCGCCGCGGGATCGGCCGGATCCTCTCGACCTGGGCCGGCTATCCCGCACCCGCGGTCCTCGGCGCGCTGCTCGTGCAGATCGCGCTGCACGGATGGGCGCGCACCGCCCTGTTCGCGGCGCTGGTCGTGCTGGTGGTCTCCCTCGTGTTCACCCGCTCCGGCCACACCGTCCTCGCCGTGCTCGCCAGCGCCGCCGGGATCGGCGCGCTGTGGTGGTGGGGCAGCCCCGCGCTCACCGCCCTGCTCACCCTCGCCGCCGGCGTGTTCCTGCTGCTGGGGGCCTGGCGCCACCTTGGCTCCGTGCTCCGCCGGGGCGGCCGGCAGGACGACCCCGGTCAGCTCGCCCAGCTCACCCCGGTCCCCGCCGCGCTGTGGAACCTCAGCTTCACGCTCGTGATCGCGCTGGGCAGCTGGTGGGCGGGCGCGACCCTGGTGGATCTGCTGCGCTGAGGCCCGCCGGGATCTCCCTCGCCCCGGAGCGCGGCCGACGCGATGGCGCGCGCAGGCGGCGAGGGTGAGAATCGGGGAGCACCTGCGACGCGGAGGTGAGGAGCATGGACTGGACGAGCTGGATCGGCCTGCTGGACGCCCAGGACTCGTGGATCGCCCGCGAGATCGTGCAGCGGGGCGTCGCGGCGGTGTACGTCCTCGCCTTCCTCTCGACCTTCCATCAGTTCCCGGTGCTGCTGGGGGAGAGGGGACTGCTTCCCGTCCCCGCCTTCCTGGACCGGGTGGGCGGGAGCGCCGGGCCCACGCTCTTCCGCCACGTCCCCTACAGCGATGCTCTGCTGCGCGGGATGTGCGCGGCCGGGATGCTGCTCGGGCTCGCCGTCGTGCTTGGACTGCCGCAGCAGGGACCCGCATGGAGCATGCTCGCGGTGTTCGGGACGATGTGGGCGATGTACCTGTCGATCGTCTCCGTGGGGCAGATCTTCTACGGCTACGGCTGGGAGTCGATGCTGCTGGAGTGCGGTGCGCTCGTGGGCCTGCTCGGCTCGCACGCCGTCCCGCCGCCGCAGCTGATGATGCTGTTCCTCCTCTGGCTGCTGATCCGCCTCGAGTTCGGGGCCGGGATGATCAAGATGCGCGGGGACCGCTCCTGGCGGGACCTCACCGCCATGGACCACCACCACGAGACCCAGCCGATGCCCGGCCCTCTCAGCCGCACCGCCCACCTCATGCCCCGCTGGTGGCACCGGGCCGAGGTGCTCGGCAGCCACGCAGTGCAGCTCGGGATCATCTGGCTCGTGCTCGCCCCGCAGCCGGTCGCGTCCTTCGCCGCCTGCGCCGTGATCGCCACCCAGCTGTTCCTGGTCGTGACCGGGAACTACGCCTGGCTGAACTGGCTGACGATCCTCGTGGCCTGCGCCGCGATCTCCGACGGGTTCTGGCGCTGGCTGCTCGGGGGCCCGTTCCCGGGGTGGAGCTGGTTCGGGGTGCCGCTCGGGGCCGACGGCGGCGGCGCGGGCGCGGACGTGTCCTCGCCGCTGTGGTGGACGGTGCTGGTCGCCGCCGCGTTCGTCGGTCTCGCCGTGCTCTCCAGGAAGCCGCTCGCGAACCTGTTCTCCTCGCACCAGCTGATGAACGCGAGCTTCGACCGCTTCCACCTCGTGAACGCCTACGGCGCCTTCGGATCGATGACCGAGCGGCGGTACGAGGTGCTCATCGAGGGGACCGAGGACGCCGCGGGGCACCACGCCGACGAGGAGACCTGGCGGGCCTTCGAGTTCCGCGGCAAGCCCGGCGACCTGCGCCGCCTGCCCCGGCAGGTCGCGCCCTATCACCTGCGGCTCGACTGGCAGATGTGGTTCCTCGCGCTGCGGCCCGGCGCCGAGCCGTGGTTCGTGGCGCTGCTCGAGCGGCTCGCCGACGGGGATCCCGGCGTGCGCCGCCTGCTCGCCCGCGACCCGTTCGACGGCCGGGCGCCGACGGCGCTGCGGGTGCGGTACAGCCTCTACCGCTTCGCCCGCCGCGAGGAGCGGAGCGGCGGCGCACGATGGGTCGCGACGGACCTCGGGGTGATCGCGCGGCGGTGAGTGCGTACCCTGAGACCTCGTCGTAGCTTCCCAGCCCCCGAGGAGTCCCATGTCCGCGATCGCCGTCCCGGCTCGCCGTCCCGTCCTGGCCGACGCCCTGGCCCCGCACCGCACCCTGCTGCGCGACGCCCTGCTGGTCCTCGCCGGCGCCGCGGTCGTCGCGGTCCTCGCCCAGGTCACGATCCCGCTGCCGCTCGTGCCGATCACCGGGCAGACCCTCGGCGTGATCCTCGTCGGCGCGGCGCTGGGCTCCCGTCGCGGGGCGATCTCGCTGGCGACCTACATGGCCGTCGGCCTCGCCGGAGCGCCCGTCTTCGCCGAGTTCTCCGGCGGGCCCGCGATGGTCCTCTCGCCGAGCTTCGGCTTCGTGCTCGGCTTCATCCCCGCCGCCTTCGTCGCCGGCTGGTTCGCCGAGCGCGCCTGGGACCGCCGCCCCGTGCTCGCCATGACCGGTTTCGTCGCCGCGAGCGTCGTGCCCTTCCTCGTCGGCGTGCCGTACCTCGCGATGATCCTGAACGCCGTGATGGGCGCGGGCGCCGACCTCGGCGCCGTGCTCGCCGCGGGCCTGTGGCCCTTCATCCCCGGCGGCCTGGTCAAGGCCGCGCTCGCCGCGCTTCTGATCCCCGCCGCGTGGAAGGGCGTGCGCGCCCTCGACGAGCGCCGCTGATCCCCGGCGGTCCTGCCCGCCGCACCGTCCCGAGCCCCGCGGCCGACGCCTTCCCGTCGGCCGCGGGGCTCGGTCATACTCCCTGCCATGAGCGCACCGAGCACACCCATCAGCGACGTCCCCGGCGTCGGCGCCCCCGCTGCCCGCGCCCTCGCCGAGCAGGGGATCACCACCGTCGACCAGCTCGTCGGTCGGGACTGGGCCGAGCTCGCCGAGCTGCACGGGGTGGGCCCCGCCTCGGGCAGGCGGCTGCAGGCCCTGCTGCTCGAGCACGGCGAGGGGATGACGAACCCGCCTGCCCCAGCTCGGGGCCGCTCCACCGTCACCCGGGGCGCGACCGGGAAGGGCGCGAAGGACATCACGACCCACGCCACCGCCGTGGACCCGGCCGACTACGTCGACGGCCTCGACGGCAGGCGCCGCGAGGAGGGGGAGCGGCTGCTGGAGCTCTTCGGCCGCGCCACCGGCGAGCAGGCCACGATGTGGGGTCCGAGCATGATCGGCTACGGCGAGGTGCACTATCGCTACGCCACCGGCCGGGAGGGCGACACCTTCCAGCTCGGCTTCAGCCCCCGGAAGGCCGACCTCGCTCTCTACGGCATCCAGGGCTTCCCCCGCTCCGACGAGCTGCTCGAGCGCCTCGGAAGGCATCGCCGCGGGGTGGGCTGCGTGTGGGTGAAGAAGCTGCCGGACATCGACGAGTCGGTGCTCGAGGAGCTCGTCGCCCATGCCTGGGAGAGCGGGCCCGGCACCGCGTGCTGAGCCCGCAACCCTCGGATCGGCCGACGAACAGCGAGAGCAGCAGGACGATCCCGGGGCCCACCGGCGGGGATCGCCAGCTTCATGAACGGCATCCTCGCCTGGTGCGCCACCGCGATGATCAACGGGCCAGCACGATGAAGGCGACCTCGTAGAACATCGCCCGGCCGAGCCGGTCGATCAGGGTGAAGGCGATCTGGTCGGCCGCGACCCTCCGGGCGCCGGGCGGGGTGGGGACGAGGTGAGGCTCGGCTCAGGCATCGGGAGAGGGGTCGTCCTCAGCCCGCCGTGGGCCTACGATTCGAGCGGCCGCGACCGCGCGGCCGCGGGACACCGACCGGAGAGCGGGGGCAGCCATGGGCCAGACGGCGCGCGAGCGCCGACGTGCGGAGCGGCATCCGCTCGTCGGCCGACGCTCCAAGGCGGGGTTCGTGATCCTCGGCGTCGGGGCGGCGATGGTCATCGCCCATGCCGCGGGCTTCAAGCTCCTCATGCACCTCGAGGGCGACGAGCACTCCTGGCCGAGCGCGATCTACTGGACCATCACCACGATGTCCACGCTCGGCTACGGCGACATCACCTTCGACGACGACGCGGGGCGCCTGTTCTCCCTCTGGGTGCTGCTCAGCGGCGTGGTCTACATGCTCGTGCTGCTGCCCTTCTTCGTCATCCAGTACCTGGTCACGCCGTGGCTGGACCATCGACGCGCCACCCGCACCCCGCGCAAGGTCGCCCCGGGGGTCAGCGACCACGTGCTGCTGGTCGGCTCCGACGCCGTCACCCAGGCCTTCGCCGCCCGCGCCGAGCGCTCCGGCATCCCCGCCGTGATGCTGCTGGAGGACGCCGTGAAGGCGGGGGAGCTGCACGACCAGGGCCGGCAGGTCGTGGTCGGTCCTCTCGACTCCGCGTTCACCTATCGCAACGCGGGCGCGGCACGGGCGCGGCTGGTGATCTCCACCCTCTCCGACCACGCCAACACCAACGTCGCCTTCACGGTGCGCCAGGCCGCCGCCGCCGTGCCCGTGGCCGTGACCGCCTCGAAGCCCGCCTCGGTGGACGTGCTGAACCTCGCCGGCGCCGACCACGTGCTCGAGCTCGGGCAGGTCCTCGGCCGCGAGATGGCCTCCCGCGTGCTCGGCTCCACCGGCCGCGTCCACGCGATCGGCACCATCGGCGACACGATCATCGCCGAGGCCGCGGCGCGCGGCACCGAGCTGGTGGGGAAGTTCCTCGGCGAGGCCGTCGAGATGCAGCGCTCCCGGGTGCGGATCCTCGCCGTGCTGCGCAAGGGCCGGCTGCGCGCGATGACCCCCGACCTGCGGATCACCGACGGGACCGTGCTGGTCCTGGCGGGCACCGCCGAGGACCTCGCCCAGTACGACCGCCGGTTCCAGTGCGGCGAGGTCTCCGAGGAACAGCCGGTCGTGATCCTCGGTGGCGGGCGCGTGGGCCGCGCCGCCTCCCGGGCGCTCAGCGACGAGGGCGTCCCCAACACGATCGTCGAGATCACACCGGGCCGGGTCGAGAACTCCTACTCGGTGCTCGAGGGGACCGCGAGCTACGCCGTGGTCCACGGGGACGCCGCCGACCAGCGGATCCTGCGCCGCGCCGGCCTCGAGCACGCCTCCGCCGTGCTGGTCACCCCGCGCGACGACGACCTGAACGTCTACCTCACCCTGTTCTGCCGCCGACTGCGCCCCGAGCTGCAGATCGTCTCCCGCGCCACCTACGAGCGCAACGTTGCCACCCTCTACCGCGCCGGGGCCGACGGGGTGCTCTCCTACGCCACCATCGGCGCCACCGACCTGTGGAACCATGCCGGCTTCAGCCACCGCGTGCTGCTGGCCGAGGGCAACGAGCTGTTCCTCGCCCCCTGCCCGGCCTCCCTCATGCGCCGCCCCCTCCGGGACGACGAGGTGCACCGCCGCACCGGCTGCGACATCGTCGCGGTGCTCGAGGCGGACGGCACCCTCGGCTACGACACCGAGTCGATCCCCGCCTCCTCCGAGGTGCAGCTGCTCCTGCTCGGGGACCGCCACGCCGAGCGGCGCTTCCGCGAGACCTATCTCGGCCGCCGCCGGCGCCGTCGCTAGGCTGGACGTCCTGCCCCGCCCCTGACCCGTTTCGGAGGATCATGTCGCCCGCCCCCGTGAAGCTCGCCGTCGGCGATGCCGCCCCCGCCCTCGACCTGCCCACCGCAGGCGGCGGGAGGATCACCCTCGAGAACCTCCGCGGCGCGCCGGCGCTGCTGTGGTTCTACCCCGCCGCGAACACCTCGCTGTGCACCAAGCAGGCCTGCGACCTGCGCGACAACCACCGGATGTTCCTCGACGCCGGCTACCGCGTCATCGGGATCTCGCCCGATCCGGTCCCCGAGCTCGACCGCTTCGCCGCCGAGCAGGACCTGCCCTACACCCTCGCCTCCGACGAGTCCCATGAGGTGATGACCGCCTACGGCGCCTGGGGCGAGAAGAACATGTACGGGAAGATCGTCCAGGGCACGATCCGCTCGACCTTCGCGATCGACGAGGCGGGCGTCCTCACCTTCGTGAAGTACCGCGTGGGCACCCCGAAGCACATCGCGCTGCTGCAGGAGAAGCTCGGCCTCTGAGCCGCAGGCGGGCAGGGGAGAGGTGTGACGCGAACCGCTCCGCCTCGCTTTGGCGCACCCCGCTCGCTCCCGTATGCTGGCTCGGCGTGCCGCGACACCGCGGCGCCAGGAGACGTGGCAGAGCGGCCGAATGCGCTCCCCTGCTAAGGGAGTAGGCGACTACAATCGCCTCGGAGGTTCAAATCCTCTCGTCTCCGCCGAAAAGGCCCCTCACCAGCGATGATCTCGCCGGGAGGGGCCCTTCTCGTGTCCGTCCCTCACAGGGCCGGCGATTCGCCCTCCAGGGTGGTCCACTCCGGCCCGTCGGACTCCAGCAGGTCCGGGTCGCGCACCAGGTCCTGCTCCTCCACGTCCCCGCGCAGCCGTGCCGCGAGCGCCCGCAGCGACTCGCGCAGGAGCTTGCGCGCGGTGGAGGCGTCGCCCGCCTCGAGCGCGGCGACGAGCTGCTCATGGGTGTCGGTGAGGTCCGCGCGCACGCCGTAGCCGCGCGGATCGGAGAAGGTGCCCATGCGGGTGAGGATCACGATCGTGTTCATCGCCGTGACCAGGAACCGGTTGCGGGAGATCTCCGCGAGGCGCTGATGGAGGTCGAGGTCGGCGTTGCCCGCCTCGATCACCTCGCCCGCCGCGAGCGCGCGACGGGTCCGCTCCACGCACTCCCGCAGCGGGAACAGCAGCGCCGGGATCTGCTCCTCGTCGCCGTCGGCGCGCAGCGCGGCCACGTGCTCGGCGACGTTGGTCGCCGCCTGCATCTCGATGCCGAGGCGGTAGTCGATGAAGTCCGACAGGGTGCCTGCGTCCATCGTCGTCACGAACAGGCCGCGGCCCGGGATCTGCGTGAGCAGCCCGTCGCGCACCAGGCGCTGGCACGCCTCGCGCAGCGAGGAGCGTGAGATGCCCATCTGCTTGGAGACCTGGACCTCGGGGATGGTGTCCCCGGGGCGGAGGTCGCCGACGAAGATGGCGTTGCGCAGCTCGAGCTCGGCCTGGTCGATGATCGAAGGACGACGGATCGGCTGCATCATCGGCAGCCGGACGGAGTCCTGACGAGGGGGCATGGGTCCTCCTGTGACGGTGCGCCGCCGGTGGGCGTGCGAGGACACCATCATCCGTTCCCTCCCCGCCCCGGCGCACGCGCAGAGGGAGTCATCGCTGTCACAGTCACGGGCGTCGCGGAAGGATCACGACCCCATCACAAAAGAGCCGCAGGTCGTGGACGACTGTCGACTCACCGGTACGGTGACCAGGAATCCGATATCCAGAGATCCGATTGTCCGACACGACGAGCGGGCACGGCAAGGATCTCCCGGCGAGAGGGAAACCATGCAGATGGGCCGCACGACGCACCGCAGCACGCACGACCGACGAACCTTCTTCCGCGGCACGGGCCTGGTGCTCTCCGCCGCGGCCCTGGGCGGCGGGCTCGCCGCCTGCAGCCGCACCAGCACCGGCGGCGGCGGCGAGTCCGGCAGCGACGGCGGCGGTGGTGGGGACCTGCTCAGCCGTCTGCAGGAGGCCGGCACCATCACCGTCGGCTTCGCCGGCGAGGCGCCCTACAGCTTCGAGGAGGGCGGCGAGGTCATCGGCGCGACCGTCGCCCTGCACCGCGAGATCTTCGGCGAGCTCGGCATCGACACCGTCGAGGGCAAGCTCACCGACTGGGGCTCGCTCATCCCGGGGCTGAATGGCATGCAGTTCGATGCAGTCAGCGCGGGGATGTCGATCCTGCCCGACCGCTGCGCGCAGGCCGCCTTCAGCGAGCCCGAGTTCCAGTACACGACCGCGCTGATGGTCCCCGTGGGCAACCCCGAGGGTCTCGAGACCATGGACTCCTTCGTGGACTCGGGCCTGACCGTCGCGACGATGGCCGGGGCGGTCGAGTCCGACTACGCCGCCGCCCTCGAGCTCGACAGCATCGAGGTGGGCGGCCCGCAGGACGGCGTGGACGCGCTGAAGTCCGGCAACGCCGATGCCTTCGCCCTGACCGCCATCTCCCTGAACTACCTCGCGGACAACACCGTCGACGACGTCGAGGTCACCGAGAGCTTCGTGCAGGAGATCGACGGCGTGAAGCAGGTCGGCGCCGGCGGCACCGTGTTCCGTCAGGAGGACACCTCGCTGCTGGACGCCTACAACGAGAAGCTCGCCGAGATCATCGCCGATCCCGAGCGGTACCTCTCCATCGTCGGCGAGTTCGGCTTCGGCGAGCAGGAGCTGCCGCCGGAGGAGATGACCGCCGAGATCCTCTGCTCGGGCGATCTCTCCTCCCTGCAGTGAGCCTCGCACCCTTCCAGGACGCCCCGGCCCGTGAGGCGAGGTGCCGATGGACGGCGTGATCGGCTTCTTCCAGGACCTCGGGCCGAACCTGCAGATCCTGTTCGACCGCTCGCCGCAGATCCTGCAGGGCCTGCAGATCACGGTGCTCGCGACGATCCTCGGCGGCCTGCTCGCGCTGCTGATCTCGTTCGTGTTCGGCATCGCGCAGGTCGTGAAGTTCTCCGCGGTGCGCGTGGTCGCGCGCATCTTCGTGGAGTTCTTCCGCGGCACCTCGCTCGTGGTCCAGCTGTTCTGGCTGGCGTTCGTGCTGCCGGCGCTGCCCTATCCCTTCGGCTTCCAGCTCGAGCCGCTGCTCATCGGCGTGCTCGCGCTGGGGCTGAACTACGGGGCCTACGGCGCCGAGGTGGTGCGCGGATCGATCGGCTCGGTGCCCAAGGGGCAGTACGAGGCGATCAGCGCGCTGAGCCTCAGCCCCGCCCGTGGCATGTTCCGGATCGTGATCCCGCAGGCGTGGGCGCTCATGCTGCCCTCCCTGTCCAACCTCTGGATCCAGCTGCTCAAGGGCAGCGCGATCGTCGGCACCGTCTCGCTGTACGACCTCTTCTTCCAGGTCGAGCAGGTCCGTGACCGGACGGGCACCTGGTTCGCCTATCTCTTCGCGCTGCTGGCCTACTACCTGATCGCCTGGGTCATCGTGATCATCATGAACGGCCTGGAGATCCGAGCGAAGCACAAGATCGGACGCGGCCCCGCCCTCAGCTCCTCCTGGCGCGCGCTCTTCCAGGCGCCCGGAGCGAACACCAAGGAAGGAGCCGTGGCATGAACCCGTCCACGTCCTGGTGGGACTGGAGCCACGCCGCCGCCGTCCTGCCCTCGCTCCTGCTCGAGGGCCTGAAGATCACGCTGATCGCGACGGTGCTCGGCACCCTCATCGCGCTCGTGCTCGGCCTGGCCGTCGCGATCATCCGCCGCACCGCCCCCACCGCGATCGCCACGCCCTTCACCTGGGTGGTGGAGTTCATCCGGATGACGCCGCTGGTGGTCCAGCTCGTGTTCGCGAACCTCGTGCTCTCCCCGTACATCGACTCGACCCTCGCCATCGGCATCTGGGTGCTCGGCATCCACTACACGACCTACATGGCCGAGGTGTACCGCGCCGGGATCGACTCGGTGCCGACGGGCCAGTGGGAGGCGGCCACCGCGCTGTCCCTGCCGCGACTGCGCACGTGGCGGGCGGTCGTGGTGCCGCAGGCGATCCGCAACACCCTGCCGGCGCTCGGCAACTATGCGATCTCGATGTTCAAGGAGACCCCGTTCTTCGTGGTCATCTACATCCCCGAGCTGGTGCGGGTCGCGCAGAACTACGGCTCGACCTACTTCCGCTACACCGAGGCGATCACGCTCGCGGGCCTGATCTTCCTGGCCGCCAGCTATCCCACCTCCCTCCTGATCCGGAAACTGGAGAAGAAGCTTGCCTGAGAACACCGCCGCGCCCGCCGCCGGGAGCGCGCCCCACATCGAGTTCCGCGACGTCCTGAAGCGGTTCGGCGACAACACCGTCCTGCAGGGCCTGGACTTCACCGTCTCCCGCGGGGAGCGGGTCACCCTCATCGGCCCCTCGGGCTCGGGCAAGACCACGATCCTTCGCCTGGTGATGACCCTCGAGGAGCTCACCGGCGGCTACATCCACGTCGGCGGCGTGCCGCTGCAGTACGAGGAGAAGGGAGGGAAGCGGGTGCGCATCCCGGACAAGCGCCGGCGCCGCACCACCACGGACATCGGGATGGTGTTCCAGCACTTCAACCTCTTCCCGAACATGACGGTGCTGGAGAACATCGTCGAGGCGCCGATCCACGTGAAGGGCCTCTCCCGGGCCGACGCGGTCTCGAAGGCCGAGGGGCTGCTGGCGAAGGTGGGGATGGGTGAGAAGCGGGACATGAAGCCCTCGCAGCTCTCCGGCGGCCAGCAGCAGCGCGTCGCGATCGCCCGCGCGCTCGCGATGGACCCCGAGATCCTGCTGCTGGACGAGGTGACCTCGGCGCTGGATCCCGAGCTGGTGGGTGAGGTGCTCGCAGTGCTGAAGGACATCGCCGCGGAGACCGACATCTCGATGCTCATCGTCACCCACGAGATGCAGTTCGCCCGCGACGTCTCCGACCGCGTGATGATGTTCGACCAGGGCTCGATCGTGGAGGAGGGCCCTCCCGCGCAGATCTTCTCCGAGCCCGCGCACCAGCGCACCCGCGACTTCCTCCGCGCGGTGCTCTGAGCGGGTGCGGCCGACGGGATCCAGCGTCCGTCGGCCGCCCCCTCTGCGACCGACGCGCCCGCCCGCGTGCTGTCCGCCCAGTGAGGACCGGGACGGCTCCGCTGCGAGCGCCTGTAGTCTGTGCCCGTTCGTTCCGCGCCGACGCGGTCGCCCTGAGCGCGCCTTCGGCGCGTCGGCAGGCGGCCGTCCGTCGGCGTGCCGACCCCAGGAGGCCCTGTGCCACATTCCGACGCCATCGCCGTCCCGACCCTGACGAGCGAGTTCCCCGTCGTCGGCGACGACCCCCATATCGACGCCCCGCTGCGGGCGACGGTCCGCCGCCTCTCGACACTGCTCGGCCGCACCCTGGCCGACCAGCACGGTCAGGAGATGCTCGACCTCGTCGAGCAGGTCCGCAAGCTGACGAAGGAGGCGAAGTCCGCCGACTCCGAGGCCAGCGCCCAGGACGTCCAGGCCCGCCTCGCCTCCCTGCCCATCGAGCAGGCGACCGCGCTGACCCGCGCCTTCACCCAGTACTTCCTGCTGGCGAACGCCGCCGAGCAGGTCTACCGCGTCCGCGCCCTCGACGAGCGGCCCTCGAGCGAGTCGTGGGTGCCGCGCACCGTGCGCGCCGTCCACGAGGAGCTCGGCGCCGAGGGCCTGCAGAAGGCCGTCGACTCCCTCGACGTGCGCCTGGTGTTCACCGCGCACCCCACCGAGGCCTCGCGCCGCGCCGTGCTGACCAAGCTGCGCCGCATCTCCGACCTCCTCGCCGAGGAGACCGAGGAGGACACCCCCGAGCGCCGCCGCCAGGACCGCGACCTCGCCGAGCTGATCGAGACGCTCTGGCAGACCGACGAGCTGCGCCGCTCCCGTCCCACCCCGCAGGACGAGGCCCGCAACGCCCTCTACTACCTGCGCCAGATCTTCCGCCAGACCATGCCGGAGATGCTCGACGACCTGCGCGAGGAGCTGCGCGCCCACGGCGCCGACCTGCACGACGGCCAGGTGCCGCTGCACTTCGGCTCCTGGATCGGCGGCGACCGCGACGGCAACCCCTTCGTGACCGCCGAGGTCACCCGCGACGTGCTGAAGCTCCAGGCCGAGGCCGCGATCGACGTGTCCCTGGAGATCATCTCGGACCTGATCCTCGAGCTCTCGGTCTCCTCCGAGCTGACCGGGGACGACGAGGAGCTGCGCGCCAGCCTCGCCGAGGACCTCTCCCACGACTCCGAGGTCGACAGCACCCAGCAGTCGCTCTACGACCAGGAGCCCTACCGGCTCAAGCTCGGCGCGATGCGCTCCAAGCTCAGCGCCACCCGCGAGCGGATCCGCTCCGGCGAGGCGCACGTCCACGGCGCCGACTACGGCGACACCCAGGAGCTGCAGGACGACTTCCAGGTCCTGCGCGCGGCGCTGCGCCGCCACGGCGGCCGCCGCGCCGCTGACGGGGCGCTCGCCATCGCCCAGCAGGTGCTGGCCGCCTCCGGCCTGAACCTCGCCGCCCTCGACGTGCGCGAGCACTCCGAGAAGCACCACGAGGTCGTCGCGCGGCTCTTCGACCGCGTCGGCGAGCTGGACCGCCCCTACACCGAGCTCGGCCGCGCCGAGCGCACCACCGTGCTCTCCCGCGAGCTCGGCAGCCGCCGCCCGCTGGTCGGCTCCGCGATCACCGAGGACGAGTCGATCCTCGACGACGCGACGCGCACCACCTACGGGGTGTTCCGCGAGATCCGCGATGCGCACCGCCTGTACGGCACCTCCGTCATCGAGACCTACATCATCTCGATGACCCACGGCGCCGACGACGTGCTCGCCGCCGCGCTGCTCGCCCGCGAGGCCGGTCTGCTCGACCTCACCGGTCGCGAGGAGAAGCGCGCCGACCTGGGATTCGTGCCGCTGCTGGAGGAGGTCTCCGAGCTGCGCCACGCCGGCGAGATCCTCGACCAGCTGCTCTCGGATCCCTCCTACCGGGAGATCGTGCGCCTGCGCGGCGACCGCCAGGAGGTCATGCTCGGCTATTCCGACGGCAACAAGGACGCCGGAGTCATCACCAGCCAGTGGGAGATCCACCAGGCCCAGCGCGCCCTGCGCGACACCGCAGCCCGGCACGGCGTCACCCTGCGCCTCTTCCACGGCCGCGGCGGCTCCGTCGGCCGCGGCGGCGGCCCGACCTACGACGCGATCCTCGCCCAGCCCTACGGGGTGCTCGAGGGCGAGATCAAGTTCACCGAGCAGGGCGAGGTCATCTCCGACAAGTACATGCTCCCCTCCCTCGCCCGGGAGAACCTGGACCTGTCGCTCGCCGCGGTGCTCGAGGGCTCGGCCCTGCACACCGCCCCGCGCACCCCGGAGAAGACCCTCGAGCGCTTCGGCGAGGTGATGCAGCACGTCTCCGACGCCGCCTTCACCCGCTACCGCACCCTGGTCGACGACGAGAACCTGCCCGAGTACTTCGTCTCCTCCACCCCCGTGGAGCAGCTCGGCGACCTGAACATCGGCTCACGCCCCTCCAAGCGCACCACCTCCGACAAGGGCCTGGACGGCCTGCGGGCGATCCCGTGGGTGTTCGGCTGGACCCAGTCGCGCCAGATCGTGCCCGGCTGGTTCGGCGCCGGCTCCGGCCTGAAGGCCGCCCGCGAGGCCGGCCTCGAGCCCGACCTGCACGAGATGTACCGTTCCTGGCACTTCTTCCGCACCGTCATCAGCAACGTCGAGATGACGCTGGCGAAGACGGACATGCAGATCGCGGCGCACTACGTGCACTCGCTGGTGCCGGAGAACCTCTGGTACCTCTTCGACCGCATCCGCGAGGAGTACGAGCTCGCGGTCTCCGAGATCGAGCGCCTCACCGGCGTGCTGAACCTGCTGGACAACCAGCCGATCCTCAAGCGGACCCTCGCCGTGCGCGACCGCTACCTGGATCCGATCTCCTACATGCAGGTCGCGATGCTGCAGCGGGTCCGGGCGGCGAAGGAGCGGGGCGAGGAGCTCTCGCCCGAGCTGCAGCGCGCGCTGCTGACCACCATCAACGGCGTCGCCGCGGGGCTGAAGAACACCGGCTGAGCCGGAAGCACGTCACCCCCGGGCCGCGTCTTCGCGGCGGCCGACGGGGCCGGGAAGGGCAGACGCCCCGCCCGGCCCCGTCGTCATGTCGGCCGGGTCCCTGCGTCGGTCGGGTGGGGCGGGGCCTGTCTGGCTTCCGACGGTCGTGGCCTCGCACCGAGAGGCGTATTTCGACCGCTATGGGAGAGCCATACCGGTCGAAATACGCCTTTCGGTGTGCGGTGTGCGGTGTGCGGTGTGCGGTCTGCGGTGTGCGGTGCGCAGGCCGCGGCACCGGCCGGGTGCTCGCGATCGGGCTTCGTGCTCCGGGGGCCGGGCGCCGGGCTCACGCGGAGGGGCGGGCGATCCGGTCCTCGACGGGCAGCGGGCGCTCCATGATGTCCATCGCGAGGCCCTCGACCTTCAACAGCGCCGCATCGCCCGCGAAGGGCACGGCCTGCCCGGTGCGGGTGAAGCCGTGGCGCTCGTACCAGCGGTGCAGCTCGGGACGCGACTGGAGCACCTGGATCATCAGCACGTCCACCCCGTCGGCCGCGAGGGAGGCCGCCTGCGCCTCGAGCAGACGCCCGCCGAGCCCCGCGCCCTGCGCGGCGGGGTCGACCGCGAACAGCCCGAGCTCGGCCCGGACCGCTCCGTGCTCGTCGGGCGCCTCGCGGCGGGTGTAGCAGCATCCGAGCACGCGCTCGGCGGAGCTCCCGCGCTCGAGGCCCGTTCCTCCGTCGTCCGCGCCGTTCCCGTCCCCGGTCGCGACCAGCAGCGTCACCGCGGGGTCGGCGAGCATCGCGCGGACCTCCGCGGCGTCGGTGCGGTGGCCGTCAACGAGGTGCGCCTCGGTGGTCCAGCCGCCCTGGCCGCGGTACGCGGCCTGGACCAGCTCCACGATCCGGGGGACGTCCGGCTCGGCGGCGGGTCGCAGGGAGATCACCGGGACATCCTCCCGTGTCGCTGCAGGGCGGCGAGCAGACCGTGGCCGTTCGGGGCGGCGAGGGCGAGCGGTCCCCGGCCGCCGGGGCTGGAGCCGACCAGCGGGCGCAGGGTGCCGTGGGCGAGGAGCTGCTCGGGCTCGGTGAGCTGGCGGATCAGGATCGACTCGACGAGCTCCGGGTGCCGCTCGGCGAAGGCGGCGTAGAGCGAGGGGTCGTGCTGACCGTCGTCGCCGACGAGGATCCAGCGGACGTCCGGGTACGCGGCGGCGAGGCGCTCGAGCGAGCGTGTCTTGTGCTCGGGGCCGGAGCGGAAGAAGCCGGTGTGGGTGGGGCCCCAGTCCGTCAGCAGCAGCGGCCCGTCCGGATAGCCGTTGCGGTAGAGGAAGCGCTTGAGCACGGGGAACACGTTCCACGCGCCCGTGGACAGGTAGAACACCGGCATGTGCGGGTGCTCCCGCGCCAGGCGCTGGTACAGCATCGGCATCCCGGGGACGACCTGGCGGGAGGACTGGTGGACCACGAAGGCGTTCCAGAAGGCCAGCAGGGGACGGGGCAGCCACGTGACCATCACGGTGTCGTCGATGTCGCTGACCATGCCCACGCGCGCCTCGGGCGGGACGATCGTGACGTCGGCCGTGACCTCGTTGCCGGGGACCGTCCACAGCACCGCCTGGTGTTTGCCGGGGCTCAGGGACACCTCGAGGGTCGCATCGACGATGCCGGAGCGGTCCGCCCGCACCGTGAACTCCTCGCCGCCGAGGCGGATGTGGACGGTGCGGTGCGGCGCGACCTGGCTGGTGAAGTTCCGCCAGCCGCGCACCGCGACGGTCCGCATGTCGTGGACGGGCTGGTCGTGGAAGTCCGCGGAGGTGCGGGGGGAGGCGTACAGCACCTTCGCCAGGACCCGTGCCTGCGTCGCCGAGCCGTATCCGTGGAAGGGCTGCAGGCGCAGGTCCCAGTGCAGACGGCGCAGGGTGCTGCCGACGAGGCGGTTCTTCACGTCCTCTGCGCGCGCCGCCCAGTGGGGACGGTCGGAGCCCGCCCCGGCGGCGTCGTGACGCAGCGCGGAGCGGGCGAAGGAGAGGGGCGCGGGGATGCGCACGGGCCTCAGAGGCCGCGGGTCATCTTCAGCCAGGCGCCATCGGGATCGTCCTCGACGATCTGCCAGCGCTCGCCGCTGTCGGAGAAGCCGAGGCTCTCGTAGAGGGCCCGGGCGCCGGTGTTCTCGGGGCCGACGTAGAGGGTGACAGTGTCGGCGCCGTCCTCGCGGGCCCACTCGAACACGGCCTCCGCGAGGCGGCCGGCGATGCCGGAGTGGCGCGATCCCGGGGTGACCCACATGGCCTGCAGCTCCCGCTCGTTGGCGGGGGAGTCGTCCTCCTGGCGGACGGCGACGACCGCGACGGGCTGATCACCTTCGACCGCGAGGAACCAGGCGGCGTCCGAGACGCGCTGCTCCCAGACGGAGTCCTCGTAGGTGGACTCCTTCTCCCAGCTCTGCCCGAAGGCGCTGGGGTCCGTGCTGAGCGAACGGAGTCGGATCTCCCGCACGAGCGACCAGTCCTCGTCGTGGGCGCGGATGATTTCGGCCATCGGTGTCCTCCTGAGCCGTGGTGGCGTGGTCACGGGCGTGGTGCCCTGGCGATCATGCTCTCGTGCTGACCCGAGAACCGCATGCACTCCGCCTCACAGTGTACGGCGATCGGCGGTTCCACGCTCTCACCGCCTGGAGGTTGACACAATGGGGGGATGAAGCCGCTCCGACTCCTCACCGTGTGCACCGGCAACGTCTGCCGCTCCCCGGCCGCCGCGGTGGTGCTGCGCCGCGCCCTCGAGCTCGAGGGCCTCGACTCAGAGGTCGAGGTCGGCTCGGCCGGGACCACCTGGGAGGTGGAGGGGATGCCGATGGACGACCGGATCGAGCTCTCGCTGGAGCGCGCTGGCTATCCGCGTCCCTTCGAGCACACCGCCCGCACCATCCACCTCACCGAGCTGATGGCCTGGGATCTCGTGCTGGCGATGACGCCCGAGCACGCCCAGACGATGCGTCGCATGGCCGATCAGGCCCCCGAGGGCGCGACGCCGCCGTCGATCACGATGTGGCGCGCCTTCGAGCCGGGGGCGGAGGGGCGCCCGGAGACCGAGCTCGTCGTCGAGGACCCCTGGTACGAGGGGCAGGCGGCCTTCGACCGCACGGTGACGGAGATGGAGCGCGCCGTGCCGGGGATCCTGCAGCGCGTGCGCGAGTTGCTCGCCCAGCGCTGAGCGGTGGAGCCCGCCCGCCGGCGGTAGCACCTGCTCAGCGGCGGCGCGCCTGTCCGGCCGTGGGCCGACGGGTCAGCGGCGGTGGTTGCTGCGGCGCGAGTGCCAGGTCGCGCCGACGAAGCCGGCGGTGGTGAGGAAGCCGATCGCGAGCGCGGCGATCAGGACCTGACGCATCTGGCCGAAGGCCGTGCTCGAGTCGTCGGAGATCGCGTTGAACAGGCGCACCACGGGGCCGCCGTCGCCGGAGGACGTGGGCTGTGCGGCCTGCGGCGCCGGAGTGCTGGGCTCCTCGGTGCCGACGCCGGCGACCTCGGTCTCCTCGGTGGTGCTCGACTCGGCGGTCGTCTCGGGCTCCTCGACCGGGGTCTCGGAAGGGGTCCCCGGGGCCGGCTCGGGGGCCGGCTCCGCGGTGGGCTCGGGCTCCTCGCTCGGCGGGGGAGCCGGAAGCGGCTGTGCGCGCCGCTTCGGCTCGGGGGCCGGCTGCGCGGGCGTCGACGGCTCGGACATCTCCGGGGTGGCCGAGGGGCTCGCGGTCGGAGTGGCTCCCTGGTCCGGCACGGGGGTGGTCTTCTCGTCGTCGGTCGTCTCGCCGTTGCCTCCGCCGGTCGAGGTGTCATCGCCCTCGTCCGTGGTGTCCTCGTCGGTCGACGTGTCCGACGCGTCGTCCGACTCCTCGCCGTCGGTGGAATCGTCCGAGCCGTCGCCCCCGGAATCGGTGGGGCAGTTGCAGGGGCAGTCCGTGGCGTCGCCGTCGGTGCCGGTGCTCGCGGTCGGGCTCTGGGACTTCTGGGGCTTGGCCGTCGCGCTCTGCTGCGCGATCGGGCGGGGGACAAGAGCGCCCCTGACGGTGCGCTTGGGCTCCTCAGCGGAGGTGTCTCCCTCGGTGTCGTCGCTGCCGTCGTCGCAGGTGGCGGAGCCGTCGGTCTCGGTCGCGGTCTCGGTCTCGGTCGCGGTCTCGGTCTCGGTCTCGGTTGACGTCACCGGGGGATCGTCCGTGCCACCGGGTTTCGTCGGCGTCCCGGACTCCCTCGTCGTGATCTTCCCGCCCTGCGGGTCGGCGTAGGGAGAGGTCGAGGTCGTAGAGCCCTCGTCCTTGGCTTCCCCCGATGCCTCGTGCTCCTCCGGCGACTGCTCCAGCTCCTCGGTGACCTCGGGATCGTTTGGGGCGCCGTCCGCCTTGTAGTCCGGGGTCTCCTCGGCAGGAATCTTCGAGTCCTCGTCCTGCTCGGGGGGCTCCTCACCCTCGGGGGAGGCGACTTCCTCGGAAGTCTCGGAGGGGGCGGTGAGGGTGGTGGTGGCCCCGGGCGTGATCGTCCCGTCCACGGTGCCCGTCGCGGGGTCGTCGTCCGCGGGGGCGGCGTCCGTGCTCTCGGCGGCATCGCCGGGCCCGTCGGCGAGAGCGCTGGTGGTGGCGAAGGGGAGAGCGGTCAGAGCCAGGGTGGCAGAGGCCGCGCAGACGCATGTCCGCAGTCGCATGTCCTGCCCCCTCTCCGTCATTCTCGCCGCGCGCGAGCGCTGCGGTCGGTGTGCTTACCGGCGGGTCCGACGAAGCACACTACCCTACTGATCCGAAGCACACTACCCTACTGATCCTTTACCTACCCACCCCATGGTTCACGCGCTCTTTGGGCCACGCAAGGAGAGTGTGGACGGCGCCACCGACGGGTGATGTGCCTCAAGTTGGGGCGCGCTTGACCATTCCTTTGCCGCGCGGAGGCTGCGGTCGTTGCTGAAACGTTACGGACCTGCAGGTCAGCACCGGGTGCGCGAAACCCTCGACGCGCGTCGACGGACGGCGCGAGGGTGTCGCGCCGTCCGTCGACAGCATCGGGTGGAGCAGGGGGCGGGGCCGAGGAGCGGAATGTGGAGGAACGGTCGGCCAGGAGCGGTGCGGTCGCAGCGACCGCACCGGGGCAGGGGAGCGGACAGTCGCTCCCGCGGCGCCGCGCGGATCGTCGGCTCCGCCCCTGCGCTCGGTCCGCCCCTGCGCTCAGTCCGCGAGCGCCCCGTCCACGAGGTCCTTCGCGGCCTGCTGCACCTCGGCGAGGTGCTCCTCGCCCTTGAAGGACTCCGCGTAGATCTTGTAGATGTCCTCGGTGCCCGAGGGGCGCGCCGCGAACCAGGCGGACTCGGTGGAGACCTTCAGCCCCCCGATCGCGCCGCCGGAGGGGGCCTCCGTGATCGCCGAGACGATCGGCTCGCCCGCGAGCTCCGTCGCGGTCACCTGCGCGGGGCTGAGCGCCTTGAGCTTCGCCTTGGCCTCGCGGTCCGCCGGGGCGTCGGTGCGGGAGTAGGCGCTGCTGCCGAACCTCTCCACGAGCTCCGCGTGCAGGGTGCTGGGGGAGCGCCCGGTCACCGCGAGGATCTCCGAGGCCAGCAGCGCGAGGATGATGCCGTCCTTGTCGGTGGTCCACACCGAGCCGTCGCGGCGCAGGAACGAGGCGCCCGCGCTCTCCTCGCCGCCGAAGCCGACCGAGGAGTCGATCAGGCCCGGCACGAACCACTTGAAGCCCACCGGCACCTCGAACAGCTCCCGGCCGAGGTCCGCCACGACGCGGTCGATAAGGCTCGAGGAGACCACCGTCTTGCCCACCTTCGCACCCGCCGGCCAGTCCGGGCGGTGCGCGAACAGGTAGGTGATGGCCGTAGCCAGGTAGTGGTTGGGGTTCATCAGGCCGCCGTCCGGGGTGACGATCCCGTGGCGGTCCGAATCCGCGTCGTTGCCGGTGGCGATGTCGTACTCGTCGCGCTTCTCCAGCAGCGACGCCATCGCCCACGGGCTCGAGCAGTCCATGCGGATCTTCCCGTCGCGGTCCAGGGTCATGAAGGACCACTGCGGGTCGACCGCGGGATTGACGACGGTGAGGTCGAGGTCGTGCATCTCGCCGATCTCGGCCCAGTAGTCCACCGCCGCGCCGCCCAGCGGGTCCGCGCCGATGCGCACGCCCGCCCGGCGGATCGCCTCGAGGTCGACCACGCTCGGGAGGTCCTGCACGTAGGTGCGCAGGTAGTCGTAGCGGGCGGCGTCCTGCAGAGCCTTCTGTCGTCCGTGCCGGCGCACGCCCTTGAGCCCGTCGCGCAGCAGCTCGTTCGCGCGGTCGGCGATCCACGAGGTCGCCTCGGTGTCCGCGGGACCGCCGTGGGGCGGGTTGTACTTGAAGCCGCCGTCGCGCGGCGGGTTGTGGCTCGGGGTGACGACGATGCCGTCGGCCCGGCCGGGATCGGTCGCCGCCCGGCCCCGGTTGTGGACCAGGATCGCGTGCGAGACCGCCGGGGTGGGGGTGTAGCCGTCGAGCGCGTCGACCTGGGCGGAGACGTCGTTGCCCGCGAGGACCTCGAGCGCCGTGTCGAAGGCGGGGCGCGAGAGGGCGTGGGTGTCCCGGCCGATGAACAGCGGGCCGCGGATGCCCTGCGCCGCCCGGTACTCGGCGATCGCCTGCGTGGTCGCGGCGATGTGGTCCTCGTTGAACGCGACGTCCAGCGAGGAGCCGCGGTGCCCGGAGGTGCCGAAGGAGACCGCCTGGTCGGGATCCGCGGGATCCGGGTGGAGGTCGTAGTAGGAGTCGAGGAGCGCGTCGACGTCGACGAGGTCCTCCTGCTGTGCCTTCTGGCCTGCACGGGGGTGCATGATCACCACTCCATCCTCGGTAGCTGGGGCTGATCGCCACTCTAGGTCCTTCGAGGGCACCTCAGCGCAGGAGCGCCCGGAGTGAGACGGCGGCGGGTCGGCAGGACCTCAGGCGCGGCGGGAGCGGACCAGCAGCACGATCCCCACGATCGTCAGCACCAGGCCCGCCAGACCCGCGACCACGCCGATGATCGGACCGATCACCAGCGGGGCCATCATCCCGAACAGGCTGTAGGGGCCCAGATGGGCGGGGGCGTCGGTGCCCGTGCAGGAGATCGTGGCGGTGGTGTCCTGGAGGGAGGCGACCCCGAGCACCTGCACGTACTCCTCGCCGTTGCCGAAGGTGGTCGCGGTCGAGCTCGGCACCGTGGTGACCGCCCCGGGGTCGGAGCCCTCCGCGGTGCACTCGGCCGTGGCGGCGTCCGCCGCGGGCACGTAGACGATGACCATCTCGTTGGCGGACAGCTCGAGCGTCGCCGAGCTCGCCTCCATCGGCGTCGGCCCCTCGGACGCATCGCCGACGAGCGATCCGAGCGACCACACGATCCCGACGATCGTGGCGGCCGGGGCGATGACCAGCAGGAGCACCAGGCCGATCACGAGCGGCAGCACGCCGCGCCGGCGCCCGGGCCGACCGGACCGCCCGGGACCGGAGGCCGAGGGGCCGCCGGTGTGCGAGGCGGCGAGGGCGCTGGGAGGCAGCGGACCCGTCTGGGGGCCGTCGGCGAAGGAGGCCCCGTACGAGGCCTGGCCGTGCCCCTGCTGCGGGGCCTGGCCGTAGGGGGCGTGGGCCGGGGCGCCCGGCTGCGGGTCCGCGCCCGGACCGGGCGTCGTCGGCCCCGGCAGCCCGAAGCTCGGACGCTTCCTCGGGGCGGGCGTGGTGGACTCACCGTCGGACATCGGCTCCCTCTCGGTTCGGCTCCGCCCAGGATAGTGGTCCCGCCTGCACGCGGGCCGGGCGGGCCCTCCGCTCAGAGCCCGGGCAGCTCGAGCACGACCCCGAGCAGTGCGGCCCCGACGACCGCGCAGGCCAGCGGGGTCACCAGCCAGATCAGGAGGATCTCCCGCGCGACCGACCAGCGCACGGTGCGACGGCCCCGGGCGACGCCGGCGCCGACCACGCTCGAGGCCAGCGCCTGGCTGGTGGAGACCGGGGACTCGAGCCCGAACACGCCCAGCGACATCGTCAGCGCCGCGGAGGACTCCGCCGCCAGTCCCTGCGCCGCGGTGAGGTCCGTGAGCCGGCGGCCCAGGGTGCGGATGATCCGGTGCCCGCCCATCAGGGTGCCGGCGCCGACGGCGACCGCGACCGTGCTCATGAGCACCGTGGTCGTGGTCCCGGACAGGTCCGCCCCGGCGCTGCCCAGCGCGATCACGACCACCGCGAGCGGGAGGCGGGCGTCGTTCAGGCCGTGACCCGCCGCGACCGTGCTCGCCGAGAAGGTCTGCGCGAACCGGATGTGGCCGGGCCCGAGCAGCTCGGACCGTGCCAGGCGCAGGATCAGCTGCATCAGCAGGTACGCGACCGTCGCCGAGATGACGGGGCCCACGACGGAGACCGCGAGCATCAGCCCCAGCCGGTCCCAGGCGGCCGAGGTGCCGATCACGAGGGAGACGCCGAAGGAGGTGCCGAAGAAGGCGTGCCAGGTCGAGGCCGGCAGACCCATCCACCAGGTCAGCAGGTCCCAGAGGAAGGTGCCGAGCATGAGCACCAGCAGCGCCGCGCCCAGTGTGTCGGGGCGGGCGGCGAGCTGCTCGACGATCGGGCCGAGGCCCAGCAGGCGCACCGCCCACGGCACGGTCATCACCAGCAGCGCCATCCCCAGCAGTGCGCCGAGGGTGTTGAGGAGCGCCGCCGCCCACAGCGCCGAGGAGGCCTTCAGCGCACGGGTCGTGATGGTGGTCGAGATGGCGTTGGAGGCGTCGTGGAAGCCGTTCATGTAGGCCACGACCAGCGCCAGGGCCACCACCAGCGCGAGCAGCAGCGGCGTCACTCAGGCGTCCTTGATCCGCAGCAGGTCCGCGATCCGCGCCGCCCGCTCCTGCAGCGCGATCGTGTGGCGGATCGACTCGGAGACGTCGTGCAGGGGGAGCAGCTCCTGGGTGGAGCCGCCGCGCTTGTACAGCGCGCCGAGGGACTGCCGCACGAGGCGCTCGCCCTGGCGCTTGAGCTTGCGGATCTGGACGTAGTAGTCGCCGAGGTCCTGGGTGTCATTGAGCTTCCAGGATGCGGCGACGGTGAGCTCCGCGGCGCGCTCGATCCCCTTGGCCGCATCCAGTAGCGGGGTGGGCAGCGTCCCCACCTGGGAGACGACCAGCAGCTCGCCGGTGTGCTCCATCGCGTCGACCACGTCGGCGAGCGTGAGCGAGAAGTCGTAGAGCAGCTCCGCCTCGTAGGGGGTGATCAGCGAGTGCGCGAGACGCTGGGCGATGCGGCGGCACAGCTCCTCGGCGACCGTGGACTGCTCGTGCAGCGTCGGCGCGATGCGGGTGCGCTCGCGATAGCCGTTCCCCAGCAGCTTCGAATGGGTGTCGGCCGCCTGGACGAGCAGCTCCGCGAGCTCGGAGAGGAGATCGCTGAGGGGGCGCTCCGTGCGCGTGGGGAACAGTCGGGAGAAGAACTGCACCACCTCGCGTCGCCTCCTCGCGCCGTGGGCGCCTGAACGCCTCGCGATCCGTGCGGTCGGACGCGGGCTCCTGCTCGTGATGCTGAGGCGCCGGACCGGGATGCGCCTGTCGGCGCGAAGGCCGCTCGAAGCGGCAGATGTTGGAGCCCGGGGCAACCGCGGCCCGGCGCTCGTCCATCGTAGAGCACGGGCCCCGAGACGGTGCAAGCACCGCCCCCGGGGAGTATGGCGAGGACCTCAGTCCGTGCAGATCACAGCGCCCGACGGGCACCGGCCGACGGGGTGGCGGCAATGTCTCGGGGCGTCAGTCGAGGCGTCCCTCCTCCGCGTGCCGGCCCGCCTCCGTGAGCTCCTCGCCGGTGCGCAGCAGCCGTTCCGCCTGCCGGGTCCGCTCCTCCCCGGGATCCTCGTCCGCCAGGTGCGCCGTGCCGTGGGCGAGCAGCGTCGCGACCGCCCCGGCGCGCCGCAGGGCGAGGCCGAGATCGCCGGTGAACGCGCCGCGCAGGATGTCGTCCATCGTCTCCTGCACCTGGGCCACCTCCGGCGGCTCCGCGAAGCCCGTGAGATAGCGCAGCCCGGGGACGGTGCGGGAGCCGGCCCGGTAGCGCCGGGCGACCTCGTCGCCGCTGCGCTGCACCCAGGTGTGCAGCACGTACAGCCGCCACAGCGCACCGGGCAGGGTCGAGGCGGGCGCGGCCGACCACAGCGCCGCCAGCTCCGTCAGCCCGTCGTCGGCCGCGAGCGCGACGACCCGGCGCACCACCTCCGGGTCGGAGCTGTGGAACACGCCGTCCAGCAGCGCCCGGGCCGAGTCGTGCGCGAGATCCATCGAGGTCGCGGGATCCGGCTCCCCGGGGATCGACGCGGCGACCGAGGGATACATCGAGGCGGGACGGCGGAAGCGAGGGGCGGAGGAGTCGTGCGAGGACATGCCCCGCACCCTACGCTGGGTGCCATGACCATCCCTCGCCGGCTCGGCCCCGAGACCGGGCCGCGCACCGCACTGCCCGACTACTCCCGCAGCAGCGCGACCGTCGAGCGGATGGTCGCCGCGCTCGATCCGTCCCGCACGGGCCGCGACCGGGGACGGGTGCGGGCGCTGCTGCCCGCGCACGCCACGCGGGACACCGCCGCGCGCGCCGTCGTCGCGGCCGCGCTGCTGGGCACGGCGCTGGTGAGCGTGCTGGGCACGGTGCTGCTGCTGGGCACGGTGCCGGACGGCCGTTCCCCGGGGCTCGGACTGCTGGTGGTCGTCGGGGCGCTGGGCGCGCTCGCGCTGGTGCTGGGGCTGCTGGGGGTCCGTTTCGGGATCGTGGCGCTGGGCACGGCGCGCGCCCGGGTCGAGATCTCCGCGGACGGACTGCGGGTGTTCGGCCCGGTGCGGCACCGGGACGTGGCCTGGGAGCGGATCGCGGCGATCGAGTCCCGCGTGGTGCATCCGGTGCACTGGCTCACCGCCGCGCTGCGCCTCGAGGACGGCACTCGGATCGTGATGCCCGCCTTCGACCGCCCCGTGTGGACCTACACTCGGCCCTCCGGGCAGGACATCCGCGCGCTGCGCACGGAGCTGCACCGGCGCCGACAGGCGGGCCCCGGGCGGCGCTGAGAGGCCAGGGCGCCGGACACGACAGCGACTCACGACAGGGGAAGCCGTGGAAGCTCTGATGATGACCCTGGGCTCGGGCTGGGTCAGCGGGATCAGGCCGTACTTCATGATCTTCCTGCTGGGCCTGAGCGGTCGGCTCTTCTCCCTCGAGCAGGTCCCCGAGGTGCTGCAGCGCACCGACCTGCTGGTGATCACCGGGATCCTGCTGCTGGTGGACTTCGCGGCGGACAAGATCGCCTTCCTCGACTCCTTCTGGGACCAGCTGCACACCGTGGTGCGGCCGATCGCGGGCGGCGCCATCGGCTTCCTGCTCGGCGGGGAGACGGACACGACCTCCGCGATCGTGATGGCGGTGCTGGGCGCGGCCGCGGCCTTCGGGTCCCACGCCGCGAAGACCACGACCCGGGCGGCGGTCAACGTCTCCCCGGAGCCGGTCTCGAACGTCCTGGTCTCCAGCGGGGAGGACGTCGCCGCGGCCGTGATGGGGCTGCTCGCGATCGTGTTCCCGGCCCTCGCCGCGCTGCTCGCGCTGGTGCTGCTGGGCCTCGGGATCTGGGCGATCGTGCGGATCCACCGCGCCTACCGGGACCTGCGTGCCCGGCTGCGGGAGGTCAGGGCCCGACGTGCGGACGGGACCCACAGGCCGGCCTGAGACCGGTCCGGGACCGGCCGGTGGACGCCGCCGACGACGTCGTGGCCCTCGTTCAGGCGGCGGGCGCCGCGCTCGTGCCGTCCTCCCACAGGGCCCGCGCGACCTCGGGCAGCTGCGCGGCCGTGACCTCTGAGACCGTGAGCACGCCCTGATCGTCCAGCGGCAGGTGGCCGAGGCGCCAGGAGCCGTCGGCCTCGACGTGCACCATCAGCGGCACCGGATCGGCGGGGGAGGAGATCTCGGTGCGGCGCAGCGAGACGGTCCGCTCGGCGCCGTCCTCGAGGAAGGCCAGGACGATGTCGGAGACCGAGGCGGGCACGTGCGCGGCGTCGGGCAGCGCCGAGACCACGAAGGAGTCCAGCTCGTCCTGGGTGAGCATGAGGATCGCGTCGTTCGCCTTGATGATGAAGGCCATCCTCATCGCCTCGCCCTCGGCCAGCGCGATCCCGAGCCAGCGGTCCGCGGAGGTCAGGGTGCCGGCGATGACCTGGCCCTCCTCGCCCAGCAGCCACTGGCCGTCCGCGGAGCGCTCCACCTTCCCGCGGGCGCGCAGCCCCGAGGTGACCGCGGCGGTGACGAACTCGCGCGCCTGCTCCGGGGCGCTGCGCAGTCCGATCTGCTCGCGCGTGATCCGCGCGTTCTCGGTGTCGCGCAGGCCGAGCATGAAGTCGATCTCGTAGGCGGTGTAGATCGTGACCTCGGGACGGTCGGTGCCGGCGCTCGCGGACTCGCTCATCGGTGTTCCCCCTCGGGCGTCGTGGAGCCGGCCGCCTCCTGCGGCGGCCGGGCGCAGCTGTCGACGAAAGCATCGCAGATCGGGCCGGGAGGGTGCGACCTGCTCCCGCAGCTAGACTCGCGGGATGCACGGGGAGCAGCGCGAGTACGCGGAGCACGTCGCAGGGCACGTCACGGCGGTGCCCGACCTCGGCGGCACCAGCGCCCGTGCCGTGTACCGGGACCTGCTGCGCTTCGGCCCCCGCTCCCGCCGCGATCTCACCGAGCGCCTCGGCCTGTCCGCGCCGACGGTCACGCGCGTGACCCGCGATCTGCTCGAGGCCGGCCACCTCCACCCGCTGGACACCGTGGCGCTCGCCAAGGGCCGTCCCCAGCAGCCGCTGGACATCGAGGAGAACCACGGCCCCCGCTTCATCGGGGTCAAGGTCACGGCCGACGAGGTCCACGCCGTGGTCACCACCGCGCGCGGCAACGCTCTCGAGGAGCTCGTGATGCCGCTCGGGGACACCTCCGCCGAGGCGGTCGCGGAGGCGGTGGTCGACCCGGTCCTCGCCCTCGCCGGCGCGCATCCGCACGTGGCCGGGGTGGGCGTCAGCATCGGCGGCCGCGTCGCCGACCGGCGCCGTGTGGACTCCTCCTGGATCCTCGGCTGGGAGCACCCCGTCGACCTCGCCGACCGGCTCGAGGCGCGCCTCGCCCTGCCGGTCACCGTCGACAACGACATCGCCGCCATGATCCACGGCCTGAACTGGTTCGGGATCGGCCGCGCCTATCGCACCTTCGCGGTCCTCACGATCGGGGTCGGCGTCGCGATCGGCACCGTCGTCGAGGGGCGGCTGCTGCAGGGCCGCTCCCATCTCGCCGGGCTCACCGGCCGCCTGCCCGTCGCCGCACGGGAGGACGGCGCCCCCGAGCCCTTCTGGCGCTCGGCGCGGACCGCCGCGGTGGTCGAGGCGGCGCGGGAGGCCGGGGTGCTGGGGGAGGGCGAGGGCGTCGAGCGCCTGCGGGCCCGGCTCGCGGCCGGCGACCCCGCCGCCCGCGCCCTCAGCGCGGACCTCGCCCGCACCCTCGCGCGCGCCGCCGCCGCCGTGGTCGCCGTCGTCGACCCCGAGGCGATCGTGCTCGGCGGGGAGACGATCGACCTGGTGCTCGCGGCCGACGGGGAGTTCGAGCGGACCCTGCGCGCCTCGCTCCCCATCGCGCAGCAGGACCTCGTCCTGCGAGAGCTCGGCGGGGACTTCGACCAGTGGGCGCGCGGCGCCGCGGTCATCGCGATCCAGGAGTTCGTCGGCGGCGAGGTCTGAGCGACCCCGCCGCCGACGCCCCGGCTCCCGGGCGTCGGAGCCCGGGCATGGACGTCACGTGGACGCAGCCGTCACTCGAACAGCGCGTTGACCCGCTCGTTGTAGGCCGCGAAGTCCGCGCCGTCGATCCGCCGCATCCAGCACTGGTCGAAGGCCGGCTGCATGATCGACATGATCGCGGCGGAGTTCTCCACCAGCGGGTACCGGCCGGTCTCGCCCTCGGCGACCCGGTCCGTGAACGGGGTGACGTCCAGGCCCCGCTCCGCATAGGCCGAGATCGCGGTCTCCGTGCCCACGTCGGTCGCGGGGAAGAACGGGGCGCGCTCGCCGATGATCCGCTGCGCCTCGTCGGAGGCGAGGAAGGCGATCAGCCGCGCCGCCTCCTCCTTGTTCTCCGACTGCGCGGCGATCGAGTCGCCCAGGCCGTTGAACATCGACATCGGGGTGCCGATCGGCCCCGTCGGCAGCGGGGCGATCCCGAGGTCGACGCCCTCGAGGTTCGCCCAGGTCGTGATCATCCACGACCCGGCCAGGCCCAGCGCCGCCTTCCCGGACTGCACCTGGGTCTGGACGGGGCTGGAGTCGCCGAACATGCCGAAGGGCGGGAAGAAGCCCTTGTCCACGAGCCCGAAGTACCAGTCGATCGTCGCCGCGAAGCGGTCGTCGTCGTAGTGGAAGGTCGTGCCCCAGGTGTCGGCGTCGGTGAAGGTCCAGCCGGTCGAGAAGGCGAAGGCCGACCAGGTGGACTGGCCGACGTAGTCGATGCCGGCGTCGGCGCCCATGCCGTAGCGCGCGATCCGCGTCGGGTCGAAGCCCTCCTCGTCGCCGCGCACGCCGTTCTCGTCGATCGTGAGCCGGGCGAGCAGGCGCTCGAAGGAGCCGCCGTCCTCGGGGTTCCAATCCAGGCTCGCGAGGTCGTCCTCGGTCAGCCCCTCCTCCTCGAGCATCCTCTTGTCGTACATCACCGCGATGGTGTCGTAGTCCTTCGGGATGCCGTAGCGCTTCCCGTCCTGGCCGGTCCACAGCTCCTGCAGACCGTCCTGGAAGCGGTCGGCGGTGACGTCGGCCAGCGGCGCGAGATCGTCCAGCGGTGCGATCACGCCGAGGCTGACGAACTCCGGGAAGCGCGCCAGATGGTCGGCGAAGGCGTCGGGGCCGGCGCCGGCGACGAACCCCGCGGTGAGCTTCGTCCAGTAGTCGTCCCAGCCCAGCTGGGTGATCCGTACGAAGACGTCCGGGTTCTGGGCCATGAACGCATCGATCGCGGCGGAGTAGGCGGGCAGCTGGTTCGCGTCCCACAGCCAGTAGTCGATCTCGATGGCGCCGGGCGGGGCGGCGCTCGTCCCGCAGGAGCTGAGCGCGACGGTGCCCGCGGCGCCCGCGGCCAGCGCCGCCGTGCCCGTGAGGAGCCGGCGACGGCTCAGCCCGCGCGGAGGGGCGCCGGCGGGGGAGTCGGAGGGCGGGAGGGGAAGGCGGTTCTGTGTCATCTCGGGCACCTCACTTGATCCCGCTGAAGCCGATGGAGTTCACGATCTTCTTCGCGAACAGGGCGAAGAGGATCAGCATGGGCGCGGCCGCGACGAGGGTCGCCGCCATCAGCCCGGACCAGTCCGGGCCCGTGCCCGGGGCCTGGGCGCGGAAGACGCCGAGCGCGACGGTGAGCACGCGGGACTGATCGGTGTAGGAGACCATCAGCGACCAGAAGTACTCGTTCCAGGCCGTCATGTAGGTCAGCAGCGCGAGGGTCGCCAGCGGTGCTGAGGCGATCGGCAGGATGAGGGTGAAGAACACCCTCGCCTTGCTCGCCCCGTCGATCAGCGCGGCCTCCTCGACCTCGCGCGAGATGTTGTTGAAGAACTGGCGCAGGAAGAAGATCGCGAAGCTCGAGATGAACAGGGTGGGGAGCATGATCCCGAGCAGCGTGTCCACCAGCCCCAGGTTCTTGATCAGGATGAAGTTGGGCAGCAGGGTGAAGATCTGCGGGATCATCAGCGAGCCCAGGAAGATCAGGAACACGGTGTCCCGGCCGCGCCAGCGCAGGCGCGAGAAGGCGTAGGCGGCCATCGCGCAGGAGAAGGTCTGGACCACGGTGATCGTGGTCGCGACGATCACCGAGTTCAGCAGGTAGCGCCAGAAGTTGATCGAGGCGCCGGAGCCGCCCTGCGAGATCGCGGTCTCGACGTCCTGCAGGCCGAAGACGCGTTCGAAGCCGCCCGTGTTCAGGCCGACGGGCAGGAGGCTGGCCGGATCCGTGGCCAGCGCGTTGTTGCTGGACAGCGCCGTGCGGAGCATCCAGTAGAAGGGGAACAGGGTGATCAGCAGGAAGATCACCATCACGGCCCAGGCCGCGATCCTCCCCCAGGGGATGCTGCGGCGATGCCGGGGAGCTGGGCGGTCGGCGTCGGTGCGCGGCGCGCTGTCGGGCCGCTGCGTGGTCGTTGTCATCGCACTGTCCTCTCAGTCCAGGTCCGACTGGCCGGCACGGCTCATCCAGTACTGCGCGAAGGTGATCACCATGAGGATCACCAGCAGCGCGACGGACAGCGCCGAGGCGTAGCCGAACTCGTACTGGGCGAAGGCGTTCTCGTAGATGTACATCTGCAGCACCTTGGAGGCGTCGGCGGGACCGCCCTGGGTGGTGACCGAGATGGTGTCGAACACCTGGAAGGAGCCGATGATCGTCATGATCAGCACCAGCGCCAGGATCGGGCGCAGCAGCGGCAGGGTGATGCGGCGGAACATCGCGATCTCCCCGGCGCCCTCGGTGCGCGCGGCCTCGTAGAGGTGGGCGGGGATCGACTGCAGGCCCGCGAAGAGCAGCAGCGCCGTGTAGCCCATGTGCCGCCACACGTTCACCAGCGCGACCGTCGGGATCACCCAGGTCTCGCTCGCCCAGAAGGCGATCGGGTCGAAGCCGATCCACTGCAGGAGGATGTTGAAGATGCCCAGCTGGGTGTCCAGGATCCACAGGAACACGATCGCGGCGACCACGTTCGAGACCAGATAGGGCGCCAGCACCAGCGAGCGCAGCACGGTGGACTGGGTCAGGCGCTGCATGAGCACCGCGATGACGAGCGCGACGACCGTCTGCACGCCGATGTTGATGAGGACGTACAGCACCGTCACCTTCAGCGAGTTCCAGAAGACGGGGTCGGCCAGGAGCCGGCGATAGTTCTCGAGCCCGACCCAGGTGGGCGGGGTGAGGGTCGTGTACTCCGTGAAGGAGTAGTACAGGCCGGTCAGCAG
This sequence comes from Brachybacterium paraconglomeratum, assembly GCF_003994255.1. GTDB lineage: Bacteria > Actinomycetota > Actinomycetes > Actinomycetales > Dermabacteraceae > Brachybacterium > Brachybacterium conglomeratum. The sequence goes on along the minus strand of NZ_ML133851.1, from coordinate 704,350 downwards.
CGGCCAGACGAGGAACACCAGCAGGCCGACCGAGGCGGGCGCGATGAACAGCAGCGCGAGCTTCGTGTCGTCCTTCCGGCGGCGCCTCGTCGGGGCCGACCGCGTCGACGTCGTCGCGGTGGACATGGGTGCCTTCTTCCGTGGTGGTGGGGGTCGGGTCAGCGGGATGCGCCGGCGGCGCTCTCGCGGGTCAGGGACAGCAGCAGGCCCTGCTCGGGGTCGAGCAGGGGAGCGGCGAGGCCGGCGACGGCCAGCACCGCGCCGGGCAGCACCGCCCCGTCCGCCTCGAGCACGCGGGAGAGCCAGGGCGGGGGCGTGAGATGCGAGGGCGGGCCGCTGGGCAGCAGGGCGCGCACCCGGTAGGCGGCGGCGGGATCCAGGCCCGGCAGCACCAGGCGCGGGTGCTGGGCGGTGTCGGCGCGGCCGACGGCGCTCAGCGCGAACAGCGCCTCGCCCTGGTCGGGGGAGACCACGCCCTGCAGCCACAGGGGGCTCTCGCCGCGGTCGGCGCGCACGAGATCGCCCGTGAACAGCAGCTCGCGGCGCTCCTTGTAGAGCGTGATCCAGGCGGTGAGCTCGGCGAGCTCCTCCTCGCTCGCGGCGGCGAGGTCCCACTCGATGCCGAGGTGGCCCATCAGCGCCGAGTGAGCGCGGAAGCCGAGGGTGTGCAGGCGCCCGGTGGTGTGGGAGCGGCCGGAGGCGATGTGGCTGCCCATGAGCTCCAGCGGGATCAGCTGCGAGGTCCAGCGGTGCATCTGCTGGCGCTCGAGCGGGTCGATGCAGTCCGAGACCCACACCCGGTCGGTGTGCTCGAGCACGCCGAGGTCCACACGCGCCCCGCCCGAGGCGCAGGCCTCGATCTCCAGGCCCGGGTGGGCCGCGCGCAGCTCGTCCATGAGGCGGTAGGCGGCGCGGGTCTGGTCGTGCACGGCGGCCCGGCCCGTGGCGCGGGTCGCGGACTCCAGCAGGTCCCGGTTCTGGTCCCACTTGATGTAGCCGATCTCGTGGGCGCCGAGCAGGGCGAGCATCTGGTCGCGCACGTGCGCGTACGCCTCGGGGATCGACAGGTTCAGCACCTGCTGGTTCCGCGAGCGCAGCGGCATCCGCTCGGGCGAGGGGGCCATGATCCACTCGGGATGCGCGCGGGCGACATCGGAGTCCTCGCTCACCATCTCCGGCTCGAACCAGATCCCGAACTCCATGCCGTGCGCCCGCACGTGGTCGATCAGCGGGCCGAGCCCGTCCGGCCACGCCTCGGGAGAGACGACCCAGTCGCCGAGGCCGGAGGTGTCGTCCCGGCGGGAGCCGAACCACCCGTCGTCCAGGACGAAGCGCTCGACGCCGAGCGCGGCGGCGCGGTCGGCGAGGTCGGTGAGCCGCTCCAGGTCATGGTCGAAGTAGACCGCCTCCCACACGTTCAGGGTGACGGGGCGGCGGGCGTCGACGTGATGGGGGCGCGAGCGGAGGTGGCGGTGGAAGCGGGCGGCGACCTGGTCGAGGCCGTCGCCGTAGGAGGCGTACAGCCACGGGCTCTCGTACGTCCCGCCCTGCTCGAGGGCGACCTCGCCGGGCAGCAGCAGCTCGCCGCCGCCGAGCAGGCGCTGGTCGGAGCTCGTGCGCTCGGCGAGGTGGCGGTGGTTGCCGGAGAAGGCGGTGTGCACCGCCCATACCTCGCCCTCGCGGAAGCCGAATCCGGGGCGTCCGGCGTGGAGCAAGTGGGCGGAGTCCGCTCCGGTGCGGCCGCGTCGGTTCTCCCGCAGATGGGTGCCGACGGTGAAGGCGCGGCGCTGCGGGGTGCGCTCCTTCGTCCAGCGACCCGCGAAGTCCAGCAGCTCGTCGGCCGTGGCGGGGACGGGGAGGGAGAGGGTGAGCTCGTCGAGGCGGTAGGGGCCGGTGCCGGTGTTCGTCAGGCGTGCGCGCAGGCGCAGCAGGCCCGTGGGCAGCAGCTCGAGCTCGAGCAGGACCGCGAGGCCCTCCTCCGGGTCCTCGAGGTCGATCTCGACGTGCGCCGCGCCGGTCTCGGCGTGGGCGCCCGTCAGCGGCGTCCCGTCGATCCGCAGGCCGCGGGTGATCAGGCGCGGGGTCCAGCCGGAGCCGTCCGGGCGGGAGCCGGCCAGGCCCGGGCGGCCGAGCCAGCCGTCGGAGACCTGGGGGAGGAGGCCGACGCGCACCGGGACGTCCACGAGGTTCTGCGGGACCGGCGGGACCGTCGCCTCGCACAGCGCATCCATGCCCTCGGGCCCGAGGGCGCCGAGAGCACGACCCCAGTGCGCGATCGCGGGGACGCGCCCGTCGGTGACGTCCAGCAGCACGGAGACCCCGCTCGCGGCGAGGTGGACGCGGTGAGCGGCCCCGGGGCGGGGCACGGTCACCTCGCGGTCCGGTGCGGCGGGCTGCGGGGACATCGACGACCTCCGGTCTGCGGCTCTGTGTGCTGTCGCGGACGGTCGCCGAGCGGCGGCGCGACAGCGCGACGGATTAACTATAACCATGAAAGTAATGCTCGTCGAGAGCTCGGTCACCGCCCGGTCAGACGGGGCCGGGCGTCCCCGCAGGGGTCGGCGGCGCCCGACTATGGTGAACGGCCGAGCGCGCCCCCGCGCGCTCCGCCCGCACCGTCGGACGCCGTCCTCGATCTCCGCGGGAGCATGATGCCCTCCACCACCACGGCCGCCGGGCCGCGCCGACTCGACCGCGTGCTCGACCTCGTCGAGCGGGCCGGCAACCGGCTCCCGCACCCGCTGGTGCTCTTCGCGGGGCTCTTCCTGGTCACGGCCCTGCTCACCACGCTCCTCGCGGCCACCGGCGCCGAGGTGCAGGTGCCCGGCGAGGAGCAGCCGCAGCCGGTGCGCTCCTTCTTCAGCGGCGAGGGGCTGACCTGGTTCACCACCACGCTGGGGGAGAACTACATCGGCTTCCCACCGCTGGTGAACGTGCTGCCGATCGTGCTCGCCGTCGGCATCGCCGAGGGGTCCGGACTGCTCAGCGCTGCGATCCGGCGCCTGTTCGGCTCCGCCCCGCGCTGGCTGCTGCCGTACGTGGTCGCCCTCGTCGGCGTCAACGGCAACCTCATGTCCGACACCTCCTTCGTGGTGATCCCGCCGCTGGCCGCCCTCGTCTTCGCCGCCGCGGGCCGGCACCCGCTGGCCGGCATGATCGGGGGCTTCGCCGCCGTCGGCGCCTCCTTCTCCACCGCGATGATCCCCTCGCCGATCGACGCGAACTTCTCCGGCATCACCGCCTCGGTGATGGAGTCGCTGCCCGCCTCGCTCGGCGCGGCCCCGGTCACCGTGGTCTCGAACTACTGGATCAACCTCGCCTCCTCCCTCGTGCTGGTCGTGGCCTGCGGATTCCTGATCGACCGGGTGCTCGAGCCGCGGCTGGAGCGCGCCGGCGTGCCCCGCACCCTCGCCCCCGAGGAGGACGGCGCCGCCGCGGGCTCCGAGGCGAACGCCGACGGCTCGATCAGCCCGCTGGAGCGGCGCGGGCTGCGCTGGGCGGCGGTCTCGCTGGTCGCGGTCGTCGTGCTGATCGCCGCGCTCGCGACGGTGCCCGGCTCGCCGTGGCAGAAGGAGGGCGGGGGACTGCTGCCCGACTCGCCCTTCATGGGATCGATCGTGTTCTACCTGGTGGTCGCCTTCTCCGTCACCGGCATCGTCTACGGCGCGATCGCCGGCACGGTCCGCTCCGGGGCCGACGTCGCCGCCCTCATGGGCCAGGGCCTGCGCTCGATGACCGGCTTCCTCGTGGTCGCCTTCGCCCTCGCCCAGTTCCTGGCCCTGTTCTCCTGGAGCGGGATCGGCACCTATCTCGCGGTGCACGGCGCCGCGCTGCTGGAGCACGCCGACCTCGGCGGCCTCCCCGTGGTGCTCGGCTTCGTGGTGCTGTGCGCGCTGACGAACCTGCTGATCACCTCCGGCACCTCGATGTGGGGGCTGATGGCGGTGGTGTTCGTGCCGATGCTCGCCCTCAGCGGACTGGAGCCCGCCTTCGTGCAGGCCGCCTTCCGCATCGGCGACTCCTCCACCCAGATCATCACGCCGCTGAGCCCTTATCTCATCGTGCTGCTGGGGATGGTGCGCCGCTACGAGCCCGGCGCCGGCCTCGGCACCCTCGTCGCGCGCCTGCTGCCGTTCACGCTCGTGTTCCTCACTGCCTGGACCGCGGTGCTGCTGGTGTTCTGGGGGCTCGACCTCCCCGTCGGCCCCGGCAACGGGATCCGCCTGGGCTGAGCGGCAGGGCGAGACGACTCGGCGTCACCGGGACTGCGGCGATACCCTGTCGCCCACCCCAGAGAAGGCCAGGAGCCCCGCATGATCTTCACCCAGTCCTCCAAGCTGCGCGACGTCTGCTACGAGATCCGCGGGCCGGTCCCCGCAGAGGCCGCCCGCATGGAGGCAGAGGGCCACAAGATCCTCAAGCTCAACATCGGCAACCCCGCCCCCTTCGGCTTCGAGGCGCCCGACGAGATCCTCGTGGACATGATCCGGACCCTGCCCACCGCGCAGGGGTACTCGGACTCCAAGGGCATCGTCTCCGCCCGTCGCGCGGTCGCGCAGTACTACCAGACCAAGGGCATGCCCGGCATGGGGCTGGACGACATCTACCTCGGCAACGGCGTCTCCGAGCTGATCCAGATGACCTGCCAGGCCCTCGTGGACGACGGCGACGAGGTGCTCGTCCCCGCCCCGGACTACCCGCTGTGGACCGCCTCGATCGCGCTCGCGGGCGGACGCGCCGTCCACTACCGCTGCGACGAGGAGCAGCAGTGGTGGCCCGACGTCTCCGACATCGCCGACAAGGTCACCCCGCGCACCAAGGCGATCGTGGTCATCAACCCCAACAATCCCACCGGTGCGGTCTATCCCGAGCATGTGCTGCGGGAGATCGTCGAGGTCGCCCGCAAGCACGGGCTGATGATCCTGGCCGACGAGATCTACGACAAGATCCTCTACGACGACGCGGTCCACACCCACATCGCGAAGCTCGCCCCGGACCTGCTGACCATCACCTTCAACGGGCTGTCCAAGGCGTACCGGGTGGCGGGCTTCCGCGCCGGCTGGATGGCGCTGTACGGGCCGAAGGAGCATGCGGCCAGCTTCATCGAGGGCCTCGACGTGCTCTCGAACATGCGACTGTGCCCGAACGTCCCCGCCCAGCACGTGGTCGCCACGGCGCTGGGCGGCTACCAGAGCGTGAACGAGCTGCTGCTGCCCGGCGGTCGCCTGCGCGAGCAGCGGGACGTCGCCTACGAGGGCCTCAGCGCGATCGACGGCGTGAGCGTCGTGAAGGCCTCGGGGGCGCTGTACATGTTCCCGCGCATCGACCGCGAGATGTACCGCCTCGAGGACGACGAGCAGTTCGCCTACGACCTGCTGCGCTCGAAGAAGCTGCTGGTCAACCACGGCACCGGCTTCAACTACCCCGAGCCCGACCACCTGCGCCTGGTGACCCTCCCACAGGCCGACGTGCTCGCCGACGCCGTGGACCGCATCGCCGACCACCTCGCCTCGATCCGCCGCTGAGGGCGCCCGGGCGCTCCGCGGACGGGGAGGGTCAGAGCAGCAGGCCGATCGCCGTCGCGAGCACGGCCAGCAGCGGGAGCGCGCCCTGCTTGACGGCGGCGGCGCGGTGCGCGGGGGAGCTCAGCAGCAGCACGGTCGCGGCGGCGAGCATCGACCCGGTCCCGGCCAGCAGCAGGGTCGCCCCCACGGTCGTCGTCCCCGCGAGGGCGAGCACCGCGCCGAGCGCCGCGAGCACGGCGAGGAACAGGTTGTAGAAGCCCTGGTTGAACGCCAGCTCGCGGGTCGCGGCGACCTCCTGCGGACTCTGCTCGCCGAACACCTTCTGCGCCTGCGCCCCGCCCCAGGCGAGGGACTCCAGGCGGAAGATGACCACGTGGAGAGCGGCCGCGGCGAGGGCCAGGATCGAGCCGAGGGTGAGCATCGCGACCTCCGAGGTCTCTTGGAATGATCGTTCCACTATGGTGGGTCGTGCCCGGCGCAGACAGCCCGGGCGAGGAACGACGACGAGCAGGCAGCGAGCAGGAGTGGCCATGGGACGACAGTCCGCCTTCGTGCGGGAGGACGCCGTGCGCTCCGCCCGCGACGTGTTCTGGAGCGAAGGGTACGAGGGTGCCTCCATGGCGAGCCTCCAGCGGGCCACCGGACTGAACCCCAGCAGCATCTACCACGCCTTCGGCTCCAAGCGCGGTCTGTTCGACGCCGCGATCGAGGACTACCTCGAGCGCGTCGTCCGCCCCGGGCTCGCCCCGCTGCGCGCGCCCGAGGTCGCCCCCGATGCTCTCGAGCGCTACTTCCTCGCGGCCCGCGCGCTGTTCGCGGACCCGTCCGGCCGCACCCTCCCCGACGGATGCCTGCTGGTGAACACCGCCTGCTCCGGGCTCGCCCGGGACGACGGGATCGCCGAGGCCGTGCGCGCCTATCGCGCCGAGCTGCTCGCCGCCTTCACCCGCGGCGCGCAGGCCCGACGCCCCGACCAGTCGCCGCAGGAGCGCGCGCAGCTCGTCGAGACCTGCGTCGCGCTGCTGATCAGCGCGCTGGTCATGACCCGGGTGGACCGGGATGCGGCCACCGCCGCGCTCGACTCCGCCCTCACCGCAATCCAGCATCAGGAGCAAGGACACCCATGAAGCCCCTCTACACCACCGAAGCCCTGGCCACCGGCGGCGGCCGCGACGGACACGTCGACGTCGCCGAGTCGGACCTCGCCTTCGACCTCGCCGTCCCGACCGCCATGGGCGGCAGCGGCGCCGGCGCCAACCCCGAGCAGCTCTTCGCCGCCGGGTACTCCGCCTGCTTCCACTCCGCCCTGCAGGCCGTCGCCCGGCAGCAGAAGGTCGCGATCGACGGCTCGAGCGTCGGCGCCCGCGTCACCATCGGCTCCGAGGAGTCCGGCGGCTTCTCGCTCGCCGTCGAGCTCGAGGTGGTCATCCCGGAGCTCGACCACGACACCGCCCAGGCGCTGGCCGACGCCGCGCACCAGGTGTGCCCGTACTCGAACGCCACCCGGGGCAACATCCCGGTGGTCGTCACCGTCACCGATGACTGATTGATCCGCGACCTGCTTGAAGGCATCGGTCAGGTGCGAGGAGTCCCGGCGGGATCGCTCCCGCCGGGGCTCCTCGTCCTGCGGCATCCTTCTCAGGGGCGCAGCAGCACCTTGCCCTGTCGGCCGTCGGTCAGCGTGGCCGCCACGGCCTCGACGACCTCGTCCAGCGGGAAGGTGGCCGCGACCGGCAGCGTGACCTCGCCGGAGAGCAGCCCGGAGAAGATCTCCCCGATGAGCCGGCGCCGCACCTCCGGCGCCATCTCCGCCGAGACCCGGGAGCCCCAGAAGCCCTCGACCTTCAGGTCGCGGAAGATGATCGGACCCGAGGGGAGCGCCATGGTCGAGCCGCCCATCGCCCCGAAGACCACCAGTCGACCGCCGTCCCCGAGCAGGGAGAGCACCTGGCCCGCGGCCTCGCCGCCCACGGAGTCCAGCCCCGCCGCGACGCGCGCCTCGCCGATCAGGGCGCGCGCCTGCTCCTGCCAGTCGTCCCGGTCGGTGGGGACGACGTCGCCGATGCCCTGTGCGGCGAGCTCCTCGACCCCGCTGCCGCGCCGCACCAGGCTGATGACGCGGATCCCGCGCAGTCGTGCGAACTGCGCGACGAGGCGGCCGACGGCCCCGGTCGCGGCGTTCTGCACCAGCACCTCGCCGGGCGCGAGGTCGAGGTGCTCGAGCAGGGAGACGGCGCTGAAGGGCATGGCCACGAGCTGGGCGGCGGCCTCGTCCGGCAGCTCGGCGGGCAGCGGGACCAGCGAGGAGGCGGGGGCGGTGAACAGCTCCGCCCAGGCTCCGGTGATCCCGGTCGCCGCGACGCGGTCGCCGACGGCGAGGCCCTCGACGCCCTCGCCGAGTGCCTCCACCACCGCGACGGCCTCGCTGCCGGCGCCCGAGGGCAGCGCGGGCCGGACGCCGTAGGAGCCGCGGATCGTCCACAGGTCGTGGTGGTGGATCGGGCTCAGCGACATCCTCAGCAGGGCCTCGCCGGCGGCCGGGGCGGGGGCGTCGACCTCGGCGGTGCGCAGGACGTCGGCGGGATCGCCGAAGCGGTCGTAGGTGACGGTGAGCATGGGATCGCCTCTCGATTGTGGAACAGTCATTCCACTATAGCGGCGGGGCGACCCCTGCACCGTGCGCGGGCCGCGCTGTTCCGGGTCTCACAGCCGCGGCCGCAACGGCGCCGGGCGATGCAGAAGGGCCGGGGGCCGGGACCGGTGCTCCGGTCCGACCCCCGGCCCTGCGGCGGGGTGCCTGCTGCTCGTGCGCGGCTCAGGCGTGCGTGGGCTGCGGTGCGCCCTCGCGGGAGACGCGCACCATCTCCTCGCGCTCGACGACCTTGATGCGGGCACGGGGCTCGCCGTCGGCGTCCACCGCGGCGGCGCCGAGGCTCTTCTCGTGCTCGTCCAGCGCCATCCAGCCGTCCCAGGTCGTGTACTGCACGCCCCGGTCCTCGAGCAGGCGCAGGATCGCGTCGTCGTCCCGCTCGGGAGCGGGGGAGAGGCGACCGGCCTCGATGTCCTCGAGCAGGCAGGTGATGGTCTCGATCGCGTCGGACTTCGTCGCGCCGATCAGGCCGACGGGGCCGCGCTTGATCCAGCCGTTGGTGTAGGCGCCGGGGATGACGGAGCCGTCGGCCTCGGTGACGCGGCCGGCCTGGTTGAGGATGACGCCGCGACGGGCGTCGTAGGGCACGCCCGGCAGCTCGGAGCCGTGGTAGCCGACGGCCCGGTAGACGGCGCCGAGGTCGTAGTCGACCATCTCGCCGGTGCCCACGAGCTCGCCGTCCTCGTCCAGGCGGGTCCGCTCGAAGCGCATGCCGGTGACCTTGCCGTCCTCGCCGAGCACCTCGACGGGGCGGTGCCAGAAGTGCATGTGGAGGCGGCGCTGGACCGGCCCGCCCTCGCGGTCCGTCGGCTCCTCGCCGGCGGCCTCGCGGCGCTGCTGCTCCTCGAGCCAGCCGACGAAGGTCTGCACGACCTGGTCGGTGCGCTTGTCGGCCTTGATGGCCTCCCACTGCGCCTCGGTGATCTGCTCGAGATCGCGGGGATCCATGACGACCTGGAGGCCCTTGGGATGGGCGAGCTCGCGCGCCTCGAGCGGCGAGAACTTCGTCTGCGCGGGGCCGCGGCGGCCGAAGACGTGCACGTCCGTCGTGCGCGCGGCCTGCAGGCCCTCGTGCACGTTCGCCGGGATCTCGGTGCGCAGCAGCTCGTCGGCGCTCTTGGAGAGCACGCGGGCGACGTCGAGGGCGACGTTGCCGTTGCCGATCACGGCCACGGACTCCGCGTCGAGCTCCCAGGTGCGGGGGTAGTCGGGATTCCCGTCGTACCAGGCCACGAAGTCGGCCGCGCCGTGGGAGCCCTCCAGCTCGATGCCGGGGATCCGGAGGTCCGCGTCCTTGAGCGCGCCGGTCGCGTAGATCACCGCGTCGTAGTGGGTGCGGAGGTCCTCGGCGGTGAGGTCGGTGCCGAACTCGACGTCGCCGAGGAAGCGGATGTCACCGCGGCCGAGGATCCGGTGCAGGGCGGTGATGATGCCCTTGATGCGCGGATGGTCGGGGGCGACGCCGTAGCGGATCAGGCCGAACGGGGCGGGGAAGCGGTCGAACAGGTCGATGCTGACCTCGAGCTCGCCGCTCTTGACCGGGGCGGAGCGCAGCAGGGTCTCTGCGGCGTACACACCGGCGGGGCCGGAGCCGATGACGGCCAGGCGGAAGGGCTGCTGGGAGGAGGACATCACACCTCGGTCTCGTGGCGCCGTGGCGCCGGGTCGCAATGATTTCCGCACCACTCTATACGCGGAATTCGTCATCACCCCGGTCACTGTGAGCCGCTCGACGCCACGACCGGCGGCTCCTGAGATCGCGGGGGAGCCGCCGGGCGGGTCTCAGCTCTTCGCGAGGTCCTCGGCGCCGCGGCGGTGGATCGACCAGAAGTACGCACCGACCAGCACCGCGCCGCCGACGATGTTGCCCAGCAGCACGGGGATGAGGTTGTCCCAGATCGCGGCGCCGACCGTGATAGAGGAGTAGTCCCCGAGCGACCTCCCGGCCTCGGTCAGCGCCTCGCCCTCCCAGAAGCCGGCACCGGCGCCGTACTTGACCAGCAGGCCCATGGGGAGCATGAACATGTTCGCGACCGAGTGCTCGAAGCCGGTGGCGACGAACAGCGCGATGGGGCCGGCGACGGCGAGGACCTTGTCGGCGACGGTCTTGCCGGCCGTCGCCGCCCACACGGCCAGGCACACGGCGAAGTTCGCGAGCACGCCCAGGAAGAACGCCTGGTGCCAGTCGTGGGAGACCTTCGCCTGGGTGGTGTCCAGCACCACCATCCCCCAGGCGGAGCCGTTGGTGGCGTGCGTGCCGGCGAGGAAGATCAGCAGCGCGACGGTGAGCGAGCCGATCAGGTTGCCGCCCGCGGAGACGCCCCAGTGACGCAGCATCTGCCCGGTCGTGATCCGGCGGGACAGGCGCGGCATGGAGGTCATCGTGGTGCCGGTGAACAGGTCGGAGCCGCTGATCACCACGAGGCCCAGGCCGACGGAGAAGACGACGCCGCCGATCAGCTTCGCGATCCCGACCGGCCACTCGCCCATGCCCTGCTGCGAGGTCACCATGAACACGAAGCCGAGCGCGATGAAGGCGCCGCCGCTGAGGGACGCGAGGAACATCTTCCCCAGCGGCGCCGTCGCCTTCGCGAACATCGCGTCCTCGAGCGCCTTGGTGAGGGGCTTCGGAGCGGTCGCGGCGGTGGACGGTGCGGGTGCCGGCGCGGCGTTGCGGGATCCGGGGGCGGGGCTGGTCATCGGAGGAGGTCCTTCTCTGGGGGCAGGGGGCGTCCCGGCGCGGTCGGGGGACGGAGGTCTGAGGGGTCGGCCGCCGTGCCGCGCGGTGCGGCACGAGGGGAGCCGGGCGGGTTCCCCTTCGGTGACCAGCAGCCAGGGTACGCCCGGTCCGGCGCGGCGGAGGGGACCTGCGTCAGTCTGCGGACTCGGTCCCCGCCGTCTCGGGCACGACGCCGACGGCGACCCTCAGGGTGCTGCTGGCACCGGGCGGGCCGACGACGATGCCCTTCAGCGGCGGCACGTCCGCGTAGTCCCGGCCCCAGGCCGTGGTGACGAAGCGCTGGTCCACGAAGGTGCGGTTGGTGGGGTCGATGTCGACCCATCCCGTGCCGGGCACGAGCACGCTCAGCCAGGCGTGCGAGGCGGCCGAGCCGATCATCTCCCCGGCCGGCTCGGTGCCCAGCGCCCCGCCGGCAGACGGGGCGGTGCGCAGGTAGCCGGAGACGTACCGGGCGGCGAGCCCCGCCTCCCGCACCGCGGCGACCCCCACGTGGGAGAAGTCCTGGCAGACGCCGTGCCGGGCCCCCAGCACCTCCTCGAGGGTGGAGGTGACCGTGGTGGCCGCGGAGTCGTAGGTGAACTCGGTGTGGATCAGCGCGGTCAGCTCAGCGAGGCACTCGCCGACGGCGCGTCCCGGCCGGAACACCTCGGCGCTGATCTCCCGGGCGGCGGTCCCTCCCGGGACCCGTGGGGAGGGGTGGACGAAGTCCAGGCTCGCCCCGGGCATCGGCGCGCCCCAGTGCTCGGGGGTGCACTGCTCCCAGGGGCGGGACATCGGCTCGAGCCCGTAGCGGCGCTCGGCGACGGAGACCCGGGCGTGGGAGTGCACGTCGAGCTGCTCGTGCGGGGCGTCGACCAGGAGGTAGGTCGAGGAGTTCCCGTAGAAGTCGGTGTGCGCGGTGAGGCGGGCGGGTGCCGGATCGACGACCACCTCGTGCGAGAGCACGCGCTGGTGCGGGGTGGCGCGCGGCTCGACGTGGGCGCGGCCGTAGTTGCGGGTGACCGGCTTCGCGTAGCGGTAGGAGGTGAGGTGGTGGACCCGGTAGTGCACCGGGTCCAGGGCGGGGGCGTCCTCCTGGCGCAGCGGGATCAGCGGCCGCGCGCCGTGAGGGGTCGCGCCGTCCTGTCCGGACCGGGTCTCGTGTGCGTTCTCAGACATCGTCGACCCCCCATCGCGAGGTGGATTCCGAGGCGCGGAAGAAGCGGTCCTCGAGGGCGGTGGCGAGGGAGCGCAGGGACTCCGTCGCCGCGTCGATCTCCGCCGGCAGCGCGGTGGGCGCGTCCTCGCCGGCCGGCGCGCCCGGCAGCGGGCGCAGCAGCTCGTGGGGCTCCCAGGCGGCGAGGCGGGTGCGCAGCGCCGACAGCGGTGCGCGCAGCTCGGGGGAGGGCGCGGTCTCGGGCAGCCGGTCCAGGGCCTGGCCGAGCCGGTCCAGCTGGAAGGCGAGCGAGCGCGGCAGCGTGGTGTCGCTGAGCAGCAGCTCGACCAGCAGCTCCGGCTGCACGGCGGCGTGGAAGGAGCGGCGGTAGGAGGCGCCGGACTCGGTGATCAGCGCGACCGCGTTCGCGATCCGCTCCTCCGCGGCGCGGCCGCGGCGATGGCCGAGGGCCGCCCGCAGCAGCGCCAGCAGGCTCATCGTCCGCTCGATCTTGCGGCCGATCTCGGTGAGGTCCCAGCCGAGGTCGCGGGGCATCGCGTCGGCGACCGCGCCGGAGAGGGTCAGGCAGCCGTCGACGATGTCGGTGAGCCACTGCTCCAGCGGGCGCGGGTCCACGCTCCCGCCGCGCACCTGGAGCCGCATCCGCGTGATCACCGGCCACACGTCGTCGGAGAGGAGGTCGCGCAGGGTGCGGGTGGTGTGGGCGAGCGCCGCGGCGGACTGCGCGAGGGATCCGGGCCGGCCGACGTCCCCCAGCAGGCTCTCGATCTCCAGCCGCACCGCCTCGCCGTCGCGGAGGTCCAGGTCGAGGAAGCCGGGATAGGTGGTGGTCACCTCGGTCACCGCCCGCAGCAGCACCGTGCGGGCGGCGCGGGCGCTGCGGCTGTGCTCGGCGTCGAGGTCGTTGGAGGTGTCCAGCACGGTGCGCAGCAGGCGGGCGGTGGAGTCGACGCGCTCGAGATAGCGGCCGAACCAGAACAGGTCCGAGCCGACCGAACGGGTCATCGTCGGGTAGGCGGAGACGCTCGCGCGCCGCGACGCCGGCTCCACGGCCGGGCGGCCGGTCGGCTCCTCGTCGGGGACCGCGGACGTGTCGGGGACGGCGACCCACACGTCCTTGAGCGCCTCGGGGCCCTCGTCGGCCGTGCGCGCGATCCCGCCGGGCAGCACCTCGAAGCCGTCCTCGGTCCCCATCACCAGCAGGCTCAGCGTCACCGGGCGTCCCGTGAGCTCCTCGCCGCCCGACGGATCCAGCGAGGGCCACAGCGCAGGGGCGGCGTCCGCGGGTGCGGGCCGCAGCTGCAGGTCCTCGTGCAGCATCTGCCGGCACAGGTCGGGCAGCGCCGCGCGCAGGGCCGGGTTCTCGAGCAGGCCCGTGCCCAGCGGGTTCAGGATCTCCACGTCGCCGCAGCGCGCCGCCTCGACGAGGCCCGTCACCCCGCCCAGCGGCGTCGGCCCGAGGTCCAGGGGGTCCAGCAGCGGCGAGGGGACCAGCCGCAGCACCGCGTCGACCGGCTCGCCCGGGGCGGAGGCCAGGCCCGACAGGCGCAGGGTCACGGCGCCCGCACCGGCGCGCAGGTCCCCGACCGACACCGTCGGCGCGCCCAGCAGGTTCGCCAGCCAGCTGTGGTCGAAGGCGGACAGCGGCTCCTCCGCGTCGTCGAGGAGCACGACGGGGCGCCCGGCGCGCCCGTCGGCCCGGGTGCGCTGATGGAAGGACGTGCGCAGCGTGTCGAAGAAGGGATGGAGGCGGCGCATCTCCGTGCTGCGGTACAGCGACGGCGCGCTGCGGGAGAGCACCCGCCGCAGCTCGAGGGTGAGGCCCGCGCCGCGCGGGACGTCCACCGCGTCCTCGTGCACCACCCAGGCGCCCTCGGCGGTGCGGGAGACGGTGGTGCTGACGGCGAAGAGGTGATGGGCGCCGCGGGCGGGGATCCCCACCGCCGGGCGCAGGTAGGCGAGGTCCGCGAGCAGCGCGGCCGCCGGCGCGACCTCGGTGTCGAGCACGGTGCGCGGTCCATACAGGTCCGCGTACAGGGCGTCCAGCAGCCGCGCCCGCTGCACGAGCCCCGCCGACAGCTCCGCCCAGGACTCCGCGTCCAGCACGACGGGCACCGGATCGAGGGCGGGGGACGGGGCGGAGACGTCTGCCGCGAACATCGTCGCGGCGCTCGCCGCCGCCCGCCGTCGACCCGTGGGGCCGAGGGCGGTGAGCTCCTCGGCCAGGGCCTGCGGATGCGTGATGGTCACCGGGACATCGTAGACACGCCGCCCGGACGTGCGGTGACGGCGGGGCCGAGCGGTCGGCCCCGCCGGGTCGCCGCGGGGACGCTCAGGAGGCGGCGACCACCGGCGCGCCCTCGGAGGGCTGGACGACGACGAAGCCCGGGCCGTGGAAGCCCAGCTGGAAGGACTCCCCGGAGCCGCGGCCGATCAGCGAGCCCATCTTGAAGTCGTTCTTGATCTGCGGCTGGAGGTTCGCGGACCAGCACACCGCGGCCTGCGGATCCACGAAGGTGGGCTGCTGGGAGCAGTCCAGCAGCATCGGCGGCCCGTCGGAGGTGACCGCGACCATCCCCTGCCCCTGCAGGAACAGGTTGAACAGGCCGCCGGCCATGAAGCCCGCCCCGCCCAGCGAACGGATGTCCCACTGGATCGAGGAGTCGAAGGCGAGCATGTTGCGGGTGTTGAGGGTCAGCGCGTCGCCCTCCAGCTGGAGCAGGAAGATCTCGTTGTTCTGGCGGGCGAAGAAGATCTCGCCCTGGCCGCGGGTGCGCATCATGTTCCCGCCCTCGCCGGTGGCCATCTTCTTCAACAGCTTCATGCCGCCGCCGGAGCCCTGGTAGGAGAAGTCCATCTGTCCCTGGTAGGCGACCATCGCGCCCGCGGCGGAGATGATCTCCGGGGCCTGCGGCTTCAGCGCGCACCGCAGCATCTTGGAGGACTGCAGCGCCCATCGGTCGTTGGTCTGGCGCTCCTGGTTGGAGGCGTCGAACAGGTTCGAGCGCATGGCCCCTCATCTCGTCGGTCGACCGGCATCGGTCGATGGATTCCCTGCGACGCCCACCGCGCCGCGGTGGGATCGTCTCACGTCCGGGGCCGCGTGGGGACCCTGTGGGGGTGCGGTGAAGCCGCCGCTCGCCCGTGCAGGGCCTCGTAGCATGGGGCCCATGTCCGACTCGCGCACGCCCCGACGACCTCCGGCCGCCAGCGATCCGCGGCTGGAGGCGCTCGCCGAGGACTCCGGCTACGAGGTGCTGGGGCGGATCGGAACGGGCGGGATGGGCATCGTCTATCGCGCGCACGACGCCGACGGGAACGACGTCGCGATCAAGATGCTGCGCCACGAGATCGCCGACGACCCTCGTGCGAGGGAGCGGCTGGCCCGCGAGGTCGCCGCCCAGCAGCGGCTGCGCAACGACAACATCGTGCGGATCCTGGACGCGGAGCTGGAGTCCTCCGACGCCTTCGTGGTCACCGAGTTCGTGCCCGGGCCGACGCTCGAGGACGCGGTGCGCGCGCACGGCGGCCTGCACCCCGAGGCGGTGCGCGAGGTGGGCCTGGTGCTGGGGGAGACGCTGCGGGTCATCCACGAGGCGGGCGTGATCCACCGCGATCTCAAGCCCAGCAACGTGCTGCTGCGCGGCGCGACCGAGGGGGACCTCTCGGGCTTCGACCCCGACGGGGACGGCCTGGACCCCGTGATCATCGACTTCGGCATCGCGATCGCCGCGGAGGAGTCGCGGCTGACCTCGACCGGCCTGGTGATGGGCACAGCCGCCTATCTCGACCCGGAGGTGGTGCGCACCGACCGCACCGTCGAGGCGGGGGACTGGTGGTCCTGGGCGGCGATGCTCGCCTTCGCCGCGACCGGGTGGGAGCCCTTCGGCACCGGACGGGCGGACCTCGTGTTCCTGCGCGCGGAGCGCGGGGAGATCGACATCGACGGCGTGCCCACCGAGCTCGGCGGCTGGCTGCGCTCGGCCCTGTGCGCCGACCCCGCCGAGCGCGCGACGCCCGAGGAGCTGCTGGCGCGCCTCGCCGAGCTCGACCTGGACCGCTACGACGACCCCGGCGACACCGAGGCGTTCGAGGCCGGTCCGCGCACCGCGGTGCTGCCCGTCCTCGGGGCGGACGGAGCCCCCGCGGCCGGCGCCGCGACCCCGACGGACGAGGTGGAGGGGACGGGCGCCGACGGCGCGACCGAGGCCCTGCCGGCCGGCGACGCCGCGACCGAGGCGCTGCCGCGCATCGCGGACGCGGGCGAGCAGCCCACGGAGGCCCTGCCCCGCTATGCGACCCCGGACGATCCGCCCACCGAGGTGATCCCGGTGACGGGCACGCCCACCCGGGCGCTGCCCGTGGTGCCGCCGTCGGCCGGGCCCGTCGGAGCGGCGGGCCCGTACGGCGCCGCGCCGCAGGACGCCTCGCCCTACGGCGCGGCCGCGTCGCCGCAGCGGACGGCCCCGCAGCAGCACTCGCAGCCATACCCGCAGCCGGGGCCGATGCAGCGGCCCGCCCACGGCGGCGGGCAGACCGCGCCCCAGCAGCTCGCCCCGCAGCACGGGGTGCCTCCGCAGCAGCTCGCGCCCCAGCAGATGGCGCCCCACCCGATGGCGCCGCAGCAGATGGCTCCGGGGCAGGGCATGTGGGCGGCGCCGCCGGCCCCGCCCCGTCGGCCGCTGCTGGTATGGACCGGGCACCTGCTGATCGTCGCCCTCGCCGCGCTCGCCCCCTACATCTCGCTCGGCGTCCTGCTCCTGCTCGGCGCGCTCGCCCGCACCTGGGAGCGCAGCCACCGCTCCGTGACCGCGCAGCGGATGCGCGGCGCGACCGGCTCCGGACCGACCTGGGCGGCAGGGCTCGCCAGCCCCTTCCGCTTCCTGCTGGGACTGCTCGAGATCGCTCTGCAGGCACTGTTCCCGCTGGTCCTCGGCCTGCTCGTGGGCCTGGCCCTCGACGCCGCCTGGACGCTGCTGCAGGGCTCGCCCCTGCCCGACGGGGTCGCCTTCGCGACCGCCATGGCGATCACCCTGCTGATCACCTGGGTCGGGATCGGCAGCCGCACCACCCGCGACGGCGCCCACCGGATGCTCGACGCGGCCGCGCCCGACATGCTGTGGGGCGCGATCGTGCTGGTGCTGCTCCTGCTGCTGCTCGGCGCGGTGGTCTTCGCGCTCGTGGCCCGCGAGGGGATGGTGGACTACCTCCCCTTCCCGCAGGGGCCGCGGCTGGACGACATCGCGCTGTGGAGACGGTGACGACGGCACTCCTGCACAGGGGCGCGGGTGCTCACCGCGCGGGGGCGGGTGAGGTCGCTCATCCCGTCCGGCCCCGTCCAGGTGGCCACGGTTAAACTCTGCACGACCCACCACCGACCGCTGCCCCAGCCCGGGGCGAGGAGATCACATGGCCGCGTCCGGTCCGTCCCAGTCGGCGCAGGAGCGCCGCGAAGCACAGCGCGAGGCCCTGCGCACGCAGCGCCAGGCAGAGCTCAAGCGTCAGCGCACCGTCCGCACCATCGTGATCGCGGCGGTCACCGTCGTCGCGCTCGTGCTGGTCGCCGCCGCCGGTCTGTTCATCTATCGCCAGGCGCAGCCGGCAGGTCCCGTCGCGACCCCCGAAGGCGTCGCCGAGGACCAGCCCTATCTCCCGATCGGCGCCCCCGAGGACTCGGGCAAGCCGGTGCTCGAGATCCACCTCGACTTCATGTGCCCCGTCTGCGGCCAGTTCGAGGAGATCAACGGCGCGGACCTCCAGCAGATCGTCGAGAACGAGGAGGCGACCGTGCACCTCGTGCCGCGCCGCTTCCTGGATACCCAGTCCACCACCGGTGACTACTCCTCCCGCGCCGCGAACGCTCTCGCCTGCGTCTGGGAGGACAACCCCGACAACGCCATCGGCTTCCAGCAGCTGATGTTCGCCAACCAGCCCGCCGAGCGCAGCGCGGGCCTGACCGACGAGCAGATCTGGGGCTACGCCCAGGAGGCCGGCGCCTCCGACGAGGTCCAGTCCTGCATGAGCTCGAAGACCTACCAGCCGTGGGTGCGCCAGGTCGTGGACCCCTACGGCGAGGAGACCGGCGGCGGCACCCCGTACGTCGAGATCGACAGCGAGACCTTCGGTTCGGACCAGTGGTCCCAGCCCGGTGCGATGCGCGAGGCCGTGCTCGCCGCGGGCGGCGGGTCCGCCTCCGACGGCGGCGAGGGCTGAGCCGCAGGCCGCCCCGAGGCCCGCGGGCCTCTACACTCTCAGGGGACCGGCCGCATCGCGGTCGGTCCCCTCTCGCTGGAGTGGCGCAACGGTAGCGCACCTGTCTTGTAAACAGGTGGTTGCGGGTTCGATTCCCGTCTCCAGCTCTCGCCCCGGTCCCCGCAGGACCGTGCGGCAGCCACGCAGGAAAGAGCCCCTCGCCGGATCACTCCGGCGAGGGGCTCGTCGATGCGGGGCGGGCCCGGTGGGTCAGAACGTCTCGTAGGACACCTTGTTCACCGTGAAGCCCTTGCCGGTCATGACGTTCCAGCAGGTCATCCCATCGAAGCGGCTGGTGCACGCCACGTCGCCGCGCTGTGCGCTGCGGTCGTACTCGAGGGTGGGCGCGGAGTCGCTGAGGAAGGACGTGCCGCAGGCGCGCTCGGCGTCCTCGCCCGCGACGGTGATCGAGAACGGGCCGTTCTCGCAGTCCTCGAGCCCCGCCTCGGAGAAGTCCCGCTCCACGAGGGAGCAGGAGACGGAGTCCTCCTCGAGGTGGCAGCTGATGTTCCCGGTGGGGGAGAGCAGCTCGGACATCTCCTCGGCGCCCTCGGGGGCGGGGGAGACGGGATCCTCGGTGGTCTCCTCGGTCGTCTCCTCGGTGGTCTCCTCCGGAGCGGCCTCGGCGCTGGTCGTCGAGCTGTCGCGCTGGTACTGCTCCTCGTCGGGGGCGAACAGGGCGCGGGCGCCCAGTCCGATCACGAGCAGCAGGATCAGGGCGAGCACGAGGCAGCCGCCGCAGGCGATCAGGGCCCGCTTCCGGCTGCCGTCGTCGGAATCGTCCTCGTCCTGGGGAGGACGGCCGACGGGCGGCGGGGCCGAGGCGGGGCCCTGGGCCGCCGCGCTCTGCTGTCCGTAGGGGTGCTGCTGCTGTCCGGAGGGACCCTGAGGGCCGGTCGGATGCTGCGCGGCGGAGGCGGCGGCGCCCGTGGCGGCGGCGGACGCGGCGACGGCCGGCATCTGCCGGGTCGGCGGACCGGCCTGCGGGGCCGGCGAGGCCTGCGGCGCCGGAGAGGTCTGCGAGGTCGGGGACGTCTGCGAGGCGGGGGCGGCGCCGAGCGGGACCACGGAGGCCTTCGGCGACAGCCGTACCGAGGGCGAGCCCTCGGCCGGGGGCTGCGCGGAGGGCGACGGCTGCGCGGCAGACGCCGGCCCGCCCACGGGGGCCTGCGGCGCGGGCGGGGCCGGGGGCGGCGTCGTGCCGGGGCGCTCGCCGGCGGAGGCGTCGGCTCCCGCGGCTCCCGCGCCCACGGCGCCGGCTGCGGCGGCGCCGGTCGCTCCGGCGGTCCCCCAGACGAGTGCCTCGGGGACCTCGTCCCAGGCGGACGCGCTGTCGTCGGGATCGGCCTGCGGTGCCGTCGCGGGCCGCTCCTCGGGAGCCTGCGACTCCTGCGCGGCGGTCCACGCCGACTCCTCGGGCGCCCGATCCTCGTCGGGGACCACCTGATGCAGCTGGGTGGGCTCGCCCTCGTCGAGGTCGTCGTCCTCGTCGGACTGCTCGGTGCCGGCCTCGTAGGCCTGCTTCGCCCACTGGTTCGTGGCCAGGATCCACTGGCGCGCGACCTCGGGGGCCGAGGGGTTCATGACGATCAGCCGATGCAGCTGGGGGTGCTTCTCGGTGAGCTCGAGGAGGCGTTCCGGACTCGTGCCCGGATCGGCCGCCTCCTCCGCCGTCGAACGGTGCTCTGCCACCGTGCTCTCCCTTCCTTACGGGGTCACGGCAGGGCGCTCGCGGCTCGCGGGGGCGGCCTGCCGATCCATGAGAATGGCACACCGGCGCGCTCGGAGGCCCTGCGCGTCCGCCCCGCGCAGCGGTGACCTACGGGTCGCAGAGCTCTCGCGCCACGCTCGTCGAACGGCCCGGGGCGTGCTCTGACCTGCGGTGACCCTGCACCCCGGCCGCTCGAGGCGCCGCAGAGCATGCATGTGACGGGGGTCTCGGCCGTGGAGGCGGCAGAAGGGGCGCGGGTGCCGTCGGCCCGCGTGCGGGGCCGGGCGCGGTCAGTCCGCGGTGATCACCGGCAGCGCGGTGGTGGTCGTCATCGGCTCGCCGTGGGCGTCCAGCGGGCGCACCTTCAGCCAGTAGAACCCGTGCCCGCCGAGGGTGAGGGTGAGGGTGCCGGCCTCGTCCACCGCCGGGAACTCGTGCCCGCCGAAGAGGTCCCGGACGGTGCGTCGGTCCATCCCGGTCATCTCGAGCCTCGCGGTGACCGGCTGGGAGGACAGGTTGAACACGCACAGCAGCGTCTCGGCGTGCGCCTCCGCGTCCTCGCCGTGCTCGGCGCCGTCGTAGGTGCGGGTGAAGGCGAGCACCCGCTCGGAGTCCGCAGGGATGTTCCGGTACGCGCCGAGCCCGAAGGCGTCGTGCTCCTTGCGCACCGCGAGCATCCACCGCACGAAGTGCAGCAGGGAGCCGGAGTGCGCCATGTGCGCCTCGACGTTGGTGGTCGAGTAGTGGTAGACGAGCGACTGGATCACCGGCAGGTAGAGCTTGCCCGGGTCGGTGATCTCGCTGAATCCGGCGTTGCGGTCCGGGGTCCACTGCATCGGGGTGCGCACCGCGTCGCGGTCCTCGAGCCAGATGTTGTCGCCCATCGCGATCTCGTCCCCGTAGTAGAGGAACGGGGAGCCGGGCAGGGACAGCAGCAGGGCGTGGATCAGCTCGAGCTCGGAGCGGGAGTTGTCCAGCAGCGGTGCCAGTCGCCGACGGATGCCGACGTTCGCGCGCATCCGCGTATCGGGCGCGTACCAGCCGAGCATCGCCGAGCGGTCCTCGCCGGAGACCATCTCGAGGGTCAGCTCGTCGTGGTTGCGCAGGAAGGTGCCCCACTGGGCGCCGGCGGGGATCTCGGGGGTGTCCTCGAGGATGTCGATGATGTGGCGGGCGCTGCCCTCGCGCAGCGCGTAGAACAGCCGCGGCATCACCGGGAAGTGGAAGCACATGTGGCACTCGGGCCGCTCAGGGGTGCCGAAGTACTCCACCACGTCGGCCGGCCACTGGTTCGCCTCGGCGATGATCACGCGGCCCGGCCAGCTCTCGTCCACGAACTCTCGCAGCTCGGCGAGGAACTCGTGGGTGGCCGGCAGGTTCTCCCCGTCGGTGCCCTCCTCCTCGAAGAGGTACGGGATCGCGTCGGCGCGGAAACCGTCGATGCCCTTGTCCAGCCAGAACCGCACCACCTCGAACATCGCCTCGCGCACCGCGGGGTTCTCGAAGTTCAGGTCCGGCTGGTGGGAGAAGAAGCGGTGCCAGAAGAACTGCCGGCGCACCGGGTCGAAGGACCAGTTGCTCTCCTCGGTGTCCACGAAGATGATGCGCGCGTCCTGGTACTTCTCGTCCGTGTCGGACCAGACGTAGAAGTCCCCGTACGGGCCCTCGGGGTCGGAGCGGGACTCGAGGAACCAGGGGTGCTTGTCGGAGGTGTGGTTCATCGGCAGGTCGATGATCACGCGGATCCCGCGCCGGTGCGCTTCGGAGACCAGCCGCTCGAAGTCGGTGATCGAGCCGAACTCCGGCAGCACCTGCTCGTAGTCGGAGATGTCGTAGCCGCCGTCCCGCAGCGGGGAGGCGAAGAAGGGCGGCAGCCACAGGCAGTCGATGCCGAGCCACTGCAGGTAGTCCAGGCGCTCGATGAGCCCGGTGAAGTCCCCGGTCCCGTCGCCGTTGCCGTCGGCGAAGGCGCGCACCAGCACCTCGTAGAACACGGCCTTGCGGTACCAGTGCGGGTCGTAGTCGACCCCTGGGCCCTGCGGGGAGAACTGGGCGGGGTTCAGGGGCATCGGGACCTCCACGGCGGCTGGGACGGCGGACGCGATGCCCCCACAGTAGTGTCCGGCGCGGTCGTGCGAGGCCCTGGGAGGCCGACGGACCGGGCGGTCTCCTCCCGCCCCGTCGGGCGCGAGGCCGGGGGCCCGCCCCCGCGGCGGGACCGGCGCGCTCTCGGACCGGGCCCGGTCCCAACCCGGCCTCAGTCCCGGATCCGCCAGTCCACGGGTCCGGCTCCCTGCGCCTCGAGCAGCGCGTTCACCTGCGAGAAGGGACGGGAGCCGAAGAAGCCACGGGAGGCCGACAGCGGGCTCGGGTGCGGGCTCGCCACATGCGGCACCTCGCCCAGCAGCGGGATCAGCGACTGCGCGTCGCGGCCCCAGAGGATCGCCGCGAGCGGCCCGCCGCGTGCCACCAGGGCGCGGATCGCGTGCTCGGTGACCTCCTCCCAGCCGCGACGTCGGTGGGAGGCCGGGGCGCCGGGCGCGACGGTGAGGACCCGGTTCAGCAGCAGCACCCCCTGGGCCTGCCAGGAGGAGAGGTCGCCGTGCGCGGCGGGGACGATGCCGAGATCGCTCTCGAGCTCCTTGTAGATGTTGGTCAGGGAGCGGGGGAGCGGGCGCACGTGCCGCTCCACCGCGAAGGACAGACCGATCGGGTGACCCGGCGTGGGATACGGGTCCTGGCCGACGATCAGCACCCGCACCTCGGACATCGGCCGGGTGAAGGCGCGCAGCACCGCCTCGCCGGCGGGCAGGTAGCCGCGGCCCGCGCGGACCTCCTCACGCAGGAAGCCGCCGATCTCGTGGAGGCGGTTCTCGACGGGGCGGAGGGCCTCGGCCCAGTCGGGGGCGATGATCTCGGTCAGGGGAGCAGGCATGGAGGCAGTCAACCATCCGCGGACGGCGCCGTCGGGGCGCATCGGCCCTCCCGGCGAGGCATCCCTCACGACCTGCGCAGGGCGGCGGCGTGGCAACGCGGGGGAGCGGGCGCAGGTGCGTAGCCTCGGTCCATGCCCTCCGCCTCCGACGAGCCCGCCCGCGCCGACGTGCGCGCCACCGACGCCCCCTCGTCGGAGCGCATGTCGTCGGAGAGCTCGGCGTCCGAGCGCGTGCCGTCCGAGGTCGCGCTGCCGGGGCCGCAGGGGGCGCTCACCGAGCGGGACCGCCGGATCCTCGCGCTCGAGGGGCGCACCTTCCGCTACGTCGGCGCGAAGGAGCGGGCGATCCGCGAGGAGATCGGCCTGTCGAAGGTCGCCTACTACGTGCGGCTGAACGCCCTGCTCGACGAGCCGGCGGCGCTGCGCGCGGCCCCCGCCGTCGTCAACCGGCTCCGCGCCCGGCGCACCTCCGAGGACGGCGGCGCCTCCCTCGGCGGCGACCATCGCGTGGCCTGAGCCATCCGTCTCCGGGGCGTGTGCTCCACCCCCGATCCGGGTCGACCATGTTAAATGGGTCCGTGGCTGATTCCCAGTATCCCTACCCGCCGGACCGATTCGACGACGAGGCGGACGCCGTCACCTTCCACGGCGCCCACCGCGCCGAGCTCCCCTTCTGGCGGGAGAACCTGCTGTACATCATCATCATCGGCGCGGCCGTGGTGCTGCTGGTGGTGCTGCTCTTCGTGATCGGCGGCATGGGCGGCGGCGACGACGGCGCCGAGGGCCCGGCCTCCGCGTCGGAGAGCGCCTCGAGCGAGGCCGCCCCCGAGGAGAGCCCCTCGGAGGAGCCCGCCCCGGAGCCCGACCTCTCCGTGCCCGTCCAGGTGATCAACGCCGGCAGCATCAACGGCCTCGCCGGCACCTGGCAGGAGGAGCTCCAGGGCGAGGGTTGGGAGGACGTCAGCGTCGCCACCGCCGACAGCCCCCAGCAGGAGCCCGTCGTGTTCTACCGCGACGAGGCCGACGCGGACACCGCCCAGGCGCTCGCCGAGCAGGTCGGCGCCGGCGAGGCCCGCCAGAGCGACGAGTACGACTCGCCCCTGACCTTCATCGCGGTCACCGAGCCCGGTGACGGCGGCGGCGAGGGCGGCGACGGCGACCAGGGTGATCAGGGCGGCGAGGGCGGCGAGGGCGAGGGCTGATCCCTCCTCGCACGCCCCTGCGGCCCCGCGACGCGCCGCTCCTCCTCCGGGAGGGGCGGCGCGTCCGCGTGTGCGGGCCGTGGGGCGGGACAGGGCGTGCCCGTCGGCGCCGTCCGGCGAGCCCGTCGGCGCCGTTCGGCGAGACGGCCCCCGGGCGACGTCCGGCCCGGCCGACGGGGCCGTGTCCGCTCCTCGCGGAGAGTTAGCACTCTCAGGGGCAGAGTGCTTATGATGATCTGGCACTCGGTGCACGGGAGTGACAGCCCCCGCGCACCGGGACCTGAACATTCCGGCCCCGTGAGGGCGTCGGCGCCGTGGGACATGAACACGGTGCCGGCTCCCGTCCGTCGCGGGCACTGGGCCGGGTGGACATCACAGACACGGGAGAGATTCCACAATGGCCAAGCTCATCTCTTACGACGAGGAGGCCCGGCGCGGCCTCGAGCGGGGAATGAACCAGCTCGCCGACGCCGTCAAGGTCACCCTCGGCCCCAAGGGTCGCAACGTCGTGCTCGAGAAGTCCTGGGGCGCCCCCACCATCACCAACGACGGCGTGTCGATCGCCAAGGAGATCGAGCTCGACGATCCCTACGAGAAGATCGGCGCCGAGCTGGTGAAGGAGGTCGCCAAGAAGACCGACGACATCGCCGGCGACGGCACCACCACCGCCACCGTCCTCGCCCAGGCCCTGGTCAAGGAGGGCCTGCGCAACGTCGCCGCGGGCGCCAACCCGATCGCGCTCAAGCGCGGCATCGACCAGGCCGTGGCCGCGGTCTCCGAGACCCTGCTCAAGCAGGCCAAGGAGATCGAGACCAAGGAGCAGATCGCCTCCACCGCCGCCATCTCCGCGGCCGACCCGGCCATCGGCGAGCTCATCGCCGAGGCCCTCGACAAGGTCGGCAAGGAGGGCGTGATCACGGTCGAGGAGTCCAACACCATGGGCCTCGAGCTGGAGCTCACCGAGGGCATGCGCTTCGACAAGGGCTTCATCTCGCCGTACTTCGTCACCGACGCCGAGCGCCAGGAGACCGTGCTCGAGGATCCCTACATCCTCCTGCTCTCCTCCAAGGTGTCCTCCGTCAAGGACCTGCTGCCGCTGCTGGAGAAGGTCATCCAGGCCGGCAAGCCGCTGGCGATCATCGCCGAGGACGTCGAGGGCGAGGCCCTCGCGGTGCTCGTGGTGAACAAGCTCAAGGGCTCCTTCAAGTCCGTGGCCGTCAAGGCCCCCGGCTTCGGCGACCGCCGCAAGGCGATGCTGGAGGACATGGCCATCCTCACCGGCGGCCAGGTCATCGCCGAGGAGGTCGGCCTCAAGCTGGAGACCGCCGGTCTCGAGCAGCTCGGCCAGGCGCGCAAGATCGTCGTCACCAAGGACGAGACCACCATCGTCGAGGGCACCGGCGACGCCGACCGCATCGCCGGCCGCGTCTCCCAGATCCGCGCCGAGATCGAGAACTCCGACTCGGACTACGACCGCGAGAAGCTCCAGGAGCGCCTCGCGAAGCTGGCCGGCGGCGTGGCCGTCATCAAGGCCGGCGCCGCGACCGAGGTCGAGCTCAAGGAGCGCAAGCACCGCATCGAGGATGCCGTGCGCAACGCCAAGGCCGCCGTGGACGAGGGCGTCGTCGCCGGTGGCGGCGTCGCGCTGCTGCAGGCCGGTGCGGACACCTTCGGCAAGCTCGCCCTGGAGGGCGACGAGGCCACCGGTGCCAACATCGTCAAGGTCGCCATCGAGGCCCCGCTCAAGCAGATCGCGGTCAACGCCGGTCTCGAGGGCGGCGTCGTGGCGGAGAAGGTCAAGGGCCTGCCCGTCGGCCAGGGCCTGAACGCCGCGTCCGGCGAGTACGAGGACCTGGTCTCGGCCGGGATCATCGACCCGGTCAAGGTGACCCGCTCCGCGCTGCAGAACGCGGCGTCCATCGCGGGCCTGTTCCTCACCACCGAGGCCGTCGTGGCCGACAAGCCGGAGCCCGAGGCCCCGGCCGCCGGCGGCGACATGGGCGGCATGGGGGGCATGGGCGGCATGATGTGATCTCCTGATCACCTGCCGCTCCACCCGAGCGCTCGACGAGCCCCGATCCTCTGACGAGGGTCGGGGCTCGTCGCTGTCCGGGCCCGGGGGCGTCGTGCACGGCACAATGACGCCATGACCTATGAGCTGCAGGACTCGATCCACGTCGACGCCGCCCCGGAGGAGGTGCACGCGCTGCTCAGCGACGTCACCCGGACGGGGGAGTGGAGCCGGCAGTGCCACCGCTGCGAGTGGGAGGACGAGCGGCGCGGCGTCGGCGCCCGGTTCATCGGCCACAACCGCACCCTGGAGAGGGAGTGGCAGACCGTCTCCGAGGTGATCGCGGACGTGCCCGGGGAGCACTTCGCCTGGTCCGTCGGCCCGGGGCGGGCCGAATGGGGCTACCGGATGCGGCCGGCGGACGGCGGCGGGACCGAGCTGACGGAGTACACCCGCACCACCGAGCACCTGGAGAAGGTGTTCGTCGAGCGCTACGGCGAGCGGGCGGAGGAGGAGAACGCGATCCGCCATGCGGCGGCACGGGAGGGCATCCCCGCCACCCTCGCCGCGATCCGCGCGGTGCTCACCGCCCGCTGACCTCCGGGAAACCTCCGGCAAGGACCGGCGGCCCGCCGCGTTCGCGGACAGGATGGGCGGCGTACCCCGTCGAGGACGCCGTGAAGCGACTCCTCGACGCCTTGAGGAGGAGGAACGCATGAGGTCGAGGACGACCCCGAGACCGCCGACGCCACGGCCGGCGCGGCGCACACTGCTGACAGGGATCCCGCTGCTGGGCGCCGGAGCGCTCGCACTCGGCGGCTGCGCCCCGGACGACGCCGGCGCCGCCACCGACGTCGAGAACATCCTGACGATCTCCCTGAACCAGACCGAGACGCACCCCAGCTATCTCGCGCTGACGGCCTTCGGCGAGAAGCTCGCCGAGGCGACCGAGGGCCGCTGGGGAGCCCGCGTCTACGCCAACGAGGCGCTCGGCGCGCAGCAGGAGGTGGTCCAGCTCGTCTCCGACGGCAGCGTCGACATGGCCGTGATCTCCGCGCCGCAGGTCGAGAACCTCTCCATGGCGTTCCGGCCCCTGAACCTGCCCGGCGCCTTCGTGGACATCGAGCACCAGACCGCCGTGCTGAAGGACGACTCGATCGTCGGCGAGCTGTTCTCCTCCCTCGAGTACGAGCGCCGCCTGCGCGTGCTCGGCGGATTCACCCAGGGCTCCCGCCACGTCTACACCGACCGCGGCCCCATCGAGGGCCCCGACGACCTCGCCGGGCTCAAGATCCGCGTCCAGGAGTCCGACGTGTTCATGGCGCTGACCCGTGCGCTCGGCGCCTCGCCCACCCCGATGGCCTACGGCGAGGTGTACACCGCCCTGCAGGCCGGGGTGCTCAACGGCGCCGAGAACAACGAGGTCAGCTACGTGACCCAGCGCCACTACGAGATCGCCCCGCACTTCACCCTCACCAACCACCTCGTCGGCCTGGACTACGTCATGGCCAACGTGGACCGGATCGAGGAGATGGACGAGGCCGATCAGGCCGCGTTCACCGAGTCCTTCGCCGCCGCGCAGGAGGAGTTCGTGACGCTGTGGGCGCAGGAGACCGAGTCCAGCATCCAGGCGATGGAGGAGGCCGGCGTCGAGATCACCGAGCCCGATCCCGAGGCCTTCACCCCGGCGATCGAGGAGGTGGGGCGCTCCTTCCTCGACAGCCCCGAGGACGAGGACCTGTACGAGCGCGTCCGCGCGCTCGCCGACGAGATGGGGGTGGAGCGATGAGCGCGCCGCGCAGGAGGCTCGTCCAGGGCCTGACCTGGATCAGCATCGCGCTGTTCGTGGTGCTGGTGCTCGTGGTGATCTGGCAGGTGTTCACCCGCCAGGTGCTGCAGTCGCCCAGCGGCTGGACCACCACCGTCTCGCAGTACCTGTTCATCTGGCTGGTGCTGTTCTCCGTCGCGATGGTGTTCGGGGAGCGGGGCCATGTCGCGGTGGACTTCTTCGCCCGCCTGATGCCCCGTCCCGCGCAGCGCGTCACGTCCGTGCTCGTCGAGCTCTCCGTCCTCGCCTTCGCGCTGCTGGGCCTGGTCTGGGGCGGGATCCGCGGCATGTCGATCTCCTTCGACCAGGCGATCCCGGGCCTGCCGGTGACCGTGGGGCAGATGTACCTGGCCCTGCCGATCGCGGGCGTCCTCATCGCCCTGTTCGCCCTCGAGGACCTCGTGCGCGCCGCGCGCGGCGACGACATGCTCGCCGGCGACGACGCCCAGACCGAGGCCGCTCTCCAGTCGGCCGGCGCCGACGCGGACGGCGCGCCCGAGGACGGGCGCCCGTCGGCCGACGGGCCGACCCCGGCCTCTCCGACCAGCCCGACCGAGCAGAAGGAGGCCTGAGCCGTGGATCCCGCAACTCTCGCCGGAGTCATCCTCATCGCCGGAGTCGTCGTGCTCATCGGTGTCGGCGCCCCGATCGCGATCGCGATCGGCCTCCCCTCGATCGTGGCGCTCGCCGCCGTGGTCGGCACCGAGCAGGCCGTGTTCGTCGCCTCCCAGCGCATGTTCACCGGCGCCAGCTCGTTCACCCTGCTGGCGATCCCGTTCTTCGTGCTCGCCGGATCGCTGATGAACACCGGCGGCATCGCCGAACGGCTCATCGACGCCGCCAAGGTGCTGGTGGGCCGGATGCCCGGCTCCCTCGCCCAGACCAACGTCGTCGCCAATGCGCTGTTCGGCTCCGTCTCCGGCGCGGCCGTCGCGTCGGCCGCGGCGATGGGCTCGACCCTCGGGCCGCGCATGAAGCGCGAGGGCTATGACCCCTCGGTCTCCGCGGCCGTGAACGCGGCCTCCGCCCCGGCCGGCATGATGATCCCGCCGTCGAACACCCTGATCGTGTACTCGCTTGTCTCCTCGACCTCCGTGGCCACGCTGTTCGTCGCGGGCTACGGCCCGGGCATCGTGTGGGTGCTCGCCTGCCTCGTGGTCGTCGCGATCCTCTCCCGCACCCGTCCGGGCATGAGCGCCCGCGGCGAGAAGGTCCCCTTCGGCCTCGCGATCACCACGCTGCTGAAGGCCGTGCCCGCGATCCTGATGATCGTGATCGTGATCGGCGGCCTGCTGGCCGGCTTCTTCACCGCGACCGAGTCCGCGGTGATCGCCGTGGCCTACTCGTTCATCCTCGGGCTCATCTACCGACAGCTCACCCTGAAGAACCTCCCCACCGTGATCGCGGGCGCCGCCCGCACCACGGCGGTCGTGATGCTGCTGGTGGCGGTGTCCTCGGCGCTGAGCTGGGTGCTGTCCTACGCGATGATCCCGCAGTCGATCTCCTCGGCGCTGCTGGGCCTGGCGGACTCCAAGACGGTGATCCTGCTGCTGATGATGCTGATCCTGCTGATCGTGGGCGCCTTCATGGACCCCACGCCGGCGATCCTGATCTTCACGCCGATCTTCCTGCCGATCGCGATGGAGCTCGGGGTGGACCCGATCCACTTCGGCCTCATGATCACCTTCAACCTCTCGCTGGGCACGATCACCCCGCCGGTGGGGAACATCCTGTTCATCGCCGCGAAGGTCGGCGGCGTGAGGGTCGAGCCGGTGATCCGGCAGATGCTGCCCTTCTTCGCGGCGCTGCTGATCGGACTGCTGCTGGTGGTGTTCGTCCCGCAGATCACGATGCTGCTGCCGGACCTGCTGGGCATGAGCAGCGCGGCCGAGTAGTCCCCGCCGTCCCGTCGCGGACCCCGTCGTCCGATCCTCGCAAGGAGGGTCGGGCGGCGGGGTCCGCGCCGTCCGGCCCGCGACCGCTCAGACGAGGAAGATCGGGATCGCCCCCGGATGACGGGCGTGCACGATCGCGAGGAAGACGACCACGTCGAACAGCAGGTGCACGATCAGCACGTACAGCAGCGAGCCGGTGCGGGCGAACAGCCAGCCCTGCAGCAGCGCGAAGGGCGCGGTGAGCAGCGGCCCCCAGGCCTGGTAGCCGAGCTCCCACAGGAACGACACGAAGATCGTCGCCTGCAGCAGGTTCGCGGTCCACACCCCGAAGTGCCGGCGCAGCAGCGCGAAGCAGGTGCAGATGAAGAACAGCTCGTCCCAGGTGCCCACGAAGTTCACGCCCGCGAAGAAGCGAGCCACCTCCCCGCCGTCGGCCAGAGGGGGCCAGTTGCGGTAGACGCCCGAGGTGATGAAGTAGAACGGCAGGATCAGCCAGCCCAGGAAGGGCACGGCCACGATGTAGCCCTTCTCGAGTCGGGTCCACGGCTCGCCCGTGCGCAGCGGGAACCGGATCGCGCGCCGGCGCAGCAGCAGGCGGTCCACCGCCACGGGCACCAGCACCGCCAGCAGCAGCACGGCGCCGATGGTGAGGAAGCGGTCCCAGTCCACCGAGGCGACGACCGAGGTGGTCGAGACGATCGTGATCCCGACCCCGATCAGGGCGAGGTCCTTCGCGAGCTCCCGGGAGACGAGCACCGCGCCGAGCAGGCTGAGGGCCAGCAGCAGGTGGCCCCAGCCGGCCAGCTGCAGGGCGAACAGCAGGAACGCGGAGGCGGAGACCCCGACCGCCGGCATCAGCGCGAGGCGGGGGAGGGCTCCGCGGGGTCCGCGGGGGCGGCGGCCGACGGCGTCGTCATGTCCTCAGCATGGCAGGAGCGGCACCGCGACGGGACACGCCCTGCCGCGTCGGGACGCGCCCGTCGTGCGCGAGGATGGAGCGATGGCACCCACCGACGCGCAGCCGCCCGCCCTCTCGCTCCTCACCCAGAACATCCGGTACCACGACGAGAGCACCCTCCCCGGTCAGGCCGACCACTGGCCCGAGCGGGCACCGGTGCTCGCCCGGCTCCTCGACGAGGCCGGCGCGGACGTCGTGGGCCTGCAGGAGGTGCTCGCCTCGCAGATCCCCGTGATCGACGAGACGCTCGCCGCCACCCACCTGCGCCTCGGCATCGGCCGCGAGGGCGGCGGACGCGGGGAGCACAACCTCCTGCTGCTGCGCCGGGACCGGTTCGAGGTGCTGGACTGGGACCAGCTGTGGCTCTCCGAGGAGCCCGACAGGATCGGGTCGACGGGCTGGGACGGGATGTGCCCGCGGATCGCGGTGTGGGCCCGGGTGCGGGACCGGGAGAGCGGGGGCGAGCTGGTGGCCGCGGTGACGCACCTGGACCACGAGGGGCACGAGGCGAGGGCGAAGGGCGCGGGACTGCTCGCCCAGCACCTGCGCGAGGCGGCCGACGGGGCGCCCGTGGTGCTGCTGGGCGACTTCAACGCCGCAGGCGGCGACAGCATCCCGTGGCGGGTGCTGCGCGACGCCGGCTTCGAGGACGCCCACGACGTCGCCGCCGCGCAGGTGGGGGAGGACATCGGCACCTTCCCCGACTACGGCACGCCGGAGACGGGCGGGATCCGGATCGACTGGATCCTCGTCCGCGATCTCGTCGTCGAGGAGTACACGGCCCGGGTGCCCTTGCACGAGGGCCGCGCGGCGAGCGACCACGCGACGGTCACCGCGCGGGTGCGGCCGACGGGGCGCTGACGCGCCGCCCGGCGCGCCTCACATGTCGCGGGCCGAGGTGAGCAGCTGCGACCCGCCCTCGCACACGGCGGTCAGCTCGAGCAGGTCGCCCGCGTCGGAGACGTCCGGTCCCTTCTCCTGGGCGAGCGCGGGCGACACGTCGACCCAGCCGCCCGGGCAGTCCTGGACCTCGCCCTCGAGGGTGGGGACGAGCGCGTCGAGCACCTCGTCCTCGGAGACCGGCTCCGGCGCGCCCGCCCCGCCGTGGTCGGAGGCGCCGGCCGCCGCCGTGGCGGAGACGAGCTCGTCGACCTGTGCGGGCTCCAGCTCGATCGCCGACTGCCACCAGTAGTCGTCCTGGGCCGGGATCGGCACCCTCTCGTAGGGGTCGGTGAAACGGCCGTCGGCGACGGTCACCGCTCCCACGCCCTCGAGCACGGGGAAGTGCTCCTCGACGAGCTCGGGGGAGTGCCCGACGAGATCCGGCCGGAAGTACCGCTCGGAGGCCTCGTCCCGCACCCAGTCGGGCTCGTCCCGGTCGGTGCCGCCACCCAGCGGGCCGCAGCCGCCGAGCAGCGCCGCGGTGACGAGCGCGCCGGTGAGGCAGGTGCGGAGACGGGGCGCGGGGGTCAGAGCCCCAGCCCCCAGGCCTCGGCGAGCAGCTGGAGGCTCCTCAGCCGGTCCGCGGGGTCGTAGTGGTAGGCGGTGAGGATCAGCTCGTCGGCCTGCGTCGCCGCGACGATCTCCTCGAGCTGGGAGACGACGGTGGCGGGGGAGCCGACGGCCTTGATCGACAGGGTCTGGTCCACCTTCTGCAAGAGGTGCTCCGGGGCGACCTCGGTGATGTCCCGCGGGGGCTGGATCTTCTGCCGCTGCCCGGTGACGACGCCGAGGAACATCTGCTGCAGGGTCGTGAACTGGCGCTGCGCCTCCTCGTCGGTCTCGGCGACCACGAGGTTCACGCCCACCATCGTGTGGGGCCGCTCGATCTGCGCGGAGGCGGCGTCGGGGTCGAAGTGGGCGCGGTAGGTCTCCAGCGCGTGCAGGTACTGGAAGGGCGCGAAGTGCGAGGCGACCGAGAAGGGCATGCCCAGCTGCGCCGCCAGGCGCGCACCGTTCGCCGTCGAGCCGAGGATCCACATCGGCACCTCGGTGCCGCGGGCGACCTCCGCGGTGATCGGCAGCCCGCCGGAGGCGGGCACCTCACGGGACCAGTCCCGCATCTGCTCGACCGCGGCGACGAAGGCGCCGGGCTCGGCGGAGGTGCGGGCCAGCAGCTGCGCGGTGAGCTGATCGGTGCCGGGCGCGCGGCCGAGCCCGAGATCGATCCGGTCGCCGTGGAACTGCACGAGGGTGCCGAACTGCTCGATCACCGCGAGCGGCGAGTGGTTCGGGAGCATGATCCCGCCGGAGCCGACGCGGATCCGCTTCGTCATCGAGGCGGCGCGGTCGATCAGCAGCGAGGTCGCCGAGGAGGCGAGGGAGTCCGTGTTGTGGTGCTCGGCGAACCAGTACCGCTCGTAGCCGAGCCGGTCCGCGGCCTGCGCGCCCTCCATCGAGGCGGCGATGGCGTCGCGGGTGCTCTGGCCGTCGGAGATGGAGACGAGATCGAGGATCGACAGGGGCACGTGAGGAGCGTTCATACTGCTCAGGCTATCGACGCGGGATCGCTCCGGGGCGGGACCGCGGTGAGAGGATCTCGACCCCTCGGACGGGAAGATCCGCGAGGGCCTGTGCGTTCCCGGCGGCATGAGGATCTCCCTGCTCGACCGCTCACGCACCCGTGCCGGCCGCTCGGAGCAGGCAGCCCTCGCCGACAGCATCGAGCGGGCCGTCACCGCCGAGCAACTCGGACATCACCGCTTCTGGGTCGCCGAGCACCACACCGTGCCGGGCATCGCCAGCGGCGCCCCGGCCGTGCTGCTCGCCGCGATCGGGCAGCGCACCGAGCGGATCCGGCTCGGCTCCGGCGGGGTGATGCTCCCGAACCACCGCCCCCTCGTCGTCGCCGAGCAGTTCCTGATGCTCGAGGCGCTCACCCCGGGACGCATCGACCTCGGGCTCGGCCGCTCCCTCGGCTTCACCGCCCCGGTCCGCGAGGCGCTGGGCCGCACCGAGGCCAGCACGGAGGACTTCGCGGCCGAGGTGGGGCAGGTGCGCGACCTGCTCGAGGGCACCGCGCCGCTGACCGCCCGCCCCGTCACGGCCGAGCCCCCGCCGATGCACCTGCTCGCCACCGGCGCCGGGCTCGGCATCGCCGCCCGGCTCGGGCTCGGTGTGGTGCTCGGCGGGCCCGTCCTGCATGCCGACGACGTGGGCGAGCGCATCGCCGCCTATCGTCGCGAGTTCCGCCCGCACCGCGGCAGCGCCCCGCACGTGATGGTCTCGATGGACCTGCTGGTGGCCGACACCGACGCCGAGGCCCGCGAGCTCGCGCTCCCCGAGGTGTGGGCGATGGTCCGCTCCCGGGAGACCGGTGCCTTCCCGCCGCTGGAGGACCCGGCCCGCATCCGGGCACAGGAGCTCTCCTCGCGCGAGCGCGACCGGGTGGAGAAGGGCCTCGAAAGCGCGTGGGCGGGCAGCCCCGCGAGCCTGCGGCCGCGCGTGGAGCGGGTGCTCGAGGCGACCGGGGCCGACGAGCTCCTCGCCGCGGGTGCGACCTTCGACCGCGCCGCGCTCGCCGACACCGACGCACGGGTCATGCAGCTGCTGGGCTGAGCGGCGTCGGCCCGGTCTGTGTGCCGCCCCGACCTATCTGCCAGCCGGCTCCGCCTGCCTGCCGACCCCCGTCCGCCGCTCAGCCGATGTCGAGCCCGGCGCTGAGCGCCATGTTCCCGGCGATCATCGCCGCGAGCACGACCAGGCCGAGCACCGGCACGGCCCTCAGCCGCAGCGGCTCGGGTCGCACCTCGCGGACACGGCCGGCGAAGATGTTCGCCATCGGCGCGAAGACGAAGGTGGCCGTGCCCGCCGCGAGGATCGCGATCTGCTCGCCCGCTCCCATCTCCGCCCCGCTGAGCACGAGATACAGCAGGGCAAGCAGCACCGAGGCGATCATCCCCCACAGCCAGGGGAACAGGGTCACGGCGTTGCGCCGCACGGGGTCCTCACCCGCGAAGCGCGCCATGTGCGGGGCGAAGGCCCAGGCGTTGGCGAACATCCCGCCGACGCCCACGCCCAGCAGGGCGAACTGGGCCACGATCGGCAGGCCCAGCAGCTGCGCCGCCATTCCCGTGTCCCCGGCGCCGAACGGCGTCAGGCACAGGTAGGTCACGGCCTCCTGCACGGAGACGAAGGCGAACCAGACCCAGACCAGGTGGGCGAGGTCCCCGCGGCCCCGCAGCGGGGTCCACCGCTGCAGCAGGACACCCGTGACGAGGCTGAACGCCGGTCCGGCGAGCAGGGCCACGACCTCCGCGGAGACGGCGAGATCGCCGTGGTGGAGGACGCCGAAGGGATAGAGCGTCCCGCCGTGGCCGAGGAGGAGTCCCGCGACGAGATGGGCGATCTCGTGCAGGAAGATCATCAGCGCGCTCGCGATCAGCGCGGCGACGAGGCTGTTCAGGAGGAGGGTGCGGGAGGAGGGGAGGGGCATGGAATCTCTGTCGTCGAGAGCCATGCTCAGATAGTGGCACCCCGAGAGCTGCGCGGGGGTGATTCGCCCGATTCCATGACAGCTGTCATGGCTCTGGCGCCCTGCCTCGACCCCTCGTAAAATACCTACTGAAGGTACACCTCGGGAGGAGGGCGGCGTGGGGACCACGATCACGAGCAGGGAGTTCAATCGCGACGTCTCGGCGGCGAAGCGTGCCGCGGAGGACGGGCCGGTGACCATCACCGATCACGGCCGGCGCTCGCACGTGCTCCTGACAGCCGAGGAGTTCGACCGGCTCAGCGGGGCGCGCGAGCATCTGGGGGATCGGCTCTGGGCTCGGGGGACGGAGGAGATCGACCTCGAGCTGCCGCCGAGACGGATCGAAGCTCCTCGCGAGGACGACCTGTGAGATATCTGCTGGACACGAACGTCCTCAGCGATGCCCGAGCGAAGAGGTCGCCCGAGCTGATGGCCTGGCTCGAGGAGCAGCCGATGGTCGATCTCCGCCTCAGCGCCATCACATTGCTGGAGCTCGAGCGTGGAGTCCGTCGGAAGGAGCGCACGGATCCCGTCGGCGCCGGCCCGCTGCGACGATGGCTCGAGGAGGACGTTCGCGCGACCTTCGCACGGCGAGTGCTCCCGGTCGACGATGACGTCGCGGTCGCGGCAGCAGCCCTGCACGTCCCGGACCCCATGCCGGAGATGGATGCGCTCATCGCCGGGACCGCGCTGGTCCATGGCCTCACGCTGGTCACCCGGAATATCAAGGACTTCACCAGGGTTCCGGTGGCGCTCTTCGACCCGTGGACTCGCTGAGCCGTAAGGAGCTCAGGGTTCCGCCCGCAGCACCTTCCGGAAGCACACGCTGATCCCGTCGGCCGGGTCGTAGGGCGCGAACACCTCGATCCGCTCCCAGCCCTCGCGCTCGTAGAGCGCGATCGCCTCGGGCTGCCGGTTGCCGGTCTGGAGGAACAGCTCGCCCGCGCCGCGGTCCCGGGCCGCGTCCTCGAGCCGGGCCAGGATCCGGCTCGCGAGGCCCAGCCTCCGATGGTCCGCGTCGACGACCAGGCGCTTGACCTCCCAGCGGTCCGGCAGGCGGCGCAGCGTCCCGGTCGCGGCGGGCTTCCCGTCCACGAGCGCGAGCACCACCACGGCCACGTCCTCGGCGCTCGGAGGGGCCGGGCGAGGGGAGCCCTGGCGCAGGGCCGCGTAGCGGGGCGAGAGCTCGACGTCCATCGACTCCCGCAGCGCTGCGCCGCGCGGGTCGTCCCAGTCGGTGTCGGCCCAGGTCAGGATCCGACCGCCCGGCAGGACGGCGAGGGAGGAGGCGGTGGTGGTCATGCGCTGGCCCCCACGTCCTGGCGGGCGGGGATCGAGGCGATGAGCCGGCGCGTGTACTCCTCGCGCGGGGCGGCGAAGACCTCTTCGACGATCCCGGACTCGACCACCTCGCCGCGGCGGAGCACGGTGAGGGTGTCGGCGAACTGCCGCACCACGCCGAGGTCGTGCGAGATGAACAGGTAGGTCAGGCCCAGGTCCCGCTGCAGCGTGGCGAGCACCTCGAGGATCGAGGCCTGCACCGTCACGTCCAGGGCGCTGGTCGGCTCGTCGAGCACGAGCACCTCGGGACGCAGCGCGAGGGCGCGGGCGATTGCGACCCGCTGCCGCTGCCCGCCCGAGAGCGCCCCCGGACGCCGGCTGCGCAGCGCCTCGGGCAGGCGCACCGCCTCGAGCGCCCATGCCGTCCGCTCCGCCCGGTCGGCGCGGTCGCCGACCTTGTAGTGCTCGAGCGGCTCGCGCACGATCCGCTCGACGGTGAAGCGCGGGTCCAGCGAGGTGAAGGGGTTCTGGTGGACGAGCTGCAGGTCGCGCCGCAGCGCACGCAGCCCGACGGGATCGGCGGGGTCGACGGGACGGCCGCCGACGGAGAGGGCGCCGGCATCCAGCGTCTCGAGCCCCAGCAGCGCCCGGGCCGCGGTGGACTTCCCCGAGCCGGACTCGCCGACCAGGGCGTGGGTGCGGCCGCGGGGGATCGCGAAGGAGACGTCCGCGAGGGCGCGCACCTCCCGGTCGCGGGTGCGGAAGGTGCGGGAGATGCGGCCTGCCTCGACGTGCGCGACGCCGGCCGGGTGGCGCCCGTCCCGCTCGGCGCGCAGCGGCGCGAAGCGGTCCGGGTTCAGCCCCGGCACGTCGGCCTGCAGCGTGCGGGTGTACTCGGCGCGCGGCGTCGTGAACACGGTCGCGGTGGGGCCGGCCTCCTGCACCTCGCCCTGCTGCAGCACCACCACCTCGTCGGCGCGGGAGGCGGCGAGGGCGAGGTCGTGGGTGATCAGCAGGATCCCGATCCCGAGCTCGGCCCGCAGCTCGTCGAGCAGGTCGAGGATCTGCTTCTGGACGGTGACGTCGAGGGCGCTGGTGGGCTCGTCGGCGATCAGGAGCCGCGGGCCGGGCAGGATCGCGAGCGCGATCAGCACCCGCTGCAGCTGCCCGCCGGAGAGCTGATGGGGGAAGGAGTCGAGGATCCGTCCCGGCTCGGGCAGGCCCACCCGCTCGAGCGCCGCGTGCACGAGCGCCTCGCGCTCCTCGCTGCGACGGGCGCCGGGCACGAGCGCCGCCGCCTCGAGGGCCTGGGCCCGGATCGTGCGCACCGGGTTCAGGGAGGAGCCCGGGTCCTGCGGCACGAAGCCCAGCACCCTCCCGCGCAGCGGCAGGAACTCCCGCTCGCGCAGGCCCGTCACCTCGCGGCCCTCGATCCGGATCGACCCGTCCACGCGGGCACGGCGGGTGCCGAGCAGGCGCAGCACGGCCCGCGCGATCGTGGACTTGCCCGAGCCGGACTCGCCGATCAGGGCGAGGGCACGGCCCGCGCCGACGGCGAAGGAGACCCCGTGGACCACCTCGGCGGGGCCGTAGGCGACGCGCAGGTCCTCGACCTGCAGCAGCGGCGGGGCAGGGACGGCGGTGTCGGCGGCCGCCGCGGTGGCGGCGGAGGCCTCGGCGGCGGAGGCGTCGGCGGTGGATGCGGCAGTGGAGTTCATCGGTTCCTCCCGAGGTCGAGCCAGCTGGACAGGCGGCTCACGGACAGCACGACGACGGCGATGACGAGGCCCGGGGCGATCACGAGCCACGGGGCGTGCAGGAGGTGCTCGCGGCCGTCGGAGACGAGCAGGCCCCAGTCGGAGGCGGGTGGGGGATCGCCGTAGCCGAGGAAGGCGAGCCCGGCGATCACCAGGATCGCGATGCCGAACTGGAGCACCGCGAGCGAGAGCACGGGGCGCACCGCGTTCGGGAGCACATGGCGCAGCAGGACGTATCCGGCCGAGGCGCCGCTGAGGCGGGCCGCCTCGATGAACACGCTGGTGCGCACCCGCAGCACCTCCGAGCGCATCAGCCGCGCGAACACCGCCACCGCCGAGACGCCGGTCGCGATCGCCGCATTGCGGGTGTCGTAGCCGAGCGCGGTCACGATCACCACCGCGAGCAGGAAGCCCGGGATCGCCAGGAGCACCTCGACCACGCGGCCGATCACCGCGTCGACCCAGCCGCCCAGGTACCCGCCCAGCAGGCCCAGCAGCCCGCCGGCGAGCACGCCGATCGCGACCGCGATCAGGGCGCTGGTCATCGAGGAGGCGGAGCCGTGGACGATGCGGGTGAGCAGGTCCCGGCCCAGGTGGTCGGTGCCCAGCCAGTACCCGGCGCCGGGCGCGGTGAACTTGTCGTCCGGCACGCCGACGGCGGGATCGTGCCCCGTGACCAGGCCCGGGGCCAGCGACCACAGGAGCACGACGGCGAGCACGGCGAGGCTCGCCAGCACGCTCGCGGGCGGGAGGCGACGGGAGAGGGCACGGGCCGGGGCCGTCGCGGCGGCGACGGGACCGCCGGCGACCGGGCCGGGGGCGGCATCCAGGACGCTCATCGCAGATCCTCCTTCCCGCGCAGGCGCGGGTCCAGCAGCGGGTAGAGCAGGTCGATCACGAGGTTCACCACCACGAACACCAGCGCGGAGAGCACCACGGCCGCGAGCAGCACCGGCACGTCCTGCGCGGCGACCGCCTTCTGCACCAGCGTGCCCACGCCGGAGCGGCCGAAGATCGCCTCGGTGATCAGGGAGCCGCCGAGGACCTCGCCGAGCACGAGCCCGATGATCGTCACCGTCGGCAGCAGGGAGGGGCGCAGCAGATGCCGCACCACGACCTGTCCCGGGCGCAGGCCGCGCGCGAGGGCGACCTCGGCGTAGTCCTGACCGGCCGCCTCGTCCAGCGCCGTGATGAACACCTGCGCGATCTGCGCGGAGACCGGGATCGCGAGGGTCAGGGCGGCGGCGAGGGTGGAGCCGGGGCTGTGCGGCTCGACGAGGCTGAACAGCCCCAGCGTCACCGCGAGCACCTGGATCAGCACCAGGCCGATCAGGAAGTTCGGGGTCGAGAGGAACACCGCGGGCAGGGCACGGACCAGGGTGTTCGCGGGGCCCTCGGGCAGCAGCCGGGAGGCCAGGGCCAGCACCGCCGCGATCAGCACGGCGAGGACGAGCGCGGTCGCGGCCAGCGCCAGGGTCGAGGGGATCGCGGCGCCGAGCATCGCGGTGACCGGCTGCGCGGTCGACAGCGAGGTGCCCAGGTCGCCCGTCAGCGCATGGCCCAGCGAGACGAGGAGCTGGACCAGCACGGGCCGGTCCAGGCCGTGGAAGGCGCGGATCTGCGCCTTCTCCGCCTCGCTGTACCCGGCCTGGGGGTCGTCCAGCTGCGCGGAGATCGGATCGCCCGGGATCGCGGCGAGGACCGCGAACACGAGCACGTAGGCGAGCACCACCACGATCAGCGCCTGCCCTGTGCGACGCAGCGCGAAGGACGCGTAGCGGCGGGCGGTGCGCGCGGCGGCCGACGAGGCCGCGAGGGTCCCCGTCGGCCCGCCCGGGGCGGTGGGGGTCAGGACGCTCATGAGGGCTCCTTGCGGGCGGCGTGGTAGGAGGGGATCGCGACCGCGTTGAAGGTGATACCGGTCAGCTCGGGGGACTGGACGTAGATGCGCTGCACGTTCTGCTCGAGCGGGATGAAGTACGCCTGCTCGAGCACGTGCCGGGAGAGCTCCTCGACCAGCGGGGCGCGCTCCTCGCGGGTCGCGGCGCCGGCGACCTCGTCCCGCAGCCGCACCAGCTCCGCATCGGAGGAGCCGGTCTGGAACCAGTCCTCGCCCTCGTCGGTGATCACCCCGGCGACCGTGCCGACGTCCACGAAGCTGCGCGTCACCTCGCCCACGCCCTGCTCGGGGTCGTTGGTGACCCGCTCGGTCCAGGTGGGGATGTCGAGCTTCTGGGTGCGCACCCGGATCCCGAGGCGGCCCAGGTGCTGGGAGATCAGCTCCGCCTCGGGCACCGAGCCGGTGAGGTAGGGGGTGGGGTAGATGGTGAAGCCCAGCTCGACCCCGTCCTTCTCCCGGAAGCCGTCCTCGTTCCGGCCGGTCCAGCCCGCCTCGTCGAGCAGGGTCGCGGCGAGCTCGGGATCGTAGGAGAACAGCTCGGTGAGGTCGGTGGTCTCCGGCACCCCGGCCTGCAGCCAGCTGGTCGCCGGCTGCCAGGCGTCGGTGAACACGGTGCGGAGGATCTCGGCGCGGTCGATGCCGCGGGTGACGGCCTGCCGCACGCGCACGTCGTCGAAGGGCGCGACCTGCGTGCGCAGGCTGTAGCCGTGCACGAAGCCGAGATAGCGGGGCACCTCGATCACGAAGCCGGCCTCGGTGAAGGCATCCAGCACCTGCGGGTTCACGTTGTAGGAGAGATCGGTCTGGCCGGCCCGCGCGGCGGAGGCGCGCAGGGTGTCGTCGGGCAGGACCGTGAAGGTGATCGCGGCGAGCTGCGCCGGCCCGCTCGCACCGAGCGCCTCCGGAGCCCAGTCGTAGTCCTCGCGCCGCACCAGGCGCACGCGCTGCCGCGGCTCCCAGCTCTCCAGCACGAAGGGTCCCGAGCCGATCTGGCTGGCCAGGTCGGCCTGCTCCTCGAGGGAGAGGGCGAGAGAGGAGGGGGCCATCAGCTGGCAGCCGTGATAGCCGAGGGTGGGCAGGAAGGACAGCGTCGGCGCGGTGAAGGTGACCCGCACGGTCAGCGGATCCAGCGCCTCGGCGCCCTCGTAGGTGCCGCCGGGGAACAGGCCCACCCGCGCCAGGCCCTCGTCGGGGCGGCCGACGGCCCAGGCCTCGAGGTTCGCGAGCACCGCCTCGGCGTCCAGCGGGGTGCCGTCGGAGAAGGTGACGCCCTCGCGCAGGTGCAGCACGTACTCGGTCGCCTCCTCGTTCTGCTCCCAGTGCGTCGCGATCCAGGGGGTGACGGCTCCCTCGGGATCGGTGTGGACGAGCTTGTCGGTCAGCTGCTGCCACACGTTCGCCTCGTAGCTGGAGATCGCGCTCTTGGAGGGGACCCAGCCGCCGTCGAGGTTCGAGATGAGGAAGGAGAGCTCGAGGTCGTCTCCCGCGCCGCCGCTGCCGCCCCCGTCGGCGAGGGCGCCGTCCAGGGCGCAGCCGGCCAGGGGCAGCGCGGCGAGGCCGAGCGCACCGGCGCCGAGGCCCTGGAGCAGACGGCGGCGGCTCGTCCCGTCGGGGCGTGCGGTGATCGCGCGCCCGTCGATCGCGGCCCCGTCCTCCGGCGGTCCGACGGGTCCCGGCGCGGGGCGGCGGGCGCTCA
Organism: Brachybacterium paraconglomeratum; assembly: GCF_003994255.1. Classification (GTDB taxonomy): domain Bacteria; phylum Actinomycetota; class Actinomycetes; order Actinomycetales; family Dermabacteraceae; genus Brachybacterium; species Brachybacterium conglomeratum. The sequence continues at coordinate 662,379 of NZ_ML133851.1, read as the reverse complement.
TCGTCGGGCCTCGGGGGCGGTCAGGGCGGCGATCAGGCGCTCGGCGCCGTCGGTCAGCGCGGCCTCGTCGAGGTGGCTGATGCCCACGCGCAGGCGGCCGTGGTCCTCGTCGTCCCCGGTGAGGAAGAAGTACCGCCCCAGCGCCATGTCGGTGCCGAAGCGCTCCCGGGCCAGGCGCTGCGCCGCGGCGAGGTCGATCCCGTCGTCCAGCACCCGCGCCCACAGGAAGATCCCGCCGGTGCGCTGCTCGATGCGCACGCCGCCGGGCACACCGGTCTCGAGCAGGTGCGCGAGGAGGTCGGCGCGGAGGGCGTAGCGGGTGCGGGCGCGGTCCGCGATCGCCTCGAGGCCTCCGTCGAGCCCCTCGCGTCCCCCGGCGCCGACGACCCGCTCGACCACCGACTGCACCAGCACGGAGGAGTGCTGGTCCTGGTTGGCGCGCAGGCGGGTCACGGGGCCGACGAGCCAGCTCGGCAGCACCAGATAGCCCAGGCGCAGCCCGGGCCCGAGGATCTTCGAGAAGGTGCGCACGCGCACCACGAGCTCCGAGTCGGTCGGATAGTCCTCGGGCACCTGGACGCCGGGGAAGGCGAGGCCCGCGTAGGCGTTGTCGGAGACGATCACGAAGCCGTAGTGCTCGGCGAGGGCGGTCAGCCGCTCGCGCTGCAGAGCCGGGGTGATCAGGCCGGTCGGGTTGTGGAAGTCGGGCACCGTGTAGAGCAGCTTCGGCCGCGCCCCGGCCTCGAGCCGGTCCTCGAGGGCGTCCAGGTCCAGCCCCTCCGCGGTGAGCGGCAGGGGCAGCACCTCGACCTCGTGGTGCTGGAGGTCGCGGAAGATCAGCGGATAGGTCGGGTCCTCCACCACGATCCGGTCGCCGCGGTCCAGCAGCGCGTCGAACAGCAGGGAGAGGCCGTGGAAGGCGCCGTTGGTGAGCAGCACCCGGGAGGCGTCCACGCCCTCGCGGCGCGCGATCCACTCCCGCAGCGGCGCGATGCCCGCCGGGGTGCTGTACTGCAGCGCGCCGACGAGCGCGGCGGGATCGGAGGTGAGGTCCTCGGCCGCGCGGTGCAGCGCCTCCAGCGGGAGGTCCCCGGCACTCGGCGCGCCGCCGAGGAGGGAGACGGCGCCGGGCAGGGGAGAGGCGGCGGGGCCGAAGCCGCGGGCGAGGTCCTCGCGTGCGCCGAGTCGGGAGAGCAACCCCGCGGAGAGGCTCTCCGGGGTCAGGGCGGCGGGGTCGAGGGCGGTCGTGCTCATCACAGGGCCTTCCCGGGGTTGAGGAGCTGATGGGGGTCGAAGGCGGTCTTCAGGCGGTGCTGGAGGTCGCGGGAGGCGGGGGAGAGCTCGAGGTCGAGCCAGCCGCGCTTCGCGGTGCCGATGCCGTGCTCCCCGCTGACGGTGCCGCCGAGCGCGAGCGCGGTGCGGACCAGCTCGTCGGCCGCCGCCAGCAGCGGGGCGGGCAGCTGGTCGGGCGCGTGGTCCTCGGAGCGGGGGAGGGCGAGGGAGGGGTGGAGGTTCCCGTCGCCGGCATGGGCGATCGCGGAGGTCTCCACACCGTGGCGCCGTCCGATGCCGGGCAGCGCCTCGAACATCTCGCCGAGGCGGGACTTCGGCACCGCGACGTCCTCGCCGAGGCGGTGCCCGCCCGCGCCGGAGCCGCGGCCGGAGCGGCGCAGCTCCCACAGGTGCTCCGCCTCGGCCTCCTCCTCGATCTCGCGCACGGTGCCGCCGGCCGCGGTGAGCGCGGCGGCGAGGTCCGCGAGCTGCTCGTCGATGCCGTAGCCGTCGAGCTCGATCAGCAGGATCGTGCTCTCACCGCGGGCGAGCTCGGAGCCGGTGTGCGCATCGATGTCGGTGAGGGTGGGGCCGTCCATCAGCTCGGTCGCGGCGGGCCGGACGGGGGTGCGGGAGATCGCGTTCACGCCCTCGGCCGCGGCGCCCGCCGAGTCGAAGCGCGCCAGGACGGTGCGTCGTGCGACGGGCAGCGGACGGATCCGCACGGTCGCGGCCGTGATGACGGCGAGGGTGCCCTCGGAGCCGATCAGCAGCTGGGTGAGGTCGAGGCCGGTGACGCCCTTGATCGTGCGGTGCCCGGTGCGCAGCAGCGTGCCGTCGGCGAGGACCGCCTCGAGGCCGAGCACGGACTCGCGCGTGACCCCGTACTTCGCGCAGTGCAGCCCGCCCGCGTTGGTCGCGACGTTCCCGCCGATCGTGGACAGCCGCGCGCTCGCGGGATCGGGGGCGTAGAAGACGCCGTGCGGGGCGAGGGCGGCGGAGAGGTCGGCGGTGATCACCCCGGCCTCGACCACCGCGACCTCGTCGAGCAGGTCGATCTCGCGGATCCGGGTGAGCCGCTCCAGGCCCAGCACGATCGCGCCGGTGCTCGGGGCGGCGCCGCCGGAGAGTCCGGAGCCGGAGCCGCGCGGCACGACGGGGGTGCGGGTCTCGTGGGCCAGGCGCAGCACCTCCTGCACCCCGGCGGTGTCCGCCGGCAGGACCAGGAGGAAGGCGGTGCCGTCCGGAGCCTGCACCGCCGTGTCGCCGGCGTAGCGCGGCGCGGGGTCCTCGATCACCGCCTCGTCCCCGAGCAGGGGGCGCAGGTGCGCGGCGAGCTCGGCGAGGCGCTCGGCGGGGCGGGCGTCGGTGAAGGGGCTGGCGAGGCTGGTCACGGGGCGGGACTCCAGGTGGGCCGGGCTGTGGTCGTGGCCCAGGGTGCGCCCTCGCCCTCCATAAGCGCAAGTGCTGACCGTCATAAGTCGTCACGGTGGGTGATCTGCGGCATCCCGAGGGGTGTGTCCGCCCTCTCCGCGTCGACCTGCTCTGCGCCGGCCCTCTCCGTGTCCGTGCCCTCCGCATCCGCCCCTCCAGGTCCGGCCTCCCGCGTCCGGACGTGACGAGGCCCCGCCGGTCACAGAGCGGCGGGGCCTCGTCGACAGGACCTCTCGAGGTCCTGGTCAGTGCCCGGGCGGGCGGAACCCGGCCTGTGCGTACTGTGCGCGCAGGCGCTCGTTGTGGCGGGAGGCGGCCAGGCACCCCCAGACGATGCTCGTGATCCACGCGGCGATCCCGATCAGCGGCACCAGGGTGAACAGGACCGCCCCGAACCCGAGGGTGAGCACCGAGAGCACGCCGATCAGGATCGAGGCCAGCAGGATCGCGCCGAGCGTGATGCCGAGCAGGATCAGCGCCCCCGGCACGGTCGCGTAGAACATACCGAGCACCCCGAAGAAGAAGGTCAGCACGAAGGCGACCCCCACGCTCTTCTCGGCGGGCATCACGACCACCGGCGGCGGTCCGTAGGCACCCTGCGCCGGGACCCACGGCTGCACCGCGCCGTGCGGGACGGCCCTGTCCGTCGGCCCGCCGTGCGCGCCCCCTGGCGCGCCGGTCGCGAACGGGTCGTACTCCCGTCCCTGCGGTGCGAGGCCGCGCGGCGGCACCGTCGTCCCCTCGATCACGGGCCCGTGCCCGTCGTGCCCCGGATGTGTCATCGGAGTCCCCCTCGGTCGACTCCGCTCATCGTACGGGCGGGATCGGACACCTGTCCGGGGCCGACGAGGATGTGGACGGGGTCAGCCCTGCGCGTCCGCGTCGTCCCGGGGCGGGCGCAGCGCGGCCTCGTCCTCGCCGTGGATCGGGACGTGCGCCTCGGGGATGTCCTCGTAGCTCGCAGGATCGGAGATCGGCTCGAGATGGGTGAGCACGTGCAGGGTCGGCATGACGCCCATCAGCTCGTGCTCGAGTCCCTCGATGTAGTCGTGGCCGCGCTTGACCGTCCAGTCGTCGGGCACGAGCACGTGCACGTTCATGTACTTCTCCTGCCCCGCCTCGCGGGTCTGCAGGCCGTGGAAGGTGACGGTCCCGTCGGTGCGGCGGCGCAGGATCTCGGTGATCACCTCGTGCTCCTCGTCCGGCAGCGCCTTGTCCAGCAGGCCGGAGACGGACTCGGTGATCAGGCCGATGCCGGTGACGATGATGTTCACGCCGACCGCGAAGGCGACGAGCGCATCCAGTCGCTCCCAGCCGGTCAGCACCACCAGCGCCACGCCCACCAGCACGCCCGCGCTCGTGACCACGTCGGTCATCAGGTGCTTGCCGTCGGCGCGAAGGGTGATCGAGTCGTGCTGCTTCCCGGCGCGCAGCAGCACGAGCGCCACGCCGCCGTTGACCAGCGAGGCGATCACGGAGATCGCGAGGCCCCAGCCGACGTTCTCGAGGGGCCGCGGGTTCAGGAAGCGCTCGACCGCGGTGACCAGGATGACGCCGGCGGCGGCGAAGATCATCACGCCCTCGACCGCGGCGGAGAAGTACTCCGCCCTCGCGCGGCCGTAGAGGAAGCGCTCGGTGGCCGGGCGGAACGCGACGCGCAGCGCGATCAGCGCGACGACCGCGGCGACGAGGTTGACCACCGACTCCGCCGCGTCGGAGAGCAGGCCGACGGAGCCGGTCATCACCCAGGCGCCGGCCTTGAGGGTGATCGTGACGATCGCCGCGGCGATCGAGAGCCAGGCGAACTTCGTCAGGTCCACCTTCTGGCGGACGGGACGGGAGGAGGTCTCGGTGCTGCTCACGGATGGTCCTTGCGGGGAGGGTCGGGGGCGAGGGAGCCGTCGGGGGCGATGTGCTCGAAGATCTGCTCGACGAGCTGGACCACGTGCGGGTCCTCGACGGTGTAGTAGCTGTGGCGGCCCTCGCGGGTCGCCGAGACGATGCCGGTCAGGCGCAGCTTGCGCAGGTGCTGGCTGGTGGTGGGCAGGCTCAGGCCCACCCGCTCCGCGAGCTCGCCCACGTCGTAGCGGCCCGTGCTCATCAGCTGCACGAGATGGAGGCGGGCGGGGCTGGCCAGCATCGAGAAGGTGTCCGCGGCCGCGGCGAGCTGCGGCTCGGTGGGCGCGCGGTCCTCCGGGGGCGTCGTCATGCCCGCCATCCTCCCTAACGTTTCGTCATTCGCGCAACTGACGAAATGGACGATGTGGCGCGCCCGACGGGAAGTGCGCCCTGAGCGGCGGCGGCGCGTCGTACTGTGAGGCCCCCGTCACAGCGACGTCGACGAAGGAGTCTCCGCATGTACAACCTCTCCGTGGTGCTCGAGGACAGCGCCCGCACCGCCCCCGACCGTCCCGCCCTGGTGCTGGGCGAGACCTCCCTGACCTACGCCGAGGTCGACGCCGCCGCCTGCCGCGTCGCGCATCTCCTGGTCGAGCTCGGGGTCGAGCCGGGGGGCCGGGTGGCGCTGAGCTGTCCCAACCTGCCGCAGTTCCCGATCGTCTACTTCGGGATCCTCAAGGCCGGTGCGGTGGTCGTCCCGCTGAACGTGCTGAACAAGCCCCGCGAGATCACCTACTACCTCGACGACACCGACGCCGCGGTCGCCTTCTGCTTCGAGGGCACCGAGGAGCTGCCCATCGGCCGCCACGTGGTCGAGGGCGCCGCTGCCGCGGCGCGTCCGCCGCAGATCGTGCTGATCACCGCCGACCCGTCGGCCGAGAGCCCCTACGAGGGGGTGCCCACCCTCGCCGGCGCCGTCGCCGAGCGGCCCGGGACCTTCCCCACCATGCAGCGTGCCGAGACCGACACCGCCGTGGTCCTCTACACCTCGGGCACCACCGGGCGGCCCAAGGGCGCCGAGCTCAGCCACTCCAACCAGCTGATGAACGCCCTGACCTGCAACCGGCTGTTCGACTCGCGGCCGGGTGAGGACACCCACCTGGTCGTCCTGCCGCTGTTCCACACCTTCGGGGCGACGGTGAACATGAACGCCGGCTTCTCGATGGGGGCGACGCTGGTGATGCTTCCCCGCTTCGAGCCGGAGCAGGCCCTCGAGCTGCTGCTTCGCCACCGCGTGAGCGTCTTCGCGGGCGTGCCCACCATGTGGTGGGCGCTGCTGCGCCTGCTCACCGGCGGCGCGGCGGCCGAGGGGCTCGCCGAGCACCTGCGCCTGGGCGTGTCCGGCGGCGCCCCGCTGCCGGTCGAGATCCTGCGTGGCGTGAAGGAGCACCTCGGGATCTCGATCATGGAGGGCTACGGGCTCTCCGAGACCTCGCCGGTCGCCTCGTTCTCCCGCCGCGAGAGCCCGCGCCCCGGATCGATCGGCCTGCCAGTGTGGGGTGTGGAGATGGACCTGATCGACCCCGCCGATCCCGACTGGGCCCGTGTGGGCGGGGTCGACGAGATCGGGGAGATCATCGTGCGCGGCCACAACGTCATGACCGGCTACCTGGGCCGCCCCGAGGAGACCGCCGCGGTGCTGCGGGACGGCTGGTTCCGCACCGGCGACCTGGGACGCCGCGATGCGGACGGCTTCTACTGGGTCGTCGACCGTTCCAAGGACATGATCGTGCGCGGCGGCTACAACGTGTACCCGCGGGAGGTGGAGGAGGTGCTGCTGACCCACGAGCAGATCTCCCTCGCCGCCGTGGTGGGCGTCCCGCACGAGCGGCTGGGGGAGGAGGTGGTCGCGCACCTCATCCTCGTCGACGGCGCGACCGCCACCGCCGAGGAGCTGAAGGCCTGGGCGAAGGAGCAGATGGCGGACTACAAGTACCCGCGCGAGATCGTCCTCGCCGAGTCCCTGCCGATGACCTCCACCGGGAAGATCCTCAAGCGCGAGCTGCGCTGACGCTTCCGGCGCCGGATCGGGCGGCGTCGGATCGGGCGGCGTCGCACCCGGCGAACACGAGCCCGCCCGCGGGGACCGGTGTCACGGTCGCCGCGGGCGGGCTCGGGTCGTGCAGCGGACTGCCTCAGTCCACGTAGCGGGTGGGCTCCTCGTCGACCGGGAGGCCGGCCTGCGCATAGGCGCGGAACCCGCCGACCAGGTCGGTGGCCCGGTGGAAGCCGAGGTCGCGCAGGTCGCGGGCGGCGAGCGAGGAGTAGTACCCCTCGTTGCACAGCACGATCACGGGGTCGTCGTGGCCCGGCCCGCAGTCCATGCGGTGCGCTGAGGAGGGGTCCAGCCGCCACTCGAGCACGAGGCGCTCGACCACGGTCGCCCCGGGGACGTGCCCCTCGGGCTCGCGCGTCACGGCCGAGCGGATGTCGATCAGGTGCGCCCCGGCCGCCTGCGCGGCGGCGAGGTCGGCGGGCTCGACGCGGTCCACGCCCCGACGCGCGGCGGCGAGGACCTCGTCGATCCCGTGGCCTGCGGGCGCCTCGGCGCGCCGACGGCCGTGGACGGCCGACGGCTCCGTCATCGGCGCCGCCCGGAGGAGAAGGCCGCGAGGCCGCCGCCGACGGTGTTCCCGCTGCCGGAGCCCTCGGAGCTGGTCGAGTAGGTGGTGGGGGCCGGACGGCCCTGACGGCGCCCGCCGCCGGAGCCCTGACCCTGACCGCCGCGGCGCCCGCCGCCCTGGCCGCCGCTGCGACCCTGGCCGTTCGAGCGACCCTGGCCGCCGGAGCGGCCAGAGCCGCCCTCGCCGCCGCGGCCGCCCTGGCCGCGACCGGCCTGCTGGCCCTCGCCGCGCCCGCGGCCGCCGCCCTGGCCGTCGCGTCCGGCCTGGCCGCGGCCGCCCTGACCGCGTCCGCCGCCCTGACCGCCGCGACCGCGACCGCCCTGGCCGCCGCCGCGGCGCTCGCCCGCCATGCGGCGCTCGTCCAGCGGCTCCTCCGGCTGGCGCGGCTCATGGGTCGCCACGCGCTCGCCGGGGGCGAGCTCGGTGAGGACGGGGCTGGTCGAGACGACCTGCTGGTGGTAGGTGGGGGTGATCCCGGCCTTGCGCATCAGGTCGTTCACGTCGCGCTTCTGGTCCGGGGTCTGCACGGTGATGACCGTGCCGGACTCGCCGGCGCGCGCGGTGCGGCCCGAGCGGTGCAGGTAGGCCTTGTGCTCGACGGGCGGGTCGGCGTGGACCACGAGCGCGACCTCGTCCACGTGGATGCCGCGCGCGGCGATGTCGGTGCAGACCATCGTCGTCGCGGTGCCCGAGCCGAAGGCCTCGAGGTTCCGGGTGCGGGCGTTCTGCGAGAGGTTGCCGTGCAGGTCCACCGCGTCCACGCCGCGGGCGGAGAGCTTGCGGGCGAGGTTCTTCGCGCCGTACTTGGTGCGGGTGAACATGATGGTGCGGCCGGGGGCGGCCGCGAGGTCGCGCAGCACGTCGAAGCGCGTCTCCTTGTCGACCTCGAGCACGTGGTGCTCCATCGTGCCCACGGGGCTCGTCGCGGGGTCCGCGGAGTGCGTGACCGGGTCGTGGAGGAACTCCTTGACCAGCTTGTTCACGCCGGAGTCGAGGGTCGCGGAGAACAGCATGCGCTGGCCGCGGCGCGGGGTCGCCTCGAGGATGCGGCGCACCATGGGCAGGAAGCCCATGTCGGCCATGTGGTCGGCCTCGTCGATCACGGTGATCTCGATGGCGCCGAGATCGGCGTGGCCCTGGCCCATCAGGTCCAGGAGCCGTCCGGGGCAGGCGATGAGCACGTCGACGCCGCCCGCGAGGGCGTTCACCTGCGGGTTCTGGCCGACGCCGCCGAAGACGACGGCGCTGCGCAGGCCGGCGGCCTTCTCCAGCGGCTTCAGCGAGTCGGCGATCTGCGAGGCGAGCTCGCGGGTGGGGGCGAGCACGAGCGAGCGCGGCCGACGGGCGGTGCGACGCTTCGGGGTCTCCAGCAGGCGCGCCACCAGCGGCAGCAGGAAGGCGTAGGTCTTGCCCGAGCCGGTGCGGCCCCGGCCGAGCACGTCGCGCCCGGCCAGGGAGTCCGGCAGGGTCGCGGCCTGGATGGGGGTGGGGTCGGTGATCCCCAGCGGCGCGAGGGCGGCGGTGAGGGAGGCGGGCACGCCGAGGCGTGCGAAGTCAGGGGTGGTCACGAAGGGTGATCCGTTCTCTGTGCGTTGCACCCCGCACGTCGTCGTCACGTCGGGACCGCCGGGGGCGGTCCTCTCCGGCCGACGCTGTCGCCGTCGGCGGGGCCTGCCGCTCCTCGTGCCCGACGCCGTGCGTCGAGGGGTGCGGGGCTGCCCGGACGGGACCTGTGCCGCGGCGGGAGGACGGCACTCCCGCCCACCTTACGCGGCGGTCACCTCGCAGGCGACGGGCGATGCCCCGCATGTGAGATACCACCGTGTCATCCTGCCGCGGCCTGTCTCCCCGTCGGCCGCCCGCCCTGGATTTCCAACGTTGCATATTCTGGGGCGATGGGGTTGACTGGCTCCCGACAGATCACCGCCGATCACGCGCCAGGAGCCCCTGTGATGACCCCTCCGACCCCCGTGCTGCCCGAGGCGCTCGCCGCGCTGTTCACGCGAGCCGACGAGCTCGCGGCCCAGCTGGACGCCCCGCTCTCCGCCGCATCCGACGTGCCCCGCCCCGAGCACCCGCGCCCCCAGCTGCAGCGCCCCACCTGGCTGAACCTCAACGGGACCTGGGAGTTCGAGATCGACCGCGGCGACACGGGCCGGGAGCGCGGCCTGCTGGACCGCGCGCTCGAGGACGAGATCACGGTGCCCTTCGCGCCCGAGACCGCGGCCTCCGGGATCGGCGACCGCGACTTCCTCGAGGCCGTCTGGTACCGCCGCACCCTCACCATCCCCGCGGACTGGGAGGGCCTGCGCCCGGTCCTCCGCTTCGAGGCGGTGGACCAGGACGCGACCGTCTGGGCGAACGGCGTCGAGGTCGCCCGTCACCGCGGCGGCTTCACCCCCTTCGCCGCCGACCTCTCCCAGGTCCCCGGCCTCGGCGCCGGCGACGAGGTGAGCATCGTGGTCCGCGCCCGCGACCCGCACGACGCGCCCCAGGCCCGCGGCAAGCAGTCCACGTGGTTCCGCCCCACCCACGCCAACTACCACCGCACCACCGGCATCTGGCAGAGCGTCTGGCTCGAGGGCGTGCCGGCCGACGAGATCCGCTCCCTGCGGATCATCCCCTCGCTCGCCTCCGCCTCCTTCGCGATCGACGTGCCGCTCTCGCGCAGCACCCCCGGCACGTCCCTCGAGGTCATCGCCGCCGTGCCCGGTGGGGAGGCGGTCGCGCGCACGAGCGTCCGCGCCGACCTCGACCTCGCCCCGCACCTGGCGCTGACGATTCCCGAGGAGCACGTGCGCGTGTGGGGCGCCGGCGCGCCCGAGCTCTACGCCCTGCAGGTGCGGCTGCTGGATGCCGACGGCGCCGTGCTCGACGAGGTCCGCTCCTACGCGGGCCTGCGCTCGACCTCCCTGAACGCCCACGAGTACCGCCTGAACGGCGAGAAGATCTTCCAGCGCCTGGTCCTGGACCAGGGCTACTGGGAGGACTCGTTCATGACCGCCCCGTCGGACGATGCCTTCACCACCGACATCCGCCTCGCGATGGAGGCCGGCTTCAACGGCGCCCGTCTCCACCAGAAGGTCTTCGACCAGCGCATGCTCTTCTGGGCGGACCTGCACGGCTATCTCACCTGGGGCGAGTTCGGGGACTGGGGCGTCTCGGGCCTCGGCCCGCTCGGCGACAACCAGCAGCCCACCGCCTCCTTCATCGGGCAGTGGATCGAGGCGGTCGCCCGCGACATCAACCACCCCTCGATCATCGGCTGGTGCCCGCTGAACGAGACCCATCAGATCCTCCACGACCGCTTCACGCAGCTCGACGTCGTCACCCAGGCGATGTACGACGCGACCAAGCTCGCCGACCCCTCCCGCCCCGTGCTCGACGCCTCCGGCTACTCCCACCGGGTGCGCGGCGCCGACGTCTACGACTCCCACTCCTACGAGCAGGACCCCGAGCGGTTCCGCGCCGAGCAGGCCGGGCTCGCCGAGGGCCGACCCTTCGCCAACCGCCGCGACCTGGCCCCGGACGAGTACCCCTTCGCCGACGGCGAGTTCTCCCTGCCCTTCGCCGGCCAGCCCTACTTCGTCTCGGAGTACGGCGGCATCTGGTGGAACGCGCAGGAGGCGAAGGAGGCCGCCGAGGCGGCGCGCGCCGGGAACAACGCCGCCGAGTCCTGGGGCTACGGCCAGCGGATCACCAGCGAGGAGGAGCTGTATGCGCGCTTCGAGGGGCTCACCCGGGTGCTGCTCGAGGACCCGCTGATGTTCGGCTACTGCTACACGCAGATGACCGACGTGTTCCAGGAGAAGAACGGCGTGGTCGACTTCGCCCGCGGCCGCAAGCTCGACCTCGCCCGGCTCCGCGCGGTCCAGGAGCAGCCCGCGGCGTACGAGACCGAGGGCTGAGCCTCCGGGCGCTCTCGCGCCCCGTCGGCGTCGGTGCCGGAGAAATCCGTGGCGCCGACGGCGGCGGGGCGTGACCATGGGCGCATGATCGATCAGAGCCGCCTCTGGGACGCGCAGGCCGCCGCCGAGTACGACACCCCCGGTCAGGGCATGTTCGCGCCCGAGGTGCTGGGGCCGACGGTCGAGGTGCTGGCCGACCTCGCCGCGGGCGGTCCGGCGCTCGAGCTCGCGGTCGGCACCGGCCGCGTCGCGATCCCGCTGCGGGAGGCGGGGGTGCCCGTCACCGGCATCGAGCTGTCGGAGCCGATGATCGCCCGGCTGCGGGAGAAGGCCGACGAGTCGGCGCTGCCCGTCGTCGCCGGCGACATGACGTCCACCTCCGCGGGGGAGGGGTTCTCCCTCGTCTACCTCGTGTTCAACACGATCGGGAACCTCCTCGCGCAGGAGGAGCAGGTGGCCTGCTTCCGCAATGCCGCCCGGCACCTCGCGCCCGGCGGGTGCTTCGTCGTCGAGCTCGGGGTGCCGCAGCTGCGCTCCCTCGCCCCCGGCCACGGCGGCACCGTCGAGGTCTCCGAGCCCGGCTACCTGCTCGTGGACACCTACGACCCTGTCTCGCAGCAGCTCGTCTCCCATCATGTGCGCTTCGACCCCGCGGTCGACGGGGCGCGCGGGGCGCGCCTGGGCCGCACCCCGCAGCGCTACGTCTGGCCCGCCGAGCTCGACCTCATGGCGCAGCTGGCAGGATTCACCAGGGAGTCCCGCTGGGCGGACTGGGACCGCAGCGAGTTCACCGCCGACTCCCGCAGCCACGTCACCGTCTACCGACTCCCCGGAGGAACCCCGTGACCCGACCCGCTCCCGACTCGTCGATCCGTCCCGCGGACTCGCCCACGGCCCTCCGCCGCGACTCGCTGACCCTCGAGGACGTCCCCGCGCTCACCGCGCTGCTGAACACGGTCGACGGCCACGACGAGCTCGGAGAGCCCGTCGAGGAGCCGAGCATCCGCGAATGGCTGCAGACGCCGCGCCTGGACCTCGCCGAGGACACGGTCGCCCTGCGCGACGGCGAGCAGATCGTCGGCTTCGGACTGGTCACCGTCTCCGCGCATCCCGACCGCGACGGCCGCGCCCGCGTCCAGCTCAGCGGCGCCGTGCACCCCGAGCACCGGCGTCAGGGGATCGGCACCTCGATCCTGGAGCTGCTCGAGGCGCGAGGCAGCTCGCTCGCCGCGCAGCGGCACCCCGGACTGCCCGCGGTGCTGCGCACGAGCGGCGGTCGCGATCCCGAGCCGGACGCCGGCCCGGGCGGGGCCGACATCCGCCCCGTGCTCGAGCGGCGCGGGTACCGACGGGTCCGCTCCTGGCTCGAGATGGAGCGCGAGCTGCCCGGGCCGGCGCTGGAGCTCCCCGCCCCGGAAGGGGCCCGGATCCTCGCCCCCGCCCCGGAGCGGAGCGAGGCCGTGCGGCTCGCCCACGTCGCCGCCTTCGCCGATCACTGGGGCTCCGCCCCGATCGATGCGGAGACCTGGCAGCTGTGGACCACCTCCCACACCTCTCGCCCCGAGCACTCCACGATCGCCCTCGCCCCGGACGGCACCGTGCTCGCCTATGCCGTCACCTCCGAGGACCGCCCCGGCGTGCTGCACGTGGCGCTCGTCGGCACCCGCCCCGAGGCGCGCGGCCGGGGCCTCGCCCGCGCGGTGCTCGCCCGCACCCTCGCCTCCGGGGCGGAGGCCGGCTTCACCGCCGCCGTCCTCGAGGTCGATGCCGAGTCCCTCACCGGCGCGACCCGGCTCTACGAGGCCGTCGGCTTCCATCGCGCCCACGTCTACGCGACCTACGAGAAGCCGGTGGGCTGAGCTGGAGTCCGCGGGGCCGTGCTCCGCGACGCACGGGGAGCGGACAGCGGATCGCGCAGCGGACCGCGAGCGATCGTTGGCCGAAGCGGGGAACGTCGCCGGGCTGTGGAACGATTGCGTCCATGACGATCACCGCTGCGGCCGACGGCTCCGCCCTCGGCAATCCCGGACCCGCCGGCTGGGCCTGGTACATCGACGAGGACACCTGGCGTGCGGGCGGCTGGCCCCACGGCACCAACAACATGGGCGAGCTCAAGGCCGTCCTGGACCTCCTCGAGGCGACGGCCGTCGACGCCGACCAGCACCTGCACATCCTGTGCGACAGCCAGTACGTCATCAATTCCATCACCAAGTGGATGCCGGGATGGAAGCGCAAGGGCTGGCGGAAGAAGGACGGCAAGCCCGTCATGAACGTCGAGCTGCTCAAGGACATCGACCGGGCGCTCGCCGGCCGCAGCGTCGAGTTCGAGTGGGTCAAGGGCCACGCCGGCCACGCCATGAACGAGGCGGCCGACAAGCGCGCCAACGCCGCCGCGACCGCGTTCTCCAAGAAGCAGGACCCGCAGGTCGGGCCTGGATACCGGGGGAGCGGCACCGCGCAGGGCGGCACCTCTCCCGCGCCGTCGGCCGGCTCCTCGTCGACGGGCTCCCCGTCGGCCGCGCCGTCCTCCTCGCAGACCGGCGCGGCCGGCGATCCGGGCGACCTCTTCAGCCTCTTCGACACCGCCGATCCCGCCCCCGCGGCCTCCTGCTCCACCGCGGTCGAGGACACGGTGCTCGTCGCCGACGCCCCCGGCACCAGCGACTTCGAGCAGGTCATCACCCGTGAGCAGGCGCTGCTCACCGACGCGCTGCGCGCCGACGCCCCGAGCGCGGCCGAGCTGCTGCACCCCGCCTTCACCGAGATCGGCGCGAGCGGGCGCAGCTACGACCGCGACGAGATCCTCTCCGCCCTCGCCCCGCTCGAGGACGTGCAGGCCGAGGAGTTCCTCGCCGACGAGATCGCGCCAGGCGCGATCCTCCTGCGCTATGTCACCACCGGCCCGGACGGCACCGTCCGCCGCAGCTCGGTGTGGGTGAAGGAGCGGGGCCGTTGGCTGCTGCGCCACCACCAGGGCACCCCGGAGGGCGCCGGAGGACGGTGACCGTCTCCGTCCCGCTCGACGCCCGTGCGGGCGGTCCCGACCTCGCGCGCGGGATCGCCCTGCTCGGCATCGCGCTGGCGAACCTGGTGGGCTGGCTGCACGGCTCCGCCTGGACGGTGCTGCTGAAGCAGCAGGACGCGAGCGCCGCGGACCGCGTCGTGAACGTGCTGCTCGCCCTGCTCGTCGACAACCGCGGCTTCCCGCTGTTCGCGCTGCTGTTCGGGTACGGGATCGGGATCCTCCGCCGCCGCTCCCTCGAGCGCGGGGAGCGTACGGGACGGTTCCTGCGGCGCATGCTGCGCCGTTTCGCCGTGCTGCTGGCGATCGGCCTCACCCACGCGATCCTGCTGTTCAGCGGGGACATCCTGGTCGGGTACGCGGTGATCGGGATGCTCTGCGCGCTGCTGATGACCCGGGGCCGGGTGGTGCTCGCCGCCGCGGCGATCGTGACGCTGCCGGCGCTCGGCGTGTGGGGATGGGTGGACGGCACGGTCGGGCTCGGCGGCGGCACCGGCTATGCGGCCGCCTCCGCACCGGACTACCTGGCCGGCGTCGGGATCCGAGCGCCTGACGCCCTGCACGGACTGATGCTCGCCCCGATCGAGGAGATCGGCCTGCTCTCCCCGATGGCGCTCGGTGCGCTCATGGCCCGCGGCGCCCTGCTCGAGGACGTCCCCGCGCATCGCCGACGGCTCGGCCGGCTCGCCCGGTGGGGCCTCGCGATCGGCCTGGTCGGCGCGGTGCCGCTCACCGCCGTGCTGGTCCTGGACCCCGCCCATGCCCGGCTCGACGTCGAGGTCGTGCTGGGCATCCTCGGCGTGCTCCACCAGGTCAGCGGCCTCGCCGGGGCCGTCGGCCTCGCCGCCGGGACCGCGCTGCTGGCCGCGCGGTGGGACCCGCGCCCCGTGACGCGCGCACCGGGCGCGGACCGCGGCCTCGCGGCCGCGTCTGCGGCCGTGGCCACCGCCGCGGCCACGGCCACCGCCGCGGCCTCCGCCACGGACCCGCCTCCGGTCGGAGCCCGCGGCCCCCTCGGTGCGGCGGTGCGCGCCGTCGAGGCGCTCGGCGCGGTCTCGCTCAGCGCGTATCTCGCCCAGTCGGTCCTGAGCCTGCTCCTGTTCCCGCCGTACACCCTCGACCTCGGCGCGCAGCTCGGCAGCGCGGGCGCCGCGGCGCTCGTGCTCGCCGGCTGGCTCCTCATGCTCCCGCCCGCCGTGCTGCTGCGCCGGAGCGGACGACGCGGTCCGATGGAGCACGTGCTGCGCGCTCTGGCAGGATCGAGCACGCCCCGCACCCCGCGCACACCCCGCACCCCGCGCATACCCCGCACCGCCGACGCCCACCGAGCCCGCGGAGGAACCTGATGACCGTCTTCGCCGACACCCCGCGCTGGCCCCGCCACGGCACCGTGTGGGGCCATCTCGTCTCGGACCGCTCCCTCGAGGAGCTGCACGAGGCCGCCGCCCGTGCCGGACTGCCCCCGCGCGCCTTCGACCTCGACCACTACGACTGGCCCGCCTCCGCCCGCGAGGACCTCGAGGCCGCCGGGGTGAGCTTCGTCGGCGACCGCGAGCTGACCCGGATCCTGCTGCGCTCGGGGCTGCGGGTGAAGCTCTCCGAGCGCCCCGCCGCCCGTGCCCGACGCAGCGCCGCCCACGCCGCGGAGCTGGGCCTCGACCCCGTGCCGCGCGACCTGATCGTCGGACTCGTCGGCCACGCGGACCCGCTGCCCGCGGAGCCCGGCTCCTTCCGCCTCACCCGCGACCAGCCGCACGGGGACGCACGGGTCGAGGCGCACGACGCGCAGGGCCGACGCCGCGCCGAGGCGCTGCTGGCACGGCTCGACGCGCTCGCCCGCGAGGCCGGGGAGCCCGGCTTCGTCGGCCAGGCGATGGACGGCGCGCCGACGGGCTGAGCGACGACGGGTCCGACCACGGGACGAACCGGTCGGGCCGCCGACAGGATGAACCGGCCGGGCCCGCCGACAGGACGAACCGGCCGGGCCCGCCGACAGGATGAACCGGCCGGGCCCGTCGACACCGTTCCCCGCCCGCGATGCGCCCCGGACGACGGGACGGGCCCCTCACCGCAGCGAGGAGCCCGTCCGCATCAGGCGGCGCGCAGGACGAGGTCAGCCCTCGACGCCGTGGCCCTTGCCGTTGTTCCAGTCCCGGCTGCGCCGGCCGTCCTCGGCGAAGCGGCCCTTGCGACGGTTCTCCTCGTCGCGGCGGCCCTTGCCGCGGCCGTTGCCGCGACCCTTGCCCTTGCCGTTGTCGCTGCCCTTGCCGCGGTTGGCCTGGCCCCGGCCCTTGCCGTTCCCGTTGCCGGCGCCGCCGTCCGAGCCCTGCTCCTCGTCGTCCGAGTCGCCGAGGACGTCGAGGTAGACCTGGACCACGGCGGGACGCGGCACGGCGACCAGGTCGCCCTTCAGCCCGCCGCCGGGAGCGAAGTCCGGGAAGTAGGAGGTGTGGGCGCCCCACTCGCCGCCCTCGCCCGGGTGCTGGACCGCGACGAAGACCGAGTCGTCGAGGTCGTGGATGACCGGGCCGCTGGTCTCGGCGTCGGCGGGGACGGCCAGGAACTGCTCGACCCTGCCGCGGTCCTCGCCCTCGAGGGTGACCTTGTGGAGAGCGTCGGAGTAGCCGATCTTGCCCGGCTGGCCGTCGGTGGAGATCCACAGGGTGCCCTTCGAGTCGAAGGCCAGGTTGTCCGGGCAGGAGATCGGGGAGACCTGGTCCTTCGGGAAGCCCGAGAAGTAGGCGGTCTCCGAGGTGGATGGATCGCCGGCCAGCAGCAGGATCGACCAGTTGAAGCGGGTCGAGGTGTGGTCGTCGCGCTGCTCGGTGATCTCGATGACGTGGCCGTCGCGGTTGCCGCCGTCGGGCACGGCGACGGGGTTGGCCTCGTCGACGTAGTCGGGGGAGCGCTTGGAGTTGTTGGTCAGCGCCACGTAGATCTTGCCGCTGGTGGGGCTGGGCTCGACGTCCTCGGGGCGGTCCATCTTGGTCGCCCCGACGGTGTCGGCCGCGAGACGGGTGTTGACCAGGACCTCCTCGACGGTGAAGCCGGGGACCAGGGAGCGGTTGTTGCGCACCAGCGGGACCCAGGTGCCCGCGCCGTCGAAGGCGCCGTCGGACGGCACGTCGCCGGAGCCGTCGATCTCGCCGGCGGGGGAGTTGCCCTCGAAGCGCGCGACGTAGAGCGTGCCCTCGCTGAGCAGCTTCATGTTGTTCGCCTTGTCGCCCTCGCGGTACACGCGACGGGAGACGAACTTGTAGATGTATTCGTCGGTCTGGTCGTCGCCGGAGTAGACGACGGCGTGGCCGGTGCGGGCGATGTGCACGGTGCCGGCCTCGTGCTTGAAACGGCCCAGCGCCGTGTGCTTGACCGGGGTCGAGGTCGGATCGTCGGGGTCGATCTCGACGATCCAGCCGAAGCGGTTGGCCTCGTTCTCGTAGTCCTCGTTGTTGAGATTGAAGCGGGGGTGGACGAGGTCCCAGCGGCGCGAGGTGGGGCCGGGGGAGATGCCCACGCGCTCCTGCTCCTCGACGCCCGCGGTGCCCACGAAGTACTGGTCGAAGTTCTCCTCGCCCGAGAGGACGGTGCCCCACGGGGTGGTGCCGCCGGCGCAGTTGTTCAGGGTGCCGAGCACGGTCATGCCCTCGGGGTCCTCGACGGTCTTCAGCAGGTCCGAGCCCGCGGCGGGGCCGTCCACGGCGAAGGGGGTGAAGCCGGTGATGCGCCGGTTGCGGCGGCCGCCGACGACGTAGGACCAGGGCTCGCCCGCGCCGGTGCGCTCGAGGTCCACGATCGACAGGCCGTGGGCGGCGATCGCGGTGCCCACGACGTCCTCGGGGTTCGAGGCGATGTACTCCGGGGAGAACATGATGTTCTCGTTGGTGTACTCGTGGTTGTTCACGAGATAGCCGGTGGTGCCCTCCTCGTCGTCGACGATGACGTTGAGGTAGTCGGAGTTGTAGCCGAACTGCTTCTCCTGCGACTCGCGGGTCTGGTTCTCGAGGTCGAACTCGGGGGAGTCCTCGAACAGCGGGTCGCCCCAGCGGATGATCGGGGTCCAGTCGTAGCCGCGGGGCACCGTCATGTCGTCGACGACGCGGGGCACCGGGTCGATGGCCTGGAAGGTGAGGGTCCCGTCGCCCTGGGGGCGGGCGCCGTGGTCGGCCCGCGCCGCCGGGGCGCCGGCGACGGTCGCGCCGACGACCACCGCGGCGGCCAGGCCGCCGCCCGCGCCGAGCGCGGCGCGGCGCGAGATCGCGGCGTCGGCGATGTCGCGGAAGTGCGAGTTGTCCGAGGTGTTGGGGACCGGGTGCGAGCAGGCGCTGCCGCACTTGAGCTCGCAGGTGATGGCGAGGCGGTTGCCACGGGTGTGGCCGAGCATGGGGAGATGACGCTTGAGCATGGGGGCTCCTCAGGTCGTGAGCGGGTGTCCGCGAGTGGGTGGAGCTCGCGACCCCTCCACCATGGACGGTGAGGTGGAGCACGACATGGGGTCCCGGTGAAGCCGCGATGAACAGTCGATGGGCGACAAATGTCCGATTTGCGACATGGAGATGTTGCGTAAATGCGCATGTCAGAGCATCGCCGCAGGGAGCGGCGGGGGAATGCGCGGATCAGTCCTGCGCGGGCGGGACGGACGGGCTCGCGGGGGAGGAGGAGCTCGTCAGCGCCCGCAGCTGGTCCGGCTCCACCTGCTGCTCGGGATCGAGGTCCGTGCCCTGGAGCTCGATCCAGAAGGTCGCACCGCCCCCGGACGTCGGCTGCACGCCGATCGCGCCGCGATGCTGCTGGACGATGGTCGCCGCGATCGACAGGCCCAGGCCCGCGCCGCCGCCCTGGCTCGCCGAGCGGACCCGGGAGGAGTCGGTGCGGTAGAACCGCTCGAACACCTTCTCCCGCTGGTCGTCGTCGATGCCCTCGCCGTGGTCGCGCACCTCGATCCGGACCCGGCCGTCCTCGAGGCGGCCCACCGCGAACTCGACCGGCGATCCCTTTGGGGTGTGACGGTTCGCGTTGCCCACCAGGTTCAGGATCACCTGGCGCAGCGAGGCCTCGTCGCCCAGCACCCCGAACGGGACGTGCGGCTGCACCGACAGCGGCGTCCCCTGCAGGGAGACGACCATGACCTGCCGGTCGGGGTCCAGGGCGCGCAGGTCCTGGGCGGCGTCGAAGAGGGCGTCGGTGAGGTCGAGCGGCTCGAGGTCGAGGTCGGGGCGCTCGTCGAGCCGTGCCAGACGCAGCAGGTTCTCCACGAGGGAGCCCATGCGCCTCGCCTCGTCCTCGATGCGACGCATCGCGGAGGCGGTGTCCTCGTCGGTGCGCAGGGCCCCCATCCGGTACAGCTCCCCGAAGCCGCGGATCGCGGCCAGCGGCGTGCGCAGCTCATGGGAGGCGTCGCCCACGAAGCGGCGCATCCTCGCCTCCGAGGCGGTGGCCTTCTCCTCCGAGGCGGACTGCGCGGCGAAGGCCTGCTCGATCCGCACCAGCATCTCGTTCAGCGACAGCGCGAGGTCGTGCACCTCGAGACTCGTGTCCGTCACGGGCACGCGCTGGGAGAGGTCGCCCCCGGCGATCTGGGAGGCGGTGGCCTCCACGTCCCGCAGCGGCTCGAGCGCCCGATGGGTGACATAGCCTCCCGCGCCCATCCCGACCAGCACCACGAGGGTGCCCACCAGCACGATGATCAGCGCCATCTCGTGCATGGTGCGGTCCACCGAGGTCAGCGGCAGGGCCAAGTACACGCTGCCCTTGTCCGGCCCGGAGTTCACCATCGCGATGACCCGCCAGCGGTTCTCGGCGGAGTCCAGCACCGTGAAGGGGCGCCCGCCGCGCTGCAGGATCTGCTCGTCGGTGAGGTCCGGGAACTGCACCGAGACCTTCCCGGGCCCGTAGTGGAAGACCTCCTGCTCGATCGGCCGTCCCTGCTCGTCGCGGATCTCGACCGCGTACTCCACGGGGATGTACGTGCTCGAGGTGACGGCGTCGTCGTCCCCGGCGAGCTCGTGCTGCGCCAGGGAGAGCATCTCGCTGATCGAGGACTGCAGGTTGTTGTCGACCGACTGGATCAGGGTGCGGTTCAGCAGGAACAGCGACAGGCTCCCGGTCACGACCACGCCGAGCACCAGCAGCAGCGAGATCAGCGCGACGATCCGGGTCCACAGGGACATCGGACGCTCGGTGCGCAGGCTCGGCAGGGCCACGGGGCGGTGCTCCTCGGGTCGGGCGTCGGGGTCAGGCGCCCTCGGCGGCGCGCAGCACGTAGCCGATGCCGCGCTTGGTGTGGATCATCGGCTCGCCCACCACGTCGATCTTGCGACGCAGGTAGGAGATGTAGGACTCGACGATGCCCACCTCGCCGGACCAGTCGTAGTCCCAGACGTGGTCGAGGATCTGGGTCTTGGAGACCACGCGGCCCGCGTTCAGCATGAGATAGCGCAGGAGCTTGAACTCGGTGGGGGACAGCTCGATGTTCACGTCCCCGCGGTGGACCTCGTGGGAGTCCTCGTCCAGGCGCAGGTCGCCGACGACGAGGGCGCTGTCCACGGCCGTCTCCGAGCCGCCGTGGGTGCGGCGCAGCACGGCCCGGATCCGGGCGACGACCTCCTCGAGGCTGAAGGGCTTGGTGACGTAGTCGTCGCCGCCGACGGTGAGGCCGGCGACCTTGTCCTGCGTCTCGTCCTTCGCGGTGAGGAAGAGGATCGGGTACTGCTCGCCGCGGTCGCGCAGGCGGCGCGTGACGGTGAAGCCGTCCATGTCCGGGAGCATCACGTCCAGGACCACGAGGTCCGGCTGGTGCTCGGTCGCCTCCCGGATCGCCTCGTTGCCGGTGGAGGCGGTGAACACCTCGAAGCCTGCGAAGCGCAGGGAGGTGGCCAGGAGGTCGCGGATGTTGGGCTCGTCGTCGACGACCAGGAGGCGTGCCTCGTAGTCGTTCTCCTCGCTCGCAGCAGTCATGGCTCTACCGTCCTCCCTCTGCTTGGGAGATGGCTGGACGTCTCCTGGGCGGCCTCAGCGCAGGGTGCGCTGGACCTTCTCCTGCTGCTTGCGCAGCTTGCGGATCGTCCAGCCCATCTGGATCATGCGCACCGAGCCGACCAGGGCCATGACCAGCGCACCTGCGATCGCGGCGAGCAGCATCGCGACGCCGAGGGGGAGGTCGAACTCCGCCCCGAAGTACTGGAAGCGGGCCGAGACGTTGTTCTGGATCACGAAGATCAGCAGCAGCACCAGCACGATCGCGCCGAGGATCAGCGCGATCCAGGTCGTCGCGGTCTTGCCGCCGGAGGAGGGGACCTCGTCCTTCTGCGGGGCGGGGTCCTGGGCGGCGGGGCGCTCGGCGGCGCGTCGGTCGGTCGGTGCGGTGTCCGCGGGACGGGTCGCCTCGGGGGCGGGCGTCGGGTCGTCCGCGGGGCGCGCGGCGCCGTCGGGGCCGGGGGTGCGGGTGGGATCGTCGGGTGCGGTCATGTCGATCTCCTGGGGACGGCCGACGGGGCGGCGGGGAAGCGCCGGCAGAGCCGGCGGGGATGTCGTGCGTGCCCACTGTAACGACGTCGCGTCCCCTCGCTGTGGAGCCGGGCCGACGGACATGCGGCCCGGGACCGCTCAGCCCGCGTCGAGCGCCCCGTCGAGCTGCTCCGCGTCCACGATCGAGTAGGCGTAGCCCTGCTCGGCGAGGAACCGCTGACGGTGCGCGGCGAAGTCCTGGTCCTGGGTGTCGCGCATGACGACGGTGTAGAAGTGCGCGGAGCGCCCGTCGGCCTTGGGGCGCAGCAGTCGGCCGAGGCGCTGGGCCTCCTCCTGGCGGGAGCCGAAGGCACCGCTGACCTGGACCGCGACCGAGGCCTCGGGCAGGTCGACCGAGAAGTTCGCGACCTTCGAGACGACCAGGCGGTCGATCCGGCCCTCGCGGAAGTCGGCGAACAGCTGCTGGCGGCGCTTGACCGGGGTCTGCCCGGTCAGCAGCTCCGCGCCGAGGTGCTCGGCGATCTCCTCGAGCTGGTCGAGGTACTGGCCGATCACCAGCAGCGGCTCCCCGGGATGGGCGCGGGCGATCCGCTCGACCACCGGTACCTTCGCGCCGTGCGCGGCGCCGAGGCGGGGCCGGTCGGAGGCCTCCGCCATCGCGTAGGCCATGCGGTCCGAGGCGGGCAGGGTCACCCGCACCTCGGTGCACACGGCCGGGGCGATGTAGCCCTGCGCCTCGATGTCCTTCCACGGCGCGTCGTAGCGCTTCGGCCCGATCAGCGAGAAGACCTCGCCCTCGCGGCCGTCCTCGCGCACGAGCGTCGCGGTCAGACCCAGGCGGCGCCGGGCCTGCAGGTCCGCGGTCATCCGGAACACGGGCGCAGGCAGCAGGTGCACCTCGTCATAGAGGATCAGACCCCAGTCGCGCGCGCTCATCAGCTCCAGGTGCGGGTGGATGCCCTTCCGCTTCATGGTGAGGACCTGGTACGTGGCGATCGTGACCGGACGGATCTCCTTCGTCGTGCCGGAGTACTCGCCGATCTCGTCCTCGGTGAGGGTGGTGCGGGCCAGAAGCTCGTCCCGCCACTGGCGGGCGGAGACGGTGTTGGTCACCAGGATCAGCGTGGTGCGCTGCATCGCGGCCATCGCCCCGGCGCCGACGAGGGTCTTGCCCGCGCCGCAGGGGAGGACCACGACCCCCGAGCCGCCGTGGCGGAAGCCGTCCACCGCCTCGGTCTGGTACGGACGCAGCTGCCAGCCGTCCTCCGCCAGCGCGATCGGGTGCGCCTCCCCGTCGACGTAGCCGGCGAGGTCCTCGGCGGGCCAGCCGAGCTTCAGCAGCGCCTGCTTGAGCGCGCCCCGCTCGGAGGGATGGACCCTGACCGTGGTGTCGTCGACGCGCTCGCCGAGCATGCCCTGGACCCGCTTGGCGCGGGTGACCTCCTCGAGCACCGCGCGGTCCAGGCCGTGCAGCACGAGCCCGTGCTGCGGGTCGGAGAGCAGCTGCAGGCGCCCGTAGCGGTCCATCGTGTCCGCCACGTCGATCAGCAGCGAGTGGGGGACCGGGTAGCGGGAGTGGTCCACGAGCGCCGCGACGACGGTCTCCGCGTCGTAGCCGGCGGCGCGCGCGTTCCACAGCCCGAGGTCGGTGATGCGGTAGGTGTGCACGTGCTCGGGCGCCCGCTCGAGCTCGGCGAAGGCCGCGATCGCGATCCGGGCGGCCTGCGCCGAGGGATGGTCGACCTCGAGCAGGAGGGACTTGTCGCTCTGGACGATGAGGGGGCCGTCGGTCATCGGATCAGGCTACGTCCCGGCCGGGCCGGGGAGGGGCGACGTGAGGGGCGCCTCCCCGGGCCGGCACGTGCACGAGCCCGCGCTCCCAGGACGGGGCGCGGGCTCGGATGCGGGGTGCGGCGGGGCCGGGATCAGGCGGGCAGGGACGGCGTGCGCCCGTTGACCCTCTCGTAGAGCCCGATCTGGAGCAGCACGGTGAAGGGGATGACCGCGATGAAGCCGACGACCAGCGTCCCGCCGACCGAGGAGGCCACCATCGTGATCAGGAAGCCGACGATCGTGACGCCGAGGTTCGACGTGGCCGTCGAGAGGGACTCCCGCAGCGCCTGGCCGGGGGACGCCCCGCGCAGCGCCGCGGGGATCGCGTAGAACAGCAGCACGGCGGCGATGATGCCGGGGAGGTAGAGCAGCACCGAGCCGATCATCACGATCACGAGCACGAGCACGGCGGTGGTGACCACCCGGCCGGGGCCGGTCAGGCCCTGCCGGAAGCTCGGCCGCTCGCCGCCGGCGAGGATCCCGCCGGCCTGCGCGGCACCGGCCTGCCACAGCGCTCCGACCACTCCGGTGACCAGCACCAGCACGAAGCACAGTGCGAAGATCATGATCATCTGGCCGAAGGAGGGGTCGCCGCCGGCCGACGAGGACGTCTCGACCATCGCGATCGAGAGGAAGAGCGTGAGGGCGAATCCGATGCCGAGCACCACGACCATGGCCACGGCGTAGAGCGCGCCGCCGCCCAGCAGCGCGGCCGCGCCGCGCAGCAGGCCGGTGCCCGCGAAGCGCAGACCCGCCCCGAGGTCGGCGCCGAGGTCGGTGCCCGGGGCCGGGCCGGTCGCGCCGGCGGAGCCCTGCGGTGCGGCACCGGGGGATCCGTATGCCGGAGCGCCCTGCGGCTGTGCGCCGTGGGCCGGTGCGCCCTGTGCATAGGGATCCCGCCCGTACGGGTCGTGGGCGGAGGGGCCGGGCGGGGGAGGGACGGTCATGACGTGGGAGTCTCCTTCTCTCGAGGCCGGGGTCAGGCGCGCACGGGCTCGGCGAGCTCGCGCCCGGAGAGGCGCTCGTAGATCCCCTGCTGGAAGAGCACCGTGAAGGGGATGATCACCACCAGCGTGATGACGAGGAAGCCGGCGACGGTGCCGATCGCCGCGATGACCAGTGCGGCCACGATGACGGTGACCAGGTTGTTCTTCACCAGGGAGAAGCTCTCCTTGATCGCCTCGACGGGGCGTGCGCCGCGAGCGGATGCCGGCAGGGCGTAGGCGAGCAGCACGGAGGCGATGAGCCCCGGGATGTAGAACAGCACGAGGCCCACCCACACGATCACGGTCACCAGCAGCATGGTGAGCAGGATCCGACCGGTGCCGATCATCGCCTGCCCGAAGGACGGGCGTCGCCCGGCGATGACCTCGGCCCCGGCGCGGACGGCCCCGCTCTGCCAGAACCACATCAGCGGCATCGACGCGAGCCCGCCGAGCGCGATCAGCCCGTAGATGGTCAGGAACACCCCCAGGGGCGGGTCCTCCGAGTACGCGGCCGCCTCGATCTGGGGAGCTGCCAGGACGAACCCGAGGATCGTCGCGCCGATGATCAGGACGAAGGCGAGGACGCCGTAGATCACGCCGGGCACGATGAACGCGACCGGGTTGCGCAGCATCGCATCGCGCGCGAAGCGCAGGCCCGCCCCGAGGTCGGCGCCGAGGTCGGTGCCCGGGGCCGGGCCGGGAGCGCCGGCGGAGCCCTGCGGTGCGGCACCGGGGGAGCCGTGGGCCGGAGCGCCCTGCGGCTGTGCGCCGTGGGCGAAGGGGTCCTGCCCGTACGGGTCGTGGGCGCGCGGGGCGCCGGGAGTCGGCTGCGGATCGTACGGGGATTGAGTCATCGGGTGGCTCGCTCTCGAGGTGTGTCCGGGCGTGCGGGGAGAGCATCCTCCCGCTTTCCCCGGGGCGACGGTACCGTGTCCGCGGCCACCCTCGCGCGGCAAGCGCTGGCACACGGGGACGCTCCGTGGCGGAATTCCCTAGGATGGACCGCGATGGGTCGGGCCCGCGATGCCCGCCGACGCCTTCGGCGCCGCGGTTCGGCCCGGCTCGACAGTCACTCGACCTGAGGAGATCCCATGGCCAGCTTTGCCCCGTCCCCTGCCGATGTCGCGGACATCGGCGTCACCGGTATGGCGGTGATGGGCTCGAACCTCGCCCGCAACTTCGCCCGCAACGGCTTCAAGGTCGCGATCCACAACCGCTCCGTCGGCAAGACCGAGACGGTCATGGACAACTACGCCTCCGAGGGCGAGTTCTACCCGTCGGAGTCCATGGCTGACTTCGTCGCCTCCCTGCAGAAGCCGCGCGTGGCGATCATCATGGTCAAGGCCGGCAAGCCCACCGACGCCGTGATCGACGAGCTCGCCTCCCTCATGGAGGAGGGCGACATCATCGTCGACGCGGGCAACGCCCTGTTCGGCGACACCCGTCGTCGTGAGGCCGCGCTGCGCGAGAAGGGCCTGCACTTCGTCGGCTCCGGCGTCTCCGGCGGTGAGGAGGGCGCCCTGAACGGCCCCTCGATCATGCCCGGCGGCACCAAGGAGTCCTACGACCGCCTCGGCCCGATGTTCGAGAAGATCTCCGCGCACGTGGACGGCGTCCCCTGCTGCACCCACGTCGGCGCCGACGGCGCGGGCCACTTCGTGAAGATGGTCCACAACGGCATCGAGTACGCGGACATGCAGGTCATCTCCGAGGCCTACGACATGATGTCGAAGGCGCTCGGCATGGGTGCCTCCGAGATCGGTGACGTCTTCGCCGAGTGGAACAAGGGCGATCTGGAGTCCTTCCTCATCGAGATCACCGCCGAGGTGCTCCACCACACCGACCAGACCTCGGGCAAGCCCTTCGTCGACGTCATCCTCGACCGCGCCGCCCAGAAGGGCACCGGCGCCTGGACCGTGCAGACCGCGCTGGACCTCGGCGTCCCGGTCACCGGCATCGCCGAGGCGACCTTCGCCCGCTCCACCTCCGGCTCGACCCCGCAGCGCGAGGCCGCCCGCGGCGTGCTGAAGGGCGAGGCGCAGACCCTCGAGATCGCCGACAAGGCGCAGTTCATCGACGACCTCCAGAAGGCGCTGTACGCGGCGAAGCTCGTCTCCTACTCGCAGGGCTTCGACGAGATCGCGGCCGGCGCGAAGGAGTACGGCTGGGACATCGACCTCGGCGCGATGGCGCGGATCTGGCGCGGCGGCTGCATCATCCGCGCCCGCTTCCTCAACCGCATCACCGAGGCCTACGAGCGCGACGCGAACCTGCCGCTGCTCCTGGCCGATGCGTACTTCACCGAGGAGATCGCCAAGTGCATCCCGGCCTGGCGCCGCATCGTCGCCTTCGCGGCGGCCTCCGGCTACCCGGTCCCGGTCTTCTCCTCGACCCTGTCCTACTACGACGCGGTGCGCGCCGAGCGTCTCCCGGCCGCCCTGGTCCAGGCCCAGCGCGACTACTTCGGCGCCCACACCTACCAGCGCGTGGACACCGAGGGCACCTTCCACGTCGAGTGGACCCAGGACCGTCGCGAGACCAAGCAGGACTGATCGACGTACTGCGAGGTACGAGCGGTAGGAGATCAGTCGATCTGACGCAGGACTGATCGACGTACTGCGAGGTACGAGCGGTAGGAGATCAGTCGATCTGACGCAGGACTGATCGACGTACTGCGAGGTACGAGCGGTAGGAGATCAGTCGGACTGATGCAGGACTGATCACTCGGCGACCTCGCCGCTGATCCACGAAGGCCCCGGACCGAACGGTCCGGGGCCTTCGTGCTGGAGCCGGTCGACTCAGTAGGTCTCGAACGAGGCCGTGAAGGCGCCCGTGAGCAGGAGCAGCAGGTTGATGCCGATGACCAGCACAGCCCAGATGATGTAGGCGATCCAGCCCCACTTGTAGTACTTGTTCGCGGTCGCGAGATCGGTGTCGGCCTTGGTCAGGCCGAGGATCGCGAGCACGATGGTGATGATGTTGAAGAAGCAGAGCACCGAGACGACGAGCTGCACGATCCACTTCGTCTTGGAGACCGGAGCGCCGGTGCTTGCGGCGTAGGGCTGGTTGGTCATGGGAATCCCCTCTTTCCTGATGATCATGCCCCGAGACGGATGCGCCCGGGCCCCAGGGAGGCGCTGAGGTCGCCCCGTGCCTGGCGAGCGGAATAGTACCCCGGAGCCGGAGGTGCTCCGCCATGGGGAGTGCTCCCCATGGACCGATCCGTGACCTGCACTGCCGCAGGGGCGTGCTCAGCCGAGCGTCACCCGGTGCACGAGCACGGTGAACTCCTCCTGGCTGCCGGACTCGCGGGCCCGCAGCCGGCCGCCCTCGAGGGAGAGCGGGAGGGCCTGCTTGACGACCACGCCGCCCTGCCCGTCGACGATGCCGAGCGGGATCGCGGTGGACCGGGCGATCGCGTCCAGCAGCCGGTCGGTGACGCTGAGGTCGGTGCCGCCCTCCTCGGCGTCGCGGATCCGCGCGACCGCCTCCGCGGCGGGGATCCGCAGCTCCGGGCCCTCGACGGTCACGAGATCGGGATCGACCGGTCCGGGGCGCAGCGAGTGCGACAGCTCCTCGAACACGGGCTTCCCGTCGGGGCCGACGGCCTGCGGCGACAGCCCTGCCTGGCGGGCGATCTGCAGGGCGAAGCCCGGATCGGAGAGGGTCACGGCGACGGTCGGCGCGAGACGGTGCAGCCCCAGCGGCACCGCCTCGGACGCGGCTTGCAGCAGGTCCAGCACCTCGGGCTCGGCGGTGAGGACGGTCGAGGCGCGGGAGACCTGCACCCGGCCGTGCCGTCGCTGCTCGTCGCGCAGGAGGTAGGTCAGGGCCTGCGGGACGGGGGAGCGGGAGACGTCCTCGAGCAGGGCGAGCAGCGCCTCGGCATCGCGGCCGTCGCCGAGGGCCCGCCGCACCGTGGCGGCGCTGAAGCGGAGCGTGAGCGCGCCGCCGCGGGAGACCACCTCGGTCCAGTCCAGCAGCGGCAGCAGGCGCTCGGCGGGGCGGCCCGGGATCACGGCGGTGAGGTCCGCGTCCAGCAGCACCTCCTCGACCGGGGCGGGAGCGACCTCCTCCAGCGCCGCGGCGAGGCGGGCATCGGCGGTGGTGATGTCCTCGTCGAGGGCCGGGACCAGGGCCTGGCCGAGCACCGTGAGGCTGCCGCCGTCGAGAACGCCGAGTGCCCGGCCCTCGACCAGCAGCGCCGAGGTCTCCTCCCGCAGCACCTCGGAGGGCACCAGCGGGAACGCCCAGGCGAGCGCCGCGACGAGCGAGTCCTCTGTCGCGTCCACGCCCGGGCTCGTGCGCAGCAGGCGCAGCAGGCTGCCGCGCCGGGTGCGCACGCCGTCGCGTCGGGTGAGGTCCGACAGCAGCGAGCGGCCCGTCCCCGAGGAGTCGGGGGTGCCGACCACGGCGGCGAGGTGGTGCCCGCGCGCCCAGGCGAGCACGAGCTCGGCCCAGCGCTGGGACGGGGGCAGCATCCGGTGCACGTCCCAGTCGCGGGTGGGATGCCACTCCTGGCCGTCGTGCCCGATGAGCCCGGCCTGCCAGGCGCTCTGCAGCACGGTCGCGTGGTCCAGCAGCGGGGCGCCGGCGCGCTCGGCGAGGCGGCGCAGGTCCCGCTGGGGGAGCCCGCCGCGCTTGAGCACCCCGGGCGGGTCCTCGTCGAAGCCGCGCACGGTGCCCAGCAGGCGCAGCGCCTCGAAGGCCCGCTCGACGGCCTGCGCGGTGCGGGAGCCGGAGATCCGCTCGGTGACCTCCGGACCCTCGGGCATGGGGCGCTGAGCGGTGTGGCTGCGACGCACCCTCCCGTCGCGCAGGGCGAGGTGCACGGAGCGGGGGATGTGCAGGCTCTCCCCGTCGGGCTCGACGATCCCGGCCCGACGCAGCGCGGCGGCGAGCTTCCCGCTGCCGGTGACGGCGCTGGGCCCCCAGGAGAGCGCGTCGAGCGCCGGGCCGAGTCCGTCGCGGGCCGCCTCGACGCGGCGCGCGGCCTCCTCGGCGTCGGGATCGGCGGCGGTCGCGGCGGCGAGCCCGGCCGGGGCGCGCAGGCCGTCGCGCAGCGGCCGCAGCAGGTGCAGCTCGTCCTCGCCCCACACGATCGCGAGGGTGATCAGCCGCTCGAGGGACGGGGCGATCGTCGCCGGGTCGGAGGAGACCGCGGCGGCGAGCGAGGCGGGGGAGGCGCCGTCCTCGAGCACGGCGAGCGCCTCGACGAGATGCAGCTCGGGCAGGGTGAGCGAGTCCAGCGCGCGTCGGGCGGAGGTGCTGCCCCCGGCGCGCGCGGCCAGGGGGCCGATCCCCCTGGGCAGGGGCGAGGCGAGATCCGGTCGGGCGACGAGCAGGGCCTCGAGGCGGTCGTCGCCGAACCGTCGCAGGGAGTCCGCGAGGGACCGGATCACAGCGGTCATGATGCATTCCAGCATAGGGTGACGCCGCCGCCGGTCGCACCACCGCGACCGCCGGCACGTGCACGCCCCCATAGCCCAATCGGCAGAGGCGGCCGCCTTAAAAGCGGCACAGTGCGGGTTCGAGTCCCGCTGGGGGCACCGCATGCCCACGTGCCGGGCACGCCCGGGATCGGCCACAATGGAGGCCATGACCGCCTCCTCCGCCGACCCCCAGCTCATCGCCCGCCTCGACG
This sequence comes from Brachybacterium paraconglomeratum, assembly GCF_003994255.1. Classification (GTDB taxonomy): domain Bacteria; phylum Actinomycetota; class Actinomycetes; order Actinomycetales; family Dermabacteraceae; genus Brachybacterium; species Brachybacterium conglomeratum. Next base: position 632,293 of record NZ_ML133851.1, on the reverse strand, counting down.
AGGTGCTCGGGCGGATCGACGCCGCCGCGGCCCGTGCCGGGCGCGACGGCGCGGAGATCACGCTGCTGCTGGCCACCAAGACCCGCACCCCCGCGCAGATCGCGGAGATGATCGAGCTGCTGCGCGAGCGCGGCCGACGGATCGCGGTGGGGGAGAACCGCGCCCAGGAGATCGCCAAGCACGAGGACCCGCTGCTCGCGGGCAACGGCGTGCCCCGGCACTTCATCGGCCGGCTCCAGACGAACAAGGCCCGCGACGTGATCGCCTTCGCCGAGCTCGTGCACAGCGTGGACCGGGACGACATCGCCGACGCCCTCGAGCGCCGGGCCGAGCTCGCGGACGTCCGTCGCGACGTGCTGGTGCAGGTCAACACCTCGGGCGAGGAGTCCAAGGGCGGCTTCGGCCCGACCCTCGAGGCGCTCTCACCGATCGTGGAGCGCCTGCGCGGCAGCGAGCACCTGCGCCCCGTCGGCCTCATGACCATCGGGGCGAACACGAGCGACGAGACCGCGGTGCGCGCCTCGCTGCGCTCCCTGCGCGAGCTGCGGGACGCCGTGCGCGAGCGGCTCGAGATCCCCGAGCTCACCGAGCTGTCGATGGGGATGAGCGGCGACCTCGAGATCGCCGTCGAGGAGGGCGCGACCATCGTGCGCGTCGGCTCGGCGCTCTTCGGCCCCCGGGACTGACCAGCCCCGGTCTCGTCACTCGGGGCCGACGAGCACCTGCGGCAGCCCGTACTCGTGCTCGAGCACCTCGCAGGCCGCGCCCACGGCGATCAGGTCCGTGCCGCGGGTGGAGAGCATCACCTCGACGTGCACCCACGGCTCGTCGCTGAGCCCGGCGGTCAGCGCCTCGCGGATCGCGTCCATCGACGCCTCGTGCTGCTCGTGGACGGTCCGCCCTCCGAGCACCACGCGGTCCACGTCCACCAGGCGCACCAGGTTCACCACCACCTCGGCGAGGATGCGCGCGGCGAGCTCGTCCTCCCCTCGCTCGAGCGCGGCCCGGTGCTCCATCTGCGCGCAGCCGCGGCGGCCGCAGGGGCAGGGGATCCCGTCCATCCGCACCACGGTGTGCCCGATCTCGCCGGCGTGGGAGTGGGCGCCGCGCACGATCTGGTCGTCGAGACACAGCGCCGCACCGAGCCCGTCCTCGACCAGCAGCAGCGCGGCGTTGCGGAGCAACCCGGGCTGGGACCAGGCCTCGCCCACCAGCGCCGCACGGGAGTCGTGGTCCAGCAGCACCGGCATGCCGAGCTCCTCGGCGAGCAGGCGGCGGATCGGCGCGCCCCGCCAAGGATCGGGGTCGGAGGTGCCGCGGTAGACGCCCTCCTCGCCGTCGACCGGGCCGGGCATCCCGACGCCGACGCCGAGCAGGATCCCCGGGCCGACGTCCTGCAGCGCGCGGGCCTCGTCGGCGAGCGTGGCCACCAGCTCGGGCACCGGCTGGAGGCGGCCGATCTCGAGCTCGCGGCGCTCGAGGATCTCCCCGGTGAGGTCGACGACGACGGAGTGGAGCCGCGAGCGGGTCAGGTGCAGCCCGATCGCACGGCGCGAGCCGGAGACGATCTCGTACAGGGTCGTGGGCTTGCCGGGGCCCGAGGTCACGGTGCCGGCCTCCTCGACGAGGCCGCGCTCCATCAGCCGCGCCAGGATCTTCGAGATCGCCTGCGGGGTCACCTGCAGCTCCTGGGCGAGGGCGGAGCGGGAGACCGGGTCGCCGCGGCGCGCGACGGCGAGGACGGCGGCGTCGTGCGCGCCCGCCATGCGGTCGAGCGGGGTGGTCGGTCTCACCCGGTCATCCTCGCACGCCACGACGCTGTGACCGGGCAGTAGCGCTCCGAGGCGAGGTGCCGCGACCCGGTGTGATCCAACAGATCCCCGCCACCCCCTTGACCTAACGCAACAGCGTTTGCTTATTCTGTGCGTCGGGTCGATGGAGCCCGTCCCCGCCCGCCCGCTCCCGACAGCCGAGGTCCCCTCATGACCCTCACCCCCACCCGCGCACCCCGCCCCGCGTCCACCGAGCTCACCCCTGCTCGCCGCCGCCTCGCCCTGCTCGCGATCGCGCTCGGCGGCTTCGGCATCGGCGGCTCCGAGTTCGTCTCCATGGGCCTGCTTCCCGGCATCGCCCACGGCCTGCTGCCCGAGATGATGGCCGCCGACCCCGAGGGCGGCATCGCCCGCGCCGGCATCGCGATCACCGCCTACGCGCTCGGCGTCGTCGTCGGCGCCCCCGCCCTGGCGCTCCTCTCGGTGCGCTGGAGCCGCACCACGATGATCATGCTGCTCGCGATCGCGCTCGCCGTCGGCACCCTGCTCTCCGGCGTGATGCCGACCTTCGAGCTCACCGTGCTCGCCCGCTTCGTCGCCGGCATCCCGCACGGCGCCTACTTCGGCGTCGCCTCGCTGCTGGCCGCCTCGCTGATGGGCCCCGGCAGCCAGGGCAAGGGCACCGCGCTCGCCCTGTCCGGGCTGACCGTCGCGAACCTGATCGGCGTCCCGATCCTCACCGCCGTCGGCCAGGCGGCCGGCTGGCGCGTGGTCTACCTGCTGCTGGCCGGCGTGTTCGTCGCGACCTTCGCGGCCCTCTACCTGACCGTCCCGCACCAGGAGAAGGCGATCGGCCGCCGCATGGTCGACGAGCTCGTGGCCCTCAAGCGCCTCCAGCTGTGGATCGTCATCGGCATCGCCGCGGTCGGCTTCTCCGGCGCCTTCGCCGTGTTCAGCTACGTCGCCGACATCACCACCCAGGTCACCGGCGCCCCCGAGAGCGCGGTGCCGTGGGTGCTCGCCGCCGCGGGCCTCGGCATGACGATCGGCAACGTCGTGGGCGGCGTGACCACCGACCGCTCCCTGCGCGGCACCCTGCTGATCGGCTTCCCGCTCTACATCACCGCGCTCGTGGTGCTCTTCGCCGTCGCCCACACCTCGCTGACCGCGCTGATCATCGCGTTCTTCGCGGCGAACCTGGTGAACTCCTCGCTGAGCCCCGCGATGCAGACCTGGATGATCCGGATCGCGCACCGCTCCGAGCTGCTGGGCGCCTCGATGAACCAGGCCGCGTTCAACGTCGCCAACGCCCTCGGCGCCACCCTCGGCGGCGCCGTGATCGCCGCGGGCTTCGGCTACGAGGCGCCGATGGTCGTCGCGATCGTGCTGGCGAGCACCGGCTTCGCCATGGTCGTCACCACGCTGATCGCGCTGAAGGTCCGCTCGCGCCGCACCCTCCAGGTGCTCAGCGAGCACGAGGAGACCATCACCGGCTCGATCCCCGTCGTCCCGGCCGGCGTCTGAGCGCGGCGGGCGTCCCGTCGGCGCCCGATCCCGCTGGACCCCCGCCGCCAGGGCCCGCGACCATCACGGTCGCGGGCCCTCGCGCATCCTCGGGGCCGACGGGCGCCGCGTGCGCCGGGCCGCCGGGTCGCCGCGTGCGCCGGGTCGCCGGGCCCGCCCCGTGGCCCGCCGTGAGGCCGACGGACGGCTCGGCGGGTGCGGGACCGTCGCCCCTGCCCATAAAGCGGCCTTGGGCGTAGCATCGGCTCCACTTGGGCGTCACAGTCGTTCATCCCACCGGGCCGCGCCGGACGCGGCGACCTAGTGTGACCGCATCCCCGACGTCCCCCGATGAGGAGCTGCCGTGCACATCCAGACCGCCGCCGTGCACACCCTGCGCGACTTCGAGCACGGAGCGGTCGTCCCGCCGGTGCACCTGGCCTCGACCTTCGAGCTCGACCCCGCCACCGAGGACGGCGCCTACGCCTACCAGCGCGGGGCGAACCCCACCCGCGCCCAGCTCGAGCAGGTCCTCGCGGCGCTGGACGGCGCCCGTCACGGCTTCGCCTTCGCCTCGGGCATGGCCGCGACCGCCGCCTCGCTGTCCACCCTCGAGGTCGGCGACGAGGTGATCCTCCCCGCGAGCGTCTACGGCGGCACCTATCGCCTGGTCGACCTCGTGCTGCCGGGACGGGGCATCACCGGCCGCTTCGTCGCGGACCTCGCCGAGCTCACCGACGAGGACTTCACCCCCGCCACGCGCGCCGTCTTCGTCGAGACCCCCGCGAACCCGACCCTGCGCATCACCGACCTGCGCCGCATCGTCGAGCTCGCCCACCGCCACGACGCCCTCGTGATCGTGGACAACACCTTCATGACGCCCGTGCTGCAGAAGCCGCTCGCGCTCGGCGTCGACATCGTCGTGCAGTCCGCCACGAAGTACCTCGCCGGCCACTCCGACCTCCTCGCCGGGGCCGTCACCACCGACGACGACGGGCTCGCCGACGCGCTCCGCCTCGCCCAGAAGGCCCAGGGCGGGGTGCTCGGCCCGCAGGACTCCTTCCGCCTGATCCAGTCGATCAAGACCCTCCCGCTGCGTCTGGAGCGCCAGCAGGCGAACGCCGAGGCGATCGTGGAGCATCTTCGCGGTCACGAGCGCATCGCCCGGGTCTGGTACCCCGGCTCGCACAGCGAGGAGGAGGCGCGCCTGCACGACGCCCAGGCCACCGGCCGCGGCGCCGTGCTCTCCTTCGAGCTCGCGGACGGTCTGGACCGCGTCGCCTTCCTGCGCGCCCTGCGCTACCCGGCCTACGCGGTGAGCCTCGGCGGCGTCGAGTCGCTGATCTGCCGCCCCGCCACCATGACCCACGAGGCGATGACCCCCGAGGGCCAGGCCGCGGCGGGCATCAGCACCGAGATGCTGCGCCTCAGCGTCGGCATCGAGGACCTCGCCGATCTCCTCGAGGACCTCGACCAGGCTCTCGCCGCCGCCGGCTGATCCTCCCGGCCCGCCTTCGGAGCCTCCTCGCGGGCCGGGTCACGCTTCGCTCACGGCGCAGGCCGTGCCCAGGCATATCTCGGGAACGGCCGATAGGCTGAACCGGTCGGTCCGGTGGATCCTCCCGCAGACCCGTGGGCTCCGCCGTCGACCCCCGATCATTCCCACGTGAGGAGTCACATGGCACGCCACAACATCGTGTTCGGCCGTGACCAGGCAGTGCAGCAGGGCGGCAGCGCGTACAACGGCCCCCGCTTCGGCCAGGCCGCGCAGTCCGGACCCGCCCCCGACACCCAGTGGTCCTCCGGCTTCGACCGGCAGGGCGGCGACCAGCTCGAGGCGATGTACGCCCGGCCGTCCGCCACCGGCCACGACACCGGCCGCTTGACCATGCGCGATGCGCTCAACGCCATCAGCGCCACCCTCGGCGTCATCGTCGTGGTCGGCTTCGCCGTCGCGATGCTGCCGCTCGCCCTCGGCCTCGTCGCCGGCACGCAGGGCATCCAGATCGGTCTCGCGGTCACCGGCGTCCTGACGTTCGTCGGCGTCATCGGCGGGCTCGTGGCCTCGCTGATCAACATCTTCAAGAAGAAGCCCTCGGCGATCGCGGTGCTCGCCTACGCGGCCTTCGAAGGCATGTTCCTCGGCGGCATCACCGGCAGCCTCGAGTGGGCGGCGGGCGGCGCCTACCGCGGCATCGGCCTGCAGGCCGTGCTCGGCACCCTCGCGGTGGCCGCCACCGTGCTGATCCTCTTCCGCGTCGGCATCCTGCGCACCTCCCCGCGCCTGAACAAGATCTTCTTCGTCGCGATGGTCGCGTACCTGCTCTTCGGCTTCGTGAACATCGGCTACCTGCTGCTCTCCGGGCAGAGCCTGCGCGACGGCCTGCTCGGCCTGGTCATCGGCGGCATCGCCGTCGTCATGGCCTCCTACTCGCTGGTGATGGACTTCGAGGACGTCCAGCGCTCCGTCGAGGCAGGGGTGTCGCGGAACTACGCCTGGCGCCTCGGCTTCGGCATCGCCGTGACCATGGTGTGGCTGTACATCGAGGTGCTGCGGATCCTGATGATCCTGCGCGGCAACGACTGACGTCACCGCGCGGCGCCGCCGGCGCCGCACTCCGTATGCTGAACGGCGGGTCCCCTCGGGGGCCCGCCGTTCCGCCTTCCGGGGACCCGACGACGCAGGAGGAGACCGCCGATGGGACTGTGGCAGTGGGTGCTCGACAACTGGGCCCTGGTGTGGACCTATCTCTACGTCGGCATCGATGTCGTCCTGCGGCTGATCAGCCTCGTCGTCGTCCCCCGGAACCGTCGGCCCGGCTCGGCGCTCGCCTGGCTGCTGGCGATCATGGTGCTGCCGATCGTCGGCTTCCCGCTGTTCCTGCTGCTGGGCCGCTCCCAGCTCCCGAAGCGCCGGCTCGCGAAGCAGAAGGCCGTGAACCGGCTGCTGCGGGTGCGGGCCCACGAGATCCCCGACAGCGAGCTCGACGAGGACGCGCCCAGCTGGCTGCAGTCCGCCGTGCAGCTGAACCGCGAGCTCGGCGCCTTCCCGCTGACCGGCAACAACTCGGCCGAGCTCGAGATCGACTACGAGACCTCGATCGCGCGGATGGCGGAGGACATCCGCACCGCGCGCGAGAGCGTCCACGTGCTCTTCTACATCATGGGCCTCGACGAGGTCACCGAGGACTTCTTCGAGGCGCTCGCGGAGCGGGCCGACGCCGGCGTGACCGTGCGGGTGCTGTACGACCACTGGGGCGCGGTCAGCCACCGCGCCGTATACCGCGCGATGCGGGAGAAGCTCGACGCCCACGGCATCCAGCACGCCCCCATGATGCCGATCCGTCTGTTCCGCGACGGCGCCTTCCAGCGCCCGGACCTGCGCAACCACCGCAAGATGGTCATCGTCGACGGCGAGATCGGCTGGATGGGCAGCCAGAACCTCATCGCCGCCCACTACGACAAGCCCGCGAACATCCGCCGCGGCCTGCACTGGCAGGAGACGATGGCCCGCTTCCGCGGCCCGATCGTCTCGGAGCTGAACCTGCTGTTCGCCTCCGACTGGTACTACGAGTCCGACGAGATGCTCGACGAGCAGACGCTGGTGCGGCCCTCGCCGGACACCTCCGGCACCTACGAGTGCCAGCTCGTGCCCAGCGGCCCCGGCTTCGTCGAGGAGAACAACCTGCTGCTGTTCAACCAGCTGTTCTACTCGGCGACCCGGCGCATCGTCGCGGTCTCGCCCTATTTCGTGCCCGACGAGTCGATGCTCTCCGCCCTCATCACCGCCGCGCGGCGCGGGGTCGAGGTGGAGCTGTTCGTCTCCGAGATCGGCGACCAGTTCCTGGTCTTCCACGCCCAGCGCTCCTACTACTCGACGCTGCTGGACGCGGGGGTGAAGATCTGGCTCTACCGCGCCCCGACGATCCTGCACGCCAAGCACGTCACGATCGACGACTCGGTCAGCGTGATCGGCTCCTCCAACATGGACATGCGCTCGTTCCTGCTGCAGATGGAGTGCTCGCTGATGGTGGGCGGCACCGACTTCATGGAGAAGATGCGCGAGGTCGAGCACACCTACCGCTCCCGCAGCCGGCAGCTGACGCGCGAGGAGTGGGAGTCCCGGCCCCGCACCATGCAGGTCATCGACAACCTCTGCCGCCTCGCCTCCTCCGTGGTGTGAGGGAGCACCCCGGCCGAGCGGCGGGCCCGGCCCAGGGGAGGACCCGGGCGAGGGGAGGAGCTCAGGCGACGCCGGTGAGGGACTCCAGGGCCTCGGCGGCGGCCTCCTCGTGCTCGGCGACGCCGACCGCGGTCTCGAGCATGAACACGCTCGGACCCTGCGGGGTGTCCAGCACGATGACCGTCAGGCTCGTCGCGGAGGTCTTCTCCATCGGGGCCTTCGCGAAGTTCACGGTCGCGGTGGTGCGATAGCCGGGCAGGCCCGCGATCGTCACCGGCTCGGTGACCTGGTCGTCGAGCGTGCGCCCCTCGGTGTCGCCCCAGATCGACGCGGCGAAGTAGCACGCGACGATCTTCTCGGAGGCGACCTCGTTGCCCGGGTACTCGATGCCGGGCTGCCACTCGACGGCGCCGACGAACATCCCCGAGTACCAGCCGTCCTCGACCTGCGCGTAGGCGCCCTGGGCGTCGTTCACGTAGGCGACGCCGCGGGGCGTCTGCCGCTGGTCGTAGACCGCGGGCGGGATGAACTGCAGGCCCCCGCCGCGCAGCTTCCCGGAGGGGTTGTCGCCGGCTCGCTCCATGGTCTCCGGCTGCCAGCAGCGCTCCTCCTCGACCTCGCCCGTCGGGGTCGCCGACGCGCTCGCCGAGGCGCTCGACGGGTCCGTCGCGGGCGTGGTCCCGCCGGAGGCGGGATCGCCGCCGTTCCCGCGGAGCACGAGATAGCCGATCGTGCCGCCGACGATCAGCAGGAACACCGCGGCGAAGGCGATCCCGCCGATCAGCAGCGGCGTCGCCCGGCCGCCGCCCCCGCCGGGGGTGGAGGGCTGGGTGGAGGTGAACTGCGGTCCGGTGTGCACGGCTGCTCCTGCAGGGGTATCGGGACGCGGTCGGTCACTCGACGACGTCGAGGCTCGCGATGATGTCCTCGAGGTTCTGGACATGCTCGGGCTGGTCGGCGGCGACGTCGCTGGCCAGGGCGCTGGGGCCGTTCGGCGTCTCCACGACGATCGACGTGACGATCGAGGCGCTCGAGGTGTCCAGCACCTCGGGGTCCTCGAAGTGGTAGGTGGCCTGGACGATCCAGGCGGCGGTCCCGTCCACCGTCATCACCTCGGAGCGGTAGTCGGTCACCTCAGGGTGCTCGCCGAAGTGGGAGACGACCCCGGAGGTGGTCGCGTAGCACTGGAAGATCGCGACGGCCGCGGCCTCGAGGCCGGGATAGCCGCCCTCGTCCTCGGGGAAGGTGACCCGGCCGAGGTTCACGACGCTGTACCAGCTGCCCTCGACCCGTCGGCCGTCGGCCGCGAGCTCGGTGAGATAGGGCAGGGAGTGGACGGCCCAGCCGTCGCCCCAGCCCTCGGGGCTGGTGTACTCCAGCCCGCCGCCGCGCACCGTGCCGGCGCCGGAGGGCTGCGGCGGGGTCGTGTTCTGCGGGACCGTGCACTCGGTGGTGGGGGCCTGGGTGAAGATCGGCGGGGGAGGGGCGATGTCCGGGTCCTCGGGATCGGGGACGTACTCGGACTGGCCCTCGGCGCTGCGGGGCCCGGTCGAGTAGGCCGACGGGTCCGGATCCTCGAGCACGGAGCGGAATACGGTCTGGGAGAGGATCAGCGCCAGCACGAGCAGGATGACGACCGAGCCGCCGATCACGGCGATCATCGTCAGCCGGGTGCGGTGGCGGGCGCGCTCGCTCGGCTCGCCGAGGGTCGCCGGCCCGTGGTCCTCGCTGAAGTCGGGGAGTCCCGTCGGGGAGGACGAGGAGGCGAAGTCGGGCAGGGGGGCGCTCTCGGGCACACCCTCGCCGTGCGGCTCCTGCGTCATCGGCACCTCCCCTGTCCCGGGCCCTGTCCCCGGTCGCCTCCCGACGGGGTCCCCGTGACCCCCGTCCGGGGGAGATTGTCCCACGACCGGGTGCGTCCGCCGGGCATCCGGGCCGCCGCGTCCCGGCAGGGGGATGCCAGGGACGGTTGGTACTCTCCGCTCACGGGTCACCCGGGACCCGGTCCACTCGTCGGATGGAGATCGCATGCGCCCGCCCCTCGTCCTGTCCATCGCCGGATCGGAGTCCGACGGCGCCGCCGGCGTCCAGGCGGACCTGAAGACCTTCACGGCGCTGGGCTCCTACGGTGCGAGCGCCGTGACGATGGTGGTCTCCGCGTCCCCGCAGGGCGTGCGCGGGGTGCACCCGCTGCCGCCCGAGGTGGTGCGCTCCCAGATCGACGCAGTCTCCGAGGAGCTGCTGCTGGACGCGACGAAGATCGGCTCGCTGGGCAGCGCCGCCGTGGTCGCCGAGGTCGTGGCCGCGCTGCGCGCCCATCGTGAGCGCTTCGGGACCGTGGTGCTGGACCCGGTGATGATCAGCGCCGACGGCACGGCGCTGATCTCGGCGGAGGGCGCCGCGGCGATCGAGCACGACCTGCTCCCGCTCGTGGACGTGCTGGTGCTGACCATGAGGGAGTCCGCGCAGCTGCTGCGCCGGGCGGTGGCGACCTCGATCGAGGAGATGCGCGAGCACGCGCTCGCGCTCGTCGCGAAGGGGCCCCGGTCCGTCCTGATCACGGGCGGCGCGCTCCCGGGCGACGAGGTCGTGGACGTGCTGGTCCATCCCGGCGGCACGGATCTGCTGCGGGCGCAGCGGATCGAGGGCCGGGCGCTGCGCGGAGCGGGCACGACCCTGTCGGCCGCGCTGACGGCCCAGCTCGCACGGATCGCCGAGTTCGACCGGGCGGGGGAGCTGCAGGAGATCGGCGAGTCGGGCACGGACGACGACATGCCCACGATCGTCGCCTCGGCGCGCGAGTTCGTGGCGAGCGCGACCGAGAACGCGCAGGACTGGCGCCTCTCCCGCACCGCCGGCGGCCACGGCCCGGTGAACCACCTCATCACCCTCGGCAAGGACTGAGCGACGTACTGGCGAGGGACGAGCCGGTAGGAGCTCGGTCGAGGAGACTGGGACTGAGCGACGTACTGGCGAGGGACGAGCCGGTAGGAGCTCGGTCGAGGGTGAAGGACTGAGCGACGTACTGGTGAGGGACGAGCCGGTAGGAGCTCGGTCGAGGGGGAAGGACTGAACCGGGCGGAGCGCGCGGCCCGGCCCGCTGCTGTCGGCCCGGCGCCGCATCCGGCCGCGCCCGATTCCCGCTCGCTGTCATCCCCTGCACCGTCGAGACATGGTCGAGTGCTGGCGTACGGCGTACCACTACGCCTATATAGGCGTACCGGCACGCCGTACGCCAGCAACTGACCATGCCTGTCGGCAGCGGGCGGCACGCGCCGTGCTCCTGGAACTCGCCGATGGTGGTCCCGTCCAGACCCGCCGCCCGGTCACAGCAGCCCCAGCTCCTCCTTCAGCGCGAGCATCCGGCCGGCGGACTCCCGCACCCGCTGCTCCTGCTCCTCGCCGCGCCCGGCCCATTCCTCGATCGCGTCGACGAGCTCGCCGGTCAGCGACGGGTCGGCGGTGAGCACCGCGTCGCCGCCCGCCTCGAGCAGCCGGGTCGCGCGCTCGGCGACGGGGACGTCGGCGACGGCCTGCGCGGCGCCGATGTCGTCGGTGACCACGAGCCCCTCGAAGCCGAGGCCGTCGCGCAGCAGGTCCTGGATCGCGGCGGCGGAGAACATCGCCGGGACGTCCGGCTCGATCCGCGGGTAGATCGCGGAGGACATCATCACCAGCTGCGCGCCGGCGTCGATCCCGGCACGGAAGGACTCGAGGAACGGGTCCTCGGGCCCGGTGGTCGCATCCTCGATCCCCTCGGCGGAGAAGTCCGTGTTCTGCTCCACCCGGCCCAGGCCCGGGAAATGCTTCAGCGTCGCGCCGATGCCCTGCTCGGAGAGCGCCTCGACCGCGGCGGTCACGCAGTCGGCGACCTGCTCGGGATCGGTGCCGAAGCCGCGGTCCAGCCCGCCCACGGGCTCGTTCGCGTCGCCGAGCTCCGGGTCGACGACGTCGGCGACGGGGGAGAGGGCCACGTGCAGCCCCCGCGCGGAGAGGTCCTCGCCGATGCTCGTGTACGCGTCGGCCACCGCCTGCGGGCCCTCGGCGCCGAGGGTCTCGGCCGAGGCCGTCTCCCGTGCCGCGTCGCCGCGCAGCATCCGCACCTGGCCGCCCTCCTGGTCCACGGCCAGCAGCGGCGGCAGCTCGGGGCGGGCGAGCGCGAGGGCGGAGTCGACGACGGCGTCGACCTGCTCGGCGCCCTCCCACACCTGCAGCAGGAAGATCCCTCCGGCGTGGTGCTCCTCGAACGTCGCGGGCGGGATCTCGGAGCCGGCGGCGATGCCGACGAGGACCAGCTGCCCGGCGATCTCGCGCGGCGAGAGCCCCTCGAGCAGCTGCTCGGCGGCGCTCGGCGGGGCGGTCGTCGTCGGCTCCTCGCCGTCGGACGGGTCGCCGTCGGACGGGGCGGTGCCGCCGTCACCGCCGTCGGAGGGGGCCGCGCCCCCGCCGTCGCTGCCCGGGGAGGCGGGGTCCTCCTCAGGGGCCGTGCAGGCGGCGAGAGCGGCCGCGGGGGCGAGGGCGAGCAGGTGACGACGTCGCATCCCGCCAGTGTTCCATGCACGCAGCGGGCCCGTCGGACCGGGTCCCCGGGCCCGGCGCTCGCCGTATCGTGTCCTCCATGAGCGACCAGATCCTCCCGCAGGACCATCCGCACGCCGCGCGGCTCGAGAACGGCACCGGCACCTCGCTGGCCGAGTGGACGGACCGGCTCGACGCGGCCGGCGGGCGCGACCTCGACCACACCGCGATCGCACGGATGCTGGTGCAGCGGTGGGAGGTCGAGGAGTGGTGGGCGCAGGGCGTCACCGTCGCCTACGAGCAGGTGATCGGGCGCCGCGTGGTGGGGCAGAGCTGCGACGGGGACTTCTCCGCCTCCGCCTCCCGCACCGTGCCCGGCACGCCGACGCAGGTGCGCGACCGCTGGGACGCGTTCATGGCCGAGGCCCGCCGCGACGGCCTCGGGCTCGAGGAGCCCTCGCTCAGCGACACCGCGACGTGGCGCTACTGGCGCGCGGCCGTCGCCGACGGCAGCCGCGTCTCGGTGAACATCACCGCGAAGGACGAGGGCCGCAGCACCCTCGGCATCGAGCACAAGGGCCTGGAGACGGCCGACGCGCGGACCGCCTGGAAGGACGCCTGGAAGGGCGTGCTCGGCGAGTTCACCGCGCTTCCCGCCACGACGAGCACCGGGCAGGGCGACCGGTGACGGACCCCGCCCCCACGACCGACCGGACCACGACCACGGAGATCCCCACGATGACCGACAGCACCGACCAGGCCGAGCGCACCGCGCAGCTCCCCGCCCCCGACGGCAGCACCGACCCGCACGCCTGGCTGGAGGACGTCACCGGCGAGGAGGCGCTGGACTGGGTGCGCGAGCGCAACGCCCGCGCCGAGTCCGCGCTGGAGAGCGTCCAGGACCCCGCCGATCCCGACGGCGCCCCGCTCGCGGAGACCCTGCAGGGGCAGATCCGGGAGATCCTCGACGCGAAGGACCGCATCCCCGGCGTCGTCAAGCGCGGCGAGCACCTCTACAACGTCTGGACCGACGCCGAGCACGAGCGCGGGCTGTGGCGACGCACCACGATGGAGTCCTACCGCACGGACGAGCCCGAGTGGGAGATCCTGCTGGACGTCGACGCGCTGAACGAGGCCGAGGGCGAGGACTGGGTGTGGCACGGCGCGCGCCTGCTCCGCCCGGAGGGCCTGGCCGACGGGGAGCCCTATCGCCGCGCCCTGGTCGCGCTCTCCCACGGCGGCTCCGACGCGGACGTCACGCGCGAGTTCGACCTCGAGACCCTCTCCTTCGTCCCCGAGTCCGAGGGCGGCTTCGTGCGCCCCGAGGCCAAGGGCTCGCTGTCCTGGATCGACGAGGACACCGTCTGGGCCTGCACCGACTTCGGCGAGGACACCATGACCAGCTCCGGCTACGCCCGCCAGGCCCGGATCTGGCGACGCGGCACGCCGCTCGCCGACGCGGAGCTCGTCCACGAGATCCCCGCCTCGGACATGGCGGTCTTCGCCGCGCACGACCACACCCCCGGCTGGGAGCGGGACTGGATCGTCGAGGCCCACGCCTTCTACGACCAGACCGTGCACGTCGTGGACCGCTCCGCGACCCCGCCGGAGCTGACGAGGATCGAGGTGCCCCGCGACCTCGAGGCGACCGCCCACCGGGACCTGGGGATCTTCAGCCCCCGCAGCGACTGGCAGGTGGGGGAGGACGTCTACCCGGCCGGATCCCTCGTCGTCGGCGACTTCGCCCGCTTCCAGGCGGGCGAGCCCGAGCTGCACATGCTCTTCGAGCCCACCGCCTCCACCTCCCTCGCGGACATGACCATCACCCGCACCGCCGTGGTCCTCTCCATCCTCGAGGACGTCGTGCACCGCCTCGAGGTCCACACCCGCGACGAGCACGGGCAGTGGGTGCGCCGAGATCTGTACCCCGAGCTGCGCGGCTCGATCGGCGTCTCCGCGGTCGACGCCGACGAGAGCGACGAGATCTGGGTGACCGTCACCGACTTCATCGAGCCGACCGCCCTGCTGCTCGGGGACCTCTCCGAGGTCGCCGGCGGCGGCGAGCCGTCGGACCTCGAGCCGGTGAAGTCCGCGCCGGCCCGCTTCGACGCCGAGGGACTCGAGGTCACCCAGCACTTCGCCACCAGCGACGACGGCACGCGGATCCCGTACTTCGAGATCTCGCAGAGTCTGGGAGACCGGGCAGCGAACTCTCCGCGGCCCACCCTGCTCTACGGCTACGGCGGCTTCGAGATCTCCCTGACCCCCTCCTACCTCGGCGCGATCGGGAAGACCTGGCTCGAGCGGGGCGGCACCTACGTGCTCGCCAACATCCGCGGCGGCGGCGAGTACGGCCCCGCCTGGCACCAGGCGGCGCTGAAGGAGGAGCGCCACCGCGCCTACGAGGACTTCTCCTCGGTCGCGAAGGACCTCGTCGAGCGGGGCGTCACCGACCGCGACCACCTCGCGGTGCGCGGCGGCTCCAACGGCGGCCTGCTCACCGGGAACATGCTCACCCAGTACCCGGAGCTGTTCGGCGCGGTGATCATCCAGGTGCCGCTGCTGGACATGAAGCGCTACAGCCACCTGCTCGCCGGAGCCTCGTGGATGGCGGAGTACGGCGACCCCGACACCGAGGACTGGGAGTTCGTGCGCACCTTCAGCCCGTACCACCTGCTCTCCGAGGAGCGGGCGGCGGACTACCCGCCCACCTTCGTGCTCACCTCCACGCGCGACGACCGCGTCCATCCCGGCCACGCCCGGAAGTTCACCGCGGCGCTCGAGTCGCTCGGCGCCGACGTGCGCTCCTGGGAGAACATCGAGGGCGGGCACGGCGGCGCGGCGAACAACGAGCAGGCGGCGCGGATGAACGCGCTGCTGTACACCTTCCTGTGGGACACGATCGGCGGCGGCTCGACGGGCGTCGCTTCGTCGGTCGCCGGTGCGACGGGTGACGACGCATGAGACGCGCCCAGCCGCGACGGGACCGATGAGAGGACGGCGATGAGCGAGGAGCCCCGCACCTCCCGGACTCCCACGTCCGGGCTGCCCGCCCTGCCCCTTCCCCGGCGGATCGCGCCCTGGGCACGACCGGTCGAGATCATCGAGCGCGCCACCCAGGACGAGCTGCTGCAGATCCGCAACGACCTCATGACCATCTACCGCGAGGTGGAGAGGGAGGGCCCGGAGCTGTTCCCGCTGCGCTACGCCCGCGCGACCCCGCGCCGTCCCCGCCGGGTGCGGGGAGCGGACGGGAGCCCCCCGCCCGAGTCCCTCAGCCCCGAGGTGCCGGTCCTGATCCTGCCTGACGGTCCGGCGCGGGCCTCGGTGCTGCCCTACGACGTGCTGCGCCGCAGCCTCGCCGCGCGCGGGGTGGACGTGCTGATGATGGAGCACCGCGGCGTCGGCTTCTCCCGGCTGGACGCCGTCGGGGAGGACCTGCCCGCCCGGGCGATCACGCTGCGGGAGGTGGTGCGGGACGTGCTCGCCGTGCTCGACCACGCCCGCGTCGAGCGGGCGGCGCTGGTCGGCACCGGCTACGGCGCCCAGCTCGCCCAGATCCTCGCGATCCTGCACCCGGAGCGGGTGCACTCCCTGGTGCTGGACTCCCCGCGCAGCGCCGCGACCGACGAGCTGGTCGCCCAGCGACGTCTGCGCGAGCTGTACTGGGACGGCGGCGAGGCGACCACCTCGTCCACCGCCGCCGTGCTGCGCCGCCTCGCCGCGGAGGGGAAGGTGGAGGCCTCCCGCGCCGGCCCCGTCGTGCTCGCCGTCCACGAGCACGGAGGACCGGCCGCGGTGCGCGATCTGATGGACCTGCTCGCCGTCGGTCGCGGCTCCCTGACCTGGTCCAGCGTGCGGAAGGTGCTGAACCGGGCCTGGCTCGAGTCGACCCCGTTCGTGGTCGAGCACGACCTCGTGGCCCGTCTCGTGCACACGGAGCTCGGGTACGGGGCGCATGCCGACGGG
Organism: Brachybacterium paraconglomeratum; assembly: GCF_003994255.1. GTDB lineage: Bacteria > Actinomycetota > Actinomycetes > Actinomycetales > Dermabacteraceae > Brachybacterium > Brachybacterium conglomeratum. Next base: position 616,348 of record NZ_ML133851.1, on the reverse strand, counting down.
GGACCGCTGGACCCGCTGCTGCTCACGGGCGAGGAGCGCCGGGCCGTGCCGCCCTTCGCGCGCGAGCCGATCGACCTGCACGCCCTCGCCCCCGCGATCACCGCCCCGACCCTGGTGATCTCGGGGAGCCAGGACCTGGTCAGCCCGACCCGGGTCGCCCGGGAGGTCGCCGGGCGGATCCCCGGCGCGCAGCTGCTGGAGATCCGCGGCGCGGGCCACTCGATGCTCGACACCCGCAGCCGCATCTTCCAGATCGCGGCGCGCTGGAGCGCCTGCGGGGTCGCGCACCGTCTGCCCGAGCACGCCGCGGAGCTCGCGGCGCTGCCGGTCTCCGCGACCGACCGGGCCCTCTCGCGGGGCCTGCAGATCGCGCTGGCGGCGGAACGGCACTCGCCGTGGCGGCTCCGGCTCGAGTCCGCGCGGGCGGAGCGGGAGCGGCACCTGCTGGAGCGGGCGCAGGCGACCTCCCGAGGTCAGCGGGGCCGACGCGCCGGCACCGTCCGGGAGGACCCGGTCTGAGGAGCACCGCCGGCCCGGCCTGACGAGACCCGACCGCCCTGCCTTCCGGTGCGCGGCTCAAGCCCGGCAGGCCACCGTGAAGCCGCCCTCGTCGAACACCGCCCGGTACTCGACGCCCCACCTCTGCTGCGCCCAGACTGCGAGGTCGTCGGGCGGCATCGAGTTCCAGGAGAACGCGTACCAGTCCCCGAGCACGCAGTCGGGGACGCGGTCGTTCGGGCCGTGCAGCCACTGCACGTCGTGGTCGGGCACGGCCTGGGCGAGGAGCGTGATGTCCGCCGCGAGGACCGCGTCGTCGGGCACAGCCTCGAGCGCGGCCTGCGCGGGCTCGGCCCGCCACGTCGGCTCCCACTGCTGCGGGCGCAGCACGTCCAGCACGGGCATCTGGGGGCCGAGCACCAGCGTGACCGCGGCGCACAGCGCGACGGCGGCGGTCCGCACCGGCCTGGGCGGCAGCGGCGCGTCGCGGCGCAGCCAGGCCGTGGCCCGTCCCGTGCGGCGGTCGCCGAGGGCGTCCAGCAGGGCCGCGAGCGCGATCGGCATGAGCACCGCGTTGTAGTGCCAGTACCAGTCCCAGTAGAACTCGACCGTCCCGGTGAAGCGCCATGCGAGGGTCGGCCCCATCAGCCAGATCAGAGGCGAGCGGGCGCCGATCCCGCCGGCGAGCGCGAGGAGCATCAGCACGGTCAGCCACTTCACCGGCGGCCAGACCACCTCCAGCGGCGAGCCGAGGTTGTCGGTGTAGTCGTACTGCCCGGCGGTGTTCAGCGCCGGGAGGATCACGAAGGTCGCCAGCACGAACCATGCCGCGCCCCAGGAGGCGAGCAGCGCGCCGAGCGGGCGGTGCTGCCGGCCCCGCAGCGCGATCACGAGTCCGAGCATCGCGACGGTCAGCCCCAGATCCTCCTTGACCAGCACCAGCGGCGCCGCCCACAGCGCCGCGGCGAGCACCTTCTCCCGCAGCAGGGCGGTCAGCGAGAAGGCCAGCAGGGGCACGGCGAGCGCGATCTCGTGGAACTGCACCGCCGCCGCGGACTGCAGCCCGAAGGAGAAGACGTAGGCGGCGCCCGCGACCGTGCCGAGGCCCCCTCCGAGCCGGTCGATCGCGAGACGGGTCAGCGGGATCGCGGAGATCCCGAACAGCAGCGCCTGGGTCCACAGCAGCGCCTCGCCGCTGGGCCAGATCCACCACACGGGGGCCAGCAGCGCGAGCAGCGGATGGAAGTGGTCGCCCAGCAGGTTCACCGCATCGCCCTTGATCGGCACGATCGGGGCGCGCAGCTCCCCGTAGGCGCGGAGGAGCTGGGTGAAGATCCCCAGGTCCCAGGACTGCGCGACGAGGTTGCGGAACTGCTGGCTGCCCAGCAGGCCGTAGGCGAGGGTGCCGGCGAGCGCGAGCAGCGCGGGCACCAGGAGGCGCAGGCGCGTCGGCTCGGCGGGCACGGGAGCGGGGCGCGCCGGGCGGGACATCTCGGGTGCCTGGCTCACAGAGGAGAGGGTAGTCGCCGCGGACCGCACGTCCATCCCGCCCCGCGGGGCTCTAGACTCCGAGCATGATCTCGCTGACCAGGGCACGGATGCTCCGAGTCGTCGCCGGTGCCGGCGCCGTCGGGGCGCTGTCGCTCGTCGAGCCGCGTCGGCTGGGTCCGCTCGCGCACGGTGCCTACCGGGTGGGCGTCGCCGCGGCGACCGCCGCGCTCGTCGCGGACTCCTCCCGCTACGACCTGCCGGTGCTGGACCCGGTGCGCGACGGCGTCGTCGCCGGCGGCGTGACGCTGGGGCTGATGGACGTGGTCGAGAGCTTCGACGCCCGGATGGTCGACGCCCTGCGCGGGCTGGGGATGACCCGGCCCCGCCTCGCGCTCGCGGCGCTGGGCGCGGCGGGCACCGCGGCCGTGATCGCGCTGCCCCACCTGGGGGACCCCGATCGCAGCTGGTCCCTGCGCGAGGAGACCTTCGGGGAGCCCGCCGGGGTGCCGCTGCCCTCCGAGGTGCGGGCCCTGATCGAGGCGCTCCTGGCCGATGCCCCGGACGCCCCGGCCCCGCCGGGCGCGGAGGCGCTGCGAGAGCAGCTCGAGACCGCACGGGTCCTCGACACCGGCGGGGTCGGCGCGGACCTGCAGCTCGTGGTGGAGGATCCCCGGCGCCTCGCGGTGCCGCGCCAGCAGCAGTGGCCGGTGCGCGGCGAGTTCCTCCGCGGCGGGATCCGCTACGAGCTCGAGCTCCAGATCGACGGGGGACGGCTCGGGATGCTCTCGGTGATGGTCCCCGACGAGGAGCCCCGGCTCGAGCACGCGCTCTCCCAGCTCGCCTCCCCGGCCTTCGTGCTGCCCGACCCGGACCGGATCGCGCTGCGCCGGGAGACCGAGGCGCCCTGAGCCGGGAGATCGGCCCGCCCCGGCGTCGGCGGACGGGCCGCCCTGAGCCGTACCCCCTGAACGACCTCGCGGCCGCCGCCGGCGCGGATCCGTGACCTGATCGGGACCCTCCCTCCCGCAATCCGGTCGTTCGCCTCCCGGTGAGGGGGGTCACATGGTGAAATGGTGAGCGGCGGTGCGCACCGGACATCCCCGGGGCGACCCTTCGCGCGCGCACCGTCCTCCCTCTCTCCTCGAAAGATGGCGCCGATGCCTCTGCCCAGACCAGATCTTCCCAGACCCCGCGGCCTGCTCGCGGCCTCCGCCGGCACGGCGCTCGTCGCCGGCATGCTGGTGAGCGCCCCCGCGCTCGCCGACGGCGAGACCCCCGAGAAGCTCGCCACCGCCGCCGAGCTCGGCGTCGAGGTCCCCACGGCCGACGAGCTCCGCGCCGCGGGGGAGACGACCGTCCCCGGCCGCTGGCTGGTCGAGGTCGAGGGGCAGCCCACGCTCCGCGGCGGCTCGAAGGCGTCGGCGACCGCCGCGCAGGAGACCGTGGCCGAGCGCGCCGAGGACGCCGCGATCCCGCTCGAGGTCCAGGAGAACTTCACCACCGGCTGGAACGGCATGTCCGTCGAGATGGACGACGCCGATGCGCAGAAGCTCAGCGAGGTCGAGGGCGTGCGGGCCGTGTACCCCGTGCTCGAGGTCGCCGCCCCCGAGCCGGCCGACGCGACGCCCTCGGACGTCTACGGCAACGCGATGACCGGCGTGGACCAGGTCCAGCAGGTCGACGGCCTCAGCGGCGAGGGAGTCACCGTCGCGGTGATCGACTCCGGCATCGACTACAACCATCCCGATCTCGGCGGCTCCGGCGTGGACGACGAGACGAAGGACTTCCCGAACGACCGCGTCGTCGGCGGCTACGACCTCGTCGGCGACGCCTACGACTCCCGCACCGGTGAGGCCCCCGTCCCCGACGAGTTCCCCGACGACTGCGGCGGCCACGGCTCCCACGTCGCCGGCATCATCGGCGCCGACGGCGAGGTCGTCGGCGTGGCCCCGAAGGTCGACCTGCTCTCCTACCGCGTGTTCGGCTGCGAGGGCTCCAGCGACACCGAGGTGATCCTCGAGGCGATGGAGCGGGCGATGGACGACGGCGCGGACGTGGTCAACATGTCCCTCGGCGCCTCCTTCATGACCTGGCAGGACTATCCGACCGCGCAGATGGTCGAGACGCTCGTCGACGACGACGTCACCGTGGTCATCTCCGCGGGCAACGAGGGGGCCGCGGGCCTGTTCTCGAGCGGCGCCCCGGGCGTGGCCGAGAGCGCGATCACCGTCGCCTCCGTCGACAACACCCACCGCTCCGCGCCCTTCGCGACCGCTGGCGGGGCCGACCGGCCCTACTCGGCCGCGACCGGCGCGCCGCAGCCGCCGACCTCGGGCGAGCTCGCCCTCGTCGCCGCCGGCGCTCCCGGCACCCCCGCCGCGCAGGCCTGCGATCCGGCGGCCGTGCCCGCCGCCGAGCCGGGCCAGGCACTGCTCGTCGAGCGCGGCACCTGCGCGTTCCGCGAGAAGGCTCTCGCCGGCGAGCAGGCCGGCTACGACGCCGTGATCCTGTACGACAACGCGCCCGGTGCCCTGAACCCGACGGTCGAGGGCGATCCCGCGCTCACCGTCCCGGTCGTGATGCTCTCCCAGGCCGACGGCCTGGCCCTGCAGGAGGCGCTCGCGGCCGGCCCGGTCACCTGGGCCTGGCAGTCCGGTTCCACCACGGTCGAGAACGGGACCGGCGGTCTCGTCTCCGACTTCTCCTCCTACGGCCTGACCGCCGACCTCGACCTCAAGCCCGACGTCGCCGCGCCCGGAGGCTCGATCTGGTCGACGCTGCCGCTCGAGAGCGGCGGCCACGGCTCCATGTCCGGCACGTCGATGGCGGCGCCGCACGTCGCCGGCGCGGCCGCGCTGCTGCTGGAGGCGAAGCCCGACCTCGCCCCCGCGGACGTGAAGACCGCGATGATGAACACCGCCGACCAGCTCACCTGGTCGCTGCTGCCGGAGCAGGGCTATCTCGAGCCCGTCCACCGTCAGGGCGCGGGCATGCTGAACATGGTCGCCGCGGTGCACGCGACCTCGACCGTCACGACCCCGACGATCTCCCTCGGCGAGGGCGAGGCCGGGCCGAAGGACGTCACCCTGACGGTCACCAACGACTCCGACGCCGAGAAGGTGTACGACGTCGGCTTCGAGAGCGGCGTCGCGACCGCGATCCCGACCAGCAACCCCGAGTTCTACACGGCCGAGGCGACCACCGGCACCTCCGCGGAGCAGGTGACCGTGCCCGCGCACGGCAGCGCGGAGGTCACCGTGACCCTCGGCGAGGACTTCGGGACGGACGGCCTCATCTACGGCGGCTGGATCACCCTGACCGGCACCGACGACGACCTCGTGGTCCCCTTCGCCGGACTCTCCGGCGACTACCAGGCCCTCACCGTCCTGGACGACCAGGGGATGGGCCTGCCCGGCCTCGGCGTCAGCGACGGCGCCGGCAGCGTGCTGCTGGATCCCGAGGGCGGCCACACCTACACGATGGCCGACGGCGACGTGCCCTACCTCGCCTACGCCTTCGCGCTGCCGGCCGAGCGGCTGGAGATCTCGGCCTACGAGGTGCGCGCCAACGGGAAGCTCAAGGTCGTCAACCCCTCCGTGGGCACGATCGACGCGACCGATCACCTGAGCCGTTCCCCCGAGCCCGAGCTGTATGCCTGGGACGGCACCTTCTCGATGAAGAACCAGAAGTCCCGCAGCGTGAAGGACGGCGACTACGTCCTGGAGATGAAGGTCCTCAAGCCCCTCGGCGATCCGGAGAACCCGGAGCACTGGGAGACCTGGACCTCGCCGCAGTTCACGATCGACTACGCGAACCCGCGTCAGCCCGGGGCCCGCTGAGCCCGGCGAGACGCCACCTGAGGACGGGGCGGCGGCACCTCGAGGGTGCCGCCGCCCCGTCCTCGTCGTCGCCTTTCGCCGCGACCGTCGAGAGCGCGCCGCGGCGACGACCTGGCCGTACCGGAACTCGTGGACGAGCCCCAGCATGTCGCCGTGCAGCTCGAGCTCCGCCCCGTCGGCGCGGGTCCCGTGCAGGGCCGCCACGGTTCCACGACCGCACGGTCGTGTTCCCGTCCCGCGCTACGGTGGGGCCATGACCGACGCCGACGACGCCCCGCAGCTCGCGGGGCTGGACATCTTCCTGCCGTCCCCGCCGCCCGACGCGGAGCGGCAGGAAGCCTTCCTCGATGAGGCCGCGGCGCTCGCCCTCGACGGCCAGCCGATCACGGTCTATCTGCAGGACGAGGACGCCTGGGCCTTCGAGGAGTGCGAGCCCGTCCGCGCCCTGATGGAATCCGCGGGGGAGTCGGTGCTGCCGGTGACCCTGCTGGGTCTGGACATCGTGGTCAGCGGCATCTACCCGACCACCTCGCAGATGCAGCGCTTCGCGCAGGCGGGCGCGGTCGAACGGGCGAAGCCCTCGGCGGCCGCCGCGGCCTGCGGTCCGGGCGGTGCGGCCCCGCTCCCGCGCGAGGCCGGCGGCTTCGCGGCGCAGCTCATGGGCGCCGCGCCCACCGCGCCGCGTCCGACGGGCGGCCCCGAGATCGGCGGGCGGCGCAACCTCATGGGCGGCGACACCGGGGACGGCCTGCCGCAGCGCTGACCGGCCTGCGGCTCAGAGCGAGCAGGCGACCCCGTTGAACCCGTGGTTGCAGTAGCCGGTGGGGTTCTTCTCGAGGTACTGCTGGTGCTCGGGTTCCGCGGTGTAGTAGACGCCGTTTCCGGCCTCGGCCAGTGGCGCGAACTCGGTGGTGATCGCGCCGCGACCGGCGGAGTCCAGCGCCTCCTGGTAGCGGGTGGCGGAGTCGCGCACGACCTCGCCCTGTACGTCGGTGGTCCAGTACACGGCGCTGCGGTACTCGGTGCCCACGTCGTTGCCCTGGCGGTTCGCGGTGGTCGGATCGTGCTGCTGCCAGAACTCGGTCAGCAGCGCCCGCAGCGTGTCCTCGCCGCCGGTGTAGATCACGCGCACGGCCTCGGCGTGGCCGGTCCGGGCGGAGAACACCTCTTCATAGGTGGGGTGCGGCGTGTAGCCGCCCGCGTAGCCGACCGAGGTGGTGTGCACGCCAGGGATCTGCCAGGCGATCCGCTCGATGCCCCAGAAGCAGCCGCCGGCGAGGATCAGCTCCTCGGCGTCCTCGGGCCAGGGGTGCGGGTCACGGGGAGCGTCGGGCCCGAGCATGTCGGTGCCGAGCACGAGGTGCTCGCGCGCGAGCGGGTAGGGGTAGGCGTCGCGGCCGGGCAGGGCGTCCTCCGGCGCGACCATGTCCTTCTTGTGCGCGTACAGGAGATCCATCATCTGCCACATGCTCAGCACGGTAGCCCCGGTCGGCGCCGAGCGGGAAGGGCGAGCGACGCCGGTCACGCCGGTTCCGCCGAGGGCGTGACGGTGGGCAGGAGAGACGCCGGCGCCACGCAGCGGGAGAAGGAGTGAGGCCCTGGCGCCACGCAACGGGAGAAAAGGCGACGCCCCGGAGTCACGCATCGAGAGCCCTGGGCGAGTCCAATGCCGTCCGCTGTCGGACGTCTCCTCCACATGCCGTGCCGATCCACATGCCTGCGCCGACGCTGGCACGTCGTCGACGGGGCGACGAGGCTGGGCTCATCAGGTCGCATCGTTCTCGGAGCCACCGCGACCACCGCAGAGCGAGGGGAGGGGAGCCATGTCAACGTCCGCACTGGACTGGGCCGATCAGCTGTCGCATCTCCTCGACACTGCCCCGTCGGCCGAGGCGCTCGCCGCAGAGGAGGACGCCGCACTGATCGATCTGATCACCGCGACGGAGCGCGCCAACGGACGGCTCGCCGCCGCACAGGCCCGGGCAGAGGCCGCCTTCTGGGATGCGCAGCTCCGCGAGCAGGAGCGACAGGGAGTGCCCAGAGGGCAGCGAGGCCGCGGCATCGCCGACCAGGTCGCCCTCGCCCGTCGCATCACCCCGAAGCAGGCGTCCGACGAGGTTGCTCTGCACCGGGTGCTGCTCGGATCCCTGCCGCGCACCAGCGAGCTGCTCGAGGCGGGCGAGATCAGCGAGTACGCCGCCCGCAGGATCGCCGAGAACGTGCTGGTGCTCGAGGAGGAGGACCGGGCCCGCGTCGACGTCGACCTCGCCGACCAGCTGCCATCGGTCACCGCGCGCCGGGCCGGGGACCTCGCCCGCGCCCGGGCACAGGAGCTCGACGCCGACGCCGCGGTGCGCCGGCACCAGCGCGCGGTCGCCGACCGACGGGTCTCGCTCCAGCCGGCCGTCGACGGCATGTCGATCCTCCGCGCCACGCTCCCCGTGAAGGACGGCGTCGCAGTGCTGAAAGTGCTGACCGAGGCGGCGCGATCGGCGAAGGCCACCGGGGACCCGCGCACCAAGGGCCAGATCATGGCCGACACCCTCACGGCCAGCGCCTGCGGGCTCGAGAGCCCCGACGACATCCCCGTCGAGATCCAGCTGCTCATGACCGACATGACCCTCCTCGCCGACGAGGAGGCGACGGCTTGGATCGAGGGCCATCCGCTCCCCGGAAGAGTCGCCCGCGACCTCGCGCTCGGTGTGCCGACGCTCCCGCCCCCAGCACACGTGGCCGCAGATGCTCCCGCACCCCCGCCGGAGATCAGCAGCGCGGCGCGATGGATCCGTCGCCTCTACGCCGACGCCAAGGTCGGAGACCTGACCGAGGTCGACGGCAGACGGCGCCTCTTCCGTGGGCAGGTCCGCCGATTCATCCTGCTGCGCGATCAGCGCTGCCGCACGCCATGGTGCGATGCGCCGATCCACGACATCGACCACGCCCATCGCTTCGCCGACGGCGGCAGCACCGACGCCGACAACGGCATCGGCCACTGCCAGCGCTTCAACCTCGTCAAGGAGATGCCGGGATGGGAGTCGACGGTCGACCCGGCGAGCGACGACCGACCGCACCGCCTCACGATCAGGACCCCCACCGGGCACATCTATCAGTCCACCTCCCCGCTGCTGAGGCATCTCCTGGACGGGGAGGACGGGGCCCGCGCTGAGATCCTCGCGGACGAGCCCGTCGACCTCGACGACGCCTCGGATCCCTCTCGTCGGTCGAGCCCGACCACCGTGGACGACGGCGACCGGCCGTCGGATCCCGAGGGCCTGTCGGAAGCGCGCACCGGCTGATCAGCACGGGTCGACACGCGTCGGCCCGCACCGCGGCCCGGCCCCCTGACCTCAGCGCCCTCGCGGCATCACGGCGATCCACAGCACGACGACGGCGACCGCGGCGACCACCACCGCCCACGGCCCGAGCTGCACCTGCGCGAGCAGCACCACGAGCACCCCGCCCACCAGCGTCAGCACGAGCACCCCGGTGAGCGCCCGCAGCGCGAGGCGCAGGGCGTCGCGGTCGAGGGCCCCGTGCGCGGGCATGACGGCCGCGAGCGCGAAGGAGGCATGTCCCGCGAGCAGCAGCAGACCTGTCGACCCGGCGAGCACGACGTCCAGATCGGCCCGCACCGCCAGCGCGATCACCACCGCCGTCGGCGCCAGCATTCCGAGGTCCGTGTCGGGATCGAGCCACTGCGCGGCGAGGGCCGTGAGACAGACGAGCCCCACCAGCACGACACCCAGGTGCATCGCCGCGAGTCCCGGGCCGGACAGCGCGAGCGCCGCCGCGGCGACCGTCGCCGCGGTACCGGTGCCGCGCAGCGCCCACTGCACCGGACTGATCCCGCGCAGCGCGAGAAGAGCACCGGCGATCGGGTCGAGCAAGGACGTCAGCCGCATCAGGACCTCCTCCGTCGCGGTGCGCCGCGCGCGGCGGACAGGGACAGGAGCACCGGAGCCAGCGAGGCGGGCCCCTCCCAAGCGGTGACCGGGACGCCCGCCTCCCGCAGCTCGCGCACCGTCCGCTCCCGCTCGAGCCTCCGCAGCGCCCACGCCTCGGGCCAGAAGCGCTCGGAGACCCGGCCGTCGAGCCGCAGCGGCCGCCCGCGCAGCACGGAGGTGTCCCCGACGCTCGGCGGGAGCGTGTCCACGACGATCACGTCCGCGCCCTGGGCGACGAGCTCCCCGATCCTGGTGATCACCTCGGGGCGGAGCAGGGGCGAGCACACCACCGTCAGCGTGCCGGTCCGCACCGCGGGCAGGCGGGGGAGGGGGCGGAGCGCGCCCGGGTCCCGGGCCGCGCGGGACAGCGCATCGGTGAGCACCCGCAGCTGACGGGGGCCGGAGCCGGGCGGCACCGCGCCTATCAGCCGCCCGATGTCGAGCAGCGCGACCCGGTCGCCGACGCCGAGATAGTGACGCGCCACGGCGGTCGTGGCCCGGATCGTCATGTCCAGGCTGGTGGGCGCGACCTCGCCGGCCCAGGGGGCGGGGGAGACGTCCGCGGTGGTGTCGGTGACGACGAGGACCTCGGTGTCCTGCTCGGTGAAGGTCGCATTGGTGTGCAGCTGCCCGGTGCGACTCGTGACCCGCCAGTTGATCCGGTGCAGTCGGTCCCCGGGCCGGAAGGCGCGCACCTCCGACAGCGCGGTGCCGTCGCCGCGGCGCCGCGAGAGGTGCGCACCGCTCACCCCGATCGGGGTGGGGACGTCCACAGGGGCATCGAGCACCACGGAGGAGGGGACCACCTGGAGCGACACCGGGGGCAGGTCTACCTGCGCCCGGAAGGCGCCGAGCGGATCCGCGACCAGCACGTGCACCGGCCCCACCTCGATCCGGCCCCAGCGCCGGGCGCCGATGCGCAGCGCCGCCCCGCCGTCGCCGGTGAGGGAGCCGTGGCGCGGGGCGAGATCCGCATGCGGCGGCCTCGGGACGTTCGCCGTGGTCAGCAGGCCCGGGCCTGCGGTCACCGTGGCGCGCGCCGCACCGTCCTCGTCGATCCGCCGACGGTTCAGGTGCAGGGACGGGGCGGGGTAGGAGCGCTCCTCGCCGCGTGCCGTGCGGCGGGCGACGGCCAGCAGAGACCAGGCCAGCAGTGGCAGCCCGGCGAGGACCAGCGCAGGCTCTCCGCGCAGCAGCGCCAGGGCCAGGGCGAGCACGCCCACCGCGGAGGCGCGGACGAGCGCGGCGGTGGGACGGGGGCGGAGCGAGGGTGCGGGCGGCTGCGTGCGACCCGGCGTGCCCGTGGTCCCTGCTGTCCTCTGAGCACCCGCCGCACCGGAGGTCGTCCTCGCCGTCCTTGTCCCCGGCTCTCCCGAGTTTCCTGTCGCTCCTTCGGTCCCCGGTGCCCCCGAGGCCCTTTCCGCTGCGCCGTCTCCCGCGGCCGGTCTCATGACGGGGACCGGGCCGGCTGCGGGGAGGCGACCGGCACCGGCACCTGCTCGAGGACCGCGTCGACGACGCCGGCGCCGGTCGCGTTCTGCAGCCACAGCTCGGGCCGGACGGTCACGCGATGGTCCAGCGCCGGATGCGCGAGCTCCTTGACGTCCTCCGGCACCACGTAGCCGCGGCCGCGGATCACCGCGAGGGCGCGGGCGCAGGTGATCAGGGCGAGGGTCCCGCGCGGCGAGGCGCCGACCAGGGCGTTCTGGTGACGCCTCGTCGCGGCGACGAGGTCGACGGCATAGCGGCCCACGGCGTCCTCGACGTGCACCTCCTCGACCGCCGCCTGCAGTGCGAGCAGCTGCTCCGCGTCGAGCACCTGTGCGACGGTCTGCTCCTCGCGCCGGCGGTCGATCCGTCGGGAGACCACCTCCCATTCCTGCTCGGCGCTCGGATAGCCGAAGGACAGCCGCAGCAGGAAGCGGTCCAGCTGCGCCTCGGGCAGCGGATAGGTGCCCTCGTGCTCGATGGGGTTGGCGGTGGCGAGCACATGGAAGGGGACGGGCAGCGGCCGGGTCGTGCCCTCGACGGAGACCTGTCGCTCCTGCATCGCCTCGAGCAGCGCCGACTGGGTCTTCGGCGGGGTGCGGTTGATCTCGTCGGCCAGCAGCAGACCGGTGAACACGGGGCCGGGACGGAACACGAACTCGCCGGTGCGCTGGTCGAACACCTCGGCGCCGGTGAGATCGGCGGGCAGCAGGTCGGGGGTGAACTGGGCGCGGGCGAAGGGCAGGCCGAGCGCCTGGGCGAAGGAGCGGGCGGCGAGGGTCTTGCCCAGCCCGGGCAGGTCCTCGAGGAGGACGTGGCCGCCGGCGAGGAGTCCGGTGAGCACCAGCTCGAGGGACTGCCGCTTGCCGACGACGGCGGTCTCGACGGCGTCGAGCACGCGCCGTGCGGCGTCGGTCGCGGCGGTGGTGCTGAGCGGGGTGGTGCTGAGGGCGGGGGTGGTGGTCATCGGGGCCTCTCCTCGCGCGGGGCGAGCTCGTCGAGATAGCGGTGCAGGGCTCTGCGGTCGATCGGCGGGAAGGGCTGCTGGGAGCCCTCTGCGGCGCGGGCGGCGCGGAGGAGCTCGGAGAGCTCCGGGCCGAGCGGCGGGGCGTCCGGGTCGCGAGCCCGTTCGTCGGCGATGTCGGCCAGGACCAGGGCGAGGCCGCGGCCGGTCATGCGGCGGTGCGGCTGCGCGCCGTGGATCAGGTCCTCGAGCCGTCGCACCCGCACGTCCTGGGCATGGGGGAGGGCGTAGTCGGCGTCGTGGTCGAGGCGCGGGGCTCGCGAGGGCTCGGCCCGGTCGGCGCCGACGTGGAGGAACCACCAGGCGGCCCCTGCGAGGAGGCCCAGCGCTATCGGCAGCGGCAGCGGGAGCACGAGGCCCATCAGCGCGAGAGCGAGGGTGAGCAGGACCGCGGCCGCCGTGGTCACGATGGTCCGCCACATCAGGCCCAGGAGCGTGCGGCTCATCGCTCGGTGCTCCCGTCCTCGGCGCGAGGGTGCTCGCCGGCGCTCGCCGCCGCAGAGGTGGCCTCGAGCCCCGCCGTGAGGCGGTCCAGGCTCGTCATCGCGACCACGCGGTCCTCCTCCGTGAGCGGCTCCGGATCGAACAGCGCCCGACGGTAGAGGGCGGCGAGGTCGTCGAGGGCGGCGCGGTCCAGGTCGAGCGCGGCCAGCACCTCCACGACGAACTCGAAGGTGGTGCGGGAGGGGTGCCGGGTGACGCCCGCCGCGGCGAGGGAGCGCTCCAACGCGGTCCACGCCGCGATCACCGCGTCCTGCGCGTCGACCAGACGGGCGAGCGGGTCCCGGGCCTCGGCGAGCGCGGTCCGGGCCTGCGCGGCGGTGAGCTCGTCCTCGGAGGCGGCGGTCGCCGTGGCCGGAGCGGGTCGGGCCAGCGCCCTCATCCGCACCGCGAGCCACACCGCGAGGACCGCGAGGGCCAGGCCGAGGAGGGAGAGCAGCACGAGCAGCGGGGCGGCGCCGAGCTCGGTCCGGGGCGGCCGGTCCGGGGCTTCCGGGGTGCTCCAGCCGGGGTCCGAGGGGACCTCGGCGGTCGGGGCGCTGGAGGGCCGCTCACGCTCCGTCGTGCCGGCGACGGTCGTGATCGGAGCACGCTCGGCGGCGGCGCCGAGGGCGACGGCGCCGAGTCCTCCCAGCGCGGCGAGGAGCAGCAGCAGGGCGATGACGCGACGCTGCGTCCCCCGGGCGGTGCTCACGGCCGATCGGGCTCCTCGCCGGGCGGTGCGGCGTGCGGGGAGGCGACGACGACGGACTGCTCCCCGTCGATGCGGGTGAGGATCAGCGTGGCGCTCTCGTCGCCGAAGCGGCGGGGCCGCAGCTTGCGACGCAGCTCGTCGGGCTCGACCGCGGTGCCGCGCTTCTTGATCTCGAGCACCCCGAGCCGGTGCTCGCGCAGGTAGGAGGTGAGGCGCTTGAGGCCGAAGGGCATCACGTCCCGCACCGCGTAACCCTTCGCGAAGGGGGTGGTGACGCGGCGCTCGGAGGTCAGGTACGCGATCGTGGGATCCAGGGTGCGGCCGCCGATCCGGGCGGCGAGCTCTCCGATCAGCCCGGCGCGGATCACGGCGCCGTCGGGCTCGTAGAGGTGGTCGGCGAGCGGGCCGACGGCGGGGTCGCCGGCGGAGTCCGCGCCGCGGTCCAGGCGGTGCGCGCCGTCGCGGCCGATCAGCACGGCGGAGGAGGCGATGCCCTCCCGGGCGAGCGGTCCGCACCAGGCGGTCGCCTCGAGCACCTGCCCGTGGAAGGACAGCCACTGCACCTCGACGTCGTCCGGCAGGGCGTCGCGGGCGATGGCGGGGCCGAGCTTCGCGCCGAGCGGACCGGCGGCGCCGTCGCGGCCGAGACGTCGGGCGAGGTCGAGCACGGCCGAGAGCGGCGGCTCGTACTCCTCGGGGTCGTGGAGGCGGCGGGAGCCGCCGCGGGCGGGGGCGCGCCGGGCGGGGTCCAGCCAGATCCCCTCGGTGTCGCGGGGGTCGTGGCCCTCCGCCCGGCCCAGGCGCGCGCTCGCGTTCGGGAAGGGGCGCAGGTTCACGGTGGCGACGGCGACGGTGACCGGATCGCGGTCCATCGCCTGGACGTCCAGGCCCAGCGCGGCCATCGCCATCGAGTCCCCGCCGATGCCGCAGCCGAGATCCGCGACGGAGGCGACTCCGGCGCGCTGGAAGCGCTCGGCGTGCATCGCGGCGACGGGCAGGCGCGTGGCCTGCTCGAGCCCGTGCGGGGTGAACAGCATGGTGTTCGCGAACTCCCCGAACTTCTCCGCGGCGCGGGCGCGCAGACGGGACTGGGTGAGCACCGCGGAGACGAGCTCGGGGGAGTGCCCCGCCTCGCGCAGACGGGTCGAGACCCGCAGCGCCTCCTTCTCGTCGTAGGGCGGAAGGGAGTTCAGCAGCGCCCACCCGGAGGGCTGCAGCACGGGCTCGATCCCGCGCATCGCGGCAGCGGCGTCATCGGAGGTGGGGGCGACCATCGTGCCAGCGTACCGCCCGTGCCGGGGCGCCGACCATCGCGGCACGGGCCGTCGCTCAGGCGCGCACGTCCAGGACCAGCTTGCCGCGGGTGTGGCCCTCCTCGAGCCGACGATGCGCCTCGGCGATCTGCGCCAGCGGCAGCACCTCGGAGACCTCCAGCGGATAGCGGCCCGAGCGGATGCCCTGCGCGAGGCGATCCAGCCGGTCCCGTCCCGGCACGATCGACGGCACCCGCGCCTCGATACCGCGCTCGAGGGCAGGGGAGAGGTCGGCGAGGCTGGGCAGGGCGACGATGCGGCCGCCGTCCGCGAGCTGGTCCAGGCTCGGCAGGAAGGTCGAGTGGTAGTGG
Source organism: Brachybacterium paraconglomeratum (assembly GCF_003994255.1). GTDB lineage: Bacteria > Actinomycetota > Actinomycetes > Actinomycetales > Dermabacteraceae > Brachybacterium > Brachybacterium conglomeratum. The sequence goes on along the minus strand of NZ_ML133851.1, from coordinate 601,245 downwards.
GTGTCCAGCACGACGTCGACGCCGCGTCCGTCGGTGAGGCGCTGGACCTCCTCGCCCCAGTCGCTCGTGTCGTAGGGGATCGGGGTCGCGCCCAGCTCCCGGATCCGCTCGGCGTTCGCGGCGCGCCCGGTGGCGAGCACCTGGGAGGCCCCGGCCTCGAGCGCCATCGGGATCAGCAGCTGGCCCACGCCGCCGGTGCCGCCGTGGACCAGCACCGTCTCGTGCTCGGCGATCCGGGCGGTGTCCTGCACGGCGGCGATCGCGGTGAGGCCGACGAGTGCGAGCCCGGCCCAGCGGGGCAGGTCCTCTTCGGCGGTCTCGCCGGGGATCGGGGCGAGGTCGTCGGCCGAGATCGCGATGACCTCGGCGGCGACGCCGCGGGAGTCGCTCGGGCCGCGCATGCCGAACACGCGTGTGCCGACGGTGAGGCCGCGCGAGCCGAGCTCCGCCTCGTCCAGGCCGGAGCCCGCGCCGATCACGGTGCCGGCCATCTCACGGCCGGTCCCCGCGGGCAGCGCGAGGTCCTTCGCCCGTCCCGAGGAGCCGTCGCGGATCTTGTAGTCCAGCGGGTTCAGCCCTGCGAAGCCGACCTGGACGAGGACCTCCTCGGGGCCCGGCTCGGGCACCGGGGCGTCGTGGTGGAGGGTCAGGACCTCGGGGCCCCCGAAGCTGTCGAATCGGATCTCGCGCATGCCCTCCATGATGCACCTGCCGCTCTCCCCGTGGCCATGTCTGTGGACGGGTCGGCGGAGAAGCGGAGCGGCAGCGGCCGGAAGTCCGCGGCGAGCCGGCGACGGTCCCGTCTCCCGAGGCCGTGGATGGGGGATCATGGGACTTCGCCCGCGGCGACATCGCCCGCCGTGACCTGCGCCGCGACCCGCCGCCGAAGGAGGACCATGAGTTCCGAGAGACTCTCGCCCTGGCAGTGGCGCGAGGAGATCCTCGCCGCGGTCGCGCCGCCGCGCCGCGCTGAGCGGGTGCCGCTCGAGCAGGCCCGCGGCCGGGTCCTCGCCGCCGCGGTGCGCAGCCCGGAGCAGGTCCCGGCGCTGCCGATCGCGGCGATGGACGGCTTCGCCGTGCGCCGGGCGGACCTCACCGTTCCCGGCACCACCGTGCTCCCGGTCGCGGCCGAGCTTCCGGCCCGCCCCGGCGAGGTCCCCGACCTGCCCCCGGGCAGCGCCGCCCGGATCATGACCGGCGCCCCCGTGCCCCGCGGCGCCGACGCCGTCGTCGAGGTGGAGGCGACCGACTCCGACCCCTTCGGTCCGGCCCCCGCCGTCGTCGCCCTCGCCCTCGAGAGCCTTCCCGTCCCGGGCCGTCACGTGCGCGGGGCGGGGGAGGAGATCCCGCTGGATGCGCCGCTGGCCCTGGCCGGGGACCGCGTCGGCGCGGGGCTCGTCGGACTCGCCCGGACGCTCGGGATCGACGCCCTCGAGGTGCTCCGCCCGCTGCGCGTCGCCGTGGTGGTCACGGGCGACGAGCTCACCGCGGACAGCTCCTCCGACCGACTCGGCGCGGACCCCCTGCCGGGTGCGGTGCGCGAGTCCAACGGGACGATGCTCGCCGCCGCCCTCGCCGCCGGCGGCGCGCACGCGCTCCCGCCCCGGCACAGCGGCGACGACCCGGCTGACCTGCGGGAGACGCTCGACGTCGCGGCCCGGGAGGCCGACCTCGTGCTCACCACCGGCGGGATCGGCCACGGCGCCTACGACGTGGTGAAGCTGCTGCTCGGCGAGCGAGGAGCGGGGACCTCCCGCTTCGCGCACCTCGCCCTGCGCCCCGGCGGTCCCCAGGGCCACGGCACGCTGCGCGGCGGCGTCCCCGTCGTGCACCTGCCGGGCACTCCCGTCGGCGCGCTGGTGGGCTACCACCTGTTCGTGCGCCCGCTGCTGGATCGCGACGGCGCCACGCCCCGACGGATGCTCCTGGGCGGGGAGGGGGACGGGCCCCGGCGCGGTCCCGCCGGCACCGTGCACGCCATGCCCGGGCGGCGGGAGGTCGTGGCCGATGGCCGGGAGGTCGTGCGCCTCGTGCCGGGTCGGCGGCTCGCCCCCTACGGACGGGCGGACGCGATGGTGCTCCTGGAGTCGGAGGGACCCGACGGCGGCGCGGCGCCGGGGAGCGGCGAGCTCGCCGGTGCGCCGGAGCGGAGCGTGCTCGTCCTGGTGCTGTGACGCTCCTGCGTCCCTCAGCGACGCGAGGTGCCGGACTTCTCCAGCTGGCTCCGTCGAGCGTCCTGGGACCGCCGCGCCTGCTCGCGTCGGGCGTGGCGGCGTCGGACGATGTCGCGAGTCCAGGAGGCCATCATCGAGATCGCCGCCCCGAGGGCGAGACCGAGGGACAGGGCGGCGAGCCAGGGGCTGTAGAGGAGCCCGGCGCCGAGGGCCAGGGCGAGGGCGCCGAGCCCGATGGGCCACGCGCCGACTCCCCGATGTCCGAGCAGATCGCTCAGCGCGATCGCGGCGACGATGCCGAGCGCGAGCACGAGCAGGTGCAGAAAGGTCACGATTCGAGCATAGCTTCGCCCTACCGCGTACCCGTGGGTCAGTTTCGTCAAGCCGCGTCCATCGCAGGCGTTATGGTGTGCCGTGCCTGCCGAGAGACCTGGACCACAACCGGGACCCGGTTGTGCACGGCCGCCGGGTCGCCTCGACGTGACCGAGCGTGGTGCCGCCTCAATGGGACGGGGCCCGCCCATGGCGAGCCCGCGACGACGAGACGGATGACGCAGGGAAGGGACCCGACAGATGAGCAACAGCGTGTCGAGGGGGAAGCGTGATTAGATTCGTCTCCCTCAGAGTGCTGACCTACGTGATCCTGGCGTTCGTCGCCACGAGCTTCGCGTATCTCCTGTCCGCCTCGCTCATGCATCCCGAAGAGGTGCTGTACCCGCCGATCGCGACGGAGCCGGTCCCGGCGGCGACCGCCCAGCACTACCTCGACGTGCGCAACGTCAACCCCGACACCCCGCTGTTCGAGCGGTACGCCAACTGGCTCGGCGGCCTCATCCGCGGCGACCTCGGCGTGACCACCGGCACGAACAAGTCGATGGTCCCGGTGATCGACGAGCTGGCCACCCGGATCCCGATCAGCCTGCGCCTGGTCGTCCTCGGCACCGCGATCGGCACCGTGCTCGGCATCGTCCTGGGCATGCTCGCCGCGGTGCGCCGCGACTCGGTCGGCGACCGCCTCTCGACGCTGCTCGCCTTCTTCATCCTCTCCCTGCCCACGCCGGTGATCATCCTGATCGTCCAGCAGGCCAACCAGGGGATCATGGACCTCTCCGGCTGGGGGCTCCCGGCGATCAACCCGATCAACCCGCTGCTCGAACCGGGCTCCTGGGAGTCCTTCAAGTACCAGGCCAAGGCCCTGGTCATGCCGACGATCGTGCTGGCCGTCACCGCCGCCGCCTCCTACTCGCGGTACATGAAGGTGACGACCCTGGACGTGCTGGGCAGCGACTACCTCCGCACCGCTCGGGCCAAGGGCCTCACCCGCGGACGGGCGATGAACCGCCACGGCCTGCGGATGGCGCTGATCCCCATGGGCCAGTACTTCGCCTTCGCCGTCGGCGGCGCGTTCTCCGGCTCGCTGTTCGTCGAGCTGATGTTCAACTGGCAGGGCATCGGCCGCTTCGCGATCTCCGCGATCCAGATGGCCGACGTCAACGGCACCGCCGGCGTCGTCCTGTACACGGCGATCCTGACCCTGCTCTCCGCCACCTTCGCAGACATCCTGCAGGGTGCGCTCGACCCGAGGATCCGGTGACACGATGACGAACCCCAACGACATCCGCGGCACCGACGACGCCTCCGCGTTGCGCCGGGCCACCGATCCCGAGGCGAACCCCGTCATCGGCTCGGCCGTCGACGACCCCGACCTGCGGGACACCGAGGTCGACGAGAGCGGACCGGCGATCGAGTCGCTCAGCCGCGGCGAGCTGCTGCGGCGACGGTTCCTGCGCAACCCGAGCGCATGGATCGGCATGATCATCTTCGCGGCGCTCGTGCTGATGGCGATCATCGGCCCGATGGTCTACCAGTACGGCCCCTTCGAGCGGGACCTGCGCAACGCCCTGACCGGCCCGAGCCCATACCACTGGTTCGGCGTGAACGAGAACGGTCTGGACATCTTCGCCCGGACGATGCAGGGCCTGCGCATCTCGCTGGTCATCGGAATCGGCACCGCGGTCCTGACGACCTTCCTCGCTCTCCTCGTCGGCATCGTCGCCGGGTACGTGAGCCACAAGGGGAAGTCGGGCGCGTTCGTCGACGGCGCCCTGGTGAACCTCATCAACCTGTTCCTGGTGATCCCCTCGATCCTGCTGCTGATGCTGTTCAGCCCCGCGCTGCAGCAGGCGAGCTGGCTGTGGATGATCCCGCTGCTGGCGGGCTTCGCCTGGATGCTCACCGCCCGTGTGCTGCGCGCGATGACCCAGCAGCTGGTGCGCACCGAGTACGTCGAGGCGGCCCGGTTCATGGGCGTGAACCCGATCGTCACGATGACGCGGCACATCATCCCGAACATCGCCAGCTGGATCATCATCGACACCACGCTCGGCGTGAGCGCCGCGATCCTCGGCGAGACCGGACTGTCGTTCATCGGATTCGGCATCCAGTACCCGCAGGTGTCCCTCGGCACCGTCCTGCAGGACTACAACATCTCCGCGCCCTATACCTGGATCCCGCCCGCGGTGGTGCTGGCCGCCCTGGTCATCTCCATCAACCTGATGGGCGAAGCGCTGCGCGACGCCCTCGACCCGACCAGCGGCTCCAGCCGGATCTGAGGAAGAAAGAATGTCCGACCCGATCCTTTCCGTGCGGGACCTGAGCGTCTCCTTCCCCTCCGAGTACGGGACCGTCCACGCCGTCCAGGACCTCAGCTACGAGGTGCACAAGGGCGAGGCCCTCGCCATCGTCGGCGAGTCCGGCTCCGGCAAGTCCGTCAGCTCCCTGGCCGTGATGGGCCTGCTGCCGCGCACGGCCACCATCAGCGGCGAGATCGAGATGCTCGGCCACAGGATGTTCGAGCTGAACGACAAGCAGCTCTCGCGCCTGCGCGGCAACACGATCTCCATGGTCTTCCAGGACCCGCTCTCCGCGCTCACCCCGGTGTACCGGGTGGGGGACCAGATCGCCGAGGTGGTGCGGATCCACCATCCGGAGATCTCCAAGACCCGGGCCCGTCAGCGGGCCGAGGAGCTGCTGGACGCGGTGGGCATCCCCGAGCCCGGCCGTCGTGCGAGCCAGTACCCCCACGAGTTCTCCGGCGGCATGCGCCAGCGCGCGATGATCGCGATGGCGATCGCGAACGAGCCCGAGCTGATCATCGCCGACGAGCCCACCACCGCCCTGGACGTGACGATCCAGGCGCAGGTGATGGACCTGCTGAAGTCCGCGCAGGAGCTCATCGGTGCCGCGACGGTGCTGATCACCCATGACATGGGCGTGGTCGCGGGCTTCGCCGACCGGGTCCTGGTGATGAAGGAGTCGCGGATGGTCGAACTGGGGACCGTCGACGAGATCTTCTACAGCCCCCGCGAGAAGTACACGCAGGACCTGCTGGCCGCCGTCCCGCGGGTCGACGCCGGCGAGGCGGGCGCCTCCCGCAGCGTCGCCGGCTCCGCGATGCAGAAGATCGCCGACCTCGGCGAGGACCGGCCGCCGCGCGAGGAGCTGCCGACGGTGCTCGAGGTCGAGGACCTGGCGAAGGTCTTCCCGATCACCAAGGGTGCGATCGTGCGCCGGAAGATCGGTGAGCAGCGCGCCGTGGACGGCATCTCCTTCGACATCCGCGAGGGGGAGTGCCTGGCGCTGGTCGGCGAGTCCGGCAGCGGGAAGACCACCACGCTGATGGAGATCATGCAGCTGCGCACCCCGCAGGAGGGGACCATCCGCATCGGCGGGAAGGAGACCGGTGCCCTGACCCGCAAGGAGCGGTCGACGCTGCGCTCCGACATCACGGTGGTCTTCCAGGACCCGATGGCCTCCCTCGACCCCAGGATGCCGATCGCGGACATCATCAAGGAGCCGATGCGCGTCCAGGGGTACAGCAAGGAGCGCATGGACGAGCGGGTGGACTGGCTGCTGAAGATGGTGGGCCTGCTGCCCGAGCACGCCGCCCGCTTCCCCACCGAGTTCTCCGGCGGCCAGCGCCAGCGCGTCGGCGTGGCCCGCGCGCTCGCCTGCGACCCGAAGCTGATCATCCTCGACGAGCCCACCTCGGCGCTGGACGTCACCGTCCAGGCCGGCGTGCTCGCGATGCTCGCCGACCTCCGGGCGCGCCTCGGGGTGAGCTTCCTGTTCGTCTCGCACGACCTCTCCGTGGTCCGCCACATCTCCGACCGCATCGCCGTGATGCAGAAGGGGAGGATCGTCGAGCTGGGCGACACCGAGGAGGTCTTCACGAACCCGCAGCATCCCTACAGCAAGGAGCTGCTCTCCGCGGTGCCGATCCCGGACCCCGAGGTGGCTCGCTCGCGGCGGCGAGAGGCCATCGACCGCAAGGCCTTCGAAGGAACTTTCGGCGGCTTCCTCGCGGACCGGGAGGACTCCCAGTGACCCTTCCCTGACCAGGGAGGACGCTCGAGACGACGGGCGGCGCGCACAGTGCGCCGCCCGTCGTCGGCGCGCCGGAAGAGGGGCCGTGCCGGGTCGGTCGCGGACAGATGCCCTGCATGTTGCGAACGGGTAACAAGGGCGTTCCTGGTCCGCGTCGGGAACTCGCCGGTGACAGACTGCTCACACCGGCGAGAAGGGCGCGACCACGGTGGTCAACGCCGACCACATCTGCCGGGACAGTGCATCCAGCGGGCTCGATGATCTCGAGGACCGTGAGCGAAGGAGATTCATATGCGTGTGACGCGGCGTTCCATCCTGGGGGCGACGGCTCTGACCGTCTCGATGACCGCGCTGGCGGCGTGCAGCCAGGACCCGGGGACCGGCGGCAGCGGCGGCGCCTCCGACGGCGGCGGCGAGGGCGAGCAGATCGCCTCCGACCAGAACGACATCAACACCAAGGAGCGCGAGGAGATCGGCGAGGGCGGCGTGCTCCGCCTGGCCAACAACGCGTTCCCCGCGAACTGGAACCCATTCCACTCCGACGGCAACGAGGCCAACACCTCCGACATCCTGCGGACGATCTTCCCGCTCGAGGTGTGGTGGTCGAACGCTGCCGGTGAGGTCTCCGCGAACCCGCATTACACCAAGCGCATCGAGCTGACCTCCGAGGATCCGCAGGTCATGGAGATCGAGCTCAACGAGGGCATGAGCTGGTCCGACGGCACCCCGATCGACTACAAGTCGATCGAGAACGTCTTCAAGGTCATGGACGGCTCCCAGGAGGAGTACGCGATCGCGTCCTCCGAGGGCTACAACAAGGTCGAGAAGATCGAGCAGGGCGACAGCGACCTGATCGCCGTGATCACCTTCAAGGAGAAGTACGCGGACTGGATCGGCCTCGCCGCGGTCATGCCGGACTCCCTCGCCGAATCGGCCGAGGCCTTCAACACCGGCTGGCTCGAGGGGCCGCAGGTCACGGCCGGCCCCTTCAAGATCGGCAAGATCGACTCCGGCAACAAGACCGTGCTGGTCGAGCCCGACGAGAACTGGTGGGGCGACAAGCCGTTCCTCTCGCAGGTCCTGTTCACCACCATCGAGGATCCGGCCGCGACCGCGACCAGCTTCCAGAACGGCCAGCTGGACGTCATCGAGACCACCGTCCCGGCGACCTACTCGGTGGTCGAGCCGCTGATCGGCAACGGTGCGGTGCTCCGTCAGGCCGCGGGCCCGAACTGGACCCACATCACCCTCAACGGCGCCGAGGGCCGGCCGCTCGCCGATCAGGCCGTGCGCCAGGCGATCTTCCGTGCGATCAACCGCGAGGACGTCTTCCTCTCGGTCAATTCGACCATGCCCTACCCGGAGAACACGGAGCCGCTGAACAACCACCTCCTGATGACCAACCAGGAGGGGTACCAGGAGAACTCCGGCGACCTCGGCAGCTACGACCCCGAGGCCGCGAAGAAGCTGCTCGAGGACGCGGGCTACACCCTGGAGGGCGAGGGCGAGAGCCTCGTCGCCTCCAAGGACGGCACGCCGATCGAGATCACCTACGTGTACAACGACGGCTCGAAGACCAACGAGGCCGTGGTCCCGGTGGTCCAGGAGCAGCTCAAGGCCGTGGGCATCACCATGAAGGTGCAGAAGGTGCCGCCGACGGACCTCTTCTCGAAGTACGTCATCCCCGGCGAGTTCGACCTCACCCTCTTCGGCTGGGTCGGCAACCCGTTCCTCTCCTCCGGCGACTCGATCTGGAAGTCCGAGGGCGAGCAGAACTTCGGCAAGATCGGCGATCCGGACACGGACAAGCTCATCGACCAGGCCGCCGTCGAGACCGATCATGCCGCGCGCCTCGAGCTGATCAACCAGATCGACGCGAACCTGTGGGAGCTCGCCGGGACGATCCCGCTGTGGCAGTCCTACGACTTCTTCGTCCAGAACGAGGACCTCGCGAATTTCGGCGCGTGGGGCTTCGAGCTGCCGGACTGGACCAAGATCGGTTACGTGACGGGTTCCGCCAAGCTCGAGGGCTGAGCGGACGCGCCCTGAGGACGGGGCCCCGGGCGGAAGCGCCCGGGGCCCCGTCCCCGTTCGTGGGCGGATCCGGCTGGACTGCGGCGCCCGGACCGCGGGGCCGGACGTCGCGGTCCGTGCCCGACGTTCGGACACCTGGCCTCATGATCTCGGCCCCGGGACGGCGCCCGCGGGACCTGCGGGACCGAGGTCGCGCCTCGCCGCGGGAGGTGGGGGAGACTGGGCCCATGAGCTCCGCCGACCTGCCCGTTCCCGTCCCGCCCCGGATCCTGGACCGCGCCGTGCCGGCGGACCGGCCCGCGGCGCAGCGGCACGATCTCGGCCGGTACCTGCGCCAGATGCGACTGCCGCAGCTGGGCGAGACCGGTCAGCGCCGCCTCGCCGGGGCGCGGGTCGCGGTGATCGGTGCGGGCGGGCTCGGCGCCCCGGCCCTGACCTATCTCGCGGCGGCGGGGGTCGGCGAGATCACCCTGTTCGACCCCGACACCGTCGACGCGACGAACCTGCACCGGCAGGTGCTGTTCACCGAGGCGGATCTCGGCCGGTCCAAGGCCGTCGCCGCCGCCGAGCACCTGCGCGCCCGGTCCCCGCAGGTCACGGTGCGCGCCGTGGTCGAGACCCTCACCCCCGCGAACGCCCTCGAGCTCCTCCCGGGCCACGACCTCGTCCTGGACGGGACCGACAACTTCCCCACCCGCTATCTCGCCTCCGACGCCTGCGAGATCCTCGACCTGCCGCTGGTGTGGGGCTCGATCCTCGCCTTCTCCGGACAGGTCAGCGTGTTCTGGGGCGCAGGCGGGCGCGGCGTCACCTATCGCGACGTCCACCCCGTCCCGCCGCGGCCCGGCGAGGTGCCCAGCTGCGCGGAGGCCGGGGTGCTCGGGATGCTCTGCGGCGTGATCGGCTCGACCATGGCGATGGAGGCCGTGAAGGTGCTCGCCGGGATGGGCGACGTGCTCTTCGGTCGACTCGCCCTCTACGACGCGCTGCGCGCCCGGTGGGACGAGCTGCCGCTGGCCCGGGACCCGCAGCGCCTGCCGGTCACGGAGATCGAGGACGTGATGCTCACCTGCGGGCTGCCGGGGCCGACGGGCCCCGCCCGCGACGAGGTCACCGCCGCGGAGCTGCCAGCCCTGCTCGCGGCCGGGGCGCGGGTGATCGACATCCGCGAGGAGCGGGAGCTGGCCGAGGGCGGCATGATCGCCGGCGCCGAGCACGTCCCGATGGGCGAGCTGCTGCGCGGTGCCGATCACGAGGTCGCGGGCGCGGTGCTGTACTGCGCGGCGGGAACGCGCTCGGCGAGCACGCAGAGGGCTCTCGCCGAGCGGGGGATCCAGGTGCGCTCGCTCGCGGGCGGCTTCGACGGGCTGGCCGGCAGCGGGGTCGAGATCCAGCGGCTCTGACACGGCCCGGCAGGGTGCGACCCCGACCCGAGCTCAGCTGTCGGGAAGTACCCGGGCTCAACCGCCGGGCAGGAGGCGAGCTCAGCCGCCGGCGAAGGGAGGGAGCACGTCCACGCGGGTGCCGCGACCGAGCGCACGATCGTGATCGGTGCAGGCCACGCCGTCGACCAGGAGGCTCGACCGGCCGATCACCCGGGCCGCCTCCGGGGAGGCGCCGGCGGTGAGGGCCTGGACGAGCTCGCCCACGGTGCGGGCGCGCACGGTCGCGTCGTCGGCCCCGAACTCGGCGGCCGCGCCCGCGAAGAGGCGCACCGCGATCTCGGGCGCGGCGATCTCGGTGGCACGGGTGTCGGTCATCGGGTCCTCCTCATCCGCCGATCGCGCTCATCGGGCGCTCCGGCTGCACGAAATCGGCCCGGTCCATGCCGTGGCCGGCCTTCTTGCCCCACTGGGCGGCGCGCCAGATGTCGGCGATCGCCTCATCGTCCGCTCCCGAGCGGAGCGCCGTGCGCAGGTCGGTCTCCTCGCGGGAGAACAGACAGGTGCGCACGCGGCCCTCGGCGGTCAGGCGGGTGCGGCGGCAGTCGGCGCAGAAGGGGCGCGTCACCGAGGCGATGATCCCCACCCGGCCCCGGTGCAGGCCGGTGGCGCGGTCGGAGACCTCGTACAGCTCGGCGGGTGCGCCGTCGCGCGGCTCGGCGACCGGGGCGAGCGCGTAGCGGGGCGCGAGCATCTCGTGCACGTCCCCGGCGGTGATCATCGTCGAGCGCTCCCAGCGGTGGTCCGCGTCCAGCGGCATCTGCTCGATCACCCGCAGCTGCAGGTCCCGTTCGAGGCACCAGTCCAGCAGGTCGGGCAGCTCGTGGTCGTTGATCCCGGGCATCAGGACGGCGTTGACCTTGATCGGGTCCAGGCCCGCCGCGCGCGCCCCGTCGATCCCGGCGAGCACACGGTGCAGCAGGGGCCTGCGGGTGAGGCGCTCGAAGGTCTCCGAGACCACCGAGTCGAGCGAGACGTTGATCCGGTCGAGCCCCGCTTCCCGCAGCCGCTCCGCGCGATGGTCCAGGCCGATCGCGTTGGTGGTCAGGGAGATGTCGGGGCGGCGCTCGAGGGAGGCGACCCCGGAGATGATCTCCTCGAGATCGGGCCGGGTCAGCGGCTCCCCACCGGTGAAGCGCACCTGCTGGATGCCGAGCCGCTCCACCCCGATGCGCACCAGGCGCACGATCTCCTCGACCGAGAGCAGCTGGTCCTTCTTGAGGAACACCATCCCCGACTCGGGCATGCAGTAGGTGCAGCGCAGGTTGCAGAAGTCCGTCAGCGACAGGCGCAGGTCCGTGGCCTCGCGTCCGAAGCGGTCCGCGAGCGCCGGGGTGTCCGGTCGGTCGGTGGTGTCCGGGAGCGCGCCAGCCGCCTCGTCGGTGCGGCGCGGCACCGGGATGCCGAGGGAGACCCGTCGAGACGACATGCGCGCACCTCCTGCTCAGCGGCCCGGCAGCTCCGGGGGGTCCCTCCAGGATAGGACGGCTCGGCGGGACGGGGGCGGGACTTCGGGGTGGGACCGGGCACGGGCTCGACACGGACCGGGCGTCGGCTGGGCACGGACCGGGCATCGGCGAGTGCTTCTCGCGCACGGGGCGGTCGGGCAGCGGCGGTCGCGAGCGCCATACTGGAGGGACCAGGACAGGCCGATGACGCACAGCAGAGGGAGGCCCGAGAGATGACCGGTGCGCAGCGCAGCCCGCTCGCCGACCACGTGGCCGACGCCGTCGCACTGCTCGCCGCCGTGCGGGCGACAGAGCCGGTCGCGCTGGACGGCAGGGCCGTCGGCCGCGTCGCCGCCCGGCCGCTGCGCTCGCACGTGGACGTGCCCGGGGTGGACAACTCGCAGATGGACGGCTTCGCCGTCGCGTCGACCGATCTCGCGGGCCCCGACGCCGCGGTGACGCTCCCGCTCGGGCCGACGATCGCGGCCGGCGACGCGCCGGGCCGGCTCGAACCCGGGCAGGCGCGGCCGATCATGACCGGTGCGCCGGTCCCGGACGGCGCGGACCTCGTGGTCCCGGTCGAGGAGAGCGCCCAGGGGCGCTTCGACACCGGCGGCGCGGGGGCCGAGGGAGGCGGAGCGAGTGCCCGAGGAGCGGACGCCGCGCGCGGCACGGACCCGGCGACCGTGACGCTCACGCCGGCCGATGCCGCACCGGGCCGCTTCGTGCGCCGCCGCGGCTCCGACACCCACCGCGGCGACACCGTGCTGCGCGAGGGGCAGATGCTCACCCCCGCACGGATCGCGCACCTCGCCGCCTGCGGCCTGGGCGAGGTCGAGGTGGGTGCGCCGGTGCGGGTCGTGGTGCTCTCGACCGGTTCCGAGGTGCGCGGTCCCTCGGGTGCGGAGCCCGCCCCCGGCACCCTCCATGACGCGAACGGACCCGGACTCGCCGCCGCGCTCACCGAGGCGGGCGCCGAGGTGGTCCACCGCGGCGCCGTGCCCGACGACGCGACGCTGCTGCTGGAGCGACTGCGCGACGAGGTCCTCGCGCACGACGCCGACCTGATCGTCACCAGCGGCGGCGTGAGCATGGGCGCCTTCGAGGTGGTGCGCCACGCCGCCGATCTGCCCGGGACGACCCTCGCCTTCCCCACCCTCGCGATGCAGCCCGGCGGCCCCCAGGGCATCGGCACCCTCGAGGTGGACGGGCGGCGCGTGCCCTGGCTCGCCTTCCCCGGCAACCCCGTCTCCGCGCTGCTGAGCTGCGAGCTGATCGCCCGCCCCGCCCTCGGCGCCCCGCCGCGCCGACGGCTGCGCCTGCCCGTCCGCCTGGAGGCCGAGGAGTCCTCGCCCGAGCACCTGGAGCAGTACCGTCGAGCGCGGGTCCTGCCCTCGGGCGCCGTGCGTCTGGTCGGCGGCGCGTCCTCGCACCTCATCGGCGGGTACGCAGCGGCCGATGCGCTCGCGATCGTCCCCGTCGGCGCCGCCGTCGTGCGCGACGGCGACCTGCTCGAGACCCTGCTGATCCCCGGAGGAGACTCATGACCACCGCCCCCGACCCTGCCGGCCGGTCGACCGCCGCGGGCGAGCTCTCGCACGTGCGGGCCGACGGCACCGCCCACATGGTCGACGTGACCGCCAAGCAGGTCACCTCCCGCGAGGCGACCGCCCGCGCCGTCCTCGTCACCCGCGAGGACGTGGTGGCCCGGATCGCGAGCGGCGACCTGCCCAAGGGCGAGGCGCTCGCCACCGCGCGCCTGGCCGGGATCATGGGCGCCAAGCGCACCGCCGAGCTGATCCCGCTGTGCCACCCGCTGCCGCTGACCGGCATCGAAGTCGACCTAGACCCGCGCGGGGACCGCGTCGAGATCACCGCGACCGTGCGCACCAAGGGCGTCACCGGCGTCGAGATGGAGGCGCTGACCGCAGCGAGCACCGCCGCGCTGACCCTCTACGACATGATCAAGGCCGTGGACCACCTCGCCGTCATCGAGGAGATCCGGGTGCTCGCGAAGTCCGGCGGCAAGAGCGGGGACTGGCGCCGCGAGGAACCGCGACGACCGCGCGCGACAGGCGATGACCGCGCATGATGAGCGATGACTGCGCGCCACGAGCGATGACGCAGGAGGAGGAACGATGAGGCAGATGCCCGCCCAGCGCACCGACGAGGACTGCGCGGTGCGCGAGGACCCGGATGCGCCGCCGCTCCTGCACGGCAGCGCCCGGATCATCATCGCCTCGACCCGCGCGGCCGACGGCACCTACGAGGACCGCACCGGCCCGCGGCTCGAGCGATGGCTGTGCGGGCGGGGCCTTGCCCCCGTCGAGAAGCAGGTGGTGGCCGACGGCCCCGAGGTGGGCCGCGCGCTCGCCGAGGCGATCGCCGACGGCGTCGACGTGGTCATCACCTCCGGCGGCACCGGCATCAGCCCCAACGACGTCACCCCCGAGCAGACCGCGCCGCTGATCGAGCGGGAGATGCCCGGGATCCTCGAGGCCGTGCGCCGCCGGGGCGAGTCGGCGAAGGCCACCGCCCTGCTCAGCCGCGGCATCGCCGGGATGGCGGGACGGAGCTTCGTGGTGAACCTGCCGGGCTCCCGCGGCGGGGTGAAGGACGGCATCGCCGTGATCGACCCGCTGCTGGACCACCTGCTCGAGCAGCGCGACGGAGGGGACCACGGGCCGGAGGGCGGGGCGAGGGCCGATGGGTCCGACGACTCGGCCCGCGCCGCCACGACCACGGCGGCGATGAGCGAGACCGACCCGATCGCGGAGGCGACGGACCCGGCGACCCCGTCGGACCAGGCCGACCCGACCCGCGGGACGACCACCTTCCCGGCGGACGGCACCGACGAGCGCGGCGACGCCCAGGCCCAGGGGCTGCGGATCGCGGGAGACCCCGCGATGGGGGAGGCTCCGCAGCGGGTGCGGCATGCCGCGGTCGGCACCGAGGAGATCACCGTGGCCGCCATGGCGGCAGCCGTCGCCGACCCGCGCTGCGGCGCCGTGGTCACCTTCGACGGCGTGGTGCGCGACCACGACGGCGGGCGCGGCGTGGACCGGCTCGAGTACACCTCCCACCCCTCCGCCCCCGCCGTGATCGCCCAGGTCGCCGCCGAGATCGCGGAGCGCTACCCGGACGCTCTCGTCGCGGTCGCCCATCGCGTCGGGCCCCTCGCCATCGGGGACTCCGCCCTCGTGTGCGCGATCGCGGCCCCGCACCGCAAGCAGGCCTTCATCGCCTGCGACGAGCTCGTGGACACCGTCAAGCAGCGCGTCCCGATCTGGAAGCACCAGGTCTTCGACGACGGCGCGAGCGAATGGGTGGGGGCGCTGGGCTGAACCCGGTCGACTCCGACACCTGCGCGACACCTGCGGCCGCTACCGTTCCCGGCATGCGCATCCTGCACCTGACCGACACGCACCTCTACGGCGACCGGGACGCCCGCCACTACGACCGGATCGACACCACCGCCGCCCTGCGCGGCCTCCTGGCCCGTCTGGAGGGCCTTGCGGACATCGACGCCGTGGTCCACACCGGCGACGCCTCCGAGGACGGCACCGCCGAGAGCTACCGACTGCTCCACGAGATCCTCGACCCCTTCGCCGCCGCTCTCGACGCGCCGCTCGCGATCGTCATGGGCAACCACGACGTCTCCGCCGTCTACGGCGAGGCGGTCGCCCCGGGCGAGCGGACCGCGCCGAGCCAGGACCGGGTCGTGCCGCTCGCCGGTGGGGCCCGCGTGGTCGTGCTCGATTCGAGCGTCCCCGGCGCCGGCTACGGCCACCTCGATCCCGAGCAGCTGGACTGGCTGCGCGGAGTCCTCGCCGAGCCCGCGCCCGGCGGGACCGTGCTCGCGATCCACCACCCTCCGCTCGTCGCGGCGACCCCGCTGCTGCGCGGCCTCGACCTCGACGGGCTCGACGAGCTCGCCGCCGGGCTCGGCGGCTCTGACGTGCGGATCGTGCTCTCGGGCCACTACCACCACGAGATGACCGGCGAGATCGCCGGGATCCCGGTGCACGTCGCCCCCGGGATCACCAACGTGGTCGACCCCGTCGGAGCGGGCGCGGACGAGCAGTCGCTCGCTCTGTCCGGCGTGAGCCTGGTGGAGCTCGGGGAGGGGGCGCCGCGCGTGGTCAGCTCGGTGTTCCCGAACGCCGGCGACACCCTCGCCGATGCGGAGCGCCCGGTCTACCGCTTCACCCCCGATCAGGTCGCGCAGATCCTCGAGGCCGCCGGGCGCTGAGCGGCGGGACCTCGCCCGGCCGCTCCGGGGCCGGACACGGAGCGTCCTGGCGGCCGCGCCTTGCACGACGCCCCTGCAGGCACTGCCTGCAGGGGCGTCGTCGGCGGCGGCGCGAGGCGCCCGCCGGGGAGATCAGTAGCCGAAGCCGTAGGGCCGGATGCCCTGGGAGCCGTGACGGGCGACGGAGGCGGTGGCATCGGCGCGATGGTCGCGGTGCGTGCCCGTCTCGACGATGTGCTGCGCGAGCTGGTCGTCGCGGCGACGGAGGGCGGAGCGGAGGGTGCGGATGAAGGCCATGGAGGATCTCCTCGGGTTCGGAGGGGCGTGAGCGTTGCGGACGGGCCCTGGATCGCAGGTGCGCCGTCGGTCTCGACATCCCCAGTCCTATCGCGCGCGGGGCGTGGCGTCACGCCTTCGGGGACGACAAGTTATCGGGTTCACAAGAAGGGTGTGACCTGGGCATCCCTCGAGCCGCTCGGGGTGAGGGGCGGGTGACGAGAAAGCCGTGGCCTTCGAGCTCGGACCCTCGAGGCCGACCCCCAGGGGTTCGCGCAGCCCCAGGAGCGGAGCAGCCGAAGGAGCGGAGTTGGAGACGCGGCAGTCGGCTCGTCGTCAGCTCCATCGCCGCGCTCCCCGGGATCGCGGCGCCGGTGGAGCCGGGGAAGGTCGTGTGCGGGCGCGGCTCTCTCCTGGCGCGTGGCCTGCGGCGACGCGCGCAGCGCGACGCATCGAGCCGACACCCGGCCCAGATTTAGCACTCGCCTTGCGTGAGTGCCAGCCCTCGTCCTACAGTGGGCGCCGTTGGCAGTCGACGGCAGAGAGTGCCAGAAGCTGCTACGAGGGACCCGCCCCGGTCGGCACCGCGACGACGATCGGACCCGGGACCCGACCCCGAACTCATACAGAGTCAGTCTCTTCATGAAGGAGTGAGCCGCATGTCGGTCTCCATCAAGCCCCTCGAGGACCGCGTCGTCGTCAAGCCGCTCGAGGCGGAGCAGACCACCGCCTCCGGCCTGGTCATCCCGGACACCGCGAAGGAGAAGCCCCAGGAGGGCGAGGTCGTCGCCGTCGGCGCCGGTCGCTTCGACGACAAGGGCGAGCGTGTCCCCATGGACGTCAAGGTCGGCGACAAGGTCGTCTTCTCCAAGTACGGCGGCACCGAGCTCAAGTACGGCAACGAGGAGTTCCTGGTCCTCGGCGCGCGCGACATCCTCGCGATCATCGAGGCCTGATCCATGGCCAAGGAGATCCTGTACAACGAGGACGCGCGCCGCGCGCTCGAGCGGGGCGTGGACAAGCTCGCCAACACCGTCAAGGTGACGCTCGGGCCCAAGGGCCGCAACGTCGTCCTCGACAAGAAGTGGGGCGCCCCCACCATCACCAACGACGGCGTGACCATCGCCCGTGAGATCGAGCTCGAGGATCCCTACGAGAACCTCGGCGCTCAGCTCACCAAGGAGGTCGCGACCAAGACCAACGACGTGGCCGGCGACGGCACCACGACTGCCACCGTCCTCGCCCAGGCCATCGTGCACGAGGGCCTGCGCAACGTCGCCTCGGGCGCGGCGCCCGCCGCCCTCAAGCGCGGCATCGAGAAGGCCGTCGAGGCGCTCTCCGAGAAGCTCGGGGAGATCTCGACCCCGGTCGACGGCAAGGCCCAGATCGCGTCGGTCGCCTCGGTCTCGAGCCAGGACCGCGAGATCGGCGACCTGCTCGCCGAGGCCTTCGACAAGGTCGGCAAGGACGGCGTCATCACGGTGGAGGAGTCCTCCACCACCGCGATGGAGCTCGACTTCACCGAGGGCATGCAGTTCGACAAGGGCTTCATCTCCCCGCACTTCGTCACCGACGCGGACCGCCAGGAGGTCGTCCTCGAGGACGCGCAGGTGCTGCTGCACCAGGGCAAGATCTCGGCCGTGGCCGACATCCTGCCGCTGCTCGAGAAGGTGGTGGAGGGCGGCAAGCCGCTGTTCATCATCGCCGAGGATGTCGACGGCGAGGCCCTGTCCACGCTGGTCGTCAACAAGATCCGCGGCGCCTTCAAGGGTGCGGCCGTCAAGGCTCCCGCCTTCGGCGACCGCCGCAAGGCCATGCTCCAGGACATCGCCGTGCTCACCGGCGCCCAGGTCATCACCTCCGACCTCGGCCTGGATCTCAAGACCGTCGACACCGACGTGCTCGGCCATGCCGGTCGCGTCGTCGTCACCAAGGACTCCACCACCATCGTGGGCGGGGCCGGCGACGACCAGGCCGTGGCCGATCGCGTCGCGCAGATCCGTGCCGAGATCGAGAACACCGACTCCGACTGGGATCGCGAGAAGCTCCAGGAGCGCCTCGCGAAGCTGGCCGGCGGCGTGTCCGTGATCAAGGTCGGGGCTCACACCGAGGTGGAGCTCAAGGAGAAGAAGATGCGCATCGAGGACGCGGTCTCCGCGACCCGCGCTGCCATCGAGGAGGGAATCGTCGCCGGCGGCGGCTCCGCCATCGTGCAGGCGTCCTCCGTCCTGGTCGACGACCTCGGCCTGACCGGTGACGAGGCCGTGGGCGTGCGCGCCGTGGCCCGTGCGGTCGTCGAGCCGCTGCGCTGGATCTCCGAGAACGCGGGCCTCGAGGGCTACGTCGTCGTGGAGAAGGTCAAGGAGGCGCAGGTCGGCACCGGCCTGAACGCCGCGACCGGCGAGTACGTCGACCTGGTCTCCGCCGGCATCATCGACCCGGTCAAGGTCACCCGCTCCGCCCTGCGGAACGCGGCCTCGATCGCGGGCATGGTGCTGACCACCGAGACCCTGGTCATCGAGAAGAAGGACGAGGACGAGGAGGCCTGATCCCCCTAGTCGACGATCGGCGTCCGCCGATCGCGTCCGACCCGACGGGGCGGGCGGTGCGGGCAGCCCCGCGCCGCCCGCCCCGTCGTCGTGCGCGCGGGGCCACGCCCTTCGGCCGGCCCGCGCCCGAGGAGACCGACCTGCCCGCGACAGGCGCGAGGAGCGCGAGGGGGCCCGGCCGCACGGCCCTCCCATGACGTGCCCGTCGGCCCTGGTCCCACCAGGGCCGACGGACACGTCCGTTCCTCGGGTCAATCCCCTCGCCGGTCCTGTGCGAGTCCTAAGATGAGCGGACCCGGCCGGGATGCGCCGGGACCGTCCTTGGAACGAGAGTCGGAGGAGCAGTGGTGACGAGCACGCCGGACACGCTGCCCCCAGCCGCCGGAGGGGACCTCCCCACGCGGACCTACGGGCCGCCCGCGGCTGTGGTGATCGGGGCGCTGATCATCGGCCTCGTGTTCGCGGTCGTGCTCGAGTTCCTCGTGATCATCAGCTTCGTCGGGCAGCGGCTCTGGCGCCATCCGGAGCTCATGCACGATGCCCTGTTCACCCTCCCGCTGGTGCTGTGGGTGCTGGTCGCCGTCGTCTCGAGCGTGATGACCCTGCGGGTGGTGACTTTGTGGCTGCAGCTGGACGAGGACGGCTTCCAGCTGCGCAGCCTCTTCCGGCCCACGCGCAGGGCCCGCTGGGACGAGGTCGGCTCCGTGATCGCGGTGCGGGACATCGCCCGCGGCTCCGGTCCCTCGGAGATGCTCGACCCGCCGGAGACCGCCTACGACGGCGTCTACGTGCTGGACCACCAGGGCCGACGGCTCCTCGCCGTCTCGAGCCGCTTCTTCGGCGAGAGGGCGCAGCGGATGGCGCTGCAGCGGGCACGCGAGGCGGGGATCCGCATCGAGCACATCGATGCGATCACCCCCGCCGAGCTGAGGCGCGAGGCCCCGCAGGCGCTGACCTTCGTGGACCGCCACCCCACGCTGCTGCTGTTCGCGCTGCTGGCGTTCTACATCGGCCACAACGTGCTGACCTTCGCCGTGTGGGGGCTGTGACGCCGCAGGGCCCGACGTCGACCGGGCGGTCGGCGGCCGGCTTGCCGAAGGAGGGCCCGTCGGGCGGGGCGCCGTCGGGCGCAGGGCCGACGGACGGGGCGCGGACGGGCGGGCCGGGGGAGGGGCGCGGGCCCGGCCGCGCCGCCCGCCGCCGCGCCCGCCGGCTCCCGCCCCCGCTGCCGCAGCGGGACGGTCTGGACGCGGTGCGCTGGCTCGTGCCGAAGGACGCTCCCGTCGGACCGGCGGCCTCGATGCTCCTCGCACGTTTCCCCGCCCTTGCGGACCCGGCCGCCACGCCGCTGGCCGAGCGCTTCGCCGCCGGGGAGGTGGTCGACGCCCGCGGGCGCGCGTGGGCGGCCGACGATGCCGTCGGCGCCGGCGACGAGCTGTGGTTCCACCGCGAGCTGCGCCCGGAGGAGGTGCCGGCCGAGCCGCTGCCGATCCTCTTCCGCGACGAGCACCTGCTGGTGATCGACAAGCCCCATGACGTGGCGACCATGCCGCGCGGCGCCCATGTGCTCGCCAGCGCCCTGGTCCGCCTGCGCCGCGACACGGGGATCGAGCAGCTGGTGCCGCTGCACCGCCTGGACCGTCGCACCGCCGGGGTGCTCGCCTTCGGGGTGCGTCCCGAGGAGCGCAGCGCCTATCAGCAGCTCTTCGCGAGGCGAGAGGTCGACAAGCGCTACGAGGCGCTCGTGCTGCCCGGCCCCGGGTGCACGCTGCCGCAGGAAGTCGGGGAGCGGACCGAGCTCGCGGACCGGATGGAGAAGTGCCGTGGGGAGCTCACCGCGAGGATCGTGCCCGGCGCGCCGAACGCGCACACCGAGCTCGAGGTGCTCGCCGCGGGCGACTCCGAGGGGGACGGCCCCGCGAAAGATAGGGCGCTGCTGCTGGGGCTGCGCCCCCGCACCGGACGCACTCACCAGCTGCGCCTCCAGCTCTCCTCACGCGGCGCCCCGATCGCCGGGGAGGACCTCTACCCCGAGCCCTCCCCGGAGCCGGCCGGGCCGCTCCAGCTGCTGGCCCGCTCGCTCGCCTTCACCGATCCGGTGACCGGTGGGACGAGGGAGTTCCGCAGCGGGCAGCTGCTCGGGGGCCTCGCCCCGGGCGAGCCCCCAGGCACCTGACCGTACGCTGGTCATCGTGAGCACGACCCCGCCCGCGGACCCCGCCCCGACCGTCCCCGCCCCGCGGCGCACCCGCACCGGCGAGGTGCTCGTCGGCCCCTCGGTCCGTGGCCGCTACCTGCCCGGCGCGCTGATCGGACTGCCGCTGGTCTCCCTGCTGCTGAGCCCCTTCGCCGGCGCGGGATTCCAGCAGTGGCGGATCTCCCGGCTCCGGGACGGGCACGACGGGCTGCTCGAGCAGCTGCTCGCCCCGGCCTGGACCCAGCTGCTGCTCGGCGCGCTCGCCCTCTGGGCCCTGTTCGCGCTGTGGGCGCTGGTGCCGCTGCTGCTGACCCGCACCGTCGTGCTCCTCGACGAGCAGGCGCGCACCCTGCGCCTGCGCAAGGGGCTGCGCACCCGCGACCGCGCCGCGCTCGGCGAGGTCGAATACGCGGTGGGGGAGGCGGTGCGCGGCAGCCTCGGGCTGATCGGCGTGCGCGCGCCGGAGCAGCAGGAGGTGCGGCAGTGGGTCGTGCCGGAGATCGGCTGGGACGCCGCCTCCTTCGACGGGCTGCGCGTCCTGCAGGCCGCGGCGGGATTCCGTCCGGCGCCGCCGCGCGAGGTGCTCGTGCGCGAGGAGCGGCGCGGCCGCGTCGAGGCGGCGCATCGTGAGCTCGCCGCCCGCCTCGGCATGCCCTGGCGGGAGGAGTACGCGCACGACGAGGACGCCTTCCAGGCCGAGTTCGACCGGGTGCGACGGGTGCTCGGCGGGCGGGAGGAGCCCCGGGACGGCGATCCGCGCCCCTGAGACGACCGCACCCCGGCGGCGTCCTGGAGGACGCGGCCGGGGTGCGGGGCGCAGGAGCCGCGTCGGCGGGCTGCGGGCGGTGCGCCGCCGAGGCAGGGGCCTCAGAACATCGCGCGCAGCACCAGCACGACCGCCGCGCCGATGCCTGCGGCGGCGGGCAGGGTGATGATCCAGGCGAGGAAGATCGGCCGCATGAGCCGCCAGTTCGCGGCGTGGTTGACGATGCCGACGCCGAGCACTGCGCCGATCAGGATGTGCGTGGAGGAGACGGGCAGGCCCAGCACCGAGGCGAGCAGCACGATCGTCGCCGCCGCCAGCTCCGCGGCGAAGCCGGAGGAGGGGTGCATCGCGGTCAGGCCGGTGCCGACGGTGTGGATCACCTTGCGGCCCACGAACCACAGACCCGAGACCAGCGCGATGCCGAAGGCGATCAGGGCGGCGGTGGGCACCGCGGCCTCCGCGCCGATCTGCCCGGTCTTCAGCACGTCGAGGACCGCCACGAAGGGGCCGATCGCGTTGGCGATGTCGTTGGCGCCGTGGGAGAAGGCGAAGGCGCAGGCGGTGAACACCTGCATCCAGCTGAACATGATGAAGGTGGCGCGCGAGATCGACTGCTTCTTCAGGGCGCGCGCGAAGATCGTCGTCGCCATCCACACCCCGAGCGCGAGCATGACCAGCATCAGCACGCCGCCGCCGACGGAGATGTTCAGCCCCACGTTGTCCAGGCCTTTGAACACCAGCATCGCGGCCAGCAGCATTGCGGCGCCGGCGGCCAGCGGCGGGACCCGCTTCTCCAGGGCGTGGTAGGCGGCCTTGCGCTCCACCTTGCGGGCCGCCTTGCGCTCCTTCTTGGTGAGGTTCGCGGAGGCCTCGATGAGCTCGGCGCCGGGGCCGCCCGGGGTGAGGTCCAGCGCCGCGGACTCGGCGAAGGCGGACTGCTGCAGCTCGGTCATGCGCTCGGAGGCGGGCACGTGGCGCTGCCACGACTCGTCCGCGTCGTCTTCCTCATCGTCGTCGTCCTCGTCGTCCTCGTCGTCCTCCGCGTCGTCGTAGCCGCGGGAGCCGAGCGCGATCGCGCGGGCGGCGGGGGCGAGGATCCGGCGCTTGATCGCCCCGAACAGGAGGAAGGAGGCGATGCCGCCCAGCAGCGGGGAGAGGATCCAGGACACGGCGATCTTCCCGATCTCACCCCAGTGCACCATGGCGAAGCCGCCGGTGCCCGTGACCAGGCCGGTCGTCACCGCCGCGCCGACGATGCCGCCGATGATCGCGTGCGTGGTGGAGACCGGCCAGCCCATCCTGGTCGCCAGCAGCAGCCACACCGCGGCGCCCAGCAGGGCCGACATCATGATCAGCGCGAAGGCGAGCGGGTCGATCGCCATCCCCTCGAGGTCCACGATGCCGCTGCGCACGGTCTCGGTGACGGAGCCGCCGGCGAGCACGGCGCCGGAGACCTCGAAGACCGCCGCGACGACGAGCGCCTGCTTCATGGTCAGGGTGCCGGCGCCGACGCTCGTGCCGAAGGAGTTCGCGACGTCGTTGCCGCCGATGTTGAACGCCATGAACAGCCCGAACGCGATCGCGAGGATCAGCAGGAAGGCGTTGACGTCGGTGCCGGTGTGGGTGAAGGCCCAGATCGTGAACGCGACCACGGTCGCGAGGGTCATCAGCCCGGCACCGACGTGCCAGTTGCGGTCGGGACCGAGGAAGCCCTTGGTCACTGGGGCGTCGGTCGAGTCCTGGGCGGAGGTGCGTGCCATCGTCGCGTTCCCGGGGTGAGGAGGGGCGGGGGGAGGGGCGCGGGAGCCGGACGGCCCTCGCGCGCCGCGGCCACTCTAGGCCCAGAAGTGTCCTCGTGGTGACATCGGGGTGAACTCCCGGGGTGGGGCCGGGTCGCGGACGTGGCCGTTCCCACGTCGGACGGCCTGCCCGCCCCGGTTCTCCGGGACGTAGCATTTCTGCATGACGAGCGCGGATCCCTTCGGTTTCATCGGCCTGACCTACGACGACGTCCTGCTGCTTCCCGGGGAGACCGACGTGATCCCCTCCGAGGCGGACACCTCCTCCCGGCTCACCAGGGAGATCACCCTCAAGCTCCCCCTCGCCAGCGCCGCGATGGACACCGTGACCGAGTCGCGGATGGCGATCGCGATGGCCCGCCACGGCGGCATCGGCATCCTCCACCGCAACCTCTCCATCGAGGACCAGGCCCACCAGGTCGACCTCGTCAAGCGCACCCAGACCGGCCGCATCACGAACCCCGTCACGATCGGCCCCGAGGCGACCCTCGAGGACTTCGACGCCCTGTGCGGCCAGTTCCGGGTCTCCGGCCTCCCCGTCGTCGACCAGGGCCAGCGCCTGCTGGGCATCTGCACCAACCGCGATCTGCGCTTCATCCCCGTCGCCGAGTGGTCCACCACCCGCGTCGCCGACGTGATGACCACCGAGCTGTTCACCGCGCCGGAGGACGTCACCCCCGAGCAGGCCACCGCCCTGCTGCGCAGGAACAAGCGCGAGCGCCTCCCGCTGATCGACGCCGAGGGCCGCCTGACCGGGCTGATCACCGTGAAGGACTTCGTGAAGTCCGAGCAGTTCCCCGACGCCTCCAAGGACAGCCAGGGCCGCCTCCTCGTCGGCGCGGGCGTCGGCTTCTTCGGCGACTCCCTCGAGCGCGCCGGCCAGCTGCGCGACGCCGGCGCCGACGTGCTCGTCGTCGACACCGCCAACGGCCACGCCCGCCTGGCGCTGGAGATGATCCGCACCCTGAAGAACGACCCCTGCTTCGCCGACGTCCAGATCATCGGCGGCAACGTCGCCACCCGCGAGGGCGCACAGGCGCTCGTCGACGCAGGTGCCGACGCTGTCAAGGTCGGCGTGGGCCCCGGCTCCATCTGCACCACCCGCGTGGTCGCCGGCGTCGGCGTCCCGCAGGTCACCGCGATCCACGAGGCCGCCAAGGCCTGCGGCCCCGCGGGCGTGCCGCTGATCGGCGACGGCGGCCTGCAGTACTCCGGCGACATCGCCAAGGCGCTCGTCGCCGGCGCCGACACCGTCATGGTCGGCTCCCTGCTGGCCGGCACCGAGGAGTCCCCGGGCGAGGTCGTGCTCGTCGGCGGCAAGCAGTACAAGGCCTACCGCGGCATGGGCTCGCTCGGCGCGATGTCCTCGCGCGGCAAGAAGTCCTTCTCCAAGGACCGCTACTTCCAGGCCGACGTCCCCAGCGACGACAAGATCGTCCCCGAGGGCATCGAGGGCCGAGTCTCCTACAAGGGGCAGCTCGGCTCCGTCGTCCACCAGCTCATCGGCGGGCTGCACCAGTCGATGTTCTACGTCGGCGCGAACACCGTGCCCGAGCTGAAGGAGCGCGGGAAGTTCGTGCGCATCACCGCGGCCGGGCTCAAGGAGTCGCATCCCCACGACATGGCCGCGATCATGGAGGCCCCGAACTACTCCTCGCTCTGAGCGAGGCCGCCGGGCTCGTCGCGCCGACGTCATCGGGCACCCGGCGGTGCTGCGCTCCGTCGGCCGGCGGCCCGGTCACTCCTGCGTGATGGTGGTGTCCCCCTGCGTGCTGGTGGCGTCGGCCGTCGGGTCCGTGCCGTGCTCGTAGCCGATCAGCCACAGCACCCCGTAGCGGTCGCGGACCTGGCCGTCGGAAGCGCCCCAGTCGCGCCGCTGCAGCGGGTCGACCACGTCGCCTCCCTCGGCGAGCGCCGCGAACCAGGTGCGCAGCGTGGTGGGCTCGGCCGCACCGAGCAGCGCGACCATGAGCCCGCGGGCGGAGAACGGCTCGTCGTGCTCGCCCGCGTCGGAGACGTACAGGTCCACCGCACCGCTCAGCGTGCCGTGGGCGACCGCGGAGCCGGGGCCGTCGGTCCGACCGAACTCGGCATAGGTCGCGGTCGAGGTCTCCCCGCCGAAGACCCCCTGGTAGAACTCGAGCGCCTCGGCGGCGGTGCCGGGCAGGTGCAGGTACAGGGCGGGAGCGGTCATCGGGTCTCCTCGAGGTCGGGAAGCGGGGCGTGCCCCGTGATCATTCCTCCCCACGGCCCTCACGTCCACAGCGCTCGCCGTGCGGGACGGACCACGGGCGCCGGGCTCTAGTCTTGAGGGCATGAGCACCCCCTCCTGGATCGACGCCCCGCTGCTGGGCTTCGACACCGAGACCACCGGCACGAACGTCGAGCGGGACCGGATCGTCACGGTCGCGCTCGTGCACTCCGTCGGCCCCGGCCGCGAGAACGAGACCGTCGCGACCTGGCTGATCGACCCGGGGGTGGAGATCCCCGAGCCCGCCCAGCGCGTGCACGGGATCAGCACCGAGCACGCCCGCGAGCACGGCATGCAGCCCGCCGAGGCGCTCGACGAGGTCGCGGGCATGATCGTCGAGGCGCTCGGGAAGGACGTGCCGCTGGTCGCCTTCAACATCGGCTTCGACCTGGCGATCCTCGAGAACGAGCTGACCCGCCGGGGCCTGCCCACGCTCGTCCAGCGGCTCGGCCACGACATCGCGCCCGTGATCGACGGGCTCGTCATCGACCGCGGCGTGGACCGCTACCGCAAGGGCAAGCGCACCCTCACCGACGTCCTCGCCCACTACGGCCTCGAGCAGGACGGTCGCCTCCACACCGCCGACGTCGACGTCTCCGCCACCCTGGACGTGGTCCGCGCGATCGCCGCGAAGTACCCGCAGGTCGCCTCCTCCGCCCTCGCGGAGCTCCACCGCGAGCAGGTGGGCTGGCATGGGCGCTGGGCCGAGGGAATGAACGAGTGGCTCACGAAGAAGGGCAGGACCCCGGACGTGAACACCGCCTGGCCGCTGTGACGATCCGGGGCGGTGTCCCTCCCCGGCGGCCGGCCCGCCGCGGTCCCCGGGATCGGTAGACTCCCCGGTGTGATGAGCGAGATCGAGATCGGCCGCAACAAGCGGGGACGCCGCAGCTACAGCTTCGACGACGTGGCGGTGGTCCCCTCCCGACGCACCCGGGACCCGGAGGACGTCTCCACCGCCTGGCAGGTGGACGCCTACCACTTCGACATCCCGATCTTCGCCGCCCCGATGGACTCCCTGATGTCCCCGGAGACCGCGATCGCGCTCGGCGAGCACGGCGGACTCGGCGTGCTGGATCTCGAGGGGCTGTGGACCCGCTACGAGGACCCCTCCGCGCAGTTCGACCGGATCGCCGCCGCCTCCGAGGAGGGCGTGGTCGAGGTGATGCGCAGAGTCTACGAGGAGCCGATCAAGCCCGAACTGATCCGCGACCGCATCCAGCAGCTGCGCGACGCGGGCGTGACCGCGGCCGGCTCCCTCTCCCCGCAGCGCACCCAGGAGCACTGGAAGACGGTCGTGGACGCGGGCGTGGATCTGTTCTTCATCCGCGGCACCACCGTCTCCGCCGAGCACGTCTCCACCGGCCGCGAGCCGCTGAACCTCAAGCGGTTCATCTACGAGCTCGACGTCCCCGTCATCGTCGGTGGCTGCGCGACCTACACCGCGGCCCTGCACCTGATGCGCACCGGCGCCGCGGGCGTGCTCGTCGGCTTCGGCGGCGGCGCCTCGCAGACCACCCGCGAGACCCTCGGCATCCAGGTCCCGCTGGCCAGCGCCGTCGCCGACGTCGCCGCCGCCCGCCGCGACTACATGGACGAGTCCGGCGGCCGCTACGTGCACGTCATCGCCGACGGCGGCCTGGGCCGCAGCGGCGACCTGGTCAAGGCGATCGCCTGCGGCGCCGACGGCCTGATGGTCGGCGCGGCCCTGGCCCGCGCCGAGGAGGCGCCCGGCCGCGGCCACCACTGGGGCAGCGAGGCGCACCACCCCACGCTCACCCGCGGCCACCGCGTCCCCGTCGGGACCGTCGCCCCGCTCGAGCAGATCCTCTTCGGCCCGTCGATCTCCGCCGACGGCACCACCAACCTCGTCGGCGCGCTGCGCCACGCGATGGCGACCACCGGCTACCTCGACCTCAAGGAGTTCCAGCGGGTCGAGGTCGTCACCACCGTCTGAGACGACCACGGGGATGACAGCTCCCGCGGCGAGGAGGGGTCGCCGTCCGCTCATCGTGCTCGGCCTCGGGCTCGTCGGCGTCGCCGTCGTGATGCTGCTGCTGTACGGGCCGTTCCACGGTGCGGACTACGAGGCACCGGGCTGGTACCTGCACCGGTTCCTCGCATCCCTGATGAGCAGCGGCGCGCAGGCCTCCGGCCTCGACATGCTCCATCGGCTCGCCTCCTGGGCGAGGTACGACTTCGTGCCGCTGCTGATCGTGGTGCTCGTGCTGATCATGGCCGTGCTGCCCGCTGCCGTCGCGCTCGGCCGACGGCCCCGGCACGACGAGGCCGCCGGTGCCGGGCGTCTGCAGGACGATTCGCGCGCGGACGACGCCCGGGCGACGCGCCCCGGCACGACGGACTCCCGGACGGGCCGCGCGCGTGAGGGCGGTGCCCGGGGCCGGAGGCCGCGCTCCGGGAGGCGGGGCCGTGACCGGCTCGGCTCCCTCGTCTTCTCCGACGACGGCAGCATCGGCGTGGCCGGTGCTGCGCCGGGGGAGGGGCTCGGGCTCGGGATCGCCGAGCTGCGAGGCCTCGCGGACGAGGCCGGACTGCCCTGGCACACCCGCTACGAGACCGAGGGCGGGGCGCGGGGCTTCCTCGAGATCCTGCGCGCACGCCGGGACGGGCCGACGAAGGTCCGCCGGGCGGCGGGGACCGCGGCGGCGGCCGCGACGGCGACGGCAGCGACGGTGACCGAGGTGGGGGAGTCCGCGCCCGTCGAGCGCTCCGACGCGGTGCCTTCCGATCCCGAGGCGTCCGCCCCTGTCGGCGGGGAGGCGACGGTCTCCTCGGATCCGGCAGCATCCGATCACGCGCTGTGGAGCCCCGGCGACATCGGCTCGGTCTACACCCCCACCACCCTGTACAGCTCCGGACAGGGCGGCGAGGACGCGACGGACGACCTCTCCGATGACGACGGCGACCGGGAGGAGGGGCGATGAGCGACGAGGAGATGACCGAGGAGGACAAGCGCCTCGAGGCGAAGCTGCGGCGCAGCTACTTCCTGTTCGCAGCCGCGTTCTTCCTCGCGCTGTGGATCCTCACCTCCCAGGACCACTGGGCGCTGCGGCCGGGCCTGCTGGGGTTCTCGATCCGCTGGGTGGTCGACCTCGGCTCCGGTCTGATCCCGCTCACCCTCGCCCTGGGGCTCGTGGTCCAGGTGCCCCTGCTCCTGCTGCGTCGGCCCCGCCGCGCGGACGCGACGGAGGCGACGCGGAGCAGGAGGGGCGTGCTCGCTCCCGCGCCCGTGACGGCGAGGGAGCGGGACGGTCCGAGGGCTCCGAGCGCATCGCCTCCGCGAGGGATCTCCCGGGTGCGGTGCACGACGGGGAGGCCGACAGGGAGCGGGAGCGTCTGCGGATCCCCGGCGGGACATTCCGCGAGCTCGGCGCGCAGCACCGCTGGGAGATGGCGGAGGCGCTCCACATCACCTGGCGCGACGAGTTCGTCCACGACCATCAGGGCTGGGCCGTCGCCTGCCTCGAGGCCGCGCAGCGACGCGCCACGGACCCCCTCGGCTGAGCGGCGAGGAGGCACCCCTGCGACGGACTGCCGCGCCGTTGCGCGACGCGAGCTCCTCGCGTCGGGATCCCTGCGAGATCTCGAGCTGCAGGCTCCTCGGCGCAGGAGCTCAGGCGGAGCGCACCAGCGCGATGATCCCCCAGATCGTCATCACCAGCGCGATGAGGCCGAGCACCACGGGCAGGAGCACGCCGATCCCGAGGCTCACCAGGATGCCTCCCATCCCCGCGTCCCAGAGGGCGATGGCCTCGGTGCCCGTGCAGGTCACGCTCACCTCCTGATCGCCGTAGACCTGCACGTCGTAGAGGTCGTAATAGGGCTCGCCGTCCACGCTCCCCACTGAGACATCCTGGGCCTCCGACGGCGAGACGGAGATGTCCGCGCCCTCGATCTCGCAGCTCGTCGTGCCGTGGTCGTCCGCAGGCGCGGCGATCGTGTACATCGACCAGGAGGAGGCCTGGAAGGTGTCCCCGGAGGGGTCCAGCGGCGTCATCTCGGTGTTCCCGGCGATGACCATCGCACTGCCGATGAGCGCCGCGACGATCGGCATCACGACGAGCCCGACGGCGTTGGCGACGAGCCCGAGCGCGCCGAAGACAGTGCGCTTCACCCCACGACGGCGACGGCGCGGGGCCGGGGCGTAGCTGTGGGCAGGGCCGTAGGCAGGCGGATAGGTCATCGGTTCCCCCTCAGGACGCATGGATGCGAAGCACAGGATATCCAGCGAAGCGGCTGACCGGCGCCCTCCGACCGGGGCGGCTCGTCGCGCTCGACGAGAGCGCCGTCGTGCGAGTGAGCCCTGTCGCGCGGCGGCGGCGCCTGGCACACTGGGCCTGCTCCGCAGCGATGCGGACCGACGGTGGTGGACGGACGAGGGGGAGCGACGATGGAGGGATTCTTCGTCCTGATGCTGGTGGTCGTCGGGGTCTTCGCCGCGGCCATCAAGCACCTGAACGCGAAGGACGAGGAGCCCGGCGACGACTCCTGGATCGGGACCGCTCGCCGGGAGCCCCGCTCGTCCGTCACACGGACCCGGACCGTGCGCCGCGTACAGCGGACTCGCACGGACTCGCCGGACACCGGTGCTGCGGCGAAGGACGGGCCGGCCGGGCGATCCCGACCCCCGCGCCCGGAGGAACCGGCCCGCGCCGTGGGCCTCGCCGCGACGGCCTCGGCGCTCGCCGCGGCCGCCGCGACACGGAGCGCGACCGGGGCGGACGGTCCCGATGCCGCCCGGACCGTGACTCCCGATGCCGTCCCGCCCGACGCCGCACGGACGGACCCGGTGCCGACGAGCGCCGCCGTCTCGGGTGCCGCTGGGACCGATGCTGCGCCGACCGGTGCTGCTCCGACCACTGCTGCGCCGAGGAATTCTGAGGCATCAGGCGCTGCGTCGGCGGAGGCCGCGCCGTCGGACGAGCGTGCCGTCGGCTCGCTGTACACCCCGACCTCGTCGTCCTACAGCGTCTACACGCCGACCTCCGTCTACGAGAGCGGGACCAGCGTGCTGGACGAGGACGAGGCCCCGGACGCCGACGCGAGCTCCTGAGCGCGTGCGAGCGCGAGGCGGTGCTCCGCCGGGTCGACCTCGCCGCCCGCTCGACCTGCTCAGCGCTTCGAGCGCGCGACCTCCAGCGCCTGCTGCGCGATCGCGAGCTCCTCGTCGGTGGGGACGATCAGCACCGTCACGGGCGAGTCGTCGGCCGAGATGACCCGGACGCCCTTGGCACGCTCGGCGTTGCGGGCGGGGTCCAGGCGGATCCCGAAGCCCTCGAGCCCGGAGAGCACCCGCTCGCGCACCTCCGGCACGTTCTCGCCGATCCCGGCGGTGAACGCGATCGCGTCGAGGCCGCCGAGCACGAAGGCGTAGGAGCCGACGTACTTGCGCAGCCGGTGCACGTACACCTGCATCGCCAGCTCCGCGTCCTGGTTCCCGTCGCGGATCGCGGCGGTGATGTCGCGGAAGTCGCTCATCCCGCACAGCCCCTGCATGCCGGAGCGCTTGTTCAGCAGGGTGTCGATCTCGTCGATGCCCATCCCTGCGCTGCGGGAGAGATGGGCGTACACGGCCGGGTCGATGTCCCCGGTGCGGGTGCCCATCACGAGGCCTTCGAGCGGGGTGAGCCCCATGGAGGTGTCCATCGGCTCGCCGCCGCGCACCGCCGAGGCGGAGGCGCCGTTGCCGAGGTGGAGCACGATCTGGCGCAGCGCGGAGGTGTCCTTCCCCTGCGCGGCGAAGTACGCGGTGACCTGCTCGGAGACGTAGCGGTGGCTGGTGCCGTGGGCACCGTAGCGGCGGATCCGGTACTCGTCGGCGACCTGCTTGTTCAGCGCATAGGTGCGCGCCGCCTCCGGCAGGGAGGTGAAGAAGGCGGTGTCGAACACGGCCACATGCGGGATCGCGGGGAACAGCTTGCGGGCCGCGTCGATCCCGTCGACCGCCGCGGGGTTGTGCAGCGGCGCGAGCGCGCCGAGGTCCGCGATCTGGTCCCGCACCCAGGAGTCGATGAGCTTCGGGGCCGAGAAGCGCGCCCCGCCCTGCACCACGCGGTGGCCGACCGCCACCACGTTCGCCTCCTCGAGGGAGAGCCCCGCCTGCTCGAACAGCCGCATGACCACCTCCATGGCCACGACGTGGTTCGGCACCTCGCCCGAGAAGGGCTGGGTGACCGAGCCAGTCTCCAGCCGCGCGACGCCGTCGTCCAGGCCGATCCGCTCGACGATCCCGGAGGCGAACACCTCCTCCGCGATCGGGTCCAGCAGCTGGAACTTCAGCGAGGAGGAGCCCGAGTTCAGCACGAGCACCGTCGCGGCGTCCGGGATCGTCCGGGGATGCTCGGCGCTGTCGGAGGAGGCGTGGGCGGAGGTGGTCATGCGTTCTCCTTCGTCGGCTCCGTCGAGGCGTTCTCCGCGTCGGCCGCCTGGGCCTGGATCGCTGTGATCACGACGGTGTTGATGATGTCGTCCACGAGCGCTCCGCGGGAGAGGTCGTTGACCGGCTTGTTCAGCCCCTGCAGGACGGGGCCGATCGCGATCGCGCCGGCCGAGCGCTGCACGGCCTTGTAGGTGTTGTTGCCGGTGTTGAGGTCGGGGAAGACGAACACCGTCGCCCGGCCCGCGACCGAGGAGTCCGGCAGCTTGGTCTTGGCGACCGAGGCGTCCACCGCGGCGTCGTACTGGATCGGACCCTCCACGTCGAGCGACGCGTCGGAGGAGCGCACCAGCTCGGTCGCCTCGCGCACCTTGTCCACGTCGGCGCCGCTGCCCGAGGTGCCGGTGGAGTAGGAGAGCATCGCGATCCGCGGGTCCACGCCGAACTGCGCGGCGGTGGCCGCGGACTGCACAGCGATGTCCGCGAGCTGCTCGGCGGTGGGGTCGGGGTTCACGGCGCAGTCGCCGTAGACCAGCACCCGGTCCTCGAGCGCCATCAGGAACACCGAGGAGACGATCTTCGCGCCGGGCCTGGTCTTGATGATCTCGAAGGACGGGCGGATCGTGTGGGCGGTGGAGTGGACCGCGCCGGAGACCATCCCGTCGGCCTCGCCCATCTGCACCATCATCGTGCCGAAGTAGGAGACGTCCTGGACCGTCGAGCGGGCCTGCTCGAGGGTCACGCCCTTCTTGGCGCGCAGCCGCGCGTACTCCTCCGCGTAGCGCTCGACGTGCTCCGGGTCGTGCGGGGAGACCACGCGCGCCTCGGAGATGTCGTGGCCGAGCTGGGAGGCCTTGGCGCGGATCGTGTTCTCCTCGCCGAGCAGCACCAGGTCCGCGACGCCGCGGGCGAGGATCGACTCCGCCGCGGCGAGGATCCGCTCGTCCTCGCCCTCGGGCAGGACGATCGTCTTCTTCTCCCCGCGGGCGCGGGCCAGCAGCTCGAACTCGAACATCATCGGGGTGACCACCTCGCTGCGCGTCACCTCGAGGGCGGAGAGCAGCTCCTCGGTGGGCAGGTGCTCGGCGACCGCGCGCCGCGCCGCGTCGAGCTTCTGCGCGCTCGCGGCGCTGAGCCGGCCGCGGGAGCGGGCGATCCGCACCGCGGTGTCGAAGGTGGACAGCTCCGAGGTGATGATCGGCAGGTCCTGCTGCACGCCGGAGATGAGCCGGTCCACCTCCTCGGGCACCTCGTAGCCGCCCGTGAGCACGATCGAGGAGAGCGCGGGGAAGGTGCCCGACTGCTGCGCCATGACGAGTCCGGGGAGCAGGTCGTAGCGGTCGCCGGGGGCGATCACGGTGCAGTTCTCGGTGAGGCGGGTGAGCACGTTGGGCAGGCTCATCGCCGCGATGACCGTGCCCACGGAGACGCGCTCGAGCCACTCGGGATTGCCCATCAGCAGCGAGCCGTCCACCGCGTCCTTCAGCTCCTGCACCGTCGGTGCCAGGATCACCGGGTTCTCCGGGATCGCGGAGACCAGCGCGCCGGGCACCTTCGCCGAGACGGCCTCGCGCACGGCGTCGAGGGACGCGGCCTCGGCACGGTTGACGATGACGGCCAGCGGCATCGCATGGTGACCGCCGAACTCGCCGACGGCGACCGCCGCGAGCGCCCCGATCTGGTCCGGGCTGCGGTCCAGCCCCGAGAGCACCACCACCACCGGCGCGCCCATGTTGGCGGCGACCTCGGCGTTGAAGGCGAGCTCGGTGGGGTTGGCGAGGTCGTCGTAGTCCGAGCCGAGCACGACCAGCACGCTGTAGCGCTCGGCGAGCTCGCGATGGCGGGCGAGGATCCGCTCGTGCGCGGCATCCGGATCGGACAGCACCAGCTGGTGGTCCACCCCGATCGCGTCCTCGTAGGCCTGGTCGACGGCGGGATGGCGGATGAGCAGGTCCACCGCGTAGTCGCGCGTGGACGTCGAGCGCACGACGGGGCGGAACACCCCGACGCGATCGGATCGGGAGGCGAGGGCTTCGAGCAGACCGAAAGCCACCATCGACTTGCCGGTCATCCCCTCCGGGCTGGCGATATAGACACTCTGCGACACGACCCCAGCATAGGCGCGCGGCCCTCCCGTGGCACCGGGCCGGGAGTCCCGGCCGGGAGCCGTCGGCTCGGGTACGGGGGAGCGGCCGACGGGCCGGCGCGCACCGCGGCGGGACGAGTGCGATCCCATCGGTGCAGGTGGGGCGGCCCGGCCCCGGGCGAGATGGGTTCCCGACGTGATCGAGGTCCCTCTCCAGGTCCCGTCCGGGCACCGGCTCGTACCATGGTGGCCATGCTCCGCGTCGCCCTCCGCCCCCGATTCCTCGGGCTGCTCGCCCTGATGATCGTGGCGACGATCGTGTGCGGTCTCCTCGCCGGATGGCAGTGGGACCGCGCCCACCGCGCGCTGACCGACAAGGCCGACGGCCCTCAGCAGATCGGCGACATCCGCGAGGTGGTCGGCGTCGGCGACGCCGTCACCAACGAGATCGTCGGCGACATCGTCACGGCCGACGGACGCTTCGCCGCCGGCGAGCAGGTGCTCGTCCCCGGCCGCCGGATCGAGGGGCAAGACGCCGTGATCGTGGTGACCGCCTTCCTGGTCGAGCTCGAGGACGGCACCGAGGCCCGACTGCCCGTGGCCCGCGGCTGGCTGCCCGCCGAGGACGTGACCGGCGAGGACGGCGCGCTCGATCCCTCCCTCGCCCCCGCCGCGCCCGAGGGGGAGGTCCGCCTCTCCGGACGCCTCGAGGCGAGCGAGTCAGCCTCCGGCGGCGTCGTCGACGGGGTGGCGCGGGAGATCGCGACCCCGCTGCTGGTCAACGAGTGGGGCTCGCCCATGTACGCCGGCTATCTCGCGCCGGACGAGGCCGAGGCCCCGCTCTCGGCGCTGCCCGCCGCGGAGTCCCAGTTCTCCCGCGGCCTGGACTGGCAGAACATCGGCTACTCCTTCCAGTGGGTGGCGTTCGGCGTGTTCTTCCTGTACCTGTGGTGGCGCTCGGTGCGCACCGCCTATCGCGACGAGCTCGACGACCGCCGGGAGGAGGTCGAGAGGCTGCTCGCCGAGGCCTCCGGCGACGGGCCCCGCCCCGGGCCGTCGGCCGGTGCCGGCCCCTCCGACGGTGCCGATTCCGCCCCGAGTGCCGACCCTGCCGCCGACCGCTCCGCCGGCGCGGACCACGCCGCCGGACTCGCCCCCTCGGGCGTCGCCCCGAGCTCCCGCCCCGCCCCCCAGCAGAACCCCGACAAGGACGTGTGACCGTGCCCGCAGAACGCCCCCTCGACGAAGTCGCCGCCAGGACCTCCTTCGCCCGCTTCCGCGTGGCCTCCATCGTGGAGGGGATCGCGCTGCTGGTGCTCGTGGGCATCATGACCATGCGCTATGTCGTCTTCGGCGGCGACGCCTGGTTCACCTCGACCTCCCCGTTCTGGGAGCAGGTCTCCTCGGTGTGGTCCCCGATCCACGGCCTGATCTACATGGTCTACGTGGTGCTCGGCTTCGACCTGTGGATGAAGATGCGCTGGGGCCTGCCGCGGATGCTGCTGCTGATGTTCTTCGGCGTCGTCCCGGTGCTGTCGTTCTTCGGCGAGCGCTGGACCCACCAGCGCGTCGAGTCCGATCTCGCGCGACGCCCCACGATCCAGGACCAGGAGCGGGTCTGACCGCTGGGTGACCGGACCCCTCCTGTCCGGGGCCGCGGTGCCGGGCCCGCGCCCGAGGAGCGGGCCCGGCGTGAGCAGGCTCGCCCTCGGGGGAGCCGGACCGCGGCGCCCCGTGGCCCGGGCGCGACGTAGACTCGCGCCTGTGACCGACACCGACCAGCGCCCCGTCCTCGTCGTCGACTTCGGCGCCCAGTACGCACAGCTCATCGCTCGTCGCGTGCGCGAGGCCCGGGTCTACTCCGAGATCGTCCCGCACTCGATGGCCGTCGAGAAGATGCTCGCGAAGGATCCCCGCGCGATCATCCTCTCCGGTGGCCCGAGCTCCGTCTACGCCGAGGGCGCGCCCCGCCTGGACCCGGCCCTGCTCGAGGCCGGTGTGCCGGTGCTCGGGCTCTGCTACGGCTTCCAGTCGATGGCCGCGGCGGCCGGCGGCACCGTCTCCCCGACGGGCGTGCGTGAGTACGGCGCGACCCGCCTCGAGGCCCTCGACGCCTCCTCCGAGCTGCTCTCCGGCCAGGACGTCGACCAGAACGTGTGGATGAGCCACGGCGACTCCGTCACCGCGGCGCCCGAGGGCTTCGAGGTCGTCGCGACCTCCTCCGCCAGCCCCGTCGCCGCCTTCGAGAACCGCGAGAAGCGGCTCTACGGCGTGCAGTGGCACCCCGAGGTGGGCCACTCCGACCGCGGCCAGGAGGTGCTGGAGAACTTCCTCCACCGCGGCGCGGGCATCGAGCCGTCCTGGACCACCGGCAACGTCATCGAGGAGCAGGTCGAGCGGATCCGCGCCCAGGTGGGAGAGGGCACCGCGATCTGCGGACTCTCCGGCGGCGTGGACTCCGCCGTCGCCGCGGCGCTCGTGCAGCGCGCCATCGGCGACCGCCTCACCTGCGTGTACGTGAACCACGGCCTGATGCGCCAGGACGAGTCCGAGCAGATCGAGAAGGCCTTCGGCGCCTCCACCGGCGGGGCGAAGCTCGTCATGGTCGACGCCGAGGAGCAGTTCCTCACCGCGCTCGCCGGCGTCACCGACCCCGAGACCAAGCGCAAGATCATCGGGCGCGAGTTCATCCGCACCTTCGAGAAGGCCCAGGCGGAGATCCTGCGCGAGCAGGGCGTCGTCGAGGGCGAGGGCGACACGGCCCACGCCGAGGCCAAGGCATTCCTGGTCCAGGGCACGCTCTACCCCGACGTCGTCGAGTCCGGCGGCGGCGAGGGCGCGGCGAACATCAAGAGCCACCACAACGTGGGCGGCCTGCCCGAGGACCTCTCCTTCGAGCTGGTCGAGCCGCTGCGCACCCTGTTCAAGGACGAGGTGCGCGCCGTCGGCACCGAGCTGGGCCTGCCCGACGAGATCGTCTGGCGCCAGCCCTTCCCGGGCCCCGGCCTCGGCATCCGCATCATCGGCGAGGTCACCAAGGAGCGCCTGGACATCCTGCGCGCGGCCGACGCGATCGCCCGCGCCGAGCTGACCGCCGCGGGCCTGGACCGCACCATCTGGCAGTGCCCCGTCGTGCTCCTGGCCGACGTGCGCTCCGTGGGCGTCCAGGGCGACGGCCGCACCTACGGCCACCCCGTCGTGCTGCGCCCTGTCACCAGCGACGACGCGATGACCGCGGACTGGGCCAAGGTGCCCTACGAGGTGCTCTCCCGGATCTCGACCCGCATCACCAACGAGGTCTCCGAGATCAACCGCGTCACCCTCGACATCACCTCGAAGCCCCCGGGCACCATCGAGTGGGAGTGAGCGTCGCGTCCTGAGCCGCGACCTCCGCGAACGGGCCGGGGCCCGAGCCGCCGCACAGCGGGCTCGGGCCCCGGCCCGTTCGTCGTCGGGTCGAGGTCGCTCAGCGCACCCAGGCCCTGCGGACGGCATCGGCGGCTTCGTCGGCGGTGACCGCCGGCCGGCATTGGTGACCGAGCGCGGCCTCCCATTCCTCTGGCGTGGGGAGCCGTGCGAACGAGACCGCCTCCGGTGACGTCAGTGGACCGGAGCGTGAGAACAGGGTCGCTGCGTCCTGATCGATCATCCCGGCGGAGGCCAGAGCCCAGAGGTCATAGAGATCGCGCGGCGCGGCTCGGTCATGCCAGGCGGCAAGTTTGGCGGCGGCGAAGGATGCCGGTGTGAAAACGCGCATCGTGGCGGGCGGGGCATCGCTGTACCGCTGTTCGAGGTCGACGACCTCGGTCGGCCATGGGGGCAGATGCGATGCGCTGAGCAGCTGAATCTGGACCCGCACTGATCCGATCGTCATCGTCGACGGATCGGCGTCTCGCGTCTCCTCGAGGGGTGGCGCGAAGCGCGGGCGCCCGAGACTCCTCCGCAACAGGCGTGAGAGCGTCTTCCCCACAGCAGATGCGGTGGCGGCCCGAGGGCCGAGTGCGATCAGATCGATGTCCTCGGAGAGGCGCAGAGCGGGCAGATGAGTTCGTGACAGGGCCGTGCCGCCGAAGAAGACGAGGTCGTCGGTCCCGAGAGTCGACAGTGCGGCAAGTGCGTGGGAGATGACGTGGTCGCGGCGCACCTGGGCCTCGCCGACACCGAAGAGCTCGGCGATCTCGTGCATCTCGCCTGTATCGAGTACTCCTGGTGCTCGAGAGATCATCGTGATGCGCGCAGTTCGTCGAGTGTGCGACGGATCGCGGTATTCGTCCGGGGCGCCGTGCGGATGATCTGCGCGTACTCGTCGGGATCCAGCTGCGGGCGGAGAGTTTCGGCGGCGGTCAGCGAGGTGTCGCGGTCGCCGCCCTGGGCGGGGCGCATGAGCAGGTCGACGTGTGTCTGCTCCGGAGTCGTGACCAGTGCTCGACCCAGCTCGGTCTCCTCCAGGGCGGCGTCGACGAGGTCGAGGTCGCGCTGCACGAAGTGGACGGTTCCGGATCCGATCGTCAGAGGATGATGGCCTGCGGTCGGGACCGCGATGACCGTGGTGCCGATCGCCCGCGGGATGGCACCCCAGTGGCGGGCTGCGCCGATCCCCATGAGGATCGTGCGGCGCTCGCCGTGCCGCGCCGTCGCGATCGCCAATCCAGCGCTCTCCAGCCCGGGCTGCCAGCGCCGTGCATCTCGGCCATCGGGAGGGACGGTGTAGATGCCATGTGCCAGACGCAGCAGCGCACCGCCGGACACGAGGGAATCCAGCTGACGCCACGTGTTGGTCCCGGCGGTCTGCAGATCGCGGAACCGCATCGTGCGCAAGGGGGCGCTGGCGATCGTCCTCACGAGCTCCAGATCCTTCATCTCGCCCCTTTCACTGAGCGTGAGCATACGCCATTCGTATACCTGTGCTCGATGAATGCCGGGTTTCCCGTCAGACCTCCGTCGGCGGCTCGAGCAGGCGCGAGGGGTGCGAGGGGGCGACGGCGTGCCAGGAGTGGGTCCTCTCGAAGGTCTCCCAGCCCATCGCGGCGTAGATCCCGTCGGCGCCGGTGGGGGAGTCGTCGTCGACCTCGAGGTCCACGAACTCCCGTCCTCGCTCGGCGGCATCGCGGATCGCGGCGCGCAACAGGGACTTCGCCACCCCGTGGCCGCGGGCGCTGCGGTGCACGCCGAGGTACTCGAGGTAGGTGCCCTCGCCGCGGGTGGCCGTGGCCTTCATCGGCGCGGCGACGAGGCCGCCGGCGGGCAGCCAGCGTCCGTCCCGCTCGATCTCGGCGATCCACCAGTGGTCCCAGTCCGCCTGCTCCGGGTTCTCGATGAGGCGCTGGGCGAACTCGGCGAAGGACTCGCGGTAGGAGTTGAAGTGGTCGGCGAAGGACTCCTCGAGCATCCGGTGCACGGTGCGGACGTCCTGGGCGACCGGCAGGCCCGTGTCGTGGAGGTTGACCCTTCGCACCCGCGTGCCCTCGCGCGGGGCGGGCGTCGACGTCGCCTCCTCCGCCTCGACATGGCGGCGCATGTGCAGCCAGGTGCGGACCTGTGCGTAGCCGGCCGCCGCGAGCAGGCGCTCCTTGTCGGTGTCGAGCTCGTTCGCATCGGTGGTGAGCTTGGAGGTCTCCACGCCGCGGGCGCGGGCGAACGACCCGCCGACCTCGACGGCCCAGTCCAGCAGGGAGACGGCGAGCGCATCCCGCTCCGGGGCCTCCGACACGATCGTGAACTGGACGTTGGTGCGGCCGGTGGCGCGGTCCTCGAGCGAGATCCAGGCCAGCGGCGGCAGGTCGAGGGAGGGGGCGCCGTCGGCGGCGACGGGGACCACGACCACCTGGCGTCGGGCCCACGACTTCAGCCCCACCATGCGCGAGCGCAGGCCGGCCTCGTCGGGTGTGGCCTCGGGGTCGTAGCGGCGCATCGAGGCGGTGATCAGCGCGGCCACCGGGGCGACGTCCGCCGGGATCGGCAGGCGCGTGGTGACCCTCCCCTCGAGCGATGCGGGGAGGGCGGGCGGGAAGTGATCCACGAGCAGCATCCGCCCATCTTTTCACGACGGGCACGGGGCGCCTGGGCGTTCGTCCGGGCGCATCGGGCACCGGCCCGTGTCGAGGCCCCGCCCGTCGAGACGCCCTGACCGAAGTGCCGAGAGCTCCGTTCCTCCCGGGTGGAGCGGGTGGAACGGAGCTCTCGGCGTCTCGGCGAGGTGCGTCGCCGGAGTGGGTCGACGGCCGACGGGCCGACGGGCCGGCTCAGCGGGCGGTGCCCACCGGATCGCGTCCGTCGTCGGCGGGGCGCTGTCCCGCGTCGGCGTCGGCCTCGGGGTCCACGACCGGGATCGGCCCGGTGCGGGGGTGGAGGTCCTCCGGCTCGGAGCCGGTGCCGCTGAGCTCCGCGGCCGCGTCGAGGCCGGGCTGTGCGACCTGCTCATCGGCGGTCTCGACGGTCTCGCGCAGCGGCACGTGCTTGATGAACAGCGAGAGCACCAGCGCGAGGACCGCGAAGGGCACCGCGGTGAGGAACACGTCGTGCATCGCATCGCTCAGCCCGCCGCGCACCGGGTCCACGAGGAACTCGGGCAGCTTCGCCAGGGCGGAGGGGTCCAGCACCGCGTTCTCGAGGGTGCTGGTGTCGACCTCACCGCCCGTGCTCTGCAGCGCGGCGAGCTGCTCGGGCGGCAGGGCCGCGATCTTCTCGGGGATCGCGGTGGACATCGAGGCGGTCATCACGGTGCCGAGCACGGCGGTGCCCACCGTCGAGCCGATGTTGCGGAAGAACTGGATCGCGGCGGTCGCGGTGCCGAGCTCGCGGCGGGAGACGGCGTTCTGCACGACCAGCGTGTAGACCTGCATCGACAGGCCGAGCCCCAGGCCGATCACGATCATCGCGAGGGTCAGGTGCCACTGCGTGTCGCCGTAGGAGAGGTTCGCCAGCAGCAGGTAGCCCGCGACCATCACCACGCCGCCCAGGATCAGGAACGGGCGGTAGCGGCCGGTGCGGGAGATGAGCAGGCCCACCAGGATCGAGGTGAGGATCATCGCGACCGACTGCGGGACGAGGATCATGCCGGAGTTGGTGGCGGAGACGCCCATGACGCCCTGCGCGTAGACGGGGATGTAGATGATCGCGCCGAACATCGCCACCGCGATCGCGAAGGATGCCGCGACCGACAGCGCCACGATCGGGCGCAGCAGCAGGTGCAGGGGCAGCAGCGGCTCCTCGACCCGGGTCTCGATCACCACGAAGGCGACGAGGAAGAGTGCGGCCACCGCGTACATCCCGATGATCACGGGGGAGGTCCACTCGTAGTCGCCGCCGCCCCACGTGGTGGCCAGCAGCGCGAGCACGAGGCCCGGGGTGAGGGTGAGGATGCCCCAGAAGTCGACCTTGCCGTGCTGCTGGGACTTCTCCAGGTGGAGGAAGCGCAGGATGAAGGCGAAGGCGACCACACCGATCGGGAGGGTCAGGAAGAAGGCCCAGCGCCATCCCAGGTGGTCGGTGATCGCACCGCCGATCAGCGGGCCGGCGACCGAGGTGACGCCGAAGACGGCGCCCATGATGCCCTGGTACTTGCCGCGCTGACGGGGCGGGATGATGTCGCCGATGATCGTCTGGCTCAGGGGCATCAGGGTGCCCATGCCCAGGCCCTGCACGGCGCGGGCGAAGACCAGGAACCAGAAGCCCTGGGCGAGGCCGGCGAGCACGGAGCCGATCATGAACACGGCGAGGCCGCCGAGGTAGAACCAGCGGCGCCCGTAGAGGTCGGAGAGCTTGCCGACGACGGGGACCGCGACGGCGGAGACGAGCATCGCGGCGGTCGCGATCCAGTTGTAGTGCTCGACGCCGCCGAGCTCGGCGACGATGCGCGGCATCGCGGGGCCGACGACGGTCTGGGAGAGGGAGGCGACGAACATGCCGAGCATGAGCCCGACGAAGACGAGCTTGCCCTGGCGGTCGAGGCCGGTGAAGGCGGCGGGCTCCGCAGCGGCCGGCTGCGGTGCCCGGGTGGTGGATGCAGTCATGAGGTCCTCGGGAGTGAGCGGTGGGGAGACGGCCGCAGCACCCCGTCGGGCTGTGACTCGCACACACTACAGAACTGTTGCATTGACTGCACTATTGCATCGAGTGCAGATTTTGTGATGTGTCGGACCTAGGATGGGGGCGTGACTTCCGCGCAGACGACCGATGACCATGACCCCGCGGGCTCGGAGGAGCTCGGCCTGCGGGAGCAGAAGAAGCGCCAGACCCGCATGGCGATGCACCGCGCCGCCCTCGAGCTGGTGGTCGAGCACGGGCTCTCGGCCGTGACGGCGCAGATGATCGCCGAGCGTGCCGGGGTCTCCACCCGCACCTTCTTCAACCACTGGGTGACCAAGGAGTCCGCGATCCTCGGGATCAACGGCGGGGAGGGTGCACAGGCGATCGCCTCGTTGCGGGAGAAGCTCCTGGTCATGCCGGCGCGTGAGGCGATGCGCTCGATGATGCGCGAAGCGATTGCGAACGTCCCCGTCGACCGCGGTCTGCGCGAGCTGAAGAAGCAGGTCATGGAGCAGGAGCCGAGCCTGCACCTGGTCTCCAGCGGAAACCTCCAGGCGATGCAGACCGAGCTGGTCGAGGAGCTCGCCGAGGCGCTCGAGGGCGAGTTCGCCCGCGATCATGCGGTGATCCTGGTGCAGGTGAGCTTCGCCCTGACCCGCAGCGCGTTCGCGATCTCCATGCGGCGCGGCATCGACCCGGTCCGCGCCTTCGACCAGGTGCTCACTCTCTACGACGGGTCGGGCACCGAGATCTGAGCCGGAGGCCGCGCGAGCCCGGGCTGAGGTGGGCAGGGCTCAGCGGAGCATGCGGCCGAGTCCGCCGGTCCAGCCGCGCCCGTCCTCGAGGCGCTCTGCAACCCCTCGCGCGAGGCGCGAGGTGCGGGGGAGCGCGGCGACGTCGACCGGAGGACGTCGGCCGAACACGAAGAAGAGCGCTCCGTCGTCCATCCGGGAGTGCTCGAGCATCTCCCAGCGCGCGGCGAAGCGGGCGAGGTTCGAGCCCACTCCCGTGATCTCGGCGAGCTGGTCGCTCAGCAGCCACGAGTCGCAGACGAACTCATGGCCGAACGCGGGCTCCTCCACGCCGCGCCCCGCGCCGAGCTCGGTGTAGTGCTCCGCGAAATACGCGGTCGCGGCGTCGAAGGAGGCGTCGACCTCCGCCGGGTCCAGCGGGCCGCGCGCCGGGATGTGGGTGCCGAGCACCCAGCGGCGGGGGTCGTCGGCCGACGGCGTCGAGCCGGTGCCCGCGAGCAGGGCGACCGGCTGGCGGTGCAGGTCGAACTGGAGTCGCCCGAGGTGCACCAGCCGCCCCGCCCAGTTCATGCTCATCCAGTTCAGCTGGTGGAGGCCCAGCCGCCCGGTGCCCGCGCGGTGGACCCGCATCTGCTGGCCGAGATCGGCGAGCACTTCCCAGGACTGCTCTCGTGTGAGGCCGCGCGCGTCGTGCCAGGCGCGCACCGTCGAGGTGGAGACCAGCAGTGCGAGGATCGCGACCAGGCCCTCCCCGGGGGCGAGGCGCTGCTGGAGCCCGTCGTGGCGGTCCTTCTCGGCGGCGAGGTCGACCTCGGGCACCTCGAGCCCGGCGGCGGCGCGCAGACGGTTCGCGGTCGCGGTCACCTCGGCGAGCACCTCCTCGTCGGCCGCGGCGGCGTCGAGCAGGGGGAGCAGGTCCGAGGCGTCCTGGTCGGTGATCCCGAGGTTCTCGAGCAGGGCGGTGCGGGAGGGGGCGGTGAGCATGACGCGCACGTCCGCGGCGGCGAGCTCGTCCTCGGCGCGGATCTCGGCCGGCGGGGGAGGCTTCATGTGATCACGGTAACGGGTCAGCCGCCTCCTCCCGCTACGATCGGTGCGTCCCGACCACGAGCGCGCCGGTGCGCCGGCGAGGAGGCCACGATGACCAGCCCGCAGCAGGATCCCGCCACGCCCGAGACGCAGGACGCCCCGGCTTCCAAAACGCAGGACGCCCCGGCCGCACCGCCCGCGAGCTCGGAGGAGGCCGAAGCGATCCGCACCGCCTACGGCTTCGAGGGCGCGCGCATCCACCTCGGCGCGATGCTCGACGGGGACGAGCCTGACCCGAGCGTGCCGGTGAACCTCGCCGTCTCGATGCTGAACCGCCACGGCCTGATCGCCGGCGCCACCGGCACCGGCAAGACCCGCACCCTCCAGGTCATCGCCGAGCAGGCCGCCCACGCCGGCGCCGCCGTGTTCGTCGCCGACATGAAGGGCGACCTCTCCGGCATCGCCGTTCCCGGGACCGCCTCCGACAAGCTCACCGCGCGCGCCGCGGCCCGCGGTCAGGAGTGGGTCTCCCGCGCGGCGCCCACGGAGTTCTTCACCCTCGGCGGGCAGGGCGAGGGCGTCCCGATCCGCACCACCGTCAGCGACTTCGGGCCGGTGCTGATGGCGAAGGTGCTCGAGCTGAACCCCACCCAGGAGTCCTCGCTCGGGCTGATCTTCCACTACGCGGACTCCCAGGGCCTGGCGCTGCTGGACCTCAAGGACCTGCGCGCGCTGATCCAGTTCCTCACCTCCGACGAGGGCAAGGACGAGCTCAAGGGCATCGGCGGGATCTCGAGCGCGACCGCGGGCGTGATCCT
Organism: Brachybacterium paraconglomeratum; assembly: GCF_003994255.1. Lineage (GTDB taxonomy): Bacteria > Actinomycetota > Actinomycetes > Actinomycetales > Dermabacteraceae > Brachybacterium > Brachybacterium conglomeratum. The sequence continues at coordinate 556,561 of NZ_ML133851.1, read as the reverse complement.
GCGCAGCCTCACCGCCTTCGAGGCCTCCGGCGCGGACGTCTTCTTCGGCGAGCCCGCCTTCGACACCCAGCAGCTGCTGCGCACGAAGGACGGCGCGGGCATGATCTCCTGCCTCGAGCTGCCCGGGGTCGCCTCCCGCCCGGCGCTGTTCTCCACCTTCATGATGTGGATGCTGGCCGAGCTGTACCAGGAGCTGCCCGAGGTGGGCGATGCCGAGGTGCCCAAGCTGGTGTTCTTCTTCGACGAGGCGCACCTGCTGTTCAAGGACGCCTCCAAGGCCTTCCTGGACCAGGTGGTCCAGACCGTGCGCCTGATCCGCTCCAAGGGCGTGGGCATCTTCTTCGTCACCCAGACCCCGAAGGACATCCCCGGCGACGTCCTCGCCCAGCTCGGCAACCGGGTCCAGCACGCGCTGCGCGCCTTCACCCCGGACGACGCGAAGGCGCTCAGGGCCACCGCGAAGACCTTCCCCACCTCCGAGCACGACCTCGAGGAGGTCATCCCTGCGCTCGGCACCGGTGAGGCGATCGTGACCGTGATGAGCGAGGACGGCGCCCCGACGCCCGTCGCGATCACTGCGGTGCGCGCCCCGGAGAGCTCGATGGAGCCCGCCGGCGAGCAGGTCATCAAGGAGTCCGCCGCGGCCTCGCCGCTGATGAAGGACTACGGCGAGGCGGTGGACAACGAGTCCGCCTACGAGATCCTCCAGAAGCGCGCCGCGGCCGACGCCGAGGCCGAGGACGCCGCGGCCGCGGAGAAGGAGGCCGCGGGGAAGGGCGACGCGAAGGGCGCGGACCCCGAGGCGAAGCCCGCCGCGAAGAAGCCCGCGAAGAAGGCCGAGGGGCTGATGGGCAACCCTGCCGTGAAGTCCTTCCTCCGGTCCGCCGGGACGGTGCTCGGCCGCGAGATCAGCCGCTCCCTGTTCGGGACCCGCAAGCGCCGCTGAGCGGGACCGTCGGACGTCATCGATCCCGCGCCTCAGCGGCGGGCGCTGCTCACCAGAAGTAGCCGCGGCCCGCGCAGTAGGTCGCGACCTGCTCCACGCTCAGCCAGTGATGGCTGGGCAGGGAGGCGGAGAGGGTGGACCCGGCAGGATCCGCGATCCGCAGCGTGCGGTTCGCGGCGTCGTACCCGTCGATCGTCACGAAGTGAAAGATGTCCCCGGTGTTCCCGCCCCAGTTCGGGTACTCCCCGGCCACGACCCACCAGTTGCACACGGTCGCGAAGCCGTCGTCGACATTGGTGGTGGCCCGCTCCCACAGCAGATCCGCATCGGCCTGCGAGGCGGAGGTGCCCTCCATCCACTGGTCGCGATAGGTCGCCCCGGGAAGCCGGGCGGTGAGCACGGGGGAGACGGCGCCGAAGTTCGTGCCGTTGTCCGTCGTGGCGAGCTCGGCGGCGAGGGTGTCCAGGCTCGGAGGCTGCACCTTCGCGCTGAGCGCGATCGCGACGGCGGTGGGCCCGCAGTAGAAGAAGTTCGGCTGCTGCTGGTAGGTGGTGGGCAGCACGGTCTGCGCCGCGGAGGCGCGCGGGGCGACGGCGAGGGTGGCGAGGCCCGCCGCGGCGGTCACCCCCAGGGTCTTCAGGAACGTCCTGCGGTCGGCTGCGATGGTCGTCATGAGGAGTACCTCGTCCTTGGTATCGGGTGCACTGCTGCCGGAGGCCCCGGCGCCTCGACGCTATGCACGGCGGATGGTGCGAGGGAAGGGGAGAACTGCCCATTGACAGACCGTGCCGGAAGGAAGCTCCAGGTCAACGGCTTGGCTCGAGCCGGTCCACCATGACCGGGAGCAGAACGGCGCCCCTCACCCGGAGGTGAGGGGCGCCGTTCTCGCGGGGCGAGGTCAGATCACTTCTTGCCCTGGTTGGCGACGGCCTCGGCGGCGGCCTTCGCGGCGACCGGGTCGAGGTACCGGCCGCCCTTCTCGACGGGCTGGAAGTCCTCGTCGAGCTCGTAGACCAGCGGCTGGCCGGTGGGGATGTTCAGGCCGGAGATCTCCTCGTCGGAGATGCCGTCGAGGTACTTCACCAGCGCGCGCAGCGAGTTGCCGTGGGCGGCGATCAGCACCGTCTTCCCCTCGACGAGATCGGGCTTGATGCCCTCCTCCCAGTAGGGGAGGAAGCGCTCGACGACGTCCTTGAGGCACTCGGACTTCGGCAGCTGATCGCCGAGGTCGGCGTACTGCGGGTCCTGGTCCTGGGAGAACTCGGTGCCGAACTCGATCTCGGGCGGCGGCGTGTCGTAGGAGCGGCGCCAGGCCATGAACTTCTCCTCGCCGTACTTCTCGCGGATCTCCGACTTGTTCATGCCCTGCAGCGCGCCGTAGTGGCGCTCGTTCAGGCGCCAGTCGCGCTTGACGGGGATCCAGTGGCGGTCGGCCGCATCCAGGGAGAGGTTCGCGGTCATGATGGCGCGGCGCTGCAGCGAGGTGTGCACGACATCGGGGAGGATGCCGGCCTCCTTCATGAGGTCGCCGCCCTCCGTGGCCTCCTGGCGTCCCTTCTCGGTGAGGGGGACGTCCACCCAGCCGGTGAACAGGTTCTTCGCGTTCCAGTCGCTCTCGCCGTGGCGGAGCAGCACGAGTGTGTAGGTCATGGGCCCAGCCTACGCGGGCCGAGGCCGGCCGTGCATTCGGTGGCCATCGGTGGCCACGGGCGGGGTCGAATCCCGACGCGGCCGACGGGCGCTCGGCGGCGCGGGTGCCGGCCGGGCCGCGGCTCGCCATCGGCCCGGTGCCCGCGCCTCGGGCCATCGAGGCCGATGACCGGCCACCTGGATATGGTCGGGCCATGACCGCAGTGACCTCCCGTGATCTCACCTCCGTGCCCGTCGTGCTGCTGGACCTGGACGGCACCGTCGTCGAGTCGGCGCCCGGCATCCTCGCCGCCCTCGAGCACGCCTTCGCCGCCTGCGGCGAGGAGCATCCCGGTGCGGAGCGCCTGCAGTCCTTCATCGGGCCGCCGCTGGTGGACTCCTTCCGCTCCGAGCTGGGGCTGGACGCCGAGCGGGCCGAGGCGCTGCGCCTGGCCTACACCGACCACTACCTCGCCGAGGGATACACGTTCAGCGTCCCCTACGCCGGGATGGCGGACCTCATCTCCGGGCTGCGGGCCGACGGCCGCACCGTCGCGATCGCGACCAACAAGCCCGAGACCACCGCGCGCAGGGTGCTGGAGCACCAGGGCCTCACCGCGGACCTCGACCTGATCGGCGGCACCGATCTCGCCGCGGGCCGCACCCACAAGGCGCAGGTGATCGCCAGCGTCCTCGAGCGGCTCGGCGTCTCCGCGGCCGACGGGGCCGTGATGGTGGGGGACCGGCTGCACGACGCGGAAGGTGCCGCCGTGCACGGCCTCGACGCGGTGCTGGTTGGCTGGGGCTACGGCGGGGACGCCGAGCGCGCCGCCGACCTGCCCTACGCCGCGACGGTCCCCGAGCTCCACCGGATGCTGCGCGGCTGATCCTCCAGCCGAGGCTCCGGGTGCTCAGGCCTCGAGCAGGATCGTCACCGGCCCGTCGTTCGTCAGCCCCACCCGCATGTGGGCGCCGAAGCGGCCCGTCGCGACCGTGATCCCGCGCTCACGCAGCGCGTCGACCACCTGCTGCACGAGCGGCTCGGCGACCGGGGCCGGGGCGGCGCCGTTCCAGGACGGACGGCGCCCCTTGCGCACGTCGGCGTAGAGGGTGAACTGCGAGATCACGAGCACCTGCGCGCCCGTGTCCTGGACCGAGCGCTCGCCGTCCAGGATCCGCAGCTCGGCGATCTTCCGGGCGATCGTGGCGACCTGCTCGGGGCCGTCCTCATGGGTGACGCCGACGAGCGCGACGAGGCCCTCGCCGGTGATCTCTCCGACCACCTCGCCCTCGACCTCGACCCGGGCACCGTCGACTCTCTGGAGCACTGCACGCATGCCCTCGATCGTGGCACAGGTGCGGGCTCCGTCGGCGCGGGGTCAGCAGGGAGGGATCGAGGAGATCCTCCGCTCCTGGGTGGGGGAGTCGTCCTCGGGGTGCTGGTCGACCGGCTCGGACGGGCGGTCCGTCGGGGGAGCGGACTGCTGCGGCGCCGCCTGAGGGGGAACCGGCTGCGTCGGTGCCGACTGCTGGACCGGTGCGGCGAACTGCTGCGGCGGCGCGGAGCGGTCAGGGGCGCCGTGCTGCTGCGGCGGGGCGACGTACTGCGGCGCGGCCGACTGCTGCGGGGGCGCCGACTGCTGAGCCGGTGCCGACTGCTGCGGGGGCGCCGACTGCTGAGCCGGTGCCGAGTGGTGCGCCGGCGCCGAGTGCTGCTGTGCCGAGTGCTGCGGGGCCGAAACGTGCTGGGCCGACGGGTGCTGGGCCGACTGGTGGGGCGCCGACTGCGAGGGCGCCGAGCGCTGCGGCGGAGCGGACTGGTGCACCGCCGAGGAGCCCGACGGGGGAGCGATCCCGGGACCGCTCGGCACGTGCACGCCCTGGGCGGGGGCCTGCCGCACGCCCGTCGGCCCCTGCGTCGGATGGGACTGCGCGGCGTGCTGCGCCCCTGCGGCCGGACCAGCCTGCTGCGCGGCGGGCTGGCCGGGGGCGGGCGTCGCGGACTGCGCCGCCGCGGCCCGGTCGATCCGCTGCCGCTCTGCGTGCCGTGCCGCGGCGACCCACTCCTCGGCCACGCGCACGATCGCCTCGGTCGCGGCCTCCCAGGCCGCCTCCTGCTGACGGTGCGGCCCGGTCGCGAGCGAGAGCACGACCCCTGCGGAGCGCAGCGCGAGCTCCACCGGATCGACCCGCTCCTGGAAGGTCTCGTGCCAGGTGCGGATCGCGTCCTCGACCCGCTGCTGCATGCCGCGGTCGATGCGCCCGGCGTTGCCGTAGTCGGCCAGGACGCTGAGATGGGCGAGCAGGCAGGCGAGGTCGTCGGCGCGGCGACCCGGGCCGACGGTGTCGATGTCGAGCAGGCCCACGACCCTGCCGTCCTGGACGAACACCTGCGCCTCGTAGAAGTCGCCGTGGACGACGTCGTGCGGTCGCATGTCGATCCGCTGCTCGATCGCGGCCAGGCCCTCGCGGATCTCCCGCACCAGAGCGTCCAGGCGCGGCCCGAGAGCGGGCACGGCGGAGGCGACGATCCCCGCGTAGAACTCGACCGAGTCGGTCCACGGCGGCCGCAGCGACAGGCCGTACATGGAGGCGGGCAGGCGGTCCAGCAGCGCGACCAGGTCCTCGGCGCGGCAGGAGTCCACGCCCTCGTCGATCACCGCGCGGGCGAGCGGCCGGCCCGGCAGCTCCGCGAGCACGACGAGACCCTGATGGTGCGCGATGACCTCGGGCACCGGCACCCCGGCGGAGAGCAGGCGCTGATGGCGCTCCACGATCTCGCCGCTGCGGTGCGGCTGCATGACCTTGAGGTACACGGCCGCATCGCCCTGGGAGGCGCGCAGCACGGCGCGCCGGCCGGGACGGTAGGAGACGACGTCGATCGCGATCGGCTCGGACGGGTCCGGACTGAGGGAGACGCCCAGGTCGTGCAGGGTGCGGCCGACGATGTCTGGATAGCAGACCTGCGGGAGCATCGGCAGCCAGGGGTCATGGGGGTAGCGCCATACGCGCACGTTGATGTCCCCGTCGGTCATCACCAGGGTCTGCTCGGCGACGTAGAGGTTCTTCTCGCGCTCCCCGATGTGGGCGCTCGCGCCGAACAGCTCCTCCCGGGCCGGGGCCTGGGGGCCGTCCAGCTCGGGCCAGGAGACCTGGGTGCGGTACAGGGCCTTGGTGCTGCGGCCGGGGCGGTGGTCGACGTGGTCGAGCTGCCAGCTGTGCAGCACCCCGCCCGAGTTGCCGACGGCCGAGCGGAGCAGCCCACCGGCTCCGGGCCCGGTGAGCAGCTCGGAGCCGTCCTGCGTGTGTGACATGGGCGATTCACTCTGTTCTGTGGTCATCGGGCGGCTGCGCCTACGATGCTTGCATGGCTGATCGTACCGATAACCTCACCAGCGGGAATCTCCTGGGCATCCCCGAGACCCGACTCCCCGACGACTTCGTCGACGTCCAGGTCGCCGAGGAGCTCGTCGAGGGCGAGCCGCGCGAGGTCGTCGCCCGGCATCTGGACTCCCCTCTGGCCTGGGCCACCCTCGCCGAGGACGCGCTGAGCGACGGTGACGAGATCACCGCCTACGCCTGCGCCCGCACCGGCTACCACCGGGGCCTCGACGCGCTGCGCCGCAACGGCTGGCGCGGCCAGGGCCCGATCCCCGCCTCCCACGCCCCGAACCGTGGCGTGCTGCGGGCGCTCGCGCTGCTGGGAGAGGTCTCCCGCCGCCTCGGCGACCAGTCCGAGGCCGACCGCATCACCGACTTCCTGCGCGAGGCCGACCCGACCCTGCTGGACTGAGCCGGCTCCCGGCCCGGGCCTGCGCGAGCCCGGCCGGACCGGCTGGACCTGCGCTGGCCTGGCAGGATCGGAGCCGGCCCGGACAGCGCGGGCGGTGCGTGTGCAACCAGTGGTGCCCAGTGCGCAGCCGTCGTCGCATGCGGGGTCGGATGCTGGCTGAGCGCCACCGGATGCAGCGGCAGCCGTCACCCCTCGGACGTGCTCCCGGACGGCGCTTGGTAGGATCCACGCGGCCCTGTGCACCGCACGCGGTCACCTGTGCAGAAATCCCGACATCGTTCCCAGGAGTCGCCATGCCCGCCGTCGTGATCGTCGGAGCCCAGTGGGGTGACGAGGGGAAGGGCAAGGCCACCGACCTGCTCGGAGAGCGCGTCGACTACGTCGTCAAGCCCAACGGGGGCAACAACGCCGGCCACACCGTGGTCGTCGACGGCGAGAAGTTCGAGCTCAAGCTCCTCCCCGCCGGCATCCTCTCGCCGCAGGTCACGCCCGTGATCGGCAACGGCGTCGTGGTGAACCTCGAGGCGCTGTTCGAGGAGATCGGGATGCTCGAGTCGCGCGGCGTGGACACCACCCGTCTGCGCATCAGCGCCAACGCCCACATCGTCGCGCCCTATCACCAGACCCTCGACAAGGTCACCGAGCGCTTCCTCGGCAAGCGCGCGATCGGCACCACCGGGCGCGGCATCGGCCCCGCCTACATCGACAAGGTGGGCCGTCTCGGCATCCGTGTGCAGGATCTCTACGACGCCTCGATCCTGCGCCAGAAGGTCGAGGGCGCGCTGCGTCAGAAGAACGAGCTGCTGGTCAAGCTCTACAACCGCCGCGCCGTCGAGGTCGACGAGATCGTCGAGGGCCTGCTCTCCTACGCGGAGCGCCTGCGCCCCATGGTCGTGGACACCACGCTGCTGCTGGGCGATGCGCTGGACCGCGGTGAGGTCGTGCTGATGGAGGGCGGCCAGGCCACCTTCCTCGACGTCGACCACGGCACCTACCCCTTCGTCACCAGCTCCAACCCCACCGCGGGCGGCGCCGTGACGGGCACCGGCGTGGGCCCCACCCGCATCGACCGGGTGATCGGGATCGTCAAGGCGTACACCACCCGAGTGGGCGCCGGACCGTTCCCCACCGAGCTCGAGGACAAGTGGGGCGAGTACCTCCAGAAGACCGGCGGCGAGGTGGGTGTGAACACCGGCCGTCCCCGCCGCTGCGGCTGGTACGACGCGCTGATGATCCGACACGCGGTGCGCATCAACGGCTTCACCGACATCGTGCTCACCAAGCTCGACGTCCTCACCGGCATCGACGAGGTCCCGATCTGCACCGGCTACGACGTGGACGGCGTGATCCACCGCGAGATGCCGATGACCCAGACCGAGTTCCACCACGCCGTGCCGGTCTACGAGACCCTGCCCGGCTGGACCGAGGACCTCTCCGAGGCGCGCACCTTCGAGGAGCTGCCCGAGAACGCGCAGGCCTACGTGCGACGTCTCGAGGAGCTCGCCGGCTGCCGCATCAGCGCCATCGGCGTGGGCCCGGACCGCGCCGACACCATCGCCGTCCACGACCTCCTGCCGGAGACGACGGCCTGACGTGGTGACCCGCCGTACCGACCCCGAGGCCGGCCGCGCCGCGCTCGCGGCCTGGGCGACGGATCCCGCGGCCGCGCGCCGCGCGGTGCTCGCCCCCGCTGTGCGGCACACCCTGGAGCTCTTCGCCGAGGAGCATCCCGGCGGTGCCGTGGAGCTGCGGGTCCCGCCCTACGCCGCGGTCCAGGCCATCGCAGGCACCCGCCACTCCCGCGGCACCCCGCCCGCCGTGGTCGAGACCGACGCCGCGACCTGGCTCGCGCTCGTCACCGGCGACCTGACCTGGGCGGACGCTGTCGCGGACGGCCGGGTCACTGCCTCGGGCGAGCGCAGCGACCTCTCCGAGCTGCTGCCCCTGCCCGGCCCGCGACGCACGGTCCGCACCGCACGCGGCACCGGCGCGCGGCCCGCCGACGGCGAGGCGCCGGACGTCGACGGGTCGGCCCCGGACCGTGGCGAGCCGACCGCCGAGGGGACGCGATGAGCCCCGCCGTCGAGATCGCCGTGGAGGACCTCGCCGGCCTCGAGGTCGCCGCGCTCGCCGGCGCCGACCGGATCGAGCTGTGCCAGGACCTCGACCTCGGCGGCACCACCCCCGCGCCCGAGCTCGTCGAGCAGGCCGTGCGCCGCGCCCGCGAGCTGGTCGCCGCCCGGGACGCGAAGCCCCACCTCGACGTCCACGTGCTGATCCGCCCCCGCGCGAGCAGCGCGGACTTCCTCGGCAGGCCGGCCGAGTTCGCGGCCGACGCCGACGCGATCGAGCGGATGGTGGACCAGGCGGCCGCCGTCGTCGACGCCGGCGCCGCAGGCGTCGTGCTCGGGGTGCTCACCGAGGCCGGCGAGCTCGACCTCCCCGCCCTCGAGGCCGTGCGCGACAGCGCCCTCCTCGCCGCCCAGCGCGCCGGCCGGGGACTGACCCTCACCCTGCACCGCGCCGTCGACGCGATGCCCTCGCGCGAGGCCCGCGTCGCCGCCGTCCAGGCCGCGATCGGCCTCGGGATCCACCGAGTTCTCAGCTCGGGAGGGCAGGCTCGGGCCCTCGACGGCGCCGACGACCTCTCCGCGATGGTCGACGCCGCCGAGGACCTCGTCGAGATCTGCGCCGGGGGAGGGGTCCGCCCCGCCGACGTCGTGGACCTCGTCCGTCGCTCCGGCGTCGGCTCCGTGCACCTCTCCGCCCGTCGGCGGCCCGGTGCGCCCGTCGAGCCCGACGCCCCCGAGACCCTGACCGACCCGGCGATCGTCGCCGCGGCGGTCGATGCCGCAGGAGAGCTGTGAACACCGTGAACACCACCGAGAACCCCCAGACCCGTCCCGAGGACGAGGATCGCGAGCACCTGACGGGCCGCACGGACGCCACGGAGGATGCCGTCGACGCGACCCCCGACGCTGACCTGACCGACGCCGACGCCTCGGCGACGAGCCGCGCACGGGCCGAGGACGAGACGTCGGTCGCGACGACGGGGGCCGACGGGACGCCGGCCGAGGCGGACGGGACAGCGGACGGAGCCGGGGAGGCCGGGAGTCCGCGCACCGCGCTCTACGTCCGCCGCCGGCGCGCCCCCGCTCTCGGGTTCTGGGTCCTGCTGTCCTTCCTGGTGCCCGGGGTCCTGGCCCTGCTGAGCGTGCCGCTGTTCGGCTTCGGCGACCTCCGCGGTGTCGTGAACTTCGTGCTGCTGGCCATGGTCGTGATCGGGCTCCCGCTCGCCGCGATCGCCTCGTTCGTCGACGCGCGCCGCCACCGTCGCGAGGACCGCCGCCGCGGCTGAGCGCTGGCGAGCTGCCCGCGAGACGGACCGCACGGCGGCGGCAGATGCTCGCTGTGGCATCATGGACCGGTGGCACGCGGCGACGGAAAACTCTCCCATGACCTGCTCCCCGGGGAGAAGGGCCCGCAGGACGCCTGCGGGGTCTTCGGAGTCTTCGCCCCCGGCGAGGAGGTCTCGAAGCTGACCTACTACGGGCTGTACGCGCTGCAGCACCGCGGCCAGGAGTCCGCGGGCATCGCGACCTCCGACGGTTCGCAGATCCTGGTCTACAAGGACATGGGACTGGTCTCCCAGGTCTTCGACGAGGCCTCCCTCGGCACCCTCCAGGGGCACATCGCGATCGGGCACACCCGCTACGCGACCACCGGCGGCTCCGTCTGGTCCAACGCCCAGCCCACCCTCGGCCCCCGGCACGAGGGCACCGTGGCGCTCGCCCACAACGGCAACCTCGTCAACACCGAGGAGCTGCTCGAGCTGATCCACGAGCGGCGGGGCACGCCCCGCACCGGCGAGCTCGCCCGTGGCAACACCACCGACACCGCCCTGGTCACCGCGCTGCTGAACTCCGAGGGCTCCCTCGCCGACTCGCTGCGCGACGTCATGCCGCGCCTGCGCGGCGCCTACTGCTTCACCCTCATGGACGAGACCGCGCTGTACGCGGCGCGGGACCCGCAGGGCATCCGCCCGCTGGTACTGGGCCGGCTCGAGCGCGGCTGGGTCATCGCCTCGGAGACCGCGGCGCTGGACATCTGCGGCGCGAGCTTCGTGCGCGAGGTCGCCCCCGGCGAGATGGTGATCGTCGACGAGCAGGGCCTGCACAGCGAGCAGGTCGTCCCCGCCGAGCCCAAGGGCTGCGTGTTCGAGTACGTCTACCTCGCCCGTCCCGACACCCGAATCGCCGGGCGCAGCGTGAACGAGTCCCGCGCCGAGATGGGCCGCCAGCTCGCCCGCGAGCACCCCGTCGAGGCCGATCTGGTCATCCCCACCCCCGAGTCCGGGACCCCCGCCGCGATCGGCTACGCCCAGGAGTCCGGGATCCCCTACGGGCAGGGCATGGTCAAGAACGCCTACGTGGGCCGCACCTTCATCCAGCCCTCCCAGACCATCCGCCAGCTCGGCATCCGCCTGAAGCTCAACCCGCTGCGCGAGGTGATCCAGGGCAAGCGGCTCGTGGTCATCGACGACTCCATCGTGCGCGGCAACACCCAGCGCGCCGTGGTGCGGATGCTGCGCGAGGCCGGCGCCGCCGAGGTCCATGTGCGGATCTCCTCGCCGCCGGTGCGCTGGCCCTGCTTCTACGGCATCGACTTCGCCTCCCGGGCCGAGCTCATCGCCAACGGCCTGGGCATCGAGGAGATCGCCCGCTCGCTCGGCGCGGACTCCCTCGGGTTCATCTCCGAGGAGGGGATGATCGCCGCCACCGGCCAGCCCGAGGAGCGGCTGTGCACCGCCTGCTTCTCCGGGAAGTACCCGGTCGCCCTGCCGGAGCCCGTCGCCCGGGCACAGGGCATCCTCCAGGCTCGCCCCGGCGAGCCGGCCGCCGTCGGGAAGGACGCATGAACACCAGCCCCCGCCCCGCCTCGGGCGATGCGATCACCTACGCCTCCGCCGGTGTCGACACCGCTGCGGGCGACCGTGCCGTCGAGCTGATGAAGGAGGCCGTCGCGGCGACGCACGGCCCCGACGTCCTCGGCGGGATCGGCGCCTTCGCCGGGCTGGTCGACGTCTCCGCGCTGAAGGACTACCGCCGCCCGCTGCTCGCCTCCTCGACCGACGGCGTCGGCACGAAGATCGCGATCGCGCGCGCCCTCGACGTGCACGACACGATCGGCCAGGACCTGGTCGGCATGGTCGTCGACGACATCGTCGTGGTCGGCGCCGCACCGCTGGCGATGACCGACTACATCGCCTGCGGCGCGGTGGTGCCCGAGCGGATCGCCGACATCGTGCGCGGCATCGCCGAGGGATGCCGCCTCGCGGGCTGCGCCCTCGTCGGCGGCGAGACCGCCGAGCACCCGGGCCTGATGTCCCCCGAGGACTACGACGTCGCGGGCGCCGCGGTCGGCGTGGTCGAGGCCGACGACCTGCTGGGCCCCGACCGGGTGCGCCAGGGCGACGTCGTGATCGGCATGGACGCCTCCGGCCTGCACTCCAACGGGTACTCCCTGGTCCGCGCCGTGGTCTCCGCCGCCGGGCTCTCCCTCGAGCAGCGCGTCGAGGACTTCGGCCGCACCCTGGGGGAGGAGCTCCTGGAGCCCACCCGCATCTACACCGCGGACCTCCTGGCCGTGCTGCGCGATGCCCGCACCGCCGGTGCCGTCCACGCCCTCAGCCATGTCACCGGCGGCGGGCTCGCCGCGAATCTCGCCCGGGTCATGCCGCACGGCCTCGCGGCCCGCGTGGACCGCGCCCTCTGGGAGCCGGCCCCCGTGTTCTCCCGCGTCGCCGGGTGGGGCTCCGTCCCGCAGCTCGACCTCGAGGGCACGCTGAACATGGGCATCGGCATGGTCGCCCTGGTCGCGCAGGAGCAGGCCGACCAGGTCCTGGCCGTGCTCGCCGAACGCGGTCTCGGTGCCCGCGCGATCGGCGAGGTCGTGGCCGAGGAGTCCCTGCCCGAGCCCGGCCATGCGCTCGAGCACGTCGTCGCCGGCGCCAAGGGCGTCGAGGGCGGCGCGGTCATGCTCGCCGGCCAGCACCCCGGCTGGGCCTGAGCGGCCACCCCGCACACAGCAGGAGGGCCGACCCATCGGGTCGGCCCTCCTGCTGTGTCACGGTGCTCCGCGGAGCCTGCCGCGCGCCGCTCAGCGGCGATGTGCGGACGGGGCGTCCTCGTCGGCCCAGTCCTCGGCGTCCTCGCCCCAGTCGTCTCCGTCGGCGGAGGAGGTCTCGCTCCGCTGAGACTGCAGCTCCCGCTGCAGCGCCGAGAGATCCGTCGGCGGGCTGTAGTACTTGAGGTCCCGTGCCACCTTGGTGTGCTTGGCTTTCTGTCGGCCGCGACCCATGGATCTGACCCCCTGTGCGTCGGGTGCCGGGTGTGCTCGACGACCCGGAGGATGGCATTAGTTTCGGATGCCCAGAGTACATGGTCGCTCCGGCCGACGGCGAACCGCGACCCTCCGGACGTGCCCGACGTCCCTTCCGCGGCGCCCGGTGTGACGGGCGGAGCACTGCCCGGCGAAGGAATTGGGCGTTTCGCGGCCCGCCTTTTACCGGCTCACACACCTTACCGGGTAGTCTTGTGTCGGTACTCGAGTGCAGTGGGGACCCCCGTCCCGTCTCGAGCCGTCTCCCCCAGTGAAAGGTCTCCTCCTCGATGAACGCTTCCACGGATCAGCACCCCGGTGGAGTGCCCGACGGGGACGACGCCGCTGAGCTGATGACGCCCGCGGAGGTCGCGAGCATGTTCCATGTCGACCCCAAGACCGTCACGCGCTGGGCCCAGGCGGGCAAGCTCACCTACATGCGCACCCTCGGCGGTCACCGCCGCTACCGCCGCGGCGAGGTCGTCGAGCTGCTGCGGGAGAGCTCCAAGGACGTGTGAGCACCGACCCGGTGCTCGGAGCGGGCTACACGCTCCACCGGATCGACCTCGGCAGCGACGACGAGGGACCGCTGCGGGCGAGCCTCATCCATCGCGAGCCCGTCCCGGGCGACGCTCCCCGCGCCGATCGGACCCCGCCCGTGCTGCTCATGCACGGCTGGTCGGACTATGTCTTCGACCGGGACCTGATGGACCACCTCGGCACCCGCGGCCACGACGTCTGGGGCCTGGACCTGCGCAAGTACGGCCGCAGCATCCTGCCCGGTCAGACGCCCACCGAGATCGACCACCTCAGCCGATACGACGAGGAGATCGGCGCCTCGCTGCGCCGCATCGGCCGCAGCACGCCCCCGGTGATCCTCGCTCACTCCGCGGGAGGACTCGTCGCGACGCTCTACGCGCTGCGCCATCCGGGCGTGGTCCGGGGCCTCGCCCTGAACTCGCCGTGGCTCGAGATGCACCTCGGACCGGGCACGCGGAGGCTGCTCGAGCGCCCGGTGCACCTGCTGGCCCGCCGGCTGAGGAGCAGGCCCATCCTTCCCGTCGGTGACGACGCCTACGCCCGCGCCACCCATCGTGACCTGGGCGGGGACTACGACTACGACCTCGAGCTGAAGCCTCCCGGGGGCCACCGCTTCCCCGCCAGCACCCTCAAGGCGATGCTCGACGGGCACCGGCGCCTGGCCGCCGCCGGCCCGCTCGCCGCACCGGCGCTGGTCATGCACTCCGACCGCACCGCGATCACCTCGAGGCGGGGCGAGCGCCCCCTCCACGCGGACACCGTCCTGGACGTGCGCTCCCTCGCCGCGGCCGCGCGACGGCTCGGCCCCCGGGTGCGGGTCGTGCCCGTCACCGGGGCGCGTCACGACGTCTTCCTCTCCGATCCGCCGGTGCGGGCGACGGCGATCGAGATCCTCGACGACTGGCTGGCCACGGATCTGCTCGCAGCGCCTACGATGACCGGGACAGGCCGCACCGCGGGACCCGACGCCTCCGAGACCGGGGCCTCGTGACCCCCGAGACCTCGTGACAAGGAGTAGCGCGATGACCGCGGACACCCATGGCCTCAGAGCCCTCGCCGATGCCCAGCGCCGTGGAGCGGATCGGCTCACCCTCCTGCGCCTGCGCCTGGCGAACACGCTGGCCGAGGCCGGTCGCGCAGAGGAGCCCGGGGTCCGCGAGATCGGGGAGCGGGTCCACGAGCGCTGGATCCGCGAGGAGCATCCGGAGCTGGGACGCCTGGCCACGGGCCTGCGCGCGGCCGCGAGGCAACTCGATCAGGAGGCGGTCCGGGCGGAGCGGCTCAGCGGCCGCCGCATGGGCGGCTACACCGGCGCCGGCTTCCTGGGACGCGGCAGGGAGGCGAGCCGTCACGTGCACGAGGTCGCCGCTGTCGTCGCCGCCGAGCCCGCCTTCGTCGGCACCGAGCACGGGGCGAGCATCGGCGGCTTCCCGCTGCAGCCGAGCGTCCAGGAGGGGTTCCTCGCGCATCCCTCCTCCGCCCTCGGCATCGAGACCCCCGACTTCGACGAGGACGACGAGGGCTGAGCCGCGGCGCGGGCCGGTCCTGGACCCGGTCGGTGCTGGCACGACGCCCGCGCGGCCGCCGTGGGACGCGTCAGCGCCGCGCAGGGGTCCGCGTGAGCGCCGCGGGCACCGCGACCGCCCCTGCCAGCAGCGGCACCACCAGCATCGCGACCAGCAGCAGGAGCATCGCCGCGGCGGCGTCGGCCGAGCCCACCCCGAGGCCGACCAGCGCCGCCCCGCTGACCGTCTCGGAGATCCCCGCGCCGCCCGGCGTCAGCGGCACCAGCGCGAGCACCCTCCCCAGCGCGAAGACGGCGAGGACGAACAGGGCGGGCACCTCGGCGCCGACCGACTCGATCGCGAGCCACAGGGCGGCGAGCTGGAGCGTCCGCGCCGCGAGCGTGGGCAGCGCGAGGGCGGGGAGCCGACGCCGCAGCATCCCCACCAGCGCCTCCCGCTGATGGAGGATCTCCGCCGACGCCCCGGCGGGGAGCATCCCGTCGGCCTGCGCGAGCAGCGCCGTGAGCACGCCGCGGCGCAGCAGCACCGCGCTGAGGACGAGGGCGATCACGGCGCCGGCCGCGGCGACGGCGGCCGCCCACAGCCAGCCCGAGGCGAGCGTGCCGGCCGGGGTGAGGGCGGAGCCGAGCAGGTAGGAGCCGGCGCCCAGCAGCGGCACCAGCACCGAGGTGATCGCCATCTCGACCAGCGAGGCGGCGAGGATGCCGGTGAGCACCACGGGCAGGGCGATCCCGCTGCGACGCAGGACCCAGGCCAGCAGTCCCAGGCCCAGCACGGACCCGCCCGGCAGGGCGAGCGCGGCGCCCTGGGAGGCGGCATGGCCCTGCAGCACGGGGGAGGGGCGGGAGCCGGGCACCGCGGCGCGGACCGTCATCGCCTCCAGCAGCAGCGCCCCCGCGCCGAGCACGATCATCGCGGGCACCGACCACCACGGCAGCGCACCCAGGCTCGCGACGATCTCGCTCCAGCTCGCGCCGGTCGCCCACGGCAGGCCCCAGACCAGCAGGGCGATCACCAGCAGACCCGAGGCTGCCGCGGCGAGCAGGCGCCCGGCGCCGGGCCGCTCCGGCGGGGCGGCGCCGAGGTCCTCGGTGAGCAGCGCGAGCCGCTCCGGGCTGTGGCCCGCCCGCGAGGTTCGCTCCGTGCTCCGCGCCGGCTCTGCGCTCTCGGGGGGCTCCGGTGCGGCGTCCTGGGGGCCGGGAGGTGCCTCTGACATGCGGTGATTCTCGCACGCTGTGCCCCTGGAGTTCCCAGGCCCGGGATCTAACATGGTGTCATGTCCTTTCTGATCTCGCTCTTCGTCGTGCTGCACATGATCTGCTGGGCCGTGGCGCTCGGCACCTGGGTCGCCTCCGCCCGCACCCGCGTCCCGAACAAGGGGATGGCCCATGCCACCGCGGGCGCGCTCGTGTTCGGCATCGTCCTGGCCGCCCTCGTCTCCATCGGCGGCGACCCGAACCACATGAAGCTCGGCATCAAGCTGCTCCTGGCGATCGTCGCCACCGTCCTCGCCTACATCGCGAACAGGAAGCAGACCGAGACCCCCTCGGCCGTCTGGTTCGGCATCCCCACCGCGATCATCGTGAACATCGTCGTGGCGGTCTTCGTCTGATCCGCTCCCCGCGGGGAGCCTCCCGCGGAGCGACGGAGCCGCGGGCGGAGCGCGCGGCGACGGGAGCCCACCTCCCCTCCACCGCGACCCTCCGTCCCCACGGGGCCCGGCAGCGCACCCGCTGTCGGGCCCCGCGCCTATCCTGGAGGCCTCATGAGCTCACTCTTCGACGACCTCTCGCTGCCCGACGCCTTCCGCCGCCTGGACGGCGTGCAGGTGACGCCCTCGACCTCGCCCTCCCGGGCCGCGGCCGACGACGACGCGCGCGCCGACGGACGCACCGACGGCGGCGAGCCGCGCCACGAGGAGGAGGCCCCGGACCTGCTCGACCGTGAGCCGCCGCCCGAGCACGAGGAGCCCCCGTACGAGGAGGAGCCGCCCTACGAGGACGAGCCGCCGCGTGAGGAGCCCGCGCCCGTCGCCGGCCCGGCGCCGTCCCGTCGGCGGGTCCCGGCGGACTCACCCGCCCTCGCCGAGCTCGTCGACGGGCTGAACCCCGCCCAGCGCGAGGCGGTCGAGCACCGGGGCAGCCCGCTGCTGATCGTCGCCGGCGCCGGCTCCGGCAAGACCCGCGTGCTCACCCGCCGCATCGCCCACCTGCTGCGCGCCGGCGAGGCGCTGCCCGGCGAGATCCTCGCGATCACCTTCACCAACAAGGCCGCCGCCGAGATGCGCGAGCGCGTCGAGGAGCTGATCGGCCCCGCCGCCCGCTCCATGTGGGTCTCCACCTTCCACAGCGCCTGCGTGCGCATCCTGCGCCGCGACGCCGCCGCGGCCGGGCTGAAGAGCTCCTTCACGATCTACGACAGCGCCGACTCGCTGCGCCTGATCACCACGATCGCCAAGGACCTCCAGCTCGACACCAAGAAGCACGCCCCCCGCGCGCTCGCCTCCCGCATCTCGACGCTGAAGAACGACCTCGTGGACCCGATCGACTTCGCCGATCAGGCCGAGAGCGCGAAGAACCCGTTCGAGAAGACGCTCGCGAAGATCTTCACGAACTACACCGAGCGCCTGCGCCAGGCCAACGCCGTCGACTTCGACGACCTGATCGGCCTGACCGTCGCGCTGCTGCGCGAGAACCCCGCGATCCGCGAGGGCTACCGGCGCCGCTTCCGCCACCTGCTGGTGGACGAGTACCAGGACACCAACACCGCCCAGTACCAGCTGGTGCGCGAGCTGGTGGGGGAGGACCCGCACGCCGATCTCACCGTGGTGGGCGACTCCGACCAGTCGATCTACGCCTTCCGCGGCGCCACGATCCGCAACATCATCGAGTTCGAGCAGGACTTCCCCTCCGCGCGCACCATCGTGCTGGAGCAGAACTACCGCTCGACCCAGAACATCCTCACCGCCGCGAACGCCGTGATCGAGGAGAACCAGGGCCGCCGCGAGAAGAACCTCTGGACCGACCAGGGCGAGGGCGAGCAGATCACCCTCTACGTCGCCGACGACGAGCAGTCCGAGGCCCGCTACATCGGCCGCCAGATCGACGCGCTCGTGGACGACGGCCGCCGCGCCGGGGACATCGCGATCTTCTACCGCGCCAACGCCCAGTCCCGGGCGCTGGAGGACCAGCTGATCCGCGTGGGCCTGCCGTACCGCGTCGTGGGCGGCACGCGCTTCTACGAGCGGCGCGAGATCAAGGACGCGATCGCCTACCTGCAGGTGCTCGCCAACCCCGCCGACGAGATCAACCTGCGCCGCATCCTCAACGTCCCCAAGCGCGGGATCGGCGACCGCGCCGAGGCCGCGATCGCCATGCTCGCCGAGAGGGACCGGATCGGCTTCGGGGAGGCGCTGCGCCGCGCGGAGGAGGCGCCGGGCATCGCGACCCGCTCGCTGAACGCCGTGCGCACCTTCGTGGCGATGCTCGAGGACCTGCAGGCGATGGCCGAGCGCGGCGATGGCCCCGCCGAGCTGCTCGAGGCGATCCTCACCCGCTCCGGCTACTACGCCGAGCTGCAGGGCAGCGACGACCCGCAGGACGAGTCCCGCCTGGAGAACCTCGCCGAGCTGATCAGCGTGGCCGCGGAGTTCGAGGCGCAGATGGAGGAGCTCGACGCGCTCGCCAGCGAGATGGAGGACGAGGAGGGCGACGACGCCGCGGCCGGGGGCGCGGAAGGCGCCGCCGAGGCCGAGGAGGATGCAGCCGCCGAGGGCACAGCGGATGCAGCCGCGGCGGGCTCCGCGGACGCGGTCCCCGAGGCGTCCGGCGTCGTCGTCGCCGGAGCGGCCCCCGCGTCCGACCCCGTCGGCGGCGACATCGCCCCGGATGCGACGCTGACCGCGCCGGACGATCCCGAGGCGAGCCTCGTGGACCGCTTCCTGGAGAAGGTCTCCCTCGTCGCGGACGCCGACCAGCTGCCGGGGGAGGAGGACCAGTTCGTCACCCTCATGACCCTGCACACCGCCAAGGGTCTCGAGTTCCCGGTCGTGTTCCTCACCGGCATGGAGGACGGCACCTTCCCCCACAACCGCACGCTCCAGGATCCCGACGAGCTCGAGGAGGAGCGGCGATTGGCCTACGTGGGCATCACCCGCGCCCGCGAGAAGCTCTATCTCACCCGCGCGCAGATGCGCTCGATGTGGGGCCAGTCCCAGTACATGCCCGCCAGCCGCTTCCTCGACGAGGTGCCGGAGGAGGTCCTGGACGTGGCGCGCGCCGGCTCGACCCTCGGCGGTGCCGGGTTCGGCGGCGGAGGCTTCTCCGGCGGCTCCGGCTTCGGCGGCGGTCGCGGCGGGGGGCGGGGGCCGTCCTTCAGCGGCGGGGTCGGCGGCGGCCGCTCCGACGTGAAGCGCCCCAGCTTCGGCTCCGGTCGCACAGCGACGCCCACGGACAAGCTCCCGCAGCTCGCCGTCGGCGACCGCGTCACCCACGACTCCTTCGGGATGGGCACGGTCGCGGAGGTCTCCGGGCAGGGCGACAAGACGCAGGTCGAGGTCCAGTTCCGCGATCCCCACGGTCGCAAGCGCCTGCTGCTGCGCTACGCCCCGCTGACCAAGCTCTGATCAGGGCGCGGGGGAGGGACGGACGGCGCGGCTCAGGCCGTGACGCGGATCAGGGCCCGGGCGCCTCGCTCCATCTCGACGAAGGAGTGGTTCACGGCGGTGTAGGTGCCGGGCTCGTCGAAGACCAGCTCCACGAACCCGCCCTGGGCCGCGGCGAGATCGAGGGCCTGCGCCCCGCCGCCGTCCCCGTGCTCGGGACGCAGCAGATAGGCGCCCTCCTTGAACACGGTGTCGAACACCCCGCCCACCACGTGGAAGGAGATCCCGCGCGACGGGCCCGCAGCGAGCACCCACAGACGCACCCGCTCGCCCACCCGCGCCTCGAGCGGCGCGTGGACGTACTGGGTGGCGTGGCCGTTGAAGACGGTGAGGTCGGGGCGCTCCGCGGCGATCTTCGGGGCGCTGACCGGCAGGGCGCCCTCATGCGTCGCCGACTCGGAGCCGGTGGCGCCGGCCGGCACGAGATAGTGCTCCGACTGCACCAGCACGTACTCCCGGTCGGCGGCGGCGAGCTCCGGCGGCGGGACCACGAGCGCCCCCACCATCCCGGCGGCCAGGTGCACCGACATCGGCATGGTCGAGCAGTGGTAGAGCCAGATCCCCGCATGATCGGTGGCGATCGGGTACTCGAGCCGCTCGCCCGGCGGGATCGTGCGCATCGCCTCGTCGGGGGAGACGCGGCCCGCGTGCAGGTCGAGGGAGTGACCCATCGACCCGTTGTTCACCAGGTCGACGGTCAGGCGCGCCCCGAGCTCGGAGCGCAGCACCGGCCCGACGACGGTGCCGCCGTAGGTCATCGCGTCCATGGTCACGCCCGGTGCGATCTCCGCGGCGACCTCGTCGACCTCCAGGGTGACCCGCTGCTGCGGACCCGTCGCGGCGGGGAGGCGCGCGTCGCGCACGGCGACGTCCGGTCCGGGGGCGGCCATCATGTCGGCGCCCACGCGGGCGAGCTCGTCGGCCCCGGACCCCGCGGCCACGGCGCCCCCGTCGGCGGCCGTGCCCGCCGCGGCACCGGTCGCGACGATGCTCAGCGTCATGCCCATCGCGCGATGGCCGACGATCGAGCACCATCCCTCCATGTCATGGGCGACCACGCCGCCGTCGAGGACCGTCGACTCTCCCGGCTGCAGGCGCCCCGAGGTCGCGCCGGTGGCGAGCACGAGGTCGTGCACGTCGTGCGGATCGTCGTTGCTCAGCTCGATGACCAGGGCGTTCCCGGCGGGGACCTCGAGCCGGTCGGGCGTGAACCGCATCTCGGCCATGGACACCGAGATCGTGGTGGTCTCCCCGGTGGGCGTCACCGCGGCGGCGCCCGCGGTGCCGGCGGCGTCGGGGATCGAGCCCTGGGAGCGGTCCAGGGAGCCGCCGAGCGCGGTCGCCCCGAGCACGGAGCCGAGGCCCAGCAGCGCGCCGGTCAGCGCGCGTCGGTCCATGGGCGCTGCGGCGGCGGGAGCGGGCCCGGTCCTGGACCCCGTCGGCGGGCCGACGGAAGGCGACGGGCCGACCGACGGCGACGGCAGCTCGCTGCGCGCGGGGGAGACCGATGCGGCGGCCTCGGGGCGGCTCGGTGTCGGCAGCGGCACGGCGGTGCCGCGCAGCCGCGAGCTCGTCCGCACCGCGAGGACCAGCAGCACCACGAAGCTCACCAGCACCGCGAAGCCGAGCAGGGAGAGGAGCACCCGGGAGAGCGAGCCGAAGCCCGCGACCTCCGCGGTGCCGAGCGTGAGCGCGGAGAACAGCGCCCCGGAGCCGGCCGTGCCCCGCTCGGCGAGCACGAACAGGGCCACGACGAGGTTGTACGCGACCACGCGCAGCACCGCGCCGCGGCTCATCACCGCCAGCGCCGCCGTCGTCGCGCGGGGGCCGCCGCCCAGGGTCACCGGCAGCAGATGGCTCATCGCCCCCAGCAGCACCTGCAGCAGGAAGCCGGCGACGAAGGGGACGGTGAGCTGCTGCACGTCGGCGGCGACGAGGGAGCTCGCCATCTGCGCATCGGCCGAGCGCCACCACATCACCAGCAGCCCGGCGGTGGTCAGCGCGAACCAGCCCGTCCCCGCGGTGATCGACAGGATCGGGAAGGGGGCGAGCGGCACCCGGCGCTCCTGGCGCACGCCGCGCACCCCGACCCGCACGAGCGTCACCGCGACCCAGGCGAAGGAGCCGAGATAGGCGAGCAGCGCCGCGCAGCCCAGCAGGGTCGAGCCGATCAGCGCCCCGGCGACCGCGCCGAGGACGGCCAGGAACATGCCCAGCAGCCCGCCCGCGGCCCGGGTCGCCGCGGCGAGCTCGATGCGCGTGCGCAGCACGGTGGGCCACAGGGTCAGCAGCGTCCCGGTCACGGTCAGGCCCACGAAGCCCAGCACGTTCACGATCTGGTGGGCGAGCATCAGCCGTCCCTGCCAGGGCTCGCCCGGGCTGAACGCCATCACCGCGCCGAGCATCGCGCCGACGGGAAGCAGGCAGGCCGCGGCGACGTACGCTCGGACCGTGAACGCGAAGCGCGGCGCGAGCGCGGCCCGGATCTGCGCGCCGAGCGCGGCGGCATACCAGAGGAGCGCCGCGGAGACCGCCAGCGCGCCGAGCACCACCAGCCACGGCCATCCCGGCAGCATTCCGGCGATCGTCGCCACCACCCCGGCGGTGAGCAGCCGCAGCCTCGCCAGCTGACGCGGGCGGGACTCCTCGCCCAGGCGGGTCTTCAGCAGCGCCTCGGCGAAGTGCTGCCCCCAGACCATGATCGAGGTGGTGATCAGTCCCAGCGTGACCATGTGGACCATCAGCCAGCGGGCCTGCGGCAGCCACTGGTGCACCAGGACCACCACGACCAGCGCGAGCATCCAGCCCATCACGGGGCGGGCGGCACGCCGGTGCCAGGCACCGCGCCCGGTGGCGGGGGAGCGCCTGGAGGGACGAGGGTCAGGAGCGGGGGAGGACGGCTCGGAGGATGACGGCCCGGGAGCCGACGGGACAGGGGAGGACGGCACGGTGCAGGACCACCTCAGGCGTGATCCCGGTCCGGGCGGCAGGCGACCGGTCGGGAACGGGCAGGGACCGTTCCAGGCTAGGACCGGCCGAGGACGCTCCGTCCGGCCATGGTCCCGACGTCAGAGCACGGCGCTCGGCCGCTCGGGCCGCCGCGTCACGGTCACGACGTCATGTGTCCCGGGCGGGGCGGACCGATGCTCACTCGGGAGCGGTGCGCGCAGCGCTCGACGCGTGCTCAGCGGTCGCGGGGATCCTCGGCCTGATCGAGCCGCTCCCTGCTGCGCTTCCACTGCGCGTACAGGCCCGCGCCGAAGCTCACCACCACGATCAGCCCCACGGCGATCAGCACGGTGGTGAAGGGGATCGGGATCCCGGCGGCGGCGAGCACCGCCCAGATCACCACCAGGGAGAGTCCGATCAGCAGGGCGTCGCGCAGGGCGCGCATGATGCGCGGGAACATGTTCGCGCGCTCGACGTGCCGGCTCGCGACGGCGTAGTACGCGGCGGCCTCGCGACGCAGCTCCTCACCGGAGGGGCGGGGGCGCTGAGCGGTGCGCGTCCCGCCGTCCGTGTCGCGCTCGCGGGGTCGGTCGCCGCGGGGGTCGTGCCCGCGGTCGTCGGCCGAGGAACGCTCGCGGACGTCGGCCGAAGAGTTCTCGCGGGTCCGCTCGCTCCTCGGCTCCCGGCGCTCGTCGCTCTCGTCGGCTCCGGCCGACGCGCGCGGCTCGTCCTCGCGCCAGCCCTCGTCGACCGCGCGGCCGGCGGCGCGCACATAGCCGCCGGCGCGGTCACCGGCCCTCCGGGCGGCGTCCTTCGCGGCAGGGGCCTGCTTGCGGGCGGTGTTCCGCGCCGCCTTCACGTAGGTCTTCCAGTCGGCCATGGCTCTCCTCGCCTCAGCGGTGCCAGTCGCCGCGGTCCCGCGGGTCCAGGTGCTCGATGCGTCGGTCGTCCCGGGGGCGCCGGTCGTCCTCGCGGAAGCGGATGTCCCCGCCGCCGCGGGGCTCCCGCTGCGGGCGCGGGTTCCGGGCGCGGCGCTCGTAGTAGTACGACAGGCCGACGTTCAGCGCGAGGGTGATGCCCACGGACAGCACGAAGCCGCCCAGGGTCGAGCGCATGCCCAGCAGGCGCAGCACGATGAACAGCACCCCGATGGCGACGATGCTGAATCCGAGGTGGTCTCGCACGCGCTGGACGAGGCTGCGGGAACGGCGGCTCATCGTCCCATCGTAGACGCGGCGCCTGGACGCGAGCCGGACGAGATGAGAGTCGCGCCACAGTCGGCTCCCTGCCATGGCCCGTGACCGCCTGGGCCTGCGGACGCGTTACCCTGGCGGTGTTCCCAGGGGTGGCATCGAGGCCAGTGCGGCCTGCCGCCCACTGCCGACATCGAGAGGAAAAGCACCCCGTGGACCTGTATGAGTACCAGGCCCGCGATCTCTTCGAGAAGCACGGCGTGCCCGTGCTCGGAGGAGTCGTCGCGGAGGACCCCGCAGCCGCCAAGGCCGGCGCAGAGAAGCTCGGCACCCCGGTCGTCGTCGTCAAGGCCCAGGTGAAGACCGGTGGTCGTGGCAAGGCCGGCGGCGTGAAGGTCGCCAAGTCCCCCGAGGAGGCGGAGCAGAAGGCCTCCGAGATCCTCGGCATGGACATCAAGGGCCACACCGTGCACCGCGTGATGATCGCGGCCGGTGCGGACATCGCCGAGGAGTACTACTTCTCGCTCCTGCTGGACCGCGCCAACCGCAACTACCTGGCCATGTGCTCGGTCGAGGGCGGCATGGAGATCGAGCAGCTCGCCGTCGAGCGGCCCGAGGCCCTCGCCCGCGTGGCCGTCGACCCGAACGTCGGGATCGACGAGGCCAAGGCGAAGGAGATCGTCGAGGCCGCGAAGTTCGACGCCGAGACCGGCGCGAAGGTCGCCCCCGTGCTGCAGAAGCTGTGGGACGTCTACCGCGAGGAGGACGCGACCCTCGTCGAGGTCAACCCGCTGGTCAAGACCGGCGCCGGCGACATCGTCGCGCTGGACGGCAAGATCACCCTGGACGACAACGCCGAGTTCCGCCACGAGGCCCACGCCGAGCTCGTCGACGTCACCTCCGAGGACCCGCTGGAGACCAAGGCGAAGGCCCTGGACCTCAACTACGTCAAGCTCGACGGCGAGGTCGGCATCATCGGCAACGGCGCGGGGCTGGTCATGTCCACCCTCGACGTGGTCGCCTACGCCGGCGAGAAGCACGGCGTCAAGCCCGCGAACTTCCTGGACATCGGCGGCGGTGCGAGCGCCGAGGTCATGGCCAACGGCCTCGACGTGATCCTCGGCGACGAGCAGGTCTCGGCCGTGTTCGTCAACGTCTTCGGCGGCATCACCGCGTGCGATGCGGTCGCCAACGGCATCGTCGGCGCCCTGAAGAAGCTCGGCGACGCGGCGACCAAGCCGCTCGTCGTCCGCCTCGACGGCAACAACGTCGAGGAGGGTCGCAAGATCCTCGCGGACTTCGCCCACCCCCTCGTCACCCAGGCCGACACCATGGACGGCGGCGCCGCGAAGGTCGCCGAGGCCGCCGCCGCAGGAAAGTGAGCAGCACCCGACATGTCTATCTTCCTTGATGAGAACAGCAAGGTCATCGTCCAGGGCATGACGGGCTCGGAGGGCATGAAGCACTCCCAGCGCATGCTCGACTCCGGCACGAACATCGTCGGCGGCGTGAACCCGCGCAAGGCCGGCCAGTCCGTGTCCTTCGAGGGCGGCGCCGAGGTGCCCGTCTTCGGCACCGTGGCGGAGGCCATGGAGGCCACCGGCGCGAACGTCTCGGTGGTCTTCGTGCCGCCGAAGTTCGCCAAGTCTGCCGCGATCGAGGCGATCGACGCCGAGATCCCGCTCCTGGTGATCATCACCGAGGGCATCCCGGTCAAGGACTCCGCCGAGTTCTTCAACTACTCGCAGGCCAAGGGCGCGACCCGCATCATCGGGCCGAACTGCCCGGGCCTGATCAGCCCCGGCAAGTCGAACGCGGGCATCACCCCCTCGAACATCACCGGTGCGGGCAAGCTGGGCCTGGTCTCCAAGTCCGGCACCCTGACCTACCAGATGATGTACGAGCTGGCCGACATCGGCTTCACCACCGCCATCGGCATCGGCGGCGACCCGGTCATCGGCACCACCCACATCGATGCGCTGAAGGCCTTCGAGGCCGACCCCGACACCGCCGGCATCGTCATGATCGGCGAGATCGGCGGCGACGCCGAGGAGCGCGCGGCCGAGTACATCAAGGCCAACGTCACCAAGCCGGTCGTCGGCTACGTCGCGGGCTTCACCGCCCCCGAGGGCAAGACGATGGGCCACGCCGGCGCGATCGTGTCCGGCTCCGCCGGCACCGCGCAGGCGAAGAAGGAGGCCCTCGAGGCCGCCGGCGTCAAGGTGGGCAAGACCCCCACCGAGACCGCCGATCTCATGCGCGAGATCATCAAGGGCCTCTCCTGATCGACGTGCTGCGCGGAACGAGCGGCAGGAGATCAGGCATCAAGACACCCTGATCCCTGCGGCTCGGCGCTGGTGAGCGCGAGACCGACGTGCCCCGGACCCATGTGGGTCCGGGGCACGTCGCCGTCCGGGGGAGGGGCCGGTGAGAGAGCGCCGTGCGGCCCGGCTCGGCCCGGGGCGAACTGCGCGCCTGATGTCGGCGCGCCGGATAAGCTGGACGTCGCCAGTCGCGCTGACCGAGGAGGGGCCTGTGTCCGGAGATCTCATCGACACCACCGAGATGTATCTGAAGACGGTGTTCGAGCTCCACGAGGCGGGGATCGCCCCGATGCGCGCCCGCATCGCCGAGCGGCTCGGCCACTCCGGACCCACCGTGTCCCAGACCGTCGCCCGGATGGAGCGCGACGGGCTGCTCCACCTCGACGACCAGCGGCGCATCCGGCTCACCGCCGAGGGCACCGAGGTCGCCACCGACGTCATGCGCAAGCACCGACTCGCCGAGCGGCACCTGCTGGACGTGATCGGGCTGGACTACGCCCACGTCCACGAGGAGGCGTGCCGCTGGGAGCATGTGATGAGCCTCGAGGTCGAGAAGCGCCTCGCCCGCCAGATCGCCCCGCCCTACGTCGACCCCTACGGCAACCCGATCCCCGGCCTCGCCGCCCTCGGCATCGAGGAGACCCAGGCCACGGGAGAGGGTAAAGACGAGTCCTCCGCGGCCCAGGAGCTGCGCGTCGCGGTCGAGGACGGCCAGAGCCGCGAGGTCCGCCTCGAGCGGATCGGCGAGCGGCTCCAGAGCGATGTCGAGCTCCTCGCAGAACTCGCACGTCACGGCATCCTTCCCGGCGCGGAGCTGTCGGTGGAGCGGGTCGGTGCGAGCGTCGTCGTCCGGGGCCCCGAGGACGGGGAGGTCGCTCTCGGCGACCTCGACGCCGATCAGCTCCACGTGACCCCGCTCGACGCCGGGTAAAGCCTCCGTCAAGCCCTTCCCCAGAAGCTTCCAGTCACCCTGACGAGGGCGCGACCAGGCCTTAGTCTCGAGGGCGTGTCGCGGCGCAGAGGTCCGCGACATCCCTTCCGGAAGCCCCACCGCGCACCGGAGAACAGGGTGCGAGACGTGACCACGCGCGGGGGCTGAGCCCGGGGCTGGGAGCAATTCGTGTCGAACACCGTGCACCACACCCACCGCCGCGCCATGCGCACCGTCACCCCCGTCTCCCGCGCCGGGCGCGCCGGGGCCGGAGCGGCGATGGCCGCGGCGATGCTGTTCGGCGGCGCCGCCGCCGCGACCGCCGAGCCGCAGGCCGAGGCCCCCCGCGCCGACGCCGGCGCCGCGGTGCTGCCCGCCGTCGCCGCCCCCGCCGTCGGCATCCCCGCTGCGGGCGGTGCCGAGGATGCTGAGGGCGCCGGGGACGAGGCCGCCGTCGCCGCCCTCGCCCCCGCCGCCGGCACCGCCTTCTCCGTCGAGGTCGGCCCGACCGCCGAGGAGATCGCCGCCGCCGAGGCCGCCGAGGAGATCGCCGCCGCCGAGGCCGCCGAGGAGATCGCCGCCGCCGAGGCCGCCGAGCGCGAGGCCGCCGAGCAGGCCGCGCAGGAGGAGGCCGAGCAGGAGCAGGCCGAGCAGGAGCAGGCCGAGGCGCAGGAGACCGAGCCCGCCGAGGAGCAGACCGAGACCCGCGAGGACGACTCCGCGGAGACCTCCTCCCGCTCCAACGAGCGCGAGGAGCCGGCCGAGGACGAGCAGCAGGAGAGCAGCGCGGACGAGTCCCGCAGCTCCGAGCGCTCCGAGAGCAGCTCCTCCGAGGAGCAGGAGGAGTCCGCCCCGGCTCCCTCCGCCGCCAAGGGCAGCTCCATCCTCGCCACCGCCCGCTCCGGCATCGGCACCCCCTACGTCTACGGCGGCACCTCCCCGTCGGGATGGGACTGCTCCGGCTTCGTGCAGTGGGTCTACGCCCAGCACGGCATCAGCCTTCCCCGCGGCGCGGGCGACCAGGCCGCCGCCGGCACCGTGATCCCGCGCTCCGAGGCCCGCCCCGGCGACCTCGTCTACAAGCCCGGTCACATCGGCATCTACGCCGGTGGCAACCAGTTCGTCGACGCCGGCAACAGCCGCGTGGACACCTCCG
This sequence comes from Brachybacterium paraconglomeratum, assembly GCF_003994255.1. GTDB lineage: Bacteria > Actinomycetota > Actinomycetes > Actinomycetales > Dermabacteraceae > Brachybacterium > Brachybacterium conglomeratum. Next base: position 528,530 of record NZ_ML133851.1, on the reverse strand, counting down.
AGCGCAACATCTACTCCGGCAGCTGGACCTTCATCCGCATCGGCGGCTGATCGACCCTGCCCCTCGACGGTCCCGTCGCGCCCCTCTCGGGCGCGGCGGGGCCGTCGTCGTGCGTGGGGGAGGACACGGCGACGGACGAGACGCACGGCGGTACCGTGTCCTGGTGTCCTCCCTGCGCGACCTGCTCTCCGTCCTGCTGCTGACTGCGGCGACGCTGCTCGGTGCCCTCTGGCTGCCCGGCGCATGGATCGAGCGCAACGTCGTGGACCAGGAGGGGTTCCTCTCGATCACCCAGCCGCTCGCCGAGGACGCCACCCTGCAGCGCTCCCTCACCGACAGCGCCGTGGACGAGGCGCTGGACCACGAGCTCGTCCCCGGCGTCGTCGCCGACCGGGCCACGCCGCTCCTCCAGGAGCAGGCCCCGAAGCTCACCGGCACCGAGGCCTATACGGAGGTGTGGGACCGGGCGATGGTCGAGCTGCACGGTGCGCTGTTCACCCCCGGCGCCTCGCCCCTGGACGTGGACCTGCTGCCGCTCATCGACTCCCTGCTCACCGGGGTCGAGGACACCCTGCCGCTGATCGACGACCTTCCCCGCCCGGGGGAGGCGAGCGTGACCCTCGCCAGCATCCCCGACGTGCCGCTGCTGCACCGCGCCACCGTACTGGACCCCTGGGCGCACCGGACCGGGCCGATCGCCCTGGGACTGGCCGTGCTCGCGGTCCTCGTCGCCGGGCACCGTCGCCTCATGCTCACCCTCGCCGGGATCGGCGCCGTGCTCGCCGGGCTCGCGACCTGGCTGCTCACCACCCGCATCGAGGGCCTCGTCCCCGATGCCGTCGACCAGGCGGTCTTCCTCGGCCCGATCGTGCAGGTCTTCGAGCAGCGCTTCGCCGCCGAGGTGATGCCCCAGGGCGTCATCATGCTCGGGGCCGGGGCACTGGTCGCCGCCGCGGGGCTCGTGCTGATCGGGCTGCGCCGCAGCAGCTAGAGCATGCCGAGGCGGGCGAACGCCTCCTCCACGCCGTGCCCGGACGGGGGAGCGACCTCCATGTCCGCCGCGGCGAGCACCTCGGGACGGGAACCGCGGATGGCGACTCCCGTGCCCGCGGCCCGCAGCATCCCCAGATCGTTCGCCCCGTCGCCCACCGCGACCGTGTCCTCGATGCCCACCCCCAGGTGCTCGGCCGCCAGGCGCAGCCCGTCGGCCTTGTCGACCTCGGCGAGGTGCAGCTCCCCGGAGCCGCGGCCGTCCTCCGAGATCGAGTTCGGCAGCGCCCCGACCTCGGGGCCGACCTCCGCGGCGAGCTGTTCGATCGGCACCGGCGAGCTCCACACCGAGATCTTCGCGAAGGAGACGGCGGCCGGATCCTCGGGCACCGAGATCGCCTCGAGGATGTCGGCGAAGCCCCGCCCCAGCTCGCCCGCGGAGGGGACGGGCGCCCCGCGGCGACGACGCTCGAGCCGATCGGCCGACGAGGCCGAGCACCACAGCGCCTCGGGCGCTTCGAGCGCGTAGGCGGCGCCGTGCGCCTCGAGCACCTCGACCGTGCGCCGGGCGAGCGCGGCGGGGAAGCGCACATCGCGCAGCAGCTCGTCACCGATCCGAATGTGCCCGCCCGCCGAGGTGATCATGCCGTCGAACAGCGCGGCGACGTCGGAGGCGACGATCGAGGCGGGCCGCCCGGTGCTCAGCAGGACCGCATGGCCGGCCGCGCGGGCGGCGAGCACCGCCTCGGCCTGGGCGCGCGGGACGATCCCGCTCTCGGCGAGGGTGCCGTCGAAGTCGAGGAAGGCGGCACGGCGGCGGGAGGGGGCGGACGAGGACACGACGCTCCTGGGGTGGGACGGACGGGACCCTCAGCCTAGGCGAGGGGCGGCGCCGAGCCTGGGCGGGAGCGGCGAGCGCTCAGCGCGGACGGTGCAGGCTGGCGAGCACCGAGACGGTCACCTCGCGGGGCGCCCCGCCGGGGCCGTCGAGGCCATCGAGAGCGGCGAGGTCCACGTGCCGGGCGCTGGGGGTCATCGCGACCAGGTCCCGGGCCATCGCGTCGTCGAGGGCGACCGTGAACCGCAGCGGACGGGAGTCCTCGACGGTGAAGTGCGGGGCGAGCGCCTCGGCGAGCCGCTCCTCCTTGCGCGGGTCGGGCCGGACCATCCCCGGCACGTGCTCGCGCAGCTCGGCCAGGTGCTCGTCCGCGGGACGTACCACGAGCAGGCGCCCGCCCGGGCGCAGCACCCGCGCGAACTCCGCCGGGTTCCGGGGCGCGAACACGTCCATCACGAGGTCGACGCCGGCATCCCGCAGGGGGAAGGGCGAGAACACGTCCCAGCCGGCCGCGGCGGCCCGGTCGTGGGCGCGGGCGGCGAAGCGCAGGGCCCGCGGTGCGGTGTCCACGCCGAGCCCCTGCGCCCCGGGGACGCGGTCCAGCACCGAGGAGAGGTAGTGGCCGGTGCCGCAGCCGATGTCGAGCACGCGCGGATCGTCCGTGCCCTCGAGCGCCCGGGCGGCGAGATCCGCGGTGAGCTCCCGCAGGGCGTCGTACGCGCCGGTGGAGAGGAAGGAGTCCCGGGCGCGGGCCATGTCGTCGTCGTCCCCGCTGATGGGGGCGCTGCCGGGCAGCAGCGAGACGTATCCGGCGCGGGCCAGGTCGAAGCTGTGGCCGCTCGGGCAGCGGAGGGTGCGCTCGGTGAGCGCCAACGGCTCCCGGCAGTGCGGGCACAGCAGCGCGTCGAGCCAGGGGAGCAGGGCGGCGGGGACGGGACGGGACACGACGGACAGCGTACGTCCCGTCGCCGCCGGGCCCGTCAGACGGCCGACGTGCCCGGGGCGCCGCCGGCCGCCCGGGCCTCCTCGAACAGGGAGAGGTCGTGGGAGTTCACGATCCGCACCTCCGGGTCGAGGGCGAGGGTCGATGCGGGTCGCGCACGTCCTCCGTGCCGAAGCCGGTGTCGACCAGCACCAGCCGGTCCTCGACCTCCAGCAGCAGGACATGGCAGACCATCCGGCCGACGGGGGTGCGCAGAGTGCCGCAGTCGAGGTGGTGGATGCGCATCGCGCTCTCCTCGGGGTGCTGAGCAGGAGTGGTTCTCGGATGGTGCGGGAGCGCTCAGCCGCCGACGTACTCCCGCAGATGCTTCCCGGTGAGGGTCGAGGCGTCCTCCACCAGCTGCGCCGGCGTGCCCTCGAAGACGATGCGACCGCCGTCGGCGCCCGCTCCGGGCCCGAGATCGATGATCCAGTCCGCATGCGCCATCACGGCCTGGTGGTGCTCGATCACGACCAGCGTCTTACCCGAGTCGACGAGACGGTCCAGCAGGGCGAGGAGCTGGTCGACGTCGGCCAGGTGCAGGCCGGTCGTCGGCTCGTCGAGCACGACGATCCCGCCCTTGTCGCCCAGGTGGGTGGCGAGCCGCAGGCGCTGCCGCTCGCCTCCGGAGAGGGTGGTCAGGGGCTGGCCGATCGTGAGATAGCCGAGGCCGACGTCCTCCATGTGCCCCAGCAGCTTCGCGGCCGCGGGCACCTTCGCGCCGGCGGAGGAGAAGAACTCCCGCGCCTGCTCGACCGACATCTCGAGCACGTCGGCGATGCTGCGCGCCTGCTCGCCCTCGCCGAGGGTGTGCTCGAGCACGGTGGCCTGGAAGCGTCGGCCCTCGCACTCCTCGCACGGGGTGGAGACCGTCTCCATGAAGCCGAGCTCGGTGTAGATGACGCCGGCGCCCTTGCACACCGGGCAGGCGCCCTCGGAGTTGTTGGAGAACAGGGCGGGCTTGACCCCGTTCGCCTTCGCGAAGGCCTTGCGGATCGGGTCGAGCAGCCCGGTGTAGGTGGCGGGGTTCGAGCGGCGGGAGCCGCGGATCGCGCTCTGGTCCACCACCACGACCTCCTCCGAGGCGGGGAGGGAGCCGTGGATCAGGGAGCTCTTGCCGGAGCCGGCCACGCCCGTGACCACGGTCAGCACCCCGAGCGGCACGTCGACGTCCACGCGGCGGAGGTTGTGCGCGTCGGCGCCGCGGATCTCGAGGGCGCCGCTGCGCTCGCGCACCTGCTCCTTGAGCTGGACCCGACGTTCCAGGTGCGTGCCCGTGAGGGTGTCGGAGGAGAGCAGACCGGCGAGATCGCCCTCGTACTGCAGCTGCCCGCCGTGGGCGCCGGCGCGCGGGCCGAGGTCGACCACGTGATCGGCGATCGCGATGGTCTCGGGCTTGTGCTCGACGACCAGGACGGTGTTGCCCTTGTCCCGCAGCGAGAGCAGCAGCGCGTTCATGCTCGCGATGTCGTGGGGGTGCAGGCCGATCGTCGGCTCGTCGAAGACGTAGGTGACGTCGGTCAGGGCGGAGCCGAGGTGGCGGATCATTCGGGTGCGCTGGGACTCTCCGCCGGAGAGGGTGCCGGAGGGGCGGTCCAGGGAGAGATAGCCGAGCCCGATCCGCACGAAGGAGTCCAGCAGCGCGGAGAGGTTCCCCAGCAGCGGGGCGACGGACGCGGAGGTGTGCTGCTCCCGCAGCCGCTCCACCCAGCTCGCGAGGTCGGTGATCTGCCAGGAGGTCGCCTCGGCGATCGAGACCCCGTCGATCAGGGCGGTGCGGGCGTGCTCGGCCAGGCGCGTCCCCTCGCAGTCGGGGCAGGTGATGAACTTTACGGCCCGGTCCACGAAGGTGCGCACGTGCGGCTGCATCGCGTCGCGGTCCGTGGTGAGCATCGACTTCTGGATCTTCGGGATCAGACCCTCATAGGTCATGTTCATCCCGTCGATCGAGATCTTGGTGGGCTCCTTGTACAGGAAGTCGTGCATCTGACGCTTCGTGAACGTCCGGATCGGCTTGTCGGCGGGGTAGAGGCCGGAGGACGCGAAGATCTTCACGTACCAGCCGCCGGGCACGTAGCCGGGGATGGTGAAGGGGCCCTCCTCGAGGGTCTTGTCCTCGTCGTAGAGCTCGGCGAGGTCGACGTCGGAGATCTTCCCCATGCCCTCGCAGCGCGGGCACATCCCGCCCACGCGGGAGAAGGTGGTCTTCTCGGCGATGGTCCTCGCGCCCTTCTGGACCGTCATCGCGCCCGCGGCGGTGACCGAGGGGACGTTGAAGGAGAAGGCGCCGGGCCCGCCCACGTGCGGCTCGGCGAGCTTGGAGTACAGGGTGCGCAGGTGCGCGTTCGCGTCGGTGACGGTGCCGACGGTGGAGCGGACGTTCGCTCCCATCCGCTCCTGGTCCACGATGATCGCGGTGGTCAGGCCCGAGAGCTCGTCCACGTCGGGCCGGGCCAGCTGCGGCATGAAGCCCTGCACGAAGGAGGAGTAGGTCTCGTTGATCATCCGCTGGGACTCGGCGGCGATCGTCCCGAACACCAGCGAGCTCTTCCCGGAGCCGGAGACGCCGGTGAACACGGTCAGCCGCCGCTTGGGGAGGTCCAGGGAGAGATCGCGGAGGTTGTTCTCCCGGGCGCCGCGCACGCGGATCACGTCGTGCGCATCGGCGGGGTGACGGTTCGACGACATGAGGTCTCCTCGGATCGGGCGGGACACGGACCGGAGGCAATACTGCCACCCCGCCGCCCCGCCGCGATGCCACCCTGCCCGCCGCCGGCCGGCCTCCTCCGCCCACCCGGCACATGCCGCAGGCCCGGCCCGTGGAACGGGACCGGGCCTGCGGCGCGATGGTGCCGAGCGCCCCGGCGAGGGAGCCGGGGCTCGGCGGGTGAGCCGGCGGCTCAGCGGTAGGTGACGAAGCCGGTCGGGTTGCCCCAGATCGGGCGCTCGACGACCTGCTGCTTGGAGCCGGAGGCGTCGATGATCATGCCGTCGCCGGCGTAGATCGCGACGTGGCCGGGCCAGGTCACGAGGTCGCCGGGCTGCGCCTCGGACTGCGAGATGCTGCGGCCCTGGGCCTCGATCTGGCCGGAGGTGCGCGGCACGTCGATGCCGGCGGCCTCGTAGGCGAAGTTCACCAGGCCCGAGCAGTCCATGCCGCTGAGCGAGGAGCCGCCCCAGGAGTAGGGGGTGCCGACGGCGGTGCGGGCCTTGTCGACGATCGCGCTGCCGGAGGAAGAGGTCGAGGCGGTGCTGACCGACGCACCGCCGGTGGACACGGAGGTGGTCGAGATGGTGGCCTCGGAGCCGGAGTCGACCGAGCCGCTCCCGCCCTCGAGGGCGGCGCGGGTGTCGGGGCCGACCACGCCGTCCACGGCGATGCCGGCGGAGGACTGGACGTCCTGGACCGCGTCCTCGGTCATCGAGCCGAAGAAGCCGGTGACGGGCAGGTCGGCGCCGCGGTCGTTGAGCGCGGACTGGAGCTGCTCGACGGAGGTGCCGGAGTCGCCGCGGCGCAGCGTCTCGGCCGAGGACTCGGCCGAGGTGGAGGCGGTGTCGGCGGCCGGGGCCTGCTCGGCGGAGGTGGACTGCGAGGAGGAGGAGTCCTCCATCAGCGCCAGGTCGTTCGCGTGGGCGGCGCCGCCGGTGAAGGCGGTGCCGAGCAGCACCGAGCCGAGGACGGCGGCGCCGCCCGCTCCGGCCGCGGCGCGGCGGGCGGGGAGGAGAGGGGTGCGGGCGCGGCCGAGCGCGCGGTGCGAGTTGTTCAGAGCCATGATGCGGTGTGTTCCTAACGGCCTCGGGGCGAGGCGGGTGTCCTGCGGGGTCTGTGCGTCCTTCGGTGACGACCCTCGGGGAGGGGGATCGTGCCCGGCTCCCCGGGCGGGGAGGCCGTTCCCGTGCCGCGCGGCCGCACCGCGGGGCGGGTGCCGGGCCGATGGGCTGTGGACGTGGCATCCACGGTAGGAGCCGGGCCCCGGGGAGGAACACCGAGTTGAAAGGGCCGCCCCCTCGTTTTGAACGAGGTTTTGCCCGCGCCGGGCGAGCATGGTGCGACATGGTGTGACTTGACGGTCCATGGGGGATCTGGGCCACATCATCGGCATCGGCGCGGGGCTAGCCTGAGGCGGTGACTGAGACGACCCATTACGACATCGCCCTCATCGGCTCCGGCTCGGCGAACTCCTTCCCGGGCCCCGATCTCGCCGACCGCACCATCGTGCAGATCGATCGGGGCGTCGGCCCCGACCGCGTGTTCGGCGGGACCTGCCTGAACCTGGGCTGCATCCCCACGAAGATGTTCGTGCACACCGCGGATCTCGCGGCGACCCCCGCGGACGCGGCCCGCTTCGGCCTGACCGAGCAGCTGCAGCACGTGGACTGGCCGGCGATCCGCGACCGCATCTTCGGGCGCATCGACCCGATCACCGCCGGCGGCGAGGCCTACCGCCGCGACCACGAGGACAACGCGAACCTCACCCTGCTGCGCGGCACCGCCCGCTTCGTGGGGGAGAAGGAGCTGCTCGTGGACGGCGACGACGGTAGCCGGCAGCGGATCACCGCCGACACCATCGTGCTCGGCGCCGGCTCCCGCCCCGTCCTCCCGCCGATCGACGGGCTCGCGGACCTCGCCCCGCACACCTCCGACACGATCATGCGCGTGGAGGCGCTGCCCGCCTCCCTCGCGATCCTCGGCTCCGGGGTGGTCGCCGTCGAGATGGCGCACGTGCTCTCCGCGCTCGGCGTCGAGGTCACCCTGATCGCCCGCTCGCAGCGGGTGCTGCGCGCCGCCGACGCCGACATCTCCGCGCGCCTCACCGAGCTGCTCGGTGAGCGGCTGCACTTGGTGACCGGCTTCGACACCACCTCGGCCCGACGCACGGCCGACGGGGTCGAGCTGCGGGGCACGCGAGAGGGCCGCGAGGAGACGTTGCGGGCCGAGGAGCTGCTCGTCGCCGTCGGTCGTCGTCCCAACTCCGACCTGCTGGACGTGCGGGCCGCAGGGATCGACGTCGCCGAGGACGGCCGCGTCGAGGTCGACGCGTACCAGCGCGTCCTCGCCGGGGGAGAGGTGCGCGAGGGCGTCTTCGCCTTCGGCGACCTCTCCAGCCCCCACCAGCTCAAGCACGTCGCGAACCACGAGCAGCGGATCGTGCGGCACAACGTGCTGCACCCCGAGCAGCTGCGGCGCTCCGACACGATGCCGGTCCCGAGCGGCGTGTTCACCCATCCCCACGTCGCCTGGGTGGGGATGGACGAGGAGACCGCGCGCGCGAGCGGCCGCGAGGTGCGCGTGGCGGTGCAGGAGTACGCCTCGATCGCCTACGGCTGGGCGCTGGAGGACACCACCGGATTCGCGAAGATCATCGCGGACGCGGAGACCACCGAGATCCTCGGCGCCCACCTGATCGGCCCCGAGGCGACGACGCTGATCCAGCTGCTGATCCAGGCGATGAGCACCGGGCAGACCGCCCGAGACATCGCCACCACCCAGTACTGGATCCACCCGGCGATGCCCGAGCTGATCGAGAACGCGCTGCTCCAGCTCGTGGACTGAACGAGCTCGTGGACTGAACGAGCTCGTGGACTGATCCGGCTCGTGGACCGACCGCCGTCGGTCTCACGGCGCACGGAACGGGGGCGGGGGGGGGGGGGCCGGCCCGCCCCCCCCCCCCCCCCCCCCCCCCCCGTTCTCCGCGTCGAGGGAGGTCCTCAGCCCTCCGCGCCCGGCAGGCAGGACTTCAGCGGGTCCTGCTCGATCTCCGGCGCGTCCGTCGGGGTGGCCTCCTCGGTGGGCGCCGAGGTCGTCGCGCTCGAGGACTCCTCCTCGGTGGTGGATTCCTCGGTGGTGGTCTCCTCCTCCGTGGTGGTCGCCTCGGCGGTCGGCTCCTCGGTGGTGGCGGTGTCCTCCTCCGGCGGGGCGCCGGTCTCCGCGGGCTCGGTCGAGCCGGGCTCGGTCTCGCCCTCCACGGACTCCGGCGGGTCGTTCTTCATCGAGTCCTTGATCGAGGCATCCGTCCACTCCTCGAGGTACTCCCAGTCCGGGTTCCCGGAGAAGGTGACGTCCTGCGTGATCGGATACGAGGTGAAGCCGCCGTCCTTGATGCGCAGAGCGAGCTCCACGAAGGCGTCCACGTTGCCGACGGGGATGTCGGTCTGGATGTTCTCCTCGGTCGCGGTCACCAGGCGCGGGATGGACAGCGCGAGGGAGGTGGGGTCCGCCTCCTCGCTCACGGCGCGCACGATGCGCTGCTGGCGGCACATGCGGTTGAAGTCGTCGGAGCCCTCGCGGGAGCGGGCGTACCACAGCGCGTGGTAGCCGTCGAGCTTCTGCTCGCCGGGCTCGATGTAGCCCTCGACCTCGCTCGCGCCGCCGCCGATCGGGATCCGCCGCTCGACGACGAGGTCCACGCCGCCCAGGGCGTTGACGAGGTCCTCGAAGCCCTTGAGGTTCACCATCGCGTAGTAGTCGGTGGAGATCCCGAGGGTCTCCTCGACGGCCCAGCGGGTCGCGGTCAGGCCCGGCTCGGGATCGCCCGGGAAGAGGTCCTTGTTCTCCTCGGCCCACGCCCACACGGCGTTGATGAGGTTCTCGTTCTTCCCGTAGTAGTCGAAGCCGTCGGGGAACTCCTCCGCGGCGACCGTCCCCTCGGGGAACTCGACGTTCTCGAGGTTGCGGGGGATGGAGAACAGGGCGGTCTGGCCGGTCTTCGTGTCGATCGAGGCGACCATGAGCGTGTCGGGGCGGGTGCCGGTGCGGTCGGCGCCGGCGTCCTGGCCCAGCAGCATGATGTTCAGGCGCGGGGTGTCCGCCCACGGGTCCGGGCCCTCGGCGAGGCCGTCGCCGTCGCCGCCGAACACGCTCGTGGAGCCGAACAGGCCCTGCAGCGCCCAGAGCGACTGCACGCCGCGGCCGAAGGGCACCGCGACCGCGATGACCATCACGGCCGCCAGGGCGAGCGCGAGATAGCGCTTCGCGCCCTCGAGCCGTTCCTTGGTGGTCTGGGCGAGGTTCGCCAGCACGATCTGCAGGCACCACACGAGGCCGACGACCACCACCACGAGGAGCGCGCCGATCAGCACCCCGCGGTGGGTGCCCAGTGTCGCCGCGATCCGCAGCGGGTCGCCGATCACGAGGACCGCCGCGATCGTCGCGACCGCGAGGAGGAGCACGGCGAGCATGATGACGCCGATCTGTCGCATCCGCGTGGTGACGAGGCCGGAGCCGGGCAACGCGGAGGTCAGCACGGTCCAGCCGGCGACCTTCGCGAGGGAGCCGTCGTCCGACGAGGGACGGTCCCCGCCGGAGCGCGAGTCGCCGGAGCCGCCCGAGCCGCTGCGGCCTCCGCCGGAGGCCTCTCCGCCCCGACCGGCGCCGTCGCCGGCGCCCTGGAGGCTCGCGCCGCCGGCGTCACCGGTGCTCGCGGCACCGGAGGCTGCGGCACCCGAGCTCGCGGCGGCGGAGACCCCGGCTCCCGCGCCGAGAGCGGCCGCGGCGACGGCGACCGGACGGTCACGGACACCCTCGCGGTCCTCGTCCCGCGGTGCGTCGTGGTCCCCGGCAGGGGCCGCGGACGCGGGGGAGGAGCCGGGCTCGTCGGTGCCGCGTGCGGTGCGGTCGTGCGCGAGGGCGTTCTCCTCGTCGTGGGGGGAGGCGTGCTCCGCGTCGTCCTCGGGCTCCGCGGGGGAGGGGACGACGGGGGCGACCTCGTGATCGGGGGCGAGGGGCGCCTCGGCCGGCGCGGGCGTCTGGTCGGACGTGGTCCAGGCGTCCTGCGGCGAGGAGCTCGCAGAGCCCGCCGCCGAGGCGCCGGCAGCCGCCGCGGTGCCCGCGGCCGCAGCGGCGGGGCCGCTCCCGGAGGGGGCGGCGCTCGCCGGCGTCGCCTCGTCGGCCGGGGTCGGGACGCCCGCTGCGCGTCGTCCGCGCGGGGACGGGGACGGTGCCGACTCGCCCGGGCCGCCGTCGGCGGAGGTCTCGAGCTGCTCGAGGGGGAAGGCGGCGCGCCGTCCACGGGGCCGTCGCGGGACGGCCCGCTCGGGCCCCCGCGGCGCGGACGCACCGGTCTGTTCAGCTCCCGAGGGGGACGGCGCGGTGCCGTTCGTCGCAGAGGCCGCCGCGGCAGGCTCGTCCGAGCGAGGTGTGGCGCCCGGGAAGGAGCGGCGCTCGGCGGTGTGCGGCAGGGAGCCGGTCGAGGAGGCCGCGGACGCCCGCGATGCGGACCGTGCGCCTCGGACGGTGCGCGAGGAGCTGGTGGGAGTCGTGGCCCGGGGCGCGGGGGCCTCCGCCGGACGCGCTTCGTCGGTCCGGGCGTCGGTCTCCCGCGGGTCCGCAGGGCGCGCGTCGGCACGCCCGGTGCCGACGGGCACAGTGTCCGAGGGGCGCGCGTCAGCAGGTCGGGCGTCGGCGGTCCGCTCGTCGGCCGGGGCCTCGGGTGCCGAGGGCGCGGAGGCGGGCGCCGCCGGGGTGTCGATCCAGGTGCGCTTGGGGTTCGGGGCGCCGAAGGCCGCGTCACGGTTCCGTCGAGCCTGCTCCTTGGGGAGCGGCGTGGATTCCGTGCGTCGGACCGGTTGCTGCCTGTGCCGTCCGGACCGACGGCGGCTGCGGCGCGGGGCCGAGAAGGGGTCCGTCATACGCCACATCCTAGGGATATGCCCGCGACAGGACGCACAGATCGCTGTGTGGGCCTCGTGGAGGTCCGCTCCCAGGCGCCGCACGGGACCGTGCTCGCGCACCGTACGTAGCATGGTGCCCATGCGCCTGGCCCATACCCCGACGACCGACCTGACCTACGACGACTGCTTCTTCCTGCCCGGTCGTTCCGCGATCACCTCCCGCTTCGACGTCGACCTCGGCAGCGACGACGGCACCGGCACCACGATCCCGCTGATCGCCGCGAACATGACCGCTGTCACAGGACGTCGCATGGCGGAGGTCATGGCGCGCCGCGGCGGCCTCGCCGTCCTTCCCCAGGACCTCGCCCCTGAGCGCATCGACTCGATCGTCCGCTCCGTGAAGTCCCGGGACCTGCTCGTGGACCACCCGCTCACCCTGACCGTCGACGGCACTCTCGGCCAGGCCGCGGACCTGCTGCCCAAGCGCCCCCACGGCATCGTCGTCGTGATCGACGAGGAGCGCCGGCCCCTCGGCACCATCTCCGCCGAGGAGATCACCGGGCGGGACTCGTTCGCCCAGGTCGGCGACGAGCTCAGCACCGACGTGCCGATCCTGACCCCCGACGACCTCGAGGTCGAGCCCTCGCGCCTGCACGCCCGCATCGCCGCGACCCACCACGACGCCGCCGTGGTCGTGGACGCGGAGGGCGTGCTGCGGGGAGTGCTCACCGCCACCGGCGTGCTCCGCTCGACCATCTACCGCCCCGCCACCGACGCCGAGGGCCGCCTGCGCATCGCCGTCGCCGTCGGGATCAACGCCGACGTCGCGGGCAGGGTCCGCGACCTCGTCGACGTCGGCGCGGACGTGATCGTGCTGGACACCGCCCACGGCCACCAGGACAAGATGATCGAGGCGATCCGCACCGCACGGGCCGAGCTCGGCCCCCGCGAGGGGACGGCCGTGCGCCTGGCCGCGGGCAACATCGTCACCGCCGAGGGCACCCGCGAGCTGATCGAGGCCGGCGCCGACATCGTCAAGGTCGGCGTGGGCCCGGGCGCCATGTGCACCACCCGCATGATGACCGGCGTCGGACGCCCCCAGTTCTCCGCCGTGCTCGAGTGCGCGGCCGAGGCCCGCCGCCTGGGCGGCAGCGTCTGGGCCGACGGCGGCGTGCGCCACCCGCGCGACGTCGCCCTCGCGCTCGCCGCCGGCGCCTCCAACGTGATGATCGGCTCCTGGTTCGCGGGCACCTACGAGTCGCCCGGGCAGATGCGCACCGACGAGTCCGGCCGACGCTACAAGGAGTCCTTCGGCATGGCCTCCAAGCGGGCCGTCTCCCATCGCACCGCCCACGAGGACGCCTTCGCCCGGGCCCGCAAGGGCCTGTTCGAGGAGGGGATCTCCACCTCCCGGATGTACCTCGCCGACGGCCGCGGCGGCGTCGAGGACCTCCTCGACGAGATCACCGCCGGGGTGCGCTCCTCCTTCACCTACGCGGGCGCGGCCAGCACCGAGGAGTTCCGCGAGCGGGCCGTGATCGGGCTGCAGAGCGCCGCCGGCTATGCCGAGGGCCGTCCGGTCGCCAGCTCCTGGAGCTGAGCCGGGCCGCGCGGCGGGCCGGAGCGGCATGGCGGCATGGCCCCGTTCCGGTCCGCCCCGTCGTGGCCGGTAGGCTTCGGACCATGACGACTCTCGTGATCGGTGGTGCCGGATACATCGGGTCGCACGTGGTGCGACTCCTCCTGGAGCAAGGGCAGCAGGTGGTCGTGGTCGACGACCTCTCGACCGGCCTGCGCAGCCGGACGGAGGGGGCCGAGCTCATCGAGCTCGACGTCACCCTGCCCGATGCGCGCGAGAAGCTCGCCTTCCACTTGCGGGCCTCCGGCGCGGACTCGGTGATCCACTTCGCCGCCCACAAGCAGGTCGGGGAGTCCGTCGAGAACCCGGAGATGTACTGGCACGACAACATCGCGGGCCTGGCCAACGTGCTCGCGGCCTGTGCGAGCGCCGGGGTGCGGGACGTGGTCTTCTCGTCCTCCGCCGCCGTCTACGGCGTGCCGGACGTGGACCTGGTCACCGAGGACCTCGCCCCGCAGCCGATCAACCCCTACGGCGCGACCAAGTACGTGGGGGAGTGGATGCTGGCCGATGCCGAGCGCGCCCACGGCATGCGCACCGTCGCCCTGCGCTACTTCAACGTTGCCGGCGCCGGCTGGCCCGAGCTCGCGGACACCGCCGTGATGAACCTGGTCCCGATCGTGCTGGACCGTCTCGAGCAGGGGAAGGCCCCGATCGTCTTCGGCGACGACTACGACACGCCCGACGGCACCTGCATCCGCGACTACGTGCACGTGCTCGACCTCGCCCACGCCCACATCGCGGCGCTGGACTACCTGCGCGGTGAGGAGCGGCCCCACCGCACCTTCAACGTCGGCACCGGCGAGGGCTCGAGCGTGCTCGAGGTGATCGAGGCGATCGCCCGCGCGAAGGGCATCGAGATCACCCCCGAGATCGGGGAGCGCCGCGCCGGCGACCCCGCCCGGCTGATCTGCTCCGCCGACCGTATCGCGAAGACCCTCGGCTGGAAGTCCGAGCACGGCCTGGACGACATCGTGCGCTCCGCGGTAGAGGCCCGCTCGGCGGAGATCACGCCCGACGTCGAGGCGTATCCCGAGGCCTGAGCCCCCTGCCGCCCGATGCCACGGCGCCCCTGCTCCACGAGGAGCAGGGGCGCCGTTCTGCGCGGGGCCCTGCGTGGGTTGTCCCGGGCGTGCCCTCGCCGCGGGCGGGCGCGCCCCCGCTCAGGTGAGATAGCGGTAGATCGGGTCGTGCGGGTCGATCCGCTCGATCTCCATGTTCGAGGCCGCCATGCGCGCCATCAGCGGCTCGAGGTCCTCGCGGTGCCCGATCTCGAGGCCCACCAGCGCCGGGCCCTCCTCGCGGTTGTTGCGCTTGATGTAGTCGAACAGCACGATGTCGTCGTCCGGGCCCAGCACCCGGTCCAGGAAGCGGCGCAGCGCGCCCGGCTCCTGCGGGAAGGTCACCAGGAAGTAGTGCTTGAGCCCCTCGTGGACGAGGGAGCGCTCGACCACCTCGGTGTAGCGGGAGACGTCGTTGTTGCCGCCGGAGACGACGACCACCACGTCCCCGCCGTCCTGGTCGGCGCCGGCCATGCCCTCGATCACGCCGGTCGCCACCGCGGTCGCGGCGAGCGCCCCGGCCGGCTCGGCGATGATCCCCTCGACCTGGTACAGCTCGAGCATCTGGGTGCACACCGCGCCCTCGTCCACCGCGACGAGCTCGGGACCGATCGCCTGCACCATCCGCAGCGGGCCCGCTCCCACGCGGCGCACCGCCGCGCCGTCGACGAAGCGGTCCATCTCGTGGAGCGCGACCGGTCGGCCCGCACGCACCGCCGCGGCCATCGAGACCGCGCCGGCGGGCTCGACGCCGACGATCCGGGTGGAGGGGCAGCGCTCGCGCAGCCAGGCGCCGCAGCCGCCCAGCAGCCCGCCGCCGCCGACGGGCAGCACCATCGTGCCCAGCTCCCGGCCGTGCTCCTCGCGCAGCTGCTCGGCGGCCTCGAGCGCGACGGTGCCCTGGCCGGCCATGATCGTGGGGTGGTCGAAGGGAGGGACCTGCACCGCGCCGGTGCGCTCGGCGTCGTCGGCCGCGGCCTCCGCGGCGTCGTCGAAGGTGTCCCCGATCAGCACCAGCTCGACGAGGTCCCCGCCGATCGAGGTGATCCGCTCGCGCTTCTGCCGCGGCGTGGTGCTGGGGACGTAGATCCGGCCGGACACCCCGAGGGTGCGGCAGGCCTGGGCCACGCCCTGGGCGTGGTTGCCCGCGCTCGCCGCGACCACGCCCGCCTCGCGCTGGACGGCGTCGAGGGAGTCGAGGAAGAGGTGGGCGCCGCGCAGCTTGTAGGAGCGCACGGGCTGGAGGTCCTCGCGCTTGAGCCAGACGTCCGCCCCGGCCAGGGCGCTCAGGCGCTCGCTGTGCTCGAGCGGGGTGCGGCGCACCGTCGTACCCAGGCGCTCCGCGGCCTGCTCGACCTCCGGGGCGCGGACGGGCAGCGGGGACTGCTCGGAGCGGGAGGCGGTGGTCATGCGCGGTCCTCCTCGGGGCGGGTCTGCTCGGGTGCGCGGCCGGTCCCAGAGCCGTCGTCCGCGGGCACGAGCAGCGCGGTCGCCATCGCCGCGAGGCCCTCGCCGCGACCGGTCAGCCCGAGCGCGTCGGTGGTGGTGCCGGAGACGGCGACGGGCGCGCCGGCCGCGGCGGTCATCGCCGCGCACGCCTCCTCGCGGCGGCGGGACAGCCGCGGCCAGTTCCCGATCACCTGCACCGAGATGTTCCCGATCTCGTAGCCGGCCTCGCGGACCAGGCGCGCCGCCTCCCCGAGCAGCCGGGAGCCCGAGGCGCCCTCCCACTCGGGGCGGCCGACGCCGAAGTGGGTGCCGAGGTCGCCGATCCCGGCGGCGGAGAACAAGGCGTCGCACGCGGCGTGGCAGGCGACGTCGGCGTCGGAGTGCCCCTCCAGCGCCCGCTGGCCCTCCCAGCGCAGGCCCGCGATCCACAGCTCGCGCGGGGAGTCCTCGGGGGCGGCGGCGTGCACGTCCACGCCGATGCCGATCCTGGGTGCTGCGGGCATCATCGGGTCCCGTCCGGGTCGATGCGCTCCAGCAGGCGGTCGATGTCGTCGAAGGTGACCTGCGGGTTCGTGCCCAGCAGGAGGGGCATCCCGGAGACGCGCGGGATGCCGAGGGCATCGGGCAGGTCCACGGTGGAGACCACGAGGTCCGCGTGGAAGTCCGAGGAGAGCAGGTCCATCACCGTGGCCTGCACGACGGTGACGCGGCGGCCTCGGGCGGCGATGTGCTCGCGCACCTGCTCGGCGACCAGCGCGGAGGTCGCGATCCCGGCGCCGCACACGATGGCGATGGTGAGCATTCGAACTCCTGGTGCAGGGGAAGTGGAAAGGGCGTCCCGGGCGCGACGAAGGCGCCGACGGTCCGCCAGCGGGTCGATTCTGTCACGTCCCGCCCGGCCGGACCACGCAGCGGTCCCCCGTGGGACGGCCGGTGCGGCGCCACCGTCTACGATGCCTGCGTGACCCAGCCCCGCCGCTCGCGCCAGGCCCGTCCCGTCGGACGGGCCGCCGGCGTCGTGCTCGCAGGGGGCTCCGGCACCCGGGTCGGGGCGGGCATCAACAAGGCCTTCCTGCAGCTGTCGGGGCGGAGCATCGCCGCTTGGGGCCTGAACACCCTCGCCAGCGTCGAGGGGGTGGGGATCCTCGTGTTCGTGGTCCGCCCCGAGGACCTCGAGCATGCCCGCTTCGTCGAGGCGCGCGAGACCGATGTGCCGTTGGAGATCATCCCCGGCGGGGACACCCGCCAGGAGTCCGAGCTCGCGGCCCTGCGCCATCTCGCCGACCGGATAGACAGCGGGGCGGTGGACACCGTGCTGATCCACGACGCGGCCCGCCCGCTGGTCTCCCACGGCCTGGCCTCCGCGGTGCTGCACGCCGCGCGCGAGCACGGCGGCGCCGTCCCCGGGATCCCCGCCGTGGACATCGCCCCGGTCGCGCCGGGGGAGCGGCTCGCCGGCCCGGGGGATCAGGACGCCGGAGCGGGGGAGCCGGGCGCCGGAGCGCTCGTGCGCGTGCAGACCCCGCAGGGCTTCCACGCCGCGACCATCCTGGACGCCTACGAGGCGGCCGCGCGCGACGGCTTCGTCGGCACCGACACCGCCTCCTGCGCCGAGGAGTACACCGACATCCCGGTCACCTGGGTGCGCGGCGAGGAGACCAACTTCAAGATCACCTATGCCCAGGACCTCCTCCTGGCCCAGGACGTGGTCAGCGCGCTAGGTTTGAGGTCTTCGTGAGGAGGGGACGATGAGCGTCGAGGAGAGCTTCCTGCGGTGCACTGCGTGCGAGCAGGACGCGGAGCACGAGGTGGTCTATGCAGGGCGCTTCGTGTCCCAGATCCGCTGCACCGGCTGCGGCGCGGTGACCCGGCTGGACGTCTCGGAGGACTACCTCCCCGACCTGCGCCAGCGCATCTCCAGCAAGCCGCGCCGTCTCATGCGCCGGCTGCGCCGCGACCCGGGCGAGCTCGCGAGCAGTCTCCCCGAGCGCACGCTGTCCAAACCGCTGCGGATGGCGCAGGAGTTCCGCACCGTCTGGCGCAGCCGCCAGGACGGCTGAGCGCGGGGTCGGCACGGCGGGTCGCCACGGCTGATCGGACGGTCGAGCGGGGCCGACGCGTCGGCCGAGCGCGACCCCGGCCGGACGCCCGACGGCGGCATCGGGGCTCAGCCGCGGCGGGCCAGTCCCCGTCGGTGCGAGGTGTCCCGGGCCAGGCCCAGCGAGATCTGCGCCTGCCACAGGGTGAGCCGGTCCAGCACCGCGAAGCCCGAGTGCGATCCCTGGACCGTCCCCACCCGGGCGCCGGCGGCCAGGGCGGCGTGGATCTCGTCGAAGCGCCCGCCCGGAGGCGCCTGCTCAGCAGGGGTCTGCGCCGGGTCGAGGGCTGCCTCGAGCACCTCGCGCCGCAGCAGGCGGGGGCTCTGGAGCCCGGCGAGGGTGGAGCGGTCCACGTTGCGCAGCCCGCCCGGCAGCACCTCCTTGACCGAGTCGGTCATCGCGACCACCGGCACCACCGCGTCCAGGCCTCCGTGCAGGGAGGCGAGGACCTCGGCGATCACGGTCTGCGGGGTCAGGGCGCGCTCGGCGTCGTGGACGAGCAGGAGCGGGTCGTCGCAGGCATCGAGCGCGGCGCGCAGCGCCCGTCGGCGATCCCCGTCGACCGCGAGGACCCTCAGGCGCGGATCGAGCAGCGCCCGCAAGTGTCCCGCCGCCTCGGAGCGGGCGACGACGACCGGGGCGGGCAGGCCCAGCGCATGGAGCGTGCCCAGGAGCCGCTCGATCAGGCGCGAGCCGCCGAGCGTCTCGAGGGACGGCGTCTCGGCGTCGTGCGAGATCCCCGGCGCGGGCGGCGCCAGGGCGAGCACGAGCGGTCGGACCCGCCCCGGGGCGGACGAGGACGTCACCGGGGCGCTCAGGAGGCGAGGACCTCGTCGAGGATGGTCTCGGCCTCGGCCTCGTCGGTCTTCTCGGCGAGGGCGAGCTCGGAGACGAGGATCTGGCGCGCCTTGGCCAGCATCCGCTTCTCCCCGGCGGACAGGCCGCGGTCCTGGTCGCGACGCCACAGGTCGCGCACGACCTCGGCGACCTTCTTGACGTTGCCCGAGGCGAGCTTCTCGACGTTGGCCTTGTAGCGGCGGGACCAGTTCGTCGGCTCCTCCGTGTACGGCTGGCGGAGCACCTCGAAGACCTCGTCGAGACCCTCCTTGTCCACGACGTCGCGGACGCCGACGAGGTCGACGTTGTCGGCGGGGACCTCGATCGTGAGATCGCCCTGGGCGACCTTGAGCTTGAGGTAGGTGCGGTCCTCGCCCTTGATGGTGCGGGTCTTGACCTCCTCGATGAGCGCGGCACCGTGGTGCGGGTAGACGACGGTCTCGCCGACAGCGAAGTTCATGTGGTGGGTCCCCTTTCCGGCGTTCATCCTACCATCCGGGTCGGATGGTAAAATGCCCGCCGACCAGCGCCGACCCGCTCTCGTCGCCGGTGCGGAAAGCGGTGCTGAGCGGGGGAGTCGCCAGGCGGCCCGCAGCGTCCGGCGCGGCGCGGCGAGCGCCGAGGAGCCCGTCGCCGGACCTGCGGTGCGGGGTCCGTCCGAGGTGCCGCGGTGGGGTACCCTGTGAGGGCTGTCCCCGATCGTCCCCGCCGCTCCGCGGCATCGAACAGGAGTCCTCCGTGCGCCGTCCCCGCCGTCTCGCACTCTCCGTCGCCGCCCTGGGCCTCGCCCTCGCGGCGTCCGGCTGCACCTTCATGAGCCCGGTGCAGACCCACGAGTTCTACCAGGCGGGCGACGGCACCAACGCGAACCTCGAGGTCGACGGCGCCTTCCACGTCGGCGTGCGCAACGCCGTGCTGGTGATGGACGAGACCGGGGCCCCGACCTTCTCCGCGACCGTCGTGAACTACTCCGACGAGGACCTCGTCGTCGAGCTCGAGGGCCAGGACGAGGGTGCCGCCGTGTTCTCCACGCGCGTGCAGGTCCCGGCGCAGGGCACGGTCGAGCTCGGCCCCGAGGAGGGCCAGCAGGCCGTGCAGATCGGCGCGCTCGACGTGCTCCCGGGGACGATCCTCGATCTCGCGGTCACCTCCGGGGACCTCTCCACCACGGTCTCGCTGCCCACGCTCGAGACCACCCTCAGCCACTACGGGGAGAGCGAGCCCGCCGCCGGCTGAGCCCGGCTCCGCGCGAGCCCCCTGGACGACGAGCGCCCCGCAGCCTGGCTGCGGGGCGCTCGCGCGTTCTCGGGGCGACGTCGGTCGGCGCTCAGGCCCCGGACTCGAACTTGTAGCCCAGCCCGCGCACGGTCACGAGGTGGACGGGGTTCTTCGGGTCGTCCTCGATCTTCGCGCGCAGGCGCTTGACGTGGACGTCGAGGGTCTTGGTGTCGCCGACGTAGTTCGCGCCCCAGACGCGGTCGATGAGCTGGCCGCGGGTGAGCACCCGGTCGACGTTGCGCAGCAGCATCTCCAGCAGCTCGAACTCCTTCAGCGGGAGGGCCACCTCGGTGCCGTGGACCTGCACCACGTGACGCTCGACGTCCATCATGATGCCGCCCGCGGTGAGGGTCGTGTCCTCCTCCGCCTCGGCCGTGTCCTGGCCGCGCCGCAGCACGGCCTTGATCCGGGCGAGCAGCTCTCGGGAGGAGTAGGGCTTGGTGACGTAGTCGTCGGCGCCCAGCTCGAGGCCCAGCACCTTGTCGAACTCGTCGTCCTTCGCGGTGAGCATGATGACCGGGACCGAGGAGGTGCGGCGGATCTCCCGGCACACCTCGGTGCCGCTCATCCCCGGGAGCATGAGATCCAGGAGCACCAGGTCGGCGCCGTGGGCGGAGAAGATGCGCAGACCGTCGGTGCCGGTGTCCGCGACGGCGACCTCGTAGCCCTCCTTCCGCAGCGAGTAGGAGAGCGGGTCCGAGAACGATTCCTCGTCCTCCACGATCAGGATGCGTGTCATCTCAACTTCCCTTTCCAGAGGGTCGGTCGGAGGGTCGGGGGCGCTCGTCGCCGGGAGCGTCGGTCGAGGCGGTCGCGCGCGGGTTCGCGGAGACCTCGAGCGTGCGGGAGCCGACGGTGATCGTCTCGGTGCGGCCCATCTCCGGCAGCCTGAGGGTGAAGGTCGACCCCTGGCCCTTCATCGACCAGGCGGTCACCTCGCCGCCGTGGTCGGTCGCGATGTGCTTCACGATCGCGAGGCCCAGGCCGGAGCCGCCGGTGCTGCGCGAGCGTGCCCGGTCCACGCGGAAGAACCGCTCGAAGACCCGCTCGAGGTGGTCCTTCGCGATGCCGATGCCCTGGTCCTTCACGGACACCTCGACCATGCCGCCGTCGCGCCGCACCGAGATCCCGACCCGGGTGCGCGGGTCGGAGTAGGTGATCGCGTTGGAGATCAGGTTGGACAGCGCCGTGGTGAGCATCGAGGAGGAGCCGAAGACGCGCAGCCCGCTGCTGCCGCCGACGGCGACCTCGATGTTCGAGCCGAGCGCGAAGTTGCGGTTCAGCGCCACCGCCTCCTCGACCACCTCGTCGATCTCGACCGGCTCGGCGTCGGTGAGGGCGGAGCTGCCCTGCACGCGCGAGAGCTCGATGATCTCCTGCACCAGGTGGGAGAGGCGGCGGGTCTCCGTCTGCATCCGTTCGGCGAAGCGGCGCACCGCGTCGGGATCCTCCGCGGCGTCCTCCATCGTCTCGGCGAGCAGCGTGATCGCGCCGACGGGGGTCTTCAGCTCGTGGGACACGTTCGCGACGAAGTCTCGCCGCGTCTCCTCCACCCGCACCGCTCGCGTGAGGTCGTCGGCCAGCAGCAGCACCCCGTGCTCGCCGAGCGCACCGATCCGCACGTCGATCACCGCGTCGGTGTCGCCCTGGGCGGAGCGGCGCACCGTCAGGCGCTCGTCGCGGAACCCGCCGTTGCGGCCGACGTCCGACGCGAGCTCCATCAGCTGCGTGCTCGCCAGGCGCGGGTAGTCGCCCTCGGCGGCGCGCACGATCCCGTAGGAGTAGGCCATGGGGGAGGCGCGCAGGACGTCGCCGACGGAGTCCAGCACCACATAGGCGGAGGAGAGGATCGCCAGCACCTCCGCGGCGGCCTCGGGGACCACCTCGTCCCGTGCCGCCGGCTTCTCGGCGCGGCGGCTCTCGGAGCGGCGCAGCGCCGACGTGGCGACGACTCCGATCACGAGTCCGATCGCCGCGGCGAGCAGGAGCAGGGCAGACTGGGGCACCAGGACAGCCTAGGCCCCGTGCGCTCGACCCTCCCGCCACCTGTCGCAGGTCGGGACGAACGAGGGGAGGAGTTCACGGGGACTACGCTTCGAGTTCACCCAAGGGCGATGCGCGTTCATCCGGCATTGCGAGGATCGGGGAGAAGTCCCCATCAGACAGAGGAGCGAGAACATGCGCGAGGCCTACCAGAGCGATCTGCGGCACATCGTCGACGACCTGCTGGACATGGCCGAGCTGGTGAGCACGGCCCTGGCGGACGCGACCAGGGCCCTTCTCGAGGGCGACCTGGCCCTCGCCGAGCGGGTCATCACCGCCGACCCCCACATCGACGACCGTCACCTCGAGCTCGACGCGAAGGCCGTCGAGCTCCTCGCCCGACAGGCCCCGGTCGCCACGGACCTGCGCCTCCTGGTCGCCTCCCTGCGCATGAGCTCCTCCCTCGAGCGCATGGGCGACCTCGCCGCGCACATCGCGCTGATCGCGCGCCGCACCCACCCGGATGCCGCGGTCCCCGAGCAGTTCCGCGAGAAGATCGCGCGGATGTCCGAGGTGGGCCTGGAGTCCCTCAAGGGGGCCTCCGAGGTGATCGCCAACCGCGACCTCGCCCAGGCCGCCGAGGTCGAGAAGGGCGACGACGAGCTGGACGAGCTCATGCTCGAGGTCTCCCGCGAGATCTCCTCGGCCGCGCCCGGCACCTTCACCGCCGGCCAGGTCATCGACATGACGTTGCTGATCCGCTTCTACGAGCGGATGGGCGATCACGCGGTCTCCCTCGTGCGCCGCGTCGGGTTCCTCGTCACCGGCGACGCGATGGACACCCTCTCCGAGGGCGTCGACGTCCCGGAGTTCTGAGCCGGGCCCCGGAGCTCCGGTCCGGCCGCACCCGGGCCCGACGGGTCCGCGGGAGGCCGAGCATGACCTAGTGCACGCACTACGGAGCCCGAGCCCGACGGAGTCCGAGCACGACGAAGGGGCGCCCCGCAGAGTCTGCGGGGCGCCCCTTCGGCGTCAGGCGGACAGGCCGTCGGCCGGTCGGGTCAGCCGCGGTTCGGGCGGGGCCGCCTGGTGGTCAGCCGCTCCGCGCCCTTCTTCGCCCCGCGCTGGGCAGCCGTCCGCAGGCCCTGCAGCAGCACGCCGGAGACCAGCGTCCACAGCATCAGCTTCCAGACCGGCTGGTCGTCGTCGGGATCCCTGATCGCCTGGATCTCCGCCTTCGAGGCGCCGTCCTTCTTCGCCTGCTTGCGCCGCGCGGCGACGTCCTTCTTGGCGGCCTTCTGGGACTTGGTGGTCGGGGCGTCCTCGCCGAACACGACTCCCCAGCCGGTCTCGGCCGCCTTCTTGCCGACGGAGGCGGCGATGATCCCCGCGACGGGGACGATGATGCTCACGAGCGGATTGGCCACGGTTTCCTCCAGGCGTCGGGTTCGCGGGTGCTCTCCTGCGAAGGGGCTCAGTAGGCCCCGGCGTACTGAGCGTAATAGGTTCCCATGTCGTCCGTGCGCAGTGCCTCGCGCAGCACGTCCATCGCCTCCTCGTCGGTCGCCACCACGCTCGCGCCGCCGCTGGTCGTGGTGGGGCCCCCGTGGGGGACGGAGAGGAAGTAGAGGTCGTCCCCTCGGATCGAGCGGAGCGACAGCCCGAGCTTCGTCATCTCGCCGGCGGTGAGGCCCTCGTCGGTGGTCAGGTACGGGGAGACCTCCTCGATCGTGTCGGCGAGCCTGCGCGGATCGGTGAGGGTGTCGGCGCTGATGAGCTTGTCGGCGATGCCCTTGAGGACCGCCTGCTGGTTGCGGTTGCGCTGGAAGTCGCCGTCGGCGAACTGCTTGCGCTGGCGCACGAAGACCAGCGCCTCGCGGCCGTCCATCGACTGCGTGCCGGCGGTGTACTCGATGCCGTCCGCCTCGAAGTCCGTCGGGACCTGCACGTCGACGCCGCCGAGCGTGTCCACGAGCCCCTCGATGCCCTCGAAGTCGATCAGGGCCACATGGTCGATCGGCACCCCGGTGTAGTCCTCCACCGTCGTCACCGCCAGGGAGGGGCCGCCGAAGGCGAGGGCGGCGTTGATGCGGTCCTTGCCGTGGCCGGGGATGTCGACGTAGAGGTCGCGGGGGAAGGAGGTGATGTACACGCTCTCGCCGTCGTCGGCGATGTGCACGAGCATCATCACGTCCGAGCGCTGACCGGTGACGCCCTCCGCGGCCGCGGCCTCCTCGGAGCGCTTGTCCGAGCCGAGCAGGAGGATGTTCTGGCCGGTGCCCTCCTCCGCCTCGGGGCGCTCGCCCTCGGCGCGGGTGATGTCCACGACGGAGCGCTTCTCGTAGGAATTCCGCAGCCCGTTGAGATAGCTGCCGACCACGATGCCGACGCCGATCACCAGCACGGCCACGAGGCCGAACGCGATGAGGGCCGCGCGGCGGCCTCGTCGGCGCTCCGCGCCGACGTCCGAGTCGTCGTCCCAGTCGGCGGGCAGCTCGACGTCGTCGTTGCGGTTCATGGATCGGTCCCCTCGTCCGGTGCCGCCGGGGCGGTCACAGCCTGCGGTAGGCGAGATCCCATATTAGGCGTCCGGCCTGCATCCCCTTGGCCTCGAAGCTGGTCTTCACACGACCTCCGTACCGCGGCGCCCAGCCGGTGGTCGCCATGCCCTCGGGGACGCCGTCGGAGCTGACCCCCTCGGGGCGCGGGCCGTCCGGATGCACGAGCTCCAGCTCGGGCCTGTCATCGAGCCGGCGGCGCATGTGGTGGGCGTACTGCGCCCAGTCGGTGGCCAGGCGCAGGTGCCCGCCGGGGGCGAGCAGCGGCAGCACCGCATCGAGGAAGGGCGGGTTGATCAGGCGCCGCTTGTGGTGCCTGGCCTTCGGCCACGGATCGGCGAAGTACACCCACAGCTCGGAGATCGAGGCCTCGGGCAGCATCGCGGGCAGCGCCCTCTGGGCGTCCAGGGGCAGCAGGCGCAGGTTCCGGGGGTGCTCCGCCTTCTCGACGCGGCTGAGCGTCTGGGCGAGTCCGGGGAGGTACACCTCGACGCCCAGGTGGTCGCGCTCGGGATGCGCGGTCGCGGCCGCGACGATGTTCTCGCCCAGGCCGCTGCCGACCTCGACCACCAGCTCCGCGCGGCGGCCGAAGACCTCCTCGAGGTCCAGCCGGGCCCCGTCGGCCGGGAGCGTGTCGCGCTCGCCGCGCGGCGGGTCCAGCACGTACTCGGGAGAGAGCCGGTCCCAGGAGTCGCGGCGCGAGGGCGTCAGGCGTTCGCCGCGGCGCACGAAGGAGACGACGTCGCGGCGGGTGGTGCCGGCATCGCGTCGGGCGGGATGCAGGGGCGGGGGAGTGGTGGGCGGTGTCACTGCTGCCTCAGGACGCGCGACGGATCTGATCGCCCTCGACGACGATCTCCACGCTCGGCAGGTGACGGGTCGCGGGGCCGACGAGCACCTCGCCGCTGGTCGCGTCGAAGCGCGAGCCGTGGCAGGGGCAGTCCAGCTCGGTCTCCTCCTGACGGAGGGCGCAGCCGTTGTGGGTGCAGTAGCCGGAGTAGGCGGAGACGTCCTCCCCGGTCCCGCGGACCAGGAGCACGAAGGGCTGCTGGCCGCCGAAGTTCACCAGCGTCGAGGCGTTCTCGGGCACGTCCGCCAGCGGGATCGAGCCCTCCTCCGCGCGCAGCGGCTCGGCCGTGCCGAAGCCCTGGTCCTCCGGAGCGCAGGCCGCGAGGCCTCCGAGACCGGCCGCGGAGGCGGGTAGCAGGAGGGCGTGGCGGCGGGAGAGGCAGGGACGTTCCATGCCGCCAGGATAGTCAGGGTCCCTGTGCGTCGGGGCGCGGCGGGGAGCGGGTGTGACCGCCGCGACCGCCTCGTGATCGTCCCACGATCCCCGGAGGCGCGCCGGGGCACGCACAGCGTCGCCGCCGCGCCCGCGGCTCAGACCTCCGCGGCCTCCATCTCGCTCGGGTCCCAGGTGAGGATGCCGCCCGCGCGCCAGCCCCGGTCGCGCACCGCGTCCAGCGCCTCCCGCTTCCTCGCCGGGGTGAGCCGGTCGAGATAGAGGGTCCCCTCGAGATGGTCGACCTCGTGCTGGAGCGCGCGGGCGAGCACCCCGCCCTCGTCCTCCAGCACGACCTCGGCCCCGTCGAGATCCGTGCCCGTCACCCGGGCGCCGCGGTGCCGTGCGGTGGGGAACCCCTCGCCCGGGACGGAGAGGCATCCCTCGAGGGTCTCCTCGTCCAGGGCGATCCCGCCGAAGCGCTCGAGGACCGGGTTGAGCACCACGCCGCGTCGCAGCGTGTCGCTCGCGTCGGGGCAGGAGTACACGAACAGCCGCCAGCGGGAGCCCACCTGCGGTGCGGCGAGGCCGACGCCGCTGGCCGCGTCCATCGTCTCGAACATGTCCGCGACGAGCGTGCGCAGCTCGTCGGTGACCTCTCGGACGCGGCGGGTGCGCTGCGAGAGCGCGCGATGGCCGGCGATGGTGATCGGGCGGACGGTCATGCGGGGGAGCCTCCTTGGCTCGACGGGTCGGCGGAGCGCTCCGTGTCGGTGCTCTCCTCGGGGAGGGGGTCGCTGGTGACCCGGTGTCGGCGCGGCGGGTTCACCGCGAGAGGGTTGGTCGACTCGACGATCCAGGCGCCCCGCTCCCGCCGCAGGGGCTCCCCGCTGCGGACGGACTCGGCGACCGCGCGGCCCAGCTCCTCCGCCTCGTCGGCGTCACGGGCGAGGAAGTCCAGGGTGTGGGTCGCGTGCGGCGCGAGCTCGAGCTTGTGCCATGCCTCCAGGCCGGTGGCGAGCTGGCGGGCGCGCAGGAACTCGGCGTCCAGCGCCGCGCCGGTGACCACCACGATGTTCGCGATCCACATCAGCAGCAGGATCGCGATCAGGCCGTTGAGGGCGGTGAGGACCTCCGCGAAGCGGGTCGCGTAGACGAGCAGCTGCCCGGCCACCAGCGCGGTCCCGAACAGGGTGAGCACGCTGAGGGTCGAGCCCAGAGTCATCAGCCGGTAGCGCGGCAGGCGCACGTTGGGGAACAGGTAGTAGGCCAGCGACACCCCGATGATCAGGATGACCAGCAGGACCGGCCACTTCACGATGTTCCAGGCATGGAAGGCGATCATGGGGATACCGATGAACTCGCCGATGCGCTGGCTCGCCTCGCCGCCCAGGATGATCATGCCGATCGCGAGCAGCACCACCGCGGTGATGAGCACCGTTTCGCCGAACACGATGGTGCGGAACCACAGGAAGGGCCGCCCCTCGCGGGTGTCGTAGACCCTGTGCAGCGCGCGATGGAAGGCGGCGACGCCGTTGGACGCGGAGACCAGCGAGCCGAGCGTGCCCAGCAGCAGGCCCAGCAGGCCGCCGCCGGTGCTGGAGACGGCCTGGATCGCCCCGAGATAGGGGCGCGGATCCAGGGTCGGGAAGATCTCGGTGATCAGTCCGGAGAGCGCGGAGAGCGTCTCCGCCTCGATCCCGATCAGCGACATCATCGACACGACGGCCACCGCGCCCGGGAACAGCGACAGCAGCAGGTAGAAGGTCATCGTCCCGGCCACGTCCCACACCTGGATGTCCAGCAGCCGCATCCGCACCCGGTTCAGGACGTGCAGGATGCTCAGCCGGGGTCGGACGAGCTCGACCTGCGGCCGTGGCCGACGCGGACGGGAGGTGGTCACCGTGGAGCTGCTCCGGAGGGATGTCGGGTCCCGGACCGGGAGGTCGGGACGGAGGGACGGGGGCCGTGCGGGCGCTGTGGAGCCTAGTCCACCGCACCGCAGGGCCCCCGCCCTCGTGACGCGCCGGTCAGCCTCCGTCGCTGATCTCTCAGCCCTCGTCGACGATGTCGTCGGGGTCGGAGGCGACCGGGTACTCCCACGGGTCCTCGGGATCGCCCGGCACGAAGGAGGTCATGATCGAGCCGTCCGCGCGGGCATCGCCCAGGCCGACGGGCCTGGACAGCACCGCATCGTCCAGCAGCGGGCCCTGGTCCGCGAGCGGCACGGAGACGCCCTCGGCGGTCACCCGCACGCTCTCGCCGCGCACGGAGACCTCGATCTCCTCGCCGGCCTCGAGGGTGAAGGAGATCTCCTCGCGCACCAGGCGCACCCGGAAGCGGGAGCCGCGCACCGTCAGCGGGAAGGAGAGCTCGGGCCACTGCGCCGGCAGGCGCGGGTCGAAGCCGATCCGGCCCTCGTCATGGCGCATCCCGCCGAAGCCGTGCACGAGCGCGTTCCACACCCCGCCCGCCGAGGCGATGTGCACGCCGTCGGAGGTGTTGCCGTGGAGGTTCCCGAGGTCCACGAAGAGCCCGGCCCGGAAGTAGTCCAGCGCCGCCTCCTGATGGCCCACCTCGGCGGCCATGATCGACTGCACCACGGCCGAGAGCGAGGAGTCCCCGGTGGTGATCGGGTCGTAGTACTCGAAGTCGGCGCGCTTCTCCTCCGCGGTGAACTCGCTGCCGCGCAGGAACTGGGCCAGCACCACATCGGCCTGCTTGAGCACCTGGAAGCGGTAGATCACCAGCGGGTGGAAGTTCAGCAGCAGCGGGAACGCCTCCTCCGGAGTGTTCGCCACGTCCCAGATCTCCCGCTCCAGGAAGCGGTCCTCCTGGAGGTGGATCCCGAGGGAGCCGTCCTTCGGCACGAACATGCCGTCCGCGCAGGCCTCCCACTGGTCCAGCTCCATCTCGTCCAGCTCGAGCTCGACGCGCAGCGCCTCGTAGGCGGCCTCGTCGGCCGCGCGCAGGTCCCGCACGGCGCGGGCCGCGCGGCGCAGGTTGTAGCGCGCCATCACGTTCGTGAACAGGTTGTTGTTCACGACCGTCGTGTACTCGTCCGGACCGGTCACGCCGTTGATGTGGAAGCTCGAGACGCCCGCGGCGGTGACCCGCCAGAACCCGAGGTCCGCCCACATCCGGGCGGTCTCCACCAGCACCTGCACCCCGTCGCGGCGCTCGAAGTCGACGTCGCCGGTCACGTCCGCGTACTGGCAGAAGGCGTAGGAGACGTCGGCGTCGATGTGGTACTGCGCGGTGCCGGCCGCGTAGTAGGCGGAGGCCTCGTCGCCGTTGATCGTGCGCCAGGGGAACAGGGCCCCGCGCTGGTTCAGCTCCCGTGCCCGCTCGCGCGCCTTGGGCAGCATGGTCGTGCGGAAGCGCAGCGCGTTGCGGGCCCAGCGCGGCTGGGTGAAGGTGAGGAAGGGGACGACGTAGATCTCGCTGTCCCAGAAGTAGTGGCCCTCGTAGCCCGAGCCGGTCACGCCCTTGGCGGGGATGCCCCACTGGTCGGAGCGGGCCGTGGCCTGGGCGAGCTGGAACAGGCACCAGCGCGTCGCCTGCTGCGCCTCGGGCTGGCCCGGCAGCTGCACGTCCGAGCTCTGCCAGAAGTCCGCGAGGTACTCCCGCTGCGCCGCGAGATGCGCCTCGAAGCCGTCACGACGCACCCGGTCCAGGGTGCGGCGGCAGCGGTCGAAGAGCTCGCGATGGGGCACCGAGCGCGAGGAGTGGTAGGCCACCGACTTGCGCACCGTCAGCACCGAGCCCTCCTCGAGATGGGCGCGGGTGACCTGTCGGCCGAAGTCGGCCGAGGTGTCCATGAGGTGCTCGGTCTCGGCGTCGGACTCGATCACGTGGTCCGCGCCGACGGCGAGGGTCATGCCCGAGCGCGCCACCCGGTAGCCCAGCAGCATCCGCCGCTCGCTGTGCCAGTCCTGCATCGGCTCGAGCACCCGGTGGGTGAAGGCGGTGGTCTGGCGCGGATCGGCCTTGTCGGTGACGGGGCCGCCGTCCACGCCCTTGCCGAAGTCGTCGCGGAAGTCCTGCCGGTTCACGATCTGGGAGGAGATCGCGATCGGGGCGGAGCCCTCCAGCATCTCCACCCGCATCGTCATCAGCGCGAGGTGGCGCTGGGAGAAGGAGATCATCCGCGCGGTGGAGACCTTCACGCGCTTCCCGGCGGGGGTGCGCCAGATCAGCTCGCGCCGCAGCACGCCCTCGCGGAAGTCGATCCAGCGCTCGTACTCCTCGAGGTCCGCGATCGACAGCAGCAGCGGCTCGTCGTCCACGTACAGCTTGAGCGTGGAGGAGTCCGGCACCGAGATCATCGTCTGCCCTGTGCGGGCGAAGCCGAAGGCGGACTCGGCGTGGTTGATGTCCCAGGTCTCGTGGAAGCCGTTGAGGAAGGTGCCGTGGCTGTGCGCGTCCCGGCCCTCCTCGGGCGTGCCGCGCATGCCGAGATAGCCGTTCGCGGTCGCGAACAGAGTCTCCATCAGGCCCAGGTCCCCGTCCGGCCGTGACTCGACCAGGCGCCATTCGTCGACCGGCAGGCGGGTGCGGTCCACGGGGTCCTCGGGCAGCGAGCGCAGACGGGTCATGCCAGCTCCTCCAGATCGGCGACGACGAGGGTGGCTCCGGCGGCGGTCAGCTCCTCGCGCCCCGCTCCGCGGTCTACGCCGACGACGGCGCCGAAGCGCCCTGCGGCGCCGGCGGCGACGCCGGAGACGGCGTCCTCGTAGACCACCGCGTCGGCGGGCTCGACGCCCAGCAGCGCGGCGGCGCGGAGGAAGGTGTCCGGGGCGGGCTTGCCCGGCAGGCCCTCGCGGGCGGCGACGTTCCCGTCGACCACGTGCTCGAAGCGCTCCCGGAGCCCGGCCGAGCGCAGCACCTCCTCCGCGTTGCGGGAGGAGGAGACGATCGCCAGCCGCGCCCCGTCGCCGAGCGAGTCCAGATAGGCGACGGTGCCCGGGTAGGGCGCCACGCCGTCGCGGCGCAGGAGCTCGAGCACGAGCTCGTTCTTGCGGTTGCCGAGGCCGCGCACGGTCTCCGCCCCGGCGCTCTGCTCGCCGGGGTCGGAGTCCTCGCCCTCGGGCAGCTCGAGGCCGCGGGAGGCGAGGACCGCACGGACGCCGTCGTAGCGGGGGCGGCCGTCGACGTGCTCGAAGTAGTCCGCCTCCGTGTACGGCGCCTCGACGCCGCGGGAGGAGAGGAACTCCTCGAACATCGTCGCCCAGGCGCGCATGTGCACCTCGGCCGTCGGGGTCACGACCCCGTCGAGATCGAAGAGATGAGCCGTGAGATCTGCTGGTCGGAAGGTTCGCGCTGAAGTCACATCGGCAATGCTACGGGCCTCCGCGGTGGGCTACGCTTCGAGGGTCCGTGTCCGCGCCCGTGCGCCGGCACGGAACGGCTCGAGACCTTCCGAGGAGACGATGACTGCCACCGAGTCGCTGCCCGCCCTGGACGCGGTGCGGCGCGAGCTCGAGATCGACGAGCAGGCCCCCGGCGGCCACCCGCAGGTGCGGGCGGTGCTCACCCTCACCACCAACCTGGACCTGGCCCCGGCGCGGCTGTGGCCCCTGCTGACCCGCCCCGAGCAGCTCGAGGCCTGGTACGGCCCCGTCCGGGGCGAGCTGCACGAGGGCGGGCGCTTCACCGCGCCGCACGGCGCGAGCGGGACCGTGCTCGAGGTCGAGGAGCCCCACCGTCTCTCCCTGCTGTGGGAGCAGATCGGCGAGGAGGACCCGCTCCAGATCCGGCTGGACCCGGAGGACGACGGCACGACGCTGCTGCGGCTGCGCCACACGGTCCTCGTGCCTCGCGAGCGCTTCGACCGGGGCGGCCCGGGCGAGGTGGCGCTCGGCTGGGAGCTCGCGCTGCTCGCGCTCGTCGCGCACACCGACGGCTGGCGCCATGGCTGCCTCGCCGAGGCGCCTGTCCCCACCCGCGAGTGGATGCGGGGCGAGGAGGGGCGTCGCTACCTGCGCGCCTGGTCCGTGCGCTGGGCCGCCGAGGCGGTCGCGGCCGGGGTGGACGAGGGCGTCGCACGGCGCGTCGAGGCGGAGGCGCTCCGCTCCCGCCTGGCCTCCCCGCAGGAGGCCTGAGGGGGCGGGACGGCGTCCGGTCCCCGGGAGGTCTTTGCCCCGGCTCACGACCCGGTGCCACACTCGGGCGGTGACCACCCCTGCCCCCGGCCCCGCCTCGAGGGACGGGCGCTCACCCGCGGCGGTGCTGCGCGGGCTGGTCCCCTCGGTCTACGCGCCGAGCCTGCTGGAGTTCGTGGGCCTGGCCGCGCTGATGCCGGTGATCCCCCTGCTGGCGCGCGACCTCGGCTTCAGCGTCCCGCAGGCCGCGGCGCTGTCGACCATCTTCGGCCTCACCTCCTTCCTCGGCCCGATCCCCGCCGGACGCCTCATCTCCCGGATCGGGGCGCGCGCGGCACTGGTGATCACGGGCTGCCTGCTCGTGGTCTCGAACGTCCTGGCCTTCATGCTGATCGCGCCCGCGCTCGGGGGCGGCGGCGATCTCGTGCACCGGATCATGCTGGTGGTCCTGCTGCTGGTGATGGCCGCGAGCACCCAGGTGTGGCAGCTGGGACGGCAGGCGTATCTCGGCACCGCCCTGCCCGCGACGATGCGGGCACGCGGCATGACCCTCTTCGGCGGGGTGATCCGGGTGGGGGAGGTGATCGGGCCGCTGCTCGGCGCGGTCGTGATGGCGGCCGGATCGATGGCCTGGGTGTTCCTGCTCTTCGCGCTCACCGCCGCGGCCGGCACCGTGATGGTGGCCGTGTTCCTCCCGCCGGGGGAGGCGCGGGCGGGCGGCGCGACGGGCCGACGGGGCCGCGCCCCGCGCACCACGGCTCGCGTCGCGCTGGACCGGGCGGTGCTGCGGCGGATGGTCGCCGTCGGCGTCGGGATCGCGCCGGTGATGATGGCGCGGGTGAACCGGCCCGTGATCGTCCCGCTGCTGGGCGATGCGCTGGGCCTGGACCCGGTGTGGATCTCGGTGGTCTTCGGTATCTCCGCTGCGCTGGAGATCCTGCTGGTGATCCCGGCGGGGACGCTCATGGACAGGTACGGCCGCTCCGCGGTCGCGGTGCCCTGCGCGCTCGTGATGGGGGCGGGGTTCCTCCTGCTGGCGCTGCTCGGCACCGTCTGGGCGGGCGGGAGCGGCACTGCCGCGGTGCTGGCGCTGCTCCTGCCCAGCCTGCTGATCGGACTCGGCAACGGGCTCGGCTCCGGGATCGTGATGACCCTCGGGATCGACGTCTCCCCGGTCCACGGGCGCACCCGCTACCTCTCCTGGTGGAACACGATGCTCGGCGCCGGGCGGCTCTCCGCCCCGCTGCTGGTCACCGCGATCACCCTGCTCGCCCCCGTCGCCGTCGCGGGTGCCGCCACCGGGGCGCTCTGCGTCGCGGGCGGGATGTGGCTCTCACGCACGCTGCCCCGCGTCACACCCTCCGGGGGGACCCGGGGGCGCTGACACGGGGCAGCGGGGCGGTGCGGCGGCTCGGGGAGAGCACCGGGAGCGGCGGTCAGGCCGCGGCGTCGACCAGCGCGTTCTCGGCGGTGCTCTGCAGCAGCTCCGCGGCCTGCTCGCGGGGCACGGAGCGGGCGATCGCGATCTCCGACGCCAGCGGGTCGATGGCCTGCTTGAGCAGGTTCCGCTCCGCGAGGGAGGACGGGGTGCCGCCGGAGTCGCGCACGATCGAGCGGATGACCTCGATGCGGTCGGTGAGACGGCCGGACTGGAGCTGCATCTGCAGGGACTTGATGCGGTGGGCCCAGGACGCCTTCTTCGCCGGGGGCTCGATGGGCTCGCCGAGCTGGGCGATCAGCTCGTCGATCTCCTTCGTCCCGAGCACCGGGCGCAGACCGACGACGTCCTTGCCGTCGGCGGGCACGGAGATCTGCATCTCGTCGCCGATGACCTCCAGGTCCACGTACTCGCGCTGCTCGCCCCGGACGGTGCGGGTCAGGGTCGAGACGATGCGCACCGGACCGTGGACGGGGTGCGTGAGCACCTTGCCGACCTTCGACGCGGTGGAGTCGGACGCAGTGGCAACGGACAAGGGGGTTCCTCCTCGGTGGACCTGTGCGCCGCCGGTACCGCGGCCCTGGTGGGGTCGAGGCGGCCGTCCTCGACCTCTGCCCGGCCCTGCGGGACCGGTCCATGAGGGGGACGAGGGCGGCTCGAGCCCCGCTCGACCTGCAGGAACAGGGTGGCGAGGCCTACGACAGCGCCTCACCATGGTCTCACGGATCTGACAATTAATCCAGGCCCTGACGTTTCCGTGTGGGTCACATCCGGGCCCGGTCGCTCCGGTCGGACGGCCGCGATCGGACGGCCGCGATCGCACGGCCGCGATCGGACGGCGGCGGGCTTGTGGCTCCGGACAGGACGCTCCTCCCCGGAGTCGCGACGGAGTGCCGACGATCGTCGGGGTCGGGCGGCGGGCCGATGCGGTGGAATGGGGCCATGCCGGTCCCTCTCTCGACGATCCCGCCGCCCTCGACCTCGCCGGAGGTCGTGGCCTTCGAGGGGATCGGCGTGCTGCGGGAGGAGAGCGTGCTGCTGCTGGAGGCGAGCGGCCGCGTCGCCGCAGGCGAGGTCCTGGCCGTCACCGGCCCCAACGGCAGCGGCAAGACGACCCTGCTGCGGGTCCTCGCCGGCCTCCTCGCACCGACGGCCGGACGGGTGCGCGTGGCGGGCAGGCGCCCCGACGACCGCGACCGCGTCTTCCGCGAGGCGCTCGCGGCGCTCATCGGACCGGCGCAGACCGCCCGGGACCTCACCGTCCTCGAGCACCTCCAGTTCGTGGGGGCGACCTGGGGGAGCGACGCCGCGGCCGCCCGTGCGCGGGGCCGGGAGCTCCTCGAGGAGCTGCGGATCCTCCCGCTCGCGGACCGCTTCCCCCACGAGCTCTCCAGCGGCCAGTCCCAGCTGGTCTCCCTCGCACTCGTCCTCGCCCGCCCCAGCGCCGTGCTGGTCCTGGACGAGCCCGAGCAGCGCCTGGACCCCGACCGGCTCGATCTGGTGATCGACGCGCTGCGCGCCAGGGCCCGGGCCGGGACCGCGATCGTGCTCGCGAGCCACAGCCCGCGCCTGGTCGATCAGCTCGCCGACGGCCGGCTCGCGCTCGAGGAGCCGTGGTGAGCGCCTCCCTCGGCCCCGTCCGCGAGGTGTGGGCGCAGCGGTCCCGCGCCCGCTCCCGCGGCGACCTGCTCTATCTGCTCTACGTCGTCGCGATGGGAGCCGTCGTGCTCGGGCTGCCGGCGCTGCTGTCGGCGGGCCGGGCGCTGGCACGAGGGGACGTGCTCGCCCTCCTGCTGAGCGCCGGGGCGCCGCCCACGGCGACCGCGCTGTCCCTCGCCGTCGCCGCCGGCCTGCTCGGCCTCGGCGCGGTGCGGGGCCCCGCCCTGCTCCCGCCCTTCTTCACCGCGACCCTGGCCGGCGGCCCGCTCCCACGCGGCCGGGTGCTGCGACGCCCTTTCGCACGGGCGCTGCTGCTGCCGCTGCTCGCCGCCGCGCTGCCCGCCGTGCTGGTGGCGGCGACGCTGATGGCGGCAGGCCGGACGGGGCCGGGCACGGCGGCGCTCCTGGCGCTCGCCGGGGCCGGGCTGGGGCTGCTGTGGGGAGGAGCCTGGTCCGCGGGGCAGCTGCTGCGGCCGACGCCCCGGCGCCTCCTGGTCCTCCTGCTCGGGCTCGGTGCGGGGATCGCGGCCGCGCCCCCGCTGCTGGCCGTCCGGGAGTCCGACCGCGGCATGTGGTCCCAGAGCGTCGCGCCGTCGGGCGGGCAGGTCGCGGCCTGGGCGGTGGGCCTCGCGGCGGCGGGCGCGGCCGGCGTCGCGCTGTGCACAGGGCTGCTCGGTCGGCTGCGGGGGACCGAGCTGGCCGTGCAGGCGATGCGCTGGGAGGCCGCGACCACCGCCGCGGCGTCGACGGACCTCGCCGGGGCGGCCGGCGCCTTCCGCGCCCTGCCCGCGGCGGGCCGACGTCTGCGGGCGATCGGCGGGGGCCCGACGGCGCTGCTGTACGCACGACGGGACGCGGTCGCCTGGCTGCGGACGCCCGACCGGTGCGCGGGCGGTGCGCTCGCGGTGCTGCTCGGCGCCGTCGCCCTGGGCGGGGCGCCGCTGCTGCCGGGGCCGGCGGCCTGGACGGCGCTGCTGCTGGGCGCCCTCGCGCTGCGGACCGGGGCGGGAGCCTTCGTCGACGGGATCCGTCACGGGGTGCACACCCTCGGCGCCCCGCCCCTGCTCGGTCAGCGCGCGGGGACGCAGCTGCTGCTGCACGCCGCCGCGCCCGGGCTGCTCCTGGTGGCGCTCGGCGCGCTCGGCGGGACGCTCGCCGCGGTCGTGGGCGGCGGGGCGGGGAGCGGTTCCGTGCTGCTGCCCGTCGCCGTGGCCGCCACGGTCCTCGCCGCACGGGCCTGGGAGGCGGCGAAGGGCACCATGCCGCTCGCGCTCGCCACGCCGATCCCGACCCCTCAGGGGGACCTGTCGGTGCTGGTCATGCTGGCCTGGCAGGCCGACGCCGTCGTCGTGCCGCTGCTGGGCGCCGCGGCGCTGCTGCTCGTGCTCCCCTCCGGCCCCGGGGCCGTGCTCCTCACCGCGGCCGCGCTCGTCGGCCTGCTCGTGCTGCTGACCCGACGACGCCTGCGGGAGCTGCAGGCATGAGAGGAGGCGAGAGGTGGACATCCGCACGACGCCGAACCCCGTGATCCGCCGGGCGGAACGGGCACTGCACCGCCTGAACGCGCGCCATCCCTGGGACCACAACGCCCATTTCCACCGCTGGGTGCTGCGCTCGCTGCCGCCGGGGGCGGCGCGGGTCCTCGACGTCGGCTGCGGACGCGGCGACCTCGTGCGCGCCCTCGCCGGGCGCGTCGCGCAGGTCGACGGCATCGACCCCGACCCCCGGATGGCGCTCGTCGCCGCCGAGCGGTGCCGTGACCTCGACGGCGTCGCGATCCGCCGGCGCGGACTCGCGGCGCATGCCGAGACACTGCGGGCCGAGGGGACAGGAGGGCACTACGACGCGCTGACCATGATCGCCTCCCTCCACCACATGGAGCTCGAGCCAGCCCTCGCCCAGGCCCGCGACCTGCTGCGTCCCGGCGGGCGTCTGCTCGTGGTCACCCTCACCGTGCCCCGCACGCGCCTCGGCCTGCTGTGGGACATCGGCGATGCGCTGTCGAACCCGCTGATCGGGCTCGTGAAGCATCCGCGCCCCGTGCGGGATCCCGTCCCCGGGCCGAGCATCCCGGTCCAAGACCCGGCATGGTCGCACGAGGAGCTGCGCGAGCGGTCCCGGGAGATCCTGCCGGGGGCCGTGCTGCACCGGCGCGAGGGCTTCCGCTCGACGCTGCGGTGGCAGAAGCCGATCTGACGCCTCTGCCCTGTCGCCGCGCCCGCCGAGCCGGGGCGCGGTGCGCCGCGACACCGCGCGTCGGAGGACGGGCCGTCGGGCGTCGGCCCAGGTGCCGGCCCGGGCGCCGGCTCAGGCGCGGTGCGCGGCGATGACCTCGCCGAGGCGGGCGACGGCGTCCTCGATCACGGCGGGGGAGTGGGTGACGAAGCTGAGCCGCATCGTGGAGCGGTCCGCATGGTCGGCGTAGAAGGACCAGCCGGGCAGATAGGCGACCCCGGCCTCGACGGCGTCGGCGAGCATCTCCTGCGCGTCGTAGCCCTCGCCGAGCGCGGCCCACAGGAACATCCCGCCCTCGGGACGGGTCACGTGCGCTCCGTCCGGCAGCACCGGGGCGATCGCCGCGGACATCGCGTCGCGCCGCTCGCGGTAGACGGCGCTGACCCGGGCGACGTGGGCGTCGAGGTCCACGGTCTCGAGATAGCGGGCGACCATCAGCTGGTCCACCACGGAGGACTGCATCGAGATCGCGGCCTTCGCCACGGCGAGGGTGTCCAGCACCGGACCCTCCGCGCGCATCCAGCCGATGCGCACGCCGGGGCTCATCAGCTTGCTCATCGAGTTCAGCAGGATCGTCCGCTCGCCCATGCCGGGCAGCGCCGCGATCGGCGCCCAGGTGCTGCCGGTGAAGCTCAGGGCGCCGTAGGGATCGTCCTCGATCAGCGGCACGTCCGTGCGCTGCAGCACCTCGGCGACCGCCTGGCGTCGCTCGAGCGGCATCGTGCGCCCGGTCGGGTTCTGGAACGTGGGGATCAGGTACACCATCCGCGGGTGGTGGGTGCGGATCGCCTCCTCGAGCGCCTCGGGGATCACGCCGTCGTCGTCGGTGTCCACCCCGATCATCCGCGCGCCGTGCACCGCGAAGGCCTGGACCGCGGCGAGATAGGTCGGTGACTCCACCAGCACCACGTCACCCGGCTCGAGCAGGGCCTGGGCGACGACGAACAGCCCCTCCTGGGAGCCGGACGTGACGCGGATCTGCGAGGCGTCGGTGGGGAGGTCGCGCGAGACGCGGCGCGCGGCCTGCTCGCGCAGCTCGAGCTCGCCCTCGCTGACCCCGTACTGCAGCGCGCGATCGCCCTGCTGGGAGAGCACCCAGTCGTAGCAGGCGGTGACCTCCTCGAGCGCGAACAGCTCCGGGTCCGGGATGCCGCCGGCGAAGGAGACCACGTCCTCGCGAGCGGCGAGGGCGAAGATGTCCTTGAGCGGGGAGGACTCCATCCCCGCGTAGCGCGCGGCGACGGGGAAGCGGAACGGTGCGGAGCTCGGGGGCGTGGTCATCGCCCCATCGTGTCACGCAGGCCGCACGGGAGCAGGCGGCGTCGACGTGAGATCCGCCCGGCCCGGCGGCCGGCGTCCGTGGTGGGGTCCGTGGTGGGGACTGCGCCGGGCCGCGCCGGACGGTGACGGGGTCGTCGGTCTGCGACGACGGCGACCGTCCCGCGCCCGTCGGCCCGAGCCCGCCCGCCCGCCCGCCCGCGCCCCTGGCCACGCCGCGCCGCGGCGAGGACACTGGGGGGATGGATCCGGGCGGTCAGGGCACGACGACGACGCGGCTGCGCAGCGCGGGCAGCGTCTTCGCCGAGGAGGAGGCCGAGGTGCTGTGCGCGGCCGCCCGCGACGGCGCCGAGCTCGAGGCGATGACCCGTCGGCGCGAGGCGGGGGAGTTCCTCGAGCACGTGGTGGGGCGGGTCGAGGTGATGGGGGAGCAGCTCGCGGTCGCGCCCGGGGTGTTCGTGCCGCGACGGCGCACGGCCCTGCTGATCGCCGAGGCGGTGCGGGAGGCACGCGCCCGGCGCGCGCCTCGGGTGCTCGAGATGTGCGCGGGCGCCGCGCCCGTCGCCGCGCTCGTGGCTCGGCGCGTGCCCGGAGCGCGCGTCCACGCCGCCGACGTCGACGCCGCGGCGCTCGCCGTGGCCCGGGAGAATCTGCCGCCGGGCGCCGGCCTCCACCACGGCGACGGCTGGGCGGCGCTCCCACCGGGCGAGCGCTTCGACGTGATCGCCGCGGTCCCGCCCTACGTGCCGCGGGAGAGCCTCGCCCTGATGCCCCGGGAAGTGCGCGAGCACGAGCCGCTCCTGGCGCTGCTCGGCGGGCAGGACGGGCTCGACCACGTGCGCACGCTGCTCGACGGGGCGGCCGACCGCCTCGGCCCCGGCGGCGTGCTGCTCCTCGAGCTGCATCGCGGGCAGTGCCGCGCCGCGGCCGAGGCCGCCCGCGCCACCGGGCGGCTCGGGGCGGTGGACCAGGTGCTCGGCGAGGACGGCAGCACCGCCGTGCTGCGCGTGCGGGCGCTGCCCGACGGCCCCGCCCCCTCCTCCGCCGCGACGCGGGAGACGCCCTCCGACCTCGTGCTGCTGCGACGGGTCCGCGACCGGATGGACCGCGAGCACGACCGCCCGCTGGACGTCGAGGCGCTCGCCGCCGGGGTGCATCTCTCCGCCGGCCACCTCAGCCGCCGATTCCGGGAGGAGTTCGGGGAGTCGCCCTACTCCTATCTCATGACCCGCCGCATCGAACGGGCGATGACGCTGCTGCGCAGCACCGACCGCAGCGTCACCGACATCTGCCTGGACGTCGGCTTCAGCTCGCTCGGCACGTTCAGCACCCGCTTCAAGGAGCTCGTGGGCGTGCCGCCGAGCACCTACCGCGGCGAGGGCGCCGAGGTGCTCGAGGGGATGCCGCCCTGCATCGCCCGACGGGTCTCCAGACCGGTCAGGAATCGAGAAGCGCCCGGCACCTCCGCGTCATAGCGTTCTGCCCATGACCACAACGCCCAGGCCCGCCCTCGCCATCCACTCCAGCTTCCTGCCCCACACCGACCCCGAGGCATCCCTCGCCTTCTACCGCGACGTGCTCGGCTTCGAGGTGCGTCTCGACGTCGGCGGCGGCCCGATGCGCTGGATCACCGTGGGTCCGGTCGGCCAGCCCGACACCGCCTTCGTGCTCCACCCCCTGCTGGAGGGGAACGGGATCACCGCGGAGGAGCACGCCGCGCTGCGCTCCGTGATCGCCAAGGGCGCCTACTTCGGCGCGAACCTCGCCGCGACCGACCTCGACGCGACCTACGCCGCGCTCGAGGCCGCCGGGGCCGAGATCGTCCAGGAGCCCGTCGACCAGGACTACGGGATCCGCGACTGCGCCGTGCGCGACCCCGCCGGGAACCTCATCCGCATCCAGCAGACCGCCGACTGAACGACCCGAGCCCGACCCCAGGAGGACCACCATGGGCAGAGACGCCGACGACACCCCCGGCACCTTCAGCGCCGCCGAGAAGGAGGCGATGCGCGCCCGCGCCGAGGAGATCCGCGCCGAGAAGGCCCAGGGCCGCGGCGCGAAGAAGCGCGAGAGCGACCGCACGAAGCTCGAGGAGCTGATCGCCGGCCTGCCCGAAGGGGACCGCCGCGACGCGCAGCGCGTCCACGAGATCGTCTCCCTCGTCGCCCCGCAGCTCGATCCCCGCACCTGGTACGGCATGCCCGCCTGGGCCCTCGACGGCGAGGTGCTGTGCTTCTTCACCCCGTCCTCGAAGTTCGACGAGCGCTACTCCAGCTTCGGCTTCAACGCCGCCGCCCGCCTCGACGAGGGCAGCATGTGGCCGACGGCCTTCGCGGTCGCGGAGGTGGACGACGCCGCCGCCGAGCGGATCGCACAGCTCGTCACGCGCGCCCTCGGCGACTGACCGACGGGGCCCGGCACGACGGCGGCGACGCCCCGTGCCGGGCCCCGCGGTGCCGCCTCACTCCCAGCGGAACAGCGCCCCGGCCACGACCGTCCCGACCACCACGGCGCCGACGAGCGCGGCCAGGGCCTGGCCGGGAAGGGGCTGGCCCGCCCATGCCGCCGCGAGCGCGTCCACCCCCGCGCCGAAGGGGAGCAGCGCGCCGATCTCGGCGAGCGGCCCCGGCAGCGAGTCGCGCCCTCCGAACATGCCGCCGAGCGCGCCGAGACCCAGGAAGCCGAGCAGCCCGATGGCGGTCCCGGCGCTCGGGGACGGGGCGACGGCGGCGACGATCATCCCGGTCGCGTACATCGCGGCGGCGGTGAGGGCCAGGGCGAGCAGCGCCGACCCCAGGCGCAGCGGGGGATTCGCGCCGAAGGCGAGGGCCGCCACGGCGGCGGCGACGAGGATCCCGAGCGCCGCCTGCACCGCCGAGACGATCGTCTGGGCGAGCAGCACCAGCACGGGGGAGGCCGGGGTCACCGCGAGGCGGCGCAGGATCCCGGACTTGCGGTAGTAGGCCAGGAAGCTCGGCATGTTCAGCACGCCCACGAACGCCAGCACCATCACCAGCACGAGCGGCAGCACGTACAGGTCCAGCACGGTGCGGCCGGCGACGATCTCCTGGTGGCTCGCGCCCGCGGCGCTCGTGAGCAGGATCAGCAGCGGGAGGGCGAAGGGCGTGACCAGTCCCGCCACGTCGCGGGCGACCATCCTCCCCTCGGCGCGGACCATCATCATGAGCGCCCGCGCGCCGGGTCGTCGGGGGCGCGGCGCGGGTGCGGCGGGGGAGGCGGTGTCCTGGGCGGCGGTCATCGGAGGGTCTCCTGTGCGTGGGGGCGTGCTCCCGGTCAGGTCGACGAAGGCGTCCTCGAGGGACGCGGCGCCTGCGGCGGCGGTGACCTCTGCGGGCGTGCCCGCGGCGATCTCCCGTCCTGCCCGGAGCAGCACGATCCGGTCGCACAGGCGCTCCACCTCGTCCATCGCATGGCTGACCAGGAGGATGGTCGTGCCCTCGGCGTGGAGCGTCTCGAGGGTGCGCCACATGCGCCTGCGCGCCGCCGGGTCGAGGCCCGTGGTGAGCTCGTCGAGGATCAGCACGCGGGGCCGGCCGATCATCGCCAGCGCCACCGAGACCCGCTGCTGCTGGCCTCCGGAGAGGCGCTCGAAGCGGGTCGCCGCCTGCTCGCGCAGCTCCACCAGGTCCAGCAGCTCCTCGCGGGGGCGCGGGCAGGGGTAGAAGCTGCCGTACAGGTCCACGAGCTCGCCGACGGTGAGGGCGCCGTGGAGGAAGCTCTCCTGGAGCTGGACCCCGAGCACCTGCCGCAGGGCGGCGCGGTCGCGCACCGGGTCCAGGCCGAGCACGGAGATCCGTCCGGAGTCCGCACGGCGCAGTCCGGCGACCAGCTCGACCGTCGTGGTCTTCCCCGCGCCGTTCGCGCCGAGGGCGCCGAGGGTCTCTCCACGCGCGACCTCCAGGTCGAGCCCGTCCACGGCGGGGCGCCCGCGATAGCTCTTGCGCAGCCCGACGATCCGCACCGCCGGGTCCTGCCTGCTGTGTCCGTCCATGCCTCGACGCTAGGGAGGGGGCCGTGCGCGGCGCCGGTGCCGCCGGTCACCGGCTCGAGGTCCGCGGACCATGACGATCGGCACGGGCGGTCCCCGAGCCGCCGCCCTACGCTGGGGCCATGCCGTGGTTGAGGACGGAGGGCTGGGCCGGGGCGGTGATGCTGGTGGTCGCCGTCGGCGTCTCCCTGCCCGCGCTGCTGGGGGCGATCGAGTCCGCGCTTCCCCGCCCGGTGTGGTTCCTGCTCCTGGTGGCGTACCTGCTGGGCTTCGGGGCCATGGGGGTCGTCGGCCGGCCGTGGTGGGAGCGCGCCTCGCTCGCGGTCGCGGTGCTGTGCTCCTGGGCGCTGATCCTCTCGACGGCCGGAGGCGGACTGATCCAGGTGCTCGTGGTGCTCACGGCCGCCGCGAGCGTGTACGTCGTCCCGGCGCCGGCCACCGCCGTGATCATCCTGCTGAACACGGGGGTGGTCGCGGCCTCAGTCCAGCTCGCCCACGGCGACACGATCGAGACGCTGATCCTCTCGTCGTTCTATCTGCTGATCCAGGTCGCGAGCGCCTTCAGCACCGCGACCCTGCTGCGCGAGGTGCGGATGCGCACGGAGCTCGCCCGCGCCCACGTCGAGCTGCGCGCGGCGGCCGTCCTGCTGGAGCAGTCGGCACGGACCGCGGAGCGGCTGCGGATCTCCCGTGAGCTGCACGACCTCATCGGGCACCAGCTCACGGTCCTCACCCTCAGCCTCGAGGCCGCCCGCCACCTCGAGGGCGAGGAGTCCGCCCGCCAGGTCGAGCGCGCCGACCGGGTGGCCCGGGAGCTGCTGGGCGATGTGCGCGCGACGGTGGGGGAGATGCGGGAGCGGTCCACGGAGCTCGGCGCCGCCCTGCGCGGGATGGTCGAGGGGCTGCCCGGGCTGGACGTCGTGATCGAGACCGATCCCGGGCTGAGACTCGGGGAGAGCGAGCAGATCGCACTCATCCGCCTCGCCCAGGAGACGGTGACCAACACGCTGCGCCATGCCGAGGCCACGCGGCTGCGGATCGAGGTGAGCGCCCAGGACGGCGACATCGTGCTGCTCGCCCGCGACGACGGCGCCGGGGCCGGGGAGCTGGCGCTCGGGAACGGGCTCCGGGGACTGCGCGAGCGCTTCGAGCAGCTCGGCGGGGAGATCACCATCGACCCGGGGCCCGGCTTCATGGTGCGCGGACGGCTGGCGGGCTCATGACGCGGGTGATCGTCGCCGACGACCAGGCCCTCGTGCGCGAGGGGATCCGGACCCTGCTCGAGGTCGCCGGCATCGAGGTGGTCGCGGAGGCCGAGGACGGTGCGCAGGCGGTCGCGGTGATCGAGGAGCACGCGCCCGAGGTCGCGCTCATGGACCTGCGCATGCCGCGCCACGACGGCATCTGGGCGCTCGAGCAGCTGCGCGAGCAGGGCACCGCGGTGCCGGTGCTGGTGCTGACCACCTTCGACGACGACCAGCTGGTGCTGCGCGCCCTGCGGGCGGGGGCACGCGGCTACCTGCTCAAGGACGTCACCATCGCGCGGCTCGCCCATGCGGTCGGCGTCCTCGCCGACGGCGGCACGCTCATGTCCCCCTCGGTCACCGACTCGCTGCTGCGCGCCCTCCGCGACGGGACGGCCGAGCGCGAGGTGCAGGAGGCGCCGCTCCAGGCGCTCACCGTGCGGGAGATCGAGGTGCTGCGGCTCGTGGCGGAGGGCTGCAGCAACCGGGAGATCGCCGAGGTGCTGCATCTCGCCGAGGGCACCGTGAAGAACCACCTCTCGGTGATCCTGCAGAAGACCGGCTCCCGGGACCGCACCAGCGCGGTGCTCCGGGCGCTGCGCGAGGGGCTGCTGGGATGAGCAGGGCGGCACGACGGGAGCGGGCAGGGGCGCGGTGAGCGGGCGGGCACGAGCCCGGACGAGACCGGGCCGCATCTCCCTGAGCAGGGAGGATGCGGCCCGGATGCTGGAGCGGGCGACGGGAATCGAACCCGCGTAATCAGTTTGGAAGACTGAGGCTCTACCATTGAGCTACGCCCGCATGCGGCCCCTATTGAACCAGATCAGAGCCGTCCGAGCACATCCGGCGTGGCCGGGACGACATGCATCTGCTCACAGGGCCCCGGGCGCTCCCC
Source organism: Brachybacterium paraconglomeratum (assembly GCF_003994255.1). Lineage (GTDB taxonomy): Bacteria > Actinomycetota > Actinomycetes > Actinomycetales > Dermabacteraceae > Brachybacterium > Brachybacterium conglomeratum. The sequence continues at coordinate 484,122 of NZ_ML133851.1, read as the reverse complement.
GCCGCCGCACGGGCGGAACGGGTAATATCCCCTGGGTTGCCCTCCGGGGTGTAGCTCAGCTTGGTAGAGCACCCGCTTTGGGAGCGGGAAGTCGCAGGTTCAAATCCTGTCACCCCGACTCCGCCGCCGGGTCGCCGCCGCGCGAGCTCCGGGGCGCCACCAGAAACGTCCATCCGATGTCCATCTACAGGGAGACCTGACCAGTGAAGACCGAGTCCGAGAAGCTCAGCCCCACCCGGGTGAAGCTCACCGTCGAGGTGCCCTTCGACGAGCTCAAGCCCGCCGTCGAGGCGGCCACCACGAAGATCGCCGATCAGGTGCAGATCCCCGGCTTCCGCAAGGGCAAGGTCCCCTCCAAGCTCGTCGAGCAGCGCTTCGGCCGCCCCGCGATCATGCAGGAGGCCGTCAACGACGCCCTGCCCGACTTCTACCAGCAGGCCGCGGCCGAGGCGGAGCTCAAGCCCGTCGGCCGCCCCGAGGTCGAGGTCACCGAGGTGCCGGGCCTGGACGGCTCCGAGGAGGGCAACCTGCTCTTCACCGTCGAGCAGGACGTCCGCCCCGAGATCGAGCTGCCCGACTTCGCCTCCTACGAGGTCGAGATCGAGGAGCCCGAGGTCGACGCCGACGCCGTCCAGGTGCGCCTGGACGAGCTGCGCGAGCGCTTCGGCACCCTCGTGGGCGTGGACCGCCCGGCCGAGGACGGCGACTTCGTCTCCGTCGACATGATCGCCACCATCGACGACGAGGAGATCGAGTCCGTCGAGGGCGTCTCCTACCGCATCGGCGAGGGCAACATGCTCGAGGGCCTCGACGAGGCGCTCATCGGCCTGTCCGCCGAGGAGTCCACCACCTTCGTCTCGAAGCTCGCCGGCGGCGACCGCGCGGGCGAGGAAGCGCAGGTCAAGGTCACCGCTCAGTCCGTGAAGGTGCGTGAGCTGCCCGAGGCCGACGACGAGTTCGCCGAGATGGCCTCCGAGTTCGACACCATCGACGAGCTTAAGGAGGACCTGAAGGTCCAGGCCGAGAAGGACGCCGAGGGCAACCGCGTGGCGCTCGCCCGCAACGCCCTGCTCGAGAAGCTCCTCGAGGAGCTCGAGATCCCCGTGCCCGAGCAGCTGGTCGAGGACGAGATCCTCTCCCACCTGCAGAACGAGGGCAAGGAGGCCGGCGACCCGCACGGCGAGGAGATCCGCGAGGACACCGAGAAGGCGATCCGCGCCCAGTTCGTGCTCGACGAGATCAACGGCACCCGCCAGGTCGACGTCGACCAGAACGACCTCATGAGCTACATGACGCAGCTCTCCGCGCAGTACGGCATCGAGTCGAACCAGCTGCTGCAGATGCTCGCCCAGTCCGGCCAGCTCGAGCAGATCTTCGCCGAGGTGCAGCGCTCCAAGGCGCTCGACGTGGTCCTCGCCGACGTCACCGTCAAGAACGCGAAGGGCGACGTGCTCGACCTCGGCCTGAAGGCCGAGCAGGCCGACGACGCCGAGCAGGCCGAGGACGCCGAGGAGAAGCCCGCCGCGAAGAAGGCCCCGGCGAAGAAGGCTCCGGCCAAGAAGGCTCCGGCCAAGAAGGCCGCTGCGGCCGACGAGGCCGCCGCCGACGAGTCCGCCGAGGACGCGGAGGCCGAGAAGCCCGCCGCGAAGAAGGCTCCGGCTAAGAAGGCCCCCGCCAAGAAGCCGGCCGCCAAGAAGGCGGCTGCGAAGGACGAGGCCGCCGCGGACGAGACCGCCGAGTGACCCTCCGCCGCTGACGGGGCCCCGCCCCGCACGGCAGATCGAACGGGCCGTCACCCCTTCTCGGGGGTGGCGGCCCGTCGGCGTCGGTGGGAGACTGCCAGTCCCGGCGAGCGCCGGGGACCGCCCACGCCCGGGAGCGACCCATGGCACCGCAGCGACCCGACCGTCCCGAGGACCCCGCCGCGGCCGGCGCGCAGGCCCCGCAGGGCAGGGTCACCTGGGGGTTCACCGCCTCGCTCGACGGCTTCATCGCGGGGCCCGAGCACGACATGGCCTGGCTCGAGGCCTGCCCGCCCATGGACGGCGAGGTCGTGGCGCGGCTCGCCGAACCCGTCGGCGTGATCATCTCCGGCCGGCGGGGCTACGACGCCGCGGTCGCGCAGGCGGCCGAGCGCGGCGAGCTGACCTCCGAGGCTTACGGCGGGGCCTGGGGCGGGGTCGAGATCGTGCTGACCCATCGGCCCGAGGAGCTCGCCGGCGATCCCTCGGTGACCGCCCTGGACGTCGACGTGGCCGAGGCGATCCGTCGCGCCCACGAGCTCGCGGACGGCAAGGACGTGCAGATCATCAGCGCCGACATCGCCCGCCAGGCCCTCGAGCTCGACCTCGTCGACGAGCTGCAGATCTTCTCCGCGCCGGTGATGCTCGGCGACGGGACGCGCGCCTTCTCGGTGCCCGGCGGGCGGCGGATCGACTGGGAGCTGGTCGGGTCGATCCCCGGCGCGGAGGCCGGATTCGGCCGCCTCTACCGTCCCCGCGGGACGGCGGGGAGCGGCGCAGCGGCCGGATCGAGCGGGGCCGGATGGACGGGCACGGCCCGGCTCCCGCGAGGGGAGCCGGGCCGTGGGCCGAGGAGCCGGTGGCTCAGCGGTAGGTGACGAAGCCGATCGGGTTGCCCCAGATGGAGCGCTCGACGACGCGCTGCTTCGAGCCGGAGGCGTCGATGATCTGGCCGTTGCCGGCGTAGATCGCGACGTGGCCGGACCAGGCGACGATGTCGCCGGGCTGGGCCTGCGACTGGGAGATCCAGCGGCCGCCGTTGGCGATCTGGCCGGAGGTGCGCGGCAGCGAGATGCCGGCGGCCTTGTAGGCGTAGTTCACGAGGCCCGAGCAGTCCATGCCGCCGAGGGAGGAGCCGCCCCAGGAGTAGGGGGTGCCCACGGCGGAGCGGGCCGCGTTCACGATGGTGCTGGAGGAGCCGGAGGAGGAGCTCGAAGCGCTCGAGGAGGGGGCGGAGGCGCCGCCGGTGGAGACGCCGCCGTTGAGGGCGGCGCGGGTCTTCGGGCCGACGACCCCGTCGACCTGGAGGCCCTTGGAGGACTGGTAGTCCTTGACCGCCGCGTGGGTGCGCTTGCCGAACACGCCGTCGACCGCGAGGCCCGCGCCGTTCGAGTTCAGCGCCGACTGCAGCTCCTGCACGGCGCCGCCGCGGGAGCCCCAGCGGAGCTTCTGGGTGGAGTTCAGGGCGGCCGACGGGGCGACCGAGGGGGCCGCGTCGGCCGTGGCCGGAGCGGCGGCGGCCGGAGCGGCCGGGGCGCTCGGGGCGGCGGGCGCGGCCTGGGCCGAGGCGCCGGTGAAGGCGGTGCCGAGGACCACGGTGCCGAGGACGGCGGCGCCGCCGAGCCCGCGGGCCGCGGTGCCGGCCTGGCGGGTGGGGAGCTGGGCGCGGACGGGGAGACGGTGGGAGTTGTGCTGAGCCATGATGAGCGGGAGTTCCTTCCGATCCCGACCGGGGGCCGGGGGCATTCCTGCGGGATGTCGCGACCTCTGGGGTCGGGGTGGTGACTTCAAGGTAAGAGCGATCCGGGGCCCATCTGAAGGCGCTTGGCAGACCCGGATAACGCTCTTTGTCTGTTTTTTACAGATCGGCAGGAAGTCGTGACCGACTCTCGCCCCACCTTGACGAACCCGGGGGCGGGGCGCCACAGGGGCTGCGGCGCCGCGCCAGTGCGCCTGCGGCGAACAGGGCCCGTCACCCTCCCGCCCAGCGCCTAGAGTCGACGCATCGACGATTCCCGCGATCAAGGAGCCCCCGTGACCTCTCAGACCCCGCAGAGCAGCCAGCCCTCCGCGCCCCGTGACGCGGCCGGCGATTCCCCGATGGGCCTCGACGACAACGTCTACCAGCGCCTTCTGCGCGAGCGCATCGTGTGGCTCGGCTCGGAGGTCCGCGACGAGAACGCCAACGCGATCTGCGCCAAGATCCTGCTGCTGGCCGCCGAGGACCCGGACAAGGACATCTACCTCTACATCAACAGCCCCGGCGGCTCGATCACCGCGGGCATGGCCATCTACGACACGATGAAGTTCGTCAAGCCGGACATCGTGACCGTCGGCATGGGCATGGCGGCCTCGATGGGCCAGTTCCTGCTCTCTTCCGGCACGAAGGGCAAGCGCTACGCGACCCCGCACACCCGCGTGCTCATGCACCAGCCGCTCGGCGGCCTCGGCGGCACCGCCACCGACATCCGCATCCAGGCCGACCTCATCCTCTCGATGAAGAACCAGCTCGCCGAGCTGATCGCCGAGCAGACCGGCAAGAGCGTCGAGCAGATCCACGCCGACTCCGACCGCGACCACTGGTTCACGGCGGCGGAGGCCCTGGAGTACGGCTTCATCGACAAGATCGTCGCCGGCTCCGGCGACGTCACGGGCGGCGGCGGCACCGACAGCTGATCGCCCCCTCCAGAACCTTCCGACACCTTCGAGACCAGGAGACCCCGTGACCTTCGATCCCCGCACCATCGGCGCGCTGCCCATGGCCCAGGCCGGCGCGCAGCCCGCCGCCGCCGCTCAGATGCCGACCTCCCGCTACGTGCTGCCCCAGTACGAGGAGCGCACGCCCTACGGCTTCAAGCGCCAGGACCCCTACACCAAGCTCTTCGACGACCGCATCATCTTCCTCGGCGTGCAGGTGGACGACGCCTCGGCCGACGACGTCATGGCGCAGCTGCTCGTGCTCGAGTCCCAGGACCCGGACCGCGACATCACGCTGTACATCAACAGCCCCGGCGGCTCGTTCACCGCGCTGACCGCGATCTACGACACGATGCAGTACATCAAGCCCGAGATCACCACCGTGTGCCTGGGCCAGGCGGCCTCCGCCGCCGCCGTGCTGCTCGCGGCCGGCGCCCCCGGCAAGCGGCTCGCGCTGCCGAACGCGCGCATCCTCATCCACCAGCCCGCGATGGGCGGCGAGGGCGGCGGCGGCCAGGCCTCCGACCTCGAGATCCAGGCCAACGAGATCATGCGCATGCGCGAGTGGCTCGAGGAGACCCTCGCCCACCACTCGGGCCGCACCAAGGAGCAGGTGAGCGCCGACATCGAGCGCGACAAGATCCTCACCGCGCAGGGCGCCCTCGAGTACGGCCTGGTCGACCAGGTGCTCACCTCCCGCAAGGAGCCGCGTCCGGCGCTCGGGCGCTGACGATCCGGCGGGCCGCCGCGACGGCTCCGCCGCACGACGATCGACCACGACGGCCCCGCTGCGGCGGGGCCGTCGTTCTGCCCACAGCGAGCCTGCGCGGTCACGCGAGGAGCGGCGGGTAGGCTGGACGGACCTGAGCGCCGAGGAGGAGGACAGCTGTGGCACGTACGAGCGAGAACGGAGACGTTTTCAAGTGCTCCTTCTGCGGCAAGTCGCAGAAGCAGGTCGAGCGCCTGATCTCGGGGCCGGGGGTGTACATCTGCGAGGAGTGCATCGAGCTGTGCAACGAGATCATCGCCGAGGAGATCCAGGCCGCTCAGCCCGCCGCCGAGGAGCAGGCCCCGCTGCCCGCCCCGCGCGAGATCTTCGACTTCCTCGAGGAGTACGTGGTCGGTCAGGAGCCCGCCAAGCGCGCCCTCGCCGTCGCGGTCTACAACCACTACAAGCGCGTGCGTGCGCAGGATGCCGAGCAGACGGCCCCGAACGCGAAGAGCGCCGCCGCGACCCTCGCCGAGGAGGCGAGCGACGACCACGAGGACATCGAGGTCTCCAAGTCCAACGTCATGCTGGTGGGCCCCACCGGCTGCGGCAAGACCTATCTCGCCCAGACCCTCGCCAAGATGCTCGACGTCCCCTTCGCCATGGCGGACGCCACCGCGCTGACGGAGGCCGGCTACGTCGGCGAGGACGTCGAGAACATCCTGCTGAAGCTCCTGCAGGCCGCGGACTACGACGTGAAGAAGGCCGAGCGCGGCATCATCTACATCGACGAGGTGGACAAGATCGGCCGCAAGGCCGAGAACCCCTCGATCACCCGTGACGTCTCCGGCGAGGGCGTGCAGCAGGCGCTGCTGAAGATCCTCGAGGGCACGGTCGCGGCGGTGCCCCCGCAGGGCGGGCGCAAGCACCCCCATCAGGAGTTCATCCAGATCGACACGACGAACGTGCTGTTCATCGTGGCGGGCGCCTTCGCCGGCATCGAGGACATCATCGGCTCCCGCATCGGCAAGCGCGGGATCGGCTTCGGCTCCGAGCTGCACTCCCCGCTCGCGCAGGAGGCGCTGTACTCGAAGCTGCTGCCCGAGGACCTGCTGAAGTTCGGCCTGATCCCCGAGTTCATCGGCCGTCTGCCGGTGATCACGAGCGTCTCGAACCTCGACCGGGAGGCGCTGATCACGATCCTCACCGAGCCGCGCAACGCGCTGGTGAAGCAATACCGCAAGATGTTCGCGCTGGACGGTGTCGAGCTCGACTTCGAGCGCAGCGCCCTGGAGGCCATCGCGGACAAGGCGGTCGAGCGGGAGACCGGTGCGCGCGGCCTGCGCGCCATCCTCGAGGAGTCCCTCCAGCCGGTCATGTTCGAGGTCCCCTCGAGGGACGACGTGGTCAAGGTGGTCATCACCGAGGGCGTCGTGACCGAGGGTCGGGCGCCTCTGATGCTCACCGGCAAGGACGCGGACCGCGAGCACGAGAGCGGTCGGCAGGAGCGCACCGCATGAGCGCATCCGGCCACGCGGGCGCCCCGCGCGAGGCGGACGTCGCCCGGGCCCGGGAGCTGCTGGGCGAAGAGCGGCGCAGCATCGACAACATCGACGCCGCCCTCGTGCACCTGCTCGCCGAGCGCTTCTCCCACACTCAGCGCGTGGGCCTGCTGAAGGCCGAGCACGGCCTGCCGCCGGCGGATCCGGCGCGGGAGCAGCAGCAGATCGAGCGACTGCGCTCCCTCGCCGACGCCGCGGGGCTGGACCCCACCTTCGCCGAGGCGTTCATGCGCTTCATCGTCACCGAGGTGATCCGCCACCACGAGCGGATCCGCCACGAGGGCGCCGCCGGGGCCTGACGCCCCCAGCGGGTCCGCGCCGCCCCGCCGACGGGTCCGCATTGCCCTGCCGGTCGGTCGGCCGCGGGTCTGCCCGCCCGAGCCGCGCCGGGACCTCGCGGACCGCGCCCTTCGGGCCGAAACCGCTGATAGCATCGGGGACATGGCTCGAAAGACGTTCCTCGACTGGCCGGTGATCCGGCAGCTTCGCGGGGCGGATCCGACGGGACGCGGCACCGCCGTCACGTCCCCGCGGACCCGCAGCACGATGCCGCGCACCGCGGAGGCGGACGGTGTCGTCGACAGCGTCTGCCCGTACTGCGCCGTCGGCTGCAGCCAGCGCGTCTTCCACAAGGACGGACGCGTCATCAACATCGAGGGCAACCCGGACTCCCCGGTCTCCCGGGGCCGGCTGTGCCCGAAGGGCGCCGCGAGCGAGCAGCTCGCGAACTCCTACCTGCGCCAGACGAAGGTCCGCTACCGCCGCCCCTACGGGACCGAGTGGGAGGACCTCGACCTCGACACCGCGATGGACATGATCGCGGACCGCTTCCTCGAGGCGCGCCGGAAGCACTGGGAGGACGAGGACGAGCAGGGCAACCCCCTCCGGCGGACGATGGGCATCGCGAGCCTCGGCGGCGCGACCATCGACAACGAGGAGAACTATCTGATCAAGAAGTTCTTCACCGCCGCGGGCGCCATCCAGATGGAGAACCAGGCCCGCATATGACACTCCGCCACGGTTCCCAGTCTGGGAGCCTCGTTCGGTCGTGGCGGTGCCACGAACACGGTGCAGGACTTCGCCAACGCTGACCTCATCGTCATCGAGGGCTCGAACATGGCCGAAGCCCATCCGGTCGCCTTCCAATGGGTGATCGAGGCGCGCAAGCGCGGCTCCCGGGTCATCCACGTCGACCCGCGGTTCACACGCACCTCCGCCAACGCCGATCGGCACATCCCGATCCGCACCGGCACGGACATCGTGCTGCTCGGCGGCGTGATCCGGCACGTGCTCGAGAACGAGCTGTACTTCAAGGAGTACGTGCAGGCGTACACCAACGCCTCGACGCTCATCTCCGAGGCGTACGGCGACCCCGAGGACCTCGACGGCCTGTTCTCCGGCTACGACCCGGAGACCGGCACCTACGACAACACCACCTGGGCGTATGCGGGTGATCCCGACGCGATCGCGCGCGGCCTGCCCGAGCGGGACGAGACCCTGCAGCACCCCCGCACCGTCTTCCAGATCCTGAAGCGTCACTACGCGCGCTACACCCCGGAGATGGTGCAGGAGACCTGCGGCATCGCTCCGGAGGACTTCGAGTACCTCGCGAGTTCGATCGCGGAGAACTCGGGCCGCGAGAAGACGACGATGTTCGCCTACGCGCTGGGCTGGACCCAGCACCAGGGCGGTGCGCAGATGATCCGCACCTCCGGCATCCTCCAGCTGCTCATGGGCAATATGGGACGCCCCGGCGGCGGCATCATGGCGCTGCGCGGACACGCCACCATCCAGGGCTCCACCGACATCCCGACGCTCTACCACATCCTGCCAGGCTACCTTCCGATGCCGAAGGCCGGACAGGACGACTTCGACGAGTACACGCGACTGGTGGGGAAGAAGGAGCAGAAGGGCTTCTGGGCCAATGCGGACATCTACACGATCAATCTGCTGAAGGCCTGGTGGGGGAAGCACGCCACCGCCGAGAACGACTGGGCGTATCACCACCTGCCCCGGCTCACCGGCGCTCACGGCACGTACCAGACCGTTATGCGGATGCTCGAGGGCGGGGTCGACGGATACTTCCTGTTCGGCCAGAACCCCGCTGTCGGCTCGGCCAACGGGCGTATGCAGCGTCTGGGCCTGACGCACCTGAAGTGGATGGTGGTGCGCGACTTCTACATGATCGAGTCGGCGACCTTCTGGAAGGACGGACCGGAGATCGAGTCGGGGGAGCTCTCCCCGGAGCAGATCGGCACCGAGATGTTCTTCCTCCCGGCCGCGAACCACACCGAGAAGGCCGGGTCGTTCACGCAGACCCAGCGCATGGTGCAGTGGCGCGACCAGGCCGTCGAGCCGCCGGGCGACGCGAAGAGCGATCTCGAGTTCATGTACGAGCTGGGACGCCGCGTGCGGGAGAAGCTCAAGGACTCCTCCGACCCTCGCGACCGGCCGATTCTCGAACTGACCTGGGATTATCCCGTCAACGAGCACGGCGAGCCGGACGCCGAGGCGGTGCTCGCCGAGATCAACGGCCGCCACATCTCCGGTGAGAGGGCCGGGCAGCCGCTGGCCTCCTTCGGGGAGATGAAGGACGACGGCTCCACGAGCGGAGGCTGCTGGATCTACTCCGGCGTCTACGCGGACGGGATCAACCGTGCCCGGAAGCGGACACCCGGTCAGGAGCAGGACGAGACCGCCGCCGAATGGGGCTGGGCCTGGCCCGGGAACCGACGGATCCTCTACAACCGGGCCTCGGCCGATCCCGAGGGCCGCCCGTGGAGCGAGCGGAAGAAGTGGGTCTGGTGGGACGAAGAGACCGGGACATGGACCGGGAAGGACGTGCCCGACTTCCCGCCCACGAAGCGTCCCGACGACCCCGGGGACCCGGGCAAGGGCGGCGTGGCGGCGCTGGCGGGGAACGATGCGTTCACGATGCAGTCCGACGGGCGCGGATGGCTCTTCGCGCCGACCGGCATGGTGGACGGGCCGTTGCCGACCCATTACGAGTCGCCGGAGTCGAACATCCCCAATCCTCTGTACCCCCAGCAGTCCAATCCCACCCGCGTCACCTTCCAGGACGAGGACAACCTCAGCTCGCCGGGCGCGTCGGCGCAGGGCGGTGAGGTGTATCCGTACGTGTTCACCACCTACCGGATCACCGAGCACCACACCGCCGGCGGCATGAGTCGGTTCCTGCCCTATCTCTCCGAGCTCCAGCCGGAGATGTACTGCGAGGTCTCCCCGGAGCTCGCCGCGGAGATCGGGCTCGAACCCTACGGGTGGGCGACGATCATCTCGGCCCGCAACGCGATCGAGGCGAAGGTTCTGGTCACAGAGCGGATGACCCCGCTCCACGTGGGCGGGCGCACTGTCCACCAGATCGGCCTCCCGTTCCACTGGGGCCGCGGCAGCGCCGCGGTGGTGCAGGGCGACGGGGCGAACGACCTGATCGGGATGAACCTCGACGCCAACACCCAGATCCAGAACAGCAAGAACAACTCGTGCACGATCCTGCCCGGGCGCCGCCCCCGCGGGCCGGGCCGTGCCGAGCTGGTGGAGGAGTACCGCCGCAGGGCCGGGCTGATCCCCGCGCTGCACCCGCAGGTCGACGGGGCCGAGGGTGCTCCCGGTGCCGGCCCGGCCACGGGCGGGACCCCGCACGAGGTGCGCGGTCCGGAGGAGGCCACCGCCGTGCCCACAGGGGAGCCGTCGATGAAGGAGATGAGGAACCGATGAGCCTGCTCGCCGGACCGGAAGGACCCTCCGCGGACGCGGGATGGGACCACGACCACGAGCGCAAGGGGTTCTTCACCGACACCTCCATCTGCATCGGCTGCAAGGCCTGCGAGGTGGCGTGCAAGGAGTGGAACCGCAACCCGATCGACGGCAACCTCGAGATCCTCGGCTCGAGCTACGACAACACCGGCGAGCTCGGCGCGAACACCTGGCGCCATGTCGCCTTCGTCGAGCAGGGCCAGGAGCGGATCGAGGAGGCGCGGGAGTCCGGGCGCAAGCTCGTCAGCCTCGGCATGCCGGGGATCGGCCCGAAGTCCTCCGGCAAGCGGGGCGCGACCCCCGCCGGTGACCTCTCGGACGTGGACCGCACCCCGCCGGACACCCCCGAGTTCCGCTGGCTGATGTCCTCGGACGTGTGCAAGCACTGCACCAACGCCGGCTGCCTGGACGTCTGCCCGACCGGTGCGATCTTCCGCTCCGAGTACGGCTCCGTCGTGGTGCAGCAGGACGTGTGCAACGGCTGCGGCACCTGCGTGAGCGCCTGCCCCTTCGGCGTCATCGAGCGCCGCGACGACGGGACCGTCTCCCCGTTCGCCGTGCGCGAGGAGGAGGACCCTCGCCGCAACACCGCGAGCAAGTGCACGCTGTGCTACGACCGGCTGGTCGACGGCGAGCAGCCCGCCTGCTCCGCCACCTGCCCCACGCAGTCGATCACCTTCGGCGACCACCCCGATCTCACGGCCGACGCGAAGCAGCGGGTCGCGGACCTGCACGAGCGCGGCATGACCGAGGCGCGGCTGTACGGCGCGAACCCCAAGGACGGCGTGGGCGGCACCGGCTCGGTGTTCCTGCTGCTGGACGAGCCCGAGGTGTACGGCCTCCCGCCGGACCCGCAGGTGCCCACCAAGGCGCTGCCGAAGCTCTACGCCCGCACCGGCATCGCGGCCGCGGGGATGGTCGCGGCCGTCGCGCTGTCCTTCCTGGGGGCGCGTCGATGAGCATCACCGAGTACGACGCGGACCGTCCGCCGGAGAAGCCCCGCCGGCGCGGCGGAGGGAAGCGCCGACGCCGCCGCGGCCTCGGCGAGGTCGGGATGGGCGACGGCTCTCGCGAGGGCGCCGTCGTCGAGGACGTCGAGATCGAGCGGTCCGAGCAGTACGACTCCTACTACGGTCGGCCCGTGGTCAAGGCGCCGCCGTGGAAGGCCCCGATCGCCGTCTACCTGTTCCTCGGCGGCGTCGCCGGCGGCTCGGGCCTGCTGGCCTTCGGGGCGCAGTGCACCGGTCGCCCGGTGCTGCGCCGCAGCGCGCGCCTCACGGCGCTCGGCACCGTCGGGCTCGGCACCCTGGCGCTCATCGAGGACCTCGGCCGCCCCGAGCGGTTCCTGAACATGATGCGCACGGTCAAGGTCACCAGCCCCATGAGCCTCGGCACCTGGGTGGTGGGAGGCTTCGCCTCGCTGTCCGGTGTGCTCGGCGCGCGCGAGGTCGACCGCCTGGCGGGGGAGAAGCTCCCGCTCGGGGCGCTGCGCCCCCTGCTCAGGGCCGCCGAGGGACCGGCCTCCCTCGGCCAGGTCGCCCTCGCCCCCCTGCTCGCCTCGTACACCGGCGCGCTGCTGGGCAACACCGTGGTCCCCACCTGGGAGGCCGGCCGCGGCCACCTCTCCTACCTCTTCGCCTCCTCCGCGAGCCTCGCCGCGGGCGGCGCCGCGATGGTCACCACCCCCGTCGCCGAGTCCGCTCCCGCCCGGCTCCTCGCGGCCGCCGGGGTCGCCGGCGACGTGGCGAGCATGCACCTGATGAAGGAGTCGATGCACCCCCTGGAGCGGGAGCCGCTCGAGACCGGGACCCCCGGCAAGCTCCTGACCTGGGCGGAGCGCCTCGCGATCGCGGGCGGCATCGGCACGCTCCTCGGCGGGCGCAGCCGTGTCGTCGCCGCGGCGAGTGGTGCCGCGCTGCTGACCGCCTCGGCCCTGACCCGCTTCGGAGTGCTGAACGCCGGGCTCGAGTCCGTGAAGGACCCGCGCCGCGTGATAGAGCCGCAGAAGGCGCGCCTGGCGGCCCGCCGCGCCGCCGGCATCACCGACGACTCGATCACCACTGCCGGCTGAACGGGCAGGCCCGGGGCGCAGTCAGCGGACCTGGATGCCCTCACCGGGAACGGTCTCGCCGATCACCGGATACCCGGGCACCTCGCCGATCACCAGCAGGCCGCCCGAGGTCTGCGCGTCGGCGAGCAACAGCAGATCGTCCTCGTCGATGCCGGGGCCGGCCTGGACCGCATGGCGCACCCACTCGAGGTTCCGCCGCGTCCCGCCGGAGACGAACCCGTCCCGCAGCGCCTCCGCCGCACCGTCGACCAGGGGCACCGCCGCCCGGTCCAGGATCATCCCGACCCCGGACGCGCGGCCCATCTTGTACAGGTGGCCCAGCAGGCCGAAGCCCGTCACATCGGTCGCGGCGCGCGCCCCGGCCTCGAGCGCAGACTTCGAGGCGTCCCGGTTCAGGGTCGTCATCACCTCGATCGCGGCGGGGGAGGCCTCGCCGGTGGACTTCATGCGGTTGTTCAGCAGGCCCACCCCGAGCGGCTTGGTCAGCGTGATCGGCAGGCCTGCCTCCGCGGCGTCGTTGCGCAGCAGACGGTCCGGGCGGGCGGTGCCGGTGACGGCCATGCCGTACTTGGGCTCGGGATCGTCGACCGAGTGCCCGCCGATGACCGGCACCCCGGCCTCCGTCGCGATCGCGAGACCGCCGGCGAGCACCTCCTGCAGCAGCTCGTAGGGCAGGACCTCGCGGGGCCAGCCGACGAGGTTGATCGCGACCACGGGGTCGCCGCCCATCGCGTAGATGTCGCTGAGCGCGTTCGCGGCCGCGATCCGGCCCCAGTCGTGGGCGTCGTCGACCACGGGGGTGAAGAAGTCCGCGGTGGAGAGCACGGCGGTGTCGCCGTCGGGCCCGCCGATCCGCACGGCGGCGGCGTCGTCCCCGTCGTCCAGGCCCACGATCACCTGGTCGTACTGCTGCCCGGCGAGGGAGGAGACGACCTCCTCGAGCTCGCCCGGCGGGATCTTCGAGGCGCAGCCGCCTCCGTGCGCCATCGTGGTCAGGCGGATCTCGGGGCGGGCCAGGGGCTGGATGGGGGAGTCGCTCATGTCCCGACCCTAGCCCGGGCCGCCCGGGGAGGGCGAGCGTCGTCCCAGGTCCGGCGGTGATATCGTCGCCCGCGGAGGCGTACGTGTCCTGGTGGGCGCCCCAGTCTTCAAAACTGGTGAGACCGAGCATCTCGGTCTGGCGGGTTCGATTCCCGTCCGCCTCCGCCAATACTGCCGTCCGCCGCCGGGCGGACGCTCCGATCCCGTGCGCAGGAGGTCCCGTGCCCCAGTCCCCGAGCGGCGCGGAGGACCCGCGTCGGCGGATCCCGCGCACGGACCGCCTGCTCGCCCTGCCCGAGGTCGTCGCGGCGAGCGGCGCGATGGGGGAGCGCGTGGTGCACGACCTGGTCCGCGCCGCCCAGGACCGGGCCCGCCGCGGCGAGATCGCCCCGGAGGACGTGGCCGCCGCGGTGCTCGCCTCCCTCGGGGAGCACAGCGCCTCCTCGCTGCGCCCGGTGCTGAACGCGACCGGCGTCATCGTCCACACCAACCTCGGCCGGGCCCCGCTCTCGGCCGCGGCCCGGCAGGCGGTCCAGGACGCCGCCGGGTACACCGACGTCGAGTTCGACCTCGCCACCGGCGCCCGCTCCCGCCGCGGCGCCGGCGCGCGGGCCGCGCTGCTGGCCGCCTGCCCCGCGGCGGAGGACGCGCTCGTGGTGAACAACGGCGCGGCCGCGCTGCTGCTGGCCACGACCGCGCTCGCCGCGGGCCGCGAAGTGCTGTGGAGCCGCGGGGAGCTCGTCGAGATCGGGGCCGGGTTCCGGCTCGCGGAGCTCGTCGCCTCCGCCGGGGCGCGGGTGCGAGAGGTCGGCACCACCAACCGCACCCATGCGAGCGACTACCGCGAGGCGCTCACGGCCGGCGCCGGCGGGGAGCAGGGCGCCGCCGCCCCGGGGCCGGGCGCCGCCGCCCCGGGACCGGGCGCGCAGCCGGCTCCCGCGGACGAGTCGCCCGTCGGCGCGATCCTCAAGGTCCACACCAGCAACTACCGCATCGAGGGCTTCACCAGCGAGGTCGGGATCGCCGAGCTCGCCGCGCTCGCGCACGAGCACGGACTGCCGCTGATCGCCGATCTCGGCTCGGGACTGCTGCGCCCCGAGCCCGCGCTGCCCGACGAACCCGATGCCGCCTCGGCCCTCGCCGCGGGGGCCGACGTGGTCATCACCAGCGGCGACAAGCTCCTCGGCGGTCCTCAGGCCGGGATCCTGCTGGGCCGACGCGAGGTGATCGCGCGCCTCGCCCGCCACCCGCTGGCCCGTGCGGTCCGCGCCGACAAGCTCGCGCTCGCCGCGATCGAGGCGACCCTCGCCGGTCCCGTCCCGCCCGTCCTCGCGGCGCTGCGCACGGACCCGGACACGCTGCGGGAGCGGACCGACGCGCTCGCGGCCCGGCTCGGCGGCCGCACCGTCGCCCATGACGGCCGCGTCGGCGGCGGGGGAGGCGCCGAGGTGCCGCTGCCCGGCTGGGCGATCGCGCTCGAGGAGGAGCTGGCCGCGGAGCTCCGCACCGGGGACCCGGCCGTCGTCGGCACCGTCCAGGGCAGCGCCTGCCTGCTGGACCTGCGCTGCGTGCCCGCCGAGCACGAGGACACGCTGGTCGGCGCCGTCGCCGCGGCGCGGGAGCGGCTGCGCGACCGCGACAACCGCCGTCGCCCCGAGGACGCCTCCGCTCAGGATCCTGCGCGATGATGCAGGTCATCGCCACCGCCGGGCACGTCGACCACGGCAAATCCACCCTGATCCGCGCGCTGACCGGCATCGAGCCGGACCGCCTCGCCGAGGAGAAGCGGCGCGGCCTCACGATCGACCTCGGTTTCGCCTGGACCGTCCTGCCCTCCGGCCAGGAGGTCTCCTTCGTCGACGTGCCCGGCCACGAGCGGTTCCTCGGCAACATGCTCGCCGGCATCGGCCCCGCCCCCATCGTCTGCTTCGTCGTCGCGGCCGACGAGGGCTGGCAGGCGCAGTCCAGCGACCACCGCGACGCCGTCGCCGCCCTCGGCATCGACCAGGGCCTGCTCGTGATCACCCGCGCCGACCTCGCTCCCGACAGGGTCCCGGAGGTCATCGCCCAGGCCCGCACGGAGCTCGCCGGCACCGGACTCGCCGCCGCGCCCGCTCTAGCGGTCTCCGCCGTGACCGGGGAGGGGATGGACGCGCTGCGCGTGCAGCTCGACGAGCTCGTCGCCGCTGCACGCCGTCCCGACCCCGGGCAGCGGGTGCGGCTATGGGTGGACCGCGCCTTCACCGTCTCCGGCGCCGGCACCGTGATCACCGGGACCCTCGCCGCCGGCACCCTGTGCCGCGAGGACCGGCTGGAGCTGATCGGCACGCACGGCGGTGCGGAGCCCGGGGGTGAGGGGACCGAGGTGCAGGTCCGCGGTCTGCAGTCCCGCGGCGGAGGGCTCGCCGAGCTCGGCCCCGTCAGCCGCGCCGCGGTGAACCTCCGCGGTGTCGACGCGGAGCAGGTCGGTCGCGGCGACGCGCTGATCACCCCCGGGGCGTGGCACCTCAGCACCCAGGTCGACGTGCGCCGCACCACCGGCGAGGACCTCGCGGGCGCCCCGGGCGAGCTGATCGCCCACCTCGGCACCGCCCAGGTCACCGCGCGGGTGCGCCCCTTCGGCGAGGAGCATGCCCGGCTCACCCTCGAGCGGCCGCTGCCGTTGGCCGTCGGCGATGCGCTCGTGCTGCGCGGCAGCGGCAGCCACGCTGTGCGCAGCGGGGTTCGCGTCCTCGACGTCGACCCGCCCGCCCTGGCGCGGCGCGGCGACGGCCGCCGGCGCCAGGCCGTGCTCGAGGCGATGCCCGCGGGCGGGGACCTCGCCGGGGAGGTCGCACGCCGCGGCGCCGTGAGCGAGCAGGTGCTGCGCCGCTACGGCCTCGCCGTCCCCGAGGAGCTGCCCGACGGGGTGGAGCGCCGCGGCGAGCAGCTCGTCGACGCTCGGGCGCTCGCCGACTGGCGGGAGATGCTGACCGCCCTCGTCGCCGAGGCCGTGCAGGCCGATCCGCTCTCCGCCGGCCTGCCCCGCAAGGCCGCCGCCGACGCGCTGGCGCTGCCCGCCCCGGAGCTGCTCGACGCGGTCGTGGCCGCCGCCGGCCTCACGCTCGAGGCCGGCCGGGTGAAGGACCCTGCCGCCGTCGCAGGTCTCGGCGCCGCCGAGTCCGGGGTCACACAGCTCGAACGACGGCTCGCCGAGACGCCCTTCCGCGCCCCGGAGGCCGAGGACCTCGCCGCTCTCCGCCTCGGCGCCCGCGAGCTCGCCGCCGCCGCGGCGCAGGGCCGGCTGCTGCGGCTGCCCGACGAGGTCGTGCTGCTGCCCGCCGCGCCCGCGCTCGCGATGCGGGAGCTGGCGCGGCTCGAGCAGCCCTTCACCACCAGCGAGGCCCGCCAGGCTCTGGGGACGACGCGCCGCGTCGCGATCCCGCTGCTCGAGCATCTCGACGGCCGCGGCTGGACCCGTCGCGTGGACGCCGGGCACCGGGAGATCGTGCGCTGAGCGCGGGCCGTGACGCGCCCGGGTGCACCGCCCGCCTCGGCCGCAGCCTGGTGGAGCATTGACCTCCAGGGGCGGGCTCTGCCGCGCCGCGGGCGTCAGCGGTGGCCGGCGAGCCAGGCGCGGTGCGCGCCGAGCAGGACGTTCTGGGCGCGGCTGTGGTCCGAGGGCCCGAGCAGCACGGCCGGGGAGGTCGGCGATTCCCACAGCGCCCGCACCTCGACCTGGCGTCCGTCGCGCAGCTGCGCGATCGCGACCACCCGTCGGCTCGCGGGCGGGGGCGGCAGCAGCTGGTGGATCTCCTGCCAGCGCAGCGACTGCTCCGCGCCGGCGAACCCGCACCAGGTGAAGCCCTCCGGGTCGATCTGCAGGCGGGACCTGCGGGCGCCGCGGAGGAGGAGCAGTCCGGCGCCGATCCCCATCGCCGCCGGGATCAGGAACATCAGGAACCAGATCGTCTCCAGCACGATCGACAGGACGACCCCGGCGAGCAGCGCGGCCACGCCGATCAGGGCGACCATGGGGCCGACGACGAGGTTCACCTGAGCGCCGGCGCTGCGGATCACTGCCTGCACGAGGTTCTCCCTGCGGGTCGAGGACGACGGCTGCCCACCCTAGCGCGGGGCGACGAGCTCAGCGTGGTCACCCCTCTTCCTCGCCGTCGTGGCAGCACGGCGGGCCCCGGGGCGCGTCGATGGGGAGTACTCCCCATGGTCCGAGCGGTGCAGGGTGCCTAGTCTGAGCGGCGTCGCCGTGCCCGGCTCGGTCGACAGAAGCAGAGGGGCGGGGCGGGACCGGACACGGTCCCGTCGCACGACGAGGACTTCGGGGGAGAGATGATGGCGGGTTTCCAGGGCGGCGACACCGAGCAGATGCGGCAGCAGGGGACCGCCTTCGAGCAGGGATCGCGGACGGTCGACGAGATCACCGACGCGGCGACGAGGCTCATCGATTCCGTGCCGTGGATGGGACCGGACGCGATAGCGTTCCGCGCCCTGTGGCACGGTGTGATCGCGCCCGGCCTGCGCGCGAAGGCGGAAGACCTCCAGGGCCGCGGCGAGGAGATCCGCCGCCACGCCGAGGAGCAGGACGAGGCCTCCGCCGGGGACGGGGGCGGCCTTCTGGACGTCCTGCGCGACCTGTTCCCGATGCCCTTCCCGGGCCCGCTGATGCCGCTGCCCGCGCCGATCCCCGGGCTGCCCCTCACCCCGGGCGTCATCGACCACCTCCGCAAGGACCTCGAGGACTGGTTCACCGGCGGCGACGGCGATGGGCCGCAGGAGTTCTTCGGCGATCCAGGCTTCACCTCGCGCGGCGCGAAGTACGGGGACGACCGACCGATCGGCGAGCAGATCACCGGTGGCGACTCGCTGTGGGACGGGCGCGAGATCGACGAGAGCTACGGATTCCTCGACGGGTACGCGGGGTACGACTACAGCGCCGGCACCAACGTCACCACCGATCCGTACGGCAACGTGACCGGGACCGTCGGTGCGCGGGGCAGCGCCGAGATCGGCATCGACGACCGCCTCGACGGACCTCTCGGGACCGGGATCCAGGCCGGCGCCCGGGTAGGGGCGGAGGGCTACGCGGAGGCCGGAGGCACCGTCGGACCGGACGGCGTCGCCGCCGGAGCCCGCGCCGGGCTCGGCGCCTATTCCTCGCAGTACGCCACCGTCGACGGCCCGCTCGGCAATTCGGGGACCATCCGGCAGGACCTCTACGCCGGCGCGAACGCCAGCGCGAACGCGTACTCGCACGTCACGCGCAACGAAGACGGTCAGGTCAACGGCTTCAGCCAGGGCTTCGACGCCCGCGCCTTCGCCGGGGCGCAGGCGACCCAGACCTTCGAATCCACCTCGCCCGGCGGATGGTTCTCCGGCTCGACCTCCATCAGCGAGAAGGCCGGTTACGGGGTCGGGGCGGGCGCGGGGCAGACGATCTCCGCCGACGAGATCTCCGTCAGCGTCGCCGGTTCGCTCGCGGCCGAGCTCGGGCTCGGCGGCTCCACCACCGTGGCGGTCCATCCGAACCAGATCGTGAACACCTTCACCCCGGGCGACTACGACATCGACGACGCGATCGGCGACGCCTCCGGAGCGTTCCAGGGGGCCACGGACTACGTCTCCGACAAGTGGCCGTTCTGAGCGATACCGGCCTCTCCGCCGGCCACCTCGCGGTCGCTCGCGGCTCCGAGGCCCTGCAGTCAGCGGCGGCGGGTCAGCGTCGTCCCGGCGTCCGGCCCTGCTGAGGGCCCCGGGCCAGCGCCCACCACCGGGCATGCGAGGCGACGAGGTCGCTCGCCGCCTCCCTGTAGGCGCCGTCCGCGCTGTTGCCGCCCTCTCCCGAGGACATGGCCAGCGCGCCGATCACCTGCACCCTGCCGTCGCGGCGATGCAGCGCGACGGCGCGGGGACCCCGGCGCCCCGAGGGCACCTCGACGTGGGCGACCTCCGAGAACAGGACGACGCTCGGGGCCCCGAGCACCCCGTACCAGGTCACCCGGTCCGGTCCGACGAGCACGCGGCGCCGAGCCCCGACCAGCGCCATCACCGCCCCGGCGAGGCCGAACACCGGCAGGCCGAGCAGCATCCCGAGCAGGGCGGGGCTGCGCGTGAGGGACCAGCCGAGCACCGGCACCGCGCCGAAGAGCAGGACCGCGACCACGACGAGGGCCACGCCCATCCACAGGAACATCCGGTTGACCCCGGAACGGTACGTGCGGATCTGCATGGCCCTCGCTCCTCCCGCGTCCGGTCGTTCAGGCCTTGCTGCGCGGCTGCTTGACCGGCGGCTCGCCGAGCTCCACGTCGCGGGTGGTGATCTCCTCGCCCGCGCCGGCGACCAGCTCGAGCCTCTCGATCCGGCCGAGCGCCGTGAGGTCCGCAGCGGCGGCCTCGAGATGCGCGAGCGCCGCTGCGGGGGCCTCGACGGTCACGGCGAGGATCGGGGTCTTCTGGGAGACCTTCGCGTCGGACTTGATGCGGCGCACCACGATCGCGGCCTGGGCGACGGAGTCCACGAGCGCGGAGTCCTGGCCCTGGGCGGCCTCGCGCAGCGGCGCGGACTCCGGCCAGGGCTGGGTGTGCACGGAGCCGCCGCGCCACCACGACCAGACCTCCTCGGTCGCGAACACGATCACCGGCGCGAACAGGCGCAGCAGCACTTCGAGCGCGATCGCGAGCGCCGCTCGCGCCGAGGCGGCACCGGCCTCGCCGGCCGGGGCGTTGCCGTGGGCGCGCTCCTTGACCAGCTCGATGTAGTCGTCGCAGAACGCCCAGAAGAACGGCTCGACGGCCTCGAGGGCACGGGCGTAGTCCATGTCCTCGTTCGCGGCGGTGGCCTGGTCGACCACGTCCGCGAGCTGCGCGAGCAGCGCCCGGTCCAGCGGATCGGTGACCGCCGACGGATCCGCGGCGAGTCGGCCGGCCGGGTCCGCGGGAGCCTCGCCGAAGCCGAGCGCGAACTTCGAGGCGTTGAGGATCTTGATCGCGAGGCGTCGGCCGATCTTCATCTGCCCCTCGTCGAAGGCGGTGTCCACGCCCTGACGCGCACGGCCCGCCCAGTAGCGCACGCCGTCGGAGCCGTGCTGCTGCAGCAGGCCGATCGGGGTGACCACGTTGCCCTTGGACTTCGACATCTTCTTGCGGTCGGGGTCCAGGATCCAGCCGTTGATCGAGGCGTGCTTCCACGGCAGCGCGTCCTGCTGCAGGTGGGAGCGCACGACCGTGGAGAACAGCCAGGTGCGGATGATGTCGTGGCCCTGCGGGCGCAGGTCCATCGGGTAGACCTTCTCGAACAGCGCCGGGTCGGAGTTCCAGCCGCCCGCGAGCTGCGGGGACAGGGACGAGGTCGCCCAGGTGTCGAGGATGTCGGGGTCGGCGACGAAGCCGCCGGCCTGGCCCCGCTGCTCCTCGGTGAAGCCTGCCGGCACGTCGATCGTCGGATCGATCGGGAGCTCGTCGACGGACGGGGTGAGCACCGTGTCGTAGTCGGTCTCGCCGTCCTCGCCCACGCCGTACCAGACCGGGAAGGGCACGCCGTAGAAGCGCTGGCGGGAGATCAGCCAGTCGCCGGCCAGGCCCTCGACCCAGTTGCGGTAGCGGGACTCCATGTAGGCGGGGTGCCAGGTGAGCTCCTTGCCGCGCGCGATCAGCTCGTCGCGCAGCCCGCCCTCGGAGGAGTCGCGGCCGCCGTTGGTGAGGTACCACTGGCGGGAGGTGACGAACTCGAGCGGCTTGTCGCCGTTCTCGTAGAACTTCACCGGGTGGGAGATCTTCTTCGGCTCGCCGACGAGGTCGCCGGACTCGGTGACCATCTCGACCACGCGCTTCTGCGCGCTGAACACGGTCAGGCCCGCGAGCTCGGCGTAGGCGGCCTGGCCCTCGGCGGTGGAGATCCACGGCGCCTCGGGCAGGAAGCGGCCGTCGCGGCCGACGACGGAGCGGGTGGGCAGCTCCAGCTCGCGCCACCAGATCACGTCGGTGGAGTCGCCGAAGGTGCAGATCATCGCGATGCCGGCGCCCTTGTCCGCCTGGGCCAGCGGGTGCGCCTTCACGGGCACCTCCACGCCGAACAGGGGAGAGGTGACGGTGGTGCCGAACAGGTCCTGGTAGCGCTCGTCGTCGGGGTGGGCGACCAGGGCCACACAGGCAGGGAGCAGCTCGGGGCGCGTGGTCTCGATGAAGACCTTCTCGCCATCGGGGCGGGTGAAGCCGATGCGGTGGTAGGCGCCCTCGCGGTCGCGGTCCTCCTGCTCGGCCTGCGCGACGGCGGTGCGATAAGTGACGTCCCACATGGTGGGGGCCTCGGACTGGTACGCCTGGCCGGCCTCGAGGTTCTCGAGGAAGGCGCGCTGCGAGGTGGCGCGGGAGTGGGCGTCGATCGTCTGGTAGCTGTGGTTCCAGTCCACCGACAGGCCCAGGGTGCGGAAGACCTCCTCGAAGGACTTCTCGTCCATCGTGGTCAGCTTCTCGCACAGCTCGATGAAGTTTCGGCGGGAGATCGGGACCTGGTTCGCGGCCTTGGAGGACTTGTTCGAGCCGCCCTCCATCGGGGGCGTGAAGCCCGGGTCGTAGGGCAGCGAGGGATCGCAGCGCACCCCGTAGTAGTTCTGGGCGCGGCGCTCGGTGGGCAGGCCGTTGTCGTCCCAGCCCAGCGGGTAGAAGCAGTTCTTGCCGCGCATGCGCTGGTAGCGCACGATCATGTCGGCCTGCGAGTAGCCGAAGACGTGGCCGATGTGCAGGGAGCCGGACGCCGTGGGCGGCGGGGTGTCGACGCTGAACACCTGGTCACGGGTGGTGTCCTCGTCGAAGGCGTAGAGCTGCTGCTCGCTCCATACGCCGTCCCACTTCTCCTCGAGGCCCTCGAGGGAGGGGCGATCGGGGATCGAGGTCTGGGCGTCAGGGCGCGATGCGGTGTCGGTCATGGGGGTCATTGTTCCAGGTCTGCGCCCCCGTGCAACGCAGGCGTCAGCAGTGTGAGCGCTCTCGCGCATGCCCGGGACGGCGGCCGGTCGGAACCTGCTCGTCCGTCAGCACTCCCTCGACGGACGCCGTCACTCCGCTGCGCGGGCCTGGAGGAAAGACCCGGCGGCGATCACCGCGTTGACGACGGTGGCGACGACGGCGACGCACAGGAAGATCCAGTCCCCGGCGGTGGCCGTCGGCTGATCCACGATGGCGCCGTCAGTCGCGACGACCAACGTCTTCGTCGCGGCCCACAGGGCGCTCAGCAGCGAGAGCGAGGCGCAGAGTGCCCCATAGGCGCGCAGGACCCAGCGGGGCGCGAGCGGCGGCAGGCCGCGACCGGTCACGAGGCCGCGGAGGAAGCGTCCGAGCCCGGCCGGCTCGAGCAGCTCGAGCGGCACCGGCGGGTCGTCCCAAGGCGCCGCCGCTGTACCGTCCACCCCCGGATCCAGCACGGCGATCGCGTCGGACGGCAGATCGAGGAGGTCGACGAGTTCTGCGAGCGGGTCGCGATCCCGGGTGTCAGCACGCATCAGCGAGCGCAGGCGCGGACGATGCTCTGGCGCATCAGGGGCGAGCACGAGCAGCTCCTCGGCGAAGGCGTCGCGCACCGACAGCTCGGCGCTGACGATGTCGGTCCATCCGGTGCCCCAGGAGTGCGCGGCGTACAGGTTCTCTCCGCGGTGCAGCTCGAACCCGGCTGCGCCGTTCTCGCCGCGCCACAGCAGCAGCGCCCGCTTCTTCCGCGAGCGCAGCCCCTGTGCAGCGATGAAGCGCCCGACGGCATCCGCCAGCTGGGGGCCGAGATCAGGATTCTCGAGCATCAGCAGGCCGGACCAGCCATCCCCGAGGTCGGCCAGCGCGATGTCTCCCAGCCCGGTCGCGGCGATCTGACCGGTCAGGCGCGTCGCGGCGGGCGTGGTCCGGGAGAGCACGAGTGCGCGTACAGGATGCGGGGGCGAGGGCGCGGGGAGGCCGGTGAGCGTGGCGAGCCGGTCGACAAAGCTGTCCGGCTCCCTGCGCTGGGCGAGCAGCTCTCGCAGTGCCGACCGGATCTCGTCCGGTGCCCCGAGCGCGGCGGCGAGCTCACGCGCTGCCCCGTCCTCGTCGGCCAGACTCTCGCCGTCACCGACCTCGACGACGCCGTCGGCATCGTCGACGCACTTCTCGTCCTCGTCCACGGCCCACGACCAGGAGCGGGTCACCCCGTCACGCCGGACGCCGAGAGCGATCTCCACCTCGCCCGCTTCGTCCACCAGGATCGCGGTCCTGATCTCCTCGATGAGATCCGGATCCTCGAACCAGGCGACGGTCCAGCCCGTCGCGGATTCGGGGCCGACGGAGGCGTCGTCGTCGCCTTCGAGCAGGTCGAGCACCGTCGAGCGCGGGGCGAGGAGGTAGCTGAGCACGGCTCATCGTAGGGTCTCGCGGGATCGCTCGCGCCTACTTCGCCTCACGGCACCCGCGCGGTCCACTCCTCGGTGCCGAACTTGGTCTCCACCAGCTCGCCCGCCTTCGCGAGCTCGTCCTCGGTGTAGCTCGATTCGACGGTGTCGTAGCGGGCGCGGAAGAACTCGAGGAACCCGCCGATGATCTGCTCGCGCGCGAGACCCGTCTGGGAGCGCATCGGGTCCACGCGCTTGTT
This sequence comes from Brachybacterium paraconglomeratum, assembly GCF_003994255.1. Lineage (GTDB taxonomy): Bacteria > Actinomycetota > Actinomycetes > Actinomycetales > Dermabacteraceae > Brachybacterium > Brachybacterium conglomeratum. The sequence goes on along the minus strand of NZ_ML133851.1, from coordinate 459,917 downwards.
CGCGCTGCGGGTGCCCTTGTCGGAGAGCTTCTCGCGGCCGATCCGCAGCACCTCTCCCATCTTGTCCGCGTCGATGTCGTAGCTCATCGTCACGTGGTGCAGCAGCACGCCGCCGGCGAAGCGGCGCTGCGCGGCGCCGCCGATCTTGCCCTGCTCGGAGGCGATGTCGTTCAGCGGCACGTAGTGGGCCCTCACCCCGATCTCCGCGAGCGCGCCCATCACCCAGTCGTCGAGATACGCGTAGGCCTGCTCGAAGCTCAGCCCCTCCACCAGCGAGGTGGGCACCACGAGGGAATAGGTGATGCAGTTGCCCTGCTCCATGAACATCGCTCCGCCGCCGGTGATGCGGCGCACCACCCCGATGTCGTGCTTCGCGGCGCCCTCGGCGTCGATCTCGTTGCGCAGCGACTGGTAGGAGCCGATCACCACCAGCGAGGAGTCCCAGTCCCAGATCCTGAAGTGGGGGCGCCGCCGGCCGGCGATGACCTCCTTCGGCAGCACCTCGTCGAGCGCCACATGCATCACCGGGGGAAGGACGACGGGCGGGATCACGTCGAAGGTGAGATCGTCCCAGCTCGAGGCGTGCCCGAGTGCGCGCCGCACGGCGATCGCGACCGCCTCGGCGTCGAAGCCGATCATCTCCACCGGCTCGGGGAGGGCGGCGAGACGGTCGGTGATCGCGGCGCCGAGCTCGGCGGCCGTCGCATCGGTGGGCATGCCCTCGAGCGCTGCGTTCAACTCCTCGAGCGCGTCGTCGGGCTCGAGGAAGAAGTCGCCGAACACGTGCGCGGAGGCGATCCGGCCGTCCTGGGCGGTGACGTCGACGGCGACGAGCTTGCCGCCGCGGACCTTGTACTCGCCGTGCATCACCGGGGTCTCGCTCGAAGCATCCATGACCCCATCCTCGCGCATCCCGGCACGGCGCGGCGGGGCCGACGAGTCATGCCGGGCCGACCGGCCATGCGGAGCCGCCGTGCCGACGGGGCACGGGGCTGACGAGCACGGGCCGCGAGATCACGGGATCGTCAGCGAGCGCAGCGCCCGGTGGACCTCCCACACGAAGTCCGCGGTGGACTGGCTCTTGCGGGGCGCCACCGCGTAGGTCTCCTCCGGCCGATCCGCCGTCGCCTCGCGCGTCACCTTCGGGATCAAGTGGGTCCAGTCCCGCTCGCCGCCCACCCAGAGCCGGTAGGTGGTCCCGGTCTCGTCGCCGCGATGGAGCAGGCGCAGCCCCATCGTGGTCGCCGTCAGCGCCGGCTGGCGCCGGGCGGGCGCGAGATCGAAGCCGCGATCCCGCAGCAGCATCGGGTTCAGCACCGCCCACAGCAGCAGGCGCGCCCCCTCCACCTCCGGGGAGGCGGGGGCGCCGATCAGCTCCGGCGTCGCGGGCAGCGCGCCCTCGTCGGTGCGCCAGGCCGTGCGCCGGGCGAGGGTCTCCAGGCGCTCCGCGGCCTCGGCACTCTCCTCGTCGGTGCGCGGCAGGCCGATGCCCAGCGGCACCGGCTCGTGGCCGGCGCGCTGGAGGTGCACGGGAGTGCCCTGCTCGACCTCGCCGAACTCGAGGCCGGTGCGGTGCAGGCGCACCCCGGCCTGGAGGTGCGCGTCGGTCTGGCCGCGCCGGGTCGAGAAGTGCGGGCTGGTGCCCAGCAGGTCGCGGGAGGCGCGGTGCATGACGTCGAGGTGGCCGCGGAACTCCCGGGCGACCGACGCCTTGGTCAGCAGCCGCTTCGCCTCCACCGGGTACTGCACGATGGGCCGGCCCGAGTTCTCGCCGATCTCCCCGATCGTCTCCCACAGCGCCTGATGGCCGGGATCGGCCTTCGACATCCGCCGGGCGAGCGAGCGCCAGCTCGTGGCCTGCACCCGCTCGGGCAGCTGCTCCTCGCCGCCGACGAGGTCGTTGCGGCGCGAGACCGCCAGCAGCAGATGGTGCTCCGAGGTGCCGAGCGCGGCCAGGTGCTTCTCGAGCTGGGTGGTGCGCAGCAGCCCGTCCGTGCTCACCACGATGCCGAGGCGGGCGCCGTCGTCGGACTCGGGGGAGGTCGGGAGGATCTCGGCGACCAGGTCGGGGGAATGGCGGTGCAGGCGCGGCGCGGCGACGATGCTGCCGGTGGCGCGCTCGGTCCGGAGCACCGTGCGCAGGAACGCACGGCGGCTGCGCGGGGCCATCAGCACGAACTCGAGCATGTGGCGGAGGATCGCGTCGGCGCGCACGGGCCGCTCGGTGCGCTCGGCGCTCTCCGGGGCGTTGACCGTGCGCTCGACGGCGTAGGTGAGCATCTGTCCGACGGTGGCGTAGGAGCGGGCCATGGTCCTCCTTCTCTCGCGCCGTGCCCTGCCGCGGCGGGGACTGCCGGGCAGGACACGGGATCTCTCAGTATCCCCCGGGGACCAGTGTGCATCAGCGCAGGTCGCGGGGCGCGGTGTGTCCCCGCATGAACGAAGGGGCGCGCCCGGTGCGGCGTCGGCCGGGCCGGTCCGGGGAGGATGGCGCCGGCGAGCCCGCCGTCGTCAGCCCGGACGGTCCCCGGCGTTGATGCGCCGCACGAGGTCCTCGACGGCCGGCTCGGTGAGGGAGAGGTCCTGCACCTCGGCCTGGGCGCCGATCCGGGTCAGCAGCGCCGGCACGGTCAGCTCCGCCCCGGAGAATGCGATCCGGTGACGGATCCCCTCCGCCTCGATCGCGAGGGTCCGCGCCCCCTCGGGCAGCGCGAGCGCCTCGAGACGCGGCGCGGCGAGGTCGAGCACGAGCTCGCGCGGCGAGCCGAGCCGCTCCCGGAAGCCGGCGAGCGCGCCGTCGTAGGCGACCTGCCCGGAGGCGACCACCACGATCCGGTCGCACAGCCGCTCGACGTCGCCCATGTCGTGCGTGGTGAGGAACAGGGTAGTGCCGCGCTCGGCCCGGTCCTCGCGCAGGAAGCGACGCAGCCCCTCCTTGGAGACCATGTCCAGCCCGATCGTCGGCTCGTCGAGGACCACCAGCGCGGGGGAGTGGAGCAGCGCCGCGGCGACCTCCCCGCGCATCCGCTGCCCGAGCGACAGCTGACGCACCGGCCGGTCCAGGAATCCCGCCAGGTCCAGACCCTCCACGAGCCGGTCCAGGCGCGCGGCGAGAGCCCGATCGGTCAGGCGGTGCATCGCGCCGAGGATCCGGTAGCTGTCCCGCAGCGGCAGGTCCCACCACAGCTGCGAGCGCTGCCCGAACACCACCCCGATCTCGCGGGCGAGACGCCGACGCTCCGGCACCGGGTCGCGCCCCAGCACCCGCACGGAGCCCGCCGTGGGCTGCAGGATGCCGGTGATCATCTTGATGGTGGTGGACTTCCCGGCGCCGTTCGCGCCGACGAAGCCGACGGCCTCTCCGCGCTCGATGCGCAGCGAGATCTCGTCGACCGCCCGCACCCGCTGCCGCCGGCGCCGGCGGGAGCCCGGGGCGGCGGCGCGCACGACGTAGTCACGACGCAGCTGCGCAAGCTCGAGCGCGGGGGAGGACTCGACGTCGGGGCTGCGGGCGGCCGACGGGTCCGACGGGGTCGGGAGGGACGGGACGGGGTGAGAGGTCATCCACCTGCTCCTGTGTAGCGACGGACCCCCGCGCGCCAGAGGATCAGGGCGATGGTCCAGGCGAGGAGCGCCACGGGCAGGCCGACCCAGCCCGCCCAGGACGGGACCAGGGCGGGGCCGGGCAGACCCAGCAGCGCGAGGGCGGGGGCATAGGCGATCAGGGTCGCCGGGATCACGAAGGTGAAGAAGGCCCGCATCGGCAGGGCGAACACGGCGCCGGGGGTGGTGGCGACGTAGTTGCCGCCGTAGGTGAAGGCATTGGCGAACTCGCGCCCGTCCACCAGCCAGAACTGCAGCGCCCCGGCCATCGTGAACAGCGCTCCGAAGATGAGCGCCCCGGCGAACGGGGCCAGCACCGCGAGCAGCAGCAGCGCCGGGGTCGGGGAGAAGCCCGCGATGGCCAGCGCGGTAACATACATCCCGAGCCCCACCGCGATCCTCCCGATGCGTCGCAGCGAGAGGTCCAGGCTCGAGATCTGCAGCAGCAGCGGCACCGGGCGGATCAGCAGCGTCTCCAGGCGCCCGGAGCGGATCTGCGCCGAGAGCCCGTCGATCTCCCCGAAGAACAAGTCGCCGATCCCGAAGGCGAGGGCGCCGAGCCCGTAGACCACCGCGACCTGCGAGAGCGTCATCCCTCCGAGGACGCCGACCTGGGAGAGGACCACCCACAGCTCGAGGAACTCGGTGCCCACGATCAGCACCTGGCCGAGCACGTCGGCGAGGAAGCTGGTGCGGAACGTCGCCTGCGAGCGCAGGCGCGAGCCGTAGAGGGTCGCGATCATGCGCGCGGTCGAGACGGGGCGGTCCTGCGCCCCCGTTCGGCTCCCTTCACTCGCGGCGCCCGGCCTCTCCTGCTCAGCCACCCTGCACCTCCAGGCTCCGCGTGCCGGCGCGCAGCATCGCCCAGGCCGCGAGCGCCAGCACCGCCGCCCAGCCGATCTGCACGCCGATCAGTCCGAGCGCCTCCGCCGGCGGGACGCGGCCCGAGAGCGTGTCGATCGGGGTCTGGATCATCGAGGGGAACGGGGTCGCCCGAGCGATCGCCAGCAGCCAGTCCGGGAACCACACGATCGGGATGAGGAAGCCCGAGAGCAGGTTCATCGTCGCGTTGTAGACGACGGTCAGTCCGCGGGTCTCCACCAGCCAGAAGGCGGCGAGGTTCACCATCATGTCGGCGAGGAAGGCGACCGTGATCGCGAGCAGCAGCGAGAGGGCGCCGAGCAGGTAGGACAGCGGATGCTCGGGCAGGGCGAGCCCGGTCACCAGGGCGCCCACCACCAGCGGAGGGATGCCGCGGGCCAGCAGCAGGAACGCCGCGCGGCCGAGCTTCTGCGCGTAGTGGAGGCTGAGCAGATCCACGGGGCGCAGAAGGTCCACCGCGATGTCGCCCTGGTGGACCCGCTGGGACACCTCCCGGGTGCCGAAGGCCTCGATCGGGGCGAGCAGCGCCTGGCCCAGCCATACATAGGTCGCCGCCTGCAGCATCGTGTACCCGCCGAGCTCGCCGCCCGCCGTGCCGATCGCGGCGAACATGATCGAGGCGCGGATGAACCCGAAGATCGTGTTGGTGAAGATGCCCGCGGCGGTCGCCATCCGGTAGGTGGAGTACTGGCGGAAGGCGGCAGCGGCGATCCGTCCGTGAGCAGGCACTCGATCAACCTTAGTGCGCTGTGGAACGTGCCACAAGACAGAGGTGGGTGCTGCGCGGGCCTGCACCTCGGCCCCGTCGGCGCCCCCGGCGCTCGGACGGTCCTCCCTGCAGTGGAGCGCCCGCGGGCATCGGCCGTCTACGCTGTCCCGGTCCCCGTCCCTCCTCAGCGAACCGGACCCTCATGAACTCGAATCTCGACAGCGCTGTCGACTCCGCCGCGGAGGATCCCGCGGCGGCGCGCGGCGCCGCTGACTCCGCCGCGGGCACCCCCTCCGCGGCTCCTCGTCGCCCCCGCTTCGGCCTCCTGCCCCGGATCCTCGTCGCGATCGTGCTCGCGATCGGTCTGGGCCTGGTGATGCCCGAGTCGATCGCCCGCGTCTTCACCACCTTCAACGGGATCTTCTCCGGCTTCCTCGGCTTCCTCATCCCGCTGATCATCGTGGGCCTGGTGACCCCGGCGATCGCGGAGCTCGGCCGCGGCGCCGGGAAGATGCTCGCCGCCACCACCGGCATCGCTTATCTCTCCACGGTGCTGTGCGGGCTGTTCGCGCTCGGGATCTCCCTGGTGCTGCTGCCGCGGATGCTGGACGGCGCGAGCATCGGCACGCTCGAGAACCCCGAGGACTCGGCGATCGCGGCCTACTTCGACATCGAGATCCCGCCGGTGTTCGACGTGATGACGGCGCTGGTGCTCTCCTTCTGCCTCGGCATCGGGCTGACCCTCGTGAAGAAGGGCGCCCTGCAGGAGTCCTTCGAGCAGCTGCGCACGATCATCGTGCGGATCATCGAGGCGATCATCGTGCCGCTGCTGCCGCTGTACATCTTCGGCATGTTCCTGGGTCTGACCATGAACGGCCAGATCTGGACCGTCATCGGCACCTTCCTCGCCGTGATCCTGCTGGTCTTCGCGATGACCGTGGTGGTGCTGCTGGCCCAGTACGGCGTCGCAGGCCTCGCGATGGGGAGTAACCCGCTGCGGATGCTGGGCCGGATGCTCCCGGCCTACATGACGGCGCTGGGCACCAGCTCCTCGGCCGCGACCATCCCCGTCACCGTCGAGTGCACCAAGCGCAACGGCATCCCCGACGCGATCGCCGACTTCGTGATCCCGCTGGGCGCGACGATCCACCTCGCCGGCTCCACTCTGAAGATCACCACCTTCGCCGTCGCGATCATGATCGTCACCGGCATGGGGCTGAACGTCCCGGCGCTGCTGGGCTTCGTGTTCATGCTCGGCATCGTGATGATCGCCGCGCCCGGCGTGCCCGGCGGCGCGATCATGGCCGCCGCCAGCGTGCTCTCCTCGATCCTCGGCTTCGACGACGCGGCCGTGGGCCTGATGATCGCCGCCTACATCGCGATCGACTCCTTCGGCACCGCCACCAACGTTACCGGCGACGGTGCGATCGCCGCCGTCATGACCCGGCTCTCGAAGGGTCGGGTCGAGGGCGACCTCGCCGCGGGCCGGCACGAGCAGGTCCACGGGGTCTGAGGCCCCGCTCCTGTCGTCCGGGCGCGCGCTCCTGTCGTCCGGGCGTGTCCGCCCTCCCGTCGGCCGTCCCGGACGCCGACGGGACGGCCGTGCCCGCGCCGCCGGCGCCGACGTAGGCTCGGCACCATGACTGCTCACAGCCCTGCTGACGCCCCTCTGACCGCTGTCGTCACCGGCGCCTCCTCCGGCATCGGCCGTGCCACCGCCGCCCGCCTGGTCGCCGACGGCTGGCGGGTCCTGGCCGTCGCACGGCGCGAGGAGCGCCTGGCCGAGCTCGCCGCCGAGACCGGCTGCGAGGTCCTCGCCGTGGACGTCACCTCCGACGAGTCGGTCGCCGCGCTCGTCGCCCGCGTCGAAGAGCTCTTCGACGGGAGCCTGAACGCCGTCGTCCATGTCGCCGGCGGCGCCCTCGGCGTCGAGACGGCCGCCGAGGCCGACCTCGAGAAGTGGCAGCGGATGTACGACATCAACGTGCTCGGCGCCGTGCGCGTGACCCGCGCCCTGCTGCCCGCCGTGCGCCGCAGCGGCCGCGGCGACCTCCTCTTCCTCACCTCCGTCGCCGGCCATGAGGCCTACCCCGGCGGGTCCGGCTACAACGCCGCGAAGGCCGGGGAGCACATGCTCGCCGCCGCCCTCCGGCTCGAGCTGAACGGGGAGAAGGTGCGCGTCATCGAGGTCGCCCCCGGCATGGTCCGCACCGAGGAGTTCTCCCTCGTCCGCCTCGGCGACCAGGACGCGGCCGATGCCGTCTACGACGGGGTCGAGCAGCCCCTGACCGCGGAGGACTGCGCCGACGTCGTCTCCTACGCCCTGAACGCCCCGCACCACGTGAACCTCGACCTGGTCACCGTGCGCCCCCTCGCCCAGGCCGCGGCCCACCGGGTGGCCCGCCACCAGGGACTCTGATGTCCCACGGCGGCATGCCCGGCGGGGGCATGGGCGGCGGCATGGGAGGCGGCGGGGGCCGAGGCGGCGGCGACCTGAAGCTCGCCCCCGGGCAGAAGCCCGATGTGCGCCGGGTGCTGGGCCTGTTCCGCCCCTACCGCGGCACTCTCGCCGCCGTGCTCTCGCTGATCGTCCTCGCCGCGGCCGCCGGGGTGGTCTCCCCGTTCCTGATCCGTGAGATCGTCGACGTGGCCCTGCCCGAGCAGCGCGCCGACGTGCTCGCCTGGTCCGTGGGCGGGCTCATCGCCGTCACCGTCGTCGCGAGCGCCCTCGGCGTCACCCAGTCGATGCTCTCGGCCCGCGTGGGCCAGTCGGTGATGCACGACCTGCGCGTGGCGGTCTACTCCCACCTGCAGCGGATGGGGCTGGGATTCTTCACCCGCACCCGCACCGGCGAGATCCAGTCGCGGATCTTCTCCGACATCGGCTCGATGCAGTCCGTGGTCACCTCGGTGATGACCCAGATCGTCTCCTCCGGCGCCGGGGTCGCGATGGCGCTGGTCGCCATGATCGCGATGGACTGGCGGCTCACGCTGTTCTCGCTGATCGCCCTGCCCTTCGCGGTCTGGATGAACCGGCGCGTGGGCAGACGCCGCCGCACCATCGTCCGCACCCGGCAGGAGAAGGCCGCGGACCTCTCCGCCGGGATCCAGGAATCGCTGTCCGTCTCCGGGATCCTGCTCGGGGTGACGATGGGACGCGTCGAGACGCTCAGCAGCGCCTTCGCCGACGACTCCCGCGAGCTCGCCGACCTCGAGGTCCGCTCCCAGATGGCCGGCCGCTGGCAGATGGCCGTGTTCACGACGATCATGTCGCTCTTCCCGGCGCTGACCTACTTCCTGGGCGGGCACCTGCTGTTCGCCGACCCCGACGGCAGCGGCATCACCATCGGCACCCTCGTCGCCTTCATCGCCCTGCAGTCCTCCCTGTTCCCGCAGATCAACGGCCTGCTGCGGGTCGCGACCCAGGTCAACAGCTCCCTCGCCCTGTTCACGCGGGTCTTCGAGTACCTCGACGCCCCGATCCTCATCGCCGACGCCGACGGCGCGATCTCCCTGGACCCCGCCCGAGTGCGTGGCGAGATCCGCTTCGAGGACGTCACCTTCGCCTATCCCGGCGCCGAGGAGCCGGCGCTCGCGCACCTGGACCTCGTGGTCCCGGCCGGGAAGCACACGGCCCTCGTCGGCGCGACCGGATCGGGCAAGACCACCACCGGCTATCTCATGGCGAGGCTCTACGAGCCGACCGACGGCCGAATCATCCTGGACGGCCACGACCTGCGGGAGATCACGCTGTCCTCGCTCGCCGCGAGCATCGGCGTGGTCACCCAGGAGACCTACCTCCTGCACGCCACCATCGCCGAGAACCTGCGCTTCGCCCGCCCGGAGGCCTCCGACGAGGAGCTCGTCGCCGCCTGCCGCATCGCCCAGATCCATGACCACATCGTCGCCCTCCCGGACGGCTACGCGACGGTCGTGGGGGAGCGGGGCTACCGCTTCTCCGGCGGGGAGAAGCAGCGCCTCGCGCTCGCCCGCACGATCCTCCGCGACCCGCCGGTGCTGCTGCTGGACGAGGCGACCTCGGCCCTCGACGTCGCCACGGAGCGGGCGATGTCCGGAGCGCTCGACGCGGTCGCGCGCGGCCGCACCACCGTCTCGATCGCCCACCGCCTCTCCACCGTCCGCCACGCCGACCAGATCGTGGTGATGGAGCGGGGGAGGATCGTCGAGCGCGGCACCTACGAGGAGCTGCTCGCGCGCGGCGGCGTGTTCGCGGAACTCGCCCGGCAGGACGCCCGGGAGGATCAGCAGGACGCCCGCCGCGACGAGCCGAGCCCGGGACCGGCCGGTCCCGACCCAGGCGCCCGCTGATCGCGGACGCCTGGGAGGAGGCACCATGACCGTTGCGGGCGCGCCTACGACCAAAGGTGGAGGCGGGAGTCCTCCCTGCGCGGGATGTGCGCGCCGTGCGGACCGGGGGAGGATCGTCCCGTCAGGCGGCGCAACGGGCGCTGCGCCCGCACCAGGGCACGGCACGGACCAGGGAAGAGGACCATCGCATGACCACGATGCTCCCGGAGGACGCGATGGCGCGGCACGGCGCTGCGACGGGCCGGAATGCTGCGACGGGCCGGGGCTCTGCGACGGGCACGGGAGGCAAGCCCGCCTCGGGACGCCCGGTGGTGTTCGTGACCATGCTGGCGCTCGCCGCCCTCGGCGTGCTCATGCTGCTCGTGGTCGGGCCCGTGCTGCCGATGCCGCTGGCGGTGCTCGGCGCCGCGGCGCTCATGGGCGTCGTCGGCCTCGCCTGGTGGGTGGCCGGCCCGCGCCTGTGAGGCAGCGGGCGGTCGCGTCGTCTCAGACGTCGATCTCGATCTCACCCTCGCCGCGCGAGACGCAGGTGATCATCTGGCTGTCCTGCTCGTCGTCCATGAGGAACTCGTCCATGTGCTCGACCTGTCCGGAGACCAGCGGCACCACGCAGGTGCCGCACACCCCGCCCTCGCAGGAGTAGTCCATCGGGACGCCGGCGTCGAGCAGAGCCTGGAGGAGGGACTGGCCCTCCTCGACCTCGACCGTGATCCCCGACTTCAGGCACTTGGCGGTGAAGGGCTCTCCGAACAGCGACATCCTCGCTCCTTCTGCGTCGACCGCGCCGAGCGGCGCGCGGTTCCGTGGAAGGACCAGTGTTCCACGACTGTCACCGTCCGCGGAGGTGACTCACGCCTCCTCGGCGGTAGTGGATGCGGCGGCGGCATCGGTGCCGTCGGCGTCCTCCTCGTCCTGCGAGCGCGTCGTCTGGATCGCGGCCGCGGCCGCGACCGGGGCGGAGACCACCACGCGCGGCGGCACGGCGGCCGCGGAGGCTGCGGTCGAGGGGCTCAGCGCGAGCGCGGACGGGCCGAAGGTCAGCACCAGCAGCGCCGCCGCCGAGAGGGTCGATGCGCCCAAGCGCGATCGTCGGTGAGGGATGTCGTCGTCCATGTCGTCTCCTTCGTCCACGGCGTCCCCGGTGGGGCCGCCGTGATCATGAGACCCCGCCCACCTGGCAGGCGGCTGGGGATCCCGACCGCATGTGCTGGGACCCGGGAGCTGCGGAGCCCCGCGAGCCGCAGAGGCCCGCGGACCCGGTGCGGCTGTTCCTCGCGTCTCTTCCCCCGGGGCGGTCGTGACCGCGCGGGCGAGCCCGCGTACACTGCACGGCATCGGCATCGACCCGGCCATCACCGGAGAGCCGCGGGAAGAACAGCACGAGCACGGTCCGCGAGGACAGGCGCCGCGCCCAGTAGAACCCGCCGGGACCAGCCCGTCACAGCTGAGGAACGAGGGGAGGCCCCCGCGTCGGCAGCGCCGGCGCGCGCGGCGTCAACCGAGGTGGTACCGCGCCGCCGGCCCGCGCCGGAAGCGTCCTCGGGCAGCAGTCCGCCCGCCCGCCGCCCCTGTTCCGCCTCGGAGGTTGTCCCATGGTCTACCCGGTCTCCGGAGACCCGCTCGTCCCCTCGCCGCACCTGCCCGCGCTCGAGAACGCGATCCAGGAGTTCTGGCGCACCGACGACACCTTCCGCGCCTCCATCGCCCAGCGCGAGGGCGCCGAGGAGTTCGTCTTCTACGACGGCCCGCCCTTCGCCAACGGCCTGCCCCACTACGGCCACCTGCTCACGGGCTTCGTCAAGGACGTCGTGCCGCGCTTCCGCACCATGGACGGGCTGAAGGTCGACCGCCGCTTCGGCTGGGACACCCACGGCCTGCCCGCCGAGCTGGAGGCGATGCGGGAGCTCGGGATGACCGAGAAGTCCGAGATCGAGGACATGGGCCTGCAGGCCTTCAACAACGCTGCCCGCGCCTCTGTGCTGAAGTACACGAAGGAGTGGGAGGAGTACGTCACCCGCCAGGCCCGCTGGGTCGACTTCGAGAACGACTACAAGACCCTCGACGTCACCTTCATGGAGTCGGTGCTGTGGGCGTTCAAGACCCTGCACGACAAGGGCCGCGCCTACGAGGGCTATTACGTCCTCCCGTACTGCTGGAAGGACCAGACGCCGCTGTCCGCCCACGAGCTGCGGATGGACGACGACGTCTACCAGGAGCGCCAGGACCAGACCGTCACCGTCACCTTCCCCTTCACCGGCGAGAAGGCCGAGCAGCTGGGCCTGGCGGGCGTGAAGGCGCTCGCCTGGACGACCACGCCCTGGACCCTGCCCACCAACTTCTCCCTCGCCGTCGGCCCTGAGCTCGAGTACGCGGTGCTGCCGGCCGGCCCGCTCGGCGCCGCCGACGGCGCCGCCGCGGGCGAGGGCCGCTACCTGCTGGCCGCCGCGCTCGTCGGCGCGCACGCCAAGGAGCTCGGCTACGAGAGCGCCGAGGACGCCGTCGCCGCGATCGAGGAGCGCCGCTTCGCGGGCGCCGAGCTCGAGCACATGACCTATCAGCCGCTGTGGACGGTCTACTCCGAGGACCGCGCCAAGTGGGGCACCGAGAACGCCTGGATCGTCACCGTCGCCGACTACGTCTCCACCGACGACGGCACCGGCGTGGTCCATCAGGCCACCGCCTACGGCGAGGTTGACCAGCAGGTCAGCGCCGCCTACGGCATCCCCGTCATCGTCTCCGTCGACGAGGGCGCGCAGTTCCACGACTACTTCCGCGGCACCGAGCTCGACGAGATCGCCGGTCTGCAGGTGTTCGAGGCGAACCGCCCGGTCATCCGCAATCTCCAGCGCGAGGGCCGCCTGTTGCGCGAGACCAGCTACGTGCACTCCTACCCGCACTGCTGGCGCTGCCGGAACCCGCTGATCTACAAGGCCGTCTCCTCCTGGTACGTGAAGGTCGCCGACCAGCGCGAGCGGATGCTCGAGCTGAACGAGCAGATCGACTGGGTGCCCGGCAACGTCAAGCACGGCCAGTTCGGCAGGTGGCTCGAGGGCGCCCGCGACTGGGCCGTCTCCCGCAACCGCTACTGGGGCACGCCGATCCCGGTGTGGAAGAGCGACGACCCCGACCACCCGCGCGTCGAGGTCTACGGCTCCCTCGCCGAGATCGAGGAGGCCTTCGGCACCCTCCCGCGCGACGAGCACGGCGAGGTCAACCTCCACCGCCCCTACATCGACGAGCTCACCCGCCCGAACCCCGACGACCCCACGGGCCGCTCCACCATGCGCCGCGTCACCGACGTGTTCGACGTCTGGTTCGACTCCGGCTCCATGCCCTTCGCGCAGGTGCACTACCCCTTCGAGAACCACGACTGGTTCGAGGGCCACAACCCCGCGGACTTCATCGTGGAGTACATCGGGCAGACCCGCGGCTGGTTCTACGTCATGCACGTGCTGGCCACCGCGCTGTTCGACCGGCCCGCCTTCACCTCCGTCATCTGCCACGGCATCGTGCTCGGCGAGGACGGGCAGAAGATGTCCAAGTCGCTGCGGAACTACCCCGACGTGCGCGAGATGTTCGACAAGTACGGCGCCGACGCGATGCGCTGGTTCCTCATGTCCTCGCCGATCCTGCGCGGCGGCAACCTGGTCGTGGACGAGCCGAAGATCCGCGACGCCACGCGCCAGGTCGTGCTGCCGCTGTGGAATGTCTGGTACTTCCTGGCGCTGTACGCCAACGCGGCGGGGGAGAAGGACGCCTCCGGCCGGCCGACGGGGCACCGCGGCGCCGCCCGGTACGAGTCCACCGACGTGATGGACCGCTACCTCCTCTCCCGCACCGGCGACCTGGTGCGCGGGGTGCGGGCCTCCTTCCGCGAGCTCGCGATCGCCGACGCCGCCGAGCAGATCCAGGACCACCTGGACATGCTCACCAACTGGTACGTGCGCCGATCCCGCGACCGCTTCTGGGAGGGCGATGCGCAGGCCATCGACGTGCTGGCCACCTGCCTGGAGACCCTGCTGCAGGTCGCCGCGCCGCTGCTGCCGATGGTCACCGAGGAGATCTGGAAGGAGCTCACCGGCGGCCGCTCCGTGCACCTGACCGACTGGCCCGACGACTCCCTCTTCCCCCGGGACGAGCAGCTCGTCGCCCAGATGGACGACGTGCGCGCGATCGCCAGCGCCGGCAACGCGCTGCGCAAGAAGGAGGGCCTGCGCGCCCGCCTTCCGCTCGCCGAGCTGACCGTCGTCCACCACGACCCCGCCTCGCTCGAGCCGTTCACGGCGATCATCGCCGACGAGCTGAACGTGAAGCACGTGCGCCTGCTGGACGTCACCAGCGAGGAGGCGCAGGGCATGGGTGTGGAGCAGAAGCTCACCGTCAATGCCCGCGCCGCCGGGCCGCGGCTGGGCAAGCAGATGCAGGGCGCGATCAAGGGCTCCAAGACCGGGGACTGGTCCGTGGCCGAGGACGGCACCGTCACCTCCGGCGGGATCGCGCTCGAGGAGGGGGAGTACTCGCTCGACCTCGTCGCCGGAGAGAGTGCGGCCCTCGAGGGCCGGACCGTCGGCGTGCTGCGCGGCGGCGACTTCCTCGCCCTCGACATCCGCCTCACCGACGAGCTCGAGGCGGAGGGCACCGCCCGCGACGTGGTCCGCGCGATCCAGTCCGCGCGCCGTGAGGCGGGACTGGACATCTCCGACCGGATCCGCCTGACCGTGGACGGCGACGAGCCCGTCGTCGCCGCGGTCGCCGCCCACCGTGAGCTGGTCGCGGGGGAGGTCCTCGCGCTCGAGCTCGAGGTCCCCGCGCGGCCCGCCGAGGTCGCGCACGAGGCGAGCGAGAAGGTCACCGGCGGCACCGTCACCGTCTCGGTGCAGCGGGCCTGAGGCGGGACGGGGCGGCGCGAGGCGCGCCGCCCCGTCGGCCCTCCCACGCCGTCCCGGCAGCCCGCCCGCGCCGTCCCGGCAGCTCGCCCGAGCTGTCCCGTCGGCCCTCCCGCGCGTCCCGATCACAGCGGCGGGCGTCAGTTCGCCCGCTTCATGACGATTTACTGCCCCGCGTGAGTCACGACTGCGTATCGGCTGGTCAGGGCGGGTTTCTGGGCATCTGTCGGACGTATCATGGTGAGGGATCCAGCTGGGGATCCCCCATCCCCAGGAGATCGCATGTCCACGCCTGCCCCCGCCCGGTCCTCCTCGACGACCGCTCCGACGCGGGCTCGTCGGCGTCTCGCGCTCCTCGTGCTCGCCGTGCTGATCGCCTCCGCCGGCGTCCTCGGCGCCGCCCCCGGCTCCGAGGCCCGCACCCCGCCCGCGGGCCTGGGCGGCTTCGTCCCCGGCACCCTCATCAGCGACGCACAGATGTTCGCGGGCACCTCCATGACCGCCGCCCAGGTCGACGCCTTCCTCGATCAGAAGGGCGCGAGCTGCACCCGCGGCACCGACGGCGCGGACTGCCTCAAGGACCTCCGGATGGACACCCCGCAGCGCGCGAAGGACGCCTACTGCGCGGCGATCCCCGCGAAGAGGGCGGCGAGCGCCGGGACGATCATCGCCGACGTCGCCCGCGCCTGCAGCATCAGCCCCAAGGTGCTCCTGACCATGCTCCAGAAGGAGCAGGGCCTCGTCACCACGCGCAATGCGACCCCGAAGATGCTCAGGGAGGCGCTCGGCTTCGGCTGCCCCGACTTCCAGACCTGCGACCCGAAATACGCCGGATTCGCCCAGCAGATCTACAACGCCGGGGTGCGCCTGCAGGCGTACGGCGACCCGGCTCGCGGCTACCGCTACCAGGCGGGCCGCACCTACGACATCCAGTACAGCCCCTACGCCTTCTGCGGCTACGGGAAGGTGACCATCTCGAACCGGGCCACCGCGGCGCTGTACAACTACACCCCTTTCACCCCCACCCAGGCGACCCTCGACGCGGGCTCCTCGGCGGTGGTCGACGACGTCTGCGCCACCTACGGCAACCGCAACTTCTACCGCCTCTACTCGCAGTGGTTCGGCTCCCCGACGGGCGCGAGCACCTCGCGCTATCCGGTCGCTGCGCCGCTCGGGAAGAAGCCCGCGGACCCCTTCGCGGACGTGCCCTACGACAGCACGATCTTCTTCACCGAGATCGCCTGGATGAACCACATGGGCTATTCCACGGGGTGGGGGAGCGGCGCGAGCGCCGTCTATCGCCCCTATGACCAGATCAAGCGCGATGCCGTGATCGCCTTCCTGTACCGGGCAGCGGGCTCGCCCGCGTTCACCCCGCCGAAGGTCTCGCCCTTCAAGGACGTGAACTCGAAGGACACGGTCTTCTACAAGGAGATCACCTGGGCTCACTCGGTGGGGCTCGCGCAGGGCTGGCCCGACGGCACCTTCCGCCCCTACGAGCCGATCAAGCGCGACGCCATGGCCGCGTTCCTCCACCGTGCCGCCGGTGCGCCCGCGTTCACGGGCCCGACCCGGTCCCCCTTCACGGACGTGCACCGGGGCTCGGAGGTCTTCTACGACGAGATCACCTGGATGGCTGCGAACGGCTACTCCACCGGATGGTCCGACGGCACCTTCCGCCCCTACGAGCCGATCAAGCGCGACGCCGTCGCCGCCTTCGTCTACCGCTGGAAGGTCGCCTGAGCGGAGGGCCGCTCGTCGCCCCATGCGCCTCAGCGCCCCTGTCTCCGGCCGCCTCCCCGTCGTCGGCGTCACTGCCCGCAGGGTCCTGACACCGGCCTCGCCGGATGGCAACCTGTGGGGATCGAGGACAGGGGAAGGGGCGGTCATGGCCGGTATCACGAGGCGACGCACCATGCTCCTGGCGGCGGGGACACTCGCTGTCGGCCCGCTCACCGGCTGCGGCGGCAGCGGGCGGGTCCGTCGAGTCACCACGGCGGTGCTCGAGGTCGAAGGCGTGGCCGGGTGCGAGATCGAGAGCGGCATGAACGGCACCTTCCGTCGACTCCTGCACGGCCGGATCGATCTCGCGGCCGAGGAGCGCAGGGACGCGTTCACGATCTACGACGACGCGATGCGCGCGGTCGTCACGACCCTGCACGAGGGGGACGAGACCGAGGGGAACATCTCCGTCGGCGGGATCATGGGCTTCCTCGCCGGTGTCGAGGAGTTCACGGCCAGGGGCCTCGAGCCGGACATGGCCGTCGAGGACTACCGACTGGAGCAGGTGGGCGCGAGCGCGCTCTACGCGAGATACGGGCTGACCTGAGCCGGGGCCCGCGGCGCCCGCCCGGGTCCTCCGCCCGCGGGACCCGGCCCTGCCTCGCGCTCACCGCAGGTCCTTCCGCCCCACCACGACCACGACGTCCTCCACGACCGTGACCCCGTCGCCGACATAGGTCCCCTCCAGGTCCTCCTGCAGCGCGGCGAGCACAGGGTCGGTCCCGGACCCTGCCTGCAGGCTGCCGTGATAGCCGCCGGTCGGGTCCACGCCCTGCTCCGTGCGCAGCACCGACTCATGGGCGTTCTCGAGCGGGGAGGCCCCGCCGAGAGCGGGAGCCGGCGCCTCGAGCACCACCTCGCGGACAGCGGGGGAGGAGACGCGGCTGCCGTCGATCCGGTACCCGGCCAGGTCCAGCAGCGGCACCGGATCGGCGATCCGCAGCGGCGCCGGCCAGGTCGCGGGATGCCGCAGCAGCAGGGACGGCTCGAGCGCCGAGCTGTGCGAGACGTTGACCGTGCTGGTCGAGGCCTGCACCGGCACCACCGTCCCCACCGGGGACCCGACCGAGAAGCTGTGGGAGATGTCGTAGCTGCCCGGTGCTCCGTCGGCCCGGTTGACGCCGGGGTCCGCCGCCAGATGCGCGGCTGTCAGCCCGCCCTGCGAATGGCCCACGACCATCACCCGCGCCCCGTCGGGGACCCCTGCCGCGGCCATCGCCGTGCGGATATCGGCCATCGCCGCGGACTCCTGCCCGGCCATGGTCCGCAGGTTCGAGTCCCAGCCGGCGGAGTTCCCCTGCGGCCCCCAGGAGTCGGGATCCCAGATAGGCGCGCCCCCGGTCGGCGGGGCATGGACGATGTACGCCTCGCCCCCGTCCCGGCCGCGCATGGTCTGGATCCGCACCCGCCCCGCCGCGGCACCGTCCCTGTCGGCGTCGCCGGGGACGCCTGCGAGCGGACGGCGGGCCTCGTCGTTCGCCGCGACGAGGTCGGCGAGGCCGCGCGGAGCCGTGCTCGAGGGGACCTCCACCACGGCGTGCACGGTGACGTCGGTGCGTGGGTCGAGGAGACCGGTGTCGGTCACGGTCTCCACCGGTGCGAGCGCGATCGCGCCGCCGAGGAGGAGGGTGCTCGCGCCGAGCCGGGCGAGGGTGGGGGCGTCCCCGCCCGCCGCCCAGTCCTCGAACATCCCGCCGAGGTGTCCGAGCTCGTCCTGGACCCGGTCGATCCCGTCCGGGTCGCCGCCGAGCCCGACCACGACGCCCGTGAGCTCCGCGGTGCCGAGCGCGACCCCGGCGCCGAGGGCGTCGGAGACGAGGGCGGCGGATGCGGGAGCGCCGAGGAGGGGGAGGGACGCCGCGGCGGAGGGACCCGCGAGGAGACGTCCTCCTGCTCCGGCGGGGGCGAGCGCACGGCCCGAGGAGGCCACGCCGTGTCCGACGGCCGCCGACGCGCGCTCCTGCGCCACGGCCTCGACGCGGAGCCGGCGGGCGAGGAGATCCAGGAGCTCGCCGGCCTCGCGCAGACGGCCCTGGGACAGCAGGGAACAGCGGAGCCGGAAGGCGTCGGCGTCCGGGCCGTGCCAGGTCGCGGCGCCGACGGCGTCGTCGACCCTCTCGCGCAGCCCCGCGAGCCGGTCGGCGGCCGCCTCCAGACTGTCGGCCTGCAGGCGGCATCGGTCCGTGTCCATGCCGAGCATCGCGTCGGCTCCGTCCCCCATGCCGTCCCTCCCGTCTCCTCGCCCAGCCGAGCCCGTGGATCGGCGTCCTCCGCCCCGACGGCGCCGGCGCTCGCGGTCAGGCTAGGGAGGCCGCGGTCGAGCACGAGCGGGGGAGAGCCGGGCTGTGGACGACCGCGACGTGGGGAGGAGCGGTCGCCCGTGCCCCGACCGTCCGTGCCCCGGACGTCTGTGCCCCGGACGTCCGGTCCCCGGCTGCCCGCGCCCGGGATCGTCCGGTCCCCGGGTCCCAGGTGCCCCTCGTACACTGATCCGGCCCGTCCCGCCCCGCACCCAGGAGCCGCAGTGCCCAGTTCTCCCCGCCCGGGTTCCTCCCGTCCGGCGATGTCCCCCGAGCTGCGGGAGGTCTATGCCGCGCTCCTCGAGCGCGCCCCGGAGAACCGCATCGAGCCGGACCTCAGCCGGATCCGCCGGGTGATGGAGCTGATGGGCGACCCCCAGAACTCCTACCGCTCGATCCGCATCGCCGGCACCAACGGCAAGACCACCACCGCGCGGATCCTCGAGCGGATCCTGCGCGAGGCCGGGCTGCGTACGGGCCGCACGACGAGCCCCCACCTCCACTCGCCCACCGAGCGGATCGCGATCGACGGCGCGCCCATCGACGAGGAGGGCTTCCTCCAGGCCTATCGCGACGTGGAGCCCTTCGCGCAGATCGTCGACACCGAGTCGCAGGCCGCCGGCGGCCCGCCGCTGACCTACTTCGAGTACCTCACCGCGATGGCCTTCCAGGCCTTCGCCTCCGCCCCCGTGGACGTCGCCGTGGTCGAGACCGGCCTCGGCGGCACCTGGGACGCGACCGGCGCGGTCGACCCCGACGTCGCCGTGATCACCCCGATCTCCCTGGACCACCAGGAGTACCTCGGCGACACGATCGCCGAGATCGCGGGGGAGAAGGCCGGGATCCTCACCTCCGAGGCGATCGCGGTCCTCGCCGAGCAGCCCTACCAGGACGCCGCCGACGTGCTGCGCGAGCGCGTGGCGGAGCTCGGCGCGGAGGCCTCCGTCGAGGGGCAGCAGATCGGCGTGCTCGCCCGCACCCCGGGCGTCGGCGGGCAGATGCTCTCGCTGCAGGGGATCGCCGGCCGCTACGAGGAGGTGTTCCTCTCCCTCCTCGGCGAGCACCAGGCCCGCAACGCCCTGCTCGCCGTCGCCGCCGCGGAGGCGCTGCTGGGCGGCGGCACCTCCCCGCTGGACGGCGAGCTGCTGCAGGCGGCGCTGTCGAGCGTCACCTCCCCGGGTCGCGCCGAGGTGGTGCGCCAGGCGCCGACGGTGCTGCTGGACGCCGCGCACAACCCCGCCGGCGCCCTGACTCTCGTCCAGACCGTGCGCGAGAACTTCCGCTTCACCCGCACCATCGGCGTGGTCGGCATCCTCCAGGAGAAGGAGGCCGACGACATCCTCGAGGTGCTCGAGCCGCTGCTGGACGCCGTGGTCATCACCCGCTCCAGCTCCCCCCGCGCGATCCCCGCGGACCGCCTGGCCGACATCGCCCGCGAGATCTTCGAGGATGAGGACCGGGTGCTCGAGCAGGAGAGCCTGCCCGACGCGATCCAGATCGCGGTCGACCTCGCCGAGGCCGACGGCGACCAGTTCGGCGGCGTGGTCGTCGCCGGGTCCGTCACCCTCGCCGCCGAGGTCCGCGACCTGCTCGGCGTCCCCGAGGAGGCGTGAGAGAGATGGACCTCGACCTCACCCCCTCCACCCGCTCTCACGGCGCACAGCGGATGATCACCGCGACGGTGCTCGTGTGCGAGGCGCTCGTCGTCTTCTTCGCGGTGCTCGTCGCCCATCAGCTCGCCCCCGGCGACCGGGCCCTGACCTGGACCTGGGGACTCGTCACCGCGATCGCCCTGCTGATGAACGGGGGAATGCTCAGCCGCGGGGCCTGGGCGTACTGGCTGGCCCTCGCCCTCCAGATCCCGGCGATCCTGCTCGGCCTCCAGGTCTCTGCGATGTGGGTGATCGGCCTCGGCTTCGCCGCCATGCTCGCCTACGGCATCGTCAAGGGTCGCCAGCTGGACCGCGAGAAGGACGCCGTGGACGCGAGGCTGCTGGACTCCGACGGGGCGGACGAGCGCTGACATGACCACGGCTGACCTGTGGGTACCCTGATCCCATGACCGCACAGCGCACTCTCGTCCTGCTCAAGCCCGACGCCGTCCAGCGCAGCCTGCGCGGCGAGATCCTCCGCCGCATCGAGGCGAAGGGCTACGACATCGTCGCCCTCGCCCAGCGCACCGCCACCGCCGAGGAGCTCGCCGCCCACTACGCCGAGCACGAGGGCAAGCCCTTCTACCCCGGCCTCGTGGAGTACATGGGCGCCGCCCCGCTCGTCGCGCTCGTCGTCGAGGGCGTGAACGTCATCAAGGGCTTCCGCTCCCTGGCCGGCGCCACCAACCCCACCGAGGCCGCGCCCGGCACCATCCGCGGCGACCTCGCCTGCGAGCAGGACCTCCCCGTCATCCAGAACCTCGTCCACGGCTCCGACTCCGAGGAGTCCGCCGCGCGCGAGATCGGGATCTGGTTCCCGGAGCTCGGCTGAGCCCTGCGATCGGCGGGCCGTGCAGGCCCGCCGGTCCCCGCGGTCCCCGGTGACGCGCCGTCCAGGACGCTCCCGGGGACCGCGCCGTCGTCGGTGCACAATATGGGCATGCAGCTGCCCTTCGTCGTCGTGCTCTTCCTGATCCTCGCCGTTGTCCTGGCCGTGGTGATCCTGGCAGTCGTCGCGATGCCCCATCTGCGCCTCCCGCGCGAGGACGAGGACGGCACGGCCGCGGAGCATCCGCGCCACACCTCCCGCACCGGTCGCGGCTGACCCCGCCCCGTCCACCGGGCTCCGGCGATGCAGGTCGCGCCCGGATCCGGGACTCACGCAGGGACGGCCCGGCGACGGCCCTAGACTGGCAGCTGTCCTCGCCGCATCGCCGGCTTCCCCGACCTCGGAGGTGACCCGTGGATCCCGATGCCCTACTCGCCCTGATCGCCGGAGGCGGCGGTGGTGTCGTCGTGCTCGGCGTCGGTGCCTGGGCCTACATCCGCAGCCGCGGCCGCTCGTCCTCCTCGAAGGACCGCGACGAGCAGCGTGGCGGTGAGGACTCCTCGAGGAGCGAGCCCGGCTCCACCACCGGCACCGCGACCGCGGTCAAGGAGCGACCCGCCGCCCCGACCTGGGCCGACACGCTCTCCGCCCCGGCCCCGAAGACCGCCGAGCGGCCCGCCGCGGGCGAGCAGGCGCCGGACGGCGCCGCTCCCGCCGAGAAGACCGCCCCCGCTGCCGAGGACGTCCCCTTCGATCAGGAGGCGCCCGAGGCCCCCGCCGCGTCCGCACCCGCCGACGCTCCCGCCGAGACGGCCCCGGCCGACACCGCCGGGACCGGCACGGCGGAGCCCGACACCGCCGCTCCGACGGAGAACGCCCCGACGGAGACCGCACCGGCCGGGACCGCGCAGCCCGAGGCTCCCGCCGAGGACGCCACCACGACCGCCCCTGGCGGCCCCGTCATCGAGACCCCCGAGGCACCCGAGAGCCGCATGCTGCGCCTGCGCGAGCGGCTCTCCCGCTCCGGCGCCCTCGGCCGCGGCATCCTCACCCTCCTCACCCGCTCCACGGTCGACGAGGAGACCTGGGACGAGATCGAGGAGACGCTGCTGATGGCCGACCTCGGCCCGGCCGCGACCGACGAGATGCTCGAGAACCTCAAGCGACGCATCCAGGTGCTCGGCACCGACGACGTGGCCGCCGTGCGCGAGGTGCTGCGCGAGGAGCTCGTCGCGCTCGTGGACCCGAACCTGGACCGCCGCCTCGCCGCGACCCGCCGCACCGCCGAGGACGGCACCGAGGTCCCCTCCGTGCTGCTCATGGTCGGGGTCAACGGCACCGGCAAGACCACCACCGTCGGCAAGCTCGCCCGCGTGCTCGTCGCCGCGGACCGCACCGTCGTGCTCGGCGCGGCCGACACCTTCCGCGCCGCCGCCGCCGACCAGCTCGAGACCTGGGGCTCCCGGGTCGGCGTGGACACCGTCCGCGCCGACCGCGACGGCGCCGACCCCGCCGCCGTCGCCTTCGACGCCGTGAAGAAGGGCATCGAGCAGGAGGTCGACGTGGTCATCATCGACACCGCCGGCCGCCTGCAGAACAAGAAGGGCCTGATGGACGAGCTCGGCAAGGTGCGCCGGGTCGCCGAGAAGGGCCTGCACGGCGACGAGGTCGCCGAGGTGCTGCTCGTCATCGACGCCACCACCGGCCAGAACGGCATGCAGCAGGCGAGGGTGTTCTCCGAGGCCGTGCACATCACCGGCATCGTGCTCACCAAGCTCGACGGCACCGCCAAGGGCGGCATCGTCGTCAACGTCCAGCGCGAGCTCGGCGTGCCCGTGAAGATGGTCGGCCTCGGCGAGGGCATGGACGACCTCACGCCCTTCGACCCGCACGGCTTCGTCGACGCGCTGCTGGAAGGCTGAGCGCTCCCCGGCCCCGCGGCCCCCGGACGGCCCGGGCGATCCCAGCGATCGCCCGGGCCGTCCCGCGTCTCAGGCGAAGTGGCTCTTCGCGATGATCCCGTGCACCCCGACGGTGCGGTCCACGACCTGGGAGATCGTGAAGTCCGCGGCGGCGGAGAGATAGGCGTAGGCGATCGCGCGGTCCATGCCGAGCTCCTGCTCCAGGAACTCCAGCGCGTTGACGACGGCGGTGCGCAGGGCGACGTCGAGGTCGCTGCCCTGGCCGTCGACCGACCCGTCGGGATCGGACAGCCCGATCGGGATCCACGCGTCGGCGGTCTCCGCGAAGGGATAGCGGTGCGCGAGCCGCGGCGCGTCCCCCTCGCCCTCCTTGCACACCGTCAGACGGAAGGTGCCGCGCAGCGAGCCCTCCATAGCGGTCAGCGCCACCTCCCCGTCGCCCATCGCATGGTGCGGGTCGCCGACGTAGAACAGGGCGCCGGGGGCGTGCACCGGCAGGTAGAACGTGGAGCCGGGGCCCAGCAGCCGGATGTCGATGTTGCCGCCCCCGAGGGTCGGCGGGATCGAGTTGGCGGAGGGGTCCGTGGGGGAGGAGGCCTCGGCGCGGGCGACGCCCATCATGCCCATGAAGGGCCTCAGCGGGAACCTGGCCGCCCCGCCGTCGAAGGCCATCACGCCGTGGCCGTCCTCGATCGGGGTGAACACCGAGACGTTGCCCCAGGCCATCGGGTCGGCCGTGCCCCGGCCGTCCGTCGACGCCGCCGGCATCACCTGCTCGAGGGATGCACCCTCCGGCGCGGCGCCGTCGGCGGTGAGCGCGAGCGCTCCCTTGCCGTGCCGGCTGGAGACCACGCCGTAGGGGACGCGGGGGACCGCCTCGAGGGTCTCGATCTTCAGGACGTCGCCGACCTCGGCGCCCTCGACGGCGATGGGCCCGGTGACCACGTGAGGGCCGTCGGCGGCGAAGTCACGGGCGGTGCGGTCGTAGTCGGCGGCGATCGCGATCGCGTCCTCGAGCACCGAGCCGGCCTCCACGCCGTGCGCGCCGAAGAACTCCAGCGGGTCCCGGCCCTGGTCCTCGAGGATCCCCTCGTGGGAGACCGCATCGATCGTCACGGTCTCGCCGGAGCCGACGGTCAGCACCGGATCGGAGTGGACGGTGGGCACATAGCCCCACATCACCTGGTCCGTCTCCGAACCGAGGTAGTGGTCGCCGGGGATCTCCCCTCTCCCCGGCTGCAGGATCTGCCCGGCCCCGGAGGGCGGCGTCGGATCCCCGGTCGCGGGCTCCCCGGACGACGGGGCGCAGGCCGACATCAGCGCGCCGCCCGCCCCCAGGGCCGCGGCGACCTGCAGCATCTGCCGTCGGCCCACCCCGCGTCGGAGCGTGGAGGCGGCATGCCGTGCGAAGCGGTCCGAGGAGAGGTCGTCGGTCGGCAGCGGGGTCGTCGATGGGGTCACGGGCGGGATCGTCTCCTCGAGGTCGTCCGCCGAGGGGCGGAGCGGAGTGCTCCCGCGACGCTGCGGAGGGCTCGGCGGATGCCGTCGGGCCGACGCTAGGCGGCGGGCCCGCCCTGCCGCCCGGTCCGTCCCGCGTCCCGGAATCCTCGGTCACGGAACGATCACGGCGGCCCTCCCGCCTAGGCGATCCCCGGCTGAGCCCGCACTCTGAGGGCACGGCCCGCCCGGCCGTACGGCAGGTCGGCACCTCGATCCCGGCCGCCGGCCCTCCTCTGACTGGAGCCGCCATGGACTTCACCCTCGACACGGGGGCGACCGCCTGGATCCTCACCAGCGCGGCGCTCGTGCTGCTGATGACCCCCGGCCTGTCCCTCTTCTACGGAGGCATGGTGCGTGCCCGCACCGTGCTGAACATGATGCTGATGTCCTTCAGCGCCATCGCCGTGGTCGCGATCGCCTGGACCGTCGCCGGATACTCGATCGCCTTCGGCACCGACGTCGGCGGCCTGTTCGGGAGTCCGCTGGAGTTCCTGGGCCTGGCCGGCACCGACGACCAGTCCCTCCTCGCCGAGAGCGGCGTGCCCTTCCTCGTCGCCGCAGGCTTCCAGATGACCTTCGCGATCATCTCCACCGCCCTGATCTCCGGCGCGATCGCCGACCGCGTCAAGCTCGGCACCTGGCTGGTCTTCGCCGCGCTGTGGGTGCTGATCGTGTACGCGCCCCTGGCCCACATGGTCTGGGGCGGAGGCCTGCTCAGCGGCGACGGCCCCTTCGCCGCGATCGCCGAGCCGGTCGACTTCGCCGGCGGCACCGTGGTCCACATCAACGCCGGCGTCGCCGGTCTCGTTCTCGCCCTGGTTGTCGGAGCGCGCAAGGGCTTCGGCAATGAGCCGATGAAGCCCCACAACCTGCCGCTGGTCATGCTCGGCGCGGCCCTGCTGTGGTTCGGCTGGTTCGGCTTCAACGGCGGCTCCGCCGGCACGGCCGACGGGACCGCGGGCCTGGCCTGGGTCAACACCACGGTGGCCACGGCGGGTGCCATGCTCGGATGGGCCCTCGTGGAGCGGATCCGCGACAAGCACGTCACCTCGCTCGGCATGGCTTCGGGCGTCGTCGCCGGCCTGGTCGCGATCACCCCGGCCGCCGCCGCGCTCACGCCGCTCACCTCGATCGTGCTCGGTCTCGCGGCAGGTCTCGCCTGCGCCCTCGCCGTCGGCCTGAAGTACCGCTTCGGCATCGACGACTCGCTCGACGTGGTCGGCGTGCACCTGGTCGGCGGCCTCGTCGGCACCATCGGGATCGGCTTCCTCGCCGTGGACGGCGGTCTCCTCCTCGGCGGCGGCGCGAGCCTGCTGCTGGTCCAGACCCTCGTCGCGATCGTGGCCATGCTGATCTCCGCGGTGCTGACCCTCGCCATCGCCCTGGTCCTGAAGTACACGATGGGATGGAGGATCCCCGAGGCCGACGAGCGCGCCGGGATCGACATCACCCATCACGCCGAGGCCGGATATGATCTGGTCGGCGCCCTGGCCTCCCGCCGGGACCGCTCCTCGGTCGTCGGCACCGTCGGCACCGTCGGCTCCGCCGCCTTCCCGCCCGCGGACCCCGGCCCCGAACCCCGCAACCAGGCCCCCGGCGACCCCGTCGCGGACCCGGTCCCCGCCGCAGGCGGCCCCGCCGCCGAGCAGCCCGCCCGTCCCGCCGTCGCAGGAGAGCCCCGATGAAGCTGATCACCGCGATCATCCAGCCGCACGCCCTGCAGGATGTCACCGACTCCCTGCGCGAGTACGGGGTCACCGGCCTGACCGTCACCGAGGTCGCCGGGTACGGCCGCCAGGGCGGCCACACCGAGGTCTACCGCGGCGCGGAGTACACGATCGACACCATCCCCAAGATCAAGGTCGAGGTGCTGGCCCTGGAGAGCGACGAGTCCGCGATCATCGACCTGATCCTCGCCGCCTCCCGCAGCGGGAGGATCGGCGACGGGAAGATCTGGACCACCGACGTCGGCACCGCGGTGCGCGTGCGCACCGGGGAACGGGGGGCGGATGCCCTCTGAGGAGCTCTCCTCCCGCCGGATCACCCAGGTGCTCCACGAGGGCTTCGCGGACCCCTCCGCCGGTCCCTCCCGCAGGCTCGCCCAGTCCGATCTCGTCGACGACTGGCTGCGCACCCTGTGGGAGCGGGCCGGCGAGGCCGTGCCCGGACGGGGCAGCGGAGCGGCGCTCGCCGCCATCGGCTCGTTGGGCCGGCGCTCCCTCGGCCCCGCGAGCGACCTCGACCTGGTGCTGCTCGTGGACCCCGCCCGGGTGGGCGCCGAGCAGGCCGCCGAGCTCGCGGGAGCGCTGTGGTACCCGATCTGGGACTCCGGCACCTCCCTGGACCACTCGGTGCGCAGCCTCGAGGAGTGCGAGCAGGTCGCCGCCGCCGACCTGCGCACGGCGATCGCGCTGCTGGACCTGCGGCACATCGCCGGGGACGCGCAGCTCGTCGAGGACACCGCCGCCCGGGTCCGCGCCCGATGGCGGCGCGAGGCGCGCCGACGGGTCGGGGAGGTGGTCGACCTCGCCGCCGACCGCGACCGGCGCTACGGCTCCCTCGCCCACGCCACCGAGCCGAACCTCAAGTCCGACCGCGGCGGACTGCGCGACATCACCGTCATCCGCGCGCTCGCCGAGAGCTGGCTCGCCGACCACGACCACGAGGTCGTCGACGCCGCCTCCCGCACCCTCCGCGACGCCCGCGACGCGCTCCAGGCCGTCACCGGCGCCTCGGGCACCCGCCTGGGCCGCGCCGACCAGGACGCCGTCGCGGCGCTGACCGGGCACGCCACCGCCGACGACCACCACGCCGTCCTCGCCGACGCCGCGCGCGCCGTGACCTGGGAGCTGCATCGCACGGTACGTGCCGCCGAGGCCGCGATCGCGCCAGGCGGCAGCGCCACTCGCGGCGCGGGCACCGCCCGCAGGCCCGCCCTCGAGCGTCTCCCGCACGGCGTGATCGTCCAGGCCGGGGAGGTGTCCGTCGACCCGTCCTCGCGGGATCTGCTGCGGGACGTGGCCGCGGTGCGCCACGCCGCGACGACGGGGCTGCCGCTCGCCGAGGCGACCCTCGCCCGGATGGCGCAGGAGACCGTGGCGCCCCTGCTGCCCGCCCAGCGCGACGTGCTCGTCGACGCACTCGCCGGGGAGCACCTCGCCGACGCCTACGAGGCCCTCGACGTCAAGGGCGTGTTCTCCCGCTGGGTGCCGGGCTGGTCGGAGATCCGCAACCGGCCCCAGCGCTCGGCCGTGCACCGCTTCACCGTGGACCGCCACCAGATCGAGACCGTGCTCGAGGCGCAGCGCTTCCTGTCCCGCGTCAGCCGACCCGACCTGCTCCTGGTCACCGCCCTGCTGCACGACCTCGGCAAGCGCCCCGAGGCGCGGGACCACGCCGCCGAGGGCGCGCCGCTCGCCGAGGCCGCGGCCCGGCACCTCGGCTTCGACAGGGCTGATTCCCGCACGATCGCGACCCTCGTGCGCGAGCACCTGACCTTGGTGGGCCTCGCCACCGGCCGCGACCTCGCCGACC
Source organism: Brachybacterium paraconglomeratum (assembly GCF_003994255.1). Taxonomy (GTDB): domain Bacteria; phylum Actinomycetota; class Actinomycetes; order Actinomycetales; family Dermabacteraceae; genus Brachybacterium; species Brachybacterium conglomeratum. The sequence continues at coordinate 431,989 of NZ_ML133851.1, read as the reverse complement.
CCACGACCCTGCGGGAGCTGCTGCGGGCGGTGGACGAGGACCTCGACACCCTCGAGCTGCTGCGGGCCCTGACCGAGGCCGACGCGATCGCCGCCGGCCCCTCGGCCTGGTCCACCTGGCGCGCCGACCTCGTCGACCACCTCACCGACCTCGGGCGCGACGCGCTGCGCGGCACCGAGACCGCGCCCCGCACCCGGCTGGCCCCGCAGCGCTCCGCCCAGGAGGCGGTGCTGGCCGCGGTGCGCCGCAGCGACAGCGCGCAGGTCATCTATCCCGCCCCGCTGGACGACGAGCCGATCTCGCAGCTCTGCCTCGGCGCCCCCGACGGCGCCGGGGTCTTCGCGGCGATGGCGCGGGTGCTGGTGCGGCTGCGCCTGGATGTGCACAGCGCCGTGGTCAGCACCCAGGACGGGATCGCCGTGAACACCTGGTGGGTCACCGGCACCCAGGCCGACCTCCCGCACCCCTCCGTGGTGCGTTCGGCCCTGGACCGGGAGCTGGCGCACCGGGACCGGGCCGACGCCCGGGTGCTCGAGCTCCCACCGGCCCCGCCGCTGCGGACCACCGAGGACGCCCCGGTGGTGACGCTCCTGCCCGGCGCCTCGCGCGAGGCGACCGTCGTGCAGGTCAACGCCCGCAACCGTCCCAGCCTCCTGGCCGACGTCGCCGAGACGATCACCGTCCACGGGCTGCAGGTGCGCAGCGCCCACGTGATGACCCTCGGTCGGCGCGCGGTGGACGTGCTGTATCTGACCGATCAGCACGGCCGCGCCCTGGACCCGCCGACCGTCGGCCGGATCGTCGCGGCCCTGATGGACGCCGCCTCGACCTGAGCCGGCCGGGTCGGCGTCGCCGCGCAGGCTGGGCCGCGGCGCAGGCTCCGCCGCGGCGCAGGCTCCGTCGCGACGCGGGGTCGGCGCCCTTCGCCGGGCCCGGCTCCCTCCGCCCGCCCCGCGGCGGCGCGGACTCAGCCCCTCGCGAGCTCGGCGCGCAGAAGCGCCGTCCCCGCGGCGAGCGCCCGCATCTTGCCCTGCGCGACGGTGCGGGACAGCGGCGCCATGCCGCAGTTCGTGCTCGGGCAGAGATTCTCCGGTTCCACGAAGGCGAGGGCCCGGCGGAGGGTGTCGGCGACCTCCTCGGGGGTCTCGACCTGCGGATCGGCGACGTCGATCGCGCCGAGCATCACCTTCTTGCCGCGCAGCAGCTCGACGAGCTCCATCGGGACGTGCGAGCCGCGGCTCTCGAGGGAGACCGTGTCGATCACGGAGTCCCGCAGCAGCGGAAAGGTCTCCTCATACTGGCGCCACTGCGTGCCCAGGCTCGCCTTCCAGTCGTTGTTGGCCTTGATGCCGTAGCCGTAGCAGATGTGCACGACGGTCTCGGCGCGCAGCCCCTCGGCCGCCCGCTCGAGGACCTCCACGCCCCAGTCCCGCACGTCGTAGAAGAAGACGTTGAAGGCGGGCTCGTCGAACTGGATGATGTCCACGCCCGCCGCCTCCAGCTCCCGCGCCTCCTGGTTGAGGAGGGCCGCGAACTCTCGGGCGAGCTCCTCGCGGCTGCCGTAGTGCGCGTCGTACAGCGTGTCGATCATGGTCATCGGCCCGGGCAGCGCCCACTTGAGGGGCTTGTCCGTCCGTGTGCGGAGGGAGGCCGCGTCGTCGACGAAGACGGGCCGCTCACGACGCACCGGCCCGACGACCGTCGGGACGCTCGCGTCGTAGCGATCGCGGATGCGCACCGTCTCGCGACGAGCGAAGTCGACGCCGCTGAGATGCTCGATGAAGGTGGTGACGAAGTGCTGGCGGGTCTGCTCCCCGTCGCTGATCACCTCGAGGCCGGCCACGGCCTGCTCGGCCGCGGCGAGGTGCAGCGCATCGCGCCTGCCCTCGTCCAGCTCCGCGCCCTCGAGGCGCCAGGGCGACCAGAGCGTCTCGGGCTCGGAGAGCCACGAGGGCTTGGGGAGGCTGCCGACGATCGAGGTGGGGAGGAGGGTGCTCATCGGACGACCTCCTCGGCCAGCCACTGCTCGAGATGCTCCTGGTGCGGCGCGATCAGCCGCTCCTGGATGAACCTGCCCTGGGTCACGCCCAGACGGCTGCGCTCCTCGCGGTCGTACACGATCCCCGTGTCCGCGTGGTCGGTGCTGCCCAGGCTCGGCCGGTACACCTCCCCGGCGCTCTCGCGGGCGTTGTAGATCTCGGGGCGATAGATCCGCTGGAACGTCTCCATCGTGGCGATCGTGCCGATGAGCGCCAGGTCGGAGTGATCGGCGAGCAGATCGCCCTCGAAGTAGAACGCCAGCGGGGCGACGGCGCCGCGGGGCTTGAAGCACCGCACCTGCAGCCCCATCCGCGCGAAGTAGAGATCGGTGAGGGAGGAGCCGTCGGCCTCGTACTCGTCGCCGAGCACCGGATGCGGCGCGCCGATGCGGCGATAGGTCCGGCTGGTGGAGACGCTGATGCAGACCACGGGCGGTCCGGCGAAGCGCTCGCGATAGGCGTCCGAGGAGATGAAGCGGCGGAAGAGCCTGCCGTGCAGCACGCCGAAGTCCTCCGGCACGCCGCCGCCGGATCCCGCGTCGCCTGTGGCCTGCTGATGGGCGGGCAGGCGCACGCTGAAGTCGTGGTCCCGCACGTAGGAGGAGAAGTTGTTCCCGGTGATCCCCGGCAGGCGCTCGCCGGTCTCGCGGTCCAGGATCCGCACGTCGAGCATCTCGATCAGCGGGAGCCCCTCACCGCCGTCGGCGGGTTCCGCTCCTGCGGCCAGGTGCAGGTCCGCCGAGACGATGTCGAGCTCCACGGCGTAGCGGTCCCCGCCGCCCGCGAGCTCGTTCGCGCGCTCGTCGATCATGCGCAGGGCGCGGCGGAGGTTCTCGCGGCGATGCTCCCCGCGGGCGAGGTTGGCGAAGTTCGTGGTGATCCGCGAGCCGCTCGAGGGGACGTAGTCCTCGTCGAAGCGGGTCGTGCGGATGCTGAAGGAGAAGTCGGTCGTCATCGTGCCCCCGGTCGTCGTGGTGGGACGAGCGTACGCAGGACCACGCGCCATAGTGTCATCACGACACTTGGGGTCTCTTCATAGGTGGCCCCTATGGCGGGGGATCGGTCCTGGCGTCGGGGCGGTCGCCATGGCGGGGACGGCCCTGTTCAAAGGGCTCCGGTGGCGGAGCAGCCGCTACGACAGCGGCTCGACCCCGAAGCTCGAGACCACCTCGCGCATCTCGGCGACGAACCGCTCCGCCTGACCGGTCAGCGGTGCGGAGGCGTGCCCGATCCAGCCGATCTCGATGCGCTCGTCCACCTCGAGCGGCACGGCCACGATGGACGGGTCCAGGTCGTCGGAGACGATCCCGGTGGAGATCGTGTAGCCGTCCAGCCCGATCATCAGGTTGAAGATCGTGGCCCGATCGCTGACCCGGATGTCCTGCGCGGCCGAGCGCGTGGAGAGGATCTCCTCGGCGAAGTAGAAGGAGTTGTCGGTCCCCTGGTCGAAGGTGAGCCGGGGCAGGCCCTCGAGGTCCTCGAGGGTGACCTGTCGACGCGAGGCCAGCGGGTTCGTGCGGGCGACGAAGATGTGCGGGCTCGCCAGGAACAGCGGCGTGAAGACGAGCTCGGAGTCGCGCAGCAGCTTGTCGATGACCTTGCGGTTGAAGTCGCTGCGGTAGAGGACGCCGAGCTCGCTGCGCAGCGTCCGCACGTCCTCGATGATGTCCGCGGTGCGGGTCTCGCGCAGCGTGAACGCGTACTCCGCCGCCTCCGAGGCCTTCACCATCCGCACGAACGCCTCGACCACGAAGGAGTAGTGCTGCGCGGAGACCGCCAGCAGGCGGCGGGCCGGCGGGCGTCCCAGATAGCGGTGCTCGAGCAGCTCGGCCTGCTCGACCACCTGACGGGCGTAGCCGAGGAACTCGATGCCGTCGTCGGTGAGGGCCGCGCCGCGCACGGAGCGGCGCAGCAGGGCGCGTCCCACCCGGCGCTCGAGGTCCTTCATCGCCGCGGACATCGTCGGCTGGGAGACCTGGAGCAGGTCCGCCGCCGCGGTGATCGAGCCCTCCGCGGCGACCTCGACGAAGTAGCGCAGCTGCTGCAGTGTGATCCCGTGCGCCGTCCCGACGCCCCCGCGTGCCATCGGTGCAGGTTAGCTCACCGTGAGCCGGGGGAGGGCTCGGGAGCGCGCGGCCCAGCCTCTACACTGGTGCGGTCCGACCGACCAAGGGGAAGCGCTTCGTGTTCAACAACCTCTCCGACCGCATCACAGAGTCGCTCAAGGGCCTGCGTGGCCACGGCCGCCTCAGCGAGGCGGACGTCGACAAGACGATCCGCGAGATCCGTCGAGCCCTGCTCGACGCCGACGTCGCGGTGTCCGTGGTGCGCACCTTCACCGCCGCGGTGCGCGAGCGCGCCCTCGGCGAGGAGGTCTCCAAGGCGCTCAACCCCGCCCAGCAGGTCGTCAAGATCGTCAACGACGAGCTGGTGCAGGTCCTCGGCGGCGAGGCCCGCGACCTGAACTGGTCGAAGAACCCGCCCACGGTCATCATGCTCGCCGGCCTCCAGGGCGCCGGCAAGACGACCCTCGCCGGCAAGCTCGCGCAGTGGATGAAGTCCGAGGGCCACACGCCGCTGCTGATCGCCGCGGACCTCCAGCGCCCCAACGCCGTGAACCAGCTGCAGATCGTCGGCGAGCGCGCGGGCGTGCCCGTCTTCGCCCCCGAGCCGGGCAACGGCGTGGGCGATCCGGTCCTGGTCGCGATGAACGGCGTCTCCACCGCGCAGTTCCAGCAGCACGACGTGGTCATCGTCGACACCGCCGGCCGCCTCGGCATCGACGAGGAGATGATGCAGCAGGCGCGGGACATCCGCGACGCCGTGGGCCCCCACGAGACCCTCTTCGTCGTCGACGCGATGATCGGCCAGGACGCCGCCCGGGTCGCCGAGGCGTTCCGCGACGGCGTCGGCTTCACCGGCGTGGTCCTCTCCAAGCTCGACGGCGACGCGCGCGGCGGTGCGGCGCTGTCCATCACCGGCGTCACCGAGCGCCCGATCCTCTTCGCCTCCACCGGCGAGAGCCTCGACGACTTCGAGCGCTTCCACCCGGACCGCATGGCCGGCCGCATCCTCGACATGGGCGACGTGATGACCCTGATCGAGCAGGCGGAGAAGGCCTTCGACCAGAAGGAGGCCGAGAAGACCGCGGCGAAGCTCGCCTCGGGCGAGGACTTCACCCTCGACGACTTCCTGAACCAGATGCAGCAGCTCAAGAACATGGGCAGCATCAAGAAGATGCTCGGCATGCTGCCGAACATGGGGCAGTACCGCGAGGCGCTGGACAACTTCGACGAGTCCGAGATCGGGAGGATTGAGGCGATCATCCGCTCGATGACCCCCGAGGAGCGCAACGACCCCAAGATCATCAACGGCTCGCGCCGCAACCGCATCGCCCGGGGCTCCGGCACCACCGTCCAGCAGATCAACCAGCTTCTCGAGCGGTTCAAGCAGGCCCAGCAGATGATGCGCACCATGGGCCGCGGCATGTCCGGCGGCGGCGGAGGCATGCCGGGGATGCCCGGCGGTCCCGGCATGGGCATGGGCAAGAAGTCCCGAGGCCGGCAGGCCCCGCAGCGCCCCCAGGGCAAGAAGTCGAAGTCGAAGAACCCCGCCAAGGCCGCGCGCGAGCAGGCCGAGGCCGCCAAGCGCGCCGCGGAGGGCGGCGGGCAGGGCGGCTCCGCGTTCGGCGCGGGGGCCGCGAAGGGCGGCCAGGGCGGCGGCCAGCCGGACCTGTCCGACTTCGACCCCAGCCAGCTCCCGCCGGAGATGCAGAAGCTCCTCGGCGGCAAGTGATCCTGCGGCGCCGACCGCCCTCCGGGCGCGGCGCCGGCTGGCAGTTCGACCTCCGGTACCAGTTCCGCCCGGCACTTCGACGCCCGGTACCGGTCACCCCGGGGTGTTCGACGCCCGGTACCAGTTCCGCTCGGGGTGTTCGACGTCCGGTACCGGTCACGCCGGGGTGTTCGACCTCCGGTACCGGTTTTCTGGTACCTCCCGTCGAAGAACTGGCCGTGAAGCTGTTCCCGGGCCATGTCGGCCGTCCCGGGGCGCCACCGCCCGGGTTGTTCGACGTCCGGTACCGGTTGCGCCCGGCACTTCGACGCCCGGTACCAGTTACGTGGAGTTGTTCGACGTCCGGTACCGGTTTTCCGGTACCTCCCGTCGAACAACTGCACAGAGTCGGCCAGGGGCGCGCCGGCACTGGCCCGATCCGCGAGCTCCGTGCGGGACGACCGTTCCTCCCCACAGCGGGATCGTCCCCAGCATCGACCGGAGCCGGTGCCGGGTGACGTGAGAGAGCTACGGTCCCGGCCATGGGACTGAGACCGGAGGATCTGCAGCGGGGCGAGGTGTACCGACGTGAGTGGCTCCTCGAGCACGGGATGCACCGGCGCCATCTCCACTCGCCTGCGATGACCCGCGTGCTCCCTACCTGCTACACGCGCACCGACCACCCGGCCGACCTGCGACGGGTGGTCCTCGCGGCCCAGGAGCTCCTCGGGTGCCCGTCGGTCGTCTCGGGGGCGACCGCCGCCGAGCTGTTCGGAGTCCGTCTGCCCCGGCGGGCTCGACGAGAGGGCGGTGCGCGCGTGCACCTGAACACCAGCGAGGGCAGCTCCCCGCGGCGCACCGAGACGCTCGTCGTCCATCGGCGCGCCGCGTCCCCGACCGTCGACCTCCACGGCGTGACCATGGTCGATCCGCTGACAGCGCTGCAGGAGATCGCCGTCGGCCTCACGCTCGACGAGCTCGTCATCGCCGTCGACTCGCTGGTCGCGGACCGCTTCGGGACTGCATGGCGCATCCCTATGACCGAGGTGAGAGAGCGGGCCGGCACGGCACGCGGCCGCGGGGCATCACGGCTGAGGAACGCCGTCGCGCTGGCCCGGGAGCGCGTCTGGTCTCCGCAGGAGACTCAGATGCATCTGCTGCTGATGCGGTGCGGGCGACCCGTCACCGCGATGAACCACGAGGTGGTCGACCCCACGACCGGCATCGTCTACTACGCCGACCTCGCCTATCCGGATCGGCGCATCGCCATCGAGTACGACGGCGGCGACCACCTGACGAGCCCTGACCGGGTGAAGCACGATCACCACAAGAGCGCCGTGCTGACCGCCGAGGGGTGGACGGTCATCCGGGTGCACGCGGAGGACCTCCACGAGCCGACCGACTTCTTCCTTCGCCTCGATGCCGCGTGGGGTGCAGAGGCCGCGTAGTCATCGACATTGGGCTGAACTTCTCCGTCGACGCCGACGCCTGCCGCTCTGGCCGAGCCCAGCTGCACGTGCCGTGCCCCGCTGTTCGAGGCCGAACCCGGTGGGACGCCTCGGTCCCGGTCCCGGATCGATAGGCTCGGCGGCATGAGCACCACCGATGTCGCCGAGACCACCGCACCGATCCTCCACCTGCGCGGACCGATCCTGCTCGGCGCCGAGGAGGAGCAGGGCGGCGCCTGGGTCGTCGGCGGCCGGATCCACCACGAGAAGCCCGAGCTGCCCGCCGGCGCGGAGATCCGCGAGATGGACGGCTTCGTGATCCCCGGGCTCGCCGATCTGCACTGCCACCTCGGCATCGCCGACGGGGGAGGAGGCACCACCCTCGCCGAGGCGCGCGAGCAGGCCCTCGTCGACCGCGACTCCGGGGTGCTGCTGATCCGCGACGCCGGCTCGATCATCGACAACTCCCCGCTGCAGCAGCAGGGCGACCTGCCGCGGCTGATCCGCTGTGGCCGCCATCTCGCCCGCACCCGCCGCTACCTGATCGGCTATGCCGACGAGCTCGAGCCCGAGGACCTGCCCGCCGCCGTCACCCGTGAGGCCGGCCGCGGTGACGGCTGGGTCAAGCTCGTCGGCGACTGGATCGACCGCGGCGTCGGCGATCTGACACCGTGCTGGGAGGCGCAGGACTTCGTCGCCGCGGCCGACGCCGCCCACGCCGCGGGTGCCCGCATCACCACCCACACCTTCGACGAGGAGACTCTCCCGCTCGTGCTCGACGCGGGCTTCGACTGCCTCGAGCACGCCACCGGCCTGACCGACGAGACGATCCGCCGGGTCGCCGCGGCGGGCATCCCGGTGGTGACCACGCTGGTGAACGTCGACGAGTTCGAGACCTACGCCTCCCAGGGCGAGAAGAAGTTCCCCGCCTATGCCGCGCACATGCGCCGCCTGCGCGCCGGCCGCTACGACCGCACCCGCGACGCCCATGACGCCGGGGTCCCGCTGCTGGCCGGCACCGATTCCGGGGGAGTGCTCGGCCACGGCATCATCCACGACGAGCTCGACGAGCTCGACGCCGCCGGGCTGTCCGCGACCGAGATCCTCGAGGCCGCGGCCTGGGCGCCGCGCCGCTTCCTCGGCGCCCCCGGGCTCGAGGACGGCGCCCCGGCGGACCTGATCGTCGTCCCCGCCGACCCGCGCGAGGACCATCGGATCCTGCGCGAGCGCAGCCACGTGGTGCTCGGCGGTCGCGTCGTCGCGTGACCTGACCGCCCCGGCGCCGGCCGCGGGGCCCGAACCGGGCAGAGCGGACGACCTCGCGTCGCCCTGCCGCATCACGCGGTGATCCGGGGCACACGGCCGCTATCGTGCATGGATGCACTCCGACGACGCAGAGCAGCCCACCGGATCGCAGCCTGCCGGCCGACGACGCGCCGAGCGCGGCCCCGCGGCCGTCCCCGACCCCGGCGGGGACGGCCCGGCCGACGTCCCGCAGGATTCCGCCGGCGCTGGCGCCGAGGACGGCCAGAGCGCCCCGCCGCGCTGGAAGCTCGTCGGCCCGGGCCTCGTCGTCGCCGCGACCGGCATCGGCGCCGGCGACCTCGTCGCGACCCTGGTCGCCGGCTCCCGCTACGGCTACGCGCTCCTGTGGGCCGCGGTCGCCGGCGTGATCATCAAGATCGTGCTGGTCGAGGGTGCGGGGCGCTGGACCCTGGCCACCGGCCACTCGATCTTCGAGGGCTGGCGCCGCGTGGGCCGATGGACCTCCTGGTACTTCGGTCCGTACATCATGGTCTGGGGCTTCGTGTACGGCGCGACGGCGATGAGCGCCTCCGCCCTCCCGCTCGCGGCGCTCGTCCCGCAGCTGCCCGTGCTCGGGGACGTCGGCTGGATCGCGGACATGCCGTTCATCGTCTACGCGATCCTCTCGGGTCTGATCGGAGCGGGGCTCGTCTGGGTGGGGCGCTACCACGCGCTCGAGAAGATCGTCGCGGTGCTCGTCGGCCTGATGTTCCTGACCGTCGTGGGCGCCGCCGTGGTCACCCTCCCGAACCTCGGCGAGGTGCTCGGCGGGCTCGTGCCCCGCATCCCGGAGGGAGGGCTCGTCTACACGCTGTCCATCGCCGGCGGCGTGGGCGGCACGATCACGCTCGCCGCCTACGGCTACTGGCTGAAGGAGAAGGGCTGGTCCACGCCGCGCTGGATGCGGGTGATGCGGATCGACAACGCGATGGCGTACGTCATCTCCGGCATCTTCGTCATCGCCATGCTGGTCGTCGGCGCGGAGCTGCTGTACTCCTCGTCGATCGCGATCGACGAGGGGGATCGGGGCCTGCTCGATCTCGCCGAGGTGCTCGCCTCCCGCTACGGCACGGCCTTCAGCTGGATGTTCCTGATCGGCTTCTGGGCCTCGTCCTTCTCCTCCGTGCTCGGGGTGTGGAACGGCGTCTCGGTGATGTTCGCGGACTTCTGGGGGCATGTGCGGGGCAAGGCCGAGGAGCATCCCGACCGCAGGATCGGAGGGAAGTACTACCGCTTCTACGTGCTGTGGCTGACCTTCCCGCCGATGCTGCTGCTCCTGCTCGGCCGGCCGGTGCAGGTGATCATCGCCTACGGTGTCCTCGGCGCGTTCTTCATGCCCTTCCTCGCGATCACGCTGCTGGTGCTGATGAACTCCCGGCACATGCCGGAGAAGTGGCGCAACGGGCCGGTCCTGAACATCGCCCTCGGCGTGGTGACGCTGCTGTTCGTGGTGCTCGGCGCGAACCAGCTGATAGAGGCGTTCTCCGGCTGAGGCCGACGGACTCGTCGGCCCGCCTCGTCGGCCCGCCTCGCCGCTTCGCCGGCTCGACGAGCCGGACGATCCGTCGCCGAGTCGTGGGCCGGCCCGTCGGCCCGGCGCGCCGAGGTCGGTCCTGCCTCCGGGGCCGTTGTGCCCCGCCGCACAGGACGCGGGGTGGAACGGGGGAGGGGATCCCTGGCATAATCGTGCGCTGTATGCGTCCGGGCTGGCCCTCTACCCGCCCGGGAGCGACACCCCGAGAACCGTCAGCGCCCGCATCACCCCACAGGCTGCGGCGGGACTCACCCGAACATCCCTGAAGGAGAGTCCACCCACGTGGCTGTCAAGATCCGTCTGAAGCGCATGGGCAAGATCCGTGCACCGTTCTACCGCGTCGTGGTCGCCGATTCGCGCAAGAAGCGCGACGGCGCCGTGATCGAGGAGATCGGCAAGTACCATCCCACCGAGAACCCCTCGGTCATCGAGATCGACTCCGAGCGCGCCCAGTACTGGCTGGGCGTCGGCGCGCAGCCGTCCGAGCAGGTCGCCGCGCTGCTGAAGGTCACCGGCGACTGGGCGAAGTTCAAGGGCGAGGGCGACGCCGCCGGCTCCCTGAAGACCGCCGAGGCGAAGAAGTCCGCCGAGGAGCTCATCGCCGAGGCCGACAAGGCCGCCACCGAGTCCCGCGACGGGGCGAAGAAGGCCAAGGCTGACGAGCAGGCCGAGGCCGCGGACGTCGCCCCCGGCTCCGAGGAGGCTCCGGCCGAGGGCGAGACCACCGAGGACGCCGAGGCCGCGGCGACCGACGAGGCCTGAGATGAGCGCCCGCGCCGAAGCGCTCGATCATCTGGTCCGCGGCATCGTCGACGACCCCGACGCCGTGCGCGTCACGGAGAAGTCCACCCGTCGCGGCCCGCTGCTCGAGGTCCGGGTCGGCGCCGCCGACCTGGGACGCGTCATCGGCCGGTCCGGCCGCACCGCCCGTGCCCTGCGCACGGTCACCGCGGCCCTCTCCGAGGACGACGTGCGGGTCGACATCGTCGACGTCGACCGTCGCTGAGGTGCCCCGCAGGATCCTGAGGAGCGGCGCTGCCGAGCGGACCGAGAGGTCCCGGCAGCGCCGCTCCTCGCCGTCCGGGGGTCGTCGCCGCGTTCACCGGGCCGCCCTCCCCGGCGCCGCGCTCGCCGCCCTCGCCCTCACGCTCGGCGGCTGCACGGACGAGGGGCCCGGTGGGGAGCCGGAGGCGCCGTCGGCCGCGTCCGAGGAGACGAGCGCTGATCCCGCCCTCGTCGCGGCCTGCACCGGGTTCTGGGGAGACCCCGACTATGCGGGCCCGCTCTCCCGCGAGGTCCTGGACCGTGCCGGGAGCGCACCGGAGGTCGGCCCCTCCGATCCCGGCTTCTACGCCATGACCGGCGACGACGTCGAGGACCTCTTCGCCGACGCGCCCGAGGGCGCACGGGCGGCCGCGACGGAGCTGGCCGACTGGTTCCGCACCCAGCCCGAGCGCGGCGCCGAGTCCGACCGCGAGGCCTTCGCCGACGCGTTCGAAGGCGTCGCCGCCGGCTGCCAGGACGTCTCCGTCGCGGCGCTCTGGGTCGCCGGGGGAGGACAGGCCGGTGCCAAGCCCGCCGCTCTGGTCTGCGCCGATGTCTTCGACACCCCCGGCACCCTCACCCACTTCGCGAACTCGAACGTCCTGACCTCCAACATGTTCAAGCTCGTCGGCCTCTCCCCGCGCGAGGTCCCCTCCGGCCGCACCGACGACCTCCGCGCGACCGCCGAGCTGCTGGACGCGCAGATCACCGCCGTGGACGACGACGCCGTGCGCACCGCCCTCGAGCAGGTCCGCGCCCCCTTCGTCGACGCCCTGGACGGCGACACCTGGTCCGACGGGCTCCAGGACCCGCTCGACCAGCTCTCGACCGCCTGCGCCGAGCAGGGCTACCACGCCCCGGCGCCCGCCGAGGAGGGAGGCGATGCCGTCGTCGGCGCCCCCGCCCCGGAGGACGTGCCCGCCCGGGCAGATGCCTCCGACCCGTCCGACGGCTCTCCCGCCCACCTCGCAGCCCTTCCCGCCCCCTCGAACGGAGCCACCGCATGAGCACCCTCGACGTGATCGTCGCGACGATCGGCCGCGCCCACGGCCTGCGCGGCGAGGTCGCCCTCGTCCTGCGCACCGACCAGCCCGAGGAGCGCCTGAGCCCCGGCACCGTGTTCCAGGTCGAGGTCGCCGGCCGCTCCCGCACCCTCACCGTGGCCCGCACCCGCCTCCAGCAGGAGCGCTGGTACGCGAGCTTCGAGGAGGTCACGGACCGCACCGACGCCGAGTCCCTGCGCGGGGTGGACCTCGAGCTCGCGGTCGACGCCGAGGAGGAGGCCGCCGAGGATCCCGACGCCTGGTATCCCGCGCAGCTCAAGGGCCTCGCCGTCCGCCACGTCGACGGGCGCGAGCTCGGCGTCGTCGCGGGCGTGGACCACTACCCGGCGCAGGACCTCCTCGTCGTGCGCACCCCCGACCGGCGACGCGTTCAGCTGCCGCTGGTCGAGCAGCTCGTGCCCGAGGTCGACCTCGAGGCCGGCGTCGTCATCGCCGATCCGCCCGGCGGGCTGTTCGACGCGCTGCCCGAGGACGAGCAGGGCCCCGAGTCGGAGACCTCCGGCCCCGCCCGGACGGAGCGCTGAGCCCGCCGTGCGCATCGACGTCCTCACCATCTTCCCCGAGTACCTCGCGCCGCTCGAGCTCTCCCTGATCGGCAAGGCGCGCCGCGACGGGCTCGTGGACCTGCACGTCCACGACCTGCGCAACTGGACCCACGACCGCCACCGCACCGTGGACGACACCCCGCTCGGCGGCGGTGCCGGCATGGTGATGAAGCCCGAGCCGTGGGCGGAGGCCTTCGCCGCCGTGCGCGCCGAGGGGCAGGCGGCGCTCGGCGCCGACACCGAGCCGGTGATCATCTTCCCCAACCCCGCCGGCACCCCCTTCGCCCAGGCCACCGCCCAGGAATGGTCCGAGTGCGAATGGCTGGTCCTCGCCTGCGGTCGCTACGAGGGGATCGACGAGCGGGTCTACGAGCACCTCGCCGACATCGGCTGCGAGATCCACCTCGCCTCCCTCGGCGACTACGTGCTCAACGGCGGCGAGGTCGCGGTCCTCGCGATCACCGAGGCCGTGGTGCGGCTCGTCCCGGGCGTGGTCGGCAACGCCGAGTCCCTCGTCGAGGAGTCCCACTCCGACGGGCTGCTGGAGTACCCGCTCTACACCCGCCCCGCCCGCTGGGAGGACCCGGCCGGGGTGGTGCGGGAGGCGCCCGCGATCCTGCTCTCCGGCGACCACGGGAGGATCGCCGCCTGGCGGCGCGAGCAGTCGCTCGAGCGCACCCGGCAGCGCCGCCCCGATCTGCTCGACGAGGCCTGAGGGCGTCGTCCGGCGCACCGAGGACGCCCCGCCCGCGACCCGGACGTGAGCGATCCGACAGCCCGCCACGGTGATCACCGGCACGAACGCCCCGGTGCGGGCTTGCCGCCCCTTCCCGTGCGCTGGCAGAATGTCCCCTCGTGCGCACCGCGCGCCTCTCTGCCTCAGGGGAGGGCGCATCACGCGGTCGGGCAGGTCCGTGGCGATGGGAGTCGCCGCCAGAGGCCCAGCACACCGGCACGGGGAGCCAGCTCCCCGCCGGATCGACGGTTCATGACGGGTCGCCCGAGAGGCGGCCCGACGAACGAGGCCGACGACCTGAGGCGGAGGCCAGGAGAGAGACATGCAGAAGCTTGACGAGCTCGACAAGGCGTCCCTGCGCGAGGACGTCCCCGCCTTCCGCGCCGGCGACAACGTCAAGGTGCACGTGAAGGTCATCGAGGGCAACCGCTCCCGAATCCAGGTCTTCCAGGGCTACGTCATCGGCCGCCAGGGCCACGGCGTGGGCGAGACCTTCCGCGTCCGCAAGATCTCCTTCGGCGTCGGCGTGGAGCGCGTGTTCCCCGTGCACGCCCCCACGGTCGACAAGATCGAGGTCGTCACCCGCGGTGACGTCCGCCGCGCGAAGCTGTACTACCTGCGCAACCTCACGGGCAAGAAGGCCCGCATCAAGGAGAAGCGCGACCACTCCTGATCCGCTCCCGGATCCCAGGATCACCCGCGTGAGCGCGGCGAGACGGCGACGGCCCCACCCGGTGGTGGCCGTCGCCGTCTGCGTCGTGCTGGCGCTGCTCGCGGTGCTCGCCGTGCGGCACTTCGTGGTCCAGCCCTTCCGCGTCCCGTCGGCCTCCATGGCCCCGACCCTCGAGGCCGGGGACGTGCTCCTGGCCGACCGCACGAACGCCGGCGAGGCCGAGCGCGGGGACGTGGTCGTCTTCGACGGCAGGGGATACTTCGCCCCCTCGGCGGAGGACGGCGACCGCTACTGGGTCAAGCGGGTGATCGCCGTCGGCGGCGACTCCATCGCCTGCTGCGGCGACGAGGGCGCCCTGCTGCTGAACGGCGAGGAGCTGGAGGAGCCCTACCTGCCGAGCGGCATGGCGCCCGGCACCACCGAGTTCGACCTCGTCGTCCCCGAGGGGCGCATGTTCGTGCTCGGCGACAACCGTCCCGACTCCACCGACTCCCGGCACCTGCTCGGCGCCCCCGGCGGCGGGATGATCCCCGTGGATCGGGTGGTCGGCAGGGTCGAGCGGATCGTGTGGCCACCGCCTCGCGGCGGCTCCCTCTGACTCCCAGCCCCCAGCGGCTATCCTTGCCGCGATGAATGCGTCCGACGAGAACCGCCGAGCCGGCTCCCCGACCGGGGACCCCGCTCCCGCCGAGGACGCCGCGACCGCGACGACCGCGTCCGAGGGCAGCGCCCCGCAGGGGGACGAGCGCCCCGCGGCGCAGGACCGCCCCGAGGGCGAGGGCCGCACCCACCGCCGCAGGCAGCGGATGCCGCTGTGGCTGGACACCCTCGTGACCATGGTGGTCGCGCTGGTCATCGCGGTGCTCGTGAAGACCTTCCTGATCCAGCCGTTCTACATCCCCTCCGCCTCGATGAACCCCACGCTGCTGGAGGACGACAAGATCATCGTCTCCAAGCTCAGCCCCGGGGTGTTCGACCTCGAGCGCGGCGACGTCATCGTCTTCGAGGACCCGGCGGACTGGATCCCCGGCGACGCGACCGAGAACCCCACCCCCCGGGTGCGGGTCATGATGGCCCTCTCGCTCATCGGGCTCGCCCCCGACCCCTCCCAGGACCACCTGGTCAAGCGGCTGATCGGCCTGCCCGGCGATCACGTGGTGTGCGAGGAGGAGGGCGCCGCCCTGCAGGTCAACGGCACCACCCTCGACGAGCCGTACATCAACCCGGAGACCCCCGCCTGCCAGGCGGCCTTCGATGTCACCGTCCCCGACGACAAGGTCTGGGTGATGGGCGACAACCGCTACGCCTCCGCGGACTCCGCCTGGCACGAGGTGCAGGGCGAGGGCGGCTTCGTCGACGAGTCGGACATCACCGGCCGCGCCGAGGTCGTGTTCTGGCCCGCGAGCCGCTGGACCGGCCTCGGGGACGGGTCGGACGCGTTCGCCGACGTGCCCGACCAGCCGTGAGCGCCCCCGCACCGACCCTCGACCTCGAACGCGAGCTCGCCCGCCGCGCGGGCCTCGGGCGCCGGGTCGTGGTGGGGCTGGACGAGGTGGGCCGTGGCGCCCTCGCCGGCCCCGTCGCCGTCGGCGCGGTCGCCCTCGAGATCACCGACGGCGAGGTCGCACCCCTGCCCGACGGCGTGAGGGACTCCAAGAAGCTCACCGCCCGGCGCCGTGAGGCGCTGGTCGCCCCGATCCGCGAGTCCGCGCTGGCCGGTGCCGTCGGCTGGGCGGAGGCGTCCGAGATCGACGAGATCGGGATCATGGCCGCCCTGACCCGCGCCGCGCTGCGCGCGCTCGAGGGGCTCGGCGTCGAGGCCGACGCCCTCCTGCTCGACGGGGACGCGGACGTGCTCACCCCCGCGCTGACGGCCGCGGAGCGCCCCGCGCCGCTGGTGCAGCTGCGGGTCGCCGCCGACCGGGACTGCGCGAGCGTGTCCGCGGCGAGCATCCTCGCGAAGGTCGCACGGGACGCGCGGATGGTCGAACTGGACGCGGAGGCTCCCGACTACGGCTGGGCCTCGAACAAGGGCTACGGCGCCGCGGTGCACCGCGCGGCGATCGACCGGATCGGCGTGCACGAGCACCATCGCCGCAGCTGGCGGCTCGGCTCCGTGCCCGCCGCCACCCGCACCGCCCGCCCCGCAGCGGTGGCTGCCGCGGGCACCGGCCCGACGCCCGGCTCCGCTGGCGTACTGTGGGAGGGCCCGTGGAGCCCGCAGGACGAGGAGGAGCGCCGATGAGCAGCCAGGATCTCGAGAACTACGAGTCCGACCTCGAGCTCCAGCTCTTCCGCGAGTACCGCGACGTGGTCAGCCTGTTCACGTACGTCGTGGAGACGGAGCGCCGCTTCTACCTCGCCAACCAGGTGGACCTGCAGGTCCGCTCGGGCGGCGGCGAGGTGTTCTACGAGCTGCGCCTGGCGGACGTGTGGGTGTGGGACATCTACCGCTCCAACCGCTTCGTGCGCTCGGTGCGGGTGGTGACCTTCAAGGACGTCAACATCGAGGAGCTCAACAAGCAGGACATCTCCCTGCCCTGAGCCCGCCGCGCGGCCCTCCGGCGCCGCGCGACCTCTCCTCCACAGCGCCCCGTCGTCCCCAGGATCCAGGGGCCGCTTCCCCGCCCGGGCCCCTCCCGCGAGGCTGACGGGCATGAACAGCCTCGCTCCCGCCCCCGGCACCCCGCCCGCCTCCCTCCCCGCCGACAGGCCCCGCCCGGCCCCGGCACC
Source organism: Brachybacterium paraconglomeratum (assembly GCF_003994255.1). Lineage (GTDB taxonomy): Bacteria > Actinomycetota > Actinomycetes > Actinomycetales > Dermabacteraceae > Brachybacterium > Brachybacterium conglomeratum. The sequence goes on along the minus strand of NZ_ML133851.1, from coordinate 415,094 downwards.
GCCCCGCGTGCGGGAGATGACCACCCTCGAGCTCGGACGCGCCGGGGAGGACCTCGCCGCCGACCACCTGGTGGCCTGCGGCTGGCAGATCGTGGAGCGCAACCTGCGGCTCGAGCACGGCGAGCTGGACATCGTCGCCCTCGCGCACACGACCCTCGTCTTCGTCGAGGTCAAGACCCGCCGATCGTTCGTCACCGGGGTGCCGCAGGCCGCCGTCACCCCCGCGAAGCTGCGCAGGCTGCGCCGGCTGGCGGGGGAGTACCTCATGGAGCGCTCGACCCCGCACCGCGACGTGCGGATCGACGTGATCGCCGTGCACGCCCACCTGGACGGGGTCTTCTCCCTCGAGCACCTCGAAGGGGTGCACTGAGATGGGCCAGGCGCGCACCCTCTCGATCAGCCTCACCGGCCTCGAGGGCACCCTGGTCGAGGTCGAGGCCGACGTCTCTCAGGGCCTGCCCGCGTTCTCGCTCGTGGGCCTGCCGGACTCCTCCACCCTCCAGGCCAAGGACAGGGTCCGCGCCGCCGCGGCCCGCAGCGGCCTCCGCCTCGCCCAGCGCCGGATCACCGTGAACATGACCCCGGCCTGGCGGCCGAAGCACGGCTCCGGCTTCGACCTCGCGATCGCGCTCGCGGTCCTCGACGCGCAGGGCGACCTGCTCACCCACGTCCCCTCCGACACCGTGCTGCTCGGCGAGCTCGGGCTCGACGGGAGGCTGCGTCCCGTCCCCGGGGTGCTGCCCGCCCTGCTCGCCGCCCGCGGTCTGGGGCTCTCCCGCGCCGTGGTCCCCGAGGCGAACCTCGCCGAGGCCCGACTCGTCGGCGGCATCGAGGTGGACGCGGCGCCCGACCTCACCACCCTCCTGCACCGCTTCGGCGCGGACGTCCCGCCGTCCCCCGCCCGCGAGCCGCTGCCCGCGGGCGCCGCGGTGGAGCGAGGAGCGGGCAGCGCGGTCGACTTCGCCGACGTGATCGGCCAGGAGCAGGCCCGCCGTGCCGCGGAGGTCGCCGCCGCAGGCGCCCACCATCTGCTGCTGCAGGGACCGCCCGGCGCCGGCAAGACGATGATCGCCGCGCGCCTGCCCGGCATCCTGCCCGAGCTGAGCACCGAGGACGCCCTGGACGTCTCCGCCGTCCACTCGCTCGACGGCCGCTTCGACGCCCGCGGCGGCCTCCTGCGCACCCCGCCGCTGGAGAGCCCCCACCACACCGCCACCGCCGCCGCGATCGTCGGCGGGGGAGGAGGGCTCGCCCGGCCCGGCGCGATCTCCCGCGCCCACTGCGGGGTACTCTTCCTCGACGAGGCGCCGGAGTTCTCCGCCCGGGTGCTCGAGGCGCTGCGCGAACCCCTGGAGACCGGGGACATCACCCTGCACCGGGCACGCGGGGTCACCCGCTACCCGGCCCGCTTCCAGCTGGTCCTGGCCGCGAACCCCTGTCCCTGCGGGAACGCCTGGGGCAAGGGCGAGAAGTGCACCTGCACCCCGCTGCAGCGCCGCCGCTACCTCTCCCGGCTCTCCGGGCCCGTGATGGACCGGATCGACATGCGCGTCGACGTCGGACCGGTGGACCTCCACCGCAGCGGCGCCGAGCCCGCCGAGCCCAGCGCCGCGATCGCCGCCCGCGTCGGCCGGGCCCGCACCCGCCAGGCCCGCCGCTACGAGGGACGCGGCTGGAGCACCAACGCCCACCTTCCCGGCCCGCTGCTGCGGACCGAGTTCGCCCCCGCCCCGGCGGACCTCGCGCTGCTGCGCCACTCCCTCAGCCAGGGCCGGCTGACCCTGCGCGGCCACGACCGCGTGCTGCGCCTGGCCTGGACCCTCGCCGACCTCGACGGCGAGGATCGTCCCGATGCCCTGCACATCGGCGAGGCCCTCACCCTGCGACAGGCGGACGCCCGATGACCGAGAACCCCGAGAACCCCGAGAACCCCGACATCACGCACGAGACCGAGCGCCGGGCCCGGCTCACCTGGTCCCTGCTCGCCGAGCCGTCCGACGCCGTCGCGCTCATGGCGCGGGAACGGCTCGGATCCCGCGCCGCGCTCGAGCTCGCGCGGGAGGCGACGCCGGCCGAGCTGCTCGCCGCGCTGGACGGACAGGTGCCGGCCGAGGCCGCCGACCCCGGCGCCGGCACGCCCGGCGCCCGCGCCTCCCGCGCCCTCCAGCGCTGGCGCGGCCGGCTCGCCGCCGTCGACGTCGAGGCGGTGCTGGAGGACGCCGACCGACGGAGGATCCGGGTCCTGATCCCCGGGGACGAGGAGTGGCCGAGCGCCCTCGACGACCTCCAGGAGACCGCCCCGCACTGCCTGTGGGTGCAGGGCCCCGCCCGGCTCGACCGCCTGGCCGGGGAGCGCGCCGCGGCGCTCGTCGGCTCCCGCGCCTCGACCCCCTACGGGGAGGACGTCGCCTCCTCCCTCGGCGCCGCCTTCGCGGGCGCCGGCGGGACCGTCGTCTCCGGCGGCGCGTACGGCATCGACGCCGCGGCGCACCGCGGGGCGCTCGCCGCCCAGGACGGCGCGACCCTCGCCGTCCTCGCCGGCGGGCTCGACCGCCTCTACCCCCGCGGGAACACGCAGCTGCTCGAGCGGATCCGCGAGCAGCACCTCCTGCTCAGCGAGGCCCCGATGGGCACCGCCCCCACACGGTGGAGGTTCCTGGCCCGCAACCGGCTGATCGCCGCCCTGTCCCGCGCGGTGGTGGTCGTCGAGGCGGCCTGGCGCTCCGGGGCCCTGTCCACGGCGCGGCTCGCCGATCAGCTCTCCCGACCGGTCGGAGCGGTGCCCGGCCCGGTCACTTCCGCGGCCAGCGCCGGCTGCCACCGCCTGATCCGCGAACGCGGCGCGGTGCTCGTCACCGAGCCCGCCGAGCTGCTGGACCTGCTGCCCGGAGGGCCCGCCGCAGGGGAGGGGAGCTTCGCCCGCCAGGACGAGCTCGATCTGCTCTCACCAGCGGATCGGCGTGTGCTCGATGCCGTCCCGCCCCGCTCGGGCATCTCACCGGGCCGCCTCGCGGACGAGATCGGCTTCGCGTCGCGGGAGGTCGGCGCAGCGCTGGCCCGGCTCGAGCTGCTGGGCCTGATCGAGCAGGAAGGGCAGCGGGTCCGGCGCACTCGCCGCACGGGCTGACGGCCGGCTCGGCGGGAGCACTGCCCCCGGCCGCGAGGATGGGCGAGAATGACGGGATGAGCACGGAGCGCGCGACGGAGACCGACGAGCAGATCGTCGACGCCTTCGCCGCCCATCTCGACCTCGAACGAGGCAGGTCCGAGCACACCGTCCGGGCCTACCGCCGCGAGGCCGTGGCGCTGCTGGCGCATCTGCGGGAGGTCGAGCGGATCGCCCCGGCCGAGCTCGACGTGACAGCGCTGCGCTCCTGGCTCGGCGCTCGCGCGGAGACCGGGGCCGGCGCGAGCACCCTCGCCCGCTCCGCCGCGGCTGCGCGGACATTCACCACCTGGCTCGCCTCCACCGGCAGGATCCCGCACGACGTCGGCGGCCGGCTCCGCGCGCCCCGCCGCGGCCGGCACCTGCCCACCGTCCTCACCGACGAGCAGGCCGGCGCGCTCCTCGACGGGATCGTCACCGAGCCCGCGCCGAGGAGGAGCGACGTCCCGGCACCGGGCGCCGACACGGACTCCGAGGACGCCGCCCCGGCACGAGGCGGCGCCCCGACGCCGGGCAGCACCTCGACGCAGGGCGGCGCTCCGATGCCGGCCGGCGCCGCGACGCAGGGCAACACGGCGACGAGGGACGGCGCCGTGACGCGGGACGGGACCGCGACGGCGGGTGACGCGGCAGGGGAGGGCACCGCCGCAGGCGGCGCGCCCGCCGAGGAGCCGTCCGCGGTCGATCCAGTCCAGCGCGCGGTGCAGCTGCGCGACGCCGCCGTGCTCGAGCTGCTCTACTCCTCCGGCCTGCGCGTCTCCGAGCTCGTGGCCCTCGACCTGGGCGGGATCGACATGGCCCAGGGCACCGTCCGCGTGCGCGGCAAGGGCGACAAGGAGCGGATCGTCCCCGTCGGCGTCCCCGCCCTGGAGGCGCTGCGCCGCTGGGAGACGGAGGGCAGGCCGGTGCTCGCCGGTGCGACCGCCGCCGGTCGAGGCACGGCACAGGCCCCGGGGAAGGGCCGGGCCGGGACCTCCGCGGCGCGCCGAGCGAAGGCGCCGGGTCGGGCGTTCTTCCTCGGGGTGCGGGGCGGGAGGCTCGGGGACCGCGCCGTGCGCACCCTCGTGGACCGCTACGCGGCCCGCGCCGGGATCGCCCGCCACGTCACCCCGCACACCCTGCGGCACAGTGCGGCCACCCACCTCGTCGAGGGCGGTGCGGACCTCCGCAGCGTTCAGGACTTCCTCGGGCACTCCTCGCTCGCCACCACGCAGATCTACACCCACGTCAGCGCAGAACGCCTGCGCAGCACCGTCGAGCAGGCGCATCCGCGCGCCTGATCCGCGGCAGGCGCGTCAGGTCAGCGCCGGTCGCGCCGGGTGCGCCACCATCGCCGACGGTCCCGGGCCGTGCAGCCCCGGCGGCCCCGGGCACGGTCAGGCCAGGGCGACCGCCCGCGCTCCGTGCCGTGCGACCTGAGCGACCGCCCGGGACGACACTCCCGCCCCTGCTGCAGGCCCAGCACTCGCTCCTGCTCCCGACGCCGTCCCTGCAGACCCGGCTCCGGCATCGAGGGAGGCCCCCGGCCCGGTCGCTCCCGCACCGTCCCCGGAGGCGCCGCCCGCCCAGGGCAGCAGGACGCTCGGCCCGCGCCCGCCGAGCAGCAGCAGCGGGTCGACATAGAGCTCGCCCCGTCGAGCACCCAGGTGCAGACAGTCCCGACCGGCGCAGTGGGAGGCGGGCGAGGAGCCCTCGAGGGTGCCGAGCACCTGACCGGCCCCGACCGGGTCCCCGGCGCTCACCCCACCGTCGACCGGCTCGTAGGTCGAGATCAGCCCGTCGGCATGCACCACCGAGACGACGCCGCGCCCGGCGACCGACCCGCTGAACCGCACGGTCCCGCCCTCGACCGCCCGGACCTCCGCACCGCCCGGGACCGCGATGTCGATCCCGCGATGACCGGGGCCGTAGGGCGTCGCCGGCGCGTCGAAGGGCGCGATCACCTCGTGCGGCGGCGGCGCCGGCCACTGCCAGCGCGGACCGTCCGCCCGTGCCGCGGCGGACGGCATCACGACCACCGGCAGGAGCAGCACCAGCAGCGCGAGCACCAGCGCCGCCGGGGAGGCGGGCAGGGACAGGGGCGGGGGAGAGGGCGGAGGCGCCGGCGAGGGGATCATGTCGGCATCGTCCGCGCCCCGCCGCGGCTCGGCGAGCCCCGCCCGGCGGCGGTGGACCCGCGGGGTCTGTGGAGGAGAGGTCGCACGAGGACCCGGCGAGGACTCGCCGGGACGGAGGCGGCGCACGAAGGCCCCGCGAGGACTCGCCGGGACGGACGTGACGCACGAGGGCCCCGCGAGGACTCGCCGGGACGGAGGTGACGCAGGACGCGCGCGAGGAGGCGGCGGCGTCCGATAGACTCCACTCAGCATCCGGTCCGTCCGGATGACTTCGCGTGCCCACCAGGGCTCGTCGGCCATCGGTCCTTCCCGTCCCCGCCCCGTGCGGAGGCAGGTGCAGGGCGGCCGGCACCCGGGCACCAGGCCCCGCACCGACCGGTGGCGGGGGAACAACCGAGAAAGCAGGTCCTGCGCGATGACCGCGGACGCCTTCGGGCGCGCCGTGCGAGCCCAGGACCGGAGAACAGAGGACACCATCATGGCAGTCGTCACCATGCGCCAGCTCCTGGAGAGCGGCGTCCACTTCGGTCACCAGACCCGTCGTTGGAACCCGAAGGTCCGTCGCTTCATCTTCACCGAGCGCAACGGCATCTACATCGTCGACCTCATGCAGACCCTGTCGTACATCGACAAGGCCTACGACTTCGTCAAGCAGACCGTCGCCCACGGCGGCACCATCCTGTTCGTCGGCACCAAGAAGCAGGCGCAGGAGTCCGTGCAGGAGCAGGCCACCCGCGTGGGCATGCCCTACGTGAACCAGCGCTGGCTGGGCGGCATGCTCACCAACCTGCAGACCGTCTCCGCGCGCGTGAACCGCCTCAAGGAGCTCGAGCAGATCGACTTCGACGATGTGGCCTCCTCCGGCCGCACCAAGAAGGAGCTGCTCATGATGCGTCGCGAGAAGGACAAGCTCGAGAAGACCCTCGGCGGCATCCGCGACATGGGCAAGGCCCCCTCCGCCCTCTGGGTCGTGGACACCAACAAGGAGCACCTCGCCGTCGACGAGGCGCAGAAGCTCAACATCCCCGTCGTCGCGATCCTGGACACCAACTGCGATCCCGACGAGATCACCTACCCGATCCCGGGCAACGACGACGCGATCCGCTCCGTCACGCTGCTGACCCGCGTGGTCGCCGACGCGGTCGCCGCCGGCCTCCAGGAGCGTCACGCCAAGTCCACCGGCGGCGAGAAGAACGTCTCCGCCGTGGACGCCGAGCCGCTGGCCGAGTGGGAGCAGGAGCTGCTCAAGCAGTCCGAGGTCCAGTCGCAGGACGCTCCCGCCGAGGAGTCCGTCGCCGCCGCCGAGGAGAAGCCCGCCGAGGAGGCCCCCGCCGCGGAGACCTCCGAGGAGACCTCCACCGAGGCCCCCGCCGCCGAGTGATCCGCGGGCCCGGGACCGACACGTCGGTCCCGGGCCCCTCCACGGGGAGGCCGATCGCCTCCCGCCACCTCCCGAAGCAGCTCCCACAAGGAAGAGGAACATGGCCAACTACACGGCAGCAGACATCAAGGAGATCCGCGAGGCCACCGGCGCGGGCATGCTCGACGTCAAGAAGGCGCTCGACGAGGCGGACGGCGACAAGGCCAAGGCCGTCGAGGTCATCCGCGTCAAGGGCCTCAAGGGCATCGCCAAGCGCGAGGGCCGCACCGCCTCCGAGGGCCTCATCGCCTTCGACATCCGCGACAGCGCCGAGGGCCGCACCGGCACCCTCGTCGAGCTCAACTCCGAGACCGACTTCGTCGCCAAGAACGACAAGTTCGTGGCGCTCGGCGACGAGGCCGTGGCCGCCGCCGTCGAGTCCGGCGCCACCGAGCCCGAGCAGCTCGCCGAGACCCCCTTCGGCGAGGCGCTGACCAACGCCGGCGCCTCCATGGGCGAGAAGATCCTGGTGCGCCGCATCGGCCGCGTCTCCGGAGAGGCCGTCACCGAGTACATGCACCGCACCAACAAGGACCTGCCCCCGCAGGTCGGCGTGCTGGTCGCGACCGACGCGGCCGGCGCCGAGGTCGCGCGCGACGTCGCGATGCACATCGCCGCGTTCACCCCCGCGTACCTCAACCGCGACGAGGTCCCCGCCGAGCTCGTCGACAACGAGCGCCGCATCGCGCAGGAGACCGCCGAGAACGAGGGCAAGCCCGAGAAGGCGATCCCCAAGATCGTCGAGGGCCGCCTGAACGGGTTCTACAAGGAGAACGTCCTGCTCGACCAGGCCTTCGCGAAGGACCCGAAGAAGTCCGTCGGCCAGGTCGTCGAGGAGGCCGGCGGCACCGTCACCGGCTTCGTCCGCTTCCGCGTCGGCAACTGACGCCACCGGGCCGGGCCGGGCGCGCTGCGCGCCCTCCCCGCCCGCCGGCCACGTGAGCGTGGCCACCGCCCCGGGGGGCCCCCCCCCCGGGGGGGGGGCCCGCGCCGGTATCATCGCCGAGGACCCCGCGCGGAAGGACCCCTCCCATGACCCAGACGTTCACGTCCCCCATCCCTGTTCTGCCCAAGCGACAGGACGGGCGACGCGTCCTCCTGAAGCTCTCGGGCGAGGCCTTCGGCGGAGGCGCCGTGGGCGTCGACCCCGATGTGGTCTCCCGCATCGCGGCGGAGATCGCCGAGGGCGTGGCCCAGGGCGTCCAGTGCGCGATAGTCGTCGGCGGCGGCAACTTCTTCCGCGGCGCCGAGCTGTCCCAGCGCGGCATGGACCGCCGTCGCGCGGACTACATGGGCATGCTCGGCACGGTCATGAACTGCCTGGCCCTGCAGGACTTCCTCGAGCAGCGCGGGGTCTCCACCCGGGTCCAGACCGCGATCGAGATGGGCCAGGTCGCCGAGCCGTACATCCCGCTGCGCGCGGTGCGCCACCTGGAGAAGGGGCGCGTGGTCATCTTCGGCGCGGGCGCCGGCATGCCCTACTTCTCCACCGACACCGTCGCCGTCCAGCGCGCGCTCGAGATCGGCTGCGAGGAGGTCCTGATGGCGAAGAACGGCGTCGACGGCGTCTACGACGCCGACCCCCGCACCAACCCCGACGCCACGAAGCTCGAGCACGTCACCTACGGCGACGCGCTCCAGCGCGGCCTCAAGGTCGTGGACTCCACCGCCTTCAGCCTCTGCATGGACAACGCCCAGCAGATGATGGTCTTCGGCCTCGACACCCCGGGGAACATCACCCGGGCGATGCGCGGCGACCGGATCGGCACCGTCGTCACCAAGTGACACCGGCCCGCAGGTCGCGGCGCCCGGACGCCGCGACGTGCGGGACAATGGACCCGAACACCCTTCGACAACCGAGGAGCACCCCGTGAGCGACGACACCGCGAGCATCCTGAAGGACGCCCAGTCCAAGATGACCAAGACCGTCGAGGTGACCAAGGACGAGTTCACCGCGATCCGCACCGGCCGGGCGAGCGCCGCGATGTTCCAGGGGATCACGGTCGAGTACTACGGCGCGCCGACCCCGCTGAACCAGCTCGCCTCGCTGCAGTTCCCCGAGGCCCGCACCGTCATCGTCACCCCCTACGACAAGACGGCGATGTCCGCGACCGAGACCGCCCTGCGCGAGTCCGATCTCGGCGTGAACCCCACCAACAACGGCGACACCCTGCGCGTGGTGCTGCCGGCGCTGACCGAGGAGCGCCGCCGCGACTACGTCAAGCTCGCCCGCACCAAGGCCGAGGACGGCCGCATCGCGATCCGCGGCTCCCGCGGCAATGCGAAGAAGGCCATCGAGAAGCTGGTGAAGGACGGGGAGATCGGCGAGGACGAGGGCGCACGCGCCGAGAAGGACCTCGAGGCCCTGACCAAGAAGTTCATCGAGCAGGTCGACGAGGCGCTCGCCCTCAAGGAGACCGAGCTCGAGACCGTCTGAGCCGCGGAGCCACCGCCCCGCCGTGCAGACCGTGAGCGCTCCGCGATGAGCACCTCCGCGCCGGACCCCGCCGCAGCGACCGCCTCGACCTCCGTCGAGGCGGTCGCTGTCGCGCCGGAAGGCGAGCACGCCAAGCGGCGCGGCCCCGGCAGGAACCTCCCCGCCGCGATCGGCGTCGGCCTCGCGCTCGTGGCGGTGCTGGCGCTGTCCGTGCTGGTGGTGCCGCAGGCGTTCCCGGTCGTCGCCGCCATCGCGATGGTCGCCGCGGTGCTCGAGCTCACCCGGGCGCTCGCCCACGGAGGGCTCGAGGTCCCGGCCGTGCCGCTGCTGGTCGGCGTGATCGGGATGGTCGTCTCGACGGTCGTGTTCGGGGCGGAGGGGCTGATGCTCTCCACCGCCGCCGCGGTCTGCGTGCTGATCCTGTGGCGGGTCAGCGAGTCGATGGGCCTGACCGCCCTGCGCGACGTCGCCGGGGGAGTGTTCGCCCTGGCCTGGGTGCCCTTCCTCGGCTGCTTCCTGCTCCTGCTGATGCAGCGGGACCAGGGAGCCATGCTGGTGCTGCTCGCCGTGCTCGGCCCCGTCGGCAACGACGTCGGCGGCTACATCGCCGGGGTGCTCTTCGGCCGCCACCCGATGGCGCCCGGCATCAGCCCGAAGAAGAGCTGGGAGGGCTTCGCGGGCTCGCTCGTGCTCGGCACCGCGATGGTCACCCTGATCGCGGTGCTCGCGCTCGAGCTGCCCTGGTGGGTGGGAGTCGCGATCGGTGCGGTGCTGGTCGTGGTCTCCACCTGCGGGGACCTCGCCGAGTCCCTGCTGAAGCGGGACCTCGGGATCAAGGACATGGGGCACCTGCTGCCCGGCCACGGGGGCGTGCTGGACCGGGTGGACTCGATCCTCCTGGCCGCCCCCACCACCTACGTCATGCTGGAGGTACTGCTGCCATGAACGAGACCCCGCCTCGCACCCCTGCCGCAGGGACGAGCAACCCCGACCTCTCCCGCGAGGCCGTCCCCGGGCAGAAGGTCGCCCTCGCCCCCGGCCAGCTGCAGCTGCGTCCCACCCGTCGTGGGAAGCCGCCGGCGCACCTGGCCGATCTCACGCTCGAGGAGCGGATCGAGGCGGTGAAGGAGATGGGCCTGCCCGGCTTCCGCGCCAAGCAGCTCTCGGTGCACTACTTCGAGCACTTCACCACGGATCCCGAGGACCTCACCGACATCCCCAAGGACCTCCGCCAGCAGCTCGTGGACCGCTTCTTCCCGCCGCTGCTGAGCGTCGTCTCGCGCCAGAGCGCGGACCACGGCGCCACGCAGAAGTTCCTGTGGAAGCTGTTCGACGGCCCGATGGTCGAGTCCGTGCTGATGCGCTACAGCGACCGGGTCACCCTGTGCATCTCCTCGGAGGCGGGCTGCGGCATGAACTGCCCCTTCTGCGCGACCGGGCAGATGGGCCTGACCCGCAACCTCTCCACCGCCGAGATCCTCGAGCAGGTGCGCATCGCGAACCGGATGCTCGCGAGCGGCGAGCTGCCCGGCGGCCCCGGCCGCGTCTCGAACATCGTGTTCATGGGCATGGGGGAGCCGCTGGCGAACTACCGCCCCGTCGCGACCACCTGCAAGCGGCTGAACGCCCCGGCCCCGGAGGGGTTCGGGATGGGCGCCCGCCACATCACCGTCTCCACCGTCGGCCTCGCACCGGCGGTCCGCAAGCTCACCGCGGAGAAGATCCCGGTCACCCTCGCGGTCTCGCTGCACGCCCCGGACGATGCGCTGCGCGACGAGCTGGTGCCGATCAACACCCGCTTCGACGTCGACGAGATCCTCGATGCGGCCTGGGAGTACTTCGAGACCACCGGCCGACGGGTCTCCATCGAGTACGCGCTGATCCGGGACATCAACGACCAGGCCCACCGCGCCCAGCTGCTCGCCGACAGGCTGATCGCCAAGGGCGGGGCGCACTGGATCCACGTCAACCCCATCCCGCTGAACCCCGTCAAGGGCTCGAAGTGGACCGCCTCGGATCCCCTGGTCGAGAAGCGCTTCGTGGAGATCCTGCGGGACAACGGCATCTCCGCCACGATCCGCGACACCCGCGGCTCCGACATCGACGGCGCCTGCGGCCAGCTCGCCGCCGAGGTGATCGAGTCCGACGCCCACCGCGAGGACCGCGAGGCGCGCGTCGCCCGCGTCGAGGCGGTCGCCTCGGCCGTCGCCGACTGACGCTGCGGCCCGGCCCCGTCCGGGACCGCAGAGCCCAGCACGCCTCCCCGAATCGCCCCTCCCGCGCCGCTACAGTGGGACACCGACAGCACCGAGGAAGGACCACCAGGTGAGCACATCGTTCGAGCGTGTCTCGCGCTTCAGCGTCGGATACGACATGCGCGAGGTCGACGAGTTCCTCTCCCGCGCCCGCAAGGCCTACGAGGGTCGCGACCCGTCCTTCGACGGCTCCGACATCACGGCGGCGAGCTTCGGCACCGAGCGCGGCGGCTACGACATGCGCGTGGTCGACGAGGCGCTGGACCGCCTCTCCGACGCGTTCGCGCTGCAGGCCCGCGACGACGCCATCGCCGCCCAGGGCGAGGAGGCATGGGTCGCCCAGCTCACCGAGCGCGCCGAGACCCTCAAGGAGCGGCTCGAGCGCCCCGCGGGCGACCGCTTCGCCCCGGCCGCGCAGGGCGAGCCCGCCTACGACAAGGGCGACGTCGACGCCCTGTGCGACCAGCTCGTCGCCTACTTCACCGACGGCCACCCGATGAGCGTGGACGACGTGCGCCGCGCCGCCTTCGGCCGCCGCCGCGGCCCCGAGGGCTACCGCGAGGCCGTGGTCGACGTGTACCTCGACCATGTCGCGGACGTGATGGCCTCCGTGCCGTGACCGGCGCCGCCCCCCGGCGCCTGGTCCTGCTGGGATCCACCGGCTCCATCGGCACGCAGGCGCTCGACGTCCTCGCCCGCTACGGGGACGTCGCGACCCTCCACGGCCTCGCCGTCGGCGGCACCCGGCCCGGCCTCGTCGCCGAGCAGGTGCTCGCGCACCGCCCCGCCGAGCTCGTCGTCTCCGACCCCGCCCGGGTCGTCGCGGTGCGCGAGGCCGTCGAGGCGGCCTGCACCGCCGCCGGCCTCCCTGCGCCCCGGATCAGCGCGGGCGCCGAGTCGGTCGTCGAGCTCGCCGGGTCCCTCGGCGCGCAGGACGTGGTCCTCAACGCGATCACCGGCTCCGTCGGCCTGCTGCCCACCCTCGCCGCGCTCCGCTCCGGGGCCCGGCTCGCGCTGGCGAACAAGGAGTCCCTCGTCGTCGGCGGAGACCTGGTCACCGGCGCCGCCGCGCCCGGGCAGATCCTCCCCGTCGACTCCGAGCACACCGCGATCGCGCAGGCCCTGGCCGGGGTGCGCCACGACCAGATCGACCACCTCGTGGTCACCGCCTCCGGAGGGCCCTTCCGCGGCCGCACCCGCGCCGAGCTCGACGGCGTCACCCCCGAGCAGGCGCTCGCCCACCCCACCTGGTCGATGGGCCGGGTCATCACCACGAACTCCGCGACCCTGGTGAACAAGGCGCTCGAGGTGATCGAGGCCTGCTTCCAGTTCGACCTGCCGGAGGAGCGCGTGCAGGTGGTCGTCCACCCCCAGTCGATCGTCCACTCGATGGTCACGCTCGTCGACGGCTCCACGATCGCCCAGGCGAGCCCGCCGGACATGCGCCACGCGATCGGCTGGGCCCTGGCCCATCCCGAGAAGCTCCCCGGCCTCGCCGCCCCGCTGGACTTCTCCGCCGCCCAGTCCTGGACCTTCGAGCCCGTGGACGAGGACACCTTCGACGCGATCGCGCTGGCCCGCGCCGCGCACCGCGAGGGCGGGGGAGCGATGGCCGTGTACAACGCCGTGAACGAGGAGGCGGTCGACGCCTTCTTCGACGGGCGCCTCGACTTCCTCGACATCACCGGGCTGATCCGGTCGGTGCTCGAGCTGCCGACGCGGCCGCGCGCGGAGCGCGCCGACGGCGTCGGGGCCCTCCTCGAGCTCGAGTCCTGGGCACGCACCGCCGCGGCCGAGCTCCTCTCGGCCCGGACGCGCTGAGCATGCTGCTGTTCGCGCTCGGCGTCCTCGTCATCGCGGCGGGGCTCGCCCTCTCGATCGCGCTGCACGAGATCGGACACCTGGTCCCCGCGAAGCTGTTCGGGGTCCGCGTCACCCAGTACATGATCGGCTTCGGGCCGACGGTCCTCTCCCGCACCCGCGGCGAGACCGAGTACGGGCTGAAGGCCATCCCGCTGGGCGGCTACATCCGCATGATCGGCATGTACCCGCCGCACAAGGGCGAGCCCGAGGGCACGATCCGCGAGGACTCCACCGGCCTGCTCCAGCAGATGACGGAGATGTCCGAGGACGCGAAGGCGTACGAGTCCGCCCAGTACGGGCCCGAGGACGCCCACCGCACCTTCGTGGCGCTGTCGGTGCCGAAGAAGCTCGTGGTCATGCTCGGCGGGCCCACCATGAACCTGCTCATCTCCGTGCTGCTGATGGTGGTGCTGGTCAGCGGGATCGGCCTGCCCTCGGTGACGCCGACGGTGCAGAGCGTCTCCGAGTGCGTGGTCCCGGCCGACGCGCCGGCGGACGTCTCCTGCGAGGGACAGCCCCCGGCCCCCGCACTCGAGGCCGGGATCCGTCCCGGCGACGTACTGCGCGAGATCGACGGCGCCCCGATCACGCGCTGGGAGGACGTCACCGAGGCCGTCCGCGCCGCGGACGACCGCACGATAGAGGTCGTCGTCGAGCGCGACGGGCGGGAGATCCCGCTCGAGGCGACCCTCGTGATCGACGCCCGGCCCGTCCTGGACCAGGACGGCGCCGCGGTGCGCGACGCCGACGGGAGGTTGGTCACCGAGGAGGTAGGGTTCCTCGGCGTGGCCGGCACCCCCGACCTCGTCCCGCAGTCCCCGACCGAGGTGCCCGCGATGGCGTGGGACGCCTTCGTGCGCACCGGACAGATCGTGGTGACCCTCCCGGTGCGGCTGTACGAGGTGGGCCAGGCCGCCTTCGGCAGCGCCGAGCGGGACCCGGACGGACCGCTCGGCGTCGTCGGCGTCTCCCGCCTGGCCGGCGAGGTCGCCTCCGCCGACGAGCCCGGCTTCGAGCTGCGCGAGAAGGTCGGGACGATGATCTCGATGCTCGCCTCGCTGAACATGGCGCTGTTCGTGTTCAACCTCGTCCCGCTGCTGCCGCTGGACGGCGGGCACGTCGCCGGGGCGCTGCTCGAGGGGATCCGACGCCGGATCGCTCGGCTGCGGGGACGCCCGGATCCGGGGCCCGTCGACATGTCGCGGATGCTCCCGCTGACCAATGCGGTCGCGCTCGTGTTCATCGTGATGACGCTGCTGCTGCTCTACGCCGACATCGTCAAGCCGATCACGCTGTTCCCCTGACCGCACGGGGCGACGGACCCGCCGGGCTGTGCCTCCGGCCACGTCGTACGTGCAGGAGAGGTGGAGGTGTCGCACCTCGCCTCGCCAGAGCCCGTCGGCGGTCCATAATGGAGGGGTGACTTCCGTGAGCCTCGGCATCCCCTCCGTCAAGACGCCCCCGCCGGTCCTCGCCCCCCGGCGGAAGACCCGCAAGGTGAAGCTGGGCGACCTGTACGTCGGCGGCGACGCGCCGATCACCGTGCAGTCGATGACCACCACGCCGACGCACGACATCAACGCGACCCTCCAGCAGATCGCGGAGCTGACCGCGGCCGGCTGCGACATCGTGCGCGTGGCCTGCCCGCGCCAGGAGGACGCCGACGCGCTCGTCGCGATCGCCGCGAAGTCCCCGATCCCGGTGATCGCCGACATCCACTTCCAGCCCAAGTACGTCTTCGCCGCGATCGAGGCGGGCTGCGCGGGCGTCCGCGTCAACCCCGGCAACATCCGCCGCTTCGACGACCAGGTGAAGGACATCGCCAAGGCCGCGAAGGACCACGGCACCGCGCTGCGCATCGGCGTGAACGCCGGTTCGATCGACAAGCGCATGATGACCGGCGACCGCGTCACCCCCGAGGCCCTCGTCGCCTCCGCGAAGTGGGAGGCGTCCCTCTTCGAGGAGCACGACTTCCACGACTTCGGCATCTCGGTCAAGCACAACGATCCGGTGATCATGGTCGAGGCCTACCGCCAGCTCGCCGCCGAGGGCGACTGGCCCCTCCACCTCGGCGTCACCGAGGCGGGCCCCGCCTTCCAGGGCACGATCAAGTCCTCGGTCGCCTTCGGCATCCTGCTCGGTGAGGGCATCGGCGACACCATCCGCGTCTCCCTCTCCGCCCCGCCGGTGGAGGAGGTCAAGGTGGGCAACCAGATCCTGCAGTCGCTGAACCTCAAGCCGCGCAAGCTCGACATCGTCTCCTGCCCCTCCTGCGGCCGCGCCCAGGTCGACGTCTACACCCTCGCCGACGAGGTCACCGAGGGCCTCAAGCACCTCGAGGTCCCGCTGCGCGTCGCCGTCATGGGCTGCGTCGTCAACGGCCCCGGCGAGGCGCGCGAGGCCGATCTCGGCGTCGCCTCCGGCAACGGCAAGGGCCAGATCTTCGTCAAGGGCGAGGTCATCAAGACCGTGCCGGAGGCGGACATCGTCGAGACCCTGCTGGCCGAGGCGAACCGCATCGCCGCCGAGATGGGCGAGGACGTGCCCGCCGGCGGCGCCCCCTCCGTCTCCGTGGGCTGAGGCCGTGTTCCGGCGGGGCGGGCGCCTGCGCGCAGTGCGCCCCGGCACCGTGGACGCGGCGCTGGTCCTCGCCCTGCGGGACCCGGTCACCAACGCGCTCGGCGGTGCCCGGCTGCGGGAGACCGCCCGCTCCGCCTCTCTCGCCCAGGAGTTCTCCCTGGTGGGCGATGACCGCCTGCCCGAGGGCGTGCTCTGGCACGGGGTGAACCTCTCGCCGCTGTCCGCGACCCCGCGCGCGCTCGACGAGTTCGGGACGCATCTGGCGGGCAGGCCGCGCCGGGCCAGCTCGGTGGTGGGGGAGCGGGCCGCGATCGAACGGCTGTGGGAGACCCTCGGCCGCTCCTGGGACCGGGAGGTGCGCGAGCACCGCTGGAGCCAGCCGCTGCTGCTCGCGGACCCGCCGGCGCTGATGCCCTCGCTGCCCGGCGCGGGACTGCGGGCCGCCGAGCCGCAGGACGCGGCGGCCGTGTTCCCGGCCGCGGTGGCGATGTTCCGCGAGGAGGTCGGGATCGATCCGCTGCTCGGCGACGGCGGCCGCTCCTACCGTCACCGGGTGGGGGAGCTGATACGGCAGCGCCGCACCTATGCGGTGGTCGAGGAGGGCGAGGTGCTGTTCAAGGCCGATGTCGGCGCGCTCTTCGGCCCCGTCGCCCAGATCCACGGCGTGTGGGTGCGCCCGGACCGTCGCGGCCACGGGCTGGGCCGCACCGCGATGGCCGAGCTCGTCGCCCAGGTGCGCCGCGACCACGCCCCGCAGGTCTCCCTCTACGTCAACGACTTCAACGAGCCGGCCCGTCGCGCCTACGCCGCCTCCGGCTTCCGTCAGGTGGGGGAGTTGGCCACGCTCCTGTTCTGAGCCCG
Organism: Brachybacterium paraconglomeratum; assembly: GCF_003994255.1. Taxonomy (GTDB): domain Bacteria; phylum Actinomycetota; class Actinomycetes; order Actinomycetales; family Dermabacteraceae; genus Brachybacterium; species Brachybacterium conglomeratum. The sequence goes on along the minus strand of NZ_ML133851.1, from coordinate 398,395 downwards.
CCGCGCCGTGCTCAAGAGCGGGCGGCGACCGACCGCACCGGGGCGGGGACGAGGGTGCAGAACACGATTCCGTAGAGCGCCGTGCACGCGGCGAGCGAGAGCCCGGCCACGGCCCGCCCGGTGGCGGGGTCGAGCGCGCCGACGGCGATGAGCACCAGGGCGCTCCCCGCACCGAGGATCCCCAGCACCGAGGTGACCAGGTGCAGCCACGAGCGCTGCACGCGCAGGAACAGGGCGAAGTGCGCGGCGACGACCACCGCGACGGCAGGCATCACCAGCTCCCCGAGACCGGACCGTGCCAGGAGCAGGACGGTCACGAGGATCCCGATCACCTCGACCAGGGCCAGAAGACCGGCGGTGCGGCCGGTGACGATCGGCACCGAGGGCGCCGAGCGCGGAGCGTTCCGGGCAACGGGTGAGCGGTCGCCGGCACGGCGCATCGTCGCTGCGCCGACGATCACTGCGAGGCCCAGCAGGGCGAACAGCGCCGCAGGCGCCGGGGCGGCCTCCACGGCGTTGGAGGCCCAGGCGAGCGTCATCACGCCCATGAAGAGGGCGAGGGGACGGAGCGGGGAGCGCGGGGTCGAGGTCATGGCTCCATCCTCCTCGCTGCATGCGCCCCACTGCGACGCCCCGGGTCACGAGATCGCCATGACAGCTGTCATGAGTGCGCCGCCTGCCCCGAACCGCTCAGCCGTGCCCCGGGGACCCGGGACGGTGGGCGGTCAGCACGTACTGCAGCGCGAGCCGGTCGGGGTCCTCCCGGAGCCGGTAGCGGTCGCCCTCGCGCACCATCAGATCAGGCCACGGGCACCAGGCCGCGAACGGGACCTCCTCGAAGGAGTCCAGCACCAGGCCGGCCTGCAGCAGCGCGGTGAGGATCTCCCCGATCGAGTGGTTCCACTCGTGGCTCACGGTGTGGGTCATGCGGGGCGTGCCCTCGGGGACCGGGACGTAGCTGCCCTCCTGGTCCCAGGTCATCGGCTGCTCCCGCTGGAAGTAGGGCTGCTCGATCCTCAGCCCGTCGGAGACGTCGTCGCCCACCGCCATGAACATCGGGTGGTCGTCGCGGATCAGGAAGCGGCCGCCCGGCCGCAGCAGCGAGGCGACGACCCGTGCCCACGCCGCGACGTCGGGCAGCCAGCACAGCACCCCGATCGAGGTGTACACGAGGTCGAAGTCGCCCGTCACCGCCTCCCGGGCGTCGTACACGTTCGCCTCGACGAACTCGATCCCGGCCCCGGCGCGGTCCGCGATCTCCCGGGCACGGGAGAGGGAGCCGGGGGAGAGGTCCACGCCGACGGTCCGGCGCGCCCCGAGCCGGGAGAGGCTCACCGTGTCCGTGCCGAGGTGGCACTGGAGGTGGACGACGTCGAGTCCGGTGAGGTCCCCGAGCCGTCCGCGGTCCTGGGCGACCTCGGGGCTGATCAGCGAGGGGTCGGCCACGAGCTCCTCGATGCCGTAGCCGGAGGCGACGTGGAGCGCGGCGCGGTCGTCCCAGTTGGTGCGGTTGTCCTCGAAGAGGCGCTGTCGTGCCGGTGCGTCGTCGGCGCCGGTGCGGTGGGGCGTGCCGGTGGTGTCCATGCCGGGCACGCTAGGGCACGCCCGGGCCGGGGTGCCAGCGAGTTATCGCGCCGCCCCGGTGCGCGGCGCGGAGCGCGAGCGCGTCGGTGCGCTGCTCAGGCGGCGAGCGCGTCGAGGGCCAGCAGCGTGTTCGCGGCGGTCCAGGCCAGCGGCGCGACCTGGGCCGGGCGGCCGTCGTGCAGCACCTTCTCGGGCAGGGAGCCCTGCTCGGTGCGGTGCGCGGCGAGCCAGGAGAGGATCTCGCGAGCGGCCCGGTGCTCCCCGGCCCGGGCGAGGCCCAGGCCCAGCAGGCTGGTCGACGGGGTCCAGCTGATCCCGTCCTGCTTCCAGGCCGCGCCCGGCGCGATGCCGCCGGCGGGCCGGGACAGCTCGCTCCGCAGCGCCCCCAGGCGTGCCGGATCGATCATGCCGTGCAGGCCCGTCGCGTCGAACAGGGCGAGTGCGGAGTCGGCGCCGCCGCCGTCGCGATAGCGCTGCCAGCCGCCGCGCCCGAAGGTCCCCTCGAGCAGGTGCGCGAAGACCTTCGCCGACTCCTCCGCGCCGGTGGAGCCGGTGAGCTCCGCCCCGGCGCGCAGCCCGGCGAGGGTCGCTCCCGCGCCCCACAGGGTCGCGGCGCCCTCGCGCACCTCCCAGTAGTCGGGGGAGGCGGGCGGCAGCGCGGTCCCGCCCGAGGTGGCGTGGTGCAGCGCCGCGAGCGAGGTCGTCACCAGCGGTGCGAGCCGGTCGGCGACGGCCCCGCCTCCGGCGCCCGCGGCGGCGACCGCCTCGGCGCTCGCCCACAGGAGCAGCCCCGTCCCGTCGAACTGCGGGGCACGGCGATCGGGGGCGCGGTCGGTGCCGGGCACGTAGCGCGCCTCGAACCAGCCGTCGGCCTGCTGGAGGTCCTGGAGATGGGCGAGCACGTCGGCGGCGCGATCGACCGCGCCGATCCGGGCCAGGGCGACGGCGCAGAACGCCGCATCGCGCGGCCACACGTACCGCCAGTTCGCGGTCCAGCCGGCGACGGGGGCGGGCAGGTCGTCGTCGAGCACCCAGAGGTCCGCGAGCGCGGTGTCCGCGAGGTCGACGAGCAGGTCGGCGTCCCCGGCGGAGCTGCTCGTCCCCGCGGCGGAGACCTCGGCCCCGGCGGGGGAGCTGCCGACCCCCGTGGCGGAGCCGCCGCCCTCCGTCAGCCGTGCGCGCAGCCGTTCGCGCCAGGCGGCGGTCCGTGCGACGAACTCCGCGGCGCGGTCCCGGGCGGGCGAGTGCTCCGGCAGCGCGGCGGCGAGGCGGGTGCCGGGGCTCAGGGCGAGGTCGGGGGCGCAGCCGCCGACGAGCACCCGCTCGCCGTCGGCGCCGACGGCGACGGTCCCGGCGTGCAGCGGGATCTCGGTGCGCGGGTCGACGGCGCTCCAGGTCGAGCGCCCTGCCGCGACCGCGCCGGCGCCGAGCGCCCCGAGCACGCCGAGACCGGCGACGGCGCCCGCGCCGCGCAGGAGCCGCCGTCGGCTCGGAGGACCGGCGCCCGCCGGTCCTCCTCGTGCCTCGCGCGCCGCTCCCGCCGCGGCGGTGGCCTGCCGCTGTCGTCGCTGCATGCCGTCAGCGTACCGACGGGCCGCAGCAGCGCCGCATGCACGTCCGCAGCGTCACTCCTCGCCGCGTCGGGACCGCGCCGACCAGTAGCATGGCCCCGCGCGGCCCATCGCCGGCTCGCGCCCCCTCGCATCCCGAAAGGCCGCCCCATGCTCCGTCTGTCCACGCTGTTCGTCCGCACCCTGCGGGAGGACCCGTCCGACGCCGAGGTCGCCAGCCACAGGCTGCTGGTGCGCGCGGGCTACATCCGCCGCTCCGCCGCCGGGGTGTACACGTGGCTGCCGCTGGGCCTGAAGGTGCTGCGGAAGGTCGAGCAGATCGTGCGCGAGGAGCAGGACGCGATCGGCGGCCAGGAGGTGCTCTTCTCCGCGCTCCAGCCGCGCGAGCCCTACGAGGCGACCGGCCGCTGGGAGGAGTACGGGCCCACGCTGTTCCGGCTCCAGGACCGTCGCGAGGACGACTACCTCCTCGCCCCCACCCACGAGGAGATGTTCACCCTGACGGTGAAGGACCTGTACTCCTCGTACAAGGACCTCCCGGCGATGCTGTACCAGATCCAGACCAAGTTCCGCGATGAGGCGCGTCCCCGCGCGGGCCTGCTGCGCACCCGCGAGTTCATCATGAAGGACGCCTACTCCTTCGACGTGGACGATGCCGGGCTCGACGCCTCCTACGAGAAGCAGCGCCTGGCCTACCAGCGCACCTTCGAGCGCCTCGGCCTGCCCACCGTGATCTGCCAGGCCGACGCCGGCGCGATGGGCGGCTCCCGCTCCGAGGAGTTCCTCCACCCCACGGAGGTCGGCGAGGACACCTTCGTCGTCTCCGACGGCGGCTACGCCGCGAACGTCGAGGCCGTCACCACCCTGCCCCCGGAGGCACTGGACGAGGCCGCCATCGCGGCCCTGCCCGCGATGCACCTGGAGGACACCCCCGGCGCGAGCACCATCGCGAAGCTCACCGACCTCTCCAACGAGGCCTTCCCCGGGAAGGGCCGCGTCGCCGAGGACGGGCAGTGGACCCGCCACGAGATGCTCAAGCACCTCGTCTACCTCCTCACCCACCCCGACGGCACCACCGAGCCGCTGGTCATCGCGCTGCCCGGTGACCGCGAGGTCGACCCCAAGCGCCTCGAGGCCGCCGTCGCCCCCGCGATCGCGACCGCCTTCACCGACGAGGACTTCGCCGCGCATCCCGTGCTGAAGAAGGGCTTTATCGGCCCCGAGGGCCTGGGCCTGGAGGCGCCGTCCGGGATCCGCTATCTCGTGGACCCCCGCGTCGTGCCCGGCACCTCCTGGGTCGCCGGCGCCGGCGAGAAGGACAAGCACGCCTACGACCTCGTCTACGGCCGCGACTTCACCTCCGACGGCACCATCGAGGCGGCCGAGGTGCGCGACGGCGACCCGGCGCCCGACGGCTCGGGCCCGCTGCGCCTGACCCGCGGCATGGAGATGGGGCACATCTTCCAGCTCGGCCGGAAGTACGCCGAGGCGCTGGGGCTGAAGGTCCTCGACGAGAACGGCAAGTCCGTGGTCGTGACCATGGGCTCCTACGGCATCGGCGTCACCCGCGCGGTCGCCGCGATCGCCGAGCTGAACCACGACGAGAAGGGCCTGGTCTGGCCGCGGCAGCTCGCCCCGGCCGACGTGCACATCGTCGCCACCGGCAAGGACGCGGCCGTCTTCGAGGAGGCCGAGCGGGTTGCCGCGGAGCTCGAGGCACGCGGCCTCGAGGTCCTCTACGACGACCGGCCGAAGGTCTCCCCGGGCGTGAAGTTCAAGGACGCCGAGCTGCTGGGCGTGCCCACCTCCTTGGTGATCGGGCGGGGCCTGGCCGAGGGCACCGTCGAGGTGCGCGACCGGGCCAGCGGCACGATCCGCGAGGTCTCCCCGGCGGAGGTCGTGGGCGCCGTCCTCGCCGAGGTACGCGGGGCCTGACCGCGTCCGTCCGCGGCGGCGCTCAGCCGTCCGCGGGCGGCGGGTCCTCGGCGACCAGGCCCGGCAGCGGGTCCATCCGGTCGACCCGTCCGGCCAGCAGCTCCGCCTCGGCCAGGGCCGCCGCGATGGACAGCGGCCGCCGCTCGAAGGGCGCGGCGCCCGTGAGCGCGAGATGGTCCAGCAGGAGCCCCTGGGAGAGCGTCGTCGGGAGCGTGCCGGCGGTGGCCTCGTCGAGCTGACCGCCGGGCAGCCCGTAGACCGCCTGACGGACCACCACGGGTGCGCCGTCCTCCTCGGCGACGGCGGCGAGCTGGTCGGCACGGGTGCGGTGCAGCTCGGTCCGCGCCAGGTGCGCCTCCCGCTCCTCGCCCTCCGAGCGCGCGGCGAGCACCTCGTGGACGTAGCCCGCGTACCACTCCTCCTGCTGGGCCCGCTCGATCGCGCTGCGGTAGTCCTCCTCCGCCCCGATCGAGGGCGGATCCGTGGCGGGCACGTCGCGGCGCGGCACGAGGTCCTCGGCCGACGGGGAGGCGGGCACCTCTCCCGTCCCCGACGAGGTGCGCAGGCGCAGCGCGATCCAGGTCGAGTGCGCGGCGAGCGCGGAGGTCGCACGTGCGAGGGAGCCGGAGACCTGGCGGGAGGCGTCGGCCGCGAGGTCCCGCAGCTCGACCAGGACGGCGAGCAGCGCAGGGAGGTCGTCGGGGACGTCCGTCGGGTCGGGCGCCGTGGTCGCCTCCGGATCGGGGTCCTCGGACGCCTCGACCTCCCGCTCCTGCTCCGCCCCGGTGAGCAGGGCGCGACGCTGCACGGGCAGCGCCGCGACGAGCACGGTGAGGTCCGCGGCCAGTGCCGGGTCCCCGCCGCTCGAGGTGCTCGTGAGCGCCTCGGCCCCGGCGATCGCCCGCTCGAGCAGGGCCAGCAGGTCCGGGCGGTAGAGGTCGTCGATGCCCGGCGGGGGAGGGGTGTACTCCTCGGGGCCGCCCAGGGCGATCCGTCCGCAGCCGCCGAGCGTCCCCGCGCCGAGCGCTCCCGCCGCGAGGGCGAGGACGGAGGTGCGCAGCAGGCGCCGCCGGCCGAGCAGGGCAGGGAGATCGGAGGGGCGGAGGGAGTCGGGCACGGGAGGATTCTCGCATCCGCGTGCCCCGGGACAGCGCGGACGCCGCGCGGACACTATCCTGGTGCCGACGCTCAGGGGCACGTCCCGGGCGGCGAAGTCACCCATATGAGCAGGAGGCGATCAGTCCATGAGCGCACTCGAGGACCACACCGACCTGCGGGAGGCCGCCGCCGCCGTGCTGGACGCCCACGGGCTCGTGCTCGAGGAGGTCGAGCTGGGGCGCGAGGGCGGGATGCCGCGCCTGCGCCTGGTCGTGGACCAGCCCGAGGACGAGCTCGGCAGCGCCGACCTCGACACCGTCGCCGAGGCCTCCCGCGAGCTGTCAGCCCGGATCGACGCCGACGACTCCCTGCTGGGCCCCGAGCCGGTGCTGCTGGAGCTCACCACCCCCGGCGTCGAGCGCGCCCTCACCGCGCCCCGCCACTTCCGCCGCAGCCGCGGCCGCCTCCTCGCCCTGCGCACCGCCGCCGGGACCGAGCACCGTGCCCGGCTGCTCGCCGTCGACGGCGAGACCCTGCACCTGCGCCAGGAGCCCGGCCGGGACGACCGCGGCCGGCCCCGGAAGCTCCCCGCCGGCACCGCCGAGCGCCTCGCGCTGCGGATCGACGAGCTCGACGCGGCACGGGTCGAGGTCGAGTTCGACCCGCCGGAAGACCTCGAGCAGCTGCTGGCCGACGCCGCCGCCGACCTCCCCGGGGCCGGCCTCGCCGCCCCGGACACCACGACCGCCGAGAACACCGCGGGGACCACCGCGACGAAGGAGAGCTGAGATGGACATCGACATGGGTGCCCTGCGGGCCCTCGAGCGCGAGCGCGAGATCAGCCTGCCCGTGCTGCTGGACGCGATCCGCTCGGCGCTGCACGCCGCCTACCTGCACACGGACCATCCGGTCCGCGACTCCGAGGTGCTGATCGACGAGCGCACCGGCGAGGTCGCCGTCATCGCCCGCGAGCGCGACGCCGACGGCGTGGTCCTCGAGGAGTGGGACGACACCCCGGAGAACTTCGGCCGCGTCGCCGCGAGCACCGCGCGCCAGGTCATCTTCCAGCGCATCCGCGACCTCGAGGACGACGCGGTGCTGGGCACCTACGCCGACCGCGAGGACGACATCGTCTCCGGCATCATCCAGCAGGGTCGCGACCCGCGCATGGTGCTGGTCGATCTCGGCGAGGTCGAGGCCGTCCTGCCCCCGCACGAGCGGGTGCCGGGGGAGGACTACTCCCACGGCCGACGGCTGCGCGCCTACGTCACCGAGGTCCGCCGCGGCCCGAAGGGCCCGCAGATCATGCTCTCGCGCTCCCACCCGAACTTCGTGCGCCGGCTGTTCGCGCTCGAGGTGCCCGAGGTCGCCGACGGCACCGTCGAGATCGCCGGGCTCGCCCGCGAGGCCGGCCATCGCACCAAGATGGCGGTGCGCGCCACGGTCCCGGGCGTGAACGCGAAGGGCGCCTGCATCGGCCCGATGGGCGCGCGCGTCCGCTCGGTGATGAACGAGCTCGGCGGCGAGAAGATCGACATCGTCGACTTCGACGAGGACCCCGCGGCGTACGTCGCCGGCGCCCTCTCCCCGTCGAAGGTCTCCTCCGTCACCGTGATCGACGAGGTGGGCCGGGCCGTGCGCGCCGTGGTCCCCGAGAACCAGCTCTCCCTGGCGATCGGCAAGGACGGGCAGAACGCCCGCCTGGCTGCGAAGCTCACGGGCTGGAAGATCGACATCCGCCCCGAGGGCGGGGGCGAGGTGCCGGCCGAGGGCTGAGCTCCGCGCGGCCCGGCGTCCGCCGCCGATCCCCGGGGCACGAGCCACGGGCCCAGGGGCCCGCACCGCGGGGCCCGCGGGACGCCGAGGTGTGTCGCACGCCTCCCCGCTGCGGCCCGGGACGCACCCGTCCGCTACACTGGGGAGGCTGTTCGCCCAGTGGAGACCGCGATCGACCCCCGTCGACCGCCCTCCCGTCCGGGCGGAGGCGCTCGGAACGGAGGAGGTCGCGTCATCGCACGCTCCACCGCACACCGCCCCGAGCGCACATGCGTCGGCTGCCGCCAGGCGGCTCCGCGCGAGCAGCTGGTGCGACTGGTCCGGGAGCCCGCTCCCGATGGCGTCGTCCCACGCGTCCGCGTCGATCCCACGGGATCGGCGCCCGGCCGCGGGGCATGGCTCCACCCCGACGCATCATGTCTCGACCTCGCCCTGCGGCGAGGCGGCCCGGCCCGGTCCTTCCGCGGCAGGGTCGACACCGGGCTCCTCGCCCGGGACCTCGAGGCCTTCGAACCCACCCGTACGTGGAACAGGTAGAAGCACCCATGGACATCCGATGAGTACTCACTCATGAGCACCCTCAGGAACTAATGGTCCGAGCCCTCTTGTCGGCCGGACCGAGACAGGAGAAAAGTGGCTAAGGTCCGCGTCCACGAGCTCGCCAAGGAGCTCGGACAGCCCAGCAAGGTCGTCCTGCAGAAGCTGCAGGACATGGGCGAGTTCGTCCGATCCGCCTCCTCGACCATCGAGGCACCCGTCGCCCGTCGTCTGCGCCAGGAGTTCCCGGCGGCCGACGGCGCCCCCAAGAAGACCTCCGGCGCCCCCACGCCGGGCTCCGCGCCGAAGCCCGGTGCGAAGCCCGCCGCGCAGAAGCCCGCCGCCGAGGCCCCCGCCGCGCAGAAGCCCGGCCCCCAGAACGCGCCGCAGAAGCCCGGCCCCGCCGCCCCGACGCCGAAGGCCGCGGCTCCGGCCGAGCCCGCGGCGGAGAAGCCCGCCGCGGAGAAGCCCGCGTCGGAGGCCCCGCGTCCGTCCGCCAAGCCCGGCGCCCCAGCCCCCAAGCCCGGCGCCGAGAAGCCGTCCGCGCCCAAGCCCGGGAACGAGCGCCCCGCGCCGCGCCCTGGTGCCGCGCGCCCCGGCAACAACCCCTTCGCCAGCTCGCAGGGCATGCCTCGCCCCGGCCGCAAGCCCGGCCAGGGCGGCGGTCAGGGCGGGCCGCGTCCGGGCGGTCCCCGTCCCGGCAACAACCCCTTCGCCACCTCGCAGGGCATGCCCCGTCCGGGCCAGCGTCCGCCGCGTCCCGGCCAGGGCGCCGGCGCCGGCGCCGGCGCCGAGCAGGGCGGTCGCACTCCCCGTGAGGGCGCTCCCCGTCCCGGCGGCGCGCCGCGTCAGGGCGGTCCCCGTCCCGGCATGCCCACCCCGGGCATCATGCGCCAGCACTCCCACGGCGGCCTCGCCGACGCCAACCAGGGCGGCGGCCGCGGTCGCGGCGGCGGCCCCGGCGGTCGTCCCGGCGGTGGCGGCGGCACGGGCGGTCGTCCCGGCGGCGGCCCCGGCCCCCGCGGTCGCGGCGGTCGCGGCGCGACGCAGGGCGCCTTCGGGCGCGGCGGCAAGCCGGCCCGCTCCCGCAAGTCGAAGCGCGCGAAGCGCCAGGAATGGGAGCAGCAGCAGGCTCCCGCACCGGGCGGCGTCTCGCTGCCCCGCGGCAACGGCGCGACCATCCGCATGCGCCGCGGCGCCTCGCTGTCCGATTTCGCCGATCGCATCGACGTCAACCCCGCGTCGCTGATCACGGTGCTCTTCGCGATGGGCGAGATGGCCACGGCCACCCAGTCGCTGGACGAGGACACCTTCGAGCTGCTCGGCAACGAGCTCGGCTACAAGATCGAGATCGTCTCCCCGGAGGACGAGGAGCGCGAGCTGCTCGAGCAGTTCGACATCGACCTCGACGCGGAGCTCGCCGAGGAGGACGAGGCGGACCGCATGCCGCGGCCCCCGGTCGTCACCGTCATGGGTCACGTCGACCACGGCAAGACCCGCCTGCTGGACACCATCCGCAAGGCGAAGGTCGGTGCGGGCGAGGCCGGCGGCATCACCCAGCACATCGGTGCGTACCAGGTGGACGTCGAGCACGAGGGCGCCGAGCGACAGCTCACCTTCATCGACACCCCGGGCCACGAGGCGTTCACCGCCATGCGTGCCCGTGGTGCGGACGTCACCGACATCGCGATCCTCGTGGTCGCGGCGGACGACGGCGTGATGCCCCAGACGATCGAGGCGCTGAACCACGCCCAGGCGGCGAACGTGCCGATCGTGGTCGCGGTCAACAAGATCGACAAGCCCGAGGCGAACCCGGAGAAGATCCGGCAGCAGCTGACCGAGTACAACCTGATCGCCGAGGAGTACGGCGGCGAGACGATGTTCGTCGACGTCTCCGCTCGCGAGAACCTGAACATCGACGACCTGCTGGAGGCGGTGCTGCTCACCGCGGACGCCTCCCTCGAGCTCTCGGCGAACCCCGACAAGGACGCGCGCGGCGTGGCCATCGAGGCGAACCTGGACAAGGGACGCGGCCCGGTCGCCACCGTGCTCGTCCAGCAGGGCACCCTGCGGGTCGGCGACGCGATCGTGTGCGGCATCGGCCACGGCCGAGTGCGCGCCATGCTCGACGAGAACGGCGAGAACGTCACCGAGGCGGGTCCGTCCCGCCCGGTGCAGGTCCTCGGCCTCACCTCGGTGCCCGGCGCCGGTGACTCCTTCCTGGTCGCCCAGGACGAGCGCACCGCCCGTCAGATCGCCGAGAAGCGGGAGGCCGCCAAGCGCGCCGCCTCGCTCTCCAAGGCCCGCAAGCGCATCTCGCTCGAGGACCTCAACAAGCACGTCGCCGACGGCAAGATCGAGACCCTCAACCTCATCCTCAAGGGCGACGCGGCCGGTGCCGTCGAGGCTCTGGAGGAGTCGCTGCTGGGCATCGATGTCGGCGAGGGCGTGGACCTGCGGATCATCGACCGCGGCGTCGGCGCGATCACGATGAACAACATCAACCTCGCCGTCGCCTCGGACGCGGTCATCATCGGCTACAACGTCCGGGCCGAGGGCCTGAACGCGGAGTACGCCGACCGCGAGGGCGTGGAGATCAAGTACTACTCGGTCATCTACAACGCCATCGACGAGGTCGAGCAGGCCCTCAAGGGCATGCTCAAGCCGGAGTACGAGGAGGTCGAGCTCGGCTCGGCGGAGATCCGCGAGATCTTCCGCTCCTCCAAGTTCGGCAACATCGCCGGCTCGATCGTGCGCGGCGGCCTCATCAAGCGCGGCGCCAAGGCGCGCATCACCCGCGGCGGCAAGGTCATCGCGGAGAACATCGAGATCGCCGGTCTGCGACGCTACAAGGACGATGTCACCGAGGTCCGCGAGGGCTACGAGTGCGGCATCAACCTGGGGTCCTTCAACGACCTCCAGCTCGAGGACCTCATCACCACCTACGAGATGCAGGAGAAGCCCCGCAGCTGATCCTGCGACGGCCGGGCACCCCTTCGCCGGGGTGCCCGGCCGCGCCGGCGGGGGAGGAGACCACGATGAGCGAGGTGTCCCTCCTGCTCCGCGCCCCCTCGGCCAATCGCGTCTACGCGCAGGCCGCGGGGGCGCTCTCGCGCTCCGAGGCGCACTGGGTGCTCGGCGCCCATCTCGGCGCGGTGCCCTCTCTGCGGGACCGGGAGGTCGGGGGGATGGCGGGGCTCGAGGTGCGCGGCGCGACGGGCGGGCCGCGCTCCGAGGCGCTGCTGGCGATGCTCTCGGGCACCCTCGGCGTGCTCGACGTGCAGCAGGAGGACCCCCAGGACCCGGACCGGCCGCTGCTGCGCCCCCGGCCCCTGCCCGCCGTGCTGCGCCACCCCTCCGACCTCGAGACCACCCTGCGCTACACCGGCAAGACCAACGAGCAGTTCACCGCCCTGCTGGTGAACCTCGCCGCGGCCCTGTCCGCCCGCCGCGCAGGGATCCTCGACGGGACCCTCGACCTGCTCGATCCGCTGTGCGGACGCGGCACCACGCTGAACCGGGCGCTGCGCCTCGGGCTCAGCCCCGTCGGCGCGGAGATCGACCGCAAGGACGTGGAGGCCTACCGGGCGTTCCTCGGCACCTGGCTGCGCACCCACCGCTACAAGCACACCCTGGAGACCACGCGGCTCACCGTGCACGGCGAGCAGCTGGGCAGCCGGACCGAGGCGGAGCTCGCGCCCGACAAGCAGACCCTGCGCGCCGGCGGAGGGCAGCGCCTGACCCTGCTCGGCTGCGACGCCACCCGACTGGGCGAGGTGCTGCCCGGCGGCTCCGTCGACGCGCTCGTCGGGGACCTGCCCTACGGGGTCCAGCACGGCTCCCGGGCCGGCGGCGCCTGGCAGCGCTCCCCGCTCGAGGTGCTGCGCGAGGCGGCGCCCGGCTGGCGCTCGCTGCTGCGCGACGGCGCCGGGGTCGCGCTCGCGGTCAACCGCCGCACCCTCGACCACGCCGAGGCCAGCGCGGTGCTCGCGGACGCCGGGCTGCGCGTGCTCAGCGCCGACGGCGCCTTCCGCCACCGCGTCGACCAGTCCATCGACCGTGACATCCTGCTCGCGGTCCCCTTCGACCATCCCCGCGCCGAGGAGCTCGCCGCTCTCGGCGCCGACCAGGAGGATCCCATCCCATGAACGACAACCCCCGCGCTCTCAAGCTCGCCGACCGCATCAAGGTCATCGTCGCCACCATGCTCGACACCCGGGTCAAGGACCCGCGGCTCGGCTTCGTGACCATCACCGACGTGCGCGTCAGCGGCGACCTCCAGCACGCCACCGTCTTCTACACCGTCTTCGGCACCGACGAGGAGCGCGAGGGCACCGCCGCCGCGCTGCACAGTGCCACCGGCATGCTCCGCCGCGAGGTCGGCCGACAGACCGGCGTGCGCCTGACCCCCACCCTCGAGTTCATCGCCGATGCGGTGCCCGAGAACGCGCGCGTCATCGAGGACCTCCTCAGCGAGGCCCGCGGCCGCGACGCGGAGCTCGCCCGCTCCAAGGAGGGCGCCGCCTACGCCGGCGAGGCCGATCCCTACCGCAAGCCCCGCGACGAGGAGGACGAGGACCTCGACGACGAGGACCTCGACGACGACGAGGGCACCGCCCCGGGGCACGAGCGGGCGTGACCTCCGCACCCCACGGCATCCTGCTCGTCGACAAGGCCGAGGACCGCACCAGCCACGACGTGGTCGCCCGCGTGCGCTGGCTGCTGGGGACCAAGAAGGTCGGCCACGCCGGAACCCTCGATCCGATGGCCACGGGCCTGCTCGTGCTGGGCGTCGGGCAGGGCACCCGGCTGCTCACCCATCTCGTCGGCCTGGACAAGACCTACCTCGCCACGATCCGGCTGGGCAGCGCCACCACGACCGACGACCGCGAGGGCGAGCCGCTGGGCGAGCGGGTCGATGCCACCGGGATCGAGGACGTCCGTCTCGAGGAGGCCCTCGACGGGCTCCGCGGCGACATCCAGCAGGTCCCCTCGACGGTCAGCGCGATCAAGGTCGACGGGAAGCGCGCCTACGCCCGCGCCCGCGCGGGGGAGGACGTCCAGCTCGCCGCCCGGCCCGTGCGCGTGCCGCGCTTCGAGATCCTCTCCCGCACCGAGCAGGACGGGCACCTCGACCTCGAGGCCGTGGTCGACTGCTCCTCGGGCACCTACGTCCGCGCCCTCGCCCGCGACCTCGGCGCCGCCCTCGGCGTCGGCGGGCACCTCACCGCGCTGCGCCGCACCGCCGTCGGCCCCTTCGCGGTCGAGGACGGGGTGCAGGTCCCCGCCCGCGGCGAGGGCGACGACGTGGACCTGCCCCTGCACGGGCTCGGCGAGATCGCCGCGCGCGTGCTGCCGGTCCTGGACGTCTCGGAGGACGAGGCCGCGGCGCTCGGGACGGGGAAGCGGATCCGCTCCGCGCAGGAGCTGCGAGCGCCCTCCTGGCCCCATCCCGCGCACGCCGGCCCGGAGGACGCCCCGGTCGCGGCCCTCGATACGGCCGGCCGCCTGGTGGCCGTCCTGCAGCGCGAAGGACGGGACTGGCACCCCCGGCTCGTCGTGCCCGAGGACGCCCGCCGCTGAGCCGCCCGTGCTCCCCGCGGGCAGGATCGCCGCACCGGGGCTCGCACGGAGAGAGGGCCCCTCCCGTTCCCGGGAGGGGCCCTCTCTCACTGCCGTGCGGGGGAGCGGGGACCGCTCAGCGGTGCACCACCGTCTTGGTGCCCATGCTGGCCCAGTCGTACAGCCACTTCGCATCGGAGACCGGCAGGTTGATGCAGCCGTGCGAGCCGGAGTACCCGAAGGAGGAGCGCCACGGCGCGCCGTGGAACCCGTACCCGTGGTGGAAGTACTGCACCCAGGGGACGTCCGGGGTGTAGTAGTACTTCGGATGGCCCTCGTCGTAGTACGCCGCGTTGGTCATGTCCTGGCGGTCGTAGCGCAGGTAGATCTCGTAGGTGCCGGTGGGGGTCTCGTTGCCCTCCTTGCCGTCGACCATCGAGCGCGGGCCCCAGACGGGGGTGTCGCCCACGTAGGCGGTGACCGTCTTGTTGGTGAGGTCGACGTCGATCCACTTCTCGCCGGTCGGCTCGGCGGCGGGCTCCTCGTCCTTCGTCTCCTCGTCCTTCTTCTCGTCGTCCGAGGACTTCTCCTCGTCCTTCTCCTCCTCGTCCTTCGGCGCGTCGACCTTGTCGACCTCGGCCTCGAGCTTCTTGGTCTCGAAGGCGGCCTCCAGGGGAGTGGTGCCCTTCAGCGCGGTGATCAGCTCGTCGGCGACGGCGTCGGTGTTGGTGATCTCCAGGCCGTCCTTCTTCTCGGAGACGACCTTGACGACCTCGCCGGCCTCGTCGACCTGCTCGATGCCGTTCTCCGGCTCGACGGCGTCCTTGTCGGCGCGGGTGGCGACCCACTCGCGCACCGCGTCCTCGTCCACCGCGATGGTGAGGTTCTCGCCGGACTCGTCCGGTGTCACGGAGATCCAGTCGCTGCGGCGCTCGGCGGAGACCTCGTGGGTCTCGCCGTCGGCGCCGGAGATCGACATGGGCTGCTCGAGCAGCGAGGAGATCTTGCCGACGACCTCCTCGGCCTCCTCGGTGCTGATCGCGGGGGCGATCTCCTCGATCGGCTGCTCCACGGAGAAGCTCTCGAGGGCGGGGGCCTTGGTCTTCACGGCCTCGACGAGGGTCTGCGGGTCCACGCCCTGGCCGTTGCGGCCGGGCTCGACGTTCCAGGCCTGCGCCTCCTCGTCGAAGACGACCTGCGCATCGACCGGGGTGGTCATGTCCTCGGGGACCAGGCCCTTCGCGAACTCGGCCACGGCGGCCTCGTCCACCTCGACGACGGGCTCGACGCTGTGCTCGCCGGACCAGGTCGAGGAGATGACCGCGGGCAGGGAGTCGTCGCGCTCGAGCGCCGCGGCGGCGGTCGCGGCGGAGTCGACGCTCACGCCGAGGTCCGCCAGCGGCACCTCGAGCTGCTGATCCCCGGCGGTCACCGAGACCTTCACGGACTCGCCGTGCTCGGTCACCAGGGCGGCGATCTCCTCGGGGCTCTTCCCGGAGACGTCCTGGCCGAGCACCATGGTCCCCGGCAGCGCGCGGCCCTCGAACTGCTTGGCGTAGGCCAGCGCCCCGCCGGTGAGGATCACGGCGAGGACGGCGACGATCGCCACGAGGATCAGCGCGACCCGGCGACGGCTGCGGCCACCCGGGGCCGTATCGGTCACGTTCGTCATGGATCCAGATCCGTTCTCGGCGGCCGTCGTGCCCGCCCTCGGCTCGCGCCGCAGGGCACAGGGGTCCCTCCCCGGCGCCGCCTTCCGTCCGAGAGTAGCGGAGCGTCCCGCGCACTACCACGATGTCCGGTCCGAGGTTCGTCACAGCTCTGCAACAGCCGAGGTCCAGGTCGCGCTCGGGCAGGTGGCCCGGAGCACGCCCCGGGGCGTCGGCGCCGTGGCGACGTCGGATGGCCCGGGACTGCGAGCGCTACAGTGTCCTCCGGCGAACCCGCCGTCGCAGCCCGCCCGCCGGGGGCGGCGGAGCACGGGTGCGCGGACCGCACCCGGCATCGGAAGGACCTGAGCGCGTCGTGACCCGCCTCCCCATCTGGCACTCCGCCCTGGAGGTGCCCGCCGAGCTCGGCGAGACCGCGGTCTCGATCGGGAACTACGACGGCGTCCACCGGGGGCACCGCTTCGTGCTGGACCAGCTGCGCCGCCATGCCGAGGCGCGCTCCCTGAGCCCCGTCGCCCTCACCTTCTGGCCGCATCCGCGCCATGTCATGGGCTCTCCCGAGGCGACGCCGCTGCTGACCGGGCACGAGGATCGCGACCGCCTGCTCCTGCTCGCCGGCCTGCACGGTGTGCTCGACCTCGAGTTCACGCTCGACTTCGCCCGGCACTCGCCGGAGGAGTTCGTGCGGATCTTCCTGGTCGAGGGGCTGCGTGCGAAGTGCGTGGTGCTGGGGGAGGACGCCCTGTTCGGCCGCGCGAACGCGGGGAACATCGACACCATGCGCGAGCTGGGGGAGAAGTACGGCTTCGAGGTCGTCACCGCCCCGGACCTCGGGCCCGAGGGGACGGGCACCGGCCGGATCTCCTCCTCCGGGATCCGGCGTGACGTGCTCGCCGGCGACGTGCGCGCCGCGAACGAGGCGCTGGGCAGGCTGCACACCGTCACCGACGAGATCCACCACGGCTTCCGCCGCGGGCGCGAGCTCGGCTTCCCCACGGCGAACCTGGGCCCGCGGCCGCAGGGCCTGATCCCGGCCGACGGCGTCTACGCCGGCTATGCGACGGTCACCGCCCAGGACCCCTCGCACGCGGGCGACGAGCCGCTGGCCGGCGCCCCGGCGACGATCTCCATCGGCACCAACCCCACCTTCGAGGCCGACGGCGCGCCCCGCCGCACCGTCGAGGCCTACGTGCTGGGCGACCACGACCTCCACCTCTACGGCGACACCGTGCGCCTGGAGTTCGTCGAGTTCCAGCGCCCCACGCTGAAGTTCGACTCGATCGACGCGCTCGTGGAGCAGATGGCCGAGGACGTCGAGGTGACCCGCCGCACTCTCGAGGCGGAGCGCTCCCGGAGCGACCTGGGCTCCTGATATCCTTCCCGAGCCGTCATATCGGCCGCGGAGAGCGATCCCGCCCCCAGCCACTGCCCACCCTCAAGGGTGAGGTGCGCTCGGGGGCCGCTCGTCGGAAGAGCCCGGGGCAGAAGGCCCCGGCGCGCCGCGCAACGACCTGAGGAGAACCAGTATGGCCTTCGATTCCGCCACCAAGCAGGCGATCATCTCGGAGTACGCGACCGGCGAGGGCGACACCGGTTCGCCCGAGGTCCAGACCGCGCTGCTCACCCACCGCATCACCTACCTGACCGAGCACCTCAAGACCCACAAGCACGATCACCACACGCGCCGGGGTCTGATGCTGCTGGTCGGTCAGCGCAAGCGCCTCCTGAAGTACCTCCAGGAGAACGACATCGAGCGGTACCGTGCGCTGATCAAGCGCCTCGGCATCCGCCGTTGATCCCCTCCGCCGCTCGCCCACAGGGCGGGCGGCGGTGTCGTATGTCCGCCCCCGACCAGGTTCGGTCCTCGGCAGTGGCCTGCGGATCGGGCGACCGGAGACCCCGGTCCCGCCCGGGCGCCGCGGGTGACTGACGAAGGCCGCACCGGCAGGGGCACCCCTTCAACCAAGGAGATCCCCCATGGCCATGGAAGGCCCTGAAATCACCGCCACCACCGCCGTCATCGACAACGGCGCCTACGGTCGTCGCGAGGTCCGCTTCGAGACCGGCCGCCTCGCCCAGCAGGCCGCCGGCGCCGTGTCCGTCTACCTCGACGACGACACCATGGTGTTCTCGGCGACCGCCGTGTCGAACAAGCCGAAGGAGCACTTCGACTTCTTCCCCCTCACCATCGACGTCGAGGAGCGGATGTACGCCGCGGGCCGCATCCCCGGCTCGTTCTTCCGTCGCGAGGGCCGCCCGGGCACCGATGCGATCCTCGCCGCCCGCCTCACCGACCGCCCGCTGCGTCCCGCCTTCGTCAAGGGCCTGCGCAACGAGGTCCAGGTCGTCCTCACCGTCATGGCCTGCAACCCCGAGGACGCCTACGACGTCGTCGGCATCAACGGCGCCTCCGCCTCCACCCAGATCTCCGGTCTGCCCTTCTCGGGCCCGATCGGCGGCGTGCGCATCGCGCTCATGCCCGACGCGCAGGGCGGCGGCCAGTGGGTCGCCTTCCCGACCTTCGCCCAGCTGGACGAGGCCGTCTTCTCGATGGTCGTCGCCGGTCGCATCGTCGAGGACGATGTGGCGATCATGATGGTCGAGGCCGAGGCCACCGACAACTCCTGGACGCTCATCAAGGAGCAGGGCGCGATCGCCCCGACGGAGTCCGTCGTCGCCGAGGGCCTCGAGGCCGCCAAGGTCTTCATCCGCAGCCTGTGCGTGGCGCAGCAGGAGCTCGCCGCGAAGGCCGCGAAGCCCGTGCGCGAGTTCCCGCTCTTCCTGGACTACCAGGAGGACGCCTACGGCATCGTCGAGGCCGCCGCGACCGAGCGCCTGGCCGAGGTCATGTCCATCGCCGCGAAGACCGAGCGCGAGGAGCGCACCGAGCAGCTGCTCGGTGAGGTCATCGCCGAGCTGTCCGCCGAGGGTGCGCAGCTCGAGGGTCGCGAGTCCGAGGTCTCCGGCGCCTTCCGCGCGCTGACCAAGCAGGTCGTGCGCAAGAAGGTCCTCACCGAGGGCGTCCGCATCGACGGCCGCGGCCTGCGCGACATCCGCGCTCTCTCCGCCGAGGTCGAGGTGCTCCCGCGCGTGCACGGCTCGGCACTGTTCCAGCGCGGCGAGACCCAGATCCTGGGCGTCTCCACGCTGAACATGCTCAAGATGGAGCAGCAGATCGACTCCCTCGGGCCCGTCGACCGCAAGCGCTACATCCACCACTACAACTTCCCGCCGTACTCCACCGGCGAGACCGGCCGCGTCGGCTCCCCGAAGCGCCGCGAGGTGGGCCATGGCATGCTCGCCGAGCGCGCCATCGTGCCGGTGCTGCCCAGCCGCGAGGAGTTCCCCTACGCGATCCGTCAGGTGTCCGAGGCCCTCGGCTCCAACGGCTCGACCTCGATGGGCTCCGTCTGCGCCTCGACCCTCTCGCTGCTGAACGCCGGCGTGCCGCTGCGCGCCCCGGTCGCCGGCATCGCGATGGGCCTGATCTCGGACACGGTGGACGGCGAGACCCGCTACGCGGCGCTCACCGACATCCTCGGGGCCGAGGACGCCTTCGGCGACATGGACTTCAAGGTCGCCGGCACCTCGGAGTTCGTCACCGCCATCCAGCTGGACACCAAGCTCGACGGCCTGCCCGCCTCGGTGCTCACCGGCGCCCTCTCGCAGGCCCACGAGGCGCGTCTGGCGATCCTCTCGGTGCTGGGCGAGGCGATCGACGCGCCCGACGAGATGAGCCCGCACGCCCCGCGCGTGCTGGCGGTGACCATCCCGGTCGACAAGATCGGTGCGGTCATCGGCCCGAAGGGCCAGATGATCAACCAGATCCAGGACGACACCGGCGCCGACATCACCATCGAGGACGACGGCACCGTCTACATCGGCGCGACCGACGGCCCCTCGGCCGAGGCGGCCCGCTCCGCGGTCAACGCCATCGCCAACCCGATGGTCCCCGAGGTCGGCGAGCGCTACCTCGGCACCGTCGTGCGCGTGGTCGACTTCGGCGCCTTCGTCTCGCTCACCCCGGGCAAGGACGGCCTGCTCCACGTCACCCAGCTGCGCAAGCTCAACGGCGGCAAGCGGGTCGAGAACGTCGAGGACGTCGCCAAGGTCGGCCAGAAGATCGAGGTGGAGATCCGCGAGATCGACGCCCGCGGCAAGATCTCCCTCGCCACGATCGAGGACGAGGCCGAGTCCGCCGAGGCTGTCGAGTCGCAGGCATCGGTCGCCGCCGAGGAGACCACCGCCGAGTGATCCTCGTGCAGTGATCCGTCCGCCCGCCCGCAGGGGCCGGCGACAGCAGGAGGGGAGGCGCCCGAGCTCGGGCGCCTCCCCTCCGTGCACTCCGGTTGCCGTGACGAACGGCTCGGCGACCTCCCACCCGCCCCGTGGAACAATCGAGCGATGCCTTCCGACCTCCTGTACGACGATCCTGCCTCCGACGTCATCCTCGACGCCGCGACCGGCGTGCGGCGCAGCATCCTGCCCGGCGGGGTGCGGCTGCTCACCCAGACCGACCGCAGCGTGCGCAGCGCGAGCATCGGGCTGTGGCTGCCCGTCGGCTCCCGCGACGAGGCGCCCGCCCATGCGGGATCGACCCATGTGCTCGAGCACCTGCTGTTCAAGGGCACCCGGCGCCGCAGCGCGATGGACATCGCCACCGCCTTCGACGAGGTGGGCGGCGACTCCAACGCCGTCACCGCCAAGGAGCACACCCTCTACTACGGACGGGTGCGCTCGGCCGACGTGCCGATGGCCGTGGACGTCCTCACCGACATGATCACCGCCTCCGTCCTCGAGCAGGACGCCCTGGCCACCGAGCGCGAGGTCATCCTCGAGGAGCTCGCCATGGCGGAGGACGACCCGAATGACGTCGGCTACGAGACCTTCCTCGCCCAGGTGCTCGGCCCCGACACGGCGCTCGGACGCCCCGTCGGCGGCACCGCCGCGAGCGTCGAGGCGCTGACCATCGAGGACGTCCGCGCCCACTACCGCGAGCACTACCAGCCGCACAATCTCGTGGTCACCGCTGTCGGCGACATCGACCACGACGAGCTCGCCGGCCTCCTGGCCGCGGGCCTGCGCCGCGGCGGCTGGAGCCTGGAGGAGGGGGCGCTGCCCTCCCGCGGGCGGCGCGCCGCGACCGCCGTGCCGAGCACGGGGACCGCCACCGACGTCGCCGCGCTCGCCCCGCACCGTCTCGCCCGCCCCACCGAGCAGAACCACATCTACCTCGGCGGGCAGGGCCTCACCGCGCTCAGCGAGGACCGTCACACCCTCTCGGTGCTGATGTCCGTGCTCGGCGGCGGCATGTCCTCGCGCCTGTTCCAGTCCGTCCGCGAGGAGCGGGGGCTGGCCTACACCGTCTACTCCTTCAGCGCCGGCTACCGCGATGCGGGACTGTTCGGCATGTACGCCGCCTGCCGTCCCGGCCGCACGGGCCAGGTCGTCGAGCTGCTGGCCGAGGAGCTCGGCCGCATGGGCGAGGCGGGTATCGAGGAGCTCGAGCTGACCCGGGCGAAGGGCCAGATCACCGGCTCCTTCGCGCTCGGCCTCGAGGACACCAGCTCCCGGATGGGCCGACTCGGCACCATCGAGCTGGTCCACGGCCGCTACGCCAGCGTCGACGAGACCCTCGCCCGCATCGGGGAGGTCGACGTCGCCGACGTGCGGGACCTCGCCGCGCGCCTGTCCCGCTCGTACAGCACCCGGGTCGAGGTCGGCCCCGAGCGCTGACCCCGCCTCGCGGGCCCTCCCCGTCCCCGTCCCCCCCGCACCGCTACGACCCCAGGAGCCGCCATGACCCCCGCTTCCGCCCAGACCCCGTCGTCCGCACACCCCACCCGCGTCGCCGTGCTCGGCGCCGCCGGCCGCATGGGCGCCGCCGCCTGCCGCGCCGTCGAGGACGCCGACGACCTCGAGCTCGTCGCCCGGATCGGCCGCGGCGACGACCTGAACGCCGTGGCCGAGGCCGGGGCCGAGGTCGCGATCGACCTCACCGTCCCCTCCGCCACCGCCGACAACGTCGCCTGGCTGATCGACCACGGCATCCACGCCGTGGTCGGCACCACCGGCTGGAGCGAGGAGTCGCTCGAGGCGCTGCGGGAGCGGCTCGCGGGCGCCGAGGGCGTGGGCGTGCTGATCGCCCCGAACTTCGCGATCGGCGCCGTGCTCGCCATGCGCTTCGCCGAGGTCGCCGCGCGCTACTACGACAGCGCCGAGATCATCGAGATGCACCACGAGAACAAGCTCGACGCCCCCTCCGGCACCGCCCGCCACACCGCCGCCGCGATCGCCCGCGGCCGGGCCGCGGCGGGTCTCGGCCCGGTCCCGGACGCCACCGAGAAGGACCCGGACGGCGCCCGCGGCGCGGTCGTCGACGGCATCCACGTCCACGCGGTGCGCCAGCGGGGCCTCGTCGCCCACGAGGTCGTGCAGTTCGGCGGGGTGGGAGAGCAGTTCGTGCTGCGCCACGACTCCTTCGATCGCATCAGCTTCATGCCCGGCGTGCTGCTGGGCGTGCGCGAGGTCGCCTCGCACCCGGGCCTCACCGTGGGCCTGGACGGCTTTATGGACCTCGGCTGAGGCCCGGGACGGGGACCGGGATGCGAGAGAAGCTGATGGTCGCAGGGCTCCTTCTGGCCACCGCGGCCTACGCGTGGGGCCTGGGCTGGATCGCCTGGGGCTTCGTGCGCGCCGGGGGAGGGCTCGGGTACGGGCTGGCCATCGGCATCGTGGTGCTGCTGGTGCTGACCGTGTGGGTGACCTGGCGCGAGATGCTCTTCGGCATGGCCGCCGGCGACCTCTCCGCCCGGTACGAGCCCCCGGCCGACGCCGAGGCGGAGGACCCCCGGGCCGAGTTCGAGGCCGCGCGCACCGCAGTCCAGGACGGCGGCGAGGGGGAGTGGAGCGCCTGGTTCCGCCTCGCCCTGGCCTACGACGCGCTGCGCGACCGCAAGGGGGCCCGCATGGCGACCCGTCGCGCGATCGAGGCCGCGCGCCGCTGACCCGTCGGGCGTCGACGGGTCGGCAGCCAGGGCGAGCGTGATGGCGAGCGGTGCGCCGAGCGGCGCGACGAGCAGGACCCCGGGCTCAGGCCCAGCCGAGCGCCCGCAGCGCGGCCGCGGCCGCGGCGGCGCCGACCACGACCACCAGGAACGGCGCCCGCACCAGCAGCAGCACCACCGCGACGCCCAGCCCGGCCAGCCGCGCGTCCAGCACGACCTCCGTCCCGTCGGCCGCGGTCTGGGTCGCCACCAGCGCCCCCAGCAGCGCGATCGGCAGCAGGCGCGTGATCCGCGCGATCCGGGGGCGCTCGAGCACGTCCTGCGGCGCCTGGTAGCCGATCCACTTCTGCACGAAGGACAGCACCGACGCGGCGATCACCGCGATCCACAGCAGGCTCATCGCCGCTCCTCCTCGTCCGTCGCAGGCTCGTCGTCCGACGCATCGACCTCGGGCGCTGCGTGCCCCGTCGCCCCGCGACGGGACGGCAGCAGACCGGCCACCACCGCGACCAACGCCGCGGCGAGCACCGGCAGCCCGGCGGGCAGCACCGGCGTGGTCAGCAGCGCCACGAACGCCGCGGCCACCGCGATCGCGACCGCGTCCCCGCTGCGCAGCCGCGGCCACAGCAGCGCGATGAACGCCCCGGCCGCGGCGGCGTCGAGCCCCCAGGCCGCGGGATCGGCGATGTGCTGTCCGGCCAGCGCGCCCGCGAGGGTGAACAGGTTCCAGAAGACGTACACCCACACCCCGGCGGACCAGAACCCCGCCCGACGCTCCGCCTCGGTCGTGCCCGTCGCCGCCAGCGCCGCGGACTCGTCGATCGTCAGCTGCGCGCGGGCCGCGCCCCTCGCCCCGCCGCGCGGCAGGGAGGGGGCGAGGATCAGCCCGTACAGCGTGTTGCGGATCCCCAGCAGCAGCGAGGCGAGCGCCGCGCCGAGGGCGGAGCCGCCCCCGCCCACCACGCCCACGAAGGCGAACTGGCTGCCGCCGGTGAACATCACCGCGGAGAGCACCATCGCCTGCCACACGTCGAGCCCGGAGGCGGTCGCGAGCGCGCCGAAGCTGATCCCGTACAGCCCCGTCGCCAGCCCGATCGAGAAGCCGGTGCGACGGATCGTGCGCAGCCGCGCATCGGGGGTGTCGGGGCGCGGAGACGGGGCGGGGACGGCGGCGGTCATGATGCTCGACACTCTACGATCACCTGCCCGGACATCCTCCGCGCGTCCGCCAGGGGATATGAGATTCTGACGGCATGACGGACTCCCAGGATCCCGCTCCCGACACCGCCCCGCCGCTGCGCACGGGCGCCCTGCTGCTGGACATGGACGGGACCCTGATCGACTCGGGCCCCGCCGTCGAGCGGTCCTGGAACACGCTCCTGCGCGAGCTGGGCACCGACCTCCGGTTCGGCCACGCCCATCACGGCATGCCCGCCCGCCGCATCCTCGCCCAGATCCTGCCCGAGGCGAGCGAGGCCGAGCTCGACGCGGCCCACCGCCGCATCGAGGAGCTCGAGATGCAGGACGTGGAGGGGATCGTCGTCCTGCCCGGCACCGAGCGGCTGCTCGCCGAGCTCGACGCCGCCGCCGAGACCCTGGGCCGCGCGAGCTGGACCATCGTCACCTCCTGCACCCGGCCCCTGTTCGAGGCCCGCTGGTCCCGCACCGGGCTGCCCGTGCCCGAGGGGCTGGTCACCGCGGACCAGGTCACCCACGGCAAGCCCGATCCGGAGCCGTACCTCCTGGGCGCCGAGCGCGTCGGGGTCGAGCCCTCCCGCACCGTCGTCCTCGAGGACTCCGTCGGCGGGCTCCGCGCCGGGATCGCCGCCGGCGCCCGCACCGTCGCCGTGACGACGACCACCCCCGCCGGGGAGCTGTCCCCGCTCGCGGACGCCCTGGTCACCTCGCTGGACGACCTCGAGGTGCGCGTCGAGGGCGAGGACCTCGTGCTCGCCCGCCGCGGAAGCTGACCGTCGCGCCGCGCCTGCTCTGTCGGCCGCGGCCCCGTTGATACCCTTGGGCGGCCCGACCGGTCCGTCCCGCGCCCTGCGGACGGCGTCCCCGCCGTCGTCGCCCCACGGCGGCGAGCGCCCGGACCGAGGGCGCAGCCGTCCCCCTCGAAAGGACTCGCCCCATGTGCGGAATCGCCGGCACCTACGGATACGGCGCTGACACCGAGCGGATCGCCCGCCGGATGAGCGGCGCCCTGGCCCACCGCGGTCCCGACGGCGAGGGCCTCTTCGTCGACGGCGAGGCCGGGCTCGCCCACCGGCGCCTGGCCATCATCGACCGTGAGCACGGCGCCCAGCCGATGACCACCGCCGACGGCCGCTACACCATCGTCTACAACGGCGAGACCTACAACTACCTCGAGCTGCGCGCCGAGCTCGAGCAGCTCGGGCACACCTTCCGCACCGACTCGGACACCGAGGTGCTGCTGGAGGCGCACGCCGAGTGGGGCACCGCCGCCTACGACCGCTTCAACGGCATGTTCGCCTTCGCGATCCACGACGCGACCACCGGCACCGTCACCCTCGCCCGCGACCACTTCGGCATCAAGCCGCTCTACTACCGCGTGGACCCCGCCTCCGAGGCCGGTGGGGCGCCGAAGGTCGTCTTCGGCTCGGAGATCCGCTCGCTGCTCGCCTCCGGCACCTTCGAGGCCGCGCCGGACGACCGCGCCGTCTACCGCTACCTGAAGTTCCGCGTCCAGGACGACGACTCCCGCACCTTCTTCGCCGGCGTGAACCGCCTGATGTCCGGCGAGGTGCTCGAGATCCGCCCCGACGGCACCGAGGTGCGCTCCTTCACCCGGCTGAAGGAGGAGCTGCGCGAGATCGCCGCGCGCCCCAGCCGTCCCTACGACCAGTCGGTCGTGGACGAGTACCGCGAGCGCTTCCAGGACTCCGTGCGGATGCGCCTGCAGTCCGAGGTCCCCGTCGGCACCTCCCTCTCCGGCGGGCTGGACTCCTCCGCCGTCGCCGCCGTGATCGCGCGCCAGCTGCGCGAGCGGCCCGAGGACGAGGGCTACGAGGCGGTCGGTTCCCGTCAGAACACCTTCTCCGCCGTCTTCCCGAACTCCTCCAACGACGAGGAGCGCTACGTCGACGCGCTGCTGGACGAGAACCGCGGCCAGATCACGGCCCACAAGATCCACCCGCAGCCCGAGGCGTTCCTCGAGGACCTCCACGACTTCGTGCGCACCCAGGAGGAGCCGATCATCTCGACCGGCCCTTACGCGCAGTACGCCGTGATGCGCGAGGCCAGCCAGCACATCACCGTGCTCCTGGACGGGCAGGGCGCCGACGAGATGATGGCCGGGTACAACCCGTACTTCTACGTCTACCTGCGCCAGCTGCGCCGCCAGAAGCGGTTCAAGGAGCTCGCCTCCGAGGTCGTCGGCTCCCGCGACATCCTCCGCAAGCTCGCCCGCACCAAGTTCTCCGGCCGCACCTCCGTGCCGATGGAGGCGCTGCTGAACTCCGGCTTCGTCGCCGAGCACAGCGGCGAGAAGGTCACCTCCGTCCAGGACGACCTCAAGGAGCGCCTGCTCGAGGACACCTTCCGCTCCTCCCTGCCCTCGCTGCTGCGCTACGAGGACAAGAACACGATGCGCTTCAGCATCGAGGGGCGCGTCCCCTTCGTCGACAAGGAGCTGCTGAAGTTCCTGTTCTCCCTCGACGAGTCCGCGATCATCCACGACGGCTGGAACAAGCGGATCCTGCGCGAGGCGATGGACGGGATCCTCCCCGACATGATCTCCAAGCGCCGCAACAAGATCGGCTTCACCACCCCCGAGGGGGAGTGGTTCCGCTCGATCGCGCCGCAGCTGCGGGACGTCTTCGCCTCCGCGTCCTTCGCCTCCCGGCCCTACTTCGACGCGCCGAGCGTGCTCGCGCTGTTCGACGACTACATCGCCCACCCGGAGAACCACGGCACGCTGATGTTCTGGCGCCTGCTGAACGTCGAGCTGTGGATGCGCACCTTCTTCGACGACGCCGAGGGCGCCACCCGCGCGCTCGGCGGCTCGGCCGACGAGGCCGCGCTCGCCGCCGCGCCGGCCCCCGCCGCCGTCGCCGCGGAGCCCGCGGCCGAGGAGGAGGTCGTGCCCAAGAGCGACTACGTCGCCAACGAGGGCAAGCAGCTCGACCTCGTCTCCGAGGCCGACGGCCGCACCTGGCGCCGCCTGCCGCTGCAGACCGCGCTGGTCGCCCGCGGCGACGACGTCGAGCGGATCGCCCGCGAGCGGGTCGAGGCCTTCGCCGCGTCCCTGCCGGGCGGCGTCGTCCCCGACGGCGCGCCCTGGTATTTCGTGATCAGCGAGAAGATCATCGCGATCACGCAGGGCCGCTCCTGGTTCACCTGGGAGATCAGGCCCCGCCGCTCCGCCAAGGTGCTCAGCCGCTTCGTCTCCCGCACCCCGGCCGGCATCGGCCTGGGCGACCCGACCACGATGGAGCTCGCGATCCGCGAGGTGGGGCTCCCGCGCGTCGTCGCCGCCTCCGCCGTCGGCGCCGCGGGCAAGGTCGTCGGCAGGCGCGGCCTGTTCTACGAGGTCGTCGGCGCGAACGTGCGCGCGATCGACGGGCCCACCCCGTACTCCGCCTTCCCCTCGAACGTCTCCGCGAAGCTCCCGCCGAAGGACCCGGACGCGGTCGCCGCGCAGATCTCCGCCGCGATCCGCGGCGCGGACATCTCCGCCGCGCTGCGCGACGGCTTCGTCGGCACGGTCGTGATGGACGCCAACGACATCGGCCGCAACGTGCTGGGCTCGGACGTGCCCACCACGAACGAGGTGCTCGAGGCGACCTTCGCCGACAACCCCCTCGGCCAGGGCCGCCAGCGCACGCCGCTGGCAATCCTCGTCGACCTCGGCGGCGCGGACCGGCGCTGAGGAGGCCGCGGCGGCGGGCCCTCGCCCCGCCGCCGCCCGCCACGCCGCCGGAGCCCGCCGGGGCACGACGCCGACGGACCCGCCGCGTGCCGGGACGGCACGGGGCACGGCCCGCCCCTGCACTAGGATCCGGGCAGCAGCACTTCCCCTGGAGGAGACCATGAGCAGCACCGACCAGCGCCCTGCGCGACCGTTCGGCGCGGTGGGGACCGCGATGGTCACCCCGCTGAGCGCGGACGGCCACCGCGTCGACCTCGACGCGGCCCAGTCGCTCGCCGCCCACGTCGTCGAGCACGGCCACGACCTCGTCGTCGTCTCCGGCACGACGGGGGAGGCGCCCACCCTCACCGACGTCGAGAAGATCGACCTGGCCCGCGCCGTGGTCGAGGCCGTCGGCGACGAGGCGACCGTGGTCGCCGGCGTCGGCACCTACGACACCGCCCACTCGATCGACCTCGCCCGCGCGCACGCCGAGGTTGGCGTCGACGGGCTGCTCGTGGTCACTCCCTACTACTCCAAGCCCTCGCAGGCCGGGGTCGTCTCGCACACCACCGCGATCGCGGACTCCACCGACCTGCCGGTGATGCTCTACGACATCCCCGGCCGCGCCGGGATCCCGCTGGCGCTCGAGACCCTGCTGCGCCTGGCGGAGAACCCGCGCATCGTCGCGGTGAAGGACGCCAAGGCCGACCTCCAGCAGGCCTCCCTCGTCATGGCGCAGACCGACCTCGTCTACTACTCCGGCGAGGACGCGCTGAACCTGCCCTGGCTGACGCTCGGCGCGGCCGGCATGGTCTCCGTGGTCAGCCAGATCGCCGGCGACATCGAGCGGGAGATGGTCGAGGCGGTGGACCGCTCCGACCTGCCCGCCGCCCTCGAGGCCCATCGTCGGCTCGTGCCCGTGGTCGAGGCGATCATGAACCGGATGCCCGGCGCGGTCGCCGCGAAGGCCGCGCTGCACCTGCAGGGCGTGCTGCCGCACGCCGCGATGCGCGGGCCGCACCTGCCCGCCGACGCCACCCAGCTGCGCGAGCTCTCCGCCGCGCTGGACGCCGCCGGCCTGCTCTGATCCGATCCGCCCGAGTGCCGAGGAGACCCCGATGACCGCCGCCTTCACCGACCGTCTCCCCGCACCGCCCGAGCTCGCCCCGGGCACGCTGCGGATCACGCCGCTGGGCGGCCTCGGCGACGTGGGCCGCAACATGACCGTCCTCGAGTACGAGGGCCGCCTGCTGATCGTCGACTGCGGGGTGCTCTTCCCCGAGGAGTCCCAGCCCGGCGTGGACCTGATCCTGCCGGACTTCGACATGCTCGAGGACCGGCTCGACGACGTCGCCGCGATCGTGCTCACCCACGGGCACGAGGACCACATCGGCGCCGTGCCCTACCTGCTGCGGCGCAAGCCCGACATCCCGCTGGTGGGCAGCCAGCTGACCCTCGCCTTCATCGAGGCGAAGCTGCGCGAGCACCGCATCCGTCCCTTCACCCTCGTCGTCGCGGAGGGGCAGACCGAGAGCTTCGGCCCCTTCGAGTGCGAGTTCGTGGCCGTGAACCACTCGATCCCCGACGCGCTCGCGGTGCACGTCTCCACCCCCGCCGGGACCGTCCTGCACACCGGCGACTTCAAGATGGACCAGCTCCCGCTCGACGGCCGGATCACCGACCTGCGCGCCTTCGCCCGCCTCGGCGAGGCCGGGGTGGACCTGTTCATGACCGACTCCACCAACGCCGAGGTCCCCGGCTTCACCGTCGGCGAGCAGGAGATCGGTCCGGTGCTGAAGGGGATCTTCGCCCGGGCACGCCAGAAGATCGTCGTGGCGTCCTTCTCCAGCCACGTCCACCGCGTCCAGCAGGTGCTCGACGCCGCCGCGGCGCACGGGCGGAAGGTCGCCTTCGTGGGCCGCTCGATGGTGCGGAACATGGGCATCGCCGCGGAGATGGGCTATCTCCGCGTCCCCGAGGACACGCTCGTCGACGTCAAGCGCATCGACTCCCTGCCCGACGAGCAGGTGGTGCTGATGTGCACCGGCAGCCAGGGCGAGCCGATGGCGGCGCTGGGCCGGATCGCGAACCGCGACCACCGCGTCTCCGTCGGCCCCGGCGACGTGGTCATCCTCGCCTCCTCCCTCATCCCCGGCAACGAGAACGCGGTCTTCCGCGTGGTCAACGGGCTGATGGCGCTCGGCGCCGAGGTGGTCCACAAGGGCAGCGCCAAGGTCCACACCTCCGGGCACGCCAGCGAGGGCGAGCTGCTGTACTGCTACAACATCGTGCGGCCGCAGAACGTCATGCCGATCCACGGCGAGGTGCGCCATCTCATCGCCAACGGCCGGATCGCCGAGGCCACCGGCGTGCCGCGCGAGCGCGTGGTCCTCGCCCGCGACGGCCAGGTCGTGGACCTCAAGGACGGGATCGCCGAGGTGGTCGGGGAGATCCCCAACGGCTACGTGTACGTGGACGGCTCGAGCGTCGGCGAGATCTCCGAGGCGGACCTCAAGGACCGCCGCATCCTCGGCGATGAAGGGTTCATCTCCCTGTTCGCGGTCGTGAACTCCGAGACCGGGGCGCTGATCGCGGGACCCGAGATCCACGCCCGCGGCGTCGCCGAGGACGACGCGGTCTTCGACCGGCTCCGGCCCGACATCGTCAAGGCCCTCGAGCAGGCGGTCGCCGACCAGGCCGACCGCCGCGACACCTACCAGCTGCAGCAGGTCATGCGGCGGGTCGTCGGCCGCTACGTCGGCCAGCGGCTGCGCCGGCGCCCCATGATCATCCCGGTGGTCGTCGAGGCCTGAGCCACCCGCGTCCCGGCGAGCCGGACGCGTGCCCGCGGCGCGCGCCGGGGGCGGAACCCCTGTCGGCGGCGTGATCCGCGCCCCGCGAGACCGGATCGCGCGGGTCGCCTCCCGGGCCGAGCGGGGGCCGGAATGTACCATCGGGACCATGGCGACACGTACGTCTTCCCCCGCACGTGCGTCGAAAGGCTCGTCCCGCTCCTCGGCCTCCGGCAGCTCCCGGACCCGCGGAGCCGCGGCGAACGACCCCTCGACGCTCCCTCTGCCGGTGCGCGCAGTGCGCTCCGGCTATCTGGCGATCGCCCGCATGATCGGCGGCATGGTCCGCGGCATCGGGGTGCAGCGCTGGGAGGTCGAGCCCGAGCAGCGGCGCGACGGCTACGCGCTGTTCCTGATGCTCATCGCGGTGCTCGTCGCCGTGGTCGAGTGGTGGCAGTCCAGCGGCCCCGTGCTCGGCGCCGTGCACACCGTGGTCGCCGGCACCTTCGGGATCTCCTCCATGGTGATCCCGCTGCTGGCCGCCGGCTGGTCGCTGCGCATGTTCCGCCGCCCCGACCAGGTGCGCGCCAACACCCGCATCTCGATCGGGATCGCCGTGCTGCTCACCGCGATCTCCGCCATCGCCTCGGTCTCGGCGCGCCTGCCCGCCCCGGCCGACGGCATCGACGCCCTCGCCCGCGGCGGCGGCGTGCTCGGCTATCTCGCGGCCGCGCCGCTCGAGGCGCTGCTGCCGCCGCTGGCCGTCGTGATCATCCACTCCGCCCTGATCGCCTTCGGCATCCTCGTGCTCACCGCGACTCCGGTCGAGTCGATCCCCTCCCGTCTGCGCGGCGTGTACGACGTGATGGTCGGCCGCAGCGAGGAGGAGGACGAGGAGCGCATCGCCTTCGGCCTGCGCCCGCGCCGCGTCGACCCGGCCGTGCACGAGCAGGAGACCGCGGCCCAGCCCGCCGCCCGCCCCCGTCGCCGCACCCGCAAGGAGAAGGCGGAGGCCGCGGAGGCCGAGCGGGACCACGAGGCGTTCGGCTACGCCGGCGACGAGGCCTTCGAGCAGGGCGTGGCCGAGGAGGGCCGACCCGGCGCGAAGAAGCCTGGTCGCGCCGGCAAGGGCGCGAAGTCCGCGAAGGCCGGTCCCGCCGGCCCGCGCCGCGGCGCCCCGGAGGTCGCGACCGAGGTCTTCGACGTGGTCGAGGACGAGAACCAGCGCGCCAAGACCTTCCCCACCGGCGACGAGGCGCCCACCGCGGCGCTGCCCGCCAAGGGGGCCCGCGGCGGGGACCGCACCACGCCCGTGCCCGCGAAGAAGGTGCCGGCCGCCGCGGCGGCGGCCCCGGAGAAGACCGAGGACGCCGCGGAGCTGGTGCATCCGCCGATGGGCGACCTGCCCCGCGCGGGCGAGCAGCTCGAGCTCGCCGGCGACGTGGTCTACACCCTCCCGGAGTCCTCCTTCCTGCTCGAGGGCCCCCCGCACAAGTCCCGCTCCGA
The DNA here is from genome assembly GCF_003994255.1 of Brachybacterium paraconglomeratum. GTDB lineage: Bacteria > Actinomycetota > Actinomycetes > Actinomycetales > Dermabacteraceae > Brachybacterium > Brachybacterium conglomeratum. Next base: position 366,481 of record NZ_ML133851.1, on the reverse strand, counting down.
GGCCAACGATCAGGTGGTCAGGGCGCTCGAGGAAGTCTTCGAGCAGTTCAAGGTCGCCGCCGAGGTGGTGGGCTTCTCCCGCGGCCCGACGGTCACCCGTTACGAGGTCGAGCTCGAGCCCGGCACCAAGGTCGAGAAGGTCACGGCGCTGGACAAGAACATCGCCTACGCGGTCGCGAGCTCGGACGTGCGCATCCTCTCGCCGATCCCCGGCAAGAAGGCGATCGGCATCGAGATCCCCAACACCGACCGCGAGACCGTCGCGCTCGGCGACGTGCTGCGCAGCCAGGTCGCCCGCCGCAACGAGCACCCGCTGGTGATGGGCGTGGGCAAGGACGTCGAGGGCGGCTACGTCGTCGCGAACCTCGCCAAGATGCCTCACCTGCTGGTCGCGGGCGCCACCGGCGCCGGCAAGTCGAGCTTCGTCAACTCGATGATCACCTCGATCCTCATGCGCGCCACCCCGGAGGAGGTGCGGATGGTGCTGGTGGATCCCAAGCGCGTGGAGCTCACCATCTACGAGGGCATCCCGCACCTGATCACCCCGATCATCACCAACCCGAAGAAGGCCGCCGAGGCGCTCGAGTGGGTCGTCAAGGAGATGGACGCCCGCTACGACGACCTCGCCGCCTTCGGGTTCAAGCACATCGACGACTTCAACAAGGCCGTGCGCGCCGGGGAGGTGCAGGTCCCCGCCGGCAGCGAGCGGCGCCTGGCCCCCTACCCGTACCTGCTGGTGGTCGTCGACGAGCTCGCGGACCTCATGATGGTCGCCCCCCGCGACGTCGAGGCCTCGATCCAGCGCATCACCCAGCTCGCCCGTGCCGCGGGGATCCACCTGATCCTCGCCACGCAGCGCCCGTCGGTCGACGTCGTCACCGGCATCATCAAGGCGAACGTGCCCAGCCGGCTCGCCTTCTCGACCTCCTCCCTGCAGGACTCCCGCGTCATCCTCGACACGCCCGGCGCGGAGAAGCTCATCGGCCAGGGCGACGCCCTGTTCCACCCGATGGGCAAGGCGAAGCCGATGCGCGTCCAGGGCGCCTGGGTCAACGAGTCGGAGATCCACAAGGTCGTCGACCACGTCAAGACGCAGATGACGCCGAACTACCGCGAGGACGTCACCGTCGTCGCGGAGAAGAAGCAGATCGACGACGACATCGGCGACGATCTCGAGGTGCTGCTGCAGGCCGCGGAGCTCGTGGTCACCACGCAGTTCGGCTCGACCTCCATGCTGCAGCGCAAGCTGCGCGTCGGCTTCGCGAAGGCGGGCCGGCTGATGGACCTGCTCGAGTCCCGCGAGATCGTCGGCCCTTCCGAGGGATCCAAGGCCCGCGACGTGCTCGTCCACCCCGACGAGCTCGGCACCGCGATCGCCCGCATCCGCGGGGAGGAGGCCCCGAGCGGGGAGGGCGACGAGCCCTACGGCGCCGACCAGGCCGTGGACCTCGAGCCCGAGCCGACCGAGCCCGTCGGCGAGGGGAGCGCCGACCGGTACGGCAGCGACCCGCTCGCCGACGACGGCACCGAGCCCGCCGTCGACTACTACGACGAGGACGACGAGGAGAGCGAGGACGCCTGGAGCCTCACCGGCCGCTGAGCGTCCCACCCCCGTCCTTCCCTCGTATCCCGTCCCGCCGAACCCCAGGAGCACCGATGACCACGAAGCCCGAGGCCGAGGTCCCGCTGTGGAACATCGCCAACATCCTCACCATGCTGCGCTGCGTCATGGTGCCGCTGCTGGTGGTGCTCGCGATCCTCTACCCGGACACCGTGCCGGGCCGACTGCTCGTCGCCGCGGTGTTCGTCCTGGCGATGATCACCGACTTCGTCGACGGGCACCTCGCCCGCAGCCGCAACCTGATCACCGACTTCGGCAAGATCATGGACCCGATCGCGGACAAGGCGATCACCGGCGCGGCGCTGATCATGCTCTCAGTGTGGGAGTACGTCCCCTGGTGGATGACCGTGCTGATCCTGGTGCGCGAGATCGGCATCACCGTCATGCGCTTCACCATCCTGAAGTACGGGGCGCTGCCGGCGAACATGGCCGGCAAGGCGAAGACGATGGTGCAGTCCATCGCGATCACCTTCTGCCTCATCCCCTTCGAGCTGTGGTGGTCCCCGGCGCGCTGGATCGGCCTGGCCCTGGTGCTGCTGGCCGTGGTGCTGACCGTGTGGTCCGGCCTGGTGAACCTCAAGGACGGCCTGCGCCTGCGCCGCGAGGCGCTCTCGGCGGGAACCGGGCAGGCGTGAGCGGGACCCCCGCCGCGGTGATCGACGCGGCACGCGAGCGCGGCTGGTCGCTCGCGACCGCCGAGTCGCTCACGGCCGGCGCGGTCGTGGCCCGACTGGTCGACGTGCCCGGGGCGAGCGACGTCGTCGCCGGGGGAGCGGCCTGCTACTCCTACGCGGCGAAGACCCGAGTGCTCGGCGTGGACGCCGGGCTGCTCGAGCGCACCGGCGCGGTGACCGCGGAGGTCGCCGCCGCGATGGCCGAGGGCGCGCAGCGGCTGTACGACGCCGACCTCGCCGTCTCCACGACCGGAGTGGCCGGCCCCGGCCCCGACGCGCGAGGTGTGCCGGAGGGCACGGTGCACCTCGGGATCGCCCGACGCGGCGGTCCTGCCCGCACCCGTGAGGTCCGTCTCAGCGGCGGGAGAGCCGAGATCCGGGCCCTCGCCGTCCAGGAGGCCCTCGCCGAGCTCGCCGCCGAGCTCGCCGATCCGTCCGAGTCCTGATCAGCCGGGGACGACGCGGTCCTCTCCTCCCCGACGTCCACCGTGCACATCTCCAGCGAACCCTCGGACGTGGCCCACTACACTCTGGGGAACACTCTCGCGGGAGGACGCGTTGGGCTCCACGTGATGACGACGACGTACCGCATCCCAGAGGTGCATGAGAAGTTCATCCAGAGTCAGAGGAAGGGAGGAAGGTCCATGATCCTGTTCCGTCAGGAGCTGGGGGACGTGCTGCGCGATGCGCGCCGTGCCCAGGGCCGCACGCTGCGGCAGGTGTCCTCCGACGCGCGCGTCTCGCTGGGCTATCTCAGCGAGATCGAGCGCGGGCAGAAGGAGGCCTCCAGCGAGCTGCTCGTCTCCGTGACCGACGCCCTCGGTCTCCCGCTGTCCTTCGTGCTGCGCGAGGTCTCCGACCGCATCGCGGTCGCCGAGCGCGTGACGATCCCGGACACCGTCCCCGAGGGCCTCGCCGACGGCACCGCGCCGCTGGTCGGCGCCAGCTGAGGTGCGGCGCAGCGAGTTCGCGGAGCTGGCCGATCACGTGTTCGGCCCCGCGCTGGCCCGCACCTACACCCACGACCTCGTGCTCGAGGAGGTCGGCGGCCTGACCGCCGCCGAGGCCCTCGAGCACGGGGTCGCCGTGCGTGCGGTGTGGACCGCGCTGTGCGAGGCGATGGAGGTCCCCGAGTCCGCCCGCTGGGAGATCCCCGTCGAGCAGCGACGACGCTGACATCCAGCTGGGGCCGGCGCCGCCGCGGGCCCCGAGGATCGCTGCGGAGCACACGGCGCGACACGCCCGCGACCGACTTGAGTTCGAACGTCTGTTCGGTAGTCTGTGTTCGTCGGTCCCCGGGCATCGTGCCCGCCTCAGCACCTCTCCTCCCCACTGCCCCGTCATCCACAGGGGCTGCGGGGCAGCGGCGAATGTCGGGGTCGGCGCCTACTGTGGCCGCAAGGTCACCACGTCGGCTCACCCGGCCCTCAGGAAGGAACACCCCATGGCTGCATCGAAGTCCGCCCCCAAGTCCACCGCGAAGGATCGCGGCTCCTCCCTCGACAACGCCCTCGCCCAGATCGACCGCCAGTTCGGCAAGGGATCGATCATGCGGCTCGGCGACGACACCCGCCCGCCCGTCGAGGTCATCCCCACCGGCTCGGTCGCGCTGGACGCCGCCCTCGGCGTCGGCGGCCTGCCCCGCGGCCGCATCGTCGAGATCTACGGTCCGGAGTCCTCGGGCAAGACCACCGTCGCCCTCCACGCGGTCGCCAACGCGCAGCGCAACGGCGGCATCGCCGCGTTCATCGACGCCGAGCACGCGCTGGACCCCGAGTACGCCAAGAAGCTCGGCGTGGACACCGACGCCCTGCTGGTCTCCCAGCCGGACACCGGCGAGCAGGCTCTCGAGATCACCGACATGCTGATCCGCTCCGGCGCGCTGGACATCGTCGTGGTCGACTCCGTCGCCGCGCTCGTGCCCAAGGCCGAGATCGAGGGCGAGATGGGCGACTCCCACGTCGGCCTCCAGGCCCGTCTCATGTCGCAGGCGCTGCGCAAGCTCACCGGCGCGCTGTCCTCCTCGGGCACCACCGCGATCTTCATCAACCAGCTGCGCGAGAAGATCGGCGTCTTCTTCGGCAGCCCCGAGACCACCACCGGCGGCAAGGCGCTGAAGTTCTACGCCTCGGTCCGCATGGACATCCGCCGCATCGAGACCCTGAAGTCCGGCTCCGACGCCGTCGGCAACCGCACCCGCGTCAAGGTCGTCAAGAACAAGATGGCCCCGCCCTTCAAGCAGGCCGAGTTCGACATCCTCTACGGCGAGGGCATCTCCCGCGAAGGCGGCCTGATCGACCTCGGCGTGGAGCACGGAGTGGTGCGCAAGTCCGGTGCCTGGTTCACCTACGAGGGCGACCAGCTGGGGCAGGGCAAGGAGAACTCGCGCCAGTTCCTCAAGGACAACCCCGATCTCGCGGCGGAGATCGAGGAGAAGATCCTGCGCACCCTCGGGGTCGGGAAGTACGCCGCGGAGCAGGCGGCGCCCGAGACGGAGATCGGGGCCGAGGACGTGCTGGGCGAGGACGAGTTCCTCGACGAGGACGTCCCCGCCACCATCTGAGCGATGACTCCTCGGCATCACCCCGGCGGCGCCGGCGACCAGCAGGTCGTCGGCGCCGCCGGCGTCCCCGCACGGTCCGCGGGCGCGGCCCCGCACGCTGCCCGGTCCGTGCCTCGCTCCCGGGGCTCGAGCTCCCCGGAGGGGGAGGCCCCCGCCCGGCGCCCGCACCCTGCGCAGCAGGTGACCGAGCAGCTCGCCGCGCGCACCCGCGAGATCCTCGAGCGGCCCCGTCCCGAGGAGAGCGAGGAGCAGCGCGCCCGCGAGAAGGCGGTCGTGCACGAGTGCCGCTACCTGATGCGTCTGCTGTCCACGCGGCGCCGCTCCGAGGGCGAGATGCGCGGCCGCCTCGCCGAGCGGGAGGTGCCCGCGGACGTCGCCCATGAGGCGATGGCCCGGATCGCCCGCGCCGGCCTGATCGACGACGCCGCCTTCGCCCACGACTGGGTCCAGCAGCGTCGCTCCCTGCGCGCGCTCGGCGACGAGGCGCTGCGCCGCGAGCTCGAGGCCCGGCGCGTCGACGCCGAGCTGATCGAGGCCGCCCTCTCGGACGGGCAGACCGACGAGGAGCAGCGCTGCCGCGAGCTGGTCCGCTCCCGCATCGACCACCGCGACCGGGAACGGCTGCGCGAGGAGCGCGACGGCAGCCACCGCCGCCGGCTCTCCCGCCGGCTCGATGCGCTCCTGACCCGCAAGGGCTATCCCGGTGATCTGGCCGTCCACGTGATCGCGGGGGAGCTGCGCGCCGCCGCCGAGGACCCCGCCGCCTGAGCAGGCGGGCGCCGTACGGCGCCCGCCTGCTCAGGACGTGGGCCCGGCTCAGCCCGGCTCAGCCCGTCGAGGCCGCCCCGTCGGAGGCGTCCTCCCGCTCAGCCACTGCGGGGCTGTCACCGCGGGATCCGCGGCGCCTGATGAGCTGCAGGACCACGGCGATCACCGCGAGCACGAGGCCCGCCAAGGAGACGACCACGTGCGGATAGACCATCAGCACGCCGCCGATGAGGAGCAGAGCCCGCTCCAGGGCGCTGGTCCGCCCGAAGAAGTACCCCGCGAGCCCGGCCGCGATCACCATCATCCCCAGGACCAGGGTGGCCAGCGCCGGGATCAGCTCGGTGATCGTTCCCTGGAGCAGCAGGGACGGCTCCAGGACGAACACGAAGGGGATCAGGAACGCCGCGATCGCCAGCTTGACCGCCGTGACCCCCGTCCTCATCGGATTCGCACCTGCGATCCCTGCACCGGCATAGGCCGCGAGGCACACCGGCGGAGTGATGTCGGCGAGGATGCCGAAGAAGAACACGAACATGTGCGCCGCGATCACCGGCACCTCGAAGTTGTTGATCAGGATCGGCGCCGCGATGGTCGCGGTGACCACGTAGTTCGCCGTCGTCGGCAGACCCATGCCCAGGATCACGCAGACGATCATCGTCATCAGCAGCACCAGCAGGAAGCTGCCCTGGGCGATGTCGATGATCGAACCGCCGAGGCGGCTGCCCAGCCCCGTGCTGGTCACGGTGCCGGCGACGATTCCCGCCGTGGCGCAGGCGGCGATCACCGGCAGTGCAGTGCGAGCGCCCGCCTCCAGCATCTTCACGATCCCGACGAAGCCCAGCCTGGTCGACTTCCTCAGGAAACTCAGCACGAAGGCCGCGCCGATGCCCCACAGCGCCGCACGGGCCGGGGAGAAGCCGTCCAGCATCATCCACACGATGATCACCAGCGGAATGATCAGGTCCGCTCGTTTCGCAAGCGACGTCCAGGACGGGAGCATCGACGCGGGCAGACCGCCGAGCCCGTTGCGCTTGGCATCGAAGTGGACAGAGAGCATGACGCCGAGGAAGTACAGCAGCGCGGGGATGATCGCGATGACGATGATCTCCGCATAGGGCACGCCGGTGTACTCCGCCATGATGAACGCGGCCGCGCCCATGATCGGCGGCATGAACTGGCCTCCGGTGGACGCGGTGGCCTCGGTGGCCCCGGCGACGTGCGGCTTGAACCCGGCTTTCTTCATGATCGGGATCGTGAAGGACCCCGAGGCCACCGTGTTGGCGACCGAGGATCCGGAGATCATGCCCTGCAGACCGCTGGCGGCGACCGCGGCCTTGGCCGGACCGCCGGTGAAGCGCCCCGCGACGCGGAACGCGAGGTCGTTGAAGAAGGCGCCGATGTTCGTGCGGATCAGCACCACCGCGAACAGCAGGAACAGGAAGATGAAGGTCGAGGAGACCTGGATCGGGGTGCCGAACACGCCCGAGCGCGCTGTGAAGAACGTGCCGACCGCGTAGTTCTGCCAGCTCATCCCGTACACGAAGATCGAGTACGCGATCGCGAGGGACGCGATGATCACGATCGGCAGCCCCACGCAGCGCCTCGTGGCCTCCAGGACCAGCAGGATCCCCAGGGCGGCGACGATGTAGTCGACCTCCCGGAACCCCATGATCTGCACCAGGTTGCTGGTCAGGTGCCGGTACTCGACGACGATGTACAGGTTCGCGCCGAGGGAGAGGATCGCCAGGACGGCGTCGTACCAGGGCACCCCGTCGGTCAGGCTCACACGCCTGTTGATCGGGTAGAGCAGGAAGATGATGGAGGTCGCGCCGCCGAGATGGATCGCGCCCTGGATGAGGGAGGGGCGCGATCCGAAGACCCCGGTGTAGAGGTGGAACAGCGTCAGCGCGATCGAGAGACCGCCCACGATCCACACCCAGGACCCGAGCCCGGTGCGAAAGCGGCTCGCGCTGTCGTGCTCCCTCAGCAGATCCTCCGTCTGCTCCTCGGCCTCCTTCACGGACTCCGCATCGAGCGGTGCGTCGAGCGCGGAGTCCGCGGGCTGAGGAGCGGACGGCGTGTCGGCAGTGCTCATCTCAGAGGAGCCCCTGCTCCTGGTAGTACTTCTCGGCGCCGGGGTGGAAGGGGACGTCCCCCTGGCCGAACAGGGCGTAGTCGTGTGTGATCAGCTCGCTCTGCGGGAGAGTGATCTGATCGGCGAACTCGAAGGTCGCCGCCGTGATCTCGTAGGCCACCTCGGGGCTGACCTGCGTGGTCGACGCGACCAGGGCCGCGGCGACGGACAGCGTGGTCAGCGGCTCGGTGACGAACTCGTAGGCGCCGGGCTCGATCGTGTAGACCTCGTACAGGGAGCCGTCGGCGATCTCCTGCGCCGTGTCCTCGTCGAGCGAGAGCAGCGTGACGTCGTTGGTGGCGGAGAGGTCGCCGAGCGAGCCGGTCGGGGTGCCCACCACGAAGATCGAGGCGTCGATGTTGCCGTCGCGCAGGAGGTCCAGCGAGCTGGAGAAGTCCTGCTCGAAGGGCTCGTAGTCGCCGTCGGCGATCCCATAGGCGGCGAGGATCGCGTCGGAGACCGCACGGGTGCCGGAGCCGACGTCGCCCACGGCGATGCGCTTGCCCTTGAGGTCCGCCACGGACGTGAAACCGGCCTCGGTCAGCGTCACCATGTGCGCGGCCTCCGGGTAGAGCGCGGCGATCCAGCCCAGGTTGTCGACCTGCGCCCCTTCGAAGTCGGCGGAGCCGGTGACCGCGGCGTTCGCGGTGTCGGACTGCGCGATCCCGAGCTGCCACTCCTGCTGGAAGATCATCCCGATGTTCTCCACCGAGGCGCCGGAGTCGGTGTAGTTGACGGTGATCCCCTCGATGTTGTCCTGGTAGATGCTCGCGTACTCGCCCCCGAGCGGGTAGTACACGCCGGCGGTGCCGCCGGTGCCGAAGGTCAGGTCGGTGACGAAGTCGCCCTCGCCGCCCTCTGCGGGCGCACCGCCCTCGCCCCCGCCGCTCCCGCCGTCGTCGCCGCAGGCGGCGAGCACACCGGCTCCCAGGATCGAAGCGCCCAGGGCGGCAAAGCTGCGTCGTCGCATTCGCATGTCTACTCCTCGTCAAGGTCGTCACCGGGGAACGAGCACCGGGCGGACAGCTGTGTCTCGTCGGCCTCCCCGCAGGTCATGATCACCTTAGGTGGATCCGGAGGGGGGACGGTCACTTCGCGGTGATCGTTTCCGCCCTGTGACCTGAGGGCCCGCCCGCCCCGAGCGCCGTACCCTGGGACCACTATGTCTCTCACCGCCCCCGCCCCGCAGCGCGGCACCTACCAGGTGCGCACCTTCGGCTGCCAGATGAACGTGCACGACTCCGAGCGCCTCACCGGCATGCTCGAGGACTCCGGCTACAGCGCCGCGCCGAAGGACGCCGATCCGCGCCGCGGCGAGGTCGACGTGATCGTGTTCAACACCTGCGCGGTCCGGGAGAACGCGGACAACAAGCTCTACGGCACCCTCGGCGGGCTCCGCCCCGGCAAGGACGCGAACCCGGGGATGCAGATCGCCGTCGGCGGCTGCCTCGCGCAGAAGGACCGCGCCGCGATCGTCGAGCGCGCCCCGTGGGTCGACGTCGTCTTCGGCACCCACAACATCGGCTCGCTGCCGGTGCTACTGGACCGCGCCCGCCACAACGCCGAGGCGCAGGTCGAGATCCTCGAGTCCCTGGACGTCTTCCCCTCGACGCTGCCCACCCGGCGCGAGTCCGCCTACGCGGCGTGGGTGTCGATCTCCGTGGGCTGCAACAACACGTGCACCTTCTGCATCGTCCCCTCTCTGCGCGGCAAGGAGAAGGACCGCCGCCCCGGCGACGTCCTCGCCGAGGTGCGCGACGTGGTCGACTCCGGCGCGATCGAGGTGACGCTGCTGGGCCAGAACGTGAACTCCTACGGCGTGGAGTTCGGGGACCGGGGCGCCTTCGCGAAGCTGCTGCGGGCCTGCGGCGACGTCGAAGGGCTGGAGCGCGTGCGCTTCACCTCCCCGCACCCTGCGATGTTCACCGACGACGTCATCGACGCGATGGCCGAGACGGACAACGTCATGCCCCAGCTGCACATGCCGCTGCAGTCCGGCTCCGACGACGTGCTGCGCCGCATGAAGCGCTCCTACCGCTCCAAGAAGTTCCTCGGCATCCTGGACCGGGTCCGGGAGCGGATCCCCGAGGCCGCGATCACCACCGACATCATCGTCGGCTTCCCCGGCGAGACCGAGGACGACTTCCAGCGCACCCTCGAGGTGGTCGAGGCCTCCCGCTTCTCCAGCGCCTTCACCTTCCAGTACTCCATCCGTCCCGGCACCCCCGCGGCGACCATGGAGGACCAGGTCCCCAAGGAGGTCGTGCAGGAGCGGTTCGAGCGGCTCGTCGCCCTCCAGGACCGCATCGCCCACGAGGAGAACCTCGCACAGGAGGGCCGCAGCGTCGAGATCCTCGTCGCCGAGGGCGAGGGGGATCGCGACGCCGAGACCCGCCGCCTCTCCGGCCGCGCCCGTGACCACCGCCTGGTGCACTTCTCCCTGCCGGCGGACCTGCCCGAGGTGCAGCGGCCCCGCCCCGGCGACCTGGTCACCGCCACGGTCACCCATGCCGCGCCGCACTACCTCATCGCCGACAGCGCCCTCGAGGCGGGCGCGCCCCTGCGCGCGGGGGACCCGCGCTTCTCGGTGCGCCGCACCCGCTCCGGCGACGCCTGGGAGGCGGGCGTGCAGGGCCTGGACGCGGGCGGCTCCTGCGGCACCGGCCACGGGGGAGCGACGCCGGCCGGCCCGGTCACCCTCGGGATGCCGAGCCTGCGCCGCGGCTGAGCCGTCGGCGGGAGGCCCCGCCGTCGGCCGCGGCCGACGCCCGACCTGCCCGTCGGTCGCGGCCTGCGCACGCGGACGAGCCGGGGCCCTCGCGAGCGATCGCGAGGGCCCCGGCTCGTGCTGCGCAGGAGGCGGACCTCAGGTGTCGAGGTCGTCGAGCTCGGCGCCGAGGCGCTCCTCCAGACTGTGGAAGAAGGCGATCACGGTGCTGAGCCCGCACTTGACCGCGCTGTCGATCTGGGAGTCGAGGGCGCCGGCGCGGAAGTCCGCGGCCAGTTCGCCGTACACGCCGAGGAGACCCTCGGACTCGCGGCGCACGTAGACCTTCGGCCAGATGCGGTTCATGTTCCACTCGTTGCAGAGCTTGACCATCTCGACCTTGCGCGAGACGTCCACCGAATGGCTCCAGCGGCCGCGGGTCTGCAGCACGCCGAGATCCTCTCCGGTGAGCATGAACTGGAAGCGGTAGTCGTCGAAGCGTGCGCGGACGATCTCCGCGTGCTCATCGTCCTCGACGAAGGCATAGCCATGGCGGGTGAGGCTCTCCTCGAGCCTCGCCATGGTCACAGGGGCCAGACCAGTGGCCGAGTCCGTCCTGACAGGGGACTCGTTCGGTGCAGTCACTTCCCACCTCGGGCGTTGGACGTAGGGCCTGGCAGGCGTGTCCGTGCCAGGATCGCCGATCACCCTACTCCCTCCACCGGGGAACAGGGCAGGGCCCGTGCCCCGGGGAGCCCGGTGACACCTCCCACACGACTACAGTGCGGGCTGTGGAGCACAGCGCGCAGGACCCCGCCCCCGCCTCGGCGGACACTCCGCTGATCGCCGTGGTGGGCGCGACCGCGACGGGGAAGTCGGACCTCGCGATCGCCCTGGCCCGGCAGCTCGACGGCGAGGTGATCAACGCCGACGCCCTCCAGCTGTACCGCGGCATGGACATCGGCACCGCGAAGGTCACCCTCGAGGAGCGCGCCGGGGTGCCCCATCACCTGCTGGACGTCCTCGAGGTCACCGAGGAGGCCAGCGTCTCCGCCTATCAGCGCGACGCGCGCGAGGCCATCGCCGCGATCCGGTCCCGGGGCAGGACCCCGATCCTGGTCGGCGGCTCCGGGCTGTACGTGCGCGCCGTGCTCGACGACATCGAGTTCCCGCCCACCGACGCCGCCCTGCGCGAGCGCCTCGAGCAGCGCATCGCGCAGGAGGGGACGGAGGTGCTGCACCGCGAGCTCGCCGCGAGCGACCCCGAGGCCGCCGGGATCATCGGCCCCCGCGACGCGCGCCGGATCGTGCGCGCCCTCGAGGTCGGCGCCCTCACCGGGCGACCCTTCACCGCCTTCCTGCCCCGCCCCCTGTACGCCGACGCCTCCACCGTGCAGATCGGGCTGCGCCGCGACCGCGCCCTGCTCCACGAACGGATCGCCGTGCGCGTGGACCGCATGGTCGAGGCCGGCCTGCTCGAGGAGATCCGCGCGCTGCGGGAGAAGGGACTGGACCGCGGCCTCACCGCACGCCGGGCGATCGGCTACGAGCAGGGCCTGGCCGTGCTCGACGGCACCCTCGACTGCGCCCAGGCGATCCAGGACACCGTCACCGGCACCCGCAGACTGGTCCGCAAGCAGGACACCTGGTTCCGCCGCGATGCGCGGGTGCACTGGCTCGACGCGGACGAGCACGCGGACGGCGCCCCCCTCCTTACGCGGGCGCTCGCCGTCCTCGAGGCGCAGGACACAGCGGCCGGCGACGCCCGGCCGTAGGCTTCCGCCATGAGCGCACCCCTCGACTTCACCAAGGGCCACGGCACCGAGAACGACTTCGTGATCCTCGACGACCCCGACGGCCGGCTCGAGCTGGACGCCGCCCGCGTCGCCGCGCTCGCCGACCGTCGTGCCGGGATCGGCGGCGACGGCGTGATCCGCGCCGTCCGCTCCCGCGCCGCCGGGATCGACGCCCCTGCCGACGCCCCCGAATGGTTCATGGACTACCGCAACGCCGACGGCTCGATCGCGGAGATGTGCGGCAACGGGGTCCGTGTCCTGGCCGCGCACCTCCAGCGCGCCGGGCACGTGCGCGAGGACCGCTTCGCGATCCTCACCCGCGCCGGCGTGCGCGCCGTCAAGATCCTCGAGCGGCCGACGGGCCCCGGGGCGCCCTGGCAGGTGCGCGTCGGCATGGGCGCTTCCCGCACGCTCCCGGAGGCGCGCGCGGTCGAGATCGCCGGGCTGCGCCTGGACGCGACCGACGTCGACATGGGCAACCCCCACGCGGTCGCCTTCCTGCCCGCGGACGTGGACCTCGACGGCCTCGACCTCTCACGCCGACCCGCCCTGGACCCGGAGCCCGCGGAGGGGGCGAACATCGAGCTGGTCAGCGAGCGCGGTCCGCACCACATCGCGATGCGCGTCCACGAGCGCGGGGTGGGGGAGACCCGCTCCTGCGGCACCGGCGTCGCCGCCGTCGCGGTCGCCGCGGCGCTGCGCGCCGGGGACGAATCCCGCACGCCGTGGACGGTGGACGTGCCCGGAGGGCGGCTCGAGGTGGGCTGGACCGAGGAGGGGGAGGTCACGCTCAGCGGCCCCGCCCAGCTGGTCGCCGACGGGACGACCCTGCTGAGCGCCTGAGCGGCTGAGCGCCGGCGGACCGGCCGTCTGAGCGGCTGAGCTCTGGTCGCCGGAGCGCGACGGCGGAGCGGGTGCGCTGCCGCCGCCCCGTCAGCTCTCGGGCCCGATCTCCAGCACCCGGAAGCCCTTCGCGCTCGCCGCCTTGCCGACCTCCCGCGCGGGCAGGAGCTCGCCGAGCCAGCGCGCGAGCGGGTCGGCGCCGAGGTTCTTCCCCACCACCAGCGCGGCGGTGCCCGTCGGCCGCAGACGCGCCGTCCACTCGCGCAGGAGCTCGTGCAGCGCCGGCTTCCCGATGCGGATCGGCGGGTTCGACCACAGGGTGTCCACGGCGAGATCCCCGGGGATCTCCTCCGGCGCGAGAACCCGCAGGTTCTCCACGCCCGCGCGGCGCGCGTTCTCGGCGGTGAGCTCGCGGGCGCGCTCGCTGACGTCCACCGCCCACACCTCGACCCCGGGATGCAGCAGCGCCGCCGTCAGGGCGATCGGCCCCCAGCCGCAGCCGAGGTCCACGAGCGTCCCGCCCTCCGGGGGCTCCGCGACCTCGTCGAGCCGGTCCAGCAGCACCGCCGTCGCCTTGTCGAGCCCGTGCCCGCTGAACACGGCGGAGGAGGAGACGAGCTCCAGGTCCCTCCCCGCCAGACGCACGGGCAGCGGGAATCGACGGTCCGGGGCGGAGGGGTTCACGGTGAAGTAGTGCTCGTCCACCCCCGCAGGATACGGAGCCCCGGCCCTTCACGGCGACGCACGGCGCGGCTCGTGCCCTGATACTGGGCGTCCCTGAGCACGGGGGCGTGATCCGACCGTGATCCGGCTCCGCCCAGCGCAAAATCCCTCGACCCGGCCGACGGGACGTGGGATTCTGAGACGACCCCTTCACCCGACCCAGAGGAGTGCCCCGATCGTGCCCATCGCCTTCCATCCCGAACCCGATTCCGACCTCGACGTCGACGGGACCAGCACGGGAAGGACCGGGGCCGTCGAGCACTCTCCCGCAGCGGAGGACCCCGCACCCGTCGGCCCCCGTCGCGACCCGCTCACCGAGCGGATCCTCTCCCGCGGCGACGCCTCCGTCCAGGCCACCACCTTCTCCTCGGAGGCCGACGGCGAGCAGTACGACCTCGCCGACCGCCAGGCGCTGCGCCGCGTCGCCGGGCTCTCCACCGAGCTCGAGGACGTCTCCGAGGTCGAGTACCGCCAGCTGCGCCTGGAGCGCGTGGTCCTCGCGGGCCTGTACACCAGCGGCAACGCCGACGAGGCCGAGACGAGCCTGCGCGAGCTCGCCGCGCTCGCCGAGACCGCCGGCTCCGAGGTGCTCGACGGGATCCTCCAGCGCCGTGCCCACCCCGACCCCGCGACCTTCCTGGGCAAGGGCAAGGCCGCCGAGCTCGCTGACATCGTCGCCGAGTCCGGGGCGGACACCGTGATCGCCGACGGCGAGCTCGCTCCAGGCCAGCGCCGCGCCCTCGAGGACATCGTCAAGGTCAAGGTCATCGACCGCACCGCCCTGATCCTGGACATCTTCGCCCAGCACGCGAAGTCCAGGGAGGGCAAGGCCCAGGTCGAGCTCGCCCAGCTCGAGTACCTCCTGCCGCGTCTGCGCGGCTGGGGCGAGTCCATGTCCCGTCAGGCCGGCGGCCAGGTGGGCGGCGCCGGGGCCGGCATGGGCTCTCGCGGCCCGGGCGAGACGAAGATCGAGCTGGACCGCCGTCGCATCCGTGACCGGATGGCGAAGCTGCGCCGCGAGATCCGGCTCATGGCCCCCGGACGCGAGGCGCAGCGCGCCGACCGTCGCCGCCACCAGGTGCCGGCCGTCGCGATCGCCGGCTACACCAACGCCGGGAAGTCCTCCCTGCTGAACCGGCTCACCGGCGCCGGGGTGCTGGTCGAGAACGCGCTGTTCGCGACCCTGGACCCGACCGTCCGCCGCGCCACCACCCCGGACGGGCGCGAGTTCACCTTCGCCGACACCGTCGGCTTCGTGCGCCACCTGCCCACGCAGCTGGTCGAGGCGTTCCGCTCGACGCTCGAGGAGGTGGGCGACTCGGACCTGCTCCTGCACGTCGTGGACGCCTCCCATCCCGACCCCGAGGGGCAGGTCACCGCGGTCCGCACCGTGCTCGGCGAGATCGAGGGCTTCGACGTCCCCGAGATCGTCGTGCTGAACAAGGCCGATCTCGCCGCGCCCGAGACCATCGCGCGCCTGCGCAGCCAGGTCGAGGTCAGCGCCGTGGTCTCCGCCCGCACGGGGGAGGGGATCGAGGAGCTGCGCGAGCTGATCGCCGAGCGCCTGCCCCGCCCCGCGGTCGAGGTCGACGTGGTCGTGCCGTACTCCCGCGGCGACCTCGTCTCGCGAGCCCACACCACCGGGGAGGTCCTCGCCGAGGAGCACCTCATGGAGGGCACCCGCGTGCACGCGCTCGTGGACGAGACCCTCGCCGCGGAGATGCGCACCTCGTCCTGAGGCCGCGGTGCCGCGGGGGTCCCGGAGCGGCGGGAGATCGGGCACACCGGGGTGCGCCTCGGCGGGTCCCGGTGCCCGCGCGGATACGCTGATCCGATGACCTCCGCACCCGAGCATCCCGTCGCCCCGGCGGCGGCCGACGTCCCGCTGTCGGACCTGATGGATGCCGCGGTCTCCGCCGTCGGGGGCTCGCCCCGCCCCGGCCAGCAGACGATGGCGGAGGCGGTCGACCTGGCGATGTCCGGCGGCCGGCACCTCCTGGTCCAGGCGGGCACCGGCACCGGCAAATCGCTGGGCTATCTGGTGCCCGCGATGCGGCACGCGCTCGTCACCGGGCGCCCTGTGGTCATCTCCACGGCGACGATCGCGCTGCAGACCCAGATCGTGCGCAAGGACCTGCCGCGGCTCGCCGAGGCGCTCGCCCCGCACCTGCCGCGCACCCCCACCTTCGCGCTGCTCAAGGGGCGCGCGAACTATCTGTGCAAGCACAAGATCGCCGGCGGCTACCCGGTCGACATCGAGCCCGGCGCCCTGTTCTCCGAGGCGTCCTCGGACCCCTCCCGCACCGGCGGCGAGAAGCTCGGCACCCAGGTCAAGCGCCTGCGGGAATGGGCGGAGGAGACCGACACCGGGGACCGCGACTCGCTCGAGGACGCCGTCTCGGACCGTGCCTGGCGTCAGGTGTCCGTCACCGGGAACCAGTGCATCGGCACCTCCTGCCCGATGATCCAGGACTGCTTCGCCGAGCGCAGCCGCGAGGTCGCGCGCGAGGTGGACGTGGTCGTGACGAACCATGCGCTGCTCGCGATCGACTCCTTCGACCGCCACGGCATCATCCCCGAGCACGACGTCGTCGTCTTCGACGAGGCCCATGACCTCACCGCCCGGGTCACCAGCGCAGTCACCGAGGTCCTCAACCCCGGCATGCTGCGCGGCGCGGTGCGGGACCTGCGCGGCCTCGGCGTCGCGGCGACCGCGCTGGACGATGCGGGGGAGGAGCTGCGCGCCGCGCTCGAGCTCGCCCCCGACGGGCGCGTGCTCGGAGACCTGCCCGATCAGCTCGCCGATGCCGTCGGCCACGTCCGCGTCGAGGCGCGCACCGCCCACTCGGACGCGAAGGACGCCGGCGACGACTCCTCCGCCGGGGCGCGCAAGACGGTGCGGGCGAACCTGCAGGAGATCATCGACGTGTGCGAGCGCCTGAGCGACCCGGGCGAGGACGACGTCGTCTCCGTCTCCCGCGGGCAGGCGACCGGTCGGGCCTCGCTGCAGGTCGCGCCGCTGAGCGTGGCCGCGGCGATGCGCGGTGCGATCCTCGAGGACCGCACCGCGGTGCTGACCTCCGCGACGCTCGCCCTCGGCGGCCGCTTCGAGCCGGCCGCCGGGGAGGTGGGCCTCGCCCGCCGCGGACGGGTCGCCGAGGACGAGATCCCCGCCGCCGAGGACTCCGGGGCCTGGGCGGGCATCGACGTGGGCAGCCCCTTCGACTACCGCCGCCAGGGCATCCTCTACACCGCCCGCCACCTCCCGCAGCCGGGCCGCGACGGCCCCTCCCCGGCGATGCTGGACCACCTCACCGAGCTGGTGGAGGCCTCGCGCGGGGGAGCGCTGTGCCTGTTCTCCTCGCGCCGCGGCGCGGAGATCGCCGCCGAGCACGTCCGCGCACGGCTGGACCTGACCGTCGCGGTGCAGGGCGAGGACTC
This sequence comes from Brachybacterium paraconglomeratum, assembly GCF_003994255.1. Taxonomy (GTDB): domain Bacteria; phylum Actinomycetota; class Actinomycetes; order Actinomycetales; family Dermabacteraceae; genus Brachybacterium; species Brachybacterium conglomeratum. Next base: position 349,211 of record NZ_ML133851.1, on the reverse strand, counting down.
CATGGCGAACCTCGTGCGCACCTTCCGGGAGGACGAGGACGCGAGCCTGTTCGGCACTCTCACGCTGTGGCAGGGCGTGGACGTCTCCGGCCGCTCGCTGCGCCTGGTCACCATCGACCGGATCCCGTTCCCCCGCCCGGACGACCCGCTGATGTCGGCCCGGCAGGAGCGGATCGCCCAGCACGGCGGCAACGGCTTCATGGCCGTCGCCGGCCAGCACGCCGCGCTGCTGCTGGCCCAGGGGGCGGGGCGGCTGATCCGGCGCGAGACGGATCGCGGGATGGTCGCCGTGCTCGATCCGCGGCTGTCGACCGCGCGGTACGGCTCGTTCCTGCGCGAGTCGATGCCGCCGCTGTGGCCGACGGCCGACCCCGAGGTCGCCCTCGGCGCGCTCCGGAGGCTCGCCGCGGATTCCTGAGGCACGCCGCGGGCCCCTGAGGCTCGCGAGCCCGGGGGCTCAGACGGAGCGCAGCACCGCGACGACCTTGCCGAGGATCTCGGCGTGGTCGCCGAGGATCGGGGCGAAGGCCGGGTTGTGAGGCATCAGCCACACGTGGTCGTCGCGCTGCACGAAGGTCTTCACCGTCGCCTCGCCGTCGATCATCGCCGCGACGATCTCGCCCTTCTCCGCGGTGCTCTGCGAGCGGACCACCACCCAGTCCCCGTCGCAGATCGCGGCGTCGATCATCGAGTCGCCGACCACCTGCAGCAGGAAGAGGTCCCCGCCGCCGACCAGGCGCTCGGGAAGGGTGAAGACATCCTCCACCTGCTCCTCGGCGGTGATCGGGATGCCGGCGGCGATCCGTCCCACCAGCGGGACGTTCACCGAGCTGCCGCCGGGCTCGATCTCGACGGGCGGGGCGGGGGCGTCGTCGGCCTCCGGCATCACGACCTCCATCGCGCGCGGACGCTTGGGGTCGCGGCGCAGGAAGCCCTTGCGCTCGAGGGTCTGCAGCTGGTGGGCGACGGAGGACGAGGAGGTCAGGCCCACGGCATCGCCGATCTCGCGCATCGACGGCGGGTAGCCGCGCGCGGCGACGGCCTCGTTGATCGTCTCCAGCACGAGGCGCTGGCGGCGCGTCAGGCCGGCCGTGCGCTCGTCGGCCGGCGCCTCGCCGCGGGCCCTGGTCGGCTTGGGGGTGCTCGGCGTCATCGTGCGGTCTCCTGGCGTCGTCTGTCGGACCCATCGGGTTCCGTTGTCCTCGTGGCCCAGCGTAGGGCGGCGCGCGGCGGATGCCAAACATGTGTTCGATGTTCCTCTTGCGTGTCGCGAGCGCCGCGGGCTACAGTCGCACAGAGATTCGATCGAACAGGAGTTCGGAGATGCGTACCCATACCGCCACGGTCCTTCCCTTCCCGCGGCAGGACGAGCAGGCCTGCGAGGCCGTCGCTCGACCGCGTGTTCGACTCGAGCCGACCCGCCGCGGGCGGCGCCTCCTCACGGGCGTCGCCTTCCTGCTCGGCCTCGCGGTCGCCGCGATCGCCCTCCTCGCGCTCGACCTCCCCGCCGCCCTCGCCGGCACCGAGTCCGCCCAGCCCGCCGTGATCACGGTCGAGGCGGGCGACACCCTCTGGGACTACGCCGGCGAGCACGCCCCCGAGGGGATGGACGAGGCCGAGTTCGTCGACGAGGTCCGCGGCCTCAACCATCTGCCCACGGGCCGGATCACCGCCGGTCAGCAGCTCGAGCTCCCCGCGGCGGAGGATGCCTCGCGCTGAGCGGGGGTCGTGCCGGTACCCTGAGCGGATGCACTGTCCGTTCTGCCGCCACCCCGATTCGCGCGTCGTCGACTCGCGCACGTCCGACGACGGCGCGACGATCCGGCGCCGCCGCCAGTGCCCCAGCTGCTCGCGACGCTTCTCCACCTCGGAGACCGCCTCCCTGTCGGTCCTCAAGCGGTCCGGGGTGAGCGAGCCCTTCAGCCGGGCGAAGGTCATCTCCGGCGTCCGCAAGGCCTGCCAGGGCCGTCCGGTCAGCGACGACCAGCTCGCCCTGCTCGCCCAGCGGGTGGAGGAGACCATCCGGCTCAGCGGGCAGGCGGAGATCGACGCCCATCAGGTGGGCCTGTCGATCTTGCAGCCGCTCCAGGAGCTGGACCTCGTGGCCTACCTGCGCTTCGCGAGCGTCTACCAGGACTTCGACTCCCTCGACGACTTCGAGGCCGCGATCGCGCGGCTGCGCGCCGAGGGCTCCCAGGTGCAGGGGGCGACCTCCGGGGGCGGCGCGACGGGCTGAGCGCCGCCCGCCGTCTGCACGGATCCGGAGAGATTCCTGGACATGGTGCAGGAGGGGGTCGGACTGTGCTTAAGATATTCCTCGTGCACCGACGAGGTGCACACCAGATCGGCGGTCGTGGAGGGGAAGCCACGGCCGCCGATCGCCGTCCCGGGGCCCTGAGGTCCCGGGGCGTCGGCGGAGGGTTCAGCCCGCCATGCCGGCCGGGAGCTCCCGGGAGTGGACCACGCCGAGATGCTGCGTGGAGCGCGACATCGCGACGTAGAGGTCGCCCGCGCCGTGCGCGTCGATCAGCTCCGCCGGCTCCACGATCACCACGATGTCGAACTCAAGGCCCTTCGCGTCCTGCGCCGTCATCACAGCGACCTCGTCGTCGACACCGGCCGAGCCGATGCCGACCGAGGGCACGGACTCGAGGGAGTCGATCGCGGCGGCGAGATCGCGGAGGCGCTCGGCCGCGGCGATGACGGCGATCCGTCCCGGGAGGCGATCGTGCACGCGGCGCACCGCCTCGGCGCTGCGCGCGGTGAGCTCGGCGGGGGAGACCTGCTCGAGCAGCGGGTCCTCCTCGCCGTCCCGGACCGAGCTGACCTCGGTGACCGGCAGCGAGTGGGCCTGGGCCATCGCGACCGCGCGGTCCATGATCCGGCGCGGGGTGCGGTAGTTGACGGTCAGGTGCTCCACCTGGAGCCGGTCCTGGATGTAGGGGGACAGCGCCGCGGTCCAGGAATCGGTGCCGCCGGCGGAGGAGGTCTGCGCGACGTCGCCCACCACGGTGAAGGACTTGGTGGGGGCGCGGCGCATGAGCGCCCGCCAGCTCATCGGGGAGTGCTCCTGCGCCTCGTCGACCACGACATGGCCGTAGGTCCAGGAGCGCTCGGAGGAGGCGCGCTCGGCGAGGGTGCGGCCGTCGCGGATCTGCCCGACCTGATCGGCGAGGTCCTCCGCCCGGACGATGCCGGAGGTGTCGATGTTCTCGATGACCTTGCGGGCGTACTCCACGTCCGCTCGGCGTCGCTCGGCGTCGTCCCTGGCCTTCGCCTCGGCCGGGGCGGCGTCCTCGCCGAGGAGCTCTGCCACCTCGTCCAGCAGCGGCACGTCCTCGACCGTCCAGGGGGAGTCCTTGGGGCGCACCAGCAGGTCGACCCGACCGGCGAGGGAGCGGGGCGCCGCTGCCCGCAGGCGGTCGGGACGTGCGAACAGGATCCGCAGGAAGCCCTGCGGGGTGTAGGGGAGCCAGGCCAGGTTCAGCTGCCGCTTCACCTCGGGGTCGTGGCGGAGGTCGGAGAGCAGGTCCGGTCGGTCCTCCGGCACGATCGTGGAGCCCTGCGCGACGAGCGCGCGCTCGTACGCCTCGACCAGGCGGTCCATCGCCGCGCGGACGAACACGGCGCGGGCCGCGTTGTGGGGCTTGTGCGTGGCGCGGGCCTCGCGCCGGGCGGCGCGGAGCATGTCCCGGGTGAGCACGAGCGGCGTGCCGTCGATCCGCAGCCTCACGTCCTTCTCGGGGACCGCCTGTCGCTGCTTGACCGCGCGGGAGAGCAGCTCCGCCATCGCGGCATCGCCCTTGAGGCGCGCCACGTCGTCGGCGTCGTGGAAGAACGTCTCGACCCCGGGGAACATCTCCCCCGGCGTCATCATCACCACGCCGGACTCGCCGAGGCTGGGCAGGACGCGTTCGATGTAGCGCAGGAACCCGGGAGTGGGCGCCATGATCAGCACGCCCGTGTGCTCGAGCCGTCGGCGGTGGGTGTACAGGAGGTAGGCGGCGCGGTGCAGGGCCACGGCGGTCTTGCCGGTGCCCGGTCCGCCCTGGACCACGAGCACGCCGCGGTTCTCGGAGCGGATGATCCGGTCCTGCTCGGCCTGGATGGTCGCGACGATGTCGCCCATCCGGCCGGTGCGCGTGCCGGAGACGGCGGCGAGCAGCGCCCCCTCGCCCTGGAGTACCACGTCGTGGTCCCCGTCCTCGAGCACGCTCTGGTCCAGCACGTCGTCCTCGAGACCGACGACGGTGCGGCCGCGGCTGATCAGGTGCCGGCGCAGGCGCACGTCGAGGCGCTCGGTGCTGGTCGCGCGGTAGAAGGCGGCGGCGGCCGGGGCGCGCCAGTCCACCAGCAGCTGTTCGCGCTCGGGGGTGAACAGGCCGATCCGGCCGATGTAGTGGCGTGCGGCGTCGTCCATGTCCAGGCGTCCGAAGACGACGCTGCGGGACACGGAGCGCAGCAGGGCGAGGCGGTCCTCGTAGAGGGCCATGAAGGAGTCGCGCTCGGAGCGGTTCTGGTGGGTCGAGGCCTGCTGCGACCCCTGGATCCGGTCGAGGTTCCGCTCGACGTGGGTGATCAGCTCGTCGACCCGGGCGTAGAGGAGATCGGCGTACTCCTGCTCCCGGGCGATCTCCCGAGCGACCTGCTCCTCGGCCTCCCGAGCGACCTGCTCCTCGGTCCCGTCCACTGGTCTGCCCCCTCCGGTCGCTGCTCCACCTGCCGCGCCCTCCCGGGCGGACCCGGGGTCGGCGAGGCACGGTGGTCCATTATGGTGGACCCGCCTGGATGCGTGTGCCATCAGGTCACCGACATCTCCACGGCAGCGAGGGAGGAGAGCCCGATGCGCGATCCCCGAGATCTGTACCGCTTCGAGTCGACCGAGGTCCTCGAGGCCGTGCCCCGTTCCGGACTCACCCTCGTCCACGCCCTGCCCGGCATGGTCGACGCCGGCAACGCCTGCCGCATCGCCGCCGACTACCTCCGCGACGAGCTGCGCCACCTGCGCCTGGTCTCCTTCGAGACCGACGAGCTGCTGGACTACCGCGGCTCCCGCCCCCAGGCCACCTTCGACGGCACCTCCTTCTCCGAGGTCGCGATCCCGGAGATCACCCTCTGGCTGATGTACGACGAGAGCGACCGACCCTTCCTCTTCCTCGACGGTCCGGAGCCGGACCTGCAGTGGAAGCGGCTCGCCGAGGCGCTCATCGACCTCGTGGAGTACTTCGAGGTCGAGCGGGTGGTGGGCATGCAGGCCGTGCCGATGGCGGTCCCGCACACCCGGCCGATCGGCCTGTTCGCGCACTCCAACGATCCCTCGCTGCTGGGCCGGCCCGGCACGCGCCCCACGCCGGCGCCGGGCACCGGCCCCTCCGAGGGGGAGGAGGGCTCCTCCGAGCTCGTGATCCCCGCCGCCTTCAGCTCCCTGCTCGAGAACCGGCTGGGGAGGGCCGGGCATCCGGCGATGGGCTACGCCGCCCAGATCCCGCACTACCTCACCCGCACCGACTTCCCCGCCGGCGCTCTCGCGCTGCTGCGTCGGGTGAGCGAGGCCGCCGAGCTCGACCTCCCGCTCGTGCACCTCGGCGACCTCACCGATGCCGCGACCGTCGCGCTGCAGGGCACCCTCGCCCAGAACGGCGAGGTCCACCAGATCGTCAGCGCCCTCGAGGAGCAGTACGACGCGATGAGCGAGGGGGAGGACCGCTCCCCGCTGGCGACCACGCTGGACCTGCCCACGGCCGAGGAGATCGGGGAGCACTTCGAGCGCTTCCTCGCGGACCACGAGGAGGACCCGGGCGACGGGACGCGGGACGGCTGAGCCCCCTGGGCCGACGCGAGGGAGCCGTCGATCACAGTTCGTTATGTCTTCGTGACCAGGTGTTCGCCATCGACGTGTGAAGCGGGCCACGGTCGTGTCAGAATGGTCGCGTTGCGGTGATGCAGTTCCAGCAGGACAGTCCGTCGACGGTGCCTCCGGCACAGCAGTACGGCACGCACCATTGCGCCACCCGCTCCGGCGGGGGACGGCTTCACGCGGCACCGCGATCGCGTCGTGCGATCGATGATGGACGACACAGAAGGTGACAGGTATGGCACAGGGCTCGGTCAAGTGGTTCAACGCCGAAAAGGGCTACGGATTCATCGAGATCGACGGAGGCGGCGCAGACGTCTTCGTGCATCACAGCAAGATCGACATGGACGGCTACCGCGCCCTCGACGAGGGTCAGCGTGTGGAGTTCGAGGTCAGCCAGGGGGACAAGGGCCCGCAGGCCGAGCAGGTCCGCCCGCTCTGACCACGGAACTCCCGTGAACCCACGGACCGGGCAGGAGCATCGCGCTCCTGCCCGGTCCGTCGTCGTCGGGGGATGATCCGCACGTCCGACGGCGCGGTCGACGGCGCAGCGCCGCGCAGGCCCCCGCGGCGTGCAGCCCTCGCGGTGCGGCCTCGCGCCGGGGCCTGCGCCGACGGGTCAGTCGCCGCCCAGCACCGTCCCGGCCCGGGCCAGGGCGAGCACCCGGTCCTGCCGGGCGAGCCGCACCGAGACCGCATCCGAGCGCAGCGCCCGGTCGATGCCGTCGGGCAGCGGTCGCTGGGAGGCCAGGAGCACGCAGTTCCCGCGGCGCTTGCCGGTCAGATGCGCCGGCTCGGCGATGACGCCGACGTGCGAGAAGACGGCCGAGAGCGTCGCGACCTCGTCGGCCAGCAGCCGCGTCCCGGGAGGTGCGGCGCAGTTGACGAGATAGAGGCCCTCGGGGCGCAGCACCCGCGCCGCATCGCGGACCGCCGCGAGCCCGGTCAGCTCGGGCGGAGTGACGGAGCCGGCGAAGACGTCCCTGACCAGCACGTCGAAGCGGTCCTCCCGCCAGTCCGCGAGTGCAGTGCGCGCATCGTCGACCCGCAGCCGCAGCCGGGGCGAGCGCGGCAGGTCGAACCACTCCCGCACCCGCTCGGCCAGCAGCGCGTCGAGCTCCACCACGATCTGCCGTGCACGGGGGTGGCGGGACGCGACGGCGCGGGGGAGGGAGCAGCCGCCGCCTCCGAGATGGGCGAGCTGTGCGGCGCGCTCCTCGTCGGACTCCTCGAGATGGAGGTCGATCACCTGCAGCATCCAGCGCATGTACTCGAACACCAGGTGCTCCGGATCGGGATGCAGGTGCGAGGAGGGGACGCCGTTGACGTCCAGCAGCACCGAGCCGTCGGTCTCGACCGTGAGCCGCGCGGTGCCGGTGGAGATGGGGATCGCCGTGTCCAGCGGGCCGAGGCTGTCGAAGGGGGCGCGCGGGGCGCGATCACGGCGGGGCATCGCACCACTCTAGGAGACGCCGCCGCGGAGGATCGTGCGGCCCACCTCTCCTCCACACCCCCTGCCCGTCCCCATCCAGGCCGTCGCGGGCGTCGTCCGTCACACCCTCCGCCTAGCGTGCTGGGCACGAGGTCGGGACGATACCGGCCGGCGCCGGACCCCGCGCGACGGGCGGCACCGACGACAGCACCGAGCAGGAGGAGGAGCGCGATGGGCACCACCACGGCACGCAGCGGAGGGCGGCACCCCGAGACGGTCCTGCGCTCGGACGCCCGCTCCCTGAGGCTGCTCCTCGCCCGTCTCGACCAGGACCAGGCCGATCTCGAGCGCGCGCGGCAGCTGCTCCAGCAGGGACGGGAGCTCGCCCCCGTCGCCCCTCGCGAAGCCTTCGAGCTCGTGCACCGCGCCGCGCTCCGCGGCGCCGGGGTGCTCGTCGCCCGCGCGAACCGCGAGCGCCGGCGGGCGCTGCCGCTGAACGTGTGGACCGCGCTGGAGCGGCTGGGAGGGGAGGAGGCCCGGCGTGCGGAGACGCTCGGCCCCCTGGTCGCCGAGCGCACCCGGCTGGACCGGGACGCCTCGGCGCTGCCGGAGCCCGAGCTGCTCGCCCAGCACCTGGAGGGGACCGCGGCCCATCTCGACCGCGTCGCCGAGAAGCTCCTCGAGGGCCTGCCCGTCCCGCTCGCGGAGCTGTCCCAGGGCTGAGCGTCCCCGCACCCACCCGGTACAGTCCTCGGCGAGGGAGGTGGCGATGGGAATGGGCGCGAGCGCCGACCGCACGGCGGACGGACCGGAGGAGATCCCCGGGATCCTCCACCTGGACATGGACGCCTTCTTCGCCTCCATCGAGGTGCGCGACGACCCGTCGCTGCGCGGCCTGCCCGTCGTCGTCGGAGGCGCCGGCGCTCGGGGAGTCGTCGCCGCGGCGAGCTATCCCGCCCGCGCCCGCGGCATCCGCTCGGCGATGCCCATGGCGAGCGCCCGCCGCCTCGCCCCCGACCTCGTGATCGTCCCTCCCCGGATCGCGCACTACCGCGAGGTCTCCTCCCAGGTCATGGGGATCCTCGGGGACGTGGTGGCGGACATCGAGCAGATCAGCGTCGACGAGGCCTTCCTCGACGTGCGCGGTGCGCGACGGCTCTTCGGCGAGCCCGTCGAGATCGCCGACCTGCTGCGGCGACGCATCCGTGAGGAGCTCGCGCTGCCCAGCTCGGTGGGCGGCTCGGTCTCCCGGGCCGTCGCGAAGATCGCCTCCGCCCGGGCGAAGCCCGACGGGATGCTGATCGTCCCCGCCGACCGGACGGCCGAGTTCCTCGCCCCCCTGCCCGTCGGCGCGATCTCCGGCGTCGGCCCCAAGGCCCAGGCGGCCCTCGAACGGCTCGGCGTGCGCACCATCGGACAGCTGCGGGAGGTCCCCACCAGCACCCTCGCCCGTGCGCTCGGCCCGCGCACCCCCGAGATCCTCGCGCTCGCCGACGGCAGCGACCGCACCGGGCTCGGCCACCGCACGAAGGACCGGTCGCTCGGCACGGAGCGGACCTGGGACGAGGACCTCACCGACCCCGCTGAGGTGCGGCGGCGCATCACGATGATGGCCGACGAGGTCTCCCGGCAGCTGCGCCGCTCGGGCTTCGTCTCCCGCACCGTCGTGCTCAAGCTCCGCGCCCCCGACGGCACGACGCTCTCCCGCTCCTCCACCTTCGACCAGCCCACCGCGAGCGGCGAACGACTGAGGGAGCACGTGGTCGCGCTCTGGGAGAGGGAGCGCCCGACGATGCGCAGGGTGCGGCTCGCCGGGGTCCGCGCGACCCAGCTCGAGCCCGCCGCCGGGGTGTCCCTGCAGTCGGAGCTCAGCGCGAGGCCGGCGGGCTGGACCGATCTGGAGGCCGCGATGGACCGTGCCCGCGACCGCTTCGGCAGCGCGAGCCTGAGCAGGGGGTCCACCCTCGAGCCGGGGCGTGCCGAGGCACCGCCGACGGAGTCGCCCGCGCCGGGGGAGTCTTCGGCGGGACGGTGAGCGGAGGCGCCTCGCACAGATGGTTCCCATAACTCAGGAAGACGCTCTAAACTGGATGAACCGCCGACGGGGCTGTTGGCCTCCGGCGGGTGCACCGGGCGCCGCAGGGCGCGAGAGGACGGGGACAAGGAGCGGGACCATGCCGCTGTCTGAACACGAGCAGAAGATGCTCGACGAGATGGAGCGTCAGCTCTTCGCCGACGATCCGCGCCTCGCACGTGCCTTCGCGCCCAAGGCGCCGCCGCGACGCAACGGTCGCCGCATCCTGATCGGCCTCGGAGCCGTCGTGCTGGGCCTCGCCCTGCTCGTCCTGGCCGTGGCCCTTCCCGCGATCTGGCTCGGCGTGATCGCCTTCATCGGCATGGTGGCCGGTGCGGTCTACGCCATCACCGGCCCCAGCGGCACCTCCTCCGGCACCGGCAGCTCGGGAGGCGGTCCCGGCGGCGGTCAGGGGCCGACGGCTCCCGGCACCGGCGACGGCGGCAGCTTCATGCGCAAGATGGAGGAGCGCTGGGAGAAGCGCGCGGGGGACGACCCGCGCCTCTGACGGTCCGGCTCCGGGCCGCGGTCGCCCCGCCCCTCCGCACCGTCCTGCGGCACCCCACGGTCCGCCCCGGATCCCCCGAAGCCCCGGCTCCTCGAGCCGGGGCTTCGTCGTGCCCGGGATCGGCGCCGCCGCCGCTCCGTCGACCGCGCGGACGGTCCCCACCTCGCTCCACAGCCCTGTCGCGAGGTGCCCCGGCTGTCCGCCCGGTCGGCCCCCACCTCGCTCCACCGCGCTGTCGCGGTGAGACCCGGCCCGGCCGCCCGGTCGATCCCCACCCTGCTCCCCGGCGCTCCCGCGGCCCCGTCCCCACCCCGCTCCCGGCGACTCCCCACATCGCTCCACCGGCGTCCTCCACCTCCCTCCACCCGGGGTCCCGGGGCGCCCGCCCCGAAGGCTTCGGCTCGCTGACCTGGGCAGATGTCGTGGAGCGGCGGGGGAGGGGCGTGCTGTCGGCCGGGATCCGGCGCCCCGCAGCGCCCTCGCACCACGCCCGGACGCGAGATTCCCCCACCTCGCTCCACCCTCCTGACCTGCAGTGACCCAACACTCGTGCCCCGATTTCCCCGTTCCTGTGGTCATGGGTGGGGGGTAGTGGGGTAAAGTGGAGCGCGTTGGGAGGAGATGGAGATCTGATCGCGAGTCACGGCGACTGAAGGAGGCTGCGGATGTTCCTCGGCACCTTCACGCCCAAGCTCGACGAGAAGAGCCGACTGATCTTCCCCGCCAAGTTCCGCGACGAGCTCGCCTCGGGACTGGTCATGACTCGTGGACAGGAGCACTGCATCGCCGTGTACCCGCTCATGGAGTTCCGCCAGAAGCTCGAGGAGGCCCGTCGGGCGCCCACGACCGACCGACGCACCCGCGACTACCTGCGAGTGCTGATGTCCGGTGCGGAGGACGTCATCCCGGACAAGCAGGGCCGCATCACCATCCCGAGCCATCTGCGCACCTACGCGGGGCTGGATCGGGAGTGCGCCGTCATCGGCGCGCTCGACCGCCTCGAGATCTGGTCGCTCCCGGCCTGGGAGACCTACCTCGAGCAGAAGGAGGAGGGCTTCGCCGAGACCTCCGAGGAGGTGATCCCCGGCCTGTTCTGAGCCCGGCCACGAGGACATCCGTCCTGTGAGACCTCTCGTCGTTCCCGCCCCGACGCAACTTCCCCGGTGGCGGGTCGGGAACGACGGGGAATCTGACAGGACGGCAGCGCCCAGGGGGCGCCGGCCGGCATCCGGACCGAGACCGCAGCACATCGCACGAGAGCACGACCCGAGGGGAGGGGCGAGATGGACGACACCACGCACGGCGACCTGCCGGCCGAGCAGAGGCACCTTCCGGTCCTGCTCGAGACCTCGGTCCAGCTGCTCGCCCCGGCGCTGCAGGAACCCGGGTCGGTCCACATCGACGCGACCCTCGGCATGGGCGGCCACGCCGCCGCCGTGCTGCACGCCGCCCCGAAGGCCCGGCTGGTCGGCATCGACCGCGACCCGCAGGCGCTCGCGCTGGCCCGGGAGCGCCTGGACCGCGAGGGCGTCGGCGACCGCGCCACCCTCGTCCACGCCACCTACGACGAGATCCCCGAGGTCCTCGCCGAGCTCGAGCTGCCCGGCGCCCACGGCGTGATGATGGACCTGGGGCTCTCCAGCTTCCAGATCGACACCGCGGAGCGAGGCTTCTCCTACTCCGTCGATGCGCCGCTGGACATGCGCATGGACGCCACCTCCGACGGCCCCACCGCCGCGGACCTGCTGCGCGAGCTGCCCGAGGCCGAGATCGCCCGCATCCTCCACGACCTCGGCGACGAGCGCTTCGCCCGCCGGATCGCCCGCCGCATCGTCGAGCAGCGCGAGACCGCGCCGCTGGTCCGCTCCGGCGAGCTCGTCGAGCTGCTGGAGAAGGCGATCCCCGCTGCCTCGAAGGCCAGCGGGGGCCACCCCGCCAAGCGCACCTTCCAGGCCCTGCGCATCGCCGTCAACGAGGAGCTCGAGATCCTCGCCTCCGCGATCGAGGCGGCGCTGGACTGCCTCCACGTCGGCGGCCGCATCGTCGTGGAGTCCTACCACTCCGGCGAGGACCGTCTCGTCAAGACGGCCTTCGCCCGCCGCACCCGTTCCTCGGCCCCGCCCGGACTCCCGGTCGAGCTCGAGGAGCACAAGCCCACCTTCACCCCGCTCGTCCGGGGCGCGCTCCAGGCCGACGAGGACGAACGGAGTGGCAATACCCGTGCCGCGTCCGTCCGACTGCGAGCATTGACCCGTACCCGTTCCGCCGAGAGAGCACACTGAGATGGCCAGCACGTCCGCCGTTCATGCGCCCGCGATCCGCCCTGCTCGCGGAGCGCGCACCGCCCAGACCTCCCGGCCCCGCCTCACCGTCGTCTCCACGCCGAAGACGGGCGGCAGCTCGATGCCGTTCGCGCTGCTGTGCACGCTCATCGTCACCGCGACGCTCGCCGCGCTGCTGTTCATGAACATCCAGATGTCCGACGCGAGCTACGAGATCACCCGGCTCCAGGGCCAGTCGCAGCGGCTGACCGAGGAGAGCCAGGGCCTCCAGGAGACCAACGAGCGCCTCGGCACCCCGCAGGAGCTCGAGCGCCAGGCGCGCGAGATCGGGATGGTCCCGGTGTCGGATCCGGCATATATCGACCTCGACACGGGCCAGATCATCGGCGAGACGGCCCCGGCGGAGCAGACTGAGGGGACGCCGGAGCTGGCGGACGTGCCCGCCGAGGTGGCGGTCCCGCCGGCGCAGATCTACGACGAGCCCACCGAGTACCACGGCATGGGCAACGAAGGGGCCTGACACATGTCGCCATCGCGCAGGAACGGTCGGTCCAGCACCTCCCGCTCCGCGGGAGGTGCTGGTCGTCCACGCCCCGGAGGCGGCGCGATCCGGCTCCCGCGGGCCCGCGTGGGGGACCCCTCCACCCGTCATCGCCTCCTGATCAGCCTGGTCCTGGTCGCCGTGCTCGCCCTCTCCGGCCGCCTGGTCTGGGTGCAGGGCCTGGACGCGAGCGCCCGGGCCGAGGAGGCGATCGCCCAGCGCACCGTCACCCGGTCGATCCCCGCGCTGCGCGGCGACATCACCGACCGCAACGGCACCGTGCTGGCCAGCTCCGTGCAGCGCTACGACCTCTGGGTCAACCAGACACAGGTCGACGACTACCTCGCGAACTCGAAGACCGCCGAGGTCACCGGCGTGGAGGCCGCGGCGCAGGAGCTCGCGCCGGTGCTCGGCTGGAGCGTGAGCGAGACCGAGGAGGCGCTGACCGGCGAGGCCGGCTTCGCCTACCTCCGCAAGAACGTGGAGCCCGCCGTGCGGGACGCCGCGATCGCCCTGGGCATCCCCGGCATCGGAGCCGACCCGGTCGCCGACCGGATCTACCCCGCCGGCTCCGTGGCGGGCAACGTGCTCGGGTTCGTCGGCGCCGACGGCACGGCCCTGGCCGGCACCGAGCTCTCCTTCGACGACGAGCTCGCCGGCGCCGACGGCAAGACCACCTACGAGCGCGGCGCCCAGGGGCAGATCATCCCCACCGGCAAGCAGGAGACGACCCCTGCGGTCGACGGCAGCGACGTGGTGCTCACCCTGGACCGCGACCTGCAGTGGAAGGCGCAGCAGGTGATCGCCAGCTCCGTCGAGCAGTGGGGCGCCACCGGCGGCAGTGCCGTGGCCTACAACGCCCGCACCGGCGAGGTGCTGGCCCTGGCGGAGTCCCCGACCTACGACCCGAACTCGCCGGGCGACGCCGATGCCGAGGACCTCGGCAACCGCGCGATCTCGAGCGTCTTCGAACCGGGCTCCACCGGCAAGCTCTTCACCATCGCCGCCGCGATCGAGGAGGGCACCGTCACGCCCGAGTCCCAGTACGACATCCCCTACGAGAAGTACTTCGAGGGCGAGCGCATCAAGGACTCCCACAGCCACCCCGACCAGCGGCTCACCCTCGCCGGCGTGCTGAAGAACAGCTCCAACGTCGGCACCGTGCAGATCTCCGAGACGCTCACCCCCGAGGTGCGCCACGACTACCTCCTCGCCTTCGGGCTGGGGGAGAAGACCGGCGTGGAGCTGCCCGGCGAGTCCGCCGGCATCGTCCACCCCGCCTCGGACTGGACCGGCCGCACCCGCTACACCACCTCCTTCGGCCAGGGCTACAGCGTCAACGCCCTCCAGATGGTCTCCGCCGTCGGCACCTTCGCCAACGACGGCGTGCGCGTCCAGCCCTCGCTGATCTCCGGCGTCAAGGAGGCCGACGGCTCGGTGCGCCCCCTCGGCGAGCCCGAGAGCACCCGTGTCGTCTCGAGCGAGACCGCGGCCACCATGCAGGCGCTGATGGACAACGCCGTGGACGACGAGACCTCGAGCGCCGCGGTGAGCGGCTACGCGGTCGCCGGCAAGACCGGCACCGCCCAGGTCCCCGACGGCACCTACACCGCCTCCTTCATCGGCTTCGCCCCCGCGGACGACCCCGAGATCGTCATCGGCGTCTTCCTCTTCGGCCTGGACACCTTCATCTCAGGCTCCAAGGCCGCCGCCCCCGCCTTCTCCGAGCTGACCACCTTCACGCTCCAGAACCAGGGCATCGCCCCGACGGGCGTGCCCGCCCGTCAGCTCGAGAACGAGTGGTGAGGACACCCATGAGCGAGACCCCTGTGCCCCAGCACGAGCCTGCCCGCCCGCGCCGCCCCCGCGGCGCGAGCGTCGCCGAGCTCGCCTCCGCCCTGGGCGCCGCGCCGCACGACCCCGGTGATGACGCCCTGCACCTGACCGGCGTCACCCTCGACTCCCGCGCCGTGAAGCCCGGCGATCTCTGGAGCGCGCTGCCCGGCCAGGTCACCCACGGCGCCCGGTTCGCCGCCCAGGCCGTCGAGCGGGGCGCCGCCCTCGCCCTGACCGACGAGGACGGCAGCGCGCTCTGCGCCGAGGCGGGCCTGCCCGCCCTCGTCGTCCCCGACCCCCGTGCGGCCACCGCGACCGCCGCCGCCCTGGTCCAGGGCCGGCCCGCGGAGCGCCTCGCGACCGTCGGCGTGACCGGCACCAACGGCAAGACCTCGATCACCACCGCGATCACCCGCACCCTGCTCGCCCTCGGCGTCCCCGCCGGGGTGATCGGCACCAGCGGCACCAGCTACCGCGACGCCCGCGGCGCGGACCACACGGTGGCGACCGTGCGCACCACCCCCGAGGCGCCCGAGCTGCACGGCATCCTCGCCCGCATGGCCGAGGACGAGGTCGCCGTCGCCTCGATGGAGGTCTCCAGCCACGCGCTCGTCCTCCACCGCGCCGACGAGGTGGTCTTCGACGTCGCCTGCTTCACCAACCTCACCCAGGACCACCTCGACTTCCACGGCACGATGGAGGAGTACTACAGGGCCAAGCGCCTGCTGTTCACCCCCGAGCACGCCCGGCGCGGGATCGTCTGCGTGGACGACGAGTGGGGCCGCCGCCTCGCCCGCGAGGCGACGATCCCCGTCACCACCTACGCGACCCTGCCCGGCGTCGAGGCGGACCATCGCGCCGTCGCCGCGCACTCCGAGGGCTACGGCAGCACCGTCACCGTGCACGGCCCCGACGGGGAGCGCACCCTGCACGCCGCGCTGCCCGGCCGTCACTACGTCGCCAACACCCTCGCCGCCGAGCTGCTGCTCGCCGCGATCGGGCGCTCCGGCCCGGAGGTCGTGGAGGCCCTCGCGACCGAGGGCACCGTCCCCGGCCGGATGGAGCTCGTCGCCGACGACGGCGTGCGCGGGATCGTGGACTACTCCCACACCGCCGACGCCCTCGAACAGGCCCTGACCACCCTGCGCGCCGTGCCCGGCACGCGCCGCCTCGTGGTCGTCATGGGCGCCGGCGGCGACCGCGACCGCACCAAGCGGCCCCGGATGGGCGAGGTCGCCGCCCGCCTTGCCGACGTGGTCATTGTCACGGACGACAACCCCCGCACCGAGGACCCCGCGAGCATCCGCGACGAGGTCCTCGCGGGCATCCCCGAGGACACGAACGCGCAGGTCCACGAGGTGGATGGGCGCGGCGCCGCGATCGAGCTGGCCGTCTCCCTGGCCGACGTGTCCGACACCATCCTGGTGGCGGGCAAGGGAGCCGAGACGGGCCAGCAGATCGGGGGTATCGTCCATCCGTTCGACGACCGCCTCCGGCTGCGCGACGCGCTGCACACGGCACGGTCGACGCCCCGACGGGTCGATGCCGACGACATGGACGAAGGACGCTGAGCATGCTCCAGATCACGACACGGGAGATCGCCGAGATCACCGGCGGGACCCTCGTGGGCGGCGCGACCGGTGACGAGACCGTCACCGGCACCGCACGCATCGACTCCCGCGAGGCGGCACCCGGCGACCTGTTCGCCGCCTTCCCCGGCGAGCACGTCGACGGCCACGACTACCTCGAGGCCGCCCGCACCGCCGGCGCCGCCGCCGCGCTCGTCACCGAGGACCGCGGCGTGCCCGCCGTCCAGGTCGCCGACGTGCGCACCGCCCTGTCCGATCTCGCCCGCGCCCAGCTCGAGCGCGCCCGCACCGAGAACCCCGAGCTCGTCGTCCTCGCCGTCACCGGCAGCGCCGGCAAGACCGGCACCAAGGACCTGCTCGGCACGATCCTCACCCCCGCCGGGGAGACCATCGCCCCCGCCGGCACGTTCAACAACGAGCTCGGCCTGCCGCTGACCGTGCTGCGCCTGACCGCGTCCACCCGCTTCCTCGTGCTGGAGATGGGTGCGCGCGGCATCGGCCACATCGCCCAGCTCACCGCCATCGCACGCCCCGACATCTCGCTCGTCCTGAACGTCGGCTCCGCCCATCTCGGCGAGTTCGGCAGCGTCGAGGCGATCGCGACGGCCAAGGGCGAGCTGGTCGAGGCGCTCGCCCCCGGAGGCCGCGCGATCCTGAACGTCGAGGACCGGCTCGTCGCCGGGATGGCCGAGCGCTCCGCCGCCCCGGTCCTCACCTGGGGCTTCCACGAGGGGACGGTGCGCGGCACCGACCTCACCCTGGACGACCGCGCCCGCATCGGCTTCGACCTCGTCGTCCCCGACGGGCTGACCGCCCTCGACGGCACCCCGATCCCCTCCGGCACCTTCCCCGTCCGCCCCGACCTGCTCGGCGAGCACCAGGCCGCGAACGTGCTGGCGGCCCTCACCGGGGCGCTGGCCGCGGGCGTCGACCCCGCGGCGGCGGCCGCCTCGCTCGAGGGGGCGACGCTCGCCTCCGGCCATCGCATGGAGGTCCTCGAGGCGGGCGGCGCGCTCGTCATCAACGACGCCTACAACGCCAACCCCGACTCGATGAGGCACGCGCTGAAGACCCTCGCGCACCTCGGCCGCACCCGCCGCACCATCGCGGTGCTCGGCGAGATGCTCGAGCTCGGCCCGGACGCGGCACTGCTGCACGACGAGATCGGCCGCCTGGCGGTGCGGCTGAACATCTCCCAGCTCTACGTCGTCGGCGACGGCGCGGCACCGATCCATCACGGGGCGAGCCTCGAGGGCAGCTTCGGCGGTGAGTCCGAGTACGTCGACACCGTGGACGAGGCGCTCGCTGTGCTAGAACGGACCGTGCGTCCCGGTGACGCGGTGCTGCTGAAGTCCTCCCGCGACGCGGGCCTGCGCTGGCTCGCCCAGCCGCTCGTGGAGGCGCTCGACCGGCACGCCGGGACCGACCAGACGGGAGACGATGCATGATCGCGATCATCATCGCGGGGGCGCTCGCCCTGGCCATGTCCATCTTCGGGACGCCGCTGTTCATCAAGGTGCTCGAGCGTCGCGGCTACGGACAGTTCGTCCGCGACGACGGCCCCACCTCCCACGCGACCAAGCGCGGCACGCCCACCATGGGCGGCGTCGCGATCATCCTGGCGGTGGTCCTGGCCTACTTCCTCACCCACCTCGTGCTGTGGACCTCGCCGAGCGTCTCCGTGGTGCTGGTGCTCTTCCTGATGGTGGGCCTCGGCGTCGTCGGCTTCCTCGACGACTACCTCAAGATCTCCCAGCAGGACTCCACGGGCCTGCGCCCCCGCTACAAGCTGGTGGGCCAGTTCCTGGTCGCGACCGGCTTCGCCGTGATGGCGCTGCTGTTCCCCGACGAGAACGGCAACGCTCCCGCCTCCACGCACATCTCCTTCGTCCGCGACATCCCCTGGCTCGACCTCGCCTTCCTCGGCTCGGTCGTCGGCTTCCTGCTGTTCGCGATCTGGGCGAACTTCCTGGTCGCCGCCTGGTCCAACGGCGTGAACCTCACCGACGGCCTCGACGGCCTCGCCAGCGGCGCGACCATCCTGTTCACCGCCGCCTACCTGATCATCAGCTTCTGGCAGTGGCGGCAGGTGTGCAGCGTCGACCTCGACGCCGGGGGACTGGTGCACTGCTACGACACCCGCGACCCGCTGGACATCGCGGTGCTGTGCGCGGCGATCATCGGCGCCTGCGTCGGCTTCCTGTGGTGGAACACCTCGCCCGCGAAGATCTTCATGGGCGACACCGGCTCCCTCGCCCTCGGCGGCGCGATCGCCGGCCTGACCATCGTCACCCGCACCGAGATCCTCGGCGCGATCATCGGCGGCCTCTTCGTGGTCATCTCCCTGTCCGTGATCATCCAGGTGACGAGCTTCAAGCTGACCGGCAAGCGCGTGTTCCGGATGGCGCCCCTGCAGCACCACTTCGAGCTCAAGGGCTGGAACGAGGTCACCATCGTGGTCCGCTTCTGGATCGTCGCCGGGATCCTCGCCGGCGTGGGCCTGGGCCTGTTCTACCTCGACGCCCTGCCGAGGCTCGCCTCATGACCGCCCCGGCGGGCGGCGCCCCCTCCCTCCCCGCCGAGGAGCGCCCCTGGCCGGGGATGGACGTGGCCGGGCTGCGGATCCTCGTCACCGGCTTCGGCGTCTCCGGCTACGCGATCGCCGACCAGACCATGCAGCGCGGCGCCCGCGTGCTCGTCGTCGACGGGGCGGACACCCCCGAGATCCGCGAGCGCGCCCGGATCCTCGAGGTGCTCGGGGCGGAGTTCCGCCTCGGCGCCGAGCACACCCGCGCCCTGCCCGAGGACCGCGAGATCGACCTCGTCGTCACCTCGCCCGGCTGGCGCCCCGACCAGCCCCTGCTCGCCGCCGCGGCCGCCCGCGGCATCCCCGTGTGGAGCGAGGTCGAGCTCGCCCGCCGCATGCAGGCCGCCGACGGCCCCGCCTGGCTCGGCATCACCGGCACCAACGGCAAGACCACGACCGTCACCATGCTCGAGTCGATCCTGCGCGCCGCGGGCCTGCGCGCCGTCGCCTGCGGGAACGTGGGACTGCCCGTGATCGAGGCGGCCCTGGACCCCGAGGGCTTCGACGTGCTCGCACTGGAGCTGTCCAGCTTCCAGCTGCACTGGACCGAGCACCTGGACTGCGAGGCCGCGGTGGTGCTGAACGTGAGCGCCGACCACCTCGACTGGCACGGCGGCGCCGAGGAGTACGCCCGCGCCAAGGGACGCATCTTCGAGGGCGTCCGCACCGCCTGCGTCTACAACACCGCTGATGAGACCACCCTGCACCTGGTCGAGGAAGCGGACGTCGTCGAGGGCGCCCGCGCCGTCGGCATCTCGCTGGGCGCCCCGGGCCTGTCCGAGCTCGGGATCATCGACGGCATCCTCGTCGACCGCGCCTTCCACCCCGAGCGCCGCAGCTCCGCCGCCGAGCTCGCCACCCTCGCCGACCTCGCGCACCTGGGTCCCCAGGGCGCCGGCCCGCACGTGCTCCTGGACGCCCTCGCCGCGGCCGCGCTCGCCCGCGCGCACGGCGTCCCGGCCCATGCCGTCCGCGACGGGCTGCGCGCCTACCGCATGGGTGCCCATCGCGCCCAGCACCTCGCCACCGTCGACGGCATCGGGTTCGTCGACGACACCAAGGCCACCAACCCCGCCGCCGCCGCGGCCTCCCTCCAGGCGGCCGAGCGCGTGGTCTGGATCGCCGGCGGCGACGTCAAGGGCGCCGATCTCGGCCCACTCGTCGCCGCCGCCGCAGACCGCCTGGTCGGCGTCGTGCTGCTGGGCCTGGACCCCGTGCCCTTCACCGAGGCGCTCAGCCGACACGCCCCCGAGGTCCCCGTCCGGCGCATCGATCCGGGCGAGACTGACGACGTCGCCGCGCGCACCCGGCTGATGGAGGACGCGGTGCAGGCCGCCCGCTCCCTCGCCGCCGCAGGGGACGTGGTGCTGCTGGCCCCGGCCGCCGCCTCCATCGACCAGTTCCGTGACTACGCGGAACGGGGGGATCTGTTCGCCGCGGCCGTGACCCGACTGCCAGGAGAGCACGCATGACGATGGAGGACACCCGGCGCGACGCACGTCGCAGCACCGACTCCCGCGCGTCCGCCTCCGGCACCCGTCCCGCGGACCGCTCCACCTCCGTCGTCCGCCCCGACGAGGACCAGCCCCTGGGGAACATCTCCGGCCGCGTCCGCGAGGGCGTCGGCAGCTGGCTGCGCTCGCCGGCGCTGGACTTCTACGCCCTGATCGTCGTCGGCGCGATGCTGGTCGGCATCGGCCTGGTGATGGTGCTGTCGTCCTCCGCGGTCCTGAACATCTCCCGCGGCAACTCCGGCTACGCCGGCCTGGTCCGCCAAGGGACCTTCGCCGGGATGGGGCTCGTGCTGCTGATCATCGCCGCGATGCTGCCTCCGGGCTTCTACCGGCGCGCCGCCTGGCCGCTGCTGGGCCTCGGACTGATGCTGCAGTGCCTCGTCTTCGTCCCCGGCCTGGGCGTGGCGGTGGACGGCAACCAGAACTGGATCATGATCGGCGGTCAGACGCTGCAGCCCTCGGAGTTCCTCAAGCTCGCGCTCGCCGTGTGGCTCGGGGCCCTGCTGTCGATCAAACGACCGCTGCTCCACCGACCCGCGCATCTGCTGTTCCCGCTGGCGCCCGGCGCCCTCCTGGCACTCGGTCTCGTGATGCTCGGGCATGACCTCGGGACCATGATGATCATGGCCATGCTGGTCGCCGGAGCGATGTGGGTGGCCGGCATCCCGCGCCGGTGGTTCGCCCTCGCCGGCGCCGCAGGGGTCATCGGCATCATCTTCCTCACGGTCACCAGCGCCAACCGCATGGCTCGCATCACGAACTGGATCCACGGGATCTGCGAGGGCGACTCCTGCTATCAGTCGGACCAGGGCCTGATGGGCCTGGCCGAGGGCGGCTGGTGGGGCGTCGGGCTCGGGGAGTCGCGGCAGAAGTGGGGACGTCTGCCCGCCGCCCAGGACGACTACATCTTCGCGATCATCGGCGAGGAGCTCGGCCTGATCGGCACCCTCGGCGTGCTCGCGCTGTTCACCGTGCTCGCCCTGATCATGTTCCGCATGATCACTCGGCTCGAGGATCACTTCATGCAGATCACCGTCGCCGGCATCAGCGCCTGGCTGCTCGGCCAGGCCGTCGTGAACATGATGGTGGTCACCGGTCTGCTGCCCGTGATCGGCGTGCCCCTGCCGTTCATCTCCTCGGGCGGGTCGGCCCTGCTCGCCTCGATGACCGCGCTCGGCCTGCTGCTCTCCTTCGCCCGGCGCGAGCCCGGCGCGCAGGAGGCGATCAGCGCCCGCTTCGGTTCGGTGCGCCGCTCCGTCAGCGTCCAGCCCGCCCCGCGCGACAGCGCCCCCGCCGCCCGCCCCGCGAAGGCCGGACGCCGTGGGAAGGCCGGTCGCGCCGCGAAGGCCGGGCGCTCCTCGCGCTCTGGACGCTCCGCCTCGCGCCGCCGCCGCGGCGCCTCCAGCCCCTCCCGGAGGACCCGATGACCCCTACCCCGCCCCGCATCCTCCTGGCCGGCGGCGGCAGCGCCGGACACGTCTCCCCGCTGCTGGCCACCGCCGCGCAGATCCGCCGCCGCAGCCCCGAGTCCGAGATCATCGTGCTCGGCACCGCCCAGGGGCTCGAAACGGACCTCGTCCCGGCCGCCGGGCTCGAGCTCGTCACCATCGAGAAGGTCCCCTTCCCGCGCCGTCCGAACGGGGCGGCGCTGCGCTTCCCCGGGCGCTTCGCCGGCACGCTGAAGGCCGTGCGCACCCTCTTGCGCGAGCGACGGATCGACGTGGTCGCCGGCTACGGCGGCTACGTCTGCCCGCCCGCCTATCTCGCCGCGGCCGCCCAGCGCCTGCCCGTCGTGATCCACGAGGCGAACCGTCGCCCGGGGCTCGCCAACCGCCTCGGCGCCCGCCGCGCCGCCGCCGTGCTCACCGCCTTCGGCGGCTCCACCCTCCCCGGTGCCCGCCGCATCGGCATGCCCATGCGCGAGGGGATCGCCCATCTCGACCGCGCCGCCCGCCGCGCGGAGGCCGTCGCCGGCTACGGGCTGGACCCGTCCCGCCCCGTGCTGCTGGCCACCGGCGGGTCCCTCGGCGCCCAGCGTCTGAACGCCGCCGTCGGCGAGGCCGCCGAGGCTTTCACCGCCGCCGGCGCGCAGATCCTCCACATCACCGGCCGCGGCAAGGCCGACGGGCTCGTCGAGAGGGACGGCTACCGGGTGCTGGAGTACGTCTCCGCCATGGAGGACGCCTATGCGGCCTCCGACCTCGCGCTCACCCGCTCCGGCGCCGGCACCGTCAGCGAGCTCACCGCCGTCGGGCTGCCCGCCGTGCTGGTCCCGCTCCCGATCGGCAACGGCGAGCAGGCGCTGAACGGGGAGGAGGTCGTCGCCGCCGGCGGCGCGCTGATGGTCCCCGACGCCGAGCTCGACGCGCAGCACCTGCGCAGCGAGGTGCTGCCGCTGCTGCTGGACGACCAGCGGCGCGGCGCGATGGCCGAGGCCGCCCGCGCCTTCGGCATCACGGACGCGGCCGAGGTGATGGCCGACGTCGTGATCGGCGTCGCACGCCGAGCCTGACCCGGCAGCGCCGAGCGCCCGGATACCGTGACCCCATGACTCCCGCCTCCCCTCACGGCCCCGCACCCCGCACGATCCTGCGCCCCGGCGACGTGATCACCCGGCCGGACTGGCCGACGGGGGAGAGCATCCGCTCGGTGCACGTGGTGCGGATCGGCGGAGCCGGCATGAGCGCCGTGGCGCGCCTCGCCCTCGAGGCCGGGCTCGCCGTGAGCGGGTCGGACTCCCAGGACGGCCAGTTCATCGCTCCGCTGCGCGAGGCCGGCGCCCGGATCGGGATCGGTTTCGACGCCGCGCTGCTCGCCGAGGACTGCGACCTCGTCATCGTCTCGACCGCCGTGCGCGACGACAACCCCGAGGTCGCCGCCGCCCGGGAGCGCGGCATCCCTGTCATCCACCGCGCCGCGGCGCTGGCGGGCCTGCTCGGGGAGCGGGACCTGATCGCCGTCGCCGGCACCCACGGCAAGACCACCACCACCGGCATGGCCGTCGCCGCACTGCGCGGCGCCGGGCAGGACCCGGCCTGGGCGCTCGGCGCGGCCGTGCCCGATCTGGGCCGCAACGCCGGCTTCGGGGAGCAGCCCGGCGGCAGCGGCCCGGACAGCCCCGCCGTCGTGGAGGCCGACGAGTCCGACGGCTCCTTCCTCGCCTTCGCCCCGCGCTCGATCGTCGTCACCAACCTCGAGCCCGACCACCTCGACTTCCACGGCGACGCCGAGACCCTGACCGCCGCCTTCGACGCGCTCGTGGACCGGCTGCGACCCGGCGGCACCCTCGTCGTCTGCGAGGACGATCCCGGTGCCGCCGCGCTCGGCGAACGGGCCCGGGTCCGGGGCGTCGCCGTCCAGGGCTACGGCACCGCAGAGGGCACTGCGTGGACGCTGCGCGCCGAGCGCAGCGGGGCCCGCGGCGCCGAGGTCGAGCTCGAGGGGCCGGACGGCCCGCTGACCCTGTCCCTCGCCGTCACCGGGCACCACAACGTCCTGAACGCCGTCGGCGCCCTCGCCGCGGCCGCCGCCGCGGACCCGTCCCTGGACCCGGCCCGCCTCGCCGCAGGCCTGGGCACTTTCACCGGCGCCTCCCGCCGCTTCGACGTGGCGGGCACCGCCGGGGGAGTGACCGTCGTGGACGACTACGCCCACCACCCCCGCGAGGTCGCCGCGACCCTGGACGCCGCCCGCGGGATCGTCGAGGCGCAGGAGACGCCGGGCCGCGTCCTCGCCGTCTTCCAGCCCCACCTCTTCTCCCGCACCCGCGACTTCGCCGCGGACTTCGCCGCCGTGCTCGAGGCCGCGGACCTCGCCTGGGTGATGCCCGTCTACGGCGCCCGCGAGGACCCCGACCCCGCCACCACCGCCCGGACCATCACCGCCCACGCGGGCGAGGCCGTGATCCCCCTCGACGCCGACGCGCAGGTCCTCGACCTGGTCCCGGCCGCGGCCCGCCCCGGCGACATGCTGCTGATGCTGGGCGCCGGCGACATCGTCGAGACGACCCCGGCGCTGCTCGCCGCGCTCGAGGCGGACTCCCGGGACCGCGCCTGATGGCACGCCGCCCCACCACGCCCCGACCGCGCCCCGGCACGGTCCGCCCGACGCCGCCCGCGGAGCGCCCCGAGCAGTCCGCCGAACGGCGCCCCGCCCGCGAGGTCCGTCCCCGCCCCACGGGAGGGGCCGGCTCCGGCGGGGGCCCGTCGCGGACCGCACGGTCGGGCCGCCCCCCGCAGTCGGGTCGCACCCCGCAGTCGGGCGGCGCCGCGCAGCCGGGCCGCGCCGCGCCGACCGGCCGGAGCGCCGCTCCGGCGGCGTCGGCCCGCAGCGCACACTCGGCCCCCTCCGCTCACTCGGCGGCCTCGCCGTCCCCGGCGCCGGGCGCACCCCGGGGCCGGGGCCACAGCCTCGGACGACCCGCCGTCGCGCCCGAGGCTCCGCTCGCCCCGCCCCGCACGCAGGAGGAGGAGTCGGGAGGCGGCCGCGTGGTCCAGGCCGCGGACCGCTTCCGCGAGCTCGTCGCGGGACGCCCGTGGCGCCGGCGTCGGCGCGCGATCATCGCCGGCACCCTCGTGACCCTGCTCGTGCTCGTCGCCGCCCTCGCCACCGCCGTGATGCTCCCGGCCCTGCAGGTCCGCGACATCACCGTCGAGGGGACCGGGTACGTCGCCGAGGAGGACGTGCGCGAGGCCGTCGCCTCCTACAGCGGCGACAGCGTGCTGCTGCTCCCCACCGACGAGATCGCCGACCGGGCCGCCGAGGTTCCGGGCGTCGCCTCCGCCGAGGTCGACCGGGCCTGGCCCGACGGCATGACCGTCACCGTCACCGAGGCCGCCCCGGTCGCGCAGCTCACCCGCGCCGACGGCAGCACCGCCGTGGTCGACGCCGCGGGGGAGGAGCTGCCCGCCGCGGCCGCCGAGGCCGCGACCCTGGTGCCGATGACCGTCCAGGGCGGCGCCGCCGACCCCGAGGGCGCGGCCGCGACCATGAGCGAGGTGCTCGCCTCCCTGCCCGATCCGCTGCGCGGCGCGGTCCGGGAGGTCTCCGCCTCCAGCACCAGCGACGTCACCCTCGTCCTCACCCTCGAGGAGGGCGGCACCAAGACGGTCGTCTGGGGCGATGCGCATGATGCGGAGCTCAAGGCCGAGGTGGTGCAGGCACTGCTGGGCCGGCCCGGCACGACCATCGACGTCTCCTCCCCGGTCGCCCCCGTCACGCGCTGACCTCCTCCGCTGCGACGCCGGCCCCCGTGCGCCGGGAGCGGGACGGGGACGGGCGGGCGGACACCCCGCAGTCCGACGGATCGGGCGGACCGGACGGTGACATTGGCCCGGCTCGCGCCCGACACGCGCCCTCGGTGTTTGCGTGCGCGTGCACTCCTCCTTAGCGTCGAGAGAAAGGAGAGGCGCCCCGAAGTCCGAACCTCAAGTAGAGGTCCAGGGTTGAGGAGCGGTCGCGACCAGGCGCGATCCAGGCGCTTCTCCAGGAAGACCAACAAGAGCCAAGAGCAAGGACCAAACGTGGCCGGAACCCAGATCTCCCTCGCAGTCATCAAGGTCGTCGGCGTCGGCGGCGGAGGTGTCAACGCCGTCAACCGCATGATCGAGTCCGGGCTCAAGGGCGTCGAGTTCATCGCGATCAACACCGACGCCCAGGCGCTCCTCATGTCCGACGCCGACGTCAAGCTCGACGTCGGCAAGGAGATCACCCGTGGTCTCGGCGCCGGCGCCGACCCCGAGGTGGGCAAGAAGGCCGCCGAGGACCACGCCGAGGAGATCGAGGAGGTCCTGCGCGGGGCCGACATGGTCTTCGTGACCGCCGGCGAGGGCGGCGGCACCGGCACGGGCGGCGCGCCCGTCGTCGCGAAGATCGCCCGCAGCCTCGGCGCCCTGACCATCGGCGTGGTCACCCGCCCCTTCACCTTCGAGGGCCGCCGCCGCTCGACCCAGGCCGAGTCCGGCATCGCCGCGCTCCAGGCCGAGGTCGACACCCTCATCGTGATCCCCAACGACCGCCTGCTCTCCATCGCGGACAAGCAGGTCTCGATGCTCGACGCCTTCAAGAGCGCGGACCAGGTCCTGCTCTCCGGCGTCCAGGGCATCACGGACCTGATCACCACCCCGGGCCTGATCAACCTCGACTTCGCGGACGTGAAGTCCGTGATGCAGGGCGCGGGCAGCGCCCTGATGGGCATCGGCTCCGCCCGCGGCGACGACCGCGCGCTGCAGGCCGCGGAGCTCGCGGTCTCCAGCCCGCTGCTCGAGGCCTCGATCGACGGCGCCTACGGCGTGCTGCTCTCCATCCAGGGCGGCAGCGACCTGGGCCTGTACGAGGTCTCCGAGGCCGCGCGCCTCGTCCAGGAGGCCGCGCACCCGGATGCGAACATCATCTTCGGCTCCGTCATCGACGACGCCCTCGGCGACGAGGTCCGCGTGACCGTGATCGCCGCGGGCTTCGAGGGCGGCGGTCCCCAGCCGCGCCAGGACCTCACCCCGCAGCAGCGCCCCGCCGCCCGTACCGAGCAGCCCGCCCAGCGCCCTGCGGTGCAGCAGCGGCCCGCCTCCTCCGAGCAGCGCCCCGGCCAGGGCACCGGCGCGACCGCCGCCTCCCCGGGCGCCTGGGGCCTGCCGCAGCAGGCCTTCTCCCCGTCGCGGCCCAGCGCCCCCGAGCCCGAGACCGAGGCGCTGGACGCCGCGGACGTCGAGGACGCGGGCCAGCAGCAGAACGTCGCCCCGCAGCCGGCGCCCCAGGCCCCCGAGCCCACCCGCCCGCCGCACATCGAGGAGCCCCCGGCGGACGACGACGACCTCGACCTGCCGTCCTTCCTGAAGTGACGAGCCCCCTCAGGGCACGGGCCGTGCCGGAGGGGTCAGCACGGGCGAGCACGCCGGCCTCAACCTCGCCCGCCACGTCGGCGACGACGCACAGGCTGTCGAGGAGAACCGGGCGCGGGTGGCCGCGGAGATCGGCGCGCCGCTGGTCTTCGTCGAGCAGGTCCACTCCGCCGATGTGCACGTGCTGCCCGCGCAGGACGCCGGGCCCGGACGCGGCACAGGACCCGCGGGGGAGCCGGGGCCCGTCGTGCGCGCCGATGCGATCGTCACCGACCGCACCGACGTGGCGCTCGCGATCATGGTCGCCGACTGCCTGCCCGTGCTGCTCTCCGACCCGGTCGCCGGGGTCGTCGCCGTCGCCCATGCCGGCCGCCGCGGCCTGCTGGACGGCGTGCTCGAGGCGACCCTCTCGGAGATGGCCGCCCTCGGCGCCCGCCCCGCGGACGTGACCGCGAGCATCGGCCCATCGATCTGCGGCGCCTGCTACGAGGTGCCGGAGCAGATGCGCGAGGACGCCGCGGCCCACCTGCCCGTGACCGCCTCGAGGACGAGCTGGGGGACCCCGGCGCTGGACCTGCGGGCGGGAGCGGTCTCCGTGCTGCAGGACGCCGGCGTCCCTGCAGAGGCGATCGACGCCGACCATCCCTGCACCCTCGAGGACGAGCGCTTCTTCTCCTACCGCCGCAGCGCCGTCACGGGTCGCTTCGCCGGGGTGCTGCGCAGGGGCTGAACCGGGCCCGGGAGATCCCGGCCGGGCTCCGCCGCCCCGCCCGGGATCCGGACGGCGCGCACGACACGACGCGCACGTCACGCCGCGACACGCGCACGACACGCCGACGACGTCCCTGTCGTGTCGAATCGCCTGCTGTACTTTCGAGTCAACGGGCTCCCGCGCACTCCCCGTGCTTCCCCGGGGCCCAGGTCAGCGCGAACAACGACTGGGAGATCTGCGATGGGAACCTGGCGCAACGCCATGGTCGCACTCGGCCTCGCCAACGAGGTCGACGACGAGTACTACGAGGACGAGCGGTACCGCGAGGAGCAGCCTGCTCCGTCCCGCCGCACCGAGCGGGCGCCCGAGCCCACCATCGAACGGGAGGCCCAGGTGACCCCGATCCGTCAGCACTCGAACGTGGTCGCGATGGCCCCGGCAGTGGAGGAGTCGATGCAGCGCATCACCACGATCCATCCGAGGTCGTACAACGACGCCAAGGCGATCGGCGAGTCCTTCCGTGACGGCGTGCCGGTGATCATGAACCTCTCGGACATGCAGGACGGCGACGCAAAGCGCATGGTCGACTTCTCCGCCGGCCTCGTCTTCGGCCTGCGCGGCACGATCGAGCGCGTCACCTCCAAGGTGTTCCTGCTGTCGCCGGAGTTCGTCCAGGTCGACGGGGACTCCTCGGCCGACGAGGGCAGCTTCTACAACCAGAGCTGAGCATCCCGTGCAGCTCGTCGCCGGGATCCTCTATCTCGCAGTCCTGATCTATCTGCTCCTGCTCCTGGCGCGCCTGGTGCTCGAGTGGATCCAGGGCTACGCCCGCGAGTTCCGCCCCTCGGGACTGGTGCTGGTGCTCTTCGAGGTGGTCTTCACGCTGACGGACCCCCCGGTCAAGCTGCTGCGCCGTCTGATCCCCCCGGTGCGGCTGGGCGCGGTGAGCCTGGACCTGTCCCTGATGATCCTCCTGATCGTGGGTTGGATCGTGCTGCGCGTCCTCGCAGGCCTCGCGGCCTGATCACGACCCGGCGATGTGAGGTGCGCGATTCTCCCGGCCCCGATGCAGGGGTCAGCCGCCGATCCGCTAGGCTGTCCGCACCGCGCCTCACCGCGCAAACCGACTCACGAATGACGAAAAGGTGACCCATGGCTCTGATGCCCGAAGACCTGATGAATCAGCGGTTCACCCCGGTCCGGTTCTCCGAGGGTTACGACATGGACGAGGTCGACAACTTCCTCGATAACGAGGTCGAACCCCGCCTGAAGGAACTGATCTCCGAGAACGAGCGCCTGAAGAAGGAGCTCGAGGAGGCGCACAACCGCATCGCTGAGCTCGAGTCCGGTGCTCCTGCCGCGGCCGCCGGCCCGGCCGTCGAGGCCGAGGAGCAGGACGAGGAGACCCTCGTCTCCGAGGTGCCCGACTCCGCCGCCGATGAGACCGCCCCGCAGGCCGTCGTCGCCGACGAGGAGCCCTCGGCCGCGGCCGAGGAGCCCGTCCCCGCCTCGGCGCAGACCCCGGACCAGTCCGCCGCCGGCATCATCGCCCTGGCCAACCGCCTGCACGACGAGCACGTCAAGAACGGCGAGGACGAGCGCGACCGCCTCATCACCGAGGCGAACGAGGAGCACAAGCGCATCGTCGGCGAGGCCGAGGAGAAGTCCCGCACCACGCTGGCCGAGCTCGAGACGAAGAAGGCCGAGCTCGACAAGACCATCGAGGGCCTGCGCAACTTCGAGCGCGACTACCGCAACCGTCTGCGCAACTACCTGGAGAACCAGCTGCGCGAGCTCGACACGAGCGAGACGCAGGACAAGCAGGCGAACTTCGGTCTGTGAGCACGTCTGATCCCATGTCGACGAGCGC
This sequence comes from Brachybacterium paraconglomeratum, assembly GCF_003994255.1. GTDB lineage: Bacteria > Actinomycetota > Actinomycetes > Actinomycetales > Dermabacteraceae > Brachybacterium > Brachybacterium conglomeratum. The sequence continues at coordinate 319,576 of NZ_ML133851.1, read as the reverse complement.
CGGCCCGCAGGGGTCCGGCGCTCGTCGCCGTCTGAGCCGCCCCGCCGTCCTCGCCGTCGTCGGCGTCCTCGCGGCCGTGCTCCTGGTCGCGGACCAGGTGACGAAGAACTGGGCGGTGGCGACCCTCCCCGAGCTCGACCCCCAGCCCTTCCTGGGTGAGGTGCTGCAGCTGACCCTGCTGTACAACACCGGCGCGGCCTGGGGGATGGGCGCGGAGATCACCCCGGTGGTCACCTGCCTGCAGATCGCGATCGTGATCGGCGTGATCGTCTTCGCGGTCCGCTCGGTCCGCTCGCCCTGGTACGCGCTGGCCCTCGGTCTGATCATGGGCGGCGCGCTCGGCAACATCCACGACCGCCTGCTGCGGGCCCCCGGCCCCTTCCACGGCGCGGTCGTCGACTTCCTCGAGCTGCCGAACTGGCCCGTCTTCAACGTCGCTGACATGGCTGTGGTGGGCGGGGCGATCCTGGTGATCGCGCTCGGGCTGTTCGGCCTCGACGCCGATCCCGCCCGCGCCGTGCAGGAGCAGGCCGAGGCCGAGCAGGCGCAGACCCGCACCGAGCAGGAGCAGGCCCGTGCCGCCGAGCCGTCGACGGGAGACCCTGCGGAGGAATCCCCGGAGGCGGAGAAGTGAGCGCCTCCCGCACCCTGATGGTCCCCGACGGCCTCGCCGGGGAGCGTGTGGACGTGGGCATCTCCCGCATGCTGGGCCTGTCCCGCACCCGCGCCGCCGACCTCGTCATGGCCGGGCACGTCCTGGTCGACGGCCAGGTCCCCGCCCGCTCCACCCGTCTCGAGCCCGGAGCGATGGTGGACGTCGAGCTGCCGGACGAGAAGCCGGCCGTCGAGGTCCGGCCCCAGATCGCCGAGGGCATGAGCCTGATCCACCAGGACGACGACATCGTCGTGATCGACAAGCCCGTGGGCGTCGCGGCGCATCCGAGCGCCGGCTGGTCCGGGCCGACGGTGCTGGGCCATCTCGCCGCCGCCGGCGTCTCGATCCGCACCAGCGGCGACCCCGAGCGGCAGGGGATCGTCTCCCGTCTGGACGTCGGGACCAGCGGGCTCATGGTCGTCGCCCGCACCGAGCGCGCCTACACCACTCTGAAGGACGCCTTCCGCGCCCGCGAGGTGGGGAAGGTGTACCACGCTGTGTGCCAGGGGGCGCCCGACCAGCCCTCCGGCACGATCGACGCGCCCATCGGCCGCTCGCCGAGCCACGACTACAAGTTCGCGGTGCGCGAGGACGGCAAGCACTCGGTCACCCACTACGAGACGCTCGAGGAGCTGCGCGGCGCGACCCTGCTGCGTGTGGGCCTGGAGACCGGCCGCACCCACCAGATCCGCGTGCACATGGCCGCGCTGCGACATCCCCTGGTCGGCGACCCGCTCTACGGCTCGGACCCGACCCTCGCCGCGAAGGTCGGCCTGGTGCGCCAGTGGCTGCACGCGATGGAGCTCACCTTCACCCATCCGGTCAGCGGACGCGAGGTCACCTACGCCTCCACCTACCCGGCCGACCTCCAGCAGGCGCTCGAGAGGCTCAGGGAGCGCTGAGCAGGGCGGGACGTGGCGCACAGCTCCCGCGTCCGCCCGTGCGGTCCGGGTGTCGTCGTCACCGGCATCGACCGTCCAGGCGATACCGTCGAGCCATGACCGACGAGCAGACCTCCGGCGCGCTGACCCCCACCCGGGACGCCGCCCTGTCCCGCCCCGACTTCCCCGCCGCCCGCGTAGCACGTCGTCTGGCCCTCGACCCCGAGGGTGCCGAGCTCGCGCTGCGCGACGACGAGCGGGTGCGTGCCGCGCTCGCATGCTCCGTCGAGGAGTTCCTCGCCGCCGACGACGACCGCCGCGCCGGACGGCCCCCGAGCTCCGAGCTCGCCCTGGACCCCGACTTCCCGACCGGCGTGGGCATGGCGCTCGTCGGCGCCGCGGTGCTGTGGGAGGCGCGGGACCTGGTGCCGAAGGTCGCCCTGCGCGTGGCGAAGGACCACTACGAGGACGGGGCCGACGAGCTCGCCGCGAGCTACGTCGCCCTCGTCCAGGAGTCCGTCGAGCCGGGGGAGCGCAGCGACGACGACGCCCTCGCCTGGGCCGCGCAGTCCCTGCTCGTCTCGGTGCTGCAGCGCAGCGGGGACCCGGCCCGCGCCGACGAGATCGCCCGCGACCTCGCCGCCCATGCGATCCCGATCGACCTGTGGCGCGACGACGACCCGACCCTGCCGGACGACTCCCTGGCCTGGCACGGCGGCGCCTTCGTGGGCGGGATCCCGCCGCGCCGCGACGAGCGATGCCTCAGCTTCGAGGACGTCCACGACTACATGAACACGCTCATGGCGGACATGCAGCGCGAGCAGGCGGCGGAGGACGACGGCCGCGGCTGAGCACGCCGGGCGCGCGGAAGCGTCCCCGCCCGTGCCCTGACCCCTTGACGAATGAACGGGGCGCCCTCCTCACGGGCAGCGTGAACTGCGACGTCCATCCTGCGCACCCACGCCGAGGTCGCGGACCCGCGCCGAGGATCCGGCTGAGCAGCGCCCGTCAACGCCCCGGCGCGACGGCGGATTCCCGACACGCCGGACGCGCCGGGGTGACCTCTCCGACCCCCGCCTGAGCGCTCGCCCGTCGGCCCCCGCGGCTACCCTGATGGGCATGGCTTCTGCGGGTTCCGATGACTTCGTCCATCTCCACGTCCACACCGACTACTCGCTGCTGGACGGCGCCGCGAAGATCGACAAGCTGGTCGCCGAGACGGTGAACCAGGGCCAGCAGGCGGTGGCGATCACCGACCACGGCTATCTCTTCGGCGCCTACGAGTTCTACAAGACCGCGACCGACGCCGGCGTGAAGCCGATCATCGGCATCGAGGCGTACGTGACCCCGGGCACCAGCCGCCACGACCGCACCCGCGTGCAGTGGGGCACCAAGGAGCAGCAGGCGGCGGGCGACGACGTCTCCGCCCGCGGCGCCTACACCCACATGACCCTGCTGTCCAAGTCGACCGAGGGCATGCACAACCTCTTCCGCCTCGGCTCGGCCGCGTCCCTCGACGGGCAGATGGGCAAGTGGCCGCGGATGGACCGAGAGATCCTCTCGAAGTACGCGCCGGGCCTGATCGCCACCTCCGGCTGCCCCTCCGGCGAGGTGCAGACCCGGCTGCGGCTGGGACAGTTCGACGAGGCCGTGAAGGCCGCCGGCGAGTTCCAGGACATGTTCGGCAGGGACAGCTACTTCATCGAGCTGATGGACCACGGCCTCGACATCGAGAAGCGCGTGACCAAGGACCTGCTCGAGGTCGCCAAGGCGGTGAACGCCCCGCTGGTGGCGACCAACGACCTCCACTACGTCACCGAGCAGGACGCCACCATCCAGGACGTGCTGCTGTGCATCAACTCCGGCTCGCGCCTGAACGACCCCGACCGCTTCAAGTTCGGCGGCTCCGGCTACTTCCTGAAGTCCGCCCAGCAGATGCGGGAGCTGTTCCGTGAGTTCCCCGAGGCCTGCGACAACACGCTGCGCATCGCCGAGATGTGCGACGTCTCCTTCACCACCACCTCCGAGGGCGCGAACTACATGCCGCACTTCCCCACCCCCGGCGGGGAGGACGAGGAGTCGTGGTTCGTCAAGCAGGTCCAGGACGGGCTCGAGTACCGCTACCCCGCTGGCATCCCCGACGAGGTCCAGAAGCGCGCCGACTACGAGGTCGGGATCATCCTCCAGATGGGCTTCCCCGGCTACTTCCTGGTCGTCTCCGACTACATCAAGTGGGCCAAGGAGCAGGGGATCCGCGTCGGCCCCGGCCGTGGCTCCGGCGCAGGCTCGATGGTCGCCTACGCCATGCGCATCACCGACCTGGACCCGATCGAGCACGGCCTGCTCTTCGAGCGGTTCCTGAACCCGGACCGCGTCTCCATGCCCGACTTCGACGTCGACTTCGATGATCGCCGCCGCGGCGAGGTCATCGAGTACGTCGAGCGCAAGTACGGCGACGACAAGGTCTCCCAGGTCGTCACCTACGGCGTCATGAAGACGAAGAACTCCATCAAGGACGCCGCCCGCGTCCTGGACTACCCCTTCGCGATGGGGGACAAGATCACCAAGGCGCTGCCGCCGGCGGTGATGGGCAAGGACATCCCGATCAACGGGATCTTCGACCCCGAGAACAAGCGCTACGCGGAGGCGACCGAGTTCCGCCGCATGCACGACGAGGACCCCGACGTCCAGAAGGTCGTCGAGATCGCCAAGGGCGTGGAGGGCCTGACCCGCGGCTGGGGCGTGCACGCCTGCGCGGTCATCATGTCCAAGCACACCCTCACCGACATCATCCCGATGATGCGCCGCCCCTCCGACGGTCAGATCATCACCCAGTTCGAGTACCCGACCTGCGAGACGCTCGGCCTGCTGAAGATGGACTTCCTGGGGCTGCGGAACCTCACCGTCCTCTCCGACGCGGTGGAGAACATGTCCCGCAACGGGAAGACCCCGCCGGACCTGGAGACCCTGCCCTTCGACGACCCGGCGACCTACGAGCTGCTCCAGCGCGGCGACACCCTGGGTGTGTTCCAGCTCGATGGCTCGGGCATGCGCACCCTGCTGCGGCAGATGAAGCCCGACCAGTTCGGGGACATCACCGCCGTCTCGGCGCTCTACCGTCCGGGTCCGATGGGCATGGGCTCGCACACCAACTACGCGCTGCGCAAGAACGGCCTGCAGGAGATCACGCCGATCCACCCGGAGCTCGAGGAGCCGCTCTCGGAGATCCTCGACGAGACCTACGGCGTGCTCGTCTACCAGGAGCAGGTCATGCAGACGGCGCAGAAGGTCGCCGGCTACTCGCTCGGCGAGGCGGACATCCTCCGCCGCGCCATGGGCAAGAAGAAGAAGGCGGAGCTGGACAAGCAGTACGTCTCCTTCGAGGCGGGCATGAAGGACAACGGCTACTCCGACGCCGCCGTGCAGGCGCTGTGGGAGACGCTGCTGCCCTTCGCGGACTACGCCTTCAACAAGTCCCACTCCGCCGCCTACGGCGTGGTCTCCTACTGGACCGCGTATCTCAAGGCGAACCACCCCACCGAGTACATGGCCGCGCTGCTGACCTCCACCCAGGAGAACCGCGACCGGCTCGGCCTCTACCTCGGCGACTGCCGCCACCGCGGCATCACCGTGCTGCCCCCGGACGTCAACGAGTCCGACCTGTACTTCTCCGCCGTCGGCGACGACATCCGCTTCGGCCTCTCCGCGATCCGCAACGTCGGCGCGAACGTGGTCGAGGAGATCATCCGCACCCGCGAGGAGAAGGGCGCCTTCACCTCCTTCACCGACTTCCTGGACAAGGTCCCGCTGTCGGTGTGCAACAAGCGCACCATCGAGTCGCTGATCAAGGGCGGCGCCTTCGACTCCCTCGGCCACAACCGCCGCTCCCTCGTGCTGATCCACGAGGACGCCGTCGACTCGGTCGTCGACGTCAAGCGCAAGGAGGCCCAGGGTCAGTACGACCTCTTCGCCGACGTCTTCGGCGGCGCGGGCGGCGGCGAGGGCGAGGACGCGATGGCCTCCGGCTCCGCGGCGACGCTGACCATCCCGGACCTGCCCGAGTGGGACCGCAAGGAGCTGCTCGCCTTCGAGCGCAACATGCTGGGCCTGTACGTCTCGGACCACCCCCTGTACGGGCTCGAGCACGTCATCGCCCAGAACTCCTCCACCTCCATCAGCTCGCTGGCCGACGACGGCGCCGTCAAGGACGGCGAGATGGTCACGATCGCGGGGCTGATCACCACCCTGCAGCGCAAGACCACCAAGAAGGGCGACATGTGGGCGATCGCCACGGTCGAGGACCTCGAGGGCTCGATCGACTGCCTGATGTTCCCCTCGACCTACATGACCGTCGCCTCCGAGCTCGCCGAGGACCTCGTCGTCTCGATGAAGGGCCGGGTCGACACCTCCAAGGGCATGCCCGAGCTGCGGGTCATGGAGATGACGATCCCGGAGACCGGGGGAGGGATCGACGGCCCCGTCACCATCGCCCTGCCCGCCATGCGCGCCACCGAGAAGGTGGTCGGCGACCTCCGCGGCGTGCTCGAGGACAACCCCGGCTCCTCCGAGGTGAGGGTCAAGCTCCAGGAGCCCGGACGCACGACGCTGATGCAGCTGGACAAGCGCCTCGCGGTCACGCCGTCGGCCGCGCTGTACGCCTCGCTGAAGGCCCTGCTGGGCCCGGGCTGCCTCTCCTGAGCACGGCAGCGCGAGGGTGACGGCGTGAGCACGCCGTCCGTGCGGCGCGGCGGCGGGGACGGTCCGCGGCGGCCCGCGCCCTGGCGCATCGCGACCTTCAACATCCGTCACGGCCTGGGCCGCGACGGACGGGTGGACCTCGCCCGCACCGCCCGGGCGATCGCCGCGCTGCGGGCCGACGCTGTCGGCCTGCAGGAGGTGGACGTCGCCTACGGACCCCGCTCCGGGCACGAGGACCAGGCCTCCCGGCTCGCGGAGCTGCTGGGCTGGGAGGTCGCCTTCGGGGCGGCGCTCGACCTGCCGCCCCTCCAGCCCGACGGCCCGCGCCGCCGCTACGGGGTCGCGCTGCTCACCCCGCATGCGCTCACGGACCCCGAGATGCACGCCCTCTGCGGGCACCCGGGCGCCCCTGCGCGGCACGAGCCCCGCGGGGTGCTGCACGCGCAGGTGACCCGCGGCGGCGGCGACGCGCTTGACCTGCTGGTCACCCATCTGGACAACGACCTGCCCCGGCACCGCACCGCGGAGGTGCTCGGCATCCTCCGCTGGGCCGAGGGGATCACGGGACCGGCCGTGCTGCTCGGGGACCTCAACGCCGCCCCGCACCGCCCCGAGCTCGCACCGCTCGCCGCCGCCGGCTGGCGGGAGGCGGCCGACGAGCTGCGCGGACCCGGGCGCGGCCTGCGGGAACTTCCCGTGCTCTCCGCGCTGACCGGCTCCCCGGCGCGCCCGACCCACCCGGCGCGCGTCCCCGTGCGCCGCATCGACTCGCTGTGGGTGCGCGGCGCGGTGGACGTGCTGGACCTCGCCACCGGTCCGCTCACCGACTCCGACCACCGCCCCGTCGTGGCGACGCTGCGCGCCCGGACCACCCTGCACGAGCACGGACCCGGCCCGGAGCCCCGCACCGTGTGGGACCTGGACTAGCGTGGACCCATGAGCGTCATCGCCGAAGAGCTGCTGCCCGAGTCCCTGCTCGAGACCTTCCGCGAGCGCGCGGTGGTCCACGACCGGGAGAACACCTTCCCCGAGCAGGACCTCGCCGACCTGCGCGAGCGCGGATACCTGCGCCTGCTGGTCCCCCGCGAGCTCGGCGGACTCGGGGGCAGCCTGCTGGAGGCCGCGCGCGTCCAGCGCCGCCTGGCCGGCGCCGCCCCCGCCACCGCCCTGTCGATGAACATGCACCTCGTCGTCACCAGCGCCGCGCTGCACGCCCACCGCCTCGGCGCGGAGTCCGTGCGCAGCATCCTCGAGGACGCCGCCGCGGAGAAGCTGTTCGCCTTCGGGATCTCCGAGGCGGGCAACGACGCGATGCTCTTCGACTCCGCCACCCGCGCCGTCCCCGACGGCGACGGCTTCCACCTCACCGGCACCAAGATCTTCACCTCCCTCGCCCCCGTCTGGGACCGCCTGGTCGTGCACGGCCGGGTCGCCGCCGCACGCGAGGGCGATCCCCGGCTCGTGTTCGGGGTGATCGAGCGCGACGAGCACGTCGAGACCCTCGACGACTGGGACACCCACGGCATGCGCCCCTCCCAGTCCCGCACGACGCGTCTGGACGGCGCGGCCGTCACGGCGGAGCGGGTGCTGACCGCCACCCCCGTCGGCCCGAACAACGACCCCTTCGTGATGGGGATCTTCGGCGCCTTCGAGCTGCTGATCGCCTCGGTGTACACCGGGGTCGCGCAGCGCGCCGTGGAGGTAGGCGGCGCGATCGCGACCACCCGCCGCAACGCCACCAAGGGCATCGTCCACGCCGACGACCCCGACATCCGCTGGCGCCTCGCCGACGCCGCGATCCGACTCGACGGCGCGGTGCTGCAGGCCGAGAAGGTCCTCGCCGACCTCGACGCGCTCGGGACCGGGGAGAGCGGCACGGGCACGAGCGACCACGGGCCGCGCTGGTTCCTGCACTTCTCCGGGGTGAAATCCCGCGCCACCGAGGCTGCGATCGCCGCGGTCGACCAGGTGCTGCGCGCCAGCGGCGGCGCCCAGTACTTCCGCCGCAGCGAGCTCGAGCGCCTCTCCCGCGACGTGCGCGCCGGGCTCTACCATCCCTCCGACGAGGAATCCGTCCACGCCTCCTACGCCAAGGCGCTGCTGGGGGAGATCGGCTCCCCGCGCTGACTGTCAAGGCCCGCTGGAACGGCGACTCGAGGACGGTGCCGGCCGCGTACAGCCATCGGTCGCCGACTGGTGGCCTGCCGTCCCCGGTCGGCGGCCGCTCGACTCTGCCCCGCGCCCGACCGTCCGTGACGGGCGGCGGCTCAGCCAAAGAGCACCTCGGCCTCGTGCCAGCGCGACGCCGGCACCGTCTTCAGGCTGTCGATCGCCTCGGTCAGCGGCACGTCCACGATGTCGGTGCCGCGCAGCGCGACCATCCGTCCGAAGCCGCCGCCGTGCACCAGGTCGACCGCCGCGGTGCCCAGGCGGGTGGCGAGCACCCGGTCGTAGCCGGTCGGCTCGCCGCCGCGCTGGATGTGCCCCAGCACCGTCGCCCGCGACTCGATGCCCAGGCGCTCCTCGATCAGCGGCGCGAGCGCCGCGGCGACCCCGCCGAAGCGCGGCCGTCCGAACTCGTCGAGGTCGTAGTCCATGAACCCCTCGGGCGCGTCGGAGGGCACGAACCCCTCGGCGACCACCACCAGCGGGGCGCGACCGCGGTCGTGGGCCGCCTTCACGTAGCCGCAGATCTCCTCGATGCTCAGCGGGAACTCGGGCAGGCAGATCACGTGCGCGCCGGCGGCCATCCCCGAGTGCAGCGCGATCCACCCCACCGAGCGGCCCATCACCTCCGCCACCATGCAGCGGTGGTGGGAGTCGCCGGTCATCCGCAGGCGGTCCAGCGACTCGGTCGCGATCTCGACCGCTGTGTGGAAGCCGAAGGTGTAGTCGGTCGCGTCGAGGTCGTTGTCGACCGTCTTGGGCACGCCGACCACCGGGATCCCCGCCTCGGACAGCCGGTTCGCGGTGAACAGCGTGCCGTCGCCGCCGATCGCGATGATCGCGTCGACCTCCTGCTCGTCCATGTGGCGCCGGACGATCTCGGCGCCGTCGGCCCCGTCGTGGAAGGGATTCGCGCGGGAGGTGCCCAGGATCGTGCCGCCGATCCGGCCGATGCCGCGCACGCGACGGCGGGGGAGGGTCATCCAGTCCCCCTCGATCACGCCGCGCCAGCCGTCGCGATAGCCGATGAACTCGTCCTCGAAGAGGCGATCGCCCTTGATCACCGCTCCGCGGATCACCGCGTTCAGGCCGGGGCAGTCACCGCCGGAGGTCAGGATTCCGATCTTCATGACGGGCTGGCTCTCTTCTCTCGGGCGTCGAAGGGGAGGGGCGCATCCGCTCCGCGGCGGCATCCGCCGACTCCACCCTAGGCGGGTCCGGGAGCATTCGTCAGGGGCCTCGGTCCTCGGACCATCGCAGGTGAACTGGCGATGGACGCCGCTCGGACGGCCGGTGGCCAGAGGCGGTCCGCACTTCGGCGCGGCACCCCACCGCGGGTGCTGCGTCCGCGCGTCGGCCCCGCGATGCAGCGGCGCCCCGCCCTCTCCAGAGAGGGGACGGGGCGCCGCAGGAGCGGGGGAGCGAGGGGTCAGGCCTCCTCGCCCTCCACGTCCTCGGTCGAGGACTCCGCGGCGGCGGAGAGGCCCGCGCCACGGGTCTGCTCGGACTGCTCGCGCACCGCGCGACCGCCCTCGGCGGCCCGCTGGAGCGTGTCCTGGAAGTCCACGCCGGTGGTGGACTTGACCATGTCGAGCACCTGGGCGAGGCCCACGGAGATGTTCTGCCCGATCTTCGCCTCGCCGTCGGTGGAGAACACCGAGAGGTTGGAGATGTTCGAGTACGGGGAGGCGAGCTCGCCGGCGACCTCCGGCAGCACCTCGAGCACCTGGGCCAGGACCGCGGCGTCGTTGAACTGCTTGTACGCCTCGGCACGGGCGCGGGTGGTCTCCGCCTCGGCGTCGCCCTTGGCGCGGATCGCCGCGGCCTCGGCCTCGCCCTTGGCGCGCAGCGAGTCGGCCTCGGCCTGGCCCTCGAGCCGGACCGCCTCGGCGTCCTTCGAGCGGCGCTGCAGCTCGACCTCGGCCTCGGCCCGACCGCGGGCCTCGATCGCGTGCGCCTCGGCGTCCGCGGTGACCTTGCGGGACTCGGCGCGGTTGCGCTCGTCGGTCAGCTGCGCCTCGGAGTCCGCGACGCGGGCGTACTTCTTGGAGTCCGCGTCCTGCTGCTCGGCGTAGCGCTTTGCCTCGGCCGGCTTGTGGACCTCGGCGATGAGCTGCTTCTCGCGCAGGTCGTTGTTGCGGACCGCGATGAGCTCTTCCTGCTCGATGATCTTCTGCTGCTGCGCGGCGCGGGCGAGGGGACCGGCGGCGTCGGCGACGGCCTGACGCGCATCGGTCTCCTCCTTGATCTCCGCGTTGCGGATGTCGAAGGCCTGCTTCGACTCCGCCTCCTGCTGGAGGTTGAGGTTCTTCGCCTGGGTCGACTCGCGGTTCGCGTCCGACTCGGCGATCGCGGCGCGCTTGGCGACCAGCGCCGCCTCGGGACGGCCCCAGTCGCGCAGGTAGGAGCCGTCGTCCTCGATGGCCGAGATCTGAAAGGTGTCGATCACCAGGCCCTGGTTGTTCATCGAGTGCTCGGCTTCGGCCTGCACCTGCGAGGCGAAGGAGGCGCGGTCGCGGATGATCTGCTCCACCGTCAGCGTGCCGACGACGGCGCGCAGGGTGCCCGAGAGGATCTCCTGGGTGTAGTGGTCGATCTGCTGCTGCTGATCGAGGAAGCGCTGCGAGGCCTTGCGGACGTCCTCGACGTTGCCGCCCACCTTCACCTGCGCCACCCCGCGCAGACGGAGGAAGATGCCGTTCATCGAGTAGCCCTCGACCTCGACCGGGATCTGGCGCGAGGACAGGCTGAGCACGAAGGCGCGGTCCACGATCGGACGCACGATCGCGCGCCCGCCGATCACGACCCGGGCGCTGCCGGACTCCAGGTCGATGTCCCCGGTGGGGCTCGCCTTCGCGTTGCGGCCCGTGATGATCAGGGCCTCGTTCGGTGCGGCGATGCGGTAGCTGCGCAGCAGCACCAGCAGCAGGATGAGCAGGACGACCACCACGACGACGACGCCGCCGATGATCGGTATCAAGGCTTCCATGGGTTCCCCTCGGTCAGTTCAGGCATGCCTCCTCTGTCGGTGCAGGCATGCCGCGGTCGATTCTCCCATCGCGGACGCCCGGACGGGAGGTCGATCCGGAACCGGAGACCCGCCAGTGACCGGGCGTGAGGGCGCCCCGGCGCAGGGAGCGCCCGCCCGCCCGCGTCGGACGGGCGACCCCGCACCGCGGCCGCCTCACGTCATGTCGGTCACCGCGATGCCCTGGACGATCTGGCTCGCCTCACCGTCATCTCACCATCCGACCCGCAGGTCCGCATGGTGGACCAACGGGTCTAGGGTCGCCCGTCGTGAACACCCCGCACGCCCCCGCTCCCACCAGTCCGCCGCCGACCGCCCCGGCCAACACCCGCGGCCGGGTCATCACGGCCTCGATGGTGGGCACCACCATCGAGTTCTTCGACTTCTACGCCTACGCGACCGCCGCCTCGCTCGTGTTCCCGGCGCTGTTCTTCCCCACGCAGACCCCGGCGAACCAGCTGCTGAGCTCCTTCGCGGTGTTCGGCGTCGCCTTCGTCGCGAGGCCGCTGGGCTCGCTGATCTTCGGCCACTACGGCGACCGCGTGGGCCGCAAGGCCACGCTCGTGGCGAGCCTGCTGGTGATGGGCATCGCCACCTTCCTCATCGGCGTGCTGCCCACCGCCTCGACCCCGGGCTTCTCGTTCATCGCCCCCGCGATCCTGGTGCTGCTGCGCTTCTGCCAGGGCATCGGACTGGGCGGCGAGTGGTCCGGCGCCGCGCTGCTGGCGACCGAGAACGCCCCGCCCGGCAAGCGCGCCCTGTACGGCACCTTCCCGCAGCTCGGCGCGCCCGTCGGCTTCATCCTCTCGAACCTGCTGTTCGTGCTGCTGAGCGTGCAGCTCACCCCGGAGCAGTTCATGGCCTGGGGCTGGCGCGTGCCCTTCCTGCTCTCCTCGGTCCTGGTGGTCGTGGGGCTGTGGGTGCGGCTGAAGCTGATGGAGTCCCCGGCCTTCCAGAAGGTGCTGGACGAGCAGCGGGTCGCCTCCGTGCCGATCGCGCGCGTGTTCCGCACCGCGTGGAAGCCGCTCGTGCTCGCGACCCTCGCGATGGTCGCCACCTACGTGCTCTTCTACCTCATGACCGCCTTCCTCATGGTGGTCGGCACCACCGCGGCCGACGAGGCCTCCGCCCGCGCCGCTGCGGAGACGGCCGGCAAGGACTTCAACGCCGCGACCTTCGTGCCCGGCCTCGGCTACGAGCGCACCGACTTCCTCACCATGCTCATCATCGGCGTGGTCTTCTTCGGGATCTTCACCGTCGTCTCCGGTCCGCTCGCGGACCGGCTGGGACGCAAGCGGCTCCTGCTCGCCGTGACCGCCGGGATCGGCGTGTTCGGGCTCGTCCTGGACCCGCTCATGCACGCCGGCACGGCCGGGGTGATGGCCGCGCTGATCCTCGGCTTCACCCTCATGGGCATGACGTTCGGGCCGATGGCCGCGTTCCTGCCGGAGATGTTCAAGGCCGACGTGCGCTACACCGGCAGCGCCGTCAGCTACAACATGGCCTCGGTGATCGGGGCGGCGCCTGCGCCATACGCGATGATCTGGCTGTGGCAGCAGCAGGGCGGCTCCCTGCTGCTGGTCGGCTCCTATCTCGCGGTCGCCGCGGTGGTCACGCTCGGCGCGCTCGTCATCGGCGGCGAGACGAAGGACGTGGACTACCTGGCCTGATCGACGTGCTGCGAGGGACGAGCGGCAGGAGATCGGGCGGAGGGTGCTGCCTGATCGACGTGCTGCGAGGGACGAGCGGCAGGAGATCGGGCGGGAGGGCGCTGGCTGATCAGGCGGAGGGCACCAGCAGAAAGGGGACGTGAGCGGCACGGCGGAGCGCTGAGCTCCGCAGCGTGCCGCTCACGTCCCCTTTCTGCAGACGCGGGAGTGGATGGGCCTGATCAGCCCTCGCGGTGCTCGCGGTAGTAGCGGATCAGGCCCGAGGTCGAGGCGTCCTCCGCGGAGATCTTCTCCTCGTCGCCGGCGACGGCGCCGGCGAGGTCCTTCGCCAGCTGCTTGCCGAGCTCCACGCCCCACTGGTCGAAGGAGTTGATGCCCCACACGACGCCCTGCACGAAGGTGATGTGCTCGTACAGCGCGATCAGCTGGCCCAGCACCGACGGCGTCAGCTTCGGGGCCATGATCGAGGTGGTGGGCCGGTCCCCGGAGAACTCGCGGGCGGCGACGAGCGCGCCCTCGGTCCCCTCGGCGCGGACCTCCTCGGCGGTCTTGCCGAAGGCGAGCGCCTTGGTCTGGGCGAAGAAGTTCGCCAGGAACAGCTCGTGGACGTCCTGCTCCCCGTCGACCAGCGCGTGGTCCGGGGTGGCGAAGGCGATGAAGTCCGCCGGGATCACGCGGGTGCCCTGGTGGATCAGCTGGTAGAAGGCGTGCTGGCCGTTGGTGCCGGGCTCGCCCCAGAACACCTCCCCGGTCTCGGTGGTCGCGAGCGAGCCGTCCCAGCGCACGCCCTTGCCGTTGGACTCCATGGTGAGCTGCTGGAGATAGGCGGGGAAGCGGTGGAGGTACTGGGAGTAGGGGAGGACCGCGTGGGTCTCCGCCTCCAGGAAGTTCACGTTCCAGATGTTCAGCAGGCCCATCAGCAGCGGCACGTTCTGCTCCGCGGGCGCGGTGGCGAAGTGCTCGTCCATCGCGTGGAAGCCGGCCAGGAACTCCTCGAACACGTCCGGGCCCAGCACGGTGGCGAGCACGGTGCCGATCGCGGAGTCGACGCTGTAGCGGCCGCCCACCCAGTTCCAGAAGCCGAAGGCGTTCTGGGGGTCGATCCCGAACTCCTCGACCTTGTCCAGCGCGGTGGAGACGGCCACGAAGTGCTTCGCGACGGCCTCCTTCTCCTGCTCGGCGGTCAGGCCCGCGCTCTCGCGCAGCCCCTCCAGCAGCCAGCTGCGCACCAGGCGCGCGTTGGTGAGGGTCTCCAGGGTGGTGAAGGTCTTCGAGGCGACGATGACGAGCGTCGTCTCGGGATCCAGGCCGCGCGTGGTCTCGTACGCGTCGGTGGGATCGATGTTGGACAGGAAGCGGGCCTCGAGGCCGTCCTGGGCGAGGGGCTTCAGCGCCTCGTACACCATGACGGGGCCGAGGTCGCTGCCGCCGATGCCGATGTTCACGACGGTCTCGATGCGCTTGCCGGTCACGCCGGTCCACTCGCCGGAGCGGACCTTCTCGGCGAACTCGTAGACGCGGTGGAGCGTGCCGCGCACGTCCTCGTCGATGTTCTGCCCGTCCACGGCCAGGGCGGGGGAGGAGCCGGCGGGGCGGCGCAGCGCGGTGTGCAGCACGGCGCGGTCCTCGGTGGTGTTGATGTGGGCGCCGGCGTACATCGCGTCGCGGCGCTCCTCGACCCCGACCTCGCGGGCCAGCTTCAGCAGCAGGCGCATGGTCTCGGGGGTCAGGAGGTTCTTCGACAGGTCGACGTGGAGGTCGGCGGCGTCGTGCGTGAAGCGGGCGGCGCGCTCGGGATCCTCGGCGAACCATTCGCGCAGGGAGCCCTCGAGCGCGAGGTCGTGCGCCTCGAGCTCGGCCCAGGCCTCGGTCGTGGTGGGGTCGACAGGAGCAGTGGTGGGATCGGAAGAAGTCATACGGCCATTCAACACCCAGGCACGCTCGGAGGGGACTTCCTGCCACGGGTTCCGCCCCTGGTCCGTCCCGGTTCCGCTCATGGTTGAAAAATCGCCGAGACCGAAGCGTTACCGACAGATGGAATGCAGTTGACATCGGAGGGTGCACACTAGGTGCCGTACCGCACAACGATGGTGCGGTGCACGACCACGAGCCATCCAGGAGAACCCATGGCCATCTCGCGCCGATCCATGATGCTGGGCACCGCCGCCGGAGGCGCGGCCGCCCTCACCCTCGCCGCCTGCGGCGGAGACGAAGGCGGCGCCGGTGCCGGCGGCAGCGATGCCGGCGGCGGCACCGGAGAGCCGATCTACGCGAACACCACCGAGCCCGAGAACCCCCTGCTGCCCGCCAACACCGGCGAGGTCGGCGGCGGCCGCATCATCACGATGATCTTCGCGGGCCTGGTCTACTACAAGGCCGACGGCAGCATCGAGAACGACATCGCCGAGTCGATCGAGTCCGAGGACAACCAGAACTGGACCATCAAGATCCGTTCGGGCCTCACCTACTCCGACGGCTCCACCCCGATCACCGCGCAGGACTTCGTCGACTCCTGGAACTACGGCGCGAACGCCGCCAACGCTCAGATCGGCCAGTACTTCTTCGAGCCCTTCGAGGGCTACGAGGAGCTCTCGGCCGAGGACGTCGCCCCCGACGCGACTCTCTCCGGCCTCGAGGTCGTCGACGAGACCACGTTCACCGCACGCCTGGTCACCCCTCAGTCGGACTTCCCGACCCGCCTGGGCTACTCGGCCTACATGCCGATGCCGCCCTCGGCCTTCGACGACATGGAGGCCTACGGCGAGGCGCCGCTGGCGAACGGCCCCTACAAGCTCGAGACCTGGACCCACGACCAGGAGCTGGTGCTGGTCCCCAACGAGTCCTACGACGGTCCCCGCACCCCGAAGAACTCCGGCATCACCTTCACGGTCTACCAGGACCCGGAGACGATGTACCTCGACCTGCAGTCGGACAACGTCGACGTCGTCGACCAGCTGCCCGGCTCGGCGCTCGCGACCTTCGAGAGCGACCTCGGCGAGCGGGCCGTCAACGCCCCCGGCGCCGTGTTCCAGTCGATCACCCTGCCCGGCTACGACCCGAACTTCGAGGGCGAGGCCGGAGCGATCCGTCGCAAGGCGCTCTCGCGCGCGATCGACCGCAAGTCGATCTGCGACAACCTCTTCTTCGGCACCCGCACCCCGGCCACGGACTTCGTCTCCCCGGTGATCCCCGGCGGCGGCGCGACCGACATCCCCGGCGCCGAGGTGCTCGAGTTCGACGAGGCCGAGGCGAAGAAGCTGTGGGAGGAGGCCGAGGCGATCACCCCGTTCAAGGGCCCGCTCACCCTCGCCTACAACGCCGACGGTCCGCACGCGGACTGGGTCGAGGCGGTCTGCAACTCGCTCGCGAACGTGCTCGGCATCGAGGCGAAGCCCACGCCGTTCCCCGCCTTCGGCGAGATGCGCGAGCAGATCCGCGCTCGTGACCTCCTGGGCACCTGGCGCTCCGGCTGGCAGGCGGACTACCCGTCGGCCTACAACTTCCTCGGCCCGCTCTACGGCTCCTCCGCGGCCGACGGCAACGGCTCCAACGACGGCGACTACAAGAACCCCGAGTTCGACCAGCTCCTGGCCGACGGCCTCGCCGCCGAGACCGAGGAGGACGCCATCAAGATCTGGAAGGAGGCGGAGGCCCTGCTCATGCGCGACCTCCCCGTCCTCCCGCTCTGGTACCAGAACACCATCGGCGGCTACTCGACGCTCGTCTCCGACGTGGAGTACGGCTGGGACACGGTGCCGCTGTACCACAACATCACCAAGTGATCTGCTGATCTCCTCGTGACAGCGGGAACCGGCTGCGTCCGGTTCCCGCTGTTCCACGCCCGGCCCCCGGCCGGGCCGTTCCACCGGGCCGCAAGGCCCCTCCTCCATCGAAAGGGAACGACGTGCTCTGGTACATCGGGCGGCGACTGCTGCAGATGATCCCCGTCTTCCTCGGCGCCACCCTGATCGTCTACCTGCTGGCGTTCTACACCTCCGGCGACCCGATCCTCACCCTGGCCGGTGACAAGCCGATCTCCCCGGCGGTCGAGCAGCGGCTGCGCGAGCAGTACAACCTCGACCAGCCCGTGCTGATCCAGTGGCTGCTCTATCTCAAGAGCGTGCTGACCTTCGACCTGGGCGTCGGCTTCAACGGCCGTCCCCTGTGGGACCAGATCGCCGCGGCCTTCCCGACCACGTTCCGCCTCGCGATCATCGCCGTGGTCGTCGAGACGGTCTTCGGCGTCGCCGCCGGCATGATCTCGGGCCTGCGCAAGGGCAAGCTGATCGACACCACGCTGCTGATGCTCTCGCTGCTGCTGATCGCCACGCCCACCTTTGTGCTGGGCTTCCTCGCGCAGTTCGTCTTCGGCCTGCAGCTGGGGATCGCCCCGATCAACGTGGGCCGCGACCCCTCCTGGCAGAACCTGATGCTGCCCGGCTTCGTGCTCGGCGGCGTCTCCTTCGCCTATGTGCTGCGCCTGACCCGCACCTCGATCGCGGAGACGGCGGGCGCCGACCACGTGCGCACCGCGACCGCGAAGGGCCTCTCCCGGGGCGGCGTGGTCTCCAAGCACGTCCTGCGCAACTCCCTGATCCCCGTGGTCACCTTCATCGGTGCGGACCTGGGCGCCCTGATGGGCGGCGCGATCGTCACCGAGCGCGTCTTCAACGTCCCGGGCATCGGCACGCTGCTGTTCAACTCGATCAACGCCGGCGAGGCCCCGATGATCGTGTCGCTGGTGACGCTGCTGGTGATCATCTTCCTGCTCTCCAACCTCGTCGTGGACCTGCTCTACGGCGTGCTCGACCCGAGGATCCGCTATGCGAAGTGATGCTCAGAACTCCCGCCGGCCCCGTACGGAGCACTGGGTCGCGCCGCTCGCGGAGACCCCGCTGCAGGAGGTCGACGCGGTCGACACGACCGGCACGCCGCGCTCGCTGTGGGCCGAAGCCGGGCGCAGCCTGGTCCGCAACCCCGTGTTCGTGATCTCCGCGCTGCTGATCCTGTTCGTGCTCTTCGTCGCCGCGTTCCCGCAGGTGTTCACCTCGCAGGACCCGGGCTTCGGCGATCTCGGCCGCGCCAACCAGCCGCCCGGTCCCGAGCACCCCTTCGGCACCTCCCGCCAGGGCTACGACATCATGGCCCGCACCTTCTGGGGCGCCCGCACCTCGGTGATCATCGGCTTCTTCGCCATGATCGGCTCGACCCTCATCGGTGGCACGATCGGCGCCCTCGCCGGCTACATCGGCGGCTGGTTCGACGAGGTCATCTCCCGCGTCACCGACATCTTCTTCGCGGTGCCGATGATCCTCGGCGCGATCGTGGTCGCGACCCGCGTGGGCGAGATGAGCATGTGGACCGTGATCGTGGTGCTGAGCATCTTCGGCTGGACCAACGTCGCCCGCATCATGCGCGGTGCCGTGATCTCCACCAAGAGCCAGGACTACGTCACCTCCTCGGTCGCGCTCGGTGCCGGGAGCGGGACGGTGCTGCTGAAGCACGTGATCCCCAACGCGATCGCCCCGGTGATCGTCACCGCGACCGTCAACCTCGGCGTGTTCATCGTCGCCGAGGCGACGCTGTCCTTCCTCGGTGTGGGCCTGCCCACCTCCGCCGTCTCCTGGGGCGGGGACATCTCCGACGCCCGCGACGCGCTGCGCACGCAGCCGTCCATGCTGTTCTACCCGTCCGTGGCGCTCGCGATCACCGTGCTGAGCTTCATCATGCTCGGCGACGCGGTGCGCGACGC
This sequence comes from Brachybacterium paraconglomeratum, assembly GCF_003994255.1. Taxonomy (GTDB): domain Bacteria; phylum Actinomycetota; class Actinomycetes; order Actinomycetales; family Dermabacteraceae; genus Brachybacterium; species Brachybacterium conglomeratum. The sequence continues at coordinate 300,726 of NZ_ML133851.1, read as the reverse complement.
GCTGGACCCGAAGGCGAGGAAGCGATGACCACGACCTCCGTGAACCCCACCCCGTCCGCCTCCCCGGCCGGCTCCGCGCAGCCGCTGCTGGAGATCAAGGACCTCGAGATCACGTTCACCACCTCGAACGGACCGGTCAAGGGCGTGCGCAGCGCGAATCTCGAGGTGTACCCCCGGGAGACCGTCGCGATCGTGGGCGAGTCCGGCTCGGGCAAGTCCACGACCGCCATGGCGATCGCGCACCTGCTGGCCGAGAACGGTTCCATCACCGGCGGACAGATCCTCTTCGAGGGCCGCGACATCACCCACGTCTCCGAGAAGGAGATCCGGGTGCTGCGCGGCGACCAGGTGGGCCTGGTCCCGCAGGACCCGATGAGCAACCTCAACCCGATGTGGAAGGTCGGCGCGCAGATCCGCGAGACCCTTGCGGCCAACGGCATCGCCAAGGGCGCCGAGGCGAGGAAGCGCACCGTCCAGCTGCTCGAGGAGGCGGGTCTCTCCGACGCGGAGCGCCGCGCCGAGCAGTTCCCGCACGAGTTCTCCGGCGGCATGAAGCAGCGCGCCCTGATCGCGATGGGCCTGGCCGCCCGGCCGAAGCTGCTGGTCGCGGACGAGCCGACCAGCGCCCTGGACGTCACCGTCCAGCAGCAGATCCTCGACCACCTCGACCACCTCACCGGTGAGCTCGGCGTGGCGGTGCTGCTGATCACCCACGACCTGGGTCTGGCCGCCGAGCGCGCCCGGCACCTGGTGGTGATGTACAAGGGTCAGGTCGTCGAGTCCGGTCCTGCGCTGCAGCTGCTGCAGGACCCGCAGCACCCGTACACCAAGCGGCTCATCAGCGCCGCGCCGTCGCTCGCCTCGCGGCGCCTGGTCTCCTCCTCCCAGCGGGCGGAGATCCGGGAGCAGGCGCAGGAGAACGCGCCGGTGCACGCCGAGGACCGCCTCACCTCCCCGGTGCCGGTGTCCGACACGATGGCGCCCGAATTCGGCTACGCCGAGCCGGACACCGACGCGGTGATCGAGGTGCAGAGCCTGACGAAGTCCTTCCCGATCCGCGGGAAGGTGCCGTGGAGGTCGACCCCGTTCCTCGCGGTCGACGACGTCTCCTTCGCGCTGCGCCGCGGCACCACCACGGCGATCGTGGGGGAGTCCGGCTCGGGCAAGTCCACCGTCGCCCAGATGGTGCTGAAGCTGCTCGAGCCCACCTCGGGCCGGGTGCTCTTCGAGGGGGAGGACGTGGCGGACCTGCGGGGCGGCCGGCTGAAGGCGCTGCGCCGTCGCGTGCAGCCGATCTTCCAGAACCCCTACGGCACCCTCGACCCGATGTACTCGATCTTCCGCACGATCGAGGAGCCGATGCGCCTGCACGGCATCGGGGATCCGAAGAGCCGCGAGGCGAAGGTCCGCGACCTGCTGGACAAGGTCGCGCTGCCCGCGGCGATGATGCGTCGCTATCCCAACGAGCTCTCGGGCGGCCAGCGCCAGCGCGTCGCGATCGCCCGCGCGCTCGCGCTGGACCCCGAGGTCGTGATCTGCGACGAGGCCGTCTCGGCGCTGGACGTGCTGGTCCAGGCCCAGGTGCTCGAGCTGCTCAACGATCTGCAGGCCGAGCTGGGGCTGAGCTACCTGTTCATCACCCACGACCTCGCCGTGGTGCGGCAGATCGCGGATCACACCCTCGTGATGGAGAAGGGGAAGGTCGTCGAGCAGGGCACCACCGACGACGTCTTCCACGCCCCGCAGCAGGACTACACCAAGCGCCTGCTCGCCGCGATCCCCGGCGGCTCCATCCCGCTGGCGGGCTCGGAGACGATCGACGTCGAGGCCCCGGAGGGCCTTGCCGACGAGACCGGCGGCGAGGGCGACGGTGGCCCGGACGACATCATCGATCCCTTCGCCCAGGCCGGGCACGTCTGAGCCGGTGACCGGGGGCCGATGACGTCGGACCGATGACAGGGGCGAGGCCCGCGCGGAGAGGATCCGTGCGGGCCTCGCCCTCGTCGATCCGAGAGGTGACGCCTCGCCTCGGCCCTCCCCGCCGCGCTCCTCGCCGGGAAGAGCGCGTCGAAGCTCTCATCCCCGCACCCGTCGCAGAACGCCACGGCCCGATAGACTCGGCGCGGCCCTGGAGCGGGTCGCACCCGCCGTGCGACCGGGCGCTGCTCGGTCCACGCCCCGCCGCGCTATCTGAATCGAGCACCTGCGTATGACCATCCAGCACCGCACCGACCTGCGAAACGTCGCCATCGTCGCCCACGTGGACCACGGCAAGACCACCCTGGTCGACGCCATGCTCACCCAGGGCGGAGCCTTCGGCGAGCGTGATAAGCACGACGAGCGGGCGATGGACTCCGGCGAGCTCGAGCGCGAGAAGGGCATCACGATCCTCGCCAAGAACACGGCGATCCGCTACGTCGGCCCCTCGGCCGCGGCGGTCGGCGAGCCCGACGGCATCACCATCAACGTCATCGACACCCCCGGCCACGCCGACTTCGGCGGCGAGGTCGAGCGCGGCCTGTCCATGGTCGACGGCGTCGTGCTCCTGGTTGACTCCTCGGAGGGCCCGCTGCCGCAGACCCGCTTCGTGCTGCGCAAGGCGCTCGCCGCGAAGCTGCCCGTGATCCTCGTGGTCAACAAGGTTGATCGTCCCGACGCCCGCATCGAGGAGGTCGTCGGCGAGGCCACCGACCTGCTGCTGGGCCTGGCCTCCGACCTCGCCGAGGAGATCGACGACATCGACCTCGACGCCGTCCTCGACGTCCCCGTCGTCTACGCCTCCGGCAAGGCCGGTCGCGCCTCCACCACCCAGCCCGCCGACGGCACCCTCCCCGAGGAGGAGACCGTCGAGGCGCTGTTCAAGACCATCCTCGAGTCGATCCCGGCCCCGAGCTACGACGACGAGGTGCCGCTGCAGGCCCACGTCACCAACCTCGACGCCTCCCCGTTCCTGGGCCGTCTCGCGCTGCTGCGCATCAAGAACGGCGAGCTCACCAGGGGCCAGCAGGTCGCCTGGTGCACCCAGGACGGCACCACGAAGACGGTGAAGATCACCGAGCTGCTGGAGACCAAGGGCCTCTCCCGCGAGCCGATGACCCGCGCCGCCCGCCCGGGCGACATCGTCGCCGTCGCCGGCATTCCGGAGATCATGATCGGCGAGACCCTCGCCGACGTGAACGACCCGCGCCCGTTGCCGCTGATCACCATCGACGACCCCGCGATCTCGATGACCATCGGCATCAACACCTCCCCGCTCGCGGGCAAGAACGGCAAGGGCCACAAGCTCACCGCCCGCCAGGTGAAGGACCGCCTGGACTCCGAGCTGGTCGGCAACGTGTCCCTGAAGGTGCTGCCCACCGAGCGCCCCGACGCCTGGGAGGTGCAGGGCCGCGGCGAGCTGGCCCTGTCGATCCTGGTCGAGCAGATGCGCCGCGAGGGCTTCGAGCTCACCGTCGGCAAGCCGAAGGTCCTCACCCGCGAGATCGACGGCAAGGTCCACGAGCCCGTCGAGCGGATGACCATCGACGTGCCCGACGAGTACCTCGGCACCGTCACCCAGCTGATGGCCTCGCGCAAGGGCCGCATGGAGACCATGAGCAACCACGGCTCGGGCTGGGTGCGCATGGAGTTCGTCGTCCCCTCCCGCGGCCTGATCGGCTTCCGCACCCGGTTCATGACCGAGACCCGCGGCAACGGCATCGCCTCCTCCTACGCCGACGGCCACGAGCCGTGGATGGGTGAGATCGAGTTCCGCGCGACCGGCTCGCTGGTCGCCGACCGCGCCGGGAACGTCACGCCCTTCGCGATGATCAACCTGCAGGAGCGCGGCTCCTTCTTCGTCGAGCCGACCTCGGAGGTGTACGCCGGCCAGATCGTGGGGGAGAACTCCCGCAACGAGGACATGGACGTGAACATCACCAAGGAGAAGAAGCTGACGAACATGCGCGCCGCGTCGTCGGACTCCTTCGCGAACCTGGTGCCGCCGCGGAAGCTGACCCTCGAGGAGTCCCTCGAGTTCACCGGCGAGGACGAGTGCGTCGAGGTGACCCCGGAGATCGTGCGCATCCGCAAGGTGATCCTGGACGCGACCGAGCGCCGTCGCGCCCAGTCCAAGGCGAAGTCCGGGAAGTGACGCGGTGACCAGCACGCAGCAGAGGCCGACGGCGGTCGACACGACCTCCCTCGCCGCCCGGCTCGGCCAGGCCGCGATGGCGATCGTGCTCGCGATCGTCTCGGTGCTGCTGCTGGTGACCACCCACCGGTTCGAGCTGACCGTGCTCGGCGTCGACCTCCCGGCCGGGCTCCTGCTCGGCGCCGTCTTCCAGGCCGTGGTGTGCCTGTTCCTGTGGTCTGCGACGGGGACCCGCTTCCCGCTCCTGGTGCTCGGCTCGCTGTGGGGCCTGCTGGCCGGTCCCTTCCTCGGCGAGGGGGCGGGAGGCGGCGTGCTCCTGCCCGCCGAGATCGCCGGGCAGGGGCAGTTCTCCGGCTGGATCGTCCAGGGCATCGGGATCCTGATCCCCTTCGCCCTCGCCCTGGTGATCACGGTCGCGGGACGCGGCCGGTCCCGGGCACGCTGAGACCATGAGCGCCGCCGATCGCCCCGACTGGGCGACGATCCCGAACCTCGTCACCCTCGTCCGTCTCGCGCTGCTGCTGCCGGTGTGCCTGCGCCTGGCGGACGGGCCGGACACCCTCGGCGTGGTGCTGCTGCTCGTCTGGGCCTCGACCGACTGGATCGACGGGATGCTCGCCCGCGCCCTGGACCAGACCAGCCGCACCGGCCAGATCATGGACCCGATCGCGGACCGTCTGGGCCTCGTCGCGATCGTGCTGACCCTGGCCCTCGCGGACCTGCTGCCCTGGGCGGCGCTCGCCGTGATCGTCGTCGTCGACGCGGCGATGGCCGTCCTCGCCACGCGCGCCGCGCTCGGCGGGCGGATCTCGGTCTCCTGGCTCGGCAAGATCCGCACCTTCGTGCTGATGGCCTCGGTGTTCCTGCTGGTCGCCGTCGCCGCGTGGGCGCCCTCGCTGGTGCCGGCCGCGCAGGCGCTGGTGTGGGTCGGGGCCGTGCTGCACGTCGGCTCCGGCGTGGACTACATCGTCAGGGCGCGGCGGGCCCCTGCCGCCGCACCGGCGGAGGCGGGACCTCCTTCGCGGCGATGACCAGGGCCCGCGGCACGCGCACTTCGCCGCGCCGCGTCATCACCCGCACCACCGCCTCGTCGACCAGCGTGATCGTGCCCAGCGCATCGGTCATCGACTCGCCGTGCGGGGAGCGCTCGCGGTCGATCGCATAGCGCAGCACCACCCGTCGCCCCTCCGCGAGGAAGGGCGCCCAACCGGCGCGGACCCGGTGACCCTCGTGCATCGTCATCCGGGCAGACTATCCCCGTGCCCGTCGGCCCGGCGCGGGGCCGCCGCAAGCAGGCTGTGCATCCTGTCACCTCCTGCTCCGGCACGTCCCGGCGACGCTCCCGGGCGGGGCCGGGATGAGATGATGGAGCGCGCCCCGGACGGAAGGAAGCCGCACATGACGTACGTCATCGCCCTGCCCTGCGTCGACGTGAAGGATCGTGCCTGCGTCGACGAGTGCCCCGTGGACTGCATCTACGAGGGCAATCGGATGCTGTACATCCAGCCCGACGAGTGCGTGGACTGCGGCGCGTGCGAGCCCGTCTGCCCCGTCGAGGCGATCTTCTACGAGGACGACACCCCCGACGAGTGGGCCGACTACTACAAGGCCAACGTCGAGTTCTTCGACGAGCTCGGCGCACCGGGCGGCGCCGCGAAGATGGGCGTGATCGACAAGGACCACCCCCTCGTCGAGGCCCTGCCCCCGCAAGAGAACCCCCTGGCCTGAGCCGTGGCGCCGACGCACTCCGCCACCCGCCCCGTCGCACGCGAGGGCCTCGCCGCGCGCTTGCCCGCCTTCCCCTGGGACACGATCGTGCCCGCCCGCGAGCGGGCCGCGCACCACTCCGACGGGCTCGTCGACCTCTCCGTCGGCACCCCCGTGGACCCGACGCCCGCCACCGTGCAGCAGGCGCTGGCCGACGCGGCCGACAGCCCCGGCTACCCGACCACGGTCGGCACCCCCGCCCTGCGCGAGGCGCTGGTGGACTTCGCCCGCCGCCACCGAGCGGCCCCCGCCGTGCTGGGCGTCGACGCGGTGCTGCCCACCGTCGGCTCGAAGGAGCTCGTCGCGCACCTGCCCTTCCAGCTGGGCCTCGGCGCGGGCGACGCGATCGCCTTCCCGCACATCGCCTATCCGACCTACGACATGGGCGCCCGCTTCGTCGGCGCGAGGCCGCTGCCGGTGGACATGGCACGCCTGGCCGCCGAGGGCGACGCCGCGCTGCCGGACCCGTCCGCCGCGAGCAGGATCCGGCTGCTGTGGCTGAACTCCCCCTCGAACCCGACCGGCGAGGTGCTGGCGGCCTCCCAGCTCGCCGCGCTGCTGGCCTGGGCGCGCGAGCGCGGGATCGTCGTCGCCTCCGACGAGTGCTACGCGCTGCTGCCCTGGACCGTGGACGAGGTCCCCTCGATCCTGGACCCGCAGGTGAACGGCGGCTCCCTCGAGGGCCTGCTGTGCGTGTACTCCCTGTCCAAGCAGTCCAACCTCGCCGGCTACCGCGCCGCCTTCGTCGCCGGGGACCCGTCGCTCGTGGCCGAGCTCGTCGCGGTGCGCAAGCAGGCCGGGATGATGCTGCCCGGGCCCGTCCAGGCGGCCTTCGCCGCAGCGCTCGCCGATGACGCGGCCCCCGCCGCGCAGCGGGAGGTCTACCGGGCCCGTCGCGCGCAGCTCGCCCCGGCGCTGGAGTCCGCGGGCGCGACGATCCACGGCTCGCAGGCCGGCCTGTACCTGTGGACCACCTTCGACGAGGACTCGATGAGCACGGTGGACCGCCTCGCAGACCTCGGTGTGCTGGTCGCACCAGGGATGTTCTATGGTGAGGGGGGAGCGCGGTTCGTGCGCGTCGCCCTCACCGCGACCGACGAGCGGATCGCCGCCGCCGCCCAGCGCCTCGAGCGCTCCTGACACCTCCGGCCCCGCGCCGGGACCGATCCGACCACGCACAACGGAGAGCCCATGGATCACGCCACGACGTCTGCCCACCTCACCCTCGGGGAGAAGTCCCTCGACCTTCCGGTCGTCCCTGCCGTGGAGGGCAACTCCGGCATCACGATCGGTCCGCTCCGCAAGGAGACCGGCCAGGTCACCTACGACCCCGGTTTCATGAACACCGCGAACGCGAAGTCCTCGATCACCTACATCGACGGCGACGAGGGCATCCTGCGCTACCGCGGCTACCCCATCGAGCAGCTCGCGGAGAAGTCCAGCTACCTCGAGGTCGCCTACCTCCTGATCAACGGCGAGCTGCCCACCAAGGGCCAGCTCGACAACTTCGAGGCCCAGGTCGAGCGCCGCACCCTGCTCGACGAGCGCTTCAAGCACCTCTTCGACGGCTACCCGCGCGACGCCCACCCGATGGCGGTGCTGCAGGCCGGGGTGTCGGGCCTGTCGACCTTCTACCAGGACTCCCTGGACCCCTTCGACGAGGAGCAGGTGCGGATCTCCTCCGTGCGCCTGCTGGCGAAGACGCCGACGATGGCCGCCTACGCGCACCGCATCGCGCAGGGCCACGCGCTGCTCTACCCCGACAACCGCCTCTCCCTCATCGAGAACTTCCTGCGCCTGACCTTCGGCTTCCCGGTCGAGGAGTTCATCGCGGACCCGGTGATCGTGCGCGCGATGGAGCAGCTGCTGATCCTCCACGCCGACCACGAGCAGAACTGCTCCACCTCCGCGGTGCGCCTGGTCGGCTCCGCGCAGGCGAACCTGTTCACCTCGATCTCCGCCGGCATCGGCGCCCTCTCCGGCCCCGCCCACGGCGGCGCGAACGCCGCCGTGATGGAGATGCTCGACGAGATCCAGGCCCGCGACATGGATCCCCGCGACTTCATGGAGAAGGTGAAGAACAAGGAGGACGGGATCCGCCTGATGGGCTTCGGCCACCGGGTGTACAAGAACTACGATCCCCGCGCCCGCATCGTCAAGAAGATCGCCGACGACGTCCTCGAGCGCCTCGGCGTGCAGGACGAGCGGCTCGAGCTCGCGATGAAGCTCGAGGAGATCGCGCTGAAGGACGACTACTTCGTCGAGCGCAAGCTCTACCCGAACGTCGACTTCTACACCGGCATCATCTACAAGGCCATCGGCTTCCCCACCGAGATGTTCACGGTGCTCTTCGCCATCGGCCGCCTGCCGGGCTGGATCGCCCAGTGGCAGGAGATGATCCACGACCCGGAGACGAAGATCGGCCGCCCGCGCCAGATCTACACCGGCGAGGCCGAGCGCCCGTACACCGCGATGCAGGACCGCACCGGCACCAGCGAGCTGCGCCTCGCGGAGCTGAAGGCGGAGATGGACAAGCAGCGCAGCTGAGCGCTCCGGCGGCCCGTCGGCACCGTCCTGAGGACCCGCGAGGGCCTGTGCGATCACCGATCGTGCGGGCCCTCCGTCATGCCCGGCGGGGTCGTGCCAGGCGGAGGCCCGCCGCGTCCCTCGGGACCGCTGTCGCACCCGGCAGGCCCTTCGTCCCGCCGGCGATGGACCGACGTCCTGCGGCTGGCCGGCTCCGATCGTGCGGGGACCTTGGACCCCGGTCAGGGGCCTCGGCGGTGCCTAGCGTGGAGTCATCACGAAGGGCCCGCTCCGCGGGCCCGCGCCGCGAACAGGAGCCGCCATGAGCACCGCCACCACCGACCGTCCCGCCGCCGCGACCGCCCCGGGCGACGCCTGGGCCGGGTTCGCCCCCGGCCCGTGGCAGGAGACGATCGACGTGCGCGACTTCATCCTGCGCAACTACACCCCCTACTCGGGCGACGCCTCCTTCCTCGCCGGCCCCACCGAGAAGACCCTCCGGCTCTGGGACCACCTCGAGCGCACCTACCTCTCGGAGGAGCGCAGGCGGCGCGTCTACGACGTCGACACCGAGACCCCCGCCGACATCGACGCCTTCCCCGCCGGGTACATCAGCGAGGACGACGACGTGATCGTCGGCCTCCAGACCGACGTGCCGCTCAAGCGCGCCATGATGCCCAGCGGCGGCTGGCGCATGGTCGAGACCGCGATCCGGGAGGCGGGCAAGGAGCCCGATCCGCGGATCAAGGAGATCTTCACCAAGCACCGCAAGACCCACAACGACGGCGTCTTCGACATCTACACCCCGCGGATCCGCGCCGCCCGCTCCAGCCACATCATCACCGGCCTGCCCGACGCCTACGGCCGCGGCCGCATCATCGGCGACTACCGCCGCCTCGCCCTCTACGGCGCGGACTTCCTGATCGCGGAGAAGAAGGCCGCGAAGGACGCCGTCGCGGGTCACGGCTTCTCCGAGCACTGGGCCCGTTACCGCGAGGAGCACGCCGAGCAGATCAAGGCGCTGCAGAAGCTCGTGCGGCTCGGCGAGATCTACGAGCTGGACCTGCGCCGCCCCGCGGCGACCGCCCAGGAGGCCGTGCAGTGGACCTACATGGCCTATCTCGCCTCGGTGAAGAGCCAGGACGGCGCCGCGATGTCCATCGGCCGCCTCTCGGGCTTCCTGGACGTGTACATCCAACGGGACCTCGCCGCCGGCACCCTCACCGAGTCCGAGGCGCAGGAGATCATCGACGCGCTCGTGATCAAGCTGCGGATCGTCCGCTTCCTGCGCACCGTCGACTACGACCAGATCTTCTCCGGCGACCCCTACTGGGCGACCTGGTCCGACGCCGGCTTCGCCGAGGACGGCCGCCCGCTGGTCACCAGGACCTCCTTCCGCCTGCTGCAGACCCTGCGGAACCTCGGCCCCGCCCCGGAGCCGAACATCACGATCTTCTGGGACCCGTCCCTTCCCGAGGGCTACAAGGAGTTCTGCTCCGCGATCTCGATCGAGACCTCCTCGATCCAGTACGAGTCCGACGCGCAGATCCGTGAGCGCTGGGGCGACGACGCCGCGATCGCCTGCTGCGTCTCCCCGATGCGGGTGGGCAAGCAGATGCAGTTCTTCGGTGCCCGCGTCAACGCCGGCAAGGCGCTGCTCTACGCGATCAACGGCGGCCGCGACGAGGTCACCGGGAAGCAGGTCACCGAGCCCGGGCTGCACACCCCGATCACGGGCGAGGGCCCGCTGGACTTCGACGAGGTCTGGCAGCGCTACGAGGAGATGCTCGACTGGGTGGTGGGCACCTACGTCGAGGCGCTGAACATCATCCACTACAGCCACGACCGCTACGCCTACGAATCGATCGAGATGGCGCTGCACGACAGCGAGATCGTGCGCACCATGGGCTGCGGCATCGCGGGCCTGTCGATCGTCGCGGACTCCCTCTCCGCGATCCGCTACGCGACGGTGGCCCCGGTGCGGGACGAGACGGGCCTGGTCGTCGACTACGTGACCGAGGGGGAGTTCCCCCGCTACGGGAACGACGACGACCGCGCCGACGACATCGCGGCGACGATCGTGCACACCGTGATGCAGAAGATCAAGGCGATCCCGATGTACCGCGACGCGATCCCGACCCAGTCGGTCCTGACGATCACCTCGAACGTCGTCTACGGAAAGGCGACCGGCTCCTTCCCCTCGGGACACCGGGCAGGCACCCCGTTCTCGCCGGGCGCGAACCCGGAGAACGGCGCCGACAGCCACGGCATGGTCGCCTCGATGCTCTCGGTCGGGAAGCTCGACTACGAGGACGCCCTGGACGGCATCTCGCTGACCAACACGATCACCCCGCAGGGGCTCGGCCGCACCAAAGACGAGCAGGTGACGAACCTGGTCGGCATCCTCGACGCCGGCTTCATGATCGACGACGAGTGAGCCCCGCACCGGCCGACCGACGCGCCCCATCGGCCGGCCGGCACCCGGCGGCCCCGCCGGACCAGCCCATCCACCCCCGAACCTGCACCGCACACCCCGAGGAGAACCCCATGACCACCCCCACCTTCGACCAGCGCCTCGCCTCCATGAAGGCCAGCCGGGCCGCGAACAACGCCGAGACCGGCCTGTTCCACGCCAACATCAACGTGCTGAACAAGGACACCCTCGTCGACGCGATGGAGAACCCGGAGGACTACCCGAACCTCACCGTGCGCGTCTCCGGCTACGCGGTGAACTTCGTCAAGCTCACCCGCGAGCAGCAGCTCGACGTCCTGGACCGCACCTTCCACCAGGGCGCCTGAGCGGCGCGCGGGCGCAGCCGGCGCACAGAGCACACAGAACAGACAGAGCACAGCGAGCACGGGGACGAGAGCGCAGATGACGCAGAGCATCGACCTGCTGGGCCGGCCCGTCGAGAACCGGCGGGCCGGCGCGGGGATCGACGGGATGGCCGAGGCGGAGCTGGACCGCAGCGGCCGCCTCGCCGCGATCCGGGAGGGCCGCCTCGCCTCTGTCCACTCCTGGGAGCTGGTCACCGCGGTCGACGGCCCCGGCACCCGGCTGACGATCTTCTTCGCGGGCTGCCCGCTGCGCTGCGTCTACTGCCACAACCCCGACACCATGGAGATGCGGCGCGGCCAGGACGTCGAGCTCGAGGAGATCGAACGGCTCCTGCGCCGCTACCGCCGCGTGTTCCGCGCGACCGGCGGCGGGATCACCCTCTCCGGCGGCGAGGTGCTCATGCAGCCCGCCTTCGCCCGCAACGTGCTGCGCGCCGCGAAGGAGCTCGGCATCCACACCGCGATCGACACCTCCGGGTATCTCGGCGCGGTCGCGAAGGACGAGCTCCTCGCCGACGTCGACCTCGTGCTGCTGGACGTCAAGAGCGGCGACGAGGCGAGCTACAAGCGCCTCACCGGCCGGGAGCTGCAGCCCACGATCGACTTCGGCGACCGCCTCGCCCGCGCCGGCATCGCGATCTGGATCCGCTTCGTGGTCGTGCCGGAGTGGACCGACGCGGCGGAGAACGTCGAGAAGGTCGCGGACATCGTCGAGCGCTGGCAGGACGTGGTCGAGCGCGTCGAGGTGCTGCCCTTCCACAACATGGGCCAGGACAAGTGGGACGTGCTCGGGATGGAGTACCGGCTGCGGGACGCGCAGCCGCCGTCCACGGAGGTCGTCGAACGGGTGCGAGAGCAGTTCCGCGCCCGCGGCCTCACCGTGCACTGAGCGGGTTCAGCGGCCGCTGACCAGCACGACCACCCGCTCGGGATCGCCGCCCTCGGCGCTGCCCCATGCCCCGGCCTCCTCGCCGTGGGCGGTGCGGTCCCAGACCCGGCCGCGGTAGCTGACCTGCACCACCCCGTCGTCGGCCGCACGGGCCACGGCCCAGTTCGCGAGCGACCAGCCCAGCGTCTCGTCGCCGCCCGGGTCGAGCACGAGCGCCGTCGCGCCGGCGCCCTCGGGCACTTGCGGGGCGGCCCCGGCGGCGGAGTCGAGCGAGGCGGTGATGCGCCCGGACTCCGTCGCGCGGGGGAACTGCCGCGCGAGCTCGCCGCGCAGCTGCTCGGGGGAGGCGGTCGCGCCGACCTCGTCGAGGGTGCACAGCAGGTTCGCGCCGGACTGGCCGGTCAGGGCCGAGGCGTACAGCCGACCCTCGGTCTCGTGGTCGCGATACGCCTCGGGATGCCCGGAGCGCTGCACCTGCTGGGCGATGTCGTTGATGTCGGCGCTGATGTAGTCGGGGTAGGTCTCGAGCACGTCGAAGAAGGCGTTGGAGGCGTAGACCGGGTCCATGATCTGCTCCTCGGTGCCCCAGCCCTGCGAGGGCCGCTGCTGGAACAGGCCCAGCGAGTCCCTATCGCCGTAGTCGATGTTCTGCAGCTGCGACTCCTGGTACGCGGTCGCCAGCGCGATCGACGCCGCCCGCGGCGGCATGCCCCGATCCACCGCCGTCGCGCTGATCAGCGCCGCGTTCGCGACCCGATCGGTGGTGTAGCGGTGGCTGGTGCCGAGCCCCGAGGCGACGCACGTGCCCTCGTGGGCGGGGGAGCCGTACCGCTCCAGGGCGAGATAGCTGCCGCCCGCGATCCCGCCGAAGACCAGCACCATGACCAGAGGGACCGCGAGGTGACGGCCGACGCGGCCGCGTGCGCGGCCGCGCGCACGGGAGCCTGCTGCCATCCTCGCGGTCCTCCGTCTCTCAGGTGCTGCGTCTCAGTTGCTGTGCAGGGCGGCGTTGAGCTCGACGGTCTGGCCCGCGCGGGCCACCGCCTGCACCGCACCGGTCAGCGAGTTGCGGCGGAAGAGCAGGTTCGGCACCCCGGAGAGCTCCCGCGCCTTGACCACGTGCGGGCCCTGGGCCTCGGCGCCGGGCTCGCCGAGCAGCTCGACCTTCGTGCCGGCGGTGACGTACAGCCCCGCCTCGACCACGCAGTCGTCGCCGAGGGCGATGCCGATCCCGGCCTCGGCGCCGACGAGGGAGCGCCGGCCGATGCTGACGCGCTCGGTGCCGCCGCCGGAGAGGGTGCCCATGGTGGAGGCGCCGCCGCCCACGTCGGAGCCGTCCCCGACCACGACGCCCTGGGAGATGCGGCCCTCGATCATCGAGGCGCCGAGGGTGCCGGCGTTGAAGTTCACGAAGCCCTCGTGCATGACGGTGGTGCCCTCGGCGAGGTGCGCGCCGAGCCGCACGCGATCCGCGTCGCCGATCCGCACGCCGGCGGGCAGCACGTAGTCGACCATGCGCGGGAACTTGTCCACCGAGAGGACCGTCGGGGTGCGGCCCGCCGCGAGCAGGCGCAGGCGCGTCTCCTCGAAGCCTGCGACCGCGCAGGGTCCCTCGGTGGTCCACACGACGTTGGTGAGCGACCCGAAGAGTCCCTCGAGGTTCAGGGAGTTCGGGCGGACCAGGCGGTGGGAGAGGAGATGGAGGCGCAGGTAGGCGTCGGCCGCATCGGCCGGGGCGGCCGTCAGGTCGATCGCGCGGACCACGACCTCCTGGGTGGTGCCGCGCACCTCGTCGGCCCGTGCGGCGGCGGCCAGCTGCGCGTGGAGGGGATGGCCGGCGGGGTCGGAGGGAGCCTCGCCGAGCTGCGGCGAGGGGTACCATGCATCGAGGACGGAACCGTCGGCCCCGAGTGTCGTGAGCGCGATGCCCCAGGCGGCGGTGACGGGAGACTCGGATATCGAGGATGTCATGGGCCGAGTCTACGAATCCTGACCCAGCTGGGGAGCACGCGCCCGCCCGGGCGCGGTGAAGAGCACACCGCGGGGCACGAGACGCCCCGAACGGGAGGGACCGCGATGTCCGGGGGAGCGGTGAGCGGATGACCGACGGCGACGACGCGCACGCGCCCCGCCATGCCCCGCTCCACCGCAACGGCGAGTACCTGCGGTGGCTGCTCGGCGACCTGCTGCTCGACATCGGCACCGGCATCGGCGCCTTCGCCTTCCCGCTGATCACCTTCATGGTCACCCAGTCCCTCGGCACGACGGGGCTGGTCGCCCTGGTGCAGGGACTCGGCGCGGTCGTCGGTCTCATCCCCGGCGGCCTGCTCGCCGACCGGATCGAGCGCCGCCGGCTGCGCCTGCTCGCCGGGATCACGGGCGCGGTCGTTCAGCTCGCACTGGTCGTGGTGCTGCTGGGCGGATGGGCCGGTCCTGTGCTGCTGGCCTCGCTCGCCTTCCTGGACCGTCTGCGGGAGACGGCGCTGGGCAGCGCCTCCAACGCCATGCTCAAGCAGATCGTGCCCGTGACGCAGCTGCCGCGGGCCGTGTCGGTGAACCAGGGCCGCGAGGCCGCGGTCGAGATGGCCTCCGGGCCCGTCGGCGGTGCGCTGCTGGGACTGTCGATCGTGTTCCCGCCGCTCGTGCACCTGCTGGGGAACGTCGGCTCGGTCCTCGCGACGCTGAGCATGCGCGGACGCTACCGGCCGAGGGCCGAGGGCTCCCCGCCCACGAAGGTGGTCGACGACCTCCGCGAGGCCCTCGCCTGGATCCGCACCCAGCCGATCCGGCTGCAGATGCTCGCCGTCTCCTCCGCCGTGAACCTCGGCGCGAACGGGCTGCTGTTCACGGTGATGCTGGACCTCGCGGACCAGGGGGTGTCCGCCTCCCGCATCGGCCTGCTGAACACGGCGCTGGCCGCCTCGATCCTGCTCGGCGCCTTCCTCGCCCCGCGCCTGGTCGACACGGTGGCGACGGGGGTGCTCGCGATCGCGCCCGTCGCCCTGATGACCCTGGTCGGCGTGCTGCTGCCCGTGGCGCCCTCGATGGTGTGGATCGCGCTGTGCTACACCGCGATCGGGATCGGCCTGCCCGCCTTCAACGCCTCCGGGCAGGGGTTCTTCACCCACATCACACCGGTGGCGATGCAGGGCCGGATCAGCTCGCTGATGCGCCTGGTGTCCCTCGGCGTGATGACCTTCGCGCCCGCGCTCGCCGGCTGGGGCCTCGAGGTCGCCGGCAGCACGACCACGCTGCTGCTCTTCGCCGCGGTGCTCGCGCTCGGCGTGGTGATCGGTCTGCTCGCTCGCGACCTGCGCCGCCTGCCCGTCTCCTCCCGCTGGGAGCGTCACGCCCGGGAGAGGGGCTACTCCGTCCCGGAATGAGGGGACGAGGTTGCCTCCCCGACCGCACCACGCCTCACACCGCCGGCGGCACCTCGTCCTGCGGCGCCGGTCCGATCCATTCGCTGGCACGGACCCGTCGCGCCCTCCGCTCGCGGCGCCGCCCGCCCAGGTACACCGCCGCGGTCGCGGCGACCAGGGCGATGACCCCGCCGATCAGCAGCGCCGGGGCCTGCTCGGTCGCGACGATCTCGGCGCGCAGCATGAGCGAGAGCAGCAGCACCGCGGCGCCGGCGACGATCGCGAGGACTCCCGCGCCGAGCAGGAGCGCCGGGCCCAGGGATCCGAGGACCACCGGCCCCGCGGACTCGCCCTGCAGCGGCCTGCGCAGCGGCAGCCCGCGCCCCAGCTGACCGGGACGGGAGACGGCCCAGTCCAGCAGCGTCCGGTCCCGGCGGCGCGTCGCGACCGCGCCGACGACCGCGGCGAGCACGAGGCACGCCAGCATCCCGCCGAGCAGCGGACCCGCCTCCGCGGCCAGGTGCCTGGAGAGATCCGCGGCGTCCAGGCTCCGCAGCACGGTGAGCACCACGCAGACGAGCGCGCCGAGCAGCAGCGCCCCCTCGAGGAGCCGCAGCGGGATCTGCCGTGCTCCTCGCTCCGCCTCGGCCGCGGCGCCGACCTCGTCCGCGACCGGGTCCGCGCCCTCCTCGAGCACCACGCGGCGCTCGTCGGCCAGGCGTTCGGCGAACTCCTCGACGGAGCCCGGGGCGCGCAGGGAGGGCGCATAGCGCTCGCGCTGGGCGGCGCTGAGCCAGGCGGTGAGCACGAGCGCATCCGCCGCGGCGCGTTCACGCGGCAGCAGATCTGCGTTGACCACCGCGCGCAGCCGCGCGGCCTGCCCGAAGAGGACCCCGGTGAGGGGTCCGGAGCTCGCGCGCGGCGGAAGGTGTCTCGGCGACGTCGACGACATGGGGACATCGTCCCAGACGGCGCGCACGGACCGAAGGCTCCGCGCCGCGCCGCATACTGGGGGGATGACCCACGCCGCCGACCCCGTCCGCACCGTCGTCGTCATCGGGGCGGGCCCCCGGGGCACCGCGATCGTGGAGCGGCTGGTCGCGGCGTCGACCACGGAGGCGTGGCAGGGGCCGCTGACCGTGCACCTGGTCGACCCGCAGGTCGGGCGCGGCGGGGCCGTGTGGCGCCATGACCAGCCCGAGGTGCTGCTCATGAACACCACCACCTGCCAGACCACCCTGTACCCGGACGAGTCCTGCCATCCGCTGCTGCCCGTCCCGCACCACGAGAGCCTGGCAGACCACCTGGCAGCGGAGGGGCTCGGTCCCTCCGACTTCGCCTCCCGCGCCGCGCACGGCCGCTATCTCGCGCACGTGCTCGAGACCGCGCTCGCCGATGCGGACCCCGAGCGGCTGCGGATCGTGCTGCACCCCGCCGAGGCCGTGGACGTCACCGGCCCGGCCGACGGGCCCCAGCGGATCCGCCTCTCGGACGGGCGCGTGCTGCGCGCCGACGCGGTCGCGCTCGCGCTCGGCCACCTGCCCACCGCGCTCGGCCCCCGCTCCCAGCAGCTCGCCGACGCCGCCGAGCGGCACGGCCTGGTCCACCTCGGCCCCGCGAACCCGCTCGAGGTCGACTACGCCGCCCTGCTCGGCCGCGAGGCGGTCGCCGTGCAGGGGATGGGCCTGAACTTCTACGACGCGATCGGGATGCTCACCGCCGCCGCCGGCGGACGCTTCGAGGAGGCCCCGGAGACCGAGGCGGGACTGCGCTACGTGCCCGGCGGCGCCGAGCCCGTGCTCGTGATCGGCTCCCGCTCCGGCATGGTCTACCGCCCCAAGCCCGACCTGCCGCAGGAGCAGCTGAGCCCCTACCCGCTGCAGGTCCTCACCAGCGAGCGCGTCCTCGAGCTCGCGGTGCGCTCGGCCGGCGTGGACCACGAGGGGGAGGTGATGCCGCTGATGCTCGCCGAGCTGCGCCGCGCCCTGCGCGGGGCCGGGCACGCCGAACTCGCGAGCGACGAGGCGCTGATCCACCTGCTGTTCCCCTTCGGCCGCCGAGGCGGGGACAGCGCCGACGCCCACCGCCGCACCCGCGAGGTGCTCGCCTCCGCGCTCGCCGCCGCGACCGCGCCCGATCCCGCATGGGTGCTCGTCCACCGAGTGCTCATCGCGCTGCGGATGCAGGTCAACCGCCTCATCGACCTCGGCGCGTACACCACCGAGTCGGTGCGCCGCGACATCGACGGCCACCTCCGCAACGCCTTCGCCTCCTGGGCCTCGGGCCCGCCCGTGCTGCGCGCTCGGCAGGTGCTCGCGCTCGAGGCGGCGGGGCTGGTGCGCTTCATCGGCCCGCGCATGCACCTGGACATCGACGAGGAGGCGGGTCGCTTCGCGGTGCGCGGCGGGGACGGGTCCGTGACCCTGTGCGACGGAGTGCTCGAGGCGCATCTGCCGCCCGTGGACCTGCCCGCCTACCGCTCCGCCCTGCTCGGCGCCTGGCGCGAGCGCGGCGAGGCGCAGAAGGACCACTGGGCCTCCCGCGGCTCCCGCCGCCGCATGCTCACCGGCTCGATCGCGGTCGACGGGCTCTACGCCCCGATCGGCACCGACGACACCGTCTACGAGCGGCGCCTGCTCGTGGGGGTCCCCGTCTCCACCGCCCAGCCGGGCTCCGCGATCACCGCCGAGCCGGGCACCTCCCCGCAGCTGCTGCGCCATGCCGAGGCGGTCGCGGTGCGCCTCGCCCGCGCCGGGGGAGCGCTCGCCGCGGAATGAGCCGCCATCCGGGCGTGGCACGATGTCGCACATGAGCACGCGCACCGCCCCCGCCCTGGACCCGTCGGCCGACATCGTCGACCTCACCGCCGCGATCGTCGACATCGAGTCGGTCTCCGGGAACGAGCAGGCGCTCGCCGACGCCGTCGAGCAGGCGCTGCGCACGCACGCCCCGCACCTCGAGGTGCTGCGCGACGGGGACACCGTCATCGCCCGCACCCATCACGGCCGGGACCGGCGCGTGCTGCTGGCCGGCCATCTCGACACCGTCCCGGTCGCCGCGAACCTCCCCTCCTCGAGGCGTCTCCGCGAGGGCCGCGAGGAGCTCGTCGGCCGCGGCAGCTGCGACATGAAGGGCGGCGTCGCAGTGATGCTGAAGCTCGCCGTCGAGGCGGCCGACGCGCCGATGGACCTCACCTGGCTGTTCTACGACCACGAGGAGGTCGCCGCGGCCGACAACTCCCTCACCCGCCTCGCCGCCGAGCACCCCGAACTCCTCGAGGCCGACTTCGCGATCCTCGGGGAGCCCACCTCCGCCGGGGTCGAGGGCGGCTGCAAGGGCACCATGAAGCTCGAGGTCACCGCCCGCGGCGTCGCCGCGCACTCCGCCCGCGACTGGGTGGGCGAGAATGCGATCCACCACCTCGCCCCCGTGCTCGAGCGGCTCGCCGCCTATGAGGCGCGCCGCGCGGTGATCGACGGGCTCGAGTACCGCGAGTGCCTCAACGCCGTCGCGATCACCGGCGGGATCGCCGGGAACGTCATCCCCGACCGGGCGAGCGCCACCCTGAACTACCGCTTCGCCCCGGACACCAGCGTCGAGCAGGCCGAGGCGCATGTGCGCGAGGTTCTCGCGGGCCTGGACCTCGAGATCGAGGTGACCGACTCGGCGCCCGGCGCGCTGCCGGGCCTGGACACCGCCGCCGCCCGCGACTTCCTCGCCGCGCTCGGGGGAGAGGTCCCCCTGGCCGCGAAGCAGGGCTGGACCGACGTCTCCCGCTTCTCGGCCCTCGGCACCCCGGCGGTGAACTTCGGGCCCGGCGACCCGCTGCTGGCCCACACCGACGACGAGCACGTCCCGGTCGACGACCTCAACCGCGCGCTCGAGGGACTGCGGCGGTACCTGCTGGGGGCCTGAGCCCGGGCGGTCCCGCGCGCAGGGGCCCGGGCCGTTACGATCGCGCCATGACACCGGAGGAACGAGAGCACCACCGCAAGGGCCCCGTCACGCTGCGCGGCGCCCAGCGGCCCGACCGCACCACCGACCAGCGTCTGCTCGAGGAGTCCGCCTCGGGAGCCTGGGTGCACTCCGATCCGTGGCGGGTGCTGCGGATCCAGTCGGAGTTCGTCGAGGGCTTCGGGGCGCTGTCCGAGCTGGGCCCGGCGATCTCGATCTTCGGCTCCGCACGCCTCGGCGAGGGACACCCCGATTACGAGTGCGCGCGGCGGATCGGGGCGGGCATCGCCGAGCGCGGCTACGCCGTGATCACCGGCGGCGGCCCCGGCATCATGGAGGCCGGCAACCGCGGCGCTCAGGAGGCGGGCGGCGTCTCCGTCGGCCTCGGCATCGAGCTGCCGCACGAGCAGGGGCTGAACCCCTACGTCGACCTCGGCGTCGACTTCCGCTACTTCTTCGCGCGCAAGACGATGTTCGTGAAGTACTCCAGCGGCTTCGTGGTGATGCCCGGCGGCTTCGGCACCTTCGACGAGCTGTTCGAGGCGCTGTGCCTGATGCAGACCCACAAGATCGACATGTTCCCCGTGATCCTGGTGGGCCGCGACTACTGGCAGGGCCTGCTGGACTGGGTGAGCTCGGCGGTCGTGGACCGCGGGATGATCAGCCTGGCCGACCTGGACCTCGTGCGCGTGGTGGACACCGCCGAGGAGGCCCTGGCCGCGCTCGGCGAGGCGATCCGCGGCGACGACGAGGGGCCGGCGGCGGGGGAGCACCGCACCTCCGCGGAGGACGAGGTCGTGGACGCCTCGTGACCGCCGTCGGCCCGATGGTGCTGCTCCTGCTGCTGGTGGCGCTCGTGGTCGCGGTGCTCATGGTGGGTGTGGCGACGGGCCGCCTGGGCGGCGGGATCGGGCTTCCGCAGAGGCCTCGTCGGACGACTCGTCGGACGCGACGTGCGAGCACTCCCGAAGACCTGAGATAATGGCCACCGTACGCGCGCTGCCAGAGGCCCCGTCCGGGGGAGCGACTCAGGGGCAGCGACACATCTAGGAGGCACGCCATGGCTGCTATGAAGCCGCGCACCGGTGACGGTCCGCTCGAGGTCGTGGAGGAGGGGCGCAGCATCATCATGCGGGTCCCGCTCGAGGGGGGCGGCCGTCTGGTCGTCGAGATCGCCGCATCGGAAGCCGTGGAGCTGCGGGACGCCCTGGAGGGCGTGATCAAGTAAGCAGCTCGCCGCCGGCATCGGCCCCGCACCCGCTCGACGAGTGCGGGGCCGATGCTGTCGGAGCGCCGGCTCTCAGCCCCTGCGGGGGCGGTGCACCGCGGCGAGCACGCCGTCGCCGCTGCCGGTGAGCGCGGGGACGAGGTCCTCCGCCTCGGAGACCGCGCGGAGCAGGCCCCGCACCGCCCGGGTGGTGGCATCGCGCGCGGCCGGGTCCGCGACCCGGTCGTGGAAGAGGGCGTGGGGGATGACCAGCACGCCGCCCGGGCGCAGCAGGCGCCGGGCGTGCTCGAGCAGCTCCTCCGCGTGCGGGGCGTGGGCGGGGAAGGCGACCAGGTCGTAGGCGTGATCGGTGAGCCGGCCGACGACGTCGCGCGGCTGACCGGCGATGGTCCGCACGCGCGGCGTGCGGATCCGCGCCTCGGCGAACGCCTCGCGCGCCGCGCGCTGGTTCTCGACCTCGGGATCGATCGTGGTGAGCACCCCGTCGGGGTGCATACCGGCGAGCAGGTACAGGGAGCCGACGCCGCTGCCGGTGCCGATCTCGACCGCGGAGCGGGCCTGCACCGCCGCGGCGAGCAGCCGCATCAGCGCGCCCGCTCCCGGCAGCACGGGCGGCGCGCCGAGCTCGTTGCCGCGCTCGCGGGCGCGGGCCAGGACGCCGTCGTCGGCGAAGAGGTCCGCCTCGTCGACGAACTCCTCGCCGTGGGCCCAGGAGGCCACCTTTCCCGACGACATCTCCGCTTCCTCTCGCCGCATGCCTGTGAACGGGCCGATCCTACGACAGCCGCGCGGGCGACGCGCAGTCCGTGCGCCGTTCCCAGGGGGCGCGATGCAATAATGGGCCCGCAGCAGCGGACCTCGAGACGTTTAGGTGGACAATGGGCGGCACCGGCTTCATGGGCCTCGGCGGGTGGGAGATCGTCGTCCTGCTCATCGTGTTCCTCGTGATCGTGGGCCCGCAGCGGCTGCCCGAGGTCACCCGTTCGCTGGTCCAGTGGGTGCGCAAGGCGCGCCGCTGGGTGGACGACTCGCGCTCGACGGTCGAGGACGAGATGGGCATCGCCATCGAGGACCTCAAGAAGTACGACCCGCGCCAGTACGATCCGCGCCGCATCATCCGCGAGGCCTGGGGCGACACCGACATCGAGGAGCTGCTGCCCAGCAAGGAGGCCATGTCCGTGGCAGGCGGCGCGGCCGCGGCGGGCGCCGCGAAGGGCGCGAAGAAGCGCTCGGGCTCGGCCGCCAAGGACGAGGGCCCCAAGCGCGCACCCTTCGACGACGAGGCCACGTGAGCCACGCGCTCGCCGGCCGGCGCCGCTGAGCGTCCGGCCTCCACGTCGATGCCCGACGGCATGGTGGCGCGACGGAACCCGGCGTGATGCGTTGGACGGCTCAGTGCCGCGCGACCGACAGCGGCAGCTTCATCCCGCCCAGTCCCCGCGGGGACCGCGTCAGCGAGCGCGCCACGCCCGTGAGCGCCTGCGCTGTGGGGGAGTCGGGAGCGGAGACCACCAGCGGCATGCCCCGGTCCGCGCCCTCGCGCAGCGCCGGGTCCAGGCCCACACGGCCCAGCACCGGCACCTGCTCGCCGACGGCCTCGGCGAGCGTCGCGGCGACCCGGTCGCCGCCGCCGCTGCCGAAGACGTCCATCACGGAGCCGTCGGGCAGGGTCAGGCCCGCCATGTTCTCCACGACCCCGGCGATCTTCTGTTCGGTGGAGGCGGCGAGGGAGCCGACCCGCTCGGCGACGGAGGCGGCGGACTGCTGGGGCGTGGTCACCACGACCATCTTCGCGCCGGGCAGCAGCTGCGCGACCGAGATCGCGACGTCGCCGGTGCCGGGCGGGAGGTCCAGCAGCAGCACGTCGAGGTCGCCCCAGAACACGTCGGAGGCGAACTGCTCGATCGCGCGGTGCATCTTCGGGCCGCGCCACACCACGGCCTGCCCCTCGGGCACGAACATGCCGATGCTCATCACGGCCACGCCGTGCCCGACCGGCGGCATGAGCAGGTCGGAGACCTTCGTGGGCTGATCGGTGATCCCGAACATGCCCGGCATCGAGAAGCCGTGGATGTCCGCGTCGATCACGCCGACGCGCAGCCCGTCGGCCGCCATCGCGGCGGCGAGGTTCGCGGTGACGGTGGACTTGCCCACCCCGCCCTTGCCGGAGGAGATCGCGAAGATGCGGGTGAGGGAGCCTGGCTGGTTGAAGGGGATCTGGCGGCGCCCCTGGCGGAGCCGGTTCGTGAGCTCGCGGCGCTGCTCCTCGGTCATCGCGGAGGTGGTGACCTCGACGCGGGACAGGCCCGGCACGGTCGCGGTCGCCTCGGCGGTCTCGCGCTCGATCCGGTCCCGCATGGGGCAGCCCTCGATCGTGACGAGCACGTGCACGCGGGCGATGCCCTCGGCGTCCACGTCCACGGACCCGACCATGCCGAGCTCGGTGATGGGGCGATGGATCTCGGGGTCGATGACCCCGCTCAGCGCCTCATGGATGCGCTCCACGCGCTCATCGGAGGGGGCCTCGGTCGCGCCCTGGGCGGGCGTCTCCGGTGTCGTCACTGGGGGTCCTGCTCCTTCCCGGTGCGGCGCTCGAGCGCCGCCTCGACCTCCTCGCGCAGGATCGCGCGGAGGCTCTGGTCGTCCAGCGCGGGCGCCTCGGGGCGGTCCGTCTCCGGCCCGGCCTCCTCGAGCTCCTGGAGGAGGTCGCGCAGCTCGCCGCGCACGAAGTCGCGCGTGGCGACGTCGTTGAGGGCGAGGCGCAGCGAGGCGATCTCGCGCGTGATGAAGTCGGTGGTGGCGTGGTTGCGCTCGTTGGACTGGCGGTCCTGCTCGGCCTGGACGCGGTCGCGGTCGTCCTGCCGGTTCTGCGCGAGCAGCAGCAGGGGAGCGGCGTAGGAGGCCTGCAGCGAGAGGATCAGGGTGAGCAGGGTGAAGTTCAGGGCGCGCGGGTCGAACTGCGCGGACTCCGGGGCGAGCGAGTTCCAGGTCAGCCACACCGCGCAGAAAAGGGTCATGCCCACCAGGAAGGCGGGCGTGCCCATCATGCGCGCGAAGCCCTCCGCACCGCGCCCGAAGGCGTCGCCGCGCAGGGGGTTGCGCAGGCGGCCGCGACGACGGGGCGCCGGGTCGTCGAGAGGGTCGACGTTCTTCTCCGCCATCCTCAGCCCTCCTCGCCGCTGTCGCGCGCGGTGGCCCGCGCGATCTCGGACAGGTCGATCTGCCCGGTCGTCGCGGGGGGCTCGTCGTCCTGCTCGCTCCAGTCGTCGGGCAGCACGTGGTCGAGCACGTCGTCGACGGTGACCGCGCCGAGCAGGCGTCCGTCGTCGTCGACCACCGGGATGGAGACGAGGTTGTAGGTCGCCATCTCACGGGTCACGGTCGACAGCGGCACCGTCGGGGAGACGGCGACCCGGTCCTGGTCGATGATCTCGCCGACGGGACGGTCGGGCCGCTCCCGCAGCAGCTGCTGGAAGTGCACGATCCCGAGCAGGCGGCCGGTCGGGGTCTCGAGCGGGGAGCGGCACACGTGCACGGTCGAGGCGAGCGCGGCGTGGATCGCCTCGCGGCTGATCATCGCCAGGCAGTGCGCCACCGGGGTCTCGGGCGAGACGATCAGCGGCTCGGTCGTCATCATGCCGCCGGCGGTGTACTCGTCGTACGCCATCAGGCGGCGCACGTCCTCCGCCTCCTCGGGCTCCATCAGGTTCAGCAGCTGGGAGGCGACCGCATCGGGCAGCTCCTGGACGAGGTCCGCCGCGTCGTCGGGGTCCATCACGTCCAGCACGTCGGCGGCGCGCTTGGCGTCCAGGCCCGTGACGACCTCGACGCGGATGTCCTCGGGCAGCTCCTCGAGCACGTCGGCGAGCCGCTCGTCGGCCAGCTCCCCGGCCAGCTCGATCCGGCGCTTGGCCTCCAGCTCCTGGATGATCTCGGCGAGGTCGGCGGGGTTGAGGTCCTGGTAGGAGGCGGCGAGCAGGTGGGCGGACTGCTCCGCCTGCGTGCCGAACAGGCCCGTCACCTCGCGCAGGTCGACGGTGAGCGTCTCGCCGCGCGAGACCAGCCGGCCCAGCGACCCGCCCGCGCGGCGCCGGCGCACATGCAGGCGCGAGATCGTCCAGTCGCGGTGGCGGTCCTGGTCCAGGGCGATGTCCAGCACGGTCGCCTCGCCGGAACCGTCGGAGAGGGTCACCACCCGGTCCAGCAGGTCGCCGAGCACCAGCAGCTCGCCGGTGCGCTTCTCGAAGCGGCGCACGTTCAGCACCCCGGTCGAGATCACCTGGCCGGGGGAGATGGAGGTGACCCGGGTGATCGGCAGGAACACGCGCCGCTTCGCCGCGACCTCGACCACGAACCCGACGGCGCGGGCGCTGCTGCGGGTCTGCGGCACCACCACCACGTCGCGGACCGTCGCCACCGCGTCCCCGATCGGGTCGAAGACGGAGGTGCCGACGAGCCTCGCCGCGTAGAAGCGGGGCGCCGCGGAGGTGCTCACGAGCGCAGCTCGGCGATCCAGGCCTCGACGTCCTCGGCACGTCGGGGCGCTCCGGCGGAGAGGTTCTCGACCCCGTCCTGGGTGA
The DNA here is from genome assembly GCF_003994255.1 of Brachybacterium paraconglomeratum. Classification (GTDB taxonomy): domain Bacteria; phylum Actinomycetota; class Actinomycetes; order Actinomycetales; family Dermabacteraceae; genus Brachybacterium; species Brachybacterium conglomeratum. The sequence continues at coordinate 275,450 of NZ_ML133851.1, read as the reverse complement.
CGAGGACGTCGTCCTCGATGCGCACGCCGATCCCGCGCAGCTCCTCGGGGACCAGCAGGTCGTTCTCCTTGAAGTACAGGCCGGGCTCGATCGTGAAGACCATCCCGGGCACCAGCTCCGCGTCGAGGTACATCTCGCGGCGGGCCTGGGCGCAGTCGTGCACATCCATGCCGAGGTGGTGACTGGTGCCGTGCGGCATCCAGCGCCGGTGCCACTGGCCCTCGGGGGCGAGGGACTCCTCGGCGGTGCCGGGCAGCAGGCCCCACTCCTCGAGGCGGGCGGCGAGGACCTTCATCGCGGCGGTGTGCAGCTCGCGGAAGCGCAGGCCGGGGCGCGCGACTGCGAAGGCGGCGTCGGCGGCCTCGAGCACCGCGTCGTAGACCTTGCGCTGCATGGGCGAGAAGGTGCCCGAGACGGGGAGGGTGCGGGTGACGTCGGCGGTGTAGAGCGAGTCGATCTCGACGCCCGCGTCGACGAGCACCAGCTCATCGGGGTGGACGGCGCCGTCGTTGCGGGTCCAGTGCAGGGTGCAGGCGTGGTCGCCGGCGGCGGCGATCGTGTCGTAGCCGACGCCGTTGCCGTCGGCGCGGGCGGTGGCCGCGAAGACGCCCTCGATGACCCGCTCGCCGCGGGGATGGCCGACGGCCTGGGGGAGGTTGCGGATGACGTCCTCGAAGCCGCGCAGCGTCGCCTCGACGGCCAGGCGCATCTGGCGCACCTCGTACTCGTCCTTGACCAGCCGGGCCTCGCTGGCCGCCTCGCGCAGGGCGGCGTTCTCGGCGGCGGCCTCGTCCCCGCCGGGCAGGCCGTTCTGGGAGCGGATCTCCTGGACCATCGCCTCGATCGACGCGTCGACCTCGGGCACGATCGACAGCGACAGCTGGGCGCCCACGTCCTTGGCGAGGTGGTCGCGCAGCTCGTCGATGTGGCGCACCTCGATCCCGAGCCGCTGGGAGGCCTCCGCGACGGTGGGGCGGCGGCCCACCCACATCTCGCCGTAGCGGGAGTCGGCGTAGAACTCGCTGGAGTCGAAGCCGGCGCGGGGCCGGAAGAAGTAGGTCGCGACGGAGACCGTCGGGTCCTCCGCCGACGGCTCGACGACGAGCACGCTGTCGGGCTCCTCGTCGGTGCCGAGCCCCGAGTAGTACGCGAAAGCGGTGTCGGGGCGGAAGGGGTAGTCGGTGTCGTTCGAGCGCACCTTCAGCACGCCGGCAGGCAGCACCAGCCGCGTCCCCGGCAGGCGGCGCACCAGCGCGTCTCGACGCTCCGGCGTGAAGTCCGCGGACTCGCGCCGCTCGGCGTCCGGCACCGTCTCGTCCCAGCCGGAGGCGATGAACTCGCGGAACGCCGCGTTGTCGGGGCGCTGCGAGCGGGAGTCTCCCCGGGAGGCGAGGTCCTTCATCCGGTCCCCGCTGGTGGTGGCGTCGGTGCTGGTGTCGGTGTTCTCGGTGCTCACCCCACGATGTTCTCACGCCTCGGTCTACCCTGGGCGCATGAGTGAGCGGTCCTACTCCGGCGCGAGGCAGCGCATCGATCTCCACGGGCACAGCACGTGCTCGGACGGGACGACCTCGGTGCCGGACCTCTTCGCGCAAGCCCAGGCGGTCGGGCTGGATGTGCTGGCCCTGACCGACCACGACACCGTCGAGGGCTGGCCGCAGCTGCCCGCCGCGGTCGCCGCCACCGGCGTCGCGGCGGTGCCCGGGATCGAGGTCTCCTCCGAGCACGGGCACCGCAGCGTGCACCTGCTGGCTCTGCTGGTGGACCCTTCCGAGGGCACGGCGCTGGCCGCCGAGATGGCGGAGGCGCGTTCCTCCCGCATCGAGCGGGCCCGGCGCATGGTCGAGCTGATCGGCCGCGACCACCCCCTCACCTGGGACGGCGTGCTCGCCCAGGTGGCGGGGGAGGAGACCGTGATCGGCCGGCCCCATATCGCCGACGCCCTGGTCGCGGCCGGGGTGGTGCCCGACCGGTCGGCGGCGTTCGCGGAGATCCTGCGCGGGTCCGGCCCCTACTACGTGCCCTACTACGCGCCCTCGCCGTTCGAGGCGGTCGCCGCGATCCGGGAGGCCGGCGGCGTCTCCGTGATCGCACATCCCGGCTCGGTCACCCGCGACGACGACCTGCCGGTCGAGCTGCTCGAGGAGCTCGTGGAGGCAGGGCTCGACGGCGTGGAGGTGCACCACCGCGAGCACGACGACGCGGAGCGGGAGCGGTTGCAGAGCTTCGCCGAGCGGCACGACCTGCTGGTCACCGGCGGCAGCGACTTCCACGGCACGGGCAAGCCGAACCTGCTCGCCGAGAACCTCACCGATCCTGCGGTGCTCGCGGAGATCGAGCGCCGCGCGACGAGCGGGACCCGCGTCATCAGGCCCTGAGTCTCCGCCCACGCTGCGGCCACGGTCCGGGTCTCTCGGCGCCGGAGCCGCTCGGCGCCGCCCCGCGCGGCGTGGACGGGGCGGCCCGGACAGGGCGGGCGCCGAAATGCCGACGGGCCCCGACACGATCGATCGTGTCGGGGCCCGTCGGTCAGGTCGGAGGGCTCAGCTTTCGGAGCCGCCGTTCGACGACCCGCCGCGGCTGCGGCCGCGGCCGCCGCGCGAGCGACGGCGACGGTTCGAGGAGCCGCCGGCGGACTCGGAGGAGCCGCCCTTGTCCTCGGGGCCGGTCGACGAGGACTCGGCACCGGTGCTCTGCTCGGCGACGACCTCGCCGTTCACGCGGCGGGTGCGGGAGCGCGAGCGGGTGCGGCGGGGCTTCTCGCCGTCCTGCTCGCCACGGGTGCGGCCGCCGCTCTCGGTGTCGGCCGTCTGCTCGCGGGACTCCTCGTCCCGGCCGCGGCGCTCGCCCCGGGAGCGGCCCTCGCCGCGCCCACGGCCCTCACCCCGACCGCCGTCGCGACCACCACGGCCGCCGTCACGGCCACCACGGCCCCCGCGATCGGAGTCACGGCCGCCGCGGCCGCCCTCGCGCGGGGCGCGACCGGAGGAGTCGGGACCGCCGAGGTCCTCGATCTCCTCCGCGTCCAGGCCCTGGCGGGTGCGCCTGTCCTTGGGCAGCGTGCCCTTGGCGTCGGTGGGGATGTCGAGGTCGGTGAAGAGGTGGTCGGAGGTCGAGTAGGTCTCCACCGCCTCGGTCGACTCCAGCCCCAGCTGCCGGGCGATGAGGGCCCAGCGCGCCAGGTCCTCCCAGTCCACGAAGGTGATCGCGGTGCCCTTCTTGCCCGCGCGGCCGGTGCGGCCGGTGCGGTGGAGGTAGGTCTTGTCGTCGTCGGGGCAGTTCCAGTTCACGACGTGGGTGACGTCGGTGACGTCGATGCCTCGGGCGGCGACGTCGGTCGCGACCAGCACGTCGATCTTGCCGTTGCGGAAGGCGCGCAGGGCCTGCTCGCGGGCTCCCTGGCCGAGGTCGCCGTGCAGGGGAGCGGCGGCGAAGCCGCGGTCGGCGAGGTCGCCGGCCACCCGGTCGGCCTGGCGCTTGGTGCGCATGAAGATGATCGACAGGCCACGGCGGCGGGCCTGCAGCACGCGGGCCATCACCTCGATCTTGTCGAGCTGGTGCGCGCGGTAGACGACCTGCTTGATGTCCGCCTTGGTGCGGGACTCGTCGCCGGGGTCGTGGGCGCGGATGTGGGTGGGCTGCTTCATGAACCGCCGTGCCAGCGCCATGATCGGTCCCGGCATCGTGGCGGAGAACAGCATCGTCTGACGGTTGCTGGGGACCGCCTGGAGCAGCTTCTCGATGTCCTCGAGGAAGCCGAGGTCGAGCATCTCGTCGGCCTCGTCGAGCACCGCGGTGCGCACCTGCGAGAGGTCGAGATGCTTCTGGCGCATCAGGTCGATGAGGCGGCCCGGCGTGCCGACGACCACCTCGACGCCCTTCTCGAGCGCCTCGATCTGCGGCTCGTAGGCGCGGCCGCCGTAGACGGTGAGGATGCGGATCGGACGCTTCGCCGAGGCGGTCTCGAGATCGTGGGCGACCTGGACCGCGAGCTCGCGGGTGGGCAGCACCACGAGGGCCTGCGGCTTTCCGATCGGGCGGTCGTCGGGGTTCGGCTCGCCGGGGGCGACGGAGCTCTGCAGCAGCGGGATGCCGAAGCCGAGGGTCTTGCCCGTGCCGGTCTTGGCCTGGCCGATGATGTCGCGGCCGCGGAGCGCGACCGGGAGGGTCAGCGCCTGGATCGGGAAGGGCGTGGTGATGCCCTTGGCGGCGAGGGCCTCGACGATGTCGGCGCGGACGTCGAAGTCGGCGAAGGTCTGCTGCGGGTCGGTGGTGCCGGAGCTCTGCTCGACGGCGGGGGAGGCCGACACGGCCTCATCGGTGTGCGGGATCGTTTCAGGCACCGTTCAACTCTCTGGTCATGGATGTGCACGGCCATGGTAGCCCTCGGGGCATCCTCACCGCGCGGGACTGCGGTCTACCCCTCGCCGCCGTCGCTCGCGCCCGGCGCGGGGCTCACGGGATCGGTGGGGGTGACGCGGTCCTCGTCCGGCAGGCCTTCGCCGGGGGAGACTTCCTGCTCCGGCGGGACGGTGCCGTCGGGGGTCTCGGCGCCCTCGGGCACCTCGAGCTCGGTCTCCTCCTGCGGCATCTGGGAGCGGTGGATCGAGACGGAGACCAGGCCCAGCCCGCCCATGGTGATGTCGTCGTAGGCGACGAGGCGGCCGGTCTCGCGGTCGAAGTAGAGCATCCGCGCGGTGAGGTCCAGCGGGTCATCGCCCTGAAGCACCGGGGCGACGCCTCCGGAGGCGAGGGCGCCGCCGGTGGAGCCGGCCGTGAGCCAGTCGGTCCCGGAGCCCTCGCGGTCGCGCTCGACCTTCGAGGTGTGCATGTGCCCGGAGAGCACCAGCGGGGCACGGCCCAGCAGTCCCTCGGGCTGGGTCGGGTCGTGCAGCAGCGCCAGGTCGACGGGGTCCTCGGGATGGGCCTCGTCGTGCGCCTCGATCGTGTCGCCGAGCTGGAAGGCGCTGGCGGCGACCGCGTCCTTGCCCTCCTGCCAGCCGCTGCCGATGTCGGAGTCGTCGTCGGCCGCGAAGCGGGGGTCGCCGATCCCGGCTATCGTCAGGCCCGCCACCTCGACGACCTCGTTGTCGACCACGGTGGCGTTCGGTTGCTCCTCGATGGTGGCTGCGGCCGCGGCGCCGTCGTGGTTGCCGCTGATGTACACGTAGGGGACGTCCAGCGTGCCGATCCGGTGCAGCAGCTCGTTCTCGACCGGGGTGCCCCAGGAGACGATGTCGCCGGTGTCGATCACGGCGTCGATCGCGAACTGCGTGTGCAGCTGCTCGATCACGTCGTAGGCCTGCGGGTTGTCGTGGATGTCGGAGACGTGCAGCACCGTGACCAGGTTCTCCTGGTCCAGGCCCACGGGCAGGCTGTCCGCCGCGATGTACAGCGCCGAGACCTGCCCCACGAACTCCGCGAGGGTGTCGCGATAGCTCGCGTAGTCCTGTGCGGTCGCCTCGCCGAGGTCCGCGATGTACGCGGCCTGGGAGAGCAGCCCCTCGAAGCGGGGCTGGGTCAGGGCCGCGGGGGAGAAGGTCACCGCGGTCGCGCCGACGGAGACGCCGACCAGCGCGACGGCGCTGCCGCCCGCGACCAGCGAGCGGCGCACCCGGCGGAAGGTGAGGCCGACGGCGAGGCCAGCGCCGACGGCGGCGAACAGGGCGTTCATCGCGGCGTTCCGGGCGGCCGCCGCGGTGATCTGCTCCGGGGCGGTGCTCTGCAGCTCGGCGAAGCCGGTGTCGGAGTAGAAGAGCGCCTCGGCCTTCTCGACGTCGACGCCCTTGACCCGGGCCTCGATCGACACCGGCGCGGTGTGGGTGTCGAAGGAGACCTCGCCGATCGGCGGCAGCAGCAGCACCGTGTCCGAGGAGAGGGAGGGGCGCACGTGCACCGAGGCGGTCAGCGGGCCGACCTCGACCTTCGAGTCCGGCACCAGCTGCAGTCCGAGGATCGCACCGAGCACCGCGACCACGGCGGTGGCGGTCACCTGCAGCGCCCGGGCACGGCGACGGCGCCGACGGCGGGCTCTCGCCTCGTCCGTCGGCGCCGACTGCGCGGGGTGCTCGTCCTCGCGGTCCTGCGCGGACCCGTCGGTCCCGGTGGGGCCGGCGTCGTCCGGGGACCCGGTCCCTCCCGCTGCTGCCGCTCCCGCGGCGTCGTCCGCGGGGTCCGGCTCCTCGGGGGTGGTCAATTCCTCAGCCGAGGAAGCCGACGCGGCGGGGCTCCTCGGTGGAGACCTCGGCGTAGGCGAGCTTCGCGCCGGGGATCAGGACCTTCTTGCCCTTGTCGTCCACCAGGGTGACCGGGCTGCCGTCGGCGACCGCGGCGCCCAGGCGCTCGAGCACCGCCTCGGCGTTCTCGTCGGACTCGATCACGAGCTCGCGGGGGGAGTGCTGGATGCCGATGCGGATCTCCATGACCTGACCTTCCCTCCGCTCACGGGCGGAGACGGGAGTGCTGTTCACGGCGAGTCTACGTGGACCCCGGGGCGCTCCGGCGCGCGTACGCCGCGGGCGGAACCGCGTCCCGTCCGCCAGGGGCGAGCCCGTGCTCAGGAGCGGGAGGCGCCCTGCTCGGGCGCCGGGTCGTCGGCGTCCGCCCGCCCGGCGCCGGTCTGCTCCACCGGCGTGAAGCCCGTCAGGCCGTTGACCACCACGGCGGTCACGGTGCTGAGGATCTCGTCGCGCTCCTCGTCGTCGGCGGCGGCGTCGTGGAGCTGCTGGGCGGTGGTCTGGGCGATGCCGATCAGGCCCCGGCCGAGGATCCTCGCCTGGCCGGTGCTCAGCGCGCGATAGGAGGTCAGCACCCCCGCCAGCTCGATCGACATCTCGTCGAGGATCCGGGTGACCCGCTCCTTGACCTCGTCCGAGACGATCTCGTGACCGGTGAACAGGCGCAGCGAGTTCTTCAGCGCCATGAGCTCGTAGAAGCGGCGCAGTCCGAGCCCGACCCGGTCCTCGGCGTCGCCGCCGCGCCCGGCCATGTCGCGGACCTCGACGAGCATCGCCTCGCCGATCACGTCCAGCACCTCGACGTAGAGGGTCTCCTTCGAGCGGAAGTGCTGGTAGAGGACGGGCTTGGTGACGCCGGCGGCGGTGGCGATGTCGTCCATCGAGGTGGCCTGGTAGCCCTTCTCGGTGAACACCTCGGTGGCCAGTCGCAGCAGCTGCGAGCGGCGTTGCTCGCGGGGCATCCGGGAGGTGGTGGGCGAGGACATGGGATCAGCCTCCGGAATCGGACATTAGGGACATCGGGTGATCCCGCACACTGTACCGCCGTCGGAGGCCTGCGCGGAGGATCCCGGACGTCAGGGCCATGGGGTCCAATGGTCCCATGCGACGCACCGGCACCATCACGGGGGAGGGCATCCGCCTGCTTGGACCCGATCTCGAGGCGCTTCCCGCGCTGCTGCCCGCCGCGCAGCTGGACTCGGGTCAGCGACGCGCCCTGGACGCCGTCACCGCCGGTCACCACGTGATCGTCCATGGCGGGCCCGGCAGCGGGCGCACCGCCCTCGCGCTCGCCGCGGCCGACGCCGCCGGGGAGGACGCTCTGCTGCTGGCCCCGCGCCGCCTCGCCGCCGGGCGCCTGCGCGACGCGCTCGCCGTCCACGGACAGGGCACCGCCCGCGCCATGACCCCGCCCGCCCTCGCCCATGCGATCGCCCGCGCCGACGCGCTGCGGCGAGGGCTGGGCGAGCCGACCCTGGTCACCGGCGCAGAGCAGGACACCCTGCTCGCCGAGCTGATCGCCGAGCGCTCCTCCTGGCACCTGGACGTCGACCCCGGCGCACGCACCCTGCCCGGCTTCCGCACCGAGCTGCGCGACCTGATCACCCGCGCCGGGGAGCTGGGGCTGGGGCCCGGGGCGCTCGAGGAGCTCGGCCGCGAGCACGACCGCCCCGCCTGGCGCGACGCCGCGGCGCTGCTGCGCGACTACCTCGGGGTGCTCGACCTCGAGGCCTCCGCCGCGCTCGACGCCGGCCCCCGCCTCGACTCCGGCGCGCTGGTGCGACGCGCCGCCGTGCTCCTGGCGGACCCGACCCTCCCCGCCCCCTTCCGCACCGTGGTGGTCGACGACGCCCAGGACCTCACCGCCGCCGGCATCGACCTCCTCGCCGCACTCGCCACGGCCGGGGCGAAGGTGCTGGTGACCAGCTGCCCCGATGCGGCGGTGGACACCTTCCGCGGCGCCCTGCCCGATGCCGCCGCCCGGCTGCGCGAGGCCCTGCCCGGCGTGCCGCTCGAGATCACGCTGGACGGCACGCACGGCGGCGAGGAGGGGCTCGTCGCCGTGGTCGACGCGCTGCGGGGCAGGCTCCCGCTCGCGGGCGCCCCGGCCGCGTCCCGTCGGCCCCGCGCCGAGCGACCGGGAGGGCTCGTGGCGCTGCGCGCCGCGGACCCGCTGGACGAGGCGCGGCTGATCGGCTCCGCCCTGCGCGACCTCCACCACCGCGAAGCCGTCGACTACGACGACATGGCTGTGGTGTGCCGCTCCGGCGCGGCCGTCGCCGACGTGGCCGACCTTCTCTCCCGCACCGGACTGCCCGTCCGGGTCCCGCGCCGCCCCCAGCCGCTGCGCGACGTCGCCGTGGTCGACGACCTGCTCACGGTCCTCGAGCTCGGCCTCGCCCCCGCCGGCACCCCGCTCGAGGCCCGCACCGCGACCGCGCTGCTGCGCGGCCCCTTCGGCGACGCCGACGACCTGCGCCTGCGCCGCATCCGCCGCCTGCTGCTGGCCGCCCATCGCGCGGAGGAGGCGAGCGCGGCAGGGGAGAGTTCGACGGGATCGGGAGCGTCGGAGGAGAGCGACCCCGAGGCGCCCGCGTCGGCCGAGCACCGCCCGAAGGACAGCACGGAAGATGCCCCCGCCCCGCCGGTCAGGAGCGAGGAGCTGCTCGCCCGCGCCCTGGTCGAGGACGAGGTGCCCGGCCTTCCCGCCGCGGACGCCCGCGACCGCGCCGCCGCCCCCGTGCACCGCCTGCGCGACATGATCCGCGCCGTCCGGGAGCACCGCGAGGACGGCGCCGAGCAGGTGCTCTGGCACGCCTGGGACGCCTCCGGCCTCGCCGGCGGCTGGCGCCGCGCCGCCCTCGGCGACGCCGGGGACGTGGACGGCGCCCGCGCCCGGATGGCCGCGGCGAGGCTGGACGCGCTGCTGGAGCTGTTCGCTGCCGCCGAGCGCCTCACCGAGCGCCGCCCCGGCGCCGGAGCCCTCGACCTCGTCGAGCAGATCCGCGCCCAGGCCGTCGTCGAGGACACCCTCGCCCCGGCCGCCGCCGCCCGTGGCCGGATCGACGTGCTCACCCCCGCCCAGCTCGCCGGCGAGCACCGCGACACCGTCGTGCTCGCCCGCCTCCAGGAGGGCGCCTGGCCGGACCTGCGCCTGCGTTCGACCCTCTTCGGCGCCGCGGACCTCTCCCTGCTCGCCGGCCCCCGCGCCGCCGACCCCGCCCCGGGCCCCGAGGCGCTGCGCGCCCTGCAGCGCGAGCAGGTCCTCGCCGACGAGCTGCGCCTGGCCGTCAGCGCCCTCGCCCGCGCCCGGACCCGCGTGCTGCTCACCGCGATCGAGGGCGAGCAGGAGGAGCCCTCCGCCCTCTTCGACGTGCTCGAGGACGCGGCGGGGGAGCCGTGGATCGACCCCGAGGTGCTGCGCCGCGACCCCGGCCCCGCGCCCGACGCGCGCCGCCTCGTCGCCGCGCTGCGCCGCCGCCTGCACGAGGAGGACCCCGTCCGCTCCCGCGACGCGGCCCTCGCCCTGGAGGCCCTGGGCCGCGCCGGCGCCCCCGGCACCGACCCCGGCCGCTGGTACCACCAGCAGCCCAGCTCCACCGCACCGCTGCACGGCCCGGACGACCCGATCACCCTCTCGCCCTCCGCTCTCGAGCGCGCCGTGGACTGCCCCCTGTCCTGGCTGATGGAGCGCGCCGGCGGCACCCGCGCGGGCGGCCCCGCCCAGCTGCTCGGCACCGCGATCCACCACCTCGCCCAGATCCACCCCCGCGGCGAGGTCGATCTCCTGGACGAGCTGCACACCCTGCTGCGCGGCATGCCCGGCACCGACACCTGGTCCGGCCGCCGCCGCGTGCGCCACGCCGAGGACGCCGCCCGCCTGCTCACCGAGCACCTCCGCGTCGCCGGCGAGCCCCTCGCCGTCGAGGCGCCCTTCGAGGTGGCGCTGGACCGCGTCCGCCTGCGCGGCAGCATCGACCGGATCGAGGGCGATGCGACCGGGCTGCGGGTCGTGGACCTCAAGACCGGCCGCACCGCGAAGTCCGCCGCGAAGGCCGAGGAGGACCTGCAGCTGGCCGCCTACCAGGCCGCCGTGCGCGAGGGGGCGCTCGCCGAGCAGCTCGGCGAGGACGCCCCCGAGCGGCTGAACGGCGCCCAGCTCGTCTACGTCGGCACCGGCGGGAAGAAGGCCGCGGTGCGCACCCAGACCGCGCTGCCCCGCGCCGAGCACCCCGAATGGTTCGACGAGCTCGTCCGCGACGTGGCCCGCGACGTCTCCGGCGAGCACGTCACCGCGCGTCGCAACGCCCACTGCGACCACTGCGCAGTGCGCGCGAGCTGCCCGCTCCAGCCCGAAGGAGAGCAGCTGTGACCACCGGCTCCGTCCACGTCCCCGCCCCCGGAGCTCCCGCCGCCCGGTACTCCGCCGCGCAGCTCGCGGCCCTGCTCGAGCAGCCCCCGCCCACCGCCGAGCAGACCTCCGTCATCGAGGCGCCGCTCGCGCCGATGCTGGTGGTCGCCGGCGCCGGCTCCGGGAAGACGGAGACCATGGCCTCCCGGGTGGTGTGGCTGATCGCCAACGGGATCGTCGAGCCGCGCCAGGTGCTGGGCCTGACCTTCACCCGCAAGGCCGCCCATGAGCTCGGCGAGCGGATCGGCGCCCGCCTCGCCACCCTCGCCGCGGCCCTCCGCGGGGCCGGGGAGGAGCTGCCGCCCGGCCTCGAGCGCGGCGGCGACGAGCTCGTCGGCCAGCGCCCCCTGGTCCACACCTACAACGGCTTCGCCCTGGACCTGGTGCGCGAGCACGCCCTCGCCGTCGGCATCGACCCGGACCTGACCATGATGTCCGCCTCCGCCTCCTGGCAGCTCGCCCACGAGATCGTCGAGGGCTGGGACGACTCCCTGGACCTCGAGGCCTCCCCGGCCACGCTCACCGCCGCCCTGCTCTCGCTGAGCTCCTCGCTCGCCGACCACCTCGTCACCCCCGAGCAGCTCGAGACGCATCTGCGCGAGATCCGCGACCACCTCTCCCAGATCCCGCTGCAGGTCGAGGGCAGGCGACGCACCACCCCGAAGGACGTCGCGAAGGTCATCGACCAGCTCGAGCAGCGCCTGGCCCTGATCCCGCTGCTGCGCCGCTTCGCCGAGATCCGCACCGCCGACTCCGCACTGGACTTCTCCGACCAGGTCTCCCTCGCCGCCCGCATCGCCCGCGAGGTCCCCGCCGCCGCGACCCTCGCCCGCCGCATGCACCGCGTGGTGCTGCTGGACGAGTTCCAGGACACCTCGGTCGCCCAGCTGCGCATGCTCACCGACCTCTTCGGCCCCGGCCACGCCGCCTGCGCCGTCGGCGACCCGCAGCAGGCGATCTACGGCTGGCGCGGCGCCTCGGCCGCCTCCCTCGCCGGCTTCGCCGACGCCTTCGCCACCGAGGAGCAGCCGGTCCTCCAGCGCACCCTGTCCACCTCCTGGCGCAACGACGAGGCCGTGCTCGCCGTCGCCAACCGCGTCGCCGCCCCGCTGCGCGCCGCCGGCGCCGGGATCGAGATCCCCGAGCTGCACCCCCGCCCCGGCGCGGGGGAGGGAGCCTGCGAGATCCTCGAGGCGGCCGACGAGCGGGCCGAGGCGAGGGCGATCGCGGACTGGATCCTCGCCCGTCGCGCCGAGGACGGACGCGACGCCGGGGACGGCGCCGGCCCCGCCGATGCCCCGCCCGCCTCCGCCGCGGTGCTCGTGCGCGCCCGCCGCCAGATCCCCGCCCTCGTCGCCGGGCTCGAGGACAGGGGGCTGCCCGCCCAGGTCGTCGGCCTCGGCGGTCTGCTGCACCGCCCCGAGGTCGCCGACGTGCGGGCCCTGCTCGAATGCGCCCACGACCCCGGCCGCGGCGACGCCCTGATGCGCCTGCTCACCGGGCCGCGGATCCGGCTCGGCGCCCGCGACCTCGCCGTCCTCGGCCGCTGGCGGGACCGGATGGGCTCCCGCCGACGGGCCGGCGCGGGCGAGGCCGGGGCCGTCGGCGCCCGGGACGAGGCCGAGGAGGTCTCCCTCGTCGACGCGGTCGACGACCTGCCGCCGGCGGACTGGACCGACCCCTCAGGCCGCGCCCTCACCCCCGTCGGCCGGGAGCGGCTGCTGCACCTCCAGCAGATGCTGCGCGAGATGCGGCGACTGCTCCCGCTGCCACTGCCGGACCTGGTCACCGCCGCGATCCGGGTGCTCGAGGTGGACCTCGCGCTGCTGGAGACCGCCCCGGGCACCGGTGCGCTCGCCGACCTCGAGGCGTTCCGCGACCATGCCGCCTCCTTCGAGCGCACCGCCCGCCGCGGCGGCCTCGGCGCCTATCTCGACCTGCTCGAGATCAGCGAGGACGAGGAGGCCGGACTCTCCGTCACCGCCGCGCCCGAGCAGGCCCACGACCCCGCCGCCGTGACCATCGTGACCATGCACTCCGCCAAGGGCCTGGAGTGGGACCTGGTCGCCGTCGCCGGGCTCACCGAGGGCTCCGTCCCCTCCTACGACCTGCGCCGCGCGAAGGCCGACGAGACCGGGCGGGTGCGCGTGCCCGGCGACGGCTGGCTCGGCAAGCTCGCCGGCGCCTCCGTCCCCACCGCCCTGCGCGGAGATGCGGACACGCTGCCCGAGCTCGCCTGGGCCGAGGCGGACACCCAGGTCGACGCCGAGGGGATCATCCAGGAGTACCGCTTCGCGCAGGGCGAGGAGGCGCTGGCCGAGGACCGGCGCCTGATGTACGTCGCCGTCACCCGCGCCAGGCGCCGCCTGCTGCTGACCTCCGCCGCCTGGCGCGAAGGGGTGCGCACCCCGCGGCCCCGCTCCCGCTATCTCACCGAGGCGGCGCCGCTGGTGCCCGAGGCGTTCCGCTCCGCGCAGGAGGTGCCGGAGGAGAACCCGCTGGAGTCCGAGCGGCCCACCGCCACCTGGCCGCCCGCTCCGGGTGAGGCCGAGCAGGCCCGCGCCCGCGCCGCCGCCCGCCTCGCCGAGGTCGCCGGCGAGACCGCCGCCGCGTCGACGGACCTGGCCACCGACGACCCGGCGCCCGGTGGCCCGCAGCCCGACCGGACGGACCCGCCCGGTCCCGCGTCGGCCGCAGGGATCGAGGCGCCCGCGCTTGCCGACCCGGAGCTCGAGGAGCTCGTGCGACGCGCTCTCGCCGACCTCGCCCAGCACGCCGCCGCGCCCGCCGTGCACTCCCCGCCGCGGCTCTCCGCCTCCCAGGTGGTGGCGCAGGCCCGCGACCCGCAGGCCGCCGCGATCGAGCTGCTGCGCCCGCTGCCGCGCCGCCCCTCACCGGCCGCGGTGCGCGGCACCGCCTTCCACGCCTGGCTCGAGACCCGGTTCGAGAGCGCGACGCTGCTGGACCTCGAGGATCTCGCCGATCTCGAGGACCCGGAGGAGGAGCGCGCCCTCGCCGACGCCCGCGCCCTGCGCGAGGCCTTCGAGGCCTCCGACTGGGCGCACCGCAGCCCGATCGCTGTCGAGCAGCCGGTCACCACCCGGATCGGCGAGATCGGCGTGCGCGGCGTGATCGACGCGGTCTTCGCCGAGCCCGAGGGCGGCGACGGCACGGCAGGTCCCGACGGCACCGGCGGAGTGATCATCGTGGACTGGAAGACGGGCCGCATGCCCCGCCCCGCCCAGCTGCGCGAGCGCTCCCTGCAGCTCTCGCTCTACCGCCTGGCCTGGCACGAGCGGACCGGTCTGCCGCTCCGAAACATCCGCACGGCCTTCCACTTCGTGGCCGACGGGATCACCCACGAGGTCACCGAGCATCCCTCCCGCGAACGGATCGCGGAGATGCTGTCGGGGGAGTGAAGCCGCGGGTGAGCTGGTGCCGCCACGGGCTCATGCCGCCCGGGTCGGCGGCCGCCGGGAGAATCGGGTCGGTGAAGGCGCTGAGCCCTGCTCAGGCCTCCGAGCGCGCGGCGTCGGCGGACCGCCCGCCGTCCTCGTTCGCGCTCATCTCGTCGTAGGCGCGCTCGGCCTCCTCGCGCGCGATCTGCGCGAGGTCCGCGTCGAGATCGGCGATCATGCCGCGGGCGTCGGCGACGATGTCCTCGTCCTCGATCTCCAGGCCGTGCTCGAGCCACTCCGCGACCGCGAACTCGCCCAGCGCCTGCGCCCGCTCCATCAGCCGGGGATGGCTCGAGGTGGGCAGCTCCTCGCGGTACGCGGCGTACAGCGTGTCGAAACGCTCCGGGGCCAGCGACGAGATCAACCAGGCCAGATCCGTCGCGGGATCGCCGACGAGCGAGGAGGACCAGTCCCGCACTGCGCTGAGGCGCCGGCCCGAGACGAACAGGCTCTCCTCGGACAGGTCCCCGTGGATGAACTGGGGGGTGAAGTCCCACAGCTCCTGATCGGCCAGCAGCGCGTCCCAGCGCTGCGCGACCGCGGCGGGCAGGTGCCCGGCGGCGTGGACCTTGTCGATCCGGGCACGGTGGCGGGCGTGCAGCACCTCCGGGGTGAAGGACTCCACCCCGGCGGACTCCGCCGCGTAGCGGGGCACGGTGTGGATCCGGGCGAGGACCTCGCCGAGGGAGCGGGCGAGCTCCTCGCTGTCCTGCAGGTCGTCGAGCATGAGCGGCCTGCCGACGGGGGCCTCGGTCACCGCGCTGCGCCCGCCCTCGGGGAGCTTGACGTAGCCGAGCACGGGCGGGACCACGGCCTTCAGCGGGGTCCCGGTGAGGGCATCGGCGACGCGCAGATCGCGCTCGAGACGGATCCCGGCGGCCATGGTGGCGGGGGAGTGGACCAGCACTCGGCGGCCGTCCTCCGCGACCACTCCGGCGACGTCGAGATCCTCGACCGGGGTGGCGATGGAGGAGGTCCGCACCGGGGCCAGCCCGGGGACCGCCGCCGCGGCGAGGGCAGCCATGGAGTAGGAGTTGCGATGCACGCGTCCACCGTACCCGCCCCGACCCCGCGCGCCGGTTAGGCTCGAGGCCATGCCGACGCTCCGTGGACCGCATCTCAGCACGCCCCTGACCCTCCTGGGCTCCGACCGCGACGCGCTGCTGCGCGGCGAGGACGGGGTGCTCGCCCCCGGCGAGGACGCCCGCTATCTCGTCACCCGCGCCGGGGCGGTCGCCCTGACCGAGGACGAGGACGGCACGCTGCACGCCGTGCTGGAGACCGAGGACCCCCGCGGCGGCACCACCCAGCCGCTGGTGCTGCTGGGCCGACGCGACGGCGTGCGGGTGCTCGCCGTGGAGATCCCCGAGCCGAGCCCCGAGCTCGACGACCCCGGCCGTGATCTGCGCGACCTCCGGCGCGTCGCGGACCGTCTGGCCGACGCGGACGCCGACCTCGCCGCGGCCGCGGTCGCGATGGGCGCCTGGCACCGCTCGATGCGGCACTGCCCACTGTGCGGCGGGCTGCTCGAGCCCGAGATGGCCGGCTGGGTGCTGCGCTGCCGCGAGGACGGCGTCGAGCAGTTCCCCCGCACCGACCCGGCCGTGATCATGGCCGTGCGCGACGGCCAGGACCGCCTGCTGCTGGCCCGCAACGCACACTTCCGCGGCCGCTTCCATTCGGTGCTCGCCGGCTTCGTCGAGCCCGGCGAGAGCCTCGAGAACGCCGTCGCCCGGGAGGTCGCCGAGGAGGTGGGCGTGGCCGTCACCGAGGTCGAGTACATGGGCAGCCAGCCCTGGCCCTTCCCGCGCTCGCTCATGCTCGGCTACCGCGCCTGGGCGCCGGAGGCCGGCGAGCTCACCCTCCAGGACGAGGAGATCGCCGAGGCGCGCTGGTTCAGCCGCGAGGAGCTCGCCGCCGCGCTCGCGGCCGACGAGATCGAGCTGCCCGGCCCCGCCTCGATGGGCCGCGCCCTGATCGACGACTGGTACGGCCGCTCCGCCGAGGCCTGAGCGGCGCTCGCCGGCCCGGGTCGACCTGAGGGTTCCTGATCGACCTGCTGCCCTCGGCTCGGCATCAGCGAGGGCAAAGGTCAGGTGATGGCGCGTGGCGTGCCACTACGCCTATATGGGCATAGAGGCACGCCACGCGCCATCACCCGTGAGGTGCCCGGCCGAGACTGCCCCGGCCGCCCGTGCCCTGACGCCCCGGCGGGGTGTGAGGCACCCGCCGTCCACAGCACCCCGTGGAGCGTCGCACCGCCCTGGCAGGATGGAGAGCGATGACCGACCAGACCGCCGCCCCCGACGCCACCGCCCGCTCCGCCCCGCCAGATGCGGAGTCGCTCCTCGCCGCGCTCGACCCCGAGCAGCGCGAGGTGGCGGGCAGCTTCGGCACGCCGCTGTGCGTGCTCGCCGGCGCCGGCACCGGCAAGACCCGCGCGATCACCCACCGCATCGCCTACGGGGTCGCCACCGGTCAGCTGAACCCCCGCCACGTCCTCGCCGTCACCTTCACCGCGAAGGCCGCCGCCGAGATGCGCTCGCGCCTGCGGGACCTCGGAGTGCCCGCCGTGCAGGCCCGCACCTTCCACTCCGCCGCGCTGCGCCAGCTGCGCCACTTCTGGCCCCGCGTCGTCGGCGGGCCGATGCCCGACATCATCGCCAGCAAGTACGCCGGGGTGGGCGAGGCCTGCTCCCGCCTGCACCTCAGCGTGGACAGGGCGGCGCTGCGCGACATCGTCGCCGAGGTCGAGTGGTCGCGGGTGTCGATGCTGACCCCCGAGACCTATCCGGACGCGGCCGCGCAGACGCGCCGCCCGGGCGTGGCCGGCTTCGACTCCCGCTCCATCTCCCGCATCCTCACCCAGTACGAGGAGGTGAAGAAGGAGCACAACGTCATCGACTTCGAGGACGTGCTGCTGCACATGGTCGGCTTCCTCACCGAGCGCGGCGACGTCGCCCGCGAGGTCCGCTCCCAGTACAAGCACTTCGTCGTCGACGAGTACCAGGACGTCTCCGCCCTGCAGCACGCGCTGCTGCGGCTGTGGCTGGGCACCTCCGACGACCTGTGCGTGGTGGGCGACGCCGCCCAGACCATCTACACCTTCGCCGGCGCCCGCGCCTCCTACCTCCTGGACTTCCGCAGCGAGTTCAAGCGCGCCCGCACCATCCGCCTCGAGCGCAACTACCGCTCCACCCCCGAGATCGTGCGCATGGCCAACACCGTCCTCGACGGCGCGCAGGGCCGCACCCGCGCGGGCCGCCTCACCCTCGTCTCCCAGCGCGATGCCGGGCCGCCGCCGCTGGTGGAGTCCTTCCCCGACGACGCCGCCGAGGCCGACGGGATCGCCGACCGCATCGGCGCGCTGATCGCCGAGGGCCGCACCGCCTCCGAGATCGCGATCCTGTTCCGCACCAACAGCCAGTCCGAGGCGTTCGAGCAGGCGCTCACCGCCCGCGGGATCGGCTACCTGGTGCGCGGCGGGGACCGCTTCTTCGAACGGCAGGAGGTGCGGCGCGCGATGGTGTCCCTGCGCGCCGCGACCCGCGTCGAGCAGCTCGACCCGGCCCGCGCCGTCCGCGACGTCCTCTCCCAGCAGGGCTGGTCCGAGCAGGCCCCGGACACCACCGGCGCGATCCGCGACCGCTGGGACTCGCTGAACGCCCTCGTCGGCCTCACCGACACCATCACCGCCCGGCCCGGCGCGACCATGGCCGACGTGGTCCGAGAGCTCGAGGAGCGGGCCGAGTCGCAGGCCGCGCCCGTCGTCGACGGCGTCACCCTCGCCTCCGTCCACGCCGCCAAGGGCCTGGAGTGGCCGGTCGTGTTCGTGGTCGGCGCGAGCGACGGGCTGCTGCCGATCTCCATGGCCAAGACCCCGGCCGAGGTCGAGGAGGAGCGGCGACTGTTCTACGTCGCCCTCACCCGCGCCCGCGACCTGCTCACCGTCAGCTGGGCCGCGGCCCGCACCCCCGGCGCCCGCGGCTCCCGCAAGCCCTCCCGCTTCCTCGACGGGGTGCTCGCCCACCCCGACTCCCCGCGCACCGCGCCCGGCCCCGGACCTCGCCGCACCGGCCGACGCTCCGCGACCGTCTACTCCGAGTGCCGGGTGTGCGGGCAGGGCCTCGTCTCCGCCGCCGAGCAGCGGCGCGGCCGCCATGACGGCTGCCCCTCCACCGCCGGGCCCGAGCTGCTCGCCGAGCTGCGCAGCTGGCGGCGCGAGGAGTCCGGTCGGCGCGGCGTCCCCGCCTACGCCGTGCTCACCGATGCCGCCCTCGAGGCCGTCGCCGAGCGTGCGCCCCGCACCGAGGAGGAGCTGCTGGCCGTGCCCGGGATCGGCCCCGCGAAGGTCTCCTCGTACGGCGCCGCGCTGCTGCAGATCCTCGCCGGACCCTCCGAGAAGGACTGAAACCGCAGGTCAAAAAATACTTCTGCATTCGCCGGGACGGGTGTAGAGTCGTCCACGTCAATCGTTCGGGTCGTGAGCCGGGAAGCCGGGGCACGCGCACAGAAAGGGGGTGGGTCTCGTGATCGTTCTCAGGAATCTGGCAGGAGCTGGCCTGCGCCCCCTCGGCGCGCCCGCTCTTCTGCCGCGCGAACGGGGCTATGCCCCCGCGGTGCTCCGCCTGAGCTGACGAGGTCCACCCTCGCTGCACGGGGCGGCACCGGCGCCGCCCCCTCCCGCCCCTCCCGGGGCCGTCCTTCCCGACGACGTCGAAGCAGCGAGACGATGACTTCTCTACTGACCACTTTCCTGAACCCTGCGGACGCCTCCGCAGACATGCTGCCGTGCCACGACGCGGACGCGGCCGACCTCTTCTTCTCCGAGCGCCCCGCCGACCTCGAGCAGGCCAAGCTCCTGTGCGCCGACTGCCCCCTGATCCAGGAGTGCCGCCAGGGCGCTCTGGACCGGGGCGAGCCCTGGGGCGTCTGGGGAGGCGCGATCTTCCAGGACGGCCGCATCATCGCCGTCAAGCGCGGCCGCGGCCGCCCGCGGAAGAATCCGCTCCCCGACGCCGACGCGGCATGAGCGCGCCCGCGACGGGCGAGGGGACGACGAAGGGCGGGGCACCGATGGTGCCCCGCCCTTCGCGGTCTGTGGAGGCACAGCCTCGCAGTACGTCGATCAGCAGTGTTCGCTGCCTGATCTCCTACCGCTCGTGCCTCGCAGTACGTCGATCAGGCCTTGCCGAGGATCCGGTTCAGCTTGGTGCCGCACTCCGGGCACACGGCCTTGGCCATGCGACGACCGTTGGAGACGACGACGTTGCCCTCGGCCTCCCGCTTCTCGCGGCACTTGACGCAGTAGAACTCTCCGGCATAGGTCTCGTCGGCCATATCCGCTCCTCGTGGGTTCGTGAGTGATGAACATTCACCGGCGCACGACTCTCGCCGCGGACCGGGACCGGACCACTGTAGCGGGGGGCGCACATGCGCACGAATCAGGAACGGCCGCGGCGCGGCGCAGAAGAGGAGTGATCCGATCTGACCGGCCCGTCGTGCGCTTCGGGAGACTGGGGGCTCCGGGGGAGCCGAGGAAGTGCGCACGACGAGCCGATATCGGCGGCCCGACGGCAGCGTGAGGCCGACCTGGGCCGTAGGACCCCGGGGGCGCTCAGCACCACGCGCACCTTCCCCGTGTGCGTCCTGCTAGTTATCCCGGGGTCCTACGTGCAGGGAAACCTAGCCCCTGCGGACCGGGCGGGTCAAAGACGGACCGGGGACCGACTGTGGACAACCGGCCCCATCCTGTGGACAGCCGGCCCCACCCGGTGTGAACACTGTGGAGGAACCGTCATCGTCCCCGGTCACGACGTTCTGACCGGCCGGTTCGCAGTGCACAGCTGTGGACGAAAAAACTTCGCCTGCCGAGCGTGCCAGGCTTGCCCCATGAATGATCTGGTCCACCATGAGCAGCTGAGCGGGCCCCGCGGCGAGCGGGTGCTCGTGCGGCGCAGCGCACGCCGGCGCCGCACCGTGTCCATCACGAGGCGCGACGGCGACATCGTGGTCGCGATCCCCGCCTCCTTCAGCGCCCGCCAGGAGCGGGACTGGGCACGGAAGATGGTCGACCAGATGGTCGCGCGGGAGGCGCGCAGCACCCCCGCGAGGCGCAGCGATGCAGAGCTGATGGGGATGGCGCGCGAGGTCAGTGAAGCTCATCTCGGTGGCCGGGCCCACCCCGCCTCGGTGACGTGGTCCACACGCCAGAACACCCGCTGGGGCTCGTGCACCCCGGCCGACGGCACGATCCGGCTCTCGCACCACCTGCAGGGCATGCCGGACTACGTGGTGCGCTCGGTGATGATGCACGAGCTGGTGCACCTGCTCGTGCCCGGCCACGGGCCCGAGTTCAAGGCCCTCATGGCCGCCTACCCGCAGGCGGAGAAGGCGCAGGGATTCCTCGACGGGGTCTCCTGGGCGAAGAACATGCCGCCGCTGGACGGCGACGACGTCGAGGAGGCCGCCGGGGAGTCCTGAGCGCGGCCGGGGCGGGCGGGGCTGCGCGCGCGGAGGCCGTCGAGCACAGGACGGCGCCGGACCGCTCGGCGCTGGAGCTCAGCGCAGGAGCTCAGCGCAGCAGCGTCGCGAAGCGCTCCGCGAGGGCATCCAGCGCGGCGGGCAGGTCCGGGACCACGCCCTCCGGCAGAAGCTTCGCTGCTGAGCCCGCCAGGGGCGAGCGCGCTGGCCAGGGGAACCACTTCACGTCCCCCGACTCCTCGCTCGCCGTGAGCGGCATCTCGGCGGCCGGGCGCGGGGCGCGCAGCAGGTACTGCACGTCCCAGTGCTCCTGGCAGCGGCCGAAGGCGGCGTCCAGCCCGTGACGGTGGAGCATCGCCGGGCCCTCGCCGACGCGCTCGAGTCCTGACAGGCCGATCTCCTCGGCGACCTCGCGCCGCGCCGCCTGCTCGAGGCTCGTCTCGCCGTCCTCGAGATGACCGCCGGGCTGGACCCAGAAGCGGCCCTTGAGATGCCAGACGAGCGCCACGTGCTCGCCCGGCGCATCGGTCACGATCGCGCTCGCGGTGAGATGGCGCGGCCCGCCGTCGCGATACAGGGCGCGCGGCACGCCCGTCAGCAGGTCGAGGAACTCCCGGGCGAGGTCGGGCGTCGAGGCCGCGCCCTCGAGCGCGAGGGCGAGCTCTGCCGCCGCCGGCTCGGGCGCGGCCGACGACGTCGGGGCGCTCACGGGCGGCTCGGCGGCAGGAGCCCCGTCCGCCACCGGCGAGGCGTCCGCGGTGCCGTCGTCCACCTCAGCGGGCATCGCCCGCCGGGCCGTTCCCGTCCTGGTCGGTGCCGGACCCGTCGGAGTCGCCGCTGTCCGAACCTCCGTCGTCGGTGCCTCCGTCGCCCGGGTCCTCGTCGTCCTCGCGCAGCCGGCCCTGCTCGTCCTCGCGGGGCGCGTCGTCCACGCCCTCGCCGGACAGCAGCTTCTCGAGCTCCGCGTCGAAGTCGACGGGGATGGTGACGTCGGCGAGCTCCTCCGCGCCCTCCGCCGGGGCGGCGGCATCGGTCCTCGGCGCCTGCGGCGTGCCCGAGAGCACCTCCGCCGTGGGCAGCAGGTCGGGGTGGTCCCACTTCGCCTCGCGGCCGGTCTCGCCCTCGGTGGCCAGCACGGACTCCCACCAGGACAGCGCCTCGCGCACGCGGCGCGGCCGCATCTCGATGCCGATGGTCTTCGAGAGCATCTGCTCTGCCGGGCTGCCGGCCGCGCGGCGGCGGCGCAGCACCTCGCGCAGCGCCTCGAGGTCCGGCAGCTTGCCGGTCAGCGCCTTGGTGGTGACGTGGTCGACCCACGCCTCGATCAGTGCGAGGGTGGTCGCGAGCTCCTCGAGGGCACGCTCCTGCGAGGCGCGGCGCGTGAAGACGAACATCTCCTCGGGCCGGCGCGCCTGCATCGACTGCGGGTCCGAGAGGTCCAGGTCCCGCACCATCTCGTCGAGCGCGTCGAGATCCAGGGTGATCCCGCGGGAGTAGTCCTCGATCGCGGAGAACAGGGCGCGGCCCAGCCACGGCGCGGCGGTGAACAGGGCGGTGTGCGCGATCTCGCGGGAGGCGAGGAAGATCCGCGTCGCCGCCGGGTCGAGGGAGTGCGCGGAGATGAGGTCCTCGACGTTCGCGGCGACCAGCGCCGGCTCGCCGTCGCGGCCGAGCGGCAGCCCCAGGTCCGTGGTGCCGGAGATCTCCCGGGCCAGCGCCCCGATCGCGTGGCCGAACTGGACGCCGAACATCGTCCCGCCGATGCGCTCCATCATCCCGGCCGGATCGCCGCCGCCGGGCATCTGCATCCCGGCCGCGCCCATCGCGCCGAGATCGCCCATCTGCCCCATCTGCGCGCTGATCGCCTCGCCGATGGCGCCGGCCATGTACTTCGCGACCGGCTCCACGATCGGCTTCCAGCGCGGCAGGGTGCGCGCGAGCCAGGTGCCGCGGCTGTACACCTGCAGCTCCGCGGTGGGCACGTCGATCGCGAGCACCGGGTCCAGCCAGAGCCGCGCGACCTGCGCCGCCTGGCGCAGCTCGGCGACCTGCTCGGCCGACGGGCTCGGATCGCCCGGTGTGCCGGACGGCGTCTCGACTCCCGGCAGGGTCACCTGGCCGGCGGCGGTGCGACGCGCGAGGTCCTCCGCCATCTGCCAGTTCACGGGGCTGTCGCCCTGGGCGGCGAAGAGGTGCTGCATCTGGGCGGCGGCCGCGCGCAGCTGCGCGGGGTCCTGGGGGAGGTTCGCCTGCTGCGCGAGGGCGGAGAGGTCCAGCCCGTCCAGCGCTCCCTCGGGGAGCGCGTCCCCGAAGGTCTCCTTCAGAAAGCGCTTCAGCGCCTCCTCGTCCATGTCACCGGGTCCACCCGGGATCGGGGCATCGCTCATGGCCACCTCCTGCGGTCCGTGGGGTCCCCAGGGTACCGACCGCACCCCGGCAGCGCGCTGACCGTCCCGCCCGGTGCGGCACAATGGGCCGGGTGACCGACGACCCCACGCCCCCTGCCCGCCGCCGTGGGGTGCGCGCGGCGGCCGCGCGCGCGATCGACGACGCGCAGCTCGCCCGGCCCCGGCTCGCCCTGACGATGCTCGTGCTGCTGTGCGCGATGATCCTCGGCGGCTCCCTGCTCCCCGTGCCCTACGTCATCGAGCGGCCCGGCCCCGCCATCGACGTGCTCGGCGAGTGGGAGGACGAGGAGATCCTCGTCATCGACGGCGCCGAGACCCACCCCACCGACGGCTCGCTCATGATGACCACGGTCTCCGTCGACGGCGGGCCCGGCTACCGGGTGACCCCCGTCGAGGTCGTCGCCGCCTGGTTCGACCGCTCCAAGATGGTGCTGCCGCGCGAGGCGGTATTCCCCGACGGGCAGACCCGTGAGCAGACCACCCTGACCAACACCGCCGCGATGAGCACCTCCCAGCAGGACGCCGTCGCGGTCGCCCTGGACGAGCTCGACATCGAGTACCGCGACGTCGTGATGATCGCGGGCGTCCAGGAGGACGGCGCCGCGGCCGGCACCCTCGAGGGCGGCGACGTGATCGTCTCCGTCGGCGGGCGGACCGCCGGCGACGTGCAGGGCTATCGCGACCTCATCGCCTCCGTCCCCGAGGGCGAGGACGTGGAGATGACCGTGCGCCGCGACGGCGAGGAGAAGGACCTCCAGGTCCCCACCGAGCTCGTCGACGGCACGTCGCGGATGGGGGTGATCCTCGCCGAGGGCCACGAGTTCCCGCTCGACATCGACATCGCCGTCGGCGACGTCGGCGGCCCGAGCGCGGGGCTGATCTTCTCCCTGTCCGTCTACGACGAGCTGACCGAGGGGGCCCTCACCGGCGGGCACGCCATCGCCGGGACCGGCACCATCGCCGAGGACGGCACCGTCGGCTCCATCGGCGGGATCCGCCAGAAGATGGTCGGCGCGGAGGAGTCCGACGCCGAGTTCTTCCTGGCCCCCTCCGCGAACTGCGAGGAGGTCGTCGGCTACGAGCCCGACGGCCTCGAGGTCGTCGCCGTCGGCACCTTCGAGGAGGCCCTCGAGGCGACGACCACCATCGCCGAGACCGGCACCGTCGAAGGACTCCCCACCTGTGAGGACGTGACCCCATGAGCAAGAAGAACCGCCGACGCGCCCCGCAGCGCCCCACCGTCGTCTTCGACTTCGGCGGCGTGCTGAGCGCCGGCCACGACCCGGTCCCCGACATCCACGCGCTGCTCGGCGGGGACGCCGGGGCCGTCGGCGAGGCGCTGTGGACCGAGCGCGGCGACTACGACGCCGGCCGCACGAGCCCTGCCGAGTACTGGGGCGCGGTCGCCCGCGCCGCCGGCGTGGAGGAGCTCTCCGCTGCGGAGATCGACGAGCTGCAGGACGCCGACAACCGCTACTTCCTGCGCCTGGAGCCCGATTCCCGCGCGCTGCTGCACGACCTCGCCCGCAACGACGTGCGCATGGCGCTGCTGTCCAACGCCTCGGCCGCCTTCGGCGAGGCGGTGCGGAAGGCCGACTGGTTCGAGGCCTTCACCCTCGCGGTGATCTCCGCCGAGGAGCGCACCGTGAAGCCCGAGCGCGAGATCTACGAGGTCCTGCTCGACGTGCTGGCGCACGAGACCGGGGGAGTGCGGCTCCCCTCGGCGGTGATCTTCTTCGACGACCGCGCGGAGAACGTCGAGGCCGCACGGTCGCTCGGCATCGACGCGCATCTCTGGCCCCGTAACGGCGATCCGCACCCCGAGGGCGCCGAGCCCGGCGTGAGCATCGCCCGGCGGGTGCTCGCCGAGCGCGGCGTCCCGACGGACTGACCCGGATCGATCTGCACCGGGTCGGCTCGAGCCGTGCCCGGGCGGGTCGCGCCGAGTGCCGGCGGGGTAGAGTCGGTCATCGCGACGACTCCCGTGCGGCACCGCCCTGCGGCGCGCCGGTGAGAGACCAGCACTCCGACCGCTCTCCGACAAGGACACCACATTGGCAGAGTTCATCTACACGATGTACAAGGCCCGCAAGGCCGTGGGCGACAAGGTCATCCTCGATGACGTCTCCATGAGCTTCTACCCGGGCGCGAAGATCGGCATGGTCGGCCCCAACGGCGCCGGCAAGTCGACGATCCTGAAGATCATGGCCGGCCTGGACCAGCCCTCCAACGGCGAGGCGCGCCTCAGCCCCGGCTACAGCGTCGGCATCCTGCTGCAGGAGCCGCCGCTGGACGAGTCCAAGACCGTCCTGGAGAACGTCCAGGAGGGCATGGGCGAGCTGTTCAAGAAGGTCCAGCGCTTCAACGCCATCGGCGAGGAGATGGCCGAGCCCGACGCGGACTTCGACGCGCTGATGGAGGAGATGGGCAAGCTCCAGACCGAGATCGACGCCCAGAACGGCTGGGACCTCGACTCGCAGCTCGAGCAGGCGATGGACGCGCTGCGCTGCCCGCCCGGCGACGAGCCCGTCACCCACCTCTCCGGCGGCGAGCGCCGTCGCGTGGCGCTGTGCAAGCTGCTGCTGGAGAAGCCCGACCTGCTGCTGCTGGACGAGCCCACCAACCACCTCGACGCCGAGAGCGTGCTCTGGCTCGAGCAGCACCTCCAGCAGTACGAGGGCGCCGTCATCGCCGTCACCCACGACCGCTACTTCCTCGACCACGTCGCCGAGTGGATCGCCGAGGTCGACCGCGGCCACCTCTACCCCTACGAGGGCAACTACTCCACCTATCTGCAGAAGAAGGAGGAGCGCCTCCAGGTCCAGGGCAAGAAGGACCAGAAGCTCGCCAGGCGCCTCAAGGAGGAGCTGGACTGGGTCCGCTCCAACGCCAAGGGCCGCCAGGCGAAGTCCAAGGCGCGTCTTGCCCGCTACGAGGAGATGGCCGCGGAGGCCGAGAAGACCCGCAAGCTCGACTTCGAGGAGATCACGATCCCGCCGGGCCCGCGGCTGGGCAACCAAGTGATCGAGGCGAAGGACCTCAAGAAGGGCTTCGGGGACCGTCTGCTCATCGACGGGCTCTCCTTCTCCCTGCCGCCGAACGGCATCGTGGGCGTCATCGGCCCCAACGGCGTCGGCAAGACCACGCTGTTCAAGACCATCGTGGGCCTGGAGCCGCTGGACGGCGGCGATCTGAAGATCGGCCAGAGCGTCAAGATCAGCTACGTCGACCAGAACCGCGAGAACATCGACCCGAACAAGAACCTGTGGGAGGTGGTCTCCGACGGCCTCGACTTCATCCAGGTCGGCAAGGTCGAGATCCCCTCGCGCGCCTACGTCAGCCAGTTCGGCTTCAAGGGCCCTGACCAGCAGAAGAAGGCCGGAGTGCTCTCCGGCGGCGAGCGCAACCGCCTGAACCTCGCGCTCACCCTCAAGCAGGGCGGCAACGTGCTGCTCCTGGACGAGCCGACGAACGACCTGGACGTGCAGACCCTCGGCTCGCTCGAGAACGCGCTGCTGGAGTTCCCCGGCTGCGCCGTGGTCGTCTCGCACGACCGCTGGTTCCTGGACCGCGTGGCGACCCACATCCTCGCCTACGAGGGCACCGAGGAGAACCCGGCGAACTGGTACTGGTTCGAGGGCAACTTCGAGTCCTACCAGGAGAACAAGGTCGCCCGTCTGGGCGAGGAGGCCGCGCGCCCGCACCGCGTGACCTACCGCCGCCTGACCCGCGACTGAGGTCCGGGCCGGGAGCACCGGTCCAGACGACGCAAGGGGCCGATCACCGCGAGGTGATCGGCCCCTTGCGTCGTCCCGGCATCGTCCCTGCCGGCCGGAAGAGCGGGCGCCGACGCCGGGCCGCGGTCCGCGCCCGACGAGCGCCTCGCTCAGATGCCGCTGATCCCGGGGTCGAGCGTCGCCACCACTCGCGGGGAGGGGGAACCGGAGCCGCTGCCCGGCGCCATCTCCCGCGTGACCAGCAAACGATCGGCGGTCCCGTCGGTGGTGAACGCGACCTCGCCGTCGCGGGAGAGGTCCAGCACGCCCAGGCTCCGCGCGACCCCGTCGGTCTCGCCCCACAGCTCGAGCACCTCGCCCTCCCAGCCGGCGACGCCCTCGGCGCGCAGCGCCACGCCGTCCTCCGCGATCACCGCCTGCCAGGTGCCGTTGTCGCTCAGCCCGGGCACGAGCTGCGCCTCGGGGGAGAGGGAGAGCGTCGCCCAGGTGTCGGTGAACTCCTCGGCCTCGGCGAGATCGCCGCGGGTGGTCACCAGCAGCCCGCCCAGCACCAGGGCGGTCACCGCCAGGAGCGCGGCGAGCGTGCGGGAGATCCAGGGGATGCGGCGCGTCCCGGCGCGGGCCTGCTGTCGGCGCCGGCGGCGTGCACGACGTCCGCGCTCCGCCTCGTCGCCGGGACGGAAGGCGAAGGAGGGGGCGGCGTCCGGGGCGGCCTGCTCACCGCCGGAGGGGACGGGGGTCGGGGCCGACGGGGCCGACACCCCGGCCCCGGGCGCCGCGGCCGGTGCGGCGCCGGGACGGGCGGGCGGCCCCACCACGCGGCGCTGCGAGTCCGTGCCCAGCACCGGGGTCGCGTAGTCGCCGCTGTAGGCCACCTCGGGCTCCGGGGCGGGGACCGGCTCCGGGGCGAAGCCCTCGAGGACGGCCACGTGCAGGTCCCGCGAGGGCGGGACGGCGGTCAGGAGCGTCAGCCGCGCCGCCGCCTCGATCGCGTGGCGGTGCACGCCCGCGGTCTCGGGACCTCGCGCGATCTCCTTCAGCCGTGCCCGCTCCGAGGGGTCCGCGAGGGCCAGGGCGTCCAGGGCGGCCAGGGCCCGCAGCTCCGGGTCCTCCGGGCCGCCGAGGGGCACGAGCGCGTCGAGGACCTGGGAGAGGGCGGTCGCGGCACCCGGCCGCTCGGCCCCCGTCGCCGCGAAGCGGCCCTGCGCTGCGGACTCGACGAGGGCGCGCTGCGGCAGCGGGAGGCCGAGCAGGACCCGCAGAACGTCCACCTCCCGTCGGTCGCGGGTGCGGTCGTTCGCGGCGGCGGGGGAGACCAGCGAGCGGACGTCGCCGCTGGGACGGGTCGCGAGCGCCGCGCGTCGGGCCCTGTCCAGCACCGCCGCCTCGCCGGGCAGCCCGCTCGCGGCGAGCTCGGCGGCATCGCGCAGGCACGAGCGCAGCACGCTGACGGTGAGCGCCGAGGCGCGGGCGGCGGAGCCGGTCACGTGGACCGCGAGACCGTGGATCCGCGGACCGAGCACGTCCAGCAGCGCACCGGCTGCGCGACGGTCCCCACCCGCGGTGCGCCGCAGGAGGGTCCGCACCGGATCGAGCCGCTCCCCGAGGTCGATCGTGTCCTCCGGGATCCCGGGAAGATCCATGACGTCCCCGGTCGCTGCCTCGCTGACCATCCGGGCCCCTCCATGCGCTGTGCTCTCGTCGACGGCACCGCCCCCACGGTGCCGCTCCCCATTGTGGCAGGCAGGAGCGCCGCCTCGGGCGCAGAGCGCACGGAACGGGGACGAGTGGGGGAGGAAGGGGGGAGCGGCGCTCGCTGAAAGTTCTTGCAAGAGGGTTGACGGATCGTGACGGCCACTCGCGCGGATGAACGGGAGATGTTCCAACAGCGCTGGTGAAGGTCCAGAAATTCCCTCGGACTTCGGTGATCCGACACGCAAGTCCACTGCAAGAAGAAGGCCCGGCTCAGGTATCTTGGGGGCCATGAAGCCGATCTCCACGATCACCGTCGCCTCCGAGCTCCCGGACGCCCTCGCCCCCCTGCGCGATCTCGCGCTGAACCTGCGCTGGTCCTGGCGTCGACAGACCGTCGACCTGTTCCGCAGCCTGGATCCGCAGGTCTTCGTCGACAGCGGCGAGAACCCCTTCGCGATGCTGCCCATGGTGCCCGCCGGGCGCCTGGCCGAGGCGGCGCGGGACGAGTCCTTCCTCGCACGGATGCGCTCCGAGGTCGGGGACCTGCGCACCTATCTCGACTCCGGTCGTTGGTTCCAGCGCACCGTCCCGGGCGAGCAGGGCACCGGCCAGGGCTCCTCGATCGCGTACTTCTCCATGGAGTTCGGGATCACCCCCACCCTGCCGATCTACTCCGGCGGCCTCGGCATCCTCGCCGGCGACCACCTGAAGTCCGCCTCGGACCTCGGCGTCCCCCTGACCGCCATCGGCCTGCTCTACCAGTGGGGCTACTTCTCCCAGTCCCTGGACCGCAGCGGCTGGCAGCAGGAGGAGTACCGCCTCAACGACCCCGCCGACCTCCCCGTCGAGCCCGTCCTCGAGCAGGACGGCACCCAGCTCACCGTCCGCGTCACCCTCCCGGGCGGCCGTGACGTCGAGATCGCCGTGTGGAAGGCCCAGGTGGGCCGGGTCGCGCTGCTGCTGCTGGACACGAACGTCGAGGGCAACGACGAGTCCGCCCGCCAGATCACCGACCGCCTCTACGGCGGCGACCACGAGCACCGCATCGTCCAGGAGATCGTCCTGGGCATCGGCGGCGTCCGCGCCGTGCAGGAGTACGCCCGCGTCACCGGCGGACCGGCCCCCACCGTCTTCCACCTCAACGAGGGCCACGCCGGGTTCTCCGGGCTGGAGCGCGTGGGTCGCCTGATCGAGGGCGGCGCCGGGTTCTCCGAGGCCGTCGCCGAGGTGCGCGCCGGCACCGTCTTCACCACCCACACCCCGGTCCCCGCCGGCATCGACCGCTTCGACGCCTCGCAGCTGCGCGGCTACCTCGACGCCGACGAGAACGGGCTCTCCCGCCTGATCCCCTCCCTCCCGGTCGAGGCCGCGCTCGCGCTCGGCATCGAGGAGGGCGGCGACATCTTCAACATGGCCCAGCTCGGCTTCCGCATCGCCCAGCGCTCCAACGGCGTCGCGAAGCTCCACGGCGCCGTCTCCCGCGGGATGTTCCAGAACCTGTATCCGGGCTTCGACGTGCCCGAGGTCCCGATCGGCTCGGTCACCAACGGCGTGCACCGCCGCACCTGGACCTCCGCCCACATGGACGACCTGTACAAGAAGGCGCTCGGCGACGTCGACATCTCCTCCATGTCGGACTGGAGCGCGCTGTCGGCCCTCACCGACCACGAGCTCACCTCCACCCGGGACGCGCTGCGCGCAGACCTCGTGGCGATGGCGCGCAAGCACGTGAAGGACTCCTGGCTGCGCCGCGGGGCCGACGAGGCCGAGCTCGCCTGGACCGACCACATCCTCGACCCGGGCGTCCTGACCATCGGCTTCGCCCGCCGCGTCTCGACCTACAAGCGGCTGACGCTGATGCTCTCCGATCCCGAGCGTCTCAAGCGGATCCTGCTGGACGAGGAGCGCCCGGTCCAGATCGTCGTGGCCGGCAAGTCCCACCCGGCCGACCGCCCCGGCAAGGAGTTCCTCCAGCAGCTGGTGCAGTTCGCCGACGACCACGGCGTGCGCCACCGGATCGTCTTCCTGCCCGACTACGACATCCGCATGGCCTCGGTGCTGATCGCCGGCGCCGACGTGTGGCTGAACAACCCCGTCCGTCCCGAGGAGGCCTCCGGCACCTCGGGCATGAAGGCCGTGCTCAACGGCGGTCTGACCTTCTCGATCTCCGACGGCTGGTGGGACGAGATGAAGGACGACGCGGCCGGGTGGACGATCCCGACCGCGGACGTCGCCGACCAGGTCGAGCGCGACCGGATCGAGGCCGGGGCGCTGTACGAGATCCTCGAGCAGGAGATCGCGCCGCTGTTCTACGAGCGCGACGCGCGCGGGATGCAGCGCGGCTGGATGACGAAGGTCCGCTCCTCCCTGGTGCGGATCGCCCCGCAGATCACCGCCGCCCGCATGGTGCGCGACTACGTCACCGAGCTCTACCTCCCGGCCTCCCGCGCCGCGGGCGCCTTCGCTGCGGATCCCGTGCTGGCCGGGGCGTTCACCGAGTGGAAGGCCCGTGTGGGCCAGGTGTGGTCGCAGATCGCCGTGCGCGATGTGCGCCTCGAGGGCACGACCGAGGACCGGGTGGCGACCGGCGCCGAGGTCACCCTCTCGGCCGAGGTCGACCTCGCCGGCCTCGCGGACGAGGACGTGCTGGTCGAGGCGGTCCTGGGAGAGGTCGCCGACGGGGATGAGATCATCGATCCGCAGCTGATCCCGCTGCGACGCGGGGACGACGGGCGCTTCGCCGCTCGCTTCGCCCTCGCCGTCCCCGGCCGGGTGGGCTGCACCGTGCGGGTCACCCCGCAGCATCCGGTGCTGTCCTCCCGCGCCGAGCTCGGGCTGGTGACCACCGCCTGAGGCTCACCGCCCGACGCACCCGTCAGAGAGGCCTCGAACCCGTGCCGACCCGTCGACAGCTCCTGCTCACCGCCGCCGCGACGGGACTGGTCGGGGTCGGGGCCCTCTCCGGCTGCTCCCGCGGCGCCCCTGCCGAGCTCGAGGACGGCGACCGGCTGCGGATGCGCGTGTGGAGCGAGGCGGCCGGCGCCGCCTACGAGGAGTCGCTGGCCGCGTTTACCGCGGACAGCGGCATCGAGGTCGAGCTCGAGGTGCTGAGCTGGGACGACTACTGGACCCAGCTGCCGCTCGACGTCGCCGGCGGCACCCTGCCCGACGTGCTGTGGATGAACACCGCCCATCTCGCCGAGACCCAGGCCGCAGAGGTGCTGCTGGACGTCGGCGAGATCGTCGGGGGCGACAGCTCCGCCTGGGAGCAGGTCGCCACCGACCTCCACCGGATCGACGAGACGCTGTGGGGCGTGCCCCAGTACTACGACCAGAGCCTGCTGATCGCGAACCAGGGCCTCGTCGCCGCCGCGGGCGGGGACGCCTCCGCGCTGGTCTTCGACCCCGGCGCGGGCTCCGATCCGCTGCGGGAGCTCGCCACCGCCCTCACCGCCGACGGGGAGGGCCGCCATCCCGGCGACGAGGGCTTCGACCCCGCCGCCCGCACCACCCACGGCTTCAGCGCCCATCCCGACCGCTCCTCGGTGCTCGGCCCGTTCCTCGCCGGGCAGGGCGGGGCCTGGCAGGACGAGGAGGGCGCCGTCACCCTCGCCACCGAGCAGGGCGTCGCCGCGATCCAGTACCTCGCCGACCTCGCCTCCTCCCATCTCGCGCCCGCCGCGGCCGAGACCGTCGAGGAGCCCGGCCGCTGCCTGGACCTCTTCGTCGGCGGGCGGCTGGGGCTGCTGCAGACCGGCACCTACGACCTCCACACCCTGGCCGAGGAGATCGACGGCGCCTTCGAGTGGACCCTGCACCCGGTGGTCGCGGGGCCCGAGGGCGCCCGTCCGCTGGTGCACTCCGTCGCGGCCGCCGGCGTCGATCCCGACGACGAGGACCGCGCCGCGGCGATCGGGAGGCTGCTGGGCTGGCTCGGCTCGGTCGAGGGCCAGCGCCCGCTGGCCGAGAACCGCCTCGGGATCCCCGCGCACCGCGACCTGCGCGGCGCGTGGGAGGAGAGCTGGGCGGGCGTCGGCGTGGACGTCTCCGCGGTGGAGGTGCCGCAGGACCCGGCCCTCCCCGAGCACGGGGCCCGCTCCGCGGAGGCGACCGGCGAGGCCCTCGCGATCATCGCCGAGGTGTTCCGTGGCGACACCACGGCGGAGGAGGCGCTGCCCCGCGCCCAGGAGGCCGCCCGCACGGTCATGTCCTGACCGGCGGCGGCCGCGCCGGATCACAGTCCCGCCGGATCACGACCCCGCCCGATCAGCCCCGGCGGATCAGCCGCGGCGCGGCGCGCGGATCATGCCCTCCTGCGTGACCGTCGCGACGAGCTCCCCGGACCGGTCGAAGATCTGCCCGTGGGTGAGACCGCGCCCGCCCGAGGCGGAGGGGGAGCGCTGGACGTACAGCAGCCACTCGTCGGCCCGCACGTGGCGGTGCCACCAGATCGCGTGATCGATGGTCGCCATCTTCAGGCCGGGCGTCATCCAGCTCAGGCCCTGCTTGCGCAGGATCGGCTCGAAGGGTGTGTAGTCGCTGGCGAAGGCGAGGATCGCGTCGTGCAGCAGCGGGTCCGCGTCCACCGGGGCGAGGGTGCGCATCCACACCATCTGCGCGTCGATCGTGCCGGCGTTCGCGTCGGGCCGCAGGTAGATCGGGTCGGTGACGTGGCGGATGTCGATCGGCCGCTGCGTGGACCAGTACTCGGCGACCGGGTGCTCGATGCCCGCGAGCACCTCGGCGGTCGTCGGCAGCCCCTCGGGGTCCGGGGCCTCGGGGGCGTGCTCGGCGTGCTCGAGCCCCTCCTGCTCCTCCTGGAACGAGGCGGTCATGGCGAGGATCGTGCGCTCGCCCTCCTCCTCGGTGCGGCCGGGCTGGGTCGCGAGCACGCGCCGGACGGAGAAGGAGCCGCCGTCGCGCAGCGCGTCGACCTCGAAGCGGATCGGGTGCGCGGGATCGCCCGGGGCGAGGAAGTAGGAGTACATCGAATGGATCCGACGGCCCTCCGGGACGGTGCGGCCCACCGCAGTGACGGCCTGGCCCATCACCTGGCCGCCGAAGACGTGACCGCCGGGCTGCGGGGAGGAGTCCCCCTCGTAGACGGCGATGGCGGTGGGGGAGGATGCCGCCCCCGCGGCATCGACGGGACGGAGGTCCAGCAGGTCGACGAGGCCCGCGGCGATGCGCGCGTGGTCGGGGTTCGAGGCGGTCATGCCCCGATCGTACTGGTCAGGCCGTGCCGGTCCGGCGAACTAGCATGAGCATCATGCAGTTCTCGATCACCACCGACGCCACACCCGAGCACCCCGCACCGCTGGACGTGCCCGTCCCCGTGCGCTGGACCGACCTCGACGCCTACGGGCACGTGAACAACGCCGCCATGGTGCGCCTGCTCGAGGAGGCCCGCATCGCGGCCTTCTGGCAGCCCGCGCCCGATCAGCTCGCGCTCGGGGCGCAGCAGCCGCCAGCCGCCCTGCCGGTCAGCGGCGCCGGTACCGAGGACACGGACATCGCCACGGTCATCGCTTCTCAGCGCATCGAGTACGTCCGTCAGCTCGGCCACCGCCGCGACGGCGTGGTGGTGCGGCTGTGGCTCTCCCGGATCGGCGGGGCGAGCCTGACCGCGGACTATCTCGTCCTCACCCGCGACGACCCCGAGGGGAGGGCGCCCTACGCCCGCGCCCGCACCGTCATGGTGCTGGTGGACGCGGAGACCGGCTCCCCGGTCCGCCTCGAGCAGGAGGCCCGCGAGTCGCTGCGCGCCTTCACGGACGAGCCGCTGACCTTCCGGGACTGACTTCGGTGGAGGCCACCTATCAGAGCCCCGCAGCCTGCAGCAGGCCCACACCGAGAACCTGCGCGCGCAGCGCCTGCATCCCTATGTACAGCGCGAAGCCGGTGCTCAGAAGAAGTGCCACGCCGAGTGCGGTATGTGCGAGCACCGCTCGCCTGCTCTTGGCAGGCGAGCGGTACCAGAAGATGCACGCCACGCCCGTCGCCAGCTGGAGTGCCGCGGACCACTGAAATCCGGGCGCCAGGCTCGGATCGCGGATCAGCTGGCAGAAGCTCACGGTGGAGATCAGTCCCAGAGGGATGAAGATCAACGCCGCGATCACCGGGAATCTTTTGGCCCGAGAGAGTCCGGCCCACCACCGTTCGAGACGGTGGCGCCTATCGGTATGCTGACCCTGTCGGGCAGGGGTGGATTCATTCATTTGCAGAGACGTCCCGCTTCCGTGATCATCGCTGAGGTGATGACGCGCGCTCCCGCCCCGACGAGCGATCCTGCAAGAGTCGGTGCGGCAGCGATCGTCGCAAGTGTCCACACGATGCCATTGGCATACCCTGCGTCGGAGAGAATGTTCTTGCATGTCTCGACGCTCACTCGCTGGGGTGAGATCGCGCCCGGCGTGGCAGCGGCCGCGTCCGAGGCGAGGTCCCTCAGGACGTCTTAGGGGACTGTCACCACTTCTCGATCTCCCCGAGTATTGGTGACGGTCAATGTCTGTGCGGCTGGGTCGAGCGTGAAGGTGACCACGGTGCCATCTTCTGCGGTAAGAGACTGCTGATATGAATCAGTTGCCGACGTCGACTCGATGGGATTCGCTGTTGCAGCTTTGCTGGTGTCGGCATGGGCTGACGTGAGACCGACGGTCATTGCAAGAATTGCGGTCGCAACCAGTGTGGTCGCTTTTGCAGCATTGCGGGTGTTCAAGTGGCCCTCTGATTCTCATGAAGAATGCTGTTCCCAGACGCTCTCATAGGCCGGGGGGGGGAAAGCAAACCATCGACCGTTCTCAGGCGAGCCGGTCGGGGACCTGCTGCCCGGCCGCGGGCGCCTCGCCGCCGTCGACGGTGTTGAGCATCGAGTGGGCGGCCCGTTCGAGGTAGTCCCACAGGGTCTGCTCGTGCAGCGGCGCGAGCTCGAGCTCGTCGACGGCCACGCGCATGTGGCGGAGCCAGGCGTCCCGCGCCGAGGGCGAGACGGGGAAGGGGGCGTGGCGGATCCGCAGCCGCGGATGCCCGCGCTCGGCGCCGTAGGTCTTCGGCCCGCCCCAGTACTGGGCGAGGAAGGTCTCCAGGCGGTGCTTCGCTCCGGTGAGGTCCTCCTCGGGGTACATCGGGCGCAGCAGCGGGTCCTCGGCGACGCCCTCGTAGAACCGCTCGACGAGCCGGGCGAAGGTCGGCGCGCCGCCGACGGCGTCGTAGAAGCTCTGCTGCTCGGGCGAGTGGCCTGCGGGAGTGGTCATGGTCATGCTCCGTCTCTTCGGGGGCGGGTGGGGGTCACTTACCCGCTTCGACGAAGCGAGGCAGGGCGAAGGCGACGTGGGCGGAGGCGAAGCCGGCACGGATCCGTGCCCGCAGCTCCCGTTCGACGCCCCACTGCTGACCGGGGACGGTCTGCACCACGACGCGGCGCTGGTAGCGGTTGCCGTCGACGTCGAGGATGCCGCTGATGTCCGCCGGGGCGAGGATCAGCTCCTTCCACTTCGGGTCGGACTTGAGATCGGCGGTGACCTGCTCGAGGATCCTCGTGACCGTCTCGTCGTCGGCGCCGGCGTCGATGTCGAGGGTGACCACGGCGTTGGAGAAGCCGCGCGCGTAGTTGCCCACGCGGATGATCTCGCCGTTGCGCACCGTCCACAGCACGCCGTCCACGCCGCGCACCTGGGTGGCGCGCAGGTTGATCGACTCGACGGTGCCCTCGGCGTACTCGAGGTCCACCCAGTCGCCGACGGCGACGATGTCCTCGAAGAGCATCACGATGCCCGCGACGACGTCCTTGATGATCGTCTGCGCGCCGATGCCGGCGGCGAGGCCGACCACGCCGAGGCTCGCGATGACCGGGGCGATGTTCACGCCGATCTCGGAGAGGATCATCATGAACGCGATCGCCCAGATCACGGCGCGGGCCACGTTCCGGGCCACGTTCGAGAGGGTCTCGGCGCGCTGCTCGCGACGTGCCTGGGCAGCCTTCTGCGAGCGGGGATCGCGCTTGATCACGGTGCCCGCCACGGTGGAGATCTTGGAGCCGGACTGCACCATCGTGGTGAAGAAGCGGCGCAGCAGCCAGCCGGCCACCAGACTGAGGACGGTGGCCGCCACGAGGATCACGACGATCTTCACGCCGCTGGTGGCGAGCCACTGGAGCAGCTGATCGGCGAGGCCCAGCGCCTCGTCGGTGGAGGGTGTCGCGAGCAGGGGACCGAGATCGGGAGGGAAGTCGTCAGGCATGTCCTCGACGATATCCTCGCCCCGCCGGGGCCGTCATGGCCCGGACGGGGCGAGGCTCGTCACCGTCGGCTCACTCGACGTCCGCGGCGCGCACCCGCTCCTGGCGGGCGACGGTGTCGCGGCCCTCGATGATGATGCGGCGCAGGCCGAAGGGTGCGTCCTCGGAGTCGGCGAGCCACTGGTCCGCGGCGTCGAGCACGCCCTGCCCGCCGTAGGAGTGCGGGAAGTAGCCGGAGACCAGGCGGGTCGCGATCTCGTTGGAGCGCTCCGCCCAGATCCGGGAGATCTCCTCGAAGTAGCGCGGACGGTACGGGGCGATCAGCGTCTCGTCGGTGACGCGGCGGAAGCCCTGCACCACCGCGGTGACCGACTCGTTGGCCAGCGTGTCCTTCTCGACCGTGCGGCGCCATGCCTTGGCCTTGGCGACCTCGGTGGGCAGCGCGGCACGGGCGGTGAGGGCGTGCTTGCGGCCGGACTGGGTGTCGTCGGCCGCGAGCTGCTCGTCGATGCCGGCGGCGTCGATCCCGCCGAGCACGGCCAGGGAGATCACGAGCTTCCAGCGCAGATCGGTGTCGATCTCGCGGCCGGGCAGGGCGATGCCGCCGCCGAGCAGCCCCTCGAGGGTGCTGCGGTGCTCGGTGGTGCGGGCCAGGCGCGCGAAGCTCTCCAGCAGCTGCAGCTGCGTGTCGGAGCCGGCCTCGGCCTCCTGGGCGAGGGCCCAGACGGCGTCGGCCGCCTGCTCGGTGCGGCCGGCGCGCTCCTCCGCGGCGGCGTAGGGGCCCGCGACGGACTCGAGCTGCTGGAGCAGGGTGCGGACCACGGAGGAGGAGCTCTCCCCGGTGAGGTTCGCGAGCACCAGCTGCTGGAAGCGGCGGCTGGGCAGCTCGGCGTCGCGCACCATGTCCCAGGCGGCGGACCACAGCAGGGTGCGAGCCAGCGGGTCCTCGAGATCGCGCAGGTGCTCCATCGCGACGGCGAGGGAGTCGGCGTCCAGGCGCACCTTCGTGTAGGTCAGGTCGCCGTCGTTGAGCAGCCAGAGGTCGGCGCGGCGCCCGGCGAGCTCGGGCACCTCGGTGAGCTCCCCGTCGACGTCGAGCTCGAGCGTCTCGGTGCGCACCAGCTTCCCGTCCTGCAGGGAGAAGCCGCCCACCTGCAGACGGTGCGGGCGCAGCACAGGGTGCTCCGCCGGGGCGGTCTGCCGGATCGCGAAGCGGGAGACGGCGCCGTCGGCGTCGTGCTCGATCACGGGGGCGAGGGTGTTGACCCCGGAGCGCTGCAGCCACAGCTGCGCCCAGCGGGCCAGGTTGCGGCCGCTGGTGGCCTCGAGCTCGGTGAGCAGATCGCTCAGCTCGGTGTTCCCCCAGGCATGCTTCGCGAAGTAGGCGCGCACGCCGGCGAAGAACTCCTCCCGGCCGACGTAGGCGACCAGCTGGCGCAGCACGGAGGCGCCCTTGGCGTAGGTGATGCCGTCGAAGTTCGTCTCGACGGCCTCGAGGTCGACCATGTCGGCGACGATCGGGTGGGTGGAGGGCAGCTGGTCCTGCTGGTAGGCCCAGCTCTTCTCCGACAGCGCGAAGGTGGTCCAGGCGTCGTCCCAGTGGGTCACCTCGGCGCTGGCGAGGGTGGAGGCGTACTCGGCGAAGGACTCGTTCAGCCACAGGTCGTCCCACCAGCGCATGGTCACCAGGTCCCCGAACCACATGTGGGCGAGCTCGTGGAGGATGGTGAGGTCGCGCCGCTCGCGCACCGCGTCGGCGACGTCGGAGCGGAAGACGTAGGACTCGACGTAGGTGATCGCGCCGGGGTTCTCCATCGCGCCCATGTTGTACTCGGGCACGAAGACCTGGTCGTACTTGCGGAACGGGAAGTCCTGGTCGAAGGCCTCCTCGTAGAACTCGATCCCGGCGCGGGTCACGTCGATGACGTCCTGGGCGTCGACGTGGTCTGCGAGCGAGGCACGGGCGAAGACGCCCATCGGGATCGTGCGGCCGTCGCGCGCGGTGACCTCGCCGGTCCCGCCCTGGTAGTTGCCGGCGATCAGCGCGACGAGATAGGTGGAGATCCGCTCGGTGGGGGAGAAGGCCCAGGTCGCCGTGCCCTCGCCTGCGGCCGACGGCTCCGGCGTGGGGGAGTTGGAGATGACGCGCCAGTGGTCGGGCGCAGTGACGGTGAGCTGGTACGTCGCCTTGAGGTCGGGCTGCTCGAAGCAGGCGAACATGCGCCGGGCGTCGGAGACCTCGAACTGGGTGTAGAGGTATACCTCGTCGTCGACGGGGTCGACGAAGCGGTGCAGGCCCTCGCCGGTGTTCATGTACCGGCCGGTGGCCAGGACGCGCACGGTGTTCGCGCCCTCGGCGAGGGCGGGCAGGTGGACGCGGGCGCCGTCGAAGCGGGAGGCGGGATCGGGCAGGAGCTCCCCGTTGAGCTCGATCTCGTGGACCTCCTCGGCGATCAGGTCGAGGAAGGTCTCCTGCGCCTCCGCGGCGTCGAAGCGCAGCGCGGTCTCCGTGCGGAAGGTCCGCTCGTCGGTGGTGAGGTCCAGCCGGATCTCGTAGGCGTCGGTGCTGAGGAAGGAGGCGCGGCGGCGCGCCTCGTCCCGGGTGAGGTTCTCTGAGGACATGGGGCCATCCTGCCACCGGGCCCGGCCCCTGCGCTCAGCGTCGGGTCAGGTCCAGGTCCCAGCTGTAGTGCTCGGGCAGCCGCGGCAGCTCCCAGGTGGGGTCCGGGAAGAAGTACTCGTAGCCGGCGGAGAAGGGGTAGGTCCACTCGGCGATGTGCTGCTCGGCGTCGCGGCCGGCGGCGCGGATCCCCTCGACCTCCTCGGGGCTGAAGTAGCCGGTGCGCTCGGCGCCCTCGAGCTCGTCCTCGTCCTTGTAGTGCCAGTCGCGGCGCGGCAGGACCACGAGGTCGAGCACCAGGTCACGGGTGCGCACGCCCTCCTCGGTCCGCTCGTAGGGGGTCTCGAGGTTGACGTAGTAGCAGCCCAGCGAGCCGTCGTCCTTGTAGAACAGCCAGATCGAGTAGGGCTTGTCGGGCAGGCCGATCATGAGGATCCCGTTGCCGGTCCAGAGCTGCTTGGACTGCACGCGGGGTGCGGTGAACATGCCCTCGTCGCCGGCGCGGCGCAGCGCCGCCCCGGACTCGAGCACGGGCAGCAGCACCTCGGTGCCGGGGGCGATCCACACCACCACGCCGCGGTCGTCGTCGAGCACGACGGTGCCGGGGCGGACGGTGCGGGTGGGGTGCTGCGGGGTGTAGTAGGTCCAGGTCACCTGGTCGCCGGGCGACCAGCGCGGGGTGGAAGACATGGTGGAGGTCCCGGCCGGATCGGCCTCCGCGGACGCCCCGTACCGACCGGCCACCGGGCCGGGGCTGCGCTGCCCGTGGAGGGGTAGGCGTATGGGGCGACCCTACCTCGTAGTCATCTCAGCCGGTGGCGGCACGCCGTCGCGGAGGGCGCCGAGTCGGAGCGTCGGCTCAGGTCAGCGCGGTCCAGGCCAGGCCCGCCGCGCCGAGGAGGCACAGCAGCGCGA
This sequence comes from Brachybacterium paraconglomeratum, assembly GCF_003994255.1. GTDB lineage: Bacteria > Actinomycetota > Actinomycetes > Actinomycetales > Dermabacteraceae > Brachybacterium > Brachybacterium conglomeratum. The sequence goes on along the minus strand of NZ_ML133851.1, from coordinate 235,251 downwards.
GGACGAGCAGCGCGCCGCCTCGCCGGCCCCGGGGTGCTGGGCGTCGGCGGTCTCGGCCTCGCCGCCGCGGGCGCGCTGGTCCTGCGTCGCCGCTGACCGGGCCGGTCCCGACAGGGGATGCCCGGCAGGACCGGCGCGGGAGGGCTCAGCCCGCCCAGGCCTCCCACAGCCGGGCGTAGTCCCCGCCGCGGGCGACGAGCTCGTCGTGGGTGCCCTGCTCGACGACCGCGCCGTCGGCCATCACCAGGATCCGGTCGGCGACCTTCGCCTGCGAGAGGCGGTGGGCGACGATGATCGTGGTCCGGCCGCGGGCGACCTCGAGCGCCGCGCGCTCGAGCACCCGCGCCCCGGAGGAGCCCTCGTCGGCCGTGGCCTCGTCGAGGATCAGCACCGCGGGATCCTGCAGCGAGACGCGGGCGAGGGCCAGCTGCTGGGACTGCTCGGCGGTGAGCCGCTCGCCCTTCTCGCCCACCTCGGTGTCCAGGCCCTGCGGCAGCCGGTCCACCCAGGTGAGCGCCTCCACCCTGGCCAGCGCCACGCGCAGCAGCTCGTCGGAGGCGTCGGGGGCGGCCAGCTGCAGGTCCTCCCGCAGCGTGCCGCGGAAGACGTGCACGTCCTGGGAGACGATCGAGGCATGGCGTCGGACGGCCTCGAGATCCGCGCTCGCGAGATCCGCACCGCCGTGCAGCACCCGGCCGTGGCGGGGGACGAGAGTGCCGGCCATGATCGCGGCGAGGGTCGACTTGCCCGCGCCGGAGGCGCCCACCAGCGAGACGGTCTCGCCGGGGGCGATCTCGAGGTCCAGCGGCCGCAGCACGATCCGCTCGTTGCCGTCCTCGTCCTCGCCGTAGGCGTGGGAGACCTGCTCGAGGCGGATCGAGGCGTCGCGGGGCACCTCGGTGCCGGGCGAGACCGCCGGGTCGATCGAGGTGATCACCCCGACCATCCTCGCCAGGCTCGCCAGCGCCGACTGGACCTCGTCGAGGTTGAAGATCACCGCCATCATCGGCCAGAACAGGGTCACCAGGTACACGGCCGCCGCGGTGACCAGGCCGACGGGCGCCGCACCGGTCTGCACCAGCACGAAGCCGACCCCGATCACCATCGCCAGCGCCAGGTTCTCGGGCACGTTCAGGCCCAGCACCAGCCGGCTCACCAGGTGCATCACGCGCATGTTCAGCAGCGCGGCGGTCTCCGAGAGCACGGCCACGTGGCGGGTCTCGCGCCGCTCGATGCCGTAGGCGTGCACGGTGGGGATGCCGTGGATGGCGGAGAGCAGGCCCTGGGCGCGGGCGCCCATCGCGATCCGCTCGCGGCGGTAGATCGGGCCGGTGCGGCGCAGGTACCAGGTCGCGGCCAGCACGTACATCGGCACGATGATCATGACCATGAGCAGCAGCCACGGCGAGAGCATCGCCATGCCGCCCAGGGTGATCAGCACCAGGAATCCGAGCTGGATGAGGTTCGGGACGAGGTTGTTTACCGCACGGGCGGCGACGTCCACGTCGTCGGCGACGCGGGAGAGGGCGTCGCCGATGCCGGTGCGCTCCATGGTCTGCGCGGGCAGGTCCAGGGCGCGGTCGATCACGTCCTCGCGCATCCCGGCGAGGATCCGCTGGCCGAGCGCGGAGATCATCGACCAGCCCGCCGCCATCAGCACCGCCTGGAGCACCCCGACCCCGAGGATCCGCAGCCCCAGCGACCACACCTCGGCGGACGAGCCGCCGTCGGCGACCACGTCCACGGCGGAGCCGATCAGACGGGGGAGGATCGCGGCGGCGACCGCGCCGCCGACGGTGATCAGCAGCGTGGCCGTGGCCGAGAGCCAGTGCTCCCGCAGCCGCGCGAGCATGAAGCGCATCGAGGCGCCGGGGCCCGCGATGGGCAGCAGCTGCGCATGCTCGGCCAGCTGACGGCGCGCGGTCGCGTCCTCGCCGAGGACCTCCTCGAGCGGCCGGTCCCAGTCCAGGCCGGCCTTCTGAGGTGCGCTCATCGCCGCACCACCTCCCGGTACGTCTCGTGTCCCATCAGATCCGTGTGCTCGCCCTCGGCGGTGATCCGCCCGTCGCGGACGAAGACGACGCGGTCCGCCGCCTGCAGCAGCGCCGGGGCGCGGGTGACCAGCAGGGTCGCCCGGTCGGTGCGGTGCCGTGCGGCGACCAGCGCCTCGGCGATGTTCTGCTCGGTGACGGCGTCGACCGCGGTGGTCGGGTCGTGCAGCACGAGCACCGGCGCGTCCGCGGCGACGGCGCGGGCGAGCGCGATCCGCTGCCGCTGCCCGCCGGAGAGGTTCGCGCCGCGGTCCAGGATGCGGGTGTCGTAGCCCTCGGGCAGGATCCGCAGCAGGTCCTCGGCGCCGGCGGCGTGCAGCGCCGCGTCGGCCCAGCCGTCGTCGCCGGTCTCGGGCGAGGGGCCCTGCTCGGGGGCACGGGTCGCGAGCTGCTCGCGCAGGGTGCCGTCGAAGAGGTCCACGACGTGCGGCTCGACGAGCAGGTCCGCCCGCAGGCCCAGCCGGTCCTCGGGCGTGATCGCCACCTCGCCCACGCGGGCGCCGCCGTCGACGCGGCCGCTGACCGCGTCGATCACGTCCGCGGCGTCGGCCGGATCCGCGCAGGCCAGCGCCACCACCTCGCCGTCGGCGACGGACAGCAGCGGCAGGTGGAGGCCGCCCGCGGCGCCGCGCCGGCCCGTTCCGCGGCTGCCGCGCTCGTCGCGCTGCGTGGTGAGCACGTCCAGCGTCAGCTCCGGGTCGTCGACCGTGCGGCCGAGGTCCGTGTACAGGTCCCGCACGCGGCGCGCGGAGGTGGACATGCCGGCCCACCACACCGGGGCGCCGGAGAGGCCCTGCAGCATCCCCATCACGTAGCGGGCCAGGCCCACCACGGCGATCAGCACGCCGAGGGTCAGCGCGCCGTCGAGGGTGCGCAGCGAGGCGAGGATCACGACCGCCGCGAGCATCGTCCCGGTCACCAGGGTCGTCAGACCCGAGGAGAGACCCGAGTAGCGGGCGTTGACCAGCGCCGCGTCCAGCGCGATGCGGGAGCGACGGCGGTAGGTCGCCCGCGCCCGGCTCTGCACGCCCAGGCCCTGCAGCACCCGCAGCCCGTGCACGAGGTCCGTCGCGGTCGCGGCGGCCTCCGCGGCCTGGGACTGCTGGTCGTCGTAGCGGGCGGACAGGGTCGGGGTGATCACGCGGATCACCACGACCATCACCACGATGCCCAGCCCCATCGCGAGTCCCAGCCACAGGTCCATCGCGGCGAGATAGACGGTCGCGCCCAGCACCGCGAGGGTCGAGGGGACCACCCACGGGATCATGTCCATCACGTCGGAGGCCTTGTCTGCATCCGACGTCGCGATCGAGAGCACCTCGCCGGCGGGGCGGCGCACCGTGCGCGAGCGCGGGTCGAGCACCGCACCGGTCAGGCCCACCCGCAGCCGGTGCCGCTCGTACATGACCGCCTTCTGCGAGAGCAGGAAGGTCCACACCCACAGCAGCACGCCCAGCACGCGCAGCAGGATCAGCCCCGCCGCGCCCAGCACCGTCAGCCGCAGATCGCCGGCGAGGATGCCGTGGTCGATGAGGAGGCCCAGCACGATCGGCATGAGCATCTCGACGCCCTCGGACACGGTCGCCAGCGGCAGGATGAGCGCGAGGGTGCGACGGTGGGTGCGCACGATGGAGCGCAGCACGCCGGGGACGGGGCGCGCCGGGGAGGAGGTCGCCGCGGCCGCGGCGGGGGAGGAGTCGAGCACTCGTCCGATCCAACCCGTCCGGGCCCTGCGGGGCAAGGCGTTTTCCCCCGCCCGTGAGCCGGTCGACGCACGGCGGGCGCGCCGGTGCGACAATGGGGGCTCGCCAGTCCCCGACCCGAGGAGAATCCGTGAGCGCCCGTCGTGTGGAGCTGTTCGTCGACCCCGTCTGCCCCTTCGCCTGGATGACCAGCCGCTGGCTGCTGCACGCCGCCGAGGTGCGCGAGATCGAGCCGGTCTATTCGGTGATGTCGCTGTCCGTCCTCAACGAGGGTCGCGAGCTCGATCCCGGCTACCGCGCCATGCTCGATGACTCCTGGGGCCCGGCCCGGCTGGCGATCGCGATCCGCGAGGCCGAGGGGAACGAGGCCTTCTCCCGCTGGTACACCGCCTGGGGCGAGCGCTACCACGTGGGCGGTCAGAACGAGGACCGTCGCGCCACCGCGGTCGCCGCGCTCGCCGACGCGGATCTGCCCGCCGAGCTGATCGAGACCTACGAGCCGGTCGCCGGAGACGAGATCGACACGGCGCTGCGCGCCTCGCACGAGGGCGCCACCTCCCGCGTCGGCGACGACGTGGGCACCCCGGTGATCTCCTTCGGCGAGGGCACCGCCTACTTCGGCCCTGTCGTCTCCCCGGCCCCGAGGGGCGAGGACGCCGGGAAGCTGCTGGACGCGCTCGCGACGCTCGCCTCGATCGACGGCTTCTACGAGCTCAAGCGCTCCCGCTCCGGCGGCGTCGACCTCAGCTGACTGCACAGCCCGTCCCCGACGGGCCTCCTCGCCCCTCCCCACGACAGGAAGACATCCACGACATGCGCGTGCACATCGGTACCGACCACGCCGGCTTCGAGCTGAAGAACCGTCTGGTGGCCCAGCTGGAGAAGAAGGGGCACGAGGTCACCGACCATGGCGCCCACGAGTACGACGCCCTGGACGACTACCCGCCCTTCTGCACCGACGTGGGCGAGGCCGTCGTCGCGCAGCCCGGCTCCCTCGGCATCGTCATCGGCGGCTCCGGCAACGGCGAGCAGATCGCCGCGAACAAGGTCGAGGGCGTCCGCGCCGCGCTGGTGTGGAACGAGGAGACCGCGCGCCTGGCCCGCGAGCACAACGATGCGAACGTGATCTCCGTCGGCGCGCGCCAGCACTCCGAGGAGGAGCTCGAGGCGCTGATCGACCTGTTCCTGGCCGAGCCGTTCTCCGGCGAGGAGCGCCACCAGCGCCGGATCGACCTGGTGGCCCGCTACGAGACCACCGGCGGCTACAGCGAGGATCAGGGCGCCGGCGCCGACGCGCGCTGATGCCGGAGGGCCATACCGTCCATCGGCTCGCCGCCGTCTTCGCGCGCGGCTTCGGCGGGCAGCGGGTGCGCACCTCCAGCCCCCAGGGACGCTTCTCCGACGCCGCACGGCTCGACGGCCAGGTGCTGCTCGGCGCCGAGGCGGTGGGCAAGCACCTCTTCCTGCCCTTCGCGCCGTCGGCCGAGGTCGACCCGGCGGACCCCTCGGTGCGGCACGTCCACGTGCACCTGGGCCTGTACGGGTCCTGGACTTTCGCGGGCGACCCCGGCTTCGCAGGCGCCCACGCGATCGGCGCCCCGCGCCTGCGCGTCGGCGAGCGGGAGGAGGAGAGCGAGGGCACCGTCGACTGGCGGCGGATCGTGCCGCGGGAGACGGTGCGGCTGCGGATCGCCGGCCCCCGCGGCCTCGCCGACCTCACCGGCCCCACCGCCTGCGAGGTGCTGGACGCCGAGGGCCGGCAGCGGGTGCTGGACCGGCTCGGCCCGGACCCGCTGCGCCCGGACCCCGACGGCTCCGCGCGACGCCGCTTCGTCGAGGGGATCCGGCGCTCCCGCACCACGATCGGCGCTCTGCTGATGGACCAGAAGGTCGTCGCCGGGATCGGGAACATCTACCGCGCCGAGCTGCTGTTCCGGGCGAGGCTGGATCCCTTCGTGCCCGGCCGCGATCTCACCGCCGGGATGTGCGAGGAGATGTGGGAGGACCTGGTCGCGCTGATGGCCTACGGCGCGCGGACGGGGCGGATCGTCACCACCCAGCCCGAGCACCGGCAGATCGAGGCGCGGATCGTCGAGCGCTCCCGCGGCACCCGCCAGAACGGGGACGAGGACCCGGACGTCGTGCCGCGCGAGGAGTCCTTCTACGTCTACCACCGCCAGACCCTGCCCTGTCGGCTGTGCGGGACGACGGTGCGCTCGGGCGAGATCGCCGCGCGCACGGTGTTCTGGTGCCCGCGCTGCCAGCGGGTCCGCAGCCGCCGCGCGGGCTGGACCCGCGAGCACCCCGCCGCGCCCTGGGCGCTCGCGGTCTGAGGCGGACCGCGATGCGCACCGCCCCCGCGAGTCCGACCGCCGCCCAGGTGCTGGAGGCCGTGCGTCGGACCTGGCTGCCGGAGGCCGAGCAGGCGATCCACCTGCCCCTCGGGTTCGGGGCGCACCACTGGAGGATCGACGGCCCCGAGGGACCGACGCTGTTCGCGACGCTCGACCGTCCATCCCCCACACGCTCGGCAGGCAGCTTCACCGCCGCGTATCTCGGCGCACGTGAGCTCCGGGCGGGAGGACTGCCCGGGGTGCTCGCTCCGTGCGCCGGAGCGGAGGGACGCGTGACGATCCGCCTCGACGGAGCCCTGCTCAGCGTCACGCCCTGGCGCGAGGGCCGCACGCCGACGGAGGCCGAGGCCGGCGGCGCCGGGCATGCGCAGCGCGTCTCCGCGCTGCTCGACGGCCTCCACGAGGCCCGGGCACCGGAGGTGCTCCGTCCGTGGGCCGCGCGCGTAAGCCCCGGTCTCGCCGCCCGGCTCGAGGAGCGGACCGGCTCGGCCTGGACCACGGGACCGATGGGGGAGACGGCCCGCGCGCTGCTCCGCGGCGCGGCGCCGCGGATCCGTGAGATCGAGGTGCGCTACCGCGAGCTCGTCGCCCTCGAGAGCACCCGCGCCCACCGCAGGGTTCCCACCCACGGGGAGCCCCATCACGCCAATCAGCTGCTCACGGCGGACGACGAGCTGCTCCTCGTCGACTGGGAGACCCTCGCCCTGGCACCCCTGGAGCGCGACCTCGCCGCCCTGTCCTCGAAGCTCCGCGACGCGCGGGGAGCGGACCCCGCGATGAGCGAGCTGTTCGATCTCGAGTGGACGCTCAGCGAGGTCGAGGAGTACATGCGCTGGTTCAGCGCCCCGCACATGGGCACCGAGGACGACGAGATCGCTCTGCAGGGACTGCGGGACGAGCTGAACTAGGATCGGCCCCATGAGCCGCTGCGCGCTTCCTCCGCTCCCTCTGACGATTGCCGAAGGGATGCTCGAGCGGGAGGACGGGAGCAGGATCTTCTGGGACGAGGCAGGGACCGCGGACGGTGTGCCCACCCTCTACCTGCACGGCGGACCGGGGGGACGGCTCACGCCGGGACACCGCCGGAACGTGCCCGAGGATCGCGCCCGGATCATCGCCCTGTCGCAGCGCGGGTCGGGGCGCTCGACCCCGTCGGCCGGGGCTCCGGGCCCGGTCGACCTCTCCGCGCTGACCACCGCGCACCTGGTCGCCGACCTCGAGGCGCTGCGCGAGCATCTCGGAGTGGACGCCTGGATCGTGCAGGGCGTCTCCTGGGGCAGCACCCTCGCGCTCGCCTACGCCCAGGCGCATCCCGAGCGGGTCCTCGGCGTCGTCCTGTTCGCGGTCACGAGCACCTCCCGGCGTGAGGTCGACTGGATCACCGAGGGCGTCGGCGCGCTCTACCCTGAGGCATGGGACGCCTTCGCCACGTTCGCCGAGGAGAGGGCAGGCTTCGACCGCTGCGACCGCTCCCCGCAGCGGCTGCGACTGGTCGAGGCCTACCGGCGGATGCTCGTCGCCGAGGACCCCCACCTCGTCGACGCCGCCGTGCGTGCCTGGACGACCTGGGAGGACACGCACATCGCGATCGGCGGAGGCGGCCCGTCCGAGCCCTCCGCGCCCCCGAGCGACGCCCCGATCACGGAGTACGAGCGCGGCTTCGCCCGGCAGGTCACCCACGTCTGGGCGCACGACGGCTTCGTCGCCGACTGGGCGGTGCCCTTCGGTGCGGCACCGGGCTCGGGGCTGCTCGGAGGGATGCACCGCCTGCAGGGCATTCCGGGCGTGCTGATTCACGGCCGCCGCGACGTCTCGGGACCTGCGCTGACCGCCTGGGAGCTGCACCGCGCCTGGCCCGGCAGCGAGCTGATCGTCGTCGAGGAGGAGGGGCACGGCGGGCCGATCATGGTGGAGCACTGGCGCGAGGCCATGGAGAGGCTGGTCGGCGGCGCGCGCCGCGCCCGTCCGGCAGTAACCTGACGCCCATGCCCGACCAGCCCGCCGCCGCGCCCGACCTGCACCGCGCCGTCCTCGACGACCTCTCCGCCCGCACCCTCTACCTCCTGGCGACGCTCCGCCAGGACGTGTTCACGATGGAGCAGGGCGCGACCGACGCGGACCTCGACGGGCGCGAGCTCGAGCCCACCACGGAGCTGCTGTGGCTCGAGGAGGAGGGCGCGCCGATCGCGCACCTGCGCCTGCTGCGGGAGGCCGACGGCACGCTCCGCATCGGCCGCGTCGCGGTGCGCGCGGACCGCCGCCGCGGCGGCCACGGCAGGCGCCTCATGGTCGCCGCGCTCGAGCGGGCCGGGGAGCTCGCCCCGAGCGCCGAGGTGCACCTCGACGCCCAGGCGTATCTCGAGACGTGGTACGCCTCGATGGGCTTCGAGACGGTGAGCGACGTGTTCCTCGAGGCCGGGATCGAGCACGTCGCGATGGTGCTGCGTCCCGCGAGCGCCTGAGCCCGTCCCCGTCGGCTCAGGCCCGGCGCGCCTCGATCAGCTCCACGATCTCGGCCCGCTCGAAGTAGCGCGCCGTCGCCAGGCCGCTCGGCTCGCCGAGGTCCGGGTCCGCCCCGGCCTCGAGCAGCGCCGTCGCCACCTCGGTGAAGCCCTTGAAGGCGGCGCCCGCGAGCGGGGACTGGCCGCGGTCGTTGAGCAGGTCCACGTCGGCGCCGCGGGCGGCGAGCTCGGTCACCAGCGCGGCGTGCCCGTGATAGGCGGCGAGCATGAGCGGGGAGTTCCCGGAGGCGTCGCGCAGGTTCGCCGGCGCGCCGTTGTCGAGGAAGGCGCGCACGGTCTCGGCGTCGCCCGTCCGGGCGGCGTCCAGCAGGGCATTGGCGAGCTCGATGAGCTCGGGATCCAGGGAGTCGTCGGTCATCGCCCCAGCGTATTACGCAGCACCGACGAGCATCTCCGCGAGCAGCGGCCACACCAGCAGCCCCGCCGCGATCCCGACCCCCAGCAGGTCCGCGGGGCCGACGGGGCTCGGCGCCGCCCAGGTGCGACGGGTCGCGGTCGCGAAGCCGCGGGAGTCCATCGCCAGGGCCTGCTGCTCGGCGCCGCGCAGCGTGTCCACGAGCAGGGCGAGGGTTGCGCCCGCGAGCACCCGGGGGGAGCGGGGACCGCCGAGGCCGCGGCGAGTGCGGGCCTCGAGGATCGCCGCCCACTGCCGGCCCAGATGCCCTACCCGCACCAGCGCGATCACGGAGGCGGCGACGGGCCGTCCGGGCAGGTGCAGGCGCTGGCCGAGCGCGTCCCCGAGCGGGGTGGGGCGCACGGAGGCGAGGGCCAGCACCCCGGGGGCGACGAAGGCGGTGATCCGCGCGGCCTCCTTCAGGCCGACGAGCCATGCCTCCCCGGACAGCGCAGGCGCCTCGCCCAGCAGCGCCGTGGTCCAGGCGAGCCCCGCCGCGGAGAGCAGGATCGGGAGCAGGCGCAGGGCCGCGCCGCGCAGGCTCCGCACCGCCAGCGGGGCGAGCAGCACGGTCGGGGCGAGGGCGAGCAGCCCGCCCTGCCAGCTCTGCACGGCGAAGGAGCCGATCGCGGCGAGAATCCCGATCAGGCTCAGCGTCAGCGGGTTCAGCGCGTCGGCCGGGACCCGGCGGGGCGCGGGCGTGGGGACCGCGCCCGGCGCCGGGGCAGGCAGGTCGTGGCGCGCGTCGGCCGCGGCGACGAGGAGCTCGTCGTGGCTCGCGGCGAGCACCGCCGTGCCGCGGGCCGTCGCCTCGCGCAGCAGCTCCAGCACCTCGCGGCGCCGCCGGGCGTCCAGGCCCACGGTCGGCTCGTCCAGGACGAGCAGGTCGGGGCGCTGGGCGAGGGCCGCGACGATCGCGAGACGGCGCTGCTCGCCGCCGGAGAGGCGGTGGGGATGGGCGCCGGCGAGCGGGGCGAGGCCCGCCCGCTGAAGGAGCTCGTCGGCGAGGTCCTCGTCCGTGGCCCAGGGGGAGGCGAGGACCTCCTCCCGCACGGTCGTCGCGACGAAGGAGTGCTCGGGGTCCTGGGGGACGAGGGCGATTTGGGAGGGTTCGGGGCGGGACACGGCGCCCGCGCCCGGCTCCGTCGCGCCGACGAGGACGCGCAGCAGGGAGGTCTTGCCCGCACCGGACGGGCCGGTCAGCGCGGTCAGCCGCCCAGCGCGCAGCTCGAGGTCCTGCGGCGCGGTGAGTCCCCGGGCGGGCACGGTGACGCCGCGCAGCGCGGCGACGGTCTCGCTGGGCCCGACGGGGCCCGGTGCCTCCTCGGCGGCGGCCTCCTCCTCGAGCACTCCCGCCTCGATCAGCACTTCGCGACGGTGGGAGAAGAGCTGGTCCGGATGCCCGTCGGCGAGCACCCGGGCGCGAGGGCCGAGCACGATCAGCCGGTCCACGTGCGGCAGCCAGGGCCCGATCCGGTGCTCGGCGACGACGAGGGTGCGGCGGCCCGTGACCGCGAGGATCGCCCGGCGCACCCCCTCGGCTGTCGGGGCATCGAGCATGGAGGTCGGCTCGTCCAGGAGCAGCAGGTCGGGGCGCAGGGCCAGTGCGCCGGCCAGCGCGATCCGCTGCTGCTGGCCGCCCGAGGCGTCCAGCGGCGCCCGCTCGGGGTCGAGGTCGACTCGCGCTGCCTCGAGCGCCCGGGCGGCGCGCTCGGTGAGCTCCGGCCGGGGCAGTCCCGCGTTCTCCGGTCCGAAGGCGGCGTCGCGGGCGACGGTCGCGCCGACGAGGGCGTGCACCGGGTTCTGCAGCAGCAGGCCCCGCTCCCCGGGCCGGCTGGGCGCGGGGACGAGCCCCTCGCCGTCCCCGTCCTCGGGGTCCAGCAGCCCGGCCAGCGCCCGCAGCACCGTGGACTTCCCGCTGCCGCTCGCCCCGGCCAGCAGCACTCGCTGCCCGGGCGGGATCGCGAGGTCGAGCCCCTCGATGGTCGGCTCGCGCCGGCTGAGCGGCCGCCAGCGCAGCCCGTCGACGTGCACGGGCGCCGCCGGGACGGTCCCGGTGCTCAGGCCTCCACCGCGCGGGCCGCCTCCCGGCCGGAGGCCAGGGAGTCCACCGCGCCGGTCGCGATCAGCGCCCGGCTCGCCGCCCAGCCCAGCACCCCGCACAGCAGCGCCCCCGAGAGCAGGAAGAAGGCGAGCATCGTGCCGGAGAAGGCCCAGCTCATCTCCTGGTAGTAGGCGACCTTCTCCCATCCCCATTCGAGCAAGGCAGAGAGCACGCCGCCGAGCACCGCCACGGGCAGGGTGAAGCGCCGGTAGCGGGTGAGCAGGAAGGCGAGCTCGACCCCACCGCCCTGCATGAGACCGGACACGGCGGTGCCCCAGCCCCACTGGCTGCCCAGCAGCATCGAGAGCACGGCGGCGACCATCTCCGCGAGCAGGGCGGCGCCGGGCTTGCGCACCAGCAGCGCGGCGAGCACGGCCGGCAGGAACCAGATCCCCGCCAGCAGCCCCTCGGCAGGCTTGAACGCCGCGGTCAGCGGGCCGATCAGGGTGTAGAGCTGGCCGTAGCCGAGGAAGGCGACCCCGAAGGCCGCCCCGATCAGCACGGTCACCAGCAGATCGACGGTGCGATAACGGGTCATCACGTCTCCTCCCAGGTCCTGGAAGGGGCGCGGAGCACCGGCGGTGCTCCACGGAAATCCCGACTCCCTACGCCGGTGCGAGCCGGATCAGGTTCGAGGGTCTGCGCCGTCGGCGCACTCTCAGCACCGGACGGTGCTCCCCTGTCAGTGGATGACGAGCAGACAGTCTAGCCCAGGAGCACCCTCAGCGGCGGGCACGGATGGCCTGGTCGATCGCATCGGCGGCCGCCTGGGGGTCGACGGGGGAGAGGATGTAGCAGGTGTCCTTCGTCCCGATGATCTCCACGCTCGTGCCCGGCCGGGTGACCAGCATCCGGTAGGGCCGCTGCTGCTCGGCGAGGGTGAAGATCTTCCGCCGGCCGACGGGGGTGAGCTCCTCGGGCTTCGGGGTCATCGCCCTCCCGCGCCGCCAGCCGTAGCCGCCGAGGGCGACGCCCACGGTGCCGGTGGGAATCTCCCGCAGCTGCACGGTGCGGAAGTCCTCGATCGGCCAGACCCGGCGGGGGAGGAAGCCGCCGAGGCTGACGGTGACCCCGTGCTCGTCGACCACGAAGCGGGTGGCCTGGCCCATCCACGTCCACAGCGCCAGCAGCGCGAAGGCGGCGAGCACCGCGATCGCACCCGGAGCCGAGCCGCGCTGCAGCAGCAGGCCCGACACGATCAGGCCCGCCACCACGGTGACGACGACGCGGGTCCAGCCCACGGAGGAGGGCACCGTCCGCCCGACGTGGAAGGGCGCATCGGGCCTCACCAGATGCTCACCCGCTCCTCGGGAGCGCGGTACATGCCGTCGCCCTCGCGCACGTCGAAGGCCTCGTGGAACTCGTCGAGGTGCCCGGCGACCGTGTTGCAGCGGAACTCCATCGGCGCGTGGGGGTCCACGGCCAGGCGGCGGATCGCCTCCTGGGGCCGGTTCCGGCCCCGCCACACGGTCGCCCAGGACCAGAACACGCGCTGCAGGCCGGTGAGCCCGTCGAGCTCGGCCGCGGCCTGCTCCTCGGAGCGGCTGGCGAGATAGGCCTTCACCGCGATGGAGAGCCCGCCGAGGTCGCCGATGTTCTCGCCGATGGTCAGGGCGCCGTTGACGCGGTGGGAGTCGTCGAGCTCGCGCGGGGAGAGCTCCGAGTACTGCGCGATGAGACGGGCGGCGCGGGCGTCGAAGGCCTCGCGATCCTCCGCCGTCCACCAGGAGACGAGGTTGCCGTCCCCGTCGTACTTCGAGCCCTGGTCGTCGAAGCCGTGGCCGACCTCGTGGCCGATCACCGCGCCGATCCCGCCGAAATTCACGGCGTCGTCGGCCTCCGCGTCGAAGAACGGGGGCTGGAGGATCGCGGCGGGGAAGACGATCTCGTTCCGGCCGGGGTTGTAGTAGGCGTTGACCGTCTGCGGGGTCATGTGCCACTCGGTCTCGTCCATCGGCCCGCCGACCTTCGAGAACTCGAAGTCCGCCTCGAAGCGACGGGAGGCGCGGACGGACGCGACGAGGTCGCCGGGGACGAGCTCGAGGCCGTCGTAGTCGCGCCACTTCTCGGGGTACCCGATCTTCGGGGTGAACCTCTCGAGCTTCGCGAGCGCCTTCTCGCGGGTGGCCGGGGTCATCCAGTCCAACGAGCTGATCGAGTCGCGGTAGGCGTCCATCAGGGCGTCGACCAGCGCGGTCATGCGCTCCTTGTGGGCGGCGGGGAAGTGGCGGGCGACGTACTCACGGCCGACGGCGAAGCCGACCGCGCCCTCGACCAGGGCCACGCCCCGCTTCCACCGCTCCTTCAGCTCCTCCGCACCGGAGAGGACGCGGCCGGAGAAGTCGAAGTCCTCCTCGACCAGCGCGGCGGGGAGATAGGGCGCGTAGGAGGAGACGGTGTGCATCGCGAGCCACGTGCGCAGCACGGCGAGGTCCTCCCCGGCCAGCAGCTCGGCGGCGGCGGAGACGAACTCGGGCTGGCCGACGGAGACCACGTCGAAGGCCGCGGCCGGCGCGCCGGTGCCCTCGATGTACGCGTCCCAGGGGAAGGCGGGGGCGAGCTCGCGGCGCTGCGCGGCGTCCATGGGGTTGTCGGACTTCTCCCGGTCGCGCAGGCGGACCACGTCGACGTGGCAGGCGGCGAGGCGGGTCTCGAAGTCGAGCACGGCGCGGGCGAGCTCCTCCGGGCCGCCGGCGGCGAGCCCCGCACGGCCGGGCAGCTCGGCGAGGCGGGCGAGGTTCGCCAGGTGCGCGGCATAGGCCTCGCGGGTCTCGGCGTGGTGCTCCTCGCGGTAGTAGGACTCGTCGGGCAGGCCGAGGCCCCCCTGATGGATCTTGACCTGGTACTGGGAGGAGTCGTGGTCGTCGGTCCACACATAGGCGAGCACCGCCGAGGCCCCCGAGTCGGGCGCCGCCATCCGGCGCACGAGGCCCTCGAGGTCCCGGGTCGCCCCGATCTCATCGAGCAGGTCGGCGAGGCCGGACAGGCCCGCGGCCTCGATCGCCTCGGTGTCCATGAACATGCGGTACAGCGTGCCGATCCGGGCATGGTCGGTGGTCGGGACCGGCAGGCTCCCCGCCTCGTCCGCGGTGCGCGCGACGTCGTCGGCCGCCTCCTCGACGATCTCCCGCACCCGCTCCTCGGACAGGTCGCGCAACGCGTGGAAGGCGCCGTCGCTGGACCGGTCGGCGGGCATCACGTGCTCGGCGAGCCAGCGGCCGTTGACGTGGCCGAAGAGGTCGTCCTGGGGGCGGGCGGCGGCGTCGACCTGATCGAGGTCGAGTCCGGAGGGGAGGGCAGCGGTCATCATCGGCTCCTGCGGGGGTGGTGGGGTCGGTCGGTCAGAGGCTCAGCAGTCCGAGCACGGCCAGGGCGAGGGTCAGCGCACCGAGGGCGACGGGCATGTACGCCCAGGGGGTGCGGGAGCGCTCCGCCGGCGGCCTGCGCTGGAGGACGAGGGTCGACAGCCCGGTGCCGATCGAGAGCACGGCGGTGCCGACGGCGAGCACGGGCGAGAGGATCACGAGCACGGTCGCGCCGAGCTGGAACATCACGGTGCCGAGCACGTCCAGCAGGCGCATCACGACGGCCTCACGGGCGCCGACGCGCTGGGAGAGCAGGGTCGAGATCGCCTCCTCGGACCAGTCGCCGGGCTCGGCGATGCGGCGCCGGGTCGCGACGGTCTGCGCGGTCGCCAGCACGATCCACACCAGCGCGCAGCCGGCGCCCACCCACACTCCGAGCTCGGAGCGGATGTCGGCCGGCCACAGCACGAGAGCGAGCAGCACCGCGGCGATGCGCAGCACCTCCTCGAGCACGCTGCGCACCGCGACCAGCCCTGGGTTCACGGCGAGCTGGCGGCGGGTGCGGGCGACGAAGAGGCTCGTCGCGACGAGGGAGACGAGCTGCAGGGCGCCCAGTCCGATGCCCAGCAGCAGCGGCACCGGCGTGGTGGGGGCGAAGGGCAGGATCGCCACCAGCATGACGATCGCGAGGGCGGGGATCAGCAGGGCCTGGATCGACAGGCCCTTGACGAGGTCCCGGACGAGATCCGCCCCGGTGGGGGGATGGTCATGACCGGTGTGGTCATGGGGATCGTCGGGGTCGTCGCAGTGCGGGCGGGGCTCCGCGGGGGTGTCGGTCATGGGGCTCCTTCTCGGTCCCCACCAGGGTAACGGGGCCCGGCCCGGGCCTGACCTGTGGAACCATGGGCTCGTGAGGACCCACGAGAAGCTTTCCCAGGCCCCCGGGCTGACCGCGGCACAGCGGCAGCGGGCGGTCGGCGCCGTCGTGGCCGCGGCGACCGGGGACGCGCTCGGAGCGCCCTACGAGTTCCAGGCCCCCGTCGTCGACTCCGAGGAGATCGCCATGATCGGCGGCGGCGTGCTCGGCTGGCAGCCGGGGGAGTGGACCGACGACACCTCGATGGCGATCGTCGTGCTCGAAGCCGCTCTAGCCGCCTCCGACCACCATGACCTGCGGCTCGAGTCGGCCCAGGACCACATCGCCCGCGAGTGGTACTCGTGGTCGCTGGGCACCCCGGACATCGGGAACCTCACCTCCCACGTGCTGCGCTCCGCGGCGGACATCGGCCGCGAGGCCGGCCACTACGCGCCCCGCGCGGTCGACTTCCGGGCCGCGGCCGCGAAGGCGCACGAGGACCACCCGACCTCCGCGGGCAACGGCTCCCTGATGCGCGCCCACGCCTCGGTGCTGCCCTATCTGCTCTCCCCGGACGCGGACGCGGCCGAGGCGATCGCCTCGGTGTGCCGCTTGACACACGTGCATCCGGACACGATCGAGGCCTGCATCCTGTGGGGCTTCGCCGTGCGCCACGCGATCCTCACCGGCGAGCTCGACGTGCGCGTCGGCCTCGACCAGCTCGAGCCCGAGCGCCGCACGGTCTGGCAGGACCGGATCGAGGAGGCGGAGGAGTCGACCCCGGTCATGTTCCGCCGCAACGGCTGGGTCGTCGGCGCCTTCCAGGCGGCATGGGCGGCGATCGCCGGCGTCGGCCCGATCCCCGAGGGGAAGTTCGCCCAGCGCGACGCACTGGTCGCGGCGCTCGAGGCCGCGGCCCGGGCCGGCTACGACACCGACACCGTCGCCTGCATCACCGGCTCCCTGATGGGGGCGGCGCTCGGCCACAAAGCCGTCCCGCCCGAGTGGCGACGGGTCCTGTTCGGCTGGCCCGGCTACGAGGTCGAGGAGCTCACGAACCTCGTCGAGCGGGTGATCGCCCCGCAGGTGGCCGAGGAGCCGTGCCCGTGAGCGCCGCCCGGGTCGGTGCGGGGCGCGGCGGCCGGGACCTGCGGATCCTGTCCTGGAACCTGTGGGAGCTGCGCGGCGACCTGCACGCGCTGATCGAGGCGGTCGAGGATCTCGACCCCGACCTGCTGCTGGTCCAGGAGGCGCCCCGCTTCGTGCTGCCCACGACGCGGCTGGCCTGGTTCGCCCGGCGCATCGGCCGACGGGTCCTGGTCGGCGGGCTCGGCGGGCGGGGCCTCGCGATCCTCGCGACCGAGGACGTCGCCGCGCAGGTGATCCGCCGCGGCATGCACCCGGTCGCGCAGAGCGTCACGGACCTGAACTCGACCTACCCGCGCGGGGTCGCCGCGGTACGGCTGTCGGTGCCCGGCGGCGGCGAGGTCGTCGTCTCCTCGCTCCACTTCGCGCTGCAGGAGGACAACCGTCGGCGCCATGCCGAGCACGTCGCGGCGCTGGTGCGCGGGGCGGGGGTGCCGGTGATCGTCGGCGGCGACCTCAACGAGACCGCCGACGGCGCGGCGCGGCGTCTGCTCGATCCGCTGATGCGGGACCCGGCCGCACAGTCCGAGCACACCTTCCCGGCGGCCGGACCGGTGCGCCGGATCGACGCGATCCTCGCCGGCGAGGGCGTGCAGGTGCGCGACGCACGGGCCGTCCGCTCCACCGCGCGGGTCGGCGAGGAGCGGCTCTCGGGCGCCAGCGATCACCTGCCGACGCTGCTGGACGTCAGCCTCTGACGCCCCGGAGCGGGGTGCTCAGCCCCGGAGCCCGGCGCGCAGGGCGACCGTGTCGTCCTGCCCGCCGACGTGACGGATCGCGAACCCGCCCTCGACCGGTCCGCGCAGCGTGAGCTGGGTCCGGTAGGAGTCCACCGCCCGCTCCACCGCGTCCGCAACCTGCGGGAGCTCGCGCACCACGGTGCCCGGTGCCGCGGCGTCGCTCGCGATCTGCACCAGCGGCACCCCGGTCCGCTCGGCCGCCGCGACGGCGAGGTGGTGGGCGCGCACATGGTCGGGATGCCCGTAGGTGCCCTCGTCGTCGTAGCCGATCAGCACGTCCGGGCGGGACTGCTCCACCAGGGCGACGAGGTCGTCCGTGGCCTGCTCGAGCGGGGCGAGGGAGAAGCTGTCGGGGCCGGCGTCGGGGGAGGGGCCGGCGAGCCCCTCGCGCACCCAGGCCATGCCGGAGTCGCGGTAGCGGCGCGGGGCGGCGCCGGCCGCGAGAGCAGGAGCGGTGCCCAGCCAGTGCCGTTCGGCGATCCCGAGCGCGGCGGTCGCGGCATCGATCTCCTGCTCCCGGATCTCCTCGAGGGGGCGCTCGTCCCCGTCGGCGATCGCGCCGGGGACGATCTCGCCCTCCTCGCCGCGGGTCGCGGTCACGAGCACGACGCGGGTGCCGTCGGCGGTGAGCGCGGCGAGCAGCGCGCCGGTGGAGAGCGACTCGTCGTCGGGATGGGCGTGGACGGCGAGCACGGTGCGTGCGGTCCCGAGCAGCTGCCAGGGGTCGGTGCTCATGCGCGCTCCTCCACGAGACGGGTGTACTGGGAGGCGAGCGCCTCGGCGGTCGCCTCCCAGGTGCGGGAGGCGGCGAACTCGCGGGCGGCGCGGACCGCCGCCGCGTAGCGGTCCTCGTCGTCGAGGAGCGCCTCGAGGGTCTCGGCCCAGACGTCGGGGTCGCGGCTGCTCTGCACCAGGCCGTCGGGCGCGACGGCCTCCCGCACCCCGCCGGCCGCGCGCCAGGCGAGGACGGGGGTGCCGCTGGCCTGCGCCTCGAGGGCGACGAGGCCGAAGGTCTCCGACCAGCTGGTCAGCAGCAGCGCGCCGGCGCAGCGCATCGCCTCGGCGAGCTGATCGCGGTCCAGGGTGCCGACCATCTCGACCCGGTCCTCGACGCCGAGCTCCTTCGCGAGGGCCCGCAGCGACTCGAGGTACTCGGCGAAGGCGGGGGCGGCGGAGCCGGCCAGCACGAGCCGTGCGCCCCGTGCGGGGTCGAGCTGAGCGAGGACCTCGAGCGCCAGGTCGGGACCCTTCAGCGGCTCGATCCGCGCGGTGAACAGGAGGGTGGGGCGGTGGCGCCGGGCCTGCACGTCCTCGCAGGGGTGGAAGCGGTCCACGTCCACGCCGGGGCGGACCACGGCGAGGCGCTCGCCGGGAACGCCGTAGCGCTCCACGACGGTGCGCGCCTCCGCGTCGGAGACGGCGATGACCAGGTCGGAGCCGGTCGCGGCGAACTGCTCGCCGGGGATGCGGCCCTCGGACTCGGCCGGCTCCCCGGCCTCGAGCGTCGAGGAGCCCTCGGGCGCCGCGACCGAGTGGAAGGACTGCAGGTGGGGGAGGCCCAGCTCCCGGGCGAGGGGCAGGGCGGAGACGCCGCTGAACCAGTGGTGGGAGTGGACGAGGTCGTAGTCGCCGTCGGCGAGGTGCGGCCGCAGCTGCTCGCGGAAGGGCCGGATCATCGCGTCCATGTCGCCCTTGGCGACGTGGACGGCGGGCCCGGCGTCGAGGTGCAGCAGGCGCACCCCGTCGGCGACCTCGACCACGGCCGGGGCGTCGGGGTCGGAGCGTCGGGTGAAGAGGTCGACGCGGTGGCCCAGCCGGGCGAGGGCGAGGGACTGCTCGAGCACCACGACGTTCATGCCGCCCGCGTCCGCGCCTCCGGGCTCGGTGAGCGGTGAGGTGTGCAGGCAGACCGCGGCGATCCGCAGGGAGGTGGCCGTCATCCCGCCATCCTAGAGGGGCCGCGCGGCGGCGCTCCGAGGGGCCGCTGTTCGCCCGTGACGAAATAGGACGCGGCCTGGGTCACGGGAAGTTGAACTGGGAATGAGCATGGTGGAGCCTGACAGGCATGGACACGGCGGAGAAGGTTGATTGGGCGGCGCTGAACGCCCACGCCGCGGGCCGTCCCGCCCGTCGGCTCGTGGGGAAGGCGATCTCTGCGGCCGGAGGTGACCGCCGTCCCGGGGTCGTGCTCGATCTGGGGGCCGGCGCCGGTGCCGACTCCCTCCAGTTCGCCCGGCGCGGCTGGCAGGTCCATGCCTACGACAGCGACGACACCCTCGCTGCCCGCCTGGTGGAGAACGAGCGCATGAGCGGCTCGGTGACCTTCCACCACACCGATATCCAGGACGTGGCGGAGTTCCCGTCCGCGCAGATCGTCTACTCGACCTACACCCTGGGCCTGCTCGGCCCGGAGGCGCTGCCGGAGGTGTGGGCGAAGCTCGTCGGCGCCCTCCCGCGCGGCGGCGTGATGGCGGTGGACTTCTTCGGCCCCAACGACTCCTGGGCGGAGCTGCGCGATGTCGCCACGCTCCCGCTCCACGAGATCGACGCGATGTTCCGCGACTTCCACGTGATCGACCGCTCGGTGCGCGACGAGGACGGCCGCTTCCTCGCGGAGAAGAAGCACTGGCACGTCATCACGACGCTGGCCCGGAAGGTGCGCTGAGCCGGGATCCTGCCGGTCATCCTGCGAGCGGCGCCGGAGGCGTCGTGAGCGGCGCCCCGCCGAGCAGGCGGTCCCGCAGGGGAGCGGCGCCGTCCATCATCGCCAGGCGCAGCATCATCCCCGACCCGATCCGCCAGGCCTGGCCCGGCAGCGTGCGGCGCAGGGCGTAGGCCCTCAGAGCGGCGGTGAGATCCCGCCCCGGCTCGCCGAGCCCGTCGCGCCCCCGCCCGGTTCCCTCCGTCCGGTCCTGTGCCAGCACGTCCGCGAGCGCGGCGGCGTCGGCGAGGGCGGTGTTCGCCCCGTGGCCCAGGTTGGGCGCCATCGCGTGGGCGGCGTCCCCGAGGAGCACGGCCCGGTCCCGCACCGGCACCAGGGCGGGGACGGTGCGGATGCCGTGGACGAGGGTCCGCTCGGGAGCGGCCGCGGCGAGCACCTCGTCGATCGCGGCACGCCGGCCGCCCACCACGGAGCGCAGGTGCTCGAGGCTCGCGCGAGTGCTCGGAGCACGGTGCTCGGGCAGGCATGCGAACCAGTTCGTGCCCTCTCCGGCCAGCGGGGTGATCCCGAACAGCCAGCTCCCGCCCCAGGTCTCGGAGATCTCCGGCGGCGTCCCCTCGGCGGTGCCGCGCAGCACCGTCATGCCGTGGGAGCGGGCGGCGGGCCGGCCCGGCCAGCCCGAGCGCCGCACGAGCGAGTGGACGCCGTCGGCGCCGATCAGCAGGTCGGCGCGGGTGCGCAGCGGGCGGACGTCCTCGACCCGCCGCCTGACGGTGCGGACCTCGGCGGGCAGCGCCTCCTGCAGCAGACGGACGAGCGCGGAGCGCGGGAGCAGCAGGGCGCCGCCCGCGGGGACCTCGGCGAGCACCCGCCCGTCGGCGGCGCGCAGGGTGCCCCGCTCCGGGGCGGCGGAGAGCTCGCGCACCGCCTCGAGCACCCCGATCCTGTCCAGCACCCGCTGCGCCGGGCCGAACAGTCCGAGCGAGGTCCCGACGGCGGGGATCGAGAAGCCCTCGTCGAGCAGCTCGACGTGGTGGCCGTCGCGGGAGAGCAGGGTCGCGGCGGCGAGCCCGGCGACGCCGGCGCCGAGGATCGTGAGGCGCAGCGGGCGGGTGGTCGTGGGCGGGGGAGATCCGTGCATCGCATCGTCCTCGCGGGCTGTCCGGCGGGGTCCGCGGCGCGCCCGTCACGCCGGGGCGGGGCCGACGCGGAGCGCCGACCGGTCAGTGCGAGCGTAGGCGGCGCGAGCGGTGGGAGTCACGGGGAATCCGCGCCGTCCCCGGGCGGTGCGATCCCGTCCTCTGCCCCGGATGATTCGCTCTCGGAGGGGCGGGAGGCATCTGCGGGGCGGAGGGGCGGAGGGATCACTCTCGGCGGTGACGAGTAGCCGACCGCGCCGTGCGGGCTGGTCCAGCGGTGACGGGTCGAGCCGCTGGTCGCGGTGTCGGTCGTGGGATCGCTCCCTGTGTCGGTCGCAGGAGCACTCCCGGCATCGCGCCCGTCGCCGCCGACCGCCGTGACCTCCCACGTCCCGTGCTCCTTGGCCAGGTTGCAGCGCACGCACAGCCCCTGACCGTTCTCGTAGCTGGTCGGCCCGCCGCGGTGGTGCGGCAGGACGTGGTCGATGTGGCGGATCACCGCATTGCACCAGGGCGTGCGGCAGGTGACGTCCCGCAGACGGATCAGCCGGGAGAGGCCGACGGGGAAGGCGCGCGCCCGTGACTCCATCGCCACCAGCTCCCCGGGGCGCGGGCTCGCGTACAGCCGACGGAAGACGGCGGCGGCCTCGTGGTCGGGATGCTCGAGCGGGGCGGGCGGCCCGGGCGGCGGTGGCTCCGGTGCGGGCGGCTCGACCTGCCCGTCGTGGACCGCGTCGACCGGCTCCGCGCCCTCGATCGGGCAGGCCGGCTCCGCGTCCCCGATCCGATCGGCGGCCGGAGGAGGGCCGACGTCGTCCTGCGGGCCATCAGGCCCCGCCTCGCGGATGCGCCCCGGCGGACACCCCTGCAGGGTGTCGGTGATGACGTGAGCGGGGATCGTGCCGTAGCCCTCGAGCAGCGCGCACTCGTCCTCGTCGCCCCGCCCGAGCAGAGCCCGGTCCGTGATCACGACGCCGAGGTCCAGTCGCGGTCGGGAGGCGGTGGGTGCGAGGGCGCCGCTCATGGGGGCGGCGCGCAGCACGGCGTCCACCAGCAGGTCCGCCTCGAGGGCGCGTGCAGATGTACGGGCGCCGCCGGCGCGGAGCGACTCGGAGCGGGCGTGGAGGGTCTGCATCACGGAGGTCGCGTCGAGCCCCGGCAGCACCGCGCTGATCCGCGCCATCCCGTCGGCCAGCGGTGTCATCGTCAGGTGCCGGGCCCTCGCGGCGCGCTCGGCCCGGTCCCGTGAGCCCTCGGGTTCGAGCTGCTGGATCATGCCGCGCAGGTCGGAGGCCAGGCGCCTGCGCCCGCGTCCCTGCAGCGCGTCAGGGTCCTCGGCGATCAGCCGGTCGATCTGTGCACAGGTCTCCGGGGACGCGCCGTCGAGCGTGGTCGCGACGGTCGAGGCCTGCTCCGCGGTGAGTCGTCCGCGGCGCAGCACCGAGGCAGTGCCGGGCAGTTGCTGGACGAGTCTCCGCGCCGCGGCGAGGGAGTAGGAGCCGGAGGAGGGCGAGACGCGACGGGCGAGCGAGATTTCGTGGGACGCGCCCTTGCCGCGTCGGGAGGCGGGGACGTCGCGGGCCTCGTCATCGCGTGCGATCCGCTGCTCGGCCCGCACCTGCCAGGTCGAGTCGATGGCGGCGAGCGCGGAGCGCAGGTGGTCGAGTCCGGCGAGCACGGCCAGGGCCTCCTCCCCACTGCCCGGAGCGGTGTCCGGCAAGGGGTCGCGCGTGGAGCGCGTGCGGGTGAAAGCGTGGAGGGTGGAGGTGACGATCTCGGCGAGGACCGCGCGGGCCGACGGGGCGGCGACGAGGTCTGCGAGCTGCGCGGCGGCCTGGTCCAGCGCATCGACCGTTCCACTGCTGTCGGCCGTTCCGGAGCTGCCGGCCGCCGCAGCACGGTCGGCAGGGCCGGACGCGCCGGACGCCCCGGACGCGCCGGCAGCCCCGGACGCGCCTGGCGGCCCTGACACGTCGGCCGACGAGGGTGCCGCGCCGGGGTGGGGAGCGTCCCCACCGGGGCGGTCCCCGTCATCCTGCGGTGTCGTGTTCTCCATTCCTCCAGCGTAATGAGCGTCGATTCCTGGCGACAGGCCAGGAAGGATTCTGTGGATGACGCGGTCGACGCGCTGAGATATGTGGATAAAAGTGTGGAAAAGGTGGGTGTGTGGAGGAATGGTCGGCGCGGTTTCTGCGATGCCGGTGCGGAGGTGTCGCCCGTGATGCGTCTCCGAGAAGTCGATCCCCCGGAATAGCGAGATGGCTCCTGCGTCAATGTCGTGAACGGAATTGTGCACGACCGCCGACTGTGGAGGAATGATTCGACTTGGGACGCGACGGATCGACTATTTCCCCAGCAGCGTCAGCACCGCCGTCACCCGCCGGTGCACGCTCGCGTCGTCGCTCAGCCCGAGCTTCGCGAAGAGCCGCTGGGTGTGCTTCTCGATCGCTCCGGTGCTGAGGAACAGCCGCTCGGAGATTGCGGCGTTCGTCAGTCCCTCGCCCATCAGCTCGAGCACCTCCCGCTCGCGCGGGGTGAGGTCGTCCAGCGGCGAGCGACGCCGGGAGGCGATCACCTGAGCGACCACATCAGGATCGATCGCGACCCCGCCCGCGGCGACCCGCTCGATCGACTCGAGGAAGGAGCGGATGTCGAACACCCGGTCCTTGAGCAGATAGCCCGTCGCCTCCGCCCCGGACTCGATGAGCTCGGTCGCGTAGCCCACCACCACGTACTGGCTCAGCAGGACGATCGGCGCCTGGGGCCACGCCACCCGGATCTCCTTCGCGGCCCGCAGTCCCTCGTCGCTGTGGGAGGGAGGCATGCGGATGTCCGAGATCACCAGGTCGGGCCGCAGCTCGAGCGCCCGGGCCACGAGCTCCGTGCCCGTCGCGGCGGTGCCCACCACCTCGTGCTCCGCATCCTCCAGCAGTAGGCGCAGCCCCTCGCGCAGCAGCGCCGAGTCGTCGGCGATCAGGACGCGCACGGGATCACCGCCTCCACCCGGGTGCCGTCGCCCTCGGGGGAGTGCACGCTCAGCCGGCCCTCGAGAGAGGCGACCCGTCCCGCGAGCCCGGCGAGCCCGCCGCCGGTCCGCATCTCGGCGCCGCCGCGTCCGTCGTCCTCGATCCTCACCCGCACATCCTCGCCGATCCGTGCCACCTCCACCACGACGGACCCCGCCCCGGAGTGCTTCGCGGCATTGGTCAGCGCCTCCGAGACGACGTAGTAGACGCCGATCTCGACATGCTCGGGCAGGTCCAGCTCCGGGGCCTCCACCGTCGTGGGCAGCGGGGAGATCGCCGCGAGCTCGGCGAGCGCCGCCGGCAGGCCGCGGTCCACCAGGATCGGCGGGGCGATCCCGCGCGAGAGCCGACGCAGCTCGTCGAGGGTGAGACCCAGCTGCTCCCGCGCCTCGCGCAGCACGGCCTGTGCCCGCTCGGGATCCTTCTCGGTGAGCGACTCGATCCGGGCGAGGTCCATCGAGGCGCGCACGAGCCGCTGCTGCGGACCGTCGTGCAGGTCCCGCTCGAGGCGGCGCAGCGCCGCGGACTCCGCGGAGCGGCCCGCAGCACGGGACTCCTCGGTGCGCGCCAGGCGCTGCTGCTCCTCGTACCGAGAGCTGAGCAGACCCCGCCCGACCCCGCGGTGCAGGGCGGTCAGCCCCCGCACCACGGGGCCGACGGTGAGCAGGAACAGCAGCCCCACGGCGACCTGGAGCGCGATGTCGATGGCCAGGGCCGTCGGCCCGGTGAAGCCCAGCAGGTCCGCGAATGCGCTGCGGTCCGCGTCCGGCAGCACGTTCTCCAGGATGAGCGTGGCGAGCGGTCCGCCGACGGTCCCGATCGCTCCGAGCGTCCAGGTGATCGCGAGCGGGAAGGTGATCAGGGCGAGCAGGAAGTTCACCAGCACCCACAGCGAGTCCAGCCAGCGCTGCGGATCGGTGAGCGGGGTGAGCATCCGCCGCACCCACCCCGCGCCGGCGCGCGGCTGCTTCGGCAGCGGCGTGGGCAGGTGCGTGCCGAGGATCGCGGACTGCAGGGCCCGCTCCGCGGCGGCGAAGCCGTGGGCGACGAGCACCCCGCCCACCAGGATCGGCAGCCCGACCCACACCACCACCGTCGCCGCGCCCGCCGAGAGCAGGGCGATGACGAGGGAGAAGCCGATCGCGCCGAGCACCAGGGCGAGGAACGAGTAGCCGAGGAAGCGGCCGATCCGGGACGCCCAGGCGCCGACGCCCCGGGCCTGGGCGGGGGTCTCGTCGGCCGTGCGGGGCAGGGTCATCGTGGTCATGCCTCCACTCTCGGGCCGGATCGCCGGAAGGCCCATCCTGTCACCGGGACGGTCGGTGTCGGGCTGGCCCGACACCGCTGGGCATCCATGCGTTCCTGCCCGAGCCTCAGCCCTGCTCGCAGATCTCCTTCAGCGTTGCCAGGTCCGCGCCGACGGCCTCGGCGTCCTCCGCGAACTCCGCCTCGCTCATCGCGCCGCGGCGCAGGGTGAACACCACCTCGCAGCTCTCCTCCGTCAGCGGCAGCACCCGCAGCGGGTTCAGCACGGACTCGCCGGTGGGCAGGGTGACGGTGTGGTCCACCACGCCCAGATCGTTCTCGGGGACGAAGCTGACCAGCACCCGCCCCATCGGCGAGCTCATCGACCACTGGGAGACCTCGCGCTGCACCTCGCTGCCGGCGAGCCCCGCCGCCCAGCGAGGCAGGTTCCGCGGATCGCTCACGTACTCGTACACGCGACGCCAGGGGCGGTCGATCACGACGGAGAGATGGAGGGAGGGGCCGACGGGGGCAGCGGAGTCGCTCATGGGGCGACGCTAACAGCCCCCGTGTCGCGAGCGCCCTGCGCCGCCCTGACCGTCGCGCCGACCGCGTCCTCCCAGCTCGTCGCGACGAGCCCCTCCTCCCGCTCGAGACGCCCCGGCACCTGCACGCACGGCCCGTACCAGAGCCCGGAGATCCCGTGGAGCTCACGGGCGAAGGTGTTGAACGGCGCGAGCAGGGTCAGTGCCGCCCGAGGGATCGGGATCGGCCGACGGGCGGGCGCGCCCACGAGCCGGGACACCTCCGCGATCAGCTCCCGCTGGGTGCGGGCGGGGGCGGCAGGGGCGTTCAGCACCGCATCGCCCGCGGCCCCGGTCAGGTGCTCGGCGCGACGGGCGGCGTGGAGCATCGCCGCCGCGAGATCCGGCACGTGGGTGAGGGTGTGCGGTGCGTCGGCCCGGCCGAACAGGATCGCGCGACGCCCGGCGAGCGCAGGCTCGATCACCATCGCGGTCGCGACCGCCGCCCCGGTGCCGACGGTGCTCGGCCCGATCAGGTCCGAGGCGATGACGCTGAGGGTGCGGGCCCGGTGCGCGCGGCGTGCGGCCAGCAGCTCCAGCCGCACCCGTCCCTTCTCGTCCTGCGGACTGGGCGGGGCGTCCTCCGTGAGGGAGGCGGCACCGCCCTGGAAGCCGTAGAAGGACTCCGGGAAGGTCACCGGGATCCCGCGCTCGGCGGCCGCGTCGAGCACGGCGAGCTCGCGGGGCGGGAGCTGCTCGCGCCAGAGCCGGGCGTCGTAGGGGGCGTGGAAGGTGGCCATGACGGCGTCGGCGCCGTCGATCGCGGCCCCGAGCGCCGCCGGGTCGAGCACGTCCCCGGCGATGCGCCGGATCCCGGGGGAGGGGTCCTTCGCGGTGCGGCGCAGCACGGTGACGGTGTCGCCGTCCGCGAGCGCCCGCTCGATGATCGCGCGGCCGATCTGTCCTTCTCCGATGACGAGGTGATGCATGACTGCCTCCCGAATGTGAGCACTGCTCTCTGATCTGTCGAGAGCAGTGAACACCGCTCTCGGTCCGACGTCAAGAGCAGTGCTCTCGGAGTGTGGGAGGATGCGGAGCATGAACGCCGCACCGACATCCCGCGCCCTCGCCCGGGAGCGCACCATGGCCCGCATCGTCGAGCTCGGGAACGCCCAGCTCGCCGAGAGCGGCGTCGCCGGCCTCAGCGTCCGCGAGATCGCCCGCGGCCTCGGCATGGTCTCCTCGGCGGTCTACCGCTACGTGGCCAGCCGCGACGAGCTGCTGACGCTGCTGATCGTCGACGCCTACGAGGACCTCGCCGCCGCGGTCGAGGAGCGTCTCGCGGGCGCCGGCGACGAGCCGCGCGAGCGCTTCCTCGCCCTCGGAGGGGCGATGTCGAGCTGGGCGCTCGCCGCCCCGGAGCGCTGGTCGCTGCTGTACGGCACCCCGGTCCCGGGCTACGCGGCGCCGTCGGAGACCACGAACGCGCCCGGCACGCAGGTGACCCGCGAGGTGCTCGCGATCGCGGCCGACGCGGCCCGGGGGGATCGACCGCTCGGCGAGTCGTCGGCGCTCGCCCCTGCGGTCTCGGAGCTGCTGGACCGGCATCTGACGGAGTTCGCGATCGAGGCGGACGCCGCGACCGCCGCCCGCGCCGTCACGGCCTGGTCGGGACTCGTCGGCGTGATCAGCGCCCACCTGTTCGGCCAGCTCGGCCCCGATGCGGTCGCCCTCGGCGAGGACATCCTCCGCCCCCAGATCGAGATCCTCGCGGACCTCATCGCACCGCGCTGAGCGACCTGCCCGTCGCGTCCTCGTCGAGCGCGGCCAGGACGACCCGGACGATCGCGCTCGGCGTCGCGGGCTCTCGCACCCGCGCGCCCGCCGCCGACGGTGCGACCACGACCCAGCGGGGCGTGCCTCGTCGGCGCATCCTGCCGATCTCGACGCTCCCGCCCCTGCGCAGCGGGATCACGAGCGCACCGCTCGGGCCGACGGCGAGGCGAGCGCCCAGCTCGGGACGCTGCGCGAGCAGGAGCGCACGGATCCGCTCGCGCTCGGCCCGCACCGCATCGGCGGGGACGGAGTGCGCAGCGGGGCGGCCCGACGGCGACATGCTCACGAGCCTAGGAGCGGGGTGCGACAGAGGAGCGGAGCGACGCGGGCCGTTCGCTCAGCGTCGCAGCGCCCGGGCCCAGACCTCGCGATGCCGGGCGACATGATCGGCCGCGGCACGCCAGTGCGCGCCGTGCCCCGAGACGAACATCGTCCCCCACGGCTCGCGGCCCTCGGCATGGGACCGGCGCAGCAGCGCGTGCATCGCCTCGGTGCGCTCCGCCATCGCCTCCGGGAGGTCGCCGCGCAGCTCGGGGCCCGCCCCGTAGCCGTCGACCAGGGCGGCCAGGCGCGGCGCCGCGGAGGCCGGATCCTCCCGGACGTCGTTCAGGGTGAAGGCCTGGGCGGAGTACGCGAGGTCCCACAGCCGGGTGCTCGGCGCCGCACCGTCCCAGTCGATGAACACCCATCGTTCGCCGATCAGCAGGTTCCACGGGGTGAGGTCCCCGTGGCAGATCAGGTCCGCCTCGGCTCCCGGTGACGGGATCAGCGGGACCCAGCCCGGCTCCTCCGTGGGGCGGAACGACTCGCAGGCGTCATGGACGGCGCGGATCATCGCCCCGACGCGTGCGAGCTCGTCGACGGAGAGCCTCGGCGCCTCCAGGGCGAGCGTCCCGGGGACGAACTCCAGGATCTGCCTGCCCTGCTCGTCCCGTCCGAGCGGGCTGGGGACGTCGATCCCGGCCGCGGAGACGGTGCGCATGAGCTCGTGCACCGCGGGAGTGGCTCGCTCCCAGGGCTTGCGCACCGTGTCGCCGACGCGCACCACGCCGGCGGTCGCGTTCCCGCCCTCCAGCGGCTCCTCGTGCACCATCGTGACACCGTAGCGGCATCTCCCCCTCACGGGGGAGCGCAGTCGCTCGCGGGAGGGAGGCGGGCGGGACGGGCGAGGGCGAGGCTCGTCCCATGAGCACCACCACCGACACCCCCGCACTCCGCACCCGCCCCCGTCCCGACCG
Source organism: Brachybacterium paraconglomeratum (assembly GCF_003994255.1). Lineage (GTDB taxonomy): Bacteria > Actinomycetota > Actinomycetes > Actinomycetales > Dermabacteraceae > Brachybacterium > Brachybacterium conglomeratum. The sequence continues at coordinate 206,406 of NZ_ML133851.1, read as the reverse complement.
CCTCACGACGGCCGCCGGCTGGAGCCTCCTCGCGATCTGCGCCCTGCACACGCTCGCCTTCTCGCTCCATCCGTACTGGGCCGACTGGCTCGCCGGACCGCTGCGCACCACCGAGGCGAGTCTCGACGAAGCGGCCCAGTTCTGGGGGCTGCCCGGCGGGTTCGTCCTCCCCGGCGTCCTGCTCGCCCTGCTGCTGATCCGTCTGGGGAGGCAGGGAGGGCGAGCGCCCGCCGCGTTCGGGCCCGTGCTCGGGCTCTGGGCCCTGGGCTGCGTGTGGATCCTCGGACCCAGCGGGTTCCTGTTCGTCCTGGTCCCTGCCGCGCTGCTCGTCCTCGCCGCCGCTCGGGGATGCCGCGCATCAACAGATGGTTGACAACGAAGTGTTGAACTCCGAGCATGGCACCATGCGACAGTCACCTGATCCCGAGGGCGAGGCCCGCCGCGCCCTGCTCGACGCCGGCGGCGCCGACCTGCCTCGTATGCCCTGGCAGCACTCGTCGGCCCCTGCCGAGGATGCGCTGCTCCTGCGGCACGCGCTGCATCGAGCGGGCGGCCGGGCCGGCAGCGACCGCACCGACGAGCTGCGCGCCGCGCTCCGGCTGCTGGACGCCGCACGCTCCGACCTCGACACGCTCGAGACCGCCCTCCTGCTCAGCGCCCGTGCCGAGGGCATGACCTGGACGGAGATCGCGGAGGATCTCGGGCTGCGCTCCGCCCAGGCGGCGCAGCAGCGCAGCCGGCGGCTCGAGGAGAGGCGAGCATGACCCGGCACCGCTCCGTGCCCGAGCTGCTCACGCTGCAGTCCCTGCGCCTGGCAGGCACCGCCGACGCCGAGAGGATCCTCCTCCCGACCGACCTCATCGAGGACCTGGTGCGCACCGCGCAGGCCTCCGGGCAGGTGGAGACCGTCGAGTTCGGGTCGAGCCGATCCCTGGTGCTGACCGCCGCGGGGCACGCCCGCCTCCGCGAGCTCCTCGCCGACGACCTCGAAGCCGCGGACGCTCAGGAGACGCTCCGCACCGTGCTGGAGGACTTCGAGCAGGGCATCAACGACGAGATGGTCCGCGTCGTCTCCGACTGGCAGCGCGCCGCACCGTCGACGGCCCCGCCGCAGGAGCTGCTGGACACGCTGGAGCGCCTCGGCTCCGCGCTGCAGGAGGTCATCGCGCCGCTCGCCGCGAGGCTGCCGCGATTCGGACGCTTCCCCGCGCAGTACGGCCTCGCTCTGCGCCGTGCCCGCGACGGGGACCTCCGCTGGATCGCCGGCATCGGGATCCTCTCGTGCCACACGGTCTGGGCGGAGCTGCATCAGGACCTGCTGTCCACCCTCGGCCGCGAGCGACTGCCCGAATCCCGTCCCGAGGAGCGCTGAGATGCCCACCCGCACCCTGCACATCGTCCGCCACGGCCGGGCCGACGCCCTCGGAGCGCTGACCGAGGAGGGACGCTCCCAGTGCCGCGCCCTCGGTCGGCGGCTCGCCGACGTCCCGCTCGACGTCATCTGGCACTCGCCGCTGCCGCGCGCCGTCGACAGCGCCGCCGTGCTCGCCGAGGGGCGCCGAGGTCTGCTGGTCGACGAGGCCCCCGAGCTCGTCGACGCGGTGCCCTTCGTGCCCGACCTCGACTCGCTGAGCCCGCGCCGCGCGGCCTTCTTCGACGGCATCGACGAGGAGGAGGCAGCGGCCGGGCACGAGCTCGCCGGACAGCTCGCGGACCGCTTCCTGCGCCCTCACCCGCCCGGGGCACGCTCCACCGAGGAGCTCCTGGTCACGCACGCGTTCCAGGTCTCGTGGCTGGTGCGCGAGGCCCTCGGGGCGCCCCCGGTGAGCTGGATGTCGCTGGGGAGGATCGAGAACACCGCGCTGACCACGATCGTGCTCGAGCAGGACGAGCTGCCCATGCTCCTCTGCGTCAACGACCGCTCCCATCTCGAGGACGACACCGCATGAGGCTGCCGATGCTCGGGGAGGAGACACGGGCGGAGCTCGGCGGCAAGGCCGCGCCGCTCGCAGGGCTCCGTCGGGCCGGATTCCCGGTGCCCGCGGGATTCGTGGTGACGCTGTCCGAGGTCGAGCGCCACCTCGCGGTCTGCGGAGCACCCGGTGCGAGCGGGACGGAGATCCGCGATCGACTCGTCGCCCAGGGCGCGGACGCCGTGCTGCGCGCCGAGCTCGCCGATGCGCTGGACGCGCTCCCGGGCGGACGCGACACCCCGGTCGCCGTGCGCTCCTCCGCCACGACCGAGGACTCGCCCGAGACCGCCGGCGCCGGCCTGCACGAGACCGTCCTGGGCGTCCGCGGTCCCGAGGCGGTGGCGGAGGCGGTGGTGCGCTGCTGGGCGTCCTGGTGGTCGCCACGACGTCTCGACCCACGTCCCGACACCGGAGAGGACGACGCCGACGGCATGGCCGTGCTCGTCCAGGTGCTCGTCGACGCCGACGCCGCCGGCGTGCTGTTCACCGGGGAGCGCCGCGTGCTCGAGGCCGTCCACGGACTCGGGGATAGCCTCGTCGGCGGCGCCGTCACCCCGGACAGGTGGGAGCTCCGCGACGACGGGTCCCGCACCCACCGCCCGGGATCACGCGACCTCCTCGCGGTGCGGCGAGAGGCCCGGGTGCTCCGCGAGCCGCTGCCCGCCGCGCTCCGGGACCGGGCACCGCTCGGCGAGGACCGCGTGCTCGAGATCGACGCGCTCGGCCGACGCGTCGAGGAGCACCTGGGCGGCCCCGTCGACCTCGAATGGGCCGTCGACGCAGCGGGCGTGCACCTGCTCCAGGCCCGTCCGCTCACCGCCGCCCTCCCCGAGCCGACGGACGAGCGGCCGCGCGGCGACGGGACGGGCACCGTGCTCCGCGGGGTCGGGGCGAGCGGCGGGTCGGCGACCGGCACGGTGCGACTGCTGCGCTCCGTCGCGGAGCTCTCCCGGGTCCGTCCCGGCGACGTGCTGCTCGCCCGCAGCACCGATCCGGCCTGGACCCCGCTCTTCCCGCTGATCGCCGCCGTGATCACCGAGACCGGAGGGATGCTCTCCCACGCGGCGATCGTGGCCCGGGAGGTCGGCATCCCCGCCGTGCTCGCCGTGCCGGAGGCGATGGAGCGGCTCGAGGAGGGTGCCGAGGTGCGCGTCGACGGGGAGCGCGGGACCATCACCGTCGTGGCGCCGAGGTGAGGGGCCGCGCCTCACCTACGCTCGTCGGGATGACAGTGCTCGAGGCCTACGCCCGCCGCGCCGAGGAGTACACCGCGCTGCTCGGCAGCGTCGAGGCGATGGCCCCTGCGGACGTCCGACGGATCGAGACCTGGGCCCGCACGGCCTGTGGGCCGCTGCTCGATCTCGGCTGCGGCCCCGGACACTGGACCGCGCACCTCGCGGCGCTCGGCCTCGAGGTCGAGGGCTGGGACCCGGTGGCGGAGTTCGTGCGGAGCGCCCGGGACCGCCATCCAGGCACCGTCTTCCGCCGCGCCGCGCTCGCCGACCTCGATGGGCATCCGGGCGCCTGGGGCGGGATCCTCGCCTGGTACTCGCTGATCCATCTCGAGCCCGCGGAGATGCCCGGCGCCCTCGGTGCGCTGCACCGGGCCCTGCGTCCCGGCGGGACCCTGCTGCTGGGGTTCTTCGACGGGGCGCGGCAGGAGCCCTTCGACCACGCCGTCGCGCCGGCGCAGCACTGGCCCGCCGGCCGGATGACCGAGCTCGTGGAGGAGGCAGGGCTCGAGGTCCTCGACGTCGAGACGCGCACGGACCCGGGCGCGCGACCCCATGCCGCCGTGCACGCCCGCTCCCCTCACTAGGCTGACACCCATGACGCAGCGCATGCAGGACGGCAGCGCGGGAGACGCGGACTACGGCGCCCTCGGGTCCACCTACTCCCGCTACCGACGCCCCGACCCGCGGCTCGCGTCCGTGATCACCCAGGCGCTCGGCGAGGCGCGCACCGTGCTGAACGTCGGCGCCGGGGCGGGCTCCTACGAGCCGACGGACCGAGAGGTCACCGCCGTCGAGCCCTCCGCGATGATGCGCGCCCAGCGCCCCGCCCACCTGTCCCCGGCCGTGGACGCGACCGCCGAGCAGCTGCCCTTCGCCGACGACTCCTTCGACGCCGCCATGACCACCTTCAGCGTCCACCAGTGGCGGGACCTTCCTGCGGGCCTCGCCGAGCTGCGCCGCGTGACGCGCGGCCCGGTCGTGATCCTCACCTGTGACCCGACCCGCGTCGAGGAGTTCTGGGTGCGGGAGTACGCGCCGGAGGTGCTCGAGGTCGAGGCGCGCCGCTACCCGTCGCCGGACGCGCTCGCCGACGGGCTCGGCGGCAGCATCTCGGTCAGCACCGTGCTCATCCCGCAGGGCTGCACCGACGGGTTCACCGAGGCCTACTTCGGACGGCCCGAGCACCTGCTCGATGCCGAGGCGCAGCGCGCCTGCTCGGCCTGGAGCCTCGTCGAGCCCGCGGTGATCGACCGCTTCACCCGGGAGCTCGCCGGGGACCTGCTCGACGGGACCTGGGACGCCCGTCATGGCGCGCTGCGCACCCTGCCGCGCTACGAGGGGTCCCTCGTGCTGCTCGTCGCCGAGCCCTGAGCCGTCCTCGCCCCGCTCAGTCCCCGAGGATCGCGCCGCGGGAGGCGGACTTCACGAGCTTCACGTACTTGCCCAGCACGCCCTTGGTGAACTTAGGCGGCAGCGGCTCCCAGCCCTCCCGGCGCGCGGCGAGCTCCGCCTCGTCGACCAGCAGGTCGAGGGTGCCCGCGCCGACGTCCAGACGGATCCGGTCCCCGTCGCGCACGAAGGCGATCGGGCCGCCGTCCACCGCCTCCGGGGCGATGTGGCCGACGCACAGGCCCGTCGTCCCGCCGGAGAAGCGGCCGTCGGTCATCAGCAGCACGTCCTTGCCGAGCCCGGCGCCCTTGATCGCGCCGGTGATCGCGAGCATCTCGCGCATGCCCGGCCCGCCCTTGGGGCCCTCGTAGCGGATCACCACCACGTCGCCGTGGTCGATCGTGCCGTCGTTCAGCGCGTCCAGCGCCTGCTGCTCCCGCTCGAACACGCGCGCGGTCCCCTCGAAGACGTCCTCCTCGAAGCCGGCGGACTTCACCACCGCGCCCTCCGGGGCGAGCGAGCCGTGCAGGATCGTGATCCCGCCGGTCGGGGCGATCGGCGCGGACGCCGGGCGCAGCACGGTCCCGTCGGCCGGGCGGGGCGAGAGGACCTCGAGGTTCTCGCCGATCGTGCGGCCGGTGACGGTCAGGCAGTCCCCGTCAAGCAGGCCCTCGTCCAGCAGCGTCTTCATCACGACCTGGATGCCGCCCACGTGGTCGACGTCGTTCATGACGTAGCGGCCGTAGGGCTTGAGGTCCGCGAGGTGCGGCACCTTCGCGCCGATCCGGGCGAAGTCCTCGAGGGTGAGGTCCACGCCCGCCTCGTGCGCGATCGCGAGAAGGTGCAGCACCGCGTTGGTCGAGCCGCCGAAGGCCTGCACCACGCTGATCGCGTTCTCGAAGGCGGCCTTGGTCATGATGTCGGAGGTCGTGATGCCCTGCCTCAGCATCCCCACCACGGCCTCGCCCGCCCGGCGCGCGTCGGCGTCGCGGCGACGATCGGCCGACGGGGGAGTGGCCGAGCCGGGGATCGACATGCCGATCGACTCCGCGACAGTCGCCATGGTGTTCGCGGTGTAGAAGCCGCCGCAGGCGCCCTCGCCCGGGCAGATGGAGCGCTCGATCCGGCCGACGTCCTCCCTGCTCATCAGCCCGCGGGCGCAGGCGCCGACGGCCTCGAAGCCGTCGATGATCGTCACGTCCTTCTCGGTGCCGTCGGAGAGCGAGGCACGCCCGGGCATGATCGTGCCCGCGTAGACGAAGACGCTCGCGAGGTCGAGCCGCGCCGCGGCCATCAGCATCCCCGGCAGGGACTTGTCGCAGCCGGCCAGCAGCACCGAGCCGTCGAGCCGCTCGGCGAGCATCACGGTCTCGACGCTGTCGGCGATGATGTCGCGGGAGACGAGGGAATAGTGCATGCCCTCGTGCCCCATCGAGATCCCGTCGGAGACCGAGATGGTGCCGAACTGGAGCGGGTACCCGCCGCCGGAGTGCACGCCCTCCTTCGCGGCCCGGGCCAGCCGGTCCAGCGACAGGTTGCAGGGGGTGATCTCGTTCCAGGAGCTCGCGATGCCGATCTGGGGCTTGTCCCAGTCCGCATCGCCCATCCCCACCGCGCGCAGCATGCCGCGGGAGGTGGTGGCGGAGAGGCCGTCGGTGACCGTGCGGCTGCGCGGCTTGATGTCCGGGGCGTGCTGGTCGGCGGGGGAGGGAGCGGCAGGGGCGGCGTCGTCGGTCATGGCCCGACCCTAGGACTCCGCGCCGCAGATGTACACGGGCGGCGGGGCGGTCAGAGCACCCGGGGGCGGCTCTCCTCCTCGCCCAGGCGGGTGAGACGGCTGAGCTGCGTGACGTGCTGGGGGCCGAGATCGGCGAGGGTGGGGACCTGCAGCAGCTTCATGGTCTGCTCGACCTGGCTCGCGAGGATCTCGATGGTGCGGTCCACGCCCTCCTTGCCGCCGGCCATGAGCCCGTAGAGGTAGGCGCGGCCGATCATCGTGAAGTCGGCGCCGAGCGCGATCGCGGCGACGATGTCGGCACCGCTGCGGATGCCGGTGTCCAGGATGATCTCGACGTCCTTGCCGATCTCGCGGGACACCTCGGGCAGAAGATGGAAGGGCACGGGGGCGCGGTCCAGCTGGCGGCCGCCGTGGTTGGAGAGCACGACCGCGTCGACGCCGAGGTCGGCGAGCTTCTTCGCGTCCTCGAGGGTCTGGACCCCCTTGACCGCGAACTTCCCGGGCCACATCTTCCGGATCTCGGCGAGGTCCTCGAAGTCGATCGAGGGATCCATCGCGGAGTTCAGCAGCTCCCCGACGGTGCCGCCGGTCTCCGAGAGGGAGGCGAACTCGAGCTTCGCCGTGGTCAGGAAGTCCCACCACCACCAGGGGCGCGGGATCGCGTTGACGACGGTGCCGAGGCTGAGCTGCGGCGGGATCGAGAACCCGTTGCGGGAGTCGCGCAGCCGCGCACCGGCCACGGGGGTGTCCACCGTGAAGAAGAGGGTGTCGAAGCCCGCCTCGGCCGCGCGCTCGACCAGGCCGTAGGAGATCTCCCGCTGGCGCATCACGTAGAGCTGGAACCAGTTGCGACCCAGCGGGTTCGCCTCCTTGACGTGCTCGATCGAAGTCGTGCCCAGCGTCGAGAGGGTGAAGGGGATACCGGCCTCGCCGGCCGCCGAGGCACCTGCGATCTCGCCCTCGGTCTGCATCAGGCGGGTGAAGCCGGTGGGGGCGATGCCGAAGGGCTGCGCGGAGCTTCCGCCGAGGATCTGGGTGGTGGTGTCCACCGAGGAGACGTCGTTCAGGATCGAGGGGTGGAACTCGATGTCCTCGAAGGCCTCGACGGAACGGCGCATCGAGATCTCCCGCTCGGCGGCGCCGTCGGTGTAGTCGAAGGCCGCGGCGGGAGTGCGACGCTTCGCGATCGTGCGCAGGTCCTCGATCGTGAGCGCCGAGGAGAGCCGTCGCCGCTTGGGGTCGAGGTCGATCTTCTTGAACTTCATGAGCTCGAGGAGCTCGGAGGGGCGGGGGATCTGACGCTGGACCATGGGTCCTCCTTCGTGTCGGACGGTCGTATCGGGCGTGCGGGAGCGGGTCAGGGGGCGGGGATCATCCAGGACAGCACGTTCGACTGCAGCCCGACCAGCAGGCACAGCGCGACGAGCATGCCGAGGCTCCACCAGATCACACGGCGGAAGATCGCGGACTCCTGACCGACCAGGCCCACGGCCGTGGCCGCGATGGTGAGGTTCTGGGGGCTGATCATCTTGCCGACCACGCCGCCGGAGGTGTTCGCGGCCACCAGCAGCGCCGGATCGAGGCCGGCCTTCTCGGCGGCGGTCTGCTGGAGCGTCGCGAACAGGGCGTTGGCGCTCGTGTCCGAGCCGGTGACCGCGGTGCCGAGCCAGCCCAGGATCGGGGAGAGGAAGGCGAAGGCGGCGCCGGTGCCGGCGATCCATGTGCCGATGGTGATCGTCTGGCCCGACTGGTTCATGACGTAGGCGAGCGCGAGCACCGCGGCGACGGTGAGGATCGACCAGCGCATCTTCACGAGGTTGGTGGCGTACACGTCGACGGCGTCCCGCGCGCTGAGTCGGTAGACGAGCGCCACCACGATCCCGGTGAGCAGCAGCAGGGTGCCCGGCGAGGAGAGCCACTGGAGGGTGTACACGGTGCTGGTGGAGACCTCCCCGGCGGCGGTGAGCACCCGGCCGTCCAAGCCGGGCCAGTGGATCTTCAGATCCGTCGAGGCGAGGAAGGCGTTCAGCGCGGGCACCAGCTTCGAGGCGGAGAAGACCAGGATCACCAGCAGGTAGGGGAACAGGGCCATCAGCACGCGGCCCGGGGTCAGGGCGGTGTCGGGTCGGGTGCGGGTGGCGACCGCGCCGCCGCCGGTCGCGTCCTGCGGGGCGTCGGCCTGCTCGGTCTCGCGCTCGCGGTGCATGTTCGCCAGCGCATCCGCGCCGCCGACGGGCGTCCACACGCGCAGCATGAGCACCGCGGCGCCGAGCCCGGCGAGGGAGGCGATGATGTCGGTGAGCTCGACGGAGATGAAGTTCGAGGAGAGGTACTGGCTGATCGCGAAGACGAGGCCGACCACGAGCGCGAGCGGCCACAGCTGGCGCACCCCGCGTCGGCCGTCGACCAGCAGCACCAGGAACAGCGGCACCACGGCGGCGAGGAACGGCGCCTGGTGTCCGATGATCGCGCCGATGTGCTGGTAGGGGATGCCGGTGAGGTTGCCGGCGGTGATGATCGGGATCGCGATCGCGCCGAAGGCGACCGGGGCGGTGTTGGCGATGAGCACCACGGTCGCGGCGCGCATCGCCGTGAAGCCGACGGCCATCAGCATCACGCCGGTGATCGCGACGGGGGCGCCGAAGCCGGCGAGGGCCTCGAGCAGGCCGCCGAAGCAGAAGGCGATGATGATGGCCTGGACCCGGGGGTCGTCGGAGATCTTGTCGATGACCAGGCGGAGGTCCTCGAAGCGTCCGCTGCGGACGGTGAGCTCGTACAGCCAGATCGCGTTGAGCACGATCCACATGATCGGGAAGAGGCCGAAGGCGAAGCCCTGAGAGGCGGAGAGGGCGACGAGGTCCAGGGGCATGCCGTAGACGAGCGCGGCGACGAGGCCGGCGACGGCGAGCGCGGACAGGCCCGCCCAGTGGGCCTTCCAGCGCAGCACGCCGAGGGTCACGAAGATCGTCAGCAGGGGGAGGATCGCGACGAGCGAGGACAGCATCAGGCTGCCGGCCAGCGGTGCGAGGTCTGGGGTGTACATGGGAACCTCCGAGGCACGTCAGCGGCGGTGCTGCACTGCATCGTCGTCGATGTCGTGCCTGGTGAGTCGTGAGGGGAGTGGGAGCGGGGGACCACGGTGTGGTCCGACCACACTGCGATGGTAGGGCCAGGGCGGCGGCGAGGCAAGCCCCGGGGAGTCCCGGACGGGACGGGCTCGGGGCGGGACTCGTCGAGCGCGGGCCGTCGGAGAGAGGGGCCGTGCGCGCGCAGAGCCGGCTGTGCTAGAACGGGCCCATGGTCGAGAACGCGCACCACTCGGAGGTCGGACCGCATCGGAGCACGGCCGGAGCCGGCGGCGCGGCCTGGGGACCCGTGTCCCGTCGCAGCACCCACGAGCTGGTGATCGACGCGATCGAGGACCAGATCATGAGCGGTGCGCTGGCCGTCGGGGACCTGCTCCCGCCCGAGCGGGAGCTCGCCTCCCGGCTGCAGGTGAGCCGCACCGGGGTGCGCGAGGCGATCCGGGTGCTCGAGGCCCACGGGGTGCTCCGCTCCGAGGTCGGCTCCGGACGCGGGGCCGGCACCTTCGTCGCCGCGCTGCCCCGCGCCGCCCTCGAGCGCTTCCTGCGACTGCACGTCGCCCTCGCGAACTTCCCCGTTCACGACGTGGTCGAGACGAGGGTCCTGCTCGAACGGGCCAGCGCCGCGCTCGCCGCGGAGCGCGCGGACGCGGAGGCGCTCGCGGAGCTCGAGCAGCTCCTGGCGAGGATGGACCGCCCCGGTGCGAGCCGAGAGGACTTCAACGACGCGGACACCGAGTTCCACGTCGCGATCGCCCGCGCCGGGGGCAATGCGCTGTTCGCGGAGATGACCGGGGCGATCCGCGCCTCGCTGCGCGCGCCGATCCTCGAGGCCTTCACCAAGGTCGAGGACTGGGACGCGATGGCCGGCATGCTCCGCGCCCAGCACCGGCAGATCCTCGACGCGCTCCGGGCGGGGGAGTCGGAGGAGGCCGCGAGACTGACGGCGGAGCACATCCGCGCAGCCGCCGCGGCCCTGCCCGACCTCCCCGGCGCCTGAGCGCCACGCCTCGCGGCGCAGGCCGGATCAGGCGCCGGGGACCGGCCGCTCATCCACCCCGTCGTACTGCGACAGCGGACGGATCAGCGCGTTCGACGCCCGCTGCTCCATCACATGGGCCGTCCACCCGGTCACCCGCGCCGCGATGAACAGCGGCGTGAACAGCTCGGTGTCGAAGCCCATCAGGTGGTAGACGGGACCGGCGGGATAGTCGAGGTTCGGCTTGATGCCCTTGGCCTCGTCCATCGCCTGCTCGAGCCCGTCGTACAGGCCCAGGATCTCGTCGCGGCCGGTGTGGGCGATCATCGCGTCCAGCGCCTGCTTCATGGTGGGCACGCGCGAGTCGCCGTGCTTGTAGACGCGGTGGCCGAAGCCCATCACCTTCTTCTTCTGCGCGAGCGCGTCCTCCATCCAGGCCTTCGCCCGCTCCTTCGCTTCGGCGCCGGACTCCTCGGGCCGGATCCCGATCTCGTCGAAGGTGTGCATGACCGCCTCGTTCGCCCCGCCGTGCAGCGGGCCCTTGAGCGCGCCGATCGCCCCGGTCACGGCCGAGTGGAGGTCGGCGAGGGTCGAGGTGATCACGCGCGCGGTGAAGGTCGAGGCATTGAAGGAGTGCTCGGCGTAGAGGATCAGCGAGACGCGGAAGGCGTCGACCACCTCCGGCGCCGCCTCCTCGCCGAAGGTCATCCACAGGAAGTTCCGGGAGTGGTCGAGGTCCTCGCGGGCCGGGACCGGCTCGGTCGGTCCGCCGGCGCGGCGCCGACGCTGCTCGTAGGCGATCACGGCCGGCAGCTGCGCAGTGAGCCGTTCGGCCTTGGCGAGCTCGCTCCCGGGAGAGGAGTCGTCGGCCTCGGGATCTCGTGCCCCGAGGACCGAGACGGCCGTGCGCACCGAGTCCATCGGGTGGCAGGTCGTCGGCAGCGCATCGAGGGCCTGCTTGACCGTCGGGTCGAGGTCGCGGTGGGCGCGGAAACGTCCCTGCAGCGCGGTGAGCTCGTCCGCGTCGGGCAGCTCCCCGGTCCACAGCAGATGGGCGACCGCCTCGAAGGACTGCGTCGCGGCGAGCTGCGGGACGGGATAGCCGCGGTAGAGCAGCGAGTTGGTCTCGGGGTTCACCTTCGAGATCGCGGAGACGTCGGCGACGACGCCGTTCAGGCCCTTCCTGATCTCGGAGGTGTCGGTGGCGTGGTTCATGGGGCTCACTCCTTCGTCGACGGCGGTGTCCGGTCGGGGGCGTGCGGGTCGGTGCCGTGCGCGGCGGGGACCTCGAAGTTGAAGACCGAGGCGTCGAAGCGGCTGTAGGACTCATAGTCCACCAGTTCGTACAGCCGCGCACGCGTGAGCATCTCCGGGACACGGGATTCCTGCGTGCCGGTCTCCAGGATCGTCTCCAGCACCCGCTCGGCCGCGCCCATCGCGGCGCGCAGCAGGGTGACCGGATAGATCACCATCGCGACGCCCGCCTCGGCGAGCTGCTCGCGGGTGAGCAGCTGGGACTTCCCGAACTCGGTCATGTTCGCCAGCACCGGGACGTCCAGCGCCGCGCAGACCTGCTCGAACTCGCCGAGGTCCGCCAGCGCCTCGGGGAAGATCGCCTCGGCTCCCGCGTCCACCAGCGCCTTCATCCGGTCGATCGCGGCGGGCAGGCCGTCGGTCGCACGCAGATCGGTGCGGGCCATGACCAGGAAGCCGGGGTCGCGCCTGCCGTCGGCGGCGGCGCGGATCCGCTTGGTCGCCGTGTCGAGGTCGACCATGGTCTTGCCGTCCAGGTGCCCGCAGCGCTTGGGGTTGACCTGGTCCTCGATGTGGCAGCCCGCGAGCCCCGCGTCCTCGAGCTCCTGGCTCGTGCGGGCCACGTTCATCGGCTCGCCGAAGCCGGTGTCGGCGTCGATCAGGCAGGGAAGGTCGGTGGCGCGGGCGATCTGGGCGCCGCGCGCGGCGACCTCGCTGAGGGTGGTCAGGCCGGTGTCCGGCAGGCCCAGCTCGTTCGCGATCACGGCTCCTGAGATGTATGCGCCTGGGAAGCCCTTCTCCTCGATGAGCTTCGCGGACAACGGCGTGAACGCGCCGGGGAACGGGGCGGCCGCACCGGGGGTGAGCAGGGAGCGCAAGTCCTGGCGCTTCTGGGCGGGGGTGCGGGTCGAGGACAGCATCAGAACAGTCCCTTCGGGGCGGCCGACGGGTCGAGCACGCCGGGCGCGGCCAGGACGTTCAGGCGGTGCAGCTCCCCGGCGGGCAGCTCGGCGAGGTTCTCCGCGGCGTCGAGGAAGCGGGCGATCTCGCGCTCCTCGAGCACGCCGTCGGCGAGGCTGCGGAACTTGTCGACGTACTGCGCGCGGGCGAAGGGGCGGGCGCCCTGGGGGTGCGCATCGGCCACCGCGATCTCGTCGCGCAGCGTCGTGCCGTCGGCCAGTGTGATCACGACCTCGCCGCCGAAGGCCTTCTCGGTGAGGTCCAGGGAGTGGTAGCGGCGGGTCCACTCCGCGTCCTCCTCGGTGGTGACCTTCTGCCACAGCGCGACGGTGTCCTCGCGGGCGGCGCGCTCGGGGGCGTAGGAATCGACGTGGTGCCAGGTCCCGTCCTGCAGGGCGACCGTGAAGATGTACGGGATCGAGTGGTCGAGCGTCTCGCGGGATGCGGTCGGGTCGTACTTCTGTGGGTCGTTCGCGCCCGAGCCGATCACGAAGTGGGTGTGGTGAGAGGTGCGCAGCAGGATCGAGTCGACGTTCGCGGGGTCGGCGAGCTCGGGGTGCTCGGCATGCAGGCGCCGTGCCAGGTCGATCCAGGCCTGCGCCTGGTACTCGGCCGAGTGCTCCTTGGTGTAGGTGTCCAGGATCGAGCGCTTGGCCTCGCCGGGCCCGGGCAGCGGCACCATGTAGCGGGCGTCCGGGCCGCCCAGCAGCCAGGCGATCACCCCGTCCTCGCCCTCGTAGATCGGGACCGGGGAGGTCTGGCCGCGCATCGCGCGGTCCACCGCCTCCACGGCCATCTTCCCGGCGAAGGCGGGGGCGTGCGCCTTCCAGGTGGAGATCTCGCCCTTGCGGGACTGGCGGGTGGCAGTGGTGGTGTGCAGCGCCTGCCCGATCGCCTGGAAGATCGTCTCCGCGGGAAGGCCCAGCAGCGTGCCGATCCCGGCGGCGGCCGACGGGCCGAGGTGGGCGACGTGATCGATCTTGTGCTCGTGCAGGCAGATCGCGCGCACCAGGTCCACCTGCAGCTCGTAGCCGGTGGCGATGCCGCGCAGCAGCTCGGCGCCGGTGCGGCCGGCGTGCTCGGCGACGGCCAGCAGCGGCGGGATGTTGTCGCCGGGGTGGGAGTAGTCCGCGGCCAGGAAGGTGTCGTGGTAGTCGAGCTCGCGCACGGCGACGCCGTTGGCCCAGGCGGCCCATTCGGGGGAGGTGCGCGTCTCGAGGCCGAAGACGCTCGAGCCGGTGCCGCCGGCGGGGACGGGATGGCTGAGCGCCTGGGCGCGGGCGGAGACGATCGGGGCGCGGGCGAGGGAGGCGACGGCGACGGCGGCGTTGTCGATGACGCGGTTGATCACCATCTCGGCGACCTCGGGCTCGACCTCGGCCGGGTCGACGGCGACCTGCGCCATCTTCCAGGCCAGCTGGTCCTCGTGGGCGAGGTTCTCCTCGGAGCGGTGGACGCGGACGTCGTGGTCGATCATGCGGTGGCCTCCTGGTGGGCGGGTTCGGCGGATGCGGCGAGTGCGGTGGAGTCGGTGGGGATGCCGGCGCCCTGCAGGTGGGCGAGGGCGCGGCGGAGGTGGACGAGGGTGCTCGCCGCGGCGAGCTCGGGATCCCCCGAGGCGATCGCGCGGGCGATGTCGGCGTGCTCGCGGGCGGAGTCGGCGAGGCGGTCCGGGGAGTTGCGCGCCAGCCGTCGCAGCCGGCCCAGGTGCAGGCGGAGACCGCGCAGGGACTCGGCGAGATAGGCGTTCCCGCAGGCGGTGTCCAGCGCGGCGTCGAGCTCGCGGGTCAGGGCGTAGTAGGCCGTGGGGTCGGTGCCGGCGGCGAGGAGGCCGCGCGCCTGCGCGAAGCGGTCGGCGAGAGCGGCGAAGGCGTCGGCCCCGCCCCGCGCACCGGACGTCCCGTCGGACCGTGCTATGCGCTCCGCCGTTCGACGGGCGGCGAGGGTCTCCAGCGCGATGCGGAGGTCGAACAGCGGAGCGGCCTCCTCGAGGGAGACGGCGGTGACGACGATCCCCCGGCCCGCGGCGGGCTCGGCGAGCCCGTCGGAGACCAGCCGGGCCAGGGCCTCGCGCAGCGGGGTGCGGGACAGGCCCAGGCGCCGGGACTGCTCGACCTCGCCCAGCACGGCGCCGGGCGCGAGGGAGCCGTCGATGATCTCCTCGCGCAGCGCCGTGTAGGCGCGGTCACTGGCCCGCATGGCATGAGTGTATGCAGAGAGGGGGCGTTCCGGCGAGGGTCGCGAGGATCTCCGTGCTGACGGACTGCAGTTGTATGCACATCAAGAGAGGGAGCCGGCGAGTGCGTGCCGGCCCCGGAGCCGGCCGTCGGGGCCGGGGACGCCGGCGTGATAGCGTCCACGCGGCCCGAGAATGCCGTCGGCCCCCGCACCGGGACCCTGCTCGGCGACGCCGCCGGTCCGACGGGCACCTGGCAGGTCCTGCCGCGCCGCCATCGCACGTCGGCGCGATCCCGGACCCGGGAGCGGGACCCACCGCGCCCCGCACCGACCCTGACAACACCGGGCGCGCCCCGCCCCGCGGCCCCGCCGCGGGCTCCGTCGTGCCCCACCTCCGAGAGGCAACGATGAAGTTCTTCCAGCGCCTGGGCAGATCGCTGATGCTGCCCGTGGCCGTCCTCCCCGTCGCCGCGATCCTCAGCGGCATCGGCTACTGGATCCTCACCGCCACCGGGAACGACGCGAACCTCGTCGGCGTGTTCTTCCAGACCGCCGGCGGCGCGCTCCTGGACAACCTGCCGCTGCTGTTCGCGATCGGCGTCTCGCTCGGCATGGCCACCAAGCCCGACGGCACCTCCGCCCTCGCCGGCCTCGTCTCCTGGCTGGTGGTGACCACGCTCCTGTCCGCTGAGAACGTCGCCCTGTTCCAGGGCATCGACGAGGCGGAGGTGGACCTCGCCTTCTCGAACCTCGAGAACGTCTTCGTGGGCATCCTGTGCGGCCTCATCGGCGCCTGGTCCTACGACCGCTTCAAGGAGACCGAGCTGCCGGACGCCCTCGCCTTCTTCTCCGGTCGCCGCTCCGTCGCGATCGTCTCCGCGGGCCTCTCGCTCGTGCTCGCGCTCGTGCTGTTCTTCGTCTGGCCGCTGGCCTTCGGCGGGCTGGTCGCCTTCGGCGAGTTCATCCTGACGCTCGGGCCGGTGGGCGTGGGCCTCTACGGCTTCCTGAACCGCCTGCTGATCCCGCTGGGACTGCACCACGCGCTGAACTCCGTGTTCTGGTTCGACGTGGCCGGCATCAACGACCTGGGCAACTTCCTGGACGGCTCCGGCACCTACGGCGTCACCGGCCAGTACATGACCGGCTTCTTCCCGATCATGATGTTCGGACTGCCCGGTGCGGCCCTGGCCATGTACGTCACCGCGAGGACCTCGCGGCGCAAGGTCGCCGCGGGCGTGCTCTTCTCCAGCGCCGTCGCCGCGTTCTTCGTGGGCGTGACCGAGCCGCTCGAGTTCGCGTTCATGTTCCTCGCCCCCGGCCTGTACGTGCTCCACGCGCTGTTCACCGGCATCTCCATGGCGATCAGCGCGCTGCTGCCGGTGCGGATGGGCTTCGGCTTCTCCGGCGGGTTCATCGACCTGGTCCTCGGCTGGGTGAACCCCATGGCGCAGAACCCGTGGGCGATCCCGCTGATGGGAATCTTCTGGTTCGCCGTCTACTTCCTCGCCTTCCGCTGGATCATCCTCAGGTTCGACCTGAAGACCCCCGGCCGCGACGACTCCTTCGACGGCCGGGTCGAGGGGGAGGACGCCGCGAGCGACGGCAGGTACGCCGCGACCGCGACCGCCTTCCTCGCCGCCCTCGGCGGCGCCTCGAACATCACCGACCTCGAGAACTGCGCGACGCGCCTGCGGATGGAGCTCGCGGACGTCTCCAAGGTCGACGAGGCGGCGCTGAAGCGCGCGGGCGCCGCCGGGACCATGAAGCCCGGCGGGCACTCCGTCCAGGTGATCTACGGGACCTCCGTCCAGTTCGTGAAGGACGCGATGGAGCGGATCATGAGCGGCACGGACCGGCCCGTCGCCGAGGAGGACGTCCGCGCCCTCGAGGAGCAGGACGCCGACGAGGCGGGAGGCGGGAGCGCCACGGCGCTGCGGGCCTCCTCCCTCGTGCGCCTGCGCCGGCCCGTCGAGGGCACCTCGGTGCCGCTCGACCAGGTGCCGGACCCGACCTTCGCCCAGGGGGTCATGGGTCCCGGCATCGCGATCGAGCCGAGCGACGGGCTCGTGCTCGCCCCGGCCGAGGGCACCGTCGCCCACGTGTTCCCCACCGGTCACGCCGTCGCGCTGACCCTCGAGGACGGCGTCGAGGTGCTGATCCACGTGGGCCTGGACACTGTGGAGATGAAGGGGCACGGCTTCGAGACCCTCGTCGCGACCGGTGATCGCGTCGTCGCCGGCACGCCGCTGCTGCGCGCCGACCTCGCCGCGATCCGTGCGGCCGGGCACCCGACCGTGACCCCGGTGATCGTGATGAACGACCCCGGCGCCCGCATCGAGCTGGTCTGAGCCGCCCTCGCCACGACGGCCGTCGCCCCGTCACCGGGGCGGCGGCCGTCGTCGTCCCGGGCCGGGTGGTCCCGTCCCGTCAGGAGCGGGGGCGCGAGGCGCCGAAGGCCCGGTCGGTCTCGGTCGGGTCGAGCACCGCGGCCGGGTGCGGCCCGGCCGCGAGCCAGGCTGCGCGCCAGTCCTCGACCGCCGGGGAGGCGAGCGCGCCGCCGGCCAGAAGCACCATGTTCCCGTCGGCCGGGCGGGTCAGCAGCTGCGCATCGGTGAGCGTCCACACCCCCGGCACGCCCACCACCGCCGCGGCGGCCTCGAGCTCCCGCACCTGCGCGGCGAGGAAGAGCTGCCCCGCGTCGTCGCCGACGTTCACCATCAGCAGCCCGTCGGCCCCCAGGCGGGAGAGGGCCTCGCGGTGGAACGCGGCCTCGGCGAGATGCGCGGGGGAGTCCCGGCCGGAGAAGACGTCGAGCACGATCACGTCGAACTCCCGCTCCCCGAGCGCGGCGAGCTCCTCGCGCGCGTCCCCGATGACCACCTCGAGCTCCGTGCCCTCCGGCAGCGGCAGCGCGGTGGTGACGAGGGTGGGCAGCTCCCGCTCGATCTCGATCACCAGCTGCGCGGAGCCGGGCCTGGTCGCCTGCACGTAGCGGACCAGGGTCAGCGCCCCGCCGCCGAGGTGCGCGATGCGCAGCGGCGCCCCGGCCGGCCGCACCAGGTCCAGTACGTTGCCCATCCGGTGCAGGTATTCGTGGACGAGCCGCGTCGGATCCTCGAGGTCCACGTGGGACTGCTCCACGCCGCCGATCAGGAGGGTCCAGCCGCCCACCACCTCGTCGGCGACGATCCAGGCCGGCTGGTCCGAGAAGGACAGCTGCGCGCTGCGGGGCGCGCCGGGGGAGAAGGGCGTGGCGGAGGACGGAGACGCGTTCATGGGGCCATTGTGCCGAGGACGGGTACCCGGAGCGTGTGCCCACCTCCTGATGGGCACACGCACAATGGCGTCATGACCGCTCTGGACATCCTGGACCTCCCCACCGGCCCCGTCGCCCTGCACCGCGCGCGCGAGGCGGACCTGCCCGAGCTCGTCGCCCTGCTCGCCGACGACGTGCTGGGCCGGGAGCGGGAGGCCCCGGAGCTCGGCCCCTATCGCCGGGCCTTCGCGGCGATCGACCAGGATCCCGCGCATCTCCTGCTCGCGGCGCGCGACGAGGCGGGCGCGCTGCTCGCCACGCTGCAGCTCACCCTGCTGCCGTCCCTCTCCCGCGGAGGGTCGCTGCGCCTGCAGATCGAGTCGGTGCGCGTGGCCGCCGACGCGCGGGGGAGCGGCCTCGGGTCCGCGCTGATGCAGTGGGTCCATGGCTGGGGGCGCGAGCGCGGCGCCGCGCTCGCCCAGCTCACCACCGATGCGGCTCGCACGGACGCCCACCGCTTCTACACCCGGCTCGGGTACGCCCCGAGCCACCTCGGGTTCAAGCTCCCGCTCTGAGCCGGCTCCCGCCCGGTCCCTGCTCCGAGCCCGGCACCGGCCCCGCTCCCACCCGACTCCCGCCGCGCTCCCGCCGCGCTCCCGCCCGGCGACCGCCCGGTCGTCGAAGTCGTCGCGGAACCGCCGCGAGTTGCCTATGGTGGGCCCATCCCGGAGATGTGACGCAGGCGACAGGAGGGTCCGATGCCGATCTACGAGTTCCGCTGCCAGAGCGCGCACGAGTACGAGCGCTCGGTGCCCATCAGCGCCCGCGACGAGGACCTCCTCTGCCCCGACTGCGGTGCGCCGGCCCGTCGGCGGATGAGCGCCCCGCGCCTCGGCCGGCTCGGCTCGACCGCCGGACAGCTGCTGGACCGCGCCGCGAGCAGCGCCCACGAACCCGCCGTCGTCGACCGCGTCCCCGGGGCCCGCCCCGCCGCGACCCGCACCTCGACGGACCCGCGCCACGCGCGGCTGCCGCGTCCCTGAGACCGGCCCAGGACCCGGCGGGGCCGATCCGCGGACCCGTCGCTGTGGAAGGAGAAGCATGCCCCAGAACGTGTTCCCCCTCGACTCCGCGAAGCCCTTCACCGAGCAGAAGATCCTCGGTCACAACCGCTGGCACCCGGACATCCCGCCGGCCGTCAGCGTCAAGCCCGGCGACACCTTCCGCGTGGACTGCCGCGAGTGGTTCGACGGCTACATCAAGAACGACGACTCCGCCGAGGACATCGCCACCGCGCCCCTGCACACCGTCCACACCCTCTCCGGCCCCTTCCGCATCGAGGGGGCGAAGCCCGGCGACCTGCTGATCGTGGACATCCTCGACGTCGGCCCGATCCCGCAGGAGGACGACGGCCCGCTCGCGGGGCAGGGCTGGGGCTACACCGGCATCTTCGCCAAGCGCAACGGCGGCAGCTTCCTCACCGACCAGTTCCCCGACGCCTACAAGGCCGTGTGGGACTTCCGCGGCGAGAGGGCGACCTCCCGCCACGTCCCCGGCGTCGAGTTCACCGGCATGATCCACCCCGGCCTCATGGGCACCGCCCCCTCGCCGGAGCTGCTGGGGAGGTGGAACTCCCGCGAGGCGGCGCTGATCGCGACCGACCCGGACCGCGTGCCGGCACTCGCCCTGCCGCCCGAGCCGGACGGCGCGATCCTCGGCGGGGTCCCCGACGGCGAGTTCGACCGGGTCGCGGGGGAGGGCGCCCGCACCGCGCCGCCGCGCGAGAACGGCGGCAACCAGGACATCAAGAACCTCACCCGCGGCACCAGGATCTTCTACCCGGTGTTCGTGGACGGGGCGAACTTCTCCGTCGGCGACCTGCACTTCAGCCAGGGTGACGGCGAGATCACCTTCTGCGGCGGCATCGAGATGGGCGGGTTCATCGACCTGCACGTCGACGTGATCCCCGGCGGGATGGAGAAGTACAACGTCGCCGAGAACGCGATCTTCATGCCCGGGAACACCGCCCCGCAGCACTCGCAGTGGCTGAGCTTCTCCGGCACCTCCGTCACCCTCGACGGCGAGCAGCGCTATCTCGACTCGCACCTCGCCTACCAGCGGGCGTGCCTGCACGCGATCGAGTACCTGACCACCTTCGGCTGGTCCGCCGAGCAGGCCTACCTGCTGCTCGGTGCCGCGCCGATCGAGGGCCGGTTCTCCGGCGTGGTCGACATCCCCAACGCCTGCGCGACGGTCTACCTGCCGCTGGACATCTTCGACATCGACATCCGCCCCGGGTCGGGCGAGGTGCCGAGGATCGATCCGGGCATCGGCGCGCCGCGCGCGAGCGTCGGCTGATCCCGAGGACCCGGCCGGCAGCGGCGGGCAGAGCGCCGGCCGACGGTCGACGGCGGCGGGTCCGAGGCGCGTCCCGGGCCCGCCGGCGCGGCATCCGCGAGAGACTGCCGGGATGACCGCCCCCGCCCTCCTGCTGCTCAACGGCGCGCCCGGCAGCGGCAAGTCCACCCTCGCCGCGCTGCTCGCGGCCCGGCGCCCGCTCGCGCTCGCCCTCGACGTCGACCAGCTGAAGCACTCCCTCGGCGGCTGGGAGGAGGACCTGCACCGCTCCGGGCTCCAGGCACGGCGCCTCGCCCTCGCGCTCGCGGGCAGGCATCTGGCCGACGGGCACGACGTGCTGATCGGCCAGTACCTCGCCCACCCGGCCTTCCCCGACCAGCTCGCGCAGCTCGCCGCCGAGGCCGGGGCACGCTTCGTCGAGGCCGCGCTCGTGGCCGACGAGGCGACCCTCGCCGCGCGCCTCGCCTCCCGCCGTGCCGCGCCCGACCGGCCCGAGCAGGCGGCGAACGGTCGCCACGTCGGCCCTGCCGACGCCGCGGCGCACCTCGCCGCGCTCGATGCCCTGCTGGAGGGGCGGCCGCACGTCCACCGGCTCGATGCCCGCCTGCCTCGCGAGGAGCTGGCGTGTGCGCTCGGCCGTATCCTGGATGCTCCCGCGAGCAAGGAGCACCGCCCATGACTGCCGCCGCCACCCAGCGCACCGACGGCGAGCTCGAGGCCGAGGTCGCCGCCCTGCACGAGGAGCTCGCCGCGCTCGCCGACGACCGGATGCGCGCGGTGAACGAGAAGCACGGCGACGACCACGCCGTGAACCTCACCAAGCTCCGCGCGGTCGCGAAGCGGCTGAGGACCCGGTCCGACCTCGCCCGCGCCCTGTGGGAGACGCCTGCCGAGGACTCCACCCCGAAGCTGCTGGCGCTGCTGATCTCCCGACCGAAGCAGTACGGCGAGGAGGAGCTCGATGCGATGCTGCGCGAGGCGCCGACGCCGAAGGTCCACGAGTGGCTGGTCAGCTACATGGTCAAGAAGAGCCCGCACCGCGAGGCGCTGCGCGAGGCCTGGTTCGCCGACGCCGACCCCGTCGTCGCGAGCGCCGGATGGGCGCTCACCAGCGACCGGATCGCGAAGACCCCGGCGGGTGAGGCGCCCGAGGGGATCGATCTCGATGCGCTCCTCGACCAGATCGAGGCGGAGATGAAGGACGCCCCCGAGCGCCTGCAGTGGGCGATGAACCAGTGCCTCGCCGAGATCGGCATCCACGACCAGGCCAGGCGCGAGCGCGCCATCGCGATCGGCGAGCGGCTCGAGGTGCTGAAGGACTACCCGACCCCGCCGAAATGCACCTCGCCCTTCGCCCCGCTCTGGATCGACGAGATGGTGCGCCGCGCCGAGCAGCGCTGAGACCGGCGGCGCCGCGCCGCGCGCGGTATCAGCGGGTCCGTGCGAACCACTCCAGCGCGAGCGCGGTGACCTCCTCCGGCGCGTCGTCGGTGAGGAAGTGCGCGGCGTCCTCGACGAAGGCGAGTTCGACGCGGTCCGCGCAGCGCGGTGCATGCCGGCTGATGCGGCGCACCACCGGCTCCGTCCAGGGGCGGTCCTGGTGGTCGAAGACCACCATCGTCGGCACCGCGAGGCGGCGCCGACGATAGACCCCGGCGCTCATCCGGAGCGCCTCGGGCAGGATCTGCCGCCAGGGCAGCGTGCGGACGGCGGCCTCGACCTCCGCGCGCCGCTGCGGCGCGCGGTGGCGGTCCTTCACCTCCTCCGTCATGCCGCGTGCGACATAGGCGGGGGAGAAGATCCTGCGCAGCGAGGTCCCGCGCCGGTGGAGCAGGAACTGCGGCAGGTGCCGGAAGCCCGGCACGATCCGCGGGGAGAAGGCGAAGAACGCCGGCGGCACCGAGAGCTGCACCGCGGAGAGCACCCGCTCGGGATGCCCGTAGCTCAGCTGCATCGCGGTGAGCGCCCCCATGTCGTGGCTGAGCAGCCGCACGCTCTCCAGCCCCAGGGCGTCCAGCAGCGCGAGCACGTCTCGCAGTCGGGAGGTGCGGTCGAGCGCGGGGGAGTCCGCCTCCGTCCACCCCGCTCCGCGCAGATCCGGGATCAGGGCGCGGTACCCGGCGGCGGCCAGACCCGTCGCCACGTCCCGCCACTGCCACCAGTGCTCGGGGAACCCGTGCAGGAGCAGCACCGGCTCGCCCTGCCCGCACTCCGCCAGATGGGTGCGCAGGCCGGGCGCGGCGATCCTGCGATGGGTGATGCCGTCGGCCGGAGGGAGCGGCGGGGACCAGGCGCGGTCCTTGGGGGAGGCCAGGGGGAGGGACTCGGATGCGCTCATGACGACGCTCCTCGAGGGGGAGTCCTCGGGACGAGGACTACTATGGGCATAGTAGATCGAGTGCGGGCGCAGAGGAAGAGGGGAGCCCATGGCGGCCACGACGAAGGAGCGGAGCCTCGAGGCGGCCGTCGCGCTGCTGGGCGAGGAGGGGATCCGCGCGCTCACCCACGCCCGGATCGACGCCCGCGCTGAGCTGCCCGCCGGCTCGACCTCGAACTGGTTCCGCACCCGCCGCGCCCTCCTCGCCGGGGTCGTGGACCACATCGCCGAGCGCGAGCGGGCCGACGCCGACCCCTCGGCGCTCCCCGACCTCACCGCCCCGGCGCAGCTCGCGGACCTGCTCGCGCGCATGCTCGAGGCGCAGAGCGGCCCCCTCGCCGCCTGCACCCGCGCCCGCTACGCGCTCTTCCTCGAGATCGGCGCCGACGAGGAGCTGGCCGCGCCCCTGCGCAGACAGCGCGCGGCCTTCGAGACCTGGACCGAGCGGATCACGGCCGACGTCGGCATCCCGGACCCCGTCCCCGCCGCGCGGGCGCTGATGGCACTGTGCGACGGACTGCTGCTGCACCGGCTCACCGTCGACCCGTCCCTCGAGGTCCGGCCCGTGCTCGAGCGCGCGGTGCGCGACCTCGCGAGGAACTGAGGGCCGGGGAGTCGCAGGGGCGGAGGCAGGCGCTTGCCATGATGGTGGGCATGATCGAACTGGACCTGCTCTGGCACGACTATCTCGGTATCAGCTGGACCGGCGCAGCGGGCGTGGTGCTCTCCACGATCGTGCTGTACCTGTTCTTCTCGCTGCTGGTGCACCTCTCCGGCACCCGGCTGATGGCGACGATGAGCACCGCGAGCTTCGTGGTGCTCGCCGTGGTCGGCGGGGTCAGCGCCCGCTCGATGCTCGGGGAGTCGCCGACGATGATCGGCGCCCTGCTCGTGCTGAACACGCTCATGGTGATGGAGGCGCTGATGGGGACGTTCCGCCGCCTCGCACCGGTCCTGCCGGCGGCCATGCGCCGCCGCCCGAGCGTCGTGATGCTCGAGGGCCGCAGTCGCGCCGAGTCGCTGCGCCGACGCCGGCTGACGGAGGCCGGGCTGCACGACCGGCTGCGCATCGGGGGAGTGCTCGACCCCGCCGAGGTGGAGCTCGTCATCCTCGAGGAGCGCGGCGGCCTGACGATCGTCCGCCGTGGGGAGCGGATCGCGCCCGCGCTCCTCGCCGACGTCGAGGGTGCCGAGCTGGTCCCCGAGCGGCTGCTGGCAGGCGGCTGACCTCCGCCGCGGCGACCGGGCGAGGGCTCAGTCCCCGTCCGTGACGGCGGGGGAGACCTGCACCCGCAGCGCCTTGTGGTCGGTGCCCGGGATCGTCAGATAGCTCGGCACGGGGCCCTCGACACCGGCGCCGACGAGCGCATGGTCGATCCGGGCGAAGGGCGGCACGCTGCGGCCGACGGGCCAGGTCGGCTCCCACAGCCCCTCTCCGCGGCCCCGCCCGGGGGCGGCGAGGGAGCGCAGGGAGCCGTCGGCCGTAAGCTCGCGCATCGTGCGATGCTGCGCGATCGCGTTGAAGTCCCCGACCAGCAGCAGGTTCTCCTCGGCGTACGGCGCGACCATCTCGCCGACCGCAGCGGCATCGGCGGTCCATGACTCCGCGCCCATCTGCGGCGGCGCCGTGTGGATCACGCCGAGGTGCCAGAGCGTGCCGTCGACCGTCGTGGTGGCGAGGAGGTTGTCGAAGACGGTGCCCTCCGTGGAGTCGACCAGCTCGACAGGGGTGCGGGAGAGCAGCATCGTCCCGCCCGCATCGTCGCGGGCGGTGCCGACATGATGCGGGAAGGCCTCCAGCAGGCCCGACGTCTCGAGAGCCTCCTCGAACTCCGGCGTCACCTCCTGCAGCGCGATCGCGTCCACCCCCTGCTCGGCGAGACGGGTGATCTCGTCGATGTCGGCGCCGCCGTACTCGATGTTCGACGAGAGCACGGTGAGCGTGCCCTCGGGGGCGACCTGCGGGGTGTCCGACCGCTCCGGGGCGGGGAGCATCGGCCAGGCCGTCACCGCTGCGAGCACGAGGGTGAGCGCCGCGGCGAGCAGTCGCCACCGGGCGCGCAGGAGCAGCACGAGTCCTAGCGCCGCGACCAGCAGCGGCAGCCAGAGCAATGGGATGAACGACGCGGCGGCGGTGAGGTACTCGTGCCAGGTGTGGATCACGGTGACCTGCCGCAGCACGAGCAGCGCCGCGGTGCCGAGCACGCCCAGGACCAGCAGCACCCAGCCCGTGCCGCGGAGCGCGCGGCCGATCATGTCGCCGGCCCGTCGGTCGAGGAGGTGCCGGTGCCGCCCTCGGCGGCAAGGAAGGTCTGTGGATCCACGGGCCGCCGCGCCCGCGGCAGCGTCTCGACGACCAGCAGGTAGGAGTCCGTGACGAGCTCGCGCACGAATTCGGCCTCGAGCCCGCCGGGGCTCAGCGTGATCCAGTGCCGCTTGTTCATGTGATAGCCGGGCGTGATCTCCGGGTGCGCCCCGCGCAGCGCCTCGGCGTCGCGCGGCTCGGCCTTCACCACCGCGACGGGCGTCCCCTTCACCTCGGTGAGCAGCAAGAACATCTTCCCGAGCACCTTCGCGACGTCATAGTCCGGGCCGAACGGAAGCGTCATCTTCGCGGCCGGAAGCTCCTCGGCCTGTGCTCGAGCCACCTGCTGCAGCGCGGTCCCGTCCATCGCCACTCCTCTCATCCCTGCTGCTGGATGATGCCGATCTTCTGCCACACCTTGCGGGCCATGTCCGAGGTGAGCGCCTCGATGCCCTCGACCGCATCCAGCACGTCCCCGTCCGTGGTGTGCTCCGCGAAGAGCGCCGCGCTCTTGCCCACCAGCGAGAGCATCTCCGTGCAGAAGTCGAGATAGCGGGTCAGCTCCGCGCGGTCCAGGTCCAGCCCGCCGTCCGCACGGGAGCCGCGATCGAGCCGCTCGGGCACCTTGGTCAGCTGGTGCATGTCGATCACGTGGGCCAGGGAGCGCAGACGGTGCAGGATCCGCAGCACGCGCGCCCGCTCCATCCGCTCGGGGATCCGCAGCAGGAAGAACACCGCGATCCCGCCGAAGACGAGGTCGTTGATGATCGTCTCGAGCAGCGGGAGCACGTCCAGCGGGCCCAGCACGTCACGCTCCGCGAACAGGTCCACCGCCGCGAGCGCGACAGCCCCGCCGAGGAACAGCGTGACCGCGAGCATCGCGAGCCGTGAGAGCAGTCGGGCGAGCCGCACCCGTCGGCGGCTGATGCCGGTGCCGGCGTTGATCTCGTCCACGAGCCCCACCACCTCCCGGCACACCTCCCACAGAGTGCGATCGGGGAAGCGGGTCATGATCCGGTGTTCGAGCGCCGCGGCCGAGCGGCGCACCGCCTGCCCGTCCAGGCGCTGGAAGCGGCTCGAGGAGGGCGGCTCGTCGGAGTGGTCCTCAGGGCGGGGCGCGGGGGCCGACGGGTCGGTGGTCGGAGACATGCAGCGAGGCTAAGGGATCCGACGGGAACGGGAGTGCGTCGACCCCGAGCTCACCCGGGGACGCCTCGAGCGCCCGCAGGTCCGCGCCGGGACCGTCGTTGGCCTCGGCGACGGCCCACCGAGGGCGCGCAGGGCCACGGAGGCAGCACTGTCCTGCCGACCATCGAGGAGGGGCTGATGCGTCAACGGGGCGGCATGGCGGTCTGGGTGCCCCGCTGAGGGGACCATCGGCCGCCAGCGGGCAGCGCAACTCGTACGGTCCTGGATCGGGACGCCCCGGGTATCGGCTCCACAGCCGTGGCCACGGCTGTGGAGCCGATCGGGGGCGCACCCCGAGGTCAATCGACGCTTTTTCTCTAGGAGGTCTCGCCGGGCAGCTTGTACGCGATCACGTCGACGTTCTGGATGCTCGGCTCGGTGCTGAACAGATCAGCTCCCTGTGCAGCGAGTGCCTGACCGACGCCACCGGAGAGGTGGGTCTGGCGGGCCTCGTCGTCGGGGAACACGTCGAAGATCCCGAAGGTCGATTCGTCGAACTGCAGGGCGAACCAGGCCTGCGTACCCTCCTCCTGCTCGACGATGGGTCGGGCGCTGCGGAGGAAGTCCGCGACGTCCTGCTCCTTCCCGGGCTTGGCGTGCACGACGACCGACAATGCAACGTTGATCATGTTTTCCTCACTTGTCCTGGCTGAACAGCTCGATCATCGCGGCGTTGAAGGCCGGGAGATCCTCGGGCGAGCGGCTGGTGATCAGGTTCCCGTCGCGCGCCACCTCTTCGTCGACGACGTTCGCTCCGGCATTGCGCAGGTCGGTGCGGATGCTCGGGTACGAGGTCAGCGTCCGACCCTTCGCGACACCGGCCTCGATCAGCGTCCACGGTCCGTGGCAGATCGCGGCGACCGGCTTGTCGGCGGCCATGACGTCGCGCACGAATCCGACTGCGTCGGTGTCCACGCGCAGCTGATCGGGGTTGACCGTGCCGCCGGGAAGCAGCAGGGCGTCGTACTCGTCGGCCGAGGCGGACTTCACCAGGGCATCGACCGGGAATGTCCCGGCCTCGTCCAGGTCGTTCTCGCGGGCCTTGATCTCGCCCTCGTGCAGCGAGAGCAGCACGGTCGTGGCCCCGGCGTCCTGCAGAGCCTGTCGCGGCTGCTCGAGCTCCACGCGCTCGACGCCGTCCGCGGCCAGGATCGCGATCCGTTTCCCTCGTAATTCGTCTGCCATGTTCTGCTCCGTTCTGTGGGAGGTGACGGCCTGCCCGTGCGGGCGAGCCGCACGCTGTCCGTACCGGGCAACGTGGTTCGGGTGCAGGACGACTCTCGTGCAGTCG
This sequence comes from Brachybacterium paraconglomeratum, assembly GCF_003994255.1. GTDB lineage: Bacteria > Actinomycetota > Actinomycetes > Actinomycetales > Dermabacteraceae > Brachybacterium > Brachybacterium conglomeratum. Next base: position 178,842 of record NZ_ML133851.1, on the reverse strand, counting down.
CCGTTGCGCTCATCGGAGTGCCGGCAGGTGTTGGCTGCCGATTCTCGGGCCGGATCCTGGGAGACGGTGAAGAAGCTTCGGCCCTGTGGTCGACGATGACCTGCCGCCATCGACGGTTGTCGTTCTTCACCGGGGCCTGGTCGGATGTGAGCGCCGGGCCCGGTTTCCAGTCTAGATCTCGTTGGTCAGGGACGGGCCGCACGTGGCCATCTCGTTCTGGACGCCTGGACGCCGGAGCACGAAGACGTCGACGACTCCGATGCCGCCGGGGGACCGCGCCGATCGCATCCGGCGATTCGGGCCCGTCCCCGGATCTCCGGTCGGGCACGACGCACGGGATCGGCCGTGGAGTCGTCGACGGCTATGGCGACCCCTTGTCGACGAGCTCGACGTCATCGTTCTCCATCTCGACCCAGGCCTCGCGGGCCCGCAGGCAGTCCTGGCCGCCGGAGGGAGCTCGCAGCCTTCCGACTCTCACATCCGGGAGGTGGCCTCCTGGAGCGCGGCCTCGAGGTACGGTGCCGACGCACCGGCTCCGGACGAGGCGACCTGCGCGGGCGTGCCCGAGGCGACCACCGTGCCGCCATCGTCTCCCGCGCCGGGCCCGAGGTCGATGACGTGGTCGGCCACGGCGACGATGCGCATGTCGAGCTCGACCGCGACGACGGTGTTGCCTGCGTCCACGAGGGTCTGGAGATGCGTCACGAGCCGGTCGGAATCGGCGCTGTGCAGCCCGGACGTCGGCTCGTCCAGGACGTAGAGGGTGTCCCCGCGCTGGGATCGTTGGAGCTCGGAGGCGAGCTTCACCCGCTGCGCCTCACCTCCGGACAACTCGGTGGCCGGCTGTCCGAGACGGAGATATCCGAGGCCCACATCGATCAGTGCCGCGAGCGACCGCATGATGTCGAACTCGCCGTGGAAGAAGTCGTGGGCCTCCTCGACGCTCATGGCGAGGATCTCCGCGATGTTGCGGCCGCGCCAGGCGATCTCCAACGTGCTGGACTGGTAGCGGGTGCCGTGGCAGTCAGGGCACTCGGTATAGACCGAGGGGAGGAAGAGCAGCTCCACCATGACGGATCCTTCGCCCTTGCAGGTAGGGCAGCGACCGCCGGTGACGTTGAAGGAGAATCTGCCCGCCTTGTACCCGCGAGCGCGAGCCTCGGGCGTCTCCGCGAACCTTCTCCTCACGTGGTCGAACAGGCCCGTATAGGTGGCGACGTTCGAGCGTGGGGTGCGACCGATGGGCTTCTGGTCGATGCTCACGACGCGGCGCACCCCGTCGACGTCGCCGCGGATCTCACCCTCGAGCTCGTCGGGCTCGTCCGACAGCAGGAGCTCGTCCCCTTCGGGGGCGGCGGCATCTTCCGCCTGGTCGGCTCGTCCCTGCCGTTCGCCGAGCAGCGCGGGCAGTGCCTGGCTGACCAGGCTGGACTTGCCTGATCCCGAGACTCCGGTGACGGCGGTGAACACCCCGAGCGGGAAGGAGATCGACACGTCGCGCAGGTTGTTGCGCGTGACGTTCTCGAGCTGCAGCCATCCCTGCGGCTCCCGGGGCGTCCGCCGGGGCAGGCCGCTGCCCCCGAAGACATAGCCGCGGGTCACGGACTCCTCCACCTCGGCGAGCCCTTCGAAGGGCCCGCTGTAGACGACGCGTCCGCCGCGCTCACCCGCGCCGGGCCCGATGTCGACCAGCCAGTCGGCGTGCCGCATCACGTCCACCGAATGCTCCACCACGAACAGGCTGTTGCCCCGGTGCTTGAGCCCGTCGAGGATGCCGAGCAGGGCGCTGACGTCCTGCGGATGGAGCCCCGCGGAAGGCTCATCGAGCACATAGACCACGCCGAACAGTTCGGAGGTCAGCTGGGTGGCGAGCCGCAGCCGCTGCAGCTCCCCGCCGGAGAGGGTGGGGGTGGTGCGGCCCAGGGAGAGGTACCCCAGACCCAGATCGATGATCGGCCGCAGTCTGTTGACGAGCTCCGCGCCCAATCGCGCTGTCGCGGCCAGCTTCTCGACCGAGCGATCAGGCGACATGCGCGCGTCCTCGACGGCCGCGGGTGCGGATCCTCCGGCGTCGATCCGCTGCCCGGCGTCGCGTCGGACAGCCTGGCCACCTGTGCGGCCCGCCGACTCGGCCCCGTCGAGAGCGCCGGTGGCCCGTTCGACCGCCTGCTCGATCAGCGTGGAGAGCTCCGCGAGCGGCAGCGCGGAGAGATCTGCGACGTCGAGACCCTCGAACGTCACGGACAGGGCCTCCGGCGTCAACCGCTTCCCCTGGCAGGCAGGGCAGGGAGCGACCGAGAGGAACTCCGCCACGCGTCGCTTCATCGACTCGCTCTTGGTGTTCGCGAAGGTGTCGAGCACGTACCGACGCGCGCCGACGAAGGTGCCCGAGTAGCTCGGTTCGACGCCCGCCTCGGTCGCGGCCCGAGCCTCGGCGAGAGTCAGCCGCGAATGGACCGGGACGTACGGCGTCTCCTCGGTGTAGAGGATCCATTCACGCTCCTCCTTCGGCAGATCCTTCCAGGGCACATCGACGTCGTAGCCGAGGGCGACGAGCACATCGCGCAGCTGATGGCCGTGCCAGGCCGTCGGCCACGAGGCGATGGCCCGCTCGCGGATCGTCAATGAAGGGTCCGGCACCATCATGTCCTCGGTGACCTCGTACACCCGGCCGATGCCGTGGCACTCCGGACATGCGCCCTGCACGGTGTTGGCAGAGAAGTCCTCGGCGTAGAGCATCGGCTGATCATCGGGGTAGTGGCCGGCCCGGGAGTAGAGCATGCGCACCAGCGAGGAGAGCGTGGTGATGCTGCCCACCGACGAGCGCGCGCTGCGGCCGCCACGCTGCTGCTGGAGAGCGACGGCCGGCGGCATGCCCGTGATGGAGTCGACGTCCGGGACACCGGCCTGGTCGATCAGGCGACGAGCGTAGGGAGCAACGGACTCGAGGTAACGGCGCTGGGACTCCGCGAACAGGGTTCCGAAGGCCAGGGAGGACTTCCCCGATCCCGAGACCCCGGTGAACACCACCAGCGCGTCGCGGGGCACCGTCAGGTCGATGTCCTGGAGGTTGTGCTCGCGCGCGCCGAGAACCTGCACGTCGGGCTGAACGGGTGAAGAGTCCGACGATGCGGATCTGCGTGCTTCGACCATGCCGGCGAGACTAGCAACGCGTTCCACCGATCGGTCGGTGCATGCCCCAGTCCTCCACGGTCCACCCGCCCGTGGCGCCTGTCGCCGCAGCCGCGGCGGGCACCTCGATGGAGGGCGAGGTTCCTTCTGCCCTATGCTCGAAGAGAGCCGAGGTCACGGGCGACGGGCATCCATATGACCGTGGCACTTCCGCGACCGGGCCATCCCCAACTGGAGGAGAACGTCATGGCAAGCAGCAACCGCGCCGTCGTGTTCCAGAACGTCAAGGACATGCGCGTCGAGACCCTCGACTTCCCGAAGCTCGAGATGCCGAACGGTAAGAGCGCCCCGCACGGAGTCATCCTCAAGATCGTCGCCACCAACATCTGCGGTTCCGACCTGCACATCTACCGCGGGTCCTTCCCTGTCCCCCAGGGCATGGTCGTGGGCCACGAGATGACCGGAGAAGTCCTCGAGGTCGGCCCCGACGTCGAGTTCCTCTCCGAAGGCGACCTGGTCTCGGTCCCCTTCAACGTCGCCTGCGGACGCTGCCGCAACTGCCGCGCCCGCCACACCGAGGCGTGCGAGACCGTGAACCCCGACGCGGCCTGCGGCGCCTACGGGTTCAACCTGGGCGACTTCCAGGGTGGGCAGGCGGAGTACCTGTTCGTCCCCTACGCCGACTTCCAGCTGCTCCGCTTCCCGGACAAGGACCAGGCCATGGAGAAGATCCGTGACCTCGCCCTGCTCTCGGACATCCTGCCCACCGCGTTCCACGGCCTCATGGAGGCCGGGGCCAAGCCCGGCTCGACCGTCTACATCGCCGGCGCCGGTCCCGTCGGTCGCTGCGGCGCCGCAGCAGCCCGGCTCCTGGGCGCTTCCTGCATCATCGTCGGTGACTACCATCAGGACCGGCTGGACCTGGTGAAGAACAACGGCTGCGAGACCATCGACCTCAACCAGGACGTGCCGCTGACCGATCAGATCGAGGCCATCCTCGGCGAACCCATGGTGGACTGCGCCGTCGACTACGTCGGCAATGAAGCCCACGGGATCGGCCGCGAGGCCGAGGACATGAGCCCGGCCCACGCCATCAACCAGGTCATGGACGCCACCCGCGCAGGCGGCGCCACCGGCATCGTCGGCGTCTACGGTCCCGACCCGCTGGCCTCCTCCAAGGCCGAGCAGGAGGGCACCTACCCGCTCGACTTCGGCAAGGCGTGGATCAAGTCGCCTCGGATCTCCGGCGGCCAGGCCCCGATCATGCACTACAACCGTGAGCTGATGATGTCGATCCTGTGGGACCGCATGCCCTACCTCAGCGACATGCTCAACACCCAGGTCATCAGCCTCGACGAGGCCCCCGACGCCTACGCGAAGTTCGATGCCGGTGTCTCGGAGAAGTTCATCATCGATCCCCACGGCATGATCCCCGCCTGATCCCGGGCCGTCATGCACCCGGCCCGCGATCGTCGCTCCAGCGGCGGTCGCGGGCCGGCTCTGTGCACGGATCCGTCGCCGATCCCGTCCTGGACGATGCCCGGGGCGGGCCTGGGGCAGGTGGGGCCGGCATGCCGGCGCCCAGCGGCAGGGATGAGTGCTCCGACCGACGCCGACGCCGGGCACGCCCCGGCACGCCCTGCGGGGAGGAGGATCACGGGGCGCTCTGCGCCACGCGGGGATCGACTGCGGCATCAGTCCACCGCACCCGGTGGGAGGGGACAGGGTCCGGGCGTGCCGTCACCTGCCCCCTCTCCACGGGATGCGGTGGGCGGTGGTCACCTGATGGCGGAGCGGATGGCGGCGGCCGCGCCGGCGACGTCCGATGCGCTGTAGATGGCGCTGCCCGCGACGGCCACGTCTGCTCCCGCCCGCTGGGCGGCCTCGACAGAGTCCGCACTGACGCCGCCGGCGACGGAGAACGGGACCTCGGCGGCCTCGCCGGCGGCGAGCAGGGCGTCAAGGCTGTAGCCGTCCTCCGCCTGCTCGTCGAGGCCGGCGTGCATCTCCACGAACACGGCGCCGAGGGCGACGACCTCTCGGGCCCGTGCGGCCTTGTCGGCCACACCGATCAGATCGACGACGACGCCCTTGCCGTGCTTGGTCGCCGCGGCGACCGCGCCGGCGATCGTGCTGTCACCGGCGACGCCGAGCACGGTGACCAGATCCGCTCCGGCAGAGAAGGCGATGTCAGCTTCCAGCTCGCCGGCATCCATGGTCTTGAGATCGGCGAAGACGGTCTTGTCGGGGTGGGCGGCCTTGACCGCCGTGATCGCCGCGAGGCCCTCGCTCTTGATCAGAGGGGTGCCGAGCTCGAGGATGTCGACGTAGGGGGCGGCCTTCGCGGCGAGGTCGAGGGCGGACTCGGTGGTCAGGGTGTCCATGGCGAATTGCAGTCGCATATCAGGGTGTCTCTTTCTCGTGGTGGTGTCGATGATGGAACGGGGAAGAAAGGTCATTCGAGGTTGGCATGACGGGGCCAGAGCGCATCCGCACTCTGACCGCTCTTCTGCCACAGGACGTCGAAGAGAGCGTCGCCGACGAGGACGAGGAGCTGCTCGAAGAGGCTGCCGGCGTACTGGGCCGACTGCTGCTCGGATCGGTCTGTCTTCGTCGCCGCACGGATGACCAGGACGGCGTGGGACAGCTGAGCAAGCGGTGACTCGGGGTCGGTCGTGATCCCGATGACGCGGGCGCCGACGGATCGCGCCGTCTCAGCCGCGCTCACCACTCCCGAGGTCGTGCCGGAACCGCTGGCGGTCAGGAGCAGGTCGCCCTCTCCGATCGCCGGGGTCGTCGTCTCACCGACGACGTGGACCTGCAGCCCGAGGTGCATGAGGCGCATGGCCGTCATCCGCAGCGCGAGCCCGGAGCGTCCGGCGCCGTGGACGAAGACCCGCCGGGCGTCCGCTGTCAGTTCGACGGCGGCCGCGAGCGCGGGCGCGTCGGGAAGGGCAGCTGCCCCCTCGATCTCGTTGACGATCCGCGTCAGCGAATCCTGGATGCCTGGTTCTTCCATGCCGACCATCTTGGGCCGGTCCGCGGCGGTCCACTGCTGCCCGATGAGCGGGGTGCCCCGTTCGATCGGGTGGGCCTCCCAGGTCGGGCTAGAGTAGCGGAGTGAGCGACCTCCCGACCCCGCTGGAACGTGCCCGCTCCGTGTCGAGGGACCGTGCCCTGACCGAGCAGGCTGATCAACATGCGATCACCCTCGAATCGATCCTTGCCGTGCTCCGCTCCGGCCGACTCGCGGATGCGGCCGCGCGCAGGGAGGCCACGGAGATCGCCTCCTCCGCACTCATCCGTGCTCGTTCGATCCATGAGCAGCAGGAGAGCGTGCTCGAGCCGGTAGCCGAGGCATTCTCGCGCCTGCGCACCGAACTGCGTCCTCTGACCCGCTCCGGGCCGCTGCAGGTCCAGTTCGCAGAGCCTCCTGCGCGAGGACGGGCGCTGCCGGGCCCGGTCGCTCGGGAAGCCCGCGCCATCTCCCGCACAGCAGTGCTCTCGCTCATGGACCGCGCGGACGCTGCACGCGCCCGGATCGGCTGGGACTGCGATGGCCGCAACCTGCTGATGGAGGTCCGTGACGACGGGGGAATCGCGGTGACAGCGCACGACGACACACTGCGTCCGATCGTGGAGCGAGTGGCGGCGCTCGACGGAACCATGGACGTGGAGACGACCCCGGGCTGGGGGACGACGCTGCGGATCGAGATCCCGCTGGACCCACCCAGCGCAGCGCTCACCGTGGAGGGCGCCGAGGAACTCACCGACCGCGAGAAGCAGGTGCTGCGCCTGGTCGCGACCGGGATCTCGAACCAGCGCATCGGCGACCAGCTCGGGATCACGGGCAACACCGTGAAGTACCACGTGGCCAACTTGCTGCGGAAATACGGCGCCCGCACGCGCGCCGAGCTCGCAAGCATCGCTCACTCCCATGATGCGCACTCTCCGAGCGCCCAGACTCGATAGCGGGCCTCGGTCCGGACGTCGGCAGCGGTGTCGCACCCACTGCGCTGCGAGCCTCATGGCCGTGACCTCGAAGAGCTGGTGGCCGTCGGTGAAGGCGACGCCCCACGCCGTCCAGGACCAGCCCGACGCGAAACCGGTGAACGCACAGCTGTGACTGATACGCGCCGGCACGGCCCGCGTCCCACCGTGTTCCGGGTTCGCGGATCGGCCTCAGGCCTTCGCCGCCTGGGTGCGGCCCCCGCGACGGCTGGATTCCAGCATCTCGGTCAGTGGGCGCGCGTCATAGCTGCCCACCATCCGACAACCATCGACGAAGAACGTCGGGGTCATCTTGGCGCCGCTCGCCTCCGCGCTCGCGATGTCCCGCTGCACCCTCGCAGCAACCTCGTCGCTGTCGAGATCCTCGATGAACGCCTCGACATCGAGGCCCAGCTCAGCCGCGTAGCCGATGAGATCCTCCCTCTCCAGCGCGTGCTGCCGAGTGAAGACGAAGTCGAGCCACGGCCAGAACATCCCCTGCTTCGCGGCCGCCTCGGCGGCCCGTGCGGCGAGGGGGCCGTGAGGATGGTGAGGCAGATGCCGCACGACGTAGCGCAGATCGTCACCGAAGCGCCCGTGCAGGTCTTCCCATGAGCCAGTGGCGTGCGCGCAGTACTCGCACTCGAAGTCCACGAACTCCACGAGGGTGAGCCGGGCGTCCTCCGGTCCGCGGATGTGGTCCACCTCGGGGTCCACCGGAGAGTCGAGCGTCATCGGGAGATCCGCCGTCTCCTCTCCCCACCGACGGGCCGCGACCTTGAAGATCGACCAGCCCAGAACAGTGGCGAGCACCATCGCCACGAGCACACCCAGCGTCGCCTGGCGCCCCAGATCCGAGGAGGAGTCGAAAGCGAGGCTGATGACCAGCAGCGACACGGTGAAACCGATGCCCGAAAGTGCTGCCCCGCCGAACACGCTGCCCATTCCGACCCCCTCCGGCAGTCGGCCTGCGCCCATCCGAACGGCGAGGAGCGTCGCGATCCCGATTCCGAGGAGCTTGCCGAGCACGAGCCCCGCGATGAGGCCCCACGTCACAGGCGAGCCCAGCGAGTCGGCGACCACTCCGCCGCCCAGGTCGACCCCGGCATTGGCCAGAGCGAAGATCGGCACGACCAGCAACGCCGTGGGGAGACGGAGGTACTCGTGCAACCGCTCGTTGACCGACACGCCCTTGGACAGCCCCCGTCCGACGGCACGCGCCGAGGAAGCGCTCGGGGATTGCCAGAAGTCGCGGAACAGCTGCCGGGCGGCGACCACCTTGTGCCGTTGCGTCGGGTAGGCGGGGATCAGAAGGCCGGCGATCATGCCCGTCAGCGAGGCGTGGATGCCGGAGGACAGAGTCGCCAGCCACAGCACGATGACGATCCCCACGTACGGAGCGGCACTCCACTGCCGGGAACGGCCCACCAGCCACAGGGCGACGAGGCAGCCGAGGGCGACCAGCAGCGGGACGGGTCGGATCTCGTCGCTGTAGAACACCCCGATGATCGACACCGCAAGGAAGTCGTCGACCACCGTGAGGGTCAGGAGGAAGACGCGCAGCTGCCCGGAAAGCCGGGGGCCGACGATCGCGAGAGCACCGAGCATGAACGCCGTGTCCGTTCCGACGACCGCCCCCCACCCGCGAAGCCCCTCGCCGCCGGACGCGCCGACGACCAGGACGTACACCAGCGCAGGCACCGCCACACCCGCGACGCCCGCGATCGCCGCCAGGCGGGCGCGACTGCTGTCCCGCAGAGCCCCGTGTGCGAACTCCTGGCGCACCTCGAGGCCCACGACGAAGAAGAACACGACCATCAGTCCGTCGTTGATCCAGTGGTGCAGATCCAGGTGCAGTGGTCGCGGCCGCTTGGCAGGACGGCGTCCCGTGGGGGCCCGTGCGGCGCTGTCCGGCGCTGGACGATGTCGACCACGGGACCAGTCCGGGTGTCACCAGCGCAGGGCCTCCCGAGATCAAGCGATCGAAGGCTGAGAACGAGCAGCTGTGCGAGGACCAGGAGACGCTCCGCCCGGCCTCAGTTCTCTTCGCGGCGAGCTCGACCCGCGCAACCGTCGATCCTGGCGTTCCTCGACGAGATGAGAGCCGAGGGCTGCGCGGAGCTGCCGGGCCTGGAGGCGTCGGACCCGTCTCGAAGGCCGCACCGTCATCGATGCCCTGGTTCACGACACGATCCGTGATCCAGGCACGCCAGTGACAGATCGGTGAGGTCACTGCCACCTTGTCGAGAACCTGCAGATGTTGTAGGTTCTCGCGCGATCTGTCATAGGCGAGGCGCTGTGACCTGCGGTGTGAGGCACAGACCATGTGCCCCGATTCTCGCTAAGTTGTCAGATTCCTCAGCGGTGCGGACTCGCCAAGCCTCGTCAGCGGACCACTGGGTCCGCGAGGATCTCGAGAAGCGCATCGTTGTGGATCGAGTGCAGCGCATCGCCCGGACTCTCCAGCTGGATCAGTGACTTCCACAGCGCCCACGCCCGGGCGCGACGCCAAGTGTCCGCGTCCAGATTGACAGCCTCGGCGAAGACCTGACGCTCCGTGCCTCGAAAGTAGGTCCAGGCGATGGTCAGGTCGCAGGCAGGATCGCCGACGCCACACTGGCCGAAGTCGATGACGGCGCTGAGTCTGCCGCGGTCTACCAGCACGTTGCCGACGGCCATGTCGCCGTGAAACCAGACCGGCTCTCCCTCCCAGGCGGAGTCGAGACCGTTCAGCCACAGGTCGCGGCACTGCGTGGCGTCCACCGGCAGCTCGCGGGTCAGCGTGCGCTGCACCTCATCGGCGTAGACGCTGGGGTGGCAGCCGCGAAAGTAGGTATGGCGCCCGGCCCACGGTCCGCCGTCGGTCGGAGCCTCGCGCAGTGCACGGAGGGCGACTCCGAGGTCGTGGGCGAATTGGGTGCGGTCCAGATCTGGACACTCGTCAGGGGTGCGGCCGCTCAGCCATCGGCGCACGGTCCACGGGCGTCCGAAATCGGATGACGGGGGAACTGAAGCCACCACTTCGGGAATCGCTACTGGCAGGTGAGGCGCGAGGAGGGGAAGCACGTGGTCCTCCTTCTCGACCCCCGCAGAGTAGCCATCGGCGCTCGGCAGGCGCGCGCAATGGGTGTCCTGGATCCGGAAGGTGCGGTTGTCCCAGCCCTGGCGTGCCACCGGCGTCACTGGCAACCCCGCAAGCGCAGGAACGTGGCGGGCGACGAGTTCGGCGACCAGATCAGCGGTGATGTCAGGCATGCAGGCTCCCTCGACGGCAATGTTTTGTCTCTGCTCACGGGCCGAGTGGGCAGTACGCACTCGAGTATGCCTAGGTCGACTTCTTCCAGTCCATGCGTTTCCTCGTCCGAGCCACCATGCGAGCTGGGCTTTGGGGGAGCCCGCGGCGACGGTTCCTCGCATCCACCGACAGGGCCATCGCGCCCGTCTGACAGCTCGGCGATAAATCTGGCATGCACTGGCCAAGAGAGTGAGAACTGGCCAAGTTGGGCGAGAACCTACAGGGGATGTAGGTTCTCGCGCGATCTGTCAGGAGCAGAGCTATCTGACCTGCGGCGTAACAAGCGCGGCAAGTGCGCGGGTTCTCGTTAAGTTGTCAGATTCCTCGAGATGGACACAGCGCCCTCGTCCGCGGCAGCCAGTTCTGCCCCGTGCCTAGCGCGCGACCGGTCAGCCAGCGTCGTAATGACCGCGCCCGACGACCGCATGTCGCACTCCGCCAACAGGGTTCTCTACGTCACCCGCGAACCGCGGGATCACATGAATGTGTGCGTGAAAGACCGTCTGACCTGCGGCTTGCCCCGCATTGAAGCCGACGTTATAGCCATCGGGCGCGAGGGCCTCGTCGAGTTGTTCCTTTACGGCGGCAACGATGCGCAGAGCTGATTCCCACTCTTCCAGCGTGGCATCGAACCAGGTCGTGATCTCGCGGACGGGGATCACGAGCGAGTGGCCCGGCGATACGGGGTTAGCCTCGATGTTTCGTCGGGCTGGTGAGCGGGGGCGTTCGGCGTCGTTGCCGGCGTTCAGCTGCTGATTCTGGCATGCGGGCGTGACAGATCGGCGCAGTGTCCGTTGCGGGCGGTCGGGTTCCACTCCCGAGAAGGTGCTGGGGGTCGTAGGGACGGGTGGGCTCGCCACTCAGGTCTGCGCGACGGCGGTGCGGAGCCGGTTGACGCCGCTCAGGACCCTCACGGCTTCGGGAGCGTGCTGGGCGAGGTGGAGGACCTTGTGCCGGCAGCGGCGCACCAGGGTCGCAGGGACCTCGAACAACCGCGCTCGAAGCCGTTTGGGCTCCCACTTCCTGGCGTCGTCACTGGTGAAGGCGATGGTCTGCATCCAGGCAACAAGCTCGGAGGCGAGGTGGACGACTTGGCACCAGAGCTGGTTCTGCGCGAAGGACTGCAGCGGAAACTTCAGCAGGCCCATGTCCTTTGCGTTACGAATCCGGTCCTCGCACCGGGCGCGGCGGCGGTGCCGCAGCTCCAGGACGGGCAGCTGTCCGCGTGGGGCGTTGGTCGCGAATGCGGTGATGCGCATGCCCTCGTGATCGGTGATCCGCAGCTGCGCCCCAGGATGAGGACGCTCCTTGCGCACGATCACCCGCATCCCCTCGGGCCAGCCGGAAAGGTCCAGCAGCCCGGTCAGCTCCGCCACGAACGCCCCGTCGCGGAGCCCGTCGTCATCACCGTCATAGGCGGGAGTCCACGCCTTCGCCTCATCGATCCGTTTCAGCAGGTCAGGGGTGTTGGCGGGGAGGGAGAACCCGACCGAGTAGGCCAGCCGCCGTGTGTTCAGCCACTGGATGAAGTCCTTGGTGCCGCCGGCCCCATCGGTGCGGATAAGGATCTTCTTCGAGCCCCGTCCACCGGAGAAAAGCAGACCCGGTGGGAGCTGGGCAAGAGCCTCACGCGTCACGCTGATGTGATCAGCGGCCGTGTTGGAGCCGGCGTTGCCGGGGCGGAGGTGGATTGCCAGCGGTTCACCGGTCCCGGTCTGGCCGTGGTCGAGGAACGCGCACAAGGGGTGGTAGCCGAAGCCGCGTTTGAACGTCGGGGCGGCCTGCTCTTTCTCGCTATGGACATTGATCAGGGTGGCGTCGAGGTCGATGACCAGCGGGTCCTTCGCACTGACGCCCTCGGCGGGGGATGCGTTCCCGGCCAGGGCCCAGGCCCGTTCACGCGCGGTCCGACGGGCTGTCGAGATCGCCTCGATCACGGCAGGTGTGTCCTCGGCGAGTGTGGTGAGCATGCGGGAGATCGTCGGCGTCGAGGCGACGTCACCGAACAGGCCCGGTTCGCACCGCAGCAGGTCAGTGTCGCGGGCGACTTCCCCGCCCACCGCGAGCGTCATGGCGAGATCCAGCAGCACCTTCGAGGCGTGATGCTCGGCCAGCGGCTTCGTCCACGGCGTCAACGCTTCCCGCAGTGAAGCGGCCAGGCCGGTGGCGTGGATCGTTTCGGTCAGCAGCACCGCGCCGGCGTGCGAGACCGCCGGGACCTCAGCGATGTCGACGCGCGGACGAGGGTAGTAGAACAAGGTAGGGTGGGACACCTGAAAGGTGCTCCTTCCAGTGGATGAATGCGAGTCTCGACAACCCGTATTATCCCTGGCCAGGAGCGCCTTTCGCTATCAGGTCCACCCTCCAAGACCGCACCCCCGTGAAATCTCGAGGCTAAGCCACTCGGCTGACAGCGCGTCTGCGGCCTCGTCCAGCTTCGGGCGCGTCTGCGGAAGCATCGCCAGTGCAGCCACGCGCACGTGGGCGTCTCGCAGTACGTCCTCGTCGTCGGCATCTTCGGCGAGGTGGTCAATGTAGGTGCGTGCCACGTCCGGGGTGATGTTCCGGGCTCCGTGCCGGTACGCCTCCTGGATCGCCCGATCGTCGGCATCTTCGGACCAGGTGTCATCAGTACGCAGACCGTGATGACCGCGAACAGTTCCTCCGGCCACCGTGAGCACCGCCTCCTGAGCCTTGGCAAGCTCCTTCGGGTGCTGAGCGGCAAGACCGTTCAGTACGCCGTGCAGACGCTCATGAGCGAGTTGGCCGGCGTCCGGTACCAGGCCGTCGGCGGCCAGAGCGTGTGCCAGTGCGGTCAGACGCTTGATCGGGTTCGCGTGCTTCCTCGGCAACGTCTCCGTGGGCAGGGCCAGCAGCCCGGTGAACCCGCTCATCCGCTCCACCAGCGTCGCCGCGCACGAGGTGCCGTTCTTCCCGATGATCAGGTCACCCTCCCAGTGCCCCGGCACCCGACGCTGGGCGGCGTCCTCACCTCGCTCCGCGATCGGGACCATACCTACGATTGGGCCACCGCGCGTCCGCCCGGTCGTACGTGGTCGGCGCTTGGTCCGCTTGGACTGCAGGAAGATGCCCTTGCGGGCGAGCTCACCCTTCGGGATTGCGTAGATGTACTGGTAGATAGCCTCACCGGAGACGGTTCGGCCGCGTGCGTCAGGAGAGTTCGCCATGCGTTCAACGGTCGGGTCTGTCGCCTCCAGACGCAACCGGCCCGCTATCTCGTTCGGCGTCCACGACGCGGCCAGGTCGGCGTCCACCCTCGCCTGCAGCACCGGATCCCCCGCGACCTTCCGCTGCTGCGGGCGAGCCCGCCGACGCTGCGCTCTGACGTCTGCGGTCACGGCCTGGTAGCCGCGGGTCTTCGTCGAGTTCCGGTGAAGCTCCCGCGAGATGACCGACGGGCAACGCCCCAGGTGACGGGCGATCCTCCGCACCGACCAGCCCGCTTTCGAGGCCGTCGAGATCTCCGACCTGTCACTGAACGACAACCCCACCCGCGCCATCCGCACACTCCACCGATCAGACCCCCGCCGACCGGGAGTGTTGCTTCGACGCTATGACACCACCCACGAACGCTGCACTTCGTCGAAGCGGTCGGTGCCCGCGGCCGCTTCGAGATCGCGAAGGCAGGCCTCGCGGTCGGATGGTGTCAGAGCGTCCATCCAGGCCGGTTCGTGATCCATGGCCACGATTCTAGGTGGCGTCGCGACGGGTGGTCGATGGTCGACACCAGGAGTGCCGACGTACGGTTGAGCCATGGGCACCATGTCAGTTCAGGACCTCTTCACCGACCGCGAACTCAATGCCGGCATCAACCACGCCGGTAAGAAATACGCCGCCGGTCGTGCGGCCGAGTTGCTGGCCGAGGACCCCGCTCGGACGGCACAGCAGCTCGTTGACCTGCTCCGTGAGGAGGCGCAGACCGCGGAGGCGGAGTTCGAGCAGATCCGCGGCACCGACTGATTTCGAGCTCAGGCACCACCGTAAAATCAGGTGGTATGAGCGTGACGAGGACAGTCCAGTCGACAAGCCGCCGACGTGCTGCCCTTGCGGGAACGCCTTTCGGCCTGTGGGCCGAGCGGCATGCGACCGTCATCAGCGTCGCGGTCGCGATGGCGCTGTTCCTGTACGACTCGATGAACCTCGTGGTCCAGCACGTCGGGCTGGGCGTCCTGTCGGTTCCTCTACTCATCGTCGCCCTGGTGCTGTCGTCGGCGCTGTGCACGGCGTACGTGTTCCGCCGCAGGGGTCCGTGGGTCGTCCCGGTTCTCGTCTACGCCGGAGCGTGGGGATATGTGGTGCTCGGCGTGGGGCTTTCGCCCGCGCCTCTGGTAGTTCTCGGTCTGCTGCTCTACTTCGTCGGAGCCCGGTTTGGGTGGCGGACCGCCCTCTTGGCTGCAGCGCTGGCGGGTCTGTGGGTCGTGGTCGCGGCGCAGCCGCTGTTGGCGAAGGAGTATGTGCGGATCGGCGAGGTCGGTGTCCTGGTCCTCGCAGGATTCTTCCTTGCGACCCTCGGGCTGCTGGCGCAATCGCGCCGCGGGCATACGGAGGCTCTGCAGGAGCGCGCCGATCAACTCGCGCGCGAACGCGATGCGCGAGAGGCGATCGCTGCGGCCGAGGAACGGGCGCGCATCGCCCGCGAGATCCACGACATCGTCTCGCACAGCCTCGGCACGATGGTCGTCATGGCTGATGGTGCGGCGCAGACGGTGGCCTCGAGTCCTGAGCAGGCCGGACACGCGATGGAGCGGGTGCGTGACACCGGGCGCGATGCGATGGGGGAGATGCGTCGGATGCTCGATGTGCTCCGCGACGACAGCAGCGCGTCGCGGTCTCCGCAGCCTGGCCTCGGCCGTCTCGACCGACTAGTGGAAGAGACACGGCAGACGGGCCTGCGCGTGGACCTCCACATTGAAGGGGAGCCGGTCGCGCTGCCAGCGGGTCTGGATCTGGCCGCCTATCGGATCGTGCAGGAGTCATTGACGAACGCGCGCAAGCACGGCGGGCCGTTGCTGAGCGTGGTTACGGTGACCCTCTCCTATGCCGCGACCGAGCTCTCGCTGCGCATCGTCGACGACGGCTCTCCGGCGGCCACCGGCAGCGCGGCTGAGGTCCCCTGGACGACCGGACACGGCCTCGTCGGCATGCGGGAGCGGGCCAGCGCCTACGGCGGATCGCTGGAGGCAGGCCCCCGATCCGATGGCGGGTTCAAGGTCCACGCCGTCTTGCCGATCGGAGATGAGCGATGAGCGATGACGCACCGATCCGGCTGATGCTGGTCGATGACCAGGAGATGTACCGCACCGGTTTCCGCATGGTGCTGAGCACCCGTCCGGAGTTCGAGGTCGTCGCCGATGCCGAAGACGGCCAGGCTGCGCTCGAGATGCTGGCCGACCTTGAGGTCGATGTCGTGCTCATGGACGTGCGGATGCCGCGTATGGACGGCGTCGAAGCCACACGGCGGATCCGCGAGGCTGGCGGGCCGCGGGTGCTGGTGCTGACGACCTTCGATCTCGACGAGCACGCCTACGACGCGATCCAGGCCGGGGCCTCGGGCTTCCTGCTCAAGGACGCCCCGCTCGAGGAGCTCGCCGCAGCCATCCGCCATGTGCACGCCGGCGATGCCGTCGTCGCGCCGTCGACGACGAAGCGTCTGCTCGACCGCTTCGCAGCGCAGCGTCCTGCGGCCGGAGGTTCTGCCCCGGACGAGCGGCTCGAAGAGCTCACCGCGCGTGAGCGGGAGGTGCTCGTGTGCACAGGTCGGGGACTGTCCAACGCGGAGATCGCTGCGGAGCTGGTCATCTCGGAGAACACCGCGCGCGTGCACGTGCAGCGCATCCTCACCAAGCTCCAGCTGCGCGACCGGGTCCAAGCCGTCGTTCTCGCACACCGCCTCGGCCTGGTCCCGCCCGCCACCTGAGCTGGAACCAGCCCGGCGTAGTGCGAATCGACTAGCCGAAGATAGTCGCCTCGGCAGACGACACCGCCGTCAATCCTCGCGAGGGTGGAGGCATGTCCTTCATCGTCGAATCTTCGAACCTCACCAAGGTCTACGGCGGCAGAACCGTCGTCGACGGTCTCGACCTGCGCATCCCCGAAGGCAGCGTCTACGGCTTCCTCGGGCCCAACGGCTCGGGCAAGTCGACGACCATGAAGATGCTGCTCTCGCTCATCCGCCCCACCGGCGGCGAGGTCGAGGTGCTGGGCCAGCCGATGAACCGGAGCACCCGGCGGCAGCTGCTGGGCAGCATCGGCTCGCTCATCGAGTCCCCACCCGGGTATGCGCACCTGACCGGTGCGGAGAACATGCGCATCGTCCAGCGCCTGCTCGGCCTCGACGACGCCCAGGTCGACTTCGCGGTCAAGACCGTGCGGATGCAGGACCAGATGGGCAAGCGAGTGCGCGAGTACTCGCTGGGCATGAAGCAGCGCCTGGGCATCGCCATGGCTCTGGCCCGGCAGCCGAAGCTGCTCATCCTCGACGAGCCGACCAATGGCCTCGACCCCGCCGGCATCGAGGAGATCCGGGAGCTGCTGCGCCGCCTCGCCGATGGGGGAGTGACCGTCATGGTCTCCTCCCACCTGCTCGGCGAGGTCGACAAGACCGCCACGGTCCTCGGCATCCTCAGCCAGGGCCGGATGATCTTCCAAGGCACCCGAGCCGAGCTCTTCAGCGCTGCCACCCCCGACCTGCTCATCGACTGCTCGGATCCGCGCCGCGCGCAGTCCATGCTCGCCCGTGCTCACGGCGCACGCCTGGAGGATGCGACCGTCCGACTGGCCGGCGTCGACAGCGATGAGGCGACAGCCGGCATCGTCACGGGTCTGGTGGCCGAGGGCATCGGCGTCCACGGCGTCCGGCGCGATGAGCAGACGCTCGAGTCCGTCTTCATGGGCCTGACGGCAGGAGGCGGACTGTGAGCGCCATCGTCGTCAACGAGTTCGCCAAGATGCGGCACCTGCACGTCGTTCTCCTCGTCACCGTCCTCTTCGCCGTCGTCACCGGCATCGGTCTCTACGCCGCCGTATTCAACCCCGACTTCGACCGCACCAGCGCATCGTCATGGAACACGCTGCTCATGGGGATGGGGTCGGGATTCACCCTCGCCGCACCCCTGCTGCTGGCGGTCGTCGCGAGCCGTCTCGTCGACGCTGAGCACCAGGGCGGCGGATGGCTGATGTCGGCGACGTCGGGAGTGACGCCTGGCGGTCTGTGCCGGGCGAAGCTGCTGGCCCTCGGGCTCCTCGTGGCCGGGGCCACCGTGCTCGTCAGCGCCGCGTTCGCCGCGGTCGGTCTCGCCGTCGGTATCGATGCCCCGTGGCCGGCTGGACGCTGGCTCGGCCTGACCGCGTGTCTGCTTGTCGTGAGTCTCGCGCTGCTGGCGCTGCACGTCGTGCTCGCAGCCCGGGTCGAGAACCAGCTCGTCGGCATCGGCCTCGGACTGCTCGGTGCCGTCGTCGCGCTCATCTCGACGGCCGTGCCGACGTGGATCGCGCACCTGACCCCGTGGGGCTACTACGCGCTCTCGGCTGCCGCCGGCTACGTCGACGGTCAGCTGGCCGGCTTCGCGCCGTCCTATCTCAGCGTCCTCGGCCTCGCTGTCGTCGCGGCCGCGATCTTCGCCCTGTTCACCCGCTCGTTCGACCGTCAGGAGGCCTGAGATGAACGCCCTCGCTGCAGAATTCTCGAAGCTCAAGCGCTCACTGAGCTGGGCCGTCGTCGTCCTGCTGCCCATCGTGCTGGTGGCCACCGGGTCGATCATGACCCTCATCGACGGCCGCGGCCTCGAAGACGGCTGGCACACGCTGTGGATGCGCTCGATCGTCTTCTACGGCCTCTTCCCACTCTCTGTGGGCATCGCGATCCTCGCCTCGCTGGTCTGGCGAGCCGAGCACCGCGGCAGCAACTGGAATGCGCTGATGGCGGGACCCACGCCGTCGCTGCCGATCGTCATCGCCAAGGCTGCCGTGATCTCCGTCCTGGCCGCGATCATGCAGGTCATCGCCGTGGTCACCACCGTGGCGCTGGGAAAGATCGGCTTCGGACTGCCCGGCTTCCTGCCGCCGGAGTACCTCGCGATCTCCCTGCTCATCATCCTCGCCAGCGTTCCCGTCGCCGTGCTGCAGTCCTGGCTGTCGATGCAGATGCGCTCTTTCGCCCCACCGGTCGCCGTCGCCTTCCTCGGGGCCGGGTTCTCGGCCTTCCTGCTCGTCGTCGGTCTTGATGCCGCGATCTTCATCAGCCCGTACGCGGCGCTGTCGAGAGCGACCCAGATGGGCACGGCGACCTTCGCCGACACCGGAGACATCACCACCGGCGTGATCGCCGCGATCATCGCCGCCTGTCTGCTGCTGAGCACGCTCCTGGCAGCCGCGAACACCGTCGTGCTCGAGCGCGCCGACGCCCGCACCTGACCCACACCCACAACCGAACCCTCGGAACGAAGGAGAGAACCATGACCGACCCCGCACACGCCGAGACCGGGCGCGAGACGCCCGACTTCTGGAGCGACAAGAACAGTTCGAGCCCGGCCACTGCCGCGTCGGCCGCCCCGGTCGACGCCGACCAGCCCCACCGGCCGCGGCGCTCGGGTCGCGGCTGGATCATCGCCTCGCTGATCATGAACGTGCTGGCCGTGGTCGGAGCGATCGTGCTCCCGCACTTCATGGCGGTCCTCGCCATCGCTGCCGCCGTCTGCGCCTGGAACGGGATCCGCCTCAGTCGCGGCACCGGGACGCCGAAGCTCGGCATCGGCGCGCTCATTGCCTCGGTCGTCATCTTCGTCGGCTGCGTGATCTACACGATCGTCATCGTTCAGCTCGGCTTCGCTTACTGGGAAGGTCTGCAGTGATGTCGACGAGCGTTGAACGCCGTGTCGCCGGTGTTATTGACGGTGAGAAGCATGAGCAAGTGGCGGCGACACCTTCGTAGGACGCTCGCCCTTCGATGGGTGAGAGGCCCTACGTACGAAACGTGCCCGCAGTCCCTTCTCGGCCAGCGTAGTGATCATGCGGGAGATCGTCGGGGTCGAGGCGACATCGCCGAACAGGCCCGGTTCGCACCGCAGTAGGTCGGTGTCACGGGTGACCTCTCCGCCGACTGCGAGAGTCATCGGCAGGTCCAACAGGATCTTCGCAGCGTGATGCTCTGCCAGCGGTTTCGTCCAAGGATCCAGCACCTCACGCAGCGAAGAGGCGAGGCCGGTGGCGTGGATCGCGTCGGTCAGCAGCACCGCGCCCGCATGCGAGACCGCTGGAACCGGGGCGATGTCCACGCGCGGGCAGGGGTGGAAGAACAAGGTAGGGTGGGACACCTGAAAGGTGCTCCTTCCAGTGGATGGCTACGAGTCTGAACAACCCGTATCATCCCAGTTCAGGAGCACCTTTCTCTATGCCGTCCACCAGTCGAAACCACACCTCGATGAAATCTCGAGGTTAGCATCGCGCACCGCGAAGCAGAGAGCATCGCCGGTGACCCATTGCTCCGAAGGGATGGCTGAGAACGGGGACTCGCGCATCATCATGGTCCAAGTAGACACCACCGTGCGCTCACTTCCGTAGTGATGCGTTGATCGCTTGAGACCGTCACCCTTTGAGACGCCCCCAGGGATGCCCGGACCGAGCGCGCTATGGAGACGACGCCCATGAGCAGCTCCAGGGCGAGCATGTCGGGTCGCGGAGGCTGCTTGACAGCCCACCCCGTTGCCTGAGTAGCGTGACGGTATCGCACGCAAGAGCGCCTGCATGGGGCGGCCTCATGGTTCACCAGGAGGCTCACCGTGCCCGCAGGCTCGTTCTCACGCGATGTCCGCCCGCTCCGCGGCTTCTCCCTGGGGCTCGTCTACCTCACGTTGAGCTTCCCACTCGGAAGCTGGGTGGGCCGTATCCCGCAGATCAAAGAAGCGCTCGACGCCACCGACGCCAGTTGGGGTCTGGCCAGCACCATTGCGACCTGCGGCGAAATCGTCGGGCTCGCGATCATCGTGGTCCTGATCGGTCGGACCAGCACCCGGAAGATGACGATAGTGACCGCGAGCGTCGTCCTGGCCATGGGGCCATTGGTCGCCCTGTCGCCGACGTTGCCGGCACTCGTCGCCTCGTTGACGCTCTGGATGATCGCCTCGAAGATCCTCGGGACGACATCGGGAGCCCTGATCCTCGTGCATCAGCGAGAGCTGGGGCGGATCATCTTCGGCCGCTTCGACGCGCTATACAGCATCGGAATGCTCATCGGCGGTGCCCTGTCCTGGGCAGCAATCCGCCAGGACATCCCCGCGTCGCACCAGTTCGCGATCACAAACAGCATGCTGGCGATAGCGCTACTGATCTCGCTCCGAGCCCTCCCCGAAGAAGAAGCTCCGACCACAGAAAGCGAGCCGCTCTGCCGACGACTCCGGAGCCGGTTCACCGGGCCACTCCTCCTGCTGGGCGGGCTGTCACTGCTGGCGAGCTTCATCGACAGCGCCGCTGCTCAATGGGCAGGGATCTACCTCTCCAGGACCGCGGGCGGGGACCCAGCGCTGGGATCACTCGGCTACGTACTGGTGATGGCGACGAAGAGCGCCTGTCTGCTGTTCATCGGCACGATCGTCGCCCGCGTCGGCTGGCGAGCAATCACTCTGGCCTCGGTCGTTGTCACGACTTTCGCGCTGCTCCTGGGCGTCGGTTCCGGGCTTCTGGTCCCCGGTGTGATCGCGCTTCTCGTGCTCGGCGCCGGCACCGCATTCTTCGGCCCCCTGGTCAACACTTTGGCCTCGGCTCAGCCAGGCACCACCAATGGCGAGGCACGCACCATGCTCGAGATGGGCGAGCTCCCCGCGTATGTCCTGACGCCCGTTCTGGTCGGCTTGCTCGCCAGCATCCTCAACGTCCGGTGGGCCTTCCTCCTGATGACCGGGCTCCCGCTGCTCGCGTGTGGTGTGTTGTTCCTGACCCCGGGCACACGACGTCTCCTGATATCTCACGACGACGAGCTAATGACGAATTGACGAGAGGCCGGTGCGCTTTGCCGCTTGCTGGCCGCCACGTGATTCGTGGTCACAGCGTGGCTGAGCACGTCACGGTCGAACACCGCTTCCCCACGGAAGAAGCGAGTGGGAGCCGGAACCTACCCGGGGCTGTAGGCTCGGTTCCAGAGGGCATCACAGCGCACGGCGAGGTCGGGAGTGCGCCTCCTCACCATGGATGGAGCCGTGATGCCCGCTTCCGACACGCAAGGTCTGCTGCATCTACTTCGAGCTGGCGGCGCGCCGCTCATGATCTTCGGCCTGCTCGGCCGGTTGCCGACCGCGATGGCCCCGATGCTGCTCCTGGTCGCGATTCCCGTGGGCGGCGGCAGCTTGGTACAGGCGGGCTCGGCGGTGGGCCTTTCTGCATTAGGTACGGCAGCCAGTGGGGCGGCTGTGGGCCTGCTCGTCGACCGCCTCGGCGCGCGTCCAGTGGTGGGTGCGATCGCGGCCGTCCAGTCCGCTGCACTGCTCGGGCTGGCCGCGCAGTTCGGCAACCTCAACGACTCGCCGTTGCTCTTGCCACTCGCATTCGTCGTCGGGCTGTGCAATCCGTCGATTGGCTCCCTTGCTCGGGCCGCCTGGATCCGGAGAGTCGAGACCGGCGAGCTGGACGGGCCGGGCTCCAGATCGGCGATGGCGTGGGAAGCCGCTTCTGACGAGGCAGGCTTCGTCATTGCACCCGTGATTGCGTCGTCGCTACTCGTCGCCATCGAGCCGCGCGCAGCGCTCGTCGGCTTGGCGGGAGTCGGGCTCGTCGTGCACCTTGGGTTCGTCCGGCTGGTTCCGCTGCGCGTCGTCACCATTGGAGGTAGTCGGCGGGGAATCGGAGGAGAGGGCCTCGAGCCCGTATTCCCCGCTCACGCCGGTCAGCGGCCCGTTCTGCTCGCCTTGGCCGCGATCCTGATCGCGATCTCTGTGGGGCTTGTCTTCGGTGCTACGCAGGCCACCGTGAACTCGCTGTTTGCCGTCCTCGGAGTCCCTGCCATGGTCGGAGTGATCTACGGCCTGGTGGGAATCGGCAGCATCGCGGGTGGCGTCGTGTGGGCTCAGACGCCTGACCGGCTCCGAGGCACGTGGATCATCGTCGCCGCCGGCGCGGCTCTCGTCGCACTCGGTGCGCTTGCCATCGGTTGGCCGTCGATGGGCATCGTGGCAACCGGAGTCCTGTGCGCCTTTGTCGGGTTGTGGCTCTCGCCCGTGCTCGCAGAAGCGTATGGGCGGGCGCGAAGGGTCGTCTCCAATCGATTCCAGGTCACGATGATGACAGTGCTGGCCAGCGGCACAAGCGTCGGAGTAGGCGTGAGTGCGCCCCTCGCGTCGAACCTCTCGGTCACGTACGGGGCCCAGAGGGGGTTCCTCGTGTTGATCGTCGCGGGAGCGGGGTTCCTCATCGGCGGCGGGTACATCCTTCTCCGCCAGGCAAGTTACCGCCGCCACGATCAAGACGCGCATGACGGGACCGATGCCCGCTCAGGTCAAGACTGACGTCGGGTCACCGAGCGCGTCGTGGCGCCCTGCTGGGAAGCAGGTGCCGTAGCGATTCTGGAAGGGCAGGGAGGGCAGAGTTGAGCGGTCGGGGATCGGGGTCATGCTGTTGAGGTCGGTGTAGAGGGTGGCGGTGGGGCCGGCCCAGTGGTCAGCCGTTCTCGCTTCGAGAGCGCCTGGCTGGCCAGTACGGCGGGTGAGAGCGGTCTGCGCCGCGGCAGCGCGGGTGCCGTCACGGGGTTGCTGGTCGAGGAGGGTCAGCGCGCTGTTGGCGAGGAGGTAGGGGAGCGGGTCGAAGGTGATGATCGCACCGTCCGGTGGGGTGGGGTGGTAGGTGAAGGCTCCGCTTCAAGGTGGCTGCCAGCTCAGGGGTCTACCGAGGAGCAGAGGACTGGAGCGGTCGAGAATCTGAAACGCCGTTTCGAAGAGCTCCATCTGCTTGTCGTCGAGTTCGTGGCGTTGCTGTCTCCAGTGGGCATGCTGGTCGGCGGGGATGGTGAGGGGGTGTGGGGCGAAGATGGCGTCGCCGCCGGTGAAGAGCTCCCAGAAGCGCCGCTGGATCGCGAGCTCAGGTCTTCGCTGGTCGGAGTCGGCCATTGCGAGGGCTCGGTCGAGGAGAAGCAGGTCGTCGGCGAGGATGCGGCGGTGTCGGTAGTTCGGCCACGGCGGGTGCGCCTGGAGACGCTCGTGCAGTTCGTCGAGGCGGGCCAGCAGGGTGGTCCAGGTGCCGTGGGCACGTCGGGTGCGGATTCTCCGGGCGAGAGCCGTGTGGAAGGTGCGGGGGAGGCAGAGGTCGAGGGTGAGGTGGGACCAGGGGCGGGTCGTGCCGAGGTGGGCAAGTAGCAGAGAGATCTCGGCGCGGGCGATCGGATCAGACTCGTCGAGGCCGGGTAGCGTGCCGGGCCAGATCACCTGAGGGATGCGCGCGAGGGTCAGAGGGCGTCCGGTCGTAGCGTGTTCGGGCAGCACCAGGTGATGCTCGGCGGTGCGGGGTGCGTTCAGTGGCAACGGGTAGCGGGGGTGGGTGGCGCCGGTGCGATAGACGAGGTGGCTGGTCGCGCTCAGGTGCTTGCGATGGTGGCCAAGTTGCAACGCCCCGAGCAGCGGATTCTTCGCCGAGCTCGTCGCCGCGTTCAGTGTGATAGGGGCCTGGCGGCCGGTGGGCAGCACCAGTTCCTGGAGACGGTCCCCGGCTTCGCCGGGATCGGCGCTCTCGAAGACGAGGAGGGTGTCGGCCAGTCCCAAGGCAATCTCGGAGGTGGGTTCGGACAGGTCGAGGAAGCGGGCGCCGCGGTCGTGGAGGGCTGCGGCCAGGAGTTCGACCATGGCATCGAACCCGATCCGGCGAGTGACCGTGATCCCGCAGAGCTTGATCGGGTCGTCGGGGTCGTGAGCGAGGTCGAATAGCAGTCGTTGTGCTCGAGCCAGCTCATCGGTGGCGCTCGCGGCCGGTGCGGTACGCAGGTCGTGGCCGCACCAGAGCCGCACGCGACGCCCGGTCCCTGGAGGCGCGGTAGTGCGGGCGGTGCAGCGCCATAGCTCGAGCGGCTCGCTGAGCCAGGCGGGGCTGGCGTAGGGCACGGCCTGGCAGGCTGGGCAGCGGTCGAGCAGTAGCAGGTCATGGTCGGGGCAGACTGCCAACAGCGGATTCGTCCAGTCCTTGTCCCAGATGGATGTTTCGACGGCGAGGCAGGCCGGACAGAAGCGGCTGGATGTTCCTGCGCTCCGGGCGTCGGAGTGCTGGTACACGCGAGCGTAGGAGTCCAGAGCCTGCCCGAGGTCGGTGCGATCTCGCAACTGCTGGCGTTCTTCGGCCGTCAGACCCAGACGGGCGGTGTAGGTATTCCGTGGCGAGGTGATGCGGGTGGTGGCGGCTCGGGTGGAGGAGATCTGTCGGGTGGCACCGCCGGCGCGCAGGACGTTGCGGGGGCTGATCTGGTAGCGCACAGCGGCACGGCGCAGCCACGAGACCGCAGATTCTCCCGGGAGCGGGGTGATGTGGATGGGCGGAGTGTCGAGATCGTAGCCGCCGGGGATCACCCGCGGGCGCGGCCGTGGGTCAGGCGGTGCTGGCGCTGAGTTCGGCTGCATTGTCGATCGTGACCTGGGCGATGAGCTCGCGGGTGATGGTCTCGGTGCCGGTGGCGATGGCCAGGTAGCAGACCCGGTCCAGCAGGTTCGTCAGCGAGCCGATGCAGCCCTGGGTGCGCCCGGCCAGCAGCTTCGCGTGGTCGGTCAACATCCCGGGGTGAGCGTCGGCGAGGATCACGTGCGCTTCCAGCGCGGCCAGCAGCGCGCTCCAGGCCCGGGCCCCGGCCGTGGTGGCGTGGGTGAAGGGAGCGATGTCGCAGCGGGTCGCACGCCGGGAGGTCTGGGCATAGACGGCGTCCTCGCCCAACAGGCCCTCGTCGAAGGACTTCTTCTCCCGCAGCCGCACCCCGACGTACATGAAGGTCACAGGCATCTCGTTCGCCAGGCCCTTGAGGTGGTTGGAGACCTCGTGGCCGTTGCGGTGTTTGAAGTCGATGAAGTGCAGGTCATCGATGATGATCAGCTGGGTGCGGCAGGCCTGGACGCAGTCGACCGCCAGAGACCCGAGCTCGGTGCGGGTGGATCGGTTCGCGGCCGGGTGCCCGTAGAAACGCAGCAGCTTCTGATTGAGCCCCTTCAAGGTGGTGCCTGCGCTGAGTGGCAGATAGACCACCGGCAGCCGCTGATGACCCTCTGGGGTGCGTGGGCCGTGGCGTCGCAGGATCTTGCGGTGGAGGTCGCGGGCGTAGCGGGTGGCGATGGTGGTCTTGCCCAGCGCTGGGGCGGCATCGATTACGACCGCTCCGCGCAGTCGGTCGCTGTCTCGCTGATTGGAGGCCATCACCTGGTTCATCACGCCGTAGGCGCGGGCAAGCTGAGCGGTGTGCACTGTGGTGGGGTTGGCGTTCCATACGGCGCGGGCGTCGTCGTAGTCCTCCCGCTCCTCGATGCCGAGCCGGTCCAGCTCAGCCCGGGACAACCGCTCCAGCGGCGCGCGCGGCGCAGCGTGGACGAAGGCGTCCCAGCCCTGTTTCGTGGCTAGGTTGTACCGGGCTGGCTCGTTCTCCCGCAGCCACTCCGCCCACCGGTTCTGAGCCGGGGTCATTCGTCGAACACCTCGAAGGCGCCCTGGTCGGGATGTTCGGCGTAATACCGCTCGAACACATCCAGATCGTCCGCGACCTGGGCCTGGGCTCGGCGACGCTCGAGATGGGCGGACAGGTCGATCACCGCCGGTACGTCACCGGCAGCCGGCGCGGCGTTGTCCTTGGCTGGTTGGGTGGCAAGGCGGCGGGCGAGGTTCTTTTCGCGGCGGCTGGTGACTTCCCCCTTGCTGTATCGCTCCAGCAGGTCATCGAGCGCGGCTCCGGCATCGACGTGTCGGTTGGTCTGCTGGCTGAGCTTTCGGGTGAAGGCGGCGGCTTCGGCGCTGAGTGGTGCGTCGAGGCCGGGCGCGTGCTCCCACTCCAGGTCGTGCCAGGTCCGGGTGTCGGGGTCCTGGAAGTAGACGGTGCGCACGTCGTCGCGGTCGATCATGATCGACCACTTGCCCGCATGCGCACCTCCGTACGGTGACCGGGTGCCGCGGTGAAGGTTGAGTCCGGGCCCGTCGTAGCGGCGCCCGTCGATCTCGACGCCGTAGTGCTGTATCGACCGCCAGGCGACGTCGAGGAACTCCATCCGTAGGTCATCGCTCGCGGGGAGTCGTAGCACTCCGGCGGTGGCCATGCCGCGGGCGAACATTTCCGCCGGCGACAGCTCCACCTTCGGCAGCAGCGGATCGCACAGTCCCTGGTGTGGGGTGTGGTGGTAGATGCCCACCCACTCGCGGATGATCGTCTCCAGCTCGGGCACGTAGTAGAACGCCTGGTCCTCGATGTTCTTGCCGCGGGAGTAGATGTCCGGGCCTTTGTACGCGGCCAGGTGCTCGAGCAGCTGCTGACGCAAGGTGCGGAAGAACCGCTCGATCGTGGGCTTGTCTGTCGGCTTGTGAGGGATCGCGGGCTGGATATTGATCCCCAACCGTTGGCACACCGCCCGGGTGCGCTGGGAGAGATAAACCTTGCCGTGATCGACCACGATCGTGTCCGGCAACGCACCTGTCTCTTGTGCCAGCAGCGTCTCCGGCACCCCGACGTACGGCCCCGGGACGTCTTCGTCGCTCGGTGGGCCCCAGCTCTGCGGGGTGACCACCTGGAACATGACCGCCGCGACATCCTGCGCCGTGGTCGAGATCGGACGGAGGATGAGGCCGAGAATGCACCTCGAGTACAGGTCCATCGCCACCGTCAGCTCGGTATTGATCCACCGGCCCGTGACCGGCTCCATGGCGAACACGTCCAGTGGAGTGGTGTCGAGGACCACGTACTGGCCCGGCCGGTCCGCTCGCAGTCGACCCAGCACACCGTCAGGGCGCTCGGCCACCGAGCGCCGCTGCTTCGCCGCCCCGAAGGTGTACCGGCCCTTGTCTAACTCTCGCAGTCGGCGATAGGCCACTGCTCGGGAGGGAACGGTGCCCTGCGGGCGCCGGCTGAGGTAGAGCGCGTTCGTCTTGTTCAGCACGGACTTCATCGAGGGATTGGACTGGTCCCGATAGCTGTCGAGTGCCTCCCGGCATGCCGAGTCCCACTCCGGGTCCACCGTCGACCGGTGCGGTTGCAGGAGTCGGGTGTCAACGAGTCCGACGATTCCCTGTTCTGCGTAACGCTGGCCGCGACGGTAGGCCGTGCGCACCGAGATCCCGAGCGCGTCAGCTGCGGCTTCGTACCTGTCGTTGACGGGAGACTCGGCGGTCGCGAGGACCAGCTCGTCGAACACCTTCGCCTCCCGGTAGACCTCCTCGCGCTGCTTGGTGTTCAGGGAAGCGAGCACGACGGCGTCCAATTCGGCCCGAGCGTCCTGAACGGTGGGAAGATCCAGCGATTCGGCGGTGCCGACAAGCGAGGGTGCATGGACCTTCTTGAACTGGTCTCCGGCGCGAAGCAGAGCGCTCGATCCATCGAGCTCGACCACGGTCCAGGCGGCGCCCTCGTACCAGAGCCGCGCCCCTACCGATATATCCAGGCTTTCGGCGCTCACACCTTCACCTCCGATGTCGCCTGGAGGACCGTTTTGCTGCTCAAGGGGCGGCGGAGGTCGAGCGAGACCTCGCCGGACCACACGAGCGCGAATACGGCGACCCGCCATGCCGATTCACCGCAGGTCAACGGCTTGCGGGCAAGTACCTTGCCCAGCGTGATCCCCTCTTCGCCCAACCTT
Source organism: Brachybacterium paraconglomeratum (assembly GCF_003994255.1). Classification (GTDB taxonomy): domain Bacteria; phylum Actinomycetota; class Actinomycetes; order Actinomycetales; family Dermabacteraceae; genus Brachybacterium; species Brachybacterium conglomeratum. The sequence goes on along the minus strand of NZ_ML133851.1, from coordinate 150,624 downwards.
GCCCGCGCCTCGACGAGGTCCCCGTTGGGCAGCCGGTCGGGACGGCGGCCGACCGCGAGGAGCTTCAGATTGCGGAGCACGATGGGGTCGCCGCCGGTGAAGACCTCGTAGGACCAGCCCTTGCTGTGGCACAGCGTCCGCGTCCACTCGAACTGAGCACGAACCCGTGGCTTCTCGAGGAACGCAGCGGGCTTGATGTCGACCACCGTGGCCGAGTGATCCGAGTGGACGAGCAGCAGGTCAGGCACGTGCGCACGGAGACCAGTACTGTCGCGCCCCGCGATCTGAAACGGTTGCGTACAGATCCCCACGGTGCCGGGGTCGAAGTCCGCCAGCCATAGTCGATCCAGCTCGAGCAGGCTCTCGTATACCAGGGTCCGATCATTGGTCGCGGCCCAGAACAGGCCCGGGTAGCTGCGTTGACCCCGATAGGTGGGCGGCACGCGTACGGGGAGTCCTTCGATGATCAGATCGGCTCGCGCTTGCTCCCACGTCGTCGCGACCTCGTCGCCGACGACAGTGCAGTACCGCAGGGTAGTCCCGCTCGCGCCCACGTCCCCATCGTCGTCTACTGACACATCGATGAGACCACTGACACGCCACTGACAGATCGATGAGATTACTGCCAACTTGTCGAGAACCTACAGATGTGGCCTCCATCACGGCCCGCCATGCCGGGAATGAACCTGATCGGATCAGAGTTGAGTCGGATGCACTCAAGAACGGACCTTCTCAGATTGACATCGTCGATCGTGGGTTCTCTACTTGAGTCCGTACAGCTCAAGTCTTGCCGTCGACCGCTGGTCGGCAGCGAAGATCCCGCGCGGCGCATCCGTCGCAGAAAGGCAGGCACCCATGTCCCGTGTCGTCGGAATCGATCTCGGCACCACCAACTCCGCCGTCGCCGTCCTCGAGGGCGGCCAGCCCACCGTCATCGCGAACGCCGAGGGCTCCCGCACCACCCCGTCGGTCGTCGCCTTCTCGAAGCAGGGCGAGGTCCTCGTCGGCGAGGTCGCCAAGCGCCAGGCCGTCACCAACGTCGATCGCACCATCTCCTCCGTCAAGCGCCACATGGGCACCGACTGGACCCAGGAGATCGACGACAAGAAGTACACCCCGCAGGAGATCTCCGCCCGCACCCTCGGCAAGCTCAAGAAGGACGCCGAGTCCTACCTGGGCGAGTCCGTGACCGACGCGGTGATCACCGTCCCGGCCTACTTCTCGGACTCCGAGCGTCAGGCCACCAAGGACGCCGGCACGATCGCGGGCCTGAACGTCCTGCGCATCATCAACGAGCCCACCGCCGCGGCCCTCGCCTACGGCCTCGAGAAGGGCAACGACGACGAGCAGATCCTCGTCTTCGACCTCGGCGGCGGCACCTTCGACGTCTCCCTGCTCGAGGTGAGCAAGGACGAGGAGGGCTCGACCATCCAGGTCCAGGCCACCGCCGGCGACAACCGCCTCGGCGGCGACGACTGGGACCAGAAGATCGTCGACTGGCTGATCTCGCAGGTGAAGAACAAGGAGGGCGTGGACCTGGGCAAGGACCGCATCGCCCTGCAGCGCCTGAAGGAGGCCGCCGAGCAGGCGAAGAAGGAGCTCAGCTCCTCCACCTCCACCACCCTCTCCCTGCAGTACCTCTCGATGACCGAGAACGGCCCGCTGCACCTGGACGAGAAGCTGACCCGCGCGCAGTTCGAGGACATGACCTCCGATCTGCTCGAGCGCACCAAGGCCCCCTTCCACCAGGTGATCAAGGACGCCGGCATCAAGGTCTCCGACATCGACCACGTGGTCCTCGTGGGCGGCTCGACCCGCATGCCCGCGGTGACCGAGGTCGTCAAGGAGCTCACCGGCGGCAAGGAGCCCAACAAGTCCGTGAACCCGGACGAGGTCGTCGCCGTCGGCGCCGCTCTCCAGGCCGCGGTCATCAAGGGCGAGCGCAAGGACGTCCTGCTCATGGACGTCACCCCGCTCTCCCTCGGCATCGAGACCAAGGGCGGCGTGATGACCAAGCTCATCGAGCGCAATGCGGCCATCCCGACCAAGACCTCCGAGGTCTTCTCGACCGCCGAGGACAACCAGCCCTCCGTCGCGATCCAGGTCTTCCAGGGCGAGCGTCAGTTCACCCGGGACAACAAGATGCTCGGCACCTTCGAGCTGACCGGCATCGCGCCGGCCCCGCGCGGCATCCCGCAGATCGAGGTCACCTTCGACATCGACTCCAACGGCATCGTGCACGTGACCGCGAAGGACCGCGGCACCGGCAACGAGCAGTCCATCCAGATCACCGGCGGCTCCGCCCTGTCCGACGAGGACATCGACCGCATGGTGAAGGACGCCGAGGCCCACGCCGCCGAGGACGAGGAGCGCCGCAAGAACGCCGACGCCCGCAACACCCTCGAGCAGCTCGTCTACCAGGGCGAGAAGCTGCTGAAGGACAACGAGGAGAAGATCTCCGACGGCGACAGGACGAAGGCCGAGGACGCCATCAAGGAGGCGAAGGACGAGCTGGCCAAGGAGGACGCCTCCACCGAGGACCTCGAGGCCAAGCGCGACGCGCTGAACGAGGCGCTCCAGGCCGTCGGCACCGCGATCTACTCCCAGGCCCAGGAGGGCGCCGAGGGCGCTCCCGAGGGCACCGAGGCGCCGTCGTCCGATGACGACGACGTGGTCGACGCCGAGATCGTGGACGAGGACGAGGAGAAGAAGTGATGACCGAGAACCAGAGCCACCCCGATGACGCTCAGCGCCCTGAGGGCGAGCCGCGGTTCTCCTTCACCGACAAGCGGAAGGTGAACCCGGAGGACGGCTCGGTCCGTCCCTCCGGGGACGCCCCCGCCTCCGAGGGGCAGGGCTCGCAGGAGCCGGTCGACCCGATCGACGCCGAGGCGGCGACGCTCTTCGAGCAGGCCGCCGCCGGCCAGGGCGGGGCCTCCGCCCCGGCCGACGCCGGACGGGTCGCCGAGCTCGAGGGCCAGGTCACCGCGCTCACCGAGCAGCTCAAGCGCGAGCAGGCCGAGTACGTCAACTCGCGCCGCCGGATCGAGGCGTCCGCCGAGGTGAGCAAGGAGGCGGCCGTGGGCCGCGTCCTGGCCGCCCTGATCCCGGTGCTCGACGACGTGGAGCTGGGCCGCCAGCACGGCGACATCGCCGAGGGCACGCCCTTCCACTCGATCGCGCAGAAGCTCGAGGAGATCCTCGGCTCCCACGGCCTGAAGCGCTTCGGCGCGGTGGGCGAGGAGTTCGACCCGAACCTCCACGAGGCCCTCATGCACGAGGACGCCGACGACGTCGAGACCGCCACGATCTCGCTCGTCATGCAGCCGGGCTACGCGATGAACGATCGCGTGCTGCGCCCCGCCCCGGCTCATTCCCTACGAACACCACGAACCCTACGAACACCACGAACGACGCAGAAGTACCTGAGGCTCCCGGAAGGAGACGCTGATGTCCGGACAGGACTGGCTCGACAAGGACTTCTACGCGGTCCTCGGCGTCTCCAAGGACGCCGACGCGCAGGAGATCAAGAAGGCCTATCGCAAGAAGGCCCGGCAGTACCACCCCGACCGCCACCCCGACGACCCCAAGGCGGAGGAGACGTTCAAGGAGATCGGCGAGGCCTACTCGGTGCTCAACGACCCCGAGCAGCGCGAGCAGTACGACGCGATCCGCGCCATGGGCTCCGGCGGCGCACGCTTCTCCGCCGGCCAGGGCGGCCCCGGGGCCGCCGGCTTCGAGGACATCTTCTCCTCCATGTTCGGCGGCGGCCACGGCGCCCCGCGCGGCTACCCCGCCGGCGGCGGAGGCGGCGCGAACCCCGACCTCGACGACCTGCTGAAGATGTTCGGCGGCCAGGCCGGCGGCGGCTTCGGCGGCGGGGGACCGGCCGGCTTCCAGCCCGGCCCCTCCAAGGGCCAGGACATCTCGGCCCACACGAGGATCTCCTTCCGCGACGCGGCGCTGGGCACCGAGATCCGGCTGACCGTCGACGGGAAGGCCGTCACCGCCCGCATCCCCGCGGGCGTCCACGACGGGCAGAAGATCCGCCTGCGCGGCAAGGGCCGGCCCGGCCCCGGCGGCGGCCCGGCCGGGGACCTGCTGCTCACGCTGGACGTCGAGGAGCACCCCGTGTGGAGCGCCGACGGCGCGAACCTGAAGATCACGGTGCCCGTCTCCTTCGACGAGGCGGTGCTCGGCACCACCCTGTCCGTCCCGTTGCTGGACGGTGGCACCGTCTCGGTGAAGGTCCCCGCGGGCACTCCCTCCGGTCGCACCCTGCGCGTGCGCGGCAAGGGCCTGAAGACCTCCAAGCGCACCGGCGACCTCCACGTCACCATCCAGGTCGCGGTCCCCTCGCACGTCGAGGGGAAGGCGAAGAAGGCCGTGGAGGACCTCCGCGAGGCGCTCGAGGGTGAGGACCCGCGCGCCGGGCTCGCCGCGGCCGCCGCCAGCTGACCGAAGCCGAACGGGCCGGACGGAGGTCTCCGGCCGGTCCGTTCGGAGATCGGCGCCGCCCGCCGCCGCGCCCGTCCCGACCCGTCCATCTCCGCATCCCGGAAGGAGCTCCCCGATGGCCTCCTCGTCCCGTCTCGACGAGCGCGCGCCGGTCTTCGCCATCTCGGTCGCGGCCGAGCTCTCCGGCATGCACCCCCAGACCCTGCGCCAGTACGACCGGCTCGGCCTGGTCGTCCCGCAGCGCACCCGCGGCCGGGGACGCCGCTACAGCGCCCGCGACGTGATGCGGCTGCGGGAGATCCAGGCGATGTCCCAGGACCAGGGCATCAACCTCGCCGGCATCAAGCGGATCCTCGAGCTGCAGGACGAGGTCCAGACACTCCAGGACCAGCTGCAGCGCGTGCGCGAAACCCTCGAGTCGATGAGCCCCGCGCAGCGCCGCGTGTTCACCGCCGACCGCGACGGGGAGATCAGCGCCCTGCGTCGCGGCGAGCGTCCCCGCCGCAGCTCCGGCAGCGGCGCGCTCGTCGTCTGGCGGCCCGGCCACCGGCGCTGAGCAGCCGGCACCGAGCCTCCCTCGCCCGCGCCGAGCGAGCGGCCGACGTCGCCGGGCCTCGGCCGGGACCCGCGCCCGGGCGGCCCGGCCTCAGCCGTCCCGCCCGGGAGCAGGCCGGTGCGGCTGCGCCCCGACCTCCTCGTACAGCGTCCCGAGCGTCCGCGCGATCTGCTGGATGTCCACGCCCTCGGCCGCCTCGCGTCCCGCCCGGCGGAGGTCGGCGAGCTCCCCGTCCAGCAGGGCAGCGAGCTTCTCCGCCGCGCGTCCCGGGAAGTCGGGGCCGTCGCCCGCGACCTGGTGCGTGAGCACCCCGTCGGGCATCCCGTCGCGGTAGATCGGGATCGCGCGCACCAGCGCCGGCACCTCGCAGGCCAGCGCCTCCCACAGCACGATCCCCTCGGTCTCCTCCTTGGTGAGGAAGCAGAAGGCGTCCGCCCCGCAGTACGCCTCGCGCACCTGCTCCGCCTGCACGTAGCCGGGGAAGAGCGCGTTCGGCGGCGCGGAGGCCAGCGCCCGCTCGACGTCCCGGGTGAGCATGCGTGGATCGGTGCGGCCGTACCAGACGAAGGTCACCTCCGGCAGCAGCCTCGCCACCTCCACCCAGTCGAGGATCCCCTTTCGCACCAGCTGCATCCCGACGCTGACCACCACGCGCGCCTCCGGACCGAGGCCCAGCTGCTCGCGCAGCCGCCTCCGCGCTCCGGGACCGGGGCGGAAGAAGGTCGTGTCCACGCCGTTGGAGAGCACCCGCACCGGGGCGCGCAGGCCGTACTCCGGCCGGGAGATGAGCCCGCGCGAGTACTCGCTCGGGGTGACCACGAGGTCGCCGCGGCGGTACAGGTGCGCGATCCAGCGACGGAACAGCGGCGCGACGCGGTTCGCCCCGGGGAAGGAGTCGCGGAAGTCCTCCTCGGTCGAGTGCGCCCACATCAGCACCGGCCGACGCCACAGCCGCGCCCAGTGCGCGAGCAGCGGCGTGTCCGGGAACGGGGTGTTCAGGTGCACCACGTCGAAGGGGCGCAGGGGGTTGGTGACCACCTCGTGGCCGAGGGCCCGCACGGCGGTCTCCTGATGGCGGATCGCGGCGCCGATCCCGGACTCCTTCGCCAGCGAGGCGAGGCCGCGCGGCAGCAGCACGCGCAGCGGCTCGTCGCCGCGCACCCCGCGACGGGGATGGCGTCCGGGCAGGACGGTGCGGGCGATGCGGTCCAGTCGGCGGCCGGCCGCCTCGAGGGGCCGACGGCGGCGCCTCGCGGCGCGGGAGCTCATGAGCATCGGGGAGTACTCCTCACCAGGGAAGGAAGCGCAGCAGCAACGCGCTCACGCCGAGGCCGTAGGCGATCAGCGCCCACGGCTTGCACAGCAGGATGATCGCGACGTAGGTGCGCCACGTCATGCGGGTGGTGCCCGCGATGTAGCACAGCAGGTCGTCGGGCGCGACGGGCAGCGCGATCGCGAGCGCGAAGGCGCGGGTGAAGTGCGCGCTGCGGGTCCAGCCCAGGAACTTCTCCACCGTGCGCGGACGGAACATCCGCTCGATGAGGCCCAGGCCCACGTGCCGCGCGATCAGGAAGTTCAGCAGGGAGCCCGAGCACACGGCGAGGTAGTTCAGCACGGTCCCCTCGACGGCGCCGAAGAGCACCGGCCCCGCGATCACCAGCAGGCCGCCGGGGACGATGGGGAAGACGACCGAGGCGGCGGAGACCACGAAGAAGGCGAGCGGACCCCAGGCGCCGAGCGAGTCGATGAAGGCCTGCAGGTTCGTGAGCGAGCGCAGCACCCCGGTGTCGAGCCCCCAGACCACCAGGGCGATGGAGAGGCCGAGGCCGAGCAGCGGGGAGAGCCGCGCGGCGATCCGCAGCGGGTCCCGTCGGATCCCCGCCTCCCCGCCGCCGGTCCCGGAGATCCGGTCGGCGCCGGGGCGGGCCGGGGCGGCCGGGGCCTGCACCGAGCCCGGGCGGGCGACGGGTGCGGGGACCGGCCGGACGGCGACGCGGCGGGCAGGGGTCGCCGGGCGCGTCGGCGCGGTGCGGACCGCCGGGATCGTCCCGGTCGTGGTGCTCATGCGGTCACGACCGGGCGCGAGATGATCCGCGCGGGCCTGCGGCGCAGGCTCTGGCGGTACACCTCGAGCACGTGACGACCGAAGTCCTGCGCCCCGCAGGTGGCCTGCGCGTGCTCACGGGCCGCGGTCGCCATCTCCTCGCGCCGGCGCGGACCGTCCAGCAGCGTGGACAGGTGGGCGGAGAACTGCTCGGCGTCCTCGTACTGCCAGCCCGTGCGCCCCTCGACGACCACGCTCGCCAGCGACGGGTCGCGGCGGCACAGCAGCGGCAGCCCGCAGGCGAGCGCCTCGATGAAGGTCAGGCCCTGGGTCTCGCTGAGGGAGGCGCTGACGAACAGCTCGCCGATCCGGTACCAGCGCTGCACCTCGGCGGGATCCGCGACGCCCGCGAAGCGGACCCGGTCGGCGATCCCGAGCGCCCGAGCGTGCGCCTCGAGCTCGGGGCGGTAGGGCCCGTCGCCGACGAGCACGAGCACCGTGTCCGCCCGGTCCGCGGCCGCGACCATGTCGAGGACCTCCTCGAGGTTCTTCTCCTTGGCCAGGCGCGAGACGGAGACGATCACCCGCTGCTCGGGGGAGATGCCGAGCCCGCGGCGCAGCGCCCGGACGTCCTCGTGCTCGGCCTCGCTCGCGGCGGGGCGGAAGCGCTCGAGGTCCAGGCCCGTCGGCACGATGTGGACGGGGGAGCGGACCCCGTAGCCGGTGAGGATCCGCTGGACCTTCGCGGTCGGGACCACGACGGCGTCGGTCCCCGCCAGGACCCGGCGGGAGAAGGTCTCCACGACCTTCCGGCCGACGGAGCGGCTGGGGGAGTAGTAGTGCGTGTAGTCCTCGTAGATCGTGTGGTACGTGTGCACCAGCGGCACGGCGAGGGTGCGGGCGATGCGGCGCGCCCACACATGGGTCGAGAACTCGCACTGGGAGTGGACGACGTCCGGTCGCCAGCGCAGGATCTCGCGCAGCACGCGGCGGCTGGCGGGCATGCCGATCCGGGCGCGGTCGTAGACCATCGAGGCGGAGACCGAGCCGATGCGGTAGACGCCCTGCTCGCTGCGGGTGCGGATGCCCTGGGACAGCGTCAGCACCCGCACGTCGCAGCCCAGGGCGAGCAGCTCGCGGCGCAGGGTCTGGACCGAGGCGACCACCCCGTTGACCACCGGCTCCCACCAGTCCGTGGTGAGGAGCACTCGCAGGGGACGGGCCGGCTCGGCGTCCTGATAGGGGCTCGGGCGCATCCTGGTCACGTTCACCCCTCGAGGTTCGCACGTGGTCGCGCCGAGCGCCTCCGCCGAGCGGAGGAGAGGGGTCAGACCGTGGTCTGATCCTGCCTCCGACGCCTGGTCGTGCCTGGTCCTCGTGCTCATGCTCCGAGCCTATGACCGGTGCCCAGGGGCCAGAACCGGGCGCGCCCGACGCGTCGCGGAGAGTTTCCCCCTAGTGCGTCAGCCCGTCACCTGGTAACGGGCCGTGAGCGACGTGGACGCCAGCTGCTGGGTGAAGATCGCGAAGCGCGCCTGGACGTTGGCGGCCCCGTGCTCGACGCCGAGGGTCTCCACCGGCAGGGCGTGGATCGAGAACTGGTAGCGGTGCGGGGCGCCGGCGGGCGGCTCCGGCCCGTCGTAGCCGACGTTCCCGAAGTCGTTCACGGCCTGGCGGATCGGCGAGCCGGCGTCCTCGCGGGCCACGCCCTGCGGCAGCGACGTGCTCGTGGCCGGGATGTCCCAGGCGACCCAGTGCCAGAACCCGGAGCCCGTCGGGGCGTCCGGGTCGTAGCAGGTGATCGCGAAGGACCGCGTCCCCTCGGGAGCGTCGCTCCATGCGAGATCGGGGGAGAGGTTCTGCCCGCCGAGGGCCTCGACCAGCTGCGGCGGGGCGACCACCGTCCCGTCCGGCGTGGCAGAGGAGGTCAGGCTGAAGGTCTCGTCGGATTCGGTGACGTTCTCGCTCATGCCGATCAGCCTAGGCAGGGCGCGCGGAGAAGTCGACCGGACCGCGCCGACCGCCTGCTCCTCAGAAGCCGTCGGCCGACGGGCGCGGGTAGTGCTGGAGGAACTTCTTGACCTGGTTCATCTTCGCGGCGAGCACGTAGAAGCGGCGCCTCGCGCCCTCGACCCCGTAGGCGAGCGGGTGCACGGTGCGGCGCTTCCCGATCTCCCGCACCCGGGTGCGCAGGTCCGGGTCGATGATGTAGCGGCGCAGCAGCGGCCACGGCACGATCGAGTAGAGGATCTCCTCGCGCGGCACCAGCCGCTCCATCTCGCGCTGCTCGACGAGATCCGCCACCACGGGCAGCGCGACGTTCGCCCCGGCCGCGGTCATGTAGTAGTTGTTCCGGCCGATGCGGGGGTTGACCTCGAAGAACTTCCCGACCCCGTCGCGGGGGTCGATCTTCACGTCGAAGTTCGCGTAGCCGCGGTACCCGGAGTGGTGCAGGAAGCGCACCGACTGCTCGAACACCTCCGGCAGGTCGGTCGTGAACATCGCCGCCGGGTTCCCCAGGGCGCCGGGGGTGTGCTCCTCGAGCAGCACCTGCGCCCCGCCGAGCAGGGTGACCCGGCCCTGGGTGTCGACATAGGCGGTCACCGACAGCATCGCGGTGTCGTCGCCGGGGATCATCTCCTGGACCACGAAGCGGTCGTGGTAGCCGGCCTCCGTGAGGCGGCCGACGAGGTCGAGCAGCTGGGCGCGGTCCGCGATCTCGAAGACCTTCCGCTTGCCGGGGAAGGAGACGGCGTTGTACGCGGAGGAGCGGGAGGCCTTGGCGACCACGGGCCAGCCGAGGTCCAGCTCCGGCACCTCCGGCGCCGTGCCGCCCTCGAAGTCGAGCACGACGGTGCGCGGGGTGGCCACGCCGATCTCGGAGCACATCTGCGAGAAGGTCGCCTTGTCCGCGACGGCCTCGAGCACGTCGTCGTCCAGCAGCGGCAGGTGGAAGAGCTCGCCGAGCTCGTCCCGGTGCGCGGCCAGCAGCGCGACCAGGAAGTCCGCGTTCGCCAGCAGCACCGGGCGGGTGCCGCCGGGGCGGGCGGCCTTGTCGCGCCCCACCTGCAGCAGTGCCGCGATCATGTCCTCCTCGGAGGCGGCCATGCCGAGCTCCACGGTGGTCAGGATCGAGGAGTCCGCGACGGGGCCGGCGACCTTCCGGGTCACGACCGTCGAGGTGATCCCGTACTTCTCGTGGAAGGCGCGGGCCAGGGCGTAGATGCCGATGTCGCCGCCGAGCAGCACCAGGTCCACCTCGGGGGTCGACACGGCGGTGTAGGGGCGGGGCGGGGTGTCGGGCATCAGAGGGGTCCTTGTCGGTCGTGCGCGGTGCGGGAGAGGTCGTGCGGGGGAGCGAGGAGCGCCGGGGCGGGACGCTCAGAAGCCGGTGTCGGTGGGGCGCGGGTACACGGCGCGGTACTTGCGCACGAAGTTCAGGCCGGAGACGACCGAGTAGGCGCGCATCCACAGGCCCTCAGGACGGTACCGGAAGGGGTTGCGCAGCCCGCGCCGCGCCACACCTCGGACGTGCTCGCGCAGGGCGGGATCGCGCACATAGGAGAGCACGAGCCGCAGCGGCAGGATCGTGTAGAGGATCGGCCGGGTGACGCGCACCTGGGCGATGTCGCGTCCGTGCACCCGGTCCTCGACCACGTGCCGCGCCACCGGCTCGCCCGCGGCGGTGACGTAGTAGTTGTTCCGGCCGATGCGGGGGTTGATCTCGAAGAAGCACTCCCGGCCGGTGCGCGGGTCGACCTTCACGTCGAAGTTCGCGAAGCCCACGTAGTCCACATGGTCCAGGAAGCGCTCCGCGGCGGCGGTGAGGCTCGGGAAGTCGCCGGTGACCATCGCGGCGGGCCGGCCGAGCGCCTCGGGGGTGTGCTCGCCCAGCAGCACCTGCGCCGCGCACAGCAGCGTCACCCTCCCGCGGCTGGAGCGGTAGGCGGTGATCGAGCGCTGCGCGGTGTCGTCCCCCTCGATCAGCTCCTGGAACAGGAAGCGCCCGGTGAAGCCGGCCTCCCGCAGGGACCGCACGAGGGCCCGCTGCTCCTCGGCGGACTCGAGGAAGAACACCTTCTTCTTCCCGGGGAAGTCGACGTGGTGGTACTCGGCGGTGTTCGCGGCCTTGCCGACCACGGGATAGGACCAGGGCAGCTCCTCGTGCCCGTTCCAGTCCGGCTCCCCGGCCCGGGAGAAGTCGACGATGACGGTGGGGACCGTGTCGATGCCGAGCTCATCGCAGATCTCCGCGAACTCGGCCTTGTCCGCCAGGCGCGACAGCAGCTGGGCGTCGACCTGCGCGAGCAGGTAGTGCGGCTCCAGATCGGCGCGGAAGCGATCGATCAGCTCGATGAGGGAGTCCGCGTTGGTCAGCAGCAGCGCCGGCCGGCCGGCCGGGCGCTGGGCGGCCAGGTCGATCAGCGCATCGCGCAGGTCCTCGTCGCTCGCGTCGGCGCCGAGGGTGACGAGGTCCGTCGTGACCGTGCGCTCGTTCATCGCCACCGGGGTGCGCACCACGGTGGTGCAGCGCATCCCGTACTGGGCGTGGAAGGCGATGGTGAGGTTCAGGGAGTTCAGGCCGGCGCCGAGGACGACGACGTCGAACCCGGGATCGACCGGGGCGGAGGGCGAGCGCATGAGCGCGATCCTAGCGGGGAGGCGGGCTCCCGCCGCGCAGGGACGGGCCCTGCGCGGCCGGACGTGAGCACCGCGACTCACCGGCGATCCGCCGGCGGCGTCAGTGCTGCTCCTCCCCGGCGCAGCGGCGGCTCAGCGCCGACGCAGCCACACGGCGGCGTCGGCCGGGAGCCGGCCGGGCACGGGCTCGGCGGAGCCGACCAGCACCTCCGCGTCCGCGAGGTCGAGGCCGTCCGGTCCGGCGGGCAGGGGCAGCTCCTGCTCCGAGGTGTTCACCAGCACCACCACCTCGCCGCGCACCAGGCCCAGCAGGCCCTCGGGCAGGTCCTCGAGGAACTCCACCGGGGCGTCCGAGCGGCCCAGGCCGTGCTCCCTGCGCAGCGCGATCGCGGCGCGGTACATCTCCAGCGTCGACCCGGGCACGCCCTCCTGCGCATCCGCCGCCAGCGCCCCGAACTCCTCCGGCTGCGGCAGCCAGCTCTCGCCGGTGGGGGAAAAGCCGTGCGCCGGGGCGTCCGCCCGCCAGGGCAGCGGCACGCGGCAGCCGTCGCGGCCGGGCACCCCGGCCCGAAGATGGGCGGGGTCCTCTCGCAGCGCGTCGGGGATCTCCGCGACCTCCGGCAGGCCCAGCTCCTCGCCCTGGTACAGGTAGGCGGCGCCCGGCAGGGACAGCATCAGCAGCGTCGCCGCGCGGGCGCGGGCCAGGCCCAGCGCCGCGTCCGGCGTCTCCTCGCGGCCCAGCCCCTCGCCGAAGCGGTAGCCGGGCGGGAAGCCGTAGCGGGTGGCGTGCCGGATCACGTCGTGGTTGGACAGCACCCAGGTGGTGGGCGCTCCCACGGCATCGGCCAGGGCCAGCGGCTTCTCGATCGCCGCCCGCATCGTCTCCACGCCCCAGGTGGCCTGGAGGAACCCGAAGTTGAAGGACTGGTGCGCCTCTTCGGGGCCGATGTACAGCGGCAGCCGGTGCTCGGGGATCCAGGCCTCCAGCACCATCATCCGCTCGCCCTCGTAGGAGTCCAGGATCGGCCGCCACTCGCGGTAGATCTCCAGCACCCCGTCGTTGTCGAAGTAGATCGGCACCTCTCCCTCGGGGATGTCCAGCAGCCCCTCGGCGTTGACGGCGGCGTCCGGCAGCCCCTCGGGCTTGACCATCCCGTGGGCGACATCCACGCGGAACCCGTCGGCCCCGCGATCCAGCCAGAACCGCAGCACATCCCGGAACAGGGCGTGCACGCGCGGGTTCTGCCAGTTCCAGTCCGGCTGGGAGGTGTCGAAGATGTGCAGGTACCACTGCCCGGGCGTGCCGTCCGCCTCGGTGACGCGGGTCCAGGCCTCGCCGTGGAAGATCGAGGTCCAGTTGTTCGGCGGCAGCTCGCCGTGCTCCCCCCGGCCGTCGGCGAACACGTACATGTCCCGCTCGGGGGAGCCGGGCCCGGCCGCCAGCGCCTGCTGGAACAGTTCGTGCTCGCTCGAGGAGTGGTTGGGGACGATGTCCACGATCACCTTCAGGCCCATCGCATGGGCGGAGGCGATGAGCTCGTCGGCATCGGCGAGGGAGCCGAAGCGCGGGTCCACGTCGCAGTAGTCGGCCACGTCGTAGCCGCCGTCGCGCTGCGGGGAGGTGTAGAAGGGCGAGAGCCAGAGGGCGTCCACGCCGAGCTCGCGCAGGTAGGGCAGGCGGGAGGTGACGCCGGGCAGGTCGCCCATGCCGTCGCCGTCCGCATCGGCGAAGGAGCGGGGATACACCTGGTAGACCACGGCGTCGCGCCACCATTCGGGGGCGCCGGCCTCCGGCTGCGCGGTCGCGGGGGCGGGCGAGGAGGTGGTGGTCATGGTGTCCTTCCGATGGGGGGGGGCGGTGCGGGGCGCCGGGCCGACGGGGAGTGCCGGCCCGGAGGATTCGTGGAGTCTCAGACAGAGGTCGGTTCCGTGGTCGTTTCAGCAGCCAGCACGGTGGCGCCGGCCGCGGTGGCCTGCAGGTGCAGCAGCGGTCCGTCCGCGGCGGCGGTGGCGCCGCCGACGGCCGCCAGGGGATGGGCACCGGTCACGCCGGGCAGGGACCGCAGGTCCAAGGCGACGGGATCGTGGGCGTCCCGGGCCAGGTGCACGATGATGTCGCCGTCCGGGTGGGTGCGCACGAGCACAAGGGCGTCGTCCCCGGTGTGCAGCCAGCGCAGGCCGCCGCGGCGCAGGGCCGGGTGCTCGCGGCGCAGGCCCAGCAGGGTGCGGGTGGCCTCCAGCACCTCGGCATCGACCGGAAGATCGGCGTCCCCGGGATCACCCGCCTGCTCGGAGAGGGCGTCGATGGCGGCCCAGGGCATCGGGGTGCGGGCGTGCTCCCCGGTGAGGCCCTCGGCGCCGAGCTCGTCCCCGGCGAAGACGGTGGGCACCCCGGGAAGGGCCGCCAGGGCGGCGACGGCGGTGAGCTGGCGGCCGCGCTCGCCGACCACGGTGCGGGTGCGGGGCGTGTCGTGGCTGGAGAGCTGGTTCTGGGAGTGGAGGCGGGAGGGCCAGGGCATCTGCGCGTTGTAGTCGCGCAGGCTGCGGGAGACGGCACCGCCGGGCAGCCGCGGCGTCGTCATGGGCAGTCCCAGCCAGTTCAGGGCGCTGCCGGGCTCGGCCAGCCAGGCCCACAGGGGCCGGGTGAAGCCGGTGTAGTTCATAGTGCCGTGCCAGCCGTCGCCGTCGAGGTCCCCGGTGGCGTCGTGGCCGTGCTCGGCGACCAGCCAGGTGTCCCGGCCGGTGCGGGCGCGGACTCGGCGCAGGGTGCCGCGCATCTCGCGGGCCACCTCGCGGGTGAGGTCCACAGCACCGTGGCGGCCGGTCATGTTGGCCACGTCGATGCGCCAGCCGTCGGCGAGCACGGGCTCGTCGAGGAATCGCGCGGTCACGGAGCCCTCGCCGCGTGTGAGGCGAGCGCGCAGGGCGGCGCTGCGCTGGTCGAGCTTGGGCAGGCTCGGCACGTCCAGCCAGCTCACGTAGCGGTCCGGGTGCTCGGTGAACAGGTAGTACCCGGCCTCTTCGCTCCCGGCATCGGCCTGGGCGGCGCGGAACCACTCGTGGGTGTCCCCGGTGTGGTTGGTGGTCAGGTCCAGCACCAGGCGCATACCGCGCGCGTGCAGCGCCTTCGAGAGCCGCACCAGGGCCTCCTCGCCGCCGAGCAGCGGATCGACCGCCTCGAAGGTGGAGGCGTCGTAGCGGTGCACGGAGCCGGCGGGGAAGATCGGGGTGAGGTAGACGGTGTCAGCGCCGAGGGAGGCGATGTGGTCCAGGCGCTCGATGATCCCGTCGAGGTCGCCGCCGTAGTACTGGGCGCCGGTGAGGTCGCCGCGCACCGCGGGCTCCTCGTCCCAGCGCATCGGCACCGCCCAGGCGGGCAGGTCCTCCGGGATGGGGCGGCCCTCGGCGTCCTCGGGGATGCGGGAGCTGCGGGCGAAGCGGTCGGGGAAGACCTGGTAGACGATCGCGTCGTCCACCCAGTCCGGGGCCGGCTCGTGCGCGACCAGGCGGAAGTCGGTGGCGTCGGAGACGTCCCAGGGCACTAGGCCGGCGGCGGTGAGCCAGGCGTAGGTGGGGACCGGGGCGCCGGAGGCGGTGCGGGCACCGGGCTCGGCGAGCACGGCGACGCGGTAGGGCACGACCGGGTTCGCGACGGTCAGGGTCGCTTCCCACCAGGTGCCGGTGCCGTCGGACGCGGGACGCGGGGTGAGGTCCCCGGTGAGGATCTCCCCGTCCACCACGGACCGCAGGGCCAGGGTGCGGGCCGGATAGGCGGCAGGCACCCAGACCCGCAGCGTGGCCTCCTGGCCGAGGCCCGCCCGCGGACCCGGCACGAAGGACGGGCCGGAGTCGTGGTGGGGCTGCTCGGTCAGGGGCACGCCGCTGGGCTCGATCGCGGGATCGACCGGCTGCGGGGCGGGGGAGGGGAGATCGCTCATCGGGAGGGTCCGTTCAGCCCTTCACGGCGCCGGCGGTGGAGCCGCCGACGATGTAGCGCTGCAGGAACTGGTACAGGATGATCACCGGCACCATGATCATCACCGAGCCGGCGGCGAAGACGCCCAGGTTGTTGGAGCGGTCGCCCTCGAGCATCCCGTACAGGCCCACGGCCAGGGTCTTGGTGTCGTTGCTGGTCAGGAAGATCGAGCCCAGCAGGAACTCGGAGAGCACACCCACCAGGGCCAGCAGGATGGTGGTGGCAAGGATCGGGGTGAGGGTGGGCAGCAGGATCTTGGTGAACACCTGCCAGTGGGAGCAGCCGTCGATGATGGCGGCCTCGTCCAGCTCCTTGGGCACGGTGTCGAAGAAGCCCTTGATCAGCCACACCTGGCCGAGCGAGCCGCCCAGCAGCACGATGATGTAGCCCGGCAGCGAGTCCAGACCCAGGAAGGGGATCGCCTTGCCCAGCCCGGAGACCATCGAGTAGACCGCGATCATCGCCAGGAACGCCGGGAACATCATCACCAGCAGCAGCGAGAGCAGGCCGATGCGGCGACCGGCGAATCGCAGGCGGCTGAAGGCGTAGGCCGCCAGGGTGGAGAGGAACACCTGCACCAGGGCGACGGTGCCGCACACGATGACCGTGTTCGCGTACCAGCGCAGGAAGGGCCCGCGATCGCCCGCGATCAGGGACTCGTAGTGCACCAGGGAGAAGGCCTTGGGGATCAGGCCGGAGCTGGAGACGGTGCCCAGCGGGTTCACCGAGGCGGAGACGATGAACAGGATGGGGAACACCGCGAAGGCGACGGCGAGGATGCCGACGACGTGGCGCCACCCGACCTCGGCCATCCAGCGGCCGAAGGGCATCCGCCGCTGCGCGGTGACGGAGGTCTGCTGCGAAGTCTGCGTGCTCATGATCGGGCCGCCTCTCAGTTGACGTCTTCGAGGACGCTGGTGAACCGGAACTGGATCGCCGCGAGCACGCCGGTCAGCGCGAACAGGGCGACGGAGACGGCGGAGGCGAAGCCGAAGTCGGCCCCCGAGCCGCCGAAGGCGATGCGGTAGATCATCGAGATCAGGATGTCGGTGCCGCCGCGGGTGTACTCGCCCGGCAGGAACGGACCGCCCTCGGTGAGCAGCTCGATCGCGTTGAAGTTGTTGAAGTTGAAGGCGAAGGAAGCCACCAGCAGCGGGGCCACGGCCACCAGCAGCAGCGGGGTCACCACCTTCACCGTGGTCTGGAAGCGGCTGGCGCCGTCGATGCGGGCCGCCTCCATCACGTCACCGGGGATCGCTTGCAGGGCGCCGGTGGAGACGATGAACATGTAGGGGAAGCCCATCCACAGGTTCGTCAGCAGCACCGCGATCTTGGCCATCGTCGGATCGCCCAGCCAGTTCACGTTGATGCCGAGGGTGGTGTTGATCAGGCCGAAGTCCTGGTTGTAGAAGTTCGACCACACCAGCAGGGCGATGAAGCCCGGCACCGCGTATGGCATCAGCAGGATCGAGCGGTACAGGCGGCGGCCCTTCAGCCGCTCGTCGTTGAGGATCAGCGCCAGGGCGAAGCCGGCCACGAAGGTCAGCGCCACCGAGCCGAGGGCGAAGACCAGGGTCCAGGCGAAGGCGGCGAGGAACTGGCCGGCGATGTTGGAGTCGGTGAACAGGCGCTGGTAGTTGGACCAGCCCACGTTCTGCAGCCAGGACTGGCTGAAGGCGCGCTCGCCGTTCTCGTTCACGAAGTACTCGGAGTCGCCCACGGTGCCGACCGTGTAGACCGCGCCCGTCTGGGTGTCGGTGATGGTGTCGGCGGCCTCGTCGTAGGTCAGCAGGGTGGTGCCCACGTAGGCCTGATTGGCGCCCTGCACCCGCACCGCGGAGTTCTCGTCGACGGGGACGGCGACCTCCTGCAGCGCGTTGTAGGCGTCGTTGACCTCGCGCGCCTCGAGGATCGTGTAGCCGGAGGCCTCGGTGACGTAGTCGTTCTCGACGGTGACGTCGGCGGAGGGCACCGGGGCCAGCTCGGTCTCCTCGTCGCCGGAGTAGACGGTGCCGGTGGCGGGGTCCACCAGGAACAGGGTGAAGGGGCCCTCCACGGGGTCGCCCTGGGTGGCGACCGACATGTTGTACCAGGTGGAGTCGTCGGTCTGGACCACCGAGTTGGCGATGATCGAGTTCACCGCCTGCTCCTTGGTGCCGCGGGTGCCGTCGCCGTAGTTGGTGAAGGAGTAGCCCACCGTGAGGATGATCGGGGTGATCAGGAAGACCGCGAGGAAGAAGGTGCCGGGGAAGAGGTACTTCCCGGGGATGAAGCGCTTCGTGGAGTAGATGACGAAGATCGCGATCGCGGCCAGGACCATCACGGCCAGCCACATCCACTGCTGCTGCTGGATCATCAGCGGCACGGTGAAGGCGGTGACGGCGAGGACGGCGCCGAGGACGATGATGCGCACCAGGACCGCGGGGATCGAGGTGCTGCGCTCGCGGTGCACGGGCGGCAGGGGGCTGGACATGGCGACGGGGCCTTTCACGGGGTGGCGGGGGTGACCGGGCAGGCCGGTCGGACGGGGTGCGACGCCGTGATGTCGCACCCCGTCCGGGGGAGCCGGGGGAGCGGGCGTGCTGCCCGCTCCGTGACGGAGGGAGGGTCAGCCGATCTGGCTGGAGATCTGCTCGCCGGCGGAGGTCATGGTCGACTCGGCGTCCGCGCCGCCGACCAGGTTGGCCTCGGCCTGACCGAGCGGTTCCCAGATGGCGGCCATCTCGGGGATGGCGGGCATCGGGGAGGCGCCCTCGGCGTACTCGGCCACGCGCACGACCTCGGGGTACTCGCCCGAGAGCTTCTCCTGCAGCTCGAGGTTCACCGGGGGCAGCTCGTTGCCGGGGAACATCGCCTCGGCGATGTCGGGGGAGGAGACCACGTCGGCGGCGAACTGCTGGGCGAAGGCCTGATTGGCGCCGCTGGAGGCGACGAAGAAGGCGTTGACACCGGCGAAGGGGGCCGCCGGGTCCATGCCCTCGAAGCCGGGGACCTGGCTCATGGTGAAGTCGACCTCGGCGGTGCGGATGTCGGCCAGGGCCCAGGGGCCCGAGATCAGGTAGGCGGCGTTGCCGTCGGTGAACAGCGAGATCGCGTTGTCGTTGCTGATGGAGGTCTTCAGCACGCCCTGCTCGCCGAGCTCCACGATCTTCTCGGCCGCGGAGATCGAGCCCTCCTGGCCCACGCCCACGTCGGAGGGGTCGAGGTTGCCCTCGGAGTCCTCGCCGAAGAGGTAGCCGCCGCCGGAGGTGTAGAAGGGCTGCATGTGGAAGGCGTCGCCCTCCTCGCCGACCGGCAGGGACAGCACGTTCTCGGCGCCGCCGGCCTTGCCGGCCTCGACCAGCTCCTCCACGGTGGAGGGCTCGGGCACGTCGGTGAGCTCGTTGTTCGCGTAGAGCACCAGGGTCTCCACGGCGTAGGGGGCGCCGTAGGTCTGACCGTCGTAGGTCACGGCCTCCAGGCCGACCGGGGCGATCGCGTCGGAGGCGCCGGAGGGCAGCTGCACCGGGGAGATGGCGCTGTTCTGCACCAGGTTCCCGATCCAGTCGTGGGCGGCCACGATCATGTCGGGGCCGTTGCCGGCCTGGTTGGCGGTGATGAAGTTGCCCTGCAGGTCGTCGGCGACGATCTGCACCGCGACGGTGAGGTTGTTGGCCTCGGCCCAGTCCTGCGCCGGGCCCTCGAGGGCGCCGGCCTTGACCTCGTCGGTCCAGATCACGAGGTCGGCATCGGCGCGCTCGGGCGCCGCGCCCTCGGAGGAGCCGCCCGCGTCCGAGGCGCCGGAGGAGCTGTCGGAACCGGAGTCGCTGCTGCCGCCGCAGGCGGCGAGGACACCGGTGGTGGCGGCGATGCCGCTCAGGGCGAGGAAGTTCTTGCGACGGATCTGCACGTCTTCTCCTTCGAATCGTGGTGCACCTGGCCGTCGGTGGCCGTGCGGATTGGGAGAAAATATAGATCCTGCCGCCGTCCTGTGCAAGAATTAGCAAGAACTTGCAGGACACGATTCGGACACGGCGCGGTGACGCTCGTGACCGGGGAGGATGGGTGTGATGGCGCGACTCATCGACATCGCCAAGGCCGCCGGTGTGAGCGAGGCCACGGTCTCCCGGGTGCTCAACGGGCGATCCGGGGTCAACGAGGCCACCAGGCGTTCCGTGATCGAGACGGCCCGCCGGCTGGGGCGGGAGGTCGGCACCGCCGCCACCCGCTCCGGGCCGCTGGTCGGTGTGCTGGTGCCCGACCTCGACAACCAGGTCTTCACCTCATGGGCCGAGCGCATCGAGGCCGAGCTCTTCGCGCGCGGGGCCGACTGCCTGGTGGCCATGCGTGCCCGGACCGCTGAACGCGAGCGAGAGATCTTGCAGCGTTTCCTGTCGATCGGGGTGGACGGCATCATCGTCGTCTCCGGGCACCACGCCCAGGAGGGTGGCCCCATCGACCACTACCGCGAGGTGTCCGATGCCGGGAGGCCCCTGGTGCTGGTCAACGGCGTGCGCCCGGACCTGGACGCCGCCTACCTGTCCACCGACGACGAGCACGCCGTGCGCGCCACCCTGCAGCACCTCGAGGACCTCGGCCACCACCGCATCGGCCTCGCGGTGGGGGACGAGCGCACCTGGCCGGTGCGCGAGAAGGTGCGGGTCTTCGAGGAGGCTTCCGCCGACAGCGACCGCGAGGAGCGCCCCGTCTCCTACACCGACTTCTCCTACGCCGGGGGCTACGAGGCCGCCCGCGACCTGGTCGCCCGCGGCGCCACCGCGATCATGTGCGGGTCGGACGTGATGGCCGCCGGCGCCCTGGAGGCTGTGCGCGCGATGGGCCTGGCGATCCCGGGGGACGTCTCCGTGGTCGGCTACGACGACGTGTTCTGGTCGGCCCTGACGAACCCGCCGCTGACCACCATGCGCCAGGCCGTGCCCGCCCTGGCTCGCGCGGCCGTGCGCGCCGCGCTCAGTGGCGGCGAGGAGTCCCGTCGCCCCTCCCGCACCTTGGTGGTGGTGCGGCCCCAGCTCGTCGTCCGCGGCTCCACCGGCTCCGCCCCCGAAGCCTGACCCGGGCCGCGGACCGGGGGCTTCCTCGCTCCGGTCGGACGCCGCGAGCGACCCCGGCAACGCCGCACGGCACGGTATTCATCACCTGACTTCCATCCCTGGAAGGGAGCCGAGGAAAACCGGCTCCTCCGTCCGGATGTGCGATCATCTCGGGTCGCACTGACCTCGGTGGACGTGCTCACTGAACATGTTCACCACGGTCGGGGAGGTCCGATGCCTGGAACACGGCACGCACAGCGCGCAGGGACGAGTCGGCGGGTGATCGCCGCACGACGCTGCCGTCCCGGAGGTCGCGGGGTACGAGCCGGAGACCACCGGGTATGGTGCGCTGGACGTCGCGGACGCCATGCTCGGGCTGGTCGATCCCTTCCTGGGATCCTGTTCGCGCACCCCGAGCTGTCGCGGTCCTATGTCGCGATCCTCGTGACGGGCCGCTATCCCTCCACCCTGTTCTCCGAGCTCACCAATCGGCTCACCGCTGACTTCCGGGCTGTGCTGCCGTCCTGTCCGGGTCGTCTACTTCCTCGCAGCCGCCGCCTCCCACCTGCGGGCGTGCTTCCTCGGTCCCGCCTTCTGGGTGAGCTGTCTGGGGATGCTGCTCCTCTCCATCGCCGTGCTGGTGCTCTCCCTGGCCTGGTGAGGCACCCGACGATCCGGTTGTCGTCGGTCGCGTCGGAGGGGCGCGCGGGCGCCGATAGCATGGTGGGCATGACCGATACCGTCGCCGATGTGACCCCCGAAATCGCCCCCTCCAGCTATGACGCCGCCCAGCGGCGCAGCGACGCGATCTGGCAGAAGATCGAGAGCGACCCCAGCGGCCTGCGCATGCTCACCGGTGACCGGCCCACCGGCGCCCTGCACATCGGCCACTACTTCGGCTCCCTGCGCAACCGCGTCCGCCTGCAGCAGGCCGGCGTGGAGACCTGGGTGATCGTCGCCGACTACCAGGTGATCACCGACCGCGAGATCCTCGGCGACATCCAGGGCTCGGTGCGCGAGCTGCTCACCGACTACCTCGCCGTCGGCATCGACCCCGAGCGCGCCACGATCTTCACCCACTCGGCGGTGCCCGCCCTGAACCAGCTCATGCTGCCCTTCCTCTCGCTGGTCACCCAGCCGGAGCTGGAGCGGAACCCCACCGTCAAGGCCGAGCTGGCCGCCGCCGGGAAGTCCGCGATGGGCGGGCTCATGCTCACCTATCCCGTGCACCAGGCCGCAGACATCCTCTTCTGCCACGGCAACCTCGTGCCCGTCGGCAAGGACCAGCTGCCCCACATCGAGCAGACCCGCGTCATCGCCCGGCGCTTCAACGAGCGCTACGCGGGCGGGGAGGAGTACTTCCCCGAGCCCGATGCGCTGCTCTCCGAGTCGCCGACGATCCTGGGGCTGGACGGCGAGAACAAGATGAGCAAGTCTCTGGGCAACACCGTCATGCTGCGGATGGACGAGGCCGAGACGCTCAAGAAGATCAAGAAGGCCAAGACCGACGCCGACCGGCAGATCACCTACGACCCCGAGGATCGCCCCGAGGTCGCGAACCTGCTCACGATCGCCGCGCAGTCCACCGGCCGCACCCCCGAGGACATCGCCGAGGAGATCGGCGACCGCGGCGCGGGCACCCTGAAGATCTTCACCGCGGAGGCCCTGAACGCCCACCTCGCCCCGCTGCGCGCCCGCCGCGCCGAGCTCGAGCAGGATCCCGGTTACCTGATGCAGGTGCTGCGCACCGGCAACGAGCGCGCGAACGCCGAGGCCGACGAGACCCTCCAGCGCGTGCGCGAGTTCATGGGGATGGTCTACTGACCGCTCCTGCCCAGGGACGGGCCTGTGACCTGCGCAGGCAGGTCACGGGCCCGTCCTCGTCCGCGGCCCGCGCCAGGGCGGGCGCGCCCGGTGCCGGCTCAGAAGCGGCTCGAGCTGCCCGCGCCGGAGAACCCGCCGCCGCTGCTCGGGGAAAAGCCGGAGACGCTCGAGGTCGACGAGCTCGAGGTCGTGGGATTCCGGTGCTCCGACAGCGCCTGGCCCGAGGAGCCGTGCCAGGAGGAGTACCAGGCCACGGGGCTCAGCCGCCAGAAGTCCTCGGAGCCTTCGCCCGCGACGGGGCTCCTCCCGTCGCGCCCCTCGAGCTCCGCACGCAGGGCGCGCAGCGAGCGGTAGCGTCGTCCGCGGCCCTCCGCCTCCTCCTGCAGCAGGGCTCGCTCCTCGTCGTCCTCCGCCTGGGCGTCGATCCGCGCCCGGGTCAGGGCCGCGACCGCGGCGGAGAGCTCCCGGGTGAGGGTGTCGAGCTCCTCGAGGGCGGAGTCGGGGTCGATCCCGTCGGCCTCCAGCCGCGCCGTCAGGGCGGTCATCTCCTGCTCGGTGTGCTCGCCCAGGTCCAGCAGTCGGTCGGCGAGCACCTGCTCCGTCCCGGACATCGCCCCGCGCTCTCCGCGCACCGTCCCGAGGCTCTTCAGGGAGTCGCGCAGGGGCAGCAGCTCCAGCTCCCAGCTGCCGCGCCAGCCGCCCATGCGGTGCAGCAGGTCCGCGGCGGCGAGGATCCGGTCGTCGGCCGCATCGAGTGCCTCGACCTCGTCCTCCCAGCGGCGCACCAGGTCCCGGTCCCGGCCGCGCAGCCCCCAGGAGCGGGAGCGCTCCTCGGCCGTGGGCACCTGCTCCCGCAGCTGCTCCGCCTCGGCGAAGGTCTCCGTGTACCGCTCGTGATCCCGCACGACGGCTTGCGCATACGGGGAGGAGTCGGGCAGGGTGCGCCCTGCCGCATCGGTGAGGGCGCGGCGGGCGAGCACGTCGTCATGGCGGATGCGCGTGCGATCCGCCCTCTCCCGGGCACCGCGCCGCTGCCCCAGCACGATCAGCACCCAGCCGCCGGCGAGGACGAGCACGGCGCCGGCGACGATCAGGACGGCGGGATGCTGCCACCAGGGGCGCAGCAGCAGCGCGGCGTACTCCTCGGCGCCGGCCTCGACCGACCGGTCCCAGTCCCCGTCCCGGGCAGGGTCGCGCATGGCGTCCTGGACGTCGGCGAACTGCTCCTCGGTGAGCTTCACGTCCTCCCCGCCGTAGCTGCCGAGGAACCGGTTCTCGGGGTCCAGGGCGAGGATCACCGTCCCGTCGGCCCAGTGCGACCCGTCGGCGGAGAGCAGCGAGGGGTCGGAGCTGCGGGCGTGGTCGAGCACCGCGTCGTTCAGCGCCCTGTCGTCCGCCGGGTCCAGGTCGTGCTCGGTGACGTCCAGGATGAGCACGACCAGGCGCACCTCGGTGCGGAAGTCGATCTCCGCGAGGCGGTGCTCGAGGATCTCCGGGTCCACGGAGCGGGTGGTGTCGGTGACCTCGACGGAGGCCGGCGGCTCGGCGCGCGCGGGCGCGGGGGCGAGCGCCGCCGGCAGGAGGACGGCCAGGAGCCCGAGCAGCAGCAGGACGGCCCTCGAGGGACGGCGGGTGCGGGGTGCGTCGAGAGCGGCGGAGTACGGACGCGACGTGGACATGAGGCGACCGTAACGGCTCGGCCGGCGGGAAGGGGGACGGCTTCCGTTGGTGTCGCGCCCCTCCTCCCGTCGACCCCCGGAAGAACCCCCGGGAGTCTCCGCGGCCGCTCCCGTCAGCCGCTCTCGTCGGCGTCCCGTGGGTCGCCCGTCGAACTCCCGGACCCTTCACGCCTCGCCCCGTTATGATCGACACAAGAAACCCTTGGCCCCGCACCGTGCGGGGCCCGACGAGGAGGTACCGCATGCCCGTCTACGAGAACGTCTCCGATCTTGTCGGCCGCACCCCGCTGGTGAAGCTCAACCGCCTGGGCGACGACGTCCGCGCGACCGTCCTGGCCAAGCTCGAGTTCTACAACCCCGCCAACTCCGTCAAGGACCGCATCGGCGTGGCCATGATCGACGCCGCGGAGCAGTCCGGCGAGCTGAAGCCCGGCGGGACCATCGTCGAGGCGACCTCCGGCAACACCGGCATCGCGCTGGCCATGATCGGCGGCTCCCGCGGCTACAAGGTCGTCCTGACCATGCCCGAGTCGATGTCCAAGGAGCGGCGGATGCTGCTGCGCGCCTACGGCGCCGAGCTGGTCCTCACCGAGGCCGCCAAGGGCATGAAGGGCGCGGTCGAGAAGGCCGAGGAGATCGCGGCGGAGACCGGCGCGGTGCAGGTCAAGCAGTTCGACAACCCCGCGAACCTCGACATCCACCGCCGCACCACCGCCGAGGAGATCTGGGCGGACACCGAGGGCGAGGTCGACGCGGTCGTCGCCGGCATCGGCACCGGCGGCACCATCTCCGGCATCGGCCAGGTGCTCAAGGAGCGCAAGGGCGAGGTGAAGGTCTTCGCCGTCGAGCCCGAGGAGTCCGCGATCCTCAACGGCGGCCAGCCCGGCCCCCACAAGATCCAGGGCATCGGCGCGAACTTCGTGCCCTCGATCCTGGACCGCGAGGTCTACGACGAGGTGCTCGACATCGACGCCGAGACCGCGATGGAGCGGGCCCGCTCCGTGGCACGCGGCGAGGGCCTGCTGGTGGGCATCTCCTCCGGCGCCGCGATCGAGGCCGCCGCCCGCGTCGGCGCCCGCGAGGAGTTCGCCGGGAAGACCATCGTGGTGATCGTGCCCTCCTTCGGCGAGCGCTACCTCTCCACGCCGCTGTTCGCGCAGTACGCGGACTGAGGAAGGACGCCATGGCCGCCCTGGACCGGGTGATGGGCGTCGTCGCGAGCGTCCGGGAGGACCTCGCGGCGGCGCACCGCCGCGACCCTGCGGCGACCGACGACCTCGCGATCCTGCTGACCTCCCCGGGGCTGCACGCGATCTGGACCCACCGCGTGGCGCATCGGCTCTGGGCGCGCGGGGCGAAGCTGCCCGCCCTCGTCCTCGCCCAGGGCGCGCGCTCGGTGACCGGCATCGAGATCCATCCCGGCGCCACGATCGGCCGGCGCTTCTTCATCGACCACGGCATGGGCGTCGTGATCGGCGAGACCGCCGAGGTGGGCGACGACGTGATGCTCTACCACGGGGTGACCCTCGGCGGCCGGTCGATGGAGCGGGTCAAGCGCCATCCCACGGTCGGCGACGGCGTGGTGATCGGGGCCGGTGCCCGGGTGCTCGGCCCGATCACGCTCGGCGAGGGCGCCCAGGTCGGGGCCAACGCCGTGGTCGTCAAGGACGTCCCGGCCCGGGCGACCGCCGTCGGCATCCCGGCGACGGTCCGCGTCGGTGCGGCGCATCCCGAGGAGCACACCGACCCGGCGATCTGGATCTGATCCGGAGACGACGACCCGCGGGGCCCCTGGCCTCGCGGGTCGCGCGCGCCTGCCGGGACCGCTGCGCTCAGGCGCCGAAGGGATCGAGGAACGAGGTCCCGCCGACGCGGTGGACGCGCCGCTCCCAGGCGGGCAGCACCTCATGCGCGTCCTCGGCCAGGACGTGGTCGAACAGCTCGGAGGAGCCGTGCGGCGGAGCGATGTCGACCAGCACCGTCGTCGCCCCGTGCTCCCGGGCCAGCGGCGCGAGCTGCGCCGCGGGGAAGACGACACCGCTGGTGCCGACGACGACGAAGAGATCCGCACGCTGCGCGAGGCGCATGGCGAGCTCGAGCTCCGCGGAGGGCAGCTGCTCGTCGAAGAGGACAACGTCCGGGCGGGTCGGCTCCCCGCAGCGCGGGCAGTGACCGGGCACGCCGTGGCCTTCGGGGGAGGATCCCTCGCCCGGCGCGAGCACCGCCCGCCAGTCGCAGCGCCGCCCCAGGCACACCGCGTGCAGGGCGCTGCCGTGGAGCTCGGCGACGACCTCGCTGCCCGCGGCCTGGTGCAGCCCGTCGACGTTCTGGGTGATCACCGGCGCACCGAGGCGGGCGATCGCCCGGTGCCCCGGAGTGGGGCCGTGCGCGAGCGCGATCGAGGCCATCCGCCCCCACACGGCCCACAGCTGCGGCAGCGAGGTCGGCAGCAGGGAGGCGTGCATCGCCTGCTCGGTCTCCGGCTCGAGGGCCCACAGGCCCTCCGGGCCGCGGAAGGTGCCCAGTCCCGTGCGGGCGCTGAGCCCGGAGCCCGTGAGGAAGACGACCTCACGGTGCTCCGGTCCCGGGACGAAGGGAGCGGCCGTGCTCACCACTCCTCGTGCTCGCGGGAGTCCCAGGCGGCGTCCTCCCCGAGGTCGAGGGAGGCCAGCAGCGCACGGTCCTCGTCGTCCAGGGAGATCCCCTCGAGCGTCGCGTTGGTGCGCTGGCGGGTCGGGTCCTGCGACTTCGGGATCACGACGATGTCCTGGTCCACGGCCCAGCGCAGCGAGATCTGCGAGGTGCTCACGCCGTGCTTCTCGGCGACGCGGCGCAGCGCGAACTGCTCGCCGAGGCCCTCGCGGCCGCCGAGCGGGCCCCAGGCCTGGGTGACGATGCCGTGCTCGCGATGGAAGGCGACGGCTTCCCGCCGCTGCAGGGCGGGGGAGAGCTGGATCTGGTTCACCTCGGGCGCGACGCCGGTCTCGTCGATCAGCTGCTGCAGCTGCTCGGGGCGGAAGTTCGAGACGCCGATGTGCTGGGTCAGGCCCTCCTCCTTCAGCTCGACGAGGGTGCGCCAGGTGTCCAGGGCGAGGCCCCGCGACGGGTTCGGCCAGTGGATGAGGGTCAGGGCCACGCGGGGCAGGCCCAGGCGGCGCAGCGAGCCGAGCAGGCCCTCGCGGGCCTCCTCCCGGCCCTGGTCGCCGCCGGCGATCTTGGTGGTGATCAGCGCCTCGTCGGGGTCCAGGCCGCTGTCGCGCAGGCCCTGGCCGACGGCGGCCTCGTTGCCGTACTGGGCGGCGGTGTCGACGAGCCGGTAGCCGGCGCGCAGCGCCGCCGCGACCGCGTCGGCGCCGCCCGTGCCCTTCATACCGGAGGTGCCGAAGCCGATCAGCGGGAAGACGGTGCCGTCGGCGAGGGCGGTGGTGGGGATGGACAGCTCGGACACGGATCCTCCTGGATGACGGTGACGGGTGCTCCCAGCGTATCGATCCTCCCGCCCGGATGCTCTGCTAGCGTCCGGCACGACGAGGACGTCGACCCGCGAGGAGAGCGCAGCATGAGCAGCACCGGCACGGCCCCGACCCCGGAGGCGGCCCCCGCCGCGGGCGCCCACGGGGTGCACGACGAGATCTCGCCGCTGCGCACCGTCCTCGTCCACCGGCCCGGCCGCGAGCTCGAGCGGCTCACCCCGGACACCCGCGAGGAGCTGCTCTTCGACGAGGTGCTGTGGCGGGACCGCGCCGAGGCGCAGCACGACGAGTTCACCCGCCTCCTGGGCGACCAGGGGGTCGAGGTCCTCCAGCTGCGGGACCTGCTCGTCGACATCGTGCGCGACGCGGGGCTGCGGGAGCACCTGCTCGCCCGCGCCCTCGACCCCGCCGTGCTCGGCGACATCGCCGTCCAGGACCTGCGCGGAGGGCTCGCCGACCTCGAGGCCGAGGCGCTCGCGGACGTGCTGATCGGCGGGATCACCGTCGGCGAGCTGAGGTCGCTCGGGGCGGAGCCGCGCTCGATCGCGCTGCAGCGGGTGGGGGAGGAGCACCTCGTGCTCGACCCGCTGCCCAACCACCTGTTCACCCGCGACACCTCCGTTTGGATCGGCGACGTGGTCTCGGTCGGCGCCATGCGACGCTCGGCCCGGCGGCGGGAGAGCCTCCACCTGGAGATGGTCTACCGCCACCATCCGCGCTTCGCCGGGCCCGGCGGTCCGCGCCGCCTGCTCGGCCGCGACGGCGCCGGGGCGGCGAGCGTCGAGGGCGGCGACGTGATGATGCTGTCCCCGCGCACGGTCGCGATCGGGATGTCGGAGCGCACCAGCGCCGTCGGCGTCGAGCGCCTCGCCGCCGCCCTCCTCGCCGACGACGCGGTGGACCGGGTGATCGCGATCGCGCTGCCCCACCGCCGCGCGATGATGCACCTGGACACCGTCACGACCGTCGTCGACGAGGAGTCGATGCTCCGCTTCGGGCCCCTGCCGGCGCTGGAGACCTTCGAGATCGAGCGGCTCGGCGACCGGCTGGTCTCCCGGGCGCGACCGGCCGACGAGATGGACGCCGTGCTCGCCCGCGGGCTCGGGGTCCCCTCCCTGCGGGTGCTCACCCCGCCGCTGGACGCCTACGCCGCCGCGCGCGAGCAGTGGGACGACGGGTGCAACGTGCTCGCCCTCGCACCGGGGAGGGTCATCGCCTACGAGCGGGCCGCGGCGACCAACGACTATCTGCGCGCCCGGGGTGTGGAGGTGCTCGAGTTCGCGGGCGACGAGCTGGGGCGCGGTCGGGGAGGTCCGCGCTGCATGAGCTGCCCCGTCGCACGCGGCTGATCGCCGACGCACCTGAGCGTCGACGCGGCTGAGCGCGGTGCCCTCAGCGGCGCGTCGGGGGCGGCGGGTCCTCCGCGGTCTGCAGGGGCGCCTCCTGGGCGGGCAGCGGCTCGCGCAGCGAGCGCTCCAGCAGCAGCTGCTGGGTGCCGAACTCCTCGAGCCCCTTGCGCACCGTGAACCCCAGCTTGCGAAGCAGGGCCACGCTGCGCTTGTTGCGGGTCTGGCTGATCGCGATGACGACCTCGTCCTCGAGCTCGCGGCGCGCCCAGTCCAGCAGCGCGATGCAGGACTCCGCGGCGTAGCCCAGACCGGTCCATTCGGGCAGCAGCGCGTAGGACAGCTCCAGCTCCCCGCGGTCGTAGTCCAGCGTGATCGAGCCGATCATCGTGTCGTCCTCGGCCAGGGCGAGCACCCAGCGCCCCCAGGTGATGCCCAGCGGGGAGAGCTCGAGCGCCTGGCGGGAGGCGTAGTCCACCGCGCCGCCGAGGTACTCGCGGGTGACCGGGTCGGTCATCAGCCGGATCAGCGCAGTGCGGTCGGCGTCGCCCGGCGGCCGGATCACGAGTCGGGGACTGCGGATCCGGACGGGCCACTCGGCGGTGCCTTCCTTCGTCACGACCACCACGGTACAAGCACCAGGGCCCGTCGCGCCCGCCGGGATCCCGCGTCACCGTGGCAACGGGGTGCGACGAGGACCGTGAGGCGTGTCCGGGTTCGGTATGGTGAGCCTGCGGCACATCGGTGTGCCGCCGAGTGTCGGTGCCCGGTCCCGCACCGGGCCTCGCGAGTCGGTCAGGACGGACATTCACGCAGTCCCCGGACGAGTAGGAGCACCATGGTCGACCAGGACCTTCGCAGCACGGCACTGGAGGCGGTGCACGAGTCGCTCGGAGCGACGTTCACGGACTTCGCGGGCTGGCGGATGCCGGTCCGCTACGACTCGGACCTCGCCGAGCACAGGTCGGTGCGCGAGAGCGCCGGCCTCTTCGACCTCAGCCACATGGGCGAGATCCACCTGCGCGGGCCGCAGGCGGGCGAGGCTCTCGACCATGCCATGGCCGGCAAGCTCTCCGCCGTGGCCGTCGGCCGGGCGAAGTACACCCTGCTCCTGACCGAGCAGGGCGGGGTGATCGACGACGTGATCGTCTACCGCCTCGCCGAGGACCACTTCCTCGTCGTCGCCAACGCCTCCAACGCCGTCGTCGACGCCGAGGAGATCCGCGCCCGCGCCAAGGACTTCGACGTCGAGGTCGACGATGCCTCGGACCGCACCTCCCTGATCGCGGTGCAGGGCCCCGCCAGCGAGCAGATCCTGCTGGACCTCCTGGCCGCCGAGGACTCCGGCGTCGAGGGCGTCACCGCCGAGGACATCACCTCGATGAAGTACTACCGCTTCGCCGAGGGCACCTGGCGCGGCGACGACCTGCTCGTGGCCCGCACCGGCTACACCGGCGAGGACGGCTTCGAGCTGTACGTCGGCGACGACTCCGCCGAGGAGCTCTGGAAGGCCCTCACCGCCGTCGGCGGGGATCGGATCGTGCCCTGCGGCCTCGCCTGCCGCGACACCCTCCGCCTCGAGGCCGGCATGCCGCTGTACGGCAACGAGCTGAGCCGGGACCTGCTGCCCGCCCAGGCGGGCATGGGCCGCATCGTCGCGCTCTCCTCCAAGGGCGACTTCGTCGGCCGGGAGGCTACCGAGGCGGCGCAGACCGAGGGACTGCCCGTCCTGGTGGGCCTCGCGGCCGAGGGCCGCCGGGCCGCCCGGGCCGGCTCCGCCGTCCGCGACGGGGAGGGGAACGAGATCGGCGCCGTCACCTCCGGCGTGCTCTCGCCGTCCCTCGGCCATCCCATCGCGCTGGCCTACATCGACCCCTCCCACCGAGAGGTCGGCACCGAGCTGGTGGTCGACGTGCGCGGCAAGGACCTGCCGGTCCGCGTCGTCGAGACGCCCTTCTACCGCCGCGGCTGAGCGGCTCCGAGTTCCCCGACCGTCCCCAGGAAGGACCAGAGAAATGTCCGCAGAACTCCTCTACAGCAAGGACCACGAGTGGGTCCGCGTCGAGTCCGACGGCGTCGCCGTGATCGGCGTGACCGACTTCGCCGCCGAGCAGCTCGGCGACGTCGTCTACGTCGACCTGCCCGAGGCCGGCTCCGAGATCACCTCCGGCACCGAGATGGGCGAGATCGAGTCGACCAAGTCCGTCTCCGATCTCTTCTCGCCGATCAGCGGCACCGTCTCCGAGACCAACCAGGCCGTCGTCGACGAGCCCGAGCTCGTGAACTCCTCGCCCTTCGAGGAGGGATGGCTGATCAAGGCCAGCTTCGAGGCGCTGCCCGACGACCTGCTGAGCGCTGAGGAGTACAAGGCCCTCACCCAGTCCTGAGCATGCAGGGGCGGCCCGGTGCCGGGCCGCCCCGCGCCCAGGCCACGACCCCGCACCTCCACGTAGAACCTCAGGGACACGCCTTCATGACCGCAACGCCTGCGCTCGATCACGACTCCTTCGTCCGCCGCCACGTCGGCACCGACCCCGGCGCCCAGCGCCACATGCTCGAGGTCCTGGGCTACGAGTCCCTGGACGAGATGCTGCGGGCCGCGGTGCCCTCCACGATCCTGCTGGACGAGGAGGCGCTCGACGCGACCTCCGTCCCCGACGGGATCACCGAGCCCGCCGCGCTCGAGGAGCTCCGCGCCCTCGCGGACCGCAACATCGTGCACCGCTCCCTGATCGGCCTCGGCTACCACGGCACCCACACCCCCGCCGTCATCCAGCGCAACGTGCTGGAGAACCCCGCCTGGTACACCGCCTACACGCCGTACCAGCCCGAGATCTCGCAGGGCCGTCTCGAGGCGCTGCTGACCTTCCAGACCATGGTCTGCGACCTCACCGGGATGGACGTCTCCAATGCCTCCACCCTCGACGAGGCGACCTCCGCGGCGGAGGCGCTGATGCTCGCCCGCCGCACCGCGAAGCGCAACGGGAACGTCTTCCTCGTCGACGCCGACGCGCTGCCGGCCACCAAGGCGGTGCTGCAGGGCCGCGCCGACGGGCTCGGCATCGAGCTGCGCGAGGTCGACTTCCGCACGGACGGCGCCCCCGAGGGCGACTACTTCGGCGCCCTGATCCAGTACCCCGGCGCCTCCGGCCGCATCTGGGACCCGCGCGACGTCATCGCCGAGGTCAGGTCCACCAAGGCCGTCGCGATCGTCGCCGCGGACCTGCTCTCCCTGACCATGCTCGCCTCCCCGGGCTCGCTCGGCGCCGACGTCACCGTCGGCACCACCCAGCGCTTCGGCATCCCGCTCGGCTTCGGCGGCCCGCACGCCGGCTTCGTCGCCGTGCGCAAGGGCCTCGAGCGGCAGCTGCCCGGCCGCCTGGTTGGCGTCTCCCGCGACGCCGACGGCCACCCCGCCTACCGCCTCTCCCTGCAGACCCGCGAGCAGCACATCCGCCGCGACAAGGCCACCAGCTCCATCACCACCGCGCAGGTGCTGCTGGCCGTGATGGCCGCGATGTACGCCGTCTACCACGGCCCGGAGGGCCTGACCCGGATCGGTCGCACGGTCGCCGACCGCACCGCCTCCCTCGCCGACCTCCTGCGCCGCAGCGGCTTCGAGCTGGTCGCGGAGTCCTTCTTCGACACCCTCGAGGTGCGGGCCACCGGCACCGCCACCGACATCGCCGCCTCCCTGCGCGAGGCTGGGTTCCTGGTCCGCGTGCTCGGCGACGACGTGGTCCACCTGTCGCTGGACGAGACGATCACCGCCGCGGACCTGCAGGCGATCGCCGCGGCCTTCGCCCCGCACGCCCCGACCCCCGGCCAGGAGCTCGCCGAGGTCGGCTCCGGCGCCGGCTGGGACGGCCTGGTGCGCGAGGACCCCTTCCTGCGCCACCCGGTGTTCTCCTCCTTCCGCTCCGAGACCGCGATGATGCGCTACCTGCGCCGCCTCTCCGACCGGGACTTCGCGCTGGACCGGGGCATGATCCCGCTGGGCTCGTGCACGATGAAGCTCAACGCCGCCACCGAGATGGCCGGCATCACCTGGGCCGAGTTCAACGGGATCCATCCCTTCGCGCCGACCGAGGACGTGACGGGCTATCTCGACCTCATCACCCAGCTCGAGACCTGGCTGACGGACCTGACCGGCTACGACACGGTCTCCCTGCAGCCCAACGCCGGCTCGCAGGGCGAGTTCGCGGGCCTGCTGGCGATCCGCGCGTATCACGCCTCCCGCGGCGAGTCCTCCCGCGACGTGTGCCTCGTGCCGAGCTCTGCCCATGGCACCAACGCCGCCAGCGCCGTGAACGCGGGCCTGCGCGTCGTGGTCGTCGCCTCGGATGCGAAGGGCAACATCGACCTCGACGATCTGGGGCAGAAGATCAAGGACCACGGCGACGAGCTCGCCGCCATCATGATCACCTACCCCTCCACGCACGGCGTGTACGAGGAGGAGGTGCGCACCGTGTGCGAGCTGGTGCACGACGCGGGCGGCCAGGTCTACGTCGACGGCGCGAACCTCAACGCGCTGCTGCAGGTGGCGCGTCCCGGCGAGTTCGGCGGCGACGTCTCCCACCTGAACCTCCACAAGACCTTCTGCATCCCGCACGGCGGCGGCGGCCCGGGCGTCGGCCCGGTCGCGGCGAAGGCGCA
The DNA here is from genome assembly GCF_003994255.1 of Brachybacterium paraconglomeratum. GTDB lineage: Bacteria > Actinomycetota > Actinomycetes > Actinomycetales > Dermabacteraceae > Brachybacterium > Brachybacterium conglomeratum. The sequence continues at coordinate 116,941 of NZ_ML133851.1, read as the reverse complement.
CCTGGCGCCGTTCCTGCCCGGTCACCCCGAGATCCAGCGCGAGTCGCACCCGGTCGCCGGGGCGGGGGAGCAGGTCCACGGCGGCGCGCCCGTCTCGCAGGCGCCCTACGGCTCGCCGTCGATCCTGCCGATCACCTGGACCTACATCCGCCTGATGGGGCCGGACGGGCTGCGCCACGCCACCGCCTCGGCGGTGCTCGCGGCGAACTACATGGCCCGCCGCCTCTCCGAGTCCTACGAGATCCTGTACACCGGCGAGAACGGGCTGGTCGCCCACGAGTGCATCGTGGACCTGCGCCCCTTCACCGAGCGCACCGGGATCACCGTCGACGACGTCGCCAAGCGCCTCATCGACTACGGCTTCCACGCCCCGACCATGTCCTTCCCCGTCGCGGGGACGCTCATGGTCGAGCCCACCGAGTCCGAGGACCTCGCCGAGATCGACCGCTTCGTCGAGGCGATGCTGATGATCGCGAAGGAGGCCGACGAGGTGCTCGCCGGCACCTGGCCCGCCGAGGACAACCCGCTGGTGAACGCGCCGCACACGGCCTCGTCGATCGCGACGGGGGAGTGGACCCACCCCTACTCCCGCGAGATCGCCGTCTACCCCGGCTCCTGGACCGCGCCCGAGGACGACTCCGTCCACGACAGCGCCCAGATGCGGATCCAGTCGAAGTACTGGCCGCCGGTGCGTCGCATCGACCAGGCCTGGGGCGACCGCAACCTGGTGCCCACCTGGCCGCTGGACTGACCTCGGCCGATCCCGCCCCTCGCCCGCCCGGACCGCTCCCGCGGCCCGGGCGGGCGTGTTCGTGAACTGCTGTGACGGCCCGGCTCGTGTCCGGGCCGCCCCTGCTCCTAGGCTCGGCCCATGACCGAGATCCTCACCAGCCACGCCGGCTCCCTGCCCCGCAGCCCGGAGCTCATCGCCGCCAACGCCGCCCGCCCCGTCGGCGAGGACGGACTGACCCCCGCCCCCACCGACGAGTTCCGCGAGGTGCTGCGCCAGGCCGTCCTCGACGTCGTCGCGAAGCAGCGCGAGATCGGGATCTCGATCCCCAACGACGGCGAGTACGGGCACCTGATGGGCTCGGCCGTGAACTACGGCTCCTGGTGGTCCTACATCTTCGACCGGGTCAGCGGCCTGGAGATCACGGGCAGCGACCATTTCTCCTCCGAGCCGGTGCGCTCCACCCCCGGGAACGTGCGCCTGACCACCTTCCCCGATCGCCGGGACTGGACGCTCTTCGCGGAGGCGTACCAGGACCCGACCTCGGGCGTCACCGTCGGCTCCCAGCCCACCTTCCCCGCCGCGACCTCCGCGATCGCCTACTCCGACACCGGTCGCGAGCTGGTCGCGCAGGACGTGGCGAACTTCCGCGCCGCGCTCGACTCCGCCGGCTTCGCGAACGGCTACCTCGCCGCGCTGTCCCCGGGCTCCGGCTCCCGCATCAACGACGACCACTATGGCGACGAGGACGCCTTCCTCGACGCCTGGGTCGAGGTGATGCGCCCCGAGTACGAGGCGATCGCCGCCGCGGGTCTTACCGTGCAGATCGACGACCCGTCGATCGCCGAGAACTGGGACCAGATCAACCCCGAGCCCTCCGTCGCCGACTACGTCGAGTTCACCCGCAAGCGCGTCGACGCCGTCAACCGGGCGCTGGTGAACGTGCCGACCGAGCAGACCCGCTTCCACCTGTGCTGGGGCTCCTGGCACGGCCCGCACACCACCGACATCGAGTTCCGCCACATCGCGCCGCTGCTGCTCGAGATCGACGCGAAGTACTACTCCTTCGAGGCCGCCAACGTGCGCCACGAGCACGAGTGGACCGTGTGGCAGGACCTCCAGCTGCCGGAGGACAAGGTGATCGTCCCCGGCATCGTCTCCCACGCCACCAACGTCGTCGAACACCCCGAGCTGGTCGCCCAGCGACTGGAGCGCTTCGCGCGGATCGTCGGCCCCGAGCGCGTGATCGGCTCGACCGACTGCGGACTCGGCGGGCGCATCCACCCGCAGATCGCCTGGGCGAAGCTCGCCTCGCTCGTGGAGGGCGCGGCCCTCGCCTCCTCCCGGCTGTGAGGCCGGCGCGCCGCTGAGCCCCGCGGGGTCCTGATCGGAGCCGGTCGGGACCCCGCGTCCGGGCCCTCGGGCGGGGGCGAGAGTTCACCGCCTGGTCGACGACACGTCACGCCCCCGTGGCGCCGCGGAGACCCGGGCGGCGGAACATCGGGGGCGTGAGGATCCTCGTCGTCGCCGAATCGTTCCTGCCGCACATGAACGGGGTCACCAACTCGGTGCTCCGCGTCGTCGACCACTTCGCCGCCTCGGGCGATGATCTCGGGATCATCGCCCCGAAGTGGCCCGGGGCCGACAAGCACCTGCGCACCTCCTGCGGACGCAGGGTCCGGGTGCGCCGCATCGCCTCCGCCCCCATGCCGGGCTACACCGAGGTGCGCATCGCCACCACCAGCGCCGCCACCCTGCGCCGTCGCATCGACGAGTTCGCGCCCGACGTCATCCACCTCGCCTCGCCGATGATCCTCGGCGGCCGCGCCGTGGTCGCGGCGCAGAAGGCCGGGGTGCCGACGGTCGCCGTGTACCAGACCGACATCCCCGGCTACACGGCCCGCTACGGCATGCCCTTCCTCGAGAACGCCTCCTGGCAGCTGCTGCGCGACGTGCACAACCGCGCCATCCTCAACCTCGCCCCGTCCACCGCGACCCGCGACCAGATGCTCGAGCACGGGATCGAGCGGGTCCACCTGTGGCGGCGCGGCGTGGACACCTCGCTGTTCTCCCCCTCGCTGCGCAGCGCGAAGCTCCGGGCCCGCTACGCCGAGCCGGAGGAGAAGCTCGTGGTCTACGTGGGCCGGCTCGCCCCCGAGAAGCAGGTCGCCGATCTGCGCGTGCTGCACGACATGCCCGGGGTGCGCCTGCTGATCGTCGGCGACGGCCCTGAGCGGGACGCCCTGCGTCGCGACATGCCCCGGGCGCGCTTCGCCGGATTCCGCTCCGGCACGGACCTCGCCGCGCACCTCGCCAGCGCCGACCTCTTCGTCCACCCCGGCGAGCTCGAGACCTTCGGGCAGACGATCCAGGAGGCCATGGCCTCCGGCCTGCCCGTCATCGCACCGCGCCGCGGAGGACCGGTGGATCTGGTCACCCCGAGCCGCACCGGCTGGCTGTACACCCCGGGGATGCTCGACGAGCTCCGCGACCGCGCCGCGGACCTGCTCTTCGACGACGCGAAGCGCGAGGCCTTCGGCACGGCGGCGCTGGAGTCCGTGCGCAAGCGCACCTGGCCGGTGCTCAGCGAGCAGCTGCGCGGCTACTACCGCCGGGCGATCGAGGAGCACGCCGGAGTGCCCGCTCGCTGAGCCGCCGTCACATTCCGCCACACAGCTCGCGGGGAGGGGCTGCCGCGGGGTGGACTGAGTCCTGTCGCCGATCGGCGGCACGTGACCCGGCTCCACTGCGGAAAGGACAACATCATGGCGCAGCGCACTCGTCGCCCGCTCATCGGCGTGACCGCGGGGACCCGCACCATGATGTCCGGCGCCTGGGAGGGTCACGACGCGGTCGTCGTCAACGAGCACTACGTCCGCGCACTGCGCGAGGCCGGCGCCCGGCCCGTGATCCTCTCCCCGCAGGACCCCTGGACCGAGGAGGAGCTCGCCGAGCTCGACGGCCTCGTCCTCACCGGCGGCACCGACCTCGACCCTGCGGCCTGGGGCGAGGACGCGCTCGGGACCGACATGACCCCGGACCCCGCCCGCGACGCCTTCGAGACCGCGCTCTACCGCACCGCCCGAGAGGTCGGCGTGCCCGTGCTCGGGATCTGCCGCGGCCTGCAGATCATCACGATCGCCGAGGGCGGCCGGCTGCACCGCCACCTGCCCGAGGACGTCCCCGCCCACCCGACCACCGGGCTCGCCCCCACTGCGGTCGACGTCGAGATCGACGCGGCCAGTGACCTCGCCCTCGCCCTCGGCACCTCGGCCCGGGTCACCGCCTTCCACCACCAGGGCGTGCGCGAGGTCCGCGGCGACCTGCGCATCGTCGCCCGGCACGCGAGCGGCCTCCCGCTCGCGGTCGAGGCCGCCTCGGGCACCGGCGTGATCGGGGTGCAGTGGCATCCCGAGATCGACGGCGAGGCCGGCGCCGCAGTGTTCGAGAGCCTGCTCACCGCGATCCGGCACCGGGACGTGGCCGCGAGCAGCCGCGCACTGGTCTAGGATGGTCCTGGTCGCCCGCGCCTGATGACGGGCGCCGTGGACGCCGCACCGCCGGTCGCGGACCGGCAGAGTCAGGAAAGAAGGCAGCATGAGCAACGAGCACGTCGCGGACACGAGCCGCGCGCGAGTGCATGAGAACGAGAACATGACCTCGAAGGGCAACAACGTCGTCCTGTCGGCGGTGCTGTTCCTCGTGCTGTTCGGCCTGTTCGTCGCCGGCCTCTACGTGATGGCGCTGTTCACCGCCGCGACCTTCATCGCGGGCCTGGCCATGTGCCTGGTGGCGCTGTTCGTCACCTTCGACCTGGTGCCGCGCTTCCTCACCTGAGCCCCCGCTCCTCATTCTCCACCGTGCCCGGCAGCCCTCGCGGCGGCCGGGCACGGTCGTGTCCGGGGACGCTCCTGCCCGGCCCGACCGCCCGGGAGACCCCCTGCGAGGACCCGACGTGACGCGGCCCCCGTCGTGACGGACAATGGTGCATCGTGAACGCTCACTCCCCGTCGGCCGACGACGCCCTCCGCCCCGCCGTGCCGCGTGACGCGATGCTCGCGCGCCGGGCGGTCTCGCTGATCTTCTTCCTCAACGGTGCCTCCTTCTGCGCGATCCTGCCGCGGTATCCCGAGCTGGTGGAGTCGATCGGGCTGAGCAACACCGCCTTCGGCCTCGCGGTCGGGCTGGGGCCGCTCGGCGGACTGCTCGCGGGGCTGTTCGCCGCCCGGCTCATGTCCCGCTTCGGCTCGGCCCGCACCTCCGTGGCCTTCCAGCTGCTCGCCTCGACCTCTCACCTGGCGATCTACGTCTCCGGCTCCTGGCTGTGGCTGACGGCCGCGCTGCTGCTGGCCCAGGCCGCCGACGCGCTCACCGACATCTCCATGAACGCGCACGGCATGCGGGTCGAGCGCCGCTACCGGCGCTCCATCATGAACAGCTACCACGGCTGGTGGTCGCTCGGCGCGGTCCTCGGCGGGCTGCTCGGCGCGGCCGCCGCACAGGTCGGACTGCCGCTGTGGGCGCAGGGCGTGGCGGGCCTGATCGTCTTCGGCGCGCTCGTGCTCGGCTCCTACCGGTTCCTGCTCCCGGGCGACGACTCGACCGAGCGCGCGCCGGCCGCCGCGACGGACGGCGCCGGTGGGGCGTCGAGCGACTCCCCGGCGGGTCCGTCGGCCGCCTCCGCCGCAGAGGTGCCGCCGGTCGCGCCCGCGGGGCGGCGCATCGCGGGGATGGGCCTGCGCTCGCTGGGGCTCGTGGCGGCGCTGGGCATGGTGCTCGTGTTCGCGGGGTCGACCGAGGACGCCGGAAACACCTGGGGCGCGCTGTTCATGCGCTCCACCTTCGAGGCGACCCCGTTCCTGGCCGGCATGGCCTTCGTCGCTCTCCAGGGCGCCCAGACGATCGGCCGCTTCACCGGCGACGCGATCGTGGACAGGCTCGGCGACCGCGTCACCGCCCGCGTCGGCGCCCTCATCGCCCTGGTCGGGATGAGCATCGCCCTGCTGCTGCCCAGCCCGGCGACTGCGCTGCTCGGCTTCGCGGCGGCGGGCTGGGGGATCGCCACCCTGTTCCCGGCGGCCTTCCGCACGGCCGACAACCTCCCGGGCGTGCCCTCCGGCGTCGGCATCACGGTGGTGGGCTGGTTCGCGCGGCTCGGCTTCTTCCTCACCCCGCCGCTCGTCGGCGCGCTCGCGGACGCGCTGACGCTGCGCTACGCGCTGTGGCTGGTGCCGATCTACGCGCTGGGGATCCTCGCGTTCTCCGGGGTCCTCTCCACCCGCCGGACCGCGGCGCAGGGCTGACGATCCCGGGGTCGGGGCGCGGCGAGGCGGCGGGGAGCCGCGAGGAGGGGCCGGTGCGGGGTCGGACGGACGGGGCGGGAGCTCGCCGATCAGATCCGGTCGACGTTCCCCGCGCCCTCACGGGCGATCACGGGCTCGGACCCGGTGAGGTCCACGACGGTGGTCGGCTCGATCCCCACCTCGCCGGAGTCGATGATCACGTCGACCTGCTCGCCCAGCAGATCCTGCACCACCCAGCCCTCCGAGGGCGGGTCCTCCTGCCAGGGCAGCAGCAGCGTCGAGGACAGGATCGGCTCGCCGAGCGCCTCGACCAGCGCATGGGCCACCCGGTGATCGGGGATCCGCACCCCGACGGTGTGCTTCTTGGGATGGGCCATCTTGCGCGGCACCTCCCGGGTCGCGGGGAGGATGAAGGTGTACGGCCCCGGGGTCGCGTTCTTGACCAGGCGGAAGGTCGGGTTGGAGACCAGCACGTACTGCCCCAGCTGGGCGAAGTCCGCGCAGACGAGCGTGAAGTGGTGGTCCTTGCCGACCTGGCGGATGCGACGGATCCGCTCGAGGCCGTCCGCGTCCCCGAGACGGCAGCCCAGCGCGTAGCAGGAGTCCGTCGGATAGGCGATCAGGCCGCCCTCCTCGAGCGCGGCGACCGCCTGCTCGATCAGGCGGGGCTGCGGATCCTCCGGATGGATGTCGAGATACTTCGCGGAGCGACGTGATCTGGCCATGCCCGATGGTACGCCCGCACGGAGCGGGCGGGGCAGTCCTGCGCGGGCAGGGCGCGCGTCGGGGCAGGCGCCGGGGCGGGCACGGGCCGGGTCAGGCGACGACCACGAACTCCCGGCCGATCCACTTGGTGCGCCGCAGGCGCACCACCGCGCTGACCGGGAGCGGCCCCATGATGTGCGGGTAGCCGCGGCCCTTCCCGTCGACGTCGGCCTCGATGTCCACGGCGATGCCGGCCGCCTCGACCCGGCCCACGTCGATCTCGAGGATCACGAGGTCCGAGGGGCGGTCGGGGTAGATGCGCTTGGCGACCTTCGAGACCTGCTCGGGCCAGGAGGCGTGGAGGAAGCCCTCCTCGGCGAGGTCCCTGCCGCGGGTCGCGCGGGTGTAGACGCCCTCCGGGACCGCCGCCTCCCAGGCGGCCGACTCGGTGATGTGCCAGATCAGGGGCGAGGGCATGAGCGGCAGTGTACCGTGACCGGCATGGATGAGACCTCCGCCGACCAGGGCGCGGTGCGCCTGGTCCACGACGACGATCGCGACCGCTTCGCCGCCCTCGAGGGCGAGACCGTCGTGGCCGTCCTCGCCTTCGAGGACGAGGACGAGGTGCGCGACCTGCGCTCGACCGTCGTCGCCCCGGATCGCTCGGGGCGCGGGATCGGCTCGGCGATCGTCCGCTTCGCCCTCGAGGACACTCGCGCCCGAGGGTTGAAGGTCCGCCCCACCTGCTGGTTCGTCCGCGGCTTCATCGAGCGTCATCCCGAGTACGCGGATCTGCTGGAGGACCCCGGGACGACCCCTTCGACCACCTGACAGGAGTGACGTTGACCTACCGCATCCTCACCGTCTGCACCGGCAACATCTGCCGCTCGCCCATGGCCGAGTACGCGCTGTGCGAGGCCGTCGAGGCGGAGGGCCTCGCCGGGGAGGTGGAGATCGCCTCCGCCGGCACCACCGGCTGGGAGAGCGGCAACCCGATCGATCCGCGCGCCGGGGCGCTGCTGCGCGAGCACGGGATCGACCCCTCCGGCCACCGGGCCCGACGGATGGATCCCGAGGAGCTGAGGAGCGCGGATCTCGTGCTCGCCCTGGACCACGACCACGTCGACCCGATCCGTTCGGTGCTCGGCGCCGACCGGGCCGCCGAGACGCTGCGCATGGTCCGCGACTTCGCCCCCGAGCCCGTGGCGGACACCGGCATCCGCGATCCCTGGTACGGCGACGAGAGCGACTTCGAGCTCACCTGGGAGCAGATCAGCGAGGCCGTCGACGGGATCCTCGACCACGTGCGGGCCGGTCTCGAGCAGGGCGCCCAGGACGGGGTCAGGCGGTGACCGCCGCGACTCCGCAGCCCGAAGACCCGGCGGGCGCGGTCCAGGGGGCCGACGGGGGAGCGGGAGCGCCTCGGGGCGCCTCCGGGCCGACGGATGCGCCGCTCGGCGCCCTCTCCACCGCCGCGGCCCTGCGCTCCGGCGAGATCGACCCCGTCACCCTCGCCGAGGCGGCGCTCGACGGCGCCCGCACCGTCGGCGCCGAGGTCGGGGCCTTCGCCCACGTCCTCGAGGAGCTCACCCTCGCCCAGGCCCGCGAGGCGGGGGAGCACCTGGAGGCGGCCCGCACCGACGGCGCCCTCGAGGAGCTCTCCCGCAGCCACCCCCTGCTCGGGGTGCCGATGCCGATCAAGGACCTCACCCAGCTCGCCGGCGCCCCCTTCGAGGCCGGCAGCGCGGCGCTGCGCGGGAACATGGCCACGCGCACCGACGGGGTCGCGCAGCGTCTGCTCGACGGCGGCACCCTCACCGTCGGCAAGACCACGACCCCCGAGTTCGGGATGCCCTGCTACACCGAGCCCGCGACCGGCGCGCCGGCCCGCACCCCCTGGGACCTGCGACGCACCGCCGGAGGATCCAGCGGCGGCGCCGCCGCCGCGGTCGCCAGCGGCATCGTGCCGATCGCCCACGGCTCCGACGGCGGCGGCTCGGTGCGGATCCCCGCCGCCTGCTGCGGGATCGTGGGGCTGAAGCCGTCCCGCGGCCTCGTCTCGCCCGGACCGTACGGCGGCGAGGGGATGGGGCTGGTCACCGACGGGGTCCTCGCCCGTGAGGTGCGCGATCTCGCGGCGGGCCTCGACCTGATCGCCGGGCCCCGCCCCGGCGACTTCATGCCGGCCCCCGCCCACGAGGGGAGCTATCTCGCACGGCTCGAGCAGGGCGCGGCGCCGCAGGGGCTGCGCATCGGCGTGCTGCGCGAGCCGCTGGCCGCGGACACCGAGGTGCACCCGGCCGCGCTCGCCGGCCTCGAGCGAGCCGTGCGCCTGCTGGAGGACCTCGGGCACAGCACGCAGGAGATCCCCGCCCCGTTCACCCCGGAGCAGTGGACCGCCTTCATGCCGCTGTGGACCGTCGGCGCGGCGAGCATCCCGCTCGAGCCCGTGCAGGAAGTGCAGCTGCTGGAGCTGACCCGCTGGCTGCGCGAGCAGGGCAGGGCATGCACGGGCGTCGACCTCGCCGCCGCGTTCAGCGGGGTGCAGGCCCTCGCCCGCGGCACCCTCGAGGACTTCGCCTCCTTCGACGCGGTGCTCACCCCGTCCCTCGCGGCCCCGCCCGCGTTCCCGGAGACGCTCCAGCTCGCCGACGGCGCCGACGACTTCGCCGCCCAGTGCGCCTTCACCCCGTGGACCAGCACCTGGAACATGCTCGGCACCGCCGCGCTCTCGGTGCCGCTGCACCGCGAAGCGGTGGACGGCGTGGAGCTGCCCTTCGGCGTCCAGCTCGGCGCCACGCGGCCCGGCGACGAGCCGCTCCTGCTCGCCCTCGCCGCCCAGCTCGAGGCGCACGACCCGTGGCCGCTCGTGCGGACGCCGCACGCGGCATGAGCGACGGGGGAGCGGGCCCGGCCTCCGGGACCGGGGCCTCGTCGGGCCCGACGTCGGTGCGTCTGGACGTGTGGCTGTGGAGCGCCCGGCTGATGCCCACGCGCTCGGCCGCGACGGCCGCCTGCCGCGGCGGCCATGTGCGCCGCAACGGCGAGCCGGTCAAGGCCGCCCAGCGGATCTCCGTCGGCGACGAGCTTCGGGTGCGCTCCCCGGGCCGGGAGAAGATCGTGGTCGTCACGAGGATCCTCACCAAGCGCGTCGGCGCCCCCATCGCGCGCGAGGCCTACGAGGACCACAGCCCGGAGCCGGTCCCGCAGCTCGCCGCGGCGCCGCCCCGCCGTGAGCGGGGCACCGGCCGTCCCACGAAGCGCGAGCGGCGCCAGTTCGAGCGCCTGCGCGGCCGCGACCAGCACCCCTGGAGCGAGGACGAGCGCTGACCCGTCGTCCTTCACGGCACAGGCCCCGCCCCGGTGATCGGGGGGGGCCTGTGGCGTGAGGGCTGTGCCCTGGTCGTGACGGCGCTGCTCAGCGGGCGTGGGAGAGCAGCTCCTGGCGGTTGCTGGTCAGGCGCTGCAGGAGGTTCCGCTCGATCTGGACGACCTTCGGGTTCGCGCCGTCGGCCAGGAGGCGCTGGCGGATCGAGGCGAGGTCCGCGCTCTCGCGGATGAACCTCTTCATCACGGGCTTCGCGCCGATCTGGGTGGCCCAGCGCTTGCCCTCGCGGCGTCCCTTCCAGGTCGCGAGCATGTCGACCTCCTCGTGGGTCAGCCAGCCCTGGTTCGCGTAGTCGCCCAGGCGCACGCGGGTCAGCCGGGACTCGTCCCAGATCAGCACGACGATGAACACCAGGAAGCAGCAGGAGAGGAGGAACTTCGCGCCGTACATGAGCACCGTCATCCCGAGGCCGCCGCCGAGGCCGGCGGTGAAGTTCCACGCCGCGTGCAGCAGCATGCCGGGGATCAGCGCGGGGATGAACACGAGGAAGCCCATGATCGTGCCCCACTTGCGGGCCACGAAGCCGACGATGATGCCGGTGCAGGCGGTGTAGATCGCGTGGCCGAAGATGTTCCCCACGCCGCGGATCAGGAACAGGAACAGCACGCCGTAGCCGCCCGCCTCCTCGAGGATCCGGGTGTAGTAGATGATGTTCTCGGTGAAGGCGAATCCGCCGCCGATCAGGGAGCCGTAGATCAGTCCGTCCAGCGGGCCGTTGAAGTAGCGGCGCGCCAGCAGCATCAGCACGAGCAGGCCCGCGCCCTTGGTGGTCTCCTCCACCAGCGGTGCGCTGATCACCGGGCCCGCGAAGTTCACGGCCGCCTCGCTGCCGGTGACGATGTAGACCAGCATGCTGTTGAGGGAGTTGATCCAGTAGCTGCCGAAGGCCGCGATCGCCGCGCCCCAGAACACCGCGATGAGCAGCAGCGGGAAGGGCTGCGGGTCCCATCGGTCGGCCAGGAACATCACCAGGCCGATCACCACCAGGGAGATCCCGGCGAGGAAGGCGGTCACCGGCCACCAGGCCGGGCTCGAGCTCGCGGTGAGCACGAACTCGAGGAAGAAGTAGCCCAGCACCAGCAGCAGGGCGAAGCCGAGCACGATCAGCGAGATCCACACCAGGATGCTCACCGTCGGCAGCTGGGTGGGGTTCTGCGAGACCTCCTGCATCCGTCGGGTCTGGGTGGACCAGGCCGACTGCGGCTGGGCCTGGTCGGGGCGCTGGATCTGCGCCGGCGCGAAGCGCGCGGCGGTCAGCCCCGAGGCCGGGCGCACCGAGGTGTCGTAGGCCCGGGGATTGCCGTAGTCGATGTAGCGCGGCTGCTGCTGGAAGGACGGGGCCCCGGGCGCGGACTGCGTCGCTCCCGGCCGCGGGCGACCGTTGGGCATGTACTGGCCGCCCTGCGGCGGGTACGGGGGCTGGGACATGGAGGCCTCGGTCTCTGGAGGAGGTGCGGGGATGCGGGCGGGGGCCGACGCCCCCGTCGGCGTCGGTTCCCCTGGACGGACGGTGCGCGGCTCCGGGTCGATGCTACAGGGGAGGCGTGGCCCGCACCGGGGTGCCGGGCCATCTGTGGACGGACGGGCCACCCGCGCGGCTCGACACCCGCAAGGTTGAGCGGAATAGACTCAACCCTGTCGACGTTGACCCCATCGAGCAGGGATGATCATCCCGAGACCATCGCCCGGAAGGGCCCGCACAGCAGAAGGAGCACCGTGGAGTTCCAGTTCACCACCCGCTCGCAGGAGGCCGTGACCGCGGCCGCGGAGAAGGCCGTCGAGCTCGGCAACCCCCAGATCAGCTCGATGCACCTGTTGTGGGCGCTCGCCGGGCAGGTCGACGGGATCGCCCGCGCCGCGCTCGAGGCCGTCGGCGCCGATCCCCTGGACGTGATCCGCCGCGCGGAGCAGGCGATCGACTCCCTGCCGCGCGTCTCCGGCGGGGGCGCGGAGTCCTCGCCCACCTTCGTCGGCACCGGCTACGACGCCCTCGAGGCGGCGCGCCACGAGGCCGACTCCGCCCGCCGCACCTACCTGTCCACCGAGCATCTGCTGATCGGCATCGCACTCGGCAAGGACGCGGCCTCGAGGCTGCTCAGCAGCGTCGGCGCCACCCCACGAGCTCTCCGCGATGCCGTCCGCACACTCACCCCAGGAGATGACCGCATGAATCAGATGGACTCCCAGAACCCCGAGGGCACCTTCCAGAGCCTCGAGAAGTTCGGCATCGACCTCACCGAGCAGGCCCGCGAGGGACGCCTCGACCCGGTGATCGGACGCGACGCCGAGATCCGCCGCGTCGTGCAGGTGCTCAGCCGCCGCACGAAGAACAACCCCGTCCTGATCGGCGAGCCCGGCGTGGGCAAGACCGCCGTGGTCGAGGGTCTCGCCCAGCGCATCGTCGCCGGTGACGTGCCCGACTCCCTGCGCGGCAAGCGCCTGATCTCCCTGGACCTCTCCTCGATGGTCGCCGGCTCCAAGTACCGCGGCGAGTTCGAGGAGCGGATGAAGGCGGTCCTGGACGAGATCCGCACCAGCAACGGCCAGATCATCACCTTCATCGACGAGCTGCACACCGTGGTCGGCGCGGGCGGCTCCGGCGACGGCTCGATGGACGCCGGCAACATGCTCAAGCCCATGCTCGCCCGCGGCGAGCTGCGCATGGTCGGCGCGACCACGCTGGACGAGTACCGCGAGAACATCGAGAAGGACCCCGCGCTCGAGCGCCGCTTCCAGCAGGTGCTGGTGGGGGAGCCGAGCGTCGAGGACACCGTGACGATCCTGCGCGGTCTGAAGGACAAGTACGAGGCGCACCACAAGGTCACCATCACCGACTCCGCACTGGTCGCCGCGGCCTCCCTCTCCGACCGGTTCATCGCCGGGCGCCAGCTGCCGGACAAGGCGATCGACCTGGTGGACGAGGCCGCCTCGCGCCAGCGCATGGAGCTGGACTCCTCCCCCGAGGAGCTGGACATCCTGCGGCGCCAGGTGGACCGGCTGAAGATGGAGGAGCTCGCGCTCGACGGGAGCGACGACCCCGGTTCTCTGGCCCGCCTGGACTCCGTCCGCTCCCAGCTCGCCGACCGCACCGAGGCGATGCAGGAGCTCTCCGCCCGCTGGGAGCGCGAGAAGGCCGGGCTGAACCTGGTCGGCGACCTCAAGGCGCAGCTCGAGCAGCTGCGGATGCAGGCCGACCGAGCGCAGCGCGAGGGCGACCTCACCGCGGCCTCGAAGATCCTCTACGGCGACATTCCCTCTCTCAAGCAGCAGCTGCGCGAGGCCGAGGAGCAGGAGGGCCGCGCAGAGGGCGAGGACGAGCGGCCGATGGTCGCCGACCATGTCGGCCCCGATGACATCGCCGAGGTGGTCGCCGCCTGGACGGGCATCCCCGCCGGGCGCCTGATGCAGGGGGAGACGGAGAAGCTGCTGCAGATGGAGCAGCTGATCGGCAGGCGACTGATCGGGCAGCAGCGTGCGGTCTCCGAGGTCTCCGACGCGGTGCGACGGGCCCGGGCCGGGATCTCCGACCCGAACCGTCCCACCGGCTCGTTCCTGTTCCTGGGTCCGACGGGCGTGGGCAAGACCGAGCTGGCCAAGGCGCTGGCCGAGTTCCTCTTCGACGACGAGCGGGCGATGATCCGCATCGACATGTCGGAGTACTCCGAGAAGCACACCGTCGCAAGGCTGGTCGGAGCGCCCCCGGGCTATGTCGGCTACGACGAGGGCGGCCAGCTCACCGAGGCGGTGCGGCGACGCCCCTACTCGGTGGTGCTGCTGGACGAGATCGAGAAGGCGCACCCTGACGTGTTCGACGTGCTGCTGCAGGTGCTCGACGACGGCCGGCTCACCGACGGACAGGGCCGGACCGTGGACTTCCGCTCCACGATCCTGATCCTCACCTCGAACCTCGGCGCCCATGCTCTGCAGGATGCGGCGCTGACCGAGCAGGAGAAGCACGACCGTGTGATGCAGGTGGTGCGCGCCTCCTTCAAGCCCGAGTTCCTCAACCGGCTCGACGACATCGTGCTGTTCGACGCGCTCTCCCGCGAGCAGCTCGGCAGCATCGTCACCCTGCAGATCCAGGAGGTCGCGGAGCGTCTGGCCGAACGGCGCATCGAGCTGCAGGTCGACGAGGCGGCCACGCGCTGGCTCGCCGAGGAGGGCTTCGACCCGATGTACGGGGCGCGGCCGCTCAAGCGCCTGGTCCAGAAGGAGATCGGGGACGGCCTCGCCCGCCTCATCCTGCGCGGCCAGGTGCAGGACGGCCAGACGGTCACGGTCACCACCGCGTCCGACGGCGACGGCCTCGTGCTCGGCACGTCTGTCGAGGACGACGTCCCTGCATCCCGGGAGGAATGACCTCGGCACCTCTCTGCGGGATCGAGGTCCCGGTGCGGGCTCAGCCCTGCACCGGGACCTCGTCGTGCTCGGTCAAGCGATCTCGGACTTCGTCAGTCCCGTGAGTTCCAGACGCCGCTGGCCTGGTTCAGGAAACCTGTCGGGCCGAAGGCCGAGAACGTCGTCCACCCGGCGACTCCGCCGCCCGAGGTGATCAGGTTGTCCATCGTGCCTTCGTCCTCGAAACCCAGCAGGTGCGAGATGTCGCCCCCGACCTTCTCGCCGTAGCGCGCGCCGAAGCTCTCCTCCTGGATCTGTCCCCACTTCTCGAAGGGGGAGGTGGCGTCCTCGCCGGGACCGGTGAACTCCTCGTTCGCCATGGATCCGAGAGCCGCGACCGGGTGGGGAGCAGCACCCCAGACGATCTCGAAGCCATCGCCGATCGCAAGGCCGGTCTCGCCCGCGGCGAGGTGCTGGTACATCTCTTCCATCTCGGGGTACACGTTGACTCCGGCGGCGACTCCCTTCGTCAGTCGCCGCGCCCAGGTGGGCAGCTCCCGAGAGTCGCCGACCTTGTCCGCGACCTTGTTGAAGATCTCCTTCGAGACCTCCCGGAACTTCTCCTCGGCATCCGAGGTCCCGTCGGAGCTGGACAGGCCACCGAAGATCCGGCGTATCCGGTCGAGAGGGGTCGGGCCGCCCGGTCCGGCATCGGCACCCGCACCGCCGCCGGACGACGCTTCATCCTGCTCCTCGGCCTCCTGCTCGAGTCGGGAACCACGCTCGGCGACGTCCGATGCGGTCACGTCGGCCTGCTGCACGAGGCGCTCGAAGTCGGAGCGGAAGCGGTCGGCGTCCGGTCCCTGCCAGTCGACCGCGCTCACGACACCGGACAGGGTGGTCAGCAGCGTCTCGAGCGAGGTGGCGCCGCGCTCGAAGGCGGTGGCGGTCGCTCGCAACTGATCGGTGTCGGCACCCTGGAAGGTCATGGCGCAATATCATGCCGTGCTGCGTCGCAGCGGTCGATGGGGACTGCTCCCCATGCCGAGCCGGGGCGTCACGACGGAGATGCACGGCTCTGTCCCGCGTGTCAGCCCTGAGGGTCCCAGGGCATCGGCGCGTAGCGACGGCGTGCGTCGTACCAGGTCTCCCCGTCGGTGAGAGTCTCGCGGAAGTCCGTGAGGCCCTCGACGTCCTCCCGGACCGTGGCCTCGGCACTCTCCAGCCCGGCAGCCGCCTCCGGGCTGATCCCGCGGACCGCGTCGGCCCCCTCGCCGAGGAAATCCGCGCCCGACTCCGCAGAGGCCGGGATCGGCGAGATCGTGAGCAGATCCGCGGAGTTCTCCGCGCTGCGGAACAGCCCGCGCTCGCCGGCGCGCGCGGCCGCGGCGAGGTCGCCCTCGCCGACGGCAGCGGTCACCTCGGAACCGGTCTGGAGGACGTTCGCCCAGCTCCGATCGAGGTTTTCCGCCAGCTGACCGGCGGTGGAGCCCTCGCCGAGCACCGGTTCGGTCACGGTGTGGGGAACTCGCGCCACGCGGGCCAGGGGCTCGAAGACCGTGCCGCCGGCCGCCTCGTCGAGGCGATCGTTGAGGTGCCCGACCTCCTCGTGCAGGCCGAGCGCGGTCTGGATGTGACCGGCGACCGGGACGGAGCCGAGGGCGAGCTCACGGTCGCCACGCGCCTCGGCGACGATCTCCGGATCCAGTGCGAACTGCTCACCCTCGGGCAGCGGCCCCGACACCATGGGCGGAGGCGGGGAGGGCATGAAGGGCCCGCCGATCCACGGAGCCCAGCCGCCGGACGGGGTCGGCAGCGATGGCAGCGGGGTCGTCGGGTCCGCCGGAGCCATCGGCCCTCCGATCCACGGGCCCCATCCCCCGGGCGGCGTCGGCAGGCCGCGCGGCCCGCGGAGACCGGGCAGCGGGTCGAGCGGGTCCGAGGGCGCCATCGGACCGCCGAGCCAGCGGCCGGGATCCGCGAAGATCCCCTCACCGGCCCCGTCCCCGGGGAGCTCGGCCCGCACCGCGGCTCCGGGGTCGAGCTCCGAGGCCCGCTCCTGCTCCCACGCATGGCGTCTCAGCTCCAGCGCCTTCGCGCGCAGGTCGGCGCCGGCGGCGAGGCCGTGCTCGGCCATCGTCGCGGTGCGGTGACGGTGGGCGTCGGCGTCCGGACCGGTCCAGTCGACCGACTCGGCGGCCTCGCGCAGCAGCTCGATCAGCTGGATCAGGCGCAGCGCGCCCTCGCGCACCCGCTTGGCCAGATCGTCCAGGGTCTCGGTGTTGCATCCGCAGAAGGTGTCCATGGCGCGAGGCTAGGGATCGCTCGGTCCGTGCCGCCCGGGGCCGGGCCTCGATGTGGACGACGGCCGGATGTGGAGGAACGGTCGCAGGCCCTCGGCCCGAGCCCGAGCCTGAGCCCGAGCCCGACACGACCACGGCCACGGCCACGACCACGACCACGTCCGGACATGCGACGGCCCCGCCGCTCCAGGGAGCGACGGGGCCGTCGGTCGCCCGGTCTCAGACCACGATGTTCACGATCTTCGGGGCGCGGACGATCACCTTGCGCACCGTCTGCCCCTGGAGCAGCTCCTTGACCCGGTCCTCGGCCATGACGGCGGCCTCGAGGTCCTCGGCGGAGATCTCCGGGTCGACCTCGATCCGGTGGCGGACCTTGCCCTTGACCTGGACGACGCAGGTGACCTGCTCGGCCTTCAGCAGCTCCGGGTCCGCGACCGGGTACGCCACGCGGGAGATCCCGCCGGAGCGGCCCAGGCGCACCCACAGCTCCTCGGCCAGGTGCGGGGCCAGCGGCGAGACCATCAGCACCAGCGGCTCCACGGCCTCGCGCGGCACGGTTCCGGTCGAGGTGAGCTGCTTGGTGAGGTGGTTGACCAGCTCGATGAGCTTCGCGATCGCAGTGTTGAACTGCATCCGGTCCATGTCGCGGCGCACGCCGTCGATCGCGCGGTGCACGGCCTGCTTCGTGGGCAGGTCGGCCGGCTCGTCGGAGACGGTCAGCGTCCCGGTCTCCTCGTCGATCACGAGGCGCCACAGGCGCTGCAGGAAGCGCTGCGAGCCGACCACGGCGCGGGTCTCCCACGGGCGGGAGAGGTCCAGCGGCCCCATCGACATCTCGTACACGCGCAGGGTGTCCGCGCCGTACTCCTCGTACATGTCGTCGGGCGCGACCGCGTTCTTCAGCGACTTGCCCATCTTCCCGTACTCCTGGGTGACCGGCTCGCCCTGGTAGGTGAAGGTGCCGTCTGCCTCCGCGACGACCTCCTCGGCCGGCACGTGCACGCCGCGGGAGTCGGTGTAGGCGTAGGCCTGGATGTAGCCCTGGTTGAACAGGCGGTGGAAGGGCTCCTGGCTGGTCACGTCGCCGCGGTCGAAGAGCACCTTGTGCCAGAACCGCGCGTACAGCAGGTGCAGCACCGCGTGCTCCACGCCGCCGACGTAGAGGTCCACGCCGCCGACGCCGCCCTCCTCACGGGCGCCCAGCCAGTACTTCTCGTTCTCGGGCCGCACCAGGACCTCGTCCTCGGTGGGGTCGATGTAGCGCAGGTGGTACCAGGACGAACCCGCCCACTGCGGCATCGTATTGGTCTCGCGCAGGTAGGTCTTCGGCCCCTCGCCGAGGTCCAGCTCCACCTCGACCCAGTCCTCGGCGCGCGAGAGCGGGGTCTGCGGCTCGGTGTCGGCGTCCATCGGGTCGAAGGTCTTCGGGGAGAAGTCCGCGACCTCCGGCAGGTCCACCGGCAGCATCGACTCCGGCAGCGCGATGGGGGTCTCGGGATCCGCGGGGTCGTAGACGATCGGGAAGGGCTCGCCCCAGTAGCGCTGCCGGGAGAACAGCCAGTCCCGCAGGCGGTAGGTGGTGCGGGCCCGACCGAAGCCCTTCTCCTCGGCGTAGGCGGTGGCGCGCGCCTTCGCCTCCTCCTTGTCCAGGCCGTTCAGATCCAGCTCCGCGGAGGCGGAGTTGATCTTCTCGCCCTCGCCGGTCCAGGCCCCGCCGGTGAAGTCCTCCGGCGGGCGGACAGTGCGGATCACGGGCAGCTCGAAGCGGTCCGCGAACGCGAAGTCGCGCTCGTCCTCGGCGGGCACGGCCATGATCGCGCCGGTGCCGTATCCCATCAGCACGTAGTCGGCGGTGAACACGGGCAGCTCGCGGCCGTCCATGGGGTTGGTCGCGAACAGGCCGGTGAACACGCCGGTCTTCTCGCGGCCCTCCTCGGTGCGCTCGTCCTCGTCCAGCGAGGCGGCGCGCGCCTGGTAGGCGGCGACGGCCTCGCGGGGGCTCGCGGCGCCGCCGGTCCAGGCCTCGTGCGTGCCCTCGGGCCACGCCTCCGGCAGGGCGGAGACGTCCGTCAGCAGGGAGTGCTCGGGAGAGAGGACGCAGAAGGTCGCGCCGAACAGGGTGTCGGCGCGCGTGGTGAAGACGTCGAAGCCGGCGTCCTCGTGGTCCGCGAGACCGGCGACGGGGAAGCTGATCTGGGCGCCGTGGCTGCGGCCGATCCAGTTGCGCTGCATGGAGCGGATCGACTCGGGCCAGTCCACCCGGTCCAGGTCGTCGATCAGGCGGTCGCCGTAGGCGGTGATGCGCATGTTCCACTGGCGCAGGCGACGGGTGAAGACGGGGAAGTTGCCGCGCTCGGAGCGGCCCTCGGCGGTGACCTCCTCGTTGGCCAGCACCGTGCCGAGTCCGGGGCACCAGTTCACGGGAGTCTCGGAGATGTAGGCCAGGCGGAAGCCGTCGGCCAGCTGCGCGATCTCCGCATCGGAGGCGCCGGGGACGTCGGCGGCGCTGCGGCCCTGCCAGGCGGCGGGGATCTCCAGGCCCTGCCGGTCGGCGAGGGCGAAGGGATCGATCGTGCCGGCGCGGAGCTCCTCGCGCAGCTCGGCGATCGGCCGGGCGCGCCCGGTCACGCCGTCGGCGTTCGGGGCGTCCGGGTCGTACCAGGAGTCGAAGATGCGCAGAAAGATCCACTGCGTCCACTTCACGAACTCGGGGTCCGTGGTCGCGAGCGAGCGGCGCGCGTCATGGGACAGGCCCAGCCGATGCAGCTGGCGGCGCATGTTCGCGACGTTCGCCTCGGTGGTGGTGCGCGGATGGGTGCCGGTCTGGACCGCGTACTGCTCGGCGGGCAGGCCGAAGGCGTCGTAGCCCATCGTGTACAGCACGTTCTTGCCGAGCATGCGCTGGTGGCGCGCGACCACGTCGGTCGCGATGTAGCCCAGCGGGTGGCCGACGTGCAGCCCCGACCCCGAGGGGTAGGGGAACATGTCCATGATGTACATCTTCTCGGACGAGGAGGTGGCGGCGGCGGTGGCCTCCTCGAGCGAGGGGGCGGTGCCGCGCAGCTCGCCGACGGGGTTGTCGGCGTGGAAGGTGCCCTCCTCGTCCCAGCGCTGCTGCCAGCGCAGCTCGATCTCGTCCGCCATCGCGGCCGTGTACCGGTGGGGTGCCTCGCTCATGGGTGGATCGTCCTCCGAAGGATCAGTGCGGCCGGGGCCGCCAGGCAGTGGGTCAGGCAGTGGGGTGATGGCCTCATGACATGAAAAAACCCTCGCGCAGGCGAGGGGAGCCGCGTCGGTGCCTCGTCGTGGCCGGGCGCTCCCTCAGGAGCGCGACACGGTCGCGGGCCTTGTCCGACGCGGCTGCATAAGCAGCAGCCGTTCCGTCACCGTGCCATCCTAGCGCGCCCGTCGCGGAGGGACCCGCCCGATCAGACGTCGAGCACCGCGGAGATGAGCAGCAGCACGAGCACCGTCCCGATCGTCGTGATGAGCACCGTGTCCCGGGCGAGGTTCTCCGAGGCGCGGTAGCGGGCGGCGGCGACGTACACGTTCTGCGCGGTGGGCAGCGCCGCCATGACGACGACCTCGTACAGATGGGCGCCCCGCATCCCCAGCAGCAGTCCGATCCCGAGCGCGATCAGCGGCATGGCGAGGAGCTTCGCACCGGAGGCGACGGCGATCAGCCCGCGATATCCGTCGTCCTTCGCGAGCGGGCGCGAGCCGTGCAGGGACAACCCGTAGGCCAGCAGCATCGCCGGGATCGCCATGTCGGCCAGGGACTGGACCGGCTCGAGCACCACCCCGGGGACCTTCACCCCGATCAGTACGAGCACCAGCCCGATGGCCGAGGCGATGATGACGGGGTTCGCGACGATGCTGCGCAGCACCCCGGCCGCGCCCTGGGCGTCCTTCTCCGTGACCCGGTGCAGGACGAAGAGATAGAGAGGCGTGTAGACCGCCTGCTGGAAGAGGATCACCGGCAGGGCGTGGGAGATGTCCCCGAGCACGTAGGCGGCGATCGGGAAGCCCATGTTCGCGCCGTTGACGACGGAGCCGCTGATCGCGGTGACCACCAGATCCGCGCCGCGCCGCTTCGTGAACAGGGCCACCCCGGCGATGAGCAGCGCGCCCGTGCCGAGCCCGGACAGCCCGGCCACCAGCATCGGCAGGGAGAACACGGAGCGCACATCGGAGCCGAGCAGCCCCACCAGGACCAGCGCGGGGGAGGCGACGAAGAAGGTGGTGCGGTTCAGGACGTAGCGGCCGTGGGCGCCGAGCACGCCGGTGCGTCCCACCACCCAGCCCACGCCGATCATGGACCAGACGATGAAGAAGCCCGCGAGGACGCCGCTCACCGGGGAGGACGGGGCGAGGAGGAGGTCACCGCACCGATCCTATAGGGCGGGGCGGAAAGGGGCTTCCTGCGTTCGCGGGTCGGACACCGGCCGACGGGGAGGGCGCGAACCCGTGCCCGCCTCCGGGACCGTGCGGCCGGACGCCGCGGAGACGAGGGCTCAGCGGATGCCGTGCGAGGTGCGGCCGTCGATCTGATCGGGCATGCCGGGGACGGGCTGCGCGCCGTCCTCGCCGATCGCGACGATGCGGTTGTCCTCGTCGACGTGGACCACGCGCGGGTGATGGGAGGCGACCTCGGCCGCGTCCAGCTGTCCGTAGGCCATGATGATCACGAGGTCGCCGGGGGAGACCAGGTGCGCCGCCGCCCCGTTGATGCCGATCACGCCGCTGCCGCGCTCGCCCTCGATCACGTAGGTGGTCAGGCGGTGGCCGTTGGCGATGTCCACGATCGTGACCTGCTCGTGCTCGACGAGACCCGCGGCCTCGGTGAGGACGGGGTCAATCGTCACCGAGCCCACGTAGTGCAGGTCCGCCTGCGTGACCGTGGCCCGGTGGATCTTCGAGGTCATGAGAGTGCGCAACATCGCTCCCATTATCCCATGAGTGCGAGATGCTGGATGATGGGAGTGCACGTCGTCGTCAGGAGGATCACCATGCCCAAGGCTCGCCGCCGCTCCGCCCATCTCTCGGAGCGGTTCGAGGACATGGCGCTGCCCGACGAGCTGCTCGGCGTGCTCGCCTCGCAGGGGCTCGAGCGCGCCTTCGAGATCCAGTCCGCGATCCTCCCCGACGCCCTCGCGGGCCGCGACGTGCTCGCCCGCGCGGAGACCGGCTCCGGCAAGACCCTCGCCTTCACCCTCGCGATGACCTCCCGCTTCCGCGGCCGCAAGGTGCATCGCCGTCGGCCGCTCGGCGTGGTGCTCGTGCCCACCCGCGAGCTCGCGGTGCAGGTCGTCGACACGATCCACCCCTTCGCCCGCGCGGTCGGGATCTCCGCCCAGCTGGTCTCCGGCGGCATGAACATCGAGAAGCAGGCCGACGCCGTCGCCCGCGGCGTCGGCATCGTGGTGGCGACCCCGGGACGCCTGATCGACCTCGCCGAGCGCGGCGCGCTGCAGCTGGACCTGGTGGAGTCGACCGTGATCGACGAGGCCGACCACATGTCCGACCTCGGGTTCCTGCCCGACGTGCGCGACATCCTCGCCGCCGTCCCGATGGGCACCCAGAAGATGCTCTTCTCCGCGACGCTCGACGGGCAGGTCGAGGACATCGTCGACACCTTCCTCGTCGACCCCATCAGCCACGAGACCACTCCGGTCACCGCGGCGGTGAAGACCATGGACCACACCGTCCTGGCGATCGCCCCGGCCGCGAAGCGCGCCGTGACCGCCCAGCTCGGCGCCCGCGAGGGACGCACCCTGATGTTCACCCGCACCCAGCTCGGCGCCGAGCGCGTCGCCCAGGAGCTCGTCGAGGTGGGGATCGGCGCCGCGGCCCTGCACGGCAACAAGCAGCAGGGGCTGCGCACGAACGTGCTGGCCGGCTTCCGCCAGGGAGCCTTCCCCGTGCTGGTCGCGACCGACGTCGCCGCCCGCGGCCTGCACATCGACGACGTCACGATGGTGGTGCACGTGGACCCCTCGGACGACGTGAAGGAGTACGTCCACCGCTCCGGCCGCACGGCCCGCGCCGGCGCCGCCGGCAGCGTGGTCACCCTCGCCCTGCCCCATCAGACCCGGCAGGCCCGTCGGATCCTGGGCGAGGCGGAGGTCGAGCCGCGCTGGGCGGAGGACGTCGAGGACGCCGAGCACCCCGTGCTCGAGGAGCTGGGCGGCCGCACCCCGGCCGGGGAGCCCGTCGAGGACCCCGCCCGCGTGAAGTACAAGGGCGCGCCCCGCAAGCTCGACCTCTCCCGCTCCCGCGGCGCCGACGAGCGCAAGGCCGAGGCGCGACGCACGAACGAGGAGCGCCGAGCCTCCTGGGAGGAGGAGCCGCCGCAGGAGCGCCGCGGGGGACCGCGGCGCGGCGTCGCTCCCGGCCGGGGCAAGGGCGCGGGCGCCGGACGAGGCGGGGCGCAGGGTGCTCGCGGCGGCGGGCGCGGTGCGGGCAAGGGCTCCGGAGCCGGCAAGGGGTCCGGCGGCAAGGGCTCCGGCGCCACCGGCCGCGGCGGCAGGGACTCCGGCGGCACGGGACGCGGGCAGGACTCCGGCCAGGGCCGGGGCACCGGACGCGCGGGCGGCCGCGGCCGCTCCGGCGCGCCGAGCCGCGGCCCGCGACGGCACGGGGGACGATGATCGTCGTACCGTGACGCGTCGGGGGAGAGCACTCCCGGTCACGGCACGCAGTGCCCGCCCGCATGCGCGGCGGGCACGACCGACACGACGAGGACGTCGAGGAGGACTGCGGTGAGCATCAGCACGTTCGACATGTTCAAGATCGGCATCGGCCCGTCGAGCTCCCACACGGTGGGGCCGATGCGGGCGGCGGCGCAGTTCGCGCACGAGGTGCTCGCGGACCCGGAGACGGGTCCCCAGGTCGCCGAGGTGGAGGTCCACCTGTACGGCTCGCTCGCCGCGACCGGCGAGGGGCACGGCACCCTCTCCGCGATCGTGATGGGCCTGGAGGGCTCGGATCCGGAGACCGTGGACCCGGTCGCGGGCAGGGAGCGCGTCGAGCGGATCGAGGCGGAGGGCGGGCTGCTGCTCGACGGCCGACTCGAGGTGTCGCTGCGACCCTCCTCGATCGTGCTGCACCCGCTGACCTTCCTGCCCCAGCACTCCAACGGGATGACCTTCATCGCCCAGGACTCGGACGGCGCCGAGCTCGTGCGCCGCCCGATGTTCTCCGTCGGCGGAGGCTTCGTCGTCGACGAGGCGGACATGGACCGCTCGATCGCCGAGGTCGCCGCGGAGGACGAGGGCCGCACCATCTTCACCACCGGGGCCGAGCTGCTGCGGGTCTGCGAGGACCGGGGCATCTCGATCTCCGACGCGATGCTGCTGCGCGAGAGGCAGTGGCGGGACGACGAGGAGATCCGCGAGGGCCTGCTGAGGATCTGGCGCACCATGGACGACTGCATCCAGCGCGGCATCCGCACCCCGGGCA
Organism: Brachybacterium paraconglomeratum; assembly: GCF_003994255.1. Taxonomy (GTDB): domain Bacteria; phylum Actinomycetota; class Actinomycetes; order Actinomycetales; family Dermabacteraceae; genus Brachybacterium; species Brachybacterium conglomeratum. Next base: position 92,713 of record NZ_ML133851.1, on the reverse strand, counting down.
TCCTCCCCGGCGGGCTCGAGGTCAAGCGCCGCGCCGCCTCCTGGTACGACTCGCTCTCCGCCGAGGACCCGGCGCGCCTGCCCATGAACTCCTTCGAATGGGTCTCCCTCGCCGCGCTCGCCGTGAACGAGGAGAACGCCGCCGGCGGCCGCGTCGTCACCGCGCCGACCAACGGGGCCGCCGGGATCATCCCGGCCGTGCTCTTCTTCGCGACCAACTACATCGAGGGCGTGGACCCCGACGAGATCGCGGTGCGCTTCCTGCTGACCGCCGGGGCGATCGGCTCGCTCTACAAGGAGCACGCCTCGATCTCCGGCGCCGAGGTGGGCTGCCAGGGCGAGGTGGGCTCGGCCTGCTCGATGGCGGCCGCGGCGCTGTGCGAGGTGATGGGCGGCAAGCCCGCCCAGGTCGAGAACGCCGCCGAGATCGCGATGGAGCACAACCTGGGCCTGACCTGCGACCCCGTCGGCGGTCTGGTGCAGGTGCCCTGCATCGAGCGCAATGCGATGGCGGCGGTCAAGGCGATCACCGCGGCGCGCTTCGCGCTGCGCGGCACCGGCGAGCACTTCGTCTCCCTCGACACCGTCATCGAGACGATGCGGCTGACGGGCAAGGACATGTCCGAGCGCTACAAGGAGACCGCCATGGGCGGGCTCGCGGTCACCGCGGTGCCGGTCAGCGTCCCGGACTGCTGAGCGGAACGTCCATCGGCCCGCCGGGGCCCCAGGGGGCTGAGGGGCCCTCTCCCGACGGCGCGGGCCCCTCGCCGTGGGGTCCCGACGGCGCCGCGCTCGCCGCGCCCGGCGGCAGGATCCGCACCTCGCGGGGCACCGCCGCGGCGCCCAGCCGGTCCCGCACCAGGGTCCGGAGCTCCTCGGCGCTCGGCGGCACCGCGTCCGCCGCGGCCGGGGCGAGGACCACCTCGGCGAGGGTCCGCACGCCGAAGCGCGCATCGGGCACCACCTGCAGGCGCGCCGAGGCGACGCCGGGAGCGGAGCGCAGCAGGCGCACCGTCGCGGCGGGGTCGTGGAGCATCCCGCCGGAGGAGACCGAGCCGTCCGCCCGGCCCAGCACCCGCACCCTCCCATCGGCCGTGATCTCCCCGCGGTCGGTGACCAGCTCCCGACCGCCCGTGAACGGGGTGCGGGCGCACAGCAGCCCGTCGAGCTCCCGCAGGTGCACGCCGTGCAGAGGGCGACCGTCCACGCACAGCGAGCCGGTCTCGGTGGTGCCGTAGACGTCGTGGACCCGGGCTCGGAAGTGGCGCGCGAGATCCGCGCGCAGCACGGGGGAGAGCGCGTCGGAGCCCGCGACGACGCGGTCGATCGCGAGCGGACGCCCGCCGCCGAGCTCCCGGTCCGCGCGCAGCAGGTCCGCGAGGTGCACCGGCACCCCGGTGAGCAGCGCGGGCGAGGTGCGGTGCAGCAGGGCGACGCGCTCCGCGGCGGGCAGATGGGTGAGGTCCACGAGCGGGGCGCCGAGGGCGAGGGCGCCCAGCGTCGCGACCAGTCCGTGGCCGTGCACCCCCGGCGCCGCGCAGGCCGTGACCCGGCCCGGCCGCAGCCCGATCCGACGGGCGAGGTCCACCAGGGAGAGCAGCTGCGCGGGGGAGAGGGGACCGCGCCGCTGCGGCCGGGGAGCACCGGTGGAGCCGCTCGAGCGCAGCTCCAGCATCTCGGGGCCGGCGAGCACCGCGGCGAGCACCTGGCGCAGCGAGGCCTCGGCCGGCAGGGCGGCGAGTCCGGCGCGGTCCGCCGTGGCGGTGCCGCTGCGGTGCAGACGCACGAGGTCCAGCAGCTCGCCTCCGGTGAGCGTGCCGTGACGGTCCACGAGCACCACGGCGCGCGGCCTCGCCCCGACCCGCGCGCGCAGCGCGGCGCCGACGTCCAGGGCGGGCAGGGCCAGGGGAGCGCGGGGGAGGGAGGCCCGGGCCCGGGCCGCCCTCCCGCTGCCCCGGAGCCCGGCCGGCGTCCGGTGCCTCATCGCCGTCGCTCCTGGTCGGCGCGGCCCTGCCCGCCGGGTCCCCGGCCCTGCCCCTCGCGGCCGCACGGAGCGGAGGTGCGGGCGGCGAGCCTCCGTGCGACCTCCGCCCCGGTGCCCGCACCACGGGCCGCGAGGGCGGGTGCGGCCTGCGAGAGCACCGCGGCGAGCCGTGCCCAGGGCGGGGAGACCATCGCCGGGGCGCGGTCCAGCCCCCGCAGCACCCGGGCGGCGGCCTGCGCGGGCGTGAGCGCTCCCCGGGGCCGGTCGCCGTAGGTCGGGGCGGCCATCGCGGTCGCCACCAGCGGCAGCTCGACCACGGTGATCCGCACCCCGGCCTGCTCCGCCTCGGGCCGGATCGCCCGCAGCCAGGCGTCCATCCCCGCCTTCGAGGCGCCGTAGGCGGCCCAGCCCGGGGTCGGGATCCGGGCGGAGGCGCTGGTGGCCACGAGGAGCCGTCCCCCGCCGGCGCGGCTCATCGGCGCGAGCAGGGCGAGCAGCAGCGCGGCCGGGCCGAGCATGTTCGTACCCGTGAGACGCACGAGGTCGTGCGGGCGCCCGATCGTGTCGGCGAGGGAGCGGCGCAGCGAGTGGCCAGCGAGGGAGACGACGGCGGAGGGTGCCCCGTGCAGCGCGAGCACCTCCGCGGCGAGCTCCGCGACCGCCTCCTGGTCCCGCAGATCGCAGGGGTGGACCGTGGCGGTGCCGCCCGCCGCGCGCACCCGCTCGGCCAGCGCCTCGAGCCTGCCCCGATCCCGGGCGGTGAGCGCGAGGTCCTCGCCGCGCGCGGCCAGCTCCAGGCACAGCGCGGTGCCGACGCCGCCGCTCGCCCCGGTCACGAGGATCATCGTCGACCTGCCGTGCCGCTCACCAGGAGCCGCGGTGGTAGGCGCCGGGGTAGAGCGCGGGATCGCGCACCCCCAGCTCGTGCGCGGCGCGCTGGGGCCAGCCCGGCTCGCGCAGGGCCGCCCGGCCCACGGCCACGAAGTCGGCGTCCCCGCGCTCGAGCACCTCCTGGGCGCCGTGCGGATCGGTGATCAGGCCGACGGCCGCGACCGGCATCGAGACGGCATCGCGCAGCGTCCGGGCGAAGCCGACCTGGTACTCGGGGCCCACCGCGATGTCCGCGATGACGGCACCGCCGGTGGAGACGTGCAGCGCGTCGACGCCGACCTCCTCGAGCTCGCGGGCGAGCTCGACGGACTGGGTGATGTCCCAGCCCCCGTCGATCCAGTCGGTCGCGCTGATGCGCACGATCAGCGGACGGTCGGCCGGCCAGGCCTCGCGCACCGCCGCGGCGATCTCCCGGGCCAGGCGGCGCCGTCCCGGCCCGTCGCCCCCGTACTCGTCGGTGCGCGTGTTCACCAGCGGCGAGAGGAACTCGTGGACGAGATAGCCGTGGGCGAAGTGCAGCTCGACCGCATCGAAGCCCGCCTCCTCGGCCCGGCAGGTCGCGGCGACGAAGTCGGCGACCACCCCGGCGATCTCCTCCTTCCCCAGCGCATCGGGCGCGTCCAGCCCCGGGAAGGGCTCCGGGGTGGGGCCGACGGTGCGCCAGCCCGCGGCGAACTCCGGCACCGTGCCGCGCCGCGCGCGGTAGCGGGGCAGGGCCGGCCAGGTGGAGGCCTTGCGGCCGGCATGGGCGAGCTGCACGGCGATGCGGGCGCCCTGCGCCTGGCAGAACGAGGTGATCCGCTGCCACGCCTCGGTCTGCTCGCGGTTCCACAGCCCTGTGTCCTGGGGGCTGATGCGTCCCTCGGGGGAGATCGCCGTCGCCTCCGTGACGATCATCCCGAAGCCGCCCGCGGCCCGCGCGCCGAGGTGCACCAGGTGCCAGTCGGTGGGCACGCCGTCCCGCTCCTCGACCATGTACTGGCACATCGGGGCGAGCCAGATGCGGTTGCGCATCTCGAGACGACGCAGCTGCGCCGGGGCGAGCAGGGCGGGGGCGACGGAGGGGTCTGGGGCCATGGTCCCCCACGGTAGTCGGCCCGGCCGGGAGGGCGTCGGTCCGCCCATGACCGTCGTGAGCGTGACGTGCATCTCCTGCGATACGGTGTTCGCGTCCATCCGCCCCGGTCGCCCCGGGGCCCGTGAAGCAGGAGTGTTCATGACTGACGAGGCCGTCACCGGGATCGAGAACCTCTCCCAGGAGACCCGCACCTTCTCCCCGCCCACCGAGTTCGTGCAGGACGCGGTCGCCCGCCCCTCGCTCTACGAGGAGGCCGAGCGGGACCGCCTCGCGTTCTGGCGCTCGCGCGCGAGCCTGCTGAGCTGGGAGACGCCCTTCACCGAGACGCTGGACTGGTCGAACCCGCCCTTCGCGCGCTGGTTCGCCGACGGCACCCTCAACGTCGCCTACAACTGCGTGGACCGCCACGTCGAGTCCGGCCACGGTGAGCAGGTCGCACTGCTGGCCGAGTACGAGGACGGCTCCGACGCCACGTTCACCTATGCGGACGTCAAGGACGAGATCTCCCGCATGGCGAACGTGCTCGTCGACCTCGGCGTGAGGACCGGCGACCGCGTCGCGATCTACCTGCCGATGATCCCCGAGGCCGTCTTCGCGATGCTCGCCTGCGCCCGCCTCGGCGCGCCCCACTCCGTCGTCTTCGGCGGCTTCAGCGCCGACGCGCTGCGCTCCCGGATCGAGGACGCCGAGGCCCGCGTGGTGATCACCGCCGACGGGCAGAACCGCCGCGGCAAGCAGCTCCCGCTCAAGCCCGCCGTCGACGAGGCGCTCGCCGGCGGCGCGGACTCCGTCGAGAAGGTCCTCGTGGTGCGCCGCACCGGCGGGGACGTGGAGTGGACCGAGGGCCGTGACGTGTGGTGGCACGAGGCGAGGGAGACCGCCTCGACCGAGCACGCGCCGGTGCCGGTGGAGGCCGAGCACCCGCTGTTCATCCTCTACACCTCCGGCACCACCGGGAAGCCCAAGGGCATCGTCCACACCACCGGCGGATATCTCACCCAGGCCGCGTACACCCACCGCAACGTCTTCGACCTCAAGCCGAGGTCCGACGTGTACTGGTGCACCGCCGACGTCGGCTGGATCACCGGGCACACCTACGTCGTCTACGGCCCGATGGCCAACCGCGCCACGCAGGTGATCTACGAGGGCACCCCGGACACCCCGCACCAGGGCCGCTGGTGGGAGATCGTCGAGAAGCACGGGGTCACCCTGTTCTACTCCTCGCCCACCGCGATCCGCACCGCCATGAAGTGGGGCGAGGACATCCCCGCGAAGCACGACCTCTCCTCCCTGCGCCTGCTCGGCAGCGTCGGCGAGGCGATCAACCCCGAGGCGTGGATGTGGTACCGCCGCGTGATCGGCGGGGACCGCTGCCCGATCGTGGACACCTGGTGGCAGACCGAGACCGGCGGCATCATGATCTCGCCGCTGCCCGGCATCACCGCCACCAAGCCCGGCTCCGCGCAGGTGCCGCTGCCCGGGATCGGCGCGGACGTCGTGGACGAGAGCGGGACGTCGGTCGCGAACGGCGAGGGCGGCTATCTCGTGCTCGACAAGCCCTGGCCCGGCATGCTCCGCGGCATCTGGGGCGACCCGGAGCGCTTCAAGGAGACCTACTGGTCCCGCTTCGAGGGCCTCTACTTCGCCGGCGACGGCGCCAAGCGCGACGAGGACGGCGACATCTGGCTGCTGGGCCGCGTGGACGACGTCATGAACGTCTCCGGCCACCGCCTCTCGACCATGGAGATCGAGTCCGCGCTGGTCAGCCACGACTGGGTCGCCGAGGCCGCGGTGGTCGGCGCGAACGACGAGACCACCGGGCAGGCTCCCGTCGCCTTCGTGATCCTGCGCGGAGGCAGCGAGGAGGAGATCGCGACCGCCGGCGGCGAGGAGAAGGTCCCCGAGCTGCTGCGGGCCCATGTGGGCAAGGAGATCGGCCCGATCGCGAAGCCGAAGCGGGTGCTGGTGGTCACCGAGCTGCCCAAGACCCGCTCGGGCAAGATCATGCGCCGCCTGCTGCGTGACGTCGCCGAGAACCGCCAGGTGGGGGACACCCAGACCCTCGCCGACGCCTCGGTGATGGACCTGATCCAGCAGGGGATGTCCGGGAAGTCCTGAGGGACGCCGGGCCCGGGGACGGTCAGCGCGTGAGCGTGACGTCCCCGGTCTCGGTGACGGCGGTCAGCGTGCCCGCGGACTCCGCCTCGGAGCCGCGGAGCGCGGGGTCCACGGTGACCTCGCCCAGCGAGCTGCGCGTCTCGACCTGCCACGTCGAGGTGCCCCCGACCGCGATCCGCACGTCGCCGAGCTCGGTCACCGCCCCGACCGCTCCGCTCGCCTCCGCGGGGAGCTGCAGGGAGATGTCCCCGAGGGTCGAGGAGAGGTCCACGGCCGTAGGGCCGGGGGCGGCGAGGTCGGCCTCGATCCCCCCGACCTCGGTCGAGACGGTGACGTCCTCCGCGATGCTCGTGGTGCCCAGGTGCACGTCGCCCACGTCGGAGCGCACCGCGAGGGAGCCGAAGTCGCCCTCGGCGACCACGTCCCCCACATCGGTGCGGAGGTCGAGGTCCAGCTCGTGCCCGACCGGGACCAGCACGAGCACGTCGCGGGTGTCGTCGAGGCCGGGCCAGGTGGAGTAGCTCTCGGGCTGGCTCACGGCGATGGCCACGGCGGAGCCCGTGCCGCCGCGCTCGAGACGGGCGCGGACCTGCTCCCCGGCCGGCGACGGGACCGTGGTGCCCGGGGTGACGAGCGAGAGCGTCACCTCGTCGACCTCCTCGGAGGGCAGCACCCGCACATCGCCGAGGGTGCTGGTCAGCTGCAGCGAGGAGGGGGTCCCGAGACCCGCGGTCGCGGGGACGTCCTGGTAGGCGCGGCCGTTCCACCAGGTGAAGGCCGTCGAGGCGGCCAGGAACAGGATCACCACCAGCATCACGGCGCCGCCGGCGAGGACGACGCCCCGCCGCCAGGGGCGGTCGCGCTCGCGGGAGGGCGTGAGCCGGCGCGGCGGGTCGTACCGACGCTCCGGGGGCAGGCCGCGCCCCGCCCCCGAGGCGCCGTCGCCCACCACGGCGGCGTCCACCTCCCGCAGCGCGCCGCCGTCCGACGCGGCATCGCTGCGCGCGGCGGGCCCGCGGTCCACGGTGCTCACGTCCGGTCCTCCGACTCCAGATAGCGCAGCACCGCCATGACCCGTCGGTTCTCGCCGTCCACGGGCGGCAGGTCCAGCTTCGTGAGCAGGGAGGAGATGTGCTTCTCGACGCTTCCGGCGGAGACGAACAGCGCATCGGCGATCGCCTGGTTCGAGCGGCCCTGCGCCATCAGGGAGAGCACCTCGCGCTCCCGCGGGGTGAGCGCCTCGAGGGTGCGGCGCCGGCGGGAGCGGACGAAGATCTGCTGGACCACCTCGGGGTCCAGCCAGGTCCCGCCCTCGCCGACGTCGGCCACCACCCCGAGGAACTCCTCCACGTCCGCGACCCGGTCCTTGAGCACGTAGCCCAGGCCGTGCGAGGAGTCGGCGATGAGATCGGAGGCGTAGCGCTCCTCGACGTACTGGGAGAGCACCAGCAGCGCCACCTCGGGATCCTGCTGCCGGATCAGCACCGCGGCCCGCACGCCCTCGTCGGTGAACGTCGGCGGCATCCGCACGTCGATCACCGCGAGGTCGGGCCGGTGGTGGGAGACGGCGGCGAGCAGGCCCGCCGCGTCGCCCACCGCGGCGACCACCTCGTGGCCGGCGTCGGTCAGGAGCCTCTCGAGCCCGGCGCGCAGCAGCACGGCGTCGTCGGCGATCACGATCCTCATCGGGGGACCTCCAGGGTCTGGTCTCGGGTCCCGGTCCCGTCGGTCGGGCGCGGAAGGGGGACGGCGGTCAGGTCGGCGGACAGGGCCGGTCGCAGGGGAGCGGCGCCGGAGGACGGCGCGCCGGTGGGCAGGACGGCCTCGAGCACGGTGCCGCCGCCGACGGGGCTGCTGATCCCGAGCACGCCGCCGGTCGCGCGGACCCGGTCGGTGAGCCCGGCGAGGCCGGTGGAGAGCCCGTCGCGGCGCACCCGCGCGCCGCCGCGCCCGTCGTCCTCGATCCGCACCCGCAGCGCGTGCGGGTCCTGGCGCACGCTCACGGAGACCTGCTCGGCCTCCGCGTGCTTGGCGATGTTGGTCAGCGCCTCGGCGACCACGAAGTAGGCCACGCCCTCCCGCTCCCGGTCCAGCCCGGCGTGCGCCGGCCCCAGCAGGGAGACGTCGAGGTCGACGGGGATGCGGGAGCGGGCGGCGAGGGCGGAGAGCGCCGCATCCAGGCCCCGGTCGGTGAGCACCGCCGGGTGGATCCCGCGGGCGAGCTGGCGCAGGTCGGTCATCACGGCCTTCGCCTCCGCATGCGCCTCGCCGACGAGCCGCTCGGCCCGGTCAGGGTCGGTGCGGATCGCGGTGCGGGCGAGGCCCAGGGTCATGGCGAGGTTCACCAGGCGCGGCTGCACCCCGTCGTGCAGGTCCCGCTCGATGCGCAGCCGCTCCTGGGCGGCGGCGTCGACCGCGCCCTGACGCCGTTCGGCGAGGTCCGCCACCTGCTCGCGCAGCTCCTCCTCGGAGCCGGAGATCAGGCCGCGGGCGAGACCACGGTCGGCGAGCGCGCCGAGGGCGAGCAGCACCGCGCAGAGAGCCAGTGCCGCGGTGCCGAGCACGGCGAGGACCCAGCGGGACATCTCCAGGCTCCCGATCCGGACGGGGCCGTGCAGCAGCGCGAGCTCCCAGCCGGACCAGCCCAGCCACAGCATCGCGAGGGCGACGAGCAGGAACGCCCCGGCCACGATCATCGCGAGGTGGTGGTGGAGGACCCCGCGCCAGAACCCGCCGGTGCCGAGCTCGAACCAGCGGTCCTGCAGCCAGCCGGCCGCACCGCGGCGCAGCGAGCGGCGCCGGGCGGGGATGTTCACCCCGATGCCGTGCACCGCGACCGCGCGGTGCCGCTCGATCCGCACCGCGACCTGCATCAGCAGCAGCCACGGGACCAGCAGCAGCAGCCCGCTGCCCAGGGCGGGAAGGGCGCCCAGCCCGGTCACGAGCATGACGATGCTCGCCACGCACCAGGTGAGGCTCAGCACCCCGCCGACGACCACAGAGGCCAGCGCGGCGGGGGAGATCCGGGACCGGGCGGGCGCCCCGGTCCTCTCGCTCGTCTCGTCCATGGCTCGACCCTAGACGGGCCCTCGCGACCGGTCCCACCGGGCCCGCCGTCCGCGTGCGCGGGGGATATCCCCCGCGCCGCCCGCGCCGGGTGAGCCATACCGCACCGACTGCTGCCGCGGACCTGCCGCCGCGGCCGCCGCCGATGCGGTTCAATGGAGGCCATGAGCAGTGACGCCACCTCCTCCGACAGCTCCCTGGACCCCCACAACGACGCGGCCGCCGCCCAGGCCGACGACGGCTCGACCGGCCAGATGGTCGAGGACGTGGAGTCGACCGCCGCCGAGCTCGACGCCGACGGCGCCTCCCGCGGCACCCTCCGCGACGTCGCGAACTCGCTGGGGATCTCCAGCGCGGTCGCGCTGCGCGCCCTGCGCGGCGCCGACGAGATCAAGCCCCGGATGGTGGAGCGCGTGCGCGAAGCCGCCGAGCGCCTGCACTTCCCGCTCGAGGAGCTCAGCGGGGAGACGGAGCACCGCGGCGTCGTCGCCGTGCTCGTGAACACCATGCGCAACACCTGGATCTCCGACCTCGTCCGCTCGATCCGCATCGAGCTCGCCGCGACCGGCCGCACCGCCGTCGTCGTGCCCACCCGTCGGCGTCTGCCGGAGTACCCGGTCGCCGTGGACACCGACGCGATCGAGAACCTCGTCCACCTCGGCGTGGACGGCTTCCTGATGGTCTCCGACCTCGCCGACATGGACGAGGTCCTCGAGGCCACCGGCAACCGACCCCTGGTCGGGATCGGCTGCTCGAAGGAGCTCGTCGGCCGGATCGACACGGTCCGCATCGACGACGAGGTCGGGCAGGGCCTCCTGGTCGACCACCTGGTGAGCCTCGGCCACCGCGAGATCGCTCACGTCGGCGGGGTCGGCGCGGCCGTCGCCCGCGAGCGCGCCGATGCCTTCCGCGCCGCGATGGCGCGCCACGGCCTGGCGGACTCGGCCCGGGTCGAGCCGGGCGACTTCACCGAGCAGGTCGGCCAGACCGCCGGGTCGATGCTGCTGCGCGGGAGCCAGGTCCCCACCGCGGTCACCTGCGCCAACGACGTCACCGCCGTCGGCGTGCTCTCCGCGGCCCGCGAGGCCGGCTACGACGTGCCGGAGGCCTTCGCGGTCGCCGGCTACGGCAACACCTCGCTCGCCTCCTCCGGCGTCGCGGAGCTGACCAGCGTGGACCCGAACTCGGAGCGGCTCGGCGCCCTGGCGGCCCAGATGCTGGTGGACCGCGTCTCCGGCCACGAGGGACCCTTCCGGGACGTCGCGGTCGCCCCCTCCCTGGTGGCGCGCCGCACCACCGCCGCCGGCCCCCGCCCCGAGACCACCCGCCGCAAGCGGATCTCGGTGGACTGAGCCCTCGGCCCGCTCCCTCGATCCGGCTCGATCCGACACAGAAACGCCCACACCCTGCGATAGGCTCCGATCATGATCAACACCACGAACGACCCGAGCACGCCGCCCACCCAGCGGTCCATCGGCGAGCTCGTCCAGTCCATCCGCGATGAGCTCCTGGGCGTCGTCCATCACGAGATCGACATCGCCAAGAAGGAGATCACGGCCCTCGGCATCAAGGTCGGCATCATCGCCGCGATGGCCGCCGTGCTGCTGTTCCTCCTCCTGTCGGCCTGGGTCATGCTGCTGTTCGCGGCCGCGACCGGCCTGCAGGCGCTCGGGCTGCCGGCCTGGGGCTCGTTCCTCATCGTCGCCGGCGTGTTCATCCTCCTCGGCGCGATCGCCGGTCTCGTCGCCTTCCTGGTCTCCAGGAAGCTGAAGGCCCCCGAGACCACGATCGAGACCGCCCAGTCCGCGGTCCAGGCCGTCCAGGGCAAGCGCCGCAGCAACGCCGTCTCCTACGACGACACCTTCGAGGAGCTCTACGGCAAGCAGGTCAGCGCCCGCACCGAGTGACCGCCCGGGGTCCGATCGGCCCTACCGCGCGCGCCGGTCGAACCGGCTGAGCGGAGACGGCGCCACCAGGCAGTACCCTGGGGACGTGACTCTCCACCTGCACGACACCGCCACCCGCACCACTGCACCGTTCACCCCGGTGCGCGAGGGGGCGGTGTCGCTGTACGTCTGCGGTCCCACCACGCAGGGCGCGCCCCACCTCGGGCACCTGCGCACCTTCCTCTCCTTCGACGTGCTGGTGCGCTGGCTCGAGCGCAGCGGCTACCAGGTCGCGCACGTCCGCAACGTCACCGACATCGACGACAAGATCCTCGTGAAGTCCGCCGAGGCGGGCGCCGAGTGGTTCGCCTGGTCGCTGCGCTTCGAGCGCGAGTTCCAGGACGTGCTGGACCGGATCGGGAACCGCCGCCCCACCTACGAGCCGCGCGCCACCGGGCACGTGCCCGAGATGATCGAGCTCATGCAGCGCCTGATCGAGCGGGGCCACGCCTACGCCGACGGCGCCGGCTCGGTCTACTTCGACGTCGCCTCCCTGCCCGCCTACGGCGCGCTGACCCGCCAGTCCCTCGAGGACATGCAGGACGCGGGCGAGGAGATGGAGCCCGGCAAGCGCGACCGCCGCGACTTCGCCCTGTGGAAGGCGGCGAAGGCGACCGAGCCGGAGACCGCCTCCTGGGACACGCCCTTCGGCCGCGGCCGCCCGGGCTGGCACCTCGAGTGCTCCGCCATGAGCCGCAAGTACCTCGGCGAGACCTTCGACATCCACGCCGGCGGGCTCGACCTGCGCTTCCCGCACCACGAGAACGAGCAGGCGCAGTCCCACGCCGCCGGCTACGGCTTCGCCCAGCGCTGGATGCACTCCGGCATGGTCACGGTCGACGGGCTGAAGATGGGCAAGAGCCTGGACAACTTCGTCACCGCCGCCGATGCGCTCGGCGAGCACCCCGCCGCGGCGGTGCGCCTCGCCCTCGTCGGCGGCCACTACCGCGCGACGATCGAGTACAACACCACCGCGATGCGGGAGGCGGAGACGGTGTGGGAGCGGTTCTCCGCGACCGCCCGCCGCGCCGCCGAGCAGCTCCAGGAGGACCCGATCGCCGCGGCCGACGCCGAGCTGCGCGCCGTCGAGCTGCCGCAGGAGTTCGTCGCGGCGATGGACGACGACCTCTCCGTCCCCGAGGCGCTCGCGGTGATCCATCGCGAGCAGGCGGCGCTGAACACGCTCCTGGCCGCGCGCGGCGGGGCGGACGGCGCCCAGGTCGCCGAGGGCCTTGGCCGTCTGCGGGCCATGCTCGACGTGCTGGGGCTGGACCCGCTGGGGGAGCAGTGGGGCGGGGAGGCAGGCGCCGCCGGGGCGGAGCATGCAGCGCTCGATGCACTGATCTCCGCGCAGCTCACCGCCCGCGAGGCGGCGCGCGCCGAGAAGGACTGGGCCCGGGCCGATGCGCTGCGTGATGCGCTGACCGCCGCCGGGATCCGCATCGAGGACGGCCAGGGCGGCGCCCGCTGGACCCTCGAGACCCGAGACTGAGCAGGACTGAGGAGACGATCCATGGCAGGCAACAGCTCGCGCCGCGGCGCGGTGCGCAAGGGCAAGAAGGGCGCGACCGTCGGCTCCGGCGGTGTGCGCCGACGGGGGCTGGAGGGCAAGGGCCCGACCCCGAAGGCCGAGGAGCGCCCGAACCACAAGAAGTACTCCGGCGGCTCGGGTTCCGGCGCCGCGGGACGACGCGGCGGGCCCAAGGCCAAGGGCAAGGCGCCCGGCAGCGACCAGGTCGCCGGGCGCAATGCGGTGCTGGAGGCGCTGCGGGAGGAAATCCCCGCCACCCAGCTGACCCTCATGGTGCGGATCGACGCCGACGAGCGGGTGCGGGAGATCATGCGCCTGGCCGCGGCGCGGGCGCTGCCGGTCGTCGAGGCGACCCGCACCGACCTCGACCGCATGACCGACCACTCGGTGCACCAGGGTGTGGCGCTGACGATCCCGCCTTACGAGTACGCCGAGGTCGACGAGCTGCTCGAGATCGCCGCGGACCGCTTCGAGCCGCCGCTGCTGGTCGCGCTCGACGGCATCACCGATCCCCGCAACCTCGGCGCGATCCTCCGCTCGGCCGACGCCTTCGGCGCGCACGGCGTGATCCTGCCGGAGCGGCGCAGCGTGTCGATGACCGCGAGCGTGTGGAAGGTCGCGGCGGGCGCCGCCGGCCGCGTCCGCGTCGCCCAGGTCACGAACCTCAACCGCACCCTCGCCGCGCTCAAGGAGCAGGACGTGTTCGTGCTCGGCCTCGACGCGGACGGCGACGTCACCTCGCGCGAGCTCGAGCTCGGCACCCAGCCGACCGTGCTCGTCGTCGGCGCCGAGGGCAAGGGCCTCTCCCGCCTCGCGCGGGAGACCAGCGACCAGGTGGTCTCGATCCCGATGGCGGGGCGCTCCGAGTCGCTGAACGCCTCGGTCGCCGCCGCGATCGCGCTCTACGAGATCTCCGGGGTCCGGGACCAGCACGGGCTGGCCTGACCCTTCCGGCCCGGCCCGAGAGTCCCGGCCTGGCCCGAGAGCCCCGGCCCGCGCGCCTCAGAGCGCGGCGCCGGGCTCCCTGCCCCGCACCGAGCGGACCGGGATCAGCATGTGGGGCAGCACCAGCTGGATGACGGGGCCGAGCGCGATCGCGTAGACGACGGTGCCGAGCCCGAGCGGTCCGCCCAGCAGCCATCCGGTCACCAGCACGATCACCTCGAGCACGATCCGCACCGGCCCGACGGGCCGGGAGAGCACCCGGCTGAGCGCCGTCATCAGCCCGTCGCGGGCGCCCGCACCGAGCTGCGCGCCGATGTAGACGGCGCCGCTGATCCCGTTGACCACCACGCCGAGCAGCATGAGGGCGATCGCGATGGGCAGCGAGCTCGCCTCCGGCAGGATCAGCATCCCGAGGTCGATGCTGACCCCCACCCAGATCGCGTTCGCGATCGTGCCGATCCCGAGCCGCTCGCGCAGCGGGATCCACAGCAGGAGCAGCACGAAGCTCACCGCGATGCTCATCGACCCCACGGTCGCGCCGAGCCGCTCGGCGAGCGCCGCGTGGAAGACGTCCCAGGGCGCGCCGCCCAGCCCCGAGCGCAGCAGCATCGCCAGCGACAGCCCGAAGCCGGTCAGCCCGATCATCATCTGGACGAGCCGGCGCCCCAGCCGGTCCACGCCCAACTGATCGCGCAGGGACAGGTTGTCGAGCCGGGGATGCCGGCGCCGCTCCGACGCAGCCACGTCTCGTCTCGGTCTCCTCCCGGCCCGCTCAGGCCTCGACGATCGGCAGGGCCGAGGTCTCCGTGGTCACGAGCGACTTCTCGTCGGGCCGGTGGATGAGCACGTTGAGGATGTAGTGCCGCACGGTGTCGTCGAGGCTCACGTCGACGCCGGCCTGCTCGGAGAGGAACCACTTGTGCTCGAGCACCTCGTGGAAGAACTCCGGCGGCTCGAGCTTCGAGCGCATCGACCGGGGGATCGCCCGGACCACGGGCTCGTACTGGTCCTTGAGCCACTCGTGGGCGACGAACTCCTCCTCCTCGGCCTGCTGCTCCGTGTCCGCGCGGAACTGGTCGAGATCGTTCAGGAGTCGACGCGCCTGGTTCTCCTGGGCGTCGATGCCGGTCAGGCGCATCAGGCGCCTCGAGTGGTGGCCGGCGTCGACGACCTTCGGGCGGATCGAGAGGGTCGTGCCGTCGAGGTCGGTGGTGATCTCGAGCTCGCCCACGTCGAAGCCGAGCTTGTTCAGCCGCTCGATCCGGGCGGAGACCCGCCAGCGCTCGTCGGCGGAGAAGCGCTCCGAGGAGGTCAGCGCCTCCCACAGCTCCTCGTAGCGGGCCACGAGGTCGTCGCCGATCTCGACAGGGTCGACCTCGGGGTCGATCATGTCGCCGGCCTGCAGGTCCATCAGCTCGCCGATGATGTTGGTGCGGGCGAGGTCGAGGTCGTAGTGGCGCTGCCCGGTCGTGAGCGTCTCGTGCAGGGAACCGGTCTCGACGTCGACGATGTAGGCGGCGAAGGCCCCCGCGTCACGGCGGAACAGCGTGTTCGACAGCGACACATCGCCCCAGTAGAAGCCCTCCAGATGCAGCCGCACCAGCAGCACGGCGAGCGCGTCGAGCAGGCGCTGGGCGGTGTCCTGGCGCGAGACCTGGCTGAACACGGCCCGATAGGGGAGGGAGAACTGCAGATGGCGGGTGATCAGCACGGCGTCCAGCGCCTCGCCGGAGCGGCCCGTGCGACCGGAGACCACGGCGAAGGGCTCGACCGAGGGGATGCCGATCCGGCCGAGCACCTTGAGCGTGTCGTACTCGCGCTGGGCGAGGTGGTGGTTGATCTCCTTGAGCGCGAGCACCCGCCCCGAGACCCGGACGAAGCGGACCACATGGCGGGAGATGCCGCGGGGGAGCGCGGCCAGGATCTCGTCGGGCCACTGCTCCAGCGGCGTCTCCCAGGGCAGATCCAGCAGTGCAGGGTCTGCACGGGACGCGGTGATCTCCAGGGGTGCCATGGGTCCATTCTCTCCCGAGCGCGAGGGCCAGGCCCATACGCTTCCACATTTCACGTCGGTCCGACGGGAAGATCACGGCTCGGGACTTCGTGTCGTCGCGGCCCCGAGGTCGCCGGGAACCGTCCTGGGGCCGACGGGGGCGGCGGCGCCGAGCCCGCCGGGGACGGACGACGAGCCCGCCGTGGACGGATGACGGAGCCGCCCGGGACGGACGACGGGCGCCCGGCCGGAGCCGGACGCCCGTCGTGCGGAGCGGGGGTGCTCAGTCGCCGAGGCGCTTGCCCGACTTCGCGTCGAAGAGGTGCAGGTGGCCCTCCTTGGGACGGAAGTAGACGGTCTCGCCCTTGGCCGGGGGACGGCGGCCGTCGACGCGCGCGATGAACGGCTTGGCGGTCTCGTCGCTGCCGGCGCGGCGACCGTAGATGAACGCGTCCGCGCCGAGCTCCTCGACCACGTCGACCTCGACCGCGATGCCCTGCTCGTCGCCGACGAGCTCGAGGTCCTCGGGGCGCACGCCCACGGTGACGGTGGACTGGTCGGTGTCCGAGAGGGTCGCACGGTCCACCGGCAGCACGGCGCCGCCGAACTGGACGCCCTGGTCCGTCAGCTTCTCCTCGAGCAGGTTCATGGCGGGGGAGCCGATGAAGCCGGCCACGAACACGTTGTTCGGGTGGTCGTACATGCGGCGCGGGGAGTCGATCTGCTGGAGCACGCCGCGGTCGAGGACGGCCACGCGGTCGCCCATCGTCATCGCCTCGGTCTGGTCGTGGGTGACGTACACGGTGGTGACGCCGAGACGACGCTGCAGCGAGGCGATCTGGGTGCGGGTCGAGACGCGCAGCTTCGCATCGAGGTTCGACAGCGGCTCGTCCATCAGGAACACCTGCGGGGAGCGCACGATCGCACGGCCCATGGCCACACGCTGGCGCTGACCGCCGGAGAGCGCCTTCGGCTTGCGGTCGAGGTACTCGGTGAGGTCCAGGATCGCCGCGGCGTCCTCGACGCGCTTGCGGATCTCCGCCTTCGGGGTGCCGGCGATCTTCAGGGCGAAGCCCATGTTGTCGGCGACCGTCATGTGCGGGTACAGCGCGTAGTTCTGGAACACCATGGCGATGTCGCGGTCCTTCGGCGGGACGTCGGTGACGTCACGATCGCCGATGAGGATGCGGCCCGCGTCGATCTCCTCGAGACCGGCGAGCATGCGCAGGGAGGTCGACTTGCCGCAGCCCGAGGGGCCGACGAGGACGAGGAACTCGCCGTCGCCGATCTCGATGTTGAGGTTGTCGACCGCGGGGCGCTCCTGGCCCGGGTAGACCCGGGAGGCGTTGTCGAACGTGACTGTTGCCATGGTGGTTCTCCTTCACCGGCAGGTACGTGCCGGACGATCCGTTGTGAAGTGACTGTGACACCGGTTCGGGGAGCTCCTCGGGGGTGCTCCATCGCACCGGCACGGCAGAGTGTATCGCACGTCTCACCCTCCCGGTCCGCCCTGCCGCCAGCGGCGCGCCGTCGTCCCGGCCGCGCCTCGACCGGACCGTCCCTCCGCCGCGTCCGCTGCTCGGCAGGACCCGGCCCGGCGCACTCCCGTGCACAGCGCCGGGCACGGGATACTGGGGTGGTGGACACTGCTGAGCTGACCCGGAAGATCCTGGACCGGCGCCCCCGCGAGGGCGCCCCGCTGCGCATCGTGCAGGCAGGGCATCCCGCCCTCCGCCGCACCGCCGTCGCCGCCCGCGACCGCCTCGAGCCCGCGCTCCTGGCAGAGCTCGCGGACGCCATGACCGTGACGATGAGAGACGCCCCCGGCGTCGGTCTCGCCGCCCCGCAGATCGGGCTGCCGATGAGCTTCTACGTCGTCGAGGACCCCTTCGCCGCCGAGGACGGGGAGGATCCCGAGGACGAGCTGCTCGAGCGCCGCCCGCTCGCGCTGCGCGCCCTGCTGGACCCCGTCGTCGAGCCGGTCGGGGACGAGACCGTCTTCGCCTTCGAGGGCTGCCTCTCGGTCGACGGCTGGCAGTCGATCGTGCCCCGCTCGCGCCGGGTGCGCCTGCGCGCCCTGGAGCTGCTGCCCGGTGGCTCCCTGCGCGAGGTCGACGAGGAGCACGTGGGCTGGACCGCGCGGATCCTCCAGCACGAGACGGACCACCTGGGCGGGACCCTCTGCCACGACCGGATGGTGGCGCGCTCCTTCGTGGAGGCCGGCTACGTCCACCACTACGCCGACCTCGGCGAGGCCGTGCGCCGCCTGGGCCTGAGCGGCGACATCACCGAGCTCGGCGAGGGAGAGGTCGTGCTGCGCCGCTGAGGCGCCGCGCCGCCCCGTCCGCGCCGCCCCGTCCGCGCCGCCCCTTCCGCACTGCCCGGTCCGCGCCGGGGGTGTCCGGCGCTCGCGGTGTCGCCCCGTCCCCGTCGGGCGGGGAGCCGACCGGGGGCCGGGCGCCCACCGTGCGCACCCGCCGTCCAGGAGCGCGGCCCCGTGCGCGATACCGTTGCCCTGTTCAGGACCCCGACGAATGGAGGCCCAGGTGGCCACGAACTCCCCGCAGCCCGTCCCGCGCGACCACGGCGCCGCCGCGACGCGACCCGACGACCTCCCCCTCGAGGAGGGCACCCTCGACGAGCAGCTCGACGAGCGCTGGCTCTCGCTGATCGACGCCGCGCTCAAGGTCCAGGCGCCGCTGGCCCGCACCTACGTCGAGCACCTGCGCGCCAAGCACCCGGAGGCGAGCGACCGTCAGCTGCTGGAGAAGGTCACCACGCGCTTCACCGCGCTGACCACCGCGACCGGCGCCGGCATCGGCGGCGTCGCGGCGCTGCCGGGCCTCGGCACCGCCGCCGCGATCGGCCTCACCGTGGGGGAGGGCCTCTCCTTCGCGGAGTCCTGCGCCTTCCTCACCCTCGCCGCCGCCGACATCCACGGCGTCGACATGACCGACCGCGAGACCCGACGTCTCGTGCTGCTGGGCGTGCTCGGCGGCGAGCGCGGCGCCGAGATCATCGGCAAGGCGCTCGGCCGGCAGGGCATGCGCTGGAACTCGGTCCTCGGCGGCGGGGGCCTCCTGCCCGGCTTCGTCACCAAGCAGGTCAACAAGTACGTGCGGCGTCGGGTCGTCGCGCGCACCGGCGGTCTGTGGCTCGCACGCCTGGTGCCCTTCGGGATCGGCGCGGTCCTCGGCGGCCTCGGCGCCCGCGTCGTGGCCCGCTCCGTGGTCGAGGCGATGCTCGAGATCTTCGGCCAGGGGACGCAGGGCCTCGAGGGCGAGCTCACCCGGCGCTGAGCGGGAGGCCCGGGCGTCGCGCCCGCGGCCCCGCCCGCACATGACGACGGGGCCGGTCCCTCAGGACCGGCCCCGTCGTCGTGCGTCCTGCGCGGACGGACCGCGCTCAGACCTCCTGCGTGAACTCGTTGGCGTGCTCGGTGCCGACCGCACGCTGGTAGGAGCGGCGGATCTCCGCCTCCGCGTCGCTGCGGCCCTCCCAGTGCGCGCCCTCGACGCTCTTGCCCGGCTCGAGATCCTTGTAGACCTCGAAGAAGTGCTGGATCTCCAGACGGTGGAACTCCGAGACATCGGTCAGCTCCTGGCGGCGCACCTGACGGCGATCGCCCACGGGCACCGCGACGATCTTGTCGTCGCCGCCGGCCTCGTCGCGCATGCGGAACATGCCCAGCGCGCGGCAGCGGATCAGGCAGCCCGGGAAGGTCGGCTCCTCGAGCAGGACCAGGCAGTCCAGCGGGTCGCCGTCCTCGCCGAGGGTCCCCTCGATGAAGCCGTAGTCGTCCGGATAGCGCGTCGCGGTGAAGAGCATCCGGTCCAGGCGGATCCGCCCGTTGTGGTGGTCCACCTCGTACTTGTTCCGGTTCCCGCGAGGGATCTCGATGGTCACGTCGAATTCCACGACAGCCGCTCCATTGCTCCGGCCCCGTGGGCCACTTCATTCCTCCGGCCCCAGGGGCCGCTTCCGATGACCGGGACACCATATCGTGGTGGCATGGCCCTTCGAGCAACCGAGCGCATGTGGCGCACCGTCGCCGTCGTGATGTGCGCGGCACTGCCCGTGAGCTTCTACGTCCTCGGCGACCTGATGGACGCCTTCCCCGGCGTGCTCACCGTGCGCAGCGCCGAGGAGGACCCCGGCTCCGGCCCCCGCGCCGTCGCGGAGGACTGGGAGCGGGTCGATCCGGCCGGGGCCGTGGCCCCCGTCGGCTCCTCGCCCTCCCCGGTCGACCCTGCCGACCTGCAGCAGCGCATGGCCGCGAAGGCGGAGCTGCCCGTCGTGGGCGGCGGCCTGGCCTTCAGCGTCGTCGCGGCCGAGGACGGCCAGGTGCTCGCCGAGCGGGACTCGTCCAGCGCCCTCGTGCCCGCCTCGACCCTCAAGCTGCTCACCGCCGCGGCCGTGCTGCGGCAGTACACGGGGGATGAGGTGCTGGTCACCCGCGCGACCGTCCAGGACGGCGTGGTGACCCTGGCGGGAGAGGGTGACATGACCCTCACCGAGGAGGATCTGCGCGAGCTCGCCGCGCAGACGGCGGCGCTGGCGGCCGAGCAGGGGACCACCGCCGTCTCCCTCGCCCTGGACGACTCGTATCTCGTGGGCGGGGCGAACCCGGCCTGGGGCGACAACGGCACGGCGGGCGGCTGGGTCACGCCCACCGCCTCCCTCGCGCTCGAGGAGGGATGGCTCGACGGGGAGCAGTACGGCCCGAAGTCCACCGATCCCGCCGGCGACGCGGCCCGGCGCTTCGCCGAGCTGCTCGGCGAGGAGGGCCTCGAGGTGACCGGCGGGATCACCGCGGCCGCCGCCCCGGAGGGCGCGCCCGCCGCGGAGATCTCCTCCGAGCCGCTCTCGGAGATCGTGCGCCACACCCTGCTCATCTCCGACAACACCACCGCCGAGCTCCTCGCGCACCTGGTGGCGCTCTCCCGCGGCGAGGAGACCACCCCCGCCGGCGCCGCCGCCGCCGTCGAGGCGGAGATCCGCGAGCTCGGCGCCGAGATGGGACTGCCCGAGGAGGACCTCGCCGGGCTCGACCTCCGCGACGGCTCCGGCCTCTCGCGGGAGAACCGGGTCCCGCCGGCGCTGCTCGCCGCGGTGCTCGCCCAGGTCGCCTCCGGCGAGGTGCCCGCCCTCGAGCAGATCCTCTACGACGTGCCCGTCGCGGCGCTCTCGGGCACGCTCGCGGACCGCTTCGGCCACGGCGACGACCCGGCCGCCGCCGGGCAGGTGCGCGGCAAGACCGGCTATCTCGGCGGTGCCGCGACCCTCGCCGGCGTGACCGTGCTCCCCGACGGTCGCACCGTCGGCTACTCGATCGTGGTCCACGGCTTCGACGGAGCCGACGCGGACGCCGCCCGCGCCGCGGTCGACGACGTCGCCGCCGAGATGGTGCAGGTCGACTGATGGCCGGCCCTCCTCCCGTGGTCGCCCGTGCCCGCCGCGCCGTGCGCGCCGCCCTCGCCGAGCGGCTCGAGCAGCTCGCCGACGACACCGGCTCCGGCCACCTCTCCCCGCGCCTGCTGGTCGGCGTCTCCGGGGGCGCCGACTCGCTCGCGCTGCTGGCGACCACCTGCTGGGTGGGGGAGCGGATGGGGCTCGCGACCGAGGCCGCGATCGTCGACCACGGGCTCCAGGACGGCTCCGCCTCCGTCGCCGCGCGCGCCGCCGCGCAGGCCGAGCGGCTGGGCGCCGAGGCGCACGTGCTCACGCCGTCCGTCGACCTCGCCACGCCCGGCGGTCTCGAGAACGCCGCCCGCACCGCCCGACACGACGCCCTCGAGCACCTCGCCCGGGAGCGCGGTGCGCTCGCCGTGCTGCTGGGCCACACCCTCGACGACCAGGCGGAGCAGGTCCTGATGGCCCTCGCCCGCGGCGCGGGGCCCCGGGCGCTCGCCGGGATCCGCCGCAGCCGCGGCCACCTGCTGCGCCCCTTCCTCGGCACCGGCCGGGACGAGACCACGGCCCTGCGACGCGCCGACACCGAGGAGATCTGCACCCTCCACGACCTCGAGTGGTGGGAGGATCCGATGAACGCGGATCCCGAGCTGCTGCGCTCGCGGGTGCGCCACCGGGCCCTGCCGCTGCTGCGCGAGATCCTCGGGGAGCAGATCGACGAGAACCTCGCCCGCAGCGCCGACCTGGTCCGCCCTGATGTGGACCATCTCGACGAGGAGGCGCGGGCGCTGCTGCCCGCCCTGCGCCGCGACGCCGGGGAGCTCGCCGAGGAGGGCGACCTGCTGCACCTCGACGTCCACGCCCTCGCCGCCGTCCCCGCCCCCGTGCGCACCCGCGTGCTGCGCGACGCCTCCCGTTCCGCTCAGCGCGCAATCGATGCAGGTGACGCAGGTGGATCCACGAAATCGCTGCTGCGCAGGCAGGTGCTCGCGCTGGATGCGCTGGTCGTCTCATGGCACGGTCAGGCAGCGGTGCCCGTTCCGGGTAGGATCGAGGTCGCTCGCCGTGACGGCCTGTTGGTGTGGCGCCGTCCCGCTCCGTGAGCCGCGGCGGACGCACCCACCACATCACCTGGAGGAGATCCGCGTGCCCCAGACGCACCCCCACCCCGATGTCGACCGCGTGCTGCTGGACGAACAGCAGATCCGTGACCGGCTCGCCGAGATCGGCGCGCAGATCGCCGCGGACTACGCCGAGGAGCCCCCGATCCTGGTGGGCGTCCTCAAGGGGGCGGTGATGGTGATGGCGGACCTCGCCCGTTCCATCGACCTCAAGGTCGAGATGGACTGGATGGCGGTCTCCTCCTACGGCTCGGGCACGAAGTCCTCGGGCGTGGTGCGGATCCTCAAGGACCTCTCCGGCGACATCACCGGGCGCAACGTCCTGATCGTCGAGGACATCATCGACTCGGGCCTGACCCTGAAGTGGCTGCTGGCCAACCTCCGCTCCCGCGGGCCGAAGTCCGTGGAGATCGCGACGCTGCTGCGCAAGCCCGAGGCCGCGCGCGTCGAGATCGACGTGAAGTACGTCGGCTTCGACATCCCCAACGAGTTCGTCATCGGGTACGGGCTCGACCATGCGGAGAACTACCGCAACCTTCCCTACGTGGGCGTCCTCGCACGCTCGGTCTACGAGGACTGAACCGGTGGCAGATTCCCCCAAGAGCACGGGCCGCGGCTCGGGCGGCAGGAAGCGCCGCCCCTTCACCTCCGTCGCCCTCTGGATCGTCGTCGCGCTGCTGCTGGGCATGGCGCTGTTCTCCCTGCTGGGCCGTGACGGCTACCAGCAGATCGACACCGAGCAGGGCCTCGAGCTGCTGCAGGGCGACACCGTCGAGCAGGCGAAGATCATCGGCGGCAACCAGCAGCGCGTCGACCTGGTCCTGACCGAGGACTTCACCGACGGCGAGGAGAACAAGGGCACCCGGGTGCGCTTCGCCTACGTCGACGCGCGCGGCGAGTCGATCGTCTCCGCGGTCGAGGAGTCCGCCCCCTCCGGCGGCTACACCGACGAGATCGCCACCAGCTCGTGGTGGTCCACTCTGCTGCTGTCCTTCCTGCCGCTGCTGATCTTCATCGGCCTGTTCTGGTTCCTCATCATGAACGCCCAGGGCGGCGGCCGGGCGATGCAGTTCGGCAAGTCCAAGGCGAAGCTGTTCAACAAGGAGGCCCCGAAGGTCACCTTCGCCGACGTCGCCGGCGCCGAGGAGGCCGTCGAGGAGCTCGACGAGATCAAGCAGTTCCTCGTGGACCCGGGCCGCTACCAGGCCGTCGGCGCGAAGATCCCCAAGGGCGTGCTGCTCTACGGCCCGCCCGGCACCGGCAAGACGCTGCTGGCCAAGGCCGTCGCCGGCGAGGCGAACGTGCCCTTCTACTCGATCTCCGGCTCGGACTTCGTGGAGATGTTCGTGGGCGTCGGCGCGAGCCGCGTGCGCGACCTGTTCAACACCGCGAAGGAGAACTCCCCGGCGATCATCTTCATCGACGAGATCGACGCCGTCGGCCGCCACCGCGGCGCCGGCATGGGCGGCGGCCACGACGAGCGCGAGCAGACGCTGAACCAGATGCTCGTGGAGATGGACGGGTTCGACGAGAACCAGAACGTCATCCTCATCGCCGCCACCAACCGCGTGGACATCCTCGACCCGGCGCTGCTGCGCCCGGGCCGCTTCGATCGCCAGATCGCGGTGACCGCCCCGGACCTCAAGGGCCGCCTGCACATCCTCGGCGTGCACGCCAAGGGCAAGCCGCTGGCCCACGACGTGGACCTCGAGGCCGTCGCCAAGCGCACCATCGGCATGTCCGGTGCGGACCTCGCCAACGTGCTCAACGAGGCGGCGCTGCTCACCGCCCGCTCTGGCAACCAGATCATCGACAACCGCGCCCTGGACGAGGCGATCGACCGCGTCTCCATGGGACCGCAGCGGTACTCCAAGGTGATGACCGAGCGCGAGCGCCAGATGACCGCGTACCACGAGGGCGGCCACGCCCTGGTCGCCGCGGCGATGAACAACTCGGCCCCGGTCACCAAGGTGACGATCCTGCCGCGCGGCCAGGCCGGCGGCTACACGATGGTGGTCCCCACGCAGGACCGCAACTACCAGTCCCGCAACGAGCTGCTGGACCGCCTCGCCTACGCGATGGGCGGCTACGCGGTGGAGGAGTCGATCTTCCACGACGTCACCACCGGCCCCAGCTCCGACCTCCAGAACGCCACCAAGATCGCCCGCACCATGGTCATGCAGCTGGGCATGAGCGCGGCCGTGGGCCAGGTCGCCCTCTCCGGCGACCAGGACGAGGTGTTCGTGGGCATGCAGCAGGGGCAGGGCCCCCGCTTCTCCGGCGAGACCGCGAGCATCGTGGACCAGGAGGTGCGCACGCTCCTGGACAACGCCCTGGACGAGGCCTGGTCCGTGATCGTGCAGAACCGGCACGTGCTGGACCGCCTGGTCGAGGAGCTGCTGGAGAAGGAGACGCTGAACGAGCACGAGCTCGCCGCGATCTTCGCGGACGTCACCAAGCTGCCGCCGCGCGAGGTGTGGGTCTCCAGCGAGGAGCGCCCCTCCCTCGAGGCGCCGTCGGTCGGCTCGACCACCACCGGCACCGGCACCGAGGAGCACGACGCGGGCGAGCCGCTGCAGCCCGGCGCCCCCGAGCTGCCCCATCCGGGCGGCGACGGCCCCGGCATCCCCGGCGCCCCGCACGGCGGTGCCCCCGGCGGCTCCGGCCAGCCCGGTCCCGGCCAGGGCTACGGCTACGGCGACCACGACGAGACGGAGCGCTGAGATGGCGGTGGACCGGCCCCGGGTCGAGGCGGCGGTGCGGGAGCTCCTCGCCGGGATCGGCGAGGACCCGGGCCGCGACGGCCTCCTGGACACCCCCGCGCGGGTGGCGCGGATGTACGCCGAGGTCTTCGAGGGGCTGGACCAGGACGCGCACGAGCCGCTGTCGACGACCTTCGACATCGAGCACCAGGAGCTGGTGCTCGTGCGCGACATCGCCTTCCACTCGATGTGCGAGCACCACCTGCTGCCCTTCCACGGGATGGCGCACGTGGGGTACATCCCCGGCGGCGGCGCCGTCACGGGGCTGAGCAAGCTCGCCCGCCTGGTCCACGTCTACGCCCGACGCCCGCAGGTGCAGGAGCGGCTCACCTTCCAGATCGCCGATGCGCTGATGGACGAGCTCGGCGCCGCCGGCGCCATCGTCGTGATCGAGGCGGAGCACATGTGCATGTCGATGCGCGGCGTGCGCGCGGCCGGGGCCCGCACCATCACCAGTGCCGTGCGCGGCATGCTCCGGGACAACCCGAGCACCCGCGGCGAGGCCATGGCCCTGATCAACGGACGGTGAGGTCGTGACCATCCCCGTGCGCCGACCCGAGGGACTGCCGGACCGCCTCGGCGGGGACGACACCCTCGTCATGGGGGTCCTGAACGTCACCCCCGACTCCTTCTCCGACGGCGGGGAGCACGACAGCGCCCCCGACGCGATCGCCCACGGCCGCCGCCTGGTCGCCGAGGGCGCCGCGATCATCGACATCGGCGGGGAGTCCACCCGCCCCGGGGCCCCGCGCGTCCCCGAGGAGGAGGAGCTGCGCCGGGTGATCCCCGTGGTCGAGGCCCTCGCCGCCGAGGACGTCGTGCTCAGCGTGGACACCATGCGCGCCTCCGTCGCCGCCGCGAGCATCGCGGGCGGGGCCCTCATCGTCAACGATGTCTCCGCCGGCCAGGCCGACGTGCGGATGGGCGCGCAGGTCGCCGAGCTGCGCACGCGTCTGGGCACCCCGCCGGTGTTCATCGCGATGCACTGGCGCGGCCACAGCGACGTCATGAATGACCTCGCCCGGTACGAGGACGTCGCCCACGACAGCACCGCCGAGCTCGGCGACCGCCTCAGCACGCTGCGCGAGGCCGGGATCGAGGACCGCTTCCTCGTCGCCGATCCGGGCCTGGGCTTCTCCAAGACGGGGGAGCAGAACTGGGACCTGCTGGCGGACTGGGACGCGATCGCCTCCCACGGCCTGCCCGTCCTCATCGGCGCCTCCCGCAAGCGCTTCGTCAGCGCCCTCGGCGTGGACCGCGACGCGGCGACCGCCGCGATCAGCGCCTACAGCGCCGAGCACGGCGCCTGGGCGGTGCGCGTCCACGAGGTCCCCTCCAACCTCGCCGCGGTGCGGGTCGGGGACCGGCTGCGTCGGAGCAGGCACCGATGAACCCGCACGATGGCAGCGCGCATCACGGCTCCGCGCCGGCGTCGATCGGACGCCTGGACCGCATCGAGGTCACCGGCATCCGCGCCTGGGGCCATCACGGCGTCCTCGCCGCGGAGAAGGAGATCGGCCAGGAGTTCGCGGTCGACGTCGTCCTGCACCTCTCGACCGCCGCGGCCGGCCGCACCGACGTCCTCTCCCGCACCGTGAACTACGCCGAGGTCGTCACGGCCGTGCACGAGGAGATCGGCGCCGGCCCCCACGACCTCGTCGAGACCCTCGCCGAGCGGATCGCCGAGAGGATCCTCGAGGAGACCGGCCACCCGCTGGTGCGCCGCGTCGGCGTGCGCGTGCACAAGCCCGCCGCCCCGGTCGGACTGCCCGTCGGCGGGGTGGCCGTCGCGATCGAGCGCGACGCGCGCCCCGTCCTCGCCGTGCTCGCGCTCGGCAGCAACCTCGGCGACCGCGAGACGTATCTGCGCGGGGCGCTCGATGTGCTCGGCTCCCACCCGGGCACCGAGATCGCCTGGACCTCGCCCGTGCTCGAGACCTCCCCCGTCGGCGGGCCGGACGGCCAGGGCGCCTATCTCAACGCCGTGGTCGGCGTGACCACCGAGCTCGGTCCCCACGACCTCCTTGCCCTGGCCCACCGCGCCGAGCGGGCCGCCGGACGGCAGCGACTGGTGCGCTGGGGCGAGCGGACCCTCGACGTCGACGTGATCGCCTACGGCGACTGGCGCAGCGAGGACCCCGACCTCACCGTGCCCCACCCCCGCGCCCACGAGCGCGCCTTCGTGCTCGGCCCCTGGCATGCCGCGGACCCCGCCGCCGAGCTGCCCGGCCACGGACCGGTCCAGGCGCTCCTCGCCCGCGCCGCGGACCGCGAGGACCTGCGCCCGGGCCCGGCCCTCGAGGGCTTCGACGACCCGCCCTCCCGGACGGGGGAGGGAGCGGCGGAGTCGTGAGGCCCCTGAACATCCCGGTGCTCGTGCTGATCCTCGTGATCGGTGCGGGCTTCGGGGCCCAGATGCTCGAGACCCTCGCCGCCCGAGGCCACTCCCTCCCGATCGCGGGCTGGCTGACCACCCTGGTGCTGCTGGCCCTGGCCGCGGTGCTGCTCGCCTACGGCCTCCCGATGCGCCGCTACCTCCAGGAGAGCGAGGAGCGTCGCGACAAGCCCTCCTACGCACCGCGCCGTCACCAGATCGACCTGCCCACCGCCTATCGCACGGTCCTGCTGGCCCGGGCCTGCGCCTACACCGGCGCGATCATGGGCGGGTTCTTCGCCGGCCAGGCGCTCTTCCTGCTGATCACCGGCACCGGCGACCTGCTCGGCGCGATCTTTCCGACCGCCGCCGCCGCGGTCTCCGGCATCGTGCTGGGTGTGCTCGGGGTGATCGTGGAGCGATGGGGAAAGCTCCCACCCGACGGCGACGGCTCCGCCGAAGGCGCGGAAGCCGGGTCCTGACCGTTCGCCCCGCGCCCTCCGACTCCGCCGGGAGACGGGCCTGCGACCTGTCGGTCGGCGGAGCGGGGCACGGGCGAGGACCGACCTTCGGTGGGGCGGACAGCGCCGAGCGTCGCACAGCGCCTCCGGTCCGGGATGACACGATGTCCCCATGACCTCCTCCGCGCACGATGCCCGACCGCCGCTCCCCACGGCGATGCCCCACGACGCCCCGCCGACCGAGGTCTCGGACGCCGCCGGGGCGCGACTCGGCGAGCAGGGTCTGCAGCCGGTCTCGCCGAAGCTCGTCCCGGCCCGCTATCTCGCAGGGATCCCCGGCTACCTGATCGGGGTGCTGCTGACCATCGGCGCGATCGTCGCGGCGGTCCTGACCGGGTGGTGGTGGCTGGGGCTGACGGCCATCGTGCCGCTGGTGCTGGTGGTGCAGGGCCTCGCGCTCACCCCGCGACGGGTGCGGGCGATCGGCTATCGCGAGGGGGCGGAGGACCTCACCGTCGCCCTCGGGATCATGTTCCGCTCCGTGCACACGATCCCCTACGGCCGCGTGCAGTCGGTGAAGATCGACGAGGGGCCGGTGGACCGCCGCTACGGCCTCGCGAAGCTCACGCTCAGCACCGCCCATGACGGCGCCGGCGTCACCCTGCCCGGCCTGCCGAAGGACGAGGCCGAGCGCCTGCGCGCCCTGCTCACCGCGCGCGGCGTCGAGCTGATGGCGGCGCTGTGACCGCCCCCGGCCCCGATCCCGATCCCGATCCCGTCCCGGGAGCGCCCCGCCACCGCACGCATCCGATCACGCCGCTGGTGACCGGCTGGAAGGTCGTCGTGGGCATCATCGCGGTGCTCACCGCCCAGAACATCGCCCAGCTGGCGAACGAGTTCACGATCCGTCGCGCGCTGATCGGACTGGGCATCCTGCTCGTCGTCGTCCTCGTGGCGATCATCCTGTCGGCCCTCAGCTGGTGGTTCACCACCTATGCGGTGGACGAGGACGGCGTCTCCGTCCACAGCGGCATGATCAGCCGCTCCCGCGAGTACGCGCCGCGGGCACGCATCGAGTCCGTCTCGATCGAGCGCCCGCTGCTGGCCCGACTGCTGGGGCTGGCGAAGGTGCGCGTCGAGGTCGCCGGCGGCGGCGAGTCGTATCTCGACATCGAGTACGTCTCCTCCGCCCGCGCCGAGGAGCTGCGCCTGGGCATCCTCGAGGTCGCGGCCGGGACGTCGGCCGCGAGCTCCTCCGCCGTTTCCGTCGAGGGCGCTCCGGCCGACGAGACGGGCGCGGAGGCCCGCGCAGCCCTCGCCGGCGGCCCGACCGCGGGCTCCTCCGCCGCGGCGGGCCATCAGGACTCCGGCGACGTCGCGCGCGAGCGCGGCGGTCGTCTCGAGGAGGTCCTGTACGACGGGGTGACCGACGGCGAGCTCATCGCGAGGATCCCCACCGAGCGGCTCGTCCGCTCCCTCGTGCGGGACCTCGGATTCCTCACCGGGATCGTCATGAGCGTCGTCGGCGTGGTCGTCGCGGTGCTCCTCGCCCTGTGGCAGGAGGGCTTCTCGATCGCGATCCTGGTCGCCCTGGCACCCACCGCGATCGCGGTGCCGAAGTACGTCTTCGGCCGGATCGACTCCGGCTGGGGCTTCGTCTCCCGCTTCAGCGAGCGTGGGCTGCGGATGCGGCGGGGCCTGGCCAACACGCGCACCGACAACATCGCCGCCGGTCGCATCCAGCGCTTCGACCTGCGCCGACCCTTCCTGTGGCGCGGCCCCGGCTGGACCGCCGTCTCCGCGACCGTGGCCGGGATCGATGACGACGACGAGAACGGCGCGACCAGCGTGCTCCCGGTCGGCACCCGCGAGGAGCTGCGGCAGACCCTCGGCCGGCTCAGCGCGCCGCTGGGCACCGACGACGATCTCGCGACCCTCGAGCACCTGCTGACCGCCCGCGCCCGCGACCTGCCCGGGCTGCGCACCCCGGTGCGCTGGTACTGGATCGCCCGCCGCACCGAGGTGAGCATCCTGCTGTCGGGTGCGCTCGTGCACCGCAGCGGCCTCGTGTCCCGCAAGCTCAGCATCGTCCCCCGCGAGAGGATCCAGGAGCTGAGGCTCGAGGACGGCCCGCTCGCCCGCCGTCTCGGCGTGCTGGACCTCCACGTCGAAGGGGCCGGGGACTCGCTCCTGCTGGAGAACCTGCGCCGCGATGACGCCCTCGCCGTGCACGCCGTGCTCGCCGCCGATGCCCGCACCCTGCGCCGCTACCGGGACCGGGAGAGCTGGCCCCGCCCCGCGCTCGCGCCGGTCGGCACCGCCGCGCGGTCGACCGGCATCGCAGCCGGCGCCGCCCCCGGGAACGCCCCCGAGCAGGAGCGGCCCGCCGCATCCGCCCCCGGCCCGCGCCCCGACGGGCGGGAGACCCGATGACCCCGCCCCGCCTCGGCATCGGTGTGATCGGCGCCGGACGCGTCGGCGCCGTCCTCGGCGCCGCGCTGCGCGCCGAGGGGCACGCGCTCACCGGCGCCTACGCCGTCTCCGACGCCTCCCGTGAGCGGGCCGCCGAGCTCCTGCCCGGTGTGCCGCTGCTGGACGTCCCCGCCCTCGTCGAGCGCAGCGAGATGCTGCTCCTGGCCGTGCCCGACGACCAGCTCGGACCGCTCGCGAGCGGGATCGCCGCGACCGGCCTCGCCCCCGGCGGGCAGCTCGTCGTCCACACCTCCGGCCGCTACGGCACCGAGGTGCTCGCCCCGCTCGCCCGCGCCGGCGCCGCGACCCTCGCGATCCACCCGGCGATGACCTTCACCGGCACCCGCACGGACCTGCGCCGGCTCGTCGGATGCCCGATGGGGATCACCGCCACCGAGGAGTTCCTGCCCGTCGCCGCCGCGCTCGTGGTGGAGATGGGCGGCGAGGCCGTCGTCATCGCCGAGGGCGACCGCCCGCTCTACCACGCCTCCCTCGCCCACGCCGCGAACCATCTCGTGGTCCTCGTGGACCAGTCCCGCAGGGCGCTGGCCCGGCTCGGCATCGAGGACCCCGGCGCCTACCTCCGCCCGCTGCTCGAGGCGGCGCTCGAGGAGTCGCTGCAGCGGGGGAACGGGGCGCTGACCGGACCGGTGGTCCGCGGGGACGCCGGCACCGTCGCCGCCCACCTCGACGCCCTCGCCGATCTCGACGCGACCGCCGCCCCGCTCGAGCCCGGCGACGTGAGCGACACCTACCGCGCCCTCGCCCTCGCGGCGCTCGCGCGTGCGAGACTCCCCGAGGGCGACCGGGAGACGATCCGGGCGCTGCTGGAGGCGGCCCCGCCCCCGGAGGAGAGCTGAGGAAGGACCCCGCCGTGCCCGAGAGCACCCCGCGCACCACGCTCGTCACCACCAAGTCCGCGCTGCGCGAGCACCGCGCCGCGATGGACGGGACGGTCGCGGCAGTGCTCACCATGGGCTCCCTCCATGCCGGGCACCTGGCCCTGGTCGAGAGAGCCCGCGAGCTCGCCGACCACGTGATCCTCACCGACTTCGTCAACCCCCTCCAGTTCGGACCGGGGGAGGACTACGAGGCCTATCCCCGCGACCTCGAGGCGGATCTCGCCCTCGTCGACGGGCTCGTCGACCTCGTCTTCGCCCCGGGCGTGGAGGAGATGTACCCCGTCATGCCGCCGACGGTCTCGGTGAGCGCCGGCCGCGCCGGCACGGTCCTCGAGGGCGCCGCCCGGCCCGGCCACTTCGACGGCGTCGTCACCGTCGTCGCGAAGCTGCTGCGCCTGACGGACCCGCACCTGAGCGTGTTCGGGCGCAAGGACGCCCAGCAGCTCGCGATCATCCAGCGCCTGGTCGCCGACCTCGACCTGCCCGTGCGGATCGAGCCCGTGGAGATCCAGCGGGAGGAGACGGGCCTCGCTCGCTCCAGCCGCAACGCCTATCTCTCCGCGGCCGGGAAGGAGCAGGCCCTGGCCCTGTCCCGCACGATCGCCGCGGCGCTCGCGGCCGCCCCCTCCCTCGCCGGCATCCAGGACGCGCTGGAGGCCGCGCGGGAGCGGGCGGAGATCGACTGGGACTACGCGCTCGCCCTGGACCCCGCGACCCTCGAGCCCGCCGGCCCCGACCACCGCGGCGAGGTGCTCGTCGTGCTCGCCGGACGCGTCGAGGGCACCCGGCTGCTGGATGCCGCTGTGGCGGTGGCGACAGCACCCTGATCCCTGAGGACGTCACGCGCGCGGTGATGAGACAATCGCAGCCATGAGCGAGAACCCCCCTGCCTCCGAGGTGACCGACAGCTCCGACCAGATCGCGGTCCGACGGTCCAAGCGGGAGCGCCTGCTGGCGCGCGGGGAGGAGCCCTATCCCGTCTCCGTCCCCGTGACCGCCACGATCGCCGAGGTCCGCGCGGAGTACGGCCACCTCGAGGCCGGCGTGGAGACGGACGACGAGGTCGGCGTCTCCGGTCGCGTCGTCTTCCAGCGCAACACGGGCAAGCTCGCCTTCGTCACCCTCCAGGACGGCGCCGGGGAGCGTCTGCAGATCATGGCCTCGCAGGCCGTGATCGGCGAGGAGCGCCTCGCCGATCTCAAGGCCGACGTCGATCTCGGCGACCACGTCTTCTTCCACGGCCGGGTCGGTGCGTCCCGTCGCGGCGAGCTGAGCATCTTCGCCGACTCCTGGCAGATGGCCGCGAAGGCGGTGCGCCCCCTCCCGGTGCTCCACGCGGACCTCTCCGAGGAGTCGCGGGTGCGCCGCCGCTACGTCGACCTGATCGTGCGCCAGGAGGCGCGGGACGCGGTGCGCCTGCGCTCCGAGGTCATGCACTCCCTGCGCGAGTCCTTCCGCGGCCGGGAGTTCGTCGAGGTCGAGACCCCGATGCTGCAGGTGATCCCC
The DNA here is from genome assembly GCF_003994255.1 of Brachybacterium paraconglomeratum. GTDB lineage: Bacteria > Actinomycetota > Actinomycetes > Actinomycetales > Dermabacteraceae > Brachybacterium > Brachybacterium conglomeratum. The sequence goes on along the minus strand of NZ_ML133851.1, from coordinate 60,152 downwards.
TCGGGTGCGGCGGCACGGCCGTTCGTCACCCACATGAACGCCTTCGACCTGGACCTGTACCTGCGGATCGCGCCGGAGCTCTTCCTCAAGCGCGCCGCGGTGGGCGGGCTCGAGAAGGTCTACGAGATCAACCGCAATTTCCGGAACGAGGGCGCCGATTCCACGCATTCGCCCGAGTTCGCGATGCTCGAGTCCTACCAGGCCTACGGGGATTACGACTCGATCGGCGAGCTCACGCAGTCGCTGATCCAGGAGGCCGCCGAGGCCGCCACCGGCTCCCAGGTCGTCACCCTCGCCGACGGCACCGAATACGACTTCTCCGGGGAATGGGCGAAGATCACCGTCTACGGCTCGCTCTCCGAATCCCTCGGCGAGGAGATCACCCCCGAGACCACCCCGGCGCGCCTGCGGGAGATCGCCCGCTCGCTCGAGCTGGACCTCGACCACCCGAAGTACGGCCACGGCAAGCTCGTCGAGGAGCTCTTCGAGCATCGCGTGGGCGACCACCTGCACGAGCCGACCTTCGTGCGCGACTTCCCGGTGGAGACCAGCCCGCTGGTGCGCGCCCATCGCAGCACGCCCGGCGTGGTCGAGAAGTGGGACCTGTACGTGCGCGGCTTCGAGCTCGCCACCGGCTACTCCGAGCTGGTCGATCCCGTCATCCAGCGCGAGCGCTTCGCCCAGCAGGCGGAGCTCGCCGCCCAGGGCGACGACGAGGCGATGCGCCTGGACGAGGACTTCCTCGAGGCGATGGAGTACGCGCTGCCGCCGACGGGAGGCATGGGCATGGGCGTGGACCGCCTGCTCATGGCCCTGACGGGGCTCGGCATCCGCGAGACGATCCTGTTCCCGCTCGTGAAGCCGGGGGCCTGAGATGGACTCCGGGTTCTGGTTCGAGGCCGGTGCGCTGCTGCCCTCGATCGGCGTGGGGCTGCTGTTCTGGTTCGTGATCCGCTCGCTGCTGCGGGCCGACCGCCGCGAGCGGGAGGCCGAGCGCCAGGCGGAGCAGGAGCTGCTCGAGCGGAAGCAGCCCCGGAAAGATCCCTGAGACGGCGGCGCGAGTGACGAGGAATGCCCCTTCGTCCACACGCCCCGTAATCAGATTGAAATGACCGGCCTCGTAATGGATACTGGGCGATATCGTGAACACCCCATGTGTTCATGATGAAGTCCGGAAACCACCAGCGAGGGAGAACCCCTATGGCACGGAAGACCTACGTGGAGCTCATCGACGACATCAACGGTGACAAGGCCGAGGAGACGGTGAGCTTCGCCCTGGACGGCGTCGCCTACGAGATCGACCTGACGGCCGAGAACGCGGAGAAGCTCCGCGAGGAGCTGAGCGGGTGGGTCGGCAAGGCGCGCCGCGTCGGGGGTCGCCGCACCCGCGGCACCGCCTCCGGCTCCCGTGCGAGCTCGAACGACTCCTCGCGCATCCGCGAGTGGGCGCGTGAGGCGGGCTACGAGGTCCCCGATCGCGGCCGGATCTCCGGCGCGATCCGCAAGGCGTACGAGGAGGCCCACGGGGAGTGATCCCCGCCCGGCGGCCGTGAGCCGCCGACGCCTTCGACGAGGGCCCGCGACCATGACGGTCACGGGCCCTCGTCCTGTCCTGGGCCGCGCTTCGTGCGGCGCGCCGGCGCGGCGTCCCCCGCCCGCCGTCGGGCCGGCCGCGCCGATCAGCCGGTCACCAGCCGCGGATGCTCCAGGAGGCGGCGTGCTCGTCGCCCGGGGCCAGGCGCACCACGTCGGTGCCGCTGCGGAAGGCGTCCGGCGGGCAGGTCATCGGCTCGACCGCGAGGCCGCGGCGGTGGTGCTCCGGCTCCGGGCGGTCCCCGGTGTGGATCTGGAGCCACGGGCACTCGGGACCGGCGGTGAGCTCCACCCCGGTGCCGCCGGGAGCGGTGACGGCGACTTCCAGGCGCCCCTCCGCGTCCCGGGTGAGGTCGGTGAAGGCGTGGTCGATGAACAGGTCGCCGAGCACGCGCGGAGCGGAGAAGTCGAAGGGATCGCCGGGCGGGACCGGCGCGGTGCCGGTGGGCAGCAGCCGATCCTCGGTCACCGTCAGCACCGTTCCCGCCGCGACCTGCAGCGACCACTCGTCCAGCGGCTCGGGGCCGGCGACGAGATAGGGATGCGGGCACACCCCGTAGGGGGCATCGCTCCGGCCGAGGTTCCGGGCGGTGACCGTGGTGGTCAGCCCTTCCTCGGGGGAGAGCGCACAGCGGACCGTGAGCAGCAGGTGGAAGGGATAGCCGGGGGTGGGGAACAGCTCGGTGCGCAGCACCACCTCGTCCTCGTCCACCGACGCGGGGGTGAAGGACTGGAAGGAGACGAGCCCGTGGAGGGCGTTGCCGCGCTCGGGCTCGCTGAGCGGGGTGCGCAGCTCCTCGCCGTCCCACACGTAGGTGCCGTCCCCGATCCGGTTCGGCCAGGGCGCCACGATCGCGCCCCGGTAGAACAGCATCGGCCCCTCCTCGGGGCTGCGGAGCACGAGATTCCGACCACCGACGGTGAGGGACTCGAGCGTCGCGCCGACGGTGGAGATCTCGGCGCGGTAGTCCCCGGCGACGAGGACCAGCAGGTCGCCGCGATCGCGGGCGGCACGGCCCGCGTCCCCGGGAGCGTCTGCGGGGGAGCCGAGGTCGGCGGGCGTGAGGGGAGTGGTCATCGGCTGCTCTCCTGGGAGGTGGGGGTGGTGGGGCCGCTGTCGGCCGGAGGGCGGGCGGGGGCGTCGGGGCCGGGCTCCGGTGCGGGTGCGGGCGACGGCTCCGGCTCGGGTGTCGGCTCGGGCTCGAGGAGCACGACCTCGAGACGGCGGGGGCCGTGGACGCCCTCGACACGGTCGAGCTCGATGTCGCTGGTCGCGCTCGGCCCGGAGATCATCGTCCACGCGGCACGGGGATCCTCGGCCATGCGCTCGATGCCGCGCGGCACCCCGAGCACGACCTGCTCGGCCTCGACGACCACGACGTGCCGGTCCGGGACCAGCGAGATCGCGCGCCTGCCGCCGAGGTCGTCGCCCCGCAGTACGATCGTGCCGGTCAGCGCGATGGCGGTGTGGCAGCCGGTGAGCACGGCGTCGATCCCGTCGAGCTCGCGGGGCGAGGCGGTGCCGTCGTCGACGGTGACAGCGACGCCGGGCGGAGGCATCCACTCGGGCGGCAGACCGGCGGGGACCACCGCCGAGTCGGCGTCGCCGAGCGCCGCGGCGATCGCGGCCGGGAGCTCCGACGCCGTGGTGCGGTGCACCACCGCGGTGTAGTCCTGGAGCCGCTGGACGAGCACGTCGCGCACCTTCTCCGGGGCGGTGCCGAGCTCCTGCCTGTCATCGGAGCGCTGGTAGTCGCGGGGCACGTCCTCGGCGCCGGTCACCGCATCGCGGCGCGGGGCCGCGAGCGCGGTGCGAACGCGGGCGAGGATCTCGTCCTTCGCGCTCATCCCCGGCGTGCGGGCGGGGCGGGCATCGGTCCAGTCGTTCACGGCCGCTCCTCCCCGTCGGGGGTGCCGGCGGCCGAGGCGTCACCGTCCGGGGCGGGTCCGTCGGCCGACCGTGCGCGGCCGTTCTCGCCGGGCCCGTCGGACGCCGGTCCCTCCGGGCCCCGAGCGACGCGCTCCTTCTCGCGCTCGTCCCACCAGGACCGGAAGGACTGCGGGGGACTGGGCAGATCGCGGTGGTCGGTCCAGCCCGGGATGATCGGCAGGGCCCCCGGGAGCCGTCCGATGTTCGCGCCGGGCAGCAGCGAGGACAGCGGCTTCGCCGAGCGGACGGCGAGGTCGTAGGCGCGAGGGGAGGACATCAGGCGGCTCGCACCCTTCAGCGCCAGGTCCCAGCTGCCGTGGAACTCGCCGCGCGCCTCGCGGCGCCGGTCCACGTCCTTCGCACGAAGGTGCACGAGGATCTCGGGGATGTCGATCTTCACCGGGCACACGTCGTAGCAGGCGCCGCACAGGCTCGAGGCGTAGGGGAGCGTCGAGTTCGGGTCGTCGGTGCCGCTCATGCCCGTCATCTGCGGGGAGAGGATCGCGCCGATCGGGCCGGGATAGGTCGAGCCGTAGGCGTGGCCGCCCGTGCGCGCATAGACCGGGCACACGTTCAAGCAGGCCGAGCAGCGGATGCAATGCAGGGCGCTGCGCCCCTCGGGGTCCTCCAGCACCGACGATCGCCCGTTGTCCAGCAGCACCAGATGGAACTCCTCGGGGCCGTCGCCCTCGTGCACGCCCGTGAACAGGGTGGTGTACGGGTTCATCCGCTCTCCGGTCGAGGAACGGGGCAGCAGCTGCAGGAACACCTCGAGGTCCTGGAAGGTGGGGACGATCTTCTCGATCCCGACCACGGAGATCAGGGTCCGCGGCAGGGTCAGGCACATCCGCCCGTTGCCCTCGGACTCCACGACCACCAGCGTGCCCGTCTCGGCGACCGCGAAGTTCGCCCCGCAGATCGCGACCGAGCCGGGCATGTCCAGGAACTTCTCGCGCAGGAAGCGGCGCGCCGCCTCCGCGAGCTCGGCCGGGTCGTCGGTGATCGACGGATCGAGATCCGGCATCGCCGCCAGGAAGATCTCGCGGATCTCCGCACGGTTGCGGTGGATCGCGGGGACCAGGATGTGGGAGGGGGTGTCGTCCGCGAGCTGGACGATGAGCTCCGCGAGATCGGACTCGATCGCCCGGATGCCCGCATGTGCGAGCGCCTCGTTCAGGCCGATCTCCTGGGTCGCCATCGACTTGACCTTCAGCACCTCCCGGGCATCGCGCTCGAGGGCGAGGCGGGTGACGATCTCGGAGGCCTCCTCGGCATCGCGGGCCCAGTGCACGACGCCCCCTGCGGCTGCCACCGACTCCTCGAGCTGCTCGAGCAGCTCCGGGAGATGGTCGGTGACCTGCCACTTCAGGGCGCTGCCGGCGCTGCGGAGCTTCTGCCAGTCGCGCACCTCGCGCACCGCCCCGGCGCGCTTGGCCTGGATCGTCGAGGTCGCGTGGCGCATGTTCGCGCGCAGGGTCGCATCGCCCAGCGCCTCCCGCGCCGCCTCCGGGAACCCGCGCTCGCCCCGCAGGGTCGAGACGGGCGAGGCGTGCTGCGGACGCACGCCCGGCATGCCCAGCTGGACGGTGCTCATGACGCCCTCCCGAGGATGGTCTCCGACGGGACGAAGGGGTCCTCCTTCGTCGAGGCGAGGATCTGCGCGAGATGCACCGACCTCGGTGCCGCCCCGGTGCGGTGCAGCTTCCCGCCGATGTTCATCAGGCACGAGGCATCGCCCGCGACCACGAACTCCGCACCGGAGGCGACGACGTTCGCGGCCTTGTCGGTGACCATCGCGTCGCTGGTGGCGTCGTTCTTCACCGAGAAGGTCCCGCCGAAGCCGCAGCAGGTGTCGGACTCGGGCAGGTTCTTCACCTCGATCCCCTCGACCGCGCGCAGCAGCTTCAGCGGGCGCGGCCCCACCTTCAGGAAGCGCATCGAGTGGCAGGTGGGGTGGTAGGTGACCGAATGGGGGAAGTACGCCCCCACGTCGGTCACCTTCAGCACGTCCACCAGCAGCTCGGAGAGCTCGTAGGTCCTCGCGGCGACCGCGGCGGTGCGCTCCTCGAGCGCCGTGTCGCCCTCGTGGCGGGCGACCAGCGCGTGCTGGTCGCGGACGCAGCCGGTGCAGGAGCCCGAGGGCATCACGATCGCGTCCACCTCCTCGAGCGCCGGCTCGAAGGTGTCCACGAAGGAGCGCACGATCGGCGCGGCCTCGGTGTAGTAGCCGGAGTTGGTGTGCATCTGGCCGCAGCAGGTCTGCCGCCTGTCGAACACCACCTCGTGGCCCAGCCGCTCCAGGAGGGTGACGGTGGCCCGGGCGACGTCCGGGGCCATCACGTCCACGAGACAGGTGGTCATCAGCGAGATCCGCATGAGCTCTCCTGGAGCGGCGAGGCGTCGTCGTCGACGCGCAGTGGGCGAGGCCGGGTGGCTCTCAGTGGGTGAGGTCGAGGGCGGCGGCGGTCCGCTCGAGGGTGCGGTGCGCGAGCTCCGCATCCTCCGAGAGGTGGGTGCCCCAGCTGGGGACCATCTGCTTGAGCGCGGGTCGCCACGCCTCGATGCGCTGGGGGAACATCTTCTCGAGCATCGTGAGCATGATGCTCGTCGCGGTCGACGCGCCGGGGGAGGCGCCGAGCATGCCGCCGATCGACCCGTCGGCCGCGGTGATCAGCTGGGTGCCGAACTGCAGCACGCCGTGCTTCTTCTTGTCGGGGGCGATCACCTGGACGCGCTGCCCGGCGGTGACCTCCTCCCAGTCGGACATGTCGGCGTCGGGCATGTACTCCAGCAGCGCCTCGAAGCGCTTGTGGGTGGTCGCGGCGAGCTGCGAGCCGAGGTAGACCATGAGGTCGAGGTTCGGCGGCGCGACCGCCATCATCTGGGTGAGGTTCGAGGGCTTGATCGACTCGAAGAGGTCCGTGTAGGAGCCGGACTTGAGGAACTTCGGCGACCAGCCCGCGTACGGGCCGAACATCAGCGAGCGCTTCCCGCCGACGTACCGGGTGTCCAGGTGCGGGACGCTCATCGGCGGGGCGCCGACGGCGGCCTTTCCGTACACCTTCGCGTCGTGCCGCGCGATGACGGCCGGGTCGGTGCAGCGCAGCCACTGGCCCGAGATCGGGAAGCCGCCGAAGCCGCGGATCTCCTCGATCCCGGACTTCTGCAGCAGCGGCAGGGCGTAGCCGCCCGCGCCGACGAACACGAACGGCGCACGCACCACGCGCAGGGAGTCGTCGGCCGTGCTGCGCACCATGACGCCCCAGTCGTTGCCCATGCGGCGCAGGTCCACGACCTCGGAGCCGGTGGCGACGGTGGTCCCGGCGCGGGAGGCGAAGTCGAGCATCTCCCGGGTCAGGGCCCCGAAGTCGACGTCGGTGCCGTCGGGCGACCAGGTCGCGGCGATGGTCTCGGTGACCGGGCGTCCCTCGGAGACCAGCGGCGCCCACTCGGCGAGCCGGGCGTGCTCGGTGGTGAACTCCATGCGGTCGAAGAGCGGGTTGGCGACGAGCGCCTCGTGGCGGCGTCGCAGGTAGTCCGCGTTCTCCATCCCGTGCACGAAGCTCATGTGCGGGACGGTGTGGATGAAGTGGGAGGGGTCGCCGATCCGGTCGTTCTCCACGAGGTGGGTCCAGAACTGGCGAGAGACCTGGAACTGCTCATTGATCGCGATGGCCTTGGCGGGGCTGACGGAGCCGTCCACGTCCTGCGGGGTGTAGTTCAGCTCGCACAGCGCGCTGTGCCCGGTCCCGGCGTTGTTCCATGCGTCGCTGGACTCCGCGCCGAGGGAGTCCAGGCGCTCGAGGACCACGATGTCCCAGTCCGGCTCGAGCTCGGTGAGCATCGCGGCGAGGGTCGCGCTGGCGATGCCGCCGCCGATCAGCACCGCATCCGCGCGGGTCACGTCCAGGTCTGCCATGTCTCTCCGTTCGCTGCTCGTCACTCGCCTCGCGGCCGGTCGGCGTGCTGCCTCGCGCGGCCCCGGGCGGTCGTGCCCATCAGCGTATCTCGTGTCCGCAGGCGTCCGCCCGGGGTCGCCGCGCCCGCGCCGGGCGCCTCGCCGCCTGCACAGCGACGAGGCGGCACCCCTCACAGGGGATGCCGCCTCGGTCGGGTCGTGACCCTCAGACGTTCGGCGGGGGGTCGCGGCGCTCGGAGACGCTGTGCCCCGGAGCGTTCTGGGTGTCCACCACGGTCTTGCGCGAGCGCAGCATCAGCAGCAGGCCGACGAGGAACAGCACCGCTCCCGCGACCATCAGGATGGTGCCGAGCATGGCCGAGTCCACCCCCGGCATGTCGATCTCGAGGGCGAAGCGCGCGATGGCTCCCAGGACGAAGAGGATGATTCCGCCGACGATGGCGCCCATGAGGTGCTCCTTGGGGAAGGGGATGTGACGCACGCCATGATACGGGGCGGGCCCGATCGTCCCGTGGCACCCGACCGGCGGGTCGGCGGCGCGTGTCGGGATCCCGCGGCCACCGGTGGAGCGGGTCGTCATGCCCACGGCGAACAGCCATCACGCCCGCGGCGAACACACGGGGAATCCCCGCCCGATCCGCGTACTCTCGATCCATCACCACCACCGAATGGGGGAGGACCATGTTCGAACGGTTCACCGACCGGGCGCGTCGCGTCGTCGTCCTGGCGCAGGACGAGGCCCGCCTGCTCAACCACAACTACATCGGCACCGAGCACATCCTGCTGGGCCTGATCCACGAGAACGAGGGCGTCGGCGCGAAGGCGCTCGAGGCCCTCGGCGTGACGCTCGACGCCGTGCGCGAGCAGGTCCGGGACATCATCGGCGAGGGCAACCAGACCCCCTCGGGCCACATCCCCTTCACCCCGCGCGCCAAGAAGGTGCTCGAGCTGAGCCTGCGCGAGGCGCTCCAGCTCGGCCACAACTACATCGGCACCGAGCACATCCTGCTCGGCCTGCTGCGCGAGGGCGAGGGCACCGCCGTCAAGGTGCTCTCCCGCCTCAAGGCCGAGCCGTCGGCCGTGCGCCAGGAGGTCATCGAGCGCCTCTCCGGCTACCAGGGCAAGGAGCCGGCCAACGCCGGCGGCCCCGCCGAGGGTCAGCCCTCGGGCTCGCTCGTGCTGGACCAGTTCGGCCGCAACCTCACCCAGGCCGCCCGCGACGGCAAGCTCGACCCGGTCATCGGGCGCGAGAGCGAGGCCGAGCGGGTCATGCAGGTGCTCAGCCGCCGCACCAAGAACAACCCCGTCCTGATCGGCGAGCCCGGCGTCGGAAAGAGCGCCGTCGTGGAGGGTCTCGCCCAGTCGATCGTCGCCGGGGACGTCCCCGAGACGCTCAAGGACAAGCAGCTCTACACCCTCGACCTCGGCTCCCTGGTCGCGGGCTCCCGCTACCGCGGCGACTTCGAGGAGCGCCTGAAGAAGGTGCTCAAGGAGATCCGCACCCGCGGCGACATCATCCTGTTCATCGACGAGATCCACACCCTCGTCGGGGCCGGTGCCGCCGAGGGCGCGATCGACGCCGCCAGCATCCTCAAGCCCATGCTGGCCCGCGGCGAGCTGCAGACGATCGGTGCGACCACCCTCGAGGAGTACCGCAAGCACATCGAGAAGGACGCCGCGCTCGAGCGCCGCTTCCAGCCGATCCAGGTCGACGAGCCCTCGGTCGCGCACACGGTCGAGATCCTCAAGGGCCTGCGCGACCGCTACGAGGCGCACCACAAGGTGACCATCACCGACTCCGCCCTCGTCGCCGCGGCGAACCTCGCCGACCGCTACGTCAACGACCGCTTCCTGCCGGACAAGGCGATCGACCTGATCGACGAGGCCGGCGCCCGCCTGCGCATCCGCCGCCTGACCGCGCCGCCGGAGCTCAAGGAGTTCGACTCCCGCATCGAGGAGGCGCGGAAGAAGAAGGAGGAGGCGATCGACGGGCAGGACTTCGAGCTCGCCGCGAACCTCCGCGACGAGGAGCAGAAGCTCAAGTCCGAGCGTGACGAGAAGGAGAAGGCCTGGCGCCACGGCGAGTCCGACGCGGTGACCACCGTCTCCGAGGAGGTCATCGCCGAGGTCCTCGCCGCCTCCACCGGCATCCCGATCGTGAAGCTCACCGAGGAGGAGTCCTCGCGCCTGCTGAACATGGAGGACGAGCTGCACAAGCGCGTCATCGGGCAGGACGAGGCCATCAAGGCCATCTCCCGGGCGATCCGCCGCACCCGTGCGGGCCTGAAGGATCCCAAGCGGCCCGGTGGCTCGTTCATCTTCGCCGGGCCCACCGGCGTCGGCAAGACGGAGCTGGCCAAGGCCCTGGCCGAGTTCCTCTTCGGCGACGAGGAGGCGCTCATCCAGCTGGACATGTCGGAGTTCGGCGAGAAGCACACCGCCTCGCGCCTGTTCGGCTCGCCCCCCGGCTACGTCGGCTACGACGAGGGCGGCCAGCTCACCGAGAAGGTGCGCCGCAAGCCGTTCTCCGTCGTGCTGTTCGACGAGGTCGAGAAGGCCCATGTGGACATCTTCAACTCGCTGCTGCAGATCCTGGAGGACGGTCGCCTGACCGACTCCCAGGGCCGCGTGGTGGACTTCAAGAACACCATCATCATTATGACCACCAACCTCGGCACCCGGGACATCGCCAAGGGCGTCTCCATGGGCTTCACCGCGGGCGGCGACCTCTCCACCGACTACGAGCGGATGAAGTCGAAGGTCCACGAGGAGCTCAAGCAGCACTTCAAGCCCGAGTTCCTCAACCGCGTCGACGACGTGGTGGTCTTCCCGCAGCTGTCCAGGACCGAGATCGTCCAGATCGTCGATCTCGAGGTCGCGAAGCTCTCGCGTCGTCTGCAGGACCGCGACATGACGTTCGAGCTCACGCAGCCGGCGAAGGACCTGCTGGCCGAGAAGGGCTACGACCCCGTGCTGGGCGCGCGGCCGCTGCGCCGCACCATCCAGCGCGACATCGAGGACTCGCTCTCCGAGCGGATCCTGTTCGGCCAGGTCCAGGTCGGCGACCAGATCGTGGTCGACGCCGAGGGCGAGGGCCTGCTGGGCGATCTCACCTTCGCCCGCCGCGGCGAGGACGGCTCCCTCGAGCCGATCTCCGATGTGGTCGACGTGGAGTCGATGACCCAGGCCCGCGCCGAGGACGTCACCCACGCGGACGGCGCGGACGGCGCCGACAGCACGCCCGACAGCGCGGAGGCCAGCACCTCCTGAGCTCGGGCCACGGCCCGGCCCCCGCCCGCGGGAGCCGGGCCGTGACCGATCCCGCCTCCGGTCGCTCGCCGGAGCGCGGAGCACTCCCGGACCGGGATCACCGGTCACGGGATCTCGTCCCGGAGCGCAGCGGCCCCCATGGGGCCGCGGGACCCCTGACCGGAAGGACCCATGGGAGAGCTGCTCGATCGTCTCCTCTCGCTGACCGGCGTCCTGGAGGACTGGATCCTCCAGATCGGCGACGCCTGGTGGGTCCACCTCGTCGTCTACGCCTTCGCCGCCCTGGACGGCTTCTTCCCGACCGTCCCCAGCGAGTCGACGATCGTGTCCCTGTCCTCGCTGTGGTCGAGCTCCGGAAGACCCTCGATCATCCTGATCGGGCTGGCGGCCTGGGCCGGCGCCTTCACCGGGGACAACCTCGGCTATCTCCTGGGCAACAAGATCGGCTGGGAGCGCTTCCGCTTCCTGCGCGGGGGCAAGGGTCGACGCGCGGTCGAGGCCGCGGAGAACGGGCTGCGCAAGCGGGCCCTGGTCTTCCTCATGACGGCCCGCTACATCCCCTTCGGCCGCACCGCCGTGAACCTCGTCGCGGGCGCCGTGCACTACCCGCACCGCCTGTTCTGGCCCCGCTCGCTGCTGTCCACGTTTGTGTGGGCGGTGTACTCCTGCGCGATCGGCGCGGTCGCCGGCGCCTGGTTCGAGAACAACCACCTGCTCGCGATCACCGTGGCGCTCGTCGCCGCGATCGTGATGGCACTGGTGGTCGAGCGGATCATCGCGGCCGTGCACCGCTGGCTCGACCGTCGCGCCGAGCGCCGCGATGCCGAGCGTCGCGACGCCGAGGCCGACGCAGAGGCCGGCTCCGCCGTCGAGACCGGCACAGGCGTCGGCACCGGTTCCGCCGTCGGCGCCGGCTCCGCCGTCGGCACCGGCCCCGGCGCGGACGCCGAGGCCGACGCCGCCACCACCGTCCACGGAGAGGACAGCCCCGCATGACCTCAGGCACCGGCGCACAGATCCGTCCCGCGCTCCCGGCCGACGTCCGCGCCATCAACGCGATCGTCGAGCCGATGACCCATACCGGGATCCTGCTGGGCAAGGACCTCGTCTCCTACTACGAGGCCGTCCAGGAGTTCCTCGTCGCGGTCGACGAGGACGGCACGGTGGTGGGGTGCGGCGCCCTGCACGTGATGTGGGAGGACCTCGCGGAGGTGCGCACCCTCGCCGTGTCCGACACGGTGCGCGGCACGGGCCTCGGCCACCGGATGCTGGAGGCGCTGCTGGACCGGGCCGTGCAGCTCGGTCTCGAGCGCGTGTTCTGCCTGACCTTCGAGGTCGAGTTCTTCGCACGTCACGGCTTCGAGGAGATGGCCGAGACGGTCGACCCGGAGATCTACAGCCAGCTGCTGCGCTCCCCGGACGAGGGGATCGCGGAGTTCCTGGACCTCGCCCGGGTCAAGCCCAACACCCTGGGCAACACCCGCATGATCAAGCAGCTCGACCGGAGCGCCTGAGCCCGTCGGCGCCGTGCTTCAGGGCTTGCGCGGTGCCTCAGGGCAGACGCAGGCCGGGGAGCGCGCCGGCGTCGCCCGCCGCGGCGGCCCCTCCCGCCTCCTCCGCCACCGCTGCGAGCCCGTCGGCCAGCAGGGAGCGCACGCAGCGCTCCACCCGCACCGGATCCTCGGGATCCAGCGCTGCGAGCATCGCAGGACCGGCCGTGCCCTGCTCGCGCAGCAGCGCCATGATCCGCCCGCGCATCTGCCGGTCCGTCCCCTCGAAGGACTGACGGCGTCGCGTGTCCTCCTCGGGCTCGGGGCGGCCCGCGGCGACCCACGCGCAGCCGACCCTCGCGAGGGGGCACTGGACGCAGCGGGGCGTCCGCGCAGTGCACACCAGCGCGCCGAGCTCCATCACGGCCTGGTTCCACGCCACCGACCGCTCACGCTCCGCGGGCAGCGTGTGCGTGGCGAGCGCCCGTTCGGCGGCGGAGTAGGAGCGGTCCGGCAGCGCCCTGCCGCGGACGGCGCGGGCGAGGACGCGCCGGATGTTGGTGTCCACGACTACGGCGCGGTCGTGGTGGGCGAAGGCGGTGACCGCGGCGGCGGTGTACTCGCCGATCCCGGGCAGCGATCGCAGCCGCTCCTCGCCGCGGGGGACCACGCCCCCGTGCGCGCTCACGATCTCGCGCGCGCACTCCTGCAGGCGCAGCGCACGGCGCGGATAGCCGAGCCGATCCCAGGCGCGCAGCACCTCGGAGGTCGGGGCGTCGGCGAGGTCGGCCGGCTCGGGCCAGCGCTGCATCCACTCCAGCCAGCGCGGCAGCACCCGCACCACGGGGGTCTGCTGCAGCATCACCTCGGAGACGAGGATCCCCCAGGCCGTCGCGTCGGGAGAGCGCCAGGGGAGGTCGCGGGCGGTCTCCGCGTACCAGGCGATCGTCGCCTCGATCATCGCCTCGGGATCGGGGCCGTCCGCAGCGGCCGCGTCCTCCGCGCCCTGGACGGCGGGCTCCCCGGGGCGGGTGGTGCCCTTCGGGGCGGTGGAGGAGCGGGTCACCCGGGGGACGCTATCGCATACCGCCTCGGCGCCGCGGCGGGCACCGGTCTCGCGCGCGGGTCCTGGCCGGGAAACGAGCTCCACCCCGGGAACGACGACGGGGGCGGCACCAGGTGGTGCCGCCCCCGTCGTGGGGTGCGCGGGCGATGCCGCGCCAGGGTGGAACGGACCAGGATCAGACCTGGGGGTTGCCGCCCTGGGGGTTCTGGGTCTTGAGCAGGTCGCGGATCTCGGAGAGGAGCACGATGTCCTCGGGAGCCGCCTCGACCTCCTCTTCGACGCCCTTGCGACGGTTGGCCGCCTCGCGGGCCTTGGTCATCGGCATCACGAAGACGAAGTAGACGACGGCCGCGGTGATCAGGAAGGTGATGATCGCGGAGATCACGGCACCGAAGTTGATGAAGGTCGCCTCGTTGTTCTCGAAGATCTTGAAGCCGAAGCCCTCGACGCTGTCCGCGCCGCCCGCGGCGGCGACGACCGGGTTGATGAGGTTGTCGACGAAGGCGGTGACCAGCGCGGTGAACGCGCCGCCGATCACGACACCGACCGCGAGGTCGATGACGTTGCCCTGCATGACGAAGTCCTTGAAGCCCTTCATGGGGAGTTCCTTCTCAAGATGGGGGATGAGGGAGAACCGAAGTCACGGCCCGCTCGGACTCTAGCGGATCACGGACACCATGACGTTCGACGTACCGAGAGCGTGAGCGACTTCTCCAGACCGCTGCCGATCCACGAGGACAAGCGCCTGGACACCGGTATCGGTCCCTGTGCTGAGCGCTCCCGTGCTCGTCGCGGCGGCGGAGAGGGAACGGATCTCCGCGGGGATGCGGGTCGCGGACCCGTCCACGGGATCGCTCATCAGCAGCTCGATCCGCGTCCCCGATCGAAGATGCGGCAGCAGCACCTCCGGCACGGGGACGGCCAGCAGCGCCGTCCCCTCGGGGAGGGGGTCCTCGCCGGCGCCGAGGAGGTCCCCGGCGAGGATCGGTCCGCCCTCGGCGACCGGGGCGGCGAGGCGCTCTCCCACGAGGTCCTCCGCAGCGGTCGCGGCACCGGAGGGCACCAGCGAGCTCGCGACCTCGACGGTGCGCATCTGCTCTGCCTCCAGGGTGGTGCCGGTCGGCAGGTCCTCGTCGGCGACCACCACCTCCGTCCCGGTCACCGAGCCCGGCACGAGCGAGGGCACCAGCAGCACCGCGGCGGCGGCCACGACGAGCACCGCCAGCGTGCGGCGCCGACGGCGCAGGGCCCGGCGCCAGGTCGGCAGGTGGGGGAGCAGTCGAGTGAGCATGCCCCGACGCTAGGGCCGACCCTGTGACGGCGCGACGGATCGCGCCCCGCAGTGGACGGCGGGGCGATGGGGAGGAGAGGTCAGGAGGCCGCGGCGGCCGGCTGCGAGGCGGAGCCCGCCGAGGAACCGCCCGAGGACGAGCCGGCGGAGGACGAGCCGGCCGATCCCTCCGAGGACGAGGCGGAGCTGCCCGCCCCATCGGAGGAGGAGCCCCCGCCCACCGTGGAGGCGCCCGAGGTCGCCGAGTCCGTCGAGTAGAAGCCCGAGCCCTTGAAGACGATGCCCACCGAGTCGAAGACCTTCCGCAGGGCCTCCTGCGCGCACTCGGGGCAGGTGGTCAGCGAGTCCTCGCTGAAGCTCTGGTACTGCTCGAAACGATGTCCGCAGTTCTTGCAGGCATAGACGTACGTGGGCACGCGGGTCCTCCGGGATGGTCGATGTGCGGGCCGCGCACGGGCGGCCGCAGGAAGTCTACGACGCGCGGCGCTCAGACGGGATCGGAGGTGACCAGCGAGACGAACCCGTCGGCCGTCAGCACCTCGCGGATCGGCACGTCGTGCTCCTCGCGGGGGAGCGTCCCGGCCGCGAGCAGCTCGTGCGGATGGATCACGACCACCACCCGCGCCTCGGAGGGAAGGGTGGTCAGCGCCCTGTCGTAGTAGCCGGCGCCGTGCCCGATCCGGGTGCCGGAGCGGTCCACGGAGAGCGCAGGGGCGAGCACGAGCACGGCCCCGGAGAGCGCATCGGGCCGGAGCCGCTCGCCCCGGGGCTCCTTCCCGAAGCCGCGCCCGGGGGAGTCGGCGAAGTCGGAGACCCCGTCCCAGCGGATCCACTCGAGCTCCGGCCCGGCGGCGGCGGGGAACACGAGCTCCGCGCCCCGCGCGGCGAGGGCGGAGGCCAGCGGCATCACGTCGGCCTCCGTCGGGGTGGGATGGAAGGCGGCGACGCGAGGGGCCGGGTCCCCGGCCTCCTCGCGACGTGCGGCCAGCGCCTCGATGTCCGCGACGATCCCCGCGGCATGCGCGAGGATCGCCTCCGCCTCGCGGGAGCGCCGGCCGGGGTCCGCGCCGTACACGGCACGCCGGTCCGCGCGCAGCGTCGTGCGCAGCGCCTTCTTCTCCGACTGCTTGTCCACGAGCTGCTCGTCCACGAGTGCCTCCTTCTCCTGCTGCGCGCACTGCTCCTGCGCAGGCGCCGGCTCTCCGCCCGGCGCGCCGACCCGGGGGAGGGAGGCCCCGGTCGGCGGCGCATCGGCCGAGGCCGGGCGTCCACGGCCCAGAGTCGCACACGGCGGGAGAACGCGCAGGCGAGTCCGTCGGACGTCTACGATGACGCGATGGTTCACGTGTGGCCCCTGGTCCTGCGCGACGGGGAGCTGACGCTGCGCCCGCTGCGACGGCGCGACCGCGGAGACTTCGAGCGGCTGCGTGCCCGCAGCGCCGACTGGCTGCGGCCGTGGGACGCGACGGACCCGCTGAGCGAGCGCGGGCCCGCGGACTTCCGCACCCTGCGCCGCTGGGCCGACGAGCAGGCGCGGCTGGGGACCTCCCTCCCGCTGGCGATGGTCGTCGGAGGACGGGTGGTCGGGCAGATCACCGCGGGCCCCATCCAGTACGGGGCGGTGCGCTCGGCGGTGCTCGGCTACTGGGTGGACCGGGAGATGGCCGGCCGCGGACTGGCGCCGCGCGCGGCGGCGCTGGTGATCGACCACCTCTTCGCCGAGCTGGGCCTGCACCGGGTCGAGGTGACCGTGCGGCCCGAGAACGCGCCGAGCCTGCGCGTGGTCCAGAAGCTGAACCTGCGCCCCGAGGGGCTGCGCCGCGCGGCGATCCACGTCGACGGCGGCTGGCGCGACCACCTCGTCTTCGCGCTGACCGCCGAGGAGGTCGCGACCGACCATGCCGGCTACGGGGTCCTGCGCCGCCTGCATCGCGAGCATCCGAGCCCCGCACCGACCGGCTGAGCCCCGCGGTGGCGCGGCGCACGGAATTGCTCGCCGACACGCCCGCTCCGTGACCAGGCGAATCACATCGGTGTCATTACTGTGGCGGTGTGGAGTCGATCAATCTCGGTGCCGTCCTCTTCGGCGGCCTGCTGCTGCTGTGGCTGGTGTACGCGCTGCCGCGCACCGCGGCCCGTCGCGAGGTGATGGGCCGCGCCCGCGCTGCGGACGAGGCCGGGATGACGCCCCAGGCCCGGGATCTCTCCGAGGCCGTCCACGCCCGCCGCTCGTCTGCCGAGGTGACCACTCCCATGCCCCAGGACCGCCTGCTCATGCGTCCCGCCGATCCGACCCGTCGGCCCCGCTTCGACACCGACCCCGGCACCCGCGTCGACCTCGGCGAGGAGCGCGGACGCTCGCGCCGCCTCATGCGCGGGGTGCTGATCGGGCTGATCGTCCTCACCGCCGCGCTGGTCGTCGGCGCGGTCGCGAACGTGCTGCCCTGGTGGCCGCCGGTCCTCGGCGCGGTCGTGCTCGGCGTGTTCCTGGTGGGGCTGCGCCGTGCCGAGCTGGAGCGTCGGGCCCGCCGCACCCGCGCCGCGACCCGCGCCCGTCAGGAGCAGGCCGAGGCCGAGACCGCGCGTCGACGCGCCGAGCAGGCGCCAGCGAGCGCCGGGCGCGAGCTGTCCGCCCCGTCGGCCGTCTCCGCCGCGCAGCACCCCGCCGCGTCCGCGGAGGCCGAGACCGCCTCCGCGTCCGTGCTCGAGACCGCCTCGGAGCGCGCGGCCGAGCAGGTCACGCGCCCGGGGGAGTGGACGCCCCGCCCGGTGCCGCGGCCCACCTACGCCCTGCGCGGCGAGGTCGACGACCTCGCCAGCCGTCACGCCGCCCACCGCCGCAGCATGCTCCCGGAGTCCGTGCCGCTGGAGCGCGCCCACGTCGAGGAGGCGGAGGCGGTCGAGGAGAGCTTCGCCCCCGCCCAGGACCTCCACCTCGACGAGATCCTCGCCCGCCGCCGCGCCTGAGGCGGACCCGGTGCGCGACCTCGCGGGACTCGACGGACTGCTGGCCCGGGCGGGATGGTCCGAGCGACCCCTCGCGGTCCTCGACCTCGACGCCGTCGACGCCAATGCCGACGACCTCCTCCGCCGCGCCGGCGGCACCCCGGTGCGCATCGCCTCGAAGTCGCTGCGGGTGCGGGGACTGCTCGACCGGCTCCTCGCCCGCCCCGGCATCGCAGGGATCCTCGCCTTCACCCTCCCCGAGGCCCTGTGGCTCGTCGCCCACGGGGCACGGGACGTGCTGGTCGCCTATCCGACCGCGGAGCGCGGGGCGCTGCGCCGCCTCGCCGCCTCGCCGGAGGCGCTGGACGCGATCACGCTCATGGTCGACGAGACCGCGCAGCTGGACCTGATCCTCGACGCCACCGCCGACCTCCCTCCCCGCACGGGCGGACGCAGGATCCGCGTGGCGCTCGAGCTCGACGTCTCCTACGCCCCGCTGCCCGGGATCCGCTTCGGCGCCCTGCGATCCCCGGTGCGCACGGCGGGCCAGGCCGTCGACCTCGCCCGCGCGGCGCTCGCCCGGCCCCGGCTCCAGCTGGTGGGCCTGATGGCCTACGAGGGGCACATCGCCGGGGTCACCGACGCCGCGCCCACCCCCTACGGCGCCGCGGTCCGCGCGATGAAGCGCCTCTCCCGCCCAGAGATCGCCGCACGCCGCGCCGAGGTGGTCGCCGCCGTCCGGGCGCTCGCCCCGCTCGAGTTCGTCAACGCCGGCGGCACCGGCTCGCTCGAGTCCAGCGCCGCCGAGGAGGCCGTCACCGAGGTCGCCGCCGGCTCGGGACTGATCGGGCCGGGCCTGTTCGACCGTTACCGCGGCTTCTCCCCGCAGCCCGCGCTGTGGCTGGGCACCTCCGTCGTGCGCCGCCCCGCACCGGGCGTCGCGACCGCGCTCGGCGGCGGGTGGATCGCCTCCGGCCCGCCCGGCACGGACCGCCTGCCCACCATCGCCCATCCGCCCGGACTCGCCTTCGCCCCGCAGGAGGCGGCCGGCGAGGTGCAGACCCCCGTGATCGGGCCCGCAGCCGAGGACCTGCGCGTCGGCGACACGGTGTGGCTGCGGCACGCCAAGGCCGGCGAGCCCGCCGAGCACTTCTCCCACTACCTGCCCGTCCAGGGCGAGCAGGTCCTGGACCCGATGCCCACCTATCGCGGCGAGGGCCTGACCTTCCTCTGATCCCCGGCCCGCAGCGCCCCGCCGTCCCTGTCCCGGAAGGAGCCGTCGATGACGATGAGCCCGAGCCGCCGCCCGCGCACCGACCGCCCCCGGCCGCGCCGCAACTGGTCCGGCGCGGTCCGCTTCACCCCGCACGAGATCCTCGCCCCCACCAGCGAGGACGAGGTCACCGCCGCGCTCCGGGAGGCACGCTCCCGCGGTCTCCCGCTGCGCGTGATCGGCGGCGGCCACTCCTTCTCCCCGCTGGTGGCGACCGACGGGCTGCTCCTCACCCTCGACGGCTATCAGGGTCTGGTCCGCGCCGATCAGGCGACCGGTCTGGTGACCCTGCGCGGAGGCACCCGGCTCTGGACGGTCGCCGAGCTCCTCGCCCCGCACGGCCTGGCGCTGGAGACGATGGGGGACATCGACCGGCAGTCGATCGCCGGGGCGATCCAGACCGGCACCCACGGCACCGGCGCGCGCTTCACCGGCTTCGCGGGCACGGTGCGCGCACTGCGGATCGCCCTGCCCGACGGCTCCGTCCTCGACACCTCGCCGGCCCGGGACAGGGACCTCTTCGAGGCGGCACGGCTCGGCCTCGGCACGATCGGGGTGATCCTCGAGGTGACCCTGCAGTGCGTGCCCGCCTACCGGCTCGAGCTGGTCGAGACCACCCGGCCCCTCGACGAGGCGGCCGGCGAGTTCCTCGCGACCTGCGAGAGCGAGGACCACCACGAGATCTTCTGGTTCCCCCGCACCGACCGCGCGACCGTGCGCACCATGCGCCGTCTCCCGGCCGACGCGCCCCGGGAGCGTCCCTCGCGCGCCGCCGAGCTGCTGCAGCGCAAGGTGCTCGGCAACGGCGCCTGGGAGATGCTGTGCCGCGCCGCCGCCCTCGCCCCGCCGCTGTCGAGGCCCGTCGCCGAGCTCGCCTCCCACGTCTTCGCCGGCCCGCGCACCGTCGACGACTCCGCCGCGGTGTACGCCGCACCGCGCCGGGTCCGCTTCCACGAGTCGGAGTGGGCGCTGCCGGCCGAGCACCTGGAGGCGGCGCTCACGGCGCTGAGCGCCCGCTTCGCGGCCGAGGACGTGCGCGTCACCTTCCCGCTCGAGATCCGCCGGGCCGCGGCCGACGACGTCTGGCTCTCCACCGCGTTCGAGCGGGAGACCGTGTACATCGCCGCGCACCGCTACCACCGCGAGGAAGCCGGGCCCTACCTGCTGCTGGTCCAGCGCACCCTCGCCGACTTCGGGGCGAGGCCCCACTGGGGCAAGATGCACTGGTTGGTCGCCCGCGAGCTCTCCCGGCTCTACCCGCGCTTCGAGGACTTCCGCGCCGTGCGCCGCGCCGCGGACCCGGACGGCCAGCTCATGACGCCTGCGCTGCGCCATCTGCTCGGGGCGTGACCCGGCGATGCCGTGGAGGGCCGGTCGAGGAAGGGGAGGCGTCCGTGCTCCGGGCCGTCGCCCCGATCCTGACCAGGGCGGACTAGCCTGGCGGTGATGAACACCACCGCTTCTTCCGCCCCGTCCCCGGCCCAGCTGCTCGAGCACGCCCTCACCGCCGCGCATGCCGCCGCCGAGTATCTCCGCGGCCTCGACCGCGACGACCTCTCCCGCGAGTACAAGACTTCCAGCCACGACATCGTCACCGAGCACGACCGCCGCAGCGAGGAGATCATCGTCTCCGAGCTGCGCCGTCTGCTGCCCAGCGCCCGCATCGTCGGCGAGGAGGGCGGGGAGCGCCCCGCCGCGGAGCACTCCGGTCCCGAGCAGGTCAGCTTCTACGTCGACCCGATCGACGGCACCAGCAACTTCGCCGCCGGCCTGCCGCTGTTCTGCATCTCGATCGGCGTCACCATCGGCGACGAGCTGGTCGCCGGCGTGATCGACGCGCCGGTGCTCGGCCAGGTCTTCGCCGCGGCCGACGGCTCCGCGACCCTGAACGGCCGCGAGATCACCCCGCGCGAGACCCGCCCCGCCCCCGACGCCCTCGTGCTGTCCGGCTACCCCGGCCAGCGCACGGGCTCCCGCTTCCCGGAGTTCGCCGCGAACGCCGTCCGCACCCTCGAGGACTCGGTCTCCGCGGTGCGCCACCTGGGCTCCGCCGCGCTCGAGCTCGCCTACGTCGCCGCGGGATGGGCGGACGCCACCGCCCTGACCGCGATCAACTCCTGGGACGTCGCGGCCGGCTTCCACATCGTCCGCCGCGCCGGCGGCTCCCTGCGCACATGGCCCGGTGAGGAGGTCGCCGAGCGGCCCGACCATCTCCAGCCCGCCTACGTCGCCTGCTCCGGCCAGGGGCGGCTCGAGGTGCTCGATGCGCTGCAGGACGAGCTGCAGGCTCTGCGGGTCGGGAGCCGAGCGTCCGCTCTGTGACCTTCGTCAAGAGGCCCGCCTCGATGCGACAGCATCCCTGGTGGGGTGCTAATCTGATGCGGTCGCCGAGCGACATGGGGCTATGGCGCAGTTGGTAGCGCGTCTCGTTCGCAATGAGAAGGTCGGGGGTTCGAATCCCCCTAGCTCCACAAAATCACCCCGCTGGTCTCCGGACCGGCGGGGTTCTTCGTGCTCGCGAGCGGGATGGTGCGGCGTCCGCTGTGCGCGGTGTCGACCATCGCGGTGACGCCGCCGCGGCGCCCGATCACCTCGAGCCGGCCCGGCGGAGGAGCCACCCCGGCCAGCGCCTCGGCCACCGTCCCGGGCCCCGCACCGAGGGCGATCACCGCGCTCGCCGCGAGCAGCAGGTTCGTCACCGCCACCGCGTGCACCGTCGGAAGCAGCACCGGGAGACGCTGCGAGCCCACGCGCAGCACCCCCTCGAGCCGCATCGCCCCGTCGGCCGCGGCGACCTCCTCGACCTCCTCGAGCACCACGTCCCCGCCGGGACCGACCGTCACCAGGCGCGCCCCGCGCCGCGCCGCCGCGTCCCGCACCAGTTCCCCCTGCGCGCAGTCCGTCGCCAGCACCACCGCCCCGTCGGGCCGCAGATGCTCCTCGAACAGCTGCAGCTTCGCTCCCCAGTACGCCTCGAGACTGCCGTGCACCTCGAGATGGTCGCTCTCGAGCCCCGTGCACACCGCCACGTCGACCTCGACGTGCTCGTAGAGGCCGTCCTTGAGGGTCCCCACGAAGGCCTCGAGCGTGATCGCCTCCTCGCCGAGCACGACCTGCTCGGCGAGGAGATCCGGCAGGAACTGCGCCGAGCGCCGGAACTGCGCGGGCCTCACCGCACCGTGCACGTCGTCGGCGCCGAGCGCCGGAACTGCGCGGGCCTCACCGCACCGTGCACGTCGTCGATCCCGGTCGAGTCGCAGCCGGCCGCGCGCAGCCCCGCCGCGCGCAGCAGCTGCAGGGTCGCGGTCGCGACGGTGGTCTTGCCCGTGGTGCCGGTGACCGCGGTGGTGAGCGGGCGGCCGACGGGTGCGGTGATGGGCTGGATCATCGTTCTCCCCCTGGGCCGACGGCAGCACGCACGGACGGCGCACCGTGCTCATCCCACCCCACGACCAGGGCCCGTCCCAGGCCCGGGACCCGTCGTCAGGCCCGGGGGCGGGACGGCGGGATCGGACGGAACCGTCCGCCCGCACCGCGGCTCAGCACCACGGCGCTCGCCGGAGCGACCTCGCACACGGTCTCCTCGAGATGCCGGGCCACCGCCGCGAGGGCCCGCCGTGCCGACTCGTCCTCCTCCGCCCGGGAGCTCGGATCCACGCCGAAGCGCAGCACCACCCGGCCGACGCGCCGGCCCGCGACGAGCGGCGCCTCGACGTCCTTCCGCTCCACGGCGTGGAGGGAGCCGAGCGCGAGCGCGGCCTGCTCGAGCACGTCGGCGGGGGAGGAGCCGGCGCGCAGCGCACCGATCGGCAGGTGGAGGCGGTAGCTCGGCATCGTCCCAGGCTAGTCCCGCTCCGAGAGCTCCGGTACGCTCCGTGCGGGACGGGCCGCAGAGGACCGGGGGAGGGGACGCCGTGACTCGGAGCATCGTGCTGATCCATGCCGTGCGCTCCTCGCGCACCATGTGGAAGGGCCAGGTGCGCCGCCTGCGCGAGCGCGGCTACGAGGTGATCGCCCCGGACCTGCCCGGCCACGGCGCCCGCCGCGGCGAGCCCTTCACCCTGGAGTCCGCGCTCGCCACGATCGACGAGGCCGTCTCCCGCTGCCAGCAGCCGCCGCTGCTCGTCGGCCTCTCGCTCGGCGGCTATCTCACGCTCCACTTCGCCGGCACGAACCCCGGCCGGCTCGCGGGCGTCGTCGCCGCGGACTGCACGATCGTGCCCGGACCCGCGATGGCGCGGGTGTACGGGCTGTGGATGACGATGAAGGACTGGCTGCCCGGTGACTCCGATGCCCGCGTCGCGCGCTCCTTCGCCCGGCGCCACACCCGCAAGGCCGCGAAGCGGTACTACGGCGGCGGCCGCGCCCACGGCGTGATCCGCATCGTGGTGCGCACGATCGGCGCCCTCGACCTGCTCTCCGACGTCGCCGCGATCGACGTGCCGATCACCTTCGTCAACGGCGAGCACGACCCCTTCCGCCGCCACGAGGCGCTCTTCGTCGAGGCCGCCCGCGACGGCGAGCTCGTGATCCTGCAGGATGCCGGGCACATCGCGAACCTCTCCCGCCCCAAGCGCTTCGCGAAGGTGCTGCACCGCTGCGCGGCGGCGACGGTGCCGGCGTGAGCGACCCCGCCGCGTCCGGCCCCGCCGGGCCCGCACGTCCCTGGCCCGTCGTGCTCGTGCACGGCACCCGCACCTCGCACAGCCAGTGGGACCCGCAGGTGCCCGCGCTCCGCGCCGCCGGGCACCACGTCCTCGCCCCGGACCTGCCGGGGCACGGCGCTCGCCGCGGCGAGCCCTTCACTCTCGAGGCCGCGCAGTCCGTCATCGAGGGCGCGGCGCGCACTGCGCACGAGGCGACCGCTCTGCCCGTCCACCTCGTCGGCAGCTCGCTCGGCGGGATGCTCGCCATCCGCTCCGCGGCGCGGCTCGGCGCGGCGGACCAGGCCGACTCAGGCACCGACAGGGCCGGCGCACCACCCGTCCTCGGCTCCCTCGTCGCCTGCGGCGCCGCGGTGCAGCCCACCCCGCTCACCGCCCGGCTCTATGCCCGCCTGATCACCGCCACCGACCTGCTTCCCGCGATGCGCAGCGGCTCCGAGGCCTTCCCCTTCACCTGGCTGCTGGGCCGGGACGGGGCCCGCGCCTATCTGCGCGGCGGCCGGGCCGACATCGACGTGGTCGCCCCCGCCTTCGCCGCCGTCGCCTCCCTGGACCTGCGCGGCGAGCTGTCCCGCATCCCGGTGCCGGTGACCTTCCTCCACGGCCGCTTCGAGCAGCTGCGCCTGCACGAGCGCTCGTTCGCCGCCGCCGCCCCGCAGGGCCGGCTCGAGCTGCTGCCCTACGGCAACCACATGCTGAACCTCGTCCGCGCCGAGCGCTTCACCCCGGACCTGCTGCGCGTCCTCGCCCGCGCCGAGCGACCGACGAGCCCCGGGACGACCCAGGACCGTCTCGGGCCCTAGTCTGGTCCCATGCACCACACCACCCTGCGCGTCGGCTTCGTGCCCGGCGTCGAGCCCGACCGCTTCCTGCGCCGCTGGAAGTCCGGCCGTCGCGACGCCTGGCTCGAGCTCGTCCCCGTGCCGCTGTCCCGCCAGACGGAGGCGCTGATCGGCGGCGAGGTCGACATGTGCTTCGTGCGCCTCCCGCTGCCGGAGGAGTCGGGCGAGCAGCTGCACCGGGTGGCGCTGTGGGAGGAGCGCGCCTGCGTGGTGGTCGGCGACGAGGACGTGCTGAGCCTGCAGGACGACATCGTCGAGGCCGACCTCGAGGGGCAGACCGAGATACGGCAGGAGCACCTCGACGATGCCGCCTCGCGGATCGCCGTGGCCGCGAGCGGAGTCGGCTTCGCGCGGGTCCCGCTCTCCCTCGCCCGCCTCCACCGTCGCAAGGACGCCGTCGCCCTCCCTCTGCGGGACGGCGAACCGACCCGCATCGCGCTCGCCTGGCCGCGCGCGGCCGACGACGAGATCCGTCAGGAGTTCGTCGGCGTCGTCCGCGGCCGCACCTCCCGCTCGAGCCGCTGACCGAGCCGCGCAGAGCGCCTGCGTCGCGCCTCCGCACCCGCCGACGGCGCACCGGCCCCGTCGGCCCCTGAACCCTCCGCCCACACCCGACCAGAGGAGAACCATGACCGAGCAGCCCCGCATGAACGTCGAGAGCTTCAACCTCGACCACCGCACCGTCGCCGCGCCCTACCTGCGCATCGCCGATCGCAAGGAGCTGCCCGGCGGCGACGTGCTCACCAAGTTCGACGTCCGCTTCACCCAGCCGAACCTCGCCCATCTCGAGTCCGAGACGGTCCACTCCCTCGAGCACATGATGGCCGAGCACATGCGCAACCACTCCGGGGACGTCCTGGACGTCTCCCCGATGGGCTGCCGCACCGGGTTCTACGTGCTGCTGGTGGGGGACCACGACGCAGACGGCTTCGCTCCGATCCTCGAGGCGACCCTGCGCGACCTGCTCGCGGCCGACGAGGTCCCTGCCGCGAACGAGGTCCAGTGCGGCTGGGGCGCCCACCACAGCCTCGAGGGCGCCCATGCCGCGGCCCGCGCCTTCCTCGAGGCGCGCGAGGAGTGGGGCACCGTCACCGCCTCCTGAGCCTGCCCCGCCGACGACGCAGCCCCGCCTCCCACGATCACGGGAGGCGGGGCTGCGTCGTCGAGCGTCCCGGCGGGCGGGGGAGAGCGGGCTCAGCGCCCGCCGATCCCCTCCCGCACCGCGGCGAGCAGCCGTGCGGTGCGGGGATCGGTCGCGATCTCGTCGAGGCCGACGGGCCGGCCGGCCGGGTCCGCGAGCGGGATCCGCCAGTTGGGGTACTCCTCGTCGGTGCCCGGCTGGTTCTGGATCCGTCGCTCGCCCACGCAGTCCACGAGCGAGACCCCGAGCAGCATCGACGGGGTGCGGGCCAGGTGCCGGTGCAGCGCGATCACCGTCTCCTCGACGTCGCCCGCCGGGCCCGGGGCCAGCAGCCCCTCGGCCCGCAGCACGTCCAGAACCTCCTCGCGCCCGGCGGCGTCGGTCGCGAGCTCCTCCTCCAGCGGCCGCTCCAACAGTCCCAGCTCGTGGCGGAGCGTGACGTGGTCGCCGGCGAGATAGCCGGCCGTCGGCGGCAGGTCATGGGTGTTCACCGAGGCCATGCACAGGGTGCGGTAGTCCTCGGCGCGCAGCGGCTTCCCCTCGCCGTCGTACTCGAACCACAGGATCGAGGTGCCCATGATCCCGCGATCGACGAGATAGTCCCGGACCCATGGCTCGAAGGTGCCCAGGTCCTCGCCGACGACGAGGGTGCCCGAGCGCTGCGCCTCCAGCGCGAGGATCCCGATCATCGCCTCGTGGTCGTAGGAGACGTAGGCGCCGTCGGCCGCCCGGTGCCCCTCGGGGATCCACCACAGCCGGAACAGGCCCAGCACGTGGTCGATCCGCAGCGCACCGGCGTGCCGCATCAGGGTGCGCAGCATGTCCCGCCACGGCCGGTAGGACGCCTCGCGCAGGCGCTCCGGGTGCCAGGGCGGCTGCGACCAGTTCTGGCCCTGCTGGTTGTACTGGTCTGCGGGGGCGCCGACGGTCGCGCCGCGCGCGAGCACGTCCTGCAGCGCCCAGGAGTCCGCGCCGACCTGCTCGACGCCGACGGCGAGGTCGTGCATGATCCCGATCCGCATCCCGGCCTCGCGCGAGGCGGCCTGGGCGGCGGCCATCTGCTCGTCCAGCCACCACTGCACGCGGACGTGGAACTCGATCCGCTCGGCGAGCTCGGTCCGTGCCTGCTCCAGGACCGCCTCGTCGAGATGCTGCAGCACGGTCTCCCTGGGCGTGCCGCGCACCGACTCCGCGATCGCGGACCACAGGGCGAAGTCCTCGAGCCCCTGCCCCTCCCGCGCCCGGTAGGCGTCCAGCAGCGCGGCCCGGCCCGCCGTCAGCGGCACCGCGAACAGCTCCTCGAGCGCCTCGAGCTTCGCCTCCAGCACGGCGTCGCGCTCGAGCCGGTCCCCGCGCGTGTTGCGGTCCGCGACCGTGCCGCGCAGCAGCTCGACCTTCTGCCGGGCGACCTCGGTGAGGGAGCGGTGCTCGGGCACGTCCTCGACGCGCAGGTACAGCGGGGCGGTGAAGCGCCGGGTGACCGGGAGATAGGGGGAGGGCTCCACGGGCGGGGTCGGGTAGGAGGCGTGCAGCGGGTTCACCAGCAGGAAGTCCGCGCCGTGGCGGGCGCCGGTGATCGCGGCGAGGTCGCGCATGTCGGCGAGATCGCCGATGCCCCACGACCGCTCGGAGCGGACCGAGTACAGCTGCGCCTGGACGCCGAAGGCGCGCCGGGCCGCGTACTGCTCGTGGACGGTGAGCCGTGCCGGGGTGACCACGAGGTCCGCCTCGGCGGGACCGGCGGCGGTCTCGGCGACCAGCCGGTGCCAGCCCAGCGGCAGCCCCTCCGGCAGCAGGAAGCGGGCGCGACCGCGCAGCGTGCCGTCGAGGTCGTGGGCAGGGGTGTGGTCCTCGCCCTGGACGAGGTCGACCCGGCCGCCCTCCTCGAGCAGGACGTGCACGGAGACGGGGGTGCCGTGGTCGACGTGCACGGGGACGCTCGAGGCCTGGTCCTCCCGCATCACCGTCACCGGCGGGAGGGTGCGTTCCCACGGGGCGCGCTCGCGGCGGGCGCGGACGGCGGCGATGTCCTCGTCGGAGGCGACCGGGGAGCCGAGCGCGGCGAGGATCGCGTGCAGGGTGGAGTCGGCGACATCCTTCTCGGTGCCGTCCCACCCCCAGTACCGGGTGCTGACACCGAGGTCGTGGGCGAGATCTCGCAGCGCTGAGGAGTCCGTGGCCATGGCGTCATCGTAGCGGCGGGCAGGGGCCGTGATGCACCGGACTGCGGGGTTGCCGCACGGGATGCCGGCGCGCCCGCGGTCCGTCAGGTCCAGGACGGCAGCCACATCCGGTACTGCCACTGCTCCACGTCCAGCACCTGCCCGGTCCACACCGGCCAGAAGAACGCAGAGACCATCACGATGAGCACCAGCAGCGAGCCGACGAACAGCCCTCCGGCAAGACGCCGCTCCCGCTCCGCGCCCGGCGGACCGATCACGAGGCTGAGCACATAGGTCAGGCACAGGATCAGCCACGGCTCGAAGGCGATCGCGTAGAAGGTGAAGATGGTGCGGTCTGTGTACAGCAGCCACGGCAGGTAGCCGGCGACGATCCCCGACAGCGACGCCCAGGCCCGCCCGTCGCGGTGCACGATCCCGAGCACCACGGCGACGAGGATCGCCAGCGCTCCCACCCACCAGATCAGCGGATTGCCGACGTCGAGGATGTGCGCGCCGCAGCGGGCGACCTCGCAGCCGTTCTCCCCGTAGTCGTAGGAGCGGTAGTAGAAGTTCGTCGGCCGCAGCTGCAGCAGCCAGCCCGCGGGATGCGCCGCGTACGGGTGCTCGGAGTCGAGGCCGACGTGGAAGTCGTAGGCCTGACGGTGGTACAGCCACAGCGAGATCAGCGCATCGAGCGGACCGAACCCGATGGCGACGCCCTCGTCGGCCGCGAGGTGCCGGTTGTACCCGATCGAGGAGGCGAACCAGCCGGCCCAGGAGACGAGGTAGGTCAGCAGCGCCGTCCCGACCACCGCGAAGAACGCGGGGATCGCGTCCTTCACCAGCCCGACGAGGAACCAGCGGGGCTGGGCGATCGTGCGGCGCGCCCACCAGTCCCACAGCACGGTCATGATCCCGAAGACCGCCACGAAGTACAGCCCCGACCACTTCACCGCGCAGGCCGCCCCCAGCAGCGCCCCGGCCAGGATCCGCCAGGGCCGCAGCCCGCCTGAGGCCCCGAGCGGGGGCGGCGCCTCGGAGGCCAGCTGCATCCGGGCGGCGGTCAGCGCGAGATGCTCCCGGAACCGGTCGCGGTCGATGAGCAGCGCGCCGAAGGCGGCGAGCACGAACACCATCAGGAAGGGGTCCAGGAGGCTCGTGCGCGCATGGACCAGCGCCATCCCGTCCACGGCGAACAGGAGCCCCGCGATGAGGCCCGCGGTGGTGGAGCGGAACAGTCGCCGCGCGATGAAGGTCAGCATCAGCACCGCGAGGGAGCCGAGAACGGCGGAGGAGATCCGCCAGCCCCAGGGGCTGTCCGCTCCCAGCAGCGTCATGCCAGCACCGATCAGCCACTTCCCGAGCGGCGGATGGACGACGTAGGAGGCGGTCTCCTCGTAGGAGTCGACGTCCCCGGCCTCGAAGGCCGCATCGGGCTCCTCGGGCCAGTCCATCTCCACGCCCTGCTGGGTCAGGGTGTAGCCGTCCTTGACGTAGTAGGTCTCGTCGAAGATCAGCTCCCCGATGGAGCCCAGCCCCCACAGCCTCAGCACGAGCGCGAGGCCGAACACGGCCATCGCCCCGGCCCAGGCCATCCGCGAGACCGGCAGGTCGACGGCGCGCAGACGCCGGCGGTATGAGGCCAGCAGCGCGCCCGGCTCGTCCTCGACGGCCGCACGACGACGGGCCCCCGCTGCGGACTCCTCCTCGGACAGCTCGGTGCGCACCCGGTCATGCTAGGTGATCGGCAGGCCGCGGCACGGACAGCACGCGGGGCCCGACGGCGTCGAGAGGACCGGCACCGACGGCACTAGCATGGCGGGATGCTCGAGCCCGGAGTCCTCACCCTCGCCGCCACCCCGATCGGGAACCCCCTGGACGCCTCGGTGCGCCTGCTGCGGACCCTCGGGTCCGCGGACCTCATCGCCGCCGAGGACACCCGGCGCCTGCACCGGCTGATGACCGACCTCGAGGTCTCCACGAGCGCGAGGATCCTCTCCTACCACGAGCACAACGAGGCCGAGCGGACCGCGACGCTCCTCGAGGCGGTCCGCGCCGGTCAGCGGGTCCTGGTGGTCACCGACGCCGGGATGCCGGTCGTCTCCGATCCCGGCTTCGAGGCCGTGCGCGCCGCCGCGGAGGAGGGCCTTCCCGTCACGGTGATCCCCGGCCCGTCGGCCGTGCTCACCGCGCTCGCCGCCTCGGGGATCGCCCCGGACCGCTTCACCTTCGAGGGCTTCCCGCCCCGGCGCGGCGGCCGACGCGCGAGCGCCCTCGAGCCGCTCGCGGGCGAGCGCCGCACCATGGTCTTCTTCGAATCGCCGCGGCGCACCGCCGCGACCCTCGCCGCGATGGCGGAGGCCTTCGGCGAGGGCCGACGGGCGGCCGTGGCCCGCGAGCTGACCAAGACGCACGAGGAGATCCTGCGCGGCACCCTCGCCGAGCTGGTCCGTTGGGCGGAGGGCACCGAGGTGCTCGGCGAGATCGTGATCGTGGTCGCCGGGGCCGAGCCGGTCGCCGCCTCCGCGGAGGACCTCGTCGACGAGGTGCTCGAGCGGGCGGCCGCGGGGGAGCGGCTCAAGGACGCGGCGAAGGAGATCGCCCGGGTCCACGAGGGCGTCGGCGCGAGCGAGCTCTACGACCTCGCGCTCGCCGCCCGTCGGCGGTGAGGACGCCGGTGGCGAGGGCGCAGGCGGCCTGTGCGCCCGGTGGCGCGCCGGCCCTGCATGCGAGAACGCCCCCGGCACCTGGTGCCGGGGGCGTTCTCGAAGGTCCTGCGTGCGGGCAGTGCCCGCGCGGGATCAGTCCTCGATCTGGAGGAGGCCGCGCTGGTAGGCCTTCGCGAGGCGGCGCGGGACGTTGGCGGTGCGGCCGCGGACCGTCACCTGCACGAGGTCGGCGTTGTTCGCCTTCCACTGCGAGCGGCGGGAGTGCGTGCGCGCACGGGACATCTTGAACTTGGGCACTGCCATGGGACGCTCCTTGGACGGTCCGGAGGATGAACGGCGTTGGCGTCCGTCCCGAGCAGCGACCCGAACCCGCTGCAGTGTCCGGGGACACGACGATCGGGGCGCTCGGGTGCACGAAAGGGCGCGCAACGACGACCCATCTTGCCACATCCGCATCGACTCCGCGCCCTCGCGCTCCGTGAGGTAGCACACCGGCGGTGCAGGACACAGCCGGTCTGGCGCCTCCGCGGCGCTTCGCGGCAGCGCGACAGCCGTCGGCCCCGCAGGCCGCGGGGGCGCTCCCGAGGACACGGTGCGGAGCAGTGCGGCGACCCTCCTACGATGGTCGCATGCCGTCACCGCACGAGAACACTCCCGCCTCCGCGCTCCCGCCGGTGCGCGACCGCGAGGACATCGATCCGCGCGGCAAGACGCGCGACCGCTCCTGGCCGCCCGCGCCCGAGCCGCTGCCGTACCCGGTGATCGACAACCACTGCCACCTCGACTTCGCCGACGGGGACACGCAGCTCAGCGTCCAGGACCACGTGGACCGCGCCGCCGCCGCCGGCATCGACGCGCAGATCACGATCGGCTCCGACCTCGAGGCGGTGCGCTGGACCGCGTCGCTGCTGGCCGCGCCGGACTGCCCGTCCTCCTTGCGCGGCGGCGTCGCCGTGCACCCCAACGAGGCGGCGCTGCACGCCCGCGGCCACGACCACGACGGACGCGGGATCGTCGGCCTCGACGCCGCGATCGCCGAGGTCTCGGAGCTGCTGCGCGGCCCCGGCATGGTCGTGGTGGGGGAGACGGGCCTGGACTGGTTCCGCACCTCCCGCAAGGACGAGCAGGCCCGCGAGGCGCAGATCTCCTCCTTCCGCGCCCACATCGCGCTCGCCAAGGAGCTCGACCTCCCGCTCCAGATCCACGACCGCGACGCGCACCGCGACGTGCTCGAGATCCTCGAGGCCGACGGCGCCCCCGAGCGGACCGTCTTCCACTGCTTCTCCGGCGACGCGGAGTTCGCGCGCCGGTGCGCGGACCGCGGCTGGTACCTCTCCTTCGCCGGCACCGTCACCTTCAAGAACGCGACGGACCTCCGCGCCGCGCTCGCCGAGGTCGGTCTCGGACAGGTCATGGTCGAGACCGACGCGCCCTTCCTCACCCCCGTGCCCTATCGCGGCCGGCCGAACTCCTCCTACCTGATCCCGCTGACCATGGCGACGATCGCGGAGACCACCGGTGCCTCGCTCGAGGAGGCCTGCCGCGCGGTGCGCGCCACCACCCAGGACGTGTACGGCTGGCCCGAGGCGGCCGCGGCATGAGCACGGGGGAGCAGGAGCGCGGGGGAGAGCAGGACGGCGCCGGCCTGCTGCTGACCCACCGCGACATCCGCGAGCTCGCCGAGGCCGCGGGGATCCGCCCCTCGAAGCAGCGCGGTCAGAACTTCGTGATGGACCCGAACACGGTGCGCACCATCGTCGGACGTGCCGGCGTCGAGCCCGGCCAGGCCGTGCTCGAGGTGGGGCCGGGTCTGGGGTCCCTCACCCTCGGCCTGCTCGAGGCGCAGGCGGACGTCGTCGCTGTCGAGCTCGACCGCGGCCTCGCCGAGCTGCTCCCTCTCACCCTGCGCGCCCGCGGCGTCGAGGAGGAGCGCTTCCGCCTCGTCCACGCCGATGCGCTCCAGGTCACCGACCTGCCCGGGCTGCCCCGCGCGGGGGAGCCGACGATGCTGGTCGCGAACCTGCCCTACAACGTCGCCACCCCCATCCTGCTGACCATGCTCGAGCGCTTCGACTCGCTCCGCTCGGCGCTGGTCATGGTGCAGTCCGAGGTCGTCGACCGGCTCACCGCCGGGCCGGGCTCGCGCACCTACGGCGGTCCGAGCGTGAAGGCCGCCTGGTACGGCCGGGCCGTCCACGCCGGACGGATCTCGCGCCAGATCTTCTGGCCCGTCCCCAACGTCGACTCCGCCCTCGTGCAGCTGGTCCGTCACGAGCAGCCGCTCGGCTCCGCGGCGGAGCGTGAGCAGGTCTTCGCCGTGATCGATGCGGCATTCGCCCAGCGCCGCAAGACCCTGCGCGCCGCGCTCGCCGGCTGGGCGGGCACCGCGGCACGCGCCGAGGAGATCCTCCGCGCCGCCGGGATCGACCCGTCGGCTCGAGGAGAGACCCTCGAGGTCGAGCAGTTCCGCGCCATCGCGCACGCCGCGGTGGAGCAGGCCGAGGGCGAGGTCGGGACGGATGGTCCGACGGGGGGCCCCGCGCCCGAGGACGACGCGACGGGAGCCGAGGGGTGAGCGGCGCACTCGAACGGGTGGTCGTGCGCGCCCCCGGCAAGATCAACCTGTCCCTGCACGTCGGCGGCGTGGACGGCCGCGGCTACCACGCGCTCGCGACGGTGTTCCAGGCGGTCGACCTCTACGAGACCGTGACGGCGACCCGCGCCGACGAGATGAGCCTCGAGATCACCTCCGAGGTGCCGGGGGAGGTGCCGCTGGACGGCACCAACCTCGCCCTGCGCGCCGCCGAGCTGCTGCGCACCGAGTGCGGGGTGCGGGAGGCGGCGGCGCTCCACGTCCGCAAGCAGGTCCCCGTCGCCGGCGGCATGGCAGGCGGCTCGGCCGATGCGGCGGCGGTGCTCGTGGCGCTGGACCGGCTGTGGGGGCTGGGCCTCGGCGCCGAGGCGCTGCGCACGCTCGGGGCACGGCTCGGCGCCGACGTGCCCTTCTCGATGCTCGGCCACACCGCGCTGGGCCGCGGCAACGGCGCGGACCTCACCACGGTGCTCACCCACGGCGAGTGGACCTGGCTGCTCGCCGTCCCCGGCGGGCACCTCTCCACCCCGGAGGTCTTCCGGCGCTTCGACGAGCTCGTGCTCGCGGGCGGCCGGGTGCCGCCGGAGCGACCCGAGATCGACGAGCGACAGCTCCAGGCGCTCAGCGGCGGCAACCTCGAACTGCTCGCCGACACCCTCCACAACGACCTCCAGGCCGCGGCGTTCGCCCTGCATCCCCGGCTCGAGGAGGTCGTCGAGGCCGCCGAGCGGCTCGGCGCGATCGGGGCGATCGTCAGCGGCTCCGGGCCGACGGTCGCCGCGCTGGTCGAGGACGAGGCCGCCGCGCGCACCATCGCGGCAGGCCTGACGGAGGGCGGGCTGGTGGAGTCCTGCCTGATCGCGCGGGGCTCGGCGCCCGGCGCGAGCGTGCTCGAGGAGAGCTGAGCGGGGCTGCGGCCCGCCCCTCCGGGCGCGGCCCCGTCCCGGTGCGGCTTGGACGGTTCCTCCACGAAGCGGAGTCATCCACCGCGTCGTGTCGAGGGTTCCTCCCCACGTATTGGTTTTCCACAGTGCGCTGTCCGCAATTCAGTGCGGAAGATCGTGGACGGCAGCCGAGTTATCCACAGGAATCGACGCCGCTTGACATTCCCCCTCGGATCCAGACGCGCAGTCGAGGGCCTGAGATGGGTGTGTCTCTGCAGTTCGGCGGGCGGGTGCTGGTGCTGCTGCCCGCTGCGACCGCCGACCTGTCCTCCCCACGTCCGGGTTGTCCACACAGCGAAGTTCCTGGTCAGTAGCTGCATTGTGGGTCTTCTCTTCCTCGAATGGCCGTGCGAAAGTTGAGGCATGTCGAAGGAATCCTCGAACGAGCGCGAGATCCCCGAAGGTGCCGCCGGCGCCTCCGGCGGTCACGGCCGCCCGTCCGGGGAACATGGTCGCCCGTCCGGGGAGCACTTCCGCCCGTCCGGGGATCCGGCCGGCGAGCTCCCTCCTCGTGCGGACCGCCCGATCCAGGTCGACGCCGAGCAGCTGACCATCGGCGAGCTCGACCTCCTCGCCGCCCGCGAGGTCCTCGCCGAGCTCGGTGCGCGGGGCTCCGCGCCCCTGGACTCGCTGGACATCGACGAGACGTTGACGCTCCTCGAGACCATCGTCGGCCTGGAAGGAGCGCTCGAGTCGCTGCGCGCGCGGACAGCGGTGCACCTCGAGGACGCGGTGAAGGCGGACTGCCTCCGACGGGAGGAGAGCCCCAGACAGGCCGCGCTGGTGGCCCGCGCCGAAGCGTCGCGGGCGCTGAAGTCCTCCCGCGCGGTCGCAGGGCGCACGCTGGCGACCTCCCGCCGGCTCGTCGGCAGCATGCCCGGGATGATCTCGGCGCTCTCCTCCGCGCGCATGCTCCCGCAGTCCGCCCACAAGGTCGGCTCGGTCCTGGGCCCGGCGACCCCGGAGCAGCGTCGACAGGTCGATGCGATCCTCACCTCCCGGCTCGCCGAGCTCGAAGGGTGCGGGCCGCAGCAGTGGGGCGACGAGGCGGCGAGGATCCTCCACGCCCTCGACCCTGCCGGTGCCGCCGCGCGCCACCAGGCCGCGAAGCGGGAGCGGCACGTGACGGTGCGGCGCACCGACCACGGGATGGCGCGGATCACCGCCCTCGTCCCCGGCATCGACGGCGCTCGGATCCGCAAGGGACTCGACGTCGCGGCCGAGAGCGCCCGCGCCCAGGGGGACCGGCGCGGGCACCAGCAGATCATGGCCGACCTCTTCGCCGACGCGCTGATCGGCCGCGGCGACGGCATCGACCCCACGACGCTCGATGTCGGGATCGTCATCACCGACCGCTCCCTCCTCGCCCCCGCGCACGCCGACGCCGCCCTGGTCGAAGGATTCGGGTCCGTGCCCTACGACCATGTGCGCGAGGAGATGCTCTGCGCAGCCCAGTCCGAGGAGGACACCGACCTCGCGCTCACGATCCGTCAGCTCTACGCCGGCCTCGACCACGGCGACCTGGTCGCGGTGGAGTCACGATCGCGGGCGTTCCCCGCAGCGCTGACCAGGTTCCTCACCCTCGCCCACCAGACCTGCCGCGGGCCCCACTGCGACGCCCCGATACGGCAGATCGACCACATCACGCCCTGGTCGGAGGGCGGGGAGACGACCCTCGACAACGGCAACGGCCTCTGCGCCGCATGCAACCAGAAGGAGCTCGCCGGGGAGACCGCACGCGTGGTCCGCGACGAGGACGGCGTGCGCCGCACCGTCCGCTGGACCACCCGTCACGGCCGCAGCGCGACCCGCGGGGCGATCAACCTCGATCCGCTCGGCACCTACCGACGACGATGCGCGAGAGAGGCCCCGGCACCCGGAGAAACCCCTCTGAGCAGCTGTGCGCCCGCAGAGCACCCGGCAGGCGATCAGTCTGCGCATGACGGAGCGCCCCACGACCTCACGACGAGCGAGCACGTGGGCGAGGACCATGAGATGAGCAGACCCGGGGCGACCGGGCAGAGAGACGGGTCGGCAGGCGACGGCATGACACTGCACCGTGCTCTCACCGCTCTGCGGCTCCAGCTCACGGACATCCCCGAGCCCCACCGGTCCCGCCGCTGCCCGGGCCGCCCCGGCGACTGGTTCGTGCGGCGCGGCAGTCGCGGGAGATGATGCGCCGGAGGCGCTGAGCGATGCCCTGCTCAGCGGGACGGCACCAGGACCACGGCCGACGAGCTGCTCAGCCGAGCTGCTCGGACAGCTCCAGCCAGCGCTCCTCGAGCTCCTCGTTCTCCCGCTCGACCTCCTGCAGCTGTGCGGTGATCTCCTGCAGCCCCTGGTAGTCCGACTGGTCGTGCCCGGCGAGCTTCGCGTGCAGGGACTCCGTCTGCTTCTCGAGCTTCTGCATCCGCCGCTCGATCGCGCCGAGCTCCTTCTGCGCCGCATGCGCCTCGGCGCCGGAGAGGGCAGGGGCAACCGCGGAGCTGCCGCCGGACCTGGAGGGCCCTGCGCCGCCCGCCCCGGACCCGGAGCCGGCAGCGCCGGAGGAGCCCGCGCCGGTCGCCCTGCTCGAGGCCGAACCCGCCGCGGCCTCCTCGCTCGCGGCGCGCAGCGCGAGATACTGCTCGACACCGCCCGGCACGTGCCGCACCGTGCCGTCCAGCACCGCGTACTGCGTGTCCGTGATGCGCTCGAGCAGGTAGCGGTCGTGCGATACCACCAGCAGCGGCCCGGGCCAGGTGTCCAGCAGGTCCTCCATCGCCGCGAGCATGTCCGTGTCCATGTCGTTGGTCGGCTCGTCCAGGACCAGCACGTTCGGCTCCTCGAGCAGCGTCAGCAGCAGGTCCAGGCGACGCTGCTGACCACCCGAGAGCGCCTTGACCTGCACCTTCTGATGCGCCGCGGTGAAGCCCAGACGCTCGAGCAGCTGACCGGGGGAGACCTCGTCCTTGCCGGCCGTGAACGTGGTGCGGTATCGCCCCACGACATCGCGGACCCGGGAGTCCAGATGCTCCTGCAGCCCCTCGAGCCGCTGGGACACCTGCCGCACCGTCACCGTCTTGCCCCGCTTGACCCGCCCGGCGAGCGGCTCGAGGTCCCCGGTGATCAGCGCGAGCAGCGTCGACTTCCCGGCGCCGTTCGGGCCCAGGATCCCGATCCGGTCCGCCGGGCCGATGTGCAGGGTCACGTCCTCCAGCACGGTCGTGTCGCCGTAGCCGGCGGCGACGTCGAGCACGTCGATCACGTCGCGGCCCAGCCGCGAGGTCGCCAGCTGGGTCAGCGCGACCGTGTCGCGCACGGGCGGCTCGCCGGCGATGAGCTCGTTCGCCGCGTCGATGCGGAACTTCGGCTTCGAGGTCCGCGCCGGGGCCCCGCGGCGCAGCCACGCGAGCTCCTTGCGCATCAGGTTCTGCCGCTTCGACTCGATCGCGGCGGCCTGTCGGTCTCGCTCGACCCGCTGGAGGACGTAGGCGGCGTACCCTCCCTCGAAGGGCTCGACGATACCGTCGTGCACCTCCCACATCCGGGTGCACACCGCGTCGAGGAACCAGCGGTCGTGGGTGATGACCACGAGCCCGCCGTCCTTCGCGCTCCAGCGCCGCCGCAGGTGCTCGGCGAGCCAGGCGATGCCCTCGACGTCGAGATGGTTCGTCGGCTCGTCCAGCAGCAGCACGTCCCAGTCGCCGACCAGCAGCTCCGCCAGATGCACGCGGCGCAGCTGCCCGCCCGAGAGGTCCGTGAGCGGTGCGTCGAGATCGATGCCGCCGAGCAGACCCGCGAGCACGTCGCGGATCCGCGCGTCGGAGGCCCATTCGTACTCGGGCCGGTCGCCCACCACGCGGTCGCGGACGCTCGCCCCGACCGTCGCCTCGTCCTGCTGGGTCAGCACGCCGACGCGCACCCCGCCCCGCACCGTCACGCGTCCCTCGTCGGGCTCCTGCGCGCGGGCGAGCAGGCGCAGCAGCGTCGACTTGCCGTCGCCGTTGCGGCCGACGACTCCGATGCGGTCGCCCTCGTCGATGCCGACGGTGACGTCGTCGAGCAGCACGCGATCGGGCAGCGCGACGTGGAGGGACTGGGTGCCGAGCAGATGAGCCATGCGGGTGGGGTCCTCCTGGGGGACGGGGAGCGGAGTCGGAGGGGGAGTGCCGGGGCGGCGCGGGAGCGGACGCTCACCGGGCGCCGTGCGCCGGCCTCAGCCTCCGAGGGGGTCGTCGGACTCGAAGGTGAGCAGCAGGGTGCGGAGCATGCCCGCGAGCTCCGCCTGCTCGGCCGCGGCGAGCGGGCCGAGCAGCTCCCGCTCCGCCTCGAGCAGGCGCTCCATCGCGGCGTCGACACGGGCCACGCCGTCGGGACGCAGCCGCACCTCGACCGCTCGGCCGTCGTGCGGGCTGCGGTTCTTCGAGACCAGGCCGCGGGTGACCAGCTTGTCGATGCGAGTGGTCATGGTGCCGCTGGTCACGAGCGTCTCGTGCATGAGCGCGCCGGGGGAGAGAGCGTCCTCGCCGCTGCGGCGCAGGGCGGAGAGCATGTCGAACTCCCAGCCCTCGAGCCCGGCCTCGGAGAAGGCCTCGCGCCGGGCGATCTCGAGATAGCGGGTCAGGCGCGAGACGCGGGAGAGGACCGCCAGCGGCGAGACGTCGAGGTCCTCGCGCGCGAGCTCCCAGCCCGCGAGGACGCGGTCGACCTCGTCATGGGGCGGCGCGGCGTCGTCCGCAGGCGTGGTGGGCATGGGGCGAGTCTAGGTTCTCGGTCCGGGCCGCGGTCGACACGGGTGACACGGGCGACGCGGGCGACGCGGGCGACGTGCTGCGCCGGCCGAGACGCTCAGCCCTTCGTCTCCCCGCGCAGCTCGGGCTTCTTCTCCAGCGAGCTCAGCCCGAACCAGGAGAGGTTCACCATCCGCGCGGCGACGACCTCCTTCGAGGGCTTGCGGGTCTCGAGCCACCACTGGCCGGTGTAGGCGACCATGCCCACCAGCATCTGCGCGTACAGCGCGGCGTCCTTGATCGGGTACGAGTGCAGCCGCAGCTGCCTCGCCAGGATCACCTCGACGCGGCGCGAGACGTCCGTGAGCAGGGAGGAGAAGGTCCCCACGGAATGGCTGACGGGGGAGTCGCGCACGAGGATCCGGAAGCCGTCCTCGTTCTCGTCGATGTAGGCGAGGAAGGCGAGGGCGGCGCGCTCCATCAGCATCCGCGGATGGGCGCGCTGATCGGAGAGGGACTCCTCGAGCGCGGTGAGCAGGGTGGAGACCTCGCGGTCCACGACGACCGCGTACAGGCCCTCCTTGCCGCCGAAGTGCTCGTAGACGATCGGCTTGGAGACCTTCGCGCGCGAGGCGATCTCCTCGACCGCGGTCATGTCGAAGCCCTTCTCGGCGAACACCCGCCGGCCGACGAGCACGAGCTGCTCCCGCCGCTCCTTGCCCGTCATCCGGGTCGACCGACCGCGAGGGGCCCCGTTCTCCGCCATGCGGCGAGTCTCCCACACGGCGACCGCACGGTGACCGGCGGGTCAGCGGAGCCCCCGAGCGCGTCGACGGGCGCTGGCCGGGGGCGCCCGGGCGGTAGGATCGCCCCGCGTCCGTGCGCCCGTCGGCTCCGTCCGGCGGTGCCCCGCGCCTGCTCGCCGGCGCTC
This sequence comes from Brachybacterium paraconglomeratum, assembly GCF_003994255.1. Classification (GTDB taxonomy): domain Bacteria; phylum Actinomycetota; class Actinomycetes; order Actinomycetales; family Dermabacteraceae; genus Brachybacterium; species Brachybacterium conglomeratum. The sequence continues at coordinate 20,716 of NZ_ML133851.1, read as the reverse complement.
CGCGACGGGCGCGCTCCGCCATGGTGTAATCGGCAACACCTCAGATTTTGGTTCTGAAGTTTCAGGTTCGAGTCCTGATGGCGGAACGCTCACCGTCCTCCGGGGCGGCGCGGCCGACACCCGTCGATCCCACCCTCGATCTCTAGGAGCTGCCGACGTGGCCACTGCCGAGACCACCGCACCCGCCGCCGTCATCGTCCTGGCCGCCGGCGCCGGGACCCGCATGAAGTCCCGCACCCCCAAGGTGCTCCACGAGATCGGCGGTCGCTCGCTCCTCGTGCACGCGCTCACCGCCGCCGAGGGCACCGGCCCCGGCGAGCTCGTCGTCGTGCTGCGCCACGAGCGCGAGCGCGTGGCCGCGCACCTCGCCGAGCACGCCTCCGAGGTGCGGGTCGCCGACCAGGACGAGATCCCCGGCACCGGCCGCGCCGTCCAGTGCGGCCTCGAGCAGGTCGCCGCGGGCGAGGGCACCGTGCTGGTGACCTACGGCGACGTGCCGCTGCTGGACCCCGCGACGCTGCGCGAGCTGGTCGCCGCCCACGAGGCCGAGGGCGCCGCCGTCACCGTGCTCAGCGCCCGCGTCCCGGACCCCGCCGGCTACGGCCGCATCCTGCGCAGCGAGGACGGCTCCGAGGTGCTGGGCATCGTCGAGCACAAGGACGCGACCGACGAGCAGCGCGCGATCGACGAGATCAACTCCGGCATCTACGCCTTCGACCTCGCCGTGCTGCGCGACGCGCTCGGCCGCATCACGACGGACAACGCCCAGGGCGAGATGTACCTCACCGACGTCCTCTCGATCGCGCGGGCCGACGGCCGCTCCGTGCGGGCCGTGGTCACCGAGGACGTGATGATGGTCGAGGGCGTCAACGACCGCGTCCAGCTCGCCCAGCTCGGCGCCGAGATGAACCGCCGCATCCTCGAGCGCCACATGCGCGCCGGCGTCACGATCGTCGACCCCGCCACCACCTGGATCGACGCCGACGTCACCATCGGCCAGGATGCGACGATCCTCCCCGGCGTCCAGCTGCACGGCGCCAGCGACATCGGCGCCGAGGCCGTGATCGGCCCGGACACCACCCTGCGCGACACCGAGGTCGGCGCCGGCGCCGAGGTGGTCCGCTCCCACGCGCTGCTCGCCGTGATCGGCGAGGGCGCGACCGTCGGCCCCTTCTCCTACCTGCGCGCCGGCACGGACCTCGGCGCGAAGGGCAAGATCGGCGGCTTCGTCGAGACGAAGAACGCGGTGATCGGCGAGGGCGCGAAGGTGCCCCACCTCAGCTACGTCGGCGACGCCGAGATCGGCGAGGGCACCAACATCGGCGCCGGCACGATCGTGGCGAACTACGACGGGGTGAACAAGCACCGCACCACCGTCGGCCGCCACGTGCGCGTGGGCTCGGACAACGTGCTCGTCGCCCCGGTCACGATCGGCGACGGCGCCGCGACCGGCGCCGGCACCACCGTGCGCAAGGACGTCCCCGCCGGAGCGCTGGGCGTGAACGCTGTCTCGCAGCGGAACATGGAAGGATGGACCCTGCGACGCCGTGCGGGGACCCCGGCCGAGAGCGCGGCCCGGGCCGCCCTCGACGCCGAGCAGGGGTCCGCGGCACAGACGCCCGCAGGAACTGCCGCCGAGGAGCACAAGGAGCACGAGCAGCGATGAGCGGAATCGTCACCACCGGGGAGAAGCGACTGGTCCTCGCCTCAGGACGGGCCCACCCGGTGCTCGCCCAGGAGGTCGCCGAGGAGCTCGGCGTCGAGGTCCTCCCCATGGACGCCTGGGACTTCGCCAACGGGGAGATTTACGTGCGCTACGGCGAGTCCGTGCGCGGCACCGACGTCTTCGTGCTCCAGTCCCACCCCGCTCCCATCAACACCTGGGTGATGGAGCACCTCATCATGATCGACGCGCTCAAGCGCGCCTCCGCCAAGCGCATCACCGCCATCGCGCCGAGCTTCCCCTACGCCCGCCAGGACAAGAAGCACCGCGGCCGCGAGCCGATCTCCGCCCGCCTCATGGCGGACCTCTACGAGACCGCCGGCGTGGACCGCATGATCTCCGTGGACCTCCACGCCCCCCAGGTGCAGGGCTACTTCAACCGGCCGCTGGACCACCTGATGGCGCTGCCGATCCTCGCCGACTACGTGCAGAGGAAGTACGGCGAGGAGGACATCGCCGTGGTCTCCCCGGACGCCGGCCGGATCCGCGTCGCGGAGCAGTGGTCCAAGCGGCTCGGCGGCGTGAACCTCGCCTTCATCCACAAGACCCGCGACACGACGCGCCCCAACCAGGCCGTCGCCAAGCGCGTGATCGGCGACGTCACGGGGAAGACCTGCATCCTCGTCGACGACATGATCGACACCGCCGGCACCATCGTCCAGGCCTCCGACGCGCTGATCGCCAACGGCGCCGCTTCCGTCGTCATCGCCACCACCCACCCGATCCTCTCGGACCCGGCGACCGAGCGGCTGAAGAACTCCCAGGTGCGCGAGGTCGTGTGCACGAACACCCTCCCGGTCCCGCCGGAGAAGCAGTTCGACCGCCTCACCCAGCTCTCCATCGCCCCGCTCCTGGCGCGGGCGATCCGCGCCGTGTTCGACGACGGCTCGGTGACGAGCCTCTTCGACGGCGAGGTCTGAGCCGACGCGGTCCGGGCCGGCCTTTCCTGCGGGCGCGACGCCCCGCGCCGCACGCGGCCGACGGGGAAGCGGCCCCGTTCCCGACGGGGAACGGGGCCGCTTCGTCGTGCGGCGGGGTGGTGCCGGGGCTCAGATCAGGAACCGGTTGCCCCTGACGAGGCGGCTCCACTGCCTGCCGAGGCCGATGTGGTCACCGGCGGCCAGGCCCGCCATCGCGAGGACGGCGACCGCGAGCAGCAGGTGGGTGTCGTAGAGCGGATTGGTCGACATCGGGAACGCGGCGAGGTACATGAGCGTGTGCATCGCGGCGGCCGAGACGGCGGCGACGCGGGTGCCGATGCCGAGCATGAACGCCAGGCCCACGCCGAGCAGGCCGAGCATGAACAGCACGTCCGTGAGCGGGTTGATCGAGAGGAAGACGCTCCACACGTCCGCGAAGGGGTTGCCGCCCTCGATCGAGCCGCCGAGGAAGCCCGCGGTGGGGGAGCCGCCGTTCAGCCAGGCGCCCTCGGGCGGGGTCGCGAAGCCGAGGCCGAAGGTCTTGTCCAGGAAGGCCCACAGGAAGGTGAAGCCGACCATCAGGCGCGTCACGCCCAGGAGCGTGTAGCCCCAGCCCGCCTTCCGCGTGGCGGTCAGCTCGGCGGCGGTGGCGGGGCGGGCGGGAGTCGCAGCGGCGGGGGTGGCGGCGGAGGCGCTCACGGCAGCTGCCTTTCGGTGTCGACCCGGTCGGTGCCCGGATCTCGGTGATGTCGATGATGTCCATGTCAGCGGTGTCGTCCTGACAAGAACAACGGTAGGCCCGACCGGCCGGTCCGCGCGGGGACCAAGGTCACCGATTCGTCCTCCTGACCTGCAGGGACGTTGGTCCCGTCGGGAAGTGTGAGGGGTGGGTGGGGGATGAGACGGCCGGGTGCGGGGCTGCCGCCGCGTGCGGCGCCGCTCACGTCCGCCCGGCTCCCCGGCACCGGGAGGGCGGCTGCGTGGTAGTGTCTGCGCGTCACTTCGGCGAGGGAGGGGTCCTGCCCCCTCCGTGATCGACGCGGTGCGGATCTCCGGGAGGCGTGCCCTCCCTGTGCCCCGTGGCGTCGCTCATCGTCGAGCCCCGCATCCACGAGGAGCACCACCATGGCTGAGAAGCTGAACGTCGAACTGCGCGAGGACTTCGGCAAGGGCGCTGCCCGCCGTCTGCGCGCCGAGAGCCGCGTCCCCGCCGTCCTGTACGGCCACGGCGAGGCCCCGCTGCACCTGTCGCTGCCCGGTCACGAGACCGCGCTCGCGGCCCGCAACCCCAACGCCCTCCTCGAGCTGCAGCTCGCCGACGGCACCTCCCACCTGGCCCTGATCAAGGAGATCCAGCGCCACCCGCTCAAGCGCTCGCTGAACCACCTCGACCTGATCATCGTCAAGAAGGGCGAGAAGGTCGAGGTCGACATCCCCGTCGTCCTGGCCGGTGAGGCCGTGTCCCCCGCGGTCGCGATGGTCGACCTGCAGTCGCTGACCCTCTCGGTCGACGCGCTCAAGGTCCCCGAGCAGATCGAGATCGACGTCGAGGGCAAGGAGGAGGGCTACCAGCTCTTCGCCGGCGACGTCGTCCTCCCGGGCGACGCCGAGCTCGTCACCGACGCCGAGATCCTCGTGGTCTCCGTCATGGTGCCGCACGTGGCCGAGGAGGACCTCGAGCCGGTCGTCGACGAGGACGCCGAGGGCGCCGAGGGCGAGACCGAGGCCGAGGGCGCCGAGTCCTCCGAGGGCTCCGAGGAGGAGTGACCCCTCCGGGACGGGGAGCGCGGGCAGGACGCCCGTCGGCTCCCCGTCCCGCTCCGTTGCTCACACACCGCCTGCCGGGGCGTCGCGCATCGCGCGGCGCCCCGGTACGGTGTCCGGGGTCGTGCGCCGCCGCGCACCGGTGAGAACGAGGAGCATCATGACCGTGAGCGAGCGCCGCCCCGGGCCGTACCTGGTGGTGGGCCTGGGCAACCCCGGCCCGAAGTACGCCGCGACCAGGCACAACATCGGCCAGATGGTCCTGGACCACATCGCCGACGCCGCCGGCGGGCGATTCGCCGCCGCCAAGCGGGCGCAGGCCGTCGTGCTGGAGGGCCGCCTCGGCGCCCCCGGCGCCGGCGAGCGGGTGATCCTCGCGAAGACCACCACCTACATGAACGTCTCCGGCGGTCCGGTGAAGGCGCTGGCCGCGTACTACGGCATCGACCCCGAGCAGGTCGTCGTCGTCCACGACGAGGTCGACATCCCCTTCGACGCGGTGCGCCTGAAGCGCGGCGGCGGCGAGGGCGGCCACAACGGCCTGCGCGACATCTCCAAGGCGCTGGGCACCAAGGACTACCTGCGCGTCCGCGTCGGAGTGGGCCGACCTCCGGGCGGCCGCGACACCGCCGACCACGTGCTCGCCCCCTTCACCTCCACCGAGCGCCGCACGCTCGAGCTGCTGATCTCGGACGCCGCCGACGCCGTCGAGGCCGTCGTCCTCGAGGGCCTCACCGCCGCCCAGCAGCGCTTCCACTCCCGGGAGGACCGATGACCGCGCCGACCGACGCCGCACGCACCGGACGGGCCTCCGGCGCAGGCTCCGATGCCGTGAGCGCCGAGCGGTCCGCCCCGCCGCTCGCCCCGCTGCTCGCGCGCCTCGCCGAGGGTGCCGATCTCACCGCGATCCGCGAGCTCGTCGAGTCCGCCGGCGCGGACGAGGACCGTGGCCCGGGCGGGGACATCGTCGCCGCGACCGCGCTGTTCCCCTTCGTCGTCGCCGATCTCGCGCGACGCGCGAGCGCCGAGTCGCCGCTGGTCGTGGTCACCTCCACCACCCGCGCCGCCGAGGACCTCCGCGCGGCGCTGAGCGCCCTCGTCGGCACCGCGCACGTCGCCGAGCTGCCCGCCTGGGAGACCCTGCCCCATGAGCGGCTCTCCCCGCGCGCCGACACCGTCGCGAAGCGCCTGAAGACCCTGCGCCGCATCGCCCATCCGGAGAACGAGGACCCGGTGCACGTGCTGCTGATGCCCGTGCGCTCCCTGCTCCAGCCGATCGCGACCGGCCTCGGCGAGCTCCGTCCCGTCCGGGCGCTGGTGGGGGAGGAGCACCCCCTCGAGGACCTGGAGCAGGAGCTCGTCGACGCCGCCTACGTGCGCGTGGACATGGTCGAGAAGCGCGGCGAGTTCGCGGTGCGCGGCGGGATCCTGGACGTCTTCCCGCCCACCGAGCCGCATCCCGTGCGCGTGGACCTCTTCGGGGACGAGATCGACGACGTGCGGTACTTCGCCGTCGCCGACCAGCGCTCGCTCGATCCCGTCCCGCACGGGCTCGACGCCCCGCCCTGCCGGGAGATCCTGCTGACCCCCTCGGTGCGCGAGCGCGCCCGCGCCCGCGCCGAGGAGCTGCCCGGCGTGCGCGACCTGCTGCTGCGCATCGCCGACGGCATCGCCGCCGACGGCATGGAGTCCCTCAGCCCCGTCCTCGTGGACGGCATGGAGCAGGTCGCCGACGTGCTCCCCGCCGGCGCCCGCTTCCTCGTCGTCGACCCGGAGAAGGCGCGCGCCCGCTCCGAGGAGCTCGTCGCCACGACCGACGAGTTCCTCGCCGCCGCCTGGTCCAGCGCCGCCGCCGGAGGCGGGCTCCCGATCGACGTGGGGGCGGCGAGCTTCGTGCCCCTGTCGGAGGCGAAGGGCCACGCCCTCGAGGGCGGCCGCGCCTGGTTCACCCTGGCCGCCTTCGGCCTCGACGCCGACCTCGACCTGACCACCTCGAGCACGTCCACCCACCCCGGCTACTCCGGCAAGCCCGCCGACGCCGCGAAGGACCTCGAGCGCCGCCGCGCCGACGGCTGGTCCGTCCTCGCGACCATGGCCGGCACGGGCGGGGCCCGCCACGCGGCCGAGAACCTCCGCGGCGAGGGCATGGCGGCCGTCTTCGCCGAGCGGCTCGAGGGACCCGTCGAGCCCGGCGAGGCCGTCGTCACCGTCGGCCCCTTCGCGGAGGGGCTCGTCGCCGAGGACCTGAAGCTGGTCCTCGCCTCCGAGCGCGACCTCACCGGCAAGTCCGGGGCGCGCCGCGGCGAGGAGCGGAGGATGCCCTCCCGCCGCCGCAACGTGGTCGACCCGCTCCAGCTGCGGCCAGGCGACCACGTCGTCCACGCCCACCACGGCGTGGGCCGCTTCGTGGAGATGACCAGCCGCACCGTCGGCACCGGCGCGAAGCGCACCACCCGCGAGTACCTCGTCATCGAGTACGCGGCCTCGAAGAAGGGCCAGCCCGGCGACCGGCTCTACGTCCCCTCCGACCAGCTCGACCAGGTCACCAAGTACGTCGGCGGCGAGGAGCCGTCCGTCAACCGCATGGGCGGCGCCGACTGGGCGAAGACCAAGTCCAGGGCCCGCAAGGCGATCCGCGAGATCGCCGACGAGCTGGTGCGCCTGTACTCCGCCCGGCAGTCCGCGCCCGGCCACGCCTTCGGTCCCGACTCCCCCTGGCAGCGGGAGCTCGAGGACTCCTTCGAGTTCGTCGAGACCCCGGACCAGCTCTCCACCATCGAGGACGTCAAGAAGGACATGGAGAAGCCGGTCCCGATGGACCGCCTGATCCTCGGCGACGTCGGCTACGGGAAGACGGAGATCGCGGTGCGCGCCGCCTTCAAGGCCGTCCAGGACGGCAAGCAGGTCGCCGTGCTCGCCCCGACGACGCTGCTGGCCCAGCAGCATCTCGACACCTTCTCCGAGCGGTACACGGGCTTCCCCGTGACCGTGAAGGGGCTCAGCCGCTTCCAGTCCGCCGCCGACTCCGAGGCGACGGTCGAGGGGCTGCGCGAGGGGAGCGTCGACGTCGTGATCGGCACCCACCGCCTGCTCACCGGCAATGTGCGCTTCAAGGACCTGGGGCTGCTGATCATTGACGAGGAGCAGCGCTTCGGCGTCGAGCACAAGGAGACGCTCAAGGCGCTGCGCACGAACGTGGACGTGCTGTCGATGTCGGCGACCCCCATCCCGCGCACGCTCGAGATGGCCGTGACCGGCATCCGGGAGATGTCCATCCTCGCGACCCCGCCCGAGGAGCGCCATCCGGTGCTGACCTACGTCGGCGCCGACGAGGATCGCCAGATCGCCGCCGCGATCCGGCGCGAGCTGCTGCGCGAGGGGCAGGTGTTCTACATCCACAACCGGGTCGAGGACATCGACCGCGTCGCCGCGCACCTGCGCGAGCTGGTGCCGGACGCCCGCGTCGCCGTCGCCCACGGCAAGATGAACGAGCACCAGCTCGAGCGCGTGATCGTCGACTTCTGGGAGCGGGACTTCGACGTGCTCGTGTGCACCACGATCGTCGAGACCGGCCTCGACATCGCCAACGCCAACACCCTGATCGTCGAGAACGCGGACCGCTTCGGGCTCTCGCAGCTGCACCAGCTGCGCGGGCGCGTGGGCCGTTCGAGCGAGCGCGCCTACGCCTACTTCCTCTACAACGCGGGCAAGCCGCTCACCGAGACCGCCCACGACCGCCTCACCACCCTCGCCACCAACACCGACCTCGGCGCCGGCATGCAGGTGGCGATGAAGGACCTCGAGATCCGCGGCGCCGGCAACCTGCTCGGCGGCGAGCAGTCCGGACACATCGCCGGCGTGGGCTTCGACCTCTACGTGCGCATGGTCGGGGAGGCCGTCGCGGCCTTCCGGGGCGAGGCGAGCGCGCCGGAGAAGGAGATCCGAGTCGAGCTACCGCTGGACGCGCACGTCCCGCACGACTACATCGGCTCCGAGCGACTGCGGCTCGAGGCCTACGCGAAGCTCTCCGCGGTGCGCGAGGTCTCCGAGATCGAGCAGGTCCGTGCCGAGCTCGCGGACCGCTACGGCCCGCTGCCCGCGCCGGTGGAGGTGCTGCTGGACGTGGCCCGCTTCCGGATCGACGCCCGCGCCGCCGGGGTGGACGAGGTCCAGGCCCAGGGCAAGATGATCCGCTTCGCCCATCTCGAGCCCGCCGACTCCGTCGCGATGCGGATGAAGCGCCTGTACCCGGGCACGCTGCTCAAGCCCGCCCTGCGCCATGTGCTCGTGCCCCGCCCGATGACCTCCCGCTTCGGCGGCACCGAGCTGCGCGACCACGCGCTGCTCGAGTGGGCGCGCGAGGTGCTGCGCGTGCTCGTGCCCTCCGCGGCCGAGCAGATCTCCGCGCCCGTCGTGCAGGCGGAGGCGGGGTCGGGGCCGGCGAGGAAGTAGCCTCGCCCTCGTGAGCACCGCGCAGCGCCCCGACCCGACCGATCCCGCACCGCGCGGCAGCGCCCTGCTGCGGGCCGTGGAGGTGATGGAGGCGCTGCGGGCGCCGAGCGGCGACGCCTGGACCCACCGGCAGACCCACGCCTCGCTCGCGCGCTACCTCCTCGAGGAGACCCACGAGGTGCTCGAGGTGATCGACGACCCCGCCGGCCACGGCCCCGGGGCGCTGCCCGACGAGCTCGGCGACCTGCTCTTCCAGATCCTCTTCCACGCGCGCGTGGGCCAGGAGGAGGAGCCGGCCTGGGACGTGGACGACGTGGCCCGCTCCTTCGTCGCGAAGATGGAGCGGCGCAACCCGCACGTCTTCGGCGACGCGCCCGATCAGGCGCTCGAGAACCCCGCCGACGTCGAGCAGATCATCGCGCAGTGGCACGCCGTCAAGGCGCAGGAGAAGCAGCAGGACCTGCAGGAGCAGGGGCGCGCCGGGGCGGCTCCGGCGCGCCCCCGCGGCTGGGCCGAGGGGATCCCCGCCGAGCTGCCCGCCCTGCAGACGACGGCGAAGATCGTCCACCGCGCCCGGTCGGCGGGCGGGCTCGAGCAGCTGCTCGCGGCGGCCGACGCCGCGGCCGCGGCCGAGGACGCCGGCGACTGGGGTGGCGACCTCGGCCGGGCGCTGCTCGACCTGGTCGTGGCCGCCGAGGGCCGCGACGACGATCCCGAGACCGCGCTGCGCGCCCTGCTCGCGAGGACCGTCCGCGAGCTCGAGCAGGGCACCGGCGCCTGACCGGGGCACTCGTCCGCCGTCGGCGCCCTCCGGCCGCAACCGCGGGCACGGGGGCGCGTGGCGGGCGCCGCTCGGCCTAGACTGTCTGGCGGACGGTCAGCGCCGACCGGACGATTCGAACTTCATCACCGAAGGAAGGAACAGCCCATGGCAGCCCTGATCGAAGCACTCCTCGCACGAGAGATCCTCGACTCGCGCGGCAACCCCACCGTCGAGGTCGAGATCCTGCTCGACGACGGCACGTTCGAGCGCGCGGCGGTCCCCTCCGGCGCCTCCACCGGCCAGTTCGAGGCCGTCGAGCGCCGCGACGGCGACAAGGACCGCTACCTCGGCAAGGGCACGCTCGACGCCGTCAACGCCGTGATCACCGAGATCCTGCCGGCGATCCACGGCATGGACGTCCAGGAGCAGCGCGCGATCGATCAGGCGATGCTCGATCTCGACGGCACCAAGAACAAGGGCACCCTCGGCGCGAACGCCATCCTCGGCGTCTCCCTCGCCGTGGCGCGCGCCGCCGCGGCCTCCGCGGGCGTGCCGCTGTACCAGTACGTCGGCGGCCCGAACGCGCACATCCTGCCCGTCCCGATGATGAACATCCTCAACGGCGGCTCCCACGCGGACTCCAACGTCGACATCCAGGAGTTCATGATCGCGCCGATCGGCGCGGAGACCTTCTCCGAGGCCATGCGCGTCGGCGCCGAGGTCTACCACGCGCTGAAGGCCGTGCTCAAGGAGCGGGGCCTGGCGACCGGTCTCGGCGACGAGGGCGGCTTCGCCCCGAACCTCGACTCCAACCGCGCCGCGCTCGACCTGATCGTCGAGGCCATCGGCAAGGCCGGCTTCGAGGCCGGCAAGGACGTCGCGCTCGCGCTCGACGTCGCGGCCTCCGAGTTCTTCGAGGACGGCGCCTACACCTTCGAGGGCGCGAAGAAGACCTCCGCCGAGATGGTGGACTACTACGCCGAGCTCGTCGACGCCTACCCGCTGGTCTCCATCGAGGACCCGCTGGACGAGGAGGACTGGGACGGCTGGAAGGCCATCACCGAGCGCCTCGGCACCAAGACGCAGCTCGTGGGCGACGACCTCTTCGTCACCAACCCCGAGCGCCTCGGCCGCGGCATCGACGAGGGCGCCGGCAACGCGCTGCTGGTCAAGGTCAACCAGATCGGCTCGCTCTCCGAGACCCTCGACGCCGTCGACCTCGCGCACCGCGCGGGCTTCAAGGCCATGATGTCCCACCGCTCCGGCGAGACCGAGGACACCACCATCGCCGACCTGTCCGTGGCGACCAACTGCGGCCAGATCAAGTCGGGCGCCCCCGCCCGCGGCGAGCGCGTGGCCAAGTACAACCAGCTGCTCCGCATCGAGGAGGAGCTCGGCGAGGCCGCCCGCTACGCCGGCGCCTCCGCCTTCCCGCGCTACACGGCGTGATCTCCGCCGCCCGGGCGCACCGCGTTTCCCGCGCGGCGCGTCCAGGCGGAGGCCGTATCCTCTAGCGCATGAGCAGCAGACGACCGGGCGCCCCGCGATCGACGAGGCGCCCGGTCGCCGCGTCCGGGGCCCGTCGCACCGGTGCGCGCTCGACCTCGCGCCCGTCGGCCGCCCCCGGCCGCGGCGGTGCCGTCCGCCCCGGCGGGACCAGGCAGTCCGCCTCCGCCGGAACCGGCGGCGACCGCAGCCGGGGCCCCGCCGCCGCCTCCCGCCCCGCCACCGCCCCGTCCCGCGCCGACGGCCCGGACGGGCCCGGCATCACGATCACGCGCCGCACCCTCGTGCTGGTCGCTCTCGTCGTGGTGGCGCTGGCGGCCCTCGTGCCGACGGTGAACTCCTACGTGGCCCAGCGCCAGAAGCTGTCCGACCTGCAGGGCCAGGTCGCCCAGCAGGAGGCGGAGGTCGAGGACCTGCGCGAGCAGGTCGCGCAGTGGGAGGACCCCACCTATGTCGCCGCCCGTGCCCGCGAGCGCCTCCTGTTCGCGATGCCGGGGGAGACCCAGTACCGCCTCACCGACACCTCCGGCCAGGACGTCCCTCTCACCGAGGCGCAGCAGGCCGAGGAGGCCGCGAAGGAGGGCGAGTGGTACTCGACCCTCTGGGAGAGCGTCGAGGGCTCGAGCCGCCTGACCCCCGAGGACATCCCCGACGAGACCGGCTCGACCGACGAGGACGTCCCGGCCGAGGACCCCGCCGACACCACCGATCAGGACGACGACCAGTGACCTCACTCGCCCCCCTTCCCCACGAGACGCCCGCCTCGCCGAGCGACCTCGAGATCATGCGCCTCCAGCTCGGCCGCGACATGCGCGGCGTCGTCTCGATCGCCAGGCGCTGCGGCTGCGGGCGCCCCGCCGTGGTGCGCACCGCGCCGCGCCTCGAGGACGGCACCCCGTTCCCGACCTCGCTGTACCTCACCCTTCCCTGGCTCACCCTCGAGCTCTCCCGGCTCGAGGCGACCGGTCTGATGGCCGAGCTCACCGAGCGTCTCGAGAGCGACGAGCAGCTCGCCGCCCCGTACCGCGCGGCGCACGAGCGCTACCTGGCGCGCCGTGCCGAGATCGGCGAGGCGGAGGAGGTCGCGCACGTCAGCGCCGGCGGCATGCCCACGCGCGTCAAGTGCCTCCACGCCCTCGCCGGCCAGTCCCTCGCCGAGGGACCGGGCATCAACCCCGTCGGTGACCAGGTGCTCGCGATGATCGACGGCGCCGCGCCCGAGCTCGTGTGCCGCTGCCAGGACGAGGAGCCCGGGACCGACCCCGACGAGCACCGCACCGACGAGGGCGAGGAGGGACGATGAGCGCGCCCGTCGCCGCGATCGACTGCGGCACCAACTCGATCCGCCTGCTGATCGCCCGGCGCGACGAGGCCACCGGGCGCCTCGTCGACCTCGAGCGGCACCTGGAGATGGTCCGCCTCGGGCTCGGCGTGGACCGCACCGGGCGCTTCGACCCCGTCGCCGTCGAGCGCACGCTGGACGCCGCCCGCCGATACCAGGCGCTGGTGGAGCACCACGGCGTGCGCCGCGAGGACGTCCGCTTCGTGGCCACCTCCGCGACCCGCGACGCCTCCAACCGCGAGGACTTCATCTCCGGCATCCGCGCGATCCTCGGCATCGACCCCGAGGTCATCTCCGGCCAGGAGGAGGCGGAGCTGTCCTACCGCGGCGCGGTCAGCACCGTCGAGGGCCTGCCCGCCGGACCCGCGCTGGTGGTCGACATCGGCGGCGGCTCCACCGAGCTGGTGCTCGGCACCACCGCCCCCACCCACCGGATCAGCCTGGACATGGGATCGGTCCGCCTCACCGAGCGCCACCTGCGCTCCGACCCGCCCGCCGCCGACGAGATCGCCGCCGCCACGGCGGACATCGACGCCCTGCTGGACGAGGCCGCGGAGGCGATCCCGCTGGAGCGGGTCGCCTCGCTCGTCGGCGTCGCCGGGACCGTGACCACGGTCACCGCGGTCGCCACCGGGATCCGGGACTATCGTCCCGATGTCACCCACGGCGCCGCCCTGCCCGTCGACGAGGTCCGCGCGCTGTGCGAGACGCTGCTGCGGGAGACCCGCGAGGAACGGGCGCGCCACCAGGTGATCCACCCCGGGCGCATCGACGTCATCGGCGCGGGCGCACTGATCTGGTCGCGCATCGTCGAGCGCGTCGCCGCAGCCTCCGGCATCACCGAGACCCGCACGAGCGAGCACGACATCCTCGACGGGATGGCGCTGGATCTGCTCGACCACGTGCCCTGAGACCCTCCGCGCGTCGGGCGGTGACCACCTGACGAGGTGCTTTTGTCTCAGCGACCATACGGTCCTAGGCTGTGGTCCATGACCAACACCTTCGGCGGCAAGCCCCATGTCCTCATCCTCGGCGGCGGTTCCGTCGGCATGACCACTGCGTCCGAGCTGCGCAAGACGCTCGGAGCGGAGGTCGCGATCACCGTCGTCGACCCGCGCCCGTACATGACCTACGCGCCCTTCCTCCCCGAGGTCGGCGCCGGCAGCATCGATCCCCGCAACGTGCTCGCGCCGCTGCGCAAGATCCTCACCGGCACCAAGGTCGTCACCGGCTCCGTCGCGGCGATCCGCAGCGCCGAGCACACCGTGGTGGTGGACACCGAGGAGGGCGAGCAGCTCGATATCTCCTACGACTACCTCGTAGTGGGCCTCGGCGCCGTCCCGCGTCTGCTCCCGATCCCGGGCCTGGCCGAGAACGCGATCGGCTTCAAGCAGGTCGAGGAGGCCGCGGCCGTCCGCGACCGCATCCTCGCCAACCTCGCCGAGGCGGCGACCACGAAGGATCCCAAGCTCCGCAAGCGCCTGCTCACCTTCACCTTCATCGGCGGCGGCTTCGCCGGCGGCGAGGCCGTGTCCGAGGCCGAGGACATGGTGCGCGACGCCCTGCGCTACTACCCCGACCTCCACGCCTCCGACATCCGCTTCGTGCTCGTCGACGGCGCCCCCTTCATCTTCCCGGAGCTCACCGAGGACCAGCGCGCCTACGTGCTGAACCGGCTGCGCGAGCGCGGCATCGAGGTCAAGCTCGAGACCTTCCTGAACTCCGCCGAGAACGGCGTGATCAAGACCAGCGACGGCGACGAGTTCGAGACTGACCTGCTCGTGTGGAACGCGGGCGTCAAGCCGAACCCGGTGCTCTTCGACGAGGAGACCTCCGACCTCCCGATCGTCACCGAGCGCGGCCCGCTCATGGGCAAGGTCCAGGTCCTGCCCGACCTGCGCGTCAACGGCGAGGACGGCCCCTTCGACGACGTCTTCGCCGCCGGCGACTGCGCCGCCGTGCCGGACCTCGCCTCGGGCGAGGGCAAGTTCTGCCCGCCCAACGCCCAGCACGCGGTGCGCCAGGCCAAGCGCCTGGCCGACAACATCGCGCGCTCCGTCCAGGGCCGCCCGCTGGTGGACTACTACCACAAGAACCTCGGCGTCTTCGCGACCCTCGGCATGTACAAGGGCGTCGGCCGCCTGATGCTCGGCGAGAAGGAGCTGGACATCCGCGGCCTCCCGGCCTGGGCGATGGCCCGCTCGTACCACCTGTACGCGATGCCGACCCTCGGCCGGAAGGTCTCCGTGGCCGCAGGCTGGGTGGGCAACCTCGTCTCCCGCCGCGACATCATCGGCATCCCGCAGGCGGAGACCCCGCGCGCCGCCTTCGAGCTCGCCGCGAGCTCCGGCAAGAAGAAGTGATCCGCGCGGGACGCCGCTGAGCGTCCCCGCGACATGACGCCGTCGCCCCTCACGGGGCGGCGGCGTCGTCATGTTCGAGGCCCGTGTGAGCGAGTATCCTCGGAGGGTCACGCAGACGAGCACGTTCGCGCACGCGGCAGCGGCGCGGCGCAGAGCATCCGGCGCACGGCCGGAGAGGGGCAGGACCATGCAGATCCACATCGTGGAGGACGCCGCGGCCGGAGGCGTCGTCGTCGCCGACGAGATCCAGCGCGTCCTCGAGCAGGCGGACGACCGGGGCCCGGTGCTGGGCCTGGCGACCGGCTCCTCGCCGCTGTCCGCGTACCAGGAGCTGATCCGCCGCCACCGCGAGGAGGGGCTCTCCTTCGCCGACGCGCGCGCCTTCCTCCTCGACGAGTACGTGGGCCTGCCCGACGAGCACGAGCAGAGCTACCACCGCTTCATCCGCGAGAACCTCGTCTACCACATCGACCTGCCCGAGGAGAGGGTCGACTCCCCGGACGGCACCGCCGAGGACCCGCACGCCGAGGCCGTGGCCTATGACGGACGCATCCGGGACGCCGGCGGAGTGGACGTGCAGGTCCTCGGCATCGGCTCCAACGGCCACATCGCCTTCAACGAGCCCGGCAGCTCCCTCGGCTCCCGCACCCGGGTCGTGGGCCTGACCCGCTCGACCATCGCCGACAACTCGCGCTACTTCGCCAGCCCCGAGGACGTCCCGATCCAGGCCCTCAGCCAGGGGCTAGGGACCATCCTCGAGGCACGGCGGATCGTGCTGGTCGCCTCCGGGGAGAACAAGGCCGCGGCCATCGCCCAGCTCGTCGAGGGCGGGATCAGCGCGCGCTGGCCCGCGACCGTGCTGCAGATGCACCCCGAGGTCGTCGTCGTCGCCGACGAGGCCGCCGCCTCCCGCCTCGAGCTGCACGAGGACTACCGCCACGAGCGCCGCCTCGAGGAGGCCGAGCGCGCCGCGCGCTCCCACTGAGACCGATACCACCGGGTCCCGGGCGGGACCCCCCTCCCCGGCAGGGGCCCGGTGGGCGCAGGGCCGATACGATCGCCCTCATGCAGCAGGCCGATCCCTCCCCCTCCTCCTCTCGCACAGCCCCCGACGCCGCGACCACGACCCCCGAGGCGCCGCGCGGCGCCTTGGACCGCTGGTTCCACATCACCGCACGCGGCTCGACGATCCCCCGGGAGATCCGCGGCGGCATCGTCACCTTCTTCTCGATGTGCTACATCGTGGTGCTGAACCCCCTGATCATCGGCACGGTCCCGGACTCGACCGGGATGTACCTCGGCGGCGGCACCGAGCCGAACCTCCCCGCCGTCGCCGCCGGCACCGCGCTCATCGCAGGACTGCTGAGCATCTTCATGGGGGCGTGGGCGAAGTTCCCGCTGGCACTGGCCGCCGGGCTCGGGCTGAACGCCTATCTCGCCTACTCCGTCGTCCCGCTGCCGGGCATGACCTGGGGCGGTGCCATGGGCCTCGTCGTCATCGAGGGCGTCGTCATCCTGCTGCTGGTGCTCAGCGGCTTCCGCAAGGCCGTCTTCGACGCCGTCCCGGCCTTCCTCAAGACCGCGATCGCCGTCGGCATCGGGCTGTTCATCGCCTTCCTGGGCCTGTACAACGCGAAGTTCGTGACGACCGCGAACGGCACCCCGGTCCAGCTCGGCAACGACGGGTCCCTCACCGGCTGGCCCACCTTCGTGTTCGTCGCCGGGCTGCTGCTCATGTTCGTGCTCTGGGTGCGCAAGGTCCCCGGCGCGATCCTCATCGCCATCGTCACCGCGACCGCGCTGTCGATCGTGATCGAGCGCGTGCTCCACCTGGGCGCCTTCGCCCCGGCCGGCACCGACGGCCCCGGCAATCCGGGCGGGTGGGCGATGAACGTCCCGGCCGTCTCCGAGTTCCCGGTCCAGCTGCCCGACTTCTCCACGCTGCTGACCGTCGACCCGATCAGCGGGATCACCGCCGCGGGAGCGGTCGGCGCGAGCGTCATCGTCTTCTCGCTGCTGCTGGCCGACTTCTTCGACACCATGGGCACCATGGTCGGGGTCGCCGCGGGGGCGGACCTCGTCGACGAGCAGGGCGACATCCCGCACTCCCAGCGGATCCTCGTGGTCGACTCCGCGGCGGCGATCGCCGGCGGCATGGGCGGAGTCTCCTCGAACACGAGCTTCGTCGAGTCCACCTCCGGCGTCGCCGAGGGCGCGCGCACCGGGCTGTCCGCCGTGGTCGTCGGCGTGCTGTTCCTGCTCTCGACCCTCCTCTCGCCGCTCGTGGGCATGGTGCCCTACGAGGCGGCGACCCCGGCGCTGGTGATGGTCGGCTTCCTGATGATGACCCAGATCACCGACATCGACTTCACCGACGTCGAGATCGCGATCCCCGCCTTCCTCACGATCATCCTGATGCCCTTCGCGTACTCGATCACCGTGGGCATGGGCGCCGGCTTCATCATGTACGTGCTGCTGAAGCTGGTGCGGGGCAAGGCACGCTCGATCCACTGGCTGATGTACGTGATCGCCCTGATGTTCGTCGCGTACTTCCTGCGCGGCGCGGTCGAGGGCCTGCTGCTGTGACCGATCCCGGGGGCGGAGGCCGAGATCGCCGAGCTCGCCGCCGAGCTGCAGCGCCTGCTGCTGGTCTCCTCGCGGATCCTGCGCTCGCACACCGCCTCGCACGCGGTCTCCGCCTCGCAGTTCTCGGTGCTCGCGCACCTGGACCGGGCGGAGGAGTCCACCCCGGGGACGCTGGCCGACTTCGAGCACGTGAGCCCCCCGGTGATGACCCGCGTGCTCGGCCGCCTCGAGGAGGCGGGGCTCGTCCGCCGCTCCGCCCACCCCGAGGACGGTCGGCAGGTGCGGGTGACCCTCACCGACCGGGGCAGGGAGCTCGTGCGGGCCGGCCGCGCGGAGCGGGACGCCTGGCTGCGCTCCCGTCTCGACGGGATCAGCGCCGCGGAGCGGGAGAGCCTGCGCGAGGCGACCGCCCTGCTGCGGCGCACGCTGGTCCCGCCGCGGGACTGACGGGGCGCAGCAGCGGGGGAGTCGAGGCGTCGCCGTGGGAGCGACGGGACGCCGTGGCGGGGCCGGGTGGACGACGACGCGCGGCTCCGCCCGCCCCGGGTCCATTGGCAGCCGCTCCGCAGGACCGAACGGACTTCCTGCCCACGCGCCCCATGCACGAAGGGCCCCGTCCTCGGACGGGGCCCTTCGTGGTCTCGCGGCCAGGCGGGCCGACATGCAGCGGTCAGCGCGCGGGAGCCGCCCGGCCCGGCGAGCTGCTCAGGAGACGGCGTCGGCCGAGCGGTCGAGCACGTGGTCCAGGACCGCGATCAGCGCGGCGACGTCCTGCTCGTCCACGGCCGGGAAGGTCGCGATGCGCAGCTGGTTGCGTCCGAGCTTGCGGTAGGGCTCGATGTCGACGACCCCGTGGGAACGCAGCACGGAGGTGATCGCCGTGGCGTCGATCGAGTCGTCGACGTCGAGGGTGGTCACGACCTGCGAGCGCGCCGCCGGGTCCGCGACGAAGGGGGTGATCTCCCCGCGCCGCTCCGCCCAGGCCTGGAGCATGCCGCTGGTCGTGCGGGTGCGGGAGTCCGCCCAGGCGAGACCGCCCTGGGAGAGCATCCATTCGATCTGCTCGGCCATCAGCACCAGGGTCGCCACCGCCGGGGTGTTGAGCGTCTGGTCCTTGCGGGAGTTGTCGATCGCGGCCGTGAGGGAGAGGAACGACGGGATCCAGCGGTCCTCCGCCGTGCCGAGCCGCTCCGCGCGCTCGATCGCGGCGGGGGAGAGGATCGCGAGCCACAGCCCGCCGTCGGAGGCGAAGGCCTTCTGCGGGGCGAAGTAGTACGCGTCCGTCGCCGAGACGTCCACCTGCGCGGCGCCGGCCACGGAGGTCGCGTCCACGAGCACGAGCTGGTCCTCGCGCGCGCCCTCGGGACGGGCGACCGGGACCATCACGCCGGTCGAGGTCTCGTTGTGCGGCCAGGCATAGGCGTCCACGTCCTCGGAGACGCGCGGGGCGGGGCAGCTCCCCGGCTCGGCGCGGATGACCTCGGGCTCGGCGAGATGCGGTGCGCCGGCGGTCTCTGCGGCGAACTTCTGCGAGAACTCGCCGAGCACGAGGTGCTGGGAGCGCTTCTCGATCAGCCCGTAGGCGGCCACGTCCCAGAACGCGGTGGAGCCTCCGTTGCCGAGCACGACCTCGTACCCCTCGGGGAGGGAGAAGAGCTCGGCCAGGCCCTGACGGACCCGAGCGACGACCTGCTTGACCGGCGCCTGACGGTGGGAGGTGCCCATCACCGTGCGGGACACCGAAGAGAGCGCCTCCATCTGCGCATCGCGCACCCGGGAGGGACCGGAGCCGAAGCGTCCGTCGGAGGGCAGCAGCTCCGAGGGGATGGTCAGGGCGCGCAGGGCGTCGGTGCGAGCGGTGCTGGCAGCGGTCATTCGAGCTCTCCTCACGAGGACGGTCCGGGCCGCCCGGTGACGAGGCGGCCCGGGGGCATTCTTCCAGGAACGGGCCTCGACGCCTCGGTCGGTCCGGGGAGCGTCGCGAGTGCGGGCCGGCTGACGCTCCCGGGGCACGGTCCGTGCGAGGATCAGGGCATGAGCCGTGCCGATCTCGAGAAGCAGCCGTACGACGTCGCGACGATGTTCGACGGCATCGCCCGCCGCTACGACCTGATGAACGATGTCGCCGCCATGGGGCAGGTCGGGATGTGGCGCGAGAAGATGGTCGAGTCCCTCGACATCGCTGCGGGGGACCAGGTCCTGGACCTCGCCGCCGGCACCGGCACCTCGAGCGCCGCCATCGCCCGCGCCGGCGCGCAGGTGGTCGCCGCCGACTTCTCGCTCGGGATGATGACCGAGGGCCGCCGACGAGGTGCGCCGGTTCCGTTCGTGGGCGCCGACGCCCAGCACCTCCCCTTCGCGGACGACTCCTTCGAGGCCGCGGTGATCTCCTTCGGCCTGCGCAACGTCCATGAGCCGCGCCTGGCACTCGCAGAGATGTCCCGGGTGGTGCGCCCGGGCGGCCGCGTCGTGGTGTGCGAGTTCTCGACCCCGACGTGGCGCCCCTTCCGTACGGTCTACGAGAACTACCTGCTGCGTGCGCTGCCGGCCGTGGCACGACGCGTCGCCACGAGCGCCGACGCCTACGACTACCTCGCAGAATCGATCCTGGACTGGCCGGACCAGGAGGCGCTGCGAGGATGGTTCGCACAGGCCGGCCTCGAGCAGGTCAAGTACCGGAACCTCAGCGGGGGCATCGTCGCCCTGCACCGTGGAGTGGTGCCCGCTCGCTGACCTCCCTCGATCCTCGCCCTGACCTGCACGTACAGGCGAGACGAGGATCGGCGTCGGGGCCGATGCGCACCTCGACGGGGAGCGATGTGGTCGAGGCCACCTCGAAAAGGGCCGTTCTGGCTTGACGGGGCCTCGCAACCCCCGTAATGTTCTTCCTCGTGCCCAGGAGATCGGGACAGCGGATCGGCCCATGGTCGAGAGGTTGGAACTGGTCCTGACCTGGGACGGAAGGTTCTCGGAAGAGGATCGCGGCGCGGATCACACCGCAGCGATTTGACTCGGGGGAGCGGAAGTCCTAAGTTAGACGGGTTGCCTCAGGGTGAAGAGCTTGAAAGAGTTCAGAACGCTGAGTGCGCGTGTTGCTTGATATCTCAATAGCGTGTCTGTTTATCGATGCCATTATTTTGAATGGCAGATTATAACGGATGATACAGCAGTTAATGCTGGTTGTTTGTTTATTTTGTCAGGTTTATAGTTTTTCATGATTTTCATGGAGAGTTTGATCCTGGCTCAGGACGAACGCTGGCGGCGTGCTTAACACATGCAAGTCGAACGATGACGGTG